>NZ_JAPDOK010000001.1:0-189167 GCF_026013415.1 Sphingomonas caeni
GAATTCGCGGGCCGCAAGTCGGTCGCGCTCACGCCCGAAAACCTCGCAACCTACGACGTCGTCCTCATCGCCACCGACCATGACGGGATCGATTGGGGCCACCTCGTCGCCCATGCGAAGCTCGTTGTCGACACCCGCAACGCCTGCGGCGCGATCGGCTCCCCCAAGGTGGTGCGCGCCTGATGAGCGAGATGAAGGAACACCCCGACCATCCCGGCGCGCTGATCCACGAGAGCAGCTATGTCGATAGCCCCGCCAAGATCGGCGAGGGCACGAAGATCTGGCATTTCTGCCACGTCCTCCCGGGGACCGAGATCGGCCGCAATTGCAGCCTCGGCCAGAATGTCATGGCCGGGCCCGACGTGATGATCGGCGACAATTGCAAGATCCAGAACAATGTCAGCATCTATGCCGGCGTCACGCTCGACGAGGGCGTGTTCTGCGGGCCGAGCTGCGTCTTCACCAACGTCAACAATCCGCGCGCCGAGGTGCGCCGGATGGACGAAGCGCGCCCCACGCTGGTCCAGCGCGGCGCCTCGATCGGAGCGAACGCCACCATCGTCTGCGGCAACACGCTCGGCGAATATTGCTTCATCGGCGCGGGCGCGGTGGTGACCGAGAACGTCCCCGCATATGCGGTGATGGCCGGCGTGCCCGCGCGGCGGATCGGCTGGATGAGCAAGGCCGGGGCAAGGCTGGGCGCGGACTTGGTCTGCCCCATCGACGGATCGAAATACAGGGAAGCGCATGGCGGACTCGAACGCATCGATTGAACGCCCGATCGAGTTTATCGATCTCGCCGCGCAACAGGCACGCCTGCGTCCCCAGATCGACGCCGCGATCGCGCGCGTGCTCGATCACGGCCAATATATCATGGGCCCGGAGATCGCGGCGTTCGAGACCGCGCTTGCCGACCTCACCGGCGCGAAGCACGTCATTAGCTGCGCAAGCGGCACCGATGCGCTGCTGATCGGGATGATGGCGCTGGACCTGGGACCCGGCGACGCGGTGCTCTGTCCCGGTTTCACCTATACTGCCACGCCCGAGGCGATCGCCCTGCTCGGCGCGACGCCGATCTTCATCGATGTTGATGCGAACGACTTCAACGTCGATCCCGCCAGGATCGCCGGCGGCATCGCGCTTGCGAAGGAAAAGGGCCTGAGGCCGGTCGGCATCATCGTCGTTGACCTGTTCGGCCTGCCTGCCGATTACGACGCGATCCGCGCCGCGGCGGGCGATCTCTGGATCATGGCCGACGCCGCCCAGTCGCTCGGCGCGCATTCGCCCCAGGGCAAGGTCGGCACCTTCGGCACGATCACCGCGACCAGCTTCTTCCCAGCCAAGCCGCTCGGCTGCTACGGCGACGGCGGCGCGATCCTGACCGACGAGGCGGGGCTCGCCGCGATCTGCCGGAGCATCCGCCTCCATGGCCGCTCGACGATCGACAAATATGATATCGAGCGGATCGGCGTGAATGGACGGCTCGACACGCTCCAGGCCGCGATCCTGCTCGAGAAGCTCAAGGTCTTCGAGGAGGAGGTCGAACTCCGCCAGACGGTCGCCGCGCGTTACAACACCGCCTTCGCCGATATCGCCGCAGTCCCGCCCATGCCCGAAGGCACCACCTCCGTCTGGGCCCAATACACGCTCAAGGTCCCCGCCGCCCGCCGTGATGCGATCCAGGCCGCCCTCAAGGCGGTTGGCGTCCCCACCGCGGTCTATTATCCGCGCCCGCTCCACCATCAGGGCGCGTACCGCCACTATCCCTTTGTCGGCAACGGCCTGCCCACGTCCGAAGCGCTGTCCGCGGAAGTGCTGAGTTTGCCGATGCACCCCTATCTTTCTGCCGAAGAGCAGGACTACATCATCGAGCGCGTCCGCGAGGCGCTTCAGAATGGAGACGAACCCGCGTGACGCTCGAAACCCTGCAGAAGAAGAAGATCCTCGTCACCGGCGGCGCCGGCTTCATCGGCAGCCATCTGTGCGAGCGCCTGCTCGCCGATGGCGCCGACGTGCTCTGCGTCGACAATTTCTTCACCGGCCAGAAGACCAATGTCGCGCACCTGCTGGGCAATCCGAATTTCGAGATCCAGCGGCACGACGTGACCTTCCCGCTCTATGTCGAGGTCGATGAGATCTACAATCTCGCCTGTCCCGCCTCGCCGGTCCATTACCAGCACGATCCGGTCCAGACGACCAAGACCAGCGTGCACGGCGCGATCAATATGCTCGGCCTCGCGAAGCGCGTCGGCGCCAAGATCTTCCAGGCTTCGACCAGCGAGGTCTATGGCGACCCCAACGTCCATCCCCAGCCCGAGGAATATTGGGGCAACGTCAACCCGATCGGCTTCCGCTCCTGCTATGACGAGGGCAAGCGCTGCGCCGAGACACTCTTCTTCGACTATCACCGGCAGCACGGCACGAAGATCAAGGTCGCGCGCATCTTCAACACCTATGGCCCGAACATGCATCCCAATGACGGGCGCGTGGTCTCGAACTTCATCGTCCAGGCGCTGATGGGGACCGACATCACCATCTATGGCGACGGCCAGCAGACGCGCAGCTTCTGCTTCGTCAGCGATCTGGTCGAAGGGTTCGTCCGGCTGATGGGCACCGGCGACGAGGTCACCGGCCCGATCAATCTCGGCAATCCCGGCGAGTTCACGATGATCGAGCTGGCCCAGGCGGTGATCCGCCTCACCGGCTCCAGGTCGCAGCTCGTCCACAAGCCCTTGCCCTCGGACGATCCCCGCCAGCGCAAGCCCGATATCGCCAAGGCCCAGTCGATTCTCGGCTGGGAACCCAGGGTGCAGCTCGAGCAAGGGCTGACCGCGACGATCGCCTATTTCGACAAGGTGCTGAGCAACAGCGGCATCGCGCGGCGGTAGTTACTCCGGCGGCTTCCCGTCGGTCTTCTCCGCCGGCGCCTCGGTTTCCTGCTGCTTGCGGGCGCGGATGATCCGCACTTCCGCGACGCTGGTCGATGCCGGCGTCGAGGAATCGAACGCCGAGAACATCAGGTCGATCCAGTAGAAGCTGCAGCGGCTGTCCTCGGCGACGACGAACGGCTTGTCGAGATCGGTGTCCACGCGTTCGCTGAACGCGGGGATATCCGGATCGTCCGATTCGGCGCAGTGCACGCGCACGGTCAGGTCGCTGCCGCGGGTGAACTCCGCACGGCCCAGCTTGACCAGCAGCTGATAGCTGCCCGGCGGCATCGCGATCAGCTGGCGCGCGACGGTGCCGCCCGATCCCGCGATCGCGTTGATGATCAGCGTGCCGCGGCCCTCATCGATCGCCGAGCCGATCCGGCCGTCGCTGATCAGCTCCCAGTCGAGCGGAGGCATCGAAGGCAGGTCTTCGAAGCTCGAATTGCGCAGCAGATTGTCGCGGTCGCCCGGCTTCGCGGGCAGGCCCTTGCCGAAACTGAGCGCCAGATCCATCCGCTTCACACGGATGAACGACGCCATCAGCATCGCATCGACGTCGCTCTGCTCGTCGCGCCCGGTCAGCATGCGCGAACGCAGCACCTCGGCATTGGGCAACGCGGCATCGTTGGCGGCGACCGCCCGCCAGAAATTCAGTTCCCAGCTCGGCTTGGCGCGCAACAGCCGCAGGAATACCGGAATGGTATCGGGATTGGCCAGCGCCTGCGCGAAGGCGGGCATATATTGCTGCCCCAGCTCCGGCTTGACCTTGAGCGCCTCGTCGAGCAGCCCCAGCACCTGTTCCGAATGATCGCCGGGCATCGTGCCGTAATGGTTGATCAGCCAGGCGTTGGCGACGAGCTCGCGCTTGTCGAGCGTATGCGTCGCGACCATCAGCGTCGCCGCCTCGTCATGCTTTCCCGCTGCGTCGCGCTCGATCCCGATCAGCATGAGCGCACCGCTGGCGAGCGGCTCGCGGCGCAGCGCCTCGCGCGCCTCGGCCAGCTGCTCGGGCCCGACACGCATGTCGCGGACCGCGGCGGTCTTGCCCATCGAACCTGCCGTGGCGTGGTTCTGATAGGCAAAGCCGTTCTTGGGGAAGAGCATCAGCGCGGCGCGCGGCGCAATCTCCTGCGTCACCGCGCCCGCCGCGGTCAGCGCGAGCCACAGCGCCGCGATCAGCGCGCCGCCCCAGATCACGAGCGCCGGGGGCGCGAAGCCTGTCGTCTCGTCCGGCATCAGGCGGCTTCGGCCGCCGCCGCCGCTTCCTTGGCGGCGCGGGCGCGGCCATAGCCATAGCCGCCATAGCCGTAGCCATAACCATAGCCGTAGCCATAGGTCATGTTACGCGCATCGAGCTTGGTGACGAGCGCGCCGAAGATCTTGGCGCCCGGCAGTTCGAGCCGCTTGAGCGCGCCGCGGACGAGGCGAAGCTTGCCGACATTCGACTCGATCACGAACAGCACGCCATCGACCGACCGGCTGAGCAGCGGGGCATCGGCGAGGCCGAGGACCGGGGGCGCATCGATGATCACATGATCGTGGCTTTCGCGCAGCTGGGCGAGCAGGTTGCGGAAGCGTTCGGAGGCGAGCAGCTCGGCGGCGTTGGGCGGGATCGGCCCGGCGGCGATCATCTCGAAATTCTGGCCTTCGGGACGCTGGAGGATCTCCGTCGCGTCGATCGCGCCCGACAGATAATTGCTGAGGCCCGGCCGCTCCGGATCGAGCACCATCAGGTCGTCGAGCCGCGTATTGCGCATATCCGCGTCGATCAGGACGATTTTCGCGCCCGTTTCGCCGAAAAGCCGCGCCAGCGCATAGGCCGAAAGGCTCTTGCCCTCGTTGGGCCGCGAGCTGGTGAGCATGAAGACCCCCGGCGCCCCGTGATCGGTGAGGAACGACAGGTTGGTACGCACCGCCAGATAGGATTCGTAGAGCTGCGTCTTCTTGTCGCGCAGCTCGCCACCGACTTCCTTGTCGTCGATGCGCGGGATGGTGCCGAGCAGCGGCAGCCCGAGCTCGCGCTGGACGTCCGCCGGATCGCGCAGGCTCTGATCGACCTCTTCGGCGATCACCACCAGCGCGGCCGCGAGCACGAGCCCGAGCAGCACCGAAATCGCCAAATTGGTCGCCAGATCGGGATCATAGGGGAGCCCCGGCACATCGGCCAGGTCCACGACCGAGACGTTGTTCGACCCCACGCCGACAACGCCGATCTCCTTGTAGCGCTGCAGCAGGCTGTCATAGAGCTGGCGGTTGGTATCGACCTCGCGATCGAGAATCTGATACTCGATCATGCTGTTGCGCTGGCCATTATAGCTGGTCTTCAACGTCTCGAACCGCGCCCGCAGCTCATTCTCCTTGGCGAGCGCGCCGCGATACGCAGCCTCGGCATCGCTGCGCGAACGGCCCTGCTCGGCGGCGATCGACTGGTCGATCGTCAGGATCTCGGTCCGCAGCGCCTCGGCCTCGGGATAGCCCGGCTGGAACTTGGTGAGCAACGCGGCATAGCGGCCCGCAAGCTCGGCGCGGCGCTGGCGCAGCGACGCGATCGTCGTTTGCGACGGGGCATTGGGATTGTTCACCGCGGCGCGCAGCGCGGCCTCGGCGCTGATCCGCTCGGAGGTCGCCTGGGCCAGCGCCGAATTGAGCGCCGCGAGATCGTCCATCACCAGCGTGCGCTCGCCGCCGCCGCCCTTGCCCTTCCCCGACGCGTCGCCGCCCGAGGAAAGCGTCACGATGCCCTTGCCCGTGGCATAGGCGACGAGTTCGCGCTCCGAGGCCTCGAGCCGCGTGCGGAGCTGGCTGAGCCGCTGCTCCAGAAAACCGCGCGCATCGGCGGTCGCGGTGAAACGGCGCTCGAGATTGGCCTGGATGAATTCCTGCGCCCAGGCATTGGCGACACGCGCGGACAGATCGGGACTGGGGCTGCTGAAACGAATATCGACCAGGTTCGAGTTGCCGACCGGCTGGATCTCGACATTGCGGAGCAGGATGCCCGCCGCGTCGTTCAGCCGCGCGGCCTGATCGGCGGCGCTCCGCGTCTTGCGCGAGGCGCCTTCCTCGACCTTCGGCCCGCCGAACTTCGCGAAGAAGCTGTCGTCATTCTGCAGGCTCAGCGCCCGCGCGACGCGCTCGGCGAGCGATTTGGCGCGCAGCAGCTGATACTGGGTTTCGTAGAATTGGATGTCGCGGCCGCGGTCCTCAACCTCGACGCCCTGCACCGAAAGCACCTTGGGCTGGTTGCGCGCGATCTCCAGCCGCGCGGTCGCACGATATTGCGGGGTCGCCATCAGGGTGACGATCACGCCCACGACCATCGCGACCAGCACGATCCCCAGGATCATCAGCCTGCGGTTGAGCACCGCCTGCCAATAGCGTTCGGCCAGCGACAGCGCGCGCTCGTCGAAGCGCCGGGCTCGCGCCATCGGCGTGTCGATGGCGGCCGCGGCGGCGGGATCGAACGGTGCCTCTTCGTAGGTGATGGTGTTCATACGGGTCGCGAACCTACTTGAAAGCCTGGGTGAGAAGGATGAGCGGCGCGGTCAGCACCGGCATCGCCTGCAGAATGTCCTGGAACCGGCGCCGTTCCGCCGAATCGCCGACGATGATGATGTCGTTGGCGAAGATCTCGGGATCGGGATAATTGCCGCGCCGGATCGCACCGAGATTGTAGAGCCCGACATAGCGCTGGCCCTGGACGGTGCGGAAGATCACGACATCGTCGAGCTTGGCATATTCGGTGGTGCCGCCCGCGATCGCGACCGCCCGCATCAGCGTCTGGCGCCCGACCACCGGATATTGGCCCGGCCGCGCGACCTGACCATCGACGGTGAGATTTTGGCTGACGCGCTCGAGCACGTTCACCGTGACCTGCGGATTCTTGATATAGGCGTTGAGCTTGCCTGCCAGCGCCAGCGAGATCTGGCTTGGAGTAAGCCCCGATGCCTGCACTTCGCCGACCAGCGGAAAGGCGAAGGTGCCATTGGCATCGACCGTCACGGTGCGCTTCAGGTCGGGCACGCCGTAGACCTCGACCTCGAGCTTATCGAGTGGGCCCAGCAGATAGGGTTCGTTTTCGGTCATGCGGTCCGAGGCGGAGGGCCGAGGCAGGTCGGAAAGCTGCGCGACCTGCATCCCCGGCGCCTGGCCGATCGGCCCCGGCGCGCGGTTGCCGCATGCCGACAGGGCGAGCGCCATCAGACAGCCCGCGGCCAGCGCGAGGCCCGATCTCAACGTCATGCGATTTTCCTTCACCTGTGCCGCATCCTTCCCGTCAGGCCCTGCCGCCGCCCGACCGCCGCTTGATCTTCACCGCCGGCTCGGGCGTGTCGGCAAGAAACGCCACCATCAAGACCGCGTACAACATCATCGACGGAACGCGGAGAGGATAATCGAGCGCGCTCGCCAAAAGAAGCAGGAGCAGTACGCCCAGCGCCATCGCCGCCATCTGGGTGCGCGGCAGGTTCGTCAGACGCGCACGCCAATGCCCCAGCACCACGCCGGCGAGCCAGCCCATGAAGCCCAGCGCGATCAGGATCGCCGGCAATCCGCCCTCGATGATCCATTGCAGCCAATCGTCATGCGCATTGTTGAGATATTCCTCGCGCAGGAACTGGCTGGTCTCATAGCTGCGATAGACATATTCGAACGATCCGAAGCCGGTGCCGAAGACCCAATGGTCCTTCGCCATCTGGATGATCTGCGGCAGCACCTGCGCGCGCAACTCCTCCGCGACGGACAGCGACACCAGCCGGTCGAACGACCCCGAATTGGCGAACAGCGCCGCCGCGCCCAGCGCGGACACGCCGATCACGCCCGCGATCGGCAGCCAGCGCAGCGGCGAGAGCTGCTGGGCATGCGCATCGCTCCCACGCCGGAGCCCGGTCAGATAGAGGGCCACGCCCAGACCGATCGCGAGCAGCCCGATCAGCAGGCCCGCGCGCGACCGGTTGATCAGCAGGATCGCGATCACCAGCAATGCAGCGGCGGCGTAGAGGATCGGCTTGGCCGAGTTCACGCCGGTGCGCAGCCGGTGGAGATCGGTCAGCAACCAGGCGGCGATCAGCAGCGTGGTGGCGAGGAACACCGCATTGTGGTTGCGGTTCGCGAACAGCCCGACCGCCTCGCCGATATTGGTCATCCGATAGAGATAGAGCGGCCCCGACCCCATCGCATACTGGCCGAGGCTGAACAGCGCGCTGACCGTCGCGACGATCAGGAAGACCGGCAGGAGCCGCCGCCGGTCGTCTTCGGCCTGGATCGCATAGAGCATCAGCGCGGTGATCGGCACGATCAGCGATCCCAGCGCATTCATCGTCTTGGATGGCGCCAGTGAGATCGGCCGCCAGATCTCGCCGAGTCCGGCGAGCTGATCGTTCGCGGCGATCGCCGCGCGCCCGGGGAGCGCGCTCCACAGCCCATGCGGCAGCGGGATCAGCTGAAGGATCATCCATCCGCCCAGCGCCACCAGCAGCAGGATCGGCACGCGCAGCCGCGCGAAATCGCCCGGTCTCGCGGCCGTGAGCGCATAGGCGGCGAAGAAAGCGCAGGCCGGCCGGAGGATCACCAGCGACGCGACATCGTCGCGCGATCCGCCCCCCGTCAGAAAAACGAGCGCAACAAAAGCGGCCAACACCCAGAAGCGCGCCGGGATGTCGCCCGGCAATCCCGAGAGGCGCAGTCGCGAACCACTCGAAGACCGGCGCTTCGCCGGCCCGAATATCGCAAATCTCCGCAAGCCAAACCCCTTGATATTTCTCCGCGAAATCCGTGGCATCGCGGCCCGGCCCCCTGCGGCTTCCGGGGCGGTATAGGTGGCCATGCGATGCTCCGCAACCGGGGTCGCAAACAGATAATCGCGCTTGGCCTCATCGTCATTATCGGGCAGTTGCGCCCCAAATGGAGGGCAATCGAGCATGACCAGCAAGCGCCCCGTCGCGCTGATCACCGGCATCACCGGGCAGGACGGCGCCTATCTGGCGCGGCTCCTACTGGCCAAGGGCTATGCAGTGCACGGTATCAAGCGCCGCTCCTCCTCGTTCAACACCGGCCGGATCGAGGATATCTATGAGGAGCCGCAGGTCGAGGACCCGCACCTCAAGCTCCATTATGGCGACCTGACCGACAGCACCAACCTGATCCGGATCATCCAGGAAACCCGGCCCGACGAGATCTACAATCTCGCCGCGCAGAGCCATGTCGCGGTCAGCTTCGAGACCCCGGAATATACCGCCAATGCCGACGCGGTCGGCACGCTCAGGCTGCTCGAGGCGATCCGTATCCTCGGCATGGAGAAGACCACTCGCTTCTACCAGGCCTCGACCTCGGAGCTGTACGGCAAGGTCCAGGAAATCCCCCAGACCGAGAAGACGCCCTTCTATCCGCGTTCGCCGTACGCGGTGGCGAAGCTCTACGCCTATTGGATCGTGGTGAATTACCGCGAGGCGTACGGCATGCACGCCTCGAACGGCATCCTGTTCAACCATGAAAGCCCGATGCGCGGCGAGACCTTCGTGACGCGCAAGATCACCCGCGCGGTGGCCGCCATCAAGCT
Organism: Sphingomonas caeni; assembly: GCF_026013415.1. Classification (GTDB taxonomy): domain Bacteria; phylum Pseudomonadota; class Alphaproteobacteria; order Sphingomonadales; family Sphingomonadaceae; genus Sphingomonas; species Sphingomonas caeni. Next base: position 9,484 of record NZ_JAPDOK010000001.1, read on the forward strand.
GGGGCGGCAGGCGACGCTCTATCTCGGCAATCTCGACGCCAAGCGCGACTGGGGCCATGCGCGCGAATATGTCGAGGGCATGTGGCGGATGCTCCAGCAGGACGAACCCGACGACTATGTCCTCGCGACCGGCGAGACCGTGTCGGTGCGCCAGTTCGTCGAATGGGCGTTCGAGGAGGTCGGCGTGACGATCGCATGGAAAGGCGAAGGCGAGGCCGAGCAGGGCTTCGACGCCGCGACCGGCGAACTGCGCGTCGCGATCGATCCGCGCTATTTCCGCCCGACCGAAGTCGATCTCCTTATCGGCGATGCCAGCAAGGCACGTGAAAAGCTCGGTTGGGTCCACACCACGACCGCGCACGAACTCGCCATCGAGATGGTCCAGGCCGATCTCAAGGTGATGGCGGATGCGCCGGTGGGGCGCTCGAACGGATGAGCTATTCGCTCGAAGGCAAGCGCGTCTTCGTCGCCGGGCACCGCGGCATGGTCGGCGGCGCACTGGTACGGCGGCTGGCGAGCGAAGGCTGCGAGGTGCTCACCGCCGGCCGCGGCCAACTCGACCTGACCGACCAGCGCCAGACCTTCGACTGGGTCGCCGCCAACAAGCCCGACGCGATCTTCATGGCCGCGGCCAAGGTCGGCGGCATCCTCGCGAACAGCAGCTATCCCGGCCAGTTCCTCTACAAGAACTTGATCATGCAGGCGAACATCGCCGAGGCGGCGCGGCTCGCGGGCACCGAAAAGCTGATGCTGCTCGGCTCCTCGTGCATCTATCCCAAGATGGCGCCCCAGCCGATCGAGGAGGACGCGCTCCTCACCGGGCCGCTCGAGCCGACCAACCAATGGTATGCCATCGCCAAGATCGCGGGGATCATGCTCGGCGATTCGTACCGCGCCGAATATGGCTGCGACTTCATCTCGGCGATGCCGACCAACCTCTACGGAATCGGCGACAATTTCGATCTCGAGACCAGCCATGTTGTCCCCGCGCTGATGCGCAAGGCACATGAGGCCAAGCTGGCGGGCGCGAAGCAGCTGGTGATGTGGGGCACGGGCACCCCGCGCCGCGAATTCCTCTACGCCGACGATTGCGCCGACGCGCTCGTCTTCCTGATGAAGGCCTATTCGGCGCCCGGCCATGTCAATGTCGGCAGCGGCGAGGACCTCGAGATCCGCGAGCTCACAAGGCTGATCTGCGAGGTCGTCGGCTTCGAAGGCGAGATCGTCGCCGACCCCACCAAGCCCGACGGCACCCCGCGCAAGCTGATGGCCGCCGACAAGCTTCGTGCGATGGGGTGGTCGCCGAAGACCTCGCTGAGGGACGGGCTGGCGAAGACCTATGAATGGTTCCTCGCCAACCGCGCCTGAGCCTCAGTTGATGTCCTGGCGCCGGAAGACCCACAGGACCAGTCCCGCGAGCCCCACGACCCACCCCGCGATCGCCAACAGCGACACCGTCTCCGAATAGGCGATCACCGTGCCGGTCGCGAGCTTGGCCTGGAAGCCCGCGCCCTCGGCCATCCAGCTCGCCAGGTTCTGGAGGTGATAGCCCGGCAGGATGCGGTAGGGGATGGCGGGCCATTCCATGCCATAGCTGCTGAGCCATTGGACGATCTTGCCCAGCAATTCGTCGAGCGTGACCAGCACGATCGAGATGATGACCGTGGCCAGGGTCGATCGGGTCGATATCGCCGCCGTGGTGGCATAGCCCGCGGTGATCAGCAGCGGCGCGATGCCCAGCAGCAGCAGCTTGCCATGCTCGTACAGGATCGTGCCGAGGGTCAGGCCTTGCGGCAGCGCCTCGCCCGACACCGCCGACCCCAGATAGCGCATCAGCACCGAGATCAGCGCGGTCGCGATCCAGGCGATGTAGAGCAGCCCCAGGGTCACGAGATATTTGGAGCCGAGCAGCTTCCACCGCGAGGCGTGCGGCACCACCAGCTTCCAGGTGTTCCAGCCATATTCGCCGGCGAACACCACCGCGAAATAACCCGCGATCAGATACCGCCCCAGGCTGATCGAGGCGATGTGCCACACCACCGACGTGTCCTCGATCCACCCCGCCACCGTTTCCGGCTTGGTGCCCTTGGACGCGACCATGATCGTGATTGCGAAGATCACGAAGAACAGGACCGGATAGAGCCAGACGAGGAACCAGGTGCCCTTGTGCGGCAGCATCTTGGTCCATTCGGCCGAGATCAGGTTACGCATCGGCCGTCTCCGTTCCGGTGATGGCGAGGAATGCCTCCTCCAGGGTGCGCTGGTGCGGGGCCATGCTGAACACATCCACCTTCGCCGCGACCAGCCGCCGCAAGATCTCCGGCGCATCGGCCCTTCCGGCGCGGACCTGCAGCCCGTCGCCCTCGATCTCGCACGGCCAGCTCTCCACCAGTGCCGCCCGCGCTGCGTCCAGCGGCGTCGCAACGATGTGGAAGCTCTCCTCGGTCTTGAGGATGCCTTCCACCGTATCCTCGCGGATCAGCACGCCGCGGTCGATGATCGCCACCCGGTCGCACACCTGCTGCACCTCGTTGAGCAGGTGGCTAGAGAGGAACACGGTCTTGCCATGCTCCTCGGCCAGCGAGCGGATCAGCCGCCGCATCTCCTGGATGCCCGCCGCGTCGAGCCCGTTGGCGGGTTCGTCGAGGATCACCAGGTCGGGGTCGTTGAGCAACGCCGCCGCCACGCCCAGCCGCTGGCGCATGCCGGTCGAATAGCCCTTCACCTTGCGTTTGCCGTCCTTCTCGAGCCCAACCTGCGCGAGCAGCGGATCGATCCGCTCGGTCCCCAGCCCCTGGGTCCGCGCAAGCACATCGAGATTCTTGCGGCCCGACAGGAACGGATAAAAGGCCCCGCCATCGACCAGCGATCCCAGCCGCCGCGACGGCTCGCCATGGCGCAGATCCTTGCCGAACAGTCGGACGCTGCCCGATGTGGGCGTGATCAGCCCGAGCAGCATCCGGATCGTGGTGCTCTTGCCCGCACCATTGGCGCCGAGAAAGCCATAGACCTCCCCCGCCCGCACGGTGAGCGACACATCCTGCACCGCCCGCACGCCCCCGGCCTTTCGGCCATAGGTCTTGCTGAGCTCCGTTATCTCCAGAACCGGGTCTTCATGCATCCGACGGGCTCACCTTTCACAACTGTTTTATCCGACTAATACACTGACAAGGGGCACGTCAAGGATCAGCTGCGCCGCACCAGCTCCAGCACCTTGAGCAGATAGCGGGACTGCATCATCGCCCGGTTGGTCCGGATGCCATGCTCGCGGCAGGCGCGCAGCATCTCGGCATCGATGATCCCGCGCGACGCCCCGCCAGCGGTGCTCACGCCCCCCACCTGCATCTTCACGAACACGTCGCGCAGATAGGTGTAGCTCAGCCCGTGCTTGGCAAAGGCTCGGACGATGAAGTCGAAATCCGCGGCGATCTTGAAGTCGGTGCGGTAATTCCCGACGCGTTCATAGGCCGCCTTGGTCAGCACCATCGCCGGATGCGCCGGCATCCACCCCCAGCCGATCCGCTTGGGGTGAAACATCCCGCTATTGTAGCGCCGGATCGATCTGTCCGGCGTGCCCGGCCTGAAGAAGGTCACGTCGCCGAGCACCGCATCGGTCCCACCCGAATCGAACGCCGCCGCGACCCGGCTCAGAACGCCGGCATCGGCATAGTGATCATCGGCGTTGAGCAGCGCGATCACGCCGCCGCTGGCCCGCGCGATCCCCTTGTTCATGGCATCGTAAATGCCCTTGTCGGGCTCCGAGACGAACACATCGCCCGGCCGCAGCACCGCCGCGACCCGATCCGGCGTCCCGTCCTTCGATCCGCCATCGATAATGACATGCTCGACATCGGCGAAATCCTGCGCCTGAACCGACTTGATCGCCTCGAGGAGGATCTCGCCCGGATTGTAACAGACGGTGACGACGGAGATTTTGCGGACAGGCATCGTCGCGCCGCTTAGCAAAGCAAACGCGATTGGGTTAGCCCGGTTTTAAGGGAGGAAGGCTAGAGCGAGAGCATGAGCGGACCCCGTATCCTCACCATCTTCGGCACCAGGCCGGAGGCGATCAAGCTGTTCCCCGTCATCGCGGCGCTGCGCGATCATGGCGGGATGACGGTACGCACCTGCGTCACCGCCCAGCATCGCGGGCTGCTCGATCAGGTGCTGGCGATCGCCGGTCTCACCCCCGACGTCGATCTCGACCTGATGGAGCCCGGCCAGACGCTCGACCGGCTGACCGCGCGCCTGCTCACCGGACTCGGCGACGTGATGGACGCCGAAAAGCCCGATCGCGTCATTGTCCAGGGCGATACCGCCACCGCGATGGTCGGCGCGCTCGCCGCCTATTACCGCAAGGTGCCGGTCAGCCATGTCGAGGCGGGGCTGCGCTCGGGCAATATCTACCAGCCCTGGCCCGAGGAGATTAACCGCCGGATCGTCGCGCCGATCGCCGACCAGCATTTCGCGCCCACCCAGACCGCGGCCGATGCGCTCCTCAGGGAGAATATCGACCCCGCGGGCATCCATGTCACCGGCAACACCGTGATCGACGCGCTCCACTGGACCCGCGCGAAGATCGCCGCCAATCCCAGCCTCGCGTCAGGCCTCGACGAGATCGCCGCGCGCTTCGCCGGCAAGCGCCTGATCCTCGTGACTACCCATCGCCGCGAGAATTTCGGCGGCGGCATGGAAGGTATCGCCCGCGCCCTCGCCCGCATCGCCGACCGCAGCGACACCGCGATCCTCTTCCCGATGCATCCCAACCCCAATGTCGCGGTCGCGATGGATGCGATCCTGGGCGAACGCGACAATGTCGCCCGCATCGAACCGCTCGATTACCCCCATTTCATCCGCGCGCTGGAGATGTGCGAAATCGCTCTCAGCGATTCGGGCGGCGTCCAGGAAGAAGCGCCCGCGCTCGGCAAACCCGTGCTCGTCATGCGCGAGACCACCGAGCGCCCCGAAGGAGTCGAAGCCGGCACCGCGAAGCTGGTCGGCACCGACGCCGACCGTATCGTTTCCGAAATCTCAACCCTCCTCGACGTACCCAGTGCCTATTCGGCCATGGCGCGCGCCCACAATCCGTTCGGCGACGGCCATGCGTCCGAGAGGATCGCGGGGATTGTCGCCAATGGCGCCGGAGTCTGAGCTCAAGGTTGCAGTTATCGGTCTGGGCTATATCGGCCTGCCCACCGCCGCGGTGATCGCGCGTACCGGCGCGATGGTGCTCGGCGTCGATGTCCGGCAGGACGTCGTCGATACGGTGAACTCCGGCAAGGTCCATATCGAGGAGATCGACCTCGACGGCCTCGTTTCGGGCGTGGTCGCGCGCGGCACGCTGCGCGCCTCCACCCGGGTCGAGCCGAGCGACGTCTTCCTGATCGCGGTCCCCACCCCCTTCAACGCGGATCACTCGCCCGATATCGGCTATGTGCTCAAGGCCACCACCACCGTCGCCACCGTGCTCAAGGCCGGCGACACGGTGATCCTCGAATCGACCTCGCCCGTCGGCACCACCGAGAAGCTCGCCGAATTCCTCGCCCAGCTCCGCCCCGACCTCAAGGTCCCCGGCCACTGCGCGGGCACACCCGACATCGCCATCGCCTATTGCCCCGAGCGCGTGCTGCCCGGCCGGATCGTCGTCGAGCTGATCGACAACGACCGCTGCATCGGCGGCATCACCGCGCGCTGCAGCCGCAAGGCGCTCCAATTCTACCGCCGCTTCGTCCGCGGCGCCTGTGTCACCACCACCGCGCGCGCGGCCGAGATGACCAAGCTGGTCGAAAACGCCTTCCGCGATGTCAACATCGCCTTCGCCAACGAACTGTCGGTGATCGCCGAGGGGATGGGGATCGATGTGTGGGAGGTGATCCGCCTCGCCAACCGCCATCCGCGCGTCAACATCCTCTCGCCCGGCCCCGGCGTCGGCGGCCACTGCATCGCGGTCGACCCCTGGTTCATCGTCCATGGCGATCCCGAGAATGCCCGGCTGATCCGCACCGCGCGCGAGGTCAATGACGGCAAGACCGACTACACCATCGCCCGCGCCGAGGCGCTGATCGACCGCGCCGGTGGCGCCCCGGTCGCGTGCCTGGGCCTCGCCTTCAAGGCCAATATCGACGATTTCCGCGAGAGCCCCGCGCTCAAGGTCGCCGAGCATCTGGCGGCGCGCTACGGCAAGCAGATCCGGATCGTCGAACCCTATGCCGCGCAGCTTCCGCCGTCGCTGGCCGAAACCGGGGCGCAGCTGATCGACATCGACACCGCGATCGACACCTGCCCGGTGTTCGTCGTGCTGGTCGATCACGAGGTGTTCAAGTCGATCCCGCTCTCCGAACGCGGCGCCAAGCTGGTCTATGACACGCGCGGCATCTGGCCCGATCAGCCCTCGGGCGACGACGAAGCCCCCTCGCTCCGTCTCGCCGGCTAAGCCCGGTTCCCCTATCGGACGTCAGCCGTTATAGGGTCGGGCGATCCCATGTTCGGCAAGTTGTTCAAAACCAGTCGCCCCAGCCCTGCTCCGGTGGCGCTCCAGGCATCGGTGCCGCCCGGCGAACGCATCTATGCGATCGGCGATATCCATGGGCGTGCCGATCTGCTCGATCAGCTGCTGGCGATGATCGACGAAGACAATATCGCCCGCGGTCCGGCGAAAATCCGCCTGATCTTCCTCGGCGACCTGATCGATCGCGGCCCCGATTCGAAGGGCGTGGTCGAACGGCTGATGGACGTGAAGGCACGTCATCCCGAAACGCACATCCTGCTCGGCAATCACGAGGAGGTGTTCCTCCAGGCGATGCGCACCGGCAGCATCGGCGCGCTCCGCTATGCGCTGCGGATCGGGGCAGACACCACGATCCAGAGCTATGGCGTCACCGGCGAGGAATATACGCGCACCAGCATCGAGCAGTTGCTCGAGATCAGCAGGCAGCGCGTGCCCGAGGCGCATCTCGATTTCATGGCCGATTTCGAGGACATGGTGTTCGCGGGCGACTATGTCTTCGTCCATGCCGGCGTCCGCCCGGACAAGCCGCTCGACCGCCAGAAGATCAACGACCTGCGCTGGATCCGTGACGATTTCCTCGATTATCGCGGCACGCTCGAGAAGATCGTTGTCCATGGCCATAGCATCGCCGATGCGGTCGAGACGCTGCCCCACCGAATCGGCCTCGATACCGGCGCCTATGCCTCGGGCGTGCTCACCGCGATGGGGTTCGAGGGCGGCGAACGCTGGCTGCTTCAAACTGGGACAGGGCCCGGCTGAGCGGCGAAGGGCCTGCTCGCGGCGATTCTTCCCCGTCCGGCCCCCGATCCCCGAAAAGGCCCCGGAACGGCAGTTTTCCCCGTTAACCATAGCCTTGCGGCGCGCCCGCGCTCACGGTTCGATGACGCGGCTGCGAAACGATTGTTGCCTTGCTGCAACAGAGCCCCCCGCAGACGCGCAAACACCCCGCTTCAGCTTGCCACTTCTGGGGAAATCGCGTAGGCAAGCCGGGCAAAGGAACAGTTCCGGCTTTGCGGAGTTAGGGTTTTGTCCATCAACGCGAGCTATCGCAGCGGGGACGTTGAAACCCGGGTTTGCAGAGTAAGTAGCTGGACAGTAGGCTTGGGATACGATATTCCGCGCCCGGTAAAGCAGGGCAGCAGGCTTAAGAGGGAGAATTAAAGGTGAAATTCAAGGGCCTAGTATCGATCGCTGCGGCGCTCTCGCTGGTGACTATTTCGTCGGCGGCTGTCGCGCAGCAGGCTGCTCCCCAGCCCGCCACCGAGCAGGTTCGTGGTGAGAGCGAAATCAAGGGTTCGACTGCCATCGTGTCGCTGCTCGCGCTGACTGCCGTCATCGCCGGTGCGGTGATCGCGCTGCAGAAGAAGGGTCATCCGACCTCGCCGTGATCTCGGCGATCTGCTGAAAAAGATTCGAGCCGGGCGATTCGTTTCGCCCGGCTTTTTATTTGCGTGCATCATCGGCCCATGATTCGAATAGTCGCGCCGATCCTGGTTTCGGCCAGCCTGACGGGCCTTCCGGCCACCCCGCCTTCGGCAATCGCGGCTTCCGCTGCGCAACAGAGCGACGGCAGCAGCATGCGCGCCGAGGATCTGCGCGTCCTCACGATCGGCTATCGGCTCGCGCTGGCAGGCAAGCCGCTCTGCCCGATCCAGGGTCCGGTCACCGGCCTGTTGCTCCACCATCTTGCCGAATATCGCGCCGCGGACCGGCCCGCGATGATCGCCGCCGGGCTCGGCCGCGGTCCGGGCGTGCTCGCGATCGTCGCGGGCAGCCCCGCCGAAGCCGCGGGACTACGCCCCGGCGATGTGCTGCTCGCGGCCGACGGCACGCCCTTCGCCTCCCCCGCGACGATCGCCGTCAGCACCGATCCCGAGATCTGGCGCCCGCTGGCCGAGGCGAGCGAGGCGATGCTGCTCGATCGGCTCGCCCATGGGCCCGTCACGCTCAACATACTGCGCGGCGGCGAGACGCTCACCCTCACCCTCGCCTCCACCCCGGGCTGCGCGCTCCGCATCCGTCTCGCGCGCTCGGGTCAGAAGGATGCCTTCACCGTGCGCGGCCATGTCGTCGTCACCACCGCGACGCTCGCCCTTGCCGCCAATGACGACGAACTCGCCTTCGTCATCGCGCACGAGCTGGCGCATATCGTCCTTGGCCATACGCGCCGCCTGCAGGCGGCGAACGTCCCCCGCACAGGAGTGATGCGCGGCGTGGGGCGCAAGGGCCGGATCGTCCGCGAGACCGAGGAAGAAGCCGATCAGCTCGGCGGCCGCATCATGCTGGCGGCGGGCTATGATCCCGGGCGTGGCGCGCTGATCCTGCGGCGGCTGGGCTCGGGCCCGCGGCTCGGCCTGTTCGAAACCCACGCCTCCGACGGCGACCGAATCAAGGCGATGCAGGCGCTTGGCGCCCCCGCGCGCTGACTATTTCGAGCCGAAGCCGGTCAGCATCGTCCCGACGGTCCTCAGCATGATGAGGATGTCGATCCAGGCCGAGAAATGCTTGATGTAGTAGAAGTCGTAATGGAGCTTGATGTGCACGTCGCCCAGCGCGGCGACATGGCCCTGGTTGACCTGCGCCCAGCCCGTGATCCCCGGCCGCACGATATGGCGATAGGAATAGAAGGGCAGCTCGGTCTCATACCATTGCGACAGCGGCAGCGCCTCGGGCCGGGGGCCGATCAGGCTCATCTCGCCGATCAGCACGTTCCACAGCTGGGGCAGCTCGTCGATGCGGGTGCGGCGCAGGAAGCGGCCGACGCGGGTGATCCGCGTATCGTCATGCATGGTGATCGCATCGTCGCGCTCGCCGCCATCGGCGCAGGGCGGGCGATGCTCCATCGTGCGGAACTTGATCACCTTGAACGGTCTTGCGCGGAAGCCCATCCGCTCCTGCCGGAACAGTGCGGGGCCGGGTGAATCGAGCCGGATCCAGACCGCCAGCAGGATGAACGGCACCAGCAGCACCGGCAGCGCGACCATCGAAACCGCGATATCCATCGCGCGCTTGATCTTGCGATAGGCAAGGTTGGGCAGCAGCGATCCGAAGCTGTTCTCGGAAAGATGCTCGATCTCCACCTTGCCGGTCAGCGATTCGTGAAGCTGCTTGGTGTGATAGACCACCCGTCCCGAAATCGCGGCGGCGGCGAGCATGCGCTCCCACTCCGGATCCATGTCGTAGCGCAGGTCCGCGACGATCGCGCCATGGCGGTCGTCCGCGGGCACCTGCGGCTGGTGGAGGACGATCCATTCGACATTCGCGGTCGAATCGCGCGCGATATCGGTGTTGCCGAACGGCACGAGGTAGAATTGCCGCCGCGCATAGCGCTGGGTCAGCTGCTGCGCATAGAAGCCGAACGCCATCGACGCGGCATAGCCCGCGGTCAGCATCGATCCCGAATAGGCAAGGCGCCCGCCCAGCATCACCGCGATCGCGAAGCCGAAGGTCACCGAATAGGTCGGGATGATGAAGGCGAAGCCGCTCGTCCCCGGAAAGCTCGTCACCCGGCGATAGAGGAACAGCGCCGTCACCGCCGCGCTCACGCACGCGATCGCGCTGTTGATGACCGTCGCCTCGCCCACATGGTCGAGCGGCTGAAGTGCGACATAGAGGAAGGGGGCGCCGAGCGATGCGGCGAGAATGCCCAATAGCTGAAATGACAACGATTCCAGGAACCGGCGGGTCACCGGCGCGGGGCGTTCGCGTGTCATGAGCATGGAAAAGGCCCCCTTTTGAGCGCGAACGCAATAGCGACCCTCAGGTTCCCCCTGGGCCGAATCTTGTTGCACTTGCGAAGAGGATATACCGTCGGGCGGCGCGGCGCAATGCAGATACTATTTCATTTACCATGATCAATTCATTGAATTTCAAATAGAAGTTTTAAGAAATCGACTTTCGTCGGCTGGTTTTCGTGGGCGGCCTCATGCCTTCAGCCAGAAGCGGATCGCCATCGCGACCACAGCCAGCGCCGCAACGCTCATCGCCCAGATCCCCGCCATCCAGGCCAGCCGCTGCCAGAGCTGCGTGGGGCGAGTCGCGTTCAATGGTACCCCTCGGCGCCCACCTTGCCGCGGAACACCCAATAGGCCCAGCCGGTGTAGGCGAGGATAACCGGAATCAGCATCCCGGCCCCGATCAGCATGAACCCCTGGCTCCGCGCCGGCGCCGCCGCCTCGACGATGGTGACCGCGGTGGGGACGATGTACGGGTACATGCTGATCCCCAGCCCCATGAAGCTCAGCAGGAACAGTCCGAGCGCGAGCAGGAAGGGCATCAGCTCTTTGCGCTTCGCCAGCGCCCACCAGAAGGCGGCCGCGAAGATCGTCACCAGCAGCGGCACCTGCGCGGTGAACAGCACATTGGGCATGTCGAGCCAGCGGTCGCGATAGGCGCCGCCACGGAGCATCAGCGAGGCGAGGCTCACCGCGACGATCGCTGCGACGGTCAGCATGCCCGCGCGCCCCGCGAGCCGATAGGCGTGGAGCTGCCCCATTCCCCCGGTCTTCCAGATCAGCCAGCACGCCCCCAGCATCGCATAGCCCGCGACCAGGCTGGCACCGGTCAGCAGGCTGAACGGAGTCAGCCAGTCGAGCCAGCCCCCGGCATAGGCGCGCCCGCTCACGCTCACCCCCTGCAGGATCGCCCCCAGCGCCACACCCTGCGCGAAGGCAGCGACGGTGGATCCGCCGGTGAAGGCCAGATCCCAATATTTGCGGTGTCCGGGATCGCGCCAGCGAAACTCGAACGCGACGCCGCGGAAGATCAGCCCGAGCAGCATCGCGACGATCAGCGGATAGAGCGCCGGCATCAGGATCGCATAGGCCAGCGGAAAGGCCGCGAAGAGCCCGCCGCCGCCCAGCACCAGCCAGGTCTCGTTGCCGTCCCACACCGGCGCGATCGAGTTCATCGCGCTGTCGCGCTCCTCGCCCACGCCGAAGGCCGGGAAGAGGATGCCGATGCCGAGATCGAACCCGTCCATCACTACATAGGCGAACACCGCAAAGGCGATCAGGAACGCCCAGATGGTGGCGAGAGTGGGATCGGCGGTCATTGTATAAATCCTCCCCCGGGGGGGGAGGTGGCAGCCGAAGTCTGACGGAGGGGTAGTCTCCCCAAGCGGCGGCGCCCGTGGAGATTACCCCTCCACCACTTCGTGGTCCCCCTCCCCCTCCGGGGGAGGATTTGCGAAAGCCCGATCATCATGCCCGCTCCCCTTGCTGCGCGGGGCCCGGGACGATCCCCGCGGCGCGCACCGGTACGGTTTCGCTCAGCGGGGGCTCGTGCGGCTCGACACCCTTGGCCATCAGCCGGAGGATGTACCAGGTGCCGAAGCCGAACACCGCGAAATAGACGAGCACGAACGCTACCAGCGATGCTCCAACCGCGGGCGCGGCGAGCGGCGAGGCGCTGTCGCGGGTGAGGAGCTGGCCATAGACGGTATAGGGCTGCCGCCCGACCTCGGTGGTGATCCACCCAGCGATCACCGCGACGAAGCCCGAGGGGCCCATCGCCAGCGCGAACCGGTGGAGCAGCTTCCAGTCATGGAGTTTCCCGCGCGCCCGCGCGAACAGGCTGAACAGCCCCAGCGCGAGCATCAGCACCCCCAGACCCACCATCACCCGGAACGACCAGAAGACGATCGCCACCGGCGGCTGTTTGTCGCGGGGGAAAGCGTCGAGCCCGGTCACCGGCGCGTTCAGGTCGTGCTTGAGGATCAGCGAGCCGAGCTTGGGCACCTCGACCGCATAGTCGACCCGCTGCTCCTTCTGGTTGGGTAGCCCGAACAGGATCAGCGGGGCGCCGTCGGGATGGCTCTGGAAATGCCCTTCCATCGCCATCACCTTGGCGGGCTGATGCTCGAGCGTGTTGAGCCCGTGCGCGTCGCCGGCGAAGATCTGGACCGGCGCGACGATCGCGGCCATCCACATCGCCATGCTGAACATGGTGCGGGCGGCCTCGACCGACGAAGTCGGATGAGGACTCGCCACGGCGGCCGGCGGGGCTCCGGCCCCGTCCGACGGCATGGCTTTGCCATGCCGCGCCTTGAGCAAATGCCACGCCCCGACCGCGCCCACCGCGAGGCTGGTCGTCAGATAGGCCGCGATCACGGTGTGGACGAGCCGATAGGGGAAGCTGGGGTTGAAGATGATCGCCGCCCAGCTCTCGCCGGGCAGGAACTGGCCGTTAGCGCCGATCACGAAGCCGGCGGGGGTCTGCATCCAGCTGTTCGCCGACAGGATCCAGAAGGCCGAGATGAAGGTGCCGAGCGCCACCAAGCAGGTCGCGGCGAAATGGAGCCCGCGCCCCACCTTCTCCATCCCGAACAGCATCACGCCCAGGAAGCCCGCTTCGAGGAAGAAGGCGGTCAGCACCTCATAGGCCATCAGCGGCCCCAGCACCGGCCCGGTCCTGTCCGAGAAGACCGACCAGTTGGTGCCGAACTGATAGGACATGACGATGCCCGAGACGACGCCCATCGCGAAGGCGATAGCGAAGATCTTCAGCCAGAAACGGAACAGGTCGAGAAAGACCTGGCGCCCGGTGCGGAGCCACAGCCCCTCGAGCACCATCAGATAGCTGGCCAGCCCGATTGAAAAGGCCGGGAAGATAAAATGGAAACTGACCGTGAACGCGAACTGGATGCGCGCCAGCACGATCGGATCGAATGCAGAGAACATGCCCGACTCCCGCGCGGGCTAGTGCGCCCGGGGCGATCGATTGGCAAGTGCGCGTGCGGTATCTGGGGTGAGCGCGGGGCGCATCCAGCCCCCAACGCATCATCCCGGCGAAAGCCGGGACCTAGAGTCACGGGCGACGCCCTGCGCTGCGCTGGGTCCCGGCTTTCGCCGGGATGACGGTGGCTGTTTGCCGTGAAGTCACCCCCCTCCCCGATCGCGGGAAGGGGAGCGAAGACCTTACTTCTTGGGCTCGCCTTCCGGCGCGGCTTCGTTGCCCTGGGTGGCGTTCTGCGCCTCGAGCTGCTGCTGCATCATCTGCTGCTGCTGCATCTGGCGCATCTGCACCTCGGCGGCGGTCATCACTTCCTTGACCTCGATATCGAAGATCAGGACCTGGCCCTTGAGCGGATTGTCCATGCCCGGCTGCGACGGAACGCTGTCATAGGCGAGCTTCGGGGGAAGCCAGACGCGATACTTGGCGCCCTTGCGCATCAGGCGAAGCGCCTCGAGGAAGCCCGGGATGAACGCCCCGTCCTTCACCTCGAACGGACCGCCGGTCTTTTCCTGGAAGACGCTGCCGTCGCGCTTGAAGCCTTCGATCTGCACATTGGCGACGTCGCCATCGGCGATGTTCGGGCCTTCGCCGGGCGCGATGACCTGGTACTGCAGGCCCGAAGCGGTCGTCTTCACGCCCGACTGGCCCTTGTTCCAGGCGAGGAACTGGTCGTTGGTGCCCTTGGCCGCAACCGCGGCGCGGGTGCCCATCCAGGCCAGGCCGAAAGCGAGCGCAAGGGCCAGGATCACGCCCAGCCACAGCCACAGGCGCGTGCTGGAATTGACGGGTTTCACGGGAACGGCGGTCACGGACATGGGCTTGTTATTCCTCTTACGGGCGGGACCGCCTTGGCTTCGCGCTATCCCCGCCGATTCGGCATTGAAATCGCGCCTTAGCGCAACTTCGCAACTACTCAACGGGCGCCGTCACGTTCCATGCGCTTGCGCTCGAGCTTGCGCGCGCGGCGGACCGCGGCGGCGCGCTCGCGCGCACGCTTCTCGCTCGGCTTCTCATAATGCCGGCGAAGCTTCATCTCGCGGTACACGCCCTCGCGCTGAAGCTTCTTCTTGAGCGCCCGCAGCGCCTGATCGACATTATTGTCCCGAACGATAATTTGCATGTTGTGTAAGACCTCGCGGATTGAACCAATAGAAAAGGGATCGCCGGAGGCAGAGCCCGCGGCGTTGCGGCGCCCCTAACAGGGGGAAACCGCAAATTCAAGCGCTTCCGGGACGAACTGTGACCCATCCGCCACAGGCCGCGCGCATTACACCAGATTGCAGCGGTGCAACGCGGGCGATAGGTTCGCCGGGCACTTCGGCCGGATGACGCAGCTCGCCTACACCTTGGACTATGAAACCCGCCTGCTGATCGTCGACGACGATCCCGGAATCCGCGAGCTGACCGCGGATTTCCTCTCGGGCCACGGTTATGCCGTCGATACCGCCGCCAACGCCGCCGAAATGCGCGCGGCGATCGCCCGCCAGGATTACGCGCTCGTCGTGCTCGATGTGATGATGCCGGGCGAGGACGGGCTCACCATCCTGCGCGGCATGGACCGCGAGCGCGGCCCCGCGGTAATCATCCTCTCGGTGATCGGCGAGGAAGTCGACCGGATCGTGGGCCTCGAAATGGGCGCCGACGATTATATCGCCAAGCCCGCGAACCCTCGTGAACTGCTCGCCCGCATCCGCTCGGTCCTGCGCCGCGCGCGCAGCGACGCGCATGTGCCGCCCGCGCCCGAGCGCAGCTTCCTGCGCTTTGCCGGCTGGCGGCTCGATCCGGTCGGGCGACAGCTGTTCGACCCCGACAATGTCGTCATCAACCTCTCGGACGGCGAGTTCCGCCTGCTGCTCGCGCTCGTCGAGCATCCCCGGCGCGTGCTGACCCGCGACATGCTGCTCGATCTCTCTCGCGGGCTGAACGCCGAGCATTTCGACCGCGCGATCGACGTCCAGATGAGCCGCCTGAGGAAGAAGCTCGCCCGCCCGGGCAGCGAAGACCTGATCCGCACCGTGCGCAACGAAGGCTATATGTTCGTCGCGGACGTCAGCCAGCGATGAGCCGCTCGATCGTCTGGCCGATCGTGCTGCTGGTGCTGGCGGCGGTGACGATCGCCTCGCTGGTCCAGTTCGCGATTACCTTCAACGGCCCCCCGCCCTTCACGCCGCCCACAAGGATCGACCAGATCGTCGAGGCGCTGAAGACCGGAAAGGCGCGGCACAGCCGCTGGAGCCAGCTCAGGGTGGAGGAAGGCGCGCATCCCGCCACGACCGGCGAGCCCAGCCCCGAACGCGACGCGCTGATCGCCCGCGCGATGGGGGTGCCCGCCGATCAGATCCGCGGCCATTATGATCGCCCGGTCATCCGATCGGGCAGCCAGGCCCGGCCGCGTTTCGATCGCGCGAGCCTGCCGCCGGCCTTCATCTTCGGCGAGTTCACGGTGATCTGGACCGGCCCGCAGGGCGCCCGCACCGTCCATTCGCCGCCGCGCCCCTGGCTGACCGACTGGCATAAGGTCACCCTCGCCGCGACGCTCGCGGTGCTGATCGTGCTGGGGCTCGGTGCGTGGCTGATCGCGCGCGCCATCTCGCACCCGATCCGCAACCTCGCGCGCATCGCCCGCGAGACCCGCCTCGGCACCCGCACCCCGATCCCGCAACAGGGCCCGCGCGAGGTGCGCGAGCTCGCCGCCGCGCTCGACGCGATGCAGGCGCGCATCCTCGAACAGGCCGAGGGGCGCACGACGATGCTCGCCGCGATCGCACACGACATGGGCACCCCGATCACCCGCCTCGCCTTCTGGATCGAGCAATTGCCCGAGGCCGCGCGCGACCGCGCCAATGCCGATATCGACGAGATCCGCGCGATGCTGGCGAGCGTGCTCCGCTTCGCCCGCGACGAGCGCGCCGATGCGCGCGACCGGATCGAGCTGGGCAGCCTGATCGAGAGCCTGGTCGAGGATATGAAGGCGGCGGGCACGCCCGTGGACGCCGAAGCCGGGCCGCGCGTGGTGATCCGCGGCGATTCGCCCTCGCTGCGCCGCCTGTTCGCCAATCTGATCGAGAATGCCGTGCGCTACGGCAAGGTCGCAGATATCGCCTGGCGCGCCGAGCCGGGCTGGGCCGAGGTGATCGTCGACGATCGCGGCCCCGGCTTTCCCGACAATGCCGACAGCCTCTTCACCCCGTTCGTGCGCGGCGAGGCCTCGCGCAACCGCGCGACCGGCGGCACCGGGCTCGGCCTCGCCATCGTCCGTTCGATCGCCGAGGCGCATGGCGGCGCGGTGACGCTCGAGACACGCGAAGGCGGCGGCGGGCGCGTCAGGGTGCGGCTGCCGGCCGAGACTGCAATCAACTGAAATTTCCCGGATACCGCGCGAAATCCCGGCGAGCGGTTCCGCCCAGACTCAGCCCGGCATGCCGCTTCCCGCCATTGCGGGGAGCGGGGCGCGGCGCCGGGCACCCTCCCCGTCCCTCGGGAGCCCGGTACCCGCGCCGGCGGGGGCCTTTTTCGTCCGGACATGCCCCCTGGATCGAGAAAGGCCCCCGCCCGATCCGTCAAAGACGGAGTGATGATATCGAATCGTCATGATGAACTCGCCTTTCGCTGGCTATCCCCCGCCAACTGCCCCGCTATAGAAAGCGCGATGGCCCCAGCTTCACCCGAATTCCGCCTCGTCTGCGCCGCGTGCCGCTGGCCGCGCGAGATCCGCGACGCGGCGGTGCGCGACGCCGTGGTGCCGGGGCTCGACTGGGAACTGGTAGCCCGGATCGTCCGGCGCCAGCGCGTCGCCGGGCTGGTCGCGGACGCGCTGCGATCAGCGAAGATCGAGCCGCCCGAGGGCGTCGCCCAATGGCTCGACGAACAGGCGTCACGCATCGCGCGGCAGAATCTCGCCGCGGTGGCCGAGACCAAGAGGCTCGGCGCGATCCTTGACGCCGCCGGGATCGACTGGATCACCTTCAAGGGGCTGCCGCTCGCGATCCAGGCATACGGCACGCTCACGATCAAGATGGCGAACGACATCGACATCCTCGTCGCCGCCGCCGATTGCGGCCGCGCCTGCGGCTTGCTGCGCGAGGCCGGCTATGCCCGCTTCAGCCCGGGCGCCGAAGTCTCGGACGATCAGGTCGCGGCCTGGATGCGGGTCTCGAAGGAGAGCGGCTGGCGCCACCCGGTCACCGGACTGATCGTCGAACTCCATGGCCGGCTGATGGCCAATCCGGCGCTGCTCCCCCAGGCCGTGCTCTCCGCGCCGCGCAGGCGTGTCGAGATCGTCAAGGGGATGGCGGTTCCCACCATGGGCGACGCCCTCCTCTATCCCTATCTGTTCGCGCACGGTGCGCATCACGGCTGGTTCCGCGTGAAATGGCTGGCCGACGTCGCGGCGTTGCTGGTCCATGAGGGGCCCGAAGGCGCCGAGGCGCGCTATCGCGAAGCCAGGGCTGCAGGCGTGGGCCGATGCGCGGCGCAGGCCCTGCTGCTCGCGCACAGGCTGCTCGGCCTTCCGCTCGCCCCCCGTTTCGTCGCCGAACTCGAGCGCGATCCCGTCCATCGCCGCCTCCTCACGGTCGCGCTCGGCTGCATGGGCGGAGACTTCGAGGCGCGCGAGCATGAGAGCCCCTATGCCCGCACGATGCTGCCGGTGCTGCTCGCGGGGCTGCTGCTCCGGCGCGGGATCGGCTACAAATGGAGCGAGTTGAGCGCGCTCGCCGCCAACCCGGTCGATCGCGCCAACAATCGGCTGCCGCGCGGGCTCGGATTCCTCTATCCCGTGCTCGGCGGAATGCGCTGGAGCCGGCGGATGCTCGGGCTGGCGGGACGGACGCGTTAGGATCGAAAGGGCGGGGATGGAAGCGGGAAAGCGGATCAGATCGATCATCGGCGGATCGGCGGGCAACCTCGTCGAATGGTATGACTGGTACGCCTATGCCGCCTTCACCCTCTATTTCGCCCCGCAATTCTTTCCCAAGAACGACGATCCCACGGTCGCGCTGCTGAGCGCCGCCGGGGTATTCGCGGGCGGCTTCCTGATGCGGCCGCTCGGCGCCTGGCTGATGGGCATCTATTCGGACCGCCACGGGCGCAAGGCCGGGCTCGCTTTGTCGGTCGCGATGATGTGCGGCGGCTCGCTGCTGATCGCGGTCACGCCCACCTATGCCAGCATCGGCTGGCTCGCGCCGCTGATGCTCACCGTCGCGCGTCTGCTCCAGGGCCTCTCGGTCGGCGGCGAATATGGCGCGAGCGCGACCTATCTCTCCGAAGTCTCGACCCGCAAGCATCGCGGCTTCTGGGCGAGCTTCCAATATGTCACCCTCATCTCGGGCCAGTTGGTCGCGCAGGGCGTGCTGCTGGTCCTCCAGGGGTTCATGAGCGAGGAGGCGCTCGAAGGCTGGGGCTGGCGCGTCCCCTTCCTGATCGGCGGGGTGCTCGCGGTCAGCGTCTTCTATCTGCGCCGCGGGATCGTCGAGACCGAGAGCTTCGAGAAGATCGAGCATGCCAATCAGGGCCCGCGCTCGGGCTTTTGGCGGCTGCTGACCGAGCATCCGCGCGAGACGGTGACGGTGTTCTTCCTCACCGCGGGGGGCACGCTCGCCTTCTACGCCTACGCGATCTACATGCAGAAATTCCTGGTCAACACCGCCCAGTTCGACCGCGAGACCGCCAACTGGATCGCGTCGGGATCGCTGCTGGTGTTCGTCTGCCTCCAGCCGATCGTAGGCGCGCTGTCGGACCGGATCGGGCGCAAGCCGCTGATGGTCGGCTTCGGCATCCTCGGCACTTTGCTCACCTATCCGATCCTCTCGACCTTGGCGGGCACGCGCGATCCGATGATCGCCTTCCTGCTCGTCACCGTCGCGCTGGCGATCACCAGCGGCTACAGCGCGATCAGCGGGGTGGTGAAGGCCGAGATGTTCCCCGCGCATATCCGGACGCTCGGCGTCGCTCTTCCCTATGCCGTCGCCAACGCGATCTTCGGCGGCACCGCCGAACTGGTCGCGCTGGGGCTCAAAAAGGCGAACTGGGAGGCGGGGTTCTACTGGTACGTAACCGCGATGATCGCGATCTCGCTGGTGACCTATCTGAGGATGCGCGACACGCGGACGCATAGCCTGATCCTCGAAGATTAGCTAACCGCTTGAAATGTAGGATTTCGTCTGCTTGGCTCGACGCGTCCGGCGTCCGGGCCGCTCTTTGACATCGCGAATTCAGGACCAGGGCCGAAAGCGCGAAAACCCGCGCATTCGCCTAACCTTTGCCTAACCTTCCACATGCTGGGACGGCCCGGGTGGCGCGCCATTGGATACCCACCGCTCGTGAAAACCGCGCCTTGGTGTGACCTTCGTGTGACCTTCCACGGCTGGCGGCCTAAAGGATCATCCCGCCGCCGCCACCACGGATCGCGAGCACGCGGCCGATCGAATCGAACAGCGCGTCCATTGCGACGGGCTTGAACAACACATCGTCCGCCCCGGCCTCGAGGCATTGCTCGCGCAGGTCGACGCCGGTGTCGGCGGTGATGACGATCACGGGCAGATTCGCCTTGGCGTCGCCGCGCGCGCGGATGCGGCGGATCGCCTCCATCCCGTCCATGCCGGGCATGCGCAGATCGACCAGGATGACGTCGAAATCCTCATATTCGATCCGCGCCAGTCCCTCCTCGGCGAGACCGGCCTCGGCCATGGTCGCCCCGGCCACGTCGAGCATGTCCTTCACGACCCGGCGGTTCATCGGGTCGTCCTCGATGAAGAGGATGTTCATGCGGGGAATTCCGCACAGTGCTTGGGCAATTTGGCGACCTTTATCATTGTGATGCCTGCTATCGCCTCATGCCGCCTGCGATACAAGCGGGCCCGGGCCCGGCTTGTCGGAATTTTCTTCCGCATCCGAAATGATTGCGTCGATCAGTGCGGCGCCTGAAACTGGTTTTTCAATGACTTGATCCACGCCGCTCGCCTGCAGCGCGCCGCGGACCGCCTCATCGGGCTTGAGCCACAAAATTGCGCTCGCGGCGCCCGCCTCCCTGGCGGCGGCCACCAGGCCGGCGAGAACGGCATAGGGGTCGTCGCCCGCGGCCTTCAGCGTGCCCTCATCGATGACGAGATGGGTGACGCCGGGCTCGGCCAGCGCGTCGAGCGCCTCCTGCGGCGCGGCGAGGAACCGCAGCGCCCCGACGCGCGGTTCGAGCAGCGTCTTGAGCATCGAGCGGGCGATCGGATTGCGGTCGAGCACCAGCATCGTGCCCTGGGCGGTGGGGCCCGCCTCCGCCTCGGGCGCTTCGGCCAGGACGAGCGGCAGATCGACGGTGAAGGTCGAGCCCTCGCCATCGGCACTCTCGACCGAAATATCGCCGCCCAGCGCCTGCGAGAGGTTGCGGCAGATCGTCAGGCCGAGCCCCGTGCCGCCGAACTGGCGCGTGGTGCCCGAATCGGCCTGTTTGAACGATTCGAAGATCTCCTCGCGCTTCTCCGCGGGGATGCCGATGCCGGTATCGGTGACGGCCAGCCGGAGCCGCGCTCCCTCGCCCTCACCCTCTGCCACGACGCGCAGGCTGACGCCGCCCTTTTCGGTGAACTTGATCGCGTTCGAGAGAAGGTTGAACACGATCTGCCGCAGCCGCCCGGCATCGCTGACGATCCAGTGCGGCGCGTGGCTGAGGTGGAGGTTGAAGCTGAGCCCCTTGGTCCGCGCCTGCTCCTCCCAGATGCGCGTCACTTCCTTGAGCATCGCGCACAAATCCATCGGCGCCGCATCGACGGTCAGGTTGCCCGTCTCCATCTTGGCGACATCGAGGATATCATCGACCAGGCTGCGCATCGTCACCCCGGCGCCATGGACGATCCCGATCCGGTCGCGCACCTCGGGCCCCAGCCGCGGATCGGCGAGCATCACCTGCGTCATGCCAAGGATGCCGTTGAGCGGGGTGCGGATCTCGTGACTGGTGGTCGCGAGGAACTCGGTCTTGGCCTTGAGCGCCTTCTCGAGCGCGACATTGGTCTCGCCGAGCACGACATTGGCGGCGGCGACCTTGTTGCGGCTGCGGCGGATGCTGATCAGGCCCCAGGCGAGCGCGGCGATCACGATCAGCGTCGCCGCGCCGAGGCTGAGGAACAAGGTCCGCTGGAAGGCCGCGCTGCGCGCCGCCTGCTCGGCCTTCATGTTGGCGATCTGGACTTCCTTGTTCTTGAAGTCGAAATTCGCCGCAGCCAGCGCCGCGCTGGTGGTGGTTGCAACCTCGGTTGCCTGGTCCTTGAGCCGCCGCACCGCCTCGAGATGCTTGAGTGCGAGCCCGGCGTCGCCGGTCTTCGAGAAGATCATGTAGGCGAACAGATGCGCCTCGCGGAACGCCGAGGAGGTGGCGGTCAGATCGACGCCCTCGAACGCCTGGGTGACCAGCCGCCGTGCCTTGGGCAGGTCGCCGCGCTCCATCGCCACGCGCGCCGCGGTCGCGAGCAATTGCTGGCGGAAGCCCAGCGCGTCGGCGCCGCGAGTCAGCGCGAAGCCGCGCGCGAGCGTCGCCTCGGCATCGTCGTAATTGCGCGCCTCGACCTGGCTGCGTGCCAGATTGCCGAGCACGCGCGCCTCGAGCAACGGCTTGCCGAGCTGGCGCGCGATCTCGATCGCCTTGCCATATTCGGCCGCAGCCTCGACGTAACGCTCAAGCACGAGCAGCACATTGCCGCGGTTGTTGTGCAAGGTCAGCGACAGCATCGGGTCGCCGTCATAGACCTCCGCCGCCGCAGCATAATATTGCTCGGCCTTGGCATTGTCGTTCGCCGCCGAATAGAGCCCGCCTAGGTAATAGTTGGCGAGGCTCATGCTGCGCTTGTCGCCGAGCTGCTGGAAGATGCGGAAGGCGCGCTGGTACGAGGCGAGCGCCTTGGCAGCCTCGCCATCGTCCATCTGGAGCGAGCCGAGCGAGAGGAGCAGGTCGCCGCGCAGCTTGATCGGCTCGCGGATCGGGTCGATGTCGGCGAGCGCCTGCGCGATCAGCGGGCGCGCCTTCGCGGCGTCGTTGAGCCGGAGATAGCCTTCACTGCGCAGCCATTTGGCGGTGGCGAGCGCGATGGTGCGGTCGCGGCCCGCGGGCATGGCGAGCGCCAGCGTTTCAGCGGCGCCGACCAGCTTGAGCCCCTCGTCGGGATCGGAGACCATCACCGTGCGCGCGCGGTCCATCGCCTTGTCCACGGGCGTCTGGGCCAAGGCCGGCGCCGCCGCGAACAGCGCGAGCACGGCAATCAGCAGGGAGAGGACGCGAGGACGCGCGCGCATCGGGGCGGGCGTCACGCGCGTTTCCAGAAGCTCTCGGGCCGGATGAACGAGGATTGGATGCTGCCGCCGGTCACGCTGGCGGCTTCATCGGTCAGGAAGTTGCGGAAGGCTTCGAAGCCGAGCGGGCGCGAGATCAGGAAGCCCTGCACCATGTCGCAGCCCATCACGCTGAGCAGCGCCAGCGCCGACGGGGTCTCGACGCCCTCGGCGGTGACTTCCATCTCCAGCGCATGGGCGAGGTCGATCGTCGAGCGGACGATCAGCGGATCGCGGTTGCTGCTGGTCAGCTGCATCACGAACATCTTGTCGATCTTGAGCTCGCTCGCGGGCAGCTGCTTGAGATAGGCGAGCGACGAAAGCCCCGCGCCATAATCGTCGATCGCCAGCGTCACGCCGATATCCGCGAACACATTCAGGTGGCGGATCGCGCTTTCGGGATCGCGGATCACCGCGGTCTCGGTGATCTCGAACCCGATCTTGGCGTCCGGATTGGCGCGGATGATGGTGCAGGCCTCGGCGACGAAGGCCGCGTCGGCAAGCAGCAAGCCCGAAATGTTGATGAACAGCGCGAGGTCATGCCCGTCGCCGGCAAGGGTCTTCTGGTCGGCGATAACCTGCTTGAGCGTCCACAGCGTCAGCGCGCCGATCTCGCCCGCCTGTTCGGCAACCGAGATGAAGTCGCTCGGCAGGATCAGCCCGCGCACCGGATGCTGCCAGCGAATCAGCGCCTCGGCCGATGCGATCTCCTGACGCCGGACATGGACCTTGGGCTGGTATTGGAGGAACATCTCGCCCTCGGCCATCGCCCGGGGCAGTTCGCGCATCAAGGTCAGCTTGTCGAAGGCCAGATCGGCGCGCGACAGATCGAGCATCACCACGCGGCCATCGGCGCGCGCCTGATCGAGCGCCGATTCGGCAGCCTCGGCGAGGCGGACCTCGTCCGATTCGCTCGAGGGCGCGGCGGCGACGCCGAAGATCATCTGAAGCTGGTAACGCTCCCCGTCCAGATCGACGGGGCGCAGAAAGGCCTTGCGCAGCCGGTCGATATCGGCGGCGGCGTGCTCCGGAGTATCGCGCTCGAACGCGATCTCGACCACCGAACGCGCGGCGGCGGAAATGCGGACATCGGAGCAGAGATCGGTGATGCGGGCAGCCACGTCGAGCACCAGCTTGTCGGCGCGCGGGCGGCCCAAGTGCCTGCGAAGCGTAGCGAAATTTCCGATCTCGCACAGGCAGAGGATGCGCCAGTAGCGGCCTTCGGGGCGGCGGTTGCCGCGCGCGCCGCGGCCGAGCGCGGGGCGTTTGGGCAGCCGGATCGCGACCGGCGCGTCGGCGTCGCGCTTGGCCTGGGGGTGCGTTTTGGCGGCAGGTGCGCGAAGGGGTTTCCCGGGCGCTCCCGCGGCATGGCCCGGGGTCGCAGTGGGAGAGACGGGTGCGCCTGCGCGCGCCGGGGGCTCGATCCGTGCCGACATTGACCCCTGAGCTACGCTAGACCCTTGAAAGAAGGGTTAAACCGCTGTCCGGCAACGGGACCGGTAACGTTAACATCCGCAGAAATCCGTATTGAACTTCTGTTAATTTCCCATTAACCAACGAATCGCGCAGGTACTGCGCACGATGGGAGACTGACATGTTTGCGTTCACTCTTTTCTTCCGCGACGGCGTTGGCGGCGACGACATTCGTCCGCTCTAAAACACCGATCGTTTCATCCGGGCCGGCGGTGGAGTGCCCTTGGCATTAGGGGCATGCTGACCGGCCCGGACGACTTTCAAGGCCGCGGGCTAACCCCCGCGGCTTTTTGATTCGAGGCGGATCGATTCGAAGGCGCAGGCTGACGGAAAGCGCCCCGCGCTCCGCCTTTGGGACTGCCACGCGAACGCCATGAACTTGCTCTAGGCGCCCACTTCGCTATTCGGCGCATCACACAACAGATCGAACACAGAGGAATTCGCGTTGCGCATTGCAATGATCGGTACCGGCTATGTGGGCCTCGTTTCGGGCGCCTGCTTCTCGGATTTCGGCCATGACGTGGTCTGCGTCGACAAGGATGCGCGCAAGATCGAGCTGCTGCATCAGAATGTCATGCCGATCTACGAGCCAGGCCTCGCCGAGCTGGTCGCGACCAACGTCAAGGCGGGCCGTCTCTCCTTCACCACCGACCTGGCCGAGGGCGTCAAGGATGCCGACGCGATCTTCATCGCAGTGGGCACCCCCAGCCGCCGCGGCGACGGCCATGCGGACCTGAGCTACGTCTTCGCCGCGGCGCAGGAAG
Organism: Sphingomonas caeni; assembly: GCF_026013415.1. Classification (GTDB taxonomy): domain Bacteria; phylum Pseudomonadota; class Alphaproteobacteria; order Sphingomonadales; family Sphingomonadaceae; genus Sphingomonas; species Sphingomonas caeni. Next base: position 34,276 of record NZ_JAPDOK010000001.1, read on the forward strand.
TCGCCGAGAATCTGACCAAGGCCAGCGTGATCGTCACCAAATCGACCGTGCCCGTCGGCACCGGCGACGAGGTCGAGCGGATCATGGCCGAGTTCGCGGCGGACAAGGGCGCGATGGTCGTCTCCAACCCCGAATTCCTGCGTGAGGGCGCGGCGATCGAGGACTTCAAGCGCCCCGACCGCGTCGTGATCGGCACCGACAACGAGGCCGCGATCCAGGTGATGCGCGACATTTACCGTCCGCTGTCGCTCAATTCGGCGCCCCTGCTGTTCACCGGCCGCCGCACCGCCGAGCTGATCAAATACGCCGCGAACGCCTTCCTGGCGGTCAAGATCACCTTCATCAACGAGATCGCCGATCTGTGCGAACAGGTGGGTGCGGACGTGCAGGAAGTGTCGCGCGGGATCGGGATGGACAACCGGATCGGCTCGAAGTTCCTCAATGCGGGCCCCGGCTATGGCGGATCGTGCTTCCCCAAGGACACGCTGGCGCTGCTCAAGACCGCCGACGATGCCGAGACGCCGCTGCGGATCGTCGAAGCCACCGTCCAGGTCAACGATGCCCGCAAGCGCGCGATGGGCCGCAAGGTCATCAAGGCGATGGGCGGCGACGCGCGCGGCAAGACCGTCGCGCTGCTCGGCCTCACCTTCAAGCCCAACACTGACGACATGCGCGACGCGCCGAGCCTCGCGGTGATCCAGGCGCTGCAGGACGCCGGCGCAACCGTCCGCGCCTACGATCCCGAGGGGGTCGAGCAGGCGAGCAAGATGGTGAAGGACGTGACCTTCTCCGACAGCCCCTATGCGGCCGCGGACGGCGCCGATGCGCTGGTGATCGTGACCGAATGGGACGCCTTCCGCGCGCTCGACCTGAGCCGGATGGCGCAGGTCCTGAAGGAGCCGTTGCTGGTCGACCTGCGCAACATCTATCGCCCCGCCGAGGCCGCCAAGGCCGGGCTGACGCTGGTGAGCGTGGGCAAGGGCTGACGCTCAGGCGAGCCCCAGCCGCTCGCCCTTGTACGAGATGGGTGCCCAGGTCGCGCGGTTGGCGAGATACCAGTCGACCGTCGCGGCGAGGCCGGTCTCGAAGGTTTCCGCGGGCGACCAGCCCAGCTCGCGCTCGGTTTTCGAAGGATCGATCGCGTAGCGGCGGTCATGCCCGGGTCGGTCCTTCACGAAGCTGATCAGCCTGCGCCGATTGGCGTTGCCCAGCCGGATGTCGATCAGGTCGCAGATCGCCTCGACCACCTGCAAATTGGTCCGCTCGGCCTTGCCGCCGATCAGATAGGTCTCGCCGGTCTTTCCTGCGCTCAACACCCGCTCGAGCGCACGCGCATGATCCTCGACATGGAGCCAGTCGCGGACATTCGCGCCCTTGCCATAAACGGGCAGCGGCTTGCCCTCGATCGCATTGAGGATCGTGAGGGGGATCAGCTTTTCCGGGAATTGCCAAGGGCCGTAATTGTTCGAGCAGTTCGAAAGCACCACCGGCAGCCCATAGGTTTCGTGCCAGGCGCGGACAAAATGGTCGCTCGCCGCCTTCGACGCCGAATAGGGTGAGGAGGGCGCATAGGCCGTGTCCTCGGTGAAGACGCCGCTGTCGAAGGGCAGGTCACCGAACACTTCGTCGGTCGAGACATGGTGGAAGCGGAACGCCCCGCCTTTCTCGCGCCAGTAATCGAGCGCGGCGTCGAGCAGGCGGACGGTACCGACGACGTTGGTTTCGACGAACGCCGCAGGGCTGTCGATCGAGCGGTCGACATGCGTCTCGGCGGCGAGATGCATGATCGCGCTCACCCGCTCCGCGCGCAGCAACGCGCCGACCAGCGCCGTGTCGCCGATATCGGCCTGGACGAAGCGGTAGTGGGGCGATCCCTCGAGCGCAGCGAGCGAGGCGAGGTTGCCGGCATAGGTCAGCCTGTCGAGATTGACGACGCGGGTGCCCTGCCCCGCGAGCAGCCGGCACACCGCCGAGCCGATAAAGCCCGCCCCGCCGGTGACGAGCACCGTACGCATCGCCGCGACCTCACTCATGCGGCGGCTTCGACGCAGCGGCGCAGGTAACGCGCATAATCGGTCTTCCCCATCATCGCCGCGCGCCGCAGCAGCGCATCGGCGTCGAGATAGCCCAGATCATAGGCGATTTCCTCGGGGCAGGCGATCTTGATCCCCTGGCGATGCTCGATGGTGCGGACGAAGCTGCCCGCGTCGTGCAGGCTGTCGTGCGTGCCGGTATCGAGCCAGGCATAGCCGCGGCCGAGCCGCGTGACGTCGAGCGTGCCCTCGCGGAGATAGGCCCCGATCACATCGGTGATTTCGAGCTCGCCGCGCTTGGAGGGTTTGAGCGCGCGGGCAATCTCCACCACCTGCTTGTCGAAGAAATAGAGGCCGGTGACCGCCCAGTTCGATTTGGGGTTTTCCGGCTTCTCGACGATGCTGGTCGCGTGGCCTTCGGCATCGAAGGTGGCGACGCCGTAGCGCTCCGGATCCTCGACCTGATAGGCGAAGACGGTGGCGCCCCCGGCCTCGGCGGCGACCGCGGCCGCCCTGCCCTTCGCGCCGATGCCGTCGCCGTGGAAGATATTGTCGCCGAGGATCAGCGTGGCGGGGCCGCCCTGGAGGAACTCCTCTCCGATCAGGAAGGCCTGGGCGAGCCCCTCGGGCTTGGGCTGCTCGGCATAGCGGATCGCGATGCCGAATTCGGACCCATCGCCGAGCAGCGCCTCGAAGGCCGGCAAGTCGCGGGGGGACGAGATGATGAGGATGTCGCGGATGCCCGACATCATCAGCACCGAGAGCGGATAATAGATCATCGGCTTGTCGAACACCGGCAGCAGCTGCTTCGAGATCGACAGAGTCGCCGGATAGAGGCGCGTGCCCGATCCGCCGGCGAGGATGATACCCTTCACGCCATGCTGGATACGCTTGTCGGTCGCTCGCCGGTCGAACAAATCGCTGACTCCTGTGTTGCAGCCCTTCTGCCCGACAAAGGTTCAAAAAGCCTTTTGACTCCGGAAGCGAATCGAGTCCGTCGAAAAGGGCGATTCACCGCGACTCGTGGTGACTCCGCGAGTCGTGGTGGACGGAGTCATTGCGATATGGTAAACATCCCTGTTCGGGAGGGGTGTATTTTGACCTTCGATCTGCTGTTCCTGGCCGCGGTCGGGCTGAGTTTCTCGGCCTATGCGGTCTATCTGGTCGGGCTGCGCCGCCAGCAGGTGCGCCCGAACCGCGCCTCATGGCTGATCTGGAGCGCGGCGACGGGGCTCGAGGCGCTGACCTATGCCGCGGTCAATCCCGGCGCGCCGCAAGGCTGGGTGTTCGCGGTGGGCGCGGTGGCGTGCGCGGTGGTGGCGATCGGCATCTGGCACAAGTCGAGCTGGGCGCCGCCGAGCAATACCGAGACCCTTTGCATCGCGACCTGCCTGACCGCGCTGGTGATCTGGCTGGTGTTCCGCGAGACCTTCTGGGCGCACATGCTCGTCGTGGCGGCGGTGCCGGTGAGCTTCTGGCCGACCTGGGCGAGCGTGTGGCGCGACCGCGCGAACGAGCGTTCGCCGGCCTGGGGCCTATGGACCTTCGGCGATCTCGCCACCCTCCTCCTCGCGGTCCGCGCGAGCGAGCCGGGCGTGGCCGAGATGGCCTATGTCGTGGTCGAGTTCCTCTGCCACGCCTCGGTCTGGTTCATGATCGGGCTTGCGACGATCAACCCGATGCGCGCGCTGGGCGTGCGGCGCGGGCGGCTGTTCCTGCTCGACCGGCTCCGCCCGACGACCAATTTGTTCCGCGTCGAGGAGAACCATCTCGGCAAGGCCGTGTTCGCCGCGGTTCCCTTTGCCGAGGGCGATACGCTGCTCGAATTCACCGGGCGCCGCTTCCGGGTCGATCAGATTCCCAGCCTGATGCGCGGCAGCGAGGACCGCTTCGTCCAGGTGACGCCCGATCACTATATGGGGCCCAGCGGCCGGCTCGACGATCTGGTCAACCATAGCTGCATGCCCAATGCCGGCCTGCGCTTCACCGAGGAGGGCGTGTTCCTCGTCGCGGTCCGCGCGATCGTGCCGGGCGAGGAAGTGACCTGGGACTATTCGACCACGCTCAAGGAATCGAACTGGCACATGATCTGCCAGTGCCGGACCCCGGAATGCCGCCGCGTCATCGGCAATTTCGATTCGCTCGATCCCGACCGGCAGGAGTTCTTCCGTGCGCGCAACCTCGTCGCGCCCTATCTGCGCCGCGCCGATCTGGTCACGCGGAAACGCCGCGCGAGCTAGTTGCGCCCTCCCCGCGCCCGGCCTAGAGCCGCCACGCAAGCGCAGGGGAAGTCATGAAGAATTTCGCGTTGATCGGGGCCGCAGGCTATATCGCGCCGCGCCACATGGCCGCGGTCAAGGAAACGGGCAACCGGATCAGCGTCGCCTATGATCCCAATGATAGCGTCGGGATCATCGACAGCTATTTCCCCGAGGCGGACTTCTTCACCGAGTTCGAGCGGTTCGACCGGCATATCTACAATCATGTCCGTGGGGGCGAAGGGATCGATTACATGTCGATCTGCTCGCCCAATTACCTCCACGACGCGCATTGCCGCTTCGCGATGCGCAGCGGTTCGGATGCGATCTGCGAGAAGCCGATCGTGCTCAACCCGTGGAACCTCGACGGGCTGCTCGAGATGGAGCAATCGACCGGCAAGCGCGTCCAGACGATCCTCCAGCTGCGGCTCCACCCGGCGATCATCGCGCTGAGGGAGAAAGTGCAGGGCGAGGCGCGCAACACCAAGCATGAGGTGGACCTGAGCTACATCACCTCGCGCGGCCATTGGTACATGCAGTCGTGGAAGGCCGATGTGTCGAAGTCGGGCGGGATCGCGACCAATATCGGCGTCCATTTCTTCGACATGCTCCACTATATGTTCGGCGCGCTCCAGGCGAACGATGTGCATTGGCACGACGACCGCCATGCCGCCGGCTATCTCGAATATGAGCACGCCCGGGTGCGCTGGTTCATGTCGATCGACGTGGACGACGTGCCCGAGGAAGCCCGCGCGCGCGGCCAGCGGACTTGGCGCTCGATCACCGTGGATGGCGAGGAGATCGAATTCTCGGGCGGCTTCACCGATCTCCACACGCGCTCGTACCAGGAGATCCTCGCAGGCAACGGCTTCGGGCTGGAGACCAACCGGACCGCGGTGGAAGCGGTGGCGCATATCCGGACCGCGGCGGTGACGACGGGCTCGTCGGTGGAGCATCCGTTCGTGGCGCGGCTGCGATAAGGTCCCGCACAACGCGTTCATTGGTGACCTTTTCCCGAGGGGAAAAGCGCAGATTGTTGGGTTGGTGGGGCGCCAGGGTGCAGACGGTTCAAGGAGCGGCCGGATGCCCGGACGCGGTGAACCAAGCAGGCGAAATCCTACATTTCAAGTGCTTATATCCGTCATCCCGGCGAAAGCCGGGACCCGGAGCCAAGCAGGGCATCGCTTCGTAACTCCGGGCCCCGGCTTTCGCCGGGATGACGGATAGGGACTAGGCCGCCAGTTCCTTTTCGGCCGCGAGCATGGGCGCGGCCTTGAGCGTGATCACCGCCCGCGCGCCATGGCCCTTGCCTTCGCTGCGCAGTTCGAGCGTGCCCTCCATCGCGAGGATCGAGTTGGCGCACCAGTGGAGGCCCAGGCCGCCCGATTTGTGCGCGCGGGTGGAGAAGCCGCGCTGGAACAAGGTCGGCGCGGTGGCGGGGTCGAAGCCCTCGCCATCGTCGCGGATCACGAGTTCCAGCCGCTCGTCGCGGTCGTGGATCGCGACCGAGATGCTGCCGCCCGAGCGCCCGGTGGCGGCGATCGCCTCCGCCGCGTTCGAGAAGAGATTGCCGATCACCTGGCTGAGGATCACGCGGTTCGCGAGCACCCAATGGCGCTTCGACGGGAAGCTGAACGCGATCGACCCCTGCCCCGAATAGCGCGCGATCGTGGCGTTCTGGGCGACGATATCGGTCAGGTCGCAGGCCTCGAGCTGGGGCCGCTCATGCGCGACCTCCTGCTGCTTGCCGATGATTTCGAGGACATTGTGGAGCGCCTCGCGGCCGATCTCGATCTGGCGTCGGCGCTCCTCGCGCTCCTCCTCGACCGCCTGCGCGGCCGCCGCGAGGAAGGCGACGAGCTTCTGGCGCCGCACCTCGGGAATGTCGCCGCGCGCGAGCTCGGCAAAGGCCTTGTCCACCACGGTGCGGTCGAGCTCGACGCTGCGGCCAAGGCCGGCGCTCATCACCGTGCTGATCGGGTTCAAGGCGTTGCGGACATTGTGCATCACCGCCACCGCGCTCTCGCTGCGGCCCAGCGTGAAGCTCTGCACCTCGAGCTGCTCGCGCAGATCCTTGAGCTGACGGAGCATCGAGTTGAAGCTGGTGACGAGGCTGCCGATCTCGTCGCGGCGCGGCTTTTCGGTGAGCAGGCCGAGCGTGCCCGAGGCGCGGACCACGCCCATATGGCGCTCGACGCGGTTGAGCGGATTGATGACGAGGGTGGTGATCATCCGGCGCAGCGCGACGAGCACCAAGGTCAGCAGCAGCACCGAGGCGATCACCGCGAGCATCAGCATCCGCTGGCCGAGCGAGGAGAGATCGCGCGGCAATTGATAGGCGGCGGTCGCGACCGGTCCCTTGTCGCCGAGGATGGGGACCGCGATGTCGATGGTCTTGTCGTGGGGCACGACGCTGACCTCGCTTGCGGGTTTGGCGAGCGTGAGCTTGGCGAAGCCGAGCAGATTGCCGAGCTGTTCGGCGCCGAGCACGCGCGCCATCACGACGAAGCCCCGCGGATCGCCGCCACCGTCGGTGCGGCGGATGCGCGACACGCCGATCGCGGCGAGCGTGTCGCCCAGGCGCAGATAGAAATCGGCCGACTCTTTGCCCTTCAATGCGGTGGCGAAGTCGATGCGGGCAATCGCGCGAAGCAGGTCGGCGCGCTTGGCGGGGACGTCGTTCTGGTCCTTGTCGATCCAGCGGCTGATGACGATGCTCCTGTCCTCGCGGACATAGGCCATGCCGTCGACGCCGAGATTGACCATTGCGGAAGGCGCGAAACTATCCTCCTCGAACGCCTTGTTGGGCGACGCCATGTAATCATAGCTGTCGTTCCAATGGCCGTAGTCGAGCGCGGTGTTCTTCACCTTCGACGCGAATTCGCCGAGCGCGGCATGGGTGCGCTCGACATGGCCGTTCACCGCATCACGCTCGAGCTTGTTGAAGCTGGGGCTGATGACGAAAGCGAGGACGAGCGTCATCGCCGCCGCGCCGAGCAGGCCGACGCCGGTCAGGATCAATACCAGTTTCGCACCCAGCGACGCAGGCGACATGAGGCGCCTGCGGCGGAGCGCGGCGAAACTCTCACCCATCAGCCGTGCGTCCCGTTCCCTGCCTGAATCTCGATTTCCTCGACCTCGTCGATCTCCTCCACGGGGCGGAGGAAGCGCCTGTTCGCGAGTTCGAGCGCGGCTTCCTCGGGCATCGGCCGGGCGAGATGATAGCCCTGGAGATGGCTGCACCCCGCGACGCGCAGCGCCTGGAGCTGGACCTCGGTCTCGACGCCTTCCGCGACCACTTCCATCCCCAGCGCGCGGCCGAGATGGATGATCGAATGGACGATCGCGGCACTTTCGCGCTCCTTGCCCATGCCGTCGACGAAGCTGCGGTCGATCTTGAGGCAGTCGAGCGCGAAGCGGCGGATGTTCCACAGCGACGAATAGCCGGTGCCGAAATCGTCGAGCGCGATGCGGAAGCCCATCTGGCGCAGGCGGAACAGGGTCTCGGCGGCGCGCTCGACATCGTCGAAGATCGCGGTCTCGGTGATCTCGATCTGGAAGCGCATCGGCGAGATGCCGGCATGCTGGACGCGTTCGATGACATGGCCGACGAAATTGGGGCGGCGGAACTGGCGCGGAGAGAAATTCACCGACACATACTGTCCCGGCCATTCCTTGAGCGTCCGCATCGCCTCGTCGATCACCCAGTCGCCAAGCTCGTGGATCAGGTTCGATTCCTCGGCGATCGGGATGAACATGCCCGGCGAGATATGGCCATATTCGGGGCTATTCCAGCGCAGCAGCGCCTCGAAGCCGACGACCTCGAGGGTGGAGCCCCCGACGATCGGCTGGAACACCAGCTGAAGCTCGCCATTGGCGATCGCGCCCGAAAGCCCGCTCTCGATCTGGCGGCGGAAGCGGATCGATTCGTCCATCGTCTCGTCGAACACGCGCACGCAGCCGCGCCCGGCCCGCTTGGCTTCGTTGAGCGCGAGGTCGGCGCGGCGCATCACGTCGATCGGATCGGTCTCGGTACCCGCGGGGACCGAGACCACGCCCACCGAGGCGCTGCCCTGAACCGAATGGCCGAACACCTTGAAGCTGGTCGAGCAGGCCTTGATCAGCCGCTCGCAGGTCATCACCGCTTCGTCCTCGCCGGTGCATTTGACGAGGATCGCGAATTCGTCGCCGCCCAGGCGGGCGACAAAGCCGTCGTCGCCGACATTTTCCTGCAGGATCGCGCAGACCATGCGGATCAGCTCGTCGCCGGCGAGATGGCCGAACGTGTCGTTGACGATCTTGAACCGGTCGAGGTCCATCATCGCCATCGCGAAGCAATCGCGGTCGCGGACATGCTCGGCGAGGGTGCGCAGGAAAGCGAGGCGGTTGGGCGCGTCGGTGAGCGAATCATGGTTGGCCATGTGGGTGGCCTTGGATTCGTTCGCGGCGAGCTCGAGCTTCTGCTCCTCCAGCTCGTCGATCTTGCCCGCCAGCGCCTGGCGCGCGGCCTTGAGCTCGAGATCGATCCGCCAGCGCTCGCCGAGCGCCGAGGCGGTCTGGATCACCTCCTCGGCCTGGAAGGGCTTGGCGATGTAGAAGATCTTGTCGGCGGGGCCCGCGGCGCGGCTGATGTCGAGCGGCGAAAAATCCGAATAGCCGGTGACGATCACCAGGTTGATATCGGGATCGAGCGCGCGGATACGCTTGGCGGTCTCCTTGCCGTCGATGCCCGGGGGCATGCGGACGTCGATGAAGGCGACGGCGAAGCGGTTGCCGCTCTCGATCGATTCCTCGACCGCCGCGACCGCGTCGAGGCCTTGCATGAAATGCGCACAGTCGAATTCGGGGCGGCCGCCGTCGTTCGCGGCGCCAGACGCGATGGGAGCTTCGTCATCGCCGAACAGTTCGGCTGCCATCGCCGAGAGCGCGGCCCCTTCGGCGCCGCTGCCACGGGCTGCAAAACACTCGCGATACGAGTTGTGCATCCCCTGCTCATCGTCAACGATCAGTATGCGCACGGTGCGGTCACCCCCTTAGAGTATTTCATCGGAGTAACCGGGCAGGGTTAAACGCCGGTAAAGACCTCGCGCGAATCCATGCACTCCCGGTGGCATTCGTGTGTTCGCGTACCTGCCCCGAACTCCGCCAGACGAAGGGCGGGATGGGAGCGGGCCGAAGCTGCAACCGATCCCAGCGGCTTCGGCCCTTCGCTCCCCGGTTTACGCCGCCCGCACCAGCGGATATCCCGGCGCCATGGCCAATCCCTTCGTCGCGCGCTCCCTGTTGTTCGCTCCGGGCGATTCCGAGCGGAAGATCGTGAAGGCCGGCGCGAGCGGCGCGGATCTGGTGCTGCTCGACCTCGAGGATTCGGTGGCGGCGGCGAACAAGTCCGAGGCGCGGCGGATCGTCAGCGCGCACCTCAAGACCGCCACACGCGCGCAGCCGCAATGGGTGCGGATCAATCCGCTCGACGGCGAGCATGCGCTGACCGACTTGGCCGCCGTGGTGCATGCGCGGCCGGACGGCATCCTGCTCCCCAAGGGATCGCGCGCCGAGGCCGAGCGGCTGCACCATTATCTGACCGCGCTGGAAGCGGCGGCGGGGCTGGAGATCGGCGGGATCGCCACCGCGGTGATCGCGACCGAGACCGCGCAGGCAATGTTCGGGCTGGGCGACTATGCCGGCTGTCCGCGTCTGGCCGCGCTGACCTGGGGGGCCGAGGACAGCGCGACTGCGCTGGGGGCGACGGGGAACCGCAATGCCGAGGGCCGCTATGACGCGCCGTACCAGCTGCTCCGCTCGCTGTGCCTGATGGGGTCGGTCGCGGCCGGGGTGGCGCCGATCGAGACGATCCATGGCGATTTCCGCGATCTCGACGGGCTCGCCAGCGTCGCCGCGGAAGCGCGGCGCGCGGGGTTCCGGGGGATGCTGGCGATCCATCCCGATCAGGTGCCGGTGATCAACGCGGCGTTCAGTCCGTCCGATCGCGAGATCGAAGCGGCCGAGGCGGTGGTCGCCGCCTTTGCCGCCCATCCCGGCGCGGGGGTGGTGGGGCTGAACGGCGCGATGCTCGACCTGCCCCATCTGCGCCGCGCCGAGGCGGTGCTGGCGATGCGGCGGTGATCTTCGCAGCGCTCCTGCTGGTCGCAGTGCCGCAGGAGCGGGCCGGGCCGGTCTGCGATGCGGTCTGGCGCGACGAGGGGCGCGGCCGCGAGGTGCCCGTCCGCATCAGGATGCCCGCGGGGACGGCCAAGGCGCCGGTGATCCTGTTCAGCCATGGGCTAGGCGGCTCGACCGATGCCGGGACGATCTGGGCCAAGGCCTGGGCCGAGGCCGGGTTCATCGTCATCCATATCCAGCATCCCGGGAGCGACACGCCCGCGGTGCGCGCCAACGGTTTCCGCGCATCGATGGGGGCGGAGCAGCTGGTGGCGCGCGTCGGCGATGTCCGCTTCGTCATCGATCGCGTGGCGGCGCATCAGCGGCAGGATGCGTGCGATCTCGGGCGCGCCGATGCCGATCATATCGGCATGTCGGGCCACAGCTTCGGCGCGCACACGACCCAGGCGGTCGCGGGGCAGCGCTATGGCAGCTATGGCGCGGCGTTCGCCGATCCCCGGATCAAGGCCGCGATCGCCTTCAGCCCCTCGCCGGGGCAGAATAGCGACAGCGACGCGTTCGGCGCGATCCGCATCCCCTTCTTCTCGCTGACCGGCAGCCTCGACGCAGTGCCGCAGCTCACCGCCACCACACCCGAGGATCGCCAGCGCCCCTTCCGGGCGATGCCGGCGGGGGGCAAATATCTGCTGGTGTTCGATGGCGCGAACCATGCCGCGTTCGGCGGGCAGCATTATGCGCCGCGCGGGCCCGCGCCCGACGACCATGTCGAGCCGATCGTCATCCGGCTGACGACGCTGTTCTGGCGCTGGACGCTGATGGGCGATGCCTCCGCCAAGGTGGCGCTCGACAAGGGCGATCCCGATCTGGGGCCGCAGGACAGGTTCGAGAAGAAATAGTGCTGGCGGCGCTCCTCCTCGCGATCGCGCCGCCCCAGCCAGCGCCGATCATCTGCAACGAGACCTTCCGCGACTTGCCCCGCCACCGCGACGTGAAAGTGCGCATCCGCGTGCCTCCGGGGTCCGGCACCGCGCCGGTGATCCTCTACAGCCATGGTCTGGGCGGGACGCTCGACACGGGGACGCACTGGGTGGAGGCCTGGGCGGCGGCGGGTTTTTTCGTCGTCAATATCGACCATCCGGGCAGCGATGCGCGCGCGGTGGAAAAGGATGGACCCGCCGCCGCCTCAACGCCCGCCGAACTGCTCCAGCGCGCTTATGACGTGTCGTTCGTGCTCGATGCGCTGGCGGAACGGGCGAAGGCGAAAGGCTGCCAGCTCGACCGCGCCGACCTGAATCATGTCGGTATGGCCGGGCACAGCTTCGGCGCCGAACTGACCTTCGCGGTCGCCGGCCAAAGCTTCGGCGGCAAGCGCGCCGAACTCCGTGAGCCGCGGATCGACGCCGCGATCGGCCTCAGCGCCGCCCCACCGCTCGCGCATGTGATCAGCGACAAGGCATCGTATCGGTTCGTCACCATCCCCGTCATGACCGTCGCCGGATCCCGCGACTTCGTACCGCTTACCGTCACCCGTCCCCGCGACCGCATCCGCCCCTTCCACGCGATGCCGCCGGGCGGCAAATATCTGCTCTGGTTGGACGGCGCGAGCCACTCGAACACCGATGGCTGGGGGATGCCGCGCATCCATCCCATCGTGATCCGCGCGACGACCCTTTTCTGGCGCTGGACACTGATGGGCGACACCGGCGCCAAGGCCGAGCTCGACGCCGGTGACCCGGCGCTCGGCCCCAAGGATCGCTTCGAGGTGCGGTGACATTCCCCGTTGCTTCCCCGTGCTTTACGGCTAGGGTCCTGCGCCAATGCGGCCGCCGAACGATCAGGAGAGCGTCGAAGCGCCGCTGCCGGCGGGCGAGGACGAGTTCCGCCTGATCGCCGACAGCGCACCCGTTGCCGTGTGGGTGACCCGGCTCGACCGCCATCGCAGCTTCGTCAACCGCGCCTATGTCGCGTTTCTCGGCGTCTCCTATCAGGAGGCGCTCGATTTCGACTGGCGCCAGATCATCCACCCCGACGATGCCGCCCGCGTGATGCAGGAATCGATCGCGGGCGAGGCGCGCCTCGAGACCTTCGAATTGCAGGGCCGCTATCGCCGCCATGACGGCGTGTGGCGCTGGCTCCATTCGACCTCGCAGCCGCGCTGGGATGCCGAGGGGCGGCATATCGGTTTCATCGGCGTCGCGCACGACATTACCGAGGCCAAGGAAGCCGAACTCGCCCTTCGCGAACGCGAGGCGCAGCTCTCGGCTTTCATCAACCAGGCGACCGCGGGGTTCGGCCAAGTCGATCTCGACGCGAAGTTCACCCTCGTCAACGACCGCTTCTGCGAGATCGCGGGATGGAGCCGCGAGGAGCTGCTCGGCAAGACGATGCTCGACATCACCCATCCTGAGGACGTCGGCCGCAATCTCGGCATGTTCGAGCGCGCGGTGCGCGAGGGCACGCCCTACACCCACGAGAAGCGCTATGTCCGCAAGGATGGCGGGATCGTGTGGGTCAATAATTCGGTCTCGGTGATCCGCCGCCCCGATGGCGAGCCGTTCGGGGTGCTCGCGGTGACCCTCGACGTCACCGAGCGCAAGCGCGACGAGGAATCGCTGCGCAAGGGCGAGGAGACGTTGCGCCTCGCGATCGAGGGCGCGGGCATGGCGACCTGGGAACTCGATCTCACGACGATGGAAGGCGCCTGGTCCCCCAACCGCTTCGACCTGCTCGGCCTCAGGCGCACGCAAGACCTGCGCGGCACCGTCGACGACTGGCTCGACCGGGTCGTGCTCGACGATCGCGAGCGGCTGCGCGATGCCGCCTATCGCTGCTTCCGCCACGGCATCCCCTATACGATCGAGTACCGCATCCGCCGCGCCGACAATGGCGAGGAGCGCTGGCTCCAGAGCCATGGCAGCCGCGTGTCGGACAGCATGGGCGGGCCGCGGCGCTTCGTCGGCGTCTCGTTCGATATTACCGAGCGCAAGCGCGCCGAGGAGGATCTGCGCGAGAGCGAGAGCCGCTTCCGCACCATCTTCGAACAGGCCAACGACTTCCTGATCACCACCACGCTCGACCAGCGCATCACCCAGGTGAATCCCGCGGTCCTGACCGCGCTGGGCTATGCGGAAGATGAGGTGGTCGGCCGGCCCGTCAGCGATTTCATGGACCCGGACCAGTTCGAGATCAGCCGCGCCGCGGTCGCGCAGAAGCTGGCCGAAGGCGGCACGACCCGCCTCACGCTGCAGGTCCGCGCCAAGGACGGGCGCGAGCTGATCTGGGAAACCAATTCGAGGCTGACCACCGACGAGGCGGGCAACCCGACCGGGCTCCACGCGATCGGCCGCGACATGACCCAGGCCAAGCGCGACGAGGCGCATCTCCGCCTGCTGATCGACGAGCTCAACCACCGCGTGAAGAATACGCTGGCGATCGTCCAGGGCATCGCCCAGCAGACCTTCAAGGCAGGGGTCGAACCGGTCGCGGCGCGGCACGCGTTCGAGGGGCGGCTGACCGCGCTTTCGGAAGCGCACAATCTGCTGACTCGCGAGCATTGGTCGGCGGTCTCGATGGCGCAGATTATCGGCGACGCGGTGCGGCCGCATGGCGGGGATGCCGGGCGCTTCGAACTCGACGGCCCCGATCTGCCGATCGCGCCCAAGACCGCGATCAGCCTGGCGCTGGCGATCCACGAGCTGGCGACCAACGCGGTCAAGCACGGCGCGCTGTCCCTTCCCGAGGGCAATGTCGCGATCCGCTGGTCGAAGGCGGGGACGCGCGACGCGCCGCGGCTGTCGCTGATCTGGACCGAGCGCGGCGGGCCGCCGGTGGTGGTGCCGGGCAAGCGCGGGTTCGGCACGCGGATGATCGAGCGCGGGCTCGCCGCCGAACTGGGCGGGAGCGTGAAGATCGAATTCGCCCCTGGCGGGCTGGTGTGCGTGGTCGATGCGCCGTTGCCGGAGGCAGGCGGATGATCGAGTTCGAGGGCGTGCGCGTGCTGGTGGTCGAGGACGAGCCGGTGGTGGCGATGTGCCTCGAGGATATCCTCGAAGGGCTGGGCTGCGTGACGATCGGCCCTGCGAGCCGGCTCGCCGAGGGGCTGGCGCTGGCCGAGAACGAGCCGATCGACGTCGCCATCCTCGATATCAATCTGGGCGGCGAATGGAGCACGCGCATCGCCGAGGCGCTACGCGCCCGCGGCGTGCCCTTCGCCTTTGCGAGCGGTTATGGCACCTGCCCCGAGGGGTTCGACGGCCCGCCGATGATCGAGAAGCCCTATCGCGAGGCCGAGGTGATCGGGACGCTCAGGGAGCTGCTGCCGCCCTGAAGGCAAAATAGCGCCGGACCTGCCTCAATTTTTCGCGATCATTGTCCCTATCCGTGGTAGTATCTCCAAATTGCCCGGGGGAGAGCGACACATGCCTGCAGTCAGCGCACGCAACGGCAGCCTAACCGTCAAAGCCTATTCGGGCGATGCCAAGACCCTGCTTGCGTTCAACCTCGAAACATCTGCCTCGCGGCGGCGGCTGGCCGGCTTTACCGTGCTGATCGCGCCGCCCGGTGTTCCTGCTTACTATATGCAGAACGATCTCAAATTCGAGCATCCCGAAAAGCACGCTCAGGATAGTTTCGAATCGCCGTTCGCGACGATCAACGCCCCGATCCACAAATTCCGCTGGCTGCACGTGCCGGGTGCGATCCACCAGGGCGGCGCGCCGGTGTTCGGGACCTATCGCTACTCGGTGACGCCACGCTATTTCGATGCGAACCAGGCGCTGCTGCCGATCGATCCGGCCCTGACCGCGGCGGTCGATGTCGAGGTCGGCCCGTTCGTGCGCGGCCGGCTCAAGCTGGGCTTCACCCGCGGCTTCGTCCAGTCGCAGGCATTCGTCCGGCATTTCGGCGACAAGATGGTGATCCAGAAGCGCGGCGCCGAGCTGCTGTTCGACACCGGCGAGATCGCGGGCAGCAACGCCAAGGGCGAATCCTATAGCTTCGCGCAGGAATATGCATGGCTGGGCTTCACCGCGCGCGAACGCATCTTCGAGCTGGTCCAGCAAGTGCTCGACGATCCCGCGCTGACGCTCGACCTCTTCGCCTACGACCTGCGGGAGCCCGATTTCATGAAAGCGCTGATCGCGCTGGGCAAGCAGGGCCGCGCACGGATCATCCTCGACGATGCCGCGCTGCATCACAACAAGACCGAGCCGGAGGCCGAGGACGAATTCGAGGCGCTGTTTGCCAAGGCGGCGACCGGCGCTGCGGCGATCAAGCGCGGGCATTTCGGCCGCTATTCGCACGACAAGATCATCATCATCCGCGACAAGGCGGCACCCCATACCGCACACCGCGTGCTGACGGGCTCGACCAATTTCGCGATCACCGGGTTCTACGTGAATTCGAACCATGTCCTCGTCTTCGAGGATCCCGGCGTCGCCGCGCTCTACGCGCGCCTGTTCGACGAAAGCTGGGGAAGCGATTGCGATCCGGGGCGATTCATTGCCTCGGCGCTCGGCACCGGGCGGTTCGAATTCTCGGGCCAGGGCCTGCCCGACTTTTCGGTCACCTTCTCGCCGCACAGCCCGAAATTCGCGGGCGAGGTGCTCCAGGCCGTCATCGATCGCATCGCCGCCGAGGAAAATGCCGAGGCCGGGCGCGGCAGCGTGTTGTTCGCGGTGATGGAGCTGGGAGGGCCGATCAAGCCCGGGTCGACACCGGCCGTCATCGCCAAAAAGAAGAAGGACAATCCGGTCTACGCCGCGATCAACGCGCTGCATGGCCGGCAGAAAGTGTTCAGCTATGGCATCTCCGACAATCCCGAGGGCATCTCGCTCTATCCGGTGGGATCGACCGAGGGGGTGATCGTAACGGGCAAGCCCGGCAAGACGCGGCTGCCCCCGCCCTTCTCGCAAGTACCGGGCATCGGCATGGGGCACCAGGTCCATCACAAGTTCGTCGTCTGCGGCTTCAACGGGCCGGACCCGGTGACGGTTTGCGGCTCCTCGAACCTCGCGCTGGGCGGCGAAGGCGCGAACGGCGACAATCTGCTGGTCATTCGCGACGAGGATGTCGCCACTGCCTTCGCGATCGAGGCGCTGGCGCTGGTCGATCACTTCAACTTCCTCAACAATCTCGCCGAGAAGAAAGCGGCGGCAGGCGAGCCGCAGGCACCTGGCGCACCTTCGGCAGCGCTTGCCGAACCGCGGCGCGACGCGGCGACGGCGGCCGGCTGGTTTCTGGGGACAACCGATGCCTGGTCGAAGAAATTCTTCGATCCCAAGGACCTGCATTGCATGGATCGGGTGCTCTTCGCGGTCTGACCGGCAGCGTCAGTGAAGTTTCAGCCGCGGGCGGATCACCGAATTCACCTGCCCGATCACGATCAGCACGAGCGCGCGCGGCCAGCCATGCACCGCGAACAAATGCATCCGGTAGAGCGAGGTATAGACGAAGCGCGCGAGGCGACCCTCGATCGCCATCTTGCCGCCGATCAGATTGCCCATCAGGCTGCCGACGGTCGAGAAGCGGCTGAGCGACACGAGCGAGCCGTGATCGTGATAGACGAAGGGCCGGAGCGGCCTGCCCGTCATCAGCGCATTGAGGTTCACGAAGACGGTGGCCGCCATCTGGTGGGCGGCCTGGGCGCGGGGCGGGATCGGGCGCTCGGCGCCTTCGGGCAGGTAGAAGCTGCAATCGCCCATCGCGAAGATGCGGTCGTCGCGGCTGGTCTGGAGCGTGGGGCGGACCACGAGCTGGTTGTTGCGGGTGGTTTCGAGCCCGCCGATGTTCGCGAGCAGATCGGCGCCCTTCACCCCCGCCGCCCAGATCTGGAGGTCGCCCTCGATACGCTCGCCTTCCGACGTGACCAGCGCGCCCCCCACCGCCTCGGTGACTTTCACGCCGGTGTGCACGCGGACGCCAAGGGCCTCGAGCTCGTCGTGCGCGGCCTGGGCGAGCCGTTCGGGGAGCGCGGGGAGGATGCGCGGGCCGGCCTCGACCAAACTCACTTCGAGGCGGCTCTCGTCGAACACTTCGAGGCCGTAGTGGCGCAGCGCCGCGGCCGCGTTGAACAGTTCGGCGGCGAGTTCGACGCCGGTAGCGCCGCCGCCGACGATGGTGATGCGGACATGCGCGTCCGAGACGGGATCGGTGCTCATCCTGCGCGAGACGCGCAGGCAGTGGTTGAGCAGCCGCTGGCGGAAGCGGTCGGCCTGGGCGCGGCTGTCGAGGAACAGGCAGTGCTCGCGCACGCCCGGCGTGCCGAAATCGTTGGTGACCGATCCGATCGCGAGGACGAGATAATCGTAGCGGATCGCGTGCGCCCCCATCAGCTCGGTGCCATCCTCGTCGAGCAACGGCGCGACGATCACTTCGCGCTTGTCGCGGTCGATGCTGGCGAGCGAGCCGAAGAAATAGCGATAGCGCCAGCGGTGGCAGTGGTTGCGGTAGCCGACCTCGTCGAGATTGGCGTCGAGCGATCCCGCCGCGACTTCGTGGAGCAGGGGCTTCCAGATATGGGTGCGGTTGCGCTCGATCAGGATGATGTCGTGATGCTTGCGGCCGTAACGCGCGCCGAGCTTGCGGACGAGTTCGAGCCCCGCGGCGCCGCCGCCCACCACGACGATCTGGGTCTTCCGCTCCGCCCCCGCGCCCTGCACCGCTATTCGACCGTCACGGACTTGGCGAGGTTGCGCGGCTGATCGACATCGGTGCCCTTGGCGACCGCGACATGATAGGCGAGCAGCTGGACCGGCACCGCATAGACGAGCGGGGCGATCAGCGGGTGGACGCTGGGCATCTCGATCACCGCCTCGGCATCGTCGCCCGCGAGCGCGAGGCCTTCCTTGTCGGAGATCAGCACGACGCGCGCGCCGCGGGCCTTCGCTTCCTGCATGTTGCTCACGGTCTTGTCGAACAGCGGGCCCGAGGGGGCGATGACGATCAGCGGCACGCTATCGTCGATCAGCGCGATCGGCCCATGCTTCATCTCGCCCGAGGCATAGCCTTCGGCGTGGATGTACGAGATTTCCTTGAGCTTGAGCGCACCTTCGAGCGCGAGCGGATAGTCGGGGCCGCGGCCGAGATAGAGCACGTCGCGCGCCTCGGCGATCCTGGGGGCGAGCGCCTGGATCTCCTCGTCGTGCGCGAGCGCGGCGTTGATGCAGGCTGGGGCCTCGATCAGATGGCGGACGATCTCGCGTTCCTCGCTGGGGGGCAGCAGCCCCTTGGCGCGGGCGAGGTTGACCGAGAGCGCGGCCATCACCGCGAGCTGGCAGGTGAAGGCCTTGGTGGATGCGACGCCGATCTCGGGGCCGGCATGCGTCGAGAGGAGCAGATCGACCTCGCGCGCCATCGAGCTGGTGGGGACGTTGATGATGCCAGCGGTGGTGACGCCCGAGGCCTTCATGTGGCGGAGCGCCGCGAGCGTGTCGGCGGTCTCGCCCGACTGGCTGACGACGACACCGAGCGTGTGCGGGAGGAGGATCGGGTCGCGGTAGCGGAACTCCGACGCGACATCGACTTCGACGGGCAGGCGGGCGAAGCGCTCGATCCAGTATTTGCCGATCATGCCCACATACGACGCGGTGCCGCAGGCGACGATCACGACGCGCTCGATCTTCGACAGGTCGAAATCCATGTCGGGAAGCGCGACCATCTGCTCGACCGGACGGATATACGAGCGCAGCGTCTGGGCGACGACGACCGGCTGCTCGTAAATCTCCTTGAGCATGAAATGCGGGTAATTGCCCTTCTCGATCACCTCGACGGTGGCGCCCGAATCCACCACGGGCCGCGTGACCGGATTATTCTCGCGGTCGAAGATCTCGATCTTCTCACGGGTCACGGTGGCCCAGTCGCCCTCTTCGAGATAGGCGATGCGGCGGGTGAGCGGGGCGAGCGCATGGGCGTCGGAGCCCAGATAATTCTCGCCCTCGCCATAGCCGACCGTGAGCGGCGCGCCGAGGCGGGCACCGATCAGCAGGTCAGGCTCGTTGCGGAACAGGAAGGCGATCGCGAAGGCGCCGTGGAGCCGCGGGAGGATGTTCGCCACCGCATCCTTGGGGGCGAAACCGCGCTTGAGCTCGCGGTCGACGAGGTGCGCGACGACTTCGGTATCGGTCTGGCTCTTGAACTCGCGGCCATCGGCGATGAGTTCGTCGCGCAGCGGCTTAAAATTCTCGATGATGCCGTTGTGGACGATCGTCACGTCGCCGACGATATGCGGATGTGCATTGTCCTCGGTCGGCGCGCCGTGCGTCGCCCAGCGGGTGTGGGCGATGCCGATCCTGCCCGGCAGCGGGTGCTCGGCGAGGCGCGCGCCAAGATTGGCGAGCTTGCCCTCGGCGCGGCGGCGGTCGATCTCGCCGTCATGGAGCGTCGCGATGCCGGCGCTGTCATAGCCGCGATATTCGAGCCGCTTGAGCCCGTCGAACAGCCGCTGCGCGACGTCGCTGGTGCCAAGGATTCCGACAATTCCGCACATGCTGTGTAATCCTTGCGTTCGGCGATCAGCCGAGAATTTCGATCTGGGAGGGAAGGTCGATATCCATCCGGGTCTGGTAGTAATTGCCGCCGTCACGCTTCGGGATGGCAACGCGGCGGACGACGCCGGTCACGCGGATCCGCTTGCCCTTCATCGTATCGACCGGGTGCCCGCCAAACTTGGCCTTCATCGCATTGATCGCCTCCGAATGCAGCTCGGCGCTGAAATTGGCGGGATTGCGATAATCGGCTTCCGAATTGAGATAGACGTTGAACCCGCCTTCGCCGGTCGAGGCGACGACGAATTCGATGGTTCCCTTGACTTCGCCGCTCGGCGACGCGGCCGCCGCAGCGATCGCTTGCGCCGGCGTCATCGCCACCGCCTGAGCGATCACCGGCGAGGCCAATGCCAGCGCCGCGACCGAAATTGCGATCCGCATCAGATTGACCTTTCCCATCCGAATGAAGCTCCCCTCCGCCTCAGTGCGGAAATTTGGTGTCGATGAACTGGATGGTGAAATCCCACGGATTGGGCTCGAAGCCGTTCGCGGCGATGAACTTCGGGCGCCCCTTCTCCCACAGCTCGCGCAGCGCGCCCTGCATCCCCGCCGGGAAGTTCATCCGCGCCACCACCATCTCGCGCCAGCTGCCGGTAAGGCCGAACGCGGCGCGGAGCTTGGGCTCGGCGTTGCGCAACTGCTCGTCATCCTCGGGATCGAGGAAGCCGATCGCGTCCATCACGTAGCAGTCGAGCAGCCGGAGAAAGGGCTTGCCGTCATAGCGGCTGGGCGTGGTCATTTGGCGGCCTTCTTCGCTTGCATCGCCTCGCGGAAGCGGCGCGCCCAGCCGGGCTTCACCTCCTGCCGGGCGCGGGTGATGCCGAGCGCATTGGCCTCGACATCGGCGGTCACCACCGAGCCGGCGCCGATGATCGCACCGTCGCCGACCTTGACCGGCGCGACCAGCGCACTGTTCGACCCGACAAAGGCGCCATGGCCGATCTCGGTGCCATATTTGAAGAAGCCGTCATAATTGCAGGTGATCGTGCCCGCGCCGATATTCGCGCCCGATCCGACCTTCACATCGCCCAGATAGGTGAGGTGGTTAGCCTTGGCGCCGGGGCCGAGCACGGCCTTCTTGGTCTCGACGAAATTGCCGATCTTGCTGCCCTGCTCCAGCACCGTGCCGGGGCGCAGGCGCGCATAGGGGCCGACCTGCGCGCCGCTGAGGATCGTCGCCCCCTCGATATGGCAGAAGGCATGGATCACGACCTTGTCGGCGATGGTGACGCCGGGACCGAAAAAGACATTGGGCTCGATCGTCACGTCGCGGCCGACCTTTGTGTCGTGCGCGAACCACACCGTCTCGGGCGCGATCAACGAGGCGCCGTCGGCCATCGCCTCGGCCCGGCGGCGGCGTTGCCAGACCAGCTCGGCATGCGCGAGCTCGGCGCGGCTGTTGATGCCGAGCACCTCGGCCTCGGGTGCTTCGACCACCACCGAACGGTCGCCGTCGCGCGTGGCGAGCGTGACGATATCGGGGAGATAATATTCGCCCGCCGCATTCTTGTTCTCGACGCGCTCGAGCAGCGGCCAGAGATCCTTCGCGCGCACCGCCATCACGCCCGAATTGCAGAGCGTCTCCGCGCGCTGGGTGGCGCTCGCATCCTTCCACTCGACCATGACGAGGATGCGCCGGTCGCTGTCGGCGACGATGCGGCCATATTGGGCGGGGTCGGCGGGGCGGAAGCCGAGCACGGCGATCTTGGGGTGATCGTCGCCGCCGAGGCGCTTGACCAGCCCCGCGATCGTCTCGGTGCGCAGGAAAGGCACGTCGCCGAAGCAGACCACCGCGACGCCGTCGAAATCGGCGAGCGCGGACTTGGCCTGGAGCGCGGCGTGCGCGGTGCCGTGCTGATCCTCCTGCACCACCGTCTTGACCCCGAGCGGCGCGACCGCGACCTCGACCTGCTCGCGCAACGACCCGACCACCACCACGCGCTCGCTCGCGCCCGCGGCGTCGAAGCTGTCGATCAGATGGAGCAGCATCGCCCGCCCGGCGATCGGGTGGAGCACCTTGTGCAGATCGGACTGCATCCGCGTGCCCTTGCCCGCGGCAAGGATGATCGCGGCGATTGGTGCGGTCATTGGCCCTCCATTCCCCGATGCCCCTGCCACGAAGAACTTGCCATTTCCATAGCGTGGCGGGATGGCGGGCGCCGCGATGCACAATTTCTTCGATATCGTGGGGTTCGACCTCGACGGGACGCTGTTCGATACCGCCGCGGATATCGCCGCGGCGGCCAATCATGTGCTGGCGCTCGAGGGACGTACGCCGCTGCCGGCCGCGGCGCTCAAGCCGATGATCGGGCTGGGCGGACCGCACCTGCTCGAACAGGCGCTGAAGGCCACCGGTGGATGCGATGAGGGCGCGGTAGCGCGGCTCTTTCCCGAATGGCTACGCTACTATGGCGGCAATCTGGTGCACGAGACACGGCCCTTTCCGGGGCTGATCGCGGCGATGGACGCGCTCGATGCTCGTGGGGTCAAGATCGCCATCGTCACCAACAAGCGCGAGGCGTTCGCGGTGAGCCTGGTCGAGCAATTGCGGCTGACGCACCGCTTCGCCACCATCATCGGCGGCGACACGATGGGACCGGGAAACGCCAAGCCCTCGCCGTTGCCGATCGAGGAGATGATCCGGCGATGCGGCGGCGGGCGCGCGGCGTTCGTGGGGGACTCGATCTTTGACACGCTCGCGGCGAAGCGCGCGGGCATTCCGAGCATCGCGGTGAGCTTCGGCTTCCTGCAGGGGCCGGTCGAGGAACTGGAGGCCGACGCGGTGATCGACCATTATGACGCGCTGATCCCCGCGCTGGAGCGGCTGGGGTCAGCCTGATTCCTTTTGCTGGGCCACATGATTGGCAAGCGTGCGGCTGGTCATCCAGATGTCGCCGCTGTCGGAAGCGAGTTGGACAACATAGGTCACTGCCCAGACCTCCTTCGCGATAAGGCGCGTCGCGAAGAATGTCGTGGTCTCTCCGGCATCGATCACGGCGACACGGTCCGTATCGTCGGCGACCGACTCCTCCACCCAATCCGAGACACGCGTTGTCGTGACGCGATCGCCACTCCTGCTTTCGAGGGTCAATGTCGCCCGGGGATTCCAGATGGGATTCGACCCGATATTCTTCACGATCACGGAAATCGCGTGGAGCAGGTCACCGTTTGGCGAGGCGATGATATCCACGCTGATGCTCATTTCGGCGCGCACCGAAAACGTGCGGCCGCGAAAAAAGCGATAATAGGAAAAGACCCCGCCAAGCAGCAGGAAAATCATGGTCGCGACGCTGCCGATCGCTGCGATCGCATCCTTGTTCGCGCGGAATAGCTCCAACGTCAAATAGCCGCGCCGTACCGAACCGCCGATCAGCAAGGTTGCGGCAAGCAGCAGAAATATCGTCGCGAAGAACGAATAATGCCGCCCCCGCAAATTCCTCAGCCAAATGCCCACAGCAATAGCCCTATGATCAAAACCATTGCAGCGATCATGAGTGCAAGAGGCGGGACCGGAGCCCGATGGCGGCGCATCATGTCGAATCCTCCACGGCTTTGTACCGTACGCCTTTTCTTGCATATCCGAGCGCGCTTTCCTTACAAAAAACACGCTCGATCATGACGTGGCCCGAGGCCATGTCCGCATTTTGGAGGTATCTGGGTTCGCTATTCCCGCTTGTTCTTCAGCTCGTGCAGCAAGATCGAATTGCCGTCCGTGTCGGCGATCACCCGCATCCGGCAGACGGGCGAGTGGATCAGGTCGCTCTTGAAGGTCACTCCCTTGGTCTCGAGATCGGCGCAGAGCGCGTCGAGATCGTCGACCTCGAACGCGATCGTCCCGCCCGCGCTCGACGAGGGCGTCTCGCCGGTGACGGTGGTGATCGCGAAGCAGCCGCCGCCGGGCATGTCATATTCGACCCAGGGCACGCTTTCGGGCGCGCTGCTCCTGGTGAAGCCGAGCGTCCCTTCATAAAAGGCGCGGGCAAGCCCCATGTCGGTGACGGGGTACATGGTGAAGGCGACCTTGCGAAACATGCGGGTTCTCCCCCTCAGCCGGGGACATGCCCCTTGCGCCATTTGGTATAGAGGTGCCGCGCGAGCATCAACGGCGGCATGCGCAGCTGGTGTGAGCGGAGATAGAAGGCGAAACGGGTGAGCTTGCGGGTCTGCCGGCCCCAGCCGTCACGGGCGAGCAGGCGGCGCGCGAAGAGCGGGTCCATGCTGTCCCACACGCGCCAGCTTTCGGGGATCGGCGTGCCGTAATGGTGGTTCGCCTGGCGCGCGGCGCGGGCGACGGCACTGGAGAGGCCGTGATGCGCGGCGCGGGCTTCGAGGCCGGCGGTTCCGAATTCCGCGATCAGGCAATGGATGTCCCAGAGGTTCCTCAGGCCCCCCGCGAGGTCGCCATCGGCGAAAAGATGTGCGGCGGCGTGGCAGAGCATGTCGTTGGGATTCAGGATGCGAAGGTTGTTTTCGAGCGGGAGGCTGTCGGCGATCAGGCCCTCGGCATCGGGGCGGATGCGCGCCGTCAGCGGCAGGATCGTGTGGTGGACATCGATCATCCGGTCGCGCTCGCGATGGATCAGCGGGGGGAGTTCGTGCATCCAGCGGCGATAATAAGCGTCATCATAAGGATCGGGCTTGACCCATTCCCAGCCCGCCACGAGCAACGCCGCCTCGGCCTCGCCGATCCGTTCGCGGGGGACGAGGATGTCGAGATCGCCGATATGGCGGCCCATGCCCGCCGAAAGCCCGGCGGCGACGAAGGCGGTGCCCTTGAGGAGCACCAACGGCATCCCGAGCGGCGCAAGCGCGCGGCGTGCCATCTCGGCTTCCCAGAGCGCGGCCACCCTGCCCTGTTCGGCCGAGGCCCGCGCGTCGGCGAGGATGCGCGCGGCGGCTTGCGGCATGGGCAGGCCGTCGAGCCGGTGGGCGAGCGTACCGATCAGCTGTTCGGCGCGGGCGATGGCGAGGAGCGTGGTCCAGCCGTTCGCGTCGAGGCCGGCGGTGGAAGCCGGGTCGCGGAGCGCGCGGGTGAGGATCGCGGCGCTCACCGCGTTCCCCATAGCCGCTCGACCTGCGCGATCGCGGTGTCTGTGTCGGGATAGTCGATCGCGTGCGCGGGCACGGCTTTCACCAGCCCGGTCAGCGCATCGAAGCCGCGTTCGCCGAGCGACATGTAGTTGGTAGAAGCCTGGGTCAGCCGGACGAATGCCTCGCTCGGCAGCACCTCGCGCTCCTCGGCCGCGAAGCCGAAGCTGGGGAAGAGGATCAGCTCGGGGCTGGCGGGTTCGGCCATGGCCGCGATGGCGCGGGCGTCGGGGACGAGGTGGCGGAGGGTGCCCTTGGGGGTGCCTTCCATGATCTCGCCGAAGCGGGCACCCGGAAGCGCGGCCTGCACCACCGGCAGCGCCTCGTTCTTGAGGCTGATCAGCCGCGGGAAGCCGTGGATCAACCCGGTCGCGGGATCGACCAGCGCGAACTCGTCGCCCATCAGCCGCCAGCCGCGCGCCATCAGCAGCGCCGCGAGCGTCGATTTGCCCGCGCCCGAAATGCCGGTCATCAGCAGCGCCTTGCCGTCGCGTTCGACGGCCGAGGCGTGGAGCAGCAGGTAACGGCGCTGGCCGAGCGCCATCTGGAGGTTCATCCCCATTTCGGCGGCGAGCAGGCCCATCTCCAGCGGGAGCGGCGCGGCATCGGGGATGACGAAGTCGCCCGCGATATGGACCGAGGGGCGGATGAAACGGCGCCAGGGGCGGGCGGCGAAGAGGTGGACGTTGAAGTCCGGAATGCCCCCGTCGGGCTTGGGGTAATCGCGGTAGAGGTCATCCAGCGCGGCGATGGGCGCGCGCCAGTCGCTGCCGATGCGGAAGCCCATGGGCCCGATGCGGAGGCTGGTGACGTGCCTCATCTCCGCTCGACCAGCCCCGCGGTGACGAGTTCGTCGAGGCGCACCGCGAGCGCCATGGGGTCGGCGTCGGCGAGGTCGAAGCGTTCGGCGAGGCGGGCGAGCAGGCCATCGACGGTGAGCGCCTCCTCGCCCAACGCCTCGAGGATCTCGGGTACGGGCGCATCGACGATATGGGTGATGCCCGAGGCGCGGTGGTAGATCAGGGTGAGGGCATCGAGGGGCACGATGCGGAGGGTTGCGGGCGGCGCGGCGCGGTAGGCGGTCACGGCGTAACCTTACGATGGGGGATCAACGGCGCGCCCCAACCACGGCCTCAGCCGCGCGGCATCTGCAGCGAGGCGAAGCAGGTGAAGCCGCTGGTGCCCGATTGCAAACGGCGGATGTAGTTGGTGTAGGCGCGGCTCTGCTCGTAGCTGGCGCCGGGCAGCGTGCCGCCATTCAGCGCATTCTTGACGTCCTGCGCCTTGAACGGCGTGCCGGGGCCCGGAAAGGCGCCCTGCGTCCCCGCGGGCACCACGCTGCCGTCGGGCGCGATATAGCTGCCCGCGCGGCCGCCGTCGGGCACCGGGATCTCGCAATGCAACACCGACGCGCTGGTCTGCGCCAGCGCGGGGCGGATCGAGACGATCGCCGATGCGCTCGCGGCGCCCAGCATCAGCGCGCGGCGGCTGGCCTTCGGTGTCTTGTTTTCATCGCCCATGATCGCACCTTCCTGCGCCCCGCGCTCTTTCGCAATCGTAAATCGGCGCTAGAGCTACACGGGATGCCCCCGCTGCTTGGAAAACGCGCGCTGTTGGCGCTGGCGATCATCGCGGCTGCCGCGGTGGCGGGATTCCTGCTCAACGGCGATCTGCAGGAGGCACTGATCGTGCTGGTCGCGGGCGTCGCGGCAGTACTGCTCGCGAGCAGCGTGGGCGACCCCGCCCCTGCTCCCGCCGCGCCGGTGCCAGGCCCCAGCGAGCCGCCAGTCGGCGAGATGATCGAGGTGATCGCCGAGCCGGTGCTGGTGATCGCCGGGAATCGCGTCGTCTCCGCCAACCGCGCCGCGCGCGCGCTGCTCGGCCAGCATATCCTGGGCGAGGATGTCCGCATCGCGATCCGCCACCCCGCCGCGGCCGAGCGGCTGCTCAACCCCGCCGAGGCGACGCCAGGCGCGCCGATCCATCTCGTCGGGCTGGGCACGCGGGACCAGCGCTGGGAAATGCGGGTGCGCGACATGGGCAATCTGCGCGTCGTGCATCTGACAGACCGTACCGGCAGCTATGCGACCGAGCGGATGCGGGTCGATTTCGTCGCCAATGCCAGCCATGAGCTGCGCACCCCGCTCGCCTCGCTGCTCGGCTATGTCGAGACGCTGCAGGACGAGGCGGGCGAGGACGCGCAGGTCCGCGGCCGTTTCCTCAAGATCATGCATGTCGAGGCGCAGCGGATGCAGCGGCTGATCGACGATCTGATCTCGCTCAGCCGGATCGAGGCCGACAAATACCGCAAGCCCGGCGACACGATCGACCTCGCCGAGCTGATCGACGAGGTGCGCTCCGAACTGTCGGCGGGCGTCGACACCCGCGCCGACGACATCGTCCTCGACCTGACCGACGTTCCCCCGGTGCGCGGCGACCGCTCGCAGATGAGCCAGCTGCTCCACAATATCGTCGGCAACGCGATGAAATATGGCCGCGAGGGCACGCCGATCACCCTGGCGCTCGGCACCGGCAATGACGGGATGGTGCGCCTCAGCGTCTCGGACGAGGGCGAGGGCATCGCGCCCGAGCATCTCCCGCGCCTCACCGAGCGCTTCTACCGCGTCGATTCGGGGCGTAGCCGGGCGATGGGCGGCACCGGCCTGGGCCTCGCGATCGTCAAGCATATCGTCGAGCGCCACCGCGGCCGGCTCGACATCGTCAGCAGCGTCGGCAAGGGCACCAGCGTGGTCATCCTGCTCCCGGCGCAGCGCTGAGGCCCGGCCCCTGAAACCTGGGCTGTCATGAACCTGTCACGCAGGTGACCCAAGGCGTCCATGGGGCGCGCAGCATCACCCGAAGCCCCTAAACCGGAAACCCCCGAGACAGGAGGCGGCGATGCGTAACCGGCTGACTCTTCTCGCTTTTGTGGCGTGCGCGCTCGGCGCTTGCAGCGGCAGCGCGACTCGGGAGATCCGAGTCGTCGGATCGTCGACGGTGTTCCCCTTCACCACCGCGGTCGCCGAAGCCTTTGTCAACGCCGACAAGAGCCGCAAGACGCCCGTCATCGAATCGACCGGCACCGGCGCCGGGTTCAAGGAATTCTGCAAGGGCGTCGGCGCGCAATTCCCCGACATCGCCGATGCCTCGCGCCGAATGAAGCGCTCCGAATATGACGGGTGCCAGAAGAACGGCGTCGGCGACATCATGGAGATCCAGATCGGCGTCGACGGCATCGTCATGGCCGAATCGAACAACGGCCCCAAGATGGCGCTGACCCGAAAGGACATCTATTTGGCGCTCGTCGCCAATCCGATGGGCAAGCCCAACACCGCCAGGACGTGGCGCGACGTCAATCCGGCACTGCCGGCGATCCCGATCCAGGTGTTCGGCCCACCCTCGACCAGCGGCACGCGCGATGCCTTTGCCGAGCTGATCATCGAGCCCGGCTGCCTTGCGGTCTGGCCCGAGGCGGCGGCGCTCAAGAAGGACAGCGACCCCTCCAAGTTCGAAATGGCCTGCCGCCGCATCCGCGACGACGGGCCCTATGTCGACAAGGGCGAAAACGACAATCTGATCGTCCAGGGCCTGAACCAGAACCCCAATGCGCTCGGCATCTTCGGCTATTCCTACATGGAGGAGAACAAGGGTACGCTCCACGGCGTCACCATCGACGGCACGCAGCCCAGCTATGAGACGATCGCCAGCACCCAATATCCCGGCGCGCGGCCGCTCTACCTCTATGTGAAGAAGCGCCACCTCAATGCGGTTCCGGGCCTCCCGGCCTTTCTCCAGCTCTATGCGGCCTTGTGGGACCCGGCCGGCCCGCTCGCGAAGCACGGGCTGATCGCCGCATCGCGGACGGTGCGCAACACTTCGCTCGACATCATCAACAACGGGATCGCGCTCGATCCCGAGAAGCTGCCCTGACGCTTTGAACGCCTTCGCGCTTCTGTTCCTGATCGCCGGACTAGGCCTGATCGGCTGGCTGACCGGCCGCGCGCGCGCGGTGCGGTTCGATCGCGGCGCGCGCGGGCGGGTGAATTCGCTGCCGTCGCAGCATGGCTGGTATGTGGCGCTGTGGACGTTGCTGCCGGCCTTGCTGTTCGTCGCGGTGTGGAGCGCGGTGAGCCCGGGGCTAATCCGCCAGGCGGTGCTCGAGCATCCCGCCGCCGCCAAGCTTTCCGACTTCGCGTTCGAGCGCGACGCGGTGATCGACGAGGCCGGGCGGGTCGCCGCCGACCCCCGGGCGAGCGCGTTCAACCCGATCGCCGCGGAGCTTGCCCCCGCGGTACGCGAGGCGCGGTCGCGCTATGGCTGGATGGGCGGCGGGACGGCGATGCTGCTCGCCTTTGCGGGCGGCGCCTTCGCCTTTTCGCGGCTGAGCGTGGATTTCCGCGCGCGCACAAGGGTCGAGCGATGGGTGATGCTGATCCTGCTGCTCGCCTCGCTGATCGCGATCCTGACGACGATCGGCATCTTCCTGTCTTTGCTGTGGGAATCGCTGCGCTTCTTTTCGGCGGTGTCTCCGGTCGAGTTACTGTTCGGCACCCATTGGAGCCCGCAGGTGATCGACCCCAAACATCCGGGCGCGTCGCTGGGCGCGGTGCCGCTCTTCTGGGGGACCTTCTTCATCGGCGCGGTGATCGCGATGATCGTCGCGATCCCGTTCGGGCTGATGAGCGCGATCTATCTGACCCAATATGCGCCGGCACGTGTACGCGCCTGGATGAAGCCGATGCTCGAGATTCTCGCGGGCGTGCCGACCGTGGTCTATGGCTATTTCGCGGCGCTCACCGTCGCGCCGGCGGTGCGCAACCTCGCGGTGGCGCTGGGCGACACCTATGCGAGTTCCGAAAGCGCGCTGGCGGCGGGGCTGGTGATGGGGGTGATGATCATCCCCTTCGTCTCCTCGATGGCTGACGATGCGATCGCGGCGGTGCCGACCGCGATGCGCGACGGGTCGCTCGCGATGGGCGCGACCACCAGCGAGACGATCGGCCGGGTGCTGATCCCCGCTGCGCTGCCCGGCGTGGTCGCGGGCGTGCTGCTCGCGGTCAGCCGCGCGATCGGCGAGACGATGATCGTGGTGATGGCCGCGAGCGGCGCGGCGAACGTCACGCTCAACCCGTTCGAAAGCGCCACCACCGTCACCAAGCAGATCGTCGACCTGCTGACCGGCGAGGCCGAATTCGACAGCCCCAAGACACTCGCCGCCTTCGCGCTGGGGCTGACGCTCTTCGTCATCACGCTGCTGCTCAACATCTTCGCGCTACGCGTCGTGAAGAAATACCGGGAGGCGTATGAATAGCGCCCGCACCCCCACCGACTGGAAGGGCACGGCGATGCAGGCGCGCATCCGCCGGCGCTACCGCTCCGAGCGCGCGTTCAAGCTGGCCGGGCTGGCGGCGGTGATCCTGTCCGCGGCGTTCCTCGCCTTCCTGCTCGTCACGATGGCGTGGAACGGCGCGGGCGGCTTCACGCGCACCGAGGTGGCGCTGAAGCTCGATTTCCCGGCCATGGCGCTGCCGGTCACGCCGACCCAGCTGCGCTCCCCCGCCGCCGATCTGGCGCTGAGCGGCGCCGGCCTGAAGAATGCGGTCGAGACGGCCGGCGAGGGCTGGGTCTCGGACAGCGCATGGATGAAGGTGCGCGACGCGATCAAGGCCGATCCGTCGATGCTTGGGCGGAGCCAGGTCATCTGGTTGCCCGCATCGCCCGCCGTGGAAGCCGAAATGCGCGGCGGCCCCGATGCCGGGCTGGAAGTACATGTGCTCCAGAGCCGGGGCCTGGTGCGCACCGGCTTCAACTTGGATTTCCTGACCGCCAGCAATTCGACCGACCCGACCGCGGCGGGCATCTGGGGCGCGCTCAAGGGGTCGCTGCTGACGATGCTGGTCACCTTCCTGATCGCCTTCCCGGTCGGGGTGCTCTCGGCCATCTATCTCGAGGAGTATGCGGCGCGGAACCGCTGGACCGACCTGATCGAGGTCTCGATCAACAATCTCGCGGCGGTGCCCTCGATCATCTTCGGGCTGCTCGGGCTCGCGGTGTTCCTCGGCACCTTCAGCCTGTTCGGCCACACTATCGGCCCGCTCTTCCCGCGATCGGCGGCGGTGGTGGGCGGGCTCACGCTCGCGCTGATGATCATGCCCGTGATCGTCATCGCCAGCCGTAACGCGATCAAGGCCGTCCCGCCCTCGATCCGCGACGCCGCCTATGCGGTAGGCGCGAGCCGGGTGCAGGTGGTGTTCCACCACGTCCTGCCGCTCGCGCTGCCGGGCATCCTCACGGGCACGATCATCGGCATGGCGCGGGCGCTGGGCGAGACCGCGCCCCTGCTGCTGATCGGGATGCGCGCCTTCATCGTCACCCCGCCCGAAGGCTTCACCGATCCCTCGACCGTATTGCCGGTGCAGATCTTCCTCTGGTCCGACGAGGTCAGCCGCGGCTTCATCGAGAAGACCAGCGCCGCGATCATCGTGCTGCTCGTCTTCCTGCTCGCCATGAACGGGCTCGCCATCTACCTTCGCAACAAATTCGAGACCCGCTGGTGATGACCGATCGCGTCCCCTCCTCCCCCAAGATGTCGGCGCGGGGCGTCAATGTGAGCTATGGCGGCACGCCCGCGATCCAGGACGTGTCGATCGATATCGACATGGAGAATGTGACGGCGTTCATAGGCCCGTCGGGCTGCGGCAAATCGACCTTCCTGCGCACGCTCAACCGGATGAACGACACCATCCCGAGCGCGAAGGTGACCGGCGACATCACCCTCGACGGCGAGGATATCTATTCCGCGGCGATGGACGTGGTGCAGCTGCGCGCGCGGGTCGGCATGGTGTTCCAGAAGCCCAATCCCTTCCCCAAGTCGATCTTCGAGAATGTCGCATACGGCCCGCGCATCCACGGCCTTGCCGCGTCGCGGCCCGACATGGAGGCGATCGTCGAGCGCTCGCTCAAGCGGGCGGGCCTGTGGGATGAGGTCAAGGACCGTCTCAGCGACAGCGGCACCGCGCTTTCGGGCGGGCAGCAGCAGCGGCTGTGCATCGCGCGTGCGATCGCGGTCGATCCCGAAGTCATTCTGATGGACGAGCCCTGCTCGGCGCTCGATCCGATCGCCACCGCCAAGATCGAGGAGCTGATCCACGAGCTGCGCGGCCGCTATGCGATCGTGGTCGTGACGCATAACATGCAGCAGGCGGCGCGTGTTTCGCAGCGCACGGCCTTTTTCCATCTCGGCCAGCTGGTCGAATATGGCGCGACCGACGACATCTTCACCAATCCGCGCCAGGAGCGCACCAAGGATTACATCACCGGAAGGTACGGATGATGGCCAGCAGCCACGAACATACCGTCAAGGCTTTCGACCAGGATATCGGCCAGCTGCGCGCGCTGATCAGCCAGATGGGCGGGCTGGCCGAAGAGGCGATCCACGACGCGATGAAGGCGCTCCAGCGGGGCGACATCAGGCTCGCCGAAACGGTCCGCGGCAAGGACAAGGCGATCGACGCGATCGAGCTCGAGGTCGAGCGGCTCGCGGTCAGGGTGATCGCGCTGCGCGCGCCGATGGCGGACGACCTGCGCGAGGTGGTGGCGGCGCTCAAGATCGCCGCGGTGGTCGAGCGGATCGGCGACTATGCCAAGAACATCGCCAAGCGCGTGCCGATGATCCATGCCGAGGGCGAGGAGCGGATCGAGGCGGTCTCGCTGCTCCCGGCCATGGCGCAGCTCGCCAGCGACATGGTCCATGACGTGCTCGACGCCTTTTCGGCGCGCGATTACGAGGCCGCGGCCGCGGTCTGCCAGCGCGACAGCGCGCTCGACGATTTCTACGACTCGATCTTCCGTACCTTGGTCACCTTCATGATCGAGAATCCCCAGACGATCAGCCAGGTCGCGCACCTGCTGTTCGTCGCCAAGAATATCGAACGCATCGGCGATCATGCGACCAACGTCGCCGAGATGGTCTATTTTGCAGCGACCGGCCGCTACCTGACCGATCGCGAAGCCAACGAACAGGGCGACAGCTAATGGCACGGGCAAGAATGTTACTCGTCGAGGACGATGCGGCGCTGGCCGAACTCGTCACCTGGCACTTCAAGCGCGAGGATTTCGACGTCAAGCACACTCCTGACGGCGAGGAGGCATTGCTGCTCGCCAAGGAAGCGACGCCGGACATCGTCCTGCTCGACTGGATGGTCGAGGGGATTTCGGGGATCGAGGTCTGCCGGCGCCTGCGCCGCATGCCCGAGACCGCCAACATTCCGATCATCATGCTCACCGCGCGCGGCGAGGAAGAGGACCGCGTCCGCGGACTCGAAACCGGGGCGGACGATTATGTCACCAAGCCCTTCAGCCCGCGCGAGCTGGTCGCGCGCGTCGGCGCGGTGCTGCGCCGCGTGCGCCCGGCGCTCGCCGGCGAGGCGCTGACCTATGCCGACATCGAGATGGACACGGTGGGCCACAAGGTCCGCCGCGGCGGCGAGGTCGTGCCGCTGGGCCCCACCGAATTCCGCCTGCTCAAGCATTTCCTCGAACATCCCGGCTGGGTGTTCTCGCGCGAGCGGCTGCTCGACGCGGTCTGGGGGCATGACAGCGATATCGAGAGCCGCACGGTGGACGTCCATATCCGGCGGCTGCGCAAGGCGATCAATCGCGGCGACAAGCCGGATATCATCCGGACGGTGCGTTCAGCGGGCTATGCGCTGGATTCGGGAGCCTAACGCCCCCTCCTGCGTTAGCCGCGCGAGCATCCCCCTCGCTCGAGTAATGCCAGGAGAGTAAAATGAAGCTGATTGCCATCGCAGCAGCCTCGTTCGTCGCCTTCGCCGCCACCCCGGCGATGGCGCAAACCGTCGCGCCGACCCCGCCCGACGAGGTCCAGACCGTGGATGACCCCAAGGGCGGCTATCAGCCCACCCAGCCGCTGTTCAGCGCCCCGCCGCAGCCGGGCCAGACGGTGATCTTCGTGCCCAGCACCCGGACCCCGACCGAGGCCTATCCCCCGCCTCCGCCGCAGCGCTCCTACCCCATCTGCAAGCGCAACCAGTTCGACAATTGCCGC
Source organism: Sphingomonas caeni (assembly GCF_026013415.1). Lineage (GTDB taxonomy): Bacteria > Pseudomonadota > Alphaproteobacteria > Sphingomonadales > Sphingomonadaceae > Sphingomonas > Sphingomonas caeni. Next base: position 68,384 of record NZ_JAPDOK010000001.1, read on the forward strand.
CAGCGCGGCGGCTGATCCGCTTGCAACGCCGGGAACCGGGGTGGCCATGATGCACCCGGTTCCCCTTTGCCCGATCCGGGCCTAGGAAGCGCTCCAAAGGAGAGCTTCCATGACCATTTCGTTCAAGGACCGCGTCGCGATCGTCACCGGCGCCGGCGGCGGGCTCGGCCGCGCCTATGCGCTCGAACTGGCGCGGCGCGGGGCGAAGCTGGTCGTCAACGATCTGGGCGCGAGCCGCGACGGCACCGGCCATTCGGATGCAGCCCTGGCGGTGGTCAGGGAGATCGAGGCGCTCGGCGGCGAGGCGATGTCGAACGGCGGCAGCGTCACCGAATATGACCAGATGGTCGCGATGGTCGCCGCGGCGAAGGAGCGCTGGGGCCGGATCGACATCCTGATCAACAATGCGGGCGTCTTGCGCGACAAGAGTTTCGCCAAGATGGAGCCCGCCGACTTCGATTTCGTGGTCAAGGTCCATCTGATCGGCTCGGCGAATTGCACCAAGGCGGTTTGGGACACGATGCGCGAGGCCAATTACGGCCGCATCCTGATGACCGCCTCCTCAACCGGGCTCTACGGGAATTTCGGCCAGGCCAATTACGGCGCGGCGAAGCTGGGTCTGGCGGGGCTGACCAAGACGCTCCACCTCGAGGGTGCGAAGTTCAACATCAAGGTCAACACGCTCGCGCCGGTCGCGGGGACGCGGATGACCGAGGACATTTTCCCCGAAGCCGCTTTCAAGATGTTCGCGCCCGAAAATGTCGCGCCCGCGGCATTGTTCCTGGTGTCAGAGGACGCGCCGACCAACGCGATCGTCGGCGCGGGCGCGGGGGTTTTCCAGTCGGCGTTCGTGACGCTGACGCCGGGGGTGCGGCTGCAGGGCGAGGAGCTATCGCCCGAAGGCGTGGCGGCGCACTGGGCGCAGATCACCGACCGGACCGGCGAGATCGTGCCGAATTCGGGTGCGGAGCAGAGCATGCTGATCCTGGGAAAGCTGCAATAGCTCCATTCCTCCCCGGAACGGGGAGGGGGACCATCCGAAGGATGGTGGAGGGGCCGCGCCGCAGGCGCGGTTGTCGCTCGCCGCACGGGATACCGCCGTCTGCGCGGCGGCCCCTCCACCACCGCTTCGCGGCGGTCCCCCTCCCCGTTCCGGGGAGGAATAGTACCGTATTGCTACACTAATACACCTATGCTATACGCCTCCCAACGAAGGAGGAGGATTCCATGTATAGCGAGAGCGATCTTGCGAACGCGGTGGAGGCAGGGGTGATGACCCAGGCCCAGGCCGATGCGTTTCGCAACCATATCGCCGAGGGCCGCTCGGCGCCCGCGGTCGATGAAGAGCATTTCAAGCTGCTGACCGGCTTCAACGACATCTTCGTCGCGATCGCGACGCTGCTGATCCTCGTCGCGGTGGGCTGGATCGGCGCCTATATCGGCGGCCACACCTTCAACATCCAGCGCGGCGGACCGGTCGAGATCGGCGCGACCGTTTCCACCGGCGCGTTTGTCGTCGCGATCACCAGCTGGCTGCTCGCCGAATATTTCACCCGCCAGCGCCGCATGGCGCTCCCCTCGATCCTGCTGTTGCTGGGCTTTGCCTGGGGTGTCTTCGCCGGCGTCGGCGCGCTCTTCGCCGCCAACACGCCCTGGCTCGCCGAGCAGCTCCATATCGACCTCAACGACGAGATCCGGATGAAGCAGCTGGTGGGCGGCATCGCGATCGTCGTCGGGGTGATCACCGCGGCCGCGACCTGGATCCACTGGCGCCGCTTCATGGTGCCGATCACCGCCGCGGTGGGCGCGGCAGCGCTCGTAACCGTCGCGATCGGATCGATCATGGCCTTCGTCCCCGGTTCGGAGGACTGGCTGAACTATATCGTCCTCGCCGCCGGCCTGATCGTGTTCACCTTCGCGATGCGCTGGGACATGTCGGACCTCGAGCGCCGGACGCGCCGCAGCGATGTCGCCTTCTGGCTCCATCTGCTCGCCGCGCCGCTGATCGCGCATCCGATCTTCCACATGCTCGGCGTGTTCGACGGCAATATCAGCATCGCGATCGCGGTGGTGGTGCTCGGCCTCTATGTCGCCTTCGCGTTCGTGGCGCTGGCGATCGACCGCCGCGCGCTGCTCGTCTCGAGCCTCGTCTATGTCCTGTACGCCATGTACTCGCTGTTCGAATCGACCGGCGCGGTCGAGCTCAGCGCGGCGCTGACGGGGCTGGTGATCGGATCGGCGCTGCTGCTGCTCTCGGCCTTCTGGCAGCCGGTGCGCCGCGGCGTGGTGAGCCTGCTCGGCGGGCTGGGCGGCAGCTTGCCCCCGACGCAGCAAGTCGTGACGGCCTGACGTCCACAGGCCGGACAAGCGAAGGGCTCGGGAGGCGACTCCCGGGCCCTTTTTCTTTGTCCGTCATCCCGGCGAAAGCCGGGATGACGGCAATTAGTCGGAGACAAGCTTCATCAGCCGCCGTTCGATCGGCGCCAGCACCGGGCCCAGCTCGTGCCCGCGCTTGAGCACGGTGCCGCCCTCCCCCACCAGCGCCCACATGCCCTGGCGGTTGCGCAGCGCCGGGCGCTTCTCGATCCGGTATTCGGGGCGTTCGGCGGCGCGGCGGAAGCAGGCGAAGACCGCGGCATCGGCGTCGAGCTGGATCGCATAGTCGCGCCAATGCCCCGCCGCGACCATCCGGCCATAGAGATCGAGGATGCGGGTAAGCTCGATACGCTCATAGCCGACCTGGGTCGGCTTGCTCAACGGCAGCGGGGTCACCGTCCCCATTCAGGTGGTCCGCTCAGGCCGAATCGCGCTGCTCCTCGCGGCGCCCTTGATCTTCCTTGGCGTCACGCTCGGCGATCATCGTGTCGAGCCGCTTGCGCAGCGTCTCCAGCTCGCAACGCATGATCTCAAACTTCTGCGTCGCGGGATCGAACATCTGGCTGCACGGCGTGCCATAGGGGACGAAGCCGTGCTGGACATCGGCCGCGTCCATCAGCACCGGCCGCGCCGGAATGCCGACCATCACCGCACCCGGTGCCACATCCTTGGTGACGACCGCATTGGCGCCGATCCGGGCGCCTTCGCCCACGGTGACCGGCCCCAGCACCTGCGCGCCCGATCCGATGATCGCGCCGTCGAGGACGGTCGGATGGCGCTTGCCCGCAACGCCGTTGTCGGGGCTGGTCCCGCCCAGCGTCACGCACTGGTAGATCGTCACATCGTCGCCGATCTCGGCGGTCTCGCCGATCACGGTGAAGCCATGGTCGATGAAGAAGTTGCGGCCGATCTTCGCGCCCGGATGGATGTCGATCGCGGTCATCCAGCGCGACCAGTGATTGACGGCGCGCGCGAGGAAGAACCAGTTGCGGCGATACAGCGCGTGCGCGAGCCGGTGATAGCCGAGCGCCCATACCCCCGGATAAAGGAGAATTTCCATGCGCGACCGCGGCGCGGGATCGCGCGCCTTGATCGAATCGAGATAAGCGACGAGTCGCTGGAACATGGCCGGTCCCCTTTATCGGGCTCCCACATAATGCCTATCCTGGCCGATTTCCAGAACACCCCATCACCATCTTGTCCCGTCTAAACACTATGTATCTTGTAGGATATCGAACCAAAGGCCAGTTCTGGCGTTCTGACAGCGCAACAAAGGGGCGGCATGTTCTACGGACTCGATCTCACCGCGATGCTGCCCTTCATCCTGGTGGGCTTCGCGGCGCAGGCGGTGGACGGCGCGCTGGGCATGGCGTTCGGCGTGATCAACTCGACCCTGCTGGTGAGCTTCCTGGGGGTACCCCCGGCGCACGCCTCGGCGATGGTCCATGCGGTCGAGACCTTCACCACTGCCGCCTCGGGCGCGAGCCATGCGCTCCATCGCAACGTCAACTGGAAGCTGTTCGCGCGCCTGGTGATCCCCGGAATGATCGGCGGATTCCTCGGCGCCTATGTGCTCAGCAGCATCGACGCCTCGGTCGCCAAGCCCTTCGTGATGGCCTATCTCGCCGCGATCGGCGTCTATCTTCTCTATCGCGCGTGGCGCGGGCGGGTGGAGCCGCGCGAGCCCAGGATCATCGAGCCGCTGGGCCTCGCCGGCGGGTTCCTCGACGCGGCGGGCGGCGGCGGCTGGGGGCCGGTGGTGACCAGCAACCTGCTCGTCCAGGGCGCTTCGCCGCGCGAGACGATCGGCACGGTCAACACCGCCGAATTCTTCCTGACCGCCACCATTTCGGCGACCTTCATCGCGACGCTCGGCTGGGCGGCGTTCACGCTCCAGACGCTCGGGATCCTGGTCGGCGGGCTGATCGCGGCGCCGATGGGCGGCTGGCTCGCCAAGCATGTCCCCGCCCGTCCGCTGATGGCGATGGTCGGCGTGCTGCTGACGATCACCAGCGCCTATACGATCTGGAAGGCGCTTTCCTGAGTCCTTGTTGGTTTCAGCTTCGCTGAAACGTGCGGCACCAGCCCGCTCCCCCACCCGGCCTCCCTTACTTTAGTGGCCTAGGGGAGGCCGGGTGGGGGAGCGGGCTGGTGCCGCTCATCGCCGTGAGGCGATCAAACCAAACTCAGTTCACCGCCGCATGCACCGTCGCGACGGCCTTGAGAACCGCGCCGTAGCGCACCGCATCCTGGACCACCTGCGCGGGCACGCCGTGCTGCTTCAGCACCTTTTCATGCGCGTCGATGCACATGCCACAGCCGTTCATCGCGCTCACCGCGAGGCTGAACAGCTCGAAATCGGCCTTGTCGATCCCCGGCGCGCCGATGACGTTCATCCGCAGACGCGCGGGCATGCGCGAATATTCGTCGTTCGAGGCGAGATGGGTGAAGCGGTAATAGACATTGTTCATCGCCATCACCGCCGCCGCCGAACGCGCGGCATTGGCGGCCTCGGGGCTCAGCTTGCCCTCGGCTTCGGCCTCGACGGCTTCAACCAGCGGCCGATAGCCGGTGCCGTGCGCACAGGCGAGCAGCAGGCCGTACTTTCGCTGGTCGCCCAGCGTCTGATCATTGGCGAGCGAACCGGCGTTGAGCCGGATATCCTTGGCGAAATCGGGGAGCGCTTCGGCGAAGGCCTTGAGCGACATGGGGCATACTCCAAGCCTCCCCTCCCGTGAGCCGGGAGGCGGATCACAAGAAGGGAGGGGGTGGCGCGGGGCGAAAGGGGGGAGGATGCCCCGCGCCGGGGGTTCGATAGGGAGATCTGTCAGGCAGCCGGACGGAGGACCTCGTCGCCCTTGTTCCAGTTGCACGGGCAGAGCTCATCGCTCTGAAGGGCGTCCAACACCCGCAATGTTTCCTGCGGATTTCTGCCGACGTTGAGCCCGTTGACCTGGACCGCCTGGATGACGTTATCGGGATCAACCGTGAAGGTGGCGCGGTAGGCGACATGCGCGTCCTTGTCGATGATGCCCAGCGCCCCGGCGAGCTTGGCGCCATTGTCGGCGAGCCAGGGGAAGTCCGCCGCGGCCAGATCCGGGTCCGACTTGCGCCAGGCGAAATGGACGTGCGCGGTATCGGTCGAGGCGCCGATCAGCACCGCGTCGCGATCCTCGAAATCGCCCTTCAGGCCGGCATAGCCGACAATCTCGGTCGGGCAGACGAAGGTGAAGTCCTTGGGCCAGTAGAAGACGATCTTCCACTTGCCGGGAAAGGCGGTGGTGACGTCGAGCGTCTCGCCCGCGGGCAGCGCATTCGTCCCCTGCTGGACGGGAACGGTGATGGACGGGAAGGTGTCGCCGACGGTCAGCATTGAGCCTGATCTCCTGGTTGGATTTTGCGGTGCAGCACGGTGTCTGCTGCGGTGCGATATAGCCATGCGGGTTGAGTGTGCCAATCGCTTATTCTCTGGTCATTGATCGATTTTACCGATAAATGACTGCCCGGGATGACGACCTATCTTCCGACGCTGAAACAGCTCCAATATCTGCTCGCGCTCCACGATTCCGGGCATTTCGGACGTGCCGCGGACGCATGCTTCGTGACCCAATCGACGCTTTCGGCGGGAATCCGCGAGCTGGAAACGCTGATCGGGGTGGTGCTGGTCGAGCGGACGCGGCGTGTGGTGCGCTTCACGCCGCTGGGGGAGCGCATCGTCGAGAAGGCCCGGCGCGTGCTGCGCGAGGCCGACGAGCTGGGCGATCTCGCCCGCGCCGCCGGGCGGCCACTGTCGGGCGAGATGCGGATGAGCGTGATCCCGACGATCGCGCCCTTCATGCTCCCGCGCATCCTGCCGCGGCTGCGAAAGGAATATCCCGACCTCCAGCTCTATCTTCGCGAGGAGACCAGCGGCCAGGCGTGCGAGGCGCTGGCGCATGGCCGTGCGGATTGCGTGCTGCTCGCCCTCCCCTTCGCCTGCGGCGATGTCGAGGCGGCGCCCTTGTTCGACGATGCGCTCCATGTCGCGTTCCGCGAAGGCGAGATCGAGCCCGCCCCGCCCGCGATCAGCCCGGCCGATATCGACGCGACCCGGCTGCTGATGCTCGAGGACGGACATTGCCTGAAGGACCATGCGCTGGCCGCCTGCAACCGCCCCGAACTGCGCGCCGAGGCGACGATGCTGGGAACGTCGCTGCACACCATGGTGCAGATGGTCGATAACGGCCTGGGCGTGACGATGCTGCCGCAAATGGCGATCGACGCGGGGATATTGGAGCACACGCATGTGACCTCCCGCCCGCTCGATGCCGAGAATGCGGCGCGCAAGATCGCGCTGGTGTGGCGGCGGGCGAGTCCGAGGGAGCGGGACTTCCGGTTGCTGGCGGGGGTGCTCGCGGCGGCGCGTTAGGTCCACCGCTCCGCCGCCGCCCCATCCGAGGCCTTGGCTTCCACCCACGCCGCCTCCCCGCCGCGCTTCTCCTGCTTCCAGAAGGGCGCGTCGGTCTTCAGCCGGTCGATCAGATAGGCGCAGCTTTCGAGCGCCTCCTTTCGGTGCGGCGCGGCGGTGGCGATGAAGACGATATGGTCCCCCGGAACCATCGCGCCGACGCGGTGGACGATCGTCACGCCGAGCAGCCCCCAGCGCGCGAACGCTTCCTCGGCCAGCCCGATCAGCGCGCCTTCGGTCATGCCCGGATAATGTTCGAGCGTGAGTTCGGTGACCCCGCCATCGCCGCGCACCGTGCCGATGAAGCTGGCGATCCCCCCCGCCCCCTTGATCTCGACCGCGGCGAGCTCGGCGGGCAAGTCGATCGGCGCGGGCTGGACCGAGACGTTGATCATCCGCCGGTCACCGGGGGGAAGAGCGCGACTTCCTTCGCATGGCCGAGTTCGGCATCGAGCGGCACAAAGGCCTGGTCGATCGCGGCGCGCAACTTCGCCGGCTCGCGCATCGCTTCGGCATGGCCGGGGCTCAGCCCGCCGAGCCAATCGATCAGGTCCGCCACGGTACGCACCGCCTGCGGGGGATCGAGCGTCTCCGCCCCCGTCCCGATGCGTTCGCGCACCCAGGCGAAATAAAGCAACTGCATCAGCTATCCATGTGCTTGAGGCCGACGCGCAGATAATCCCAGCCGGTGATCGCGGTCAGCGCCGCCGCGCCCCATAGCGCGACCAGCCCGACATCGTGCGTCCAGCCCCAGGCCGGCACCGCGTGGCTGAAGATCAGGAAGCCGAGCGCGCCGAGCTGGAGCGTCGTCTTCCACTTGGCGAGCGCCGAGACGGGGACCGACACCTGGATCCCGCCCAGGAACTCGCGCAGGCCCGAGACCGCGATCTCGCGCACCAGGATTACCAGCGCGGGGATGATGTGAAGGTCCGCCACCACATTCTTCGCCACCAGCATCAGGATCACCGCGGCGATCATGATCTTGTCGGCGATCGGATCGAGGAACTGGCCGAGCTTCGAGACGGTGCCCTGCGCGCGGGCGAGATAGCCGTCGAAATAATCGGTCACGCCCATCAGCGCGTAGATCGCGAAGGCAATCGCATAGCCCAGGTCCCAATCGGGCCACCAGAGAAAGGCTGCGAGCAGCGGCACGGTGACGATCCGGGAAAGCGTGAGGATATTGGGCAGGGTCAGCATGGCGGGGATGTAGCACCGTGGCTTCCAACCTTCCACCGTCACCCCGGCCGCGTTGCAGGGGTGACGGTGGAAGGTTGGGGACAACCGCCCCACCCGAATCCGCATTGCCGCCGCGGCCGCGGCTCGGCTATGCCCGCGCATCGTTTCGCAATACCGAGGGTACGAACACCGCATGATCACCGTCGGCTTGCTCACGAAGCGCCGCTTCCTGCCCCTGTTCGTCACCCAGTTCCTGGGCGCGTTCAACGACAACCTCTTCAAGAACGCGATGATCTTCTTCGCGACCTATCAGGTCTTCAACAGCGAAGCGGCGGAGACCCAGTTCAGCGCGATCGCGCAGGGGCTGTTCATCCTGCCCTTCTTCCTCTTCTCCGCGCTCGCCGGCCAGATCGCCGACAGCTACGACAAGGCGAAGATCATGCGGATCATCAAGGTGGCCGAGATCATCATCATGCTGATCGGCGGCACCGGCATCCTGATCGGCAATATCCCGCTGATGCTCACCGCCTTGGTCGGCATGGGAATCCATTCGACCTTTTTCGGCCCGATCAAATACGCGATCATCCCCCAGCACATGGCCGAGGATGAGGTGCTGGGCGGCACCGGCCTGGTCGAGGCGGGCACCTATATCGCGATCCTGGGCGGCACGATCGCGGGCGGCACGATCCCGGATTACCGCATTTCCGCCGCCGCGGTGGTCGCGGTGGCGGTGATCGGCTGGCTCGCCTCGCGCCAGATCCCGCCCGCCCCGCCCGTCGCCAAGCTCAAGCTCGACTGGAACATCATCCGCTCGTCCTACCGCCTCGTCGCGGCGACGCTCCACATCCGCCGCCTTTATCTGGCGATCGTCGCGATCAGCGTGTTCTGGACGATCGCGGCGGTGCTGGGCGTACTCTTCCCGCCGCTCGTCAAGAATGTGTTCCACGCGCAAAAGGACGTCGCGAGCGTCTTCCTCGGCGTGTTCGCGAGCGGGATCGCGATCGGATCGGTAATCATCAACCGGATGCTCAAGGGCCGCGTCTCGGCGCGCTACTCGCCCGTGTCGGTGCTGGTGATGGCGCTGTTCGTCGGCGATTTCTATTTCGCCGCCTCGACCTGGGGCGCCGACAGCGGGCCGCTGCTCAAGACACTCGAGTTCATCGCCTATCCGGGCGCGTGGCGTGTGCTGCTCGACCTGGCGATGATCGCGATCACCGGCGGCATGTTCGTCGTGCCGCTCTACGCCTTCCTGACGACCACGGTCGACAAGTCGCAGACCTCGCGCACGGTGGCGGCGAACAACATCGTCAACTCGGCCTTCATGGTCGGCGGCTCGCTGGGGATATTGGGGGTGACCAAGCTGGGCGTCGGCGTGGCCGAGGCGATCCTGGTGGTGCTGCTGCTCTGCGTGGCCTCGGCCTGGTGCGGCTGGCGGCTCTATCAGGCCGAGAAGGCCCACGAACTCGACAGCCGGGTGCATGTCGACGAGTAACCCTGTGTCCCTCTCCCCTTGATAGGGGAGAGGGAAGGAATCAGAGCAAGAACGTCGTGAAGCAGATGAAGAAGGCGCCGAAGCTGAGCAGGAACAGCTTCAGGTCGCCATCGTCGCGCCGCTTGCGCTCGACGGCGCGGGCCACGCGGACGGTTTCGCGGATCGGGTGGCGGCGCGCGTGTTGCGCGAGGAGGAGCTGGTGTTGCATGGCATGAGTTAACGCCGTGTTTACTTTTCACGCCAGCCAAGAGCTTGGTTAAGGATGCCCCGCACGGGGACAGAAATTTACCAAGGAAAATCGTTGATTACGCGGGAACTCAGCGCGCCGCTGGACCCGTGGAATCGCGCTTCTCGAGCCGATGGTCGAGCGTGCGGTGGCGCCCGCCGCCGTCGCCGCCCACCAGCAGGTCCGCCGCCGCCTCGGCGAGCTCGCGCACCGGCTGGTGCACCGTGGTCAGCATCGGCCATACCGCGCGCGCCAGATCGGTATCGTCGAACCCCGCGATCGAGAGCACGCCGGGGACATCGACCCCGCGCTCATGCGCCGCGGCGAGCGCGCCCGCCGCCATCTCGTCATTGCCCGCGAAGATCGCAGTCGGCGGGATTTTGAGTCCGAGCAATTTGTCGGTCTGCTCGAGCCCCGAGGCGAAAGTGTAATTGCCCTGCACCACCAGGGTCGGATCATGCTGCACGCCGGCGGCCTCCAGCGCGGCGCGATAGCCGGCATAGCGGTCGCTCGACGAAGCGTGGTTCTCGGGGCCACGGACGAACGCGATGCGCTTGTGCCCCTTGGCGAGCAGATGCTCGGTCAGCTCGCGCGCGGCGCCGACATCGTCCATCCCCACCGACCGGCCCTCCTCGCGGCGCACGCCGGGCGCGATGCGGACATAGGGGATGTTGCGGTCGTCGAGCACCTCGAGCAGCTCGATACTGTCCGCGACCGGCGGCGAGATGATCAGCCCGTCGAGATGCGCCTCATCGACCAGCGCCATCACGCTCGCAACGAAATCCTTGGCCTGCATATCGACCGGCTGGTGGAGCAACCGGTAGCCGTGGCGGGCGCAGGCCTCCTGCGCGCCGGCCTGGATGTGATAGACATAATAGGGGCTGGGATTGTCGTAGATCAGCGCAACCTGGAACGAGCGCCGCCCGGCAAGGGTACGCGCGGCGTGGCTCGGGCGGAAGTTGAGCTGGGCAACCGCCTCCTCGACGCGCTTCTTGGTCGCCTCGCTGACATGTTTTTCATTGTTGAGGACGCGCGAGACGGTCTTGAACGAGACCCCTGCAATCTTCGACACTTCCTTGATCGTCGGACGGCTGGACATCGTCTCTCCAAAGGACCGGACGTCGCTACGCTTACTCCGTCTCCGGCATATGACCGCCTGTTGGGGCCCGTGCAAGCAGATGTTGCACCGGGTGCAGCCGCCGATAGTCTGCCGCAATGACCTACCCGACGGCCGCAGACCTGATCGCGGCGGCGCTCCCGGATCGCATGGACGGGCGAAAGCCGTTCATCCTGGGCATTTGCGGGGCGCAGGGGAGCGGGAAATCGACCGTCGCGATGGTGCTGGCGGAGCGGATGCACGCGCGGGGATTGCGCTGCGCGGTCCTGTCGCTCGACGATTTCTATCTCGATGGCGCGCGGCGGCAGCGGCTGGCGGAGACGGTTCATCCGCTGCTGCGTACCCGCGGCGTGCCGGGGACGCATGATGTCGCATTGTGGGCGCGCACGATCGAGGCGCTGGGGCGCGAGGACACGGTGATGCTCCCGCGATTCGACAAGAAGCGCGACGAGCCCGGTGATCCCGAAGGCTTTGCAGGCCCGGCGGACATCGTGATCTTCGAAGGCTGGTGCGTCGGCGCGCGGCCCGAGCCGGAATCGGCACTGGCCGAGCCGGTCAACGCGCTCGAACACGAGCGCGACGCGGACGGAACATGGCGGCGCTACGTCAACGATCAGCTCGGCGGCCCCTATGCCTCACTCTTCCGCTGGATCGATTTCCTGGTGACGCTCAAGGCACCGGGGTTCGACGTGGTCACCGGCTGGCGGATCGAGCAGGAACGCAAAGCCGGCGGCCCGATGGCTGACGCCGAGGTCCGCGGTTTCGTGGAGCATTATCGCCGCCTGACCGAGCATCTGCTCCGCCATGGCGACACTTGGGCCGACCTGACGATTCGGCTCGATTCGAAGCGGCGGGCGATTGGCTGATTTTGCTGGAAAATCAGGGGAATGGTGGCGCCCCGAGGGACAACCAAGAACCGAGGCGAAATCAAATCCCGATGGGATTTGGTGGAGCCGAGGGGGATCGAACCCCTGACCTTCGCAATGCCATTGCGACGCTCTCCCAGCTGAGCTACGGCCCCACACCCTGAGAAGGCGACGGCCATTAGAAGGCCATCGCGCCTTTGGCAAGGACGCTTGTGGCGTCCTCGCGCAAATCAATTCAAATCAGACGTCGTCGTCGTTTCCGCCGGTCTCGACACCCAGATCGTCGTCGCCGCCCAGATCGACATCGTCATCGGCCGAGGGTTCCTCGTCATCGGCACCGATGTCCAGATCCTCGTCGCCCAGATCGGCATCCTCCACCGCGGCGGCGGGAACGGCAGCCTTGGCGGCCTCGAAGGGCAGCGGCTGCTTCGACTTGAGAATCGGCTCGGGCTCCCACGCATAGCCGCAGTTGATGCAGGTGACGGGCTCGTCCTTGGTCAGGTCGTAGAATCGCGTTCCGCACTTCGGGCATCCGCGCTTCGTGCCCCATTCGGCCTTCACCATAGAGTTGCCTCTTGCCTTTCAAATTTCGTGATTTCGGATCCAGTGACCCGCAAAGTGGGGCGCGCCTTGCCATGGTGCAAGCCCGGTGTCAAAGCCCGCGCGATGCACGGTTCCCTCCCCCGCCCCATGAGCTTTTCCGCGCGCGGCCCGCTGCGCGGCACCGTTGTCGTGCCCGGAGACAAGTCGATCAGCCACCGGTCCCTCATGTTCTCGGCGCTGGCGGTGGGCGAAAGCCGGATCGAGGGGCTGCTGGAGGGCGAGGATGTGCTCGCCACGGCGGCGGCGATGCGGGCAATGGGCGCCGACGTCCAGCGCGGCGAGGACGGGACGTGGCGCGTGCACGGCGTGGGCGTAGGCGGGCTGCTCCAGCCCCAGGCGGCGCTCGACATGGGCAATTCGGGGACCTCGACGCGACTGCTGATGGGTCTCGTCTCCAGCCATCCGATCACTTGCACCTTTACCGGCGACGCCTCGCTCTCGGGCCGCCCCATGGGCCGCGTGATCGAGCCGCTCTCCCGGATGGGCGCGGAGATCACCGCCAGCCCCGGCGGCCGCCTGCCGCTGATGCTGCGCGGCATTTGCCCGGCGGTGCCGATCGAATACACGCTTCCGGTCGCCTCGGCGCAGGTAAAGTCGGCGGTGCTGCTCGCCGGGCTCAACACGCCGGGCATCACCCGGGTAATCGAGCCGGTGCCGACGCGCGACCATAGCGAGCGGATGCTCACCGGCTTCGGCGCCGAGCTGAGCGTCGAGGACTCCCCCCGGGGCAAGATCATCTCGATCCGCGGCGAAGCCGAGCTCAAGCCGCAGCATATCGTCGTGCCGGGCGATCCCTCTTCCGCGGGTTTCTGGATGGTCGCGGCGTCGATCGTTCCAGGGTCCGAAATCACCATCGCCAATGTCTGCATGAACCCGACCCGCACCGGGTTGATTGCGGCGCTCCGGCTGATGGGCGCGGACATTTCCGAGGCAAGCCCGCGAATCGTCGGCGGCGAGCCGGTCGCCGACCTGATCGTGAAGCACGCCCCGCTCAAGGCGATCCAAGTGCCCCCCGAGCTCGCCCCGAGCATGATCGACGAATATCCGATCCTGTTCGTCGCGGCGGCGATGGCCGAGGGCTGCACGATCGCGCGCGGCGCGCACGAACTGCGCGTCAAGGAATCGGACCGGATCGCGGTGATGGCCGAGGCGCTGGCCGCGGTGGGCGTGAGCGTCGAGGAATATGAGGACGGCCTCGCGATTCAGGGCTCGGGCGGGGCGTCCATCGCGGGCGGCGCACGGGTCGCCTCGAAACTGGACCATCGTATCGCGATGAGCATGGCGGTGGCTGGACTTGTCGCGAAAGCCCCGGTGGAAATCGACGACGTAGCGCCGATCGCCACCAGCTATCCGAATTTCCTGCCCACCCTTGACGCGCTCACCCAGTAGGCCAACTTGACCGCCATGATTATCGCCGTCGACGGACCCGCAGCATCAGGCAAAGGCACCATCGCCCGGGCGCTGGCCAGGCATTACAAGCTGCCGCACCTCGATACCGGCCTGCTCTATCGCGCCGTCGCCGCGGCGGTGCTCAAGGACGAGTTCGATCCGGCGAACGAAGCCGACGCGGTCTCGGCGTGCAGCTTCGACGATTACACGCTCGACGATCCCTGGCTGAAGAGCGAGGAGGTCGGCAAGGCCGCCTCGATCGTCTCGGCGCACCCGCTGGTGCGCGCCGCACTGCTGCTGCGCCAAAAGAAATTCGCGCACCAGAGCGGCGGCGCGGTGCTCGACGGGCGCGACATCGGCACAGTGATCGCCCCCGACGCGGACGTGAAGCTGTTCATCAAGGCCACCCCGATGATCCGCGCCCAGCGCCGCCACATGGAGCTGCGCAAGCGCGGCATCGTCACCAGCCTCGACAAGGTGCTGGCCGATATCCGCGCCCGCGACGAGCGCGACGCCAAGCGCCCCAGCGCGCCGATGGTCCCCGCCCCCGACGCCGTGATGCTCGATACCAGCTTCCTCTCGATCGACGCCGCGCTCCAGCGCGCGATCGCGATCGTCGAGGCGCAAAAGGCGCGCCAAGGGGCAGCGGCGGAGTAGGCTAACGCCCTGCGGTTACTACCTATCCCCCAATTTTAACCCCTTCCTAACCATGCATGGTCACAGATGCTTCTGAATTTCGTCAGGGGAAGATCATGCAGTTCATCGTTCGGGCCCATGAGCTCGAGACCTTGCTCGACCGCGCGCCCGAGGGCGTCGAGGTCCTCTCGCTCGACTGTTTCGACACGCTGATCTGGCGCAACACCCATGCCCCCACCGATGTCTTCGCCGATCTGACGCTTGCGGGCGGCGGGATCGAGCCGCGCTGCTGGGCCGAATCGCAGGCGCGCAAATCGGCCTGGACCAAGCGCGGGGCCAAGGAGATCGGCATCGAGGACGTCTATCGCCGGATGCTTGCCAGCCCCAGCGAGGACGAGGTCAACGCCGCGGTCGCGCGCGAGCTGGCGATCGAGGCGAAGCACGCCTTCGCCTTCAGGCCCACCGTCGCGCTGATCCACGAAGCCAAACGCCGCGGGCTCAAGGTCGTGATGGTTTCCGACATGTATCTCTCGGAGAGCCAGCTGCGCGCGCACATCGCCGCCGCCGCGGGGCCGGAACTGCTCGACAGCATCGACCATGTCTTCGTCTCGGCAGCCTATGGCGTGGGCAAGCGCGACGGACTGTTCGACCATGTCCTCGAGACGCTGGGCGTCAGCGGAGACAAGATTCTGCACGTCGGCGACAATCGCGGCGCGGACTATGAAGCGGCGGACGAATATGGCCTGCACGCGGTCCATCTCGCCCAGTTCGACGAGGAAAGCGCCGCGCGGCTTCGCATGGAGGCGGCCACCGCGATCATGCTCGATCCGCTTGCCGGAATCTCCCGCGCCGTGTGCCAGCCGCACCGCGCCCAGGTCTCGCTGCGCCAGTCGAGCGACCCCGCTTATATCCTCGGCCATGACGTGATGGGCCCAGCGCTCCACACCTTCTCGCTATGGCTCAAGCAGGAGATCGACACGGCCTCGGCCGCCGCGGGCCGCCCGGTCCGCCCGCTCTTCGTGATGCGCGACGGCTATCTTCCCTGGCGCGTCTTCGACACGCTCTTCCCCGAAGCGGGCGCGCAGACGATCGAGATCAGCCGCTTCGTCGCGCTGCGGGCCAGCATCGCCGACATGGAGAGCCTCGATCACTATCTCGACGAATGGTACAACAAGCTGCCGATCCGCTCGCTCGCCAGGCAGCTCATGCTGTTCGAGCAGGAATATTCCAAATTCCTGAAGGGCGATCCCAAGGTCCAGCGCCCTGCCTTCGTCAAATGGGTCCGCTCGCCCGAGATGAGCCGCAAGATCTTCATTCGCCGCGGCGCCTTCCTCAAGAAGCTGGTGGCGCATCTGGCAAGCGCCGGCGTTGCCGAGGGCGATGCGGTGATGCTGGTCGATATCGGCTATAACGGCACCGTCCAGAATTTCCTGACCCCGGTGCTCAAGGAGGCGATGAAGCTCGACGTGTCGGGCCGCTACATCTTCCTGCGCGAGAAGAACGCCTCGGGCCTCGACAAGAAGGGTATGATCGACGTCCGCAACTTCGATTACCGCACGCTCCACGCGCTTTCGCGATCGATCGTGGTGGTCGAACAGCTCTGCAATATCGAACAGGGCTCGACGATCGATTTCGAGGCAAACGGCGCCCCCATCCGCGAGGCGGTCGACGCCAAGGCCGCGCACAACGCGTCGCGCGCCGTGGTCCAGGAGGCCGCGCTGACCTTTGCGCGCGAGGCCGGCAGCGGCGTGGTCCGCGCGCCCGGCTCGGACGATCTCGACAGCCGCACCCGCGCCGCGGCCGCGACGCTCGCGCGGCTCTTCTTCCTGCCCAACGCCAGCGAAGTCGCGGTGTTCGAAAGCTTCGTCTACGATCTCAACATGGGCACCTCCGCCAGCGAGATGCTGATGGATTCGGAACGCGGGACCAAGGGCCTACGCCGCCGCGGGCTGACCTTCTACAATGATCATGTGCCGCAGTTCATGTCGGCCGAGCTTCAATCGCAGGGTCTGCCGGTCAGCCTCGCCAACTTCACCGCCTCGCGCTTCAAGCTCGACCTGCGCAACACCGATTTCGAGGTGGGCGGCATCGCCGTCCCCGCGATCTTCGCGACCGCGACCGACCAGGCGACCGCCGATCTGACCGCCTATCCCACAGCCGAGGGCTATTACCGCATCCGCGTGCCCGTGGGGCGCCAGCGCCCCACGGTCGCGATCCAGCTCGGCCGGATCGCCGAATGGGTGCAGATCGAGGAGGTCAGCTTCACGCCCGTCGCCGATATGAAGCCCGGCATGGAGCAGGCGCGGACCTTCACCGCCAAGGGCGTGACCGACGCCATGGAGCAGGGCGCGCCTGGCCTCTACCGCGCCCAGCCCAACGGCCTGCTGATGGTCCCTCCGCCGGACGTGAACGAGCCGGTCCTGCTCTCCGTCGTGTTCCGCCCGGTAGTACCGCGGCAGCTGACCGCGGAGCTGAAGGCGGTCGCCTAACCGCCCTTCGGCTTCTTCAGCTTCTTGAGCTTCGCGACGCAGGGGGTCGTCAGCACCGGCGCAGGCGCGGTGCTGTCGCCCGCGATCAGCATCTGTGGCACCTGCGAGAAGGTCCAGGCGCCATCGATCAGATCGAGCACCCATACCAGGTCGAACCGGTCGCCCGGCCATTCCGGGGCAAGCGGGGTGCCCGCGACGTTGGAGATCAGGCAAGGAATCTGCTGGTGCTGCCATGCGACCAGCACCGGTCCGTTGGCCGATGCCGCGACCGCCGCGGCGGCCAGCGCAGCCTCGTCGCCGTCGCCATAGTTGATGTCGATCGCGATGCCGGTCAGCTGTGAAAGCGGGGTGATCGTATGCTGCGGCCGGATGCTCTTGCTGGCAGCGTTGACCGCCGCCGCGAACAGGGTCGTCGGCACCTCCAGCCCCGCCGCGATCGTGTTGGGCGCGAGCGGTGCAAAGAACCGCGCCAATGCCCCGGCCCGTTGCCAGCCCTGAACGATCAGATCTTCCTTGTCTTTCTTCCCCGCCGGCGTGACACCATCAATGCCGGTCTCCGGTTTTTCGCCGTGCCGGATGAACATGATCTTCTGCATGCGTCGAATCCCCCCAATCGATCGGACGGCAATTGCTGCCAGCAAAGTCGAATTCCGGCAACATCGTCTCGCTATTCTTCGCGATCGGCCGGCGCATCGTTCCCGCGGGGGAGTGGGGGGCAGGGCCCCGCGGGAACGGCGCGGAACCTCAGTTGAGACAGCCCGGCGGGCGCTGCTGGAGGAGCTGCACGATCGAGTAGATCGAATAGGCGAGCTGCGCGACCAGCCACAATATCTCGAGCACCGCGGTGGGCGACATCAGCAGCACGATTCGCATGGCGAGCGACAGGATCGTCCACCAGCTGAGCGACGAGAAGATCAGCTGGTACGAAAGCTTGGCGATCGAGGTCAGCAGCGAATATTCGTAGAGCAGCTTGAGGCAGGTATAGATGCCCTGGCCGGTGACGCCGTTGCGGAAGGTCGCGATCAGCTGGGGCATGATCCCGATCGAGTTGATCCGCGTTCCGAAGAAGTTGGTCATCCCCTGCAGGAACCTGGAGTAGTTGAACGCAAGGCCCAGTGCGAGCCACAGTGCGCCGACGATCGCGACGAGCAGCTGGATGCACCAGAGCGTGCACGCGTCGAACAGCCCGTCGGAAATCACCTCTTCGGTGCCGTCGGCATGGACAAAGGTCATTCGCGCGCCGCCGGCATCGAGCACGTCGATCCGCACCCGGTTGAAGTCGGCCATGACGCCGTTCAGGAAATCCTCGCGCCCCTGGCGCAACCGCTCCGAATGGAGGTTGCGGAAGAAGTTGCGCTGCTCCTCGCTGATCCTGAAGCCCCCCATGAAACGCTCATACTCGGCCTCCGCCGCAGCAAAGAAGGCTTCGTCGTCGATATCCGGCATCGGCTCGAGCGGCGGTTCGGCGGCCAGCGCCGCGGGATTGGGCGCGATTGCCCGGGCTTCTGCCCGCGCGCCCATGCTCCCGCCGGTATAGACCGGTGCGGGCGCCAGCGCCGCGCCCGAGACCAGCCCGACCGGGTTGAACGACACCTGGTTCTGTGCGGGCGCCTGCGAGAAGTCGTAATAGGCGATGCAGGTGGGATCGGTCTGCGGCGTCGCGGTCTGGTAGCCCGCGATCTGGGCGGCGGTGAGCGCGACGTTCCACACGCAGACATTCTGGAGCTGCCCGTCGAACGAGTTGATCGGCAGCTGGGTGCCGACGCTCGCGATCGCGCCGATCAGCGGCTCGCCGTTGGCGAGCGTGCCCGCCAGCTGCATGGCCGCGGAGCTGCTGTCGAGCGCGCCGTTGATGTAGAGCGCGCCGGCGGCGGGCGGGGTCCAGGTCACCGCGACGAACACCCACACCCCGTCGGTCAGCGTCGCGCTCGAGGTCAGGACGGTGCCGTCGCCCACCTGGAAGAACAACTTGCCGTCGGTGCCGATCCCCAGCGTCATGCCGCTGTTCGATTCGGCGACGCCGTTGGTGAAGATGTACATCAGGCCGCCGTTGATGTCGGGGCAGATCCACGCCGACACCGAGAAGGGCGATTGGCCGCCCCCCGGGTTCACCGCGCCGTCATTATAGGGGTCGCAGAACGAACTGGTGACGAGCACGCCCGCGGGCACGAACGGCAGATAGCGGGCATATTGGTTGAGCGTCGGGACGATGTTGTTGCCCGAGGTATCGACCGGCGGGGTGACGGTGAAATCGTCCTGCACCGCGAGGCTCGGCGTTCCCGCGGCAAAGCTGTTGAACTGGTTCTGGCCCAGGATGTTGGCGTTCATCGCCTGGGTCCACAGCCGCAGCCCCTGGATCTCGCCGTAGAAGCCGTTGCCGATGGTCAGCTGCGCGCTCGAGGCCGGCGGATTGGCGCTGGTCGTCGCCTGAGCGGCGAGCGCGCCGTTCAGGTACATCGACATGGTGAGGCCGTCGTAGATGACGCAGATATAATAGGGGATGCTGGTGTCGAGCAGCGCTTGTGAGACCAAAGGTACCGTCTGCCCGCCGAGCGCGGCGTAGAGCGTCTGGCCCCTGCTCGCGAGCATGAACTCGGTGCCCTTGGTCACCATCGGCATCTGATCGACCAGCGCGTCGAGCGAGCACCAGAATTCGATCGTCCAGGCCGCATTGTTCTGGAAGCTGATCGGGCAGGTCGCGTAGGTCGCGGCGCCCTGCCCCGTGGTGAAGCGGGTGACGCCGGTATGGTTGGGGGGAAGCAATGTGGGCATGATATCCTCCCTTGATCAGCTATGGGGGTTGGTGGCGAAGACGAGCACCGATCCGAGCAGGATCAGCGTCGCCGCCTCGACGCCGTTGACGGCTTCCGGATCGCGCGAGGCGATCTTGTATTCGGCGCTGGCCTGGGCCTCGAGCGCGAAGAACGCGTCGTCGAGCCCCTCGACGGCGCCGGGCGATGTCGGGACCTGGTAATAGCTGATCGCGAAGCTGGTGTTGGTCGGGAAAGGCTGGCCGTTCGGGGTGGCGAAGGTCCATGCCATCGACATCAGCGGGTTGCCCCCGGCGATATTGGCCGGCACCGTCAGCTGGGTGCTCGCTGTCCCCGAGGACGAGAAGGTGCCACTCGCGTTGAACGGCTGCGGCAGGCGCGCGTCGCTGCACTGGGCGGACCACGTCGAGTTGGCCGGCACATTGGTGCCGACGACCGAGAAGATCATCTGGCTCGCGAACGAATTGGCGTTGCCGAAGGTGGTGTAGTTCACCACGCGGCCCGGCGATCCGGCGTTGAGCACGATGTTGCGATAGGCGACGTTCGGGGAACTGCTGACCCAAAGCGCGAAGGCCGCGTTGCTCGCGAAGCTGGGTGGAATGGTGGTCGGCACGCCGTTGTTGTTGACCACCGCGATGAAGCAGTAATGCGCGTTGTTGGGGATCCCGCCCAGCGTGAAGGGCGACTGGACCAGCCCGATCATGGCGTTCGGCAGCGAGGTCGATACCGTCCCAGAGGTCGTCACGAAATTATTGTTGGTCACCGGCAGATTCACCGGAATCCACGAAGTCGGATAGAGGAACAGCGACGAGTTGGCATAATAGAGATTGGCGTTGCCCGTCATCGTTGCGCCAGAGATGTTCTTGCAGCGGATGTAGATGTTGTTGTTGGCGTTGTTGACCACCGGCTGACCGATATCGGGGCCGTTATAGGTCTGGACCGCGGTCGCTGAGGTCAAGACCCCGGTACCATAGGGAATGATGTCGGGAGATACCCACAGATCTCCAGTACTCGGAATGATTCCAACGTCTTGGAAATTGTCACGAATCAGCAAGCCTTGATAGGTTGGCATGACACACCCCCGATTTAATGTTTCTAAAAACACGCATGTTTACTGACAGCGAATCATCTAATGACTCGCTACGACTCGGAGTATTTTTATATGGCGACGATGAATGATGCGGGGTCTTTTTGATTACCGCAAGGCATTATCGGAATAGATTTGGATCAACTTGCAACAACGCTCACGCGACTGTCACGCAACTGACGTCATCCAGGCGGCATCCTGCCCTCCCCGCCCGGCGCTTGCGCTGGCCGGGCTTCGCGCGTATAGGCGCGCCCGTCCGGCGAGCGGTTGCCTCGCGGAGGAAGGCGCAGGGGTATGTCCTCTCGCGCCCTTTTCGCTTTCCAGCGTCTTGGATTTCCTCCGCCTGTTTCCGCGCGACGGATGCCGCGGCCGGCATCCGGCCACCGCGGCAAAATCGGCCTCAAAGACCGCCGGATTCAACCGGCCGGCCGGAAAAACGTGAATAGGACTACAGACCACATGGCCACCACGGCAAACCCCACCCGCGACGATTTCGCGGCAATGCTCGAAGCCACACTTGGCAGCGCGGACGGCTTCGAAGGCCGCGTCGTCATCGGCACCGTCACCGCGATCGAGAATGACCTCGCCGTCATCGACGTCGGCCTCAAGAGCGAAGGCCGCGTTCCGCTGCGCGAGTTCGCCATGCCTGGCCAGAAGGCCGATCTGAAGGTTGGCGACGAAGTCGAAGTGTTCGTCGACCGCGTCGAGAACGCCAATGGCGAAGCGATGCTCAGCCGCGACCGTGCCCGCCGCGAAGCCGCCTGGGACAAGCTCGAAACCGAATTCGCCAAGACCGCGCGCGTCGAGGGCGTGATCTTCGGCCGTGTGAAGGGCGGCTTCACCGTCGACCTCAACGGCGCCGTGGCCTTCCTGCCCGGCAGCCAGGTCGACATCCGCCCGGTGCGCGACGTCACCCCGCTGATGGACATCCCCCAGCCCTTCCAGATCCTCAAGATGGACCGCAAGCGCGGCAACATCGTCGTCAGCCGCCGCGCCGTTCTCGAAGAGACCCGCGCCGAGCAGCGCTCGGGCCTGATCCAGAGCCTCGCCGAGGGCCAGGTGATCGACGGCGTCGTCAAGAACATCACCGATTATGGTGCGTTCGTCGATCTGGGCGGCATCGACGGCCTGCTCCACGTCACCGACCTCAGCTACAAGCGCGTCCAGCACCCGAGCGAAATGCTCAACATCGGTGACACGGTGAAGGTGCAGATCATCCGCATCAACCGCGACACGCAGCGCATCAGCCTCGGCATGAAGCAGCTCGAGAGCGATCCGTGGGAAGGCGCGACCACCAAATACGCCGTCGGCACCCGTCTGTCGGGCCGCGTGACCAACATCACCGAGTATGGCGCGTTCGTCGAGCTCGAGCCGGGCATCGAAGGCCTGGTCCATGTCTCGGAGATGAGCTGGACCAAGAAGAACGTCCATCCGGGCAAGATCGTCTCGACCTCGCAGGAGGTCGAAGTCGTGGTGCTCGAGGTCGACGAAGAGAAGCGCCGCATCTCGCTGGGTCTCAAGCAGGCGCAGAACAACCCGTGGGAGGCCTTCGAGGCCGCGCATCCGGTGGGTTCGACCGTCGAGGGCGAAGTCAAGAACGCGACCGAGTTCGGCCTGTTCATCGGCCTCGACGGCGACGTCGACGGCATGGTGCACATGAGCGACATCGCCTGGGGCATCTCGGGCGAAGACGCGCTCAACCTGCACCGCAAGGGCGAGACCGTGAAGGCGGTCGTGCTCGCGGTCGAGGCCGACAAGGAGCGCATCTCGCTCGGCATGAAGCAGCTCGAGCGCGGCGGCCCCTCGGCGGCCGCGGTGGCTTCGGGCGGCGACAAGCTCAACAAGAACGCGATCATCACCGTCACCGTGCTCGAAGTCCGCGATGCGGGCCTCGAGGTCCAGGCGGGCGATGATGGCGCGACCGGCTTCATCAAGCGCACCGATCTGGGCCGCGACCGCGACGAGCAGCGTCCGGAGCGTTTCCAGGTCGGCCAGAAGTTCGATGCGATGGTGACCGGCTTCGATCGCTCCAAGAAGCCGACCTTCTCGGTCAAGGCGATGCAGATCGCCGAGGAGAAGCAGGCGGTCCAGCAATATGGTTCGTCCGATTCGGGCGCGTCGCTGGGCGACATTCTCGGCGAGGCGCTGAAGGCGCGCAGCGAGAAGAATTGATCCGTTCTGGGGGACGGTATGACCCAGGCTTAGTGCCGTCCCCCAAAAATTCGTGCAATTTTGCACAATTCCGCGAATCTTCGGGTTGATGCAGGTTGTAATTCGGCGCTACGGTCCGTTTCGGGGTCTAAGCGCCGTGGGGAGACCGCACTCCCAACTGGCGTCAACGGGAGGATGCGGGAATGATCCGTTCGGAACTTGTGCAGCTCCTGGCCGAGGAGAATCCCGGCCTCTCGGTCCGCGAGGTCGAGAAGATCGTGTCGGTTTTTTTCGATGAGATCGTGAACCGGCTCAGCGAGGATGGCCGCGTCGAGTTGCGCGGCTTCGGCGCCTTCTCCACCCGTGCCCGCGACGCCCGCACCGGCCGCAACCCGCGCACCGGCGAAACCGTCGATGTCGACGCCAAGCGCGTCCCCTATTTCAAGCCCGGCAAGGAAATGCGCGCGCGCTTAAACGTGTGATGCGCGGTTGACCTCCACGCCGCCCTGCGCTTCGTGGAGCGCATGCGGACGTGGCGGAACCGGTAGACGCCGGAGACTTAAAATCTTCTGCCCCTCGGGGCGTGCGGGTTCGAGTCCCGCCGTCCGCACCAGATTTTCCTCGGACGCGCCATTTTGGATTATACGAGATAGCGCCGCGCGGGTGGCTCGACGGTTTCGATCATGCGATGCGCCCGAAGCTGCGAAACCAAGGTCGCCATGGCATCGTCGCGTACTTCCGCCAACGCCGTTCGGGCAAGTTCGGGATCGGCCGCATCCTCCATCAGCCACGATACATCCAGCACGCCGGCGCGCCCGCGCACCTCTTCAAGGAGCTTGGCGCGCTCGGTCTTGGTGGAACGCTGGCTAAAGATGAAAGATATCGTCGCCATCCCGTACGCTATTTGAGCAGCCTCTCGAGATTGAGCCGCCCGTAACCATGGCGTTTGGTGAATTTTTCGTCGCCCATCTCGTCCACCCGGTCGACGGAGTCGATCAGCGCCTGCCGGACCGTCGCCGGAGACTGTTTCCCGTTCTTGGCCAGGTAAAGCGCCGCCGCGCCACTGACATGCGCGGTGGCCATCGATGTCCCATTCCAATAATAATAATATTTTTTCCGCTCGACGGGCGGCCCCATTTCGGGTTCTTCATCGTTGCCAGGCTCGGCTTCGAAACAATATTGCCCCTGATAGGTGGGAAGCGTGGACCAGACGTCCTTGCCCGGCGCGCAGAGCGCGATGTGCGCGCCACTACTGGAATCTTTTACTGCGCTATCTTGCTCATCGGTGCCGCCGACAGCGATGACCCGCCTGAACGCCGCTGGGTAGGCCGTCCGGTTGCGGTCGGGGCCGTCATTGCCCATACCCGCCACGACTACGGTGCCGCGCGCGATCAATTCCCGGATCAGGCGCGCCTCGGTTCGACAGTATTTGAAACCGGCGATGCTGAGATTGACGACATCAACTCCATATCTCAGGCACTTTGCAAGTGCGCACATGTAAAGCCCCGGATCGACGATGTAGATGAACCTGTTCTGTTCCTCGTCATAGGCCGGCTCGTCACAGACGATCTTGAACGGCACCAGCCTGGCGTTGCACATTCCGTTGACGCCCTGGCCGTTTTCACTCGTGGCGCCGATGATGCCCGCCACATGGGTGCCGTGCCCGCAAAAGTCGAGCTTGGAAAATCGCCGATGCTTCCTGTGGAAGTACCACACATAATAGTCGTTCTTATCCTTCAGGTCGGGATGGCGAGGATCGAAGCCGGTGTCGAGCACCGCCACCGACACGCCCGAGGCGTTGGGCATGTTCTTGGCATTCTTTACTTCAAACCAGCGAATATTTTTGAGGCTCTTGAGTATGTGGGGATTCGGTGGGTCCAAATAGTCGTGTTCAGGCGCCTTGTCGGCAATGTAGCGCATCGGTACCGGGGACACCCACCGGATCGAAGGATCTGCCGCCAGCGCTTCCAGGACCGGTCGGAGCGGCAGTGCCGGATCGAATTGGACGAGGCTGGTGCGCGCCAGCGGATCTTCCGGGACGGAATCGGGTGCAAAGACCTTCATTGCCATCGGACCCGGGCCGAATGGATCCAACCCCTCCTCGTCGGCCAGCGAAACATCCATCCGCACGACCGATCGTAGCGACTTCTCGCGCTCGAGTGAGCCGAGCGCCTCGCCGCCGCGCCCCGACGCCCGTTTGCGCAGGTCGAAACCCGCTCTTTCGGAAGGAGGTGCCGCACGAATCTCGACAAGGCCGGGGTGATAGCCCGACGATTCGCCGTCCCAGATTATCTTGCCCATGACACCATTCATCCTCCGCCGGCCCGACGGCTTCACCGCCGGGCGTTGCTACAGGCCAAGGGAAATCTCAGCCTAGGGGAGCTGTCCCTCTAGGGCTCGTAGCCCATGCCGTTGCCGGTATCGGGATCGACAACCACCATCATTGGCCCAAGACCGCTTGGAATGGTGAAGCCAATGTTCAACGAGTATTTTTCCGGTGGAGTCTTGATCTTCGAACCATTCGCCTTTGCGACATAGTTCTCCAGGCGCATCATTTTTCCTTTGCCCAGCAAACCTTTCAGTTCGGCATCGGTGACGTGCTCCGCACCGAAGAAGCTCTCGTTCGAGTCCGTCTTTGTCGTGCCATCGGACGCGAACGTGGTCGGGACCAGCATCTTCTCTTTCGGGAAGAGCACGACCTGCGGGTGTTCGATGAAGATGAAGATCTCGGTTCGGTTCGCGAAAAGCAGGTCATCGAAGGTGGTGCTGTCAACGTTGCGGTGCGGCTGGTGATAGGTCTTCTGCCACGGATAGGGCCCATAGCCCCCCATCGTTGGATCCTGGAACTCATAAGAACCGCCGCCGGGCTTGCTGAACTTGGTCTCAAAGATTTCGACGGCCCTGGCAACCCGAGCCGGCTTATCCAGCTTCCCCGGGAAGCTCGCATGGTTGACCGTTAGCGTCCAATTCGGTCCGAACCCGATATGCACGAGGCAGATATATTCGGGCTCGAATTTCCCGTACCCGCTCGGCGCCGTTTCCCAGGTTTCGTGTCCATTGGGAGGACCCGAACCGATAGGCCCTATCGAGCCTCTGGTCGTCCTGAGGGCCCGGCCGGGTCTGGGTGTGGGTGTGGGTGTGGGCCTGCGCGCCATATTTCTTCTCCCTAGTTCAGAGTTTTCAGCCACTTTGCGTATCGCTCGAGGCTCGCCGGCATCTGCCCCGCCCGATAGGAACTCAGCAGCGCCGCCGCACGGTCGCGATAGGGTTGCCAGCCGGGCCTCCCCGCCTCCCGCATCGCCTTGACGATCGTGTAGATCGCCTGAAGGCGCTGCTCGCGAATGAGCAGGTTGGTAGGGAATTCGTTGCCCAGCGCATCCAATTGGCGCAGGCCCGCATCGATCAGCGCCAGCCCGGGTTCAAGCCGGCCTTGCGCGATCTCGATCTTGCCCAACCCGATCTGCGGCCAGATCGCCCGGGTGCGCAATTCGACATTCTCCGGGTCCTTTGAGAGCAGCTCGCCGATCAGCTCAGCCTCCGCATGACACAGCGTGCGGGCTTCATCGAGAGCGGCCGGGGTTTTCTTGGTCGTCAGCGCTTCCGCGAGCCAGCCTTGGCGATTTGCGAGCGCCAGCTTGACGATTTCATCATTCGGCGCGCGTTCGAGCGCGAGTTTCATGAACGTGATCGCCCGACGGCAATGCGCCAGCGCGGTCGGCACGTCAGTCTGCTGGCGCATCTGCACTTCGCACAGATTGCCGTGCGAATAGCCCAGTTCCATCAACGACCGCTTCGTATTCGGCTCGACGCGGGCGAGCGTTTCGGCCAGCGTCAAATAGCGTTGCCAATAGTCGTGCGTCCGCGGCAGTTCGCGGTTCCGATAGGCGGCATAGCCCAGCCAATACTCGCTCTGGGCGTGCACGAAGACGGCTTCGGGGTCGTGCGGGCGCCTGGCGAGGATCTCCGCCGACACATGATAGGCTTCGGTGAAGCGCCCCAACGCGGTCTCATACTCGCCGCGCTTCTCCTCATCCTCGCCCAATGCATGGAGGATCTGGGCTCGGAGAAGGCGGCTCCCATCGGTGAGGATTCCGGGGTCCCCTTGCGCGTCGAAATATTGGAGCGCGCGCGCGTTGACGGCCCGCATGACCTCGACGCTTCCCACGCCTTTCAATCTCTCGCGCAACGTCGTCCGCATGAAATCCACGAGCCCCTCTGCATCTGCACGCCGCCGCTCCGCTTCCGCCTGCGCGCGCATCGCCACCACCAGCAACACAGCCATGATTACCACCAGGGTAACCGCCCCCAGCGTGACGCCCGTCACGCGGCGGATCTGGCGTTGGGCATCGCGCTGGACGAGGGCGTCGAGGGGCAACGCGGCCAGTCCCGCGACGACCTTCAAAAACGCCAGGCGCTTGCCGTCGCCCTCGCCGCGGAAGTCCGCCGCCAGGGGCTCGGTGCCCTCCATGCGCAGCGCCGGCGGCAGTGCCTCGCCCGGTTCGCCGCGGGCGAGCGCGACGAGGATCGGCGCCTCGGGATGCAACTCCCGGAACAGCGCGATCTCGCGCTCGACCCACAAGGAGCGCGCCGCGTCGGGGGAGGCGACCACCACCAGCGCCGAGGACAGCGCGATCGCCTCGCGCACTGCCTCCGACAAATCGGCTGCGGCGGAAAGGTCCTCGCGATCGCGGAAGATCGGGCCGATCCGGCCGGCCGCCTGCCCGGGCAAGGGCGCGACCCGGTCGGCGAGGCGGCGCGGCAGGCGATAGGATTCGAGCTTGCGCTGCAGCCGTGCCGCGAACGCGGCGTCCGCGTGGCAATAGCTGACAAATGCTCGAAACGGTCTGGTCGAGATCATCGCAGCCCCCCGCTGGTACCCCGAAAGACAAGCAAGCGCATATTAACCAAATAACCAAGTAGAAAATCGCGGGCGACCGCGCGGAATTTGGCCGCGGCGGAGGGAGAGCCGCGCTTGTCGGGCCGCCTGGGGGGTGGCACATCGTCGGCGTGCGCGCATTCCTCCTGCTCTTGCTCCTCGCCGCATGCTCGGCGCAGCCCGTCGCGCAGCGTCCGCCCGGCACGATCGTGCGGCTTTCCGACGATGAGGTGAAGGGCCTCGATCCGCAGAAGATTTCGGACCTCACCTCGCTGCGCGTCGCCTCGGATCAGTTCGAGGGGCTGATGCGCTATCGTGGCGATGGCGGGGCGGAGCCGGGGCTGGCCGAGGCGCCGGCATGCGCGGCGCTGGTTTGCCGGTTCGCGCTGAAGCCCGATCTCCATTTTTCGGACGGGACGGCGATCACCGCGGAAACCTTCGCGCGAGGGTTCGCCCGCCTGCGCGACCCCGCCACCGCCTCGCCGACGTCGAAACTGTTCGACGCGATCGCCTCGGTCGAGGCGCCCGATGCGGGCACCGTGGTGGTCACGCTCAAGCGCCCCTTGCCCTATCTCCCCTATCTGCTCGCGCACCCGGCGATGGCGGCGCTGCCGCTCCACCGGGGCGACAGCTGGACCGCCGAGCGGCCGTTGGTCACCTCGGGCGCGTACCGGCTGACGGCGTGGCGGCTCGGCGACCGGCTGACGCTCGAGGCTAATCCGGTATGGCATGACGGCAAGCCCGCCACGCCCATCATCCGCTGGCAGCCCGCCGAGGACAAGCTCGCCGCGCTCCGCCGCTTTCGCGCGGGAGAGGTGGATACGGTGAGCGACATCCCGCCCTCGCGGCTCGACTGGGCACGGCGGCATCTGCCCGGCGCGGTGCGGATCGCGCCCTATGCGGGCACCTATTATTTCGCCTTCAACACGCGCCGTGCGCCCTTCAGCGACGCCCGCGTCCGGCGCGCATTGTCGATGGCGGTCGACCGGAAGTGGATCGCAGAGAAATTGCTCGGCGCGGGCGAGATCCCGGCGACAGGGCTGGTCCCCAGCGCGATCGGCGGGGCGAACCCGGACCGGCTCGGCCACGATCCCGCGGCGATCCGGCGGCTGCTCGCCGAGGCCGGATACGGCCCCGGCCATCCGCTCCGCTTCACGATCCGCTTCAATTCGGGCGGCGACCATCGCCGCGTCGCGGTCGCGATGGCCGCGATGTGGGCGCCCTATGGCGTCGAGGCGCAATTGCTCAACAGCGAGTCGCAGCTCCATTTCGCAGCGCTGCGCGCCCATGATTTCGATCTCGCCCGCTCGGGCTGGATCGCCGACCTGCCCGCCGCCGAGAATTTCCTGGCGGTCCACGCCAGCGATGCCGGCGCGATCAACTATTCGGGTTTCGCCGATCCCGACTATGACAAGGCGTTCGCCGCGGGCCTTGCGGGCGATCCGGCGGAGCTTGCCGCCGCCGAGGCGCGGCTGATCGATCAGGCGCCGATCCTGCTGATCGACTTCTATGTCAGCCGCAGCCTGGTCGGCACCGATATCGGGGGTTGGCAGGACAATGCCATGAACATACACCCCAGCCGTCTCCTCTACCGGAAGCCCAGATGACTCGCCCCTTCCTTGCCGTTGCGCTCGCTCTGGCTTTGGGCGGGTGCGGTGGCGATCAGGCCAAGGACGCGCCGATCCGGGTTAGCGTGATCGGCGACAGCCTCGCCATTGCCGACACCGATACCGGCCCGCTCAAGACCAGCGACCGGGTGATGATGGGCGCGGTCGCGCAGGGGCTGGTCCGCTTCGACGCCTCGGGGCAGATCGAGCCTGGGCTCGCCGAGCGCTGGACGGTGACCAAGGACGGCCGCAGCTACATCTTCCGCCTGCGCGATGCCGAATGGCCGGGCGGCCAGCCCGTCACCGCCGCCGAGGTCGTCCGCGTGCTGCGCCGGGCGATCGCGCCGGGCAGCAGGAACCCGCTCGCGCCCTTCCTCGTCGTGATCGACGAGATCGTCGAGATGACCCCGCAGGTGATCGAGGTCCGCCTCAGCCGCCCGCGCCCCGATCTGCTCAAGCTGTTCGCCCAGCCCGAACTCGCCATCTATCGCGCCAAGCAGGGCACCGGCCCGTTCACGCCGAAGAACGAGCCGCGCGGCGGCGTGCTGCTCAGCCCCGCCGACGGGCCGGTGCTGATCGACGACGACGAGGACAAGCCGCCGCGGCCCGGCAGCCAGGTGCGGCTGCGCGGCGAGCGTGCGGCGCTGGCGATCTCGCGCTTCAAGGATGGCGGGGCCGAGGCGGTGATCGGCGGCAGTTTCGCCGACTGGCCGGTGCTGCGCGCGGCGCAGGTGCCCGACGAACTGGTCAGGATCGATCCCGCGCTCGGGCTGTTCGGGCTGGCGGTGGTGTCGCGTCAGGGCTTCCTCGCCGATGCCGGCAACCGCGCCGCGCTCGCGATGGCGATCGATCGCGCCGCGGTGACGCAGGCGATCCGCCCCGATTGGCAGCCGGTCGAGACCCTCTTGCCCGCGCAGCTCGATTCGGCGTCGATCCCCACCCAGCCCGCCTGGGGTCCGCTCCCGCTCGACGCGCGGCGCGAGAATGCGCGGGCTCAGGTGCGGACATGGCAGCGCGCGCATCCGGGCATGGTCGTGGTGCGGATCGCGCTGCCCCGGAACCCGGGCGGCACGCTCGTCTGGAGCGCGGTCGCGCGGTCGCTGCTGTCGGTCGGGATCAGCGTCCGCCGCGTCGGGCTGGAGGACGATGCCGACCTCCGCCTGATCGACGCGGTCGCGCCCTATGACAGCGGCCGCTGGTTCCTCGTCACCGCCTGCCAGCTCTGTTCGGAGGATAGCGCCACGCTGATCGCCACCGCACGCGATGCGCCCGATCTCTACAACCGCGCCCACCGCATCGCCGAAGCCGATGCGATGCTCACCGCCGACTCCGCATACATACCTATCGCGCAGCCCTTTCGTTGGGCTATCGTAACGGCGAGACTCAATGGATGGCAGGGGAACAGCCGCGCATGGCACCCGTTGAACCATCTGATGAGCGAGACCGAGTGAGAGGCAGCTGATGGCGAAGCCCACCCGAATGACGTCCGACGCGATGCGGAATCTCCCGCTCACCAGCGACGCCGCGCATGTCCGCCAGCGCATCGAGGCGATGGAGAAGCTGCTCGAACGCACCTTTGTCATCCCGGGCACGCGCCAGACGATCGGGCTCGACGTGATCCTCGATCTGATCCCGGTGGGCGGCGACGTGATCGGCGCGCTGCTCGGGCTCTACATGGTCTGGGAGGCGCAGAACCTGAAGATGCCCTTCAGCGCGACGCTGCGGATGCTCGGCAATGTCGGGTTCGATTTCCTGCTCGGGCTGATCCCCTGGGTGGGCGCGATCCCCGACTTCTTCTTCCGCTCGAACTCGCGCAACCTGCGCATCATCAAGCGGCACCTCGACAAGCATCATCCGGGCACGGCGACGATCAACCCGCAGTGAGCCGGTGTTCCGGCGAAGGAATCAACCGGAAGTGAAATCGAGCCCAACGTCCGCCGCGGGCGCGGACTGGGTGAGACGGCCGACGCTGATATAGGTCACGCCCGTCTCGGCAATCGCGCGGATCGTGTCGAGGCGCACGCCGCCCGAGGCTTCGGTGGGCACGCGGCCCGCCACCAGCGCCACCGCCTCGCGCAGAACGGCCACGCCCATATTGTCGAGCAGCAGATGCGTCGCCCCCGCCGCGAGCGCGGGTTCGATCTGGTCGATCCGGTCGACCTCGACGATGATCCGCTCGATCCCCGCGGCGACCGCACGGCGCACCGCCTCGCCCACCGATCCGGCGACCGCTACATGATTATCCTTGATCATCGCCGCATCCCACAGGCCCATGCGGTAGTTGGTCGCGCCGCCCATCCGTGTGGCATATTTCTCAAGGATGCGGAGCCCGGGGAGAGTCTTGCGCGTATCGAGCAGGATGGCGCCGGTTCCTGCGATCGCGTCGACATAGGCCCGCGTAAGCATCGCGATTCCCGAGAGATGCTGGACGGTGTTGAGCGCCGACCGCTCGGCGGTGAGCAGCGCGCGGGCCTTGCCGCGCAAGCGCATCAGATCGGCACCGGCCGCGACCCGCTGCCCCTCTTCCGCAAGCATCTCGACCTCCGCCTCGGGATCGAGCGCGCGAAAAAAGGCCTTGGCGATCGGCAGCCCCGCCACGACGATCGCATCGCGGCTGTCCATCACCCCGGCGAACACCGCATCGGCGGGGACCACCGCTTCGGAGGTGATGTCCCCCACCCCGCCCAGATCCTCGGCGAGGGTAGCGGCGACGAAGACGTCGAGATCGAAGCGGTCGAGCGAAAAGGCCATGCCCTTTAGGGCGCCGGTATGGGTCTGCGCAACACTTCCCAGGCAAACCGCGGCAGCCGCCCGTCGACCGCGACCAGACCCAGCGCGATCACCGCGAGCCCCAGGAAATGCTGGGGCGCGAGATGCTCGCCCAGCACCAGCCAGCCGAGCAGGATCGGCGTGATCGGGATCAGGAAGGTGACGAGCATCACATTGGTCGGCCCGGCATTGGCGAGCAGCCGATAATAGAGGAGGAAGCCGAGCGCGCTCGACAGCACGCCGAGCGCCGCGACCGCGCCCCAGGCGGTCAGCGGCGGAGCCGGCAGCCCCCAGGGCCGATCGATGAACAGCATCGCGGGAAGCGTCACCAGCGCCGCCATCGCCAGCGATCCCGCCGCGGTGACGATCGGATCGACGCCACGCTCGGAGAAATTGCGCCCGAGCACGCTCGCGAAGGAATAGCAGGCCGCGCCGATCAGGCAGGCGAGCTGGGGCAGCACATTCGCGCCCAGACCGCGCACCGCATCCCCGCCGATGGTGATCGCGACCCCCGTAAAGCCCAGAAGAAGCGCCGCGACCCGCGCGACCGTCAGCCGCTCGCCCGCGATCACGACATGCGCGATCAGCACGCCCCATACCGGGGTGGTCGCATTGAGGATCGCCGCGAGCCCGCCCGAAATCTGCGTCTGTCCCCAGCTGAACAATGTCAGCGGCACGACATTGTTGAGCAGCGCCTGCACGAGCAGCGAGCGCCACGTCGCAAGGTCGCGCGGCATCGCCTTGCCCAGCGCCGCGGCCACGCCCCACAACAGCACCGCCCCGATCGCGGTTCGCGCGAACACCAGGGTTAAGGGCGAGAAACCGCGCAGGGCGATCGCGATGAAGAAGAAGGAGCCGCCCCAAAGCGTCGCCAGCGCGACCAGGGTCGCCCAGTCCGCGAGGTTCATCGTCCGGCCGTCCTTGCTCATGCGGGCCATATGGCGGTCGCGGCGCACAATGGCGACCCGCGGATTGCGATCAAATCTAGGCGGTGGCGAAGTCGGGCTTCCATCCCCACCCCGTTCGTCCTGAGTAGCGATTGAGTAGCCCCATAGGGGCGTATCGAAAGCGCGTATCGAAGGACATGGCCAGGCGAGACATGTGCTTCGATACGAGCCCTCGATACGGCGCTTTGCGCCTACTCGGTCTCTACTCAGCACGAACGGTCAGAGGGAAGGCGGGATTGTCCAATCCGGCTTGCCGTCGCCGCCGACACGATTACACCCACGCAATATCCTTTCGCGGAGTTCTCCGATGCGCATCCTCTTCGCCGCCCTTGCCGCCACCACCGCGCTCGTCAGTGCCAGCGCGCCCGTCGCCCCGGCCGTCTCGGCCCCGGCGCCGCTCAATCCCGCCGCCCGCGCCTTCGCCGCGCTCAGCCAGCGCTATATCGACGGCCTGACGAAGCTGAACCCCACCTATGCGACCACGCTCGGCGCGCATGGCTATGACGACGAGCTGCCCGACATCTCGGCCAAGGGGCGCGCCGACTCGGCCGCGTTCGACCGCGCGATCCTCGCCGATCTGGCCAAGATCGACCGCACCAAATTGACTCCTGACGACCAGGTCGATGCGGCCCTGCTCGAAAACGCGCTGCGCTTCGACCTGTGGCAGATCGAGGAACTGCAGAATTGGACGTGGGACGCGCAGATCTACAACGATATCGCCGGGGGCAGCCTCTACGGCCTCGCAGCGCGCGACTTCGCGCCGTGGCGGGTGCGGCTGCTCGGCGCGATCGCGCGGATGGAGAAGCTCCCCGCGCTGCTCGCCGAGACGCGCAGGCAGCTCGTCCCCTCACGCGTGCCCGAGGTCTTCGCCAAGACCGTCTCGCGCCAGAATTCGGGCATCGTCGATATCGCCGAATCGATGCTGGCGCCGCACAAAAGCGAGCTCGCCCCCGCCGACCAGGCGCGCTTCGACAAGGCGCTCGCCGGGCTCAAGACCGCGGTCGCCGAGCATCAGAAATGGCTCGACGAGGTGCTCGTCCCCCAGGCGCATGGCGAATTCCGCCTCGGCGCGAAACGCTATGACGAGAAGATGCGCTTCGCCCTGCTCTCGGACATCACCCGTCCGCAGCTCAAGGCCAAGGCCGAAGCCGCGGCAGCCGAGACGCGGATGCAGATGTACCGCCTCGCGGTGCAGGTGCTGGGCGCCTCGGCGGACCGGCCCGAACATCCGAGCCCCGAGCAGCTGCAAAAGGCGGTCGAGGCCGCGCTCGAGCTGAGCTACGCCAAGCGTCCCGCGCGCGGCGAGCTGTTCCAGACCGCGACCGCGACGCTCAAGCAGGCGACCGATTTCGCCCGCGCCAGGCAGCTCGTCACCGTGCCCGACACGCCGGTGAAGATCATCACCATGCCCAAGTTCCAACAGGGCTTCGCGGTCGCCTATTGCGACAGTCCCGGCGCGCTCGAGAAGCAGCTCGACACTTTCTACGCCATCTCGCCGATCCCCGACGACTGGAGCGACGAGCAGGCGACCTCGTTCCTGCGCGAATACAACAATTATATGATCCACGAGCTCAGCATCCATGAGGCGATGCCGGGCCATTATCTCCAGATCGCGCATTCGAATGCGAGCCCGTCGGTGCTGCGCGCGGTGCTCTCGTCGGGATCGTTCGTCGAGGGCTGGGCGGTCTATGCCGAGGGGATGATGATGGACGCCGACTATCTGGACGGCGATCCCCTGTTCAAGCTGACCGTCCTCAAGATGCGGCTCCGCTCGATCACCAATACCCTGCTCGACATCGGCATCCAGACCGAAGGCATGACCCGCGACCAGGCGATGGAATTGATGACCAAGGGCGCCTTCCAGCAGGAGCGCGAGGCCGCGGGCAAATGGAACCGCGCCAATCTCAGCTCGACCCAGCTGCTCAGCTATTTCGTCGGCTATTCCGAGCATATGGACCTGCGCGCCGAGGCGATGCGGCGCGAGGGCGCGGCGTTCAACCTCAAGCGCTACAACGACGCGGTGCTCAGCCACGGCTCGCCGCCCGCACGCTATGTGCGCGCGCTGATGTTCGGCCTGCCGGTGAAGTGAGCGCGGATCTGGCGGAGGTCCGCGGCCTCCATGATTTCTGGGCGGGGATGACGGGTCATGCCCCGCCCCAGCCCCTCGATATGCCGCAGCGGGTGATGCTCGACGCCCTCGGACTGGGCATCGGGCAGGCGATGGCGCAGTTCGGGACGCGGCCTGATTGGGAGAGCTTCGCCGCGTGGATCACCCAAATGCTGGGCGAGCCGGACCGGCAAGCGATCGCGCGCTATCACGCCTGGCTCGACGGCGCGCCGCCGCCCGCCGAGACGGCCGAACGCCTCGCCGCGATCAATGCCGCCCCGCCCGTGCTCGACGCGGCCGACCTCGCGCATTGGGACGAGCATGGCTATGTCGTGCTCCGCGGCGCCGCCACGCCCGAGCAGGCCTCGGAGGCGGCGGCATTGCTCCACGGTCTGGTCGGCGCCACCCCGGACGATCCCGAAAGCTGGTACGGCCGCGACGTCAATTCGATCATGGTCGAGCATTTCCAGGCGCCCGTGCTCACTGCGATCCACGCCCGCGAGCGCATCCACAAGGCCTATGCCCAGCTCTACGGCACCGCCGATCTGTGGCTCCAGATCGACCGGATGAGCTTCAACCCGCCGGTCCGCGCGCGCGCACCCGGGCTCGGCCAACGCCTCCATTGGGATGCCAGTCTCGTCACGCCGATCCCGCTCTTCATCCAGGGCATTCTCTATCTGACCGACACAAGCCCCGATCAGGGCGCGCTCGAGCTGGTGCCGGGCTTCCATCGCCGCATGGAAAGCTGGCTCGCGGACCTTGGCGATATCGATCCGCGCAGCGTCGATCTCGGCGCCGAAGCCATCACCGTCGGCGCGAACGCGGGCGACATGATCCTGTGGCACCAGGCCCTGCCCCACGGCGCCAGCCCCAATCGCGCCGCACGTCCCCGCCTCGCCCATTATCTGACGATGTACTCGCCCGAGATCCTGCCCCAGGCCGATTGGCGCTAGGAGAACGCCCGCTTACCCTGACACCGCTGGACAGGCGGGCGATTCACCTTCATAATCGCGAAGTCTTTGCACTGATGGAGACACTCCATGATCGCGTTGACGATGATCGCCCTGCTGGCCGCCCCCGCGCCGCGCGCGCCCGAGGTCAGCTGGGGCAAGGCCGGCATCAGCTTCGAACAATATCGCAGGGATGCCGTCGAATGCGGGCGCATGGGCGCCAATCGCGACGTTTCGGGCACCAATGCCGCGCGCATCTTCCGCAACGCGACGCAGCAGCTCGACACGGTCAGTGACGGCGGATCGGGGGTGGTGGTCAATATGTGGGAGACCGACCATCTCGACGCCAGCGGCGGCGCGACGGGGAATACGCGGTACGAGGAGGCGCCGACCCAGGCCGTCGAAACGGGCCAGCGGCAGAGTCGAATCGTCGAAAGCACGCGCCCGCAAAAGCGCATCGGCGAGGTCCGCGTCTTCATGGAGGATGCGGTAAACCAATGCCTCGCCGAACGCGGCTATACGCGGTTCCGTCTGACCCGCGAGCAGCGCAGCCGGCTCGGCCATCTGCGCTACGGCACGCCCGAGCGCCACGCCTATCTATTCAGCCTTGCCAGCGATCCTCATGTGTTGGAGACTCAAGCGGTCGCCTGAACCCCTTCGGAGTCGGCCATGCGTGTTGCCATCCTCGCCGCCGCCACCGCCCTCCTCTTCGCCCCCGCGGCGCTCGCGGGAGAGCGCGTGCCCGAATATAGCTGGGGCAAGCTGGGCATCAGCTTCGATCAATATCGCCGCGACGCGGTCGAATGCGGACGCAGGGGCGCGTATCGCGACGTCTCGAACACCGATGCCGCACGCGTCTTCAAACGCGCGACCAGCCAGCTCCAGAGCAACGAGTCCATCATCGGCGCCGATACCAGCCCCGACGTCATGCTCTCGACCCACATCATCTCGGCGCGGATCGTCGAGGGCACCCGGCCCGAGAAAAGGATCGGCGAAGTGCGGGTCTATATGGAGGAGGCGATGAACGCCTGCCTCGCCGAGCGCGGCTATACGCGTTTCCGCCTGACCCGGGAGCAGCGCAGGCGGCTCGGCCATCTCCGCTACGGCACGCCCGCGCGGCATCAATATCTGTTCAGCCTCGCTACCGACCCGGAGATTTTGTCGAAACAGGCGGTCGTCTGAGCGCGCGCCGCGCTTTACCCGTGTCCGATATGTTGCTAATCGCAATACCCAGACAAGAGCCGGAAATCGGTCGGCAATCTTTGGCTGGTGAAGGCGGAGCATGCAGCATCAACGCGGCGCGGCCGCCGATTCCGATGTCGAAGCCTGGCACTGGCTGATCGATGCGATCGCCGCCGAGATCGCGGACGGCGCGCCGCATGATCCGAAGACGCTGGTCGCCCGTGTTGCGGCAAGGATCGCGACGGAGACGGGCGGCTATGGTCCCTATCTGCCGATGATGTTCGCCGATCCGCGCGAGGACTGACCCGGAATAGTTCGGGCAACACGCGTTGCTCTTGCCTTCGACTGCGATTACCTTCGCCCGACTTCAACTGGCGGGCGGGTCATTACTTGGGCAAACCGGCGGCACGGATCGGCGACATGCATAAATGCCCCGCGGTCAATCCGGGGCCGTCGCCGCATGTCGGCGGGCCGGTGGCGAAGGGATCGTCCAACGTCATTACCGGCGGTGCGCAGCAGGCGCGGGTGACCGACAAATGCGTGTGCAAGGGTCCGCCCGACGTGATCGTCAAGGGATCCGCGACCGTCCTCGTCAACGGCCTCCCCGCCGCCCGCCAGAGCGATTCGACCGCGCATGGCGGGAAGATCGTGGCGGGGTGCGCGACGGTGCTGATCGGGGATGCGGGGGGTGGCGGCGTGGCGGACATGGGCGCCGCGGACGGCTTCGCCCCGCCCGCGGACCCGCCCTGCCTGAAGGCGGGCTCGGCCTCGGGCTCACCCTTCATGCGGACCTCATGAGCCAGCCGACGCTTCTGGAGGCGGTCACCGCCTTGCCGGGAGCCTGGTACGCAGTCGCCGACGGCGGCCATTTCGACGACCTGCCGGCGATGCTGACCGCGCGCGAGCTGGTCAACGTGCCCCTCTATCTCGAGGCGGCCAATCACGAGGGCGTACGCGCTGGCCCGCACCTCGTCGCCCTCTATTCGCGCGCGCAGGTCGCGGCGCTGATCGCCCTGACCGAGGGCAAGCCGGCGCTAGCCTTCTGGTCCTGGCCCGGCCCCCTCGACGCAATCCGCCGCCACCTGCGCGGTCTCAACCTCGCCGAAATCCCGAACGAACGCCGCGCGGCGCCGGACGACGCGGCGTACGAGACGGTACTGTTCCGCCACTGGGACCCGAATGTGCTAGCGGTGACGCTGCCGGTGTTGACGGTGGAACAGCGCAGCCGGTTCCTGGGCGATGCGGCGGGGCTGGCGTTCGACGCGAACGAATATGCCGGCGTAACGGTGGCGATGCGGCCGGAGGGGCTGCCGGGGAAGCCGCGGGGGATGCTGCGGTTTGAGGTGGGGCAGATCGAGGGGATCACGGCGCGGCGGTTGGAGGCTTCGTATGGGCGGATTGCGAGCTATTTGCGCGAAGTCGCCCCGGAACAGACAGCAAAACTTACGGCCATTTCACTTACCAATTTCGTGCACCGTTATGGTGACGATGCCGGTTCCCTTGGCCTTACATGGGAAAAAGACAGAGCTCGATGGTGCTACCTACAATTAGTTTCTGGTGAAATGCTCGGAGAAGATGCCCGCGTCCGATCGGCGCTATCTGACACAACTCCTCACAAGGCCTCGGTGAAGCTCCAGGCATTATTTAACGCCCTTGAACAACTTTTGCAGGAAGCAGCATGATGCCAATGCGGCTAGGTCCAGCGGAGGGTCCAAATCCATTCGCCGAACTTTTGGGGCGGCTTCTCGGACCGTTCATCCACCCAAGCGGGCAGGCAGGCCCCACCCCACAAGTGCCAATATCCCCCCTCCCCGTGGCTCCGGCTAATCAAATCTCAAAGGCAAACAGCAAAGCGGATACACCGACGGGATCCGTGAATCCAAATGCACCGTGTGCTAAATGTGAGAGCGCCATTGCGGACCCCTCCAAGATACTAGCGACCTACTTGCCATCCGGGCGAGCGGATGGTGGTCTACTCGCTTCTCAGCAGCGAGCGGGATCCCAACTCGAACTTCTCAAAAAATACTCCGCAACATTTGAGAGTATTGGAAAAAAGTATCAAATCCCCCCCGCGCTGTTGGCTGGCATTGCCAGTCGAGAGAGCGATTTAGGGTCCGGGTCAGGGCTAAAGGGTTGGAAGAGTGCAGCCAAGGGTAACGCAGGCTATGGCTTAATGCAAATTGACTTAGGAAAGCACCCGAACGCCTCATTGTCTGAACCCGACGGACCAACGAATGTTCGAGCTGCCGCCGAAATATTGAGCGGCAACATAAAAATTGTTGCCAAGCATCATCCTGACTGGACAGAACAACAAAAAATCCAGCGTGCGGTAGCGCTTTATAATGGCGACAAAACGGGGCCGGATTTTGTTAGAACGCCCCAAAATATAGACGCAGGCACTACAGGAGGCGATTACTCCAATGATGTTTGGGGACGATCTCAGTATTTTGCCGAACACTGGCCAGAACCGCAATAATTTTGACGTCCCAATCTCTCTCCTCCCTAAATCGCCCCCAAATCCCCCCACCCCACCGTCCCGCCAGCCATCGCCAGCATCCGGTCCAAACTCCGCTTCGCCTTGAGCCGCAGCCCCTCCTCGATCTCGATCCGCGGCTCCAGATCCCGCAGCGCCACGTAGAGCTTCTCCATCGTATTCAGCGCCATGTACGGGCAGATATTGCAGTTGCAGTTCCCGTCCGCGCCGGGCGCGCCGATGAAGGTCTTTTCCGGCACCGCCTTTTCCATCTGGTGGATGATGTGCGGCTCGGTCGCGACGATCAGCGTGTCGCCCGGGAAACTCTTCGCGAACTCCAGGATGCCGCTGGTCGATCCGACATAATCGGCATGGTCGATCACATGCGGCGGGCACTCCGGATGCGCCGCGACGGGAGCTTCCGGATGCTGCGCCTTGAGCTTGAGCAGTTCGGTCTCGCTGAAGGCCTCATGGACGATGCACACGCCCGGCCAGAGCAGCATGTCGCGCCCCATCTTGCGGTTGATGTATCCGCCCAGATGCTTGTCGGGCCCGAAGATGATCTTCTGATCCATCGGGATCTGGCTGAGTATCTTCTCCGCCGACGAGCTGGTGACGATGACGTCGCTCAGCGCCTTCACCTCCACCGAGCAGTTGATATAGGTCAGCGCGATATGATCGGGATGCTGCGCGCGGAACGCCGCGAACTGATCGGGCGGGCAGCTGTCTTCCAGCGAGCAGCCGGCATTCATGTCGGGCAGCACGACGATCTTCTCCGGCGACAGCACCTTCGCCGTCTCGGCCATGAAGCGCACCCCGCAAAAGGCGATCACATCGGCATCGGTATCCGCGGCCTTGCGGCTGAGGTCGAGGCTGTCGCCGACAAAGTCCGCCAGGTCCTGGATCTCGGGCTTCTGGTAATAATGCGCGAGGATGACGGCGTTGCGCTCCTTGCGCAGCCGGTCGATCTCGGCGCGGAGATCGAGCCCCGCCAGGCTTCCGCCGATACCCTTGCGCGCGTCCATAGCTACCCTCCTTGCCGGGCCCCGCACATGGCCCCGCGCGGGCGCGGGATCAAGGCATAGCTGGTGGCGGCGGATAATCGAGCGGGGCGATCGCCGCGCCCGGCGTGCCCGCCGCCACCGCGCGATAGATGGCGTCGCCGACCGGGCTATAGGTAATCGCTTCGGTCAGCAGCACCGATGCGATCATCACGGCGAGGCCCCAGAACCAGGCCGGATGGACCGCGCCGGTGCGCCGCCGGTCGGCGATCATCCCGATCACCGGGAAGATCAGCGTCGGCAGGATTGCCGCCTCATAGGCCCAGGGCATCAGGAGCGGCAACGGCAGCAGCCGCCCGAACGCGGGGCCCATCAGCACCGCCATGCCGCAATAGTGCAGCCGCCGGTGCCAGTCGGTCCGCCGCCGCAGCGCGATCGCCGCCCAGGTCAGCCCGGCAAAGGTGAGCAGCATCACCGAATCGAAGACCAGGAAGCCGAGCGGGGTGAAGAAGAAGGGCACCCCACCCTGCTGGATCGACGCCACCGCCACCATCGTGCCGAGCACGATCATCAGCGCGATCCACCCCGCCCCTATCCAGCCGAGCGCACGGTGCAGCGCCATCGATCCGCGCGAGACCAGCAGGTTCTGGAGCACATAGATCACGATCCAGCCCATGAAGACCACCGCATGGGCATGGACCAGCAGCGGCCGGGCGAAGGTCGAGCGGCCCATGGCGAGGTTGACGCTGAAGGCGGTGAACACCAGCGCCATCATCGTCAGCGCCATGATCAGGAAGAAGCGTTCGTCGCTGCGCGCCGTCTGCGGCGCGGTTTCAGCAAGCGTGGCCATCGGTCGTCCCCCAAAGAGAGCCCCGAAGCCCCATGCCCCGGCGGCGCCGTCACCCGGCGCCGGCCGGGTGCCTCACCAGCGATTGGACAGCACGTCCTCCGGACGCCGGGATTCGTCCCAGCGCTCGGTCGGCTTGCCCACCTCGTCGAGGAACTTGACCTCGACCGTGGCCTGAACGCCGACTGCGCGCAGCGGCATCAGGAAGCTGTTCTCCACCGCGCGCCGTGTCGCCTGCCGTGCCAGCCGCATATACATCGGCGAGCGCGCCTGGCGCAGCAACTCCTCCTGCCCAGCCTTGCGGTTGGCATCGTCGAGCAATTGCTCGGCGTCAGTGAATGTCATCAATATACCGCCGTTACCGTAGGATCGGATGCCGTCGATGTTCACTTCGGGCCCGATCACCTCGATCGGGGGCAGCACCAGGGTGAGCTTGCGCGTCGCGGGGTCCCATGTGAGGTCGCGATCGCTCAGCTTCGACAGGTCGACCTCGTAGCGCACCGTCCCGGGCATGATCATCGTCTTCTGTGCGGTCAGCCCGAGCCGCGTCTGTTTCGAGGTGACCACCGCGACATAGCTTCCCGAAAAGGTCGTCAGCCGGTTCTGCTCGCGCAGCCCCTGCAGGCTCGATTGCGCGACCGTCACCGGATCGGGACCGCCCATGAAGCTGCCGCGGATGCGGTCGCCCAGATACCAGAAGCCCGCGCCGATCGCCGCGAGGATCAGGATCAGCGCGAGCGCCGCCTTGAGGCAGCCCCAGCCGCCGCCGCGCCGCCGATCGATGTCGCGCTCGCTCACGCCGCCATCCTCCATTGCTCGCCCTCCCCCTCAACGATCCCGCGCGCCTTGAGATCAATCAAGTGCGCGAGCACCGAGCGTCCGGCGGCGCCGGTCAGCCGCGGATCGAGCCCAGCATACATGCGCGCAACCATCTCCGGAATGGCGCCCGTGCCGGCCCGGAGCAGGCGGAGGATCTGCCCCTCGCGCTGCCTGCGGTGGCCGATCAGCCCGCGCACGAAGCGCTGGGGCCGGCCGATCTGCTCGCCATGCGCGGGGTAATAGACGGTGTCGGCGCGGCCCATGAGCTTGTCGAGGCTCGCCATATAGTCGGCCATGTCGCCATCGGGCGGCGCGACCACCGTGGTCGACCAGCCCATCACATGATCCCCGGTGAACAGCGCGCCATTCTCGCGCAGCGCGTAGCAGAGATGGTTCGAGGTATGCCCGGGCGTCGCCACCGCCTCGATCGTCCAGCCGGTGCCGGTGACGGTCTCGCCGTCGGTCAGCACCCGGTCCGGCGCGTAATCCTTGTCGAACGCCGCGTCGGCGCGCGGCCCCGCATCGGCGAGCGTGAGCGGCGCGCATCCGATAATCGGCGCACCGGTAAGCGCCTTGAGCGGCGCCGCCGCCGGACTATGATCGCGGTGCGTGTGCGTGCACATGATCGCGACGACGGGCCGCCCCGCGATCGCCTTCACCAGGGCATCGAGATGCGCGGGCTCATCCGGCCCGGGATCGATCACCGCGACGTCGCCGGCCCCCACCACATAGGTCTGGGTGCCCGTATAGGTATAAGGCGAGGGATTGGGCGCCAGTACGCGCGCCACCAGCGGATCGAGCGCTTGCGCCACGCCGGTCGGTGCATCGATCATGAAGGGGATGTGGCGGGTTACGTGCGGAGGCGCAAGGGCTTGAGGGAAGGGCGCGCCCGGGCAAGCTCCTAGAATCGATAGCCGAGGCGGAACTGCACGCGCCGCGGCTGCGTGATCATATTGGCCCCGATCCGCGCCGGGTCGAGCGGATCGGTGCTGCTGTAGAAATTGTCGAAATCGCTGAAATTCTTGTTGTTGAACGCGTTGAGGACATCGAGTGCGATCTCCACCTGATGCCGGCCGAACAGGTTCTGCCGGTTCGACACCGTCAGATTGACCTCGCAAAAGGCGAACAGCCCCCCGATGCAGTTCTTCTCCGGATAGGCCGAGGTGAGCCGGAGCTGGTCGACCCCGAAGCCCCGCGTTGCATCGATCACCTGATAGGCCTGGCCGCTGCCGAGCTGGGTGAAGGTCGCGAGCTGGAAGCCGTACGGCAGATCGACCATGCCGGCGATGACGATCCGGTGGCGCTCGTCGCCGGCGCGCGGGCGCCAGCCATAAGTGTCGGGGGTCAGCCCATCGAGGCTGAACAGGTCGCCGCCATTCTGCTCGCCCTTCGACAGCGTGTAGACCAGGTTCAGCCCCCAGCC
Source organism: Sphingomonas caeni (assembly GCF_026013415.1). GTDB lineage: Bacteria > Pseudomonadota > Alphaproteobacteria > Sphingomonadales > Sphingomonadaceae > Sphingomonas > Sphingomonas caeni. Next base: position 112,211 of record NZ_JAPDOK010000001.1, read on the forward strand.
CGAGGCCGGGGTGTAGCGTTTGTCGAGCGTGACATAGAGCGCCTTGTAGCGGGTATCGAGCCCGTCATAGCCGATGATCGCGTTGGAATAGCCGAACGCCGCGATCGGCGCATTGTCGCAGCAATCGCCAAGGCCGTTGCTCCGCCGCGTTCCCCACAAATGGGTATAGCCGTTGCGCCCGCGGATATAGGCCCCCGTCACCGATGCCTGCCACGCGCCGAACCGGTGGCGGATGCCCAGGCTGAACTGGTCGTCGACCGGGGGGCGCGCATCGTTCTTGACCGCGAACAGCTCGCGCTGGCCGGTCTGTGCGCTGGCGCTCAGCGTCAGCAGGCCCGCGCGGGTGAGGTAGCTCGGATTCCACATCACCGTCGGCTGGCCGTTTCGCGGCGCGCCATTGGCCGAGAAGCGGAAGGTGCCGATCGAGGTCAGCGCGCGCAATCGCTCGTCGACGGTGTTGGTGAAGGCATTGCGGTCATAATAGCGCCCGGCCGCGCCGAAGATCACCGTCGCGCCATCGCCCGACAGATCATAGGAAAAGCCGATCCGCGGCGCGAAGGCGCCCGTGAAGGGCGGGCGCTGATGGCCGTCGGTGATGTAGTTTTCGGGATCGAAATAATAGGGCCTGGGCAGTGCCCGCAGCGCCGCCGCGGCGGACGCGGGCGTCACATAGTCGTTGTCGAAAGCGTTGGTCTCATAATCCCAGCGCAGGCCGAGATTGAACTGCAGCCGGCCGGTCACGTCCCAATCGTCCTGAACGTAGACGCCCAATTGGGTGTTGCTGCTGTCGATCCGCGACGGGGCGAGCGCGAGCTGCGCTTCCGCCGGAAAGGCGAAGCTCAGATTGTTGCCCGCATCCTGGAAAAAGGAATAGCGCGGCTGGTCGAACGTCCGGTTGTCGAAGGCGATATCGGTCACCTCGACGCGCGCGCCGAGCTTGATGACATGGCCCGCGAGGCCGGTGAAGCTCAGGTCGTCGCGGACCGTGTAGCTTTGCTGCCGTTCGTCGCGGTACGAATCGCGCCCGCCAAAGGTGATGACGCCCAGATAGGAGAATTGCGGCTGATCGGGATGGAGCGAGCGGGGGTTGAACCGATAATCGAGAAAGGACGCGCCGAATTCGTTGGCGAACGCCCCGCCGCGATAACGCCAGTTGAGCAGGAGCGTATCGACCCGGTTGCGCCGGTTCTCGGCGGACTCATAGGCGGTGGTGCCGCCGAAGGTCCGGATGTCGCCTTCCTCACGGCGGCTGAACGACAGGTCGAAACGCTGGCGGTCGTCTGGGGTGAAGGTCAGCTTGCCGAAATAGAAGTCGCTGCGGAACGGACTCGTGAACGAACCCTCGAGATCGCCGATCCGCCGGCCAGAAGAGGCCTCGACCGCCGCGCGCTGCGCCGGGGTTCCGCCCGCAACCACATTCTGCGCGCGGTCCTGGTCATTGCCTTCATAGGCGGCGAAGAAGAACAGCTGGTCCCTGACGATCGGCCCGCCGAGCGCGGCGCCATATTGCCGCCGCTGGAATGCGGGCTCGGGCTGGTTCCGAAGCTTGTCGAGATAGGATGTCTCGGCGAATTCCCGGCCGGTATATTGGCCGAAGGCCTCGGCCCGGAATTCGTTGCCGCCCGATTTGGTGACCGCGGTGACGATCGCGGCGCCCGCCTCGCCATATTCGGCCTTGTAGTTCTGCGTCAGGACCCGGAATTGCTGCACGGCGATCTGGCCGAAGGGGCTGCCGCGACTGCCCTGCTGCCCGGCGATGCCGCCGTCGCGCAGCTGGTTCTTGAAGCTCATGCCGTCGATCAGGAGATTGACCTGGCTCGCGGTCGAGGCGCCCGAGGTGATGCCCCGGTCGGTGTCGCTGTCGCTGAAGCGCACCCCCGGGGCGAGCGCCGCGAAAGACAGGAAATTGCGGTCGGTCTGCGGCAGGCGCTGGATCTGGTCGGGGCCGACATCGGTCGCGACTTCGCTGGTGCGCATCTCGTCGAGGACGGTCTCGTCCTGCGTCGGGGCGGTCACCTGTGCCGATGCCGATCCCGGCAAGAACACGGCACCGCCCGCGAGCATCGTCGCGGCCGCGAATGAGACTTTCCACGCCATGGCTTTGCGCCCCCTTGTTCCCCACAGCGCCGTAAGCGGCTTCGCGTTGACAAACTGTGCATCGCGATCGCCCGTTCGAAGCATTGGTGCGGAGTGAAATTCCTTGATCGGGATTAACCCGTCGCACCGCAAACTACCATGCCGGATGCGGAACGACTCCATTCTTTCGCGTGCACCCACCATAGACAGCGGCTTTGCAGCCCGCCCCAAAGACCACGGGGCCGGCCACGAAGGAGAGTGGCCGGCCCCGCTTAGAGGCGTTCGCAAAAGGGGCAGATGTGAACGCCTCCCCCACTCGGGGAAGGACGATCAGTCGTCCTTCTGGTCCTGCTGCAGCTCGCGGATCGCGTCGTCGATGCTCCTGAGCGCTTTGGCCTTCTCGTCGGCCGAGAGCGTGGTGTCGGCCTCGACCGCGATACGGGCATGGCGCAGACCCGCCATCGCCGATTGCATCCCCATGTGGCGGGCATGGCCGGCCTGGGCCTCGATGCGGTTGACGCAGATGCGGATCACCTGGCGCTTGCCGGGCTCGGGCGGGGTCTGGACGGTCATCGCGTTGGGGTCGCCATCCTTGCAGTGACCCGACTGGATGTCCGGCACCATCGCCATGATCTCGGCATCGTCGGGAATGTCGATGCGCTCGCCATTGACGATCACCACGCGCTGGCGCTTGTCATGGTCGCCATGATGGCCGCCATGGTCGCCGTCGCCGTCGGTGGTGATGACGCGGACCACGCGGTGCTCGCGCTTCGGCGCATCGGGAGCGGCCGGCGCTTCGGGCGCGGCCGGGGCGCCAGGCACTGGGGTCGGCGTCGCGGCGGGCGCGGGCGGCGCCGGCGGATCGGTCAGGTCGATGCCGGTCGCGGCCTCGACGTTCGACTTGATCCGCTCGGCCGCCTGGCTTCCCGAGGCGGTGAGCCCCAGTGCGACGAGCGACAGCGCGCTTACCCCGATCATCCCGCCTGCCAGGTGGATGGGGGAATTCTTCCGGGTCTTTGAAAGCATTCTGAGCCTCCCTTTCAACTCATTGATTGTGTGCAGGTGACAGGCCGCCGAGACCGCACCCCCATGCGCGGACTTGACGATTGCGCGACCATAAGCATGGCGCAGCGCGGCTTCGCGGCCGGCGAGCACCAGGGCATCGCAGGCCATTTCCTGATCGGCACGAAAGGCGCGGAAAGCCTTCCAGGCGACCGGATTGAACCAATGGATTGCGAGCACGAACAGCGCCACCCAATTGGCGATCAGGTCGCCGCGGACATGGTGGCCCAGCTCATGGGCGAGCGCGAGCGCCCGCTCCTGCTCGTCGTAGCGCTCGGCGAAATCGCGCGGGAAGGCGACATATTTGCGCCAGATCCCGAAGGCGAGCGGCCCGTGCGCGGCGTCGGTCTCGATCACCCGCACCTTGCCCTCGGCGACGGTGCGGTCCACCCGCGCCTTGCGGAGCAGCTTCGCGCAGAAGCGGCTGTGCGAGACGAGATGGAAGCCCAGGAAACCCGCCGCGCCCACCGCCCAGAGCAGGAAGATCGCCATCGGCAGTCCGAAACTGCCCTGCGCCGCCGCCTCGGGCGCCGCACCGAGCGGCTCGACCACATAATAGACGATCACGTCGCTCGCCGCGGTGACGGGCGCCGCCGCCTGCTCGCGCCAGCTTTCGGGTAGCGGCGGCATCAGCAACCGGAACACCGGCAGCAGCCACAGCGCATAGGCGATGCCCGGCCCGAACACCTTGCGCACCGGGCTGCGGAGGCCAAGCACCAGCAGCATCAGCAGCGTGGTCGCGACGAAGGTCTCTACTGCCCAGCCGATCATGATTTGAGATCCTTCAGCAGCGCCTCGATCTCGGCGATGTCCTGGTCGGTGATCTGGTCGCGCTCCGCGAGATGGGCGACCAGCGGGGTCAGACGCCCGCCGAACAGCCGGTCCATCAGCTTGCGCGATTCGCCCGCGACATAATCGGCGCGCGCGACCAGCGGGCGATAGCGGTAGCGCCGCCCCTCTTCCTCATGCGCGATGATGTTCTTGGCGAGCAGCCGCCCGAGCAGGGTCTTGACCGTGTTGGCGCTCCATTCGCGCTCGGCGGGAACGCGCTCGGCGACCTCCTGTGCGGTGAGCGGCGACTTGTCCCACAGCACTTCCATCACGGCATGCTCGGCGTCGCTGATTCTCTCGGTCATGGATCCCTCTTTGACTACGTGTGTAATCGTCACGATTACGTCTGTAGTCAATAGGGCTGAACCGTGGATGAACGAATCTGAACGGGGTAGCCCGAGGCGAAGGGGATGGGTTTCGCCACACACTCCTCCGTTCGCCCTGAGCTTGTCGAAGGGCTGCCCTCCTTCTGCCCCGCGCTAGAGGAGGAAGGCAGTGCTTCGACAGGCTCAGCACGAACGGGGTTAGGGCAGTCGACGTTTCCCGGGCTGCACGCTTCTGCTAGGCTCCCCGCCCGAGGAGAATCACCATCGTCGGAATCATCGCGCATGCCCCGGTAGACGTCGTCGCCGAGGACACGGACGAACTGCTTGCCCGCTTCGACCTGCGCAAACTCGAATGCACCACCATGCCGCTCGACCGCAGTTTCGCGCTGCGCGAGACGCTCGAGTCGGTGCATGCCCCCGCTTTCCTGCCCGGCGGCTGCGGGGCGAACATGGCGGCGGGGCTGCGCACCCTCGGCAGCGCGGTCTCGGTGGTCGCGCCGTTCGGCAACGATAGCTATGCCGATTATGCCCGGCGCGATCTGGAGGCGCGCGGGGTGGCGATCCGCGGGTTTGACTATGGCGGGCCCCATTCGCTGATCTACACCCTGATCACCGCCGACCGCGAGCGCACCTTCGCGGACTATTGCCACGGCGTGCCCTATGATCTGCTCGCGCCCGCGCGGCTGCTCGACGACGAGCATATCGTCGCGATCGACGGCTATCTTCTGCTGCGGCAGGGCGTCGCGGAGGGGATGCGCGCCTGGCTGACCGAGCCGCGGCCCGCGAACCAGCGGCTCGTCTTCTGCCCGGGCGATGTCAGTGTCCTGCTCGACGCCAAGCCCATCGCCGATCTCGCCATCGAACGCTGCGATCATCTCGTGATGAACCGCAACGAGGCGCATACGCTCTTCCCCGGCCTCTCCGATGAGGCGATCGTCGCAGCGCTGCGCGCCCGCGGGATTTCCGGCGCGGTCACCAAGGGCGAGGAAGGCGCATTGCTCTTCAACGCGCACGAGATGATCCATGTGCCCAAGGCCCGGCTCGACCGGCCGATCGTCAACACCAACGGTGCGGGGGACGCTTTCACCGCGGGCTATCTGCGCGGCATCGACATGGATCTGCCGCTCGCCGAAATCGCCCGCATCGCCACCGCCTGCGCGGCGCAGATCCTAGTGATCGAGGGCGCCCGCCCGCCGCTGGCGGTGATGGCCGAGCTGGCGGATTGAGCCCCATTCTGTCGGCATTTTTGACAGCCGCCGGAACAGGTTAAACCCCGTTCACCATCGTCACCCGCACAAAACCGCCACTGGCACACTCTGGCACGCGCACTGCATCATGAAAGGCACCCCGAGCGTTCAACGCTTCATTTCAGGGCGGGTCGACCAGCTTTTACCGGTCGCGTCGACCCGCCCGACCCGGGCTCCCTGCCGACAAACCGCCCCTAACGCGCCAGCGACGTCTCGCTGAGCTTCCACGGGCAGCGATCCGTCAGCCGCCGGTTCCGCCGCACCATCGCGGCGGGGTAGATCTCGTGGAACAGCCGGTCGAAGCTATTTTCCCAGTCGAACCGCTCGGCGTGCGCGCGTGCCCTCGCACCAATGACGGCCGGCCCTTCGCGCCAGACCCGCAGCACGTTCGCCGCCATCGCATCGGCGTCGCCGGCCGGACCCAGATAGCCGAGCCCTGCGGGGACGCGCTCGGGCATCGCCCCGCTCGCCACGCCGACCACGGGCAGCCCCGCCGCCTGCGCCTCGATCACCGAGATGCCGAAGGTCTCGTCGGCCATGCCCGAGACATAGATGTCGCTCGAGGCCAGCGCCCGGGCCAGCCCCGCGCGGTCCTTCTCGAAGCCCGGAAAGGCGACCGGCAGCCCCTGCATCTCCCCGGCGAGCTGCTCGCGCAGCTTGCCGTCGCCGATCATCACCATCGCCGCGCCCAGTTCGGGCGGCAGCTTGCGGAACATCGCTGCGAGCATATCCGCGCGCTTCTCGTTGTCGAGCCGGCCCGCATAGACGAGCAAAGGCCCCTCGCCCGGCAGTCCGAGCGCGGCACGATAGCCGGGATCGCGCCTGTCCGGGGTGAACAGCGCCAGATCGGTCCCGAGCGGCATCACCCGCGTATGGGTGATGCCCAGCCGGGCAAGCTGCGCGCGCTGCGGCTGGCCGAGCGTGTAGACCCAGTCGAACTCGCGATAGAGCTTGCGGGCATAGCCATGGGCAGCGTCGCGCAGCATCCGCGCGGCCCCCTCGCCGAACAACGACCGGCCGACCCGGTGGATATGCGCGTTGGGGAAATCGGTCCGGTATCCCGCGACCAGCGCCGTCTCGGGAAAGGCGCGGCGATGCTTCACCGCCGCCCAGGGCAGCAGCCAGGGACAAAGCGATTCGATCACGTCGGGCCGGTAGCGCGCCAGCACCTCGCTCACCGCGCCCATCCGCAGGATGAAGCGGTAATGCGGGCTGCCCGGCACCCGCGGCGCGCCCACCTCGATCAGCGTATGGCGGCCCTTCTCGGTCACCCGGTCCTCGGCGCCCGGAACGATCTGGATCAGCCGGTGGGGCGTGCGATCGAGCACATAGGCCGCCTTGCGGCGCAGATAGGTGCTGATCCCGCCGCCCGCGGTGGAAGACCAGCTCTGGGTGAGATCGCAGACCAGAAGTTCATGGCCGCCATAGGCACAGGTTCCCGCCGACGCGGCGGAAACATTGGACACAAACATCACGCACTCCGGAAATTGTTATTCCGGTGCGGAACTCCCTTCGTGGGAGGATTGGATGCAATCATGATGCACTCCGGACATCGTTACTCGGCGTTTGAAACGCCCTTGTCCGCGAAAAGCTGCGCCAACTCGCCCGACTCGTACATCTCCATCATGATGTCCGATCCGCCGACAAATTCGCCGCCGACATAGAGCTGGGGGATGGTCGGCCAGTCCGAAAAGGCCTTGATCCCCTGGCGGACGTCCTGGTCCTGGAGCACGTCGACGCTCTCGAATTCGACCCCCAGATGGTTGAGGATCGCCACCGCACGGCTCGAAAAGCCGCATTGCGGGAAGAGCGGGCTGCCCTTCATGAACAGCAGCACGTCGTTCGAATCGACCAGGCCCTGCAGGCGGGCGTTCACATCCTCGGTCACGTCACTCACTCCTCTGCGGGGGCCTCGGTGGTGAGCTGCAGCGCGTGCAGTACCCCACCCATCCGGCCGCCCAATGCGGCATAGACCGCCTGGTGCTGGCGCACCCGCGGCAGCCCCCTGAAGCTGGGGCTCACCACGCGCGCGGCATAATGATCGCCGTCGCCGGCCAGGTCGGTGATCTCGACCCGGGCATCGGGGATGCCGGACTTGATCAGCGCCTCGATCTCGTCGGCGGCCATCGGCATGTTATTGCGATTCCATCAGCTGGCGGCGCGCCTCGACCGTCTTGGCCTCGAGCGCCTGGCGCACCGTGCCCTCGTCGGTCTCGACTCCCGCGGCGAGCAGGTCGCCCAGGAGCTTGCGGATTACGTCGTCATCGCCCGAGTCCTCGAAATCGGCCTGGACGACCGCCTTGGCATAGGCGTCGGTCTCTTCGGGAGTCAGGCCCATCTGCAGCGCGGCCCATTGCCCGAGCAGCCGGTTGCGCCGCGCGGTCACGCGGAACGCCATTTCCTCGTCGCGGACGAACTTCGCCTCGAATGCCTTCTCGCGATCGTCGAAACTGGTCATGCGCTACCCCTGGGCTATCGTTTCGTCCGAGATAGGAAGGGGGAGTGGCTGTGGCAACCTGCCAATCCTCCCCGGAACGGGGAGTTGGCGCGCGCAGCGCGACGGAGGGGGCTTGCCACAAGCGGTACGCTCCCGGACAGCCCCTCCACCACCGCTTCGCGGCGGTACCCCCTCCCCGTGCCGGGGGAGGAATTAGATCCGCACCACCAGCTTCCCGATCGCATCCCTCGCGGCCATCTTGGCGATCGCCTTGCCGCCATCGGCGAAGTCGAACGTCTCGGTCACCCGCGGGGCGATCTTGCCCTCTTCCCACAGCCGGAAGAGATGCTCGACATGGCGCTGGTTCGCGGCCGGATCGCGCATCGCGAAGGCGCCCCAGAAGACGCCGCACACGTCGCAGCTCTTGAGCAGGGTCAGGTTGAGCGGCAGCCTGGGGATGCCCGCCGGGAAGCCCACCACCAGATAGCGCCCCTCCCACGCGATCGATCGCAGCGCCGGCTCGGCATAGTCGCCGCCGACCGGATCGTAGATCACATCCGCGCCTGCGGGGCCGCACGCAGCCTTGAACTGGTCGGCAAGCGCCTTGCTCGCATCCTTGTCGAACGGCGCACGGCCATAGACCAACGTCACGTCCGCGCCCGCCGCCTTGGCCGCCTCGGCCTTGGCCTCGCTCGACACGGCGGCGACCACGCGCGCCCCGAACGCCTTGCCCAGTTCGATCGCCGCCAGCCCTACCCCGCCCGCGGCACCCAGCACCAGCAAGGTCTGCCCCGCCTTCAAATGCCCGCGATCGACCAAGGCATGGATCGTCGTCGCATAGGTCAGCAGCAGCGCCGAACCGTCCTCGAAACTACGCTCTTCGGGCAGGCGGAACAGCCGGTCGGCGCCCACCAGGATCTTCTCGACCAGCCCGCCATAGCCGGTGGTCGCGACCACCCGGTCGCCCGGCGCCCAGCCGGTGACGCCCTCGCCCACCGCCTCGACCACGCCCGCGACTTCGCTGCCCGGCGCAAAGGGGCGCTCGGGGCGAAGCTGATATTTGTCCTCGATGATCAGCACGTCGGGGAAGTTGATCGAACAGGCCTTGACTGCGACCAGCACCTGCCCCCTGCCGGGCACCGGATCGGGCAGCTCCTCCAGACTTAGGGTTTCAGGTCCGCCCGGCGCCTTCGACAGCAAAGCCTTCATGTCCGCTCCCTACCGCGATCCACGGACGATCTTGAGCGACGCCCGATTCATATTTCGAAATCGCGGTATCCCTTGCCAGTGTCAGGCCGACCTCGTCCAGCCCCTGCATCAGGCAATCGCGGCGGAACGAGTCCAACTCGAACGGGAAGCGGTCCTGGAAGGGGGTGGTAACGGTCATCGTCTCGAGATCGACGGTCACCTCGCTGTCCTGCGCGACCTCAACCAGCCGGTCGATCGCCTCCTGCGGCAGCACCACCGGCACGATCCCGTTCTTGAACGCATTGCCCGAGAAGATGTCCGAAAAGCTCGGCGCGATCACCGCCTTCACGCCCATGTCCGCCAGCGCCCAGGCGGCGTGCTCGCGGCTCGACCCGCAGCCGAAATTGTCGCCGGCGATCAGGATCGGCGAACCGGCATAGCGCGGATCGTCGAAGATATTCCCCTCGACCGCGCGCACCGTCTCGAACGCGCCCTTCGCCAGGCCCGTGCGCGTGATCGTCTTGAGCCAATGCGCGGGAATGATGATGTCGGTGTCGATATTCTTCGCGCCCCAGGGATAGGCGCGGCCTTCGACGATGCGGACGGGATCCATCAACGGGTTACTCCGGGAAGCTTGGCGGTCACCTTAGCCACCTCCGTTCGTCCTGAGTAGCCATTGAGTAGCGGCGAAGCCGCGTATCGAAATGGCGTATCGAAGGACAGTTTTGGCGGGTCCAACGGCGCTTCGATACGCGCCTTCGACAAGCTCAGTCGCTACTCAGCACGAACGGGCCTGAAATAGGGGGCGGTCAATCGGTCGCGGCGAGCTTGGACGGCTTGGCCTTGGCGGGGGCGGGCTGGCTGGGCTGGGCTTCGTCGCTGCTGGCGAGATGGGGAACCGTCGCGGCATAGGCAGCGGCGAGGCCGCTCAATACCGTACCCGCAACCAACGCGATCAATGCCCGCTTCATCACGCATCCCCCGATACTCACGCCCGCCGCGTCATTTATCGGGAGTCATCAGCTCCCTGACGTCGGTCAGCCGCCCTGTTACAGCAGCCGCTGCCGCCATGGCCGGCGACACCAGGTGCGTCCGTGCTCCCGGACCCTGTCTTCCTACAAAATTCCGGTTCGAGGTGGAAGCACAACGTTCGCCTGACGGTACTTTATCGGGATTCATTGCCAGGCACATCGAGCAACCGGGCTCACGCCATTGGAATCCCGCCTGAATGAAAATGCGGTCGAGCCCTTCGGCCTCGGCCTGGCGCTTGACCAGTCCCGATCCGGGCACGATCAGCGCCTGGCGGATTCCGTCGGCGACGTGCCGCCCCTCGACCACCGCGGCGGCGGCGCGCAGGTCTTCGATCCGCGAGTTGGTGCACGATCCGATGAAGACATGCTCGATCGCGACATCCCGCATCGCGGTGCCCGGCGTCAGCCCCATATAATCGAGCGACTTCTGCGCCGCGACGCGCTTGGAGGGGTCGGCGAAGCTCTCCGGATCGGGCACGACGCCCGTGATCGGCACGACATCCTCGGGGCTCGTCCCCCAGGTGAGCGAGGGGGCGATATCGCCGGCGTCGAGCGTGACGACCCGATCGTACACGGCGCCGGCATCGGTCGGCAGCGTGCGCCAATAGGCGACCGCGCGCTCCCAATCCTCACCGCTCGGCGCCATCGGGCGGCGCTCGAGATAGTCGAACGTCTTCTCGTCAGGCGCGATCAGGCCGGCACGCGCGCCGCCCTCGATCGACATGTTCGAGACGGTCAGTCGCCCCTCGATCGACATCGCCCGGATCACTTCGCCTGTATATTCGATGACATAGCCGGTGCCGCCCGCCGCGCCGATCTTGCCGATGATCGCGAGGACGACGTCCTTCGGTCCCACGCCGAAGCCCAGCGTTCCGTCGACGCGGACCTCCATCGTCTTCGAGGGGCTCAGCAACAGCGTCTGCGTCGCAAGGACATGCTCGACCTCGCTGGTGCCGATCCCGAACGCCAGCGCCCCCAGCGCGCCATGCGCCGAGGTATGGCTGTCGCCGCAGACGAGCGTGGTGCCGGGGAGCGTGAAGCCCTGCTCCGGCCCCACGACATGGACGATTCCCTGACGCGCATCGAGCGCGTCGATATAGGGCACGCCGAATTCAACCACGTTCGCGCGTAGCGTCGAAAGCTGGTTGGCGCTCTCGGGGTCCGCTATCGGCAGCATCGCACCCAGGGCATCGACGCGCGCGGTGGTCGGCAGGTTGTGGTCGGGCACCGCCAGCGTCAGATCGGGCCGGCGCACCTTGCGCCCCGCGACGCGCAGCCCCTCGAACGCCTGGGGGCTGGTCACCTCATGGACAAGGTGGCGGTCGATATAGATCAGGCAGGTGCCGTCGTCGCGGCGCTCGACGACATGATCGGCCCAGATCTTTTCATACAGGGTCAGCGGCTTTGCCATCAGCGCGCTCTACCCCAATCGCGCGCCGGGGCAAGCCGACGTGCGATTGGGCCGTATCAAGCGCAGCTATTTCTGCTTCGCCGCCTCGCCGCGCAGATAGTCGTGCGTCGCGGCGATCTCCGCATCGGACATGGCGTGCGTTGCTTCCTTGGGCACTTCGGTCATCAGCCCGAGGTCGCCCGGCTTCAGCCCCACGCCGGTGCGCAGCAGCTTGCGGAACGCCTCGGGGCTATAGCCTGCCGCCATCGGCGCGAGCGCCGGCGCGACCTGACCGCTCTCGGTCGTGTTTGGCGTGCCGAGCTTGTGGCATTCGGAGCAGACCGCGTCGAAATAATATTGGCCGATCGCGGTGGGGCGCGTGCGTGGCGCGACGGTGTCGGCCTGGAAGCTCGGCTTGACCCCGCCGGTCAGCAACGCGAACCGGCCGAGCGGGCCGTAGCGCATCGGCTGGGTCACATCGTTCGGTCCGGGCTTGAGCGTACGCAGCCAGGCGATCAGCCTGCCGGCGTCGTCATCGGCGATGAAGCGGTGCGACACGGTGGGCATCACGAACAGGCTGGTGCCGTCGCGCTTCACGCCGTGGCGGATCAGCCGGAGCAGTTCGGCGTCCGAATAGTCGGCGATCCTGCGCGCGATCCCCGGCGGCGCGATCGAGGCGACGAACCAGGGCGGGTTATCCCAGACCCGGCCTTCCGAATTGGGGCCATGGCAGCCGCGGCACCCGAAGATCGTGGCGAGCCGGCCGCCTTCCTCGATCGAGGCGGCGTCCTTGGGGACGGCGATGGAGGTGAGCGCGACGTCATGCTTCGCGCGGATCATCCATTCGGAGGCGCCGTAGAGGACCACGACCCCCAAGACTAAAATCCCCGCGACCGCGAGCGCTATCCGTTTGAACATGGCGCGATTCTCCCCGATTTTTGCGGGCTTATGCCAGACTCGTTACGCGCCCGCCACTTCCTTGGGACTCACATAGCTGGCGTCATGCGCGAACGGCATCGGGGCGCCGGAACGGAGTGCCGCCAGCACCTCGGCGAAGCCCGTCTCGCAGCGAAATCCCATCATCTGCTCGGCGAGCCCCGGATCATAGACCCGCCCGATGCTCTTCGGCAGCTCCCATCCCCGCCGCGCATAGAGCTCCGCGGCATCGGGGAAATGGCGGGCGATCACCGCGCGGGCATCGGCCTTGAGTTCTACGCATTCCTCCGGCGCAAAGGGCGTCGGCGCGGAGAGGATGAAGGTGGCGAAACCGATCTCCGGCGCCCTTTCCAGCGCGGCCAGGTGCGCGCGCGCGGCGTCCTCGACGGTCAGCCGCCGGTTGAGGAACTCATTGGCCTTCATGTTGGTGCCCGAAAGGCTGCGGTGCGTATCGTCCTCCTCGGGAAAGAAGCGCGCGGTCCGCAGCACCATGCACGCCAGCCCCGCATCCTGATGCGCGAGGCTGCAGAGCTTCTCCGCCGCGAGCTTGGTGACGCCATAGATGTTGCGCGGCCGCAGCGGCCCCGATTCCTCGGTCAGCCACACCGCCGCCGCGCCCTTCTCCTCGCGGATCGCCGACGAGATCATCAGCGAGGTGGTCGAGGTGAAGACGAACCGGTCATGCCCCGCGGCCTGCGCCGCCTCGAGCAGATTGAGCGTGCCCGAGACATTGACGTCGATGAACGCCTGGGGCCGATAGCGGACGATATCGGGCTTGTGCAGCGCCCCGCCATGGATCACCGCCTCGATGCCCTTCTCGCCGAACACCCGCTCGATCAGCGCGCGATCCGCGACCGATCCGATCACCTGCGTATCCGCCCCCGGCGCGACGTCGAGCCCCGTCACCTCATGCCCCGCCCCGCGCAGCATCGGCGCGAGAAAGCGGCCCAGCCAGCCCGACGATCCTGTCAGCAACACCCGCATACGTAGTTCGACTCACGTAGTTCGACTCGTCCGTACGATGACTCATCGTAGTTCGACTCAATTGCCCGAAACCGGATGCCGGGGCACATAGCGGCCACGGTCCGAGTTGAACATGCTGAGGCAAGCGGGGCGCGCGCCGAGCATGATGGAGCTGAGGACATTGGAGGCCGGGCCCCGGGTCGAGACCTGGGGCCCGGCCTTCTTGCTATGCGGCGGCCGGGATCGGCGAGGCCAGCGTCTCGGCCGGATCGTGCGCGTCCGCCCAGTCCACCCGGCGCTTGACCCATGGGTTGAGGAACAGCACCGGCAGCTTGAGGAACAGCAGTTCCGAATGGATGAAGGTGTCGATCGCCCGCTCCCACCATCTGGGCTCGCGCTTGCCGTTCGCCCTCAGCCAGCCGTCATAGGGCGCCCAATGGCTGGGCTCGTCCTTGTGAATGACCTGGAAGATCTTCATCATCACCTTGTCGTCGCGCACCAGCGGGTGCTTGAGCAATATCTCGACCTGCTTGAACCCGCGCTGCTCGGTCAGCGAGATCACCCGGCAGAGCTTCTCGAACTGGGCGTCCTCGGCGATCACGCGCTTCGTGTCGAGATTGTCGATGGTGGTGCGAAAGATGATCTCGACGAAGCGGTCGATATGGCCGCAGGTCCGGTCGACGTGCAGCGGCATCACGCCCTTCAGCTCGAACCAGCGCTTGAACATCACATAATGCTTGCGCTCGTCGGCGCGGTGCCGCTCGATATCGGCGATCAGCTGGTGATTGTCCGGTTCGCGCGCACGTACCGCCTCGAGCACCCGGTCGATGCTCGTATAGCCGCGATGCTCGTTATAAATGTAGATCGACGCCAGCAGGTCCAGATAGCGGCGGCGGAAAGCGGCGAACATGCGCGTTGAGTTACCCCTCGGGCGACCCAGCGTCAAACACGCAGATCAGTCATCCGGTGCCGCCGGTGGGGTCAGCCGGCGGCGCGACGGGTGGCTGGGCCGGGCCCGCGGGAGCGGCGCCGCCGCTGCCCGATCCGGGGCCGCGAGTCGGCGCGGCGCCGCCCTTTTGTCCCGCGCCCTTGTCGTCGGATTTTCCCTCGTCCTTGCCCCCCTTCGCTTCCGCATCGCCCTTGCCGCCCCCACCCGGCGGTGAACTGGTCGGCGTGTCCTTGCCCGCCGGTTCCGGGGTCCCGATATTGGTGTCGTTGAGCAGCTGCGGCACCAGCCGCTCGATGAACCCGGCGAGGAAGCCGGTCATGAACACGTTGAAATCGCTATAGGGCGGCCTGTGGTCCCCGGGCGTGAGGGTGTTCACGTCGATGAGCTTGACCGACACGAAGCCGCTCCGCAGCAGCGCATAGAAGACGCCGCCCGCAACCGCGCCGATCAGGATGCGGAGCGTGATATCGACCAGATTCTCGCGCCACTGCAGGTCGATCGCCAGCGTCCGCCCCTTCAGCGCGACCGCCGCCGAGAAAAAGGCGCCGAGCGATCCGCCGGCAATCGCGGTCCAGACCGGCCAGATGCTCGGCGGAAAGGCATGGACGAAGCGGACCACGGGACCGGCGAGCAGGGTCGTCGTCAGGATCATCCCGCCCACCAGCATCAGCGCCCAGCGCACATAGTTGATCCGCGCGATCGCGGTCCGCTCGGCGAGGATATCGTTCTTGACCTGGGCGAGCAGCGTCTGCGCGGTTTCCAGCGCCTTGGCATCGCCATCGTCACAATCGAGCACGGTGATCAGCGCGTCGGCCACCCGTCGGTCATATTCGCACGCGCGCTTGAAGCCGTTGGCGTCCGATTGCGCCGCGCCGCGCCAGCGCAGCACCCAACCGCCATTGACCGGGTCCTCGAGGAACTTCGCCTCGTCCCGCTCGGCCTTGGTCTCCGCCTCGGCCTTGGCCAGCCCCGCCTTGCGCCATCCGTCGATCAGCGCGTTGACCTGCCCCCGCATCGGCGCGAGCGGACTGATCCGCTGCCGCTGCTTCTGCGCCTCGGCGGCATCGTCGGAAAACTGCACGATCAGCCGCTCGCTGGTGCGATAGATCGCATAGACGGGCGGGTTGTACGAATAGACGCTGACGATCCGGTATCCCGCCGAATCGAGCGCGCCGCGCCTGATATCCTCGACCTTCTTCGCCGTCGGTTCGCCGTCCGCCATGTCGCGCTCCGCACTTTGGTGCCGGCACGGGCCGCGCCGGCGTGTTGCGGATGGATAGGCCGGGAACGGCGCGCCGCGCGTGACGGCCGTCACGCCCCTCGGATCAGGCGCTCGCCAGCGCCTCGTATTTCGCCGTGGTCTTGGCCGCGACCTCTTCCTCGGTCACCCCCGGCGCCAGCTCGATCAGCCGGAAGGGCGACTGGTGGTCGGGCCGCTGGAACACGGCGAGATCGGTGATGATCATGTCGACCACATTCTTGCCGGTGAGCGGCAGGGTGCAGGCGGGCACGAACTTGGGGTCGCCGTTCTTCGAATTATGCTCCATCACCACGATGATCTTCTTGACGCCCGCGACCAGATCCATCGCGCCGCCCATGCCCTTGATCATCTTGCCCGGGATCATCCAGTTGGCGATGTCGCCGCCCTCGCTGATCTCCATCGCGCCGAGCACGGTCAGGTCGATATGCCCGCCGCGGATCATCGCGAAGCTCTGCTCCGAACCGAAATAGACCGAACTGGGCAGCTCGCTGATCGTCTGCTTGCCCGCGTTGATCAGGTCCGGATCGATCTCGTCCTCGTACGGGAAGGGCCCGATGCCCAGCATCCCGTTCTCCGACTGGAGCGTCACCTCGACGCCCGGCGGGATATGGTTCGCAACCAGCGTGGGGATGCCGATCCCCAGATTGACATAATAGCCGTCCTCCAGCTCGCGCGCAGCGCGCGCCGCCATTTCGTCGCGGGTCCAGGCCATCAGTTCTGCTCTCCGGTCATTGCGGGGTCGCGGTCGGTACAGGTGCGGGCGACGGCGCTTCGCCCGGATCGGTCCAGCGCTTGTCCTGCGGGAAGACGTCGTCGAGATCGCCGTGGAGCCCGGTGCCGTAGACCGGGTTGGGCAGCATGAACCATCCATTGCCCCACATCGCCGCGATCATCGTCTGGCTCGCCATGTTGCGGCGGATCGGCACGGGCACGCCGCCCGGATTGAACAGGTCGGTGAAGTCGCCCAGCTGATCGCCGACCAGCGCCACGACGCAATATTTGGCGCCGATCTCCCAGCGGCGGGCGTCCTTGCCGCTCGAATTGGGCCCGTCGCCGCGCAGCCAGAGCGTCTCGCCGAGCTTGGGCGTGCCCAGCCCGGCATGTTCGAGCGCCGCGATCGTCTGCGCCGCATTGGCCTCGGACCGGTTCGAGTTGAACACCACCACGATCCCGGCGCGCCGCGCCCCCTCGATCGTCTCGACCGCGCCGGGGACGGGCGCGACCTTCTCGGCGCCAGTGGATTCCCAGCGCTTCCAGCGGCGGTCGTCATAGGGACCGGTGCGCTGCGCGTCGTCGGCCTCATAGCCGAGATTGAGGATCACCGTCTCGTCGATGTCGAAGACCACCGCGAGCGGCTTCTTCCCGCACGGCATGAAGCGCGGCACCTCGAGCGAGCCTTCCTTCGAGAGCACCGCGCCGCGGATCTCGAGCTGTGCCTTGCGGTCCTGCGCGCGCGCCGAGAGGAAGCTCCACAGCTGCTGATAGGCCTGGAGGCTGAGCGCGGCGGCCTCGCCCGAGCCATAGAGATATTGCATGCCTGCGGGCGGGTTGCGCGGCGCTTCCTCGCCGGGCGCGGGGGGCAGCGGAGCGCCCGGGGTCGGCATCGGCCCGTTGACCACGCCGACGATGCGGAACGGCTCGACCCCGGCGACCGGGGTCGGCGTCGCCTGTGGCCCCGGCTGACCGGCCGGACGCTGCCGCTCGGAAGCGCGCTCGTCGCTGCCGCTCAGCCGCTTGCGCGCGACCGCCCCACCCGCCGCGAGCGGCACCGCGACCGCCGCAGCGATGCAGCCCGACAGCATCGGCATCGCGCCCAGCATCATCGCGGCAAGGGCCGCCTTGCGCCGCATCACGCGGTTTCCCGCGCGCGCGTCATGCGGAACTCGATCTTCTTGTCATAGGGGGACCCCACGATCATCCGCTTCACATAGATGCCCGGCAAATGGATCGCGTCGGGATCGAGCGCGCCAACGGGCACCACTTCCTCCACTTCGGCGACACAGATCCGCCCCGCCGTCGCCATGGGCTGGTTGAAATTGCGCGCGGTCTTGCGGAAAATCAGGTTGCCGCTCTCGTCCGCCTTCCAGCCCTTGATGATCGCCAGGTCGGCGCGGATGCCGCGTTCGAGGATATATTCCTCGCCATCGAAGAGCTTCGATTCCTTGCCCTCGGCCACCTGGGTGCCGACGCCGGTCTTGGTATAGAAGCCCGGGATCCCCGCCCCGCCCGCACGGCAGCGCTCGGCGAGCGTGCCCTGGGGGCAGAATTCGACCTCGAGTTCTCCGCTGAGATATTGCCGCTCGAACTCCTTGTTCTCACCGACATAGGACGAGATCATCTTCTTCACCTGCCGCGTGCGCAGCAGCTTGCCGAGCCCCTCGCCGTCGATGCCCGCATTGTTGCTGGCGATGGTCAGGTCCTTGACGCCCGAGGCCTCGATCGCGTCGATCAGCCGCTCGGGGATGCCGCACAGGCCGAAGCCGCCCGCGCACAAGGTCATGCCGTCGAACAGCAGCCCTTCCAGCGCTGCCGCGGCGTTCGGGTACAGCTTTTTCATAGGTCGCCGAGTCTCCTGATTGCCCACGCGATAGTCGGGCGCGCAGGGGGCGGTCAAGCGAACCTGAATGGCGGTTCAACTTTGTGGCAGCTGCCCCGGATGGGGCGAACCTTGGCGGCAAATGGGCCCGCACCTCCGTAGAAACCCTTATTCCCTCATGGTTCCGCCGCATAGCCCGCCGAAACGGTCCCCGGGCCGAAACGCCCGCGTTACGACAACAGCCAAGGAATTGATTCACATGCGCATTCTGACAGCGGCGGCCTTCGCGATGGCGATGGCCGCAACCCCCGCGCTCGCCCAGGAAACCGGCGGCAATGCCGAGAAGACGTTCGAAGGCCCCTATGTTGCGGTGATCGGCGGCATGGAGGAGGCCGGCACCACCAGCGCCGGCATGAAGGCGCGTTCGCGGGCGGGGTGATCGGTTACGGTCACCAGGCCGGCAATCTCGTCTTCGGCCTCGAGGGCGAAGCCGCGGCATCGACCACCGAGCGCTGCGCCGGCAATGTCTGCCATGGCTCGGGCCGCGATCTCTATGCCGGCGGACGTATCGGCTATGTCGTCGGCGGCAACACGATGCTCTACGCCAAGGGCGGCTACACCAACGCGCGTGTTCCCCTGGCGGTCGGCACGGAAACGCTCGACGGCTTCCGCGTCGGCGGCGGCGTCGAGACCAATGTCAGCGGCCGGGCCTTTGTCCGCGCCGAATATCGCTACTCGGAATATGAGGCCAACGCGCACAAGCATCAGGGCACGGTCGGGGTGGGCTTGCGCTTCTGATCGTGGAAGCCGCGCGGCCCCCGGCGCCGCGCGGCAACCCCCGCACCTTCTGGTGATGCATATCGGCAACACGCGCACTGAATCCACCGGTCCGGATCAAATCGTGCATCGGCTGACGGCGTCCCAAAGTAACGGCGTCGCGGACATCGGATCCGCACAACCAGGCCTTTGGCCGGCAACATAAAACGCTGTGGGGAATGAACGATGCGTATTTTGGCACTTACCGCTCTGGCGCTCGCAACGATGGCGACGCCCGCCTTCGCGCAGGAGCAGGGCGACTTCACCGGCGGCCATGTCGAACTGGTCGGGGGCCTCGATCAGGTCAGCGACGGTGACGAGGACGAAAGCGGCGCGATCTACGGCGTTGCCGCGGGCTTTGATTTCGATCTCGGCGGCGTCATCGTGGGCGCCGAGGGTGAGGCCGATCTGACGTCGACCAAGGAGTGCATCGGCACCTCCTGCGCCGAAGGCGGGCGCGACTTCTATGCCGGTGGCCGGATCGGCATGCCGGTCGGCGGCCGCACGCTGCTGTACGTCAAGGGCGGCTACACCAACGCCCGCATCAAGGGCACGGTCGCCGGCACCGTCGTCACCTCCGACGATTTCGACGGCGTCCGCGTCGGCGTCGGCGCGCAAACCGTCGTGGGCGAGCATTTCTACGCCAAGATCGAGTATCGCTACTCGAACTATGAGCAGGGCTTCGATCGCCACCAGGGCGTGGTCGGCGTCGGCTACTGGTTCTAAGTCTGCCCTGACGACAGGACCGCGCGGTGCCCCGGCGCCGCGCGGTTCTTCGTTTCAGCCCAGCATGATGCTCGCGCGGGGTGCCGCCTCGCCATAGGTCTTTTCGGACAGTTTCGCTCCTGCCGCGATCAGCGCCTCGCGGCGCTCGGCCATGGGCGAGCTCACGATCGCGGTCTCGAACCGGATCGTATCGGCAAAGGCTGGCACCGCCTCCACCCGCGCGATCCACGCCGCGGTCCTGGGCCAGCGCGCCGCGTCGATCGTCCAGCCCGCGAGCAGGGCGTTGCGGAAGAAACAGGCATAGCTGATGTCGGCGATGCAGAGATGGCCGAACAGAAAGCCCTCGGCCGGCGCGCGCTCCTCGATCCAGTCCATCGCGGCCGGCAGCTCGACATCGGTAACCTTGGCGATTTCCGCTTCGTCGGGCGCGAGCTTGTAGACCCGCGGCGCCACGATCCGGCGGTAGAAGAGCCGCCAGATGATCAGGTCGCCCAGCCGGCTGTCGGCGAATTCCTCCATCCACCGCGCGCGGGCACGGTCAGCCGGGCTCGCCGGCATCAGCAGCGGCTGCGGATAGGCCTCGTCGAGATATTCGCAGATCACCGTCGAATCGTTGAGCACCAGATCGCCATCGATCAGCACGGGTATGCGCCTGAGCGGGCTCAGCTTCGAGAACTCGTCATTGCCGAAAAAGGGCGTGATCGGATCGACCTCATGGATGAGCCCCTTGATCGCCAGCGCGACCAGGACCTTGCGGACATAGGGCGAGACGTGACTGCCGATGATGAGCATGGTTTCCTCCGTGCCCCGGGGTTAGCCAAGCGCCGATGAGCGGTCTAGAGACACGCGCCATGACTCAGAAACGCACCGGCGGCCGCATCCTCGTCGACAATCTCGTCGCCCAGGGCTGCGACCGTATCTTCCACGTCCCCGGCGAGAGCTTCCTCGCGGTGCTCGACGCGCTCCACGATACGCCGATGATCGATCTCGTCACCTGCCGCCAGGAAGGCGGCGTGGGTTTCATGGCCTGCGCCGACGGCGCGATGACGCAGCGGCCGGGCGTCGCCTTCGTGACGCGCGGGCCCGGCGCGACCAACGCGAGCATCGGCGTCCATGTCGCGATGCAGGATTCGCAGCCGATGATCCTGTTCATCGGCGATGTCGACCGCGGCATGCGCGACCGCGAGGGGTTCCAGGAAGTCGATTTCCCGGCCTTTTTCGGGCCGATCGCAAAGTGGGCAACGCGGATCGAAGATGCGCGGCGGATCCCCGAATATGTCGCGCGGGCGTGGAATGTGGCGATGAGCGGGCGGCCGGGACCGGTGGTGATCGCGCTCCCCGAGGATATGCTGTGCGATGTTGTCGAGGCGGTCGACCGGCCCGAGCTCGCCCCGGCGCTGCAGAGCCCCAATGCCTATGATCTCGACCAGATGTTCGAGATGCTCGCCGCCGCCAAGCGCCCGATCGCGATCGTCGGAGGCGCGGGCTGGGATGCGGAGACGGGGCAGGATTTCGCCCGCTTCGCAGAGCGGATCGGCCTGCCCGTCACGGGCGCCTTCCGGCGGCAGGATGCGATCCTCAACAGCTCGCCGGTCTGGGCCGGCAATCTCGGCTATGGGCCGAACCCCAAGCTCGTTCAGCGGATCAAGGATGCCGATCTGCTCCTCGTGGTCGGGGCGAGGCTCGGCGAGGCGACGACCGATGGCTATACGCTCGTCACGCTCGACCATCCCGGCCAGACGCTGATCCATGTCCACCCGGACCCCAACGAACTCAACCGCGCCTATCGGGTCGATCTGCCGATCTGCGCGCGGCCGTTCGAGTTCGCGGTATCGGCCGCGGCCGAAGAGGAAGTCGACCTCCCGGCGTTCGACGGCGCCGCCGCCCATGCCGAATGGCTCGACTGGTCCACCCCCAAGCCTCGCGACGGCGTCAAGCTCGACCTCGGCCTCTGCGTCGCCGCGATGCGCGAACGCCTTCCCGCCGACAGCATCATCTGCAACGGCGCGGGCAATTTCTCGGGCTGGTGGCACCGCTACTGGCATTATGGCCCCCAGCCGAGCCAGCTCGCCCCCACCGCCGGCGCGATGGGCTATGGCGTCCCCGCCGCGGTCGCCGCGGCGCTGCGCGCGCCCGAGCGGACCGTGGTCGCGCTCGCGGGCGATGGCGATTTCATGATGAACGGGCAGGAACTCGCCACCGCGATCCAGCATGGTGCCGACATCCTCGTCCTCATCATCGACAATTCGGCCTATGGCACGATCCGCATGCACCAGGAGCGCGAATATCCCGCGCGCCTCAGCGGCACGACGCTCCATAACCCCGATTTCGCGGCACTCGGCCGCGCCTATGGCGCCTGGGCGAAAACGGTAGAGACCACCGCCGAGTTCGCCCCCGCGCTCGAACGGGCGATGGCTGAGAAGGGCGTCCGGCTGCTCCACCTCAAGACCGATGTCGAGTTCATCACCGCCGGCACCACCATCTCGGCGATCCGCAACAAATAGGGGACAGTCCCCTATTTGATCGCGCTCCCGAAGGCGATGATATAGCCGTCGGGATCGGTCACCTCGAACTCGCGATTATTGTAGAAGGTATCGCACGGGTCGCTGACCGTCGCCCCGCGCGCCTTCATATCGGCATGGAGCGCATCGGCGTCATCGACCCAGACATGCGCGTCCCAGATCCCCGCCATATAGCCGCGATTGGTGCCGGGGATCGGATTGCTGCCATTGCCCTGCAGCATGAACTGCACGCCCGCCCGCGCAACGAACGCCATCACCGGCGGGTCCTTGAAGGTGCCGACCACCTCGAAGCCCATCTTGTCGCGCCAATAGGCGATGCTCGCCGTGACGTTGCGCACCACCAGCACCGGGGCGACGCTCCAGGTCTCAGACATTGTCCCGTTCTCCCGCCATCCGGACCTTGTGATAGCGTGTCCGCTTGATCATGCCAGTGATCGCCAATCCCCAGCCGATTGCCAGCCCCGCCACGGTGGCAAGTCCCAGCGGGCTGCCGAACAGCGGCAGATCGAGCCGCGCAGTCTGGACGAAGCCGAATGCCGCCAGCGTGACGATAGCCAGCCCGGTCCAGCGCCAGGCACGCGCGACGCGGCTCAGCTCGGCGCGATAGGCGCTGATGCCCTCGGGCGTCTTGAGATCGGGCGCCGCCATGCCCCGCTTGTAAAGCGGCCTTCGCGCACGAAAAAGGGCCGCCCCGCCTTCGCGGAACGGCCCTCCATCGCGGCCCCGCGGGGCTCAGATATCGTCGCCCAGCGCGCCCTTGAGCTTGCCGATCGTCTGTTCGGCCTTGCCTTTGATCTCCTGCGCCACGCCCTCGTCGCGCGTATCGGGATCGTCGCTACGCTGTTTGGCCTTGCCGACCAGTTCGTTGACATTGCCTTTGATCTTGTCCGTCAGTTCACCCATGCTATCCTCCTGGATGCGGAGCAATTTCCGTCTGTGTTTCAAACGGATGGACCGGGGAAGGGGTTCCCGGAAAGGGGCCTTCGCGGGGGAGGAAGCGATGCCGGACCGGATCGCTGAACATTATGAACGCCACGCGCACGCTTTTGACGAGGCGCGTCGGCGGAACTTCGTCGAACAGCATTGGCTCGATCGTTTCCTGCTCGCGGTGCCCAAGGGCGGGCATATCCTCGATCTCGGCTGCGGCGGCGGTGAGCCGATCGACCGCTACCTGATCGATACGGGCCACCAGCTCACCGGGGTCGACGTGTCGGAGCGGATGATCTCGCTCGCGCGCACGCGCT
This sequence comes from Sphingomonas caeni, assembly GCF_026013415.1. Lineage (GTDB taxonomy): Bacteria > Pseudomonadota > Alphaproteobacteria > Sphingomonadales > Sphingomonadaceae > Sphingomonas > Sphingomonas caeni. Next base: position 135,752 of record NZ_JAPDOK010000001.1, read on the forward strand.
TCGGCCGCCACACCTGGCTGCGCGCGGACATGCGGCGAGCGGCGATGGGTCGGAAATTCCACGGCGTGCTCGCCTGGGACAGCCTGTTCCACCTGGCGCACCAGGATCAGGCCGACATGCTCTACAAGATCGGCGGCTGGCTCGAGCATGGCGGCGCGCTGCTGTTCAACTCGGGCCCCACGCGCGGCGAAGTGGTGGGCGAACAATTCGGCGACCCGCTCTACCATGCCAGCCTCGAACCCTATGAATATCGAGAATTGTTCCGCCTCTTCGGCCTGACCGAGGTGGCGCACGCCCCTGACGATCAGGCGACCGGCGGGCGGACAGTGTGGCTGGCGCGCAAGACGGGTTAGCGCCTTCTCCCCTCGCCCCCTGCAAGGGGTAGAGGGTTGCGCAGACTTAGTCCGCGCTTCTTCAGCGCGGGCTTAGTCGGGGCTGGGTGAGGGGGTGCGCTTGCACTTGCAAGCGCGCGAGGCTTCGCCTCGCTCTACCCCTCTCCAAGCTACGCTATCAATGGGAGGAAGCTAAGGGCGCGGTACCACCCCATCGAGGAACGCCAGCACCGCCGACCACGCATCCTCCGCCCCGCCGGGGTTCTTCTCGCGGATCAGGATCGAGGAACCGTGCACCCCGCCCTTCACCGGCGCGAACTGGCGCTTGTTGGCCGCGGGGACCACATCGATCAGCGCTTTCGCCGCCGCGATCTCGCCCTGGTCCTGCGCCGAGGTGACGAACACCGGCGCCGCCACCCGGGAAGCCGCCGGTCCGACCGCAGGCTTGCCGTCGAAATATTCGCCCGGGGAAAAGGCGAGCAGCGCCTTCACCTCGGGATGCTCGGCCGCGATCAGGAAGACGAGCGAGGCCGAATAGCTGCTGCCCCACAGGATCACCGGCAGCTTTTTCGTGCTCGCCCAGGCGAGCGCCGCCTCCAGATCCTGGCGCGCCTCGAGATACGATCCCTCATGCCCCAGCTTCTTCACCGTCCAGTTGCCGCCGAACAGGCCGCCGCCCGCGCGCGCGTCGATCGTCAGCGTCGCGAAGCCCTCGGCGTTCAGCCGCGGCGCGATGGTGAGATATTCGCCCTGCCCCGACCCCGCCTGGTGGAAGAGCAGGATGATCGCGCGCGGGTTGGCGGGCTGCGACCAGGTGCCGAACACCTCGACGCCGTCCGCCGCCTTGAACTGCACCTGTTCGGTCCGCGTGCTCACATCGGTCTTGGGAGCAACCGGCCGGTTGCACGCCGAAAGCGCCAGCACCGCAAGCAGCAGCGCCGCCCAGCGCATCAGATCAGCCCCGCCAGCGGGCTGGAGGGATCGGCGTAGCGCCTTTTGCCCATCCGCCCGGCGCGATAGGAGAGCCGCCCGGCCTCGACCGCCGCCTTCATCGCCGCCGCCATCATCACCGGGTCCTTTGCCTCGGCGATCGCGGTGTTCATCAGCACGCCGTCGCAGCCAAGCTCCATCGCCACCGCCGCGTCGCTCGCGCTGCCCACCCCCGCATCGACCAGCACCGGCACCTTGGCGCCCTCGACGATCAGCCGGATCGTCACCTGGTTCTGGATGCCCAGCCCCGATCCGATCGGTGCGCCCAGCGGCATGATCGCCACCGCGCCGACATCCTCGAGCCGCTTGGCGGCAATCGGATCATCGACGCAATAGACCATCGGCAGGAACCCCTCCTTGGCCAATATCTCGGTTGCACGCAGCGTCTCGACCATGTCGGGATAGAGCGTCCGCGCCTCGCCCAGCACTTCGAGCTTCACCAGCTCCCAGCCCCCCGCCTCGCGCGCCAGCCTGAGCGTTCGGATCGCCGATTCGGCGTCGAAACAGCCCGCGGTGTTGGGCAGATAGGTGATCTTCTTGGGGTCGATATAGTCGGTGAGCATCGGCGCCTTGGGGTCGCTGACATTCACCCGCCGCACCGCAACGGTGACGATCTCCGCGCCGCTTGCGGCCACCGCCGCTGCGTTCTGCTCGAAATCCTTATACTTGCCGGTGCCGACGATCAGCCGCGACCGGAAGGTCTTGCCCGCGACGGTCCATATGTCCTCGTCCACCGGCCGGGCATGATCCCCGCCGCCCCCCGCGACCGGATGGTCGCCACCACCAACAAAATGGACGATCTCCAGATCGTCGCCATCCTCGACGATCACCTCGCCCAGCGTCGAGCGCGGCACCACTTCGAGGTTGCGCTCGACCGCGAGCTTTTCGGGACTCAGCCCCAGCTCCACGGCAAGCTGCAAGAGATTGAGTCCGGCGGCCACGCGCTTGTGTTCGCCGTTGACGGTGATGGAAACGGTGCCGTCGCTGTGCACGAAAATGTCCGATTTGATCGCTGACGAGCGGTCATATAGGAGGGCCCGCACGCAAGCCGCAACTTAGATCGGTAATTTGGCGCGAAGGGGCAACATGGCCGGCATCGTCTTCGTCTTGAACGGTCCCAACCTCAACCTGCTGGGGACGCGCGAGCCCGAAATCTATGGCACCGACACGCTCGACGACATCGCCGGGCGGATGGAAGACCGCGCGCGCCAGCTCGATCTCACCGTCGATCTGCGCCAGTCGAATCACGAGGGGCATCTGCTCGACTGGATGCACGAGGCGCAGGCGGTGGGCGCAAAAGCGATCATCCTCAATGCCGGGGCGCTCACCCACACCTCCCAGGCGCTGTACGATGCCTCGCAGGCGATCCGCGTGCCCGTGATCGAGGTGCATCTCTCCAATCCCCATGCCCGCGAGTCGTTCCGCCATCACAGCTGGGTCGGGCGCGGCGCAAAGGGAACCATCGCCGGTTTCGGCGCGCTATCGTACATGCTTGCGCTTGAAGCCGCCGCGCTACTCTGACAGAGGGCGCGGTTTCATCGGAAGACGCACACAAATGACCGACAAGAACAATGACGGGGCGATGAAGGTCGATATCGACATCGTGCGCCAGCTCGCCGCAGTGCTCGACGAGACCCAGCTGACCGAGATCGAGGTCGAGGACGGCGCCCGCCGCATCCGCGTCGCGCGCAAGGCCGCGCAGCAGGTGGTGGCGGCCGCGGCCCCCGCGCCCGTGGCGCCCGCTGCTGCTCCCGCCGCTCCGGTTGCGGCCGCTCCCGCCGAGGCCCCTGCCCCCGCGCCCAGCGCCGCCAACGCGGTCAAGTCGCCGATGGTCGGCACCGCCTATCTCTCGCCCAATCCCGAATCGCCGCCCTTCGTCGCGGTCGGGCAGAAGGTGAGCGCGGGCGAAACGCTGCTGATCATCGAGGCGATGAAGACGATGAACCCGATCGCCGCGCCCGCGGGCGGCACCGTCACCGCGGTGCTGGTCGATAATGGCCAACCGGTCGAGTTCGATCAGCCGCTCGTCGTGGTCGAGTAGGTCACACGTGAAGAAAATCGAAAAGCTGCTGATCGCCAATCGCGGCGAGATTGCCCTGCGCATCCACCGCGCCTGCCACGAGATGGGGATCAAGACGGTCGCGGTGCATTCCACCGCCGATTCGGAGGCGATGCATGTCCGCCTCGCCGACGAGGCGATCTGCATCGGGCCGCCGCCCGCCGCGCAAAGCTATCTCAACATCCCCGCGATCATCTCCGCCGCCGAAATCTCGGGCGCCGATGCGATCCATCCGGGCTACGGTTTCCTCTCCGAAAACGCCAAGTTCGCCGAGATCATCGAGGCGCACGGCATCATCTTCGTCGGGCCCAAGCCCGAGCATATCCGGACTATGGGCGACAAGATCGAGGCCAAGCGCACCGCGGGCGCGCTCGGCCTCCCCCTCGTCCCCGGCTCGGACGGCGCGATCAGCGATGTCGGCGAAGCCAAGAAGATCGCCGAAAAGGCCGGCTACCCCGTCATCATCAAGGCCGCCTCGGGCGGCGGCGGGCGCGGGATGAAGGTCGTCACCAACCCCGCCGATCTCGAGACCCAGATGCTGCAGGCGGGCAGCGAGGCCAAGGCGGCGTTCGGCGATGCCACCGTCTATCTCGAAAAATATCTCGGCAATCCGCGCCATATCGAAATCCAGGTGTTCGGCGACGGTGAGGGCAACGCGATCCATCTGGGCGAGCGCGACTGCTCGCTCCAGCGCCGCCACCAGAAGGTGCTCGAAGAGGCCCCCTCCCCGGTCCTCTCGACCGAGGAGCGCAACCGCATCGGCACGATCTGCGCCAAGGCGATGGCCGACATGGCCTATCGCGGCGCAGGCACGATCGAGTTCCTGTGGGAAGCCGGCGAGTTCTACTTCATCGAGATGAACACGCGCCTCCAGGTCGAGCATCCGGTGACCGAGGCGATCACCGGGCTCGACCTCGTCCGCGAACAGATCCGCATCGCGGAAGGCCATGGCCTGACGCTGCGGCAGGAAGACGTCCAGTTCCGCGGCCATGCGATCGAATGCCGCATCAATGCCGAGGACCCGCGCACCTTCGCCCCCTCGCCCGGGCTTGTGAAGCAGTATCACGCCCCCGGGGGCATGAATGTCCGCGTCGATTCCGGCCTCTACGCCGGCTACAAGGTGCCGCCCTATTACGACTCGATGATCGCCAAGCTGATCGTCTACGGCACCACCCGCCAGGGAGCGCTTCGCCGCCTGCGCCGCGCACTCGAGGAGTTCGTGATCGAAGGGATGAAGACCACCATCCCCCTCCACCAGGCGCTGCTCGACGATCCGCAGTTCCAGGAAGGCGACTACACGATCAAATGGCTGGAGGAGTGGCTGGCGAGGCAGGAGCCGTGAAGGCGACGATCTGGCATAACCCGCGCTGTTCCAAGTCGCGCGAGACGCTGGCGATCCTGCAGGGCACGCCCGGCGTCGAGGTCGAGATCATCGACTATCTCAAGCATCCGCCCAGCCGCGCGCGCCTCGCCGATCTCTACGCCCGCGCGGGGATCTCGCCCCGCGACGGACTGCGTTGGGGCGAGGACCCGGCCAAGGCGCTCCCCAGGGACGCCGGCGATGCGATGATCCTCGACGCGATGGTCGCCAACCCGATCCTGATCGAACGCCCGCTGGTGGAGACCGGCAAAGGCGTCCGCCTCAGCCGCCCGCCCGAGAAGGTGCGCGAGATCCTCTAGGCTTCAGGCGAGGCCATCTCGCCGGTGATATCCTGCTTCATGCCATAGAGATGCGTTGCCCGGCCGTTCTTGACCTCGACATCGGCGGTCACGCGCATCCAGCGCATCTCGCCGTCGCGCCGGTGGATTCGCGCCTCGAAGGTGAAGCTGCCGCAAGTGGCGATGGCTTCGGCGCGCAGCCGGTCGAGCAATTCGCGCGATTCCTCGCAATACATGCCGACGATCTCGCGCCGGTCGACTCGCTCGCCTTGCGGAATGCCGAACAGGTCGAACACGCCGGCGGTCCAGCTGAGGCTGTCGTCGGAGAGATCGCAGCGCCAGGCGGCGGCGAGTGCCGGGGGCAGGTCCGCATCCATTGCCGCGCGTTCGGCGAGTCGGCAGCTGACGAGGTGCTGGGGCGGAATATGCAGCGATCCCATGCGATTAATCTAGGCTGCCGGGCTTAACGGCGGGTTATCCGCCCGCCCCGGGGTGACGAACCGCCAAGCCCCCGCTAAGGGCACCGGGCATGACCCAGATCACCTCCCAAGAAATAACGGGCGAGATCGTCGCCGAGCACGGCCTGTCCCCCGAGGAATATGAGCGCGTCCTGCACGCGATGGGGCGCGAGCCGAACCTCACCGAGCTCGGCATCTTCTCGGTCATGTGGTCCGAGCATTGCAGCTACAAATCGAGCCGCATCCATCTGAAAAAGCTCCCGACCACCGGCCCCCAGGTCATCTGCGGACCCGGCGAGAATGCCGGCGTGGTCGATATCGGCCCAGATGAGAACGGGCGTCCCCAGGCCGCGATCTTCAAGATGGAGAGCCACAACCACCCCTCGTACATCGAACCCTATCAGGGCGCGGCGACCGGCGTGGGCGGTATCCTGCGCGACGTCTTCACCATGGGCGCGCGGCCGATCGCGAACATGAACGCGCTGCGCTTCGGGCGCCCCGATCATCCCAAGATGCGGCACCTGATCGCCGGGGTCGTCCACGGCATTGGCGGTTACGGAAATTGTGTTGGGGTGCCGACCGTGGGTGGAGAGACAAATTTCCACCCGGCGTACGATGGCAACATATTGGTCAACGCCATGACCGTTGGTGTGGCCCCCGCCGACAAGATCTTCTACTCCGCCGCTGCCGGAATCGGTAATCCGGTCGTGTACGTAGGGTCGAAGACCGGAAGGGACGGCATCCATGGCGCGACCATGGCCTCGGCCGATTTCGGCGAGGATTCGGACGAAAAACGCCCCACCGTGCAGGTCGGCGATCCCTTCACCGAGAAGCTTTTGATCGAGGCCTGCCTTGAGCTGATGGCCTCCGATGCGATCGTCGCGATCCAGGATATGGGCGCTGCGGGGCTCACCTCCTCCTCGGTCGAGATGGCGTCGAAGGGCGGGGTCGGGATCGAGCTGGTGATGGACGATGTTCCCCAGCGCGAAACCGGCATGACCCCCTATGAGATGATGCTGAGCGAGAGCCAGGAGCGGATGCTCATGGTGCTCAAGCCCGGGCGCGAGGGCGAAGCCGAGGCGATCTTCCGCAAATGGGAGCTGGACTTCGCCGTCATCGGCCATGTCACCGACACGCAGCACATGGTGCTCAAATGGAAGGGAGAGATTGTCGCCGACATCCCCCTCGCCCCGCTGGCGGACGAGGCCCCGCTCTACGACCGGCCGAGCGTCCCCACGCCCAAGCCCGCGCCGCTCGCCGACGAACCCGAATCGGCCGATCTCGCCGCGGACCTGCTCACGCTGATGGCCTCGCCCGACATCGCCAGCCGCCGCTGGATCTGGGAGCAATATGACCACATGGTCGGCGCCGACACCATCCAGCGCCCCGGCGGCGACGCCGCGGTGGTCCGCGTCCATGGCACCCAAAAGGGCCTCGCCATGACCACCGATTGCACCCCGCGCTACTGTTTCGCCGATCCGGTCGAGGGCGGGAAGCAGGCGGTCGCCGAGGCATGGCGCAACCTGACCGCGGTGGGCGCCACTCCGCTCGCCATCACCAATTGCCTCAACTTCGCCAACCCCCAACGCCCCGAGATCATGGGCCAGATCGTCGGCTGCCTCGAGGGCATGGCCGATGCCTGCCGCGCGCTCGACTTCCCGATCGTCTCGGGCAACGTCTCGCTCTACAACGAGTCCAAGGCGACCGGCGGCGGCTCGGCGATCCTCCCCACCCCGGCGATCGGCGGCCTCGGTCTCCTCGCGAACTGGTCCAAGTCCTGCACCATCGCCTTCAAGGGCGCGGGCGATATCGTTCTCGCGATCGGCGAGCGCGGCGGCGATCTCGGCCAGTCGATCTGGCTGCGCGAAGTCCATGGCCGCGAGGAAGGCCCGCCCCCGCATGTCGATCTTGCCGCCGAGCGCCGCACCGGCGACTTCATCCGCGATCAGATCGCCAAGGGCGCCATCACCGCGTGCCACGACGTGTCCGACGGCGGCCTCGCGGTGACGCTCGCCGAAATGGCGCTCGCCTCGGGTCTCGGCGTCCTCGTCAACGAGCCCCAGCCCTTCGGCGTCGCCGGCTCCTTTTTCGGCGAGGACCAGGGCCTGTATGTCGTCACCGTCTGCGATACCTGCCTGGCCGACTTCATGGCCGCCGCCCACGCCGCCGACGTCCCCGCCGATCCGCTCGGCCGGGTGATCAAGGACCGGCTGATCTTCGAGCTCGACGAGGGCGACTGGACGGTGTCGCTGGCCGACCTCCGCGCGGCGCACGAGGGCTTCTTCCTGGCATTGATGGGCGAGGACGCGGCACTGGCCTGATCCAATCCTCCCCCGGAGGGGGAGGTGGCAGGCGCAGCCTGACGGAGGGGTAGTCTCCACGGGCGATACCGCTTGTGGAAACTACCCCTCCACCGCCTTCGGCGGTCCCCTCCCCCTCCGGGGGAGGATTACCAAGGCTTGCAATGTAGGATTTCGCCTGCTTGGCTATTCGTGCCCGGTCACTCCGGGCCGCTCTTTGACATCGCGAAACCCGCTCGCCGTGGCACCGCCATCTCCATCAACTGCACGATTTCCCCTCAGGCAAAGGTCACCAATGGACCGCATGTGCGGGACCTTTTCGCGGGCCCGCCACCCGCCTAGACTGCCCGCAGGAGGACCCCATGCCTACAGGCTATTCCGGCACCCCGCTCGCCAAGAAGCTCGGCCTCGTCCCCGGCCTCCGCGTCTGGTTCCACGCCATGCCCGACAGCGTCCGCGCCGAAATCGACGCCGAGGGACTCAATGTCGCGGAGCAGGCGGCCGCCTCCGCCGGGCTGCAGGGCGCGCATATCTTCGTCACCGAGCGCGCCGAACTCGAACGGCACGTCGCCGCACTCCGAGACCTGATCGATCCGGCGGGATTCATCTGGGTCTCCTGGCCCAAGAAGGCATCCAAGGTCCCGACCGACATCACCGAGGACACGATCCGCGAGGTCGCGCTGCCCACCGGGCTGGTCGATATCAAGGTCTGCGCGGTCGATTCGATCTGGTCGGGGCTGAAACTCGTCATACGTAAAGAGCACCGCTAGGCGAGGCGGGCACCGCAGCGTAAGGCCAATTCCCATGGCGGTATCCGATTCCCTGCCCTGGAAGCCCTATCCCGAGCTTTCCGACGCCGAGCGGATCGCTCGGGCCAACACCTTTCTCGAATCGATGCGCACCCGTCGCAGCTGCCGCCATTTCGCCGACACGCCGGTTCCGCGCGAGGTGATCGAGGCGGCGATCTTCGCGGCGGGCACCGCCCCCAGCGGCGCCAACCGTCAGCCCTGGCATTTCGCGGTCGTGTCCTCGCCCGAAGCCAAGGCCGCGATCCGCGTCGCCGCCGAGGAGGAGGAGCGCAATTTCTATGCGGGCGTTGCCGGCGAGGCCTGGCTCGAGGCGGTGTCGCCGCTCGGCACCGGGCCCGACAAGCCCTTCCTCGAAACCGCCCCCTGGCTGATCGTCGCCTTCGCGCAGCGCAAGGGGGGGTTCGATGCCGCCGCCCGCGTGCAGAATTATCATGTGACCGAGAGCGTCGGCATCGCCTGCGGCCTGCTGCTCGCGTCGCTGCACCAGGCGGGCATTGCGACGCTCACCCACACGCCCCATCCGATGCGCTTCTTCAACCGGCTGTGCCGGCGCCCGGCGGAGGAAAAGCCGCTGATGATCATCGTCGCCGGCCATCCCGCCGCGGATGCCACGGTGCCCGCCTTCGCGCTCAAGAAGAAGCCGCTGGAGCAGATCGCTTCCTGGCTGTAACCTCCATGCAAAATCGGGGGGAGAGCATCATGGCCGAATGGAGCACGGGTCGCCGCATCATGGTGGCAACCGCGATCGCGGGGACGCTCGATATCCTCTTCGCGATCTGCCTGACGCTCTACATGGGCAAGCGCAGCGTTGCCGCGATGCTGACCGGGGTCGCCAGCGGCCCTTTCCCCAATGCCAAGGATTGGGGGGATGCCGCGGCCGGCGCCGGCCTCGCAGTCCATTTCGCGCTGATGGCGATCATGGCAACGGGGTTCGTCCTCGCGGCGAACCGGATGCCCGCCCTCAAGCGCCAGCCCGTCGTCTGGGGCCTGCTCTACGGCGTCGCCACCTATGTGGTGATGAATCTGATCGTGGTGCCCTGGCGCTTCCCTACCGCCTGGCCGCCCTCCCCGCTGGGCATCGGCACCCAGCTTTTCGCGCATCTCATCCTGGTCGGCATTCCCATCGCACTGGTCGCCCGCAAGGGCTGAGGAGGATCGTCATGAGCAGCACGTCGCAAAAGATCGTCACCGCCACGCTGATCGCGGGCACGCTCGATATCGCTATGGCGATCACCGAGACGCTGATGAAGGGCAAGGACCCGCTCGGCATGCTCGCGGGGATCGCCAGCGGGCCCATCCCGGGCGCGGGTACATGGGGCCTGGCCGGGAGCGCGATTGGCCTGCTCGTCCATTTCGCGATCATGGCGGTGATCGCCACGGTGTTCATCCTCGTGCGTGAACGCAGCGCATTGATCCGCAACCACACCTTGCTCGCCGCCGCGCTCTATGGCGTTGGCGTGTGGGCGGTGATGTATGGCGTGGTGCTCCACCAGCGCTTCGGCGTGCCCTTCCCCGCCGCCGACAGCTTCGCGATCGCCAAGCAGCTGTTCGCGCATGTCGTGCTCGTCGGCCTCCCGATCGGGTGGGTGGCGAAGCGCGGATGAGCGAAGCCCCGGCGCGCCTCCAAACGCTGGACACGGTCCGCGGGGTGGCGGTGATGGGCATATTGCTGCTCAACATTGTCGCCTTCGGCCTGCCCGAGGCAGCCTATTTCAACCCGCGCGCCTATGGCGGGGCGGAGGGCTGGGACCTCGCCGCCTATCTCGCCAATTTCGTGCTGTTCGACGGCAAGATGCGCGGGCTCTTCTCCTTCCTGTTCGGCGCGTCGATGCTGCTGGTGATCGAGGGCGCCGAGGCCAAGGGTGAGAGCCCGGCCTCGGTCCATTACCGCCGGATGGGGTGGCTGCTCGTGTTCGGCCTCGCGCATCTCTGGCTGGTCTGGTTCGGCGACATCCTGGGCGGATACGCGCTGATTGGAATGGTCGCCTTCCTGCTGCGCAAGCTGCCGGTGCGGCGGATGGTGATCCTGGGCGCGATGCTCGTGGTGGTGCAGACCGTGCTCTTCACCTTGCTGCCGCTCGGCGTCCACTATCTCCAGTCGATCCCCGAGGGCGCGCCGGGCTATGCCGATGCGGTCAAGCAAATCGACGATTTCAACCGCAATTTCGGCATTCCCAGCGCTGCCGAGAATGCACGCCAGCTCGCGCTCTTCCGCGGCGGCTATGCCGGGATCGTCGCCGACCGCTTCGCACACAACCAGCTGGGGCCGCTGCCGATGGCCCTGCTCTACGGCAGCGAGACGATCGCCTATATGCTGTTCGGCATGGCGGCGCTGCGCAGCGGCATGCTGCGCGGCGAATGGCCGCGAGCGCGGCTGCGGCGCTTCGCCTGGATCGGCTTCGGGATCGGCGTGCCCGCCTATGCCGCGATCGCCGCCTGGCTGATCAACCGGGATTTCGCGCTGCTGCCCGTCATGACGGCCGTGTTCGTGCTCACCACCCCGGTGCGCCCGATCCTGTTCCTCGGCTGGGCCGCCCTGATCCTGCTGCTCGCGCGGCCCGGCGGGCTGCTGACCGAGCGGATCGCCGCGGCGGGCCGGATGGCCTTCACCAACTATCTGACCACCAGCCTGATCTGCACCACGCTTTTCTACGGCTATGGCTTGGGCTGGTTCGGCACGCTGAGCCGCGCCGAACTCTATCTGGTCGTGCTCGCGGTGTGGGCGCTGATCCTGCTCTGGTCCAAGCCCTGGCTGGCCCGCTTCCGCTACGGCCCGTTCGAATGGGCCTGGCGCAGCCTCGCGCGGGGTGAGCCGCAGCCGATGAAGGGCGCCGCCGCTAGCGGCTGAGGCCGAGGTTGCGCGCGTAATCGCCCCGCGGGGTCACGCGAATCTCGGTCCCCGCATAATAGTCGTCGATCTCGGGCAGCGGCCTGCCCTGCGGCCCGCGCAGGCGGGGGCGCCAGCCATCGCCATCGGGGTGCAGCAGCGTGCACATGACATTGCCCGGATCGATATCGTCGAAGCCGAACAACCCATCGATCACGCCGCGATCGGCCGCGGTCGGGTCGATGCCCGCGGGCAGATAGGCAGCCGATGCCCCGCCCTCGCCCGCGCAGACCGCGTTGCCGATCCGCCAGGCGGGGTTGACGGTCACGACGATGACATTGTCGCCGAGCTTCTGGATCAGGACTTCGTGGAACGGGCCCTGCTGCACCGCCTTGGGCCGGCGCGTGGCGACCCGTTCCCAGTCCTCAGGCATCGCATCGGGCCCGCCCCGGCGCCACTGGGTGATCGAAACCCGCCCGGTCTCGTCGCGCCAGACCAGCTGACGCGGCGTCCCGTCGGGCCCCGCAATGGCGAAGGGATCGGCGCCGTCGAGGCACCAATCCGCGTCGCCCTCGCCCGCCATGGCTTCGCTCAGCGCGGGCATCGATTCGGGAACGGGGCAAATGGCGGGCGCGGCGAGCAGCGCGGAGAGGACCGTGGCGAACATCGCCCAAGGCTATGCCGCGCCCCGGCGCTTGTCGAGCGCGGGCCAAGTTGCGAACGACACGCAATAGTCATTGCGAATCACTCGCATTAGCCCCATAGTCTTTTCACGAGAGCGAGGATTCGATGGTCGTCTGCGTGTGTAATGCTATCCGGGAACGCGATGTCCGCGCGGCTGCGCGCGAGGGCGCGACCAGCGCCTGCCAGGCGTACCGGGCGCTCGGGCTCCAGCCCAAATGCGGCCAGTGCGTCCCGTTCGCGCGGGAGATCATCAATTCCGAACGCGCAGCTGCCTGAGCGCGGCTTGCCCGCGCGCCGCGATTGAAGCGCGTTCTCAATTAGAAAAATGGCGGATTTCCGCCAGATTTTCGCTGTCCTGCACCTTCTTTCGCGTCTAGACTCGCGCGCCTAACCGATAGGGGTGAGCACGATGAAGGGTGACGCCAAGGTCCTCGAATATCTCAACGAGGTGCTCCGCAACGAGCTGACCGCGATCAACCAATATTGGCTGCACTACCGCCTGTTCGATCATTGGGGCGTCAAGCGGCTCGCCGATTTCGAGCGCCACGAATCGATCGACGAGATGAAGCATGCCGACATGGTGTCGGAGCGCATCCTGTTTCTGGATGGGTTGCCCAACTTCCAGCTGCTCGGGCGGCTGCGGATCGGTGAGACCGTCGAGGAGGCGCTCAAGGCCGATCTCGCGCTCGAGATCGAGGCGATCGCGGTGCTCAAGGATGCGATCGAGCATAGCGAGCGCGTCCGCGACTATGTCAGCCGCGACCTGTTCCGCCGCATTCTCGACAGCGAGGAAGAGCATGTCGATTCACTGGAGACCCAGTTCGAGATGATCGAACGGATGGGGATCGAGAATTACGTCCAGCTCAACAGCAAGCCCGCGGGCGAGGGCGAGTAGGCAGCAGTTCAGCTCGCGCGGCGGCCGAACGCTGCCGGGCGGCGCGCCACCAGCGGATTGGCTTCGCGTTCGAGCAAGGTGAGCGTCGCCTCGAACAGCGGACGCAGCTCGACGACATGCTCCAGCGCCTTTTCGGGCGTGTTGTGCGTCTCGATGCAGTTGCGGGCGATCTGCTCGATCATCTCGGCAAGCTCGGCGAGCGGATCGGCGCCGAACTGGCGCGATTCGCCCTTGAGCGTGTGCGCGGGGATCACCATCGCGGTGGCGTTTTGCGCGCGCATCGCATCCTCGATCTGGGCGACCGACTTGACGCCGTCCTCGCGGAAATAGCCGAGGATGCGTACGAAATTGGCACCGAGCTCCGCCCGGGCCTGCGAAAACGCACCCCAATTCACCAGCGAACCACCCGCGGCAGACACGTCCATACCCGACTCCGCACTCACTCAGTTGAGAACGTTCTTAATGCCGGTAAGTAAACACCAAGTTGATTTCGCGCTAAGGAACCACGCGGAAGCCGCGAGAATCGCTGGATTCAAATGGGCTTATCTTCGCACCTGCAGCATCGGCGAGCTGAGTCAGTTCGCGCTCGGCCGCGGGATCGTCGGCGAGGATCTCGATCGGCTCGCCCGGATGCTCGCGCAACGCCTTGGCCAGCCGGATCGCCGGCCAGGGGCAGCGCATCCCGCGGGCATCGATGGCGATCATCCGCTCTTGTCGGTATCGAACGGATTCTTGGGCGCGCGCATCGTGAAGCGCACCGGCACTGCGCCGAAATCGAACTCCCGGCGCAGGCTGTTGACCAGATAGCGGCGATAGCTCTCCGGCAGCAGATCGACCCGCGTGCCGAACAGCACGAAGCTGGGCGGGCGCGACTTGATCTGGGTGACATAGCGCGGCTTGATTCGCTTGCCGCCGGGCGCGGGGGGCGGATTGGCTTCGAGCGCCCGCTCGAACCAGCGGTTGAGCTGTCCGGTCGAAACGCGGCGGCACCAGGCCTCTCGCGTTTCGAAGGCGACGCGGATCAGCGTGTCGAGCCCCTTGCCGGTCGCGCCCGAGATGGTGAGCAGGGGCACGCCGCGCGCCTGCGCCAGCCCCTCCTCGAGCGCGCCCTTCACGCCGTTGAACAGGCTCGACTGGTTCTCGGCCACGTCCCATTTGTTGAGCGCGATGACAAGCGCGCGGCCCTCCTGGAGCACCTTGTCGGCGATCTTGATGTCCTGAAGCTCGAGCCCCAGCGTCGAATCGAGCACCAGCACCACCACCTCGGCGAAATCGACCGCGTGAAGCGCATCGGCGACCGAGAGCTTCTCGAGCTTGTCCTGCACGCGCGCCTTCTTGCGCATGCCGGCGGTGTCGATCAGCCGGACTTTACGAAGTTTTCCGGTGGAGTCGGGCCATTCCCAGTCGATCGCGATCGAGTCGCGGGTGATCCCGGCCTCGGGCCCGGTGATCAGCCGGTCCTCGCCGAGCAGCTTGTTGACGAGGGTCGACTTGCCCGCATTGGGCCGCCCGACGATCGCGAGCTTGAGCGGGGCGTCCGGGTTCTCGGGATCCTCGTCCTCGACCTCTTCCTCCTCGTCGCGCTCGATGAACGGGCGCAGCGCCTCGAACAGGTCGACCAGCCCCTCGCCATGCTCCGCCGAGAAGGGGATCGGATCGCCGAAGCCCAACGCCATCGCCTCGATGATTCCGGTCTCGCCCGCCTTGCCCTCGGCCTTGTTCCCCATCAGCACGACGGGCGCGTCGGCGCTGCGCAGCCAGCGGCCGATCTCCTCGTCGAGCGGGGTGATGCCGGCGCGCGCATCGATCACGAACAAGGCGACATCGGCCTCGCGCACCGCCGCCTCGGTCTGCATGCGCATCCTTCCCGGAAGCGTCTTCGGATCCTCATCCTCGAAGCCCGCGGTATCGACGATGCGGAATTCGAGCCCGAGCAGCGTCGCCTCGCCCTCGCGCCGGTCGCGGGTCACGCCGGGGCGGTCATCGACCAGCGCCAGACGCTTGCCGACGAGCCGGTTGAACAATGTCGACTTGCCGACATTGGGCCGGCCGATGATGGCGACGGTGGGTAAGGGCATTCGGGCTACCTAGAGGCAATGGGCCGGAAAAGCGACAGCCGGGGCATTGCGGCCCCGGCTGCCCGGAATTGGCGATGTAAGCTCCTCCCGCGGGGAGGAGCCGGGGTTCAGCGATACGCGGTCAGCCCGCCCTTGTCGTCGAGGACATAGAGCATGTTGTTGGCGACGATCGGCGCGAGCGACAGACTCTGCTTGGTGCGCAGCGTCGCGGTGATCTTGCCGTCGGCGACCGAGGCCGAGACGATGTCGCCCTCGCTGTTGAGCAGCACCAGCCGCCCGCCCGCGAGCACCGGACCGACCCAGGAGATCGGCCCCGCGCGCTTCTTCTCGTTCGTGAAATGCGGCAACTGCGAGATCCAGCGGATCTTGCCGCTGGCGCGCGAAATGCAGAGCAGCCGCGCATCGTCGGTGACGACGAAAATCCACTCGCCCGCGACCCAGGGGGTCGCGATGCCCGCGATATTCTGTTCCCACATACGCGCGCCGGTGGCGAGCTGCATCGCGACCATGCGCCCGCCCTGGCCGACGGCATAGACGATGCCGCCGTCGATCACCGGCTCGGCATCGATATCCGACAGCGACGAGACCGACGTGGTCATCGAGCTGCGCGAGAGGACATCGGCCCACAGGGTCAGGCCGTTCTCGTAGCGATAGGCGTTGAGCTCGCCCGACGAGAAGCCCGCGACCACGGTGCCCTGCGCCGCGGCCGGCGCGGCGACGCCGAACACGCCCTGCGTCTCGAGGCTGGCCGAGGCGGTCCAGCTCACCTTGCCGTCCGCGGCGTTGAGCGCGAACAGCTGGTTGTCCTGGGTGGTCACATAGACCTGGCCATTGGCATCGATCGTCGGCGCGCCGCGCAGCGGGCCCGCCGGATGCACGCGCCACACTTCGGAACCGCTCGCCGCGTCGAGCACGACCAGATCACCGAGACCGTTGGTCGCATAGACGCGGCCCGAATCGGTGCTCACGCCGCCGCCGAAGCGGGCGCCGCGATTTTCCTTGTCCTTCGAGGTCTCGACTGCCCACAGCTTGGCGCCGGTATCGGCGGCGAAGGCGGTGACCGTGCCCTCGACATCCATCACGAAGAGCCGGTTTTCGGCGACCACCGGCGCGGCGGCGAGCCGCTCGCGCTTCGATCCGCCGGCAATCTGCGCGCTCCACGCCTTGGTGAGCGATTCGCCGAGCGTCAGATGGCCCATCGACTTGGAGGCATTGCCCCCCGGCTGGGACCAGGCGTCGTTGGTCGCCGCTTCGGGAACGAGCACCTCGACCGACTGCAGCGCGCGATCGGGAACGATGTCGTTTTCCGAAACCAGGATCGGGATACGCTGACCCACCACCGGGGTGCGGCGGTCCTCACCCTTGAAAATCTTGCAGCCGCCCAGCGACGCGATCGCCGCGGTGGCGATCGCCAACCTCACCCAATTGTTCATTTTGGCTTCTTGTCCTCAGTCAGCTGATCGTTGGCATAGACACCCAGAACACCGGCCTGCTGAACCGCGCGTTGACGAATGCTCTCGGGAACCTGCCCATCGGGGGCCTGGGCGAGCTGGTTGAACAACGCGCCCGCTTCCTTGCGCTTGCCCTGGCGGAGATAGGCGATGGCAACCATCTCGCCCGCGGTGCCGAACCAGGGCGACCCCGCCGCGGCAAAACCGCGCAGGCGGTCGATCACCGCCTGGGGCTGAAGCGTGTCGAATTCGACCGCGGTCTGCTGGACCAGCGCGCGGTCGCGCAGCGGCTGGGGCAGCTTGGCGTCGCCGGCGACCTCCGCGAGCCGCGCGACGGCGCTCTTGCGGTCATTGTTCATCAGCGCGAGATCGGCCTGGGCAAAGCGCGCCATCGCGCGATAGCCGTCGCCCTTGCCGTCGGCGATCTTGATCAGCTCGTCCTTGCTGCCGCTCTTCAGCGCCGCGTCGAACTGCTCGCCGGTCTGGCCCGCGCTCGCTTCGTTCAGATGCTGCCACCACAGGAACGCCGCAAACAGCGCCAGGCCGCCCACCACCGCGCCGATCGCGATCCGCCCATATTTCTGCCAGAGGCCGAACAGCTGATCGCGCCGGAATTCCTCATCGACTTCGCGGACAAAGGCATCTTGCGTCGTATCGGAAGGGGGGAGTGCCAAAACTTGCTCCATGGGTGGTCTGGGCCGCGGACCCTAGCCGCGGTTTCGGGCCTGCGATAGTCGATCAGTCGCGCGCCGGATAGACTTGTTCTGGGCCCGGAAAAGCGCGCGATCTGACCTCGGCGGCATAGGTTTCAACCGCGGCGGAAATGCGGCCAGCCAGATCGTCGAACCGCTTCACGAAACGCGGCGTACGCTCAAACAGGCCGAGCATGTCTTCGGTGACGAGCACCTGCCCGTCGCACTGGTTCGACGCGCCGATGCCGATCACCGGGCACGATACCTCGGCGGTGATGGTGTTGGCGAGCGTTTCGACCACGCCCTCGGCCACGATCGCAAACGCGCCGGCGTCGGCAATGGCGCGCGCATCGGCGATGATCTTGGCGTGCTCGGCATTGGTGCGGCCGCGCGCGCCATAGCCGCCGAGCGTGTTCACCGCCTGGGGCGTGAGCCCGACATGCCCCATCACGGGAATCCCGCGTTCGGACAGGAAGCGGACGGTGGGCGCCATCGCCTCGCCGCCCTCCATCTTCACGCCCGCGGCGCCGGTTTCGGCCATCACACGCGCGGCGGAGGCGAAGGCCGCCTCGAGGCTCGCCTCATAGCTGCCGAAGGGCATGTCGATCAGCACCACCGAATGATAGCTGCCGCGCACCACCGCGGCGCCGTGCGCGATCATCATGTCGAGCGTGACCGGCAGCGTGGAGGGCAGGCCGTAGATCACCTGCCCCAGGCTGTCCCCCACCAGCAAGATGTCGCAATGCGTATCGAGCAGCTGCGCCATGCGCACCGTATAGGCGGTGAGCATCACCAGCGGCTCCTTGCCCTTGCGATTGCGGATCGCGGGGATGGTGAGCCGCTTCATCGGCGCCGGAGTCGGGTTCGCGCGGCTGGTCGCGGTGTCAAGCGTGAGGTGGGACATGGGGACGCCTCTTAAAGCATCCGCCTGCCCAATCAAAACCGTGCGGCCGGCCCGCCCCCGCGCGCGGGCGATAAGGTCCTGCAAGTTCGTCCCATTGGTGACCTTATCCCAGAGAGAAACGCGTTCTTGTTGGAGAAGGGGGGCTGGATGAAACCGATTCGACCGGTCGATTCGCCATGTCAAAGAGCCGCCCTTCCAGCACACTGGAGCAGGCGAAATCCAACATTGCAAGCGCGCGCGGCCCCCCGAGGAATGGCTGGAACGGATGACATGAAGTTATTAACTATTGACTCAATGTTCGATATTCTTTACATGATGTGGCGAATCGAGAACATCGAGGACAGGAAAATGGCATTCAGGGAAAAGATGCTCTGGGCATCCATGGCGGCGACGCTGGGGATCTGGGGCTGGTATTTCATCCGCTTCGCCCGCGCGCTCAAGGCCGGCAATTTCGATCAGGGCGCGGCGACCGGCGACTTCGTCATGACGGTCGCGCTGGTCGTGGGGGTGCACATCGTCGCGGCGATCATCCTCGCGGTCATCACCGGCAAGGAAGCCGGCGCCCCGGCGGACGACCGCGAAAAGGCCTTCGCGCTCTCGGCCTATCGCCCGGCCTATTTCACGCTGAGCAGCGCGGTGGTGACGTTGATGCTCGCCGGCCCCGTGCTGCTGCGCATCGCGAACGAATGGCAGCCCGCCCCGCCCCACGGGCTCGCCCCGGTGCTGCTCGGCAACGCGCTGCTCGCATCCCTGGTGCTGGCCGAGCTGGTGCACAGCGGCTGGCAGATCGCCCGCTTCCGGATGGGAGGATGAACATGGCTTATCGTGAGAAACTCGCCGCCGTGAATTTCACGGCGATGGCATTGGTCTACGCCGTCTATTTCACCATCGTCGCGACCCGCCCGCCCGAAGCGCGGCTGCTCGACATGCTTTGGCTGTTCGGCATGGTCGCGACCGCCCACGCGCTGGTAGCGATCGGCGGCAACCTCGCCGTCCGCATCCAGTCGGGCGGCGGCGCCGCCGACGAGCGCGACCGGGCGATCGAGCGGCGCGGGGCGAGCATCGCCTATGCCGTGCTGCTGGTCGGGATGATCCTGGTCGGGGTGGTGATGCCCTTTACCGAGGCGCCGGGGAAGATCGTCAACACCGCCTTGTTCGCGATCGTGATCGCCGAGCTCACCCATCAGGGCGTGATCCTCTTGAGCTATCGCCGAGGCTGGCATGGCTAAGGGTGCGCTCTCGAACCAGATCCGCATGCTGCGCTTCATGGCGGGCGAGATGACCCAGGCCGAACTGGGCTTGGCGGTAGGCGTAACCCGCCAGACGATCGCGGCGATCGAGCAGGGGAAATATTCCCCCACGCTCGAGGCGGCGTTCCGGATCGCGCGGGTGTTCGACAAGCCGCTGGAGGAGGTGTTCCAGTGGGAGGAAGGCTAGCCTTGGGGCTCGGCCTCGGACCCGGGCTGGGCCTGTCGCTATGCTTCGCGAACGTAGAGGTTCATCGCGATCGAGATGCGCTCGCCTGTCCCGCGATAGGGCCGCACGCCGTGGCGCATCCAGGCGGGAAACAGGATCAGGTCGCCGCGCTTGGGCGCGATGCGGTGCTCGACCTCCTGCGGCATCCCATCCGCGCCGATCGCGCGGAAGCCCGGTAGCGTCATCTGGGGCACGGGGAAGCGCGGGTCCTCGAGATAGAGTTCGCCACCCTGCCCCGCCTCGCCGGCTGCGACATAATAGACCGCCGCCCACAGCACGCCGGGATGCGCATGGCTCATGTTGAGCGCCCCCGGCGGCGAGACATTGGCCCACATCCGCACCGACCACAAAGGCTCGCCCGCGCCGAACACCGACATGCGCTTCGCCATCTTCACCGCGGTATCGGCGAGCTTGGCCGCGGCGGGGCCGCCCCAATCGAGCATGTCGGTCTTCGAATGCCAGCCGCCGACGTTCGACCGCTCGATCCCCGGCTCGGCATCGCGGTGCGCGCGGATCGCCGCCTCCAGCGCCGCGGTCATCGCCTCGGCGCCGGTCAGGCTCCCAAGCAGGATGCAGGTCTCGAACAGCCCATGCTGCTCGGCGCGCACCCGGATCCTGTCAAAATCATCGGCCATGCCGCGCCGTATGACTTGGGCGTGACGGTGATGTTACGAAAGCCAGCCGCGCTTGATCGAGGAATTGGCGAACCACAGCATCACCGCGCCGAGCACCGCGATCGTAATCGGCAGCCCGGTCGCCATCACCAGACCCTGATGCGCGATCAGATCGGTCGTCCCGATCACATAGCCATATTGCAGGATCACCGCGATCAGCGAGGCCAGCGCGAGCGGCTTGGCGAGCTTGTTCCGCATGAGCAGCAGCACGGCCGCCGCGATTCCGGCGAACACCGCCACCCCGAACACCCAATTATACCAGAAGGGCATCAGCTCACCCAGATGGCGCTGATAGGGATCGTCGGGCCCGACGACCGCGTACACATAGAAAGCGTAACCGCCCATCAGCTGCCACAGCAGGAACGCGCCCGAAACGATCCAGAACCAGACGGGCGGCTTGCCCCCGAAAACCGATGCCATGATGCAGTCCTCCCCTGCTTTGGTCAGTGGATACTAACCGAACTTAAAGGGTTAGCCAAGCCTTACCGTCAAAGCAGCGCGCGCGCCCATAGATCGGGCTTGAACCCGACCAGCACCCCGCCCGGATATTCGAGCACCGGCCGTTTGATCACCGAAGTATGTTCGAGCATCAGCGCGACCGCCTTGGCCTGATCGATCCCCTCGCGATCGGCATCGGGAAGCTTGCGAAAGGTGGTGCCGGCGCGATTGAGCAGCACCTCCCAGCCCACCGCCTCGATCCATTTGAGCAGCCGCGCGCGGTCGGCGCCCTCGGCCTTATAGTCGTGGAAGTCGTAGGCGATATGGTTGGCGGCCATCCAGTCGCGCGCCTTCTTGATCGTGTCGCAATTCTTGATCCCGTACATGGCCAGCGTCACACTATTTCCCCCGATTGTCGCCGGCCAAGGGGCGCTTCAGCGCTTTGGGCGGTTGTCGTTTTCGATCTGCATCGCGATCCGGCGCCATTCGGCCCGGGTGTGGCATTCCTGCCTGCCATTGCTCTTGCGCACGAGGCACTCATAGCGTTCGCGGCCCTCCAGATGGGAGCGGTTTACCGCTTCCGTTCGCGCCGACACATAGCCGAGCGCGGGCCGCGAACTGTCTTGCGATTGCGCGAAGGCAGCCGAGCTGACGGTTGCGAGTGAAGCCAAGAATATCAAAGCGCGCATCGCCCTTTCCTTCCAAAGCCTTTGTCCGCACAATAATGGGGGCATGCCCCAAAGTGAATATGACGATCCCGCGGGTCGGCCAGGCCAGGAAGTGATGTAATCGCTGCCGCGCCGCGGTCACACGACCTCCACACCTTTCCAGAATGCGAAGCGCCCGGCGATCTGCTTCGCGGCGGGCTTGGGGTCGGGATAATACCAGGCGGCGTTGGGATTGCGCGCGCCATCGACCACCACGGTCTTGTAGCTCGCGATGCCCTTCCATGGGCAAAGCGTGTGGCTGTCGCTCTCCTCGAAAAACTCTGCGGCAATCGAGTCGGCGGGGAAATAATGATTCCCCTCGACGATCACCGTGTCGTCGCTTTGCGCCAGGATGACGCCGTTCCAGGTCGCGGTTGGCATGAACGCATCCTAATCGAGAAACCGCCCCAGCGTCACCACCTTCTGCCGTTCCAGCCCCAGCGCCTCGTAAAAGGCGACCGCCTCATTCTCCTCGCGCACCATCAGCTGGATCTTGGGGGCGCCGCGCTCGCGCAGCCATGCCTCCGCCCCGGCCATCAGCGCCCGTCCGAGCCCCTTGCGGCGGTGCCCGGGCGCGACCGCGAGATAATAGACCCAGCCGCGATGCCCGTCGAAGCCCGTCATCACGCTCCCGGCCAGCGCCTCGCCCCCAAGGACAGGAACGCGCGCAACCAGCACCGTCGAGGCCCCGCTCGCCAGCGCCAGGGCGAAATCGCGCTGCGGATCGTTCCACGGCCGCGTCAGCCCGCACGCCTCCCACAGCGCGATCACCGCGTCGGCATCGCCCGCGGCCGCCCGGGTTAGCGGAACTGGCAGGTCGATCCCGCCCAGAGATGGGTGATCGTCGCATCGGGCTTAAGCGAGGTGAGCAGCCCGCCCAGATCGCCCGCGCCGAATTCGTCGCCGAGCGACGTGTTCTCCGCCGTCACACCGCCGAACGCGGCGCGCAGTTCCTTGAGCGTCGATCCCACGCCGATCCCGTTCATCGTCGTGTAGCCGCCCTTCTCGCGCCCATCGACGTCCCAGCCGACGAACTTGCCGTCCTGGAATTCGAGATCGAGCCCGCCCTTGAAATCGACGAAATCCATCGGCCCCTGCCCGCATTCCTCGTTACGGCCGGTGCCGGTCGGCTTGCCCAGCCCGGCGCTGACCATCGGCACCACCACGTCGCGGGCCATGCCGAAATTGGCATGGCGCGTGCTGCCGCTGTCGAGCACGATCGTCAGCCCGTCGGACGCGAGCGCCACCGCGGGCGCCGCGGCTTCGGCGGTGTTCGTCACGGCAGCGTTCCCGGCGGGCTCGGCAGCGGGCTCGGGGACGGTGACATTGGTGGAATTATCGACCTCGACCGTGGTGATGTTGACCGCCGGCGGCGGCGCCTCCCCGCATGCCGCGAGCAAGGTCAAAGCGGCGATGCCCGCGCACAGCGAGAATTTGGTCATGGTCCGATCCCCCAGTCACACCCCTTCCCCAGGGCGGCTTCATCCTAACGCCCTTGGGCAAGTCCTTGCAATCGGGACCGCGTGATTCAATGCTGGCGACAGGGTCGGGGCAGGCCGCATGCCCGCCATCATGCCGCAAGGAGACAACATGTCCGCTGATCTGCCCCACAACATGCTGGTCGTCGCGACCGACGGCAGCGTGCTCGCATATAATGAGAATGCCGGGAATTGGGGCAGCCTCGGCTATGTCGGCGGCTGGTCGCTCAAGACGCTGACCTTCGACCCCCAGGGCTATCTGTATCTGGTCGGCACCGACGGCAATGTGAAGTCGATGCGCTCGATGACCGTCGATCAGAGCGCGTGGCACCAGATCAGCTGGACGATCGACTGGCTCGCCTTCAAGCCGGGCGACATGGAACTCTGGTGCGTCGGCACCGAGGGGAATGTCGGCACCCTGCTCCACGACGCCTGGACCGACTATGGCAATTGGGGCGGCTGGACACTCAGGATGATCGCCTTCGATTCAAAGGGCGGCCTGTGGGGCGTCGGCACCGAGGGCAATCTGGGGTATTGGAACGCCGCTACGGGGGCATGGGAGGACCAGACCGCGGCCTATGGCGGCTGGACGCTCAACATGGTCGCCTTCGACGCCAACGACACTTTGTGGTGCGTCGGCACCGGCGGCAATATCGGCAAGGCGGGTGAAAAGGGCTGGGAAGATAGCGGAACGGTGGACGGCAAGGCGGCGAAGTCGATCGCCTTCCAGCTGAACCCGTTTCCATCCTAGGCCCGCCCGAGGGTGCCCTTGCATCGGCTGGCGCGGTAGAGACGATCCATTGCCCAATACGGAGATCAGGAATGACACTGATGCTTGCCGCCGCGCTGATGATGCCGGGCATGATCGCGCCAGCCCATGCCGCGCCGGTCCGGTATGAAATGGCCGATCCGTTCCTTTTCGACGCGGACCCGGGCACACCCTCCGTCATCGACGGCAAGTCGCTGGCGCTCACCTTCACGATGCGCTTCGTGCAGGGCGACGACAGCTATTTTATCGAAGTCAGCACGATGCGGCGCAGCGGCGATCATGCCGATGCCTGGCTGTTGCACGCCTATGTCGAGCCCCAGACGGAACCGGGTGGCATCCACTATGATGCGGTCTGGTACAGCATCCGCTTCGATTGCGTCGCCCGCACCTTCCAGCAGCGCGCGGCGGCGTTGGTCGATGCCGATGGCACCCGGCACCATGCCGCAAATCGGGGGGACGCGCCGGAACCGCTTCGGCTTGGGCATCCCGACTATTATTCCGACCCGGTCTATTACGCCGCGAGTATCGCGTGCGGCGAATGGGATTGGAGAAAAGGCGGCAATCCGTATCCAAGCGCGGCCGCCGCGATCGCGGAAGCGCGCAAACCGCTCCCCGACGGTTTCCTGCCGGCAAGCCTGAGGCCAACGCCGCCGCCGCCACAGCAGTAGGGAAAGCCGCAGGACCGGGGTTCGGGAAGCGGCGCCTTGCTGCTCCGAATGATCAAGCCGCGATCATGCCTCGCATGATCGCGAGTCTCGATCACTCCCACTCGATCGTCCCCGGCGGCTTCGACGTATAATCGTACGTCACCCGGTTCACCCCGCGCACTTCGTTGATGATCCGCGTCGCGCACCGCGCCAGGAACCCGCCGGGGAATTCGAAGGCCACCGCGGTCATCCCGTCGGTCGAGGTCACTGCGCGGAGCGCCAGCACCGAATCATAGGTCCGTCCGTCGCCCATCACCCCGACGCTGCGCACCGGCAGCAGCACGGCGAAGGCCTGCCAGATCGCGTCGTAGAGCCCGGCGTTGCGGATCTCCTCGAGATAGATGGCGTCGGCCTTGCGCAGGATATCGCAGCGCTCCTTGGTCACCTCGCCCGGGATGCGGATCGCCAGCCCCGGCCCGGGGAAAGGATGCCGCCCCACAAACACATCGGGCAGCCCCAGCTCGCGGCCGAGCGCGCGAACCTCGTCCTTGAAGAGCTCCCGCAGCGGCTCGACCAGCTTCATGTTCATCCGCTCGGGCAGCCCGCCGACATTGTGGTGGCTCTTGATCGTCACCGAGGGCCCGCCGGTGAAGCTGACGCTCTCGATCACGTCCGGATAGAGCGTGCCTTGCGCGAGGAAATCCGCCCCGCCGATCTTGCGCGCCTCGTCCTCGAACACGTCGATGAAGGTCTTGCCGATGAACTTGCGCTTGGCCTCGGGATCGGTGACCCCCTCGAGCCCGCCGAGGAACAAGGTCTCGGCCTGCACATGGACCAGCGGGATATTATAGTGCCCGCGGAACAGGCTGACGACCTGGTCGGCCTCGCCCGAGCGCATCAGCCCGTGATCGACGAACACGCAGGTGAGCTGGTGCCCGATCGCCTCATGGATCAGCACCGCCGCGACCGCGCTGTCGACCCCGCCCGAAAGCCCGCAGATCACCTTGCCGTCGCCGACCTGGTCGCGGATCTCCTTGATCTTGGCGGCGCGGAACTCGGCCATCGTCCAGTTGCCGGTGAGCCCGCAGACATGCCGCACGAAATTGGCGAGCAGCTTCGCCCCGTCCGGCGTGTGGACCACCTCCATATGGAATTGGGTGGCGTAATAGCGCCGCGCATCGTCGGCGACGACCGCATAGGGCGAGCCGGGGCTCACCGCGACCGAGCGGAAGCCCGGGGCGAGTTCGGTCACCTTGTCGCCATGACTCATCCAGACCTGGTGGCTCTCGCTTTCGTGCCACACGCCGTCGAACAGCACGCAGCCATCTTCGATCTCGATGAACGCCAGCCCGAACTCGCCCGATTCGCCCAGCTGCACCGTGCCGCCGAGCTGGTGCATCATCACCTGCTGGCCGTAGCAGATGCCGAGGATCGGCAGGCCGGAGTCGAAGATTTCCTGCGGCACCCGCGGGCTGCCTTCCTCGAGCACAGAGGCGGGCGAGCCCGAGAGGATGATCCCCTTGGGTTTCATCCGGGCAAACGCTTCGGCGGCCGCGGTGAAGGGAGCGATCTCGCTATAGACCCCCGCCTCGCGCACCCGCCGCGCGATCAGCTGAGTGACCTGGCTTCCGAAATCGACGATAAGGATGGAATCGGCATGATGGTTCATGCCTGGGCCGCATAGCAGATCATCGCGGCGTGGGAAGGGCGGAGGACGTTGCCCGCGCGCTAATCGAGCACCGCATGGCTGAGCAGGAGGACCTGGCTCATCTCGACCCGTTCGACCATCCCGTCCAAACGCGCGACGACGCGCATTTGGACGTCATCGGCACCAAGTACCGCGAAGCAGCGTCTGTCCCACGCCGCATCGCACGCGTCGACGAACCAGAACGGCGAAGCGGCAAAAGTTGCGACGACCTCGCGGCAATCGCGCTTCTCGGCAAACTCCTCGCAGACCGGCACCACTTTTCCCGCCGCGACAGCCTCGCCGGCGAGGTGAACCGCCCAATAGGCATCGGTCGCCTGCTCGTCCTCCTTGGCGACAAAGCCTCCCGTCTCCGGCCAGCCCACGCCGTGGCACTCGTGATCCCAAGGCGAGCGCCCATCGCTGCTCATATCGCGATACCAGCCCGTGGGCGGCCGAACGAAATAGAAGCTTGCGCTGGTTTCCAGCCCATAGGCGCGGACCGGGGTAGTCGCATCGAAGGGCCCGCTGCCTACTCCAATCGGTGCGAACCGCATGACGACGCTGTCGCTGCGACAGAGCCCCGGAACCGTCGCGGCATAAGGCTTGCCGGTGAGCATCACCCTGGTCAGCGGATTGCGCGGCTCAGGCGCGTCCTTACGCCGCCGCAGATCAACGGGCTCGAACAGGCCTACGAACTGGTCCTGCAATTGCGCCTGTGTCTTGCGTGGATTCTGGTGGCGGAATTGCTCCTTGTTGACCGTGTCGCGCTGCGCCGCCGCGGGCAGCGGGAGGAGGAGCAGGACCAGGACCAATGGCGCGACGCGTTTCATGACGGCTCCTCCCCTTCCCCGCCGCTCAGCGCGGCCTCACCTCCATCCCCGTCCAGCGCGCCGCGAAGGCCCACAGGTCCGATGCCTCCTCGATGATCTTGTCGGTCGGCTTGCCCGAGCCATGGCCCGCGCGAGTCTCGATGCGGACGAGGTGCGGCTTGGGGCCGATATCGGCATATTGGAGCGCCGCGACGTACTTGAAGGTGTGCCCCGGCACGACGCGGTCGTCGGTGTCGGCGGTGGTCGCCAGGATCGCCGGATAGGTCCGGCCGCCGCGGATATTGTGATAGGGCGAATAGGTCCAGAGCACCCGGAAATCGGCCTCCTTCGACGGATAGCCATAATCGTCGACCCAGTAGCGTCCCGCAGTCCAGCGGTCGAAGCGGAGCATGTCCATCACCCCCACCGCGGGCAAGGCGGCCGCGAACAGGTCGGGCCGCTGGTTGACCACCGCGCCGATCAGCAGCCCGCCATTGGAACCGCCCTGGATCGCGAGCTGGCCGGGGGTCGTCACGCCTTCCTTGATCAGGAACTCCGCGGCGCCGATGAAGTCGTCGAACACATTCTGCTTGTTGGCGAGCCGCCCGGCATCGTGCCACGCCTTGCCATATTCGCCGCCGCCGCGGATGTTGGCGAGGACGAACACCCCGCCCTGCTCGAGCCACGCCAGCCGCGAGGCCGAGAAGGCGGGCGTGTAGCTGAGGTTGAACCCGCCATAGCCCCACAGGAGCGTCGGCGCGGGGCCGGTGGTGGTCTTCTTCCGCACGATGAAGACCGGCACCCTGGTCCCGTCCTTCGAGGCGAAGAATTTCTGCTCGACGGCATAATCGGCGGGGTTGAACGCCACCTTGGGCTGCGCCCAGGCGGCCGCCTTGCCGCTCTTCACGTCGTAGCGATAGACGGTCGCGGGCGTGTTGAAGCTGGTGAAGGTGAAGAAGGTCTCGGCATTGCCGATCTCGCCGCCGAACCCGCTCGCGGTGCCGATCCCCGGCAGCGCGACCTTGCCGTCCGGCTTGCCGTCGAGCGTGTAGCGGCGGACCTCGGTCTTGGCGTCGACCAGATAGGAGAGCACCAGCCGCCCGCCGACCAGAGACGCGCTGCTCAGCGTCGCCTCGCTCTCGGGGACCACCTGATGCGGGGTCATGTCCGCCGACGCGATGTCGATCGTCACGATCCGGTCGCGCGGGGCGCCGGCATTGGTCGAGAAATAGAATTTCGACCCGACATTGCCGATCGTCGACCAGTCATTCTCGAGCTTGCCGATGATCGTCCTGGGCGCCCATTTCGGGTCGTGCAGGTCGATGATCGTGACGAGATTCTTGTTGTCGGTGCCCTCGGTCGTGCTGATCACCAGATAGCGGCCATCGTCGGTGATGCCGGCATAATGGCTGAGCTTGGGCGAGGCGGGGGTCTCATAGACCAGCCGGTCCGCGGACGCGGGCGTGCCGAGCTTGTGGAAATAGACCTTGTGGTTTTCGGAGAGCGCCTGGAACTTGGCCTCGGCGGGCGGCTCGGGATAGCGCGAATAGAAGAAGCCCGATCCGTCATGCGCCCAGCTCGCGCCCATCGTATACTTGGCCCAGCTCACCTCGTCGCCGGTCTCCTTGCCGGTGGCGACGTCGATCACCCTGAGCGTGCGCCAGTCGGTCCCGCCGTCCTGCACCGAATAGATGAGATGCTTGCCGTCCTCGCTGGGCAGCCATTCGGCGAGCGCGGTGGCGCCATCCTTGGACCAGCCATTGGGATCGATCAGCACGCGCCCCGGGCCGTTCAGGCTGTCGCGCACGAACAGCACCGCCTGGTTCTGAAGGCCCGAATTATGCTGGTAGAAATAACGCCCGCCCTTGCGGACCGGCACGCCGAACCGCTCATAATCGAACAGCTGCTTGATCCGCCTGTTGAACAGGTCGCGGCCCGGCAGCGTCGCCAGATAGGCGTTGGTGACCTTGTTCTCCGCATCGACCCAGGCGCGAACCTCGGGATCGTTGCGGACGTCATTCTCCAGCCAGCGATAGGGATCGGGCACCTTCACCCCGAACTGCTCCTCGACCACATCGACGCGGCGCGTTTGCGGATAGACGAGGTTCGGCATGCTGGCGTTGGTCTCCGGGGCGGTCTGGGCGGTGGCGGCGGGGATGACGAGAAGGGCGGACAGGAAGAGCATCGGTCGACGCATGGATGGACTCCGGAATGCGTGGGAATGGCGCACCCTAGAACATGATCCGTCCGCTTTGAAACTCCCTGATCGTCATCCCGGCGGAAGCCGGGACCCAGCGTTGCAGGCGATGCCGTTCGTGGCCCTTGGCCCCGGCTTTCGCCGGGGTGACGGGCCAGGGATCAGGCGATGCCGATGCCCGTCACCGGCACCACCCACAGCATCGCCACCAGCGGCGCGGCGGCGAAGGCCAATGCCGCGACCGCGCCGATCCAGGACGTGCCGCGGCGGTGGTAATTCTCGGTCCGCTTGTACAGCGCGGACGAACGGGTCTTCATTTTCTGTCTCCTGGGCCGGCGGAACCTGCCGGCGCCGTTACGTTCGCAAGCGACGTGCCAGACCGCGAAACCCGCGGAAAAGCGTCGATCCTGCTTCAGAAGACAGATAGGGATTGGTGGCGCACACCAAAGTCTAGCGAATCTTGCGGAGCCGAAACAAACGCTATTCAGGCATGTCGCAGCGCCTGCTCCGCCCACTGCACAATCGCCGAGGCCGGCATTGCGCCCGATTGCCGCGCCACCTCGCGGCCGTTCGCGAACAGGATCATCGTCGGGATGCCCTGAATGCCATAGCGGCCGGCGATCTCCGGCTGTGCCTCGGTGTCGAGCTTGGCGAGGCGTACCCGCGGCTCCAGCCGCGCCGCCGCCGCATCGAACTGCGGCGCCATCTGCAGGCACGGCCCGCACCAGCCCGCCCAGAAATCGACCAGCACCGGCAGCGAGGCCTTCATGACATGCCGCTCGAACCCCGTAGCATCGAGCGCCACCGGCTTGCTCGCGAACAGCAGCCGCCCGCACGTCCCGCATTTCGGCCCCTCCACCAGCCGTGCGCGCGGCACCCGGTTGAGCGCCCCGTCATGCGGGCAAGCGACGACCACGGCGTCGATGGATGGGGCCTGGGTCATGCGGGATCAATGCTCTGCGGGCCGACTTGGTTTCGCGAAAGCAAAAGGCGGCCGCACCGGGGTGCGGCCGCCTTGCTTGTCCCTATCGGCAACCGATCAGGCGGCTTCGTCGAACTCGTCGCCCATCACCGGGCCCGAATCCTGGCCCTTGGCCGAGACGTCGCGGTCGACGAACTCGATGATCGCCATCGGCGAGGCGTCCGAGGCGCGCGGCCCGGCCTTGATCACGCGGGTATAGCCGCCGTTGCGGTCGGCGTAGCGGGCGGCCAGCACGTCGAACAGCTTCACCAGCTGCGCATCGTCGAGCAGGCGGGCATGCGCGAGACGGCGGTTCGAAAGCCCGCCCTTCTTCGCCAGTGTCACCAGCTTCTCGACATAGGGGCGAAGCTCCTTCGCCTTGGCGAGCGTGGTGGTGATCTGCTCGTGCTTGATGAGCGCGGCGCTCAGATTGCGGAACAGCGCGGCGCGATGGGCCGAGGTGCGCTGAAGCTTACGGCCGCCTACCTTATGGCGCATGTCTTCTTCCTTCGTTCGTTAAGGGGCCGTATCAGGTACCCCAGACCAGGCGGCTCACGGTGCCGCCAAAACCGGAGCGCGGCCCAAAGCCGATTCCCCGCCGAAAGTCAAGCGATCGTGGGCAAAAGCAGGGGCGCGCACGATGGCGCGCCCCCGCCATGACGCGATATTACTGCGCCGGCGCCGCGGCAGTCGCCGGAGCCTGGGCGCCGAGCGCCGCGGTGATCTGGGCCTGGCGAAGCGCGCCCAGTTCGGGCGGGCCCATATCGTCCTCGTCGACCAACTTGAGGTTCTTGGCCTTGCGGAACTCAGCCTCGGTCGACGGCCGAATGTCCGGACGCCCGATCAGGATGCCCATCTTGATCTTGCAGGTCGCGAACTGGGTCTCGTCGGCCTCGACCTCGAGCGCGAGCACGTCCTTCGCCTCGCTCTTCACGGTGAATTCGTGACGGCCGGGATCGAGGACCATGATGAAATAGCGCCCGGCGCCCAGCGAGCTGACCTTCTGGCCATGTTCGTTGACCGAACAGCCGACCGCGAAGCCGCCGCCGCCGGAACGGAAGAACACGATCTGGCCCTTGCCCGGGGGCGGCGCGGGAATCGCGATCGGCACGACCGGATCCTTGTCGCCCGCGGGGGCGTGCGCGGCGACCGGCACCATCACCGGCGCGGCGGCCGTCATCAGTGTGACTGCGGCTGCGGTCATTGCGAACTTGAGAATTTTCATCTTACTTCCCTCCCTCTTGTGGGTTTGCTTTTGCAGTGGTTTCCGGCGGCGCCGCCGGGGCGGGCGCGGCCGGCGCCTCGGGCGCGGTAGCTGCGGGCATCGGCACCATCGAGAATGCTTCCGCGGTCTTGGCATCGGCGATGGTACCTGCGGGCACGTTCGCCTGCTTGCCCTTGATGAGGAAGCCAACCACCGGTGGCCCTACCGCGCTGATCGCGAAGGCGGTATTGATGTTCGAGCGGCCATTGGCCGAGAGGTTCATGCTGCGCAATCGCAGCCGCCGCCCATCGACTTCCAGATAGCGTGCGGCGAGCACCAGCTCGCCCGCAGCGCCGCTGCCGCCGCTCCTCTTGGCGTGGATCACCTCGCCCATGCCGGTGACCCCGGCGGGGACGATTTCGACGCCGTTCACGACGATCGGCGCCGCGAGGCGGATCGGGAAGGTGTCACCGCTCTTACTGATCTTGCTGCCCAGATCGACCATAATCTCCACCGTCACGACCGTGAGCGCGGGAATGGTGATACAGTCGGTACAGGGATCGGCGGCGGGCGCTGCCGGCGGCGCCTCGGCGGGCGGCGCCGTGGACTCAGCGACGGGCGCCGCCGCAACAGCAGCGCCGGGCACAGCTTGCGCGAAGGCGCACAGCGGAAAGTTGCCGCACAGAAGCGCGGCAAGCACAAACATGGCTCGCAAGTAAAAACCCCTCCCTACCCGCGATTGATATTATTGGGAGAAATGCGGGCTTGGCAAGCGTCATTTCGCTGTAACGTATTGGGATCGGAAACATTATCAAAATATGTGTTCAGCCCGCGTACAGGTTTGACGACCCCCCAACGCGAAAGGGCCGCCCCATCCGGGACGGCCCTTCACTTGTTCCTGGCCCGAAATCGTGGGGTTACCCCATGATTTCCTGCTCAAGCTTCTTCGCCATCTCTTCGATATTCTCGGGCGGCCAGCCCGGGATTTCCATGCCCAGGCGAAGGCCCATGCTCGAAAGCACTTCCTTGATCTCGTTGAGCGACTTGCGGCCGAAGTTCGGGGTGCGCAGCATCTCGGCTTCGGTCTTTTGGACCAGATCGCCGATATAGATGATGTTGTCGTTCTTGAGGCAGTTCGCCGAACGCACCGACAGTTCGAGCTCATCGACCTTCTTGAGCAGGTAACGGTTGATCTGCGCGGTGTCGCCGGTGTCGGCCGTCGGCGCGGCGGGCATACCGCCCTGTGCAACAGGCGCCTGACGCGTCATCGCCGAATCGTCGAAGTGGACGAACAAAGCGAGCTGGTCCTGCAGGATGCGCGCTGCGTAGGCGATGGCGTCCTCCGGGGTGATCGTCGCGTCGGTCTCGACGGTCAGCGTGAGCTTGTCGTAGTCCAGCTCCTGGCCGACGCGGGTATTCTCGACCTTGTACGAGACCTGGCGGACCGGGCTGTACAGCGCATCGATCGGGATCAGGCCGATCGGGGCGTCCGCCGGGCGGTTCGACGCGGCGGGGACGTATCCCTTGCCGGTGTCGGCGGTCAGCTCCATGTTGAGCGTCGCGCCCTCGTCGAGGTGGCACAGCACCAGCTCGGGGTTCATCACCTCGATGTCGCCCGAAACCGCGATGTCGCCGGCCTTCACTTCGGCGGGACCCGTCGCCGAGAGCTGGAGGCGCTTCGGCCCCTCGCCCTGCATGCGGATCGCGAGCTGCTTCACGTTGAGCACGATGTCGGTCACGTCCTCGCGGACGCCCGCGAGCGAGCTGAACTCGTGCAGCACATTCTCGATCTTGATCGAGGTGATCGCGGCGCCCTGGAGCGACGAGAGCAGCACGCGGCGCAGCGCGTTGCCGAGCGTCAGGCCGAAGCCCCGCTCGAGCGGTTCGGCGACGAAGGTCGCCTTCTTCTTCGAGTCACCACCGGCCTTTTTCTCGAGACCGCTGGGCTTTTTGAGTTCCTGCCAGTTCTTAGCGTTGACGGACACGGGCTTTCCCTCTGGTTGGGCGAGTGAGAAGGGGGCCTCACTTGCCGATAAAGTGCCGGCCCGGACCGGAACCGCTGCCGCGGCCCCGCGTCCGGGACAGAAGTTAGATCAGACGCGACGACGCTTCGACGGACGCACGCCATTGTGCGGGATCGGAGTCACGTCGCGGATCGACGTGATCTGGAAGCCGACCGCCTGAAGCGCACGAAGCGCGCTCTCGCGGCCCGAACCCGGACCCTTCACTTCGACTTCCAGCGTCCGGACGCCATGCTCGGCGGCCTTCTTGCCGGCGTCTTCCGCCGCGACCTGCGCCGCGTACGGGGTCGACTTGCGCGAGCCCTTGAAGCCCATCATGCCGGCCGACGACCACGAGATCGCGTTGCCCTGGGCATCGGTGATCGTGATCATGGTGTTGTTGAAAGACGCATTCACATGGGCGACGCCCGCGGTGATGTTCTTGCGTTCGCGCCGACGGAGGCGCTGCGGTGCCTGTGCCATTTCTCAGCGCTCCCTTACTTCTTCTTGCCGGCGATCGGCTTGGCCTTGCCCTTGCGGGTGCGCGCATTGGTATGCGTGCGCTGGCCACGGACCGGGAGGCCCTTGCGATGACGCAGGCCGCGATAGCAGGCCAGGTCCATCAGGCGCTTGATGTTCATCGCGGTTTCGCGACGGAGATCACCCTCGACGGTGTGATTGGCGTCGATCGTCTCGCGGATCTGCAGCACTTCCTGGTCCGACAGGTCCTGGACGCGGCGTTCGGGCGTGATGCCCAGCTTGTCGGTGATCTGCTTGGCCTTTGCGGGGCCGATGCCGTGGATATACTGCAGCGCGATGATCACGCGCTTGTTGGTCGGGATGTTGACACCCGCAATACGTGCCATGGATTAAGTTCCTCCAGCTCCACGGGGTCCGCATGGCAGCGCACCCCATCTCAACGCGTTGCACCGAAACGCACGATTGGCGGCGAGCGCAGGAAGCGCTGCCGGTCGACCGGGGGTCTCGGAAGATGCGCGACATATGCAGCCGCACCGGCACTGTCAAGCGCCGTGGCTGCATTAGTTCGGGAGCGGAGTTATATACCTTTGCGGGTCCGGTGCCAAGCGCGTGTTCGGCGCGTTTCGGGACGGGTTCGCGGCTTGCCTTATCAAGGCTGAACCGTCCGTCATCCCGGCGAAAGCCGGGACCCAGGGTCACGAGCGATGAACTGCTTGGCTCCGGGTCCCGGCTTTCGCCGGGATGACGATTCAGGAAAACGAGCCCAGCACTAGATGGGAAACGGCAGCACCAAAGTGGCGACGAGGCCGGGGGCGTTGTCGCCCAGTTCGAGCCGCCCGCGATGCAGCCGCGCGACCGCATCAGCGAGCGCAAGCCCCAGGCCCGCGCCGGGAAGGCTGCGCGCCGAATCGAGTCGGCCGAAGCGGCGCAGCGCCTCGGCGCGGTCGGCCTCGGCGATGCCGGGCCCTCGGTCGGCGACGGCGATCTGGAGTTCGCCCTCCCCCGCCCCGAGCGACAGCGCGATGGCACCCCCGCCGCCGGCGTGGCGCATGGCGTTGTCGATCAGATTGGCGACCGCCTGCGACAGGAGTTCGCGGTGGAGCGGGATCGCCGGGATGTCCGGCGCGGTCGCCACGTCAAAGCTGAGCCCGGCCTCCTCGGCGACCGGTTCGTAGAGATCGGCGATCTCCTCGATCAGCGTCGCGGGTTCGAGCGGGGCGAAGGCGTCGCGGCTCGCCGCCTCGGTCCGGCTGATCTCGAGCAGCACGCCGAGCATCCGCGTGACCAGGTCGGTCTCGGCGATCAGCCCCGCGAGCGCCGCGTCGCGCTGGCCCGAGTCTGCGGCGGCGAGCGCGGTATCGGCACGGGCGCGCAGGCGCGCGATGGGCGAGCGGAGATCATGGGCGATGCTGTCCGTCACCACGCGCAGCTCGCCGACCAGACCGTCGATCCGGTCGAGCATCTGGTTGATCCGCCCGCCGAGCCGGTCGAACGCGTCGCCCCCCGAGGTCGCGACCCGGCGGCCGAGATCGCCCGCGGTCACCGCATCGACCGCCCCCGCGATATGATCGAGGCGGCGCGAGACATAGCGGGTGAGGACCAGCCCGCCCGCAATACCGAGCAGTACCGCGAGGATGACCGCGAGGACGAGCGCGCGCTCGATGGTGCGCTGGGCGCGCTCCCAATCGTCGAGCATCCGCCCGCTCACCAGCCAGCGATTGCCGAGCTGGCGGACCACGAACCCGGCCTCCTCCGCCGCCCAGGGGCCGCTGGTGCCGAGCCGCTCGATGCGGAAGCCGGTGGCGCCCGGCGCGGGCGCGAAGGAAAGATGCTCCGGCCCCACCCCGGCGATCCGGGCGCCGGTGCCGTCGACCAGCTCGGCGACGAGCGTGTCGTCGCCCTCCTGCGCCGCGGCGATCGCCCGTCCGAGCGCGGGGGCGCCGCCCGATTGCCACACTGCGAACAGCGCGTCTGATTGCTCGATCGTGTCGCGCCGGAGTTCGCCGATCGCGTCGTCCTGCGTCGCCTGCCAGACGAACCCGGCGAGTGCGAGCGACGAGATAAGCGCGAGCCCGATCGCCAGCAGCGCGAGCCGCGCGGTGATCGAAAGCTTCATGCCGATCCTAGGACTCGAGCCCGAGCTTGTAGCCGGCGCCCCGCACGGTGTGGAGGATCGGCGTCGCGAAGCCCTCTTCGATCTTGCGCCGCAGCCGGCTCATATGGACATCGACCACATTCGATCCCGGATCGAAATGATAGTTCCAGATCTTCTCGATCATCATCGTGCGCGTGACGACCTGCCCCGCATTGCGCGCGAGATATTCGAGCAGGTTGAATTCGCGCGCGCCCAGCGGGATGGCGCGGCCCTGGCGGGTGACGGCGCGGGCGAGCAGGTCGATCTCGAGATCGCCGACGGTCAGCTTCGCCACCGGCTCGGCGGCGGCGGCGCGTTCCTCGCGGCGGAGCAAGGCCTCGATCCGGGCGAGCAGCTCGGCGAAGGAGAAGGGTTTGACGAGATAATCGTCGGCCCCTGCGTTGAGCCCGTCGACCCGGTCGTCAACGGTGCCGAGCGCGGAGAGGACCAAGGCGGGGGTGCGCACGCCCGCGGCGCGGGTGGCGGCGATCATCGCGAGCCCGTCGAGCCCGGGCAGCATCCGATCGACGATCATCGCGTCGAAAATGCCTTCGCTCGCGAGGAACAGCCCGTCGCGCCCGTCGCGTGCGGTCTCCGCGGAGAAGCCGGCCTCGGCCAGGCCCTTGGCGAGATAGGCGGCGGCGGCCGCGTCATCTTCTACGATCAGGATCTTGCGGGTCATGCCGGGCGCCTCGCCAATCTGCGCCCCGTTAGAACGCAAAGTGGCCGGCGGGAAGAGGAGTCCCGCCGGCCGGAGCATCTCCCGAGGGCATTTGGGAGATGTTGGGGGCTCAGTTCGCCTTCTTCGCGGCCTTGGCGGGCTTCGCCGGCTTGGCGGGCTTGGCGGGCTTTTCGGTGCGGGCCTTGTGATGACGGCCCGGGGTAGCGGCCATCGCCGGGGCCGCGATCAGCGCGACCGTGGCGGCGACGGGGGCAAGGAAACGAAGCTTCATGGTGCAATCTCCTTTCGGCCGGCGATGCGCCTGCCGTGGAGATGTCTCTACGCCGCGGGACCCGTGCGATCCGGTGACGGGCGGATTAAAAAAGCTTCATGATTGGGGGCTTTTTCTCCCCTCCCTGCAAGGGAGGGGTCGGGGGTGGGTGGCGAGCGAAGCGAGCCTCCCCAGCGTGCCACAAACAGAAAAGGCCGGGGCATCGAGCCCCGGCCTTTTCTAACCCACCCCTAGCCCCTCCCTAAGAGGGAGGGGAAAACGTCGCTCACCCCTTCCCGTCGAGGATCGCCTCGATCGCGGCGGTGACGTGTTCGATGTCCGCCATCCCGTCCACCCGGCTGACGATCCCGCGCGCTTCGTAGAGCGGCAGGATCGGCGCGGTCTTGGCGCGGTATTCGGCCATGCGGGTACGCACCGTTTCCTCGTTATCGTCGGGGCGGCGCTTGAACTCGTGATGGCCGCACACGTCGCAGGTGCCTTCGACCGCGGGCAGCTTGAATTTGTCGTGATAGTTGGCGCCGCAATTGGCGCAGCTGAAGCGGCCGGTGATGCGCTCGACCAGCGCATCTTCATCGACCGACAGTTCGATGACGTGATCGAGCTTGCGGCCATGCGCGTCGAGGATCGTATCGAGCGATTCGGCCTGGGGCGCGGTGCGCGGATAGCCGTCGAAGATCGTCCCCTGATCCGCCGAGAGCCCGCCGAGGCGATCGTCGATGATGCCCGAGACGATCTCGTCCGAAACGAGCTCGCCCGCCTCCATCACCGCCTTGGCCTTGAGCCCGACCGGCGTGCCCGCCTTGACCGCGGCGCGCAGCATGTCGCCTGTGGAGAGCTGGACCATGCCCCGGTCCGCTTCCAGACGGCTTGCCTGGGTGCCCTTGCCGGCTCCCGGCGGGCCCAACAGGATGATGTTCAACACCGGTCCCCTCGTTACGCCGCGCGTTTAGCGCGTGCGGCCCTTCAGCTTCGCCTTCTTGATCAGGTCGCCATACTGGTGGGCCAGCAAGTGCGACTGGATCTGCGTCACCGTATCCATGGTTACGTTGACGACGATGAGAAGGCTAGTGCCGCCCATCAGGAACGGAATCTGCATCGCCGCGGTCAGCGATTCGGGGACGAGGCAGATCAGCGTCAGATAGGCCGCGCCGATCACGGTGATGCGCGTCAGCACATAATCGAAATAGACCTCGGTATTCTTGCCCGGACGGATGCCGGGGATGAACCCGCCATAGCGCTTGAGATTGTCCGCGGTCTCTTCCGGATTGAACACGACGGCCGTGTAGAAGAAGCAGAAGAAGATGATCCCCGCGCCGTACAGCGACATGTAGATCAGCGATCCGTGGCGCAGATAGGTGTTGAGGAACAGGAGCGTCTCGCCCCACCAGCCCTCAGTCGTCGTGGCCTGGCCCGCGAACTGGCTGATCGTCAGCGGCAGCAGCAGCA
The DNA here is from genome assembly GCF_026013415.1 of Sphingomonas caeni. Lineage (GTDB taxonomy): Bacteria > Pseudomonadota > Alphaproteobacteria > Sphingomonadales > Sphingomonadaceae > Sphingomonas > Sphingomonas caeni. The sequence goes on from NZ_JAPDOK010000001.1 coordinate 173,950, forward strand.
GCGACGAGGCGAAGATCGGCGGGATCACGCCGGCGGTGTTGAGCTTGAGCGGCAGATGGCTGCGCTCCGCCTGCACCCCGCGCGCGGTCTGGCGCTTTGGATATTGGATCAGGATGCGGCGCTGGGCGCGCTCCATGAAGCAGATGAACAGCACCAGCGCGGCGACGCCGAGGATGATGGCGAGCAGGATCAGCGGTCCCATCGCCCCGGTGCGGCCCTGCTCGAACAGCTGGATCAGCGTCTGCGGCAGGCGCGCGACGATACCCGCCATGATGATCAGCGAGATGCCGTTGCCGATGCCGCGGCTGGTGATCTGCTCGCCGATCCACATCAGGAACAGCGTGCCGCCGACCAGGCTGATCACCGCGCCCGCGCGGAACATCCAGCCCGGATCGATCACCGGCGAATTGGTCGCATTCTCGAGGCCGGTGGCGATCACATAGCCCTGGATCATGGTGAGCGCGACGGTGCCGTAGCGCGTATATTGATTGAGCCGCTTGCGCCCGCTCTCGCCCTCTTTCTTGATCGCGTTGAGCGTCGGCGACAGCGAGGTCGCGAGCTGCACCACGATCGAGGCGGTGATGTAAGGCATCACGCCGAGCGCGACGACCGACGCGCGGTTGAGCGCGCCGCCGGTGAAGTTGTTGAAGAAATCGAGCACGCCGCCCTGCGTTTTCTGCGCCAGCAGGTTCAGCGCGGTCGCGTCGATGCCGGGGATCGGCACATAGCTGAGCAGGCGGAAGACGATCAGCGCGCCCAGCGTGAACCACAGGCGCTTCTTGAGGTCGGTCGCCTGGGCGAACTTCGACAGGCTGATGCTGGAGGCGAGATTGTCGGCTGCGCTAGCCATGGAGTTTCCGTGTCCCGATAATCAAAAGGCGGCGGGACCTTTTCCAAGCCCCCGCCGCCCATATAGGTGCCTGAGCGGGCTTGTCTAAGCCCCCCGCGAATTTAAGCCTTCGCAGCCTTGGCGGCAGCCTTCTTGGCTTCCTGCGTCTTGCGGTGCTTGGCCGCATGCTTCTCGTTCGCCGGAACGATCACGGGGATCGTCACGGTACCGCCCGCCTTCTCGACCGCGGCGACCGCGCTCTTCGAAGCACCGGCGACGGTGAAGTTCAGCTTGGCCTTGAGTTCGCCCTTGGCGAGCAGGCGGACGCCGTCCTTGCCGCCGCGGGTCAGGCCCGCCGCGTCGAGCTCAGCCTGGGTGATGTCGGTCGCGGTCAGCTTGCCCGCGTCGATCGCCTTCTGGATCATGCCCAGATTCACCTCGGCATAGTCCTTGGCGAAGACATTGTTGAAGCCGCGCTTCGGGATCCGCATGTGAAGCGGCATCTGGCCGCCCTCGAAGCCGTTGATCGCGACGCCCGAGCGCGCCTTGGCGCCCTTCTGGCCGCGGCCGGCGGTCTTGCCCAAGCCCGAGCCGATGCCACGGCCGACGCGAACGCGCTCCTTGCGGGCGCCCTGATTGTCGCGGATGTCGTTCAGTTTCATTATTTGCACTCGCTTTCGCTTTTGTCGCGCATCGAAGGTCAGGAGATTAGTCCTGAACCTCGACCATATGCTGCACCTTGCGGATCATGCCGCGGACCTCGGGGGTGTCCTCGAGCTCCGACACGCGGTGCATCTTGTTCAGCCCCAGGCCGATCAGCGTCGCGCGCTGGACCTTCTGGCGGCGGATCGGCGAACCGGTCTGCTTGATCTTGATCTTCGCCATGTTCGCTTACTCCGCAATCGCAGCCGCGTCCGCCTCGGCGGTTTGCGAACCACCGCGGCCGAGCAGGTCGGCGATCTTCTTGCCGCGCCGCTGAGCGACCGACTTCGGCGAAGTCTGCTCACCCAGCGCCTCGAAGGTGGCGCGGATCATGTTGTAGGGGTTCGAAGTGCCGACCGACTTGGTCACCACATCGGCAACGCCCAGGCTCTCGAAGACGGCGCGCATCGGGCCGCCCGCGATGATGCCGGTGCCCTGCGGCGCCGAACGGAGCGTCACCAGGCCGGCACCGAAATGGCCCTTGCCGTCGTGATGCAGCGTGCGGCCTTCCTTGAGGGGCACGCGGACCATCGCCTTCTTGGCAGCCGCAGTGGCCTTCGAGATGGCTTCCGGCACTTCGCGCGCCTTGCCATGGCCGAAGCCTACGCGGCCCTTGCCGTCGCCCACGACGACGAGCGCCGCGAAGCCGAAGCGCTTGCCGCCCTTCACCGTCTTCGAGACGCGGTTGATGTGGACGAGCTTTTCGATCAGCTCCTCGCCGCCATCGTCACCGGGACCCCCGCGCGCATTGCGGTCGTCGCGACGGCCACGGCCGCCACGATCGTTACCGCCACGGCCGCCACCGGGGCCGCCGCGGCCACGGCCGCCACGGCCACGGCCCTGCTCCTGGCCGGCGTCGAAGCCACCCTCGACGGGCGCTGCTTCGGTCGTGTTGATTTCGTCAGCCATTCTCAGAACTCCAGCCCGCTCTCACGAGCGGCATCGGCCAGCGCCTTGACGCGGCCATGATAGAGGAAGCCACCGCGATCGAAGACGACCTGGGTGACGCCGGCCTTCTTGGCCGCTTCCGCCAGACGCTTGCCGACTTCCTGCGCCGCCGCGACGGTGGCGCCGGTCGAACCGCGCACATCCTTTTCGAGCGTCGAGGCCGAAGCGAGCGTCTTGCCCGCGGCATCGTCGATCACCTGGGCATAGATATGCTTGCCCGAACGATGGACCGACAGGCGGGGACGGCCGCCGCTGCGCGCGCGAAGCGCGGTGCGGTTGCGCCGGCGGCGCTTGTCGAAGAGCGAGAGACCCTTGGTCATTACTTCTTCTTCCCTTCCTTGCGGAAGATATACTCGCCGTCATACTTGATGCCCTTGCCCTTATAGGGCTCGGGCTTGCGCCAACGGCGAATCTCGGCCGCGATCTGGCCGACCTTCTGCTTGTCGATACCCGAGATCTCGACCGTGGTCTGATCGGGGGTCTTGATCTCGATGCCTTCCGGCACGTCGATGTTCACGTCGTGCGAGAAGCCGAGCTGGAGCTTGAGCACCTTGCCCTGCGCATTCGCGCGGAAGCCGACGCCGGTGATGAGCAGCTTCTTCGAGAAGCCCTCGGTCACGCCGGTCACCAGGTTCTGCACCAGCGTGCGCTGCATGCCCCAAAAGGCCCGCGCCGCCTTGCTGTCGTTGGCCGGCTTCACCAGGATGCCGCCATCGTCGAGCGAATAGCTGATCTCGTCGCGCAGCGTGAGCGACAGGGCGCCCTTCGGCCCCTTCACGCTCAGCACGCCGCCATCGATCGAAGCGGTGACACCGCTCGGAATCGATACGGGCTTTTTGCCAATGCGGCTCATATCAGAAGACCTCCGCCAGCACTTCGCCGCCGACATTCTGCTCGCGCGCTTCCGCGTCCGAGAGAACGCCCTTGGGCGTCGAAACGATCGTGATGCCGAGGCCGTTGCGGATGCGCGGAAGATCCTGCGAACCCGAATAGACGCGGCGGCCGGGCTTCGAGACGCGGGCGACATGCTTGATCGCCGGCTGGCCCTCGAAATATTTCAGCTCGATGCGGATGCCGGCCGCGGGGCCCATCTGCTCGTCCGAATAGCCACGGATATAACCCTCGCGCTGGAGGACATCGAGAACCCGCGCACGAAGCTTCGACGCCGGCGTCAGGACGGAGTCCTTCCGGGCGCGCTGGCCGTTGCGGATGCGGGTGAGCATATCACCCAGGGGATCGGTCAAAGCCATCTGTCAGTCCTTACCAGCTCGACTTCACGACACCGGGGATCAGGCCACGAAGGGCGAGATCGCGCAGCATGACGCGGGCGAGACGGAACTTGCGGTAATAGGCGCGCGGGCGGCCCGTAATCTCGCAACGGTTGCGAACGCGGCCGGGGTTCCCGTTGCGGGGGATCTCGGCCATCTTCAGACGGGCCATCAGGCGCTCGGTATCGTCGAGCGACTGGTCCTTCGCCATTGCCTTCAGCTTCGCATAACGGCCGGCATATTTCTTCACCAGCTTCTTGCGACGCTCATTCTTGTTGATCGAACTCAGTTTCGCCATGGACTTAAGCTCTCTTTGTTACGCTGCCTGCTTCTCTTCCGCGTCAAGCGGGAAGGGGAAGCCGAAGAGACGGAGAAGCTCGCGGGCCTCGTCGTCGGTCTTTGCGGTGGTGGTGACGATCACGTCCATGCCGCGCACCTTTTCGATGCGGTCATAGTTGATCTCGGGGAACACGATCTGCTCCTTGATGCCCATGGCATAGTTGCCACGGCCGTCGAAGCTGTTCGGGTTCACGCCACGGAAATCGCGGATGCGGGGCATTGCGATGGTGATCAGGCGGTCGAGAAACTCGAACATCCGCTCGCGGCGCAGCGTGACCTTGCAGCCGACGGGCATGCCCTCGCGCAGCTTGAACTGCGCGATCGACTTCTTCGCCTTGGTGATGACAGGCTTCTGGCCGGCGATCAGCTCCATTTCCTGGGCTGCCTGCTCGACCTTCTTCTTGTCCTGGGTCGCCTCACCGACACCCATGTTCAGGGTGATCTTGGTGATCTTGGGGACCTCCATGACGTTCTTGTAGCCGAACTTCTCGGTCATCGCCTTGGCGATCTCCGAGTCGTACTTCGAACGCATGCGCGGCACGTATTTGTCAGCCATTGATGACCTCCCCGGTCTTGACGGCGACGCGGACCTTCTTGCCGTCACGGGTTTCGAAACGGACGCGCGTGGCCTTGCCGTCGGCGGTCACGTGCGCGACCTTCGAGGCATGCATCGGCGCCGCAGAACGCTTCAGGCCACCCTGCGGGTCGCCCTGGCTCGGCTTGGTGTGACGGACATGAACGTTGATGCCCTCGACGATGACCTTGCCCTCCTTGGGGAGCGCCTGGATCACGTCGCCGGTGCGGCCCTTGTCCTTGCCCGACAGGACGATCACCCGATCGCCCTTCTTGATCTTCGCAGCAGCCATTACAGCACCTCAGGAGCGAGCGAGATGATCTTCATGAAGCCGCGCGTGCGCAGCTCGCGAACCACCGGCCCGAAGATACGGGTGCCGATCGGCTCCTCGTTCTTGTTGACCAGCACCGCGGCATTGCCGTCGAAGCGGATCACCGAGCCATCGGGACGGCGGATGTCCTTGGCGGTGCGGACGATGACCGCGCGATGCACGTCACCCTTCTTCACCTTGCCGCGGGGAGCAGCTTCCTTGATGCTGACGACGATGACGTCGCCCACACCGGCCACGCGGCGCTTCGAGCCGCCCAGCACCTTGATGCACTGCACCCGCTTCGCGCCGCTATTGTCAGCGACGTCGAGATTGGACTGCATCTGGATCATCGATCCGGTTCCTTCTCTCTTGGCCTACCGAGACACGTCCCGGGGGTTCCACTAAAACACGGCCTTGGGGGCCGAATGGCTTCAGGCGTCGGCCTTGGCTGGCGTCGCGTGGGTGTTGACCCGCTCGATCACCTTCCAGGTCTTCAGCTTCGACAGCGGCGCAGTCTCTTCGATGCGCACGGTCTCGCCGGCCTTGTATTCGTTGCCCTCGTCATGGGCGTGGTACTTCTTCGAGCGGCGGATGATCTTGCCGTAGAGCGGGTGCTTCACCTTCCGCTCCACCAGCACGACAACCGTCTTGTCGCCCTTGTCCGAGACAATATTCCCGGTCAGCACGCGCTTCGGCATGTGTCTCGTCCTCTTACTTCGCAGCCGAGCGCGAGCGCTCGTTCTGCAGCGTCTTGATGCGGGCGATGTCCTTGCGGACCTCCTTCACGCGGCTCGGCTTCTCGAGCTGGCTCGTCGCGGCCTGGAAACGGAGGTTGAACGCCTCGCGCTTGAGCTCGCCGAGCTGCTCGGTCAGCTGGTCCTCGGTCTTCGCCCGAAGGTCGTGTGCTTTCGTCATCTTGTTCAACCCTCCAGGTGCGACGTGTCGCCGAGGCGCGCCACGACCTTGGTCTTGATCGGCAGCTTCATCGCGGCGCGGCTGAAAGCTTCCGCGGCGAGCGGGCCGGGAACGCCATCCAGTTCGAACAAGATGCGGCCGGGCTTCACGCGCGCCGCCCAATATTCGAGACCGCCCTTGCCCGAGCCCATGCGGACTTCGGCAGGCTTGGACGAGACCGGCACGTCCGGGAAGATGCGGATCCACAAACGCCCCTGGCGCTTGATGTGGCGCGTGATCGCGCGGCGGGCCGCCTCGATCTGACGCGCGGTGATCCGCTCGGGCTCCATCGCCTTCAGGCCGTACGAGCCGAAGTTCAGCGTCGCGCCGCCCTTGGCATCGCCATGAATGCGACCCTTGAACTGCTTGCGGAACTTGGTCTTTTTCGGTTGCAGCATTGTCTATGTCCTCAGCGGCGCGGATCGGGGCGAACGCCCGAGGTCTGCGCTTCGACATTGAGCCGGTCCTGCGCCATCGGATCGTGGCCCAGGATCTCGCCCTTGAAGATCCACACCTTCACGCCGCACACGCCATAGGCGGTGTGTGCAGTGGCTTCGGCGTAATCGACATTGGCGCGCAGCGTGTGCAGCGGAACCCGGCCCTCGCGATACCATTCGGTGCGCGCGATCTCGGCGCCGCCGAGACGGCCGCCGCAGGTGATCCGGATGCCCTCGGCGCCGAGACGCAGCGCCGACTGCACCGCGCGCTTCATCGCGCGGCGGAAGGCGATGCGGCGCTCGAGCTGCTCGGCAACGCCCTGCGCGACGAGCTTGGCGTCGACTTCGGGCTTGCGGATCTCGACGATGTTCAGGCTCACGTCCGAGCTGGTCATCGCGCCGAGCGTCTTGCGCAGCTTCTCGATGTCCGCGCCCTTCTTGCCGATGATCACGCCGGGGCGCGCGGCATAGATGGAGATGCGGCACAGCTTGGCCGGACGCTCGATCACCACCTTCGAGATCGCGGCCTGGGGCAGCGTCTTCATGATGAACTGGCGGATCTTGAGATCCTCCAGCAGCAGGCGGCCATAATCGGCGCCCTCGGCGTACCAGCGGCTATCCCAGGTCCGGTTGATCTGGAGGCGCAGGCCGATCGGATTGCTCTTCTGACCCATTATGCTTCTTCCTGCTCGCGGACGACGATACGAAGACGGCTGAAGGGCTTCAGGATGCGGGTGGACTTGCCACGGCCGCGGGTGTGGAAGCGCTTCATCGTGATCGACTTGCCGACCGACGCCTCGGCGACGACGAGCGCGTCGACGTCGAGGTTGTGGTTGTTCTCCGCATTGGCGATCGCCGAGGCGAGCACCTTGCGCGCGTCCACGGCCATCGCCTTGGTCGAGAACTGGAGGATGTTCATCGCATCGCCGACCTTCTTGCCGCGGATCAGCGCCGCGACGAGGCCCAGCTTCTGCGCCGAACCGCGAATCTGCGTGCCGACCGAGAGAGCCTCGTTATCGGCAACGCGACGGGGTGCCTTAGGCTTGGACATCAGCGCTTGCCCTTCTTGTCGGCGGCATGGCCGGGGAAGAAGCGCGTCGGCGCGAACTCGCCGAGCTTCATGCCGACCATATCCTCGTTGACCGAGACCGGCACGAACTTGCGGCCGTTATAGACGCTGAAGGTCAGGCCGACGAAGTCCGGCAGGATCGTCGAGCGGCGCGACCAGGTCTTGATCGGCGCGCGCGCGTTGGTCTCCTGAGCGACCTGCGCCTTCTTCAGCAGATGGAGGTCCACGAACGGACCCTTCCAGATGGAACGAGCCATTTACTTCTTCCTCGCGTGACGCGACCGGATGATCATCTTGTCGGTCGATTTGTTGTGACGAGTGCGGGCACCCTTGGTCGGCTTGCCCCAGGGCGTAACCGGATGACGGCCGCCCGAGGTCCGGCCTTCGCCGCCGCCATGGGGGTGATCGACCGGGTTCTTGGCGACGCCGCGGGTCAGCGGGCGGATGCCCTTCCAACGGTTGCGGCCGGCCTTGCCCAGATTGGTATTCTGGTTGTCGGGGTTCGACACCGCGCCGACGGTCGCCATGCAATTGCCGTGGATGTAGCGCTGCTCGCCCGAGTTGAGGCGGACGATCACCATGCCGCGGTCACGGCCGACGACCTGCACATAGGTGCCCGCCGAACGCGCGATCTGGCCGCCCTTGCCGGGCTTCATCTCGACATTGTGCACGATCGTGCCGACCGGCATCGACGCGAGTTCCATCGCGTTGCCCGGCTTCACGTCGGTCTTCTTGCCCGCGATCACCTTGTCGCCGACGGCGAGGCGCTGCGGCGCGATGATGTACGCGACATTGGCCTTGCCCTCGGGGCTGTCGCCATAGTTGACGAGCGCGATGAAGGCGGTGCGGTTAGGATCATATTCGATCCGCTCCACGGTGCCCTCGACGTCCCACAGGCGGCGCTTGAAATCGACGATGCGATAGCGCTGCTTGTGGCCGCCCGCGATGCCGCGCGAGGTGACATGGCCCTTGTTGTTGCGGCCGCCGGTCTTGTTCTTGCCCTCGGTCAGCGCCTTGACCGGGCGACCCTTGAACAGACCCGAACGGTCGATCAGGATCAGGCCACGGCGAGCCGGCGACGTCGGATTGTAATTCTTGAGTGCCATTGCCTCAGATCCCCGTCGTCACGTCGATCTGGTCGCCATCGGCGAGCGTCACGATCGCTTTCTTCATGTCAGACCGCTGGTAGGGCTTGCCCTTCCACTTCTTGGTCTTGCCCTTCTGGACGATGGTGTTGACGCCGGTGACCTTGACCGAGAACAGCGCCTCGACGGCGGCTTTGATCTCGGGCTTGGTCGCGTCGCCAGCCACCTTGAACACAACCGCGTTGTGCTCGGAGACCAAAGTCGACTTTTCGGTGATGTGCGGCGCGACGATCACGTCATAATGACGGTTGTCGACAGCGGCCTTCTGCTTCTTAGCCATTGAAGCGCGCCTCCAGCTTCTCGACGGCAGCGCGGGTGAGAACCAGCGTGTCGTGCTTCAGGATGTCGTAGACGTTGGCGCCGATCGCCGGCAGCACGTTGACGGTGTGGACGTTGCCCGCCGCCAGCGCGAAGTTGGTCTCGACGGCGTCGCCATCGATCACCAGCGTCTTGCCCAGGCCCAGCTTCGCGAAGCTCGCGGTCAGCGCCTTGGTCTTCGGGTCGATCGCCAGATTGTCGAGGACGACGAGCGAGCCGGCCTTGGCGTGGCTCGACAGCGCCATGCGCAGGCCGAGCTGGCGGACCTTCTTGTTCAGCGACGGATTGAAGTCACGGACGCGGGCGCCATGCGCCTTGCCGCCGCCGATGAAGATCGGCGCCTTGCGGTCGCCGTGACGGGCGGTGCCGCCACCCTTCTGGCGGCCGAACTTCTTGCCTGTACGCGCGACATCCGAGCGCTCGCGGGTACCGCGCGCGGTGGCGCGGCGCTTCTCGAGCTGCCAGGTGACGACGCGGTGCAGGATGTCCGCGCGGGGCTCGACGGCGAAAATCTCGTCGTTGAGCTCGAGCTCGGCGCCCTTGGCAGCCTTGCCGTCGAGGGTTTGAACCTTGACCTTCACGTTCAGCCCTCCTGGCCGGTGGTGGCGTCGCCATCGGTGGCGCCGCTGATTTCGGCATCGGTCTGACCGGCGCCATGGGCGTCGGCAGCGGCAACGCCGGCTGCAACTTCTTCTGCGCTCGGATCGTGCGGGATCTCATGGATCGCGCCTTCTTCGACCGACATCACGACATGCTCTTCGCCATGCTTCGGATCGCGGATCGCGGCGGGGAACGGAACGCCCTCAGGCGCAGCGATCTTCACGCTATCCTTGACGAACAGCCAGCCGCCCTTCGATCCGGGCACCGAGCCCTTGACGAAGATCAGGCCGCGCTCGACGTCGGTGCCGACGATTTCGAGATTCTGCTGGGTGCGGTTCTTGTCGCCCATATGGCCGGCCATCTTCTTGTTCTTGAAGACCTTGCCCGGATCCTGGCGCTGACCGGTCGAACCAAGCGCACGGTGGCTGATCGAGACGCCGTGCGTCGCGCGCATGCCCCCGAAGCCCCAGCGCTTCATGCCGCCCTGGAAGCCCTTGCCCTGGGTCTTGCCCTGGATATCGACGAACTGGCCGGCGACATAATGGTCGGCCGAGATTTCGGCGCCGATATCGAGCAGGGCATCAGCATCGACGCGGAATTCCGCGACGACCGCCTTGGGCTCGACCTCGGCCTTGCCGAATACGCCGCGCTGCGGCTTGGCGACATTCTTCGCCTTCGCGGTGCCGGCGCCGAGCTGGACGGCGACATAACCGTCGCGGTCCGCGGTCTTCTGGCCGACAACCTGGAGACCCTCGAGGCTCAGGACGGTGACGGGCACATGCCGGCCATCGGGCTGAAATACGCGGGTCATCCCCAACTTCTTCGCGATCACGCCAGTGCGCATGATCCATGCTCCTATACAGAGGCACCCTCGGGAAAAGCCCCTCGGGTGCGTGCCTCAGCCCAAAAATGCGATGCGAGCCCCCGTCTGGGCTGAGTTCCCGCCCGAAAGCGGAAACGACGGGGGACGCAGGCCCGGGCAAGCCCGGCGGTATCCCTATCTCGTTTGAGGTTTTACCCTCTGTGGCGCCTTGCGTTGGATCCTTCAGATCCGGTCGAGGCGCCTGCACTCACCCGATTCGGGGAGTGCGAAACTCGGTTGGAGGCGCGCCTTTAGGTCAGCTTCGCTTCCATGTCCACCCCTGCGGGATGGGTTTTCGATCAAGCCAGCTTGATCTCGACATCGACGCCGGCGGCGAGGTCCAGCTTCATCAGCGCGTCGACCGTCTGCGGGGTCGGCTGAACGATGTCCAGCATGCGCTTGTAGGTGCGGGTCTCGAACTGCTCGCGCGACTTCTTGTCGATGTGCGGGCCGCGGTTCACGGTGAACTTGTCGATGTGGGTAGGCAGGGGGATCGGGCCACGGATCAGCGCGCCGGTACGTCGCGCGGTGTCGGCGATGTCGCCGGCAGCCTGGTCGAGCACTCGGTGGTCGAACGCCTTCAGGCGAATGCGGATATTCTGGGTTTCCATGGTGTCCTGCCGATTTGAAAGAGCGGGCTTCTAACGAAGCTCTTGCTGTTCGTGTGAAACTGGAGGCGGGCCCTTACAGGTGCCTCTGACAAAAATCAACCGCCCGGCGCTTCGTTTGCTGAAGCGCCGGGCGGCTGGATTTTGCTTACTTGTCGATCGAGGCGACGACGCCCGCGCCGACGGTACGGCCGCCTTCACGGATCGTGAAGCGCTGGCCGACGTCCATGGCGATCGGCGCGATGAGCTTGACGCCAAGAGCCACTTCATCACCGGGCATGACCATCTCGGTGCCCGAGGGCAGCTCGATGGTGCCGGTCACGTCGGTCGTGCGGAAGTAGAACTGCGGACGATAGTTCGCGAAGAACGGCGTGTGACGGCCGCCCTCGTCCTTCGACAGCACATAGACCGACGACTGGAAGTCGGTGTGCGGCTTGATCGAACCCGGCTTGGCGAGCACCTGGCCACGCTCGACCTCTTCACGGCCGACGCCGCGGATCAGCGCGCCGATGTTATCGCCGGCCTGGCCCTGATCGAGCAGCTTGCGGAACATTTCGACGCCCGTGACGGTGGTCTTGCGGACGGCTTCCTGGATGCCGACGATCTCGACTTCCTCGCCAACCTTGACGATGCCGGTCTCGACGCGGCCGGTGACGACCGTGCCGCGGCCCGAGATCGAGAACACGTCTTCGATCGGCATCATGAACGGCTTGTCGAGCGGACGCTCGGGCTGCGGGATCGACTCATCGACCGCCTTCATCAGCGCCAGGATCGCCTGCTTGCCGAGCACGTCGTCCGAGCCCGAGAGCGCGGCGGTGGCCGAACCGCGGATGATGGGGATGTTGTCGCCGTCGAAGTCGCGCTTCGAAAGCTCCTCACGGACCTCCATCTCGACCAGCTCGAGGATTTCCTCGTCGTCGACCAGATCGACCTTGTTGAGGAACACGACCATCGTCGGCACGCCGACCTGACGCGCGAGCAGGATGTGCTCCTTGGTCTGCGGCATCGGGCCGTCGGTGGCGGCGACCACGAGGATCGCGCCGTCCATCTGCGCCGCGCCGGTGATCATGTTCTTCACATAGTCGGCGTGGCCGGGGCAATCGACATGCGCATAGTGGCGCGCTTCGGTCTCATACTCGACGTGCGCGGTCGAGATGGTGATGCCGCGGGCGCGCTCTTCGGGCGCCTTGTCGATGTTGGCGAAGTCGACGGCTTCACCGCCGGTCGTCTCGGCCAGAACCTTGGTGATGGCGGCCGTCAGCGACGTCTTGCCATGGTCGACGTGACCGATGGTGCCGATGTTGAGGTGCGGCTTGTTCCGCTCGAATTTTGCCTTCGCCATTGTTTTCCTACCTTCTGGGTCTATTCCGCGCCGCCCAGGGACTCGCCGGAAGGCGGCCCCATAGCGGCTGTTTCCTGATTATGCCAGCCCGGCTTACGCCAGCTTGGCCTTCACTTCCTCGGCGACGTTCGCGGGAACCTCGTCGTAATGCGAGAACTGCATGCTGTACTGCGCGCGGCCCTGGGTGAACGAGCGGAGCTGGTTCACATAACCGAACATGTTCGCGAGCGGCACCATCGCCTCCACCGTCTGCGCGTTGCCCCGCGTATCGGTGCCCTGGATCTGGCCACGGCGGCTGTTCATGTCGCCGATGACGTCGCCCAGATAGTCCTCCGGAGTGACGACCTCGACCTTCATGATCGGCTCGAGCAGCTTGATGCCCGACTTCTGGGCCACTTCGCGCATCGCGCCGCGGGCACAGATTTCGAACGCCAGCGCCGACGAGTCGACGTCGTGGTACGCGCCGTCATACAGCAGAACCTCGAAGTCGATGATCGGGAAGCCGACCAGCGAGCCCGTGGCCGCCGTCTCGCGGAAGCCCTTCTCGATCGCGGGGATATATTCCTTGGGAATATTGCCGCCCTTGATCTCGTCCTTGAAGATGATGCCCGAACCGCGCTCGCCCGGCGTGACCTTGACCTTCACGCGGCCGAACTGACCGGTACCGCCCGACTGCTTCTTGTGCGTGTAGTCCACGTCCACCGGCTTCGCGAGATATTCGCGATACGCCACCTGCGGCGCGCCGACATTCGCCTCGACCTTGAACTCGCGCTTCATGCGGTCGACCAAGATCTCGAGATGGAGCTCGCCCATCCCCTTGATGATGGTCTGGCCGCTCTCGACGTCCGAGGTCACGCGGAACGAGGGGTCCTCGCGCGCCAGGCGATTCAGAGCGACGCCCATCTTCTCCTGGTCGGCCTTGGTCTTGGGCTCGACGGCCACCTCGATGACGGGCTCCGGAAACTCCATGCGCTCGAGGATGATCGGCGCGTTGATCGCGCAGAGCGTGTCCCCGGTCGTGGTATCCTTGAGCCCCGCCAGCGCGACGATGTCGCCGGCATACGCCACCTGGATGTCCTCACGGTCGTTCGCATGCATCAGCAGCATGCGGCCGACCTTTTCCTTCTTGTCCTTGACCGAATTGGTCACCTGCGACGCGGTTTCGAGCTTGCCCGAATAGATGCGCGCGAAGGTGAGCGTGCCGACAAAGGGATCGTTCATGATCTTGAACGCGAGCGCCGAGAAGGGCGCATCGTCTTCGGGCGGACGCGAATCGGGGGTCTCGCCGTCGAGCTTGAGGCCCTGGACCGGCGGGATGTCGAGCGGGCTCGGCAGATAGTCGACGACGCAGTCGAGCAAAGGCTGGACGCCCTTGTTCTTGAACGCCGAACCGCACAGCACGGGGACGAACGAGAAGTTGAGCGTGCCCTTGCGGATCAGCGCCTTGAGCGTCGCGGCATCGGGAAGGTTGCCATCGAGATAGGCCTCCATCGCGCCGTCGTCCTGCTCGACAGCCATCTCGATCAGCTCGAGGCGCGCGGCCTCGGCGGCATCCTTCAGGTCGTCGGGGATCGCGGTGATCTCGAACTTCGCGCCCAGCGACTCCTCGAGCCAGATGATCGCTTCGTTGTTGACCAGATCGACCAGGCCCTTGAACCCGCCCTCGATGCCGATCGGGAGATAGAGCACGGCCGGACGCGCGCCGAGACGATCCTTGATCATCTCCACGCAGCGCTCGAAGTTCGCGCCCATGCGGTCGAGCTTGTTGACGAAGCACATGCGCGGCACGTTGTACTTCTCGGCCTGGCGCCACACCGTCTCCGACTGGGGCTCGACGCCCGCGACGCCGTCGAAGCACGCGACCGCGCCGTCGAGCACGCGCAGCGAACGCTCGACCTCGATGGTGAAATCGACGTGGCCGGGCGTGTCGATGATGTTGATGCGGTGATCGTTCCAGAAGCACGTCGTCGCCGCTGACGTGATCGTGATGCCGCGCTCCTGCTCCTGCTCCATCCAGTCCATCGTCGCGGTGCCCTCATGGACCTCGCCGATCTTGTAGGACTTGCCGGTGTAATAGAGGATGCGCTCGGTCGTCGTCGTCTTGCCGGCATCGATGTGGGCCATGATGCCGATGTTGCGATACTTCTCGAGCGGATGGCTGCGGGCCATGACGATCATTTCCTTAGCGATATGGGAGGCCGGACGATCCGACCTCCCGTTATATGGGTAACGAAATTACCAGTGCCAGACCGCCCCGGAGAGCGGCCCTGCGATTACCAGCGGTAGTGGCTGAAGGCGCGGTTCGCTTCGGCCATGCGATGGGTGTCTTCGCGCTTCTTCACCGCGTTGCCGCGGTTGTTGGCGGCGTCCAGCAGCTCGCCCGAGAGGCGGGCCGACATGGTGTGCTCGCTGCGGTTGCGCGCCGAGGCGATCAGCCAGCGGATCGCGAGCGCCTGCGCACGCTCCGGACGGACCTCGACGGGGACCTGGTAGGTCGCGCCGCCGACGCGGCGCGAACGGACCTCGATGCCCGGCTTGATATTGTTCAGCGCGTCATGGAACACGCCGATCGGCTCGCGCTTGGCGCGCTGCTCGACGGTTTCGAGCGCCGAATAGACGATGCCCTCGGCGACGGCCTTCTTGCCGTCGAGCATGACCGAATTCATGAACTTGGAGAGAACCTCATCCCCGTACACGGGATCAGGCAGGATTTCCCGCTTTTCGGGACGACGACGACGAGCCATTGGCTTTTCCTTTATGCTTCAGCGGATCCGGAACCTGTCCGGGGCTTACTTTGGCTGCTTATTTGGGGCGCTTGGCGCCGTACTTCGAACGGCTCTGCTTGCGGTCCTTGACGCCCTGGGTATCGAGCACGCCGCGCAGCACGTGATAGCGCACGCCGGGAAGGTCGCG
>NZ_JAPDOK010000001.1:189341-879180 GCF_026013415.1 Sphingomonas caeni
TTGCGGGTTCTGCTCCATCGCAGGGACCTTCGACTTGGCCTTCTGCGGTTCGCGGCCCTTGCGGACCAGCTGGTTAATCGTCGGCATGAAGCCCTTCACCTTTGTGTTACCGGGAAGCCCGGCGGGTTACTTTGCTGGAGCCCTTCACGAAGAATACGAAAAGGCCCCGGGTGTCTTTTGACCCCCCGGGCCATTGCGTCTCCAGCAACGTTCAGCGCTTGTCCCGTGAGAATCGATGCCGGAAAACCGGCCTCTCGCGGGACGCGGGGCCTATAACGAGGGCATGGCAGGCGGTCAATGGCCTGAGACGGCCGGGGAGCAGGCGCGCGCATCGACACCCGGGCGGGCCTCAGTCGGCATCGCGCTGATAGCGGATTTGGGGGCGGAATCCATAGGTTTTCAATCGTCTGCTCGGCATGCTGGCCGGAATGCCGGTGCCGGTGCTGACGGGCCTGGTCCCGCCGCCCGCCGACGCCGCACCCGCTTCCTAAGGGGATCGCAACCTCTGTTCGCTAGGCCGGGCGAATGGCCGCCTGGCGTCTCTCGATCATCAGCCCCACTCTGAAGGTGGAGGTCAGGCGCCGTCTTGTCGCGCGGCAAGGGCCATTGCTCGCCGCCGCGGGCGCGCTGGGATCGGCGCTGCTGCTCGGCTGGAGTTCGCCCGCGCCGTTGCTCGCGATCAACCTCACCCTGATCGGCATGGCCGGAGTCGCGGGGCTCGGGCTGCTCGCCTATCTGTTCGCGCGGCTGACCGTGGCGCCGCTGGCCGACCCGCGCGTCGCCGCGCTCGCCGCCGCGCTGATCCCGCCCGCGCTCTTCCCCGGAGTCGGGGTCCAGGCGCTGATTATCCCCGTATTTCTCTCGCTTTGGCTCGCCTGGCGGCGCAGCGATCAACGTGTCGTCGCGCTAATGGTGCAATGCGGCGCGCTGGTTGGGCTGGTCAGTGCCGCAGGCGGCGACCCCGTTAACCATTTTATCTTCGCAACAATGCACGGTATAGCACTGTTTTTCATCCTCAATTGCCTCGATGGAAGCGCCAATGACAATCCCTCAATGGAACGAATGGGGGGTGAAACATGGCTGCCGCAAAATCCGCGTTATGCTAGAGCAGTCCGGTTTTCGGAGTCGGGGAGTGGGGAGTAACTAATGGCTATGTTTAACAACAATAATCGGGGTCGCGACGAACGCCCGGCAATGCCGCCGGCACCGCCGCAGCAAAGCAGCTCGAGCAAGCGCGGCATGTTCTCGGTGATCGGGCCCGACATGATCATCACCGGCAACGTCACCGCCACCGCCGATCTGCACATCGACGGCCGCGTCGAAGGCGATGTCAGCTGCGGCAGCCTCGCCCAGGGCGCGGAAAGCCAGGTTTTCGGCAGCGTCACCGCCGAGACCGCGCGCATTGCCGGCGCGATCGAGGGCACCGTCCGCGTCAAGCAGCTCACGGTCGAGCGCTCGGCCAAGATCACCGGCGATGTCGAATATGAGAACATCACCATCGAGAATGGCGGCAATATCGACGGGCGCCTGAAGCATATGAGCACGGTCAATACGAGCGCAGCCGCAGGCCCGCGCCCGGTCGAGACCGCCGTCAGCTCGCCCTTCGGCGTGGCGAACGAGGAAGCCGCCTGATCCTCTGATCGGGGCGTTTTGAAAAGCGGCGCGATTCCCCCGGGAGCCGCGCCGCTTTCGATTCAGACGACCTTGCGTCCGAACACCGGGCGCGCAGGCGCGGGATCGGGCGCCTCGATCAGTCCGGCAGCCTTTTTCGACATATAGCGGGCGAGCGCGGCATCGGCGTCGAAGCTGGCCGGTGCGGCCTGGCCGGAGGCGGACACGCGCCCTCCCCCGCCCCGCGCCTTCATCGCCAGCAGCGAATCGACGAACTCCTGATAGCGCGCCTGGTGCAGCTCGGTGGTGGCGAGCGGGAGCTTGAACTCGGTGCTGCCATTGCCGTCGCGGTGAAGGACGACGAGCTGCCATGCCTGCGACTTGCCGGTACCGGTCAGCACAATCGAGGCGTCGCCGACATCGGCCCAGGCGATCCGCCGCGTCCGCCACCAGGTCTTGAGCACGAGCGCATCGGATCCGGCCTCAACCGCGACCCGGTCGCCCACCAGGATCATCATCGCCCGCGTCGCGCCCACGGTGAAGGCGATCCAGATCAGCGGAATGAGCACGCCGTGCCCGATCCCGGTCGCGAAGATACGCCCCTTGCGTGACTGCGCGGCCCAGTCGGGATGGAGATAGAGCATGAGGAGGAAGGCAGCGCCCAGGCCGCAGAGCAAAGCCACGCCGACCAGCTTGCCCTTGCCGTACCGAAGCGTTTCCATGGACCGAGCCCCCAGGATTGCGGGCGCAACTCTGCCTTTGGGGGACCTAAGGCCGGGTTAATCCCTCAGCGGATCGTGGCCCCAGTTCATCAGCGACCAGCGCCAGCGCGATCCGGGCACGCGCCATTCGTCGTGCGGCCCCTGCCCGCGATGCCGCGCGACGAAGCCCGCGACCTTGCGCATATGGGCATAGTCGCCGCCGTCCAGTGCCGCGCGCGGCATGCGCAGGATCGCCGCGATCCGCCGGCCCGAGATGCGGCCGACCGTGTCGGTTTCGCCCGGGCGCGTATAGCCGACCTTTCGGCTCTCCTCGGTCGCGAGCCATGCCTCGATCTCGTCCGCACTCATGTTCACCGCGGCGTGGAAGCGCGCCCAGACCTGGTCGTGATCGTCCTTGCCCATGCCCGCCCACATGACCCGAGGCGGCACATTTCTCAACCGCGTTCGCGCACCCAGCCCGGCGGGATCATCCGGCCGGTCGCCTCGTCGCGCGTCCAGCCCTCTGCCAATTGTTTGCGCTCGTCATGCGCCGCGATCGCATTCAGCTTGGTCATGATGCTTTCGGTCACCTCCTCGGGACTTCGCACCCTGCGCCACGCATTGCCGCGCGCCGGCTTGCCGCGCCGTTTTTCCTCGCGCCATTTAAGGAAGCGCAGCGCCAGATCGGGATCGAAGCGCGATTGACCCGCCTCCGCCACGGCGGGCCCCGACGCGGAAGGCGATTCCGCCACCGGCTCACCATCGGCGCCGCATCGATCGATTCCCAGCGTCGCCAGCCGGAATTCGAGCACCACTTCCGCTTCTTCCAGCGCCGCCTCCATCTGGCGCTCGAAGGCGGGCCACTTCCGCCGCCGCTGCCACACGAGGCTTTCCGAAAAGCCGATCGCGCGCGCTGCAGCCGCCACATTGCCGCAGCCGCGCAACGTGTCCAGGAACAGATCCTCGGCCCGCTTCGACCATTTGCCGGTCCGTGTCGCGACGATCTGAACCCGCCCGCTCCGTCCTCCGCGGATCGTCTCGAATTCGGCATCGCCGTCATGCGCGAACGGATCGGTCGCCCCCGCCAGCCGCCGGTGTGCCTCCTCCAGCGCCGCGCGGCACTCCAGCTCGAACGCGGCATCGCGCCTGCGCCTTTGCTCGGGCACGGTCCGGTCAAACCCCAAAGACCGCGCCGCCGCCGCCTGATTCCCCGATCGCCGCAAATGATCGAGAAACGCCACCCGCCGCTCCACCGTAAACCGCCGCACCTTCCGCTTGGCCATGAGTTCGCCTCGAAAATGGGAACGAAAGCGGAACATTTCCCACATTGCAAGAAGGCAATGGGGTGCGTGCGCACGTTATCACTCCGTCCGCTATGCGCCCCAATGTCGGCCGTTCAGCTCGGCGACCGACGAACCTGGAAGCGGACGCTCGCTCAGATTGCTGAGTGACGGCAGCTAACGACCCAATTGCTGACGTTCGATTGGCTTAGCTATCTAAAGACGTCGTCCAGTTCCTTGTCACCGACAATTCGAAGGGCCAGCGTACCGCGCACGCCGTTGACGATCAGGGCGAGCAGTACGGCTCTGATCAAGAATGCGGTGACAGACTGAATCGACGTTGGCGAAGCGCCGAGCAGTGCAGAGTCAAGAATCAAGGCAAGTCCTGCCAAGCCCCCTCCGATCCACCCTTTCGCCTGCCAAAGGCGTATGCCCCCAACCAGAAAAAGTAGGGGAATGAGGCTGGCTCCGATGAACCACGCGACAGCGTTGCCGAGGGGCTTATCGGCGACGCTCAGAAAAGCGAAATTGCCTATCGTCAAACGAGCAGCCTGGAAAAAGCAGGCGCCGCCGCCCCACCTTGATGCGCGCTTGGCACTTTCCCGCGTCGCCAAGCCTGCCAACCAAGTTGCCACGATAGAAGCCTCCCGCGAACGTCACGCAAACTGGCGAAGAAGGGATCGGCGAGCAAGCTGTGTCGCTACAGATGTCCGGTTTCCACCCAATTTCGGACATCCACCGTGACCAGGCGCATTCGCCGACACGAACGGCCGAGATTGGGTGGGAAGCTGCCGCTAGAATGCACTTCGCTCAACCGGGACCCCGACGGTAGTCAATGCTCGGACAAGGTCCGACGACAGCTTTGGGTTGAATTCGAAACCCACGTGCCACGCCGCTCCATCTCGTTCACACTCGATAGACAGCGAGCCGTCAGAGTGATGGAGGACCTCTGTAACATCAGAGGGCGCAATCTCGTGAAGGGCCAGCAGCGCGCGTGCCTGATCGACTGACATTTCCGCTTCAAATCGCGGCTTATTTGGCGTGGGCATAAGACCTCCTGCCTTGAGAATAGGCGAAAGGCCGGGGTGAGCAACTTCCGTTAGCAGAACGTCCGCACCTGGGTCGTTAGCTGCCGCTCGAGCAGCGGAAATGGGGACGGCAGCTTCGCGGGTTCGCCTCCCGAGAGTGGACAGGCCGCTAACGGCCCACAAGGCGACATTCGCCGGTCGCGTCTGCAACCCAGACAATCCCAAAGCGAAGGCACACTCACCCCCTAAATATGAATCACCCGCCCATAGGCCGCCAGCACGCTCTCATGCATCATCTCGCTCAGCGTCGGATGCGGGAACACCGTCTCCATCAGCTCGGCCTCGGTGGTCTCGAGCGTCTTGCCGATCGTATAGCCCTGGATCAGCTCGGTCACCTCGGCGCCGATCATGTGCGCGCCGAGCAGCTCGCCCGTCCTGGCGTCGAACACCGTCTTGATGAAGCCCTCCGCCTCGCCCAGCGCGATCGCCTTGCCGTTGCCGATGAAGGGGAAGTTGCCGACCTTGACCTCGTAGCCGGCCTCCTTCGCCTTGGCCTCGGTCAACCCCACCGACGCGATCTGCGGGTGGCAATAGGTGCAGCCCGGGATATTGCGCGGGTCCATCGCATGCGGATGGCCGCCCGCGATCGCCTCGGCCGCGATCACGCCCTCATGGCTCGCCTTGTGCGCGAGCCATGGCGGCGCGGTGACGTCGCCGATGGCGTAGAGCCCGTCGATGTTGGTCTTGCACGCGCCGTCGGTGACGATGTGCCCGCGGTCGGTCTTCACGCCGAGCGCTTCGAGCCCGATGTTCTCGGTGTTGGGGACGATGCCGATCGCGACGATGACATGGCTGAACTCGCTCGTCGCGACCTTGCCGTCCTTGTCCTTGATCGAGGCCTTCACGCCCGAGGCGCCCACTTCGAGCTTCTCGACCCCGGCCTTGGTCATGATCGTCATGCCCTGCTTCTTGAGCGACTTTTCGAGGAAGGCCGACACATCGGCATCCTCGACGGGCACGACGCGGTCGAGCATCTCGACCACCGTCACTTCCGAACCCATGTCGTTATAGAAGCTGGCGAACTCGATCCCGATCGCACCCGATCCGATCACCAGAAGCTTGGTGGGCATCTCGCCCGGCGTCATCGCGTGGCGATAGGTCCAGACGCGCTTGCCGTCGGCGGGCGCGAAGGGCAGGTCGCGGGCCCGGGCGCCGGTGGCGACAATGATGTTCTTGGCGGTCAGTTCGGTCTTGCCGCCGTCCTTGTCGGTGACGGTCAGCTTGCCCTTCGCGGTCAAGACCCCGGTGCCCATATGCACCGCGATCTTGTTCTTCTTCATGAGGCCGGTGACGCCCTTGTTGAGCTGCGACGCGACGCCGCGCGAGCGCTTCACCACCGCGTCGAGGTCCGCGCTGATCTTCTCGGCGGCCAGCCCGTAATCCTTGGCGTGCTGCATGTAGTGGAAGATCTCGGCCGAGCGGAGCAGCGCCTTGGTGGGGATGCAGCCCCAGTTGAGGCAGATGCCACCCAGCAGCTCGCGCTCGACGATCGCGGTCTTGAGGCCCAGCTGGCTCGCCCGGATCGCGGCGACATAGCCGCCCGGGCCCGAACCGAGGACCAGACAATCGTAAGTTTCAGCCATTGCTCATCATTCCCATGCAAGTCAGCAGCCACCCCGAAAGGCTCCACACCACGCCCCACACCGCGCCGATCACGAATACCGAACTCAGCCGGTGCACGATCCCGTTTGCGTCGAGCTTCGGCAGCTGGTGGCGCTGGGTGACGAGGGTGCCCAGCACCAGAAACAGGCCGCCGACGATCAGCGCGCGCAGCGCGCCCAGCGGGCCGAACGCCACGTCCGCCCAATTGCCTTCGAACGGCAGGAACACCAGCACGCTGAGTAGCGCCAGCGCCGGATAGATCGGGATCAGCAGCAGCAGGTCGCCGCCGCTCATCTTGAGCCGTCCGCAAAACGCCATCACCATCGGCACCGACAGCATCAGCACCGCGACGAGCAGCCCCTGGAGCAGCGCGAACGGGATCGTGGGAAAGCCCATCAGCTGGCGGCCTTCACGAACGGCGGAACGTCGCGCGGACGCCGCGCCTCGTCGATGGCGACGAAGGTGAAACTGGCTTCGGTCACTTTGTGCATTTCTTCCTCATGGCGGTGGCGGCGCCACGCCTCGACCGCGACGGTCATCGATGTACGGCCGGTGCGGACCAGTTCGGCGAAGACCGACAGCTCGTCGCCGACCGACACGGGCAAATGAAACTGCATCCCCTCCACCGCGATCGTCACCGCGCGGCCATGGGCGTGGCGCGACGCCACCGAACCTGCGGCGCTGTCCATCCAGCTCATCAGCCAGCCGCCGAAAATGTCGCCATAGGGGTTGGCATCGGCGGGCATGGCGATGACGCGAATCGTGGGCGCGCGCTGCGGCGGCGAACCTTCGGGCATGTCAGGCATCGCCCTCGCCCCCGGAGCCGGCCTTGCCCGCGGCATTGGCGATGATGGCCTTGTCCTCCTCATAGGCGCGGCGGATCGGGCCGACGCCCATCAGGATCACCGCCCCCATTGCGATATAGGCGACCAGCCAGATGTCCTTTTCCGCCAATGGGTACGACCAGGTGGCGAGCGCGGCGATCAGCATCGCGGCGAAGATGCCGATCACGATATGGAGGACCTCAAGCAGGACACGCATCGCCCGGGCCTCAGGCGATCATGCCCATGGGCGATTCGACGAGTTCCTTGAACAGCTTCATCAGCTCGGCGCCGTCGGCGCCGTCGATCGCGCGGTGATCGAAGCTGCCGGTGGCCGACATGATTGTCGCGACGCCCAGCGCGTCGTCGATCACATAGGGCCGCTTCTCGCCCGCGCCGATCGCCATGATCATGCCCTGGGGCGGATTGATCACCGCCTCGAACTGCTTGATGCCGTACATGCCCATGTTGCTGAGGCTGGCGGTACCGCCCTGATATTCGTGCGGCTGGAGCTTGCCCTCGCGCGCGCGGCCCGCCAGGTCCTTCATCTCGGTCGAGATGGCCGAGGGGCTCTTGCCCGCAGCGTCGCGGACGATCGGGGTGATCAGGCCGGTGGGGGTCGAGACCGCGACCGAGACGTCGGCACGCTGGTACTTGATCAGCTTGTCGCCGGTATAGGTGACATTGCACTTGGGGCTCTGGATGAGGGCGACGCCGAGCGCCTTGATCAGCAGATCGTTGACCGAGAGCTTGACGTTCCGCGCGGCCAGCGCCGCATTGAGCTCGGTACGCAGCTTGAGCAAGGCGTCGAGGCGGATATCGACGGTCAGATAGATGTGCGGGACGGTCTGCTTCGATTCGGTGAGGCGGCGCGCGATCGTCTTGCGGATGTTGGAGAGCTTCTCCTCCTCGTGCGGGATCGTGTCGTCGTACCAGACCGGCTTGTGCCCGGCAGGCGCGGCCGCCGGGGCCGCCGAGGGAGCCTGAGCCGCGGGGGAAGCGGAGGCAGGTGCGGCGCCGGGCTTGGCGCCCTCGATATCGGCCTTGACGATGCGGCCATTGGGCCCCGAGCCCGATACGCCCGCGAGATCGACGCCCTTCTCGGCGGCGATGCGCTTGGCGAGCGGGCTGGCCTTGACGCGGTCGCCGGTGGCCGCGCCGTTCGCCTTGGCGGGTGCAGCCGCTGGGGCCGGAGCAGGCGCAGCTTCGGCCTTGGGAGCGGGCGCGGGCGCCGGAGCGGCGGAGACATCCTCGCCCTCGCCGGCGAGCACCATGATCACCGTGCCGACCTTCACATTGTCGGTCCCCTCGGGAACCAGGATCTTGCCGACCACGCCCTCGTCGACCGCCTCGAACTCCATCGTCGCCTTGTCGGTCTCGATCTCGGCCATCAGGTCGCCGGACTTGACGCTGTCGCCCTCCTTCACCAGCCATTTGGCGAGCGTACCCTCCTCCATGGTGGGCGAGAGGGCGGGCATCTTGATTTCGATCGACATGGGAAGGTCCCGTCTGAGTCACTGGAAAGGGCTCGTGCCTCCCTTTGCCGCCGCCGGGGGCGCGGTCAAGACGACTTGCACGAAAGGCAATCGCACGGCACCTAATGCCGAGGAGAGGACTCAGGCCCATGCGCACCTATCTGGTGGTGATCGACGAGAGTCCCGAGGCCGAGATCGCGCTGCGTTTCGCGGCGCGGCGCGCGGTGAAAACCGGCGGCAATGTCGAAATCCTCGCGCTGATTCCGCAGCCCGAATTCGTCCAGTGGGGCGGCGTGATGGCCGCGATCGAGGAGGAGGCGCGCGAACGCGCCGACGGCCTCGTCATGCGCGCGGCGGGCACGCTCTTCTCCGAATCGGGCCTCAAGCCCTCGATCACCGTGCGGCAGGGCGACGGCCCCAAGGTCGTGCGCGAGATGATCGCTGCCAATCCGGACATCGCCGCGCTCGTCCTCGGCGCGGCGGCGGGCGGCACGCCCGGCCCGCTGGTCAGCCATTTCGGCGCCGACCCGGGATCGCTCAGCATCCCGCTGATGATCGTGCCGGGCTCGCTCGACAAGGACGCGATTGACCGGTTGAGCTGATCGCCGCACCTTGCGGCCCATGCGCATCCTCATGACCCTCGCCGCCCTTGTCCTCGCCCTCCCCGCTTCGGCGCAGGTGGCGCCCGATCCGGCGCGGCTGAAATCCAGCGTCGAGACACTGGTCGGCTTCGGCACCCGCCACACGCTGTCCGACACCGAATCGCCCACCCGCGGCATCGGCGCGGCGCGGCGCTGGGCGATGGGACAGCTCGCCAGGATCGGCGACCAATGCGGCTGCATCGAGGTCGCCAATATCGGCCGGACCTTCACCGGCCCGCGCGCGCCCAATGGGGTCGAGGTGGTCGATGTGCTCGGCTTCCAGCAGGGCGCCGATCCCAAGCGCGTCGTCATCGTCATGGCGCATATCGACAGCCGCGTGACCGACGCGCTCAACGCCACCTCGGACGCGCCGGGCGCCAACGACAATGCGTCGGGCGTCGCTTTGGTGCTCGAGGCCGCGCGGATCCTGTCGAAGGAAAAGTTCCAGGCGACCATCGTCTACGCAATCGTCTCGGGCGAGGAGCAGGGGCTATGGGGCGGGCAGCTGCTCGCCGAGACCGCCAGGGAAAAGGGCTGGAACGTCACCGCGGTGCTCAACAACGATATCGTCGGCAATACGATTGGGCAGGACGGCAAGCGCTATGCGCGCCAGGTCCGCGTCTTCTCCGAGGGCATCCGCGCGGTCGAGACGCTGCCCGAGCAGCAGGCGCGCCGCGCCGATGGCGGCGAGGATGACGGCCCCAGCCGCGCGCTCGCCAAGGCGATCGACGGGATCGCGGGCACGATCCCCGGCGGGCTCGACGTGTTCGTCGACCGGCGGCCCGACCGGTTCGGGCGCGGCGGCGATCATACCCCCTTCCTCACCCTCGGCTATCCGGCGGTGCGCTTCTCGGTCCAGGCCGAGAATTGGGACGCGCAGCATCAGGATCTGCGGACCCAGAATGGCCGCGTCTATGGCGACACGCCCGACCGGATGGACTTCCCTTATCTGGCCAAGGTGACCGCGATCAACGTCGCGACGATCCGCCGCCTCGCCAACGCGCCCTCCGCACCGGGCAAGGTGACGCTCAAGGGCGATTTGTCGTTCGACACCAATGTGAGCTGGGATGCGGTGCCGGGGGCGGTCAAGTACCGCATCTATTGGCGGCGCAACGACACGCAGAACTGGGCGGGCCACAAGGATGTGACGGGAACCAGCGCGGTGCTGGCGAACGTGCCGGTCGACGATCACTTCATCGGCGTGTCGGCGATCGCCGCCGATGGGTCGGAGAGTTTGGTGACGTTCGGGGGACGCGCCAGATAAGGTCCCGCAAAACGCGTTCATTGGTGACCTTTTCCCGAGGGGAAAAGCGCAGATTGTTGGATTGATGGGGCGCCAGGGTTGCGCGGCTGATGAGGCGGGCTCGACGATGGCAAAGAGCGGCCCCGAGGTCCGGGACCCGCCGAGTTGAGCAAGCGAAATCCTACATTGCAAGCCGGTGCGAGGGTGACACCAATTCCCTCTCCCATCGGGAGAGGGAGGGAGCGACCGCAGGTCGCGGAAGGGTGAGGGTGAACGGCGTAGATGGCTCGTCACCCTCACCCTTCCCACGCCTTCGGCGCGGGCCCCTTCCCTCTCCCGACGGGAGAGGGAGTTAGCTTATCGGCACGCGCACGAGCAGCTGCATGGGCGCGGCCTGGGGCGGTGGCGGACCGGGGCGCGATAGACGCGGCGCGGGGCGCTGCGCACATAGCGGGTCGTCACCACTTCCTCCTCGACCACCTCTTCGACGATCGTGGTGGTCACCACCGGGGGCGACTGGATCACCACCGTGGTGGTGGTCGAACCCCCGCCATAATAGCCGCCGCCGGAGTAATAACCGCCATTATAGCCATAGCCCCCGCCCTGCTGGGTATAGACTTGCGGGCAGACCTGCGGGCAGCCGCCCGAGACTTGCACCGCCGGCGGCCCATAGGCCCCCGGCGGCGCATACCCCCCCTGGGGTCCCGCATAATAAGGCGGGTTCGGATCGACATAGCCGATCGGGCCGCCCTGCTGGCCGCCATAGCCCCCCGCCGACGCGCTGGCGCTCGCCGAGCTCGAGGCGTAGCCGGCGCCCGCCGAGGCGCTCGCGCTCGACCAGGCGATGCCGCTCACCGAAGCCTGCACCCCGCCCTGCGCATCGACGAGCACGGCGTCGTCATAATAACGCACCCAGTAGAAGCCATAGGGCGGCGCGCTGAGGCCGAAACTCAGATAGTCGGGAATCTGGAAGTTGGGCGACAGCCAGTAGGGGGGCAGCTGCCCGCCACGGCGCGGACGGTGATAGCCGCCCCAGCCGCCGGGCGCCTGGCTTCCGCCCCACCAGCGCCCGCCGACATTGCCGCCCCAGCGGTTGCCGCCGGGCCCATAGGCCTGGTTGGGCGCACCGGCATAGAGCGGTCCGCCCGTATTCGCCGGCATCGCGCGCATCGGCGCGCCCGGGATCGGGGCGCCCGACTGATTGTAATAAGCGGGGCCGGCAGGATCATAGGGCTGCTGATTGGCATAGACCGGCCCGCCCGTGGTCATCACCGGCGGATTGTAGCTCGGGGGATTGGGCGAGGCGTAGGGTGCGCCCGGGATCGGCGCGCCCGACTGGTTGTAATAGACGGGTCCGGGCGAAGTCACCTGCGCGGCTGCAGGCACAGCGGCGGTACACGCTGCGGCAAAAAGGGCCATTTTCAACAGACTACGCATCGTAAACTCCTCCGCCATGCCCGGCCCCCGCCCGTCATGGTTGATGAAAAGTTTACGCTTTAGCGGACCGCCCCGCCACAACGGGTCATGCTTAACAGAATCCCAATGCGGGTCAGCACCTGCCCCGCATTAAGCTTTCAGACGAGGCGGGGTCCCAGCAGCGCCATCAGCGCCTCGCACCCCGCCGCGTCGCCTGCGTCGAAGCGGGCATGGCTGGGGCTGTCCAGATCGAGCACCCCGATCAGCTCGCCCTGATGGACGATCGGCACCACCAGCTCCGAATTGCTCGCCGAGTCGCAGGCGATATGCCCGGGAAAGGCGTGGACGTCCGCGACGAGCCGGGTCTCGCGCGCCGCCGCCGCCGCGCCGCACACGCCCTTGCCGAACGGGATGCGGATGCACGCCACCTTGCCCTGGAACGGCCCCAGCACCAGTTCGCCGCCGACATTGCGGTAGAAACCCGCCCAATTGAGATCGGGCAGATATTCCCACAGCAAAGCGGCGGCATTGGCCATGTTGGCGATCGAATCGGGCTCGCCGGCGGTCAGCGAATCGAGCGCGGCGGAAAGCTCGCGATAGAGGTCGGCCTTGCTGCCGGCGGTGATGGTGAAGTCGTACATGCTGTTTCCTAGTCGAGCGAAACCCTGCCGCGTCCTGCCTTGATCTGGGCACGCCCCTTCTTTTCGTCCACCCGCTTCGCCTTGGCCGCCTTGCTCGGCTTGGTCGGGCGGCGCTTGGCCTGCCGCTCATGTGCCTTGACGAGCAGTTCGGCCACCCGCTCGCGCGCGTCGGCGCGGTTGGCCTCCTGCGTGCGGAACTTGCGCGCGGTGATCACCAGCTCGCCGCCCGAGGTCATCCTGGTCCCCGCGAGGGTCTTCAGCCGCTGATAGGCATAGGGCTCGAGCCCCAGCCGGAACACATCGACGCGCAGCTGCACCGCGGTCGCGACCTTGTTGACATTCTGCCCCCCGGGTCCGGACGCCGCGAGGAACTTCTCCTCGACGATGGCATCTTCCCAGGAACGATCGGCTTCAGCCACGCCCGAACCCGACATTGTGGAAGCGCACCGGCAGCGGCGCTTCGGCGGTGACATCGGGCTTGCCCTCGCGCGGCAGGATCAGCCCCGCGGCGTGGAGCATCACCGCCGGCCCGCCCTTGCCGTAGACCGGATCGCCGACGATCGGCAGCCCCAGCCCCTCGGCGGCATGGACGCGCAGCTGATGGGTGCGGCCCGTCTCGGGATAGAAAGCGAGCATCGCCCGGCCCTTGACCCGCTCGATCACCTTCCAGCGGGTCCGCGCGGGCTTGCCCCCGGGGTCCCCGGTCATGCGCCAGCCTTCCTCCGCGGACGAGACCTTGATCAGCGGCAGGTCGATCTCGCCGGTATCCGCCTCGGGCTCGCCCTCGAGGATCGCGACATAGCGCTTGGTTACAGCCCCCGCCTCGAACGCCTGGCCGAAGCGCTTGTGCGCCTTGGGATTGCGCGCGAGAAGCAGGCAGCCGCTGGTATCGCGGTCGAGCCGGTGAACCGGCAGCGGCAGCCGCTTGAAGCCGAAGGTCAGCTCGCCGAGCAGATCCTCGAGGCTGGTCGCGCGGTCGCGCGGGCGATCGACCGGCAAGCCCGCGGGCTTGTCGATGACGATCGCCTCACCGTCGATGAAGAGCACGCGGTCCTTGAACATGGGGGCGCCCATGCCAGCATCCTTGGTTTCAGCAAAGCCGAAACACTGCGGCATCAGCCCGCTCCCCCACCCGGCCTCCCTTACTTCAGTAGCCCTATGGGAGGCCGGGTGGGGGAGCGGGCTGGTACCGCTTCAACGCAAGCTAATAGAGTCTCAGCGGAAGCGGATCTCGCATACCGACATGCGGCCCTGGACCGTGGTGCGCCACTGGCCGGTCCAGTCGCCGCGTATCTCGACGGCCTTGGCGCGGCATTTGGTCTCGGCATCGCGCTGGTTCCAGATCGGTCCGACCTCGATCTCGCGGACCACGGCGTTGCCGCCATAGCCGCCGTTATTGTTGCCATACCCGCCATTATTGCCATAGCCGCCGCCGCGCCGCATCTGGCAGACCGACATCCGGCCCGCCTGGGTTGTGTACCATTGGCCGGTCCATTCGAGGCGGAGTTCGGCGGCCTTGGCGCGGCATTTCTGCTCGGCATCGCGCTGGTTCCAGATCGGCCCGACCTCGACATCGCGGGTGCCGTCGCGGCCCCAATCGTCGTTGTTGCCATAGCCCCCGCCGCCGCGCCGCATCTCGCACACCGACATGCGGCCCTGCACGGTCGTGTGCCACTGCCCGGTCCAATCGAGCCGCAGCTCGGCGGCCTTGGCGCGGCATTTCTGCTCGGCGTCGCGCTGGTTCCAGATCGGCCCGACCTCGACATCGCGGGTGCCGTCGCGGCCCCAATTGTCGTTACGCCCGCCCCAGTCATTGTCGCGGCGGCCCGGCCCCTGCCCGTCGCCGCGGCGTCCGCGCCAGCCGCGGGTGCGGTTGCCGGCATCGACATCGGTGATGCGGTAGAGCAGCCGCGTCGGCGCGAACACCGGCGTGCCGTAAATCTCGCCGCGGTTGAGGTCGATCTGCACGCGGACGCCGCCGCGCGCGCGGTCGATCAGCCACACGCCGCCATAGTCACGCCGCTCCTGTTCGAATTCGTGGATCACCGTTCCCTGGTCGCCATATTCGATCCAGCGCCCGCTCTCGAGCTGCTCGAACGAGCCGCCGCCGCTGTGGAAGACGCGGGTGACGGTGTTGCCGTTCACCCCGCCCCAACGGTCCTGCAACGGGGCGACGGGGCTGGCGGGGGCGGTGAAGGCGGGCGCGGCGGCAAGCGCGGCGGCGAGAAGCAGGGCAGGCATGACATCGTCTCCCTTGGATGATCGCATGGTTGTGCAGCGTTCAACTCGCAAGCGCAACGATAGTGCCGCCGCGCGCCAAATCGCGGCCGTCCCGAAGGGGACGGCCGCGACCGGGGGAAGACCGGGGATGTCAGAGGGCGGGTTCGAGGGTCCTTTCCGCAGCGGCGACCTTGCCCGCCAGCGCGGCGATCTTGCGGCCCTGATAGCGCGCGCCGTCCAGCTCGCTCGCGCTCGGGCGGCGGCTGCCATTGCCGTCGGCGATGGTGGTCGCGCCATAGGGCGATCCGCCCTTGACCTCGTCCACGCCGCCCTGGCCCTGAAAGCCATAGTCGAGCCCAACCACCGTCAGCCCGAAATGCATCAGGTTGGTGATGATCGAGAAGAGCGTGGTCTCCTGCCCGCCATGCTGGGTCGCGGTCGAGGTGAAGGCGCCGCCGATCTTGCCGTTGAGCTTGCCGCTCATCCACAGGCCGCCGGCCTTGTCCCAAAAGGCCGCCATCTGGCTGGGCATCCGCCCGAAGCGGGTCGGCGCGCCGACGATGATGCCGTCATAGTCGCCGAGCGCGTTGACGTCGTCGAGCTGGGGATGGGTCTGGTCGACCACGAAGCCCGCGGCTTCGGCGACCTCGAACGGCGCGGTTTCGGGCACGCGGCGGACATCGACCTCGGCCCCGGCGCTGCGCGCGCCATCGGCGACCGCGTCGGCCATGGTCGCGAGGTGGCCATAGGAGGAATAATAAAGGACGAGGATCTTGGGCATGAGAGTCTCCTTCCCCTCCCGCGGGTGCGGAAGGGCGTGATTGGAAATCGGAAAGGGTGGGGAGAGGCGTGTTTAGGGGGCTGGCCTCTCCCCGGGGATCGATTCAGTCGGCGTCGACCAGGACGATCTCGGCGTCTTCGAGCGCGGTGATCGTGACGGTCTTGCCGCCGGTCAGCGCGGCGCCGTCGCGGGCGTTGATCCGCTCGCCATCGATCTCGAGCGCGCCGGTGGCGGGGACGAGATAGGCGTGGCGGCCCTCGCCAACGCTGTGGGTCAGGCTCTCGCCGGCCTTGAGTGTCGCGCCCAGCACGCGGGCATCGGCGCGGATCGGCAGCGCGTCGCCATCCTCGGCGAACCCGCTCGCCAGCGTCACGAAACGGCCGCTGCGGTCGCCCTTGGGAAACGGCTTGGCGCCCCAGCTCGGCTGGCCGCCGCCTTCGCGCGGCAGGATCCAGATCTGGAAGAGCGTCGTCGTCTCGGGCTCGAGATTATATTCGGCGTGGCGGATGCCACTGCCCGCGCTCATCACCTGGACGTCGCCGGCCTCGGTTCGGCCCTTGTTGCCCATCGAGTCCTGGTGCGTGATCGCGCCTTTGCGGACATAGGTGATGATTTCCATATTCTGGTGCGGATGCGCCGGAAAGCCCGAATTCGGGCCGATCTCGTCGTCGTTCCACACGCGCAGCGCGCCCCAGCCCATCCGGGCCGGGTCGTGATAGTCCGCGAAACTGAAATGGTGCCGCGCGTTGAGCCAGCCATGGTCCGCATGGCCGAGGGTTTCGAAGGGGCGGCGGTCGATGGTGGTAGTGGTGGTGTCGATCATGTCGATGATCCTTGTTAGCTTGGCCCCTAGATAAGCCATCGGATCACCGCGTAAATGGAAACGTTGGAAACAGATGGTTTCTGGTTTACACATTCCTCCCCCGCTGCGCAGGCAGCGGGGGAGGTGGCAGGCGAAGCCTGACGGAGGGGGCTTCACCACTAACCGCAGGCTAGCGGCTAATGGTGAAACCCCCTCCACCACCGCTTCGCGGCGGTCCCCCTCCCCCGCAGGTGCCCTGCGAGGGAGGAAAAGGAAAACGAATGAAACTCCCCGATTTCGAAGCCTGGGCGATCTTCGCCTCCGTGGTCGAGCATCGCAGCTTCAGCGGCGCCGCGACCGCGCTCGGCGTCTCCAAGGCGACCGTCTCCAAGGCGATCAGCCGGCTCGAGACCCGCCTCGGCACCACCCTGTTCCACCGCACCTCGCGCCGCCTGACGCTCACCGACAGCGGCCAAGCGCTCGCCGAGCGCGCCCAGCGCATCCTCACCGAGGGCCAATGCGCCGAGGAGCATGCGCTCGACGCCGCCAGCGCGCCCGCGGGCCTGGTCCGCATCGCCGCGCCGCTCACCTTCGGAATCAAGGCGCTCGGCCCCGTCCTCGCCGATTTCCTTGGCGCACACCCCGCCATCCGCATCGACCTGCGACTCTCCGATGCGTTCGTCGATATCGTGGGCGAGGGGATCGACATCGCCGTCCGCATCGCCGAACTGCCCGACAGCTCGCTTCGCGCGCGCCGCCTCGGCCCGGTCACCGGCCATATCGTCGGCTCCCCCGCCTATTTCGAACGGCATGGCCGCCCGCGCCACCCCGCCGATCTCGCGACCCATGCCTGCTTCACCTATGCCAATATCGCCAATCCCGATGTCTGGCGCTTTCGCAAGGCGGGCGGCGAGGAGGCGTCGGTGCGCGTCGAGGGCCCGATCCGCACCGACAATGGCGAGGCGATCCTCCCCGCGCTGCGCGCCGGGCTCGGCATCGCGGTCCTGCCCGGCTTCATCGTCGACGAGGACCTCGCGGCGGGCCGCCTCGAAAGCGTGCTCCCCGAATGGTCGGCGGGCGCTTCGGGCCTGCACCTCATCACGCCCCCCGGAACGCTCCGCCCCGCGCGCGTCGAGGTGCTGCTCGACTATCTGACCGAACGCCTGCGCAAGGCCTGCGCCGAACCGCGCTGACCCTTTACGAGTCATTACGGAAGTTTCGCCGGCCCCGCCCCCCTCTAGAGCGATTCGCATAGCGCTTGACTCGCCGCGACTCGCGGAGTCAGGCCGGTTAGGACGAAATTAACCTTTTGCCTTCAGACACGCTTAGGTTAATGAATCGCTCAGGGTGAGGGTGCCAGGTGGGCAACGACATCCGGGGGCAAGGGGACTGCTGATGCGCGTGTTGCTGATCGAGGACGAGCCTAGCACGGCCAAGGCGATCGAGCTTATGCTCACGACCGAAGGCTTCAATGTCTATACCACGGACCTGGGCGAAGAAGGCTTGGACCTCGCCAAGCTCTATGATTACGACATCATCCTGCTCGACCTGAACCTGCCCGATATGCACGGGTATGATGTTCTGAAGAAAGTCCGCGTGGCGCGGGTGCAAACGCCCGTGCTGATCCTGTCGGGCATCAACGAGATGGATTCGAAGGTGCGCAGCTTCGGCTTCGGCGCCGACGATTACGTCACCAAGCCGTTCCACCGCGAAGAGCTGGTCGCGCGCATCCACGCCGTGGTCCGCCGCTCGAAGGGGCATAGCCAGTCGGTCATCCGCACCGGCAAGCTCGCCGTCAATCTCGACGCCAAGACCGTCGAAGTCGATGGCGCCCGCGTGCACCTGACCGGCAAGGAATATGCGATGCTGGAGCTGCTTTCGCTCCGCAAGGGCACCACGCTCACCAAGGAAATGTTCCTCAACCACCTTTATGGCGGGATGGACGAGCCCGAGCTCAAGATCATCGACGTCTTCATCTGCAAGCTGCGCAAGAAGCTGAGCATGGCGACCGAGGGCGAGAATTATATCGAGACCGTCTGGGGCCGCGGCTATGTGCTGCGCGAGCCCGAGGGCGGCGAAGTGGCGATCTCCGAAGTCGCCTGACGCACCAGTTTTACGGGGGACAAGGGCCGCGGTTCGAAAGGACCGCGGCCCTTTTCGTTGGCGGTTAGCGGGCCGATCCGCCGCACGGCGCTGCGGCGTTCGCCGCGAACTTCCGGGCGACGATCCGGATGGTCTTGCCGCCCACCGAGACCGGGCCGGACAGCACGACGTCCCTCGCGCTGCCATAGCGGAGCGCAAGCGTGTTGGCGTCCAGCCAGTGAAGTTCCACGCCGCGGGCGCAGCGGCTGGATGCTGCCACCAGACGGGCCACGCCAATCGGCGTCTCGCCCCGATGATCCGCCGGATGCAGTTCGACCAGATAGCCGTATGGCGTCGTCGCCCCGCCATTTGTCTCGATCAGGATCGCGTGCGTGAGCCCATCCGGCGATTTGGCCCAGGCGACCTGATCGCGCGAGGGCTCCCCGAACAGATCGAGGCATCCTGAAAGCAGCAACGGAAGGATCAGGGCCGCGGCTGCACCAAGCCGCGGCCCCTTCGCCAGGTGGACAAGGGGCTGCCCGCCCGCGAACTCAGTCAAGGATGCCGACCGCCAGTTCGGCCCAGACCGTCAGGAACACGGCGAGGATCGCGACCCCGGCGAGCGTGCGCGCGGTGCTATTCCGTGTCAGCCGCACCGCGACCTCGAACGCACTGCACGCGGCCGCGAGCATCGCGCCCATGGTGATGAAATCCTCCGGACCCCAGTCCACTTCGCGGGTGAACTGCATCGCGACCGCGGGGACCGCCAGCAGCGCGGCAGCCCCGCCCCACATCGCGATCCGCCAGCTACCGCCTGCCCCGCGCATTTCCATGCTATCCGCCATTGCCCTGCCCTCCGTTGCGAGGGGCTTTTCCCAGAAACGCTTGCAGCGCTGATCCCGCCGCCGAGGAGATTTGGTGCAGAGGCGTCAGAGCCCCTCGCAAATCTCCGGATGCTCGCGCACCAGCGCCTGGATCCCCATCAGCATCGCGTTGCAATCGCTGCTCACCTCGGGAGTCTTGCGGCGCATCGGCCCGAACTCGCCGCGCGCGCCGCCGCCGTGGCGGAGCACCACAACGGCATATTCGGTCGAGAAGGCCGGGCAGCGCTTGGTGAGCGCCTGCCAATTGACCCCCTCGCCCTCGCCCCAATTCTTCGCATCCTCCTCGGGGCAGCTGATTCCGGGACTGAAGGTGGCGAGCATGCACCCGCTCTCATCGGCCTTGTAGCGTTGGTAGAGCGGCTCGAGCGAGGGGTGATAGCGCCGCGCGCCGTACGAGGTCTGGAACAGCCCGGCCTCGGCCGAATCATGCGCCGAATAGGGGTCCTGCATCCAGCGGCCGAGGCAGTGCCGCCCCGAACTCTCCTCCATGCCGAGCCCGAGCAGCAGCGTGTAGGAGAAGCGCAGCATGTCCGCCGGCCCCTCGCGCCCGGTCATGCCGAGCGCCTTGAACGCCTCGGGATATTGATCGAGCCCGTCATTCGCCCCCGGCCGCGCCGCGGGCGCGGAGGCCGCGGCGACCTCGGCGCGCTCAGGGTGGCAGAGCGCGCGGGCGAAGACGAGCGCCACGCCCTCGGTATAGGCGCCGGGCGCGCGGCCCTGGCCGTTCGCCCAATGATGCGAGGCACAGGCCGAGGCGCGGGCATAGTCCGCGACCGCGCCGGGCCCCAGTCTGGCGACAAGCGCCGGCGCGGGAGGGATGATGGTGTAGCCGGTCGCGCATCCCGCCACCGCGCCTGCGATCAGCACCGCCGCCAGCCTCGCCATCATTGCCCTCTCCCTCGGGGATGGGGATAGGCGCGGCCCGAGAAGCGATGGAAGAGGATTGCGACCAGCACCAGCACCACCGCGTTGAACCCCACCGGGAACAGCGCGAAGCCGAAAGTCGCCGCCGCGCTGCCATGCGTATCGAGCACCGGCAACAGCGAGGCGCCGCCGCCCGGCGGGTGCATGCACCGGAGCACCGCCATACCGAACACGCCCAGCGACACCGCCGTCGCCGCGGCGAGCGGTCCGTGGCCGAACAGCTGCACCGCCGCAGCGCCCGACAATGCCGAGACGATATTGCCGCCGATCACCTGCCAGGGCTGGCCGAACGGGCTTTCCGGCACCGCGAACAGCAGCACCGACGAGGAGCCCATCGACGCGACCAGCACCATCGCGCCCTCGCGCCCGGGCATCAGCCAGGTGCAGATCAGCGCGGTCAGCAATATGCCGGCGAACGCGCCGAGCGTCGCCACGAAGCGGTCGCGCCACGCGACCGCCACCGGCGTCGGCGTGAAGAGCCGGTCGAGCCGCTCGCTCACCCCGGCTTCTTCAACTGCCACACCCGCTCGCCGCCCACCCAGGTTTCGAGCACCTGGGTGCCGCGCAGCTCGGTCGGGCTGGCGAGCAGCGGATCGCGGTCGAGGATCAGGAAGTCCGCGCGCATGCCGGCCGCGAGCCGCCCGAACCTGGTCTCGGCGAACCCGGCATAGGCCGCGCCGATCGTGAAGGCCGCCCAGGCCTCCTCGCGGGTGATCACCTCCTGGGGGCGCCAGCCGCCATAGGGCTGGAGGTCGCCATCCTGCCGGGTGAAGCCCACCGCCCAGCCGACGAACGGATTGGGGCTCTCGACCGGAAAGTCCGATCCGAACGCCAAATGGCTCCCGTTGCGCAGCATCGAGCGCCAGGCATAGGCGCCCGCGAGCCGATCGGGGCCCAGCCGCGCCTCGGCCATGTGCATGTCGCTGGTCTGGTGGACCGGCTGCATCGAGGCGATGATGCCGAACTTGCCGAAGCGCGGCAGGTCCGCGGGATCGACGATCTGGGCGTGCTCGATCCGCCAGCGCCGGTCGCCCTTGAAATTGTCGGAAAGCACCTCGATCGCATCGAGCACCTGCTTGTTCGCGCGGTCGCCGATCGCGTGGACCGCGATCTGGAAACCGTCCATCGCGCCGCGGCTCATCAGGTTGAGCAACTGGTCGTCCGACAGGAAGCCGAGCCCGCGCTGCCCCGGCGCATCTGCATAATCGGCCTTGAGCCACGCGCCGCGGCTGCCCAGCGCGCCATCGGCGTAGAGCTTGATCCCGCCCATGCGCAGCCGGTCGCCATAGAGCCACGGCGTCGGCTCGTGTCCCGCCACCGCCAGCACCGTATCGACCCCATGGCCATAGCTCATGATGCGCAGCTTCAGGTAACCGAGATCGCCCATCCGGCGATAGGTCAGCCAGTCCTCGACGGTGGTGCCCATGTCGGTGGTGGCGGTGATGCCGAGCTTGAAGAGGATGTCCTGCGCCGCGAGGAAGGCGGCGTTGCGGTCGCGCGGGGTGGGTTGGGGCACGACCTTGTCAACCAGCGCGGTGGCCGCATCGACGAACACGCCCGCGGGCTCGCCCTTGGCGCCGCGCTCGATCCGCCCGCCCGCCGGGTCCTTGGTCGCGGCGGTGATCCCGGCGAGCTGGATCGCGCGGCTGTTCGCCCAGCCGGCATGGCCGTCGACTCGCTCGAGCCACACCGGCCGGTCGGCAACCACGGAATCCAGATCGGCTGCCGTCGGGAAACGGCCCAGCCCCCAGCGCTCCTGGTTCCAGCCGAAGCCGATGATCCATTTGGCCGGATTGGCGGCGGAATAGGCCGCGATCTTGTCCTGCGCTTCCTTGAGGCTGCGTGTCTGCGACAGATCGAGCCGCAGCGACTGGAAGCCGAGCGCCATCACATGCCCGTGCGCGTCGATCATGCCGGGGATCATGGTCTTGCCGCCCATGTCCATCCGCCATTCGAGCTGCTTGGGCCGCTTCTCGTTGCCCGCGAGCAGCCGCGTGACCACGCCGTCGCGGTTGAACATCAGCCCCGAGAAGCGGACGACCTCGCCCTTCTCGCCCAGCGTCATCCCGTTTACGTTGTCGACCAGCCCGTCGGCGTGCGCGGCGGGGGCGAGCAGGATCGAAAGGAGCGCGAGCGCCCGAACCAGGAACTTCACTTGGGCAATCTCCTCACGAGCGCGCTGGTATCCTGACGGCCGCCGCCCATGCCGACAACCTCGGCATAGAATTGATCGACCAACGCCGTCATCGGCAGCAGCGCGCCGCTGCGGTGCGCCTCGGCGAGCGCGAGGCCCAGATCCTTGCGCATCCAGTCGATCGCGAAGCCGAAGTCGAACCTGTCCTCGGCCATGGTCCGCCAGCGATTCTCCATCTGCCAGCTCTGCGCCGCCCCGCCCGAGATCGCCTCGAACACCTTGTCGAGATCGAGATCGGCCGCCTGGGCGAAGCGCAGCCCCTCGGACACGCCCTGCAGCACCCCGGCGATGCAGATCTGGTTGACCATCTTGGTCACCTGCCCCGCGCCGGGCCCGCCGACATGGACGATCCGCTTGGCATAGGGCTGCATCACCGGCGTGGCGGCCGCCATCGCCTCGGCGGAACCGCCGCACATGATCGAGAGCTGGCCATTCTCGGCCCCCGCCTGCCCGCCCGAGACCGGCGCGTCGACCGAGAGGAAGCCCCGCGCACCCGCCTCGGCATCGAGCCGCCGCGCGATCTCGGCCGAGACGGTCGTGTGATCGACGAACAGCGCGCCCGCCCGCATCGCCTGGAAGGCACCGTACGGCCCGAGCGTCACCTGCTCGAGATCGGCGTCGCGCCCGACGCAGCTCATCACCACGTCCTGCCCCTCGGCGGCTTCGACCGGGGTCGCCGCCGCGCGCCCGCCATGCGCCGCAGCCCACGTAGCGGCCTTTTCGACGCTGCGATTATAGACCGTCAGTTCATGCCCCGCCCCGGCCAGATGCCGCGCGATGGGGCCGCCCATCACGCCGAGCCCTAGAAATGCGATTTTCGCCATAGGCGACGGGGCATAGGGAAGACTGGCCGCGTGCGCCAGACCGGTTCAGCAGCCCAGGTCGCCGCCCAGCCGCCAGACCGAGAGATGCGAGGTGACATAGCCGAATTCGACGGTGCGACCGCTGGCACAGGTGACGCGGAGCGACGCATCGGCGCTCGGCACGCCGAAGAAGATGCCGCCCGGATAGCGTTGAAGCTCGATCGACCCGCTCGCGGTCACGAACTCGGCGCGTACCGCCCGGTCGCTCGCGTCGCGAAGCACCACACTTCCGCGGAAATAGAGCCAGCATGCCGCAGTCAGCAGCACGGCAAGGATCGCGAACAGGAACAGCAGCAGGCCGCGCATTCGCTTCTCTCCCTCGACATACCGGCCATACGGGCAGTTTCCCCCACGCGCCAGATGGTCTAGGGCCCCGACACTATGGCTACCAAAACCGCACCCGCCGAAACCCTTCCCGTCACGCTCGAAGACGTGCTGGCGGCGCGGATGCGCATTGGCGATGCGGTGGTGCGCACCCCGACCCTGATCAGCCGGACGCTTTCGGAGCTCACTGGCGCGACCGTCTATCTCAAGTTCGAGAATCTCCAGTTCACCGCGGCCTATAAGGAGCGCGGCGCGCTCAACACCCTGCTCCAGCTCAACCCGCAGACCAGCGGCGTGATCGCGGCGTCGGCGGGCAATCATGCGCAGGGCCTCGCCTATCACGCCAACCGGCTCGGCATCCCGAGCACGATCGTGATGCCCAAGAATACCCCGATCGTGAAGGTCACCCAGACCGAGGGCCATGGCGCGACGGTGATCCTCGAGGGCGAGACTTTCGACGCGGCTTACGCGCACGCCCGCAAGCTCGAGGCGGAGCAGGACCTGACCTTCGTCCATCCGTTCGACGATACGCGGATCATCGCGGGCCAGGGCACCGTCGCGCTCGAAATGCTCGAGGACGTGCCCGATCTCGACACGCTGGTGGTGCCGCTCGGCGGCGGCGGGCTGATCTCGGGCATCGCCACCGTCGCCAAGGCGCAGGGCCGTCCGATCGAGGTGATCGGCGTCGAGGCCGAGCTCTACCCCTCGATGTACAACCGCATCAACCACACCGACATGCCGTGCGCGGGCGACACGCTTGCCGAAGGCATCGCGGTCAAGGAGCCCGGCGCGATCACCGAACGGATCGTCCGTGCGCTGGTCGACGACATCGTCCTGGTCGGCGAGCGGCGCCTGGAAGAAGCGGTCAGCCTGCTCCTCCAGATCGAGAAGACCGTGGTCGAGGGCGCGGGCGCCGCGGGCCTCGCCGCTCTGCTCTCCGAGCCCGAGCGGTTCAAGGGCAAGAAAGTCGGCACCGTGCTGTGCGGCGGCAATATCGACACGCGGCTGCTCGCGAACGTGCTGCTGCGCGATCTCGCCCGTTCGGGCCGCCTCGCGCGGCTGCGCATCCAGCTCCAGGACCGCCCCGGCGCGCTCTACAATGTCGCGCGCATCTTCCACGAACAGGGCGTCAACATCATCGAGGTCTATCACCAGCGCGTCTTCACCACGCTGCCGGCCAAGGGCCTGATCACCGAGATCGAATGCGAGACGCGCGACCGCAACCATCTCGACCGGCTGATCACGGCGCTGCGCCGCGCGCAGTATGAGGTGAGCCAGGCGGAACTGGCGTAAATTCCTCCCCGGGACGGGGAGGAATTTATCCACCACAATCTGACGAAGCGAATCACACGCGCGACCAACCGAGTCGCCGCGCGATTCACACGATTCGTCTACGCAGTTATACTGAGCCCGAAACGCTCCCCCTGCGCGCCTGCGCGGGATTCCCGGCCTTGTCCGCGGCTCGTTTCGCAATCGTAAAGCGTTAACTCTCTTTCATGGTAAAGCGCCTTTTCATCGTCTTTTTCCCGGGTAATAGTTGCTTGCGAGGCCGCGTTCCGACGGCCGCGAGCAAGGGGCGAAAAGGGCGTGACTGCACTCTCACGTTTTCCGCGGTTCTTCGTGACGAGCCCTTCGCCGTGCCCGTATTTGCCCGGCAAGCAGGAACGTAAGATCTTCACCGAGCTGAGCGGTCCGCATGCGGGCGAGCTCAACGACGCGCTCGGCCGGATCGGTTTCCGCCGCAGCCAGTCGGTCGCCTACCGCCCCAGCTGCGCGGGCTGCACCGCCTGCGTCTCGGTCCGCGTCGTCGCGGGCGAGTTCAAGCCCAACGCCAGCCAGCGCAAGCTCCTGAAGCGCCACTCGGACCTCGAAGTCACTGCGTGCAAGCCCTGGGCGACCGAGGAACAGTTCGAGCTGCTCCACCGCTATCTCGGCGCGCGCCACCCCGGCGGCGGCATGGCCGCGATGGACGAGGGCGATTATGCCGACATGGTCGAGCAGTCGCCGGTCACCTCGTTCGTGGTCGAATATCGCGAGCCCATGACCGCCAGCGGCCATCGCGGCCGGCTGGTCGGCGCGTGCATCACCGATCAGCAGGCCGACGGCCTCTCGATGATCTACAGTTTCTTCCTCGCCGACGAGGAGAGCCGCCCGGGCCTGGGCAACTACATCATCATGGACCATATCCTGCGCGCCCGCGCCGCCGGCCTGCCCTATGTCTATCTCGGCTATTGGGTGAAGGGCAGCGAGCGGATGGCGTACAAGACCCGCTATCGCCCGATCGAAGTGCTGGGCCCCAATGGCTGGTCGCTGATGGAAGACGAGGAGGCGCTGGCGATGCCGGTGCCGGTGCGGATCGCCGAACTGGCCTGAGGCCTATTCCTCGCCGCCCAGCCGGTCGACGTGCAGGTCCACATCGAGCTGCTCGCGCCCATGTCCCACCCGCGTGCCCGCGATCGGCGCCGCGCCGGTGGCGTCCAGCCCCACCGCGACGCGGACATAGCTTTCGTCCGGGCTGAGCCCCGTCGCCGGATCGAAGCCGATCCAGCCCAGCGCTTCGACATAAGCCTCCGCCCAGGCATGCGGCGCCGAATGCGCCTCGCCATCGGTGCGATAGCCCGAGACGTAGCGCGCGGGCGCGCCCAGATGCCGCGCGCCGGCGATGAAGATCTGCGCCACGTCGCGCGAGGTCACCGTCTTCGCCGCAAAGGCCTGCGCGGCGGCACAGCCCCGGTCGGGCAAATCCGGCGCGTCGGGGAAACGGCCATGGAGCGCCGCGTTGAGCCGGTGCAGCCCGTCGAGCGCCTCCCCCGCCGCCACATCCGCCGCGAACTCGGCCAGCGTCACGCTCGCCTGCGTCCGCGGGGTCGAGCGCAGATAGAAGAGCGGCGGCAGCGGCTCGGCCGCGCCGCAGATCACCCCGGCATTCTCGCTGGTCAGCACCTCGCCGATCACGCTCAGCTCGAGTGCGGCGATCGGCCCCTCGGCGTACAGCATCGTCACGGCATTGCCGAACCCGTCGATCGCCTCGCGTAGCCGCGCGTCGCAATCGACCCCGATCCGCCAGCTCACCACCGTTTGGTCCTGGGTGTCGGTTGGGGTCAGCCGCAGCATCTGGACGATCCGGTCCTGCGCCTGGCTGAAGCGATACTGCGTCCTATGCTCGATCGCGATGCGCATCAGATGAACCTGAACTGCCGCGCCACGGCGGCGTCGAGCATCGCATTCTCGGCGATGAAGGCTTCGAGATATTGATGCAGCCCGGAGACGATCACGTCGGTTGTCTTGGTCTTCTGCATCCGTGCCATCCGCGCGCGCGCCATCCGGTCGGCCTCGCCCTGCAGGCCGGTCCGCTTGGCGAGCGCGCTGAGCAGCGTCACCACCTCCTCGACGCACGCGGCCAGGCTGCGCGGCAGCTCGAAGCGGCTGATCAGCAGGTCGATCACGTTGCGGGGCTTCAATCCGTCGCTGTACAGCCAGCGATAGGCGGTCACCGCCGAGACGGTCTGGAGGATCGTCGTCCACTGGTCGCGATCGACCGCCCCGCCCACGCGCTCGCCCTCGGGCAGCAGGATGTGATATTTAACGTCGAGCAGCCGCGCGGTATTGTCCGCGCGCTCGACCGCGGCGCCGAGCTGGATCAGCAGCGTCGCCTCGTTGCGCATCATCCGGTGGATCGCGCCCTCGAACCCGCGCGTCTCGCCCTTCACCGCCTCGAGCAGGTTCAGCGTCTCGGTCGGCCCGCCGGTGCTGCTGCGGTTGTGGAACATCAGCCAGGCGCGGTTGATCGCGGTCCAGGCCTCACGGGTCAGCGCGGTGCGGACGGCGCGGGCATTGTTGCGCGCGCGATCGAGGCACGAGACGATCGAGCCGGGGTGGCTCGCATCGAGCGCGAGGAAGCGCGCGACATGCGCGAGCGTCACCGGATGCCCGGTCGCGGCGAACGCCTTGTCGGTGTAGCTCACCGCCAGCGCCGACTGCCACGCCGCCTCCCCCGCGGGCCGCGCCGAGAGCGCGTCGAGCCGCACGGTCGCCTCGACGAGGCGCGCGATGAAATCCGCCCGCTCGAGGTAACGGCCGAGCCAGTAGAGCGCGGCGGCGGTGCGCGAGAGCATCAGCATGGCGGCACTCCCCATCCTCCCCCGCCAGGGGGAGGTGGCAGCCGCAGGCTGACGGAGGGGGCGGATTCCAGAACGCTGACGGCGGGAGTCCTCCCCCTCCGTCGCGCTGCGCGCGCCACCTCCCCCTGGCGGGGGAGGATTTGAGTGTGAAGCCCCCTCACGCCCCCGCCTCCGGCGACAACACGAAGCTGTCCTTCGTCCCCCCGCCCTGGCTCGAATTCACCACCAGCGAGCCTTCGCGCAGCGCCACCCGGGTCAGCCCGCCCGGCACCACCCGCACCCCGTCGCTCCCCGTCAGCACGAACGGCCGGAAATCGACATGGCGCGGCGCCAGCCCCTTCTCGGTCATCGTCGGCACGGTCGAGAGCGCGAGCGTCGGCTGGGCGATATAGCGGTGCGGCTCGGCGATCAGCGCGGCGCGGAATTCCTCGATCTGGGCGCTTGTGGCGGTCGGGCCCACCAGCATGCCGTACCCGCCCGATCCGTCGACCAGCTTCACCACCAGATCGGCAAGGTTGTCGAGCACATATTTCAGCGCCTGGGGCTCGCGACAGCGCCAGGTCTCGACATTGGGCAGCTTGGCCTCGCCGCCCGAATAGAAGCGCACGATCTCGGGCATGTAGCTATAGATCGCCTTGTCGTCGGCGATGCCGTTCCCGGGCGCGTTGAGGATCGCGACATTGCCCGCGCGGTACGCCGCGATCAGCCCCGGCACGCCCAGCATCGAATCGGGGCGGAAGGCGAGCGGATCGAGATAGTCGTCGTCGATCCGGCGATAGATCACATCGACGCGCACCCGGCCCGCGATGGTCTGCATGAACACGACATCGTCATCGACCACTAGATCGGCCGGCTCGACCAGTTCGACCCCCATCGAGTCCGCGAGGAAGCTGTGCTCGTAATAGGCCGAGTTGAAATGTCCCGGCG
Source organism: Sphingomonas caeni (assembly GCF_026013415.1). Taxonomy (GTDB): domain Bacteria; phylum Pseudomonadota; class Alphaproteobacteria; order Sphingomonadales; family Sphingomonadaceae; genus Sphingomonas; species Sphingomonas caeni. The sequence continues at coordinate 217,983 of NZ_JAPDOK010000001.1, forward strand.
TCAGCACGACGCACACCGGGGTCGATTTGCCCATATGCGGCGCGACCGAGCGCATCGTCTGGAGGAGCATGTCCGGATAGGAGTCGACCGGCTCGACGCGGAAATCGCGGAACAGCTCGGGGCACAGCCGGATCATCGCCTCGCGATTCTCGAGCATGTACGAGACGCCCGAGGGGGTTCGCGCATTGTCCTCGAGCACATAGAATTCGTCGGGGCCGGTGCGCACCAGATCGATCCCGCAGATATGCGCCCACACGCCGTGCGGCGGCCGCACCCGGTTCACCTCGGGGCGGAACTGCTCGTTGAGCAGCACCAGCTCGTTGGGGATCACCCCCTCCTTCAGGATGCGGGCGTCGCCATAGATGTCCTCGAGAAAGGCGTTGATCGCCTGGACGCGCTGGACCAGCCCTTCGCTCAGCCGCGCCCATTCGTCGTGAAGGAAGACGCGCGGGACGATGTCGAACGGGATGATCCGCTCGGCGGCGTCGCTGTCCCCATAGACCGCGAAGGTGATCCCCAGCTGGCGGAAGGTCACCTCGGCCGATTGCTGGCGGCGCTGGAGTTCGTCGGCGGGGGTCTCGGCGATCCACCGCGCAAGCGACGCGAATTCCGCGCGCGGAGACGCAGGCCCGCCATGCCCCCAGATTTCGTCAAACGCCCCGCGTGCCGCCATTCGCTCCCCAAGTGCCGGAACCTGCTATGGTTCCATGCTGCAACGCTTTGCTGCGGCGCACAAGGGGGTCACTTCCCCGCGGCAAGATCCGTCAGCATCCCCTGCGTCAGGATCTGCGGCAGCACCTGCGGCTCGGCCGCGCCCGGCTTGTACCAGAGATAGAGCGGCACGCCCGCACGGTTGTGCTTCTCGATGAAGCGGCCGAGCGCCGGGTCGCCATCGGTCCAGTCGCCCACCAGCACCGCGACCTTGCCGTCCGCCAGCGCCTTCGCCACCGCTTCGGTCTCGATCACGCCCTTCTCGTTGACCTTGCAGGTGAGGCACCAATCGGCGGTGAAATAGGCGAAGACCGGGCGGCCCTCGGCCTGCAGTTCGGCGAGGCGCTTCTCGCTGAAGGGTTCGGCGCCCGCGAGCGCCTGTTGCACCCCGCCGGCGGCGGGGGCGGGCTTGATCAGCGCCACCGCGGCGACCGAGAGCAGGATCAGCGGCAGCGGGAGCAGCCACGCCGCCTTGCCCTTCATCTGCCGGATGCCCGCCCACCACAGGCCGAGCGCCAGCAGCAGCGCCGCGCCGAGCCCGACCGTCATCCCGTTGACGCCTGCTTCCTGCCCGAGCACCCAGGCGAGCGCGATCGCGGTCAGGAACATCGGCACCGAGAGGATGCGGCGGAAGGTCTCCATCCATGCGCCGGGCCTGGGCAGCCGCCGGCGTAGCGCGGGGACGAAGCCGAGCAGCAGGAAGGGCAAGGCGATCCCGAGCCCCAAGCCGCCGAACACCGCCATCGCCGCAGGCGTCGGCAGGACGAGCGCCGCCCCGAGCGCGGTCGCCATGAAGGGCCCGGTGCACGGCGTCGCGATGAACGCCGCGAGCGCGCCGGTCATGAAGGCGCCGCCGGTCCCCTGCCCCGCCATCCGGTTGATGAAGCCGGGGGTCATTACCTCGAACAGCCCCGCGAGGTTGAGCGCGATCCCCGTCACCACGAGCAGCAGCAGCAGGATCACCTTGGGGTCCTGCAGCTGGAAGGCCCAGCCGAGGCTCGCCCCGCCCGCGCGCAGCGCCAGCAAGGTCCCGCCCAGCGCGAGGCACACCAGCACCACGCCAGCCGCGTACGCCAAAGCCTCTGCGCGCGGATGGCCCTCGCCATCATTGGCCTTGGCGAGGCTCAGCGCCTTGAGGCTCAGGATCGGAAATACGCACGGCATGATGTTGAGCAGCACGCCCCCCAGCACCGCCCCGCCGAACGCGAGCAACGCGGTCCACCACACGCCCTGCGTCTGCGCCAGCACGGGGGCGGTCACCGCGGCCGCCACCGTGCCTGGCACCGCCCGGATCGCGAAGCCGCGCCCCATGCCCACCCCGAGCACGCCCTCGATCGGCCCGCCCGGGAATTCCGGCGCAGTTCCGTCCTTGGCCTTGGTCGCGATCACCAGCCGGTCGCCGTCCCGCACCGTGGATTGCGGCGCGCTGTAATCGACCACCTTGTCGGTGATCGGATAGAAATAGACATCGTCTGCCGCCGCGCTTTCGGGGAACGGAACCGAAAGCCGGAAGCCCCCGCCCGACACCTGATAGGTCGCGTCGCTTCCCAGCGGCTTGGGGATCGCCGCGCGCCATCCATCGAACTGCGCGCGCCGCTCGGGCGCCACCGCGCCGTCGCCTACCGTCATCGATGCCGTCAGTGTCGCGTTTTCGGGCACGCACATCTCGTTGGTGCAAACCAGATAGTCGAGCTTGACGCTGATCGGCAGCACGGTCCCCGGCGCGATCCCGGCCGGAATCTTGAGCGTCACGAAGCGCGTATAGGGCTTCTCATAGACATAGTTCATCAGCCCGCCGATCAGCAGCCGCTGGGGCACCGGATAGCTGAATTCGCCCGCAGTCACTCCCTTGGGCAAGGTCCATTCGGCCTTGGTCGAAAGCCCCGCGTCACCGGGGTTGAGCCAATAGGCATGCCAGCGCGGCTTGGGCGCGCCGGCCAGCGCCACCGTCACCTCGCTGTCGGGGGCAGGGGTGTCGCTCTCGGGCACCAGCTGGAGCAGCACATGCGGCCCCGGCTCGATCTCTTGCGCCGTCGCCGGAGCGCCCATCAGCGCGAGCAAAAGCGCCATCAACCCGAAACAAAAAGCTCGCATGGCCCGTCCTTGCCCTCGCCCGATCGATCCCCGATAGCAGCAGGGCACAGGGTTTGACCACGCCGGAGGTGGCATGAAAATCATACGCACGTTCGCCGCATTGTTCGCGCTTGCCGCCGCCACCCCGGCCCTGGCCCAGCAGACCCCGCCCAAGCTGGTCGTCGTCGTCTCGGTCGATCAATTCTCGGCCGATCTCTTCGCCGAATACCGCACCGTCTTCACCGGCGGCTTCGCGCGGCTGCTGACCGGCGCGGTCTTCCCCTCGGGCTATCAGAGCCACGCCGCGACCGAGACCTGCCCCGGCCATTCGACCATCCTCACCGGGGCCCGTCCCGCGCGCACCGGCATCGTCGCCAATGACTGGATCGATTTCGCCGCGGCGCGCGGCGACAAGCCCAACTTCATGGTCTATTGCGCCGAGGACGAAAGCCTGCCCGGCACAAGCTCGTCCAACTATGTCGTCTCCGACAAGCATCTGAAGGTGCCCACGCTCGGCGAATGGATGAAGCTCGCCGATCCCGCCAGCCGCGTCGTCTCGGTCGCGGGCAAGGACCGCGCCGCGGTGATGATGGGCGGGCACAAGGTCGACGAGCTCTGGTGGTTCTGGGACAAGAGCCGCAGCTTCCAAAGCTATGCCGGCCGCGCGATGCCGGCCGCGGTGACCAACGCCAACACCGCACTCACCACGCGCCTCGCCCAGCCGCAGAAACCCATGCCGCTCCCCGCCTTCTGCATCCCGCGCAACCGCGCGTTCGAGGCGGGCAGTCAAACCGTCGGCGCTGGCCGCTTCGCGCGCAAGGCGGTGGGCGAGAAGGACAGCCTCCAGCCCTTCAAGGCCTCGCCCGAGTTCGACGATACGGTCTTCTCGCTCGCCACCCAGCTCGCCGGCGACATGAAGCTCGGTCAGGGCAAGTCCACCGACCTGCTGATCATCGGCGCCTCGGCCACCGACTATGTCGGCCATAGCTACGGCACCGAGGGCAGCGAGATGTGCATCCAGATGCTCGCGCTCGACCAGCGGCTCGGCCGCCTGTTCGCCGCGCTCGACAAGACCGGGGTCGATTACGAGGTCGTCCTGACCGCCGATCATGGCGGGCTCGACATCCCCGAGCGCAACCGCGAGCATGGCGCGACCATGGCAGCGCGCACAAGCCTGACCGACGACGGCAAGGAGGCGTTGCTCGGCGTCTCGCGGATCGGCAAGCAGATCGGCGACACGCTCGGCATCACCGGCCCGATCCTGTTCGGCGGCATCCCGGGCGACGTCTATATCAATCCAGCCCTGACCCGCACCCAGCGCGAGGCGGTCCAGCAGGAGGCAATCCGCATCCTGCGCCAGAACCCGCAAGTCTATGACGTCTACACGCGGGAGCAGATCGCCGCGACGCCCAGCCCCAAGGGTCCGCCCGAGACCTGGACGATGCTCGAACGCGCCCGCGCCGCGCTCGACCCGGGCCGCACCGGCGACCTCGTCGTGGCGCTGCGCCCGCGCATCACCCCGATCGCGGTCCCAATGCAGGGCTACACCGCCACCCATGGCAGCTTCTGGGACTATGACCGCCGCGTGCCGATCCTGTTCTGGCGGCGCGGGATGACGGGGTTCGAGCATCCGCTGTCGGTCGAGACGGTGGATATCGCGCCGACGCTGGCGGCGACGCTGGGCGTGCGGGTGCCGGTGGAGATCGACGGGCGCTGCCTGGACCTGGACGCGGGGCCGGGGACGACGTGTAAGTGAACTCCTTCTCCCTTTAGGGGAGAAGAAAGGGGCCCGCTCGCGAAGCGAGTGGGAAGGATGAGGGGGCGAGCCTAATGTCCTCACCCTTCCGCCGACTGCGTCGGCTCCCTCCCTCTCCCCTTCAGGGAGAGGGAATTACCGCCGCACCTCGAACGGCCGCATCCCCGTCAGCCGGTTGTTGGCGAGATCGATCCGCTGGTGGCTCAGATCCGCCACGAACGCCGGGTCGCCGCCCGCGCCCGGGGCCATGCTCGCCTCGTTATCCTCGATGCGCAGGCCGGCGGACGGATAGGTCTTCCCCTCCGCCGCGATGACGATCAGGCCCGATCCATTCTCCTTGTTCGGCCCCTGCACGAATATGTTGCGCGCGATCAGCCCGACGCCGCCTTCGGACAGATCGACCATGTAGTTGGTGTTGTGCCCCTGGCTGTCGTCGAAGCTCGAATCGAGAATCTGGACGTGCGGCACGCGCAATTTGACATAGTGGCCGCCGGTCCCGCGCTCGAAGCGGCTACGAGTGACGATCACCTCGCCCTGATTGGCGAGATAGATCGAATGGCTGCAATTGGGCGCCTGATCGCACTGGCCGAGGCCGGAGAAGGTCGAGCGGTCGATGGTGATCTTCTGCCCCGAAGGATTGCCGCCGAGAATGCCTTCCTGGCTGTCGAGGAACATCGAGTTGATGACGACCAGGTCGCCGGTCTCGATGCGGATGCCCGCGCCGTTGCCGTCATTGACGCTGTAGCCGCGGAACACGAGCCCATCGACCACCGACCCACGCCCGCGCAGCACCAGGGCCGCCTTGTCCTCGCACGTCTCCTTCTCGAAGATCGCCTGGCCCGGGACGGCAGCCTTGAAGGTAATGAACCCCGCTTCCTGCACCGCGCATTCGCGATAGGTGCCCGGCGCGATCACGATCGTCGCGCGGCGGTCGCCCACCGCGCGGACGGCAGCGTCGAGCGTGTCGAAGCCCTCGCCCGATTCAGCAATGGTGAAGCGCGCGGGAGCCTGTTGCTGCGCGGCGGCGGGCGCGGTCAGCGCAAGGGCGAGCAAAGGCAGGACAATGCGGCGCATGAGGGGCTCCTTCTCACGCGCAGGATGCCCCGTGAAGGCGAATAGAGGGTTAACCCACCTTCTGGTCGCGCAGCCTTTGGATGATCCCGGAAAAGTCCTTGGCCCCATGGCCCTGCGCGACGAACTCCTCGTAGAGTTCGGCCGCCCGCGCGCCCATCGGCGTATCGGCGCAGGCATTCGCCGCGGCCTCCATCGCCAGCCGCAGATCCTTGAGCATCAGCGCCGCGGCGAACCCGCCCTGATAGTCGCGGTCCGCGGGGCTTTCGGGCCCCACGCCGGGGACGGGGCAATAGCTCGTCATCGACCAGCTCTGTCCCGAGCTCACCGAGGCGATGTCGTAGAATTTCTGAAGGTCGAGCCCGAGCTTCTCCGCCAGCACGAACGCCTCGCACGTCGCGATCATCTCCGCGCCGAGCAGCATGTTGTTGCACACCTTCGCCGCCTGGCCCGATCCGCTCGCGCCCGCATGGATCACCGCCTTGCCCATGTCGGCGAGGAAGGGCTCTGCCCTGGCAAAGCCCTGCTCGGTCCCGCCGACCATGAAGGTGAGCGTCCCCGCATTCGCGGCGGCAATCCCGCCCGAGACCGGCGCATCGACCGCGAGCAGCCCGCGCGCCTGCGCAGCTTCGGCCACGCGCCGCGCGGTATCGACGTCGATCGTCGAGCAGTCGATCAGGATCGCCGCCGGATCGGCATGCTCGAACACGGTCTCGCTATAGACGCTGTCGACATGCTTGCCCGCGGGCAGCATCGTCACGATCGCCTCGGCGCCCTTGATCGCGCCCGCCGCATCCTCGGCGGGCAGGCACCCCGCGAGCCGCGCGCGCTCGAGCGCATCGGCCGACAGGTCGAAGGCGCGGACGTCATGCCCCGCCTTGGCAAGGTTCGCGGCCATCCCGCCGCCCATGTTTCCGAGCCCGATAAATGCGACGCGTGCCACCTATGCCTTCTCCGAAATCTTGAGAAAAACCCCGGCCACGATCCAAAGCATCGCCGTGACAACAATACTCAGAGTGTAGAATTGAGCCAAGAACGACAGCGACGGGCCATCGTCGCGTCCGATCCAGGTTAAAGGGATCAGCACCGCCACGATCCACCAGAACACGATGAAAGCGCGCATTCGTCGCCCCGTTCGGCGATAAAAGGCGCGCATCCAGTCGGTCATTTCCCCGTCCAGTTCCCCGGCCGTTTCTCGACGAACGCGCTCATGCCCTCGCTCTGATCCGCCGTCCCGAACAGCGCATGGAACAGCCGCCGCTCGAACGCGACGCCCTGCGCCAGCGTCGTCTCGAACGCCGCATTGACCATCTCCTTGTTGGCCTTGACCGCGAGCGGCGCCATCGACGCGATCAGCGCCGCGGTCTTGACCGCCTCCTCGACCAGCTCGGCGGCGGGCAGGATGCGGCTCACCAGCCCGGCGCGCTCGGCCTCGGCGGCGTCCATCATCCGGCCGGTCAGGCACATCTCCATCGCCTTGGCCTTGCCCACCGCGCGGGTCAGCCGCTGCGATCCGCCCATGCCCGGCGAGACGGCGAGCTTGATCTCGGGCTGGCCGAACTTGGCGGTGTCCGCCGCGAGGATGAAGTCGCACATCATCGCCACCTCGCACCCGCCACCCAGTGCATAGCCCGAAACCGCAGCGATGATCGGCTTGCGCGTGCGGCAGAATGCGTCCCAGCCCGAGAAGAAGTCGTGGCCGTACATGTCGGCAAAGCCCTGCGCCTGCATCTCCTTGATGTCGGCGCCCGCGGCAAAGGCCTTCTCGCTGCCGGTCAGCACCGCGCAACCCTGCGACGGATCGGCATCGAAGGCGCGCATTGCGTCGAGCAGCTCGCTCAGCACCTGACTGTTGAGCGCGTTGAGCGCCTGCGGCCGGTTGAGCGTCACCAGCGTCACGGCGCCGCGCTGTTCGACGAGGATGGTTTCGTAGGACATCAGATCGGGCTCCATGCTTCGTCATCGGGAAGCGGTTCGAAGAACGCATCGGTATCGGCTGCGGGTGCCCAATGCGGCGCGCCGTCCTTGTCGACCAGCAGCGCGCGGACGCCCTCGCGGAAATCGGGATGGCGGATCAGGCGGACCATCAGCCCATATTCCATCCGCATCTCGTCGACGAAATGCGGCTGTTTGGGGCTCTCGACCAGCATCCTGAGCGAGACCGCGCAGGCGGTGGGCGATTTCGAGCGGATCGTCGCGGCCTGGTCGCGCGCCCATTGATCCTTCTCGGCGTCGAGGCAGGCGAGGATCTCCTCGAGCGTATCGGGCGCGAAGCAGCGGTCGATCAGCTCGAGCCGCCACATGATCGGCGCCACCGGCAGCTCGATCGAGGCTTCGTCGAGGATCGCCTGGACGCGGAACGGGTCCTTGGCGATGCGCGCCTTGACCCCCTCCAGCCGGTCCGACGGGATATAGTGGGTCGCCAGCCGCAGCGCCTGGCACTCGGCCCCGTTGAGCCGCGCGCCGGTGAGCGCCAGATATTGCGCGAGCCGCCCGCGCAGCCGCGACAGATAGCGCCCGCCGCCGACATCGGGGAAGATTCCGATCGTCGTCTCGGGCATCGCGAACATCGTGTTCTCGGTCGCGACGCGATAGCGGCACGGGCACGCAATCCCCACGCCGCCGCCCATCGTCACCCCGTCCATGAAGGCCACGCCGGCCTTGGGATAGGTGTACATCAGATGGTTGAGCCGATACTCGTCGAAGAAGAAGCTGCGCGCCGCGGCGTCCTGTCCCTCCACGGTCTTCGCGATCCCCACGACATCGCCGCCCGCGCAGAAGCCCCTGCCCTCGGCATGGTCGATCAGCACGATCCGCATCTCGGGATCGTCGCGCCATTCCAGCAAAGCGGCGGTCATCGCCCGCACCATATCGGTATTCAGCGAATGCAGTGCCTTGGGCCGGTTGAGCCGCAGGCGCCCCGCCGCGCCTTCCTTGTAGGCCCGAATCTCGTCAGTCATCAGGGCGCCTTAGCGTAAGAACCGGGCGCGGGCTCGATTCCGTCCGCGATTTGGCGCGCCGGCAGCTTTTTCCCCGATCCGTGTTCGCCGAGCCACACGTCCCAGAGCGGCCACCACGAGCCCTCGTGCCGGGTCGCGGAGGCAAGCCATGCGTCGGCGCTGTCCGGCCGCGCATCGCTCGTCCAATAGCCATGCTTGTTGGCGGCAGGCGGATTGATGACGCCGGCATTGTGCCCCGATCCGCCGAGGATGAAGTCGGCCTCGAGCAGCTTCGCGCCGTCATAGACCGCACTCCACGCCGAGACATGATCCTCCTTGAGCGCGATCACCAGCATCGGCGTGGCGATCGCGGCGAGATCGATCGGCACGCCGTCCACCGCGAACCCCGAGCCGCGCAGCTTGTTCTCGAACAGCAGGTCGCGATTATACGATTTGAGGAAGCCCGCGGGAATCCGCGCGCCATCCTCGAACCAATAGAGCAGGTCGCTCGGCGGCGCGGGACGGTCGAGCAGATAATGGTTCACCACCGACGACCAGATCAGATCGTTCGCGCGCATTGCCGCAAACAGCCGCTGCAGCTCCACGCTGTCGATAAAGCCCTGCCGGTCGACATGCCCTTCGAGCGCGGCCAGATGCGCCTCGTGCACAAAGGCCGACCAGTCGCGCATATCGGCGAAATCGACCATCGATCCGATCAGCGTGGCCGAATTGACCTCGCCGCCACGCCCCGTCGCCGCAAGCCACGCCAGCGCGATCGCGACGAGCGTGCCGCCAAGGCAGAAGGCGAACAGATCGGGCTTCTCGCCCGTCCGCTCGCGCACCACCGCGATTGCCTCGACGATCCCTTCGAGGACGTACGACCCGACATCGGCGTCGCGATGCGCCTCGGTCGGGTTGACCCAGGAGATGACGAACACCGTCCGCCCCTGATCGACCAGCCACTTCACCAGGCTCTGCCGCGGCACCAGGTCGATCATGTAGAAGCGGTTCACCAGCGGGGGCACGTAGAGCAGCGGCTCGGCGGCGACGTCCGCGGTGGCGGGATCGTATTGGATCAGCTGGAACAGCCGGTTCTGGAACACGACCTTGCCCGGGGTCGCGGCGATGGTCTCGCCCTTCACGAAGGCGCCCGGATCGGACCGGCGCTGCACCAGCCCCTTGCCGCTCGCCAGATCCTCGACGAGGTTCTTGAAGCCCTGGGCGAGGTTCGCCCCCTTGGTCTCCAGCGTCCGCTGGACCACGTCCGGATTGGTCATCGCGAAATTGCTGGGGCTGACCGCGTTCAGATACTGGTCGAGCAGGAATCGCACCATCGCGCTTTCGTCGCCCTTGCCCACCAGCGAACGCAGTTGCTCCGACGCCAGCAGATAGGCGTCGCGGAGCGTCCGGTAATAGGGGTCCTCGGCCCATGCCGCCGCCGAAAAGCGCCGGTCGCGCACCTTCTCGCCCGGCTCGGGGGACCAGGCCTTCATCCAGAAATCGCCCCATTGCCGGGCGGCATCCATCTGCACCGCGAACAGATCCACGGGCTTCATTCCGCTGGCAAAGTCCGCCATCGCCCCCGCCACCGCGAACGGATCATAGGGCTGGGTCGCGGGCAGCTTCATCGCCTTGGTCATGGCCTCCGCGGCGTCATGCCAGGTTTTCACCGGATCGCTCATTGCCGCGTCAGCTCGCGCCCGACGATCATCCGCATCACCTGGTTCGTCCCCTCGAGGATCGAATTGACGCGCAGGTCGCGCCAGAAACGCTCGATCGGATAGTCCTTCAGATAGCCGTATCCGCCATACAGCTGGAGCGCCCGGTCGGTCACCGAGCTCGCCGTATCGGTGGCGAAGCGCTTGGCCATCGCCGCGAACTTGGTCTTGTCGGGCGCGCCCGCGGTCACCTTGGCCGCCGCGAGATAGAGCAGCGCCCGCGCCGCCTCGAGCTCGGTCGCCATGTCCGCGAGCACGAACTGGGTGTTCTGGAAATCGGCGATCGGCTTGCCGAACTGCTGGCGCTCCTTGGTGTACTTCACCGCCTCGTCGAGGCAACGCTGCGCCCCGCCCAACGAGGTCGCGCCGATATTGAGCCGCCCGCCGTCGAGCCCCATCATCGCAATGCGGAACCCCTCGCCCTCGCCGCCGACGATATTCTCGGCCGGCACGCGGACATTCTCGAAGGTCACCGCCGCGGTCGGGCTGGCATTCCAGCCGAGCTTGCGTTCCTTGGCACCGAAGCTGACCCCGGGCATGTCCTTCTCGATGACGAGGCAGGTGATGCCTTTTGGCCCCTCGACCCCGGTGCGTACCATGGTGACGTAGATGTCGTTGACGCCGGCGCCCGAGATGAACTGCTTCGAGCCATTGACCACCCAATGGTCGCCGTCGCGCAGCGCCTTGGTCTTGAGCGCGGCGGCGTCCGAGCCCGAGCTCGGTTCGGTCAGGCAATAGCTCGCCATCGTCTCCATGCTGATGAGGCCCGGCAGATACTTGTCCTTCACCGCCTGCCCGCCGAACCGGTCGATCATCCAGGTCGCCATGTTGTGGATCGAGATGAAGGCGCTGGTCGGCACGCAGCCATAGGCCATCGCCTCCATGATCAGCGCCGCCTCGAGCCGTCCCAGCCCGATCCCGCCACTCTCTTCGGAGACATAGATCGAGGCGAAGCCCAGCTCGGCTGCGGCCTTGATGGTATCGCGTGGGAAGATGTGGTTCTCGTCCCATTCGGCCGCGTGCGGCGCGATCGCGTCGGCGGTGAACTGGCGCGCCATCTCCTGGATCTGGAGCTGCTCGTCGGTGAGTTCGAACTGGGTGGTCATGCCCTGCTTTCCGGGGGTTCCTGTAAAGAGCTCCCCCTAGTCCCGCTGTTCCCCGAACGCAAAGTTGCAGCGGATACTATTCCGCCAGCACCGTCTCATGCAGCACCCGCTCGGCGAACAGCCGGTTGGCAAGCGGGATATCGTTGCGTTCGTACCAGCGCGGCAAGGGCAGCCCCTTCTCCCACGCCGCCGCCTCGGTGAGCGTGCCGCCCGAATGCGGCGTATCGGGAAAGAGCTTGCTGATCGGATCGGCAAAGGCCGCGTCGGCGCTGACGATCTCCCAGCCATCGGCCTTCAGCGCCGCGACCAGATCGGGGATGTACATCGCCGCAAGGTCGGTTTCGTGGAGCAGCATCACATGGATCGGCGAGCGCCCCCAGGTCCCAATCGCGAGATCGTCGTAGAAATCGGCGGCGAGCACGTGCGATTCGACATAGAGCGCCTTGAGCGCGTCCATATCGATCGTCTTGCCCGCGCGTTTCGCGGCGATGGTGAGCGATTCCATGTTCCAGTCCGAGGCCTCGGCGGTGACGTACCCGTTCCGATACCCCCGTGCCGCCAGCCCCGCGCGCACCGCGTCGCGCTTGGCCTTGTCCGCGCCGCCCTCGTCGAGGAACGGAAAGCGGAACCAGGGCCGAAAGCCGGGCTGTTGGCGCAGCCACGCATCGGCCTTGTCGATGTTGGCGAGATAGTCCTCGGCGCTCATCGCGTTCAGGTGCGGGTGGTTCCAGCTGTGATTGCCGATCACATGCCCCGCCGCGACATAGGCCGCGATCCGCCGCTCGCCGCCCTTGCCGTCCTCATTGAGCAGAAAGCCCGGATTGACGAAGAACGCGACCTGCGGAACGCCCGCCATGCGCAGCCCCGCGATCAGCCGATCGGTGCGCTGGTCGGGCGTCAGGAAGGCGCCGCGGTTGCGCGGCACATCGTCGAAGGTCAGCGCGATCCGCTTCGGCGCGGCGGCAGCGGGAAGCGCAACCAGCACCGCAAGCACCAGCATCAGCTTCGCCCAAATCCGCATGCGCAAACCCCTCTCCAATCTTGCTCGCCGGAATAGACGTTACGGCCCCGGAGCGCCATAAGCCGCGGCGATGACCCGGATGATCCTCATCGACACCTGCCTGCGCCTTCTTTCGGTAGGCCAGCTGTTGCTGATCGCGCTGGTGGTGGCGCGCAGCTCCGCGCCGTTGCGGATCCGCGCGACGACGGTGCTGCTGCTCGTCTGCATCGCCTCCTATCTCGCCAACGTCGCGCCGGTGCTCGACCTGTGGCAGTCGCCGGTCTGGGCGCCGGTCCAGCTCGCCTCGCAGGCGGCGCCACTGCTGCTGTGGATCTTCGCGCACCAGATCCTCGAACGCCCGGTCGACCGCCGCGTCGTGCTGATCTCGATCGCGATCATCCTCGGCTGCTGGGCGAACTTCCTCCTCGCGACCCATTGGACGCGCACCTATCCGATGGTCGCCGACATCTCCTATCACCTGCTGGCTGCGCTGCTGACGCTGCACGCGATCTGGATCGCCTGGCGCGAGCGCGGCGACGACCTGATCGAGAAGCGCCGCCTGTTCCGCGCGGGCTTCGTCATCCTGGTCGGCGTCCAGGCGCTGTGCGTGATCGGGGCCGAGAGCTGGTACGGCTTCGCCAATACCGAGCCGCGGCTGCTCGTCGTCCAGTCGGCGGGGACATTGCTCACCGTGATGCTGCTTGGCGCGGTGCTGCTGTCGAGCAATGGCGAGCTGCTGTTCGACGCCGACGCCGCGCCGCCGCCGCGCCCGGCCCTCTCCCCCGCCGAGCAGGTCCTCAACAACAAGCTCGACGCGGCGATGGCCGCCCATGTCTATCGCGAGCCCAACCTCAGCATCGGCGCGCTGGCCGACAGGCTCGACGTCCCCGAGCATCGCCTGCGCGCGCTGATCAACCAGCGGCTCGGCTATCGCAACTTCTCCGCCTTTCTCAACGCGCACCGCATCGCCGATGCCCGCGCCTGGCTGGGCGACCCGGCCAAGGTCGACCTGCCCGTCCTCACCCTGGCGATGGATCTCGGTTACGGCAGCCTTGCCCCGTTCAACCGCGCCTTCCGCGACGCGACCGGCCAGACCCCCACCGATTACCGCCGCGCCGCGTTCGCCATTCCTGAAAATCCCTGATCGATTTCGAAATCGGCGCTATTTTTCCAGCGCCGCAGCGACGGCGCGAGCGCCCGCCACTAGCCGGTCCCCACCGAACAACGGGAGACAGGCAATGCCCGAATGGATACCCAGTGGGATCAGGCGCTTCGCCGATCACGGCGTGGAAATGTTCGCGATCGAGATGATGCGCTATCTCGTCGCGGCCGGCAGCGTGACCTTGCTGCTATGGCTGGCCAGGGGCTGGACCCTGCCCCGCCGCATCCAGGCGCGCATGGCCGGCTGGAGCGATCGCCGCCGCGAATTCGTCAATTCGCTGATCTCGGTCGGCATCTTCGCGCTCACCAGCATCTACATCTTCGCCATGGTCGAGGCGGGCTATTACAGCATCCCCTTCGCCCCGCCCCCGCTCTGGCTCGGGCTGGCCGAGATCATCGGCCTCGTCCTCGCGCACGACGCCTATTTCTACTGGATGCACCGGGCCCTGCACAGCCGCCTCATGTTCCGCCGCGCGCATCTGGAGCATCATCTCTCGCGCACCCCGACGCCCTGGGCAGCCTATAGCTTCGCCCCGATCGAGGGGCTGTTCGAGGCCTCGTTCGTCCCGCTGATGCTCGTGCTGACGCCGATCCACGGCGTGGCGCTGCTCGCCTTCGTGCTCCACCAGATCATCCGGAACGTGATCGGCCATATGGGGCACGAGCTCGCCTGGCCCGGCTTCACCCGTTCGCGCTGGACCGGCTGGCTCACCACCACCACCCATCACGACCTCCACCACAGCCAGGGCAACCACAATTTCGGGCTCTACTTCACCTGGTGGGACCGCTGGATGGGCACCGAACACCCCCGCTACCACGAGGCCTTCGAGACTGCGGCGATCCCGTGGTTCGGCAGGAAGAATGTGGTCGCGACGGCCCCTGAACCGCTACCGTTCGAATTTTGAAGAGGCACCCCTCCTCCCCCGGGCGACCGGGGGAGGCTTTTTCTCACCCCATCGTCGGAATCACGAACGCGTTGCCGCCATCAGGCGAGCCATCCGGCCAGCGCTGGGTGATCGTCTTGGTCTTGGTCCAGAAGCGGACCCCCTCCATGCCGTGCTGGTTGATGTCGCCGAACGCCGAGCGCTTCCAGCCGCCGAAGCTGTGATAGGCGACCGGCACCGGGATCGGCACGTTGATCCCCACCATCCCGACATTCACCCGCGCCGCGAATTCGCGCGCGGCATGGCCGTTGCGGGTGAAGATCGCGACGCCGTTGCCGTACTGATGCTCGCTCGGCAGCCGCAGCGCACTCTCGAAATCGGGCGCGCGGACGATCTGGAGGACGGGGCCGAAAATCTCTTCCTGATAGGATTTCATCTGCGGGGTGACGCGATCGAACAGCGACGGCCCGATGAAGAACCCTTCTTCATGCCCCTGCAGCGTGAAGCCGCGGCCATCGACCACCAGCTCGGCGCCCTCGTCCACGCCGGTCTGGATCCAGCCCTCGACGCGCGCCTTGTGCGCCGCGTTCACCACCGGCCCGTAATGCGCCTCGGCATCGGTGGAGACGCCCACCCGGAGCTTCTCGATCGCCGGGATCAGTTTCTCGCGCAGCGCATCGGCAGTCCTGTCGCCCACCGGCACCACCACCGGCAGCGCCATGCAGCGCTCGCCGGCAGAGCCGAACGCGGCGCCCGAAAGGTCGGCCACGACCTGATCGAGATCGGCGTCGGGCATCACGATGCCGTGGTTCTTGGCCCCGCCCATCGCCTGGACGCGCTTCCCGGCCTCGACCCCGCGGCGGTACACATAATGCGCGATGTCCGAGCTCCCCACGAAGCTCACCGCGGCAATCGCCGGATGATCGAGGATCGCGTCGACCATCTCCTTGTCGCCATGCACGACCTGCAGGATGCCCTCGGGCAGCCCCGCCTCGCGGAACAGCTCGGCGAGCCGCACCGGCACGCTGGGATCGCGCTCCGAGGGCTTGAGGATGAAGGCATTGCCCACCGCGATCGCGACGCCGCTCATCCACAGCGGGATCATCGCCGGGAAGTTGAACGGCGTGATCCCCGCGCCGATCCCCAGTGGCTGGCGCATCGAATAGACGTCGATCCCCGGCCCCGCGCCCTGGGTATACTCACCCTTCAGCGCATGCGGGATGCCGCACGCGAACTCGATCACCTCGAGCCCGCGCTGGATATCGCCCTTGGCGTCGGCGATCACCTTGCCATGCTCGGACGAGAGGAGGTGTGCCAGCTCGTCCATATTGGCCTCGACCAGCGCCTTGAAGTTGAACATCACCCGCGCGCGGCGCTGCGGATTGGTCGCGGCCCAGGCCGGCTGCGCGGCCTGCGCGGCGGCGACCGCCCTGTCGAGCTCCGCCTGGGTGCCGAACTGGACATGGGCCTGGACCTGGCCGGTATTGGGATCGAACACCTCTCCGGTGCGCGCGGCGCCACCGCCACTATGGCCGGCGATGACATGATCGATGATACGCATGGTCTCTCCTCGGGCGACAGGGCCCGACTCAATGTTTGTAATTTAATTGCTTTGGCACAGCGAAAGCTCGCTGTCAGCGGGGCGTGCGACCGGTCGGCACGGGAAGCAGATGGCCGTCCGCGTCGGCGACCATCATCACCTCGACCCCGAACGCCTCGCGCAGGGGTGCATGCGCCAGCGCCTCGCGCGCCGGGCCGAAGGCGACGACGCGGCCCTCGCTCATCAGCAGCACATCATCGGCCGCCCTTGCCGCCTGGACGAGGTCGTGGAGCACGATCACCACCCCCATGCCCGAGGCCGCCAGCCCCCTCAGCTGCGCGAGCATGTCGAGCTGATGCACCGGATCGAGGCTCGCGAGCGGCTCGTCCGCCAGCAGCCATTGGGGCCGGCCGGCCAGCACGCGCGCGAGCAGGACCCGCGCCCGCTCGCCGCCCGAAAGCTGATCGATGCGGCGCTCCGCCAGGCCGATCGTATCGGTCGCCGCGAGCGCCATCATGATCGCGGCCTGATCGTCATGGGAAAGCCCCGCAAAGGGCGAGCGGTGCGGCAGCCGCCCCAGCGCCACCAGCTCGCGCACCCCGACATTCCAATGCACGCTGCCGTCCTGCGGCAGATAGCCGATCGTCTTCGCGCGCTCGGCGAGATCGATCCGCGTCAGCAATTTCTCGCCATAGCGCACCGACCCGGCATCGGGCTCGATCAGCCCGGCAAGCGATTTGACGAGCGTGGTCTTGCCCGACCCATTGGGCCCGAGGATCGCGGTGATCCGCCCCGCCGTCAGGTTCGCGCTCACGCCGCGCAACACCTTGCGCGCACCCAGGCTCACCTCGAGATCGCGGACATTCAGGTCCATGCCGAGCTCCGCATCTTGAGCAGCAGTGCAAAGAAGAAGGGCGCACCGAGCAGCGCCATCGCCACGCCCAGCCTGATCTCCCCCGCCATCGGCGCGAGCCGGACGAGGCTGTCGGCGGCGAGCACCAGGGCCGCGCCGCCCAGCATGCTCGGCAACAGCAACGCGCCTGGCCGCGCCCCGGTCAGCGGACGCAGCAGATGCGGGACGATCAGCCCGACAAAGCCGATCACCCCGGTGACCGCCACGCTCGCGCCGACAACCAATCCCGATCCGGCGACGATCAGCAACTGGGTGCGATCGAGCCGCATCCCCATCGAGCGCGCCGCCGCCTCGCCCAGCGTCAGCGCGTCGAGCGCCCGCCCGGTCAGCAGCAACAGCGCGCACCCGCCCGCGATGAACGGTACCGCGAGCTGCGCCTCGGCAAAGCTCCGGTCGGTCAGCGATCCCATGATCCAGTCGATGATCTCGGCCACCGCATAGGGATTGGGCGCGACCGAGATCAGGAAGGCCGTGAGCGCGCCCGACAGGCTCGCCAGCACCGTCCCCGCGAGGATGAACGCCACCGCGCTCTCCGCCCGCCATGCCAGCCCCGCGAGCAGCAGCATCGACAGGCACGCCGCGCCCATCGCCCCGGCGAAGATCAGCAACGGCGTCGTCACCGAAAAGATCACGATCATCGCCACCGCGCCCAGCGCCGCGCTCGACGACACCCCGACCACCGCCGGGTCGGCAAGCGGGTTGCGCAGATAGCCCTGCAATACCGCGCCGGTGAGCCCCAGCCCCGCCCCGATCGCCAGCCCGAGAATCGCGCGCGGCAGGCGCAGCTCGGCGATGATCCACCAGCCGGGATCGTTCGTGAACCAGGCGCCGGGCGGCACCCAGGCCTTGCCCGCCATCAGCGAGCCGAGGAAGAGGAGCACCACCAGCGCCGCCAGCCCGCCCATCAGACCGAAGCGCTTCATCGCAGCCCCCGCCGCACTTCGGCCAGCCGCGCCATCGCACGCGGGATGGTCGGGCCGCCGCAATTGACGAGGCTGCGCTCGAACCGCACCTGCGTCACGCGCCCGCCCAGATGCGCCAGCGCGCGCCCGCGCACTTCCGCCGCCCGCGACGAGGCGAGGCGGCCGGGCTGGTCGGGCACGAGCATCACGCGCGGCGGATCGGTCACGATGCGCTCGATGGGCAGCGTGCCCGTAAACTGCAATCCATAATGCGCCGCCTGATTGCTGAACCCTGCCAGCGCCAGCATCTGATCGAGCAGATTGCCGCTGCCCGAGGCCAGATTCCCGGCGATCCACACCAGCGCCGGAGCCCGCGGCCCGGACCACGCCGCCGCCGCGACCGCCCCGTCGATCCGCGCATTCATCGCCTCGCCCGCCTTCTCGGCTCCGATCGCCGCCGCCAGCTCGGTCACCTGGCGCTTGCTCGCCTCGATCGTCACCGGCGAATCGAGATAGAGAGTCTTCAGCCCCGCCCGCCGGTACGCCTCGCGCGTCGCGGGCGCGGTGAAGCTGCTCGCCACCACCAGATCGGGCCGCATCGCGATCACCTCTTCCGCGCTCCCCGTCGTCGAGCGGAACCGCGCCGCCACCTCGAGCGGGATCGAGGTGGCGGTCGGGTCCTTCGAATAATGGCTGATCGCCGCGATCCGCCCGGGCGGGACCAGTTCGACCAGCATCGCATCGGCACAGGGGTTGGTCGAGACGATCCCGCCGCCCCATTTCGAAGGCGGCGCCGCGCAACTCGCTGCGAGCAGACAGAGCAGCGCGGCGCCGGTTCGCATCAGTCGAACTTCATCCGCACGCCCGCATAGGCCGCGCGGCCCATCGTGCCGTAGCCGGCGACGGTCTGATACTGTTCGTCGAACACATTATCGACGCGGCCATAGAGCGAGAATTGCCCGCTCACCGGAATCTCCGCGCGCAGATTGACCAGGGTGAAGCCCTTGAGCTTCACGCTGTTCGAGGCATTGTCGAAACTGTCCCCGCGCAGCTGCACCGAGGCGCCGACGCTCAGGTCGAACGGGAAGCGGTAATCGACCGCGAAATTCGCCACGTCGCGCGGCCGGCGGGCGAGATCCTTGTACAGGTTCGCCCCCGGCGAGCGGTTCTCGGCGCGCACATGCGTGAAATTGGCGCGGAGTGTCAGGCCCGCCACCGGCTGCGCCACGGCCTCGACCTCATAGCCTTCGGTCTTCGCCCGGGCGATATTGCCATAGCTGAAGGCGCCCAGATCGAAGTCGATCTGGTTGGTCGTGTCGCGGTGGAACCAGGTCCCGCTCAGCGTCAGCCAGCCGACATTCTGGTCGAAACCGGCCTCATAGCTCACCGCGGTTTCGGGCTTGAGCGTCGGCGTCCCGAAAAAGCTGTAGAGCTGGTAGAGCGTCGGCGCCTTGAACCCCTCGCCATAATTGGCGCGGAACACCGTGTTCGGCGAGGGGCGGAAGGAGCCGCTGAGCGCGAAGCTGGCATGGCTGCCGAAGCGGCGATGATCGTCCTGCCGCATGCCGAGATTGATCGTCAGCGCGTCCACCGGCTTGACGATCGCCTCGCCGAAAAAGCTGGTGATCCCGGTCGAGGCGGTGGTGCTCCCGTCGGTGAAGCGGCTGTCCTCATGCTCGGCGCCGACCACCAGCCGGAACTCCTCCGCCACGCGGAGATTGCCGCGATAGAGATAACGCTCGCTGCTCCCCCGCCCGAAAAAGACCGGCGTCGTGCCCACCGCGGGATCGAAATTGTCGCGGTCGATATCGGCGGCGGTGAAGCTCAGCTCATTCTCGAGCGCCCCGCCGAACAGAGCCGCATGCAGCCCGGCATAGCCGTACAGCTCTTTCGCGGTCGAATATTCGCCGGTATCGGCAAAGCTGTAGGTCGGCGGCGGGAAACCATCGAGATCGGCGCGGCTGTCGGCATAATAGCCGCGCAGGTCGACCGAGACGTCGGGAGTGATGAACGCCTCGACCCGGCCGGTGACGCCGTATTGGCGGTATCCGTCGGCCTCGGTCCCGTTCGCCGCGGCGGAGATGCCGTCGGTGGTGGTATAGCCCGCGGTCAGCGCGCCGCTGAGATGCTCGTTGCCGCCGCTGATCGCCGCATTGCCCGACCAGGTGCCGAAGCTGCCGCCCTCGGCCGAAGCGCGCGCGTGGAAGCCGTCGCGCCCGCTCATCGTCACCACATTGACGACGCCGCCGATCGCCTGGCTGCCCCACACGGTCGAGTTCGGCCCGCGCAGCACCTCGACGCTGTTGACCGCGCCCGCGAGCAGATTGCCGAAATCATAGCCGCCGCCGGGCGAGGAGGGATCGTTGACGCGGACGCCGTCGATCAGCACGAGCGTCTGCTCGCCCTCGGCCCCGCGCACGCGCACGCCGGTAAAGCCGCCCAGCCCGCCATTGCGGGTCACGCTGATCCCCGGAACCGTGGAGAGCGCGTCGGACAGGGTCACCGCCTGGGTCCGGTCGAGCTCGGCGCGGCCGATCACCGACACCGCCCGCCCGCTGTCGCGCGCGGGCTGGGCGATGCCGGCGGCAACGACGACGATCTCCTCATTGTCGCTTTGGCTCCCGGTATCGCCCGTCTGCGCGAGCGCAGGCACCGCAGGCAGCATCGCGGCGGATGCAAACAGCAAAAACTTGAAAGACTTCATCACAAGACACCTTCATCAAAGGCCGTCTCGTAGGTGCGAGACCGACCCATTTGGTGTCGCTCGCTCGGGGGGTTTCATCCCCCGTCCGCCCGGTGCACCCCGCCCGCGCGAAGGAATCGACTGTGACCGGCAGGTCTCCTGGCTTCCGGGTCGCCACCGGGCGCGTCGCCTTCCCGAAGCATGCGCTCCAGTGGCTTTCATGACGCGCCGGTTCACCGGTCACAGTTGCGGGGGCAGCATCGGTCTTGAACCGATTTCCCTTTTCATCCCTTGCGGGACACCGTTCACGGCTCGCCCTGTATCGGGCACGCCCCGCCGTTGCAACCGCCCGCGCGGCAGCCGGGAACCCGCACCGTCCGGAATCGTTACGCTCGCGTAGCGGGTGTAGGGCCCGCTAAGCGCTTGACCCACCGGCGCAAGTTTAGAACAAAGCGAACGCAGCCGGGGGGCGGCTACGATGAGTTTTTGGCCTATGCGCTACCGTTGGTGCGTGCCCTTGCTCCTTTCGCTCGCGGCAGTGCCCGCGGCAGCGAAGGACCAGGACGATCCGCAGGATCTGTCGAGTCTCTCGATCGAAGAACTGTCGCAACTCCCCGTCCGGTCGGCATCGAAGCGCGAGGAGCCGCTGAGCGAGGTCCCCACCGCGCTCTATGTCATCACCGAGGCCGATATCGCCCGCGCGAACGGTACCGCGCTGCCCGAAATCCTGCGCCAGGCGCCCAACCTCCATGTCGAGCGCGTCAATGGCAGCCAGTACGCCATCACCGCGCGCGGTTTCAACGGCGTCGAACCCTCGAACAAGATTCTCGCGCTGGTCGATGGGCGCAGCATCTATTCGACCCTCCATTCGGGCGTGTTCTGGGAACTCCATGCCCCGCTCGCCGAGGATCTCCAGCAGATCGAGGTGGTCAGCGGCCCAGGCGGCACGCTTTACGGCCCCAACGCGGTCAACGGCGTGATCAACGTGATCAGCAAGGAAGCGGGCGACACCCAGGGGCTGCTGGTGCGCGGCACCGGCGGGCGCGACGAGCGCACTGCTGCGGCACGCTTCGGCTTCACCCTCGGCGACAATGCGGCGATGCGGGTCTACGGCAATTATTTCGACCGCGAGAATCTGCCCACCGGCTTCGGCCCCAATCTGAGCGACGGCATCCGCGGCTTCCAGTTCGGCTTCCGCAGCGACAGCGATTTCGGCGCGAGCCACGTCACCGTCCAGGGCGACATGTTCAGGAACCGCACCTTCCAGGTCGCGGGCGACGGCAATCGCGGGCATGACGTGCTCGCGCGCTGGTCGACCGATCTGGGCGGCGGATCGTCGGTCCAGATCCAGGGCTATTACGACTATTTCGAGCGCCGTTCGATGCTGACGATCGACCGGCTCGAGACGATCGATGTCGAGGGCCAGTATAATCTCGAATCGGGGGGGCATCACCTCGTCGCGGGCCTCGGCGTCCGCACGACGCGCGACCAGTTCGTCAACAATCTCAACGCTTTCCAGCTCAATCCGCCGCGCGACCGGCTGTGGATCGGCAACGGCTTCGTCCAGGACAGGTTCGCGCTGACGCCCAGCCTCTCGCTGATCGCCGGCTTCAAGCTCGAAAGCTCGTCCTTCTCGGGGCTCCAGTTCCTGCCCAATCTCCGCCTCGCCTGGCGGCCGAGCGAGCATGCGACGCTCTGGGCCTCGGTCAGCCGTGCGGTGCGCACCCCGTCGCGGATCGACCGCGGGCTGGCGGCGGTGCCGATCCTGATCACCGCGCCCGATTTCGCCTCCGAAAAGCTGATCGCGTTCGAGGCCGGCTATCGCGGCCAGCCGACGCGTTCCACCTCGCTCTCGGTCTCGGTCTTCTACAATCGCTACACCGACCTGCGCAGCGTCCGCGCATTGGGCGGGGCCGCCTTCTTCCCGGTCCAGCTCGCCAACGATCTGCAGGGCAATGAATATGGCGTCGAGGCATGGGGGACACAGCAGCTCACCCCTTGGTGGCGGCTGAGCGCGGGCGGCTTCTGGCTCAAGCGCGATTTCGGCGTGGCGCCCGGCGGCATGGATATCGGCGCCGCTTCGATCGGGCGCGATCCCGGCTATCAGGTCCAGCTCCGCTCGCAGATCACCTTGCCTCGGGGCTTCACCATGGACGCCGGCCTGCGCGCGGTCGGCGCGCTCGAGAATCCGCATGTCGATGGCTATGCCGAGGCCGATGCGCGCCTCGGCTATCAGTTCCAAAACGGCGTCGAGATCTTCGCGGTCGGCGACAATCTGCTCCATGCCAGCCATCTCGAGAGCAACGACGTGCAGCGCACCCAGCGCATCGAGCGCAGTTTCAGCGTCGGGGCGCGGCTGCGCTTCTGATGGCGCCCCGCCGCCTCCTCCCTGCGCTTCTCGGCGCACTGGCAACCGCGACGATGGCCGCGGCGGCGCCGGCCTTCGCCCAGGCGAGCGAGCAGGCGGTCAAGGCGGCCTTCGTCCCCAAATTCGCGCGCTATGTCGGCTGGCCGCCCGCCGCCCAGCCCGGCGCCGGCCAGCCCTATTATCTGTGCGTCATCGGCCGCGACCCCTTCGGAGCGCTGATCGACCGCGCCGCGGCGAGCGAGGTGATCGACGGCCATCCGGTCGCGGTCCGCCGCTTCGCCAGCATCGATTTCGAAGCGGTCGCGGGCTGCCACCTTGCCTTCATCGCCGGCGCCAACGACGCCGCCACCGCGCAGATGGTCGAGGGGCTCAAGCGCCAGGCCGTGCTCACCATCACCGATGCGCGCAACGGCCATGCCCGCGGCATGATCCATTTCGCGGTGGTCGCGGGCCGCGTCCGCTTCTCGATCGATCAGGGCACCGCCGCCGGGCGCGGCATCACGATCAGCTCGCGGCTGCTTGCGCTCGCGGTCGAGGTGAAACCATGAGGGCGCTGCTCGCCCGCGCCGCGGCCTGGCTGCGCAACCTCCCCGCCGCCGCGGCCGCCGGGCTGGTCGCGCTGATCGTGGTGGCGGCCGGTACCGCAATCATCCTCCAGAGCGAAGCCAGCTATAGAGCGCAAAAATCCGAGGAAGCGCAGGTCCAGGCCGATATCCTCGCCTCCAGCATCGTCGCCGCGATCGATTTCGGCGATGCGGCCGCCGCCCAGGAGGCCGCCGACGCGATGCGCGTCAACCGCCAGCTCCGCGGCGTCGCCATCTACGATCGCTCAGGCACGCGCATCGCCGGCTATCGCCGCGACGGCCTCGGGCAAAGACCCACGCTCGCCGAAGCGCGCTCGGTCACCAGTCCCGGCATCGTCGCCGAGGCCCCGGTGATGAAGGACCGCAAGCGGATCGGCACCGTCCGGCTCGCGGTCGACCGCCAGCCGCTCGACACGCGCTTCGGCCGTTACGCCGTGATCGCCCTGCTCGTGCTGATGGCGGCGTTCGTCGTCGGCGTGCTCGGCGTCGCGCAGGCGATGCTCCGCCGCGCCAACCGCGAGTTGGAGCTTCGCGCGACCGCGCTCGGCGAAGCCAATAGCGAGCTCACCCACCAGATCGCCGAGCGCGCCAAGGCCGAGGACCAGCTCCGCCAGGCGCAAAAGATGCAGGCGCTCGGCCAGCTCACCGGCGGGATCGCGCACGACTTCAACAATCTGCTGACGGTGATCCAGGGTTCGGCCGACATGCTCACCCGTCCCGGGCTCAAGGCCGAGCGCCGCCAGCGCTTCGCCGAGGCGATCGTCCAGGCCGCCGCGCGCGCCGCCGCGCTCACCGGCCAGCTCCTCGCCTTCGCCCGCCGCCAGCCGCTCCAGCCCGAGGTGATCGACGTCAACGCGATGATCGCGGGGATGATCGACCTGCTCGACCGCACGCTCGGCGAGCGCTTCACGATCCGCACCGATCTGTCCCACGAGGCCTGCGCGGTCGAGGCCGATCGCGCCCAGCTCGCATCGGCCGTCCTGAATATTGCGGTCAATGCCCGCGACGCCATGCCCGACGGCGGCTCGCTCGCCATTGCCACCGAACGCGTCCATCACGAGGAGGGCGACCAGATCGCGATCTGCGTCACCGATACCGGCGCCGGCATGGACGAGGAGACCCAGACGCGCGCGCTCGAACCCTTCTTCACCACCAAGGGCGCGGGCAAGGGCACCGGGCTCGGCCTCAGCCAGGTCTATGGCTTCGCGACCCAATCGGGCGGCGATCTCAAGATCGTCAGTACGCCGGGCGAAGGCACCACAGTCACCATCCTCCTCCCCTGCAGCGATGCGCCGCTTCCCGCGCCCGAAACCGGCCCCGGCGAGGCGCGCGCGGCGCAAATCGGCGCGGTGCTGCTGGTCGAGGACAATGAGGAGGTCGGCGAATTCGCCGAGGCGATGCTGCGCGAGCTCGGCCATAGCGTCACCTGGGCCCGCTCGGCTGCCGAAGCGCTCCAGGCCGTCGCCGAACGTCCGTTCGACGTGGTGCTGAGCGACGTGGTGATGCCCATGATGAGCGGGATCGAGCTCGCCGACCAGCTCCGCCTGCTCCAGCCCGATCTGCCGCTCGTCCTCACCACCGGTTACAGCGACGAAATCGCCCGCTCGGGCACGGGCGGGCGCCCGGTGCTGCTCAAGCCCTACCGGATCGAAACGCTGGCGGCGGTGCTCGACGAGGCGTTGATGGGAGCGAAGGCGGAGGCGGAATAGCCCGCTTGCAATGTAGGATTTGGCCTGCTCAGCTAGGCGCGCTCCGTGGTCCAGGGCCGCTCTTTGACATGGCGAATCCGAACCCTGCGCAACCTGCGCGATGGTGTGACCTTCGTGTGACTTTCCGTTTCGCACGATCGGCGAACAAAGCGCGTTTTCGCCTAACCTTCGCCTAACCTTCCACATACCGGGACACGCGAGCCGGGCAGCAAAAAGCCCGCCAAGTCGCTGACCTGGCGGGCTTTAATGGTGGGCGTGGCAAGGATTGAACTTGCGACCCCTGCGATGTCAACACAGTGCTCTACCACTGAGCTACACGCCCAAGGCCCGTGCTTTTGAAGACGCGGGCCGAAACGGGAAGCGGGCCTTTAGCCGCACAAATCCCCCCGCGCAAGCGCCGCGGGAGCGAATTCAGATATTCGTCGAAAAGCTGTCGCGCTCGAACAGCCGGTCCACCTCGAGCACCAGGTCGCGCAAATGGAAGGGCTTGGAGAGCACCCGCGCCTGCGGCACCTGCTTGCCGGCCTTGAGCGTCACCGCCGCAAAGCCGGTGATGAACATCACCCGCATGTCGGGCGCGATGTCGCCCGCGCGCTGCGCCAGCTCGATCCCGTCCATCTCGGGCATGACGATGTCGGTCAGCAGCAGGTCGAACTGCTCATTCTCAAGCAGCGGCAGCGCCTCGGTGCCGCGGTCGACCGCGCTGACGGCATAGCCCGAACGCTCGAGCGCGCGCGTCAGATATTCGCGCATCACCTTGTCGTCCTCGGCCAGCAAAATACGATACATGCGGTCCCCACCCTGGTCTTGGTCGGCAGCGATACTATGCGCCAAGCCCTTAAGATTTTCCAGCGCGCCGCGCGACGTGCCGTTGCCGTCTTGGGACGGTATCCCTATTCGATGACATCGTGACGTCGGCCGCTTCCTTCCAGCTTCATGGTCCCGAGGACCCGGTCAGCCCGGTGATCCTGTCGGTGCCGCATGCCGGGCGCGACTATCCGCTGCCGCTCCGCGCGGCGCTGCGGGTGCCCCTCGCCGCGCTCCGCCCGCTCGAGGATCGCCACGCCGACGATCTCGCCATCGCGGCGCGCGGCGGCGAGACCCTGTTCGTCGCCCGCCGCGCCCGCGCCTGGATCGATCTCAACCGCGCCGAGCATGAGCGCGACCCCAAGCTCGACGACGGCGCCTCGCCCAAATCCCAGCCCTTGTCCGCCAAGCTTCGCAGCGGGCTCGGCCTCGTCCCCCGTCGCGTCGCCACGGCGGGCGACATCTGGCAGCGCCGCCTCACCGGCGAGGAAGTCGGCGCGCGCATCGCCGCCGATCACCGCCCCTATCACGCGGCGCTTGCCGGCGCCCTGAAGGCGGCGCGCGACCGCTTCGGGATCGCGGTCCTGCTCGACATCCACTCGATGCCCCCGCTCGGCGCTCCCGAGACCGCCCCGCGCATCGTCCTGGGCGACCGGTTCGGCCGCTCGGCCTCGTCGCGTTTCCTGGGCCGGCTCGAAGGCGTCGCCCGCGCCCATTGCATCGCCTCGGCGATCAACGCCCCCTATTCGGGCGGCCACATCCTCGACCGCCACGCCGATCCGCGAAAGCATATCCACGCGATCCAGATCGAGTTCGACCGCTCGCTCTATCTGGACGAGCGCCTCGACCTGCCCGGCCCCGGCTTCGCCGCCGCCGTCCGCGCGCTCAAGGCGATGATCGAGGCCGTCGCCGACGAAGCGCTCCCCGCGGCGATCGCCGCGGAGTGATCTGATCGGCTACGCCGATGGGCGCCGCCTTTTGCCGAAGCAGGCACAAAAAAACCGCCCGGTGTTTCCACCGGGCGGCCAAGGTTCAGGGAGGAGACACGCCCGGAGGCGTGTCGCACGATCCCGCGAAAGGGGGGACACGAGACCATGCAAGAAGGGATATACGTAACAGGGCCTTAGGTTTCAAGACCATGCCCCGCACTGCGGCAAAACGCGCAAGGCCCGGGTTCAGCCGTGGCGGCGCGTCCGAAAAGGAAACGGCGCGGCGAGGATGGTCCCTCGCCGCGCCGTCCTGTCTCCAGCTAGCCGATCAGCTCACCAGCTGCGGCACCGGCGTCTTGCCCTGCTGCTGCTGGCGCGCGAACACGTCGCGCATCATCGAGAGCGAGAAGAGATGGGCGTAGATGAGCGGCAGCATGCCGTTCTGGACGATCTTGCGCAGCTGATCGCCGCGCAGCTCGTTGAGCTTCGCCTCGTCGACCATCAGGAAGCCGCGATAGATGAACGGCTGCGCCGCGCCCTCGGGCTGGATGGTGACCTCGCCGTCGATCAGGATGTCGAGCTCCTTGAGGTCCTTGATGAACATCGCGGTGCGCTGGCCGGCCTGTTCGAACTGCTCGTTGAAGCCGAGGATCGCCTTGGTCGCCTCGCTCGGCTGGCCGTCCTCGAACAGCCGCTCGCCCTCGTCGAACTTGCCGATCAGGTCGGTGGTCGGATCGAAGCACAGCGACAGCTCGTCATTGTCCGGGTTCAGCCGCGCGAGCAGATAGGGGTAACGGCGGATATAGGCGGGGACGTAGAACGGGTCCTGGGTCAGCTTGCCCTCTTCGTCGAAGAAGACGTTGACGCCCTCGTTGAGGCCCATCAGCGCCAGCGGCACCGGCTCGTCGCCCACCGAGAAGACGATCGGCATGTGGCGCTGCGCGACCGGGAACTCCTCCACCGTCAGCGGAATCGCGTGGACGTTCGCCACGAACGGCGCGCGATCGGCGCCGCGGATGCGGAAATCGGCATGCTCTTGGGTCGAAAGCGGCATGAGGTCCTTGTAGAACAAGGGAAGTGCCTGCTGCTGCGGCGCGCTGGCCATTGGAATCTCCTGGAGAATCTTCGTCGGGATGCGAAATGCGGGTGGGGGTCTATGGCCCCCGGCGCCCGGGCGCAAGCGTGACAAGCTTTCCCGGATTGAGAATCCCGTGCGGATCGAGCGCGGACTTGATCGCGCGCAGGGCGGCGATGCGCGACGGCGGGCCCAGCCGTTCCAGTTCGGCACGCTTCATCTGGCCGATTCCATGCTCCGCCGAGATCGATCCGCCCGCCGCCACGACCATGTCGTGGACCAGCCGCGTGATCGCCGGCGCCTGCTCGGCATAGAAGGCGTCGCGGTCGGCCCCGATGGGCGCGCGGACATGGAAATGGACATTCCCGTCGCCCAGATGACCGAAGGCGGTCGCATGGGTGCCCGGGAAGCGCGCCTCGGCCTCGGCCGCGCCCTCGATCATGAAGCGCGGCATGTCCGCCACCGGCACCGAGATATCGTGCTGGACCGCGGGCCCGCTCGCGCGCTCGGCTTCGGAGAGCGAATCGCGGATCCGCCAGAAGGCCTCGGCCTGCGCCTCGCTCGCCGCGACCACCGCGTCGGCGATCAGCCCGGCCTCCAACGCTTCGCCAAGCAGGGGCTCGAGCATCGCCGCGGGCGGCTCGCCGTCCGGATCGCTCGACACCGCCTCGATCAGCACGTGCCAGGGATGCCTGCCCTCGAGCGGCGAACGCGTGCCCGGTATATGCTCGAGCACCAGCGCGAGCGAATCGCCGGGAACGATCTCGAAGCTTTCGATCGCGGGGCTTTCGATCCGCCGCAACAGGTCGAGCGCGGCCTGCGGACTCGCCAGCCCCACCCATGCCACCGCCCGCGCGGCGATGGCGGGGACGAGACGCAGGCTCGCGGCGGTGATCACCCCCAGCGTCCCCTCCGCCCCGATCAGCAGCTGGTTGAGGTCGTACCCCCGATTGTCCTTCTTGAGCGCGGCGAGCCCGTCATGCACCGATCCGTCGGGCAACACCGCCTCCACCCCCGCGACGAGGCTGCGCATCGTCCCGAAGCGCAGCACCTGCGTGCCCCCGGCATTGGTCGAAACCAGCCCGCCCACCGTCGCGCTTCCCTTGGCCCCCAGGGTCAGCGGAAAGCGCCGCCCGGCCGCCAGCGCGGCCGCGTGCAGATCGGCAAGGATCACCCCTGCCTCCGCCACGGCGAGGTTGGCGGCCGGATCGAGCGTGCGGATATGATTCATCCGCCTGAGCGACAGGATCAGCGCCGATCCGTCCGCCGGCGGCGTCGCCCCGCCCACCATCGACGTATTTCCCCCCTGCGGCACCAGCGGGACGCCGCTTTGGTTCGCCAGCCCGACGATCGCCGCCACTTCCTCACGCGAAGAAGGCGCCAGGATCGCAGGCGAAGCACCCGCATAACGCCCCCGCCAATCGCTCAACCAGGGCGCGATCGTGTCCGCGTCGGTTATCGCCGCCTTGGGCCCGAAACGCGCGGCGACGGCATCGATCAGGGTCTGCTGGGCGGGTGTCATGGCCGCGGGCGTTAGCATGCGCGTCCCGAACCGGCCAATGCACACATGAAAATCAGTTCATCCACCGTTCAAACCTGTGCGATAGAACCGCGCGTTCATGCTGAAGCCGTTCCTCGTCTCCGCAGCCGCCCTGACGCTGCTCGCCGCGCCCGCGGCGCTGATTGCGCGCGGCATTTCGGGGCCCGACGCGGTCGCCGAAGGCGAACAGCATTATGTCATCCATGTCCCCCGCATCACCATCACCACCACCACGGTGGTCACCCGCACGCGCGCCGCGCCCGCCGCGCTTCCGCCGCCGATGGTCGAGCGCAAGGCGGACGATTGCCTGCGCATGCAGCGCGTCGTCGCTTTCGCGGTCACCGAGCGCGACAGCGTCGATCTGATGCTCAACGACGGCTCGCGGATGCGCGTCAAACTGGGCAGCAACTGCCCGTCGCTCGGCTTCTATTCGGGCTTCTATGTCCGCCCCAACCCAGACGGAAAGATGTGCGCCGGCCGCGACAGCATCCGCTCTCGCTCAGGGGGTTCCTGCGAGATCAAGGCTTTCAGGAACCTGGTTCCCGCCCGTTAGTTTGCTCGCCTCGCGGCGAGGTCGCGGCACCGGCCCGCTGTCGGTGCAGCCGACACAACTTGACAATCCACCCTAAATCCGCAAGCGCGCGGCGTAGCTAACGCCCGCCTTTCGCCCGCGTTTTCCGGACATCCGCATGAGCTTTGCCGATCTCGGCCTTTCCGACGAACTGTTACGTGCCGTGGACGAGTCCGGGTACAGCGAACCCACGCCGATTCAGAAGCAGGCAATCCCCTCGGTCCTGATGGGCCGCGACCTGATCGGTATCGCCCAGACCGGCACCGGCAAGACCGCCGCCTTCGTGCTTCCGATGATCGATATCCTTGGCGAGGGCCGCACCCGCGCGATGATGCCGCGCTCGCTGATTCTCGAGCCGACGCGTGAGCTCGCCGCGCAGGTCGCCGAGAATTTCGACAAATATGGCAAGTACCACAAGCTCTCGATGGCGCTGCTGATCGGCGGCGTCTCGATGGGCGACCAGCAAAAGGCCCTGCAAGGCGGCGTCGATGTGCTCATCGCCACGCCGGGCCGGCTTATGGACCTGTTCGGCCGCGGCAAGATATTGCTCACCGGCTGCAACCTGCTCGTGATCGACGAGGCGGACCGGATGCTCGATATGGGGTTCATCCCCGATATCGAGGAAATCTGCACCAAGTTGCCCAAGCAGCGCCAGACGCTCCTGTTCTCCGCGACGATGCCGCCGGTGATCAAGAAGCTGGCCGACAAGTTCCTCGACAATCCCAAACAGGTCGAGGTCGCGCGCCCCGCATCGGCCAACATCAATATCCGCCAATGGGTGGTCCCCACCGCCTCGGCGAAGAAGCGCGAAGTGCTGCGCGAGCTGCTGCGGCAGGAAGACGTCACTAACGCGATCATCTTCTGCAACCGCAAGACGATGGTGCGCGATTTGAACAAGGCGCTCCAGAAAAGCGGCTTCCGCTCGACCGAGATCCATGGCGACATGGAGCAGCCCCAGCGCATCGCCGAGCTCGAGCGATTCAAGGCGGGCGAGGTCAACATCCTCGTCGCCTCGGACGTCGCCGCGCGCGGGCTCGACATCAAGGGCGTGAGCCACGTCTTCAACTTCGACGCGCCCTGGCACCCCGACGATTATGTCCACCGCATCGGCCGCACCGGCCGCGCGGGGGCGACGGGTGTTGCCTACACGCTGGTGACCCCCGAAGACGCCGAGAATATCGACAATATCGAGAAGCTGACCGGCCAGAAGATCGAGCGGCTGACGACGGTCGGCGGCGGCGAGGCGGCGGATGAGCGCCCGGCGCGCGAGGACAAGAAGCCGCGCCGCGGCGAAAAGCCCAAGCGCGAAGCCGAAAGGCCGAAGGCGGAAGCTGGGCGCGAAAAGACCGAGGCCAAGCCCAGGCCGGCGCCGGCCCCGCGCGAGGAGCCCCGCCGCGAGCCGCGCGACGACAGCCGCAACCGTCCGCCGAAACGGCGCGAACCGGCGCCCGCCGACGAAGGTCCCGATGACGGCTGGAACGGGCCGATGCCCGATTTCCTGCGCTTCACGCTGGGCGAATAGCCGCTTCGGCTCCGCCAAGCTGTTCTTCGTTTCCAATCCCTGCGCGCGCCCCTATCTTGGCTGCGATTCCATGGGGTTGAACCGATGATCCATCGCCGCTCGCTGCTTGCCCTGCCGCTCATTGCCTTCCTGCCCGCGTTCCGCGCCCCGGGCAGCCCGGCGCCGCGGGTGAGCATCGGCACGGTCGCGCAGCTCCCCCGGCCGCTGCCCGCGCCATATGACGCGACCGCCGATGCGACGTCGCAGGTCGATGCCGCCCTCAAGCGCGCGCGCCGGTCGCACAAGCCGCTGCTGATCGATTTCGGCGCGAACTGGTGCGCCGATTGCCGCGTGCTCGCCGGCGTGCTCGAACTGCCAGAGATGCGCGGCTGGGTCGCGCATAAGTTCGAGCTGGTCCAGGTCGATGTCGGCCGGTTCGACCGCAACCTCGACATCGCCAAGCGCTTTACCGGGCAGGCGCTGGGCGCGATCCCCGCCGTGTTCATCGTCGATGCGAAGAGCAGCAAGCTGCGCAACGCGGAATCGATCCTCGCGCTGGGAGATGCGAGGGTGATGCGCCCGCAGGCGATCGCCGACTGGCTGGCGCAATGGACGAGCTGATCGAGTTCGTCCCGCCGATCCCCAGCCCCTGCATCAATGTCTGCCGGATCGACCGCGGCAGCCGCTGGTGCGCGGGATGCGGGCGGACCAACGCAGAGATTGCGCGCTGGGGCTATACCGACGACGCCGATCGCGACGCGGTGATGGCCGAACTGCCCGCGCGGCTGGCGGCGATGGGGAGCTGAGCTCCCCAGGCGTCATCCCGGCGAAGCGGGGAAGACGCCAGGAGCCGCTCAAGCCGGCGCCAGTTCCGCCGCCAGTGCGTCGTCGAGCTCGTTGCCGCGCTTGTACGCCTCGCGCGCGCTCACCCGGCCATAATAGTCGGCAAAGGCATCGCGCTTGGGCAATGTTCCGAACTGCACGCCCCAGCCCACCGCCGACCCGACATAGACGTCCGCCGCGGTGAAGCGGTCGCCCGCGATATAGGGATGCGCCGAGACCGCCTTTTCCAGCGTATCGACCGCGAGATCGTAATTGCCATAGCCGAACATCCGGCCCTGCTCGGGGCTGGGCACGAACTTGGCGAAATTATTGGTGACCGCCTGCTCCAGCGGCCCGGCGGCGAAGAACAGCCAGCGATAATAATCGGCCCGCTCCGCCTCGGTCGGCGCCAGCCCCGCCTCGGGGAAGGCGTCGGCCAGATAGGCGCAGATCGCCGCGCATTCGGTCACCACCTTGCCCTTGTGGACGATCGCCGGGACCTTCCCCATCGGATTGATCGAGAGATAGGGCTCGGCCTTCATCGTCGAGGCGTAGTCGACCAGCTCGGTGCGATATTCCGCCCCGCTCTCCTCGAGCATCCAGCGGATGATCCGCCCGCGCGATTGCGGGTTGGTGTAGAAAACCAGTTCGTCAGCCATGGTTTCGCTCCTCCGATTCGTTGGAACATATCATGAACGATATGACCGCCGCGTCAAGCACGGTCAAAGCGTCGAGAAGGTCGCCAGCAGCCGCGCCCACGCCTTCTCCGCCTGCGCCTGATTGTAGACCCGGCTGTCCGGCGGGCACCAGCCATGGTTCGCCCCGGCATAGACTTCGATCTCGGCGGGGACCTTCGCGGCGACGAAAGCCGCGCGGAGCGTCTCCTTGTCCTGCGGTGCGCGCTGGTCGTCATTCTCGGCGACCGCGAACAGATAGCGCCCCTTCATCTGCGGCACGAGCAAGTGCGGGCTATCGGGATTGGGGGTCACCAGCCCACCGCCATGGAAGGACCCGCCCGCACGCACCCGCCCGTTCACCGCCGCGGCGGTGCGCATCACCAGCGGCCCGCCCATGCAATAGCCGGTGGTGCCGATGCCGCGCTTCCGGTCGGTCTCCTTCTGCGCGTCGATGAACTTGATGAAGGCCGTCGCATCGCCGATCGTCGCATCGGGCGTGAGCAGCTTGCGATATTCCATCGCGCGCGAGCGGATCTCGGGGGCGTCGGGCGCCTCGCCCTCCTTGGTGTAGGGCGGCTTGGCCGAGCGGTAGAAGGGATTGACGGTCAGCACCGCATAGCCCGACTCGGCGAGCCGGTCGGCCATCTGGCGAAAGGCGGGGCGCAGACCGCCAATGTCCGGCCATACCAGCACGCCGGGATGCTTGCCGCGCGCGGGCGCGACGAAATAGGCATCGCACACGCCGTCGGGCGTGGTGATGGTGACGTCCCGGCCCTTGACCGGCATCGCGTTGGCGGCGCGCGGCAGCAGCGCCATCAGCCCCGCGGCGGCGGTTCCGGCGCCGAAGGCCCGGCGCGAAATCCCGCCGGTCGTGGCGAGGAAGCGATCATTGTCGGCGGCGGTCAGTTCATCGCACATGCTCGTCTCTCCCTATCCCGACCTCGCCCGAGTCTAGCGCCCGCGCCGCCCCTTCCAAAGCGCGATTTCGTCTGCTCTACCCGCAACGATGCAACTCGCCGCCTATCTCGACCGCATCGGCCATACCGGCCCGATCGCGCCCGATCTCGCCACGCTCGAATCGATCGTGCGCGCGCATATCGCCACGGTACCGTTCGAGAATCTGGATGTGCAGTTGGACCGGCCCGTCGGGATCGGCCTCGACTCGATCTTCGCCAAGATCGTCGGCGCACGGCGCGGCGGCTGGTGTTTCGAACAGAATGGCTTGCTCGGCTGGGCGCTCGGCGAGATCGGGTTCGAGGTGCGGCGGATTTCCGCTGGCGTGATGCGCGTCGTGCGCGGCGACATGGCGCTCGGCAATCACCTCGCGCTGATCGTCATGCTCGACGGGCAGCCCTGGCTGGTCGATGTCGGCTTTGGCGGATCGCAGGCAGCACCGCTTCCGCTTCGGGAAGGCGAGCGGCTCGACACTCCCTTCGCCGTCTCGCTGACCGAGGCCAATGGCTGGTGGCGCTTCGCCGAACGCGCGGGCGAAGGCGATCCGTTCAGCTTCGATTTCCGCGCCGAGCCGGCCGACGAGGCGCTGCTCGCGGCGCGGTGCGCGGCGCTCCAGGCCGATCCCGAATCGGTCTTCGTCCAGAACCTCGTCGTCCAGCAACGCCAGGGCGACCGGCACCTCACGTTGCGCGGACGGGTATTCAGCATCCGATCGGCCGAGGGCGAGGAGAAGAAGCTGGTCGATAGCGCCGACGAGTTCGTCACGCTGCTGGGCGACCGGTTCGGGCTCAACCTTCCCGAAGCCGCCGGGCTGTGGGACAAGGTCTGTGTGCGCCACGAGCTGTTGTTCGCCAAGGAGGATCGGTGATGGACGACCCCACCGCCATCGCCCGGCCCTTCGTGCCCGCAAAGGATTTCGCGCTGAGCAAGGCATTCTAC
Source organism: Sphingomonas caeni (assembly GCF_026013415.1). GTDB lineage: Bacteria > Pseudomonadota > Alphaproteobacteria > Sphingomonadales > Sphingomonadaceae > Sphingomonas > Sphingomonas caeni. Next base: position 252,916 of record NZ_JAPDOK010000001.1, read on the forward strand.
GACGCGATCGGCTTCGAGAAGCAGCATGACGGCGAGGTCGCGATCTACCGGATCGGCGCGACCAGCTTCATCCTGCAAAACTATTATGTGCCCGACTGGGCAAACAATTTCATGATGCAGCTGCTGGTCGATGATCTGGACGGCTGGTGGGCGCACCTCGACGCGCTCGACCTGCCAGCGCGCTTCGGCGTGCCGACGCTCCGCGCGCCTGCGATGCAGCCCTGGGGGTTGCGCGTGGGCTATCTGGTCGATCCGTCGGGCGTGCTGTGGCACGTGGCCCAGCGTTCCGAATGATTCCCCTCCCTGCAGGGAGGGGAACTTAAGGCTCAGCGGAACAGATTCTCCGCGGTCGGCTCGGCGTTCGGGTCGCCATGCTCGGCGATCTCGGCGGCGTGCGCCGCGGCGGTGCGCTCGGCGCGCAGCTCCTCGATCAGCGCCTCGCGGTCGCCCTCGAGCCTGTTGTCGACCGGCGCCTCGATCCCCGCCAGCTTTGCGGCGCGCGCGACGATCGCGTCGAGCTCGCGCTGCGAGGTGAGGCCGAGCGTCACCGGATCCTTCGGCACGATATTGGCGATGTTCCAATGGCTGCGGTCGCGGATCGCGGCGATGGTGGTCCGGGTGGTGCCGATCAGCTTGCCGATCGCGCCGTCCGAGATTTCGGGATGGTGGCGCAGGATCCAGGCGATGCCGTCGGGCTTGTCCTGCCGCTTCGAGACCGGCGTGTAGCGCGGGCCCTTGGTGCGGCGGATCTGGTCAGGGCCCTTGAGCATCTTGAGCGAATAGTTCGGGTCGTTCTGGCCCTTCTCGATCTCGTCCATCGTCAGCTCGTGCGCGCGGACGGGGTCGCGGCCGGTGAGCTTGGTGGTGGCGGTGTCGTCGGCGATCGCCTGGACTTCGAGGATGTGCAGACCGCAGAATTCGGCGATCTGATCGAACGAGAGCGAGGTGTTGTCGACCAGCCAGGAAGCGGTCGCATGCGGCATCAGCGGCTGGGCCACGATAGTCTCCAGAAATAGAAAGGGCCGCCCATCACGGGCGGCCGGTCACGGGGCTGACTTAATGCGACAGCGCTCCAAGGGCAAGGATTTAAGCCGCCACTTCTTCCTCGTCGAGCGGAACCAGCGCGTTGAGGAACTGGCGGGCGCTCGCTTCCCAGGTGAAGGTGCGGCCATAGGCGGCGCATGCGGCGCGGTTCTTCTTCAGCGCCTCGCCGATCGCGACGGTCAGATCCTCGTCCATCGCGCCGGTCTCGGGGGTGACGATGTCGATCGGGCCGGTGACCGGATAGGCCGCGACCGGCACGCCGCATGCCAGCGCCTCGATCATCACCAGCCCGAACGTGTCGGTGCGGCTCGGGAAGACGAACACGTCCGCCGCCGCATAGGCCGAGGCGAGCTCGTCGCCGAACATCGGCCCCATGAACCTGGCGTGCGGATAATGCGTCTCGAGCCAATTGCGCGAAGGGCCGTCACCGACCACGACCTTGGTGCCCGGATGCGAACTCTGCAGGAACGCCTCGAGATTCTTCTCGACCGCGACGCGCCCGACATAGAGCTGGATCGGCCCCTCGAACCCGGCGATCACCGGATGCGGCGCGAGCCCGGGATGATAGTGCTTCAGATCGACCCCGCGCCCCCAATGCACGACCTGGTCGAGCCCGTGATCGACCAACGACTGGCGGATCGACGGGGTCGAGGCGAGGATCGCCGCGCTCGGCGAATGGAACCAGCGGATATAGCGCCAGATCCATTCGGCCGGCACGCCCGAGCGCGCCGAGACATAGTCGGGAAACTGGGTGTGATAGGCGGTGGTGAAGGGCCGTTCCTCGCGCAGGCACCAGCGCCGCGCGGCGACGCAGAGCGGACCCTCGGTCGCCAGATGGATCGCGTGCGGGGCGAATTCCTCGATCATCGCGCCGACGCTCTTCACCCGGGTGATCGCGAGGCGGATCTCGGGATAGGTCGGCATCGGCAGCGAGTAAAAGAGATCGGGCGAGATCACGATCACCTTGTGGCCATAGCGCTCGAGCACCTCGCGCACCGACTGGAGCGTGCGGACGACTCCGTTGACCTGTGGCTCCCAAGCGTCGGTGACGATGGCGATGCGCACAGGGTCGTGTCCCGTCAGGCTGCCGCCAGCCGGGCTTGGGGGGGATTCTCCCGTTCCTTCATCACTTCCGCCCAGTGCAGAATCTCCATCCGCCCATCGAAATGCTCGACCAGCGCCGTACAGCCTTCGACCCAATCGCCGTCGTTATAGTAGGATACGCCGTGGATCATACGCATATCGGCGGCATGGATGTGACCGGCAACCACGCCGTCCACCCCGCGCGCGCCCGCGGCCTTGGCGACCACCTCCTCGAAGCGGGTGATGAAGGCCACCGCATTCTTGACCTTGCTCTTGGCGTATTTGGAAAGCGACCAATAGGGCAGGCCGAACCAGCGCCGGACATGGTTCATCATCCGGTTGAGCGCCATCGTCGCTTCGTAGGCGGCGTCGCCCAGATGCGCGAGCCAGCGCTGCGAGAGCATCACCGCGTCGAACTCGTCGCCATGGATCACCAGCAGGCGGCGACCGTCGGCGGTCTCGTGGATCGCATGGCGGCGGATTTCGACCCCGCCGAAGTTCAGCCCGGTGAATTGGCGGAACATCTCGTCGTGATTGCCGGGGACATAGACGATCCGATCGCCGCGCTTGGCACGCTTCATCACGCGCCGGACGATGTCGTTATGGGTCTGGGGCCAATAGAATTTCTTCTTCAGCCGCCACCCGTCGATGATGTCGCCGACCAGATACAGGGTGTCGCTGTCGACATGGTCGAGAAAGTCGATCAGCATCTCGGCATTGCAGCCGCGCGTGCCCAGATGGACGTCGGAGATCCAGATCGTGCGGTAGCGGGTACGCTCGCCGACCGGCTTTTCGGGGACCGCCAGATGTGAAGAAGCGAATTCCGCCGGATCGAGTCCGAACGGAAGCCTGGTAACCGTCGCCATCGCGAACCCCGGTATTGCCCTTGCCTGATGGGCCTATGACGGGGAATTGTTACAATCGGAATCGCGGCTCGATTTTTCGGAAATCGCAACCTGTATTTCTTCGTAATGACCGGAAACATACTGGAACTATCTCGTTAATACTCCGGATCGGCGCCAGCGGGGTGCACCCGGGGAACAAGTTTGACCGAGGCAGGGCGCTACCGACCCGAAATAGATGGCTTGCGGGCGCTGGCGGTGCTGCCGGTAGTGCTGTTCCATTCGGGCATCCCCGGCTTTTCGGGGGGCTATGTCGGCGTCGACATCTTCTTCGTCATTTCGGGCTTCCTGATCACTCGGATCATCTATTCGGAGCTGATCGCGGGCAGCTTCTCGATCGTCCATTTCTACGAGCGTCGCGCACGGCGCATCCTCCCCGCGCTGACCGTGGTGCTGATCGCGGCGACCGGGGTCGCGGCGCTGCTGATGTCGGCGACCGACATGATCCAATATGCCAAGGCGCTGACGGCGACCGTGTTCTTCGCGTCCAATTTGTGGTTCCGGAATCAGACGGGCGGCTATTTCGAGCCCGATGTCGAGACGCATCCGCTGCTCCACACCTGGAGCCTCGCGGTCGAAGAGCAATTCTACATCGTCTTCCCGCTGCTGCTGATGGCATGCGTGCGTTTCTTGCCGGGGCGCGTGAAGCCGATCGTGCTGCTCGGCACCCTCGCCTCATTCGCCTTCGCGGTGTGGCAGGTGCGGGCGAGCCCGAACGCCGCCTTCTATCTCGCCCCGGCGCGCGCCTGGGAGCTGGGACTGGGATCGGTGCTCGCGCTCGGGCTGGTCCCCGCGGTCCGCCATGGCACCACGCGCGAGGTGCTGGGCTGGAGCGCAATCGCACTGATTGTGATGCCCGTATTGCTCTACACTAGCGCCACGCCCTTTCCGGGCCTGGCGGCGCTCCCGCCCTGCCTCGGCGCGGCGCTGATCATCCAGCTTGGCGACAGCGGCGCGGGCCGCATGCTCGGCTGGCGACCCCTGATCTTTATCGGCCTGATTTCCTATTCGCTCTATCTATGGCACTGGCCCGTGATCGTGCTGCTCAAGGGCGTACTGGCGGTATCGGCCCTGCCCGCGAGCTGGGGCGCCATTGGGATCGCCGTCTCGCTGGTCCTCGCGACGCTGAGCTGGCGCTTCGTCGAGCAGCCCTTCCGCTCGCGCGCGCGCATCGGACGGCGCAGCATCTTTCTTCTCTCGGGCTGCGCCATGGCAGGCCTTGTGGCGCTGGCCGCCGGATTATGGATCTCGCGCGGTCTGCCGGCGCGTTTCACGCCCGCCGAACGGGCGCTGATCGAAGCGCGCTTCGACGGCAATCCGCGGCGCAATGAATGTCTCGACCGCCTGCCTGGCGCGCTTTGCCGGATCGGCGCGAGCAACGCGACCCCCAGCTTCCTCTTCTGGGGCGATTCGCATGCGGACGCGCTCCAGCCCGGGATCGGGCAGGCCGCCGCGAGTGCGGGCCGCGCCGGCTATGCCGCCGCGCGGCGCTCCTGCGCGCCGCTGATCGGCGTCGGGCAGACCGAACCGGGCTGCACCGAGGCCGGCCGCGGGACGATCAACTGGCTGCGCGCGCATCCCGAGATCCGCACCGTGGTGATGATCGCGCGCTGGCCCTTGTGGCGGAGCGGGCATTATTACGCCGCCGAGCCCGGCCCACCGCACCCGCTGCTCGCGCTGACGCCGGGGCAGAGGGGCCTCGATCGGCCTGCACTGTTCGACGATGCGATCCGGCAAACGGTGATCGCACTCCGGATGATGAACCGGCACGTGGTGATCTTGGGCGACACGCCCGAGATCGGCTGGGACGTTCCTACCCGCCTGTTTGCCGCGCATCGTTTCGGCACCGCCGCCCCGGCCCCGCCGACCGCCGCCGAGGCCCTGGCGCGCCAAGCCGATGCCGATCGCGTGCTGGGCGCACTGGGTGTCGACTATGTGCCGTTGCTGCCGCGCTTCTGCGACACCGTCTGCCGCACCGCGGCGGGCAGCGTGCCGCTCTATGTCGATGACGACCATGTCTCGGCGGCCGGCGCGCGGATGATAGCCCCGCTGCTGGTGCCGCTCCTCCGCTAGGCGTCGATCGCGACGTGCCCCGGCTGCGCCGCGACCCGCGCCAGCCAGGCCTGGACATTCGGATAGCACGACAGCTGATAGCCGCCTTCCTCGCAGACATGGGTATAGGCGTAGAGCGCGATATCGGCGATCGTGAAACGCCCCGCGGCGAACCAGTCCGCCTTCGCCAGATGCTCGTCCATCAGCTCGAGCGCGGCGAGCCCCGCGGCGCGCTTGCCGGGCAGGTTGACCCGCTGAACCTCGCTGAAATTGGCCTCGCCGATCCAGCCATACCAGAAGCGGAGCGTCGCCACGTTGGGCTCGTGATTATACTGCTCCCAAAACAGCCAGCGCATCATGTCGGCATGATCGAACCGGTCGCCGGGGATCAGCGAGGTGCCGTGCGCGAGATAGAGGCAGGCGGCGTTGCTCTCCGGCAGGAAGCGCCAAGAGTCTTCGGCGCCGATCTGGAGCGTCGGGATGCGGCCATTGGCGTTGACCCGGGACAGGAATTCCGGCGTGCGCGTCTCGCCCTTCATGATGTCATATTCGCGCCGTTCGAGCGCGGCGCCGACATGCGCGGCGGTCAGGCGGATCTTGTAGCAATTGCCCGAGCGGGCATATTCGTGAAGCACCAGTCCGGCCATCGTCCCTCTCCCTTGGCGATGGCCTCCTCATGCGCGGGGCGGGGCATTTGTCCAATCGAAAGCGGGTGCGGGCCGATAAGCCGGCCTTATCGATCGTCGTCGCGACCATGAAGGCCAGCCCCATGCCCAGGGTTGTCCCAGCATGTGAAAGTTGACACTAGCTTCACACTATCGCGCATGTTTTGCGCCGCGCAGTCTCCCGGGGAAAACGCGTCGTTCGCCAAATGCGGATCGACAGGGTCAAAGAGCGGCCGGATCGACCGGCTCCGCGAGCAAAGCAGGCGAAATCCTACATTTCAAGGGCTTGGGTAATCGCCCCGGGGTCGGGTCCCGTCCCGCGATCGCGTTCCGATCCGCGCGTGGCAAGCGATCAGTCGATCAGCCCGAGTTCCTCGCGCCGGCGCGCATTGCCGCGGTTCCACAGCCACCCCGCGAACAGCCCGCCCAGCACCATCAGCCAGCCCCAGGTGTGCGTCCAGAAGGGATAGAGGGCGGCCTTGGTCACGTCGCGCCCATTGGCCTTGTTGACCATCTCCCACGCGCCGGGCTTGAGCCCGGTATAGACGATGCCCCAATCGTTGCGCACGAACATCACCGCCGGGTCTTCCTCGGACACCCAGCCGAACGGCAGCCCGAGGAAACTCCATTCGCGAACCGCGTTGCCCACCGCCGGAGTGGCCTTGATCTTGGTCATCTCCTCCCAGGTATCCGCGCGGGGCGGATGGCCGAGCACCGTGTTGGCGGCGGCGAGCATGATCTCGAACTTGGTGTGCGGACGCGGCGTATGAACGCCGTAATCGTCGAGAAGCTTGGTCATGTCGCCCACCTCGGGCGGCACCTTGGCTTCACCGATATAATCGATCGTCGGGCTGCTCATCAGCACGATCGGACGCGCAGTCCCCAGGAGCGCCGCGATCCAGATCAGTACAAGCACGCCCGTCACGAGCCTAAACGGCAGAAAATGTCCCATCGATGCCCTCCCCCACGAGAAGGACGATCTTACCGATATGCTCGCCCGAATCCATCCGCGCATGTGCGGAGGCTGCGTCCACTAACGGGAAGGTCGAATCGATCACCGGCTTGAGCTTGCCCTCCTCGACGAACGGCCAGACGGTGCGTGCAATCTCGTCGGCGACCAGGCTCTTGAAGCCGCTGTCCCGGGGCCGAAGCGTCGATCCGGTCAGCGTCAGCCGGCGGCGCATCACCTCGAACACCGGGATCGTCGCCATCATCCCGCCCTGCACCGCGATCGAGATGTGGCGGCCGTCATCGGCAAGGCATTGGAGGTTGCGCGGCACATAGTCGCCGCCGACCATGTCGAGCACCACATTCGCGCCCTTCCCGCCGGTGATCTCCTTTACGCGGGCGACGAAATTCTCGGTCCTGTAGTTGATCGCGTGCGTCGCGCCATGCGCGCGCGCGGCGGCGCATTTGTCGTCCGAACCGGCGGTGACGATGATGTCGAGCCCGAACAAATTACACAGGCTGATCGCCATCGTGCCGATGCCCGACGTGCCGCCATGGACGAGGACCGTGTCGCCGTCATCGGCCCAGCCGCGCTCGAACAAATTGCTCCAGACGGTGAACAAAGTCTCGGGCATCGCCGCAGCCTCGACCATGGTCAGCGCCTCGGGCACCGGCAGGCACTGGCCGGCATGGACGGTCACATATTCGGCATAGCCCCCGCCCGCCAGCAGCGCACAGACCGGCTGGCCGATCAGCTCACGCGGCACGTCGCCCCCCGCCGCGACGATCTCCCCCGACACTTCGAGCCCCGGGATGCTGGGCGCGCCCGGCGGCGGCGGATAGAATCCCATGCGCTGGATCACGTCGGGCCGGTTCACCCCCGCCGCCGCGACTCGGATCAGCACCTCCTCCGGCCCCGGCACGGGCACCGGCCGCTCGACCACGGCAAGCACCTCCGGCCCTCCGGGCTTTTCCGGATCGATCGCGCGCATTGTCTCGGGAATCCCCACCAGCCGCCGCTCCGCGTTAAGGACCTTTGCGGGGCCCGTACGAATCCGGGTGTTATTGACATCGCTCCGGCCCCGGTCAACGCTGCTCACGCGATGGACGCCGACGAAAATCTTCCGCGTCGCAAGGACGATCTCGCTGCCCAGCTGGGCAAGCAGGACCTCGATCCATTCTCGGTCGAGGAGCTGGAGGAGCGCATCGCGCTGCTCGAAGCCGAGATCGCCCGAAGCAAAACGCGGATTGAACGCGCCGTTAACCATCGCGCAAGCGCTGACGCCCTATTCAAGCGATGAGCGTTGCGCCGGAGAGAGGGGCAGTAGCCACGAAACTCCGGTGTTGGACCGCGATGCTTGATGCGGGGCCACTGCCTTCCGACATAGGGGAAGCGGGCCGCGTATCCGATGGCCCGCCTGGAGTAACCTGAATGCCTTCATTTGCCTCAGCGCTCGAATCCACGCTCCACAAGGCCCTCGAGGCCGCGTCGTCGCGGCGCCACGAATATGCGACGCTCGAGCATCTGCTGCTCGCGCTGATCGACGACGAACATGCGTCGAAGGTGATGAGCGCGTGCGGCGTCGATCTCGAGGAGATCAAGAACACCGTCGCGCATTATCTCGATACCGAGCTCGAAGCGCTCAAGGTCGAGGCGGCGACCGATCCCTCGCCCACCAGCGGCTTCCAGCGCGTCGTCCAGCGCGCCATCCTTCACGTCCAGTCCTCAGGCCGCGACGAAGTGACCGGCGCGAACGTGCTCGTCGCCCTGTTCAGCGAGCGCGAGAGCTACGCCGTCTATTTCCTGCAGCAGCAGGATATGAGCCGCCTCGACGCGGTCAGCTTTATCTCGCACGGCGTCGGCAAGGGCAGCAGTCCGACCGAAATCTCGACCCCCAAGGGCGCGGACGAGGAGAAATCGGCCAAGCCCGAGAGCAAGTCGGGCAAGGGCGAGAGCGCGCTCAAGCAGTTCACCGTCGATCTCAACGAGAAGGCCAGGAACGGCAAGGTCGATCCGCTGATCGGTCGCGGGCCCGAGGTCGACCGCACCGTCCAGATCCTGTGCCGCCGCAGCAAGAACAATCCGCTCTATGTGGGCGATCCGGGCGTCGGCAAGACCGCGATCGCCGAGGGGCTCGCGCGCAAGATCGTCGAGGGCGACGTGCCCGAGGTGCTCAAGCCCGCGGTCATCTATTCGCTCGACATGGGCGCGCTTCTCGCCGGCACGCGCTATCGCGGCGATTTCGAGGAGCGGCTGAAGCAGGTCGTCAACGAGCTTGAGAAGCTTCCCGACGCGATCCTGTTCATCGACGAGATCCACACCGTGATCGGCGCGGGCGCGACCAGCGGCGGCGCGATGGACGCGTCGAACCTGCTCAAGCCGGCGCTTTCGGGCGGCACGATCCGCTGCATCGGATCGACCACCTACAAGGAATTCCGCAACCATTTCGAGAAGGACCGGGCGCTGCTCCGGCGCTTCCAGAAGATCGACGTCAACGAGCCGACGGTCGAGGATACGATCAAGATCCTTTCGGGCCTGCGCTCGGCATTCGAGAACCACCATTCGGTGAAATACACGCCCGACGCGATCAAGTCTGCGGTGGAGCTGAGCGCGCGCTACATCAACGACCGCAAGCTGCCCGACAAGGCGATCGACGTGATCGACGAGGTCGGCGCGATGCAGATGCTGGTGCCGCCGTCGAAGCGGAAAAAGGTCATCACGCCCAAGGAGATCGAGGCCGTCATCGCGACGATGGCGCGCATCCCGCCGAAGAGCGTGTCGACCGACGACACCAAGACGCTCGCCAATCTCGAAACCGACCTCAAGCGGGTCGTGTTCGGGCAGGACCGGGCGATCCAGGTGCTCGCCTCGGCGATCAAGCTGAGCCGCGCGGGGCTGCGCGAACCCGAAAAGCCGATCGGCAACTATCTCTTCTCGGGGCCCACCGGCGTCGGCAAGACCGAAGTCGCGAAGCAGCTCGCCGATCTGCTCGGCATCCCGCTCCAGCGCTTCGACATGTCCGAATATATGGAGAAGCATTCGATCAGCCGCCTGATCGGCGCCCCTCCGGGCTATGTCGGCTACGATCAGGGGGGTCTGCTGACCGACGCGGTCGACCAGCAGCCTCATTCGGTGCTGCTGCTCGACGAAATCGAGAAGGCGCATCCGGACCTGTTCAACATCCTGCTCCAGGTGATGGATAATGGCCGGCTGACCGACCATCACGGCAAGACGGTCGATTTCAGGAACACCATCCTGATCATGACCACCAATGCCGGCGCGTCGGACATGGCCAAGGAATCGATCGGCTTCGGGGCGAGCAATCGCGACGACGTCCAGGAAGAGGCGGTGAAGAACCTCTTCACCCCCGAATTCCGCAACCGTCTCGATGCGATCGTGCCGTTCGGCTATCTGCCGCCGGAGATCGTCGCGCGGGTGGTGGACAAGTTCATCCTCCAGCTCGAACTCCAGCTGGCCGACCGCAACGTCCATATCCGCCTCGACGACGAATCGAAGGCGTGGCTCACCGAGCGCGGCTACGACAAGCTCTATGGCGCGCGCCCGATGGGCCGCCTCATCCAGGAGAAGGTCAAGCAGCCGCTCGCCGAGGAGCTGCTGTTCGGCAAGCTCGTCCATGGCGGCGAGGTGATCGTGAAGCTCAAGGACAATGAACTGGCCTTCGAGATCACCCCGGCTGCGCCCAAGCCCAAAAAGGGCGGCGGCAAGAAGAAGGTCAGCGCGAAGGCGAAGTAAGGTCTGGAATGGAGACAGATGGGGCCGGAACGGATGTTCCGGCCCCTTTTTCGTGGTAGGGTGGCGGACATGGATGAGCCGAAGGACGACTGGAAACGCGCGCAGGGCTTCGACCCCTCGGAGCCGGGCATTTTCGACAACGTCGATCAGGCGGCGATCGATGCCGCCGATGCGCGGGGCATGGCGGATCATGCTGCCGGACGTACGATCAGCAACACGGCGGTGATCCGCTGGCTGACCGACTATATCAACGGAAACAAACGCCCCCGTCCCCAGCCCGGCGAGTAACCGGTGCGCGTCACGTGGAGCGACGCCGCGCTGGAAGAGTTGACGGCGATCATCGAATATATCGAGCTATTCGATCAACCCGCCGCCTATCGATTGGCTGGGCGCATGGTGGCTTGCGCACAGTCCCTGGAGCAATTCCCCCATCGCGGCACGCCGCTCGGCGACGGGCGACGCCAGATGTCGATCGTCTATCCCTATCTGATCCGATACCGGGTGCTGGACGACCATGTGGAAATCGACTCGATCCGCCACGGCGCCCGCGCTGGCTAGGCTGCCTTCCGCCTGAACGGAATCTCCGTCGTCATATAGGTGAGCGCGCGCCATACCCATTCGATCGGGCCGTACTGGAAGTGCGCGAGCCACCACGCCGCGAGCCCCATCTGGATCGCGACCGCGCCGATCCCGACGCCCAGCCGCGTCGCCTGGCTCCAATCGTCCCATAGCCCCAGCCCGAAGCTGTAGAAGATCGGCACGAACACCAGGCTCTGGAGGATGTAGAGCGTCAGCGTCAGCCGGCCGAGCGCCGCGAAGGGCAGGATCAGCGCCCGCCGCGCGCTCTGGTAGAGCGCGCACAGGATCAGCGCCCAGCTGCTCATCCCCGCAAGCTCGAACCAGCTGCCGAGGATATAGCCCGTGTCGCGCCCTGCCGCCTCGCCATGGTTCGCGCCGACCCAGCCCGACAGGTCGCCGCGCACGAAATAGAGGATCGCCGCGGCGCCCAGCGCGAGCGACAGCCCGATCCACCGCCCCTTGGCGAAATCGGCCAGCCGCCCGAAAAAGCCGATCCGGCCGAGCACCATGCCGGTCAGATACAGCCCCATGATCTGCATGATCCGGCCGCTCTCGATCATGAAGAACCATTTCGACCATTGCCCGCCCCACAGATTGACCTGGAGCGTCTGGGCGAGGGTGCCGCCGATATAGATGTCCATCCCCGGGTCCTGATAATGGAGCGGGAGCTGGTTCGCCCAGGCCGCGCCGCTCGCGTCGGCGATCAGTTTCACGAACAGCCAGGGCTGGGCGAGGAAAAGCACCGCGAGCGCGATCAGCAGCCGGTTGTTCTTGATCCGGTGGAACAGCAGCAGCACGAATCCCATCGCCGAGAGCAGCTGGATGATGTCCCCGCGATAGATGAGCGCATGGAGCGTGCCGATCGCGAACAGCACGATCAGCCGCCATGCGAAGCGCGCGGTGAAATCCACCCCGCGCCGCGCCGCGCGCTCCATCAATATGTAGAAGCTGAAGCCGAAGCAGAGCGCGAGCAGCGAGAAGCTCTTGCCCATGAAGAGCAGATAGACGGTGTCGCCGAGCGGGGTGCTGTCGGGCTTCTTCCAGTAGAGCTCGTAGCTCTCGATCATATGGACGAGGAACAGCCCCGTCAGCGCGAATCCGCGCAGGATATCGACCACCTCGAGCCGCGCGCTCACATCGCCCGCGGGCGATCCCCCTTCCGCCATGCATCCCCTCCCTCAAAACATTGTTTCGTTTACGCGTTGTTTGGCATCTAACATCTAGAAAAGGCGCATGTCGCGCGGGATCGTTACACTGCTGAGCCTGATCTGTGTGTGCCTCGGCATCGCACTTTCGCGTCCGGCGCATGCCCAGACCGGTGTGGCGGGCCGCGAGCTCAAGGTCTGCGTGCTGCGCGATACCGGCGGGATGAACCCGGCCGAACTGATCCGGCATCCCGAACGCTTCGACTGCACCACCCCGCAGTATAAAATGGGTGCGGGCAATTTCTGGATCATCTCCGAGGACATCCTCCAGAAATCCAGGCCCCGCGCCCCGCTCAACGCGCGCGTCGCCAGCCTTTGGCAGGACAGTCTGTCGCTTCATATCCTCTATGCCGACGGCATGATGCGCTCGACCATCACCGGGCCGCGCGGCGTGACCCCGCTGCTCCAGCTCGGGGCGATCGTCGAGCATCCCCTGCCGATGGCCAAGGCCAAGATCGTCCGGCTGATGTGGCACGTCCAGGGATCGGCGAGCGTGCGCGGCATCCTGCTCGGCGCGCGGCTCGCGACCGACAAGGAGAGCGCCCGTGCCAATCTGGTGATGGCGGCGATGTATGCGGCGTTCGGCGGGCTGTGCCTCGCGCTGATCTGCTACAATCTCGCACTGTGGGGCGCGCTTCGCCACCATTTCCAGCTCTGGTATTGCGCGATGGTCCTGGGGCTGTTCGCCTATGCCTTCTCCTCCTCTGGCACGCTTGTCTGGGTATGGCCGGAGATCGCGAACAACGATCGCCTGAGGCTCAACTATCTGACCCTCGGACTGATGGGCGGCGCCGCATTGATGTTCGCGCGGGCCTTTTTCGAGGAGCGGATTTTCGCGGGTTGGCTGGGGCGCCTGGCAGTCGGAGTCGCCTGCGTGCTGGCAGGTGCGGGCCTCTTCGTCTTCCTCACGGCGCCGATCGCGGTCCGTGTGGGCGACCTGATCTTCACCAGCGTCTTCGTGGCGCTGGCGGGCGTCATCCTACCGACCCTGTGGCGCGCATGGCGGCTGCGCAGCAACTATCTCTGGCTGTTCGCGCTGGCATGGGGCGCGCCGATCCTGACCTCGATCCTGCGCACGCTCGGCAACCTCCATGTGCTGCCGTGGAACTTCTGGCTCGACAATTCGACGGTCCTGTCGATGTCGGCCGAGGCTTTGCTGTCGAGCCTCGCCATCGCCTATCGCATCCGCCTGCTCTCGATCGAGCGCGACGAGGCGATCACCGCGGAGGAAATCGCGCGCCGCCTCGCCGATGCCGATCCGCTCACCGGCCTGCTCAACCGCCGCGCCTTCCTCGAACAGGCGATCGGGCGCGAGGGCGAGCAGACGCTCCACGTCGCCGATCTCGACCATTTCAAGAGCGTCAACGACACGCTCGGCCATGACGGCGGCGACGAGGTGCTGCGCGTGTTCGCGCGGATGCTGCGCGCGTCGGCGCCGGCAAGCGCGCTGATCGCCCGGATCGGCGGCGAGGAATTCGCGATCCTCACCCGTGCCGGCGAGCCGGTCGATCCCGACCGCATCCTCGCCAAGCTTCGCGCGACACGGATGCCGTTCGACATGCAGGTGACCGCGAGCATCGGCACCTGCACCGGGCCGCTCACTACCGAACCCGAATGGAAGAAGCTCTATCGCGGCGCCGACAAGGCGCTGTTCCAGGCCAAATCCGCCGGCCGCGACCGCGTCCGCGCCGCGCCGGACCGCGAGGCCGCCTGATTCGCTTGCCGCGCCGCCGCGGCGGGCCTATTCAGGTCGGATGGACAAGGGGCGTTTCCGGATTGCGGTCGCGGGGCTGACGGCCCTGGCGCTGCTCGCGCTCTGGTCGCCGCACAACCGTGCCGACATCCGCATCCTCACCCACGAGCAGGGCGACCGTAACCCGCACGAGATGCGTGCCGCGATCGATATCGGCCTGGTCGCGATCTCGGTGCTGATCACCTGGACGCAGAAGCTGACGCGGTGACTTGCCTGCCTCCGGACCGCTGCTTACACCCCTGTAAATGAGCGACCCCGAGCAAATCTGGCGCAGTGATTTCCGCCACCCCGGCGTTTGGGATCAGCCCTTCCCCCCGCAATCGATGGTCGATCTGTTCGAAGCGAGCGCCGCCGCGCATCCGGAAGCGCCGCTGATCGATTTCATGGGCCGGCGTTACAGCTATGCCGAGACGCTCGACGGCGCGAACCGGGTGGCGCACGGGCTAAAGGCGCTCGGTTATGGCCCGGACGACCGGATCGGGCTCTTCCTGCCCAACGTGCCGCACTATGTCGCGGCCTATTACGGCGTGCTCAAGCTCGGCGCGACGGTGGTCAATTTCTCGCCGCTCTATTCGGTCGACGAACTCTCCGCGCAGGTCGCGGATTCGGGGACCAGACTGCTCTTCACCCTCTCCGCCTCCGCACTGTTGCCCACGGCGCTCGCGGTGCTCGAGAGGAGTGATCTCGAGCGGCTGGTGGTGGGATCGGTCGCGGGGGCGCTGCCCTCGGCCAAGTCGCTCTTCTACCGGCTCTTCCGCGGCGCCGAGGTCGCCAAGCGGCCGGACGACCCTCGCATTCTCGCCTTCTCCTCGCTGATCCATAATGACGGCTCGGCCGCGCATCCGAAGATCGACCCCGAGAACGACCTCGCGCTGATCCAATATACCGGCGGCACTACCGGCACCCCCAAGGGGGCGATGCTGACGCACCAGAATCTCTCGGCCAATGCGCGCCAGGTCGCGCTGCTCGATCCGGAGCGCGGGCAGGCGAAGGACAGCGTGCTCGGCGTGCTGCCGATGTTCCATGTCTTCGCCAATACCTGCGTGCTCAACCGCACCGTGCTGGCCGGCGGCGAGATCGTCATGCTGCCGCGCTTCAACGCCAAGCAGGCGATCGCCGCGCTCAAGCGTACCGGCGCGCGAGCGCTTCCCGGCGTGCCGACCATGTTCCAGGCGCTGCTCGATTCGCCCGACATGACCGCCGACAGCTTCGCCTCGGTGCGCTACTGCATCTCGGGTGGCGCCCCGCTCCCCGAACAGCTCAAGAGCGTGTTCGAGAAGCTCACCGGCTCGCGGTTGATCGAGGGCTATGGCCTTTCCGAAAGCTCGGGCGTGGTTTCCACCAACCCGTATGACGGGCTCAACAAGCCCGGCACGATCGGCCAGCCGCTCGCGGGCACGCGCGTCAAGCTGGTCGACAAGGAGAATCCGAAAAGGGCCGTGCCCAAGGGGGAGCCCGGCGAGCTGGTGGTCGCGGGACCTCAGATCATGAGGGGCTATTGGAACCGGCCCGATGCCGACAAGCAGGTCTTCGTCACCGATCGAAAGGGCGTGCGCTGGCTGCGCACCGGCGATGTCGCGACGATCGACGAGGACGGCTATATCCGCATCGTCGACCGTCTCAAGGACATGATCGCGGTCGGGGGGTTCAAGGTCTTCCCCAGCCAGATCGAGGATGTGCTCTATCGCAATCCGGCGGTGAAGGAGGCGCTGGTGATCGGCCTGCCCGACGCCTATCATGGCGAACTGCCGCATGCCTATGTGACGCTCAACGAGGGCGCGAGAACCACGGGGCCGGAGCTCTGCCAATGGCTGAACGGCAAGCTCGGCAAGCATGAGCGCGTGGCGGAAGTTGTCGTGCGCGACAATCTGCCCAAGACGATGATCGGCAAGCTCAGCCGCAAGGACCTATTGGCCGAGGTACGGGTTTCGCCACCACGAGAAAAACCATGATCCTCCGTTCCACCGCGCTCGCGCTGACCCTGTTGATCGCCCCGCCCGCGCCCGCCGCCGAAACGCGGATCGACGTGGCGATGAGCAACTTCAAATTCACTCCCGACACGATCCGGATGAAGGCCGGCCAGGCCTATGTCCTCCATCTGACCAGCACCGGCGGCCACAGCTTCGGCGCCGCCACCTTCTTCGCCGCGGCGAAGATCGCCCCCGCCGACCGCGCGAAGATCAGCAAGGGCAAGATCGAGGTCGGCGCCGGTCAGCCCGTCGACATCCACCTCACCGCCCCCGCCGCGGGCAGCTATCCGGTGCGCTGCACCCATTTCCTCCACGCCAGCTTCGGCATGACGGGCAAGATCGTGGTGAGTTGAGGCCCAATCCGGTTGCATTCGCCCGCCGCCCTGCCGCATAGGCTGGGCATGGCCGAAGACACCGACATCGCCGCACTTTCGTTCGAGGAAGCGCTCAAGGAACTCGAGCGGATCGTCGGGCGGCTCGAGAGCGGCGAGGCCGCGCTCCAGGAAGCGATCGACCTGTACGAACGCGGCGACCGGCTGCGCAAGCAATGCGCCGCGCGGCTCGATGCGGCGCAGGCGCGGATCGAGGCGATCCGGCTCGATGCCGAGGGGAGGCCCTCGGGCACGGCCCCTTTCGCCGCGGGCTGACCCTTGCCTGACATGGCGCATGCGAGCCTCGCGCTCCAGGCCGCGCTCAAGCAGGTATCGTCCGAGATCGACCGGCAATTCGATCTGCTGCTGACCATCCCCGACGATCCCCGCGCCGATCTCTACCGCGCGATGCGCCACGCGGCGATCGGGGGCGGCAAGCGGCTCCGCCCCCTGCTCGTCTTCGCCACCGCACGGCTGTTCGGGGTCGACCGCAGCTGCACCGCGCGCGTCGCCACCGCGGTCGAATGCATCCATGTCTATTCGCTGATCCATGACGATCTGCCCGCGATGGACGATGACGATGTCCGTCGCGGCAAGCCCACCGTCCACCGCGCCTTCGACGAGGCGACCGCGATCCTTGCCGGCGATTGCCTCCACGCGCTCGCCTTCGAGGTGCTCGGGCACGAGGCGACCTATCCCGACCCCTTCGTCCGCACCGAACTGAGCTACGAGCTCGCCCGCGCCTCGGGCCCTTCGGGCATGGCGGGCGGGCAGATGATGGATCTCGAGGCCGAGAAGGCGAGCTTCGACCTGCCAACCGTCACCCGGCTTCAGGCGATGAAGACCGGCGCGCTGATCGCCTGCGCGGTCGAGATGGGCGCGATCCTCGGCCGCGTGCCGCCCGAGGGCCGTACGGGACTGCGCGGCTATGCCCGCGATGTCGGCCTCGCCTTCCAGATCGCCGACGACATCCTCGACGCCGAGGGCGACGAGGATCTTGCGGGCAAGAAGCTCCGCAAGGACGGCGCGCGCGGCAAGGAGACCTTTCTCTCGCTGCTCGGCCTCGACCGCGCCCGCGCGCAGGCCGAGATGCTGGTCGATCAGGCGATCGCCCATCTCCACCCCTATGGCCCCGAGGCGGACCTGCTGCGCGACATCGCCCGCTTCACATTGGAACGCGACCGCTGAGCACGCCGCTCCGCTGGACGGCGATCATCCTGCTCGCCGCGACCGGCCTCGCCATCGCGGCCTGGCTCTACGCGGTCCATTGGCGCCCCTCGGAAGAAACCTGGCCCCGCCAGGGCATCGACGTGTCGCACCATCAGGGCGTGATCGACTGGACCGCGGTCGCCCGCCAGCGCCAGGTCGACTTCGCCTATATCAAGGCGAGCGAGGGCGGGACCTCACGCGATCCGATGTTCGAGGTGAACTGGAAGGGCGCGGGCGCAGCGGGGATCGCGCGCGGCGCCTATCATTATTTCTCATTGTGCACGCCGGGCGACGTCCAGGCGGCCAATTTCATCGCCGCGGTGCCGGGCGACGGCAATATGCTCGCCCCTGCGGTCGATCTCGAATTCGGCGGCAATTGCGCCGACCGGCCCGAGCCCGAGGCATTGTTCGTCGAACTGATGATCTTCATCCGCGCGGTCGAGACGCGCTACCGCCAGCCGGTGGTCCTCTATCTCACCCGCGAGTTCGATTCGGGCTATGGAGTCAGCGCCCGCATCCATCGCCGCCTGTGGCTGCGCAGCATCTTCCGCGAGCCAAAATGGGGCGCCCGCCCCTGGGCGATCTGGCAGGCATCGAGCTTCCGCAGCGTGCCCGGGATCGAGGGCCGGGTCGACTGGAACGTGTGGCGCCCCTGAGTCACCGAGCTTGACACCTGCCTTTCGCACTTGCAGCACAGCCGCCCGATCAGGGAGAGCCCTATGACCATCCGCACCGGCGTCTATCCCGGCACCTTCGATCCGATCACTCGCGGCCATATGGACATCATCCGGCGCGGCGCGAAGCTGGCCGACCGGCTGGTGATCGGGGTCACCACCAACCCGAGCAAGAACCCGATGTTCTCGATCGAGGAACGGATGGCGATGGTGAAGCGCGAGACGGGCGGGATCGAGGGCGAGATCCACGTCGTCAGCTTCGATTCGCTGCTGATGGACTTTGCCGAGCGCGAGGGGGCGAGCATGATCGTCCGCGGCCTGCGCGCCGTCGCCGACTTCGAATATGAGTATCAGATGGCCGGGATGAACCAGCAGCTCAACGACCGGATCGAGACCGTCTTCCTGATGGCCGATGTCTCGCTCCAGCCGATCGCGAGCAAGCTGGTCAAGGAAATCGCGCTCTATGGCGGCGCGATCGGCAAGTTCGTCTCCCCCGCAGTGGAAGCCGATGTCGTCGCGCGCGTGTCCAAGATTGGCCGCAAAGGCGGTGCATAGCGGGGTTTGCGCGGCGGCAGGACTGCTCTAGACCCGCGCCACAGCCCGATAGACGCGAGTGGAGAGTCGATGCGTTTCGTTGCACTTATGGCCGCCCTGGCCGTTTCCCTGGTCGCGATGCCCGCCGCCGCACAGCGCGGCAAGCCGGCGCCCGCCCAGCCTTTCCGTCCCGATCGCGTAGCGTCGACGCCCGCCTCCAACCAGCCCGCCGCGCTGGTGGTTGCGCCAGATCCCGAAAATACCTGGGTGCTCGATCTCTCCTCGGGCGGCCGCGTCACCATCCGGCTGCGCCCCGATGTCGCGCCGCAAATGGTCGAGCGGATCAAGACGCTTACCCGCCAGCATTTCTATGACGGCACGATCTTCCACCGCGTCAACGACGCCCCTGAAGGCATGGCGCAGGGCGGCGATCCCAAGGGCAATGGCACCGGCGCCTCGGCGCTCCCCAATCTCCCCGCCGAGTTCAGCCGGCTGCCGCACGTCCGCGGCACCGTCTCGGCGGCGCGCGCCGAGGATGTGAACAGCGCGAACAGCCAGTTCTTCATCATGTTCAGCCCGCGCCTCGGCTTCGATCACAACTATACCGTGTTCGGGCGCGTGACCTCGGGCATGGAATGGGTCGACAAGATCGAGCGCGGCGAGCCACCCGCGCATCCGACGCGCATCCTCCACGCCTATATCGAGTCGGATAGCCCCCCGCCCTATCAGGCCGCGACGCCGGGTACCGTCGCGCTGCCCGCGGGCGAGGAAGCGGTCACGCTGCCGGGCGCCCCGCCGCCGAAGCAGTAAGCCGGGGAGAGGCCGGTGGACGTCGGCCTTTTTGATTTCGAGCTCCCCCCCGAGCGGATCGCGCTGCGGCCCGCTTCCCCGCGCGATTCGGCACGGTTGCTCGTGCTGGACGGCGCGGAGACGCGCGACCTGCTGGTCTCGGACCTGCCCGGCCAGCTCCGCGCGGGCGACTGCCTCGTCTTCAACGACACGCGCGTCATTCCGGCGCAGCTCGAAGGGCTCCGGGGTGAGGCGAAGATCGGCGCCACGCTCCACAAGCGCGAGGGGCCCCGCCGCTGGCGCGCCTTCATCCGCAACGCCAAGCGCCTCCGCGAGGGTGACACGATCGATTTCGGCGCGGGGGTGAGCGCCACCGCGAGCGACCGCGCCGAGGATGGCAGCTTCGCGCTCGATTTCGCGGGCGACGAGCCGGTCGAGCTGCTGCTCGAACGCTGCGGCCGGATGCCGCTCCCCCCTTACATCGCCTCCAAGCGCGGCACCGACGAGCGCGATGCCGAGGATTACCAGACGATGTTCGCCGCGGATCCCGGCGCGGTCGCGGCCCCCACCGCCGCGCTCCACTTCACGCCCGGACTCATCGAATCGCTCCAGGCTGCTGGCGTGGCGCATACGACGCTCACCCTGCATGTCGGCGCGGGCACCTTCCTGCCGGTCAAGGCCGAGGATACCGACGACCACAAGATGCACGCCGAATGGGGCCGGATCGACGCCGGCACCGCCGACCGCCTCAACGCCGTGCGCGCGGGCGGCGGCCGGGTGATCGCGGTCGGCACCACCAGCCTGCGCCTGATCGAGAGCGCCTGCAGCGAGGACGGCGTGATCCGCCCGTTCGAAGGCGACACCGCGATCTTCATCACCCCGGGCTACCGGTTCCGGGGGATCGACGGACTGATCACCAACTTCCATTTGCCCAAATCGACGCTGTTCATGCTGGTGAGCGCGCTGATGGGGCTGGAGCGGATGCAGGCGGCCTATCGCCATGCGATCGACACAAAGTATCGCTTCTACAGCTATGGCGATGCGAGCCTGTTGCTGCCGTGACCAAGGAATCCCGATGCGCCTGTTGCTGACCCTCGTCGCGATGCTGATCGCCCTGCCCGCCTATGCCCAGCAGACGCCCACGCCGCCCGCGCCCGGTGCGCCCGCGGGCCCGGGCCAGCCGCCCGCCAACCTGATCGCCGAGCCGGTCGCGCTGATGATCGCGGCGTTCGACAGCGATGGCGACGCCCGCGTCACCCGCGCCGAATTCGACGCGGGGCTGCGCCACAGCTTCGATCTGGCCGATCCCCAGCACAAGGGCAACCTCAGCTATATCGGCTTTTCCGACTGGGCCGAGACCTGGCTCGGCAACCGCAACGCGCTGCCCAGCCCGTTCGAAGCCGATGCGGACGGCGACAACCGCATCACCTTTGCCGAACTCTCGGACCGGTTCGCGCTGTTCTTCGCGCGCTTCGATGCGAACAAGGACGGCGTCATCGTCCGTTCGGAGCTGGTCCGCGTCGGCCCGCCGCAGATGATCCGCTTCGACGGCCGCCGCCGCCGCGACGGGCAGCAGCACGACGAGTAGCTTTTTTTGCTCGGCTCACGCCGAGGTTGCGGCGCCGGCCCGCTCCTCCACCCGGCCTCCCATAGAATACTAAAGTAAGGGAGGCCGGGTGGAGGAGCGGGCCGGCGCCGCATGTTTCAGCGAAGCTGAAACCCGACTCTATGTCCTAGCATCTCACGCCCCGGCCCCGCTAAGAGGGGGCGATGGCCGCGCATCACGACCACCATGCCCCCGCCGATTTCGGCCGCGCCTTCGCGATAGGGACCGCGCTCAACCTCGCCTTTGTCGCGGTGGAGGGTGCCGCGGGCTTCCTGACCGATTCGGTCGCGCTGCTCGCGGACGCGGGGCACAATCTCTCCGACGTGCTCGGGCTGCTCGTCGCCTGGGGCGGCGCCGAGCTGGCCAAGCGGCCGGCGTCGAAGCGCTTCACCTATGGACTGCGGGGCTCCTCGATCCTCGCCGCGCTCGCCAATGCGCTGCTGCTGCTCGTCGCGGTCGGCGCGATCACGCTCGAGGCGGTGCAGCGGCTGGGCGCTCCCCCGCCGATCCAGGGCGGCGCGGTGATGGCGGTCGCGGGGGTCGGCATCGTCATCAACACCGCCACCGCCCTGCTCTTCGCGCGCGGGCACAAGCATGACCTCAACATCCGCGGCGCCTATCTCCACATGGCGGCCGACGCCGCGGTCTCGGCGGGGGTGGTGATCGGCGGCGGGCTGATCCTGCTGACGGGCAATGCCTGGATCGACCCGGCGATCAGCCTGGTCATCGTCGCGGTGATCCTGTGGAGCACCTGGGGGCTGCTCACCGAATCGCTCGGGCTCGCGCTCGGCATGGTGCCGCCGCGGATCGACGCCGACCGCGTCCGCGCCGCGCTCGAGTCGCTCCCCGGGGTCACCCGCATCCACGATCTCCATATCTGGCCGATGAGCACCACCGAGGCGGCGCTGACCGCGCATCTGGTGATCCCCGAAGGCCATCCCGGCGACGCTTTCCTGATCGATCTGCAACACCGGCTGGCGCACGACTTCGGGATCGACCATACGACCGTCCAGATCGAATTGGGCAACGGGGCGGAATGCCGGATGCACGGGAATGGGGACCACAGGCATGACTGACCCCGCGGCTTCGGCCGGCGGGCGAGTCCGGCTGGTGATCTTCGATTTCGACGGCACGCTGTCGGACAGCGGCGACTGGTTCCTCTCGGTCGTCGACGATCTCGCGCGCACCTTCCGCTTCCGCACCGTCCAGCCCGACCAGGTCGAGATGCTGCGCCGGCGCAGCTCGCGCGAGGTGATCGAGTTTCTCGGCATCTCGAAGTGGAAGCTGCCCTTCATCGCCTGGTATGTCCGCCGGCTGGTCGGGCGCAATGTCGGGCAGATCGAGCTGTTCCCGGGCACGCCCAACCTGCTCGAGCAGCTGAAGACGACGGGCGTGAAGCTCGCTTTGGTCACCTCCAATTCGGAGGACAATGCCCGGCGCATCCTGGGCCCGGAGAATGCCGCGCGGATCGAATATTATGCGTGCGGCTCCTCGCTGTTCGGCAAGGCGCCCAAATTCCGCAAGACGCTCAAGAAGCTCCGCGTCGCGCCGAACGAGGCGCTGGCGATCGGCGACGAGACCCGCGACGTCGATGCCGCGCGCGAGGTGGGGATGCGCGCCGGGTCGGTGCTGTGGGGCTATGCCGCCGAGGACCTGCTCGCGGCGCTCAAGCCCGACGCGCTGTTCCGCGAGCCGCAGGACATTCTCGACTACGTCGCCGCGCACCGCTGAGCGGGGTCCGGTTCGCGAGGCCGGACCGTCCCAGCCTGTGAAAGTTGACACTAGCTTCACACTATCAAGGTTCAGACCGACCATATACTTGACATCGTCAACTATAGGCGTACGCCGATGCCATGACCGATGCCGTCGAGAGCTTCCGCGCCTTCAACCGGGTGCACACCCGCTTCGCCGGGGTACTCAAGCCGCGCTACATGGGCAGCGATCTGAGTGTGATCGAGGCGCGGCTGCTCTACGAGATCGCGCAGCGCGCGCCGGTGCTGGCGAGCACGCTGCAGGCGCTGCTCGATCTCGACCCGGGCTATGCCAGCCGGATGCTGCGCCGCTTCGAGCAGCATGGCTGGATCGCGCGCGGGCGCGGCGCCGACGCGCGCGAGCGGCCGATCGTGCTGACCGAGGCGGGGCGCGCGGCGTTCGCCGAGCTCGACCAGGCGACGCGCGAGGAGACCGCGCGCCAGCTTGAACCGCTCGGCGAGGCGGGGCGCGCGGCGCTGACGCAGGCGCTCGATACCGCGCGGCTGCTGATGGCGGGGGAGGACGAGCCCTGGACGCTGCGCACCTTCCGGACCGGCGACATGGGGCTGATCGCGGCGCGCCAGTCGATCCTCTACCATGAGGGCTATGGCTGGGGGCGCGGCATGGAGGTGCTGATCGGCGAGATCGTCACCGATTTCCTGCGCGACTTCGTGCCCGGCCGCGAGCAATGCTGGGTGGCCGAGCGCGGCGGGCGGATGCTGGGCTGCGTCTTCCTGGTCGAGGATGCGGGCGTGGCGCGGCTGCGGCTGCTCTATGTCGAGGCCGAGGCGCGCGGGCTGGGGATCGGCAAGGCGCTGGTCGATGCCTGCATCGATTTCGCGCGGGCCGCGGGCTATCCCAAGATCGTGCTGTGGACCCATACGGTGCTGACCAGCGCGCGGAAAATCTATGCCGGGGCGGGGTTCCGCATCGTCTCCACGCAGGTGCATGACGAGTTCGGCAAGCCCGAGCAGGGCGAGACCTGGGAGCTGGAGCTTTAGGGTGATTCCCTTTTCCGTTCGTGCTGAGCTTGTCGAAGCACAGTCCTGGTTTTGACCGGCGGAAGAATGAACGGCCCTTCGACAAGCTCAGGGCGAACGGATTTAAAGGGATCGCTCTAGCCGAGGTGCAGCGCGAGCCAGACGGTCGGGCGGTCTTTCGCGGTCCAGGTGACCCAATGCTTCCGCCCGGCTTCGATCAGCAGGTGATCGCCGGGCGCGAGCGTCACTTCCGAATCCCCGATCCGCAGCCCTGCCGCGCCTTCGAGCAGCAGCACCCATTCGTCGTGCGCCTGCACCATCGGCGCATCCTCGGGTGTCGATTGGCCGTGCGAGACGATCCGCTCAAGGCGGACGCCGGGGCGCGACAGAAGCTCGTCGAACAGCTCGCCGGCACTGGTATCGGGAAGCGGGGCGAGGAGGTTCGTGAGCATGGTTTCGACCTAGCAAATCCTCCCCCGGAGGGGGAGGTGGCAGGCGCAGCCTGACGGAGGGGTATTCTCCTCAGGCGACACCGCTCGTGGCGACTACCCCTCCACCAGCTTCGCTGGTCCCCCTCCCCCTCCGGGGGAGGATTTGATTGGGGGCAACCTCGCCGCTAGAGCCCCGCCATGCCTCCCCGCTTCCACTTCACCATCCACGCGACCGACGGCAAGGCCCGGCTCGGCGAGATCGCGATGCAGCGCGGCAATATCCGCACTCCGGCCTTCATGCCCGTCGGCACCGCCGCGACGGTCAAGGCGATGAAGCCGCAGGATGTGCGCGCGAGCGGCGCGGACATCATCCTGGGCAACACCTATCACCTCATGCTGCGCCCCGGCGCCGAGCGCGTCCACCGGCTGGGCGGGCTGCACGGCTTCATGGGCTGGGACCGGCCGATCCTGACCGATTCGGGCGGCTATCAGGTGATGAGCCTTTCCGAGCTGACCAAGCGCAGCGAGGAAGGCGTGGCGTTCAAATCGCATCTCGACGGCAGCAGGCACCTGATCACGCCCGAGCGATCGATGGAGATCCAGCGGCTGCTCGGCTCGAACATCGTGATGGCGTTCGACGAGCTCGTCCCCACCACCTCGGCGCGCGAGGTGCAGGCGGCGGCGATGGAGCGCTCGATGCGCTGGGCGAAGCGCAGCCGCGACGGCTTCGATGCGGGCGGCGAGCATGCCGCGGGCAACGCGATCTTCGGCATCCAGCAGGGCGCGCTCGACGAGGGGCTGCGCAAGGCATCGGCGGACGCGCTGCTCGATATCGGTTTCGACGGCTATGCGGTGGGCGGGCTCGCGGTCGGCGAAGGGCAGGAGGCGATGTTCGGCGTGCTCGACTATGCGCCGGGCCAGCTCGACGCGCGCAAGCCGCGCTATCTGATGGGGGTGGGCAAGCCCAACGATATCGTCGGCGCGGTCGAGCGCGGGATCGACATGTTCGATTGCGTGCTGCCGACGCGCTCCGGGCGGACCGGGCAGGCGTTCACGCGGCAAGGGCCGATCAACATCCGCAACGCGAAGTTCGGCGAGGACCAGGGACCGCTCGATCCGGCCTGCGCCTGCCCCGTCTGCGCCGGCTCGAGCCGCGCCTATCTCCACCATCTGGTCCGCGCCGGCGAAATCCTGGGCGCGATGCTGATGACCGAGCATAACCTCTATTTCTACCAGGCGCTGATGGCGGACCTGCGCATGGCGATCGGCGAGGGCCGTTTGTCGAGCTTCGCCAATGACTTCCGCGCCGCCTATTGCGGCGCCCCGGAAAGCGGCTAATCCCCGGTTGACCAACTTTCCAGGGAGACCGCCATGCTGCCGATCCTGAGACTGCTTGCCGCCGCCGTCGGGGTGATCATCGCCTATCGCGTGCTCAACGGCACCATGACCAATTCGCTGTTCAAGGTCCCCGATCTGATCGCGGGCGGGGCGCTCGTCATCGCCGCGGTCTTCCCCAAGGGGCTCGCTAATTCGGCGCTGGTGATCGCCAGCACCTATGCGCTGGGCGTCTGCTCGGTCGCGCTCTCGGGCTATCTGAGCGCGGGGCGCCCGGCCGATCCGCTGCTGATGGCGACGATGGGGATCAACATCCTCACCATCCTGATGCTCGCCGCGAAGGGCGCGGATCACTAAAATTACATTAACTATCAAGTGTTTCACCCCGGCACGCTTGAAAATCGGGGGCAGCAATCAGCGCCGGAATCGGCTATTCGCGTGGCTACCGGGGAAGCCTTTGTCGAGGCTTCGGGTAGCGGGGCGTAGAGCGCTTGTTCTGGCGGCGTTTCACACGGATGCAGGCACGGGGGCTGGCGGCGGCGGCGATTGCATCGCTGATCGGCGCCGGCTTCTCCGCCCAGGCGCTCGCGCCCAGCACCGGCGCGGTGGCCGTCAAGGTCGAGAAGCGCGGTTATGAGGCCGACGATCACTTCCCCGGCGCGCTCTATGAAACCGCTGTGGACGACAATGCGGCGATGGCGGCGGGCATGACCGGCACCGCCGAGCTGCCCGACATGCCGATCCCGGCTGGCGCGGCCGACGGCGTCAGCGATTCGTCGATCCAGCCGGCCAAGCCCTTTCTCGAAACGGGTTCGAGCGTCGATCGCGCCCGCGCGCTGCAATGCCTGACCACCGCCATCTATTACGAAGCCGCGACCGAACCCGACGAGGGACAGCGCGCGGTGGCGCAGGTGATCCTCAACCGCGTCCGCCACCCCGCCTTTCCGAACACGGTGTGCGGCGTGGTCTATCAGGGATCCGAGCGGCGCGGCTGCCAGTTCAGCTTTGCGTGCGACGGATCGATGGCGCGCGCGCCCTCGCGGCAATATTGGGCGCGGGCCGAGAAGGTCGCCGAAGCCGCGCTCTCGGGCAATGTCTTCGCGCCGGTCGGCCTCGCGACGCACTACCACACCTATGCCGTCACCCCTTCGTGGAACCGCAGCCTGGTGATGACCGGGACCTGGGGGGCGCATTTCTTCCACCGCTGGAAGGGCTATTGGGGCACCGCCGCAGCCTTCTCCCAAGCCTATCGCGGGCACGAGCCGCTCCCCGCCCCGCATGCGCGCGCCGAGCCGGCCGCGACCACGCCCGCGACCGCGCCCGCCGCCATGCCGCGCCCGGCCCAGACGCCGAGCGAGCTGATCCAGCCGCGCTATGCCGATAGCGGCACGCCGACCGCCCAAGCCCCGCGCGCGGTGGCCGCGCCGGCGCCGTCGAACCCGAAGATGGGTGACGAATCGCAGATCGTCGATCGCTGGCGCGACAGCGGGAAGCCGCTACGCTGAAACCAAGCTCCTTCTCCCCTTGTGGGAGAAGAGTGTCGGGCCGGCCATGCCCCCGGCATGGCCTAAACAGCGCGGGGCGCTGTTTACCCGACACTGGGCCCGCTCGCGAAGCGAGTGGAAAGGATGAGGGGGACTCGCGCGCCTCGCCCGATTCCCACTCACCCTTCCGGCGACTTCGTCGCCTCCCTCCCTCTCCCACAAGGGGAGAGGGAAAAAGAAGGGCCCCGCCTTTCGGCGGAGCTCTTCGTCGCTGGCAGGCGGCTCAGTAGCGGTCGTGGCCGCGATGGTCGCGGCCGCGATGATCGTCGCGGTCGCCGCGATAGTCGTTGTCGTGCTTCTGGATGCGGATGCTCCGCTCCAGCGCGTCAAAACGGCGGTCGAGATCGCGGCGCTCGCCCAGCGTCAGGCCGGGACGCGAGGCGCGATAACGGGCCTCGAGATTGGCGATCGCGCGGAACTGCGCACGGAGCTGCACCGCCTCGCGGCGAGTGAGCGCGCCCGAGCGGATGCCCTGGTTGATCCGCGCCTCGATCCGCGCCTGACGCGCATTGACGTTCTGCCACGCGCCGCCCTGGTAGCTGTAGCCATAGTCCGGCGCCGGCGCGGCGGTGGCGATCGCGGGCATGGCGGCCGCTGCGGCGGCAACGCCGGCGAGCAGGATGGTGAATTTCTTCATGGGTAACACTCCTCGATAAACTGGACCGTCCCGTTGCGGTCGAAGGGCGTTATCGAACGCCCGTGTCGCGCGCTTGTGCCATCCAACCGGCTTTTGTGTCGCAGTGTGTCGCGGGGCCGAAAGCTTCGTTCAGCTTCGTTGACGCCGGTCTCCCTCGGGCCGCTGAGAAGGCTCGTTTCACGCCTTTGACGAGCTAATTTGATTTACTTCGGCTCAGGCCCCTCTCCCAACCCTCTCCCCAGAAGGGAGAGGGCTTTAGGCAAGCTCGAGCAGCCGTTCGGCCTGCGCGCGGGCTTCGTCGGTGATCGTTGCGCCCGAGAGCATCCTTGCGATTTCCTCGCGGCGCTGGTCCGCATCCAACGGGGTGACGCCGGTGCGGGTGACGATGCCGTCATGGCTCTTGGCGATGAGCAGGTGGCTACCGCCGCGCGCCGCGACCTGCGGGCTGTGCGTCACCACCAGCAGCTGCGCGCCGCCCGCGAGCCGGGCGAGGCGATCCCCGATCGCGCTCGCCACCGCACCGCCGACGCCGCGGTCGATCTCGTCGAAGATGAGCGTGCGCGCGCCGCCTTCCTCCGCCAGCGCTACCTTGAGCGCGAGGATGAAGCGCGACAGCTCGCCGCCCGAGGCGATCCGGGTCAGCGGCGCGAAGGGGGCGCCGGGGTTGGTCGAGACCTCGAACTCGACGCGGTCCATGCCGGCGGCGCTCCACTGCGCTTCGTCGAGGGGCTCGACCATGGTGCGGAAGCGCGCGGCGTCGAGCTTCAAGGGCTTGAGTTCGCCCTCGACCGCGAGATCGAGCCGGGTCGCAGCCTCGGTACGCGCGGCGGAAAGCGCGCGGGCAGCTTCGGCATAGGTGCGGTGCGCTTCCGCGACCGCCATCTCCAAACGGGCGATCCCCGCCCCGCCGCTTTCGACATTGTCCAGCCGGGTCGCGAGTTCGTCGAGCAAGGCGGCGAGGTCGTCGGGCTGGACGCGGTGCTTGCGGGCGATCCCGCGCAGCTCGAACAGCCGGGCCTCGTCGGCCTCCAGCGCGGCGGGATCGAAAGCCAGCGCGTCGGCGGCGCGATCGACATTGTCCTGCGCCTCGGCGGCGTCGTTGATCGCGCGGTCGATGGCCGCCAGCGCCTCGGCCAGCATCGGATGCGCGTCGGACACGCGTTCGAGGATGCGCGCGGCCTGGCGCAGCCTGGCCAGCCCGCCCTCGGAACCGTCGAGCAGATCGGCGATCGCCTGAAGGTCACCCGCGACCTTCTCGCCGCGCTGCATCGTCGCGCGGCGCTCGGCCAGCGCCTCTTCCTCGCCGGGCTCGGGCGCGAGCGCGCGCAATTCGGCGACGCTATGGTCGAGCCAGTCGCGGTCGCGCTCGGCCAGCGCCTGATCGGCGAGCGCGGCCTCCAGCGCCTCCTGCGCCGCGCGCCAGCTGCGATGCGCCACCGCCACCGCCGCGCCGTCGAGCCGCCCGAACGCGTCGAGCAGCGCGCGATGCCCGCGGGGATTGAGCAATCCGCGATCGTCATGCTGGCCGTGGATCTCGACCAGATGCTGGCCCAGTTCGCGCAGCAATCCCGCAGAGGCCGGCTGATCGTTGACGAACGCGCGGCTGCCGCCGTCCGACTTGACGATGCGGCGGATGATCAGCGGCTCGCCCGGTTCGAGCTCGAGCCCGTTCTCGGCCATCACCGCGGCCGCGCCCGGCGGCGGATCGAAGCTCGCGGCGACGCTCGCCTGCGCCGCGCCCTGGCGCACCAGTCCGCTATCGGCACGCACGCCCAGCGCCAGCCCCAGCGAATCGAGCAGGATTGATTTGCCCGCGCCGGTCTCTCCGGTGAGCACGCCCAGCCCGGGGCCGAATTCGAGGTCGAGCGCCTCGATCAGCACCACGTCGCGGATGGATAATGCGGTCAGCATGCCACGGCCTCTAATACAGGAACGAAGCGGCAACGGAAGCGGGCGTGTTGCGCCGGGGCAGCGCTCCGCGCATGCTGGCCGGAATTCCGGGGGAGTGCGCAACATGAAGCCAGTGACGATCGCCGCCGCCGCCATCGCCATTCTGGCCGCCACGCCCGCGGCGGCGCAGCGCTGCTGGGGGGTGACGCGGATCGGCAGCAACCATCTGTTCGTCGATCTCGATCGCGGCTTCTACATCGAATACCGGCTCGCCACGCCCTTCATGCCGGGCGACGGGAATCCCGGCAATTACCGCATCCATTATTCGCTTCAGGTCCATCACGACCTGAAGACCGACGCGGTGATCACCACCGCGCTGACCGCCGAGACGCGCGACGGCGAGACCGGCAAGGTCGTGCTCCCGCGGCCCGACGACGAGGAGATCATGGTGCGGCTGGACGGGGGCACGGCGCTCACCGACAAGGCCGACACGCTGTATCTGGTCGATAACGGGCTGAAGGCGTCGGCGCGCGCCCGCGCGATCCATGACCGCGCGATGGCAGGCGGGCCGGTGACGATCCGCTATCGCCGCGACGCGCTGGGCATCGTCACCAATGTCGAGGCGACCGTCACCTTCCCCGTCGATCCGCAATATCAGCGCGAGGTTCGCGATCAGGCGCTCGCCGCCGCGGTCGCGCGCGACAAGAGCGGCAGCTGCCCGTTCGAGAACCGAGACAATTGAGGCTTATTTGGCGGCGGGAGCCGGGTGCAGCTTGTCCTGGTTTTCCTGCATCAGCTTGTAGGCGCGGGCATACCAATCGGTGCCGGGATAGTTGACGCCGAGCACCGCCGCCGACTTCTGCGCCTCTTGCGGCACGCCGAGCGCCAGATAGCTTTCGGTCAGCCGCATCAGCGCCTCGGGCACATGCGTGGTGGTCTGGTAATTCTCGACCACGTTGCGGAAGCGGATCGAGGCGGCGAGCCACTGGCCGCGCTTCTGATAGAAGCGGCCGACCTCCATCTCCTTGCCCGCGAGGTGATCGCGGACCAGATCGATCTTGAGCCGCGCATCGGCGGCGTAGCGCGAATTGGGGTAGCGCCGCGTGAGCTCCCCAAGGGCATCGAGCGCCTGCTGGGTGATCTTCTGGTCGCGGGTGACGTCGCTGATCTGCTCGTAATAGCTGATCCCGATCAGATAATAGGCATAGGGCGCGTCGCGGTTGCCCGGATGGACCGCGAGGAAGCGCTGTGCCGATTCGATCGCCTTGGGATAATCCTTGGCGAGATAATAGCTGAACGCGCCCATCAGCTGCGCGCGGCGCGCCCAGACCGAATAGGGATGCTGGCGCTCGACCTCGTCGAACAAAGCCGCGGCGAGCTTGTACTGGCGCTTGTCGAGCCGCTCCTTCGCCGCGCTGTACAGCGTGCCGACGTCGCGGGCGACATAAGGCAGGTCGCCCTTGGCCTTCTTGCCGGCGCAACCGGCGAGGGGAAGGGCCACAAGGGCGATCAGAGCGAGGGCGAGCGGCCGGGCAGAAATACGCATGGTGCGCGGCATAGACCGGACGTGGGGCCGCAAACAATCCTTTTCGCGGCGGCTTTGTGTCAGGGACGGCACGGGTTTCTTCTTGATCCTCCCCCGCCAGGGGGAGGTGGCGCCGAAGGCGACGGAGGGGGCGGACACGAAACAGGC
The DNA here is from genome assembly GCF_026013415.1 of Sphingomonas caeni. GTDB lineage: Bacteria > Pseudomonadota > Alphaproteobacteria > Sphingomonadales > Sphingomonadaceae > Sphingomonas > Sphingomonas caeni. Next base: position 284,316 of record NZ_JAPDOK010000001.1, read on the forward strand.
GTGGCCGCCGTCCTCCCCCTCCGTCAGGCTGCGCCTGCCACCTCCCCCTGGCGGGGGAGGATTGAGAAAGTCAGGGATCGTGGCGAAGCATCCGGCGTTGCGCTAACGCAGCCTGAGAGGGATCCGATGACCGCGACACTGCTAGCCACCCACCGAGTCGAAAAGCCCTGGGGCCGGCACCGGCTCTACCCCGGATTCGCCGACCCCGCTCCCGATGGCGAGCCGGTGGGGGAGATCTGGTTCCAGACGCCGGGCGACGCTGCGCCCGACCTGCTGGTCAAATATCTCTTCACCAGCGAGAAGCTGTCGGTCCAGGTCCATCCCAATGACGAGCAGGCGCACGCCGCGGGGCTGCCGCGCGGCAAGGACGAATGCTGGGTAATCCTCGACGCCGAGCCCGATTCGACGATCGCGCTGGGCACCAAAGCGCCGGTCGATCGCGACACGCTCGAGGCCGCGGCGCTCGACGGGTCGATCGAGGAGCTGCTCGACTGGAAGCCGGTGAAAGCAGGCGATTTCTTCTATTCGGGATCGGGGACGATCCACGCGATCGGCGCGGGGATCACGCTGATCGAGGTGCAGCAGAACAGCGAGACCACCTATCGCCTCTATGACTATGGCCGCCCGCGCGAGCTGCATCTGGAGGAAGGGATCGCGGTTTCCGATCCCGTTCCCTTCGTGCCGCATCCGATGCCGGGCCGCGTCGCGGACGACCGGGTGATCCTGGTCGAGGGGCCGAAATTCGTGCTCGAGCGCTGGCCCGGCGGGCATCGCCGGATCGAATTGCCGGCGGGCGTCACCGGCTGGCTGGTGCCCATTTCGGGCGAGGGCGTGGCCGACGGGATCGCCTGGCGCGCGGGCGATTGCCTGACGCTGGAAGGCGTCGCCGAGATCGAGGCAGAGGCGGGCAGCGACCTGCTGTTCGCCTATCCGGGAGCGGCGCGGATCTGATGCCTGAACGCCACATGAACCGGGGGTAGTTTTCGGTTCACGCAACCCTGTCCCGCTTCGATACGTTATTGGCGCACCTGCAAAAACAGGAGCTGTACAATGCGTATCATGATCGCCGCGGCCATTGCCGCGGTTGCGCTGCCGGCCATCCCGGCCATGGCGCAGACCCCCACCCAGGAATATCGCGACGAGGTTCGCGATGCCCAGCGCGACTATAACCGCCGCGTCCGCAACGCGGACAGCCCGCGCGACATCTACGAGGCGCGCCGCGCCTATGAGCACGACGTCCGCGACGCCCAGCGCGACTATCGCCAGGATCGCCGCGAGCGCCGCTGGCGGGGCGATTGGCGCCGCTATCGCTACTATGACTATAACCGCCTGCCCCCGGGCGAGAGCGCCTATTGGGCCGACGATTATTATCGCGACGGGCGCTATTATCGGGAGCGCCGCCTGACCCGGGACGACCGGATCTATCGTGGCCGCGACGGGCGCTATTATTGCCGCCGCAGCGACGGCACCACCGGTCTGGTGGTCGGCGCGGTTGCCGGCGGGCTGTTCGGCAACGCGATCTCGGACGGCCGCAACGCGACCATCGGCACGCTGCTCGGCGCGGCAGTCGGCGCGACGATCGGCGCTTCGGTCGATCGCGGCCAGGTTCGCTGCCGCTAACGGCTGATAGCCGACTTGCCACGCAGGCAGAGAGGGCCCGGCGGGAAACCGCCGGGCCCTTTTCGTCAGGCGATCAGAAGATCCCGCCGGTCAGGAACAGCCGCAGGCCGCTGATCGCGAGGACGACCAGGTTGAGGTTTCGCCCGCTCGTGCGATCGGACATCACGCCCAGCGCCAGGCCGACCAATGCGATCGGGAAGGCGATCCAGTTCACCAGCGAGATGATCGGGATGATCCCGATAAAAGCCAGGAGACCGGCGACGAGGCCCACGAGAATGGAGAGGATGTTCAGCATGGCCCTATTATGGGGACGAACGAGTGTGTTGGCAAGATAATACAGCTACGCAGCAAGCGGAATCAGCACCTCGTTCCGCCGCAGCAGCCCCGGCGTGAAGGGTGGATTGTAGAAGGCATGCTCCACCGGCCCCGCCGCGCGGAGGCGATGGCCGCGCATCCAGCCGCGGAGCGCATCCTCATGCGCATCGAGGACCGCGTCACTCGCCTCGCCCGCGAAGCGCACCGCGGCGATCCGGCGCGCGGGGAGGCTGCGGATCGCCACCTCCTCGCCCGGTGCCGGAAGCGTCTCGACGGTGTAGCGCGCGGGCATCACGAAGCGGGTGCGCCAGCCGCGCCCGTCATCGTCGCCATCGAACAGCACCGGCACCGTCATCGGGATGCGGGCGCCATCGCGATCCTTCCCGCAGATATAGTCCGCGAGCGCGAGGAAGCCCCGCGACAGCGCCGATTCGCGCATGCCCAGCGACACCGTCTCGGCGACCAGCAACCGCGGATAATCGCGCACGCTGAACGCGCCCTCGCGCTCGAGCGTCTTGAACTCGGTCTCGTCATCCTGTGCGGCAAGGAGCGCATAGCCCAGGCCTGCCGCGATCGCGGCGGCGACGCCGGCGCCGACGAGTTTCGGGTTCAATTGCATGAAGGCCCCCTCCTGCATGTCCGCTTGATGACGGATCGATGACGATCGGGTGGCAACGCGCCGAAGGGCGCCAGGGTTCCTTATGGTTAACGGGATATTTGCCGTTTACCGTCTTCCCCAACGCTTCCTTAACCCAATTCGGCGATGACGGAGGCTCACATCGGAGCGCCCGAATGATCCGCCGTCTCGGCTTCTATCTGCTGGTTTTCGCGCCGCTCGCGCTCGCAGCGTGCAGCAGCGCGGGCAATGACGAGGACGCGTCGAATGGCGCCAATGGCGTCGATCCGGCACTCGCCAGCGCGCTGCAGGACCAGATCATGGTCGATCCGGCGCTCAGCCAGCAGGCGAACGGCGATTCGGTGCGCCCGCCGGGCCAACCCTATTCGGGCGGGGTCCCGACCGACGGCGTCGCGGCGAATACCGACGCGGTGAACAATGGCGACCTGATGCACGCCCCCGCCCCCACCACCGCGGACAAGAATTGCACCCAGTGCGAGGCCGGGCGCGAATCGAATACGCTGGGCGGGCTCGCCGCGCGCCAGAAGGACGGCCGCACCTCAGGCTGCGCCGCCAATGTCCAATATGGCGCAGGCTGGGCGCAGCGGCTGCCCGCCGACCTGCCCCTCTATCCGCAGGCGCGGGTGACCGAGGCGGCGGGCACCGATGGCGGCAAGTGCCAGCTGCGCGTGGTGAGCTTCTCGGCGGCCCAGCCGCTGAACGTGATGGTCGACTGGTATTACACCAAGGCGGTGCGCGCGGGGTATACCGCCGAGCATCAGATCGATGGCGAGCAGCATATCCTGGGCGGCACGCGCGACCGCGATGGCGGGGCGTACGTCATCTACCTGACATCGCGGCCCGATGGCGGGACGGATATCGATCTGGTGGCGAATAACGGGGTCTAACTCCTTCCGGGAACGGGGAGGATTTCCTTTCCGAGCCATTCCGCGCTAACCGCGCCCGATGTTCAACCTTCTCCTCGTCATGCTCGGCGGCGCAGTCGGCGCGGGTGCGCGGCATCTGACCGGCCGCGCGACGTTGGCGTTGCTCGGGCCGAACTACCCCTGGGGGACGCTGACGGTGAACCTGATCGGCGGGCTGCTGATGGGGGTGCTCGCGGGCACGGTGTCACGGCTCGGCGGGGGTGAGCAGTGGCGGCTGCTGCTGGGCGTCGGCGTGCTTGGCGGTTTCACCACCTTCTCGGCCTTTTCGCTCGATGCGATGGCGATGATCGAGCGCGGCGATTGGGCGCCGGCGCTGGGCTATATCCTCGTCTCGGTGATCGGATCGATCGCAGCGCTTGCAGTCGGCCTCCAGATGACGCGAGCGATCGCATGAGCGAGGCAACCACCGAAGTCCGCCAGTTCACCGTCGGCGAGGATGACGATGGCATCCGGGTCGACCGCTGGTTCAAGCGGCACATGCCCGATACGAGCTTCAACCTCGTCTCGCGCTGGGCGCGCACTGGGCAACTGCGCGTCGATGGCGCGCGGGCGACGCCCGGCGACCGGCTGACGGTCGGCCAGGTGCTGCGCGTGCCGCCGGCCGAAGCGCCCAAGGCAGCGACGGCGCGGCCCAAACTCAATCGCCCGACGCTGAGCGAGGACCAGATCGCGTTCGCGCGCGAGCTGGTGATCCACAAGGACGCCAGCGCGATCGTGATCAACAAGCCTCCCGGCCTCGCCACCCAAGGCGGCACCAAGACCCACGAGCATGTCGACGGGCTGCTCGACGCGCTCCAGTACGAGCTAGAGGGGCGGCCCAAGCTGGTTCACCGGCTCGACAAGGATACGTCGGGCGCGCTGCTGCTCGCGCGCACCAGCCGCGCCGCGGCCTATTTCGCCAAGAGCTTTTCGGGGCGCACCGCGCGCAAGCTCTATTGGGCGCTGGTGGTCGGCGTGCCCGAGGTCGAGGACGGGTTCATCGACCTGCCGATCGCCAAGCAGCCGGGCACCGGCGGCGAGAAGATGCATGTCGACATGGAGGAGGGTCAGGCCGCGCGCACCCGCTACCGTGTGATCGAACAGGCGGGCGCGCGCACCGCCTGGGTCGAGCTTCAGCCGCATACCGGGCGTACCCACCAGCTGCGTGTCCATATGGCGGCGATCGGCCATCCGATCGTCGGCGACGGCAAATACGGGCTGCAGGACGCGTTCCTGACCGGCGGGATCAGCCGCAAGATGCATCTCCATGCGCGCCGCATCCGCATCGATCATCCCGATGGCGGCAAGCTCGACGCGACCGCCGAGCTGCCGCACCATTTCGCGGAGAGCATGGCGACGCTCGGCTTCGATCTGTCGCTGGGCGAGCAATTGCCGATGGACGAACCCCCGCCGCCGACCAAGGCCCTGCTCAAGCAGCGCGCCAAGGCGCATGCCAAGACCGTCCGCAAGGAGCGCCGCGGCGAGCGCCGGAGCCGCGGGCGGAAATGATCCGGAGAACTTAATCGGGACAGTCCGGTGCGTTAGCCGGTTGATCCGTGGCATCATCCTCGCATAGGCTCGCAGCCGATCCCCGGGGGAAGCTTCGACATGACCCTTGTCCGTATCGTTTTCGTTGCCGTGCTGATGCTCTTCGCGAGCAGCACCGCGGCCTTTGCCCAGGGCGATGACGGCACCCGCGTCGGCGACTGGACGATCTTCAAGAAGCAGGACAATTGCTCGGCCATCTCGACCTTCGAGGGCAATGCCACCGCCTGGCTCGGCTATTACAAGGATGGCGACAAGCTGGTCCTGATGATCCTCGACAATACCGCCTTCGCCGCGGTGACCGACGGCAAGCGCTATGACGGGCAGCTGATGTTCGTGAACAACAGCACCGACAAGCAGATCACCACCGATTGGGCGAGTCTGCCGATCAACGGCGCGGTGCTGGAGAACGGTGCGCACGGCATCATCATCCGTGGGCCCGCCGACGGGATGCTCAAGACCTTCTCCGACTCCGAATTCTTCGCGGTCGTCAGCGGCAGCGATGTCGTGATCAGCCTGAAGATGAAGCAGGGCCAGGACGTGATCGGGACGCTGCGCAAATGCGTCTCCTCGCTCTGAACCGATTGCGCCTGGCGCCCGGCCTCGACTCAACCTCCTCCACTTAGGGAAATCGACTGATGATGATGGTTCGCAAGATCGCCGCCGCCGCGGCCCTGTTCCTCGCCGCCGGCACCGCCCATGCCCAGTCGCAGCAATCGAACAAGATCGAGGTGGGCAACTGGACCATCTACTCGAACGCCGACAATTGCCGCGCGATCACCGATTTCGAGAAGGGCACGGTCGTCTCGATCGCGCTCTATGCCAAGAATGCGCGCACCTCGATGATGATCCTCGACAGCAATGTGTTCAGCGCGGTCACCGATCTCCAGCCGTTCGATGCCAAGCTCGCCTTTGTGAAGGGCGAGGATCTGGATACCGCCTGGCTCGGCCTGCCGGTCATGGGCGCGGTGTTGGAGAACGGCACCAAGGGCGTGTTCATCACCTCCACCGGCGATGCTCTGCTGACCAGCTTCGGCAAGTCGGAAATCGCCGGGCTGCTCCAGGGCGACAAGGCGCTGGTGAGCTTCAAGACCGATCCGGCTGCGGACGTCGCCGCGGCGCTGCGCAAGTGCGTCGCGGGCAAGTAAGCCGCAAGGTGACGGGGGTGCGTCGCTGATGCACCCCAACCGGCTGTTCCGCTGGGAAGACCGTGACGCGATGCGGGATTTCGTCGCGCAGGCGGGGTTCGGCGCGCTGTTCGCGGCGACGCCCGATGGGCCGCGCGTGGCGCATGTGCCGGTGGTGTGGCTCGACGGCGAGACGCTCGGCTTCCACCTGGCGCGCGGCAATGGGCTTGCCCGGCATCTGGACGGGGCGGGCGCGCTGTTCACGGTGCTGGGCCCCGACGCCTATGTCAGCCCCGACTGGTATGGGCTGGGGCCCGACGAGGTTCCGACCTGGAACTATGTCAGCGTCGAGCTGGAGGGCCGCGCGGTGCGGATGGACCGCGACGCGCTGACCGCGCAGATCGATGCGCTCAGCCAGGTCAACGAGGCGCGGCTCGCCCCCAAGCCCGAATGGACGCGGGCCAAGAGCGATCCCGCCAGGATCGAGAAGATGCTCGATGCGATCATCGGGTTTCGGCTCGAGGTGCAGGCGTGGCGGGGAACGCTCAAGCTCGGGCAGAACAAGCCCGACGCCGCGCGCGAGAGCGCCGCGCACCATCTCGACACACAAGGGCGCAGGGCAGTGGCGCATTGGATGCGAAACATTAAATAGGGGAACAGGAGACACGCCATGAGCCCCGAAGACGCCCTCGCCCGCCGCCGCTATTACTATATGACCGGAGTCCATCTGATCGCCACCGCCGGTGCGATCTTCGGGCTGGTGATCGCGGGCCGCGCGAACAACTGGTACGGCACGCTGCTGGGCGGCGCGATCATCGTCTCCGCGCTGTGGGTGATGGCGATCGTCCCGCGTGCGATGGCGCGCAAATGGCGCACCCCGCCCGAGGCATGAAGCGCTTTTGGAAAGAGGTTACTGTCGAGCGCGAGGAGGGGGGCTTTGCGCTGAAGCTCGACGGGCGCCCGGTGAAGACGCCGGGGCGCACCGCGCTGCTGCTCCCCGATCCGGACCTGGCCGAGGCAGTCGCGTTCGAATGGCGCGCGGTCGAGGAGACGATCGATCCGCGTGCGATGCCGCTCACCGGCCTCGCCAACGCCGCGATCGACCGGATCGGTCCGGCGCGGGCCCAGTTCGCGGCGAGCCTCGCCGCCTATGGCGAGACCGACCTTCTCTATTACCGCGCCGAGGGCCCCGCCGAGCTGGCCGCGCGCCAGGCGGCGGCGTGGGACCCGCTGCTCGACTGGGCGCGGTGGCGCTACGATGTGCATTTCGAGACCGCTACCGGCGTGATGCACCATCCCCAACCCCCCGCCACCGTCGCCAAGCTGGCGGAAGCGGTTGCGGTGCTCGACGCGTTCCAGCTTGCGGGCCTTTCGCCGGTGGTGACGATCGGCGGATCGTTGATCGCCGCGCTGGCGTTGCTCGAGGGCCATGCCGGGCGCGACGCGGTCTGGGCTGCGGTCGAGACCGACGAGGATTGGCAGGCCGAGCAATGGGGCGATGACGATATCGCGATTCATGCGCGCGCGACCCGAAAGGCCGATTTCGACGCGGGCGCGCGGTTCCTCTCGCTGCTCTAGTCGTACTCGGGCGGTCCCTCGGGATAGTCCATGAACCGCGCGAGGACCGCGCCGGCCGCGACCCAGGTCAGCACATGGCTGACGAAGAGATAGAGGAAGAAGCCCCAGGGCGCGTGGTTGAAGATGGGCTGGCTGAGGTCCGAATAGCCCGCTACAGCCACCGCGAAGAAAGCCACCAGCCGGATCCGCTCGGCGAAACCGAGCCCGCCCGCGACTATCCGCATCGCCAGCGCCCCCGCGAACGCGCAGCCCATCGCGAGCACCATGCCCCAGATCAGCGACGCGCTGTCGAGCGCCGGGAAGCCGCGATTGGTGAAATGGACGATCGCCACCGGCCCGTTGGCCTGGAGCACCGTGCCCGCGGTGGTCGTCGCGGAGGGGATGATATAGGTGCCGGTGCCCAAGGGACCGAGATTGGCCCCAAGCGCCTGCTGGACGAGCTGGGCCTTGTCGTCGGGGATGGCCGCGAGCGGGATCCAGCTGAGCAAGGGGCTCCAGAAGATGAACCCGACGAGCCACATCGCGACCCCTGCCGCCAGGCTGCCGAGCATCAGTCGCCGCATCGCCGCTCCCCCTATGCCGCCCCTATTTGTTCAACCCGCGGATGAACCCGATCAACCCCGTCTGGCGCGACCGCTTGAGCCGCTCGGCCTTGAGGATGGTGTGGACCTTCTCGAAACAACTCTCGGCATCGTCGTTGACGATGACATAGTCGTAACCGTCCCAATGGCTGACCTCGCGCTCGGCACGATCCATGCGGGCATTGATGACCTCGAGCGTATCGGTGTTGCGGCCGGTGAGGCGGCGGCGCAACTCCTCCATCGAGGGCGGAAGGATGAAGACGCGGACGACATCGCCGCCGCGGAGCTGATAGAGCTGCTGCGCGCCCTGCCAGTCGATATCGAACAACACGTCCTGGCCCGCGGCGAGCATCTCGTCGACCGGCGCCTTGGGCGTACCGTAGCGATGGTTGAAGACATGCGCCCATTCGAGAAACTCGCCCGCCTCGCGCATGCGGCGGAAGGTCTCGAGATCGACGAAGCGATAGTCCCGGCCATCCTCCTCGCCGGGCCGCATCGGGCGCGTGGTCGCCGAAACCGAGACGCCGAGATCGGGCTCTTCGCGGAGCAGCCGTTTGGCGATGGTGGACTTGCCGGCACCCGAGGGCGAGGACAGCACGAACAATACGCCCCGTGGCTTGAATCCGTGCGGGTCTTCCAGGAGGCGATTGGGCATAGGCCCAATGGCGTGGCCTGCCCCCTCGCGTCAAGCGGCTAGCGGTGCGGCCTAACGGCCCACCATCGTCTCGGGCCGGACATATTGATCAAAGGTCGCTTCATCGACCAGCCCGAGCGCGAGGCCGCTCTCCTTGAGCGTCAGCCCTTTTTCATGGGCGTTCTTCGCGATCTTGGCGGCGTTGTCATAGCCGATCGCGGGGGCCAGCGCCGTCACCAGCATCAGCGAGCGGTCGACCAGGGCCTTGATCTGCGCCTCGTTCGCTTCGATCCCATCGACGCAACGCTCGGCGAAGCTGACCATGCCGACCGACAACAGATCGATCGAGCGCAGAACGTTCGCGCCGATCAGCGGCATGAACACGTTGAGCTCGAAATGCCCCTGCATCCCGCCGACGGTGACGGCCTGATTGTTGCCGATCACCTGCGCCGCCACCATCGTCAGCGATTCGCACTGGGTGGGATTGACCTTGCCCGGCATGATCGAGCTGCCCGGCTCGTTTGCGGGGAGCGACAGCTCGCCAAGCCCCGAGCGCGGGCCCGATCCGAGGAAACGGATGTCGTTGGCGATCTTGTTGAGCGCGACCGCCAGCGTGTTGAGCGCGCCCGAGAAAAACACCAGATCGTCCTTGGCCGCCAACTGCTCGAACTTGTTGGGCGCGGCGCTGAAGTCTGACTGCGCGATGTTCGAGATGGCGAGCACCATGTCACGTGCCCAGCCCTCGGGTGCGTTCAGGCCAGTGCCGACCGCCGTGCCGCCGATGGCGAGCTGCCGCAGGCCGTCCGACGCATCCCTGATCCGTTCGCGGCAGCTGGCCAGCTGCGCCGCGTAGCCCGAGAATTCCTGGCCTAGCGTCAGCGGCGTCGCGTCCTGGGTATGGGTGCGGCCGATCTTGATGATGTGGTCCCAGGCCTCGGCCTTGGCGGTCAGCGACGCGGTCAATTGCGCGAGCGCCGGAAGCAATGCCGCCTCGGTCGCGCGCACCGCGGCGATATGGAGCGCTGTCGGGAAGCTGTCGTTCGACGACTGGCTCATATTGACGTGATCGTTGGGGTGGACCGGCGATTTGCCGCCCTTCTTGCCCGCGAGCACCTCATTAGCGCGGCCGGCGATCACCTCGTTGACGTTCATGTTGGTCTGGGTGCCGCTGCCGGTCTGCCAGATCACCAGCGGGAACTGGTCGTCGAGTTTCCCTTGCGCGATCTCGGTCGTGACCTGCTCGATCACCGCGGCGATCTTCGGATCGAGCCCGTGCTTGACGTTCACCCGCGCCGCAGCCTGCTTCACGATCGCCTGGGCATGGACGATGCCGAGCGGCATCCGCTCCATCTCGCCGAACGGGAAATTCTCGATCGAGCGCTGCGTCTGCGCGCCCCAATAGCAGTCGGCAGGCACTTCGATCGCGCCGATCGAATCGGTTTCGGTGCGGGTGTTCGTCACGGGAATCTCCTCAAGCGCGCGCTGCCAATGGGCGCGGGAGGAGCGCGGATCAAGTCCTGAGGCGATACTGCGCCATACGCTCATAATAGGGCCGCGCGGCCTCGGCGAGGGGTTTGAGGGTGTCGGGCAGGTCGTCGAAGGTCGCGAACCGATCGGGCCGGGTGAAGCCCGTCGAGCGCTCGACCGCGTCGTACCAGGCCGGGGCCCAGACGCCGTCCGAGGCACGGCGGCCGGCGGGCCAGCTGAGCATCTTCGCCGAGAAGGGGATGCCGAGCGCCTGGCATAGCCCCGACAATGCCTTGCGCGGATCGGCGAGCACCTGCGCGCCCTCGATCACGGGCGGCGCCTTGCCCAGGCGATCCGCCACCCGGTCGAAAATCTCGTTCTGCCGGACCACGCCGATATCGCTGAGCGTCACCAGGGTGCGCTTGGCGAGATAGGAGGCAAGCACCTGTTCGGGCGGGCGGATCAGGAAGGCGTTGGTGCAGGCGTCCATCCAGTCCAGCCCGAAATCGGGGAGCATGTGGTGGCACATCTGCTTCTGGTACCAGATCGGGGTGCCGGGGCCCGGCCCCGCCATCGCCTTGGCCACGTCGCGCCAATCGGTCGGCTGCGTGGCGATCACCTCCTCGCGCATCGGGTGGATATCGCCGGTCGCGGCAAGGAAGGCGGCGTAGAAGGGCTCGTCGGTGACTTCGACGTCCTCGCGATTCTCGAAGGCGCGCATCATCGCGGTCGAGATGTTGCGCGGGCCGCTCCACATCGCAATTTTGATCGCTACGCGATCGGGGGTGATGCGCGTCACCATAGCGGGTTCGCGGCGGCATCCGCGTTCTTCATGGCGGCATAGGCAGCGGCGATTCGCGCGGTGACCAGGCCGCCGGGGAGCGCGCGGCCGTCGATCTCGCGTACCGGCGTGACGCCGCCCATCGTGCCGGTGACGAACGCCTCTTCGGCATCGGCGAGGTGCCCCAGCGGGAAATCGCCCTGTTCGACCGGCACCGCGGCGATGATGTTTCCGCGGGTGATGCCGTTGAAGCAGTAGGTGTCGCCGCTGGTGAACACCCTGCCCCCCTTCACCCAGAAGAAGTTGGTCGCGTTGCAGCTGGCGATATTGCCATGGGGATCGAGCATCAGCGCCTCGTCCCCGCCCAGATCGATCGCCTCGAGCAATGCGCGGATCAGCGGCAGGCGGCTGTGCGAGTTGAGCCGCATGTCGAACATCTCGGGACCGGTGGTACGCGTCGGCACGCTGCGCAGCGCGAGGCCGGGGCCGGGAACCGAGGTCTTGTACTCGGCGGTGATCGCGATCGTCGCTGCGCCAAGCGCGTTGCGAGGATCCTGGTTGATCGAGGCCTTGCGCCCGCGGGTGACCATCAGGCGGAGATGCGCGCCATCGGTCATGCTGTTCGCTTCGAGCAGGTCCTTGAGCGCCGCGACCATCCCGGCGCGCGACAGGCCGATATCGATCCGGATCGCCGCCGCCCCGGCATAAAGCCGGTCGAGATGGGCATCGAGGAACAGCAGCGCGCGGTTGTGGAGCCGCAGCCCTTCCCACACCCCGTCGCCCATCCCGAAGCCCGCGTCGAAGATTGAGACCTTCGCGTCCTCGGTCGGGACCAGCGTGCCGTTCAGATGGACAAGCAGCTTCGCGTTTCGAGGGTCCGCGGCAAAGTCCTGGCTACCGGCCAGGGCTCACTTCTTCCGCTTGAAATCGACCGACACCACGTTCGACCCGTCATCGGCGGGCTTGGCGGTGGGGCCGTCATTCTCGGCCTCTTCGTGCGGCTCGGGGCCGTCCGGGCCTTCCTGCGCCTGGAAACGCAGCTCGAAATTGACCGCGGGATCGTGGAAACCGGTGATCGCCGAGAAGGGGATGGTGAGCAGCGCCGGCACCTGGTTGAAGCTCAGCCCCACCGAGAAGCGCTCGGCATCGACGGTCAGGTCCCAGAAACGGTGCTGGAGGACGATCGTCATCTCGTCGGGAAAGCGCTCGATCAGCCGCGCGGGGATATCGACGCCCTGCGCGTGCGTCTTGAAGGTGATGTAGAAATGATGGTTGCCGGGCAGCCCGCCCGTCGCCGCCACCGAACCCAGCACGCGACCGACGACCGCGCGCAGGGCCTCCTGCACGATTTCGTCATAGGGAATCAAACTGTCGGGCACGGATCCGCTCATGCGCTTGGGTTAGCGCGTCCGGTGCGAGGGTCAAGCGGCTCAGGTTAACGCGGGCAGCTTGGGCGGGGCCAAGCAAGGCTATTTTGCTTGGGAAGCCATGGGCGCTATGGGGACGCCCAAGGAGCTAGCGATGCGCACCGCCACGATCAGCCGCAAGACCAGCGAGACGTCGATCGACGTCAGCGTCAATCTCGACGGCACGGGAGCCTATGCCATCTCCACGGGCATCGGCTTTTTCGACCATATGCTCGAGCAGCTCAGCCGGCATTCGCTGATCGATCTCGACGTCAAGACCGTCGGCGACCTGCATATCGACCAGCACCACACCGTCGAGGATACCGGCCTCGCGATCGGCGCGGCGGTGGCGCAGGCGCTGGGGGACAAGAAGGGCATCCGCCGCTACGCCGACGCCTTGTCGCCGATGGACGAGACGCTGACGCGGGTGGCAATCGATATCTCCGGGCGGCCCTTTTGCGTGTTCAAGACCGAATTCAGCCAGAAGCGGCTCGGCGAGATGGACACCGAGATGTTCGAACACTGGTTCCAGAGCTTCGCGCAAGCCGCTGGAATCACGCTGCACGTCGAGACGCTCTACGGATCGAACAACCACCATATCGCCGAAAGCGCGTTCAAGGGCCTCGCCCGGGCGCTGCGCGAGGCGGTCGAGATCGATCCGCGCAAGGCCGACACCATCCCCTCGACCAAGGGCGTGCTATGATCATCGTGCTGCTGACTTACACGGGCGACGTCACCCCGTACCGCCCGGCGCATATCGACTGGCTGAAGGAAGCGCTGGCGTCGGGCCGGCTGATCACCGCCGGGCGCCAGCCCGAGACGGGCGGGGTGCTGATCGCGCGCGGCGAGCGGGCTGAAGTCGAAACCTGGTGGGCGAACGATCCTTACTGCCTTGGCGGGGTGGCGACTGCCAAGTTCGTCGAGTTCACGCCGAGCATGGCCGCGCCGGGGCTGGAATCGCTCGTCCCGTGAGCATCGCGCTGATCGATTATGGCGCGGGCAATCTCCATTCGGTCCATAACGCGCTCAAGGCCGCGGGGGCGGATGGCATCGCGGTGACCGCCGATCCGGAAACGGTGCTACACGCGGATCGCGTGGTCCTGCCCGGCGTCGGCGCGTTCGGGGCATGTGCGGCGGGGTTGCGGGCGATTCCCGGCATGGCCGAGGCGCTCGATGCCCGGGTACGCGAGCAGGGGGCGCCGTTTCTCGGCGTCTGCGTGGGAATGCAGCTGATGGCGCGCACCGGCGAAGAGATGGGAGAGCATCCCGGGCTCGGCTGGATGGACGGGGTGGTGCGCCAGATGATCCCGGCCGAGGGCGTGCGCGTGCCGCATATGGGCTGGAACGACGTGGTGCCGCTGGTCCCCCATAAGCTGATCGAGCCGGGCGAGGCCTATTTCCTCCACAGCTTCGCCTATGAGGGCGAGGGGGTGATCGCCGGGAGCGAACATGGCGGCCCGCTGACCGCGGCGATCGGGCGCGACAATTATGTCGGCGTCCAGTTCCACCCCGAGAAGAGCCAGCGCTACGGAATCGCGCTGATCGAGAGGTTTCTGCAGTGGCGCCCCTGATCATCTTCCCCGCGATCGACCTCAAGGGCGGGCAGGTCGTGCGCCTGGCGGAAGGCGATATGGACCGCGCCACCGTCTATGGCGACGATCCCGCGGCGCAGGCGCGCGGCTTCATGGGCGCGGGTGCCGAATGGCTTCATGTCGTCGACCTCGACGGCGCGTTCGCGGGGGAATCGGTGAACGGCGCGGCGGTGGGCGCGATCCTGCGGGATTTTGCCGGGAAGGTGCAGCTGGGGGGCGGCATCCGTTCGCGCGAATCGATCGAGCGGTGGCTGTCGCTGGGCGTGGCACGCGTGGTGATCGGCACCGCCGCGCTCGAGAATCCCGATCTGGTCCGCGAGGCCGCGCGCGATTTCCCCGGGCAGATCGTGGTGGCGGTCGATGCCCGCGACGGGATGGTCGCCACGCGCGGCTGGGCCGATGTCTCGACGGTGAGCGTGACCGAGCTGGCGAAGCGCTTCGAGGATGCGGGCGTCGCAGCATTGCTCTTCACCGATGTCGGCCGCGACGGGCTGCTCAAGGGCTGCAATGTCGAGGCGACGGTTGCGCTCGCCCGCGCGGTTGCGATCCCGGTGATCGCCAGCGGCGGCGTCACCGACGTGGGCGACATCATCGCGCTTCGCCCCCATGTCGCCGACGGGATCGAGGGCGTGATCACGGGCCGTGCGCTCTATGACGGGCGGCTGAGCCTCTACGAAGCGCTGAGGGCGGCCGAATGAGCAGTTTACCCACCCGTTCGTTTCGAGCGAAGTCGAGAAACATGGGCGAAGTGCCTCGTGGCGGTTTCTCGACTGCGCTCGAAACGAACGGTTGGGGAGAGGCGACCCGATGACGGTCCGCGCGCGCGTCATCCCCTGTCTCGACGTGGCGGGCGGGCGCGTGGTGAAGGGCGTCAATTTCGTCGATCTGATCGATGCCGGCGATCCGGTCGAGCAGGCGCGCGCCTATGACGCGGCGGGGGCGGACGAGCTCTGCTTCCTCGATATCGGCGCGAGCCATGAGGGGCGCGACACGATCGTCGATGTCGTGCGCCGCACCGCCGAGGTGTGCTTCATGCCGCTGACGGTGGGGGGCGGCGTGCGCAGCGTCGAGGATGCGCGCGCGCTGCTGCTCGCCGGGGCGGACAAGGTGGCGGTCAATTCGGCCGCGGTGGCGCGGCCCGAGGTGGTTTCGGAGATCGCCGAGCGGATGGGGAGCCAGTGCGTCGTCGCCTCGATCGACGCGCGCCGCACGGGTGCGGGATGGGAAGTCTTCACCCATGGCGGCCGCCGCGCCACCGGGATCGACGCGGTCGCACACGCGCTCCGGCTCGCCGAGCTGGGCGCGGGCGAACTGCTGGTGACGTCGATGGACCGCGACGGAACGCGCGACGGCTATGACCTCGAGCTGATCCGCACGATTGCCGACCGGGTGACGGTGCCGGTGGTGGCGAGCGGCGGCGTGGGCAATCTCCAGCATCTCGTGGACGGGATCGTGCAGGGCCATGCCAGCGCCGTGCTCGCCGCCTCGATCTTCCATTTCGGCGAGGCGAGCATCGCCGACGCGCATGCGGCGCTGGCAGCGGCGGGGATTCCGGTTCGGTCCTGACTCCAGCCCGTGCTCCGGCGAAGGCCGGAGCGCTGGCGTTCGAAGGGCGTCGCTTGAGGCCAACGCTCCGGCCTTCGCCGGAGCACGGTGAAGCTTAACGATTTGGCGAACCCGTCGCGCTAAACCCCACCCCATGATCCGCATCGCACTCCTCCTCCTCATCGCCACCCCGGCGCTTGCCGAGGAGCCGCCGCATACCGGCCGGGCGGGATCGCGATCGATGCCCGAGACGTCGGACTTCCTCCTCTTCGCGGTCGCCGCGGGCGGGGTGTGGTTCGTCCGGCGGGCAATGCGGCAGCGCTTCCGCAAGGCGCCCAAGGATTGACTTGCAGCCCGGGCTACTACAGCCCGCGCCCATGGACTCGCTCGACACCCTCGAAGCCATCATCCGCGACCGCCGCACCGGCGATCCCGCATCCTCCTATGTCGCGAAGCTGACCGCCAGGGGCCGCCACAAGATCGCGCAGAAGCTGGGCGAGGAAGCGACCGAAACCGTGATCGCCGCGATTGCGGACGACAAGGCGGGCATCGTCAGCGAATCCGCCGACCTGATCTTCCACCTGCTCGTGCTGCTAGCCGATGCCGGGCTGACGCTCGACGATGTCCGCGCCGAGCTGAAGCGGCGCGAGGGGGTTTCGGGGATCGATGAGAAAGCCAGCCGGATCCCTTGAAATCCGTTCGCCCTGAGCTTGTCGAAAGGCCGTTCTTCCTTCTAACGCAACGCTGAGGAAGGGCGGGGCTTCGACAAGCTCAGCCCGAACGGTGAGAGGTTCGACCCCGATGCCCATCGACGCCACCCTGCCCTATGATCCCGACAATATCTTCGCCCGCATCCTGCGCGGCGAGATTCCGTCGAAGCGCGTCTATGAGGACGCGCATGCGATCGCCTTTCACGACATCAACCCGCAGGCACCGCACCATATCCTGGTGATCCCGCGCGGGCCCTATGTCTCGTGGGACGATTTCTCGGCGAACGCCTCCGAGGCCGAGATCGCCGGTTTCGTCCGTGCGGTGGGCGCGGTCGCGCGCGAGGCGGGGTTCGTCGAGCCCGGTTACCGCCTGCTCGCCAATACCGGCATGGATTCCGGCCAGGAGGTGCCACACCTCCATGTCCATATCTTCGCAGGCGCCCGGCTCGGCCCGATGCTCGCGCGATAAGGGCTTGCCCCTACTCGATTTGCGGTTAGGCTCCCTCGCTTCAACCAATGGGGCGGCCGCAAGCGCCGCGGTTAGGGGACCAACCATGTTCGGGCGCATCAAGCCACTCGACGCCATTCTGGCGACCGCCAAGAAAAAATCTCTGCACCCTACGCTCGGCTGGTTCCAGCTGACGCTGTTCGGCATCGGCTGCGTGATCGGCACGGGCATTTTTGTGCTCACCGCCGCCGGCGCGCAAAAGGCCGGGCCCGGACTGCTGCTCGCCTTCGCGATCGCGGGCGTGATCTGCATCGTCGCGGCGCTTTGCTATGCCGAGATCGCGGCGATGATTCCCGTCGCGGGCTCCGCCTACACCTATACCTACGCGACGATGGGCGAGTTCCTCGCCTGGACGGTCGGCTGGGCCCTGATCCTCGAATATGCAGTCGCGGCGAGCGCGGTGTCGGTCGGGTGGTCCGGCTATTTCTCTGGCACGATATTGGACAAGACATTGGGGATACACCTCCCCGACTTCTTGAAGACCGCGCCGCTGGCGCTGGGCGGTGCGCCCGGCGGGTTCATCAACCTGCCTGCGGTGGTCATCGCGCTGCTCGTCACCTGGCTGCTGATGATCGGCACCAGGGAGAGCGCACGCGTCAACGCCGTGCTGGTGCTGGTCAAGGTGACGGCGCTGACCGCGTTCATCGCGCTAACCTACACCTCGCCCCAGTTCGACATGCAGCAGTTCAATCCCTTCCTCCCCGCGGGCGTCTTCGGCGGCTTCGGCACGGGCGTGGGCGCTGTCGGTGCGGCGGCGACGATCTTCTTCGCCTATGTCGGCTTCGACGCGGTCTCGACCGCGGCCGAGGAAACCAAGAACCCCCAGCGCAACGTGCCCATCGGCCTGATCGGCTCGCTGCTGTTCTGCACCGTCTTCTACATGCTGGTCGCGGGCGGCGCGGTCGCCACCATCGGCGGCCAGCCGATCATGGGCCCGGGCGGCATTCCCTTCCCGGCGGGTTCGGAAGAGCTCGCCCGCCAGTGCGCGCTGCCCGAATACAAGGAGATGCTGGTCTGCTCGAACGAAGCGCTGGCGCATGTGCTGCGCCAGATCGGCTTCGGCACGGTCGGCAATTTCATGGGCTATGCGGCATTCATCGCGCTGCCTTCGGTCATCTTGATCCTGCTGTTCGGCCAGACGCGCATCTTCTTCGTGATGAGCCGCGACGGGCTGCTTCCCGAGGGGCTGTCGAAGATCCATCCGAAGTGGAAGACGCCCTACGTCGTGACTGCCCTTACCGGTGGCGCGGTGGCGTTTGCTGCAGCGTTTTTGCCGGTGGGCAAGCTGGCCGACATCGCCAATGCGGGCACGCTTTATGCCTTCATGATGGTGGCGATCGCGGTGATGATCCTGCGCAAGACCGCGGCCGGCGTGGAACGCAAGTTCAAGACGCCGATGCTGTGGCTGATCGGCCCGGCGACGATCGCGGGCTGCGTGTTCCTGTTCTTCAACCTGCCGATGGAAGCGATGCTGGTGCTCCCCGCTTGGGGTGCGGTCGGCGTGGTGATCTACTTCGCCTACAGCTTCCGTGCCAGCCATCTGGGCAAGGGCGTGGTCGAGGTGGTCGAGCCCGAAGCTTATGAGGACGTGCCTGGCACGACCTGAGCCGGTTCGCAGGCCGACAAAAAAGGGCCGGAGGGGCGATCCTCCGGCCCTTTTTCATGCGCCGCGCTGGCTTCAGCTGACCATGTTCTTGATCAGATCGTGCGAGGCCTCCGCCGCCCGGCCGGACGCCGGATAGTAGCGATACGCCACCACCCCGTAATCGAGCGCGATCGTCTCGACGGGCAGGTCGCCCGGACCCCCGCTCACGCTGAAATTGCTGATGATGACGTGGCTGAGCTCGATCTCGAGATAGCGCACCGCCGCGCCCGCTTCGTCGCTGCGGTAGCAGCTGAGCAGCGCCTTCCCGATCTGCTTGCCGTTCCAGCACAGCTTGAGCAGCTCGGTCGAGGCGGAATCGGGATATTTGCTGAAGGTCAGGTTCGTATGGCTGGCCTGCTCGACGGTGCCCGGTCCGGAGCGGGTCGGCGAGGCCGGCTGCGAGAAGCCGTGACTCCATGACAGGACCTCGATCTCGCCGACATGGCCCGGATTGTGCGAGCCGCCGGCGATGTCCGGCTTGCGGAGCTTGAGGTACATCGTCGCGGCCATCCTGCCCTCCTACCCCAGCTTCGCCTCGACCAGCGCCTTCAGGTCGCATTCGGGCCGCGCACCATAATGCTGGATGATTTCCGCCGCGCAGATCGCGCCGAGCTTGAGCGAGGCCTCGGTCCCCAGCCCCCTGGCCTGTCCGAACAGGAAGCCCGCCGCGAACAGGTCGCCCGCGCCGGTGGTGTCGACCACCTTGGCGATCGGCTCGGCCGGCACGGACACGCGCTCGGTCCCCACCAACGCGATCGCGCCCTTCTCGCTGCGCGTCACCACCAGCACCGGCACCTTGCCGTGGATATGCGCCACGGCGCTCTCGAAATCCTCGTGCTCGCACAGCGCCAGCAGCTCATTCTCGTTGGCGAAGAGGATGTCGATCAGCCCGTCGGCGATCAGCTGGCGGAAGTCGCCGCCATGGCGCGAGATGCAGAAGATGTCCGAAAGCGTGAAGGCGACCTTGCGCCCATGCGCGCGCGCCACCTCGATCGCCTTGCGCATCGCGGCGCGCGGCTCTTCGGGGTCCCACAGATAGCCCTCGAGATAGAGGATCGCGCCCGCCGCGATCAGATCGAGGTCGAGCGCCGAGGCGGGCAGGAACTGCGAGGCGCCGAGAAAGGTGTTCATCGTCCGCTGGCCATCGGGGGTGACGAAGATCAGGCAGCGCGCGGTGCTGGGGTCGCCGGCACGCGCCGCGGTGCCGAAATCGACCCCCGCCGCGCGGATATCGTGCGCGAACACCTCGCCCAGCTGGTCGTCCGCCACCTGACCGATGAACCCGCACTTCGCGCCCATCGCCGCCATCCCCGCAACGGTGTTCGCCGCGGAGCCGCCCGAAACCTCGCGCCCCGGCCCCATCTTGGCATAGAGCGCATCGGCATCGGCGGGCGAGAACATCAGCGCCATCGAGCCCTTGGTCATCCCCTGCTCCACGATGAATTCGTCGTCGGACTGCGAGAGGATGTCGACGATCGCATTGCCGATCGCGACCACGTCATAAGTGGCTTCGCTCACGAAAAACTCCATTTGGGTTGTGCGGAAGCCCTAAGGCCAGGCTAAAGGGAGCGCAATGATCCAGGCGCTCTTCCTTTCGATCGGGCAATTGTTCGACCGCCGCGTGGCGATGGTGTTCGTGAAGTCGTTCGCGCTCACGATCGTGCTGCTCGGCGCGGTGTCGGTGGCGATCTGGTACGGGATGCACCAGATGCTCGACTGGATCGCGCTCAAGCTGGGCGGCACAGGCTGGCTCGGCTGGGCCGAGAACACCGCCGATATCTCGACGATCGTGCTCGTGCTGCTCGCGCACCTGCTGCTGTTCCGCGCGGTGGCGATCGCGGTGATCGGGGTGTTCGCGGACGAGGTGGTCGAGGCGGTCGAGCTGCGCCACTATCCCGGCGCGCATGCCTCGGCGCGGAGCGTGCCGTTCGCGCGGTCGATTTCGATGGGGCTGGGATCGGGGCTGCGCGCGGTGCTGGTCAACCTGCTCTTCTCCCCCATCTACCTGATCCTGCTGCTCACCGGCATCGGCACGCCGATCGCCTTCTTCCTCGTCAACACCTGGCTGCTCGGGCGCGATCTGGGCGACATGGTCGCGGTCCGGCACATGCCCTACGGCAATCTGCCGCGCTGGCGGCGGCGGACGATCTTCACGCGCGCCATGCTGGGAGCGCTCGGCACCGGGCTGTTCCTCGTTCCCGGTCTCAACCTGCTCGCCCCGATCCTCGGCGCGGCGATGGCCGCCCATGCCTTTCACCAGGGACGCAGGTGATGTGGCGCCTCCTCCCCTTGAGCCTGTTGCTGGCGCTGGCCGCGTGCGGCGAGGGTGGCGCGCGGCCGGCCCAGATCGCCCCGGCGCCGCACGTGCCGGTGCCCCAGCCGCCAAGCCCCACCGCGCTCGCCGCCGGGGTCGCCAAGGTCCAGGACCAGACCGGACCCATACTGATTGCCCAGTTCGGCAAGCCCCGCATCGATCTGACCGAAGGCCCCGCGCGCAAGCTCCAGTTCGCCGGGCCGATCTGCGTGCTCGACGCCTATCTCTACGCCAGGGGACGCGATGCGACGGTCACCCATATCGACACCCGCCAGCGCGACGGCAGGCCGATCGATCAGGCGAGCTGCATCGCGGCGCTCAGCAAACGTTAGGCAATCGCGCCAAGGCCCATTCGGCGGCGTCCCGCACGACTTCGTCGGGATCATCGAGCAACGCCCGCACCGGCCCCACCAGCGCCGCGCTTCCGCTGTTGCCCGCGGCGATCAGGCAGTTGCGCACCATCCGGTCGCGGCCGATGCGCTTGATCGGGGAGCCCGCGAAGACCTGCCGGAAGCCGGTATCGTCGAGCGCGAGCAGGTCCGCGAGCTGCGGCGCGGCCAGTTCCGCCCTCGGCGCGAAGGCCAGGTTCGCCTGCGCGGCGCTCGCGAACTTGTTCCAGGGGCAGACGGCGAGGCAATCGTCGCAGCCATAGATGCGGTTGCCGATCGCTTCCCGGAACTCCGCCGGGATCGGACCCTTATGCTCGATCGTGAGGTACGAGATGCAGCGCCGCGCATCGAGGCGGAAGGGTGCGGGGAAGGCATCGGTCGGACAGGCCGACTGGCAGGCGGTGCACGAGCCGCACGTCTCTTCGCCCGGGGCGTCGGGCTGCAGATCGAGCGTCGAGTAGATCGCCCCGAGGAACAGCCAGCTACCATGCGTCCGGCTGACGAGATTGGTGTGCTTGCCCTGCCAGCCCAGCCCCGCCGCCTCGGCCAGCGGTTTCTCCATGACGGGCGCGGTATCGACGAAGACCTTGATGTCGGCGGACGACTGCTCGACCAACCAGCGCCCGAGCGCCTTGAGCGCGCGCTTCACGACGTCGTGATAATCGGCGCCCTGCGCATAGACCGAGATGCGCCCGCGCTCGCCCTCCCCCGCCAATGCCAGCGGATCGGCCGCGGGGGCATAACTCATCCCCAGCGCGATCACCGATCGCACCTCGGGCCACAGCCCGGCGGGGCTCTCGCGGTGATGCGCGCGCTCCTCCATCCAGATCATCGAGCCGTGCTTGCCCTCGGCCAGCCATTCGCGCAGCCGCTCGCCCGATCGCGGCGCGGCATCGGCGCGCGCGATTCCGGCGTCCGCGAAGCCCAGTTCGGCGGCTTTAGCCTTTATTCGCTCTTCGAGTGTCTTGTGTTGCTGCACCAGTCCCCGCTACCACGGCGGCATTAGGGAGGCATCCTGTTTGAGCAGCACACTGGCCGTGAGCGCCAAGGGCCTCGTCAAGCGCTTCGGCGAGCGGCGGGTGGTCGATGGAGTCGATATCGCGGTACCCAAGGGGCTGGTCTATGGCGTGCTCGGTCCCAACGGCGCGGGTAAGACCACGACGCTGCGCATGCTGCTCGGCATTATCGAGCCCGATGAGGGCGAGCGTAACCTGCTCGGCAGCGCGCATCCGCGCGAGGCGAGCGACCAGGTCGGCTATCTGCCCGAGGAGCGCGGCCTCTACCCCGCGATGACGTGCCGCGAGGCGATCGCCTTCATGGGCGCGCTGCGCGGGCTGCCCTGGAAGACCGGGCGCGAGCGCGCCGATGCCTTGCTCGATCAGGCGGGGCTCGGTCATGCCAAGCACGAGCGGATCCGCAAGCTCTCCAAGGGCATGGCGCAGCTCGTCCAACTGCTCGGATCGGTGGTGCACGAACCCGAGCTACTGGTGCTCGACGAGCCCTTTTCGGGGCTCGACCCGGTCAATCAGGAGAAGCTCGAGGCGCTGATCCTCGGGCAGCGCGACCGGGGGGCGACGATCCTCTTCTCGACGCATGTGATGGCGCATGCCGAGCGGCTGTGCGACCGGCTCTCGATCATCGCGGGCGGCAAGGTGAAGTTCGAAGGCACGGTGGCACAGGCACGCGGGATGCTGCCGATGAAGGCGCATTACACGCCGCACCATGCGCATGAGGGGCTCGAGGCGCTGCTGCCCAGGGATGCCGAGCGCGAGAATGGCAGCTGGACCTTCACCGTCCCGCGCGAAGGGATCGAGGCGCTGCTGGTCGAGCTGATCAATGCGGGGCACGGCATTTCCGGGCTCTCGATCGAGCGGCCGGGGCTGCACGACGCGTTCGTCCGCATCGTCGGCGCCCAGGCGATCGCCGCGAGCGAGGAGGCCGCGGCATGAGCGGCTTCCGGCGCGGCCTCCGCCAGGCCTTCACCGTCGCGCGGCGCGACCTCAAGGCGACCGTCCTCACGCCGACCTTCCTGCTCTTCCTGCTGAGCCCGCTCTTCCTGATCGGGCTCAGCGTGGGTGCCGGAATGGGCGCGCGGGTCGCGACGAAGAGCAGCGAAGCGAACCAGCGGATCGTCGTGATCGCCCCGCCCGGGCGCGCCGCCATGCTCCGCGCGATCGACCGGCAGCTCCGTCCGATTTTCCGGGGCGATTCCGCGCCGCCGCAGCTCCGGATCGATACGCCGCGCGAGAATGTCGCGGCTCAGGCGCAGGCGACGATCGAGAATGATGCCGACGAGGTGTCGGCGGTCCTTTACGGTCCGCTCGAACGGCCGCACATCCTGCGCACCCCGACCAGCTTTGGCGAAGCGGTCTATCTTTCCCAGCTCGCCGAGGAGGTGTTGCGCGCCGAGCGCGCGGGGGGGCCGGCGCAGCTGAGCGAAGCCGAGGTTACGGTGGTCTCGCATGGCCAGACGACCAATAGCGGGCGCAGCGCGGTCGCCCTTTTCGCGGCGTTCGGCGTGTCTCTCCTCACCCTCATGCTCTCGGGCCAGGCGGTCGGCGCGATGGCCGAGGAGCGGTCGAACAAGGTGATCGAGGTGCTTGCCGCCGCGATCCCGCTCGAAAGCGTCTTTTTCGGCAAGCTGCTCGGCGCGTTCGGATCGGCCTTGCTGTTCATCGTCTTCTGGGGGGGGCTGCTCGCGGCGCTGCCAAAGCTGGCCCCGCCGGCCCTGGCGACGGGTTTTGCCGATATGGGCGCCGCGGTGGGCCCGATCTTCCCGCTGCTGTTCGTCGCCTATTTCACCATGGCCTATATGCTGCTTAGCGCCGTGTTTCTGGGCATCGGCGCGCTCGCCTCAAGCCAGCGCGAGCTCCAGATGCTGTCGCTGCCGGTCACCGTCCTGCAGATCGCGATCATGAGCTTCGCGACGATCGGCGCCGTCGATCCGAACGGCTGGATCGCCTGGGTCACCGCGGTGTTTCCGCTCAGCAGCCCCCACGCGATGGCCGCGCGTGCCGCCGTCGAGCCCGAACTCTGGCCCCATGCGCTCGCGCTCGTCTGGCAGGCGCTGTGGGTCGGGATCGTCATCACCGTCAGCGCGCGGGTCTTCCGCCGCGGCGTGCTCAAGTCGGGCAGCCCGAAGACCCGTTTCAAAAAGCCACGGACTATTGACATGAGTGTCAGTTAAGGCTCTGCTCGCGCCACAAGATCGGGAGAGATTCGAGATGGCGACCCTGGCAACCGGCCCCGAGCCCAAGATCGTCGATCCGCTCGATATGAGCCGTCCGGAGCTGTATCGCGACGATACCTGGCACGCTCCGTTCCGCGAGCTGCGGGAGAAGGCGCCGCTCTACTATACCGAACATAGCGATTTCGGCCCCTTCTGGTCGGTCTCGACCTACAAGCCGATCGTCCATATCGAATCGCTGCCCGAGATCTTCTCGTCCGAAATGGGCGGCATCGTCATCGCCGACCTGAAGGAAGGCGATATCAAGATGCCGATGTTCATCGCGATGGACCGGCCCAAGCACACCGCCCAGCGCCGCACCATCGCCCCGGCCTTCACGCCGAGCGAGATGGTGCGGATGAGCGACAATATCCGCGCGCGCACCGCCGAGATCCTCGATTCCTTGCCCGTGGGCGAGGAGTTCGACTGGGTCGACAAGGTCTCGATCGAACTGACCACCCAGATGCTGGCGATCCTGTTCGATTTCCCCTGGGCGGACCGCCGCAAGCTCACCTACTGGTCCGACTGGGCGGGCGACATCGAACTCTCCAAGGACGAGGTGCTAAAGGAGCAGCGGCGCGAAATCCTGTTCGAATGCGCCGCCTATTTCGGCAACCTCTGGCAGAGCAAGATCGGCAAGGATCCGACCCCCGACCTGATCTCGATGATGATCCATTCGGACGCGATGGCGGAGATGGACCAGTTCGAGTTCCTCGGGAACCTGATCCTTCTCATCGTCGGCGGCAACGATACCACGCGCAATTCGATGAGCGCCTATGCCTGGGCGCTCGAGCAATTCCCCGACGAGCGCGCCAAGCTGGAAGCCAATCCGGGGCTGATCGCCAACGCCACGCAGGAGATCATCCGCTGGCAGACTCCGCTCGCGCATATGCGCCGGACGGCGACGCAGGATGCCGAGGTGGACGGCGTCAAGATCCGCGAGGGCGACAAGCTCGCGCTCTGGTATCTCTCCGCCAACCGCGACGAGAGCATCTTCCCGCAAGCCGACAGGATCATCGTCGACCGCGAGAATGCGCGGCGCCACCTCGCCTTCGGCCACGGCATCCATCGTTGCGTCGGCGCGCGGCTGGCGGAGCTGCAAATCGGCATCCTGATGGAGGAAATGGCCAAGCGTCGCCTGCGCGTGAACGTCACCGGCGAGCCCGAGCGCGTCGCGGCCTGCTTCGTCCATGGCTATCGCAAGATGGCGGTCGAACTCAGCCGTTATTGAGGGCGCGCGCATCCGCTTGGCATGGGCTCGCGTAGTTCCCACATTGCCTCCAGGAGTTTCGCCCATGCAGATCGACCGTCGCACGCTTTTGACCGCCAGCGCCACGGGCGTGCTCGCCGCGTGCAGCGGGGGCACGGCGGAGGCGGCGCAGAAGTTCGAGTTCACGCTGAGCGACGCCGAATGGCGCAAGCGGCTGAGCCCGGCGGCGTACCAGACGCTCCGTCACGGGGCGACCGAATATCCGGGGACCAGTCCGCTCAACAAGGAGCATCGCGCGGGGACCTTCTCGTGCGCGGGCTGCGCGCTGCCGCTCTTCGCATCGACGACCAAGTTCGACAGCGGCACGGGCTGGCCGAGCTTCTACGCCCCGCTCCCCAAGGCGGTGATCACCAAGGACGATTCGACGCTGGGGATGTCGCGGGTGGAGGTACTATGCCGCCGCTGCGGCGGGCATCTCGGCCATGTGTTCGACGATGGGCCCCAGCCCACCGGCAAGCGCTACTGCATGAACGGCGTCGCGCTGAGCTTTACGCCGAAGGGGTAGCTCTCCCTCACAATCGTTCGTGCTGAGTAGAGACCGAGTAGCCGAAGGCGTATCGAGCGCTCGTATCGAAGCATCCCGCCATCACCGTCCTTCGATACGCCCCCGTCGATACGCGGCTGCGCCGCTACTCGATGGCTACTCAGGATGTACGGGAGTGGGAAACCTCAACCCCAGAAGCCAGGTTACTCGTCGAGATCGGTCTCGAGCACGAGATCGCTGAGATCGAGTTCAAGCGAGGGCTGGCGGTCGAGCGCGGGCGCGAAGCCCTCGCCATTGGGATAGATGAAGCCGTTGACCGGATAGACCGAGGTGCCGAGATCGCCGGTCGGCGCGAACCAGACCTTGACCTGGCTCCAGTCGCCCGCCGCCGACACGTCGATCGCGCGGACATTGCGCTCGATCCCGCCGCGATACGACCAGTTGGCATGGGTGAGCAGCACTTCGCGGTCGCTGACGATCTTCGAGACCATCGCGACATGGCCGAGCGGCATCTTCGCGGTGCGCTGGAACGACATAACCGAACCGACCTTGGGATCGTTGCCGCGCTCGTAGCGGCCCTCGGCCTGGGCCCACCAGGTCCAGGCATTGCCGCGAATCTCGATGCCCGAAACCGAGCGCGCGAACGGCACGCACTGCAGGTATCCGCTCCGGGCGGCGGCATAGGCCGGGGTGGCTGCCGTCAGGCAAAGCGCCGCCACCAGCGCAAAACGCGCTGCGAGATATCGAAGAAGCAAGAAAACCCCCCGGTCGAAATGGATCGGTGGATGCTGATGACCAGATCGCGTTTCGTCCGTCTACCGCGATCCGACGAACCGTTGCCTCGGGGCGGTGGATGGGAGGGCCGAGTCGGAACCTTTCGGCGAGTCGAGCCGTGACGCCGACGAACTGAAACCGACCGGTCGTTTCGGCGGGTTACCGAATCCTTTCGGCTGCCATGCGGATTCGCACGGGTGGGGAAGCCCCTGAATCGACAGCTTTGTTGCTCAAGCGCATCACTTCACAACCTTTTCCGATTGCGGGACTCGGTTCGTCGCAACCCATGTTGCAACGCAAAAGCCGATGGGCTCGAATGCTGAACAGGGGACGACAGGGGGTTAAGCGCGGCGTTAACCATTTGCGCGCATGATCTCCCGGTAAGCAGTTGAGTGGGGTGGGAGTGGTCTAAAATGAGCGCGAGGATGAAGCCGGCCGAAGGAGCAATGACGCTGGCAGAGATGAAGGAATTCGCAGGGTTCAGCGCGGCGACGCAGCGCTATGTGCGCCGCTCGCTCGATATCGGACTGGAGCGCGAGGACGCGATGACGCGCTGGTCGCGCGACGTGGTCGAAGCCGCCAGCATCCGCGCCCAGGCCCGCATGTACGACCGTCTCAACGAAATCCGCGCGCTGCTTCCGGACGATAGCGGCCTCGACGCGATCGAGCCGTTCATGGCGCCGCTCGTCACCGTTTCGGCGTTCGACCTGTCGCAGGGCCGGCTGACCACCTTCTCGGCCTATCGCTTCCTCTACGAGCGCCTGGTGGGCGCCGAGGTTCGCCCCTGGCTGCCTTCGGCCTTCTGCTCGGCCGCGGCGCTCCCGCATCTCCATCCGGACCTGCGGCGCAAGCTGCTCCAGTCGATCAGCGAAGCCGCGGCCACCGCCTCGGGCTGGTCGAACCGCCAGCCGGCCTTCTACCCGCAATGGGTGGAGAAGGTCGACGGCGCGGCGTCGCTGCCGAACTGACACGGTTCACGTCGGAGGACTGAAGAAGCCGGGGCGAAAGCTCCGGCTTTTTCATTGGGGCTTTGGGAGGGGCGCCGGCTAGGCGTCGCGATCGGCGGCGATCGCGTCCGGACCGCGTCGATTGGCCACGGTGGCCAGGGCGATCAGGCTGGCCGCGGTGATGGGAAGCGGTGAGAAGATCATCAGCAAGCCAAGGCCGATATTGGCCCCGCCGCCTTCGTACGGACGCGTGATCACGAACAGGTAGAAGCCCCAGAACGCCGCCGTCAGGCAAAGCGCCACGATCCACGGCCTTCGGGCGCCGACGCCGAGCAGCGCGAGCAGCAGATAGGGCGCGGCGGCGATCACGATTTGCGCCCAGACCGCGTCGTCTTCCCAAAGCGTCGTGACGGGCACGCCCTCCACGACGGCCCACACCGTGTTGCAGGCGGCAATCACGGCAAATCCGATGGCGACTGCCGCCACCAGCCCGATGGCCGCCCGCGCCGGATAAGGCTTTGCAGTCCGGTTCATTGTCAGAACCTAGAACGCCCCACGGACTTCCGCAAATCAGGTGCGCTCGAAGGTAATTGCGCGCTTGGCCGGATCGGCGTCGGTCAGCCGCAGCAGCAGCCCTTCCCCGGGCTCGACGTTCCCCGCCGCCACGCGCGCCCGGACCGGCAGGTCGCAGAGCTGCACCTTCGCCCATTTCTCGACCACCTCGGTCGCAACCGCGTGGAAGGTCTCGCCTTCGCGCCCGGAGAGCAGCACCGCCTCGGCCAGGTCGAGCACCGCGCGCTCGATCCTGCCAGCCAGCGCGTCGGCGCGGGCCATCACTTCGGGAAGCCTCTCGAAGGCGGCGGCGACCGGCTCGGGTACCGCGCGCCCGTTCGCCACCGCCAGCGCGGCCTGGACGACATAGCGGTCGGCGAGGCGGCGCAGCGGGGCGGTGGCATGGGCATAGGTCGCCGCCATCGCGCTGTGCCACGGGACGACGCCCTCGCGGTACGGCGCATAGCTCGCCCCCGGCCCAGCGCGGCGGATCGCGAGCATCAGCGCGGCCTGGTGGGGGTCGTGCTGGTCGAGCCGGCGCTCGAAATGATCGAGGTCCATCCCCGTCGGCCAATCGATCCCCAGTGCCCGCGCGGTGAAGCGGAGCCGCTTGACCGCCGCTTTCTCGGGCCGGGCCATGACGCGGAACAGGCCGGTGCGGTGCGTCTGGAGCAGGTCCGCGACGGCGAGGTTGGTCGCGAGCGAGAGCGCGGCATTCTGCGTCTCGGAATCGAGATGCGGGCGGAAGACGAGCGTGTACGAGCCGTCGCCCCGGGGTTCGAGCTGCTGCTCGGGCGGCTCGACCCGCGCCGCGCCGCGCTCGGCCTCGGCGGCCTGGATGCGGCGGGCGAGTTCGCCGAAATCGGGCGGCAGATCGGCGGCGGTCACCCCGTCATAGGCGAGCTTGGCGCGGCTGTGGACGACGGCGCGCTCGGCGCCGTCGAGACGGACGCTGCCGTCGGGCCGCACGCGCACGATGAAGATCACCGCGGGGCGCGGGCCGCCCGGCAACAGGCTCGCGGCGCCCTCGGCGAGGACGGGCGGATAGAGGCCGGCCTTGCCGTCGGGGAGGTAGAGCGTCTCGCCCCGGCGCCACGCCTCGGCGTCGATCGGCCCGCCATCGTCAACGAACCAGGCGGTATCGGCGATCGCATAATGGAGCAGCAGATCGGCCCCGCTCGGCTCGATATGGAAGGCCTGGTCGAGATCGGTCGAACTGGCGGGATCAAGCGTGACGAAGGGCAAAGCCGTGCGATCGACATGCTCAGTGGGCACGCGTTTCGCCGCTGTCTGGGCCGCCGCCAGCACCTCGGGCGGAAAGCCGGCGGGCACCTGGAATTCGGCGCGGATCGCCGCAAGCCCCTCGGCCAGCGCATTGCCGGGATCGGCAAGCGTCTTCACCAGCAACCCCGCCAGCCGAATTCGCCGCCGGGCGATTGGTCCATATGGAGGTGATCGGCGTGCGCCGCATTGTAATCGGGCGAGAGCACGATCGTGAACAGCCGGCACGCGCCGCTGCGCACCTCGCGCAGGAACGCTTGCTTCGCCGGATCGCCGCCCTTCCAGTCCTTCTTGACCGTGATCCGCGTCGCGTCCGAGAGGCGGAAGGCCGCGATGTCGATGGCATCGGCGGTCGCGTGCTGGCTCCAGCCCTCGCCGCCCTTCCCCACCATGTGGCGGCACGAATAGCTGCCATAATGCTCGATCGCGCTCACGCGCTTGCCGAAATGCTTGAGCGCAGCGGGCTGGACGACATTCCATTCCCATAGCGTCAGGGCGGCGGCGACGGGGCAGGCGATTTTGAGGTCAGCGGGAAGGAAGTCGATCCGCCGCGGCCCGCCGGAGGCGAAGCGGACGCCGTCCGAATAGCCGCAATGCTCGCCGTCGCTGAGCTCGGGGACGGTGGTGTAGCGCACCCCCGCGCGCTGCATCAGCGCCTGACAACGCGGGAAATCATGGGTGAGCCCGGCGAGCTTGCGTCCGGTGAAGAGACCCAAGGGCTCGGCGAGATCGAGCGGGGTCCAGGGCAGATCCTGCGGGCGGCCGCGCAGCATCGCGTAAAGCAGGAAGGCGCCGGCGAGCAGCAGCAGCGCGCCGAACCCCAAGGCTACCCAGCGCACGGCCTTCATCCGCGCATTGCTTCGCCGAGCGGCTGCCAGGTTACCGGATAGCCGAGATCGTCGGGGATACAGAGCCGGTCGCCATCCTCGCGCCGCTCGATCCAGGGGGTGATGATGCGCGGCTCATGCGCGAGCGCATCGGCCACCGCATCGTCCCAGCTGCCGAACAAGGCGAGGCGCTCGAGATTGCGCCGCGTCGGGAAGATGATGTGCGCCCGGCCTGCATCGGCCTCGGCCAGCACGTCCGCCGCACTCATCCAGAAGGCGCGGACATTCTCGTTGCCGTCGACCACCGGTTCGGCATCGGCGGGTGCGCGGGCGAGATAGAAGCGGGTGTCGAACACGCGGTGATGGACGCCGCGGGGAAGCCAGCGGGTGAAGGGGACGAGTTGCTCGGGACGCAGCGTGGCCCCCGCCGCTTCGATCAGCGCGCCCAGCGGTTCGCCCGCATAGGCGGCGCGGGCAAGTTCGGGGATCGCCTCGTGCGCGATATCCAGCCCGACCGCGACCCCCGCTTCTTCCAGCGTCTCGCGGATCGCGGCGATGCGCGCGGCCATGTCCCAATTATCGTTGGATTGATCGCCCTCCAGCGTCGCGGCGAGGGCATGATCGCCGGGATCGACCCTGCCGCCGGGGAATACCAGCGCTCCGCCCGCAAAGCGCATCGCCGCCGCGCGCTCGACCATCAGCAATTCGGGCGGGCCCTCGCCGCCTTCGCGCATCACGATCACGGTTGCGGCGGGAATCGCCTCTTCGTCGGCCATGCTGGGAGCCTAGAGCATTGGGCCCGCGGCTCAAACACACCGTCATCCCGGCGAAAGCCGGGACCCAGGGTCACGCAGGACATCGCTTGATAACTCTGGGTCCCGGCTTTCGCCGGGATGACGGCTTTGATTTACCAGCCGCCGATCTTGAGCCGCACCTTGGCGATCATGTCGCTCGACGTCAGGAACAAGGTCTTGCCATCCTCACCGAACGCGCAGTTGGCGCAGGCCTTGCCGGTCGAGATCACGCCCAGCAGCTTGCCGCCGGGCGTATAGACATGGATGCCCCCCGGCCCGCTCGAGAAGACGGTGCCGTTCTTGGCGACCTTGATCCCGTCGGGCAGCCCCGGCTTCTTCGCCGCGACATCGGCGCGCATCTCCGCGAAGACGGTCGGTTCGTCCGACGCACCGCCCTCGATATCGAGCGGGTATTTGAGGATCTCGGGCCGCGCGGGATCGGAGATGGTGACGTAGAGCCATTGCTGATCGGGCGAGAGCGTCACGCCGTTGGGGCGCGTCAGCCGGTTCTCGATCAGGTGGACTTCGCCGTCGGGCGCCAGGCGATAGACGCCGTTGAAGGGCTGCTCCTTCAAGGGCGACGTATCGCCGTCGGTGAAGCCATAGGGCGGATCGGTGAAATAGATCGTCCCGTTGCTATGGATCGCGACATCGTTGCAGCTGCTGAAGCGCTTGCCGTCATATTTGTCGGCGAGGATCGTCTTCTTCTTGGTCTTGAGATCGACCGCGGCGACGCAGCGCGTGCCGCTATCGGCCATGATCAGCCGACCCATGGCGTCGATCGCGAGCCCGTTCGCCCCCGCCTCGCGCACGCCCTTGGGGATCGGCCCGGCGAGCCCTGAAGGTTCGAGGAACTTGGTCGTGGCCTTGCCGTCCCATTTCCAGATCACGTTTTTGGGCACGTCGGAGAAGAGGAGATAGTCTCCGTTCTTCACCCAGACCGGGCCCTCGGCCCATTGGAAGCCGGTCGAAAGCACCTCGATCGGCGCGTTCGCATCGACGATCGCGTCGAGCGCCGGATCGATCCGGGTGACCCCGCCCACGCCCGCCGCCCGGGCGAACCCCGGCACGAAGGGCGCCGCGGCCATCCCCGCGAGCACCGCGCGGCGCGAAACCTTCCAGTCGATCATCCATCCCTCCTCACGCGAAATTCCACAAGAGCAGCGCCATTGCGAGCATCGTCGATCCCGCAATCGTCGCACAGATCGTCCAGCTGCGCAGCGTCTGCGCCTCGGTCAGCCCCAGATATTGCTTCACCAGCCAGAAGCCGGTGTCGTTGACATGGCTCATGATCGAGGCACCCGCGCCGATCGCCACCGTCACCAGCGCGACCTGGCCGGGCGTCAGCCCCGCCGCCGCCACCATCGGCGCGGCGAGCCCCGCGGCGGTGACCATCGCGACGGTCGCCGACCCTTGGGCGATCCGCACGAACGCCGAGAGCAGGAAGGCGAAGAACAGCACCGAGACATTGGCCTGGGTCATCGCCGCGGTGATCTGCGCACCCGCGCCGCTTTCGATCAGCACCTCCTTGTACGCCGCGCCCGCGCCGATGATCAGCACCATCACGCCCGCGGGTTCGAGCGCGCGGGTCATGATGCTGGAGATGGTCGCGAGCGGCGCGCCCTTCACGACGCGCAGCCAGATCAGGACGAGCAGGCAGGCGACGACCAGCGCCACGAAGGGGTGGCCGATGAAGACGAGCGCGGTGCGGAGCGAGCTCGCCGCCATCGTCTTGTCGGCGACGGTGCCGGCGATGATCAGCACCAACGGCACCAGCATCGCCAGCAGCGCGAACCAGAAGCCGATCGGCTTGGTCTGGGGCGCACCCTCGTCGAGCATCGGGGGCGGGCTGGTGTCGCCCCAGCCGGGAGCCGAGTGGAAATATTTGGCGTAGAGCGGCCCGGCGATGATCGCGGCGGGAATGCCGCAGACCAGGCCATAGATGGCGAGCATCCCGTAATCGGTCTTGAGCAACTCCGCCGCCGCTACCGGGCCCGGATGCGGCGGCAGCAGCGCGTGCATCGCCATCAGGCCGGCGAGCAGGGGGATTGCGAAATAGACGACCCGCCGCTCTGCGCGGACCGCCAGCGTCGCCACCAGCGGGGCCAAAATGATGAAGGCGACGTCGAAGAAGAGGGGAATGCCGACGATGATGCCGACCACAAGCAGCGCCCAGGGGATGCGTTTTTCACCGAAAGCCGCGAGCAATTTGTGCGAGATAGCGGTGACGCCGCCGCTCGCCTCGAGCATGCCGCCGAGCAGCGCGCCAAGGCCGATCACCACCGCGACGAAGCCGAGCGCGTCGCCCGTGCCCTTCTTGACCGCGGCGATCACCGTGGCCGGCTCGCCGCCGAACGCCAGGCCGGTCACCAGCGCCACCACGAGCAGCGCGAGGAAGGGCTGCATCTTGAGCTGCAGCACCATGAACACCACCGCGGCGATGCTCACGCCGACGATCAACAGCGTATGCCAGGGCTCACCCATCATGCGACCTCGAACTTGGTTGGGATCGACGCGGCGGGATGCTTCCCCTCGCCGCGGCCGGTGACGCGGAAGCTGGCCTTGCCGCGAATGTCTTCGGAGGAACTGCCAACCATCACCTCGATCAGCCCCGGCTCGATCAGCCATTTGCCGGCATGCCAGATCGCCAGCTGGTCGGGGGTGAGGGTGAAGGTGACGCGCCGGCTCTCGCCGGGCTTGAGGCTCAGCCGGACGAATCCGCGCAGTTCCTTGACCGGCCTGGCGACCGAGGCGACCGGATCGTGGATATAGAGCTGGACCACCTCGTCGGCGGCGACCTTGCCCGAATTGGTGACGGTCACGCCGATCGTCTGGGAGCCATTGGCGGGTACCGCCTCGGCCCCCAGCGTCACCGCACCATAATCGAACCTGGCGTAGCTCAGCCCGTGCCCGAACGGGAACAGCGGCCCGATCGCGGTATCGTGATAGCGCGCGCTGTCGATCAGCAGATCGGCGTTGGCGGGCCGTCCGGTGGGGACATGCGCATAGGTCATCGGGGTCTGGCCGCCATGGCGCGGAATGCCGATGGGGAGCTTGCCGCCGGGCGACACCTCGCCGGTGAGCACATGCGCGATCGCCGGGCCGCTTTCGAGGCCGAGATACCAGGTCTCGAGCACCGCAGGGATGCCCGCCAGATCCTTCTCGAGCCCCAGCGGTCGCCCGTTCATCAGGATCGCGACGATCGGCTTGCCGGTCGCCTTGAGCACGGCGATCAGCGCCTCCTGCGGACCCGGCAGGCCGATATCGGCATAGCTGCGCGCCTCGCCGGAAAAGTCGTAATCCTCGCCGATCGCGAGCAGCACGACATCGGCCTCCCTGGCCAGCGCGACCGCCGCCGGGATGCCCGAGACATCGTCGCTGCGCGTGGTCACGCCCGGCGCATAGCCGGTAATGACATTCCCTTGCTCCAGCGCCGCGCGAAGCGTCACCGCCTCCTCGGCCTGCCCGCGCGCGCGCCACGAACCGAGCGTCGACATGGCGTCGTCCGCCAGCGCGCCGATCAGCACCACCTTCTGGCCCAAGCGCAGCGGCAGCACATCGCCCTCGTTGCGCAGCAGCACCATCGCCCGCTTCGCCAGATCGCGCGCGATCGGGCGGTTCTTCGCGGGCACCGCCTTTTCGGCGACGGGATCGCCAAAGCCATAGGGATCGTCGAACAGCCCCAGCCGCGCCTTGGCGGTGAGGATGCGCTCGACCGCCTCGTCGATCAGCGGGAGCAGCGACTTGTCCTCGGCAACCGCGCTGCCCAGATGCTCGGCATAGCTGTTGCTCGTCATGTCCATGTCGACGCTGGCCTTGAGCGCCAGCACCGCGGCTTCCTTCTGGTCGGCGGCGACGCCGTGCGCGATCAGCTCCTTGACCGCGTTCCAGTCGCTGACGATCAGCCCCTGATAGCCCCATTGTTCGCGCAGCTGGTGGCGGACCAGATCGGCATTGCCCGTGGTCGGCACGCCGGCAATATCGTTGAACGCAGTCATGAAGCTGCCCGCCCCGGCGCGCG
Source organism: Sphingomonas caeni (assembly GCF_026013415.1). Classification (GTDB taxonomy): domain Bacteria; phylum Pseudomonadota; class Alphaproteobacteria; order Sphingomonadales; family Sphingomonadaceae; genus Sphingomonas; species Sphingomonas caeni. The sequence continues at coordinate 319,791 of NZ_JAPDOK010000001.1, forward strand.
CCGCGGCATAGAAGGGCGGCATATTGACCTCGGCGAGCGTGCGCTCGGACACATCGGCGCTGTCATAGTCGCGCCCGCCCACCGCCGCGCCGTACGCGCCGAAATGCTTGGCGCAGGCCATCACGCGGCGGCCCTTGGCGAGATCGCCGCCCTGGAACCCCTCGACCTGCGCGACCGCCATCCGCGATCCGAGATAAGGGTCCTCCCCCGCCCCCTCGACCACCCGGCCCCAGCGCGCGTCGCGGGCGATGTCGACCATCGGCGCGAAGGTCCAGTGCAGCCCCGCGGCCCAGGCCTCCTCGGCGGCGGTGCGCGCGGCAAGCTTCATCGCCTCGGGATCCCAGGTCGATGCCAGGGCGATCGGGACCGGCAGCGTGGTCCGGAAACCATGGATCACGTCCATCGCGAACAGCAGCGGAATCTTGAGCCGCCCCTCCTCGACCGCGACGCGCTGCAACTCCCTGAGCGCATCGGCGCCCGCGACATGGAGGAACGACCCGACCTCGCCCTTGCGGACCCGATCGAGCATCGTCGCATCGAGCCGCGAGTTGAGCGCCTTTTGCCGCCCGCCCGGGATCTGGGTCATCTGGCCCAGCTTCTCGGCGAGCGTCATCTGGCGGATCAGGCCCTTGATCTTCGCCTTGTGATCGGGGCCGATCTCCGCCCGCGCCAGTCCGGCAAACGGCATCGACGCCGCGAGCAACGCGCCCGCGGCAACAACACTCCGCCGGTCGAGATTCATGCGCCGACCTTGATCGCGCGGCCCTCGCGTGCGGAGCGGTAAATCGCCTCGATCAGGCGCATGTCCTTCAGCCCCTCCTCACCCGCGACGATCGGCTCCTTGCCCGAGACGACGCACTCGGCGAGGTGATCGAGCTGACCGGCCCATTGGTTCTTGGACGGCGGCGGCAGCGTCACCTGCTCGGTCTTGCCGCCCTTGCGGACCCAGAGCTGGTGCCCGGTATAAGGCGTCGCGGGCTCCATCCCGATCCAGCCCTTCTCGCCGGTCACGCGGAAGCTGTTGTGCCCCGTCGAATAGCTCGACACGCAATTGGCGATCACGCCCGAGGGGAATTTGAGCTGGAAGTCGATCTGGTCCTCGACATTCTTGAAGCGCGGATCGGTGCGGTCGGTCGATTCGGTCGCGGTAACCAGCACCGGCTCCTCGCCCGAGAGATAGCGCGCCGCATTGAGGCTGTAGATGCCGATATCCATCATCGATCCGCCGCCCGACAGGGGCCGGTCGAGCCGCCACTGACCCGGCTGGGCGTAGAAGCCATGCTCGGCGGTGATCACGTGCGGCTTGCCGATCAGCCCCGAGCGCACCTGCTCGATGACGTGGAGGTTGTACTGCTCGAAATGGCAGCGATAGCCGATCATCAGCTTGACCTTGGCCTTGCGGCACGCGGCGATCATCGCTTCGCATTCCTGCGCGGTGTTCGCCATCGGCTTTTCGCACATCACATGCTTGCCCGCCTTCGCCGCGCGGATCGTGTACTCGGCGTGCATCGAGTTGGGCAGGATGATGTAGACCGCGTCAATGTCCGGATTGTCGGCGATCTTGTCGTAATTCTGGTAATTGTAATGGTGCGTGGCGGGGATGTTGTACTGCGCGCCATATTTCTCGAGCTTGGCGGGCGTGCCGCTCACCAGCGCGACGAGTTCGCAGCTCTCGGTATCCTTGAAGCGCGGCATGATCTGGTTGACGGCATAGTTGCCGAGGCCGACCACCGCGTAGCGCAGCTTCTTGACCGGCGCCGCAAGCCGCTTGCTTCCTGCCAACGCTGTCATGGGGGTTGCCGCAGCAACCAGCCCGGCGCCCATTCCCGCCAGCACATTGCGGCGGCTTTGCTCGTCCCAGCCCATCGGAATCCTCTCCTTGGCTCATGTCCGGGGCCGCATGTCTCGGGTTGACTCGACCCGGCTGCCGCCTCCACGCTGTTAGCGCTATCAGCAAAAACCGGACCGGCAAAGACCGGTTATGGTCGTAGAGACCCGTTCGGGCGTGGAGAGAAGATGTCTCAGGATTCGTCGCGCCGCGAAGCGCTGCAATGGCTTGCGGGGGCTTCCGCCTTGGCGCTCACCGGCTGCAGCGGCGGCGGGGGCTATGGCGGCGGAGGTGGCGGCGTGATCGTCACGCCCACCCCGACGCCGACTCCGACCCCCACGCCGACGCCGACGCCCACCCCGACCCCCGCGGCGGTCTTCACCCCCGGCACGCCGATCAAGACGCAGGCGACCCTCAAGAATATGCGTTTCGGCTCGGCGGTCGCCTGGTCGACGGTGGGCGCCGATGCCGGCTCCTTCGCCAATCCCAACTATGCCGCGATGCTCGAAAATGACTGCTCGATCCTCGTCCCCGAGAATGAGCTCAAGTGGCAGGCGATCCGGCCCAACGCCACGACCTTCGATTTCACCCGCTTCGACGCGATGCTCGCCTATGCCGATTCGAAGCTGATCGCGATGCGCGGCCACACCCTGCTGTGGCACCAGCGCCGCTGGATGCCCGCCTGGGCCGAATCGCACCCCTATGGCACCGGCGCGGCGGGGGTGGCCGAGGCGACGCGCATCCTGACCGAGCATATCCAGACCGTGTGCCGGCGCTATCGCGGCAAGGTGATGAGCTATGACGTGGTCAACGAGGCGGTCGATCCCGCAACGGGCGCGCTCTACGAGACCGCGCTCTCGACCGCGCTCGGCGGGGCGCAGGCGACGCTCGACCTCGCCTTCCAGACTGCGGCGACCGAGGCGCCGGGCGCGACGCTCGTCTATAACGACTATATGGGGTTCGAGGGCGGCGCGACGCACCGCGCGGGCGTGCTGACCCTGCTCCAGGGGTTCAAGGCGCGCGGGATTCCGTGCCATGCGCTCGGTATCCAGTCGCATCTCGGCATTTTCTCGAACACCTCGGTCGCGACCCTGATCGCGAACCAGAGCCCGAGCTGGCGCACCTTCCTCGATGCCGTGGTGGCGCTCGGCTTCAAGCTCGTCATTACCGAGATGGACGTGCGCGATGACGGCGTGACCGGCACGATCGCCCAGCGCGACCAGGCGGTGGCCGATTATGCGCGCGGCTATCTCGACCTGATGTTCTCCTATCCCGAGCTGAGGGACGTTCTCTTCTGGGGGATGTGCGATAAATATAGCTGGTTGCAGGGTTTCGCCCCGCGATCGGACGGGCTGCCGCAACGGCCCAATCCCTATGGTTCGGACTTCGTCTTCAAGCCCTTGCACACCCAGATTCGCAACGCCTTCGTCGCGACGACGATGCGCTAATTTGATCGCCTGACGGCGATGCGTACGGTTTCAGGCGGGAAGGGTCGCTCGGGCGAGCAATCCCCCTTCGGGGCGGTTCTCGACCGTGGCGTCGCCGCCATGCGCACGCGCCACCGCGCGGACGCTGGCGAGGCCGAGCCCGATCCCGCCGGTATCGCGGTTGCGCGAGGGCTCGCTCCGGAAAAAGGGCTCGAACACGCGGTCGACATCCTCGGGGGCGATACCAGGGCCGGAATCGCGCACCTCGATCACCGCCTGCCCATCCTCGCGCGCGAGCGACAGCTGCGCGCTGCCGGCATATTTGACCGCATTGCCGACCAGGTTCGAGATCATCGCCTTGAGCGCGGCGGGATTGCCGTCGAGCACGATCGCCTCGCCGGGATCGAGCGTCACGTCATTGCCCAGATCGGTCATGTCGTCGGTGACATTCTCGGCGAGCGAGCGCAGGTCGAGGGGGCGGCGGCCCTGCGGACGCGTCGTATCGCGCACGAATGCGAGGGTCGCGGCGAGCATCGATTCCATGTCGCGGATATCGGCCTCGCAGGCGCGCCGGATCTTCTCGGGCGCATTCTCCATACGCAGTTCGAGCCGCATCAACGGCGTGCGCAGATCGTGCGCGATCGCCCCGATCATCGTCGCGCGATCGTCGACATAGCGGTTGAGCCGCGCCTGCATCTGGTTGAAGGCGGAGGCCGCCTCGGCGAGCTCGGGCGGGCCGGAGAGTGCCAGCGGCTCGGCGCGCGGATCGCGCCCCAGCCGCTCGGCGGCCTCGGCAAAAGCGCTGATGGGCTTGGCGAGCCGGTGCGCCAGCCCCCAGGCGAAGGGGACCACCGCCGCCGCAGTACCGATCAGCGACAGCAGCGCCAGCCACCGCCAAAGCTCGAACGCATGTCCCGCCGGCCGCACCGTCACCCAGCTGCCGTCGGGCCGCTGATAGGAGGCGACGAAATCGTCGAGCACGAGGAACCCGCGCGCCCTGGAAACCGACCCCGGGATGATGGGTGGCGGCAGCTTGCTGCGGTCATAGGAGGGCGCGCGCTGCGGGAAGGGCGGAGTCACGAAACCGAACTCGACCCGGCTAGTCGGCACCCCCAGCACCATCGCCAGCGCCGGCCGGAGGCGATCGGCGCGCGGCGCCAGGATTGCCGGATCGGTGGGCACGCGTTCGGTGAATTCCAGCTCGCCCGTGGGGTCGCGCCCTTCCTGGAGCACCTTGGCGATATCGCCCACCAAATAGGCGCGCGGCGTCGGCGGCTGGACGAGCGCCAGCAGCGCGAAGTTGAGCAGCTGGACGACGCCCACACACACGAGCATCAGCAGGAAGATCCGCACGAACAGCGGCGATTCGGCGGCGCGCCTCGACAATTTCATCGGCGCCGCGGCCTCATGCGCGCGTCACGCGGGGCACGAACAGATACCCCTCGTTGCGCACGGTGCGGATGATCTCGTCGCCGCCCGGGCCGAGCTTGCGCCGAAGACGGCTGACCTGGACGTCGATCGCGCGGTCATAGGCATCCGAATCGGGCCCGCGCGCAGCGGCAAGCAGCGCCTCGCGGCTGAGTACGCGCCGGGGGCGTTCGATGAAGACGCGCAGCACCGCGAACTCGCCATCGGTGAGCCCGACGAGCACGCCGTTCGGATCGAACAGTTCATGCGCGTCGAGATCGATCCGCCAGCCCTCGAAGCTGTAGCTGTGCGATTCGGTGGCGGGCGCCCCGCCCCGCCGCCGCAGCGCCGCGCGCACCGTGGCCAGCACCTCGCGCGGGCTGCACGGCTTGGTGAGGTAATGTCCGGCGCCGACCTCGAGCCCCAGGATACGGTCTGGCTCTTCGCCCAGCGCGCTCAGGAAGATGATCTCGGGCCCGTCGGACCGCGCGATGCGGCGGCATGCGGACAAGCCGTCCTCGCCGGGCATCATGATGTCGAGGATGACGAGATCCACGGCCATGCGCGCGAGCACCCGGTCCATGTCGCGCGCGTTCGACGCGGTCTCGACGCGGTAACCGCGCGCCTCGAGGCTGCTCGCGAGCAGCTGGCGGATATCGCGGTCGTCATCGACGACGAGAAGGGTCGCGGAAGGCTCCGGGGCGGGCACGGCGATGGCGGCGGTCTGCATATGTCCGGCTTTGCGCCAAAATGTGTGCGGAGTGTTTCCGATCTGGGTAAAGTCCTGCAACATTCAAGTCAGTCTGGATCCGCCTCCGGCCCGATCGCGGCGGGACGAAGGTCGGGCGCCCCGGCAAGCGCCCGCCGCAACGCCTCACGGTCGAGTGCGCCTTCCCAACGCGCCACCACCAGCGTCGCCACCGCATTGCCGACGAAATTGGTGAGGCTGCGGCATTCGCTCATGAACCGGTCGACCCCCAGGATCAGCGCCATCCCCGCCACCGGCAGCGAGGGTACGATCGACAGTGTCGCGGCGAGCGTGATGAATCCCGCGCCGGTCACGCCGGCGGCACCTTTCGACGTCAGCATTGCGATCCCGAGCAGCGCGATCTGATCCCCCAGCGACAGATGCGTGCCCGTCGCCTGCGCGATGAACAGCGCCGCCAGCGTCATATAGATGTTGGTGCCGTCGAGGTTGAACGAATAGCCCGCGGGAACCACCAGCCCCACCACCGGCTTGGCCGCGCCCGCGCGCTCCAGCTTGTCGATCAGCGCGGGCAGCGCGGCTTCCGACGACGAGGTGCCGAGCACCAGCAGCAGCTCGGCCTTGAGGTAGCGCAGCAGCGCGAAAATCGAGAAGCCCGAAAGCCAGCCGACCACCCCCAGCACCCCGAGCACGAAGATCAGCGAGGTGAGGTAGAAGGTACCGACCAGCGCCCCCAGGCTCACCAGCGTTCCGATCCCGTATTTGCCGATCGTGAACGCGATCGCCCCGAACGCCCCCACCGGCGCCGCCCACATCACGATCCGCACCAGGCGGAACACCACCAACGCCGCGCGCTCGAGCAGATCGGTCACCGGCCGCGCGGGCTCGCCCACCAGCGCGAGCGACACGCCGAACAGGATCGCGACCAGCAGCACCTGCAGGATCGACCCCTCGGTGAAGGCCGAGACCAGCGTCGTCGGGATGATCGCGAGGATGAACCCGGTCACCGACTGGTCGTGCGCCTGGTCGACATAGCCATGAACCTTCACGGCATCCTTGCCCGCCGCGAGCGTCGCCGGATCGACATGCATCCCCGCCCCCGGCTGGACGAGATTGCCGACGACCAGCCCGACGATCAGCGCCAGCGTCGAGAAGAAGATGAAATAGGCGAACGCCTTGACCGCCACCCGCCCGACCGAGCGCAGCTCGGACATGCCGGCGATCCCCGTGACGATCGTCAGGAAGATGACGGGCGCGATGATCATCTTGACCAGCTTGATGAAGCCCGTGCCCAGCCATTCGAGCGCCACCCCCTGCGCGGGCTGATAGAAACCGAGCAAGGTCCCTGCGACGATCGCGATCAGCACCCAGAAATAGAGATGCTGCCAGAAGGCCGATGCCCGCCGAGGCTCGCTCCCAATCGCGCTCACCGCCATGCCACCCTCCCTGTTTGCGCTCCGCTATAGTGCGCGCGCGCGACTATGATAAGCGGCTGACCATGACCCTTGAGACCGCCCGCGCCTGGCTCGCCGAACATGCCCCCGATCTCGGCCTGATCGATCACGGCGTCAGCACCGCCACCGTCGCCGAAGCCGCCGCCGCGCTCGGCGTCGAGCCCGCGCGCATCGCCAAGACGCTGGCGCTGCGCGTCGGCGACCGGCTGATGCTCGTGATCGCCCGCGGCGACGCCCGGATCGACAATGCCAGGACCAAGGCCGAATATGGCGGCCGCCCGCGGATGCTCTCCCCCGACGAGGCCTTCGCAGCGACCGGCCACCCCGTCGGCGGCGTCTGCCCCTTCGGCCTCGCCACGCCGATCCCGGTGCATTGCGACGTCTCGATCCGCGGCTTCGACACGGTCTTCCCGGCGGCCGGATCGCTCACCAGTTCGGTCGAGGTGGCGCCCGAACGCCTGTTCGCGCTCGTTTCCCGGCGCTGGGTGGATATCTGCAAACTACCCGACGAAATCGCCGCCGCACCCGGTTGACAAGCCAAGGACCCCCACGTAGTGCCCCGCGCCTACCCCGTGCCCAGATGGCGGAATTGGTAGACGCACCAGCTTCAGGTGCTGGCGGTCGCAAGGCCGTGGAGGTTCGAGTCCTCTTCTGGGCACCATTTGTTCCCCTCGGAACATCCCAAAAGCATCGACAAAACGGCAGAAATCTGCCATTTTCTCACTGGTTTCGTCTGATGGCGTTCCAGTTGATTTCGGTCGATCCCGGCTAGATTCGGGCCACCGCCTGGGTCACCGTGGCCCGGTTTTGAGCGGTGGCCCGCGGGCCACCGAGGAGGAGATCAGCGGACGCCTTCGATTGCGGACCAGTCGAGTCGAAGGATGCGTGCCATGCCCTTGAAAGACCAAGAGATCCGCGCCCTCAGACCGCAGGATCGGATCTACAAACGAACCGACGAGCGCGGCCTCTATATCGAGGTGCGCCCCAACGGCTCGAAGCTCTGGCGGTTCAAGTACAGCTATCTGGGCAAGGACAAACGGATCGCTTTTGGCAGCTATCCGGAGGTCGGGTTGGCCGAGGCACGGCGCAAGCGCGACGAAGCCCGGCAGAAAGTTCGGGATGGCGTAGACCCGGTGACCGAGCGCAAGCGCGAGAAACTCGTCGCGATGTACAACGCGGCCAACTCATTCGAAGAGGTCGCGAAGGAGTATATCGACAAGATGGTCCGCGAGGGCCGCGCGGACACCACGACGACGAAGGCGAACTGGCTGCTGGAACAACTCGCGCCGATCGCCGCCCGTCCGGTCGCCGATCTGAAGCCAGTCGACGTTCTGGGCGCGCTCAAGCGCATCGAAGCGAAGGGCAAGCACGAGACCGCGCGGCGCTGCCGCTCCTTCGCCAGCCGCGTGTTCCGCTATGCCGTCGCGACCGGCCGCGCTGAGACGGACCCGACTTCCGTGCTCCGCGGAGCGCTGGTCACGCCGAAGACGAAGCATCACGCTGCGATTCTCGATCCGAAGGCCGTGGGCGAGCTGCTTCGATCGATCGATGCCTATTCGGGCCATTTGATCACGCGGATCGCCATGCAGGTCTCGCCGCATGTGATGGCCCGGCCGGGCGAACTCAGACAGGCTCTGTGGCCCGAGATCGACCTCGAGAAGGCAGTGTGGAAGATTCCCGCGGAGCGGATGAAGATGCGCCGTCCGCACGCCGTGCCCTTGTCACGGCAGGTGATTGCATTTCTGACGCAGCTCCATGAGCTTACCGGTCCGGACGGCTTCGTGTTTCCGGCATTCCACACCTCGCGGAGGCCGCTAAGCGAGAACACCGTCAACCAGGCGTTCCGTCGCATGGGCTACGCCGTAGGCGAAGTCACCGCCCACGGCCTAAGGACGACGGCATCCACCCTGCTCAACGAGAGCAGCAAGTGGAGCCCCGACGCAATCGAGCGCTCGCTGGCGCATGCCGACGCCGATTCGGTCCGAGGCACGTACAACCGCGGCTTCTATTGGGAGGAGCGAGTGGCGATGCACCAATGGTGGAGCGACTATCTCGATCAACTTCGGGCGGCGGTGCCGCTTTCGAAAACCGCCTAAACAACCTGGCGTTGGGGATTAAGGCATAAGGGTGCCGCTTGGGGCGCTTCGCAATACGGCCCGCAACCACGACCTTGTCCTCGTGACGCGCAACATCAAGCACATGGTCGGCCGTGATGTTCTCGTCCTCGATCCGTTCGTCAGCCCGTCGGTGATCAAACGCGTAGCGCGCCGGCGGGCAGCGTCTCACCGCCGCGGCGGGATCGAATAGCGAAAGCCATAGCCGGTCACTGGACGAACCGTCGACGCTTTCATCGTTCCGTCCGGTTGTTCGGCCAGCTCAAGACGCGGCACTGTCAGATTAAGCGGAGGAATCTCGAGCGGGTCGCCGTCGAACCGGGCGATCGTCCGCAGCAGCGCATCAAGGCACTGGACCAGGAAAAGCTGGACGGTCGGGATCGGGGATGAATGGCGGAGCGGGCGCGCACGGTGCTTTGGCCATGGCAGGCGCCTAATAATACCGCTCATAGTCGCCCTGCAGGCCTGTCTGGCCGGCAAGGTCGTCGAGCGCCTTGATCGTGATCGTCAGCAAGTCGCGCATGCGGTCGGGCTCGTCCCAATAGTCGCTGCCATGCTTGCCGCCATGGAAGAGATTGTTGCGGACGGTGTTGGCGAGCCGCACCACTCGTTCGAAATCGCTCGCGCCGACGTTGAAGCCGACATCGCGGAATTCGAACCCGTCAGCTCCGACGATCTGGCGCTGCGGCTTCGTGTCGATCAGCGCCTGGCCCGCGGGGGTCAGGTGATAGGCATCGCGATATTTTGCGATGAACAGGTCCCAGCTGACCTCCGCCTTGGCGCCTTCATCCTCGGATTTGAGACACCGCGCTTCCTTCAGCGCGAATTCGAAGCGTGAGAACCAATAAAAGAAATCGAACGCCAGCCGCTTGAGGTCGTCAGGGATGTCATCATAGCGCATGCCCCATCCTCGAAGCACTGCGCCTGATTGGCAAGCGGCGTCATGTCGAGCGAAGGCCGGTGGAAGTCGGTCGGGAGTCGCGGGACGTCACCTGCGTTGACGGTGAACGCCCGATGCTCGCACACTGATGCGATGAAGCTACTCGACGAAACCGACGCGCTCTCTGAAATCCGCGACCTGCTCAGGCAAACCGATAGTGCGCGTCTCGCGGTCGCTTTCTGGGGCAAGGGCGCGATCGAGCGGCTCGGGCTCGACCGTTTGGGGCTCACCGCCGACATCCTCTGCAACCTCGATTCCGGCGCATGCAATCCGGCCGAGCTGCGCCGCATCCGCGCGTTGCCCGGCATCACCCTCAAGTCGCACCCGTCGCTCCACGCGAAGGTCTATTGGACTCCGCAGGGAGCGGTCATCGGCTCGTCCAACGCATCGGCCAATGGGCTTGCGCTCGAAGGCGATGCCGCAGGCGGATGGCGCGAGGCCAATGTCCGGCTCGACGGTACCGCGATGCTCGACGATATCGTGACCTGGTTCGACACGCTGTTCGCGCAGGGCAACGCCATTCTCGACGAGGATCTCGAGCGGGCCGAGCAGATCTGGAAGACGCGCGCGAAAATGGCGCCGACCGGCACGCGGCTAGTCGACGACCTTGTCACAGCATTCACCAACGCGCCCGCCCATCCGGTCTGGAGGCAGATCAAGCTCGCTTACTGGATGGACGGACTTCCAGAGGAAGACGAAGCCTGGCTCGAGGCCGAGCGCAGCGACGGGCATCTGGCGTCAGGTATCTCGGCTTATGGCCAGTGGAACGACCGAATCGCGCCGCAGGACTGGGTCATCGACTTCGATGTCTCGGGCACGGCGCCGCGTTACGATGGAATCTGGCGCGCGCTCCCCGAAGAAGCCAGCCGGCCAAGCCTGCGGCTGGTCTACAAGGCCAAGCAGATCCGCTTCCCGGCGCTCGGTCGTCTTACGCTCGCCCGCGCCGATGCGGCAGCGCTCGCGGCAATAGCGCCGGGGGTGCTTGCCGCGCACTCGGACGATGGCGGGCGTAACGCGCTGATCGACTTGGCCACCGCGCTAGGGCTGATTGCGGCGGCGCGCACCGTGCCGAGCGAGAAGGGCTTCACCAAAGCGATGGAGCAAATCTACGACGATGCCGTCGCGATCGGGTATCGTCCGTCCACCTTCCGCCGGATGCTAGCCGAACATGGCGGGGTCGAGACTGCGCGGCGGCTGATCCGGGGTGCGGCGACCTCGGGGTTCGAAGCTCTGTGGGAGAAAAAGCGACTCGATCTTTCGGTCGAGGCGCTCATGCTGAAGCCCGGCTGGCGTGTGCTGTTCCGCCCAGAGGAGCTGGCGATGGCGCGCAAGCGGCTGCGCGATGTCGGTTATGCGCCTGAGGAATAATCGCGGACGACCAGCGTTGCCCGGCATCGCGTGCGTGGCTGGAATTGACGAACGCGGGCTTACGCAGAGCGGGGAAGTCTTCATCGCTGCATGCCGGGGAGCGCTATGAACTATTACGAGATTCTGGGGGTCGATCGCGGGGCGGAGCAGGAGGTCATCGACGCTGCCTTTCGCGCGATGATGCGCCGCTACCATCCCGACATATTCGCGGGACCGAAGGCCGAAGCCGAGCGTCGCGCAAAGCAGCTGAACGAGGCATATGCCATCCTGCGAAATCCCGAGCGTCGGCGCGCCTATGACGCGACGCTCGGGCCCGCAGCGCCACCACCGCCGCCGGTTTACGAGATCTTGCCCAATCCCGACTCCGGCCGGGCCATCCCTCGCGTCACGCTGATGCTGGCCGGAATCGCGGCGGTCGCCGCTGTTGCTTTCATCATCTATCAGAACCAGCCGGAGACCCCGATCCCGGTGGCTCCAGTCGCGGTGAGCGACGCGGCAGCTTTGCCCGCGGAACCGCGAACGGCACCGGCGCCCATACCGTCTCCTGCTCTAACGCCGACGCCGACTGCGATCGCGGGATGCCGTGGCATAGCCTGCCGGGTGATGACGCCATTTGGATGGGGCGGGATCGAAGCCGGCGTCACCACCGACAGCGCCCAGCAGGCATCGGGCATGAAGATCCGCGACAATGGCCATTACACCGAAGCGGGCGACGGAACCTGTCTCGCTTATGAAGTGATTGGCGGCCCGAAGAATCTGCAGATGCTGGTCGAGAGAGGTGAAGTCACGACGGTTGAGGCCTATCTCGATCCGGCGGCGCCCGTGTTCATGACCGATCGCGGCGTCAAGCTCGGCGACCCGGAATCCGCGGTCCGCAAGGCATACAAGGGACTAAAGCAGCTTCCCGACATCTATTCCGAACCGCCCGACAAGAAGCTGTTTCACTACGAGCCGGGCGGCGAGCGCGGCATCAAATTCTCGATCAATGGCGGCAAGGTCACAGGCATCTCGGTCGGCGCGCGCAGCATCGAATATGTCGAGGGCTGCCTCTGACGGCGTCTAGGCCGGCTGAGACATCTCGCGTCGGACCTGGCCGAGCGCGGTGGAGACGCGGCGCCGGTCGTCGATAAGCTGCTCCAGTCGCGCGCCGGCGTCGTCTTCCTCGAGCGTGAGCTTGTCGGTCATGGTTTGGCTCGCCTTGAAGCTCACCATGGTCATCAGCGCGACCCATTGACCAGCACGGTCGACCGCGACCTTGGCAACGCCGTGGCACAACATCGTACGCAGGGCATCGTGGGTGCGGAACCGCTCGAGTGCGGTGAGGGCGATCTTGCGATGCCCGCCGGGCTGCGACGGCGTCGAAAGCAAGGCGGCGAGGCGATCGTAGCGCTGGCCGACCAAATGCGGGAACTTGGCGCCCTTCACGTCTTGCACGGTCGTACCGGTGCCGTTTAGCAGCGCAAGGGTTTCGGTCACGGCCTGCTCGCAGCGCGCGAAATTCTCGACCATCTGGCCGCGCCATTGATTGAGACGTGCGCAGGCCGCGTCGAAATCGAGCGTGTGCCCGCCAGCAATGATCGGTGTTTGCGCGTTCATGGCTGCGGCATAGCGCCCCCTGGTTGAAATTGGGTGAGTGCCTGGCCTTCCCGAGGCCCCGCACGGGCGGTGGCTCACCGAATGTTCTTGCATCGGGCCCGTGCCACAAAACCTCCCGGAGTGCCGCGCCCGGCACCCCTGAGTCCGGCCTGCGGGAAGCATAAGGCATTCGAGCACAACGCGGCCGTTTATAGAGGGCGCACTGGCTGCTTGACGAAGCCGCCAAGGGTCGTGCGCCTTTGCTTCTGCTGCGGCGCACCTGCTCTGCCTGGGGGTGGCGGCGGCTGGCCCACTGGCCCGCGCGCACACCGCCGGGCCGGCCGGTCCACGCAGGGGGTCCTCGCCTGCACAGATGCCAACGATCCGCCATCTCGACACCCATTCCTGCTGGCCGAGTTCGGACGGGATCATGCATCGCGTACGCGAAAATCCGCCTATTTGGGCGCGCCGGAGCCGCCGCTCCGTTCCGCGGGGCTGCAGAATTCCCTCAATGTCAGCATGAAATCATGCCCTCTAGTTTGCACGCGGGTCGTCGCGTTAGTGCTCCGCGTCGGCCGAATAGCGCATCGGACTGCTCATCCAGGCGTCGACTGCGGACTGGCGCCAACCGATGCAGCGGTCGCTGATCTGGATGTTTTTCGGGAAGCTGCCGTTCTGCATCTTCCGGTACATGGTCGATCGGCTGAGGCCGGTGCGTTCGAGCACCGCCTTAAGGCGAAGGATACGGTCGGGTGTCTGGGACATGGCATGGATCCTCATTGTGTTGCATCGGCTCCCCTCAAGCAGCTTGGGCCTGCGGCTTGGCGCCGCAAGAGGGTCGGGCTCGACGTGCATCAGCGAGTACCCTTCGTGCCTCATTGAGGACCCGTCGCAGACGATCGCCCGATCGAGATCGGGCATGACTGCGATCTCGCGTTGACCGGAGTCTGGCCGGGAATGCGGAGATGAGTCGATCAAAGCCGCCGTGCAATCGCCTCGACCTTTTCAATCACCCACTCGAATTTGGGGGCAACGCCCAGGATCATATCCGCCATGCGGACATAATCGCGCCGCAGCGCTTCGCGTAAGCCGCCCTCGGGTACGACCTGGAGTTCGCCGGCTTCCGCCTCCTCGAACCTCGCCCATCCACTCGGGAAAGCAAGGCGGCTGTGCCGGATCACGTCGGCCCGCAAGGCCCCATCGGCGAGCGCGCGATCGGCCAGCGGCTGGTCCGCCATCATGGCGACATCGTAATAGTGGCGCGATTCCCGGTTGGCGTCCCGAAAGACCGTTCCGCGGTCGCGGTAATGGCATTGCCGGCTGTGGAGGATCAGCAGCTTGTCCAGGAACGTCCGTTCGGCGTCGATGGTCGTCACGCCTGCCACCGTGAAGTCATATCGGTCGAGCGCGTCGGCGACATAGGGATGGAGTTCGCCAGCATGGGCGGGAAGCGTCGCGCTTCGCGCCCCGCCTTCGATCTTCACCACTGTCTCGACATAACCGGGGCCGCGATCGACGGCGCTGTCATAGGCGACCAATAAGGTCTGCCCGCCCTGGCCGGGATCTGGATCGATTGTCACGCGCGCTCCGAACGGGGCGAATAGTTCCGTCAGCCGAGGCTGCAGGACGGTTCCGACATGCTGTGCGGCGGCTTGCTTCAGATCCTCGGTCAGCCGGGCTCGCGCCTTTCCCGAGAGATCGGCGTCGGGGTTCATCGGATCCCGATCGCCGGTGAAACCGAGCTGCTCGCGTACGATGACCAGATCGATGTCTTCGGAGAACCGCCGCGTCAGCCCGTGAACTTTGCTGAGCGACGTACCGCCTTTGAATACGAGGTCGCGCGTTTCCGGTGCAATGTCGTTGAACAGCGCATCGAGCACCGCGCAGACCCAGAGATCCTTCTCGATGAACTGGGTCGTGGTCGGCCAATGCACGGTCGCCTCGGCATACACCTGCCGTCGGTCAGCGGGCCGGAGCCCGAGCAGCTCGGTGAACGCCGGCTTCATGCGCTGATCCGTCCGGCGATGTCGGCGGCCCAGGCGGTCATGACCGGCCGCGCCTTGGCGAGGTCGCGCTTGACCGTGGCCGGCAGCTGGCGCCGCAGCCGGTCGATCACATCATCGCTGCGCGCGATGTCGGGCCCGAGCCAGTGTAGCGCGCGGACGACGTCGCCGGCGGGCTGGTTCTTCAACGCCATCAGCTTGGGGCCGGCATGACGAAGGTGCAGCGAACGGTTGCCGATCCGGATAGTCCGGCTCGGGCCGTCGGTAAGATAGTCGTTCTTCGACGAGACCGCGGTGGTAAGCCCCAGGCGGTTGGCGCTCACCAGCGCGCTCGGCACGATCGTCACGCTATCACGCCGGGCGATGGCATCCGCCACCGCGTCCAGGTCGGGCGCGGCCGGACGGGCGAGCATCGGATTGATTCGGGGCATATCGTAGAAGCCGTGGCCAATGCGGCGCAGTTTTCCGTCCTTTGCCAGTCGCGACAGCGCCTGATCGATTGCGGCGCGGCTGCCAAGGTCGGCGAAGTCTTTTGGCGTGAATACACGAGCATCGCGCGCCGAGGCGCCACGCGCGCGGCGCAGAATGTCAGCTGCAATCCCGGCCATGACGCATTTCCCTTCTGTCAGAAAATATAAGGTATTTTTCTGACAGATCAACATGCCGCTCATAGGCGCTCCTCCGGCTCCAGGAGGCTTTGACGCCAGGACCGCGATTTCCCCCCGGATTTCACCGTCACGGGCGGCCGTGCACGACCCGGGACGAGCCGAGGGGTGGCCCGAACCCGTACGTCGTCATTCGTTTCGAGGGCCGGGACAGGAAGGAGAGATGGAAATGGCGATTGTCAGGAATGCGCGCGATCTCGCCGAGCACGAGTGTATCGCCGTGCGGATCCCCACGGCTGCGAGGATGATCGGGATCAGCCGTTCCAAATTCTACGAACTGCTCAGCTCCGGAGATATCGAAGCCGTCAAGCTTGGGAGGAGCACCCTCATCCCGGTCGCGAGCCTCAAAGCCTTCATCGAGGCCTTGCGCGAACCGTAGCGAGCTCGGCGTGCCGCTCACGAGCGAGGTTCCTATCGCTCACTTACCGCCAGATCCTGAGTTATAAGGCGCCTCGTTATAGCTCAGATCAATCGGTCGACCCGAACCGGTCTAAGCCGAGGCTGGAATCGTCGTGAGCTCGACCGCGGCGGCATGCGAACCGACAACAGCTTGGCCGGCGTACTGCAGCGGCGGCACCTCGTGGCGATCCTCGAGGCTCATGGCTTCTGCCGCGCGCGTGCGAAGGCGCGATCACTCTCGAGAAAGCTCTGCAGCATGTAGGGGATGAGGTCGGCGACGGTTTCGGCCTGGCCATAGGCCGCGCGATACGCCTCCGCATAGTCGTTCAGCGCCTGGTGAAGGTTGGGCAGGACCGAGATGGTGATCTTGACCGGCGTTCGATCCGGAATCCGGGATAGACGTAGGTCGGGCATGGCGTGCTCCTTAGGAATGCCAAGGCTTGAGGATGAGGTCGCGGTGGACGACGAGCCGCACGGGCGCGCCGGGGCGAATGGTGATGGTCGGCTGGACCTGGAGGTTGCGCGAGGTGATCTGATCGCCTGCGCGCGCGACATTGTCCTGGCTCGAGCGGCGGATCGCATCGACGAGGTCGCTACCGCCCGACAGCGCCAGCTCGGGCGCGACGCCGAGCAGCGTCGAGAGCGCGATGCCCTTGAGCAGCGACCAGGTGTGGAAGTCGACCTTGTCGGCAAGCCCCGCATAGCCCGAGGGGTCTGTCGCCGGCACATTGTCGATCCGGCTCGAAGCGCCGTCGGGCATGACGATCCGCTGCCACACGACGAGCGCGCGCGACTGACCATAGGCGATGACGCTGTCGTAGGTGCCGATCAGGCGCGCCCCCTGTGGAATGAGCAGGATGCGGCCGGTCGCGCTGTCGAAGACATTCTCGGTGACCTGCGCGGTCACCAGCCCGGGCAGGTCCGAGCGGATGCCGGTGATGAGGCTGGCGGCGATGACGCTGCCGGCGGAGAGCATGTAGGGCGATGCGGGCCGCTCGAGCAGATGGGGATTGACCGCGTCGCCGGTGTCGCGGCCCGACGCGAAGTCGATCTTGCGCTGCTGGGAGTTGGGGTCGCGGGCCGGATCGAGCGGGAGACGATCGCTGGCGGCGCCGGTCGCGGCCGGCGGGGCGTTGGCCGGATTCGGGGGTGTACCCTGATTGGCGGCCGGTGCCGCCGGTCGCGCACCGGCCGCCGCCAGCAGCGGGGATTCGCGCGCGGCCCTGGCTTCGGCGAGGCGGCGGTCGTGCTCGGTCGAGTCCGGCGCTTGGGGCGTCGGCGCGCCGTCGGCGGCAATCGCGCGCCGCTGGTCGAGGATTGGCTTGCCGAGGTCGCCGGGCAGTGGCGGGCCGAGCCTGGGCGCGTCGCCATAGGAAGAAGGCAGCCCGCTCAGCGTGTCCGCCGGCGCGCGGCCGTCGGTGCGGACGCGCTCCTCGGGGGCGCCGGCGCCGGTGAAGCTCAACGGCTTGAGTGCCATCCACGCGATCGCCATCAGCGACAGCGAAGCGATCGCCGCGGCGGCGATGATCACGCCACGCCGGAAGCGGATCGCGCGCGCCGGCCGCGCCCGGATCACCAGCGTCTCGGGGTCGGCCTTGGGCGGGGCCTTCGCGGTGTCGGGGATCTCGCTCACGACCGCCTCCCCCGCTTCGTGCCGCGGACGATCCGCACGACCTTCTGCTTCTTCGTCCCGAGGCGGAGCTCGGCGCGGTCGAACAGCCGGTCGACGATGTAGAAGCGGCCGCGGACGCGATAGTTGACGAGCTGGGCATCGCCTTCGGTGCCGATCACGAACAGCGGTGGGGCCTCGCCGACCGCGATGCTCTCGGGAAACTCGATGAAAGTCTGCCGCCCGTCGTCGAACGCGCGCAGCGGCCGCCAGTCCGGCTTGTCGCCGCTGATCGCATAGTCGAACCGGAGCTGGTCGACCGCGAGCCCCTGCGCAACCGGTGCGGCGGCTTGTGTCTCGGCTGCGGAACGCTGGAGCGCAATCAGCGCGTCCGCGGGATAGGTCCACGACAGGCTCGCCATCGCGGCGCCGCGCGTGCTCGACAGCGAGAGATAGTAGCTGCGCCGGTCGGTGGTGATGACGAGATTGGTGGCCAGCCCACTCGAGAAGGGCTTGACCAGCACATGCGTGCGCCGCTCGGCGCCGCTGCCGCTGGTTGTGTCGCCGATCACCCAGCGCGCGGTGTCGCCCGCTGCGACCGCGACCAGCGTCTCGCCCGGCTGAAGCGCGATGTCGGTGACGCGCTCGGGCGCGGCATAGACCTGGTAGATCGCCCCGTCGCTGAACGGATAGACCTGCATCGCATTGACGTAATTCTCGCGGACCGGCTCGCGCACCGCCGCGGCGTTGGCGGCGGCGACGCGCGCGGGGCCCGGACGCGCCGCGCGGCGCTTGGGCGCAGGACGCGCCGCAGCGCGGGGCGGGGCCGCTTTCGGGACGGCGGCGCCGGCCTCCGGACGGGATTGCGCCGGCGCTGGCGCCGGTGACGGCGCCGTCTGCTGGAGCGGCGCTGCGCCGAGCAGCATAGGCAGGCCGAGCGTGCGTCGGTCGGATTGAACAGCAGGCAGTGCGAGAAGCGCGCGCGCCAGCCAGCGGTCAACTGCCAGTTCTCGCCCTTGATGTCGTGGATGACGGCCGAGCCGGTCCAGCCGAGCAGCGTCGGCACGACCAGCCCGACGCCCTTGCCCGAGCGGGTCGGCGCGAATGCCATGACGTGCTCCGGCCCGCTATGGCGCAGATAGCGTGCGCCGGTTCGCCCGAGGAACACGCCCGTGTCGCGGAAGAGGCCGGCCCGCTCGATTTCGCGGGGTGTGGCCCAGCGAGCCGAGCCGTAGGTCGTGACGTTCCGGCGCTGCCGCGCGCGCCACAGCGATCCGGCGATCGCCGTCCCGCAACCGACGAAACCGCTCGCCCCCGCAATCGTACCCGCGCGGTCGAAGACGTGGGGTGCATAGGCGTCGAAATGATACCACCAGGGGAAGATCGCCCAGGGCCGATAGATCGGCCGGCCGAAGAGCGTGAACCACGCCGGCCCCAGCTCAGGCTGATACGCAAGCTCGGCCGCTGCCCATTGGGTTGCGAACCAGATTCCCGCGACCACGATCGCGAAGACAAGGAGGATCTGACCGAGGAGCAGTTTGGTCGGGGTCATGCGGGCCTCCGCCCGCGCGACTCATTCGCTCGGGCTCAGCCGTGAATCTCCGGGAAACTGCAGCCGAAGATCAGACACTCGCTGGGGCACGCGAGCGCCTCTCCGGGGAAACTCAGTCAGCTCGGCTAAACGCGTCTCTCGTCTGCTCGTCAGTCGTTAGGCGACAATCAGCTTTCGGGCGGCACGACATCTTGCCGCGGTCAATGTCATCGTCCGATCACCATATCCGCGCTGACGGGTGCGGGCAAAACACCGATCTTGGCCCAAGCCGTCTCGCTTATCCGGGCACACCTATCGGCGGAGCCGATCGTCTTCTGGATGTCAAAAGCCAAGCCGGTCGTGGCGCAGACCGGTACGATCATCGGAGACTTCCCGGTATTTCAGGAAGGCGACGTCAATACAGTGGGCGAAGCCTATGTCGGCTCGCAACTCGTCAATTTGAATGAGCTTGATGGCGCTGGCGCCGTGAGCTGGAAGGTGGAAGGTCATACCAATCCGGTTCGCCTTCGCTGGCTGGTCAGCACCGCAATAAAAGCGCGCTCGTCACGTGCACTGGCGATCGTCGATCTGAAGGATCAGAAGTTTGACGTCCGGGTGCAAATCGCGAGCAAGGCGGACAAGCTTGCGGACAAGTTTGCGCAGGAAGTCGTCGAAGCTTTCTACAACCTATCCGATCTCGCCTACGAGAGCGTGAAGCCGTTCAAGTTCGGAGCCATGCGTGTTCCGAAGAATGCACCCGCGTTCTCGAACGGTTTGTACGAACGATATTCCGGCATGAATAAGTTTGAGCTGGCGTTCGCGCAGGCGTTGGACAGTTCAGGGGAGCTTTGGCACCGCAATCCGTCGGCCGGCGGATTCTACATTCCGCTCCTCTCTGAGGGCGATACGTCATCATTTTTCCCCGACTTCCTCGTTTGGAAAAAGGGGTTAGTCTACTGCCTGGATACAAAGGGTAGCCATCTGCTTTCCGATGCGGTGGCGCGTAAGCTTTTCGATATCAAGGAAGACAACAAGACGAAGGCGCTGGTCCGCTTCATCACTGAGGGTAGGCAGACGGCCCTGCGGGAGAAGCCCACGAAGGGCGGCTATACCGTGTGGAAGATGAAAGCCGGCTCCCCCACGGCAGTGCATGTAGCTGATCTGACAAAAGCCGTAGTCGAGTGCCTAAAGTAGTGGGCCAGAGCACAACCCCAGACATGCCTTCGGCCTGACATCTTCTTCGAGTGCCATCTCGCGAATTCACTGCGGCGTAGCGAATCGAATCGCCGCCAATAAAGGCGTAACTATACCGCCCTGCCGGATATGGGGGTCGGATACCGAGATTGCACCGATCCCGATTTATCCGCTCTGACGGTACGGGGAAATTTATGGCGGCCGACGGCAGTTCGATCTGAATTCTCATCCCTGACAAACTTTCGAACGCAA
This sequence comes from Sphingomonas caeni, assembly GCF_026013415.1. Lineage (GTDB taxonomy): Bacteria > Pseudomonadota > Alphaproteobacteria > Sphingomonadales > Sphingomonadaceae > Sphingomonas > Sphingomonas caeni. The sequence continues at coordinate 340,263 of NZ_JAPDOK010000001.1, forward strand.
AGTTGACCCTCCGCGTCGTAGGCTGCGATACTCGCCCATAACCGGACTCACCGGCCGATTGGGGGGAAGATGGCCTGTAAGGTTCGGTATCTTAGCAGCGCGGGTATTCACCATCGGGAAGTGAAGGGCCTGGAAGCCCTTGCGCAGTCCCTGCCCATAAACTGGCTAATCTATGCCTCCCTGAACGCCTACCCGCCGAACGACAAGCCGATAGAGATCGACGTCATTGCTGTGATGGACGACCGCATCGTCCTACTTGAGCTCAAAGACTGGAACGGTGTTCTCACCTCCAATGGTGACAACTGGGTGCTGGGGAAATCCCGCCGTGGCCGCTCCCCTGTAACAGTGATCACCGAGAAGGCGCGCAAGCTCAAGACCCTGATCAGCAACCAGATACCTTCGCTAGGCCGCTTTTGGGTCGATGGTCGCGTGATCCTGACCGGCTCGGCGACGAACGAGTTCTTGCCCGATGCCGAAAAACCCTTCGTGCTGTCACTCTCGGAAGCGAGGCTGCTCGGCAACCCAGCGGAGCGAAACCGCATCCTCGGCAAGGTCCAGCTCACCAAGGTCCGTCCCAATATGCTCGTTAAGGACTTTGAGCGGCTCTTCGGCAACACGAAGTACTTTCAGCCCTGCAAGATGACCTGGGACGGATACGAAGTCAGCGAGGAAGATTTCTACAAGCATCGGCACGATGTCTGGCGCGAACACAGGGCGCATCGCGCCCGCGACGAACGGGTGAAGGCGCTTTTGCGCCTATGGCGCTTCGATCACCTGCCGACCCTACTCAACGAGCCCGACGGACGGCGCACGATTGCCGAACGAGAGTCGAACGTGCTCGCCCATCTAGGCGAGGAGCGAAGTTGGATGGCCGAGCGGGGAATCTTACAGGAGATCAGCGCGCCGGCGGAAGAAATCCTGACCCAGCACCACCAGCTCGTGTCCATCCCAAACGGCTGGACCACGCTACGGCGATACTTGGGCCGCGAAGGTGCCAACGTCACGGGTGAGCAGCGCGTCGACATCGCGCACGCGCTCGCTTCAATGACGGCGGAACTCCATGCAAAGGGCGTGGCGCACCGCGACATAGGAGGGGACTGCGTCTGGATTGGGGATCCCACCAACATGAAGATGACGGGCTTCTTCTCCGCGAGGCTGCCCGGCGAACGGTCTGTGTGGCAGTTTAGCGACGCCCTCGCCACCTATGCCGAACCGGAACCTGACTGGGGCGTGGAGCCGACCGCGTTCGAGCGCGACGTGAGGAGCCTTGGGCTGCTGATGCGTGATCTGGAGGCCTTCGATGGCGGCAATGGCGGGTTGCCTCCGGGATGGGAGGATGTGGTCGACAAGGCGCTTGCCCCGCCTTCCGAGCGCTATCCAGACGCGAGACTTCTCGCCGAAGCGCTCGGCGAGCTGAAGACGCCGTCGGGACCGGAAGTGGACCAATCACGCCTCGACGGGTTCGAGACCTCGGCCATCCCCTACGTGGCATACCCAAGCGCCGGCGAGGTCCAGACAAAGGGTCGCGCCTCGCGGTACGAGAGCGGGCCGAAGCCAAAGGGATTGGTCGTCAAGATATGGAACGGCGTTACTCGGGGTGACGCCAAACGCGACCACGCACTGCTCGCCATGCTTGAGACGGCCGCCGAGTTGCGGGCGCTCCCGGCGCGCGGCGTCGCACCGGTCGTAGACTGCGGCTTATCCCAGGTTGGCCCCTTCGTCGTAACTCGCTTCGTAGAGGGCACGACGCTCGAGACCCCGGCCGACCGGTCGGAAGGCGATTTGCTCGCGCTGCTCGCTGCTGTGATAGACACCGTGGCAGAGCTCCACCAGCGCGACCTCTCGCACGGTGACCTCCACCCGGCGAACGTCGTGGTGAGTGACGACGGGATAGTAACGCTAATTGACCTGCTCGACGTCGCACCGCTCGGAGAAGGCCGGTTGCGAAGTCCCGGCTGGGCACCGGCAGATTACGAGCGGCGCTCCGAGAAGCAAATCGACCGGTTTGCCGCGGCCAAGATGGTGTTGCAGTTCACGGCGGGTCGACCCGAGGTCTCGGCGCGCAACATTGCGGACGCTGCGCGCACGGAGCTGGCAAGACCCGCGATTGAGACGCTGGACCCGTTGGCCGAGGCCATCGACATCGAACGCCGGCGGCTCCTCGCGCCGCCTCCTCGCGAGTTCCGCCTTGCTGCCCGCAACCTAGCCGATCAAGTGCTGCAGGGTGACGACGGCCACTTGTGGGTGAAGTCATATCGAAGCGCGTCCGGAGTCGAATCATATTTCATCACAGGGCTCAATCAGCGTCTGTTGATCCGGTTCAAGCATGGCGAGATCGATCACATCGAACTCAACGATAGCCGGCTTCAGGAATTGGCGCAGGGCGTCCCGCTGCGGATGACGCTCTCGCTGACGCGGGGAGAGCCCGGCGGCGGCCAGGCGCTCGTGGAATTTCTGCGCGTAGCGGTTCCGCCGTTGGAGGCCGATCACCAGCCCACCGCTCCTATCGTTGAGGACGACGACGCGGATGACGCATGGGAGGACAGCCAGGATCTCGGCACCGGCGCAGAGCCGGACCTTGGTGCGAACGCCGCCTTGCCGCAATTCCCGCTCGACACCATTGACGTGAGTAGGCTCTGGTTGAGAGCTGCGGAGATCGAGGAGGATTCCGTGCTGACGGTCCGGCTCGACACGCGACTGCCAGACGTGGGGACGGCTGCGATGTTCCGCTACGCGACGCCGCGTCCCTTGGAGTTTGAGGATGACGACACCGTCGAGGTGAGGCTCGCGCCCGGCGCCGCAGGCAGGCGGCTCGGCTTACTCGATCTTGCAAGGAGCGACGACACCCAACTGGCGATACGCGACATGCGCAACCCAATAATGGGTGGCGGGGAGATGGTCGCACTAATCGACCGGCGTGACCGCGTATCGAAGGAGCGCCGCCGGAGGGCAGTCGAGCGGGTGACCGCCCGGAAATCAGTTATCCCCCACCTAATCGACTACTTCGATTCGACCCAGGAAGCACCTGAGACAGACTATGACCTCAAGGCAGCCGAGGAGGATCGCCTCATCGTGCCCATCTTCCGACAAGCCTCAGCAGCGTGAACGCCGAAGCAGCCGAGGCCAGAAGCAGGAGAAGGCAAAGCACCGCACCAAATGGCCAGTTTGCCGTATCCTTGATCACTGTACCGATCGCGACAGGGAGATTTGCTCCTCGGGCGCCGCCGAGCGCGTCTGCGGGGAGCGCGCTGGTGAAGCCGGCGATCAGGACTACGACAAAGCTCGCGGCCACCGCGGGTAGGTTCAGAGGAAGGAGGATCCTGCTTATGATGTGGCCGGGGCGCGCGCCCAGACTTGCGGCGATCGCTTCATATCGGCCCAGTGTGTTGCTAAGGCTCGCGTAGCAGAGGATTACAGGGACAGTTACCCACGATTGAACGATGCCCAGAGCAGTCGCCTGATCCGAGAACATCAGCCAACTCGGATAGGTGTAACCCCAAGAGTGGATCGCAGCTGCGAACGCGCTCGCCGGATCGAGCAAGCCGCGCAATCCGACTAGGCGGAGTACCTCACCAACTAGAAAGGGCGCCGCGAGTGCGATCAGTACGGGCATGCGAACCGGTTGAGGCAGGCGTAGTATCGCGTAAGCGCTTGCTCCACCAAGCGCGGTAGCGGCCGTCGCCGCGGCAGCGGAAACCGCTACGCTCTGAAGAAGGAGAGAGAAATAGGTGTCATCCTCGATGAGCCGCGCGTAGTTCGAAAGCGTCAAGGCGGGCGTCATGTCATAGTCGGCATATCGCCAGAACGAAATGATGATGAGAAAAAACGTCGGGATCACAACGACGGCGAGTAGCAAGGCGGCGACGACCATCCCCGAAAGGTTCAAGCGTAGTCGCATCATTCGCTCACCGGAATTAACGAATCTGGGTCGAGCTGGAACGTGACCACCGCCCCGACGCTTGGTGCCTGACCACCGCTGGCGATACGCGCTCGACGAGCGGTGCAAGCGTCAAGCGGCTGAGCGGCACCGTGTCGACGGGGATCGACTGCGCAGTCGCGGCGCGCACTTCGCCGGCGTTGGACAGCAGGTTCGCAGTTGCGCCGCCGGCGACGCCGCCGGCCAGCGTCAGCGCCACCGCGAGCGCGGGGCGGAGCAAGGGCTGTCGCGAAGGACCCGGCATCAGCACTGCACCCCGAAGAAAGGGCCGCCGATCGGCCCCGTGGTGGAAATTGCCTCGTCCCGCATCACTCGTTCCTCCGTTTCGTCAGTTCCAGCTGCGCACGACGACCCGGTCGAGTTCGTCATGCCCGTCGGCCACCCATCGCCCGACGCGTTCCGTGCTGGCCTCATAGCTGTTGTCCGCGACGCTTCGTTGCTCGGGCGCGGCAATACCGCCGTCCTGCAGCGCCGCATCCGGCCGATTCGATTGCTCCTGTTTCATTTTCACGCTTGGAAGATGCTGGAGGGAGCGCGCCGAGGTTCGGCGCGCTCCGGCAGTTCGGGTCAGTGGCGCGTGCCGCTGGTCCCGATCGGAATCCTGCGGCCGCGGCTCGCCTCCTGCGACTTCGGCATCCGGACGGTAAGCACGCCGTCGCGGAAATCCGCCTCGCATTTTGCCTCGTCGGCGCCGTCGGGCAGCGCGATCGAGCGCTCGAAGCGGCCGTAATAGCGCTCCGACCAGCCGCGATCCGTGTCTTGGTGCTCGCTCTTCTTCTCGCCGCGCAGCGTCAGCACGCCGTCGTGGACGGTGAGCTCGACGTCCTTCTCATTGAGGCCGGGCAGCTCGGCGGTGATGGTGACCTGGTCCTCGCTGTCCTTCACCTCGAGGCTCGGCCAGCCGACGCTGGTGCCGGCGAGCGTGCTTCCGCCGAACAGCGGCGCGCGGAAGAAGTCGTCGACCAGCCGGTCCATCTCGCGGCGGAGCTGGACGAAGGGGCTGCGCTCTTCCTCGCGGAAGAGGGCGGGCGCCGTGTTCTCCGGCCGGCGCCACGGAATCAAATCACGTATTGCCATGATTCATCTCCTTGGGTTGCTGGCGAAGAGGTCCGCCGCCCCTGGTGGCGCGGCGGACACGGTTCGTCTTACGCAGCTTCGAGCTGCTTGGCGCCTTCGCCCGTGTTCGAGGACGAATCCTCGATCCGGCGGGCATTGTCGCCGCTCGAGCCGATCGCGATCTTCCTGGGCTTCATCGCCTCGGGAATCTCGCGCGCCAGCTCGATCGAGAGCATGCCGTCGGCGAGCTCGGCATTCTTCACCTGGACATAATCCGCCAAGCCGAAGCGGCGCTCGAAGTCGCGCGCGGCAATGCCGCGATGGATGTAGCGGCTGTCGTCGCTTTCCTTCTTGCGGCCGGTGACGACGAGAATGTTCTGCTGCGCGGTCACTTCGACTTCGTCGGGGCGGAAGCCCGCTACCGCCATGTTGATGCGGTAGCGGTCCTCGCCGTCGCGGACGAGGTCGAACGGCGGATAGCCGTCGGTGATCTGGGTCGTGAGACCGTTCTCGAGCAGGTCGAACAGCCGGTCGAAGCCGACCGTCGAGCGCCGGAACGGCGTGAAGTCATAGTTGGTCCTCATATCCAAGTCCTCCGTTGAGCAACGAGTCTATGAAGATGCGTCCGAGAGAGCGGACGCTCTCCATACCGGATCCGTGCCGGCATCCGGCGGCGCTTATCTGGTTCAAGGTGAACGCGTTTCAAGGCCCCTAGCCATGCGTTTTTTTCAACGCTTGTGCGGCGTTCCGGCTACCGGTGCGATGCGGCGTCCAGCGCCGCCAGCACGCGATCGAGCATTGCCGGCATTGCTGGCCGCCTTGGGCAGCTCGCGCCGAGCGAACCGCTGAAGCCGGTCGACATCGCGCTGCGGAATGGCAAGCTCGACGGGAAGCGCCGGCAGCTGCTCCGGGGGCGTTCCCTGCGCCACTTTTCCCGAGGCGAGGAAATGGTCGAGCAGCCGCTTGCGATCGGCGAAGGTCCAGCCGAGCGTTTCCAGCTCGGCGGGCGTAACCGACAGCAGCGCCAGCGCGAACTCCATGATGTCGTCGAACGGCAGCACGATGCGCGCGATGCGGCCACCGCGCTCACGCCAGCGCCGGATCGGACCGCGGTTCACTGGATCGAAATGACGCCGTCGACCGCGCGCCACTCCGCCGGCCGGATCAGCCGCTCGTGCGCGATCCGGACCGAATGGAGCGCAGCCTCGATCTCGCGCCGCCAATGGTCGAGGAAATCGAGCAGCATCGGAAAGTCCGGCGCCAGATCATATTGCTGCCAGACGAACAGCTGCAGCAGCGACGGCGCGTCGGGGCGATAATAGTGGATTTCGGCGAATGTCAGCCCATAGCCCTCCAGCTGCGCGAGCAGCGCGCGATCGCTCATTGCCGCGTCGCCTCACCGGCTCCCGGCTGGCCGTCGAGTGAGCGCAGCGCGGCGAATACGTCATCAACCGGAATGGCTCGGCGCACGCCCGGCGGCTTGCGCAAGGCGGGCTTGCCTGCGACCGCGGACCGGTCGGACGCCCAGCGGGCGAGGATGGCGCGCTTCACCTCGGGCTCGAGGCTCGGATGGCGCGCAACGTCGAAGGGATGAAGAAAGCGGGAGACTGGCTGCGACACGGCTGTCCTCCTTTCCTTGATGCCGCTCCTTTCTCATGGGCCTATGAGCCCGCTGCCAAATCTTGGTCGGCGACGCATTGCCGTCAAGGGCCTCGCGCACGTCCCAAGCCGTTCAGATCATGGACTTTGGCACTGTGTGCCAACGAGTGCCAAAAATTTGCGTTCCGGGTCTTGAACCGAAAAATCGGCTTTCCTAATTCGCCCGCGCCTGTCGTTCGCGAGAACGCCAGGGACATCACATCCACGTTTTGCAACTGGAGGTTATGCATGCATTTCCGCCCCTTGCACGACCGTGTGGTCGTCCGCCGCATCGAAGCCGAGGAGAAGACCTCGGGCGGCATCATCATCCCCGACACCGCCAAGGAAAAGCCGCAGGAAGGCGAAGTCGTCGCTGTCGGCCCGGGCGCCCGGGATGACAGCGGTTCGCTCGTCGAGCCGTCGGTGAAGACCGGCGACCGCATCCTGTTCGGCAAATGGTCGGGGACCGAGGTCAAGATCGAAGGCGAGGACCTGCTCATCATGAAGGAGAGCGACATCCTCGGCGTAATCGAGGTCCAAGCCCAGCTCAAGCAGGCGGCGTGATCGCCGCATTTCCCAACCTCAGCAAGGACATACGAAAGGAGTTTAGCCAAGATGGCGGCCAAGGAAGTGAAATTTGCGTCGGACGCGCGTGACCGCATGCTGCGCGGCGTGGATACGCTTGCCAACGCGGTGAAGGTGACGCTGGGCCCCAAGGGCCGCAACGTCGTGATCGAGAAGAGCTTCGGGGCGCCCCGCATCACCAAGGACGGCGTCACCGTCGCCAAGGAGATCGAGCTCGCCGACAAGTTCGAGAATATGGGCGCGCAGATGCTGCGCGAGGTCGCGAGCAAGCAGAACGACAAGGCCGGCGACGGCACGACCACGGCGACGGTGCTTGCCCAGGCGATCGTCCGCGAAGGATCGAAGGCGGTCGCCGCGGGGATGAACCCGATGGACGTCAAGCGCGGCATCGACCTCGCGGTGAACGCGGTCGTCCACGACCTCGAGGCGCATGCCAAGAAGGTCTCGGCCAACAGCGAGATCGCGCAGGTCGCGACCATCTCCGCCAATGGCGACGAGGAAGTCGGCCGCATCCTTGCGGAAGCGATGGAGAAGGTCGGCAACGAAGGCGTGATCACGGTCGAGGAGGCGAAGAGCCTCGAGACCGAGCTCGAGACGGTCGACGGCATGCAGTTCGACCGCGGCTATCTCTCGCCCTATTTCATCACCAACACCGAGAAGCTGCGGGTCGAGCTGGATGACCCCTATATCCTCATCCACGAGAAGAAGCTCGCCAACCTCCAGGCGCTGGTGCCGCTGCTCGAGAAGGTCGTGCAGTCGGGCCGTCCGCTGCTGATCATCGCCGAGGACGTCGAGGGCGAGGCGCTCGCCACGCTCGTCGTCAACAAGCTGCGCGGCGGGCTCAAGGTCGCGGCGGTCAAGGCGCCGGGCTTCGGCGATCGCCGCAAGGCGATGCTCGAGGACATTGCGATCCTCACCGGCGGCAACGTCGTGAGCGAGGAGCTCGGCACCAGGCTCGAGAATGTCACGATTGGCATGCTCGGCCGGGCAAAGAAGGTCTCGATCGACAAGGACAACACCACGATCATCGACGGCGTCGGCGCCAAGTCCGACATCGACGGCCGGGTTTCGCAGATCCGGCAGCAGATCGAGACGACGACGTCCGACTATGACCGCGAGAAGCTGCAGGAGCGCCTCGCCAAGCTTGCCGGCGGCGTCGCGGTGATCCGCGTCGGTGGGGCGACCGAGGTCGAGGTCAAGGAGAAGAAGGACCGCGTCGACGACGCGCTCCACGCCACCCGAGCGGCGGTTGAGGAAGGCATCCTTCCGGGCGGCGGCGTGTCATTGCTGCGCGCGCTCAAGGCCCTGGACGGCCTTAAGGCAGCCAATGACGACCAGCAGTCGGGCATCGACATCGTCCGCCGGGCGCTCCGCGCTCCGGCGCGGCAGATCGCCGAGAATGCAGGCGAGGATGGCGCCTGGATCGTCGGCAAGCTGCTCGAGGGCGAGGACTATAACTGGGGCTTCAACGCCGCGACCGGCGAGTATGAGGACCTGGTCAAGTCGGGCGTGATCGATCCGGCCAAGGTGGTCCGGACCGCTCTGCAGGATGCCGCGTCGGTCGCATCACTGCTGATCACCACCGAAGCGCTCGTCGCCGAGCTGCCCAAGGAGGAGAAACCCGCGCCGATGCCGGCGATGGACTATTGATCAAGCTGAGGGGCGCAGCATCGCTGCGCTCCTCAGTTCGCCGGCGTTACCGTTAGGGTCCCGCGGAGGGTAACGGAAGCCTGCCACGGGTTTTTTGCAAAGCGCGTTGCCAATACACCAAATTGCGAACGTCAGCTAACGGGTCGCGAGTCGTCGGGCCGCAATGACCGACTCTGGGGCGCATATGAGACGTGATGGATCGGATTGCTCATGTTTGGCGTAGGAGCAACTATCACGAATCGTGCATGACGATTTTCGCCACCTGGGTGCCTGGACCTCTGTAAGGCAATTCAATCGTCGCATATTTTGGGGCGATCCTATTCGCCGCTAAGCCTCGGCCTTGGAGATGCGCAGGGCGTCGAGCGATAGCCCCTCCCTTGGGAAGGAGCCATCGCCGCCCTTGTTAGTCGTTATCAAGATACTTGCATCGCGGAGGGTCATTCGCTACGGTCTTGTCAGTAACCAGAAGATACCAATAAGACTCGAACCTCTGCTATCTTATATTTGTTGGGCCATATTTCGGGCCATCTTCAAAACCAAATCTTATATTGTCTGGACTAATCAATAGCTTAACTTAAGCTATTGAGTCCTCTTCTGTCTCAGGGGCGTTCATACGGCTCCAGGAGCGCGAAGTCTCGCTACGCAATGCGTCCTAGTCGTCGGGGTGTCCTGCCGCCAGCCTAACGGTGTAAACTAACAACCGGCGCCGCATCCGATCTTGGGTCAAATTGATTGCGCGCCGGCCTCGATATCTCCGCGCGTTTGTGGATCGTGAATCGAGTCTTCTGCGAGGTTCGCGAACCCTCAGATCCCTCGCAGCGAGCCGGGACGCGTTCAGAGCTTCCCGTCCGTCCGCGGCAAGGCGAGCATAGGGCCATAGGCGACGATGAAAAGAACGAACGCGCCGATCCAGGCGAGCGCGGCGGCGTGAATCCCCGTCAGATAGTCCACCGGCAGCACCGGCGCGGCGACGCGGATCGCGGCTGCGAACGTGATCAGCCCGTAAAGCGCGACCGTCATCGGACCCGCGACAAGATCGCGCCCCGTGTGACCGCGTGTCGCCCGGGTCATGACCGCAAGCGTCATCCCCGCCATCGCCCCAGCGGTCAGCGCATGCAGCGCCGCCGAAGCCTGCACTGCCTCGGTCACGATGCTCAGACCGAGCAGCGCGAGGCCCACCGGAATCCAGAGATAGGCGACGTGAAGGATCAGCACGATCGGCTCGCGCACGGCACGCCAACCCTGCCAGCGCGCCAGCCGCGCCGCCTGCGCCGCCCCGGCTAGCAGCAGCGCCCAGCCGCTCGCCACGGCATCCGGCGCCGCGACCCAGGCGACCAGCGCGAGAGCGGTCACCGCAATCACCGCCATGTCGAACCGTGTCGGCTGCCCGGGCAGCGCGGTGGAGGCGCTTTGCTTGGCCAGCCAGTTGCGGGTGAACGAAGGAATAATGCGGCCGCCGATCAGCCCGATCATCATCACGATCAGCCCGACCGCGAAGCGGTAGCCGAGCCCGGCGGGAAGCGGCGCACCCATCGCCTCGGCGTGGTCGAGTCCATTCGCGACGGCCAGCAGCAACACCAGGCCCACGACGGGCAGATTACGGTTGCGTGCGGCGAGCACTTCGCGCCCGGCGACGAAGGCGAGCGTGAGCAGGAAGCCGACATCGAGCGCCGCCGCGACCGGCGCACCGATCACGGCCGAGCACAAAATGGCGATCCGCCCCGCGAGCCAAAGCCCGGCCAGCGCCGCCAGGGGGGCGCCGGCGATCGGCAGGCGACCGGTCCAGTTGGGGATTGCGGTCAGCAGGAAACCGGCGATGACAGCCCCGAGATAGCCGAACAGCATCTCGTGGCGATGCCAGCCGACGATGTCGAACGCCGTGGGGAGCGTGATCGCGCCGCTCAGCGCGCACACGAAGAGTATGAGCACGACCATCGCCCAAATTGCGCCCCCCAGAAAGAAGGGGCGAAAGCTGCCGCGAAACAGCGCCGGGCTGGCGGCGAGGCGGGCACGGCGAAGGGTTGCACCGTCGGTCATGGTCGCTCCTGGCGTGTCGTGGGATCGCGAGTCATCCGCATTTCGAGTGCCCGCATTCGAGGCAAGTCTCGCAGCCTTCCGAGCGCATCATCGCCGCGGCGCCGCAGCGCGGACAGCTGCGCGGCGGCCGGCGCATCGCCGGGGCGTCGGGCAGGTCGATCGGCAGTTCCGCCTCGCGCGCGCCGATATGACGCTCGATTATGCCGCCGATCGCCGCGTGCAGCGACGGAACGTAGCGGCCCTGCATCCAAGCGCCGCCGCGCGGGTCGAACACCGCCTTGAGCTCCTCCGCGACGAATGACGCGTCGGCGGAGCGGCGGAACACCGCCGAGATCATCCGCGTGAGCCCGACGCTCCAGGCATAGTGTTCGGTGTTCTTCGAGTTGATGAAGATCTCGAACGGGCGGCGGACCCCGCCGGTCTCGATGTCGTTGATCGTCACATAGATGGCATGCGCGCTGTCGGGCCATTTGAGCTTGTACGTCGCGCCCTGCAGCGCCTCCAGCCGCGTCGCGAGCTGGCCGTCGTCAAGCGCGGCGGGCGTCGGAGACACCTCCGCTTCGGCCTCCACCGACAGGATCGCGCCCGTCACGGCATTTGGCCGATAGGTGGTCATGCCCTTGCACCCCAGCCGATAGCCTTCGGCATAGATGTCCGCGAAGTCGGCGAAGGCGATGTCCTCGGGAACGTTGATCGTCTTCGAGATCGAGCTGTCGATCAGCTCCTGCGCCGCCGCCTGCATCGTGAGGTGATCGGCGGCGCCGAGCGTCTGCGCGCTGACGAACAGTTCGGGAGGCGGGGTTTCGTTGCCGCGTAGCCGCTTCCACAAGCGGAAGGCATGATCCTCGACCGGTTCCTCGCGTGTGCTGCCGTCGGGCTCGCGAATGCGGCGCGTGTAGGAATAAGCGAACACCGGCTCGATCCCCGACGAGACGTTGCCGGCCAGCAGCGAAGTCGTCCCGGTCGGCGCGATCGAGGTCAGGCAGCCGTTGCGAAGGCCGTGCTCGGCGATCAGCGCGCGCGTCTCGTCGTCGAGGTCGCGCAGATTGGGCCGGTCGAGCATCACCGGGTCGTAGAGTGGGAAGGCACCCTTCTCGGCGGCGATCAGCGCCGAGGCGCGATACGCTTCGCGCCTGATGATTCCGAGCCACTTTCGCGTGAACTCGAGCGCGCGTGACCCGCCATAGGCCGCGCCGCAGAAAAGCAACGCGTCCGCCAGGCCCGTCACGCCGAGCCCGATCCGCCGCTTGGCCTTGGCCTCGGCCTCTTGCTGGGGAAGGGGGTAGCGCGAGATGTCGATCACGTCGTCGAGCAGACGGACCGCGGTGCGCGTGAGCTCGGCGAGCGCGGCTTCGTCGAGCGCCGCATCTTCGTCGAAGGGACGTTCCACCAGCGCTGCCAGGTTGATCGATCCGAGCAGGCACGCGCCATAGGGCGGCAGCATCTGCTCGCCGCACGGATTGCTCGCCGCGACCGTTTCGCAATAGGCGAGATTGTTGCGCGCGTTGACGCGGTCAATGAAGATCACGCCGGGCTCGGCGCAATCATAGGTCGCACGCATCAGCCGTTCCCAGAGCGCGCGCGCCGAAACGCGCCGGACCTCCGCGCCGCCGAAAACCAGCGGCCATTCGACATCGGCCTCGAGCGCCGCCATGAACGCATCGGTCACGAGCACCGAAAGATTGAAATTGCGCAGCCGCTGGGCATCGCGCTTGGCGTCGATGAAGGCTTCGATATCGGGATGGTCAATGCGTAGACACCCCATCATCGCGCCTCGCCGTTGACCGGCCGAAAGGATGGTGCGGCACATCGCGTCCCAGCAATCCATGAACGAAAGCGGCCCCGACGCATCCGCTGCGACGCCCTTCACCGGGCTGCCGTTGGGCCGGATCGTCGAGAAGTCCATCCCGACCCCGCCGCCCTGTTGCATCGTCAGCGCGGCCTCGCGCAGCTGAGCGAAGATGTCGCCGAGACTGTCCTCGATCGTGCCCATGACGAAGCAATTGAAGAGCGTGACGCTGCGTCCGGTCCCAGCTCCGGCGAGGATCCGGCCGGCAGGGAGCAGGCGGAAGCCGGTCAGCGCGGCCTTGAACTTGTCTTCCCACTCGACGCGGACGGCGGGCAGTTCCGCTTCGCCGACAGCGGAGGCGACCCGAGCGATCGTGTCGGCATAGCTGCGGTCCTCGGTATGCCGGTATTTGGCCGACCAGATCTCGTGCGCCAGCGCGCTTTCGAATTCCACGTCAACCACGGTCATCCCGCCGCCTTCGCGCCCATCACCGGAAAGCGCCGGACTTCGGTCAGGTAGGAGAGGATCAGCGAGACCCAGACGATGCCGTAGAGCAGCATGAAGCAGCTCGACGGAATACCCAGCACGTCGAGCAGTGCGCCGAACATGATCGGCAGCAGGAAGCCGCCGAGACCGCCCGCCATGCCGACGATCCCCGAGACCGCACCCATGTTGGTGGGGAAATCGTCGCCGATATATTTGAAGGTCGAGGCCATGCCGCAGGCGAAGCAGACGCCGAGCACGAACAGCAGCGCCGCGAACATCCAGGCCGGCAGGCCGATGTGGAAAGCGAGCGGTCCGCGCACGGTCTGGATGATCAGGTCGGTCTGCGGATAGGACAAAAGGAACAGGCAGACCCACGCGACCCACAGCACCCACCACGTCACATTGTGCGCGCCGAACCGGTCCGAGAGCCATCCGCCGACCGCGCGCAGCACGCCGCCGGGAAGCGAGAAGCAGGCCGCCATCAGCGCGGCCGTCGCTATCGGGAAATGATATTGATTGAGGAAATACTGCGGCATCCAGATCGACAGTGCCGTGAACCCCCCGAACACGATCGAATAATATTGGCAGTATTTCCACACGCGCGGATCGCGCAGGATGCGCAATTGGGTGCGCATCGAAGCTGCATTCGCGTTCTTCCCAGGGTCGGGCAGCGCGATGAACCAGAACAAAGCGGCCACTACCAACAGGCTGACCGCATAGACTCGCGGCACGCTCTGCCATCCGAATGCGTTCACCAGTTGCGGCGCGACGAACATGTTGATCGCGGCCCCGCTAACCCCCGCACCGAACACGCCCATCGCGAAGCCGCGGTTCTTGGGGAAGAAGCGCGCGACATAGGGCGTGCCGACCGCGAACACCGCGCCGACCATGCCGAGCGCGAGGCCGATCGCGAGGAACTGCCAAAGCTGGGTCGCATAGGAGGAAAGCCAGAGCGGAATGGCGCTGGCGGTCAGCAGCAGCGTCATGACGATCCGGCCGCCGAACCGGTCGGTCCAGATGCCGAACGGAAGCCGCAGCAGCGCGCCGGTCAGGATCGGCGTGGCAGTCAGGAGGCCGAATTCGGCGCCGGTGAGGCCAAGCTCCTTGCGGATCGGAATGCCCGTCACGCCGAACATCATCCAGGCCGCGAAGGACACCGCGAAGGCGAGAGTCGAGACGAGCAGCACCGTCAGCGCGCGTGCCGGGGTCGGAGTGGCATTCGCGGTCATTGCAGTCCCCCTGGAGCGGCCAGCGGCGTGATCTCGTCGCGGCCATCGATGAGCGGGTCGTAAGGGAAGGCCGTGCGGGCGGCGGCGAGGTCGTCGACGAACAGCCGGTCGCCTGCGACGCGCAGCCCGTGGGGGGCGAGCACGGGGAGGACGCGCGACAGCGTCTCGCGGGTCATGCCAAGCTGCGACGCGATCTGGCGCTTCTCGATCGGCAGCCGGATTTCGTTCGCTCCCGGTCGAGCCTTCGCCAGCGCCAGCAGGAAAGCGCCGACCCGCTCCTCGGCCGAGCGCAGTCTTATCGCCTTGGCGAGCTTCATCTGGCGCCGGAACTGGGTCGCCTGGCAGGCGAGCACGGCCAGGCACAGCGCATGGTCGGCGGCGACCGCGGCACGAAACGCCTCGGCAGGCACCAGCAGCATCACGGCGTCGTCGCGCACGCGTGCCCGCACCAGATAGGGCAAAGCGCCGAGCACGGCGGCGGGCAATAGTGCATCCACGGGTCGCAGCAGCTCGACCAAGGTCTCCTCCTCGCCGCGCACGGCAAGCAGCTCGATCGAGCCCGCCAGCAGGAATTGCGCGAAGGTGGGGATCTCGGCCTGATCGAAGATCTGCGCACCGCGGGGCATCCGCATAACCATCGCCTGAGCGGCGAGCCGTTCGATCGTCGAGGGCGCGACCGCGGCGAGCCAACCGATCGACCGGAAGGCATCCAGCGCCGTCGCGGGGCCCGTCGCAGGTCGGGGAAGGTCGGTCACGAACATGCAGCGCATCCTTGGATTTGGCTGCGCCTTTCTCGTGATCCTGGTCACATCAGACCATTGGGAACATCACGTAATGCCAGTGATCAACGTCAACACTAGCGTCCGAGCCTGACCGCAGAGTCGAGGTGACCCTGCTCAGGTTCGGGATCGCAGATGAGTCACACCCTCGACCGCCTCACCTTCTTCACGCGGAAGACCGAGACCTTCTCGGACGGTCACGGCGTGATGAACCGCGACGACCGGACCTGGGAACAGGCCTATCGGGACCGCTGGCAGCACGACAAGATTGTCCGCTCGACGCACGGCGTGAACTGCACCGGCTCCTGCTCGTGGAAGATCTACGTCAAGGGCGGGATCGTCACCTGGGAAACCCAGCAGACCGACTATCCGCGCACGCGCCCCGAGCTTCCCAATCACGAGCCGCGCGGCTGCGCGCGCGGCGCCAGCTATTCCTGGTATCTCTATTCCGCCAACCGCGTGAAATATCCGCTGATTCGTGCCCGCCTGCTCAAGGCGTGGCGCGCGGCGCGGGCGACCATGGCTCCGGTTGCCGCCTGGGCATCGATCCAGGCCGATCCCGAGCAGCGCGCCTCCTATACCAGCATGCGCGGCTCGGGCGGGATGGTGCGCGCGACCTGGGACGAAGTCACCGAGATCATCGCTGCCGCCAACGCGCACACGATCAAGGCGTGGGGGCCCGACCGCATCTTCGGCTTCTCGCCGATCCCGGCAATGTCGATGGTGTCTTATGCCGCCGGTGCGCGCTATCTCCAGCTGATCGGCGGCGTCTGCGGCTCCTTCTACGACTGGTATTGCGACCTGCCGCCGGCATCGCCCCAGACTTGGGGCGAGCAGACCGATGTCGCCGAGAGCGCGGACTGGTTCAATTCGGGCTTCCTGATCCTGTGGGGCTCAAACGTCCCCCAGACCCGCACACCCGACGCGCATTTCTACACCGAAGCCCGCTATCGCGGCGCCAAGTCGGTGGTGATCTGCCCGGATTATTCCGAGGCCTCGAAATTCTCGGACCTGTGGCTGGCGGTCAAGCAGGGCACCGACGCGGCGCTCGGGCTCGCCTTCGGCCATGTCATCCTCAAGGAATTCCACGTCGATCGCGAGGTCCCCTATTTCCGGGACTATCTGCGCAAGTACAGCGACCTGCCGATGCTGGTCCGACTCGTCGAGCAGGACGGCGCCTATATCCCCGAGCGCCTGCTGCGCGCTTCCGAGTTCGATGCCGCGCTCGGCGAGACCAACAATCCCGAATGGAAGACCGTCGCGCTCGACGACACGACCGGCGAGGTCGTGGTGCCCAACGGCTCGATCGGCTTCCGCTGGGGTGAGGACGGCAAGTGGAACCTCGAGGAGAAGGCCGCCGGGCGCGAGGCCGTGCTGCGGCTCGGCCTCAAGGGCGTGCATGACGATATCGCCCCGGTCCGTTTCCCCTATTTCGGTGGCGCCGCGACCAACGGCTTCGCGATGACCGATCACCCCGACGTGCTGGTGCGCAATGTGCCGGTCAAAAGGATGATGCTCCCCGAGGGCGAGACCTTGGTCGCCTGTGTCTATGACCTGCTGCTCGCCAACTACGGCGTCGATCAGGGTTTCGGCGGCGAGCATATGCCGGCGAGCTACGACGACGTGCAGCCCTATTCGCCCGCCTGGGCCGAAGCGATCAGCTCGGTTCCCCGCGACCAGATCGTCGCGGTCGCGCGCGGCTTCGCTGGCAATGCCGAGAAGACCAATGGCAAGTCGATGGTGATCATCGGGGCGGCGATGAACCATTGGTACCACATGGACATGAACTACCGCGCCGCCATCAACATGCTGGTGATGTGCGGATGCATCGGCCAGTCGGGCGGTGGCTGGTCGCATTATGTGGGGCAGGAGAAGCTCCGCCCCCAGACGGGATGGGCGCCGCTCGCCTTCGCGACCGACTGGATCCGGCCGCCGCGCCAGCAGAACTCCACTTCCTTCTTCTACGCGCACTCGGATCAGTGGCGCTACGAGACGGTCGCGATGAGCGAGGTCGTGTCCCCCACTGCGCCCGAAGGCGTGTGGGACGGCTCGATGATCGACTTCAACGCCAAGGCGGAACGGATGGGCTGGCTGCCCTCGGCGCCGGCGCTGCAGTGCAATTCGCTCGATCTCGCGCGCGAAGCAGCCGCGGCGGGAGTCGACGCCAAGGCGCACACGCTCGAGGGCCTGAAGAGCGGTGCGGTCAAGATGTCGTGCATGGATCCCGACGATCCTGCGAACTGGCCGCGCAACATGTTCATCTGGCGCTCGAACCTGCTCGGCTCGTCGGGCAAGGGTCACGAATATTTCCTCAAGCATCTGCTCGGCGCGGCGCACGGGCTGCAGGGCAAGGATCTCGGCGAGACCGACGGCCAGAAGCCCAAGGACGTCGTCTGGCACGACGAGGCGCCCGAGGGGAAGCTCGACCTGCTGGTCACCCTCGACTTCCGCATGTCGACGACGGCGGTCTATTCCGACATCGTCCTGCCGACCGCCACCTGGTACGAGAAGAACGACCTCAACACCTCGGACATGCATCCCTTCATCCACCCGCTCGGCGCGGCGGTCGACCCGGCCTGGGAAGCCAAGTCGGACTGGGAGATCTTCAAGGCGATCGCCAAGGCCTTCTCCGAGGTCTCGCCCGAAGTGCTCGGCGTCGAGCAGGACATCGTCCTGACTCCGATCCAGCACGATAGCGCCGCCGAATTGGCGCAGCCCTTCGACGTGCGCGACTGGTCGCTTGGCGAATGCGAGGCGATTCCCGGCAAGACCATGCCGCAGATCAGCGTGGTCGAGCGCGACTATCCCAATACCTACAAGCGCTTCACCGCATTGGGCCCGCTGCTCGCCAGGGCCGGCAACGGCGGCAAGGGCATCGGCTGGCAGACCGGGCACGAGGTCGATCTGCTCAAGGCGCTCAACGGCGAAGTGCTCGAGCCCGGCCAGACGCACGGAATGGCGAAGATCGATAGCGATATCGACGCCTGCGAGACGATCCTGATGCTCGCCCCCGAAACCAACGGCGAGGTTGCGGTCAAGGCATGGCACGCGCTCGAGAAGCAGACCGGGCGCGAGCACGCGCATCTCGCGCTGCCGAAGGAAGACGAGAAGATCCGCTTCCGCGATCTCGTCGCCCAGCCGCGCAAGATCATCACTTCGCCGACCTGGTCGGGGATCGAGAGCGAGCATGTCTGCTACACCGCGGGTTACACCAACGTCCACGAACTGATCCCGTGGCGCACGCTCACCGGGCGCCAGCAGCTCTATCAGGATCATCTGTGGATGCGCGCGTTCGGCGAGGCGCTTTGCGTCTATCGCCCGCCGATCGATCTCAAGACCACCTTCATACAGGGCGGCAAGCCCAATGGCGAAACCGAGATCGTCCTCAACTTCATCACCCCGCACCAGAAATGGGGCATCCATTCGACGTACAGCGACAATTTGCTGATGCTCACGCTCAACCGCGGCGGACCGGTGGTCTGGCTGTCCGAGGTCGATGCGAAGAAGGCGGGGATCGTCGACAACGACTGGATCGAAGTGTTCAACGTCAACGGCGCGCTGACCGCGCGGGCGGTCGTGTCGCAGCGCATCCGTGAGGGTACGACCTTCATGTACCACGCGCAGGAAAAGATCGTGAACACCCCGGGATCCGAGATCACCGGCCGGCGCGGCGGCATTCACAATTCGTGCACGCGCACGGTGCTCAAGCCCACGCACATGATCGGCGGCTACGCCCAACTCGCCTACGGCTTCAATTACTACGGCACCGTCGGTTCGAACCGCGACGAATTCGTCATCATCCGCAAGATGAAGACGGTGGACTGGCTCGAAGAAGCCCATGCCGACAAGGAGTTCGCGAAATGAAGATCCGCGCCCAGATCGGCATGGTGCTCAACCTCGACAAGTGCATCGGCTGCCACACCTGCTCGGTCACCTGCAAGAACGTGTGGACCAATCGCGAAGGCGTCGAATACGCCTGGTTCAACAACGTCGAGACCAAGCCCGGTGTCGGCTTCCCACGCGACTGGGAGAATCAGAGGCGCTGGAACGGCGGCTGGCGGCGAAAGGCCAACGGCAAGATCGAGCCGCGGATGGGCGCCAAGTGGCGAATCCTCTCGAAGATCTTCGCCAACCCCGACCTGCCCGAGCTCGACGATTATTACGAGCCGTTCGATTTCGATTACGGCATCCTCCAGACCTCGCCCGAAGTGAAGAATTTCCCGACCGCGCGGCCGCGCTCAAAGATCACCGGCCAGCGGATGGAGAAGATCGAGCGCGGTCCCAACTGGGAGGAGATCCTCGGCGGCGAATTCGCCAGACGTTCGGAGGATTCGAACTTCGAAGGGATCGAGAAGGAGATCTACGGCCAGTTCGAAAACACCTTCATGATGTATCTGCCCAGGCTGTGCGAGCATTGCCTCAACCCGACCTGCGTCGCGGCCTGCCCGTCGGGAGCGATCTACAAGCGCGAGGAGGACGGCATCGTCCTGATCGACCAGGACAAATGCCGCGGCTGGCGGATGTGCGTCTCGGCCTGCCCGTACAAGAAGATCTACTACAACTGGAATTCGGGGAAGTCGGAGAAGTGCACCTTCTGCTTCCCGCGCATCGAAGTCGGCCAGCCGACCGTCTGCTCGGAAACCTGCGTCGGTCGCATCCGCTATCTCGGCGTGCTGCTCTATGACGCCGACCGGATCGAAGCGACCGCCTCGACCCCCGACGAGAAGGACCTGTACCAGGCCCAGCTTGACGTCTTCCTCGATCCCTTCGATCCGGCGGTGATCGCCCAGGCGCGGGCGGACGGGGTGCCCGAGGCGTGGCTCGAAGCCGCGCGGCGGAGCCCGGTCTACAAGATGGCGATCGACTGGAAGGTCGCCTTCCCGCTCCACCCCGAATACCGGACGCTGCCGATGGTCTGGTACGTGCCGCCGTTGTCGCCGATCCAGAATGCGGCGGCGTCGGGCGCGCTGGAGGTCGACGGCGACATGCCCGACGTCAAGTCGCTGCGGATTCCCGTCCGCTATCTCGCCAATTTGCTGACCGCGGGCAACGAGCCGCCGGTAGTGCTTGCGCTCGAGCGGATGCTGGCGATGCGCAGCTTCATGCGCGCCAAGACCGTGGACGGCCGGATCGACCATCCGATCGCCGAGCGGGTCGGGCTGACCGCGGCGCAGATCGAGGACATGTACCGCTACATGGCCATCGCCAATTACGAGGATCGCTTCGTCATCCCGACCACGCACCGCGAAAATGCCGAGGACGCCTATGGGCTGCGCGGCGGGTGCGGCTTCACCTTCGGCAACGGTTGTTCGGACGGGCACACCAAGATCGGGATGTTCGGCCCCAACAGGCGCCCAGGCAAGCTGGTCCACGCCAAAACCCCGATGGAGCTCTGACGATGGCCCTCACCTATCGCGCGCTCGCGCTGCTGCTGCGCTATCCCACCCCCGAGGTGCAGGCACTCGCCCCGGCCGCGATCGAGGCGATCGAGGCCGAGGCGCTGGTCCCCGCCCCGATCGGGCGCGCACTCGCGCGGCTCGCGGCTGATCTTGCGGAAGGCGACATCTTCGATGTCCAGGAACGCTATGTCTGGCTGTTCGACCGCACGCGATCACTGTCGCTCAACCTTTACGAGCATGTCCACGGCGAAAGCCGCGAGCGCGGCCCGGCGATGGTCGCGCTGCTTGAGCTGTATCGCGGCCGCGGCCTCGAACTCTCCGCCAATGAGTTGCCCGATCATCTGCCGGTGTTCCTCGAATTTCTATCGATCCTGCCCGACGCCGAAGCGGCGTCGCTGCTCGGCGAGGCCTCGCATGTGCTCGCCGCGCTTGGGGAACGGCTGCACAAGCGCGACAGCCCCTATCGCGCGGTCTTCGGCGCGCTGAGCGCGCTCGCAGGCGATCCGGCGGATGCCGAGGCGCTCGCGGCGCTGATGCAGGAGCCCGACGACGATCCGGGCGATCTGGAAGCGATGGACAAGCTCTGGGCCGAGACCGCGGTGACCTTCGGTCCCGCCGAGACAGGCTGCCCCCAGGCCGAGGCGCTGGTGAGCGCGATGGCCGTCCCTCCCACGTCGCGCCACGGCGCCGGCGCGGTCGCCTGAGGAGGAAGTGATGGACCTCAATCAGATCCTGTTCGGCATCTATCCCTATATCGCGTTGACGGTGCTCGCGGTGGGTTCGGTCATCCGCTTCGATCGCGAGCAATATAGCTGGCGATCGGGGTCGTCGCAGCTGCTGCGCCGCAAGCAGCTCGTCGCGGGCTCGGTGATGTTCCACGTCGGCGTGCTGACCATCTTCGCCGGGCATTTCGTCGGCCTGCTCACGCCGATCTGGGTGTTCGACGCGTTGGGCGTGCCGCACGGCGCCAAGCAGATTCTCGCGATGGCGGCGGGCGGCATTGCCGGTCTGCTCTGCCTCGCCGGCGGTCTGCTCCTCCTCCACCGCCGGCTGTTCGACGCGCGCATCCGCAAGACCTCGAGCTTCAGCGACATCGCCATCCTGGTGCTGCTGATGCTCCAGCTCAGCCTCGGTCTCGCGACGATTCCCGTCTCCGCCCAGCACCTCGACGGACATGAGATGCTCAAGTTCATGGTCTGGGCGCAAGGCGTGTTCACCTTCCAGCCCGGCATCGCCGATGTCGTGTCCGACGTGCATCCGATCTTCAAGATGCACCTCGTGCTCGGGATGACGATCCTGCTGGTGTTTCCGTTCACCCGTCTCGTTCACATGCTTTCGGCGCCGGTCTGGTACCTCGGCCGCCGCGGGTGGCAGGTCGTCCGCACGAAGCGGCCGATCCCTTCGCGCCCGCTGGCGGCGGCACCCGTCTATCCCGAGGCTGGAGCAAGATGATGCGCGCGATCGTGGTCCACGGCGTCGAGATTCCCGAGGCGCTGATCGCCAAGGAAGCCCAGAACCATCCCGGGCGATCGATCGCGGAGTCCCGCACCGCCGCGGGCCATGCGCTGGCGACCAAGGCGCTGCTGCTGCACCGCGCGACCGAGCTTGGCCTGGAACCCGAGCCGGAACTCGACGAGGACGGCCGCGAGGAAACCGCGGAAGCCGCACTGGTCCGCGCGGTGCTCGAGGCGGAAATCGAGATCACGCTGCCGACCGACGCCGAATGCCGCAGGGTCTATGATGGACAGCGCGCAAAATTCCGCAGCCCTGCGCTTTACGAGGCCGCGCACATTCTGATCGAGCCGCGCTCCGACGCCGACGAGGATGTCGCGCTTGCCCGCGCTACCGCGGACCGGCTGTCGCGTATCCTCGCCGAGGACGTCAGCACCTTTGCGGAGCTTGCGCGCGATCACTCCGACTGTCCGTCTGCCACAACCGGTGGGTCGCTCGGCCAACTGCAACGCGGCGATCTCGTAGCGGAGGTCGAGGATGCACTGCTCGGCCTCGCCCCCGGCCAGGTTGCCGCCGAGCCGGTTCGCTCGCGTTTCGGCTGGCACATCCTCAAGCTCGAACGCCGCATAGAGGGACGCGATCTGCCGTTCGACATCGCCGCCGAACAGATCCGGCTCCACCTCGAAAGTCGCGCCTGGACCGTCGCTGCCTCGCGCTACGTCGCCGCGCTTGCCGAAGCGGCGAGCGACAAGGGGATCGCGCTGGCATTCGACGAACGCGGTGGCGTGACGGAAGGCTCGGCCTGTCTCGGCGATTTGATCGGTAATGGATTGGCGGCCGAACGGCTGGTGCCCTGGCTCGAAGCGACGGACCCGCACGTCGCGCACCAGCTTCGCGACACGGCCTCGGCGACCGGCATGGAGCCTTCTGCCTATGTGCGCGCGGTCGTGGCCGACTTCGTCGATCGCGCGACCGACGAGCATTGGACCCGGCTGATTTCCGCGGCGCGCGATGCATCGGACCCGGCACAGGCGGCACTCGCCGAGATCATGAAGGCCAATCTCGCGGCCGAATGCGGTGGTAGGTGTACGTCGAACCACACGCCTGTCGCCGATTCCACGGCAAGGACGCGTGACCGGATCGGATAGACACCGATTTCACCGACGCGGCTCAAGTTGATTCACCGCGCCATTGGGTTATGCCAACCGACCTGAGCTTGCGGCCATCTTCGCCGCAAGCTTGAAGCGTCGCGACGCGATGCCAGCAAGCCGACGCGAGCGAGGAGCGCAACCATGACGCAGATCAGACCGAGCGAGCTTACTGATGCTCCGGAAGTGAGGCTGCCCGGCGCGGCCGGCGGCGTGGCTCGCGACAAGCCTGAGCTATGGGAGGCCTTTCAACGACTGGGTGCAGCGGCCAGCGACGCCGGGCCGCTCGACGAACGCACGCGCCGCCTGGTCAATCTTGCGCTCGCGATCGGTGCCGATTCGGAGGGCGCGACACATTCGCACTGTCGGCGCGGGCTGACCGAGGGATTGACGCCCGAGGAACTCGAGCATGTCGCCTATCTGGCAATCACCACGCTTGGCTGGCCGCGCGCGATCCGAGCGCTGACCTGGATTCGCGATGTGACCCGGCGTGATTCGGCATGAAGCGGGAATAAGGCCCCGCGGATCTGGTTGCCAACATCGCCGTGCGGAATCCTTGCAAATCTGGAGTTATACTCCATAAATGCAAGGATGATCGGACGTCGCATAGCGACCGACCTAGTCGAAAGACTGGACTCGGCACCCGCGGTCGCGCTGCTTGGACCGCGCCAGGTGGGCAAGACCACACTGGCACGCATGATCGGTGCAGAGCGCCCTTCGCTCTATCTCGATCTCGAATCCGACGCGGATCGTGCACGGCTGGCGGAGCCGGAGCTCTATCTCGCAAGCCAGGCGGACAAGCTCGTGATCCTCGACGAGGTTCACCGCCTGCCCGGCCTGTTCCAGAATTTGCGCGGCCTCATCGATGAGGGAAGGCGCAAGGGATTGCGTGCCGGCCGCTTCCTGCTGCTTGGATCGGCCTCGCTGGACCTGCTTCGACAATCCGGGGAAAGTCTGGCGGGACGAATCAGCTATCTCGAAATGGGGCCGGTCGACGGCCTGGAAGTCGCGGCGGAGGACCTTCCCGAACTGTGGAGCCGCGGAGGCTTTCCCGACAGCTTCCTCGCCGCGGACGAACGGCTCAGCCAGCGCTGGCGCCAGGACTTCATCCGCACCTATCTAGAGCGCGATGTGCCGATGCTCGGGCCGCGTGTCCCGGCCGAGACGTTGCGGCGCTTCTGGACGATGCTCGCGCATCACCAGTCGAGCCTCCTCAATGCCGCCGAATTCGCGCGCGCGCTCGGCGTCGACGGCAAGACCGTCGCGGCTTATCTGGACCTGCTGGTCGATCTGCTGCTGGTCCGGCGGCTGGAGCCCTGGCACGCCAATACCGGCAAGCGGCTGGTCAAATCGCCGCGAATCTACGTTCGCGACAGTGGCCTCGTCCACACGCTGCTGGGCCTTGCCACGCTGGAGGATGTGCTCGGCCATCCGGTTGCGGGTGCGAGCTGGGAAGGTTTCGTCATCGAGACGATGATTGCGGCCGCGCCCGAGGGAAGCCGAGCCAATTTCTACCGTACCGCGGCTGGCGCGGAGATCGACCTGCTGCTGACGTTGCCGGGCGGAGCGGTCTGGGCAGTGGAAATCAAGCGAAGCCTCACTCCGACCGTGGAACGCGGCTTCCATCAGGCATGCCTGGATCTGAAGCCCGAGCGGCGCATGGTGATCTACCCCGGATCGGAAGGCTATCCGCTACGCGAGGGGATCGAGGTCATGCCACTTCAAGCCGCGGGCGCAGCATTGCTCGGAAGCTGAGATCGGGATCGAATGCGTCGGGAGACCGTCCACCCTTCTCTTCGGCTTGGCGCCCACTCGATTTTGCCGTGTCATTGCGTGAACTCCAATAAACAATTTGCGCCTATGGCGGGAATTATGTACGGTCTCAACAGTAATCATGCGATGCCAATAAGACTCGAACCCCTACTATCTCATATTTGTTGGGTCATATTTCGGGCCATCTTCAAAATCAAATCTTACATTACCCAATCTACTCAATAGTTTAACTTAAACTATTGAGTACTCTTCTGGCACCATTTTCCAGTCCATGGACGTCCGCCAACGTCCCGTAAGTGGCTCGAAAATAAGCGCTTTCCCTGCTATCTCGTCCGACGTGGTTCGGGCCGATCCACCCACAGATACCATCGATTGTTGGTATTTTTTGGGGTCTTCGATCTGCCCGGTTTTTGGACGGAGATACCAACATGTCCCTGACCGCTCTCGCAGTCGCGAATGCCCGGCCGAAGGCCAAGCCCTACAAGCTCACCGACGAGCGCGCGCTCCGCCTGCTGGTGATGCCCAACGGCGGGAAATACTGGCGCATGCACTATCGCTATCTAGGCAAGCAAAAGACTCTGGCGCTCGGCGTATGGCCGGATGTGAGTCTCGCGGCGGCTCGCGAGAGGCGCGACGCGGCGCGCACGCAGGTCGCCGAAGGCCTCGATCCGCTTGCGGAGAAAAAGCTGAAGAAGATTCGCGCGCAGATCGACTCCAACATCACCTTCAAGTCGATCGCCGAGGAATGGGTGCTCAAGTGCGAGCGGGAGGGTCGCGCCGAGATCACGCTCGAGAAGGTGCGGTAGCTGCTCGACAAGGCCATCCGGTCCTTGGCGCGTCCGATCAACCAGATCCGGCATCCAGGAGGTGCTCGTCGTCCTGCGCAAGCTGGAGGCGACGGGGCGCTATGAAAGCGCCCGGCGCATGCGCAGCGTCATCAGCCGCGTCTTCCGGTACGGGATCGCGACGGCCCGTTGCCAGCGGGACGTGGCCGCCGATCTCCGCGGCGCGATCGTCGTCCCCAAGACGAAGCACTTTGCCGCGATCACGACGCCCAAGGAAGCCGGCGAGCTGCTGCGTGCGATCGAGGAGTATTCCGGTCAGGCGATCACCAAGTTCGCGCTCCAGATGACGCCCCATGTGTTCGTCCCGCCGGGCAGCTTCGGCGGGCGGAATGGTCGGAGTTCGATTTCGAACGCTCGGTCTGGTCGATCCCCGCCGAGAAGATGAGGATGCGCTGGCCGCACAAGGTGCCGCTGTCGCGCCAGGTGCTGGCGATCCTCGGGGAACTGCGCCCGCTCACTGGCCACAGCCCCTATGTCTTTCCGGCCTTCCACACGTGGAAGCGATCGATGTCGGAGAACACCGTCACCTTCGCGCTCCGGCGCATGGGGTTCGGCCAGGACCAGATGACCGCGCACGGCTTCCGGGCAATGGCGGCGACGCTGCTCAACGAAATGGGCATCTGGAACCCGGACGCGATCGAGCGGCAACTCGCGCACATGGAGAACAACGGCGTGCGCCGTGCCTATGCCCGCGGGCAGTATTGGGATGAGCGCGTGCAGATGATGCAGCACTGGTCCGACTATCTCGACGCACTCCGCGAGGGTGGGAAAGTCGTGACCGTCGAGTTCGGAAGGCGATCCGATCGCGGGGGCTGATCGACGCCTGGCACGTCTCGGATGGCCGGGGATTTCAGGTCGCAGCGCGCCAACTCTTCTATGACGATCTCGCTGAGCGCATCGCGATCCCTGGCTTCCAGCCAGCGCTGCGAGACACCGAATTTGACGATGTCCGCTATTTCAGGAGCGCGGGCATTCGCTTGCCGTACACCGAGCTCAATGCGCTCCCAGCTGGCGTCAAGACTGGCATCTTGCTCGAAGCCGGCTTCGATCAGGTTGCTCCGAACCGGCCGTGTCTCATCACCTCATGGGCATATGAGCAGGCTGTCGCGAGTGGCCTCGAAGGCCTGACCGACAATCGGGCGCCGGATGTGCTCTGCTACGAGCCGGGCTACACGCTGGTGGAGAAGCTGCAGACCATCTCGACCAAATATCGCATGCAGCAGCAAAGCGGTCAGATGCCAGCGAACTTCATGCGCCACTATTATGATGTGTACTGCCTGCTCGATGCTTCGGACGTCCAAGCATTCATCGGCACCGAAGCCTATCACACGCACGAGAAACTGCGCTTCCGCGCCGCCGGCGTAACCCGATGCGTCGGTCGCCGGAACGTTGTCGATCCGAAGCGAGCTTCCGTCGGGCAGAATGATCCGCTGCCACACGATCAGCGCGCGTTTTTGCCCGAACGCGCCGACGCTGTCATAGCTTCCGACCAGGCGGGCGCCTTGCGGGATGAGTAATATCCGTCCCGTGGGGCTGTCATAGACCCGTTCGGTCACCTGTGCCGTGACGAGACCAGGAAGATCGGACCGGAGCCCGGTGATCAGGCTGGCCGATATGACGCTGCCGGCAGAATCGAACGGGGACCGCGTTTCTGGATCGGGCGGAAGGAGGAAGATGCGGCGCTTCTCGCGCCTGCGTCGACGATCGTCGTCTCGAGCCGGATGGAGTATCTGAAATGGCGGCGCGGGCAGCCAGAATCAAGTGGGCGGGCCGCGGGCCGGGGCCGTCAGGTCATCGAAAGAAGCAGCCGGTCGAGCGGAACGCTGGCAAAGGCAGTGAACGAGTCCGCGACTCCGTACGGCAGCAGCAGGGTGCGCCCGACGACGATCGCGCCGCAGCTATAGACGACATTGGGAACATAGCCGTCGCGCGTGTCACTGCCCGGGCGAATGAGCGGGTGGGTCGAACGGGCGATCAGCCTCGACGGATCCTTCTTGTCGAGCAGGCAGGCGCCGAGGCAATAATTCCGGATCGGCCCTACGCCATGCGTGATGACCAGCCAGCCTTCGTCGATTTCGATCGGGGAGCCGCAATTGCCCATCTGGACGAATTCCCAGGGCCAGCGGGGCGACACGATGATCTCGCCGCTGTCCCAGGCGTACAGGTCGTTCGACTTGAGCAGCCAGATATTCTCGTGGTCGTGGCGCCCGAGCATCGCATAGCGGCCGTCGATCCGACGCGGGAACAGCGCCATGCCCTTGGTGGCGCTCAGCCTGCCGCGTAGCGCATTGAGCTCGAACGTCACGAAGTCGTCGGTCCGCAGCAACTCCTGGCGGACCGCCTCGCCGCTGAACGCGGTATAGGTGCCGAAATAGCTGACGTGCCCATCCTCTTCGCTGAAGCGGACGAGTCGAAGATCCTCGATTCCATGGCGCTGATGGAAGCTGATCGGGAAGATCACGACCTGCGACAGATCGTCGTGCTGACCATAGAACAGCCTCAGTCCGGGATCGTCGGCCGCACCGCCGGGTACGGTTTCGATCGTCGGCGAGGTGGCCCAACGGCTCGGGGGATTGACGGTGATCTTTCCCTCAGCGGTGATTTCTCCCGTCCGGAAGCTGATCGACGATACATGGCCCTCGCCGACACCGCGCAGCGATAATACGAAGCGTGCAGCGCCGGCGGGCAATCCCGTCTGATCCGGATGCGGGACGATGCTGGGATTGAACAGCGCAGCCGCCTCGAACGAATATTCCTCAGCGAAGTACGCGCCGGCCAGGAGCGCCTGCTCGGGGCTGACGGTCCTGCCACCGAGAAACCGGTCGCTCATGTCGTAGAAGCGGCGCTGGAGCAGGCGCTCGACATCGCGGTGGCGGTCGGCGAGGCTGGAGACGGCTCGGTCGAGCTCGACTCGCAGGTCCTGCTCGCCGAGCGCCAGCACGCGGTCCAGGATTCGCTCGGCACGCGATTTCATGTGCTGCCCCTCCACAGATCCGTTCTCGGCGGGGATGAAGGGCCTCAGCACGACGCGCGCCGGCTCGGGCCGCAGCATCAAGTCCAGCCGCTTGGCGAGACCTGCCTGACCGGCCGGGTCGCTGAGCAAGGCGGCGGGTCCCACGCCGTCAGCCACGGCGGATCACGGTCTCTGCAGGCCCGGTATCCGCATCCCGTCCGGCGGCGCGCGTGCCCAGCAGCAGGAGCGCCAGAACCGTCGTCCATAGAAGATAGGCGCCAATGTTGATGCGCTCGGTGATCCCGAGAAAGGGTGTCGGCAGATTCGCGCCGACGCGAGGCCCATCGAGTCCCGTGAGAACACCGAACACCACCAGGATCAGGATCGTCGCGATCGCGTAGAGGCGGAACGTCTTGCCGAACGCTCTGGCGCTGGTTCCGATGGCGGCGACGATGCACAGCACCGTCACGGCTGTCAGTACGATGTGCATCGTATCGCTGAAAGTCCGCCCAGCGCCACGAAGATGCATTGGGAACAGGATCGCAGCGAGCCCCACCAAGCCGATCACGATCAGGCATGCACCGGTGGTCCGGAGCGCATGGCTCGCTCCGGCTGACGATCGCACGCCAAATCCGAATGCGATCACGAGCAGATCATAAGCGACCATGGACGGGAGGACATAGGGCCGGGTCGGCGCGCCGACCGCGCTGAGTTCGCTGACCGCCTGCGAGGCATAATGGTAGCCCTCCCAACTCAGCGCCGCGAGAATATCGGTGAAGGCGTAGACGAGCGACGACAGGATTCCGCAGACAAGCAAGGCGGTTCTGGGCATCATGGGCTCCGCGGCCGGTGAAGGTCCGCATCATGCTGCATCAGCGATCGGAGGGGCGCACTGCGTAGAAGTACGAAGCGGCTGGCGCGCCGGGCAGGCCTATCCTCGGCCGGCATAGGAGGGTGACAGGATGCCGCAGCGCAGTGCCGGGATTCTCCTCTACCGCCGCGGCGAGGCGGGCATCGAAGTGCTGCTTGTCCACCCCGGAGGGCCGTATTGGGCCCGCAAGGACGCCGGCGCCTGGCAGATTCCCAAAGGCCTGATCGAGGACGGCGAGGATGCGCTGGCCGCCGCGCGGCGCGAGACCGAAGAAGAACTGGGGATCGGGCTGGCCGGCACACCCCAGCCGCTCGCGCGCATTCGCCAGAGCGGCGGCAAGACCGTCGAAGCCTTCGCGCTCGAACAGGATGTCGATCCCGAGGCAGTCAGCAGCAACCAGTTCGAAATGGAATGGCCGCCAGGCAGCGGGACGCTTCGATCGTTTCCCGAAATCGAGGCGGCGCGGTGGCTGACTCTCGATGCGGCAAGGCAGGCCATGCTGGCAAGTCAGCGCCCGCTTATCGATGCTTTGGAAGGTCTGCTGAGGGGCTCATGAAGGGACGGCGCGACCCGCTTCTCTTTTCCCATGTGCGGATCACCAGAAGTGCTTGGTCCGAAGCAACGCCCGAAAGGCATTGTCGGCGCGGTCCAGCAGCCCAGAAACGGCGTGCTTGCCGGCATTCGGCAATTCCGCGTCGATACCCAGCTTCGCCAGCAACTGAGGGCCGACGACCAGATCGTTCAACTCCCCGAGCTGGTCCTGCAGCGCTTCGAGCGCCTGGAGAAAGTGTTTGTGCCGGCGACGATCTCTGTCGCCGGTGTAGAGCGAAACAAAGAACTCACTGGCATATCGCAGCTTCTTCGCCTCGATGCGGACCCTGTGCCAGTGTTCGCGATCCATTTTCGATAGTCCCTCGCCCCGGCGGCGGAGGCGGCCGCATCGTTTCTCGAGCACGTTGCGGGCGAACGCGCCCACCTCCCTGTGCAGCCGCGCGGGGTGCGCGGGTTCGGTTCGCCACGCTCCCGCCGTCAGCCATTCGGTCAAGTCGATCATCAACAGCCGCGTGCGCGCGCCGGCGAGTTCGGCGCGTACATGTTCGAACAGCCGGTCGCGTTCCATTCTCAGCATCGCGCCCGCTTCCTGGCCGACGCGTGGAATGAGGACGTCGATATTGCGCACCTCGCCCAATTCGGCGGCGAGCCAGCGCAGTTCTGCACGCAGCAAATCCGTCCGGGGATCGTGGCTGAGAAGGGAGGCGTGGATCGTGAAGGCGGAGCGAAGCCGGCGCAGCCCGACCCGGGCCTGGTGGAGGGCCTCGGCGGCGCCCGTCTCCAATAGCCGGGTTTCATTGAGCCTGAACTGACGGATGCAGGCCCGTGCGATCGCGCCGAACGCGTCGGCGGCATCGCTCTCGGGATCGAGCTGAATCGGCTCGGCCTTGAATGCGTCGGGCCTTTCGTCGTCGGCCAGTGCAAAGCCCCGCTCGGCCTTGGAGCGGACCCCCAGCCGCAGCGGCACTTGCTCGTTCAGCGACCGCGCAAGGTCGAACAGCACCCGTGGCGTCCCGCAGCGCAGTTCGAGCTCGACCTCGCACAGCCTCTCTGCCCCTCCGGCCGTTCGCACCTCGCCATCATCGACCGCGACGTCGAACGCCGAACCGGCGTCATCGAACCGGAACAGGGTTCGTCGCACGTCCGTGACGAAGACGGGTGCGATGCGACCGAGCACCGCGGCGTCAAGGACCTCGGCCAGTGGTCCGCTATGGTGGTCGAGGCGCGGGACATCCCCGCGGACCGGATGTTCCCACTCCCCTCGCTGGAACAAACCGGCGTCCGCAGTCACCGCCTTGACCGTCTGGATCCGTCGCCCGCCGTCCCGGCGCACCCGCAGCGTGTAGCCGGCCCGGCCGATGTCTCGCGCGGGAGTGTCGAAATAGGTCGATACCAGCTGGTGCGCGCTACCGGCGCGGGACAAGGCGCCGAGCGCGGCCAGCAGACGGTCCCGGTCGAGGCCGTCATAATCGAACTTCAGCTCGATCTCGCGTGGGTCACCAGTGAATTCGGGCGTCGGCATCTCCCATCCTCTTTAGCGCACGGCACCCCGCGGCGACGCCCCTTCGGGCCGTATCCGCTATGCAGCCTCCGCCTCCCCCGCAATCCGGCCGTCATCGCGCAGCAGCACATAGATCGCCGGGATCACCAGCACGGTGAGCAGGGTCGAGGAGGCGAGCCCGAACAACAGCGAGATCGCCAGCCCCTGGAAGATCGGATCGGTCAGGATCACGCCCGCGCCGATCATCGCCGCGAGCGCGGTGAGCAGGATCGGCTTGAAGCGGATCGACCCCGCCTCGATCAGGACCTCGCGGAGTGATTTCCCGTCGCTCCCGCTGTGGCGGATGAAATCGACCAAAAGGATCGAATTGCGCACGATGATGCCGGCCAGCGCGATGAAGCCGATCATCGACGTCGCGGTGAAGGGCGCGCCGAAGAGCATATGGCCTGCGACGATGCCGACCAGCGTCAGCGGAATCGGCGTCAGGATCACCAATGGCAGCCTGAAGCTGCGGAACTGCGCGACCACCAGGAAATAGATGCCCAGCAAGGCCGCGCCGAAGGCCGCGCCCATGTCTCGGAAGGTCACCCAGGTAATCTCCCATTCGCCGTCCCACAGCAATGTCGGCTTGCTCTCGTCCGCGGGCTGGCCGTTTAGGCGGATGACGGGCTTGGTGAGCCCTTTCGCGGCCCAGTCGTTGGCGTCGATCGCCTTCTGGACGGCGAGCATGCCATAGATCGGCGCCTCGTATGTGCCGGCCAGCTCGGCGGTGACCATGTCGGCGGCGAGACCGTTGCGGCGGAACAGCGAATAGCTGCCGGGTTCGGTCATCGCATCGACCACTTCGCCAAGTTCGACGAGGCGGCCCGCACCCGCGCCGCGGGCCACAGCAACGGGGGTCGATGCGAGGCTCTGGTCCCACCGCCGCGCGGATTGCGGCAGCTCGAGCGTGATCGGCAGCGGCGTGCGCCCGTCCCCGCGCGGCGCATAGCCCACGGTGCGGCTGCCGAGCAGCAGACCGATCGAATCGAACATCTCGCGTTCGGACAGGCCGTAATAGTCGAGCTTCTCGCGATCGGGGACGAGCCTGAGCCGCGGACGCGGCTGGCCGAAGCTGGTATCGACATCGACGATATAGGGCACCGATTTGAACAGCCGCTCGACCTCGCGCGCGGTCGCCCGGCGCGTCGCCTCGTCGGGACCATAGATCTCGGCGAGCAACGTCGCGAGCACGGGAGGGCCGGGCGGCGTCTCGACCACCTTGATCGAGCCGCCCGGGGGGACGGTGAGGCTCTTCAGCTTCTCGCGCAGGACCAGCGCGATCTCATGGCTCGACCGGCTGCGCTCGTCCTTGGGAAGCAGGGTCACCATCACGTCGCCCATCTCAGGCTTGTCGCGCAGGAAATAATGTCGGACGAGGCCGTTGAAGTTGAACGGCGCCGAGGTGCCGACATACAGCTCCATCGCCGAGGCCTCGGGCAAGGTGCGAACCACCGCCGCGACCTGCTCCGCCATCCGGCCCGTATCCTCCAGGCTGGTGCCCTCGGGCAGGTCCATCACCACCTGTACTTCGGACTTGTTGTCGAACGGCAGCAGCTTCACCGTCACCAGCTCGAAATAGAACATCGAGCAGGCGAGCAGCGTCGCCACGCCCACCGCCGCGAGAAAGATCCCGGCGTTGCGGCGCGTCGCGATCACGGGGCGGGCGACGCGGGCATAAAGCATGCCGAGCTTGCCGCCGCCCTCTGCCTCATGACCGTGCGCGAGCGTCTTGCGGGCGAAGCGGATCATCAGCCAGGGCGCGATCACCACGGCGACGAAGAAGGAGAAGATCATCGCCGCCGAGGCGTTGACCGGGATCGGCGCCATATAGGGCCCCATCAGCCCCGAGACGAACAGCATCGGCAGCAGCGCCGCGACCACCGTGAGGGTGGCGATGACGGTGGGATTGCCGACCTCGGCGACCGCATCGACCGCCGCGTCGATGCGGCTCCGTCCGTCCTGCATGCCCCAGTGGCGCGCGATATTCTCGATCATCACGATCGCATCGTCGACAAGGATGCCGATCGAGAAGATCAGCGCGAACAGGCTGACGCGGTTGATCGTGTAGCCCATCAGGTTCGATGCGAAGAGGGTGAGCAGGATCGTGGTGGGAATGACGATCGCGGTGACGCCCGCTTCGCGCCAGCCGATCGCGAAGCCGATCAGGAGGACAATCGAAAGCGTCGCCAGCCCGAGATGGAATAGCAGTTCGTTCGCCTTGTCGTTGGCGGTCGCGCCATAATCGCGCGTGACCGCGAGTTCGAGACCCGGGGGGATGAGGCTGCCTTTGAGCGCCTCTGCCCGGGCGATCACGGCACCCGAAACCGTCACCGCGTTCGCGCCCGCACGCTTGGCGACCGCAATGCTGATCGCTGGCGCCGCGCTCCACTGCCCGCCGTTGCGCGTCCAGCGCGCCACCCGGGTCTGCGCCTCGCGGGGTTGCTGCGTCACGTCGGCGACATCGCGGACATAGACCGGCGCGCCGTTCACGGACGATACGGTCAGCATGCCCACATCCTCCGCGCGCGCCAGCGTCCTGCCGGCGGTGACGGCCACTGCCTGGCCCTTCTCGCGAGCGCTGCCGGCCGGGAACGCGCGGTTCGCCTGCCCGACCACGTCGGACAGCGCCGACAGCGGCACGCCATGGAGCGCGAGCCGGGCCGGGTCGGGCGCGATGCGGATTTCCTCGGCCGCGCCGCCGGTGATGAAGGTGAGGCCGACATCATCGACCTTGGCGATCTCGGCGCGCAGACGCTCGGCCAGGTCACGCAGCGAGGCGCCGTCCCAACGGTTTGCGGCGCCGGCCCTCGGCGAGAGCGTGAGCACGACGATCGGCACGTCGCTGATGCCGCGCACGGTGACCAGCGGCTCGGCGATGCCGACAGGGATGCGATCATAGTTGGCGCGCAGCTTTTCGTGGATGCGCACCGCTGCGTCATCGGGATCGGAGCCGACGAGGAAGCGCGCGGTGACGAGCACGCCGTCATCCTCGGCCTGGGTATAGACATGCTCGACGCCATCGACCGAACGGACGATCGTCTCCAATGGCTTGCCGACCAGCTCGATCGCGTCCGCGGCACTCAGCCCCGGGACCGCGACGCGGATATCGGCCATCGGCACGCTGATCTGGGGTTCTTCTTCCCGCGGGATCGAGATCAGCGCGAGCAGGCCCAGCGCGATGGCCGCGAGCAGGAACAGGGGTGTCAGCGGCGACTGGATCGTCGAGCGGGTCAGCCTCCCGGAGATGCCGAGACTCATCGCGCGGCCTTGCCCGCCACGAGCACGTCACCCGCCACCACGCCCGACAGAATCTCGACCGTGGCCGGATCGCCGGTGGGTGCGGTCTGGACGACCATTGAGGTAACGCCGTCCTTGCCCGCAACATCGACGTAATCCACGCCGTAGCGCGTCGAAACGAAGCGGCGGGGCACGACGATGCCGGGCCGGCTGCCGACATCGAGGAGCACCGACACGCGACGGCCGATGAGATCGGTGGCGAGCTGCGGCATCTCGGCCTCGGCGCGCACCCGCCCGCCCGAGGCCGCCGGATAGAGCTGCGTGACCGTGCCGGCAGCGTCGGGAAGCCCCGCCTGGTCGCGGATCATGAACCGCGTGCCGACGCGCAACTGTTTCGCGAGCGATTGGGGGACGTCGATCCGCAACACGGGCGGACCCGAGGTGACGGTGGCGACCGACATGCCCGGGGCCACCACCGATCCCTGTGGGATGTCGGCGCGCAGGATGCGGCCGGTCGCAGGGGCAAGGATCGCACCCTGACGCGAAGATTCGGCGCTCGCGGACATCTGGGCCTGCGCCGCCTTCACCTGCGCATCCGCGGTTCGCGCGGCAGCCTGGGCCTGATCAAGCCGCGCCTTTGCGACCACGCCCTTGCCGTAGAGATATTGGGCGCGGGCCAGGTCGGCGCGGGCC
Organism: Sphingomonas caeni; assembly: GCF_026013415.1. Classification (GTDB taxonomy): domain Bacteria; phylum Pseudomonadota; class Alphaproteobacteria; order Sphingomonadales; family Sphingomonadaceae; genus Sphingomonas; species Sphingomonas caeni. The sequence goes on from NZ_JAPDOK010000001.1 coordinate 375,915, forward strand.
TGATCCGCCTGCGCGGATGCGGCGCGCACCTGCGCGGCGAGCGCGTTGGTTTCGTAAGCGATTCGCGTATCGACCACCCGGCCAATCAGCTGGCCCTTACGGACCTCGTCGCCTTCGCGCACGGTCAGCTCGACGAGCGTCCCCGGGATCCGCACCAGCGCCTCGGCCTGATCGCGCGTCGCGATCTCGGCGGCGAGCGGCTTGAGCTGCGCGATCTCGGCGCGAACCACTGTCAGGCGCTCGCCCTGAACTGCGGCGGACTGGGGCGGGAGGGCCTTGTCGGCGGAGCCACACGCCGCGAGCGCCAGCGCGGCCAGCATGATCAACCCCTTTTGCTGCATGTTCATTGCTTCCGCGGTTGGCATCTCCCACCAGCAAGTATCGGCCCGCGGCAGTCCGCCGAATTGGGAAAACTCCTTATGGGCACGGCCCGCGAACTTCCCGAAACTTGATTTTGCCCGACGCGCGGTGCGTCGCGAGGAGTGACCGAAATGCCGAAAGCAAAGCCGCGGATCATCGTCCTGGGCGCCGGATTGGGCGGCACCCTCACTGCCTTCGCCTTGCGCGAGCGACTCAGGAATCGCGCCGAGGTCATGGCGGTCTCCGACAGCGAGACCTACACCTTCGTGCCCTCCAACCCGTGGGTAGCGGTGCGCTGGCGCGACGTCGCGGATGTGCAGGTGCGTCTGCCCCCTGTCTTCGCGCGCGAGGATATTGGCTTTTCCGCCGCGGGCGCGAAGCGCGTCCACCCGCAGGAGAGCCGCCTCGAACTCGGCGACGGCACCAGCCTGACCTACGACTATCTCGTCATCGCGACTGGCCCCGCGCTGGCGTTCGACGAAATCGAGGGGCTCGGACCCGAAGGCTTCACCCAGTCGATCTGCACCGGCAAGCATGCCGGAGGCGCGGCCGAAGCGTTCGACCGCTTCGTCGAGAATCCCGGCCCCGTGGTGATCGGCGCCGCGCAGGGCGCGTCCTGCTATGGCCCGGCCTACGAATTCGCGATGATCGTCGATACCGAGCTCCGTCGCCGCCGCATCCGCGACCAGGTGCCGATGACGTTCGTCACTGCCGAACCGTATATTGGCCATCTCGGCCTCGACGGCGTGGGCGACACCAAGTCGATGCTCGAGAGCCGGATGCGCGACCGCGACATCAAATGGATCACCAGCGCGCGCATCGCCAGGGTCGAGGACGGCACGATGCATGTCGAGGAAGTCGCCGGCGACGGGTCGGTGGCGAAGACGCACGCGCTTCCCTTCCGCTACTCGATGATTCTCCCGGCGTTCCGCGGCGTGCCGGCGGTCCAGGGCATCGAGGGCCTCAGCAATCCGCGCGGCTTCATCCTGGTCGACAAGCACCAGCGCAACGCCGCCTTCCCCAATGTCTACGCACTCGGCGTCTGCGTCGCGATCCCGCCGACCGGTCCTACCCCCGTGCCGGTGGGCGTGCCCAAGACCGGCTTCATGATCGAGAGCATGATGGCGGCGATCGTCGAGAACATCGCCGAGGAGGTGGAGGGCCGCGAGCCCAACAGCGAGGCGAGCTGGAACGCGATCTGCCTCGCCGACTTCGGCGACGGCGGAGTCGCCTTCGTCGCCCAACCGCAGATCCCGCCGCGCAACGTCAACTGGGCGGTCCAGGGCAAATGGGTCCACCGCGCCAAGGTGCTGTTCGAGCGCTACTTCCTCTACAAGATCCGCCACGGCCAGGCCGAGCCATTTTACGAGAAGCTCGCGCTCAGGATGATGGGCGTCGGCAAGCTCAAGATCCGTCCCACCCGTACCAAGCCCACCAACCCCAGCATCGGAGTTCACCCATGAGCATTGACCGTGCCGTCTTCGTCTTCGCGGGCTTTGTCGTCCTGCTCGGCATCGCGCTGTCGCTCGCCGTCCATCCCTGGTGGATCGCGCTGTCGGCATTCGCCGGGCTCAACATGATCCAGGCCGCGTTCACCGGCTGGTGCCCGGCGGCGATGCTGTTCAAGGCGCTCGGCCTACGGTCCGGCAATGCGTTCCGCTGATCTGATGACCGCCCAGACGGGATCCTGTCCAATCTGCGACCGTGCCCTCGACCGGGCGGGCATGATCGTCGCTTCTGCGCTGGACGCCCCCTCGGCGCGGCCGCGGGTACGCGCCTTCTTCGACGAGGCGACCTTCACCGCGAGCTATGTCGTCCACGATCCCGCGACGCGGCGCGCGGCGATCATCGACTCGGTGCTCGATTACGACCCCGCCTCAGGGCGGACCTCGCACGCCTCGGCCGATGCGATGGTCGCTTATGTCGAGGCCGAGGGATTGACCGTCGACTGGCTGCTCGAGACCCACGTCCATGCCGACCATCTCTCGGCGGCGCCCTGGCTCCAGCAACGTCTCGGCGGTCAGCTCGCGATCGGCCGCGCGATCACGGTCGTGCAAGAGGTGTTCGGCAAGATCTTCAATGCCGGCACCGAGTTCGCGCGCGACGGCTCGCAGTTCGACCGGCTGTTCGACGACGGCGACGCCTTCGCGATCGGGAAGCTGCAGGCCGCGGTGCTCCATGTTCCGGGGCACACCCCCGCCGACCTCGCTTATGTCATCGGCGACGCAGTGTTCGTGGGCGACACCCTGTTCATGCCCGACTATGGCACTGCCCGCGCCGACTTTCCGGGTGGCGACGCAGCGACTCTCTACCGCTCGATCCGCCGCTTGCTCGAGCTGCCGCGCGACGCACGGCTGTTCCTGTGCCACGACTACGAGGCGCCGGGGCGCGAAACCTACGCGTGGGAGACCACGGTCGGCGCCGAGCGCGACGCCAATGTCCACGTCCATGACGGCGTGAGTGAAGCCGAGTTCGTGGCGATGCGCGCCGCGCGCGACCGCACGCTCGGCATGCCGCGGCTGATCCTCCCCTCGATCCAGGTGAACATGCGTGGCGGGCACTTCCCCGAGCCCGAGGCGAACGGCGTTCGCTACCTCAAAATTCCCATCGATGCGCTCTGAGCGCGACCTCAGCGAAAAGGCGGTCCCGATGACTCCCAAGCCCCTCGCCCCCGGCATCAGCGTCACCACCCAGATCACGCCTGCCGCGATTGCCACCGCCAAGGCGGCAGGCTTCCGCGCGATCGTCAACAATCGCCCCGATCGCGAAGAGCCGGGCCAACCCTCCAGCGCCGAGCTGGAAGCCGCGGCCAAGGCGGCGGGCCTCGAATATCGTCACATACCGGTGGTGCCGGGCCAGTTCAGCGACGCCCAGATCGACGCCTTCCGCGACGCGATGAGCGCTTGCGCCAAGCCGGCGCTCGCCTTCTGCAAGTCGGGCATGCGCGCGACTTCGCTGTGGGCGTTGTCGCAGGCCGGCAGGCTCACCACCGACGAGATTTTGCGCCAGGCGAGCGCATGCGGTTACGACCTGACCCCGCTCGCCCCGCGCATCGAGGCGCGCGCCGGGACCACCCAGGCCTGAAATGCTCGAGCCGCTCCAGTATCTGCTCGCGGCGCTGTCGGGCGGACTGGTCGGGTTCACACTCGCGCTGGTCGGCGGCGGCGGATCGATCCTGGCGGTCCCGCTGATGGTCTATCTGGTCGGGGTCCCCAGCGCCCATGTCGCCATCGGGACGAGCGCGCTGGCGGTCGCCGCGAACGCCGCGACCGGGCTGGTGAACCACGCGCGGGCCGGCACCGTCAAATGGCGCTGTGGCGGCATGTACGCCGCGGCGGGCGTGCTCGGCGCGCTTGCCGGCTCGACGTTGGGCAAGGCGATCGACGGGCAGAAGCTGCTGCTGCTGTTCGCGCTGCTGATGATCGTCGTCGGCGCGCTGATGCTTCGCAGGCGCAGCTCCGAGGACATGCCGGACGTACAGTGCAATCGGACCAATGCGCCCAAGGTGCTGGGGTTCGGCTTTGGCACCGGTGCCTTCTCCGGCTTCTTCGGGATCGGTGGCGGGTTTCTGATCGTACCCGGCCTCATCGCCTCCACGGGCATGCCCATGATCAACGCGGTCGGCACATCCCTGATCGCGGTTGCCGCGTTCGGGGTGACCACGGCGCTCAACTACGCGCTGTCCGGCTTGATCGACTGGCCGCTCGCGGCCGTGTTCATTGCCGGGGGCATCGCCGGTGGAATGGCCGGTTCGATCGCAGGGCGGCGACTCGCCGCGGCCGGTAGCCTCGTCAAGGTCTTCGCAGGGATCATCTTCCTGGTCGCCGGGTATATGCTGTGGCGCGGCATTCCCGCGCTCCTGGCCTGAAGCGAGCGACCCCGGCGCTCCTGCCTCGATGGGCGGAATGGAAAGGCAAAGAAGCCGGGATCGGATGCATTGTGACGAGGCCGGAAACGACGACGAAACCCCGGGCGTGACGAAGTCTCCGTCGCCATGCAGCGGGGTGCGGACATTTACGAGGTCCGGCGAGTGTCCGTGCAGGCTAGAGCTTTCCCTCCCTTCACTCGGGAGATATCTCATGCTGCAACCTGACGCCCAATTGCTGCGCGACGTCCGCCGGGAACTTGGAAGCGACCATAGCATCGACGCTTCCGCGATCCATGTCGCGGTTCAGGATGGCGTGGTGGTACTGTCCGGTTCCGTCGCCAATGTCGGTGCGAGGGAGGCAGCCGCCTCCGCCGCACGGCGGGTTCCTGATGTCCGCCGCGTCTTCGAGAAGATTTCGGTGCGGCCGGTGGATCCCGCGCTCGACGATGCGGCGATCGCGGCGCGCGTACACGCGATCCTCGACCTCGACGCCGCGGTGCCCACGGGTGCCGTGGATGTCGCGGTCGACAAGGGGTTTGTAACGCTCACCGGCGAGGTCGACTGGCCCTATGAACGCGAGGCGGCACGCAGCGCCACCTCGCGCATTGCAGGGGTCACCGGCGTTGCCTGCCGGATCGAGACGCGAGGCCCGCCCTCCGTGGCCGATCTGCGCGGCCGGATACTGGCCGCCCTCGAAGGCCTGGTCGAGGCGCAGGCAGCCGCGATCGAGATCGCGGTCGAGGATGGTGTGGTGCAGCTCGCCGGAATGCTCGGCGGCACGGCTTGTCGCGACGCGGCAGAGCGGGCGGTGCGGGAGGCCCCCGGCGTCCGGTCTGTCGAAAGCCATCTGACAGGCGGTTGACCGACCGCGCCGGACGAGACGCCGCGACTCCGTAAACATCCCAAATGCGGCTCACGGCAAAACGGCCGAATCCTTGCGAGACATCGCCCGGCTTTGATCGCTGATGCGGGGCGAGGCTGAAGACGGAGAGCGCCGTGCAATATGTCGATCTCGATCGCGAGGACCGGGAGGCATCGCCCGAGCTGGTGCACGCGCTGACGCTCGCCGCCGAGCCGCTCCCGCACCCGGCCGACGCCGAGAAGTTCGGCGCGATGTTCGATCGCTTCGGCGATGCTCAAATCGTCCTCCTTGGAGAAGCCACGCATGGCACTTCGGAATTCTACCGCGCGCGCGCCGCGATCACGCGGCGGCTGATCGAGCGGCACGGCTTCACGATGGTCGCGGTCGAGGCCGACTGGCCCGATGCCGCGCGGATCGACGACTATGTCCGCCATCAGGCACCGCGGCCGCGCCGCGGCGATGTCGTTCCGCGTTTCCCGGCCTGGATGTGGCGCAATCAGGAAGTGCTCGATTTCGCGGACTGGATGCGGGGCCATAATGCGCCGCTTGCCGAAGCCGAGCGTGCCTCGTTCCACGGGCTCGATGTCTACAGCCTCGGAGAGTCGATTCACGCCGTGCTCGCCTATCTCGACAAGGTCGATCCGGATGGCGCGGCACGCGCGCGGCGGCGCTATGGCTGCCTCACCCCCTGGCAGGACGAGCCCGCGCATTACGGGCGAGCCGTCGAACGCGGCGGACGCGGCAGTTGCGAGGATCCCGTCGTGGCGCAGTTGCGCGATCTGCTCGAACATCGCCTCACCTATCTTCGCGACGATGGCGAGCGCTGGTTCGACGCGGTCCAGAACGCGCGCATCGTCCGGGCGGCCGAACAATATTATCGCGCCATGTATCGCGGCGCGGCCGAAAGCTGGAATCTGCGCGATCGCCACATGTTCACGACGCTGCAGGCGTTGATCGCGCACCGGGGCAACGATGCGAAGGCGGTCGTCTGGGCGCACAATTCCCATATCGGCAACGCCGCCGCGACGGCGATGGGCTGGCGCGGCGAGTTCAACATCGGCGAGCTGTGCCGGATGGCCTATGGCGAGGCAGCGGTGCTGATCGGCTTCGGAACCGACCGCGGCACGGTCGCCGCCGCCAGCGACTGGGGCGCCGGCATGGAGATCAAGACGGTGCGCCCGGCCCGCCCGGACAGCTACGAGCATGCTTTCCGCCGCACCGGCCAGGCGCGCTCGTTGACCGACTGGCGCTCGCCCGAGCGGCGCGGCCTTGCCGACATGCTGCGCAGCCCGCTGCTCGAACGCGCGATCGGCGTCGTCTATCGTCCCGAAACCGAGCTGCTCAGCCACTATTTCCAGGCAATGCTGGGCGAGCAGTTCGACGCCTGGGTGTGGTTCGACGAAACGCACGCGGTAACGCCGCTCGGACCCGAGCATGTCCGTGGCGCGCCCGAAACCTGGCCCTTCGGACTCTGAGCCATGACCGTCGCCGATATCGAGCCGCGCGAAATCCTGATCCATCCCGATGGCCTTGAGGCCATTCTGGGCGTCCCCGGCGATGCCCGTGGCCTGGTGATCTTTGCCCATGGCAGTGGCAGCGGGCGGCTGAGTCCGCGCAACAATCATGTCGCCGAGGGGCTGCGCGAGGCCGGGCTCGCAACGCTGCTGCTCGACCTGTTGACGCCGGTCGAGGAAACCGATCGTGGCAATGTGTTCGACATCGGGCTGCTCGCGTCGCGTCTGATGCGCGCGACGCACTGGGCCAGGGCCGACCCGCGCACCTTCAACCTTCCGATCGGCTATTTCGGCGCCAGCACCGGAGCCGGGGCGGCGTTGCTCGCCGCCGCCGCGGCCGCGCCGATGGAGATCGGCGCGATCGTATCGCGCGGCGGCCGGCCGGACCTTGCCGGCGCCAACGCGCTCGCGCGCGTGCGTGCGCCGACCCAGCTGATCGTCGGCAGCCTCGATACGAGCGTGATCGCGCTCAACGAGCACGCGATGCGGCACCTGCGCTGTCCGCATGAGCTGGTGATCGTGCCCGGCGCAGGACATTTGTTCGAGGAACCCGGGACGCTCGACCAGGTGATCGCGCATGCCCGCCGCTGGTTCCTCGCCCATCTCAAGGCCTGAGGAGGTCCCGATGATAGACGGCGCAATGTTCCCGGATCGACGAGCGGCCGGCCGGTGCCTCGCGCAAGCGCTCCTGCACCTGCGCGGCCGCAATCCCCTGGTGCTGGCGCTCCCGCGCGGGGGCGTCCCGGTCGCATTCGAAGTTGCGACGGCTCTGGGGGCCGAACTCGACCTGCTCTTCGTGCGGAAGCTTGGCGCTCCGGGACACGAGGAGTTCGGTATCGGCGCGGTGGTCGATGGTGCTGAGCCTCAGCTCGTGGTTAACGAGGCGGCGATGCGCCAGCTCGGCGTCGATCCCGCCTATCTGCGCGCCGAGCTGACGCGCCAGCTCACAGAGATCGAACGGCGCCGCCGTGCCTATGTCGGCGAGCGCCCGCCCAAGCCCCTCACCGGCCGAACCGTGATCGTCGTCGACGACGGTATCGCGACCGGCGGCACTGTCACCGCGGCGCTCATGGGAATTCGAAAGAACCTCCCCGCCTATCTCGTCCTGGCCGTGCCTGTCGCACCCCCCGATGCCATCGCGGCGCTACGCGCCCAATGTGATGAACTTGTCTGCCTCGAAGCGCCCGATCCCTTCTATGCGGTGGGCGCGCATTATGCCGATTTCACGCAGACTGGCGATGCCGAGGTCATCGACCTACTCGCCCGCGCCAATGCGATCGGTCAGGCTGCGTAGTCCCATGCGGATCCGCTCGCCGCACCGTCACCTGAAGAAGGGGCTGACGCATCCGAACCGCCTCGTCGCGGCGGCAACCTGGTTGCTCGTGCTGCTGCTTGGTTGGGTGCTGGTCCGTCTCGTGATGGCACTGGTCGACGATTTCTGGCTGCTCGTTATCGTGTGGTCGCAGCCATGGCGATGACGGCGGCCGATCGAACCGAGCGAGAACCGGCCGGGATCGCATTGCCGGGCACGTCGCCCGCCGGCGGCGGCAAGGACGCGTTGGAGACGGGGCTGCGCGCCTGGCTGCTCGGGGGCGATGTCTCGATCCAGTATCAGGTTCGACGCGACCTGCTCGACGAAGATGATCCCCTTTTGCGCGCGAGGATCGCCAACCAAGGCTGGGGTGCGCGTTTCCTGGCGTGCCGGAACCCTGACGGCTCGTGGGGCCGCGGCTTCTACCAGCCCAAATGGACCAGCTCGCATTATACGCTGCTCGACCTGAAGACGCTGGGGATCGCCCCCGATCATCCGGTTCCGCGCGAAAGCGTGAACAGGATTCTCGCCGCGCAATGGTTCGCCGACGGCGGCATCGGCCCCGCCCGTTCCATCGGAGTCAGCGACGTCTGTGTGAACGGCATGTTCCTGAACTATGCCAGCTATTTCGGCGCACCCGAGGCATCGCTGCGGCGGATTGTCGACTTCATCCTTGCCCAGTGGATGGAAGACGGCGGCTTCAATTGCTGGCGGAATCGCTCGGGCGCGCGCCACAGCTCCATGGATTCGACCCTCTCGGTGCTGGAAGGTCTCCATGAATATGCCGCCAACGGCTATGGCTATCGGCGGGAGGAGCTGGAACGCGCGTCGGCGGCCGGGCGTGAGTTTCTCTTGCGGCATCGGCTGTTCCGCTCGGAACGCAGCGGGGAAGTGATCCGCGATGACATGCTCCGGTTGTGCTTCCCGCCACGCTGGAAATTCAACATCCTCAGGGCCCTGGACTATTTTCGGTCCGCGGCAGCCTGGGACGACAGGATGACGGAGGCATTGGCGATCGTCCGATCGAAATGCAGGGAAGGACGCTGGCTGTTGCCCGCGCCTCATCCGGGGCAGGTTCATTTCGTCATGGAGCAGCCGGGCGCGCCGAGCCGATGGAACACCCTGATCGCGCTTCGGGTGCTGCGCGCCTGTCGGTGAAGCAGTCGCGCGCTCGGATATCCACCAGCGCCTGTCCCTGGCTCAAGAGCCGTCCGCAATCCGCACCTTCACGCCGTCGGCCACCTTGTCGCCGGGATGAAGGATCACCCGATCGCCCGGTGCGAGCCCGCCGAGCACCTGGGCCGCGTCGGCGTTCATCCGGCCGATCCTGACGGATACCGCCCGGGCGACGCCGCCGCTGATCCGGAAGACCTGCCAGTCGCTGCCGCTGCGAAACAGCGCGCTGATCGGGACCAGCACCGCATCTTCCGCCCGCCATGTCTCGATCCGGACCGTCGCGCGAAAGCCGTGACCCAGCCGGGTCCATGCCTCGCGGGGCTCCGCGAAATCGATGACGACATTGACGCGCTGTTCCTCCACGCCGAGCGCCGAGACCTTGAGAAAGCCAAAGGGCTCGACCAGCCGGACTCGTCCCTTGAGCGGCCGCGCGCCACCCCAATCCTCGATTGACACGGCCGCGCCGGGCCTGACCTGCACCGCATCGGCGGAAAGCAGGTCCGTCACCATCTCGAGCCCGGCGGGATCCCCAACGGAGACCAACGGCGTACCGGCCACCACCACACGCATGCTCTCCTGCGGCACCGTCAGCACCGTTCCCGATACCGGCGCGCGGACTTCGACCACGCCGCGACCCGTCGTGCCGCTCCCCGGCGCGATCAGGCCGGCGCGTGCGGCGTTGACGCTCTCGCGCGCGGCCCACTCACCCTGGCGCGCCGCATGCACTGCGGCGCGGGCGCGGTCGCGGGTGGCGCGCGCCGCATCGAGCGCGGCCTGCGTCACGAACCCGCGTTCACGCAGCGTGGCGGTGCGGGTCAGTTGACGTTCGGCGAGATCCTGGGCCGCGAGCGCATCTTCCACCTGTGCATGCGCCGCCGCCGCCTGCGCCTCGAGCATGCGCACATTGGCCTGAATCTGGGCAAGCGCGCGCGCGTCGAGCGCGCCCGGCTCGGCCGGCCGGATGCGCGCGAGCAGGGTCTCGCCGGCAACCACGCGCGCGCCGGGCTTGAGCGGCACGCGCAGCAGCTCGCCGGTGATCGGCGCGGAGACCATATAGAGATCCCGTACGCGCGTTTCGGCAAGGTCGTCGATGGTGACCGCCATCGGCCCACGCGCGACTTCGCCCGCCTCGACCTCGACCGCCGGGGTCCGGGTCGCGACGAACAGCGCTATCGCGAGGACGACCGCGATCAGCAGGACGAGGATCCTGGGCCCGGTGACAAGTTTGCGTCGCATGGTCATTCCCTGGTCTTGAGCGCGCGGATCAGGTCGAGCCTGTCGACGCGGTAGCGGATGAGGAGCGCGGTGCCGGCCGCGGCGGCGGCGACGAGGAGAATGCTCCGGGCAAATACGCGCGGGTCGATATCGAAGGGGATCGTGAACATCTCGGTGCTGAACTGGCCGATCAGGAACCGCCACAGTTCGACGCCCGCCCAGATACCGAGCGGAAGCGCGAGCAGCACGAGCAGCGCCTGCTCGCCGAGCAGGACGAACGCGACTTCGCGGCGACGAAAGCCGAGGACCCTGAGCGAGGCAAGATCGCGGGCGCGCTCCGAAAGGCTGATGCGCGCGCTGTTGTAGACCACGCCGACGACCACGAGCATCGCGAGGCCGACATAGAAGAAGGTCTGGATCGCGAAATTCTGCTCGATCGTCTCGTTCATCGTGCGCAGCATCGCCGTGCGCGCCGAGACGCCGGCGACCATCGGGCTCGCCTTCAGGCGCGAATAGACCCTGGGCAAGGCGATCGGATCGACCTGCAGATAAGCGCCCGACAATGTGTTTCCTTCGCGCAGCAGACGGTTCAGGCTGGCGCGGTCGACGCTCGCGGCGCTCCCGAAGGGACTGTCGAGCACCGCTGCGACGTGCAGCCGGAAACGGGGCCGCTCGCCTTCGGTCACTGCCGCCTCGATCGTATCGCCGACACCGACGCCGAGCCGGCGAGCGGTGCGCCCGGACAGGACCGCGCCAGCGGCGGGAGGCTCGTAGGTGCCGCCATCGAGATCGATCAGGCGCGACAGTCCGCCGCCCTGCTCTACTCCCGACAGCGCTTCGCGGACCTCGTGCTGGCGCGAGCGCAGGCGCGCGCCAACGGCGCGGAAGGGCTGGACGCGGAGCACGCCGGGAATCCGCTCGAGTTCGTGAAGCGCGCGCGCGTCGCGCGGCTCGGCGAAGGTGACGATGAGATCGGACCGGTCGGCGACGCCGAAGCCCAGGTCGATCATCCGGCCAATGCTGGCGGTGGGACTGGCCGAAGAGACGTAGAGCATGGTCGCGGCCGCGAGGCCGAGCACGGTCAGTCCGGACCGGATCGGCCGGCGCAGCAGCCCGCGGACGATGATCCGGCTCGGCTCGTCGGGGCCGACCGCGCCCGCCAGCCAGGTCACGGCGCGGCTCGAATAGTCGGGCGGCGCCTCGGGCCGCATCGCATCGGCCGGCGACAGCCGCGCCGATCGCCAGACCGCGGTCGTTGCACCCAGCACCACCGGAATCAGCGTGGCGGCGCCGGCGAGCAGATAGGCGTTGCCGTCGATCCGGAACTCGAGGAAGGGAAAGGCGAAAAAGCGCTGGTAGATGCCGGCCATGCCGCGCCCGAGCCAGGCGCCGAGCGCGATCCCGAGCGCCAGCCCGCCAATCGAGAGCAGCGTGGCGAGCTGAACATAGTGGAGCATGATCGCCCGAACGGGGAAGCCAAACGCCTTGAGGAGGCCGATCACCTCGCGCTCGGTATCGACCAGCCTAGCGAGCACGATGTTCAACAGGAAGGCGGCGACGAGCAGAAATACCGGCGGCAACAATGTCGCCATGGTCGTCAACTGGTCGATCTCGCCGGCGACGAACCGGTCCGAAATCTGCTGCTCGCGCGAATAGGCGCCGATCCCGCCATAGGGGCCGAGCAGCAGGTCGAGACGCCGTTCGACCTCGGGAATGCTTGCCCCCGGCGCCAGCCGCACGAGCACGTCGTTGAAAGCCTGATTCAGATCGAGCGCAGCCGCGAGCTGCTCGCGGCCCATCCAGATGATCGCCGAGCGGCGATTGTCGGGAAAGATCTGGCCCGCCGACAGGACATAGACATATTCGGGCGAAAGCACCGAGCCGACGAGGCGCAACTCGACCTGCTTACCATAAAGCACGGCCTTGACCGGATCGCCGATGGAGAGCCCCGCTGCCTTCACGAACGCCTCGTTGGCGACGATTTCCTCGGGATGGCGCGGATCAGGAAGACGCCCCTCGCGCAGCACCAGCTGGTGAAGCGCCTCGGGGCGTGGGGACGGCAGCGAATGGACCTGCGCCGTCACCGGTTCGGCCACCTGTGCGACGTCGAGCGTCGCCCGCGTCGTGATCCTGCTGTCCGCTGCTGCAACGCCCGGCAGCAGGCGAACCTTCGTCATGACCGTCTCGGGCGCGCGCACGAGCGGCGCGAACACATCGGCGAAGCGATAGCGGTCGTAATAGGCGTCGCGGGTCGCCTCGAGCGAGCCGATCAGCCCGACCGCCATCACCATCGTGCCCACGCCCGCCGCGATCACCAGCGCGATCGCCACGGCCTGGCCGCGCAGGCGCCAGAAGTCGCGGAACAGCTTGACCGTCAGCGTCGAGCGGAAGCGCCTCACCATGTCAGTCCCATCGGGGAGGCGCGGACGGCATTGTGCCGCCGGCCGGTGATCCGGCCGTCCCCGAACAGCAGCACCTCGTCCGCGATGTCGGCGATCACTGCATTGTGAGTGATGACGAAGGTAGTCGTGCCGAGCTCGCGGTTGACCTGGTCGAGCGCGGCGAGGACGCGTGTGCCGGTCTGGCTGTCGAGCGCGCCGGTAGGCTCGTCGCACAGCAGCACCTCGGGCCGCTTGGCGATGGCGCGCGCGATCGCCACGCGCTGCTGCTCGCCGCCCGAAAGCTGCGCCGGAAAATGATCGAGCCGCGCCTCGAGCCCAACCATCGCGAGCGCGTCGGCGGGGTCCATCGGATTGTCGGAAATCTCGGTGATCAGCGAGACATTCTCGCGCGCGGTCAGCGACGCCACCAGATTGTAGAACTGGAACACGAAGCCGACGTTGCGGCGGCGATACTCGGTAAGCGCGTCGTCATCGAACGCGGTGACGTCGCGGTCGTGGAACCAGGCATGGCCCGAAGTGGCGTGGTCCAGCCCGCCGAGAATGTTGAGCAGGGTCGACTTGCCCGATCCCGAAGGACCGAGCAGCACGATCATCGCGCCCGCGGACGCGACGAGATCGACCCCGCGCAGCGCATGCACGGCGTTCTCGCCCTCGCCATAGGTCTTGGTCAGGCCCTCGACGCGATAGACGAGTGATCGCTGCGCGTCCGCACGCTCATCAGCTTCGGGCGCCAGCCTTGTCATCTCTGTCCCCCACCTGGCTCGGGCGGCTCAGCCGGCGGTGGCCATCTGGCGGACCGTAACCGCCGCGTCCCCAGGACAAGCGGAAACCCAGCGCATCGCACCGCAGGTCGCCGGACGTTCGCCGAGCATCTCGCCGAACGCGGCCATCGACCGCTCGGCCATCCGCGCCCAGATCATCGAGCGGCCATGCGCATAGGCCGCCGCCGCGCCGCGGGCGCGCCTCACGTCGTTGCTCAGCAATGTGCCGATTGCGTCCGCGGTTGCCGGGACGTCCCCGAACCCGACGAGCGTGCCCCGCCCTTGAGCGAGGAGCTCGGCGGCATGGGCGTAGGGTGTCGAAACGATCGGCTTCCCGAGACCCAGCGCGTAGGCGAGCGTTCCCGAAGTGATCTGCGCCGGGTTCGCATAGGGCGTCACGTAAACGTCCGCCGCGGCGATGCGGTCGAGCAGTTCCTGCTCGCCGAGGAAGCGATTCTCCCAGCGTAGCGCATGATCGACCCCCAGCCCGGCGGCGAGCGTCTGAAGCCGCTCGCGATACGCCTCGCCTTCGTGCGCGATGAGGTGCGGATGGGTGGCGCCGACGATCGAATAGAGCGCGTCGGGGCGGCGGCGGAGGATCGCCGGCAACGCCTCGATCACAGTCTCGATACCCTTGCCGGGCGACAACAGGCCGAAGGTCAGGATCGTCGGCCGATCCTCCAGTCCGAAGCGACTGCGCGCCACGCCAGGATCGACATAGGCGCGGTCCGGCACGCCGTGGGGGATGACGGCGACTTCGTTGCCCCGGATGCCATAGACGCGCTCGAGTATCTCCCGCCCCCGCTCGGCCATGACGATCAGTAGCGACGCGCGCGCCGCCAGCCGCTCGATCACGCGCCGCTGCTCGGGATCGGGGGTTTCGAGCACCGTGTGCAGTGTCACCACCAGCGGCGCGGAAATGCGGTCGACCAGCTCGAACAGATAGCTGCCGGCCGGCCCGCCGTAGATGCCGAACTCGTGCTGGACCCAGACCAGGTCGGGGCGGCTCGCCTCGATCGCCCGCGCCGCATCGCGATAGCTTGCGCGGTCTTCCTGCGCGATGGCGCGCGTCACGCTGGGCGGAAAGCGATAGCTGCGCCCCGGATCGACCATCGCATAATGGTCCACGGCCACGGCCGGGAACCGCTCACGCAACGCGTCATGGACGTGGCTGGTGAAGGTGGCGAGGCCGCACAGCCTGGGCAGTGCATTGCCGATCAAAGCGATCCGATCGACATGCGAGCGATGAAGGACGGTGCCGGCACCAAAGCCGGACGAAAAAATGCGGGCGGTGTCGGGGCGCATCATCGTCTCCCTGGGAAGATTGCCCCCTTGCCTATCGATACCGCCGCCGGGCGAGGATACGGAATTGTCCCAATGCGCCTCGGGACATTGCGTATCGTCACGCGCGCCGGAACGTTCAATTTGAGCCGATGACCGAGACAGCCACCCTGCCGCCGCCAGGCGAAAGCCCTGCGGCTCAGTCCAGCCCCTCGCCGCAGCATGAAGCGGCATGGGTGCTGCCCCTTGAAGCGACCAGCATGAGCGACGTGCCGCAGGTCGGCGGCAAGAACGCCTCGCTCGGCGAGATGATGCGGCATCTCGCGCCGGCGGGCGTCCGGATACCGGAGGGCTTCGCGATCACCGCCGCGGCGTATCGCGCCACGATCGCCGAAGCCGGCCTCGACAGCGCTTTGCGGGGCGCGATCGAGGAATATCGTGGCGGCCGCAGGCAGCTTCACCACACGGGTGAAGCGATCCGGTCGATGATCGCGAACGCCAGTCTCCCCGCCCGCCTCGTCCAGGCGGTCCGCGAAAGCTATCGCGATCTCTGCGAGCGAACGGGCGTCCCCAACGTCGCCGTCGCGGTCCGGTCGAGCGCGACTGCGGAAGACCTCCCAGACGCGAGCTTCGCCGGCCAGCAGGAAACCTTGCTGAACGTCGCGGGCGAGGAAGCCCTGCTCGCGGCGTGCCGCACCTGTTACGCGTCGCTCTTCACCGACCGCGCGATCAGCTATCGCGAGGCCAAGGGATTCGACCATTTTGCCGTCGCGCTATCCATCGGCGTCCAGCGCATGGTGCGCGCCGACAAGGGTGGATCGGGCGTGATGTTCTCGCTCGATACCGAAACCGGCTTCCCCAACCTCATCTCGATCAGCGCGGCGTGGGGCCTCGGCGAGCCGGTGGTGCAGGGATCGGTGGACCCGGACCTCTATCGCGTCTTCAAGCCCCTGCTGGCGAACCCGAGCCTCGCGCCGATCGTCGAGCGCAAGCTCGGCGGCAAGGCGCGGAAGATGCGCTACGCCCGCAAGGGCACACGGATCGTCGCGACCAGCCGGGCCGAACGCCGTGCCTTCGTGCTTCGGGATGAAGAGGTGCTGACCCTGGCGCGCTGGGCCGTCGCGGTCGAGGCGCATTACGGGCGGCCGATGGATATGGAATGGGCCAAGGACGGCGTGACCGGCGAGCTCTTCATGGTTCAGGCGCGGCCGGAAACCGTGCATGCGCTCCGCTCCGCTTCCACGCTTCGCAGCTGGCGGCTCGACGGAACGGGCAAGCTGCTCGTCACCGGATCGGCGGTTGGTCAGGCGATCGCTTCCGGCCCCGTCTGCCTGATCCGCGACGCGCGGGACATCGAGCGCTTCCCCGACGGCGCGATCCTGGTCACCGAGATGACCGACCCCGACTGGGTGCCGGTGATGCGCCGCGCGGCGGGCATCGTCACCGATCATGGCGGCTCGACCAGCCATGCCGCGATCGTCAGCCGCGAGCTTGGCGTTCCCGCGGTCGTCGGCACCGGTAGCGCTACCCGGCTGCTGCGCGACGGTGACCAGATCACGCTCTCCTGCGCACAAGGGGAGGAGGGCCGCGTTCTCGAAGGCCTGATTCCGTTCAGCAGCGAGACGATCGAGATCGACGCGCTGCCCCGGACGCGCACCGAGCTCATGCTGAACCTCGCCGATCCCGATGCCGCGCTCGCCTGGTGGCTCCTGCCCGCCAGGGGGGTCGGCCTCGCGCGCATGGAATTCATCGTCAGCAACCATGTCCGCGTCCATCCAATGGCGCTGGTCCATCCGGAGCGCGTTTCCGATCCGCGCGAGCGCCGCAGGATCGCCGAACTGACCCAGGGCCATGCGGATCCACGCGACTATTTCGTGTCCAGGCTGGCCCTCGGTATCGCCAAGATCGCCAGCGTCTTCCATCCGCATCCCGCGATCGTCCGGCTGAGCGACTTCAAGACCAATGAATATGCCGGGCTGCTGGGCGGCCGCGACTTCGAGCCGCGCGAGGAGAATCCGATGCTCGGGTTCCGCGGCGCCTCGCGCTATTATCATGAGCGCTACCGCGAAGGCTTCGCGCTCGAATGCCGCGCGCTCAAGCAGGTGCGGGAGACGATCGGGCTCAGCAACGTCGTAGTGATGGTGCCCTTCTGCCGCACGCCCGAAGAGGCCCGCCTCGTCCTCGCCGAAATGGCTGCGAACGGACTGGTGCGCGGCGAGAACGGGCTCGAAATCTACATGATGTGCGAGATTCCTTCGAACATCGTCCTCGCCGAGGAATTCTCCGCGCGGTTCGACGGTTTCTCGATCGGCTCGAACGACCTGACCCAATTGATGCTCGGGATCGACCGCGATTCCGATGTGCTGGCGCCTTTGTTCGACGAGCGCAGCCCCGCTGTCACGCGGATGATCGCCGACTTCGTACGACGCGCGCAGGTTTGCGGCGCCAAGGTCGGAATCTGCGGTCAGGCGCCGAGCAACTATCCGGAGTTTGCGCGGTTCCTGGTCGAACACGGGATCGACTCGATCTCGCTCAATCCCGACAGCTTCGTGCCCACGCTGCGGCGGCTGGCCGAGGTCGAGCAGGCATTGGATGCGGAACGAACATGACCGAGATCGCCACGCTCACGATGAACCCAGCGCTCGACGTCACCACGGCGACCGAGACGGTCCGTCCCGGGCACAAACTGCGCTGCGGCGCCCCGCAGTTCGATCCGGGCGGCGGCGGCATCAATGTCGCGCGGGTGGTGACCGCGCTCGGCGGCGCGGCGACTGCGATTTTCCCCAGCGGCGGCCCTCCGGGGCAGCGCATCGAGCAGCTTCTCGGTCAGGCGCAGGTGCCGTTTCGCGCGGTCGCGATCGCCGACATCACGCGCGAGAGCTTCACGGTCGACGAGAGCGGGACGGGCAACCAGTTTCGCTTCGTGCTGCCGGGCCCCGAATTGTCCGAGGCGGAGCAGGCATGCTGTCTCGAAGCGCTGAAGGCCTTGCCGCACCGCCCGCGCTGGCTCGTCGCCAGCGGCAGCCTGCCCCCCGGCGTGCCGGATGATTTCTACCTGAGGGTAGGCGGCATATGCCGATCACTGGACATTCGAATGCTGCTCGACAGCTCGGGACCCGCGCTCGCCGCATGCGCGGGTCTCAACGCTGCGCTCATCAAGCCGAGCCTGCGCGAGCTCGAGGACCTGGTTGGTCACCCGATCGGCAGCGACGAGGCCGAGGTAGCCGCTGCCCGCGAGCTGATCGGGCGCGGCTTTGCCGAAACCGTTCTGCTCTCGCTGGGTTCGCGCGGCGCCCTGCTGGTCACCCAGGATAGCGCGGAGCGGTTCCAAGCGATCGCGGTGCCAGTCCGCAGTACGGTGGGGGCCGGCGACAGCATGATGGGCGGTGTCGTACTCGGCCTCTCGCGTGGAATGGCGCTTCGTGACACCGTCCCGCTCGGTATCGCGGCGGGCGCCGCGGCGTTGATGGCGCCCGGAACCGGGCTCGCGCACGCGGAGGATGTCGCACGGCTTCACGCCCAGCTGACCGGCGGATCGCCGAGCGGCACCATGAGCGCGAGCCCCTCCGGCTGAGCGCCGCTACGCGGCCACGAGGTGCAAGCGGTGCGCGAGTTCCTGCGGTGCGCAACCGGCGAGGTCCTTTGCGATCTCACCGACGATGTGGCGGCGGACGCGCTTCGGCACCTCGGCACGCAGCTCTCCCAGCCGCTGTGGCGGCGCGACCAGGATCAGTGGCGTGCCGCCCGCGAGGAGCGGATCGACCGCAGCGATCACATCTCGCGCAAACCTGTCTTGGTGCCGGTCATCGGTGCGTCCGGCACAGCGAGGGATTTGATCGCCCGGCACGGCCTCGAGGTCCGGCACGACGTCGCCGCCCCGGTTGCGGAGCAACTGAACATGCGCACCATCGAGCACGAGGACCAGGGCACCATGCGGAACGAGCATCGAAACCTCCGTCATCCGGGCCGCAGACCCGGTCGAGGTCTTTGGATGCGGGAGATGGGCTCGCGGCGAAATGCGGAGTTTTCCGTATCCGAGGTCCCTCCGCGCACACAAAAAGGGGGCGCCGCGTGGACGGCGCCCCTTCTGGCAACCGCCGGACCGATCGCAAGCGACCGGCCCTCAGTTGATCAGGCCAAGACGATCTCGTCTTCGACCTTGGTCACGCCCGGCGCCGCCCATGCGGCATTCTCGGCGATACGCCGCTCGTTCCAGCCATGGACGTTGCCACGCAACTTGACCGTGCTGCCCTGCACCTTGACGTCGATCGACGCGGCGTCGAGCGCGGCCGAGCGCTTGATCGCCGCCATGATACGATCGCGCACGTCGCCCGCGGAGGCGCGAGCGCGCACGGTGATGGCATTATAGACGCTGCGCACGCCGCTGATGCGCGCCGCGGCCGCCCTGGCCGCTTCCTTCTGATAGTTCCAGTCGACTTCGCCGGTGAGCGTCACCATGCCCTTCGAGACCACCACCTGGATGCGGTCGTCGGGCACGCTGACATCCCAGCGGAACAGCTGGACGATGCGCGCCGCGATCTCGTCGTCCGAGGTCTTGGGATCGAACGCGAAGCGCACCTCGATTTCCTCGGCGACCGCCTTGACGCCCTTGACGCGCTTGGCGGCGCGCTCGGCCGCGATCTTCTGGAGATAGCTCGGCACATGGCCGGTGAGCGTCACCACACCCTGATTCGCGGTCACGCCGATATGCGCGTGCTCGACCTCGGGCTCCCAAGAGAGCTCGTCGAGCACATCACGCTGCAACTGGCTGTCGGTTTTCATTGCTGTCACTCCTGTGTAATCGTTCCGAGCGGGGACTCGGCGGGGTGATTTTCGACCTGCGCAAGACATCCGAGAATTGGGAGAATCCCTAATTCGACCGTTCGGCGAGGGAACGCAGCATCGTGTTCTGCACAACGGGGCCGCCTCGCGTCTTTCCCGTATATCGCGGCGCCGTGCTGCGCTTCAGGAACGCGGCATGACACGATCCTATGCCATGCAGCTCGACCGCCCTGGCGCGGCGCTCCGCGCGGTCGAACGGCCGATCCCATCGCCCGGGCGCGGCGAAGTCGTGCTCGAGGTCTCGGCCTGCGGCGTCTGCCGCACCGACCTGCATATTGTCGACGGCGAGGTCGCCGCGAATTTTCCGATCGTGCCCGGCCACGAGATCGTCGGGCGGATCGTGGCCATCGGCGCCGGTGTGGATGGGGTATCGGTGGGACAGCGGCTGGGCGTGCCCTGGTTGGGGGGCACGTGCGAACGGTGCTTCTACTGTCGCTTGGGGCAAGAGAATCTCTGCGACCTGCCGGTCTTCACCGGCGCCTCGCGCGACGGTGGCTATGCGACGCACGTGGTTGCCGATGCCCGCTTCTGCCTCGAAATCCCGGCGGCCTTCGGCGATGTCGAGGCCGCGCCTTTGCTCTGCGCGGGCCTGATCGGCTACCGCGCGCTCGCGATGGCGGGCGACTGCCGCAGCATTGCACTCTACGGCTTTGGCGCGGCCGCGCACATCATCGCGCAGATCGCGCGCTGGCAGGGCCGAGACGTCTATGCCCTCACCAAACCGGGCGACGTGGCGAGCCAGAATTTCGCCAGATCGCTCGGCTGCGCTTGGGCCGGAGGTTCGGATCAGGCGCCGCCGGAATCGGTCGATGCCGCGATTCTCTTCGCCGCGGCCGGAGAGCTTGTCCCGGAGGCGCTCCGCATTGTTCGCAAGGGCGGCCGGGTCGTCTGCGCCGGCATCCATATGAGCGACATCCCGTCATTCCCGTACGCTGACCTTTGGGGGGAGCGTTCGATCCGCTCGGTCGCCAATCTCACCCGCGCCGACGGCAAAGCCTTTTTCGAGCTCGCCGCCCGGGTACCGCTGCGAACGACCACGCAGGTCTATCCATTGGCACAAGCCAATGAAGCGCTCGACGCATTACGAACGAGCCGGATCGAAGGCGCTGCAGTCCTTGTGCCCGAGCACCGCTGAGGGTTCCGCAGCGTCCATTCGCTGCCTGGATCGCGGGCGAATGAGGCCCGCTTCAATCCGCCGGCTGCTTGTAGATAATTCCACCCTTTGCGCGTTCGGCGTCCAATAGGCTCTGGAGGCGAGCGCGCTCCTTCGCGTCCGGCGCGGCGGCGATCAGTCTCTCGAATTTCTCAATGTTTTGGCGTATAACCCAGTCCATGTGACTGCCCCCTCGAAAGGTGGCTCGGTCCATCCGAGTCGCGATGAGATCGTATCACAAGCCGTGCGCAGGATTGAGGTCAGGAGAAGCACTAATCCCAACCTAAGTATATAACCCGATTCCCGGACTGTTTTCCGACGATCACCATGTTTCAACTGGGGTACGGGGAAGTCGCCCGCGACGCAGCTTCCCACGGTGAAGTATCAAGTTCGGAGTGTCTCGTGACGAGTTTATGATCGGCAGCTAGTTGCCGCGGGAGATCAAACATGTCGAACGGCGAACGGCGATATTTCAGGCGACGAGCGCTCCAGGAAATCGAGGCTGCGATGCGCGCGAATTCGATCGAGGCAGAGCTTTCACACAGCGGACTCGCGCAACTGCACCTGCAGAATTGCGTTGGGTGTGTGGAGCGCAGGACTCGCGAATGCCTCGATTGTCCAATGTGGCGCGTCTGCGATCTTGCACTTGCGGCGCGGCACATGGCGCAAGAGGGGGAGTCGAAAATTCCGACCGCTGATCCGGTGGCCTACAGACAAAGTTTTACGGCCGACGGTTCGAATGCGCGCCAGATGCTGTTGTCTCACTAGGGCATCCGCACTCCGCGCCAAATGGAGTTCGCTGTGCGTAGCGCCATGCCACCTAGGCCCACTACCCCGCCAAGGGCCCCAAACTTCGAAGCTCAAACCTCGAATAGCGACGCACGAGCATTGATTGCCGACTCCAGCGCCGCATCTCCGTGCCACTAGCGCTAGGCATTCAACTGCCTCGATCTTGCGCGTAGGATAGTCAGTGTAGCTAGTACGGGCGAGTGCGCCAGGATTTAAGTGGACACCGAAGACAAATTACAGTAAGAGTTTGCCTGTTGGACGTATTAGCAGAATTACCAGTTGAAGGACTCGAACCATCGCCCAATATTTTCAGGAATATTTTTGAGGGTATATTTCAGAAGCTGGAATGACATTGATTTTATTGTCAAATTCTTGCTTTGAATTTTCGAGAAATCTTCTGGCACCATTTCCCCGCCCCGCCGCGGCCTTGCTGCCAAGGGCGGTGGAGCGGGCGCTGCTCCTTATCGGTCGATCGGGAACTCGAAGATCGAGGTGGAAATCGCCGGCACCGTCAGTTGCCGCCCAAGGGCCGGCACTTTCGTCTCCGCGATGCTCACCCCGGCCGCGGCGCCCACCTTGTTCGCCGCCTCGGGCGAGGCCCCGCTGAGCAACCACCGCGTGCCGCCTCCGCGGGTGCGCAGGTTGCGCAGATCGACGGCGAAGCGCTGCGGCATATAGGTCGCGTTGACCACGGCGATCCGCAGGAACTTTCCGTCGGGGCTGATCCCCGCGATCACGTCGAGCGGCCAGGTCGGGCTGCCCGCATTCACGCGCTTGTGCGCATAGCCGACGAGAAATTGCGGGTCGCGCTGCGGCGCGTTCCCGCCGACCGCCAGCGGCACCGTCCCCGCCCCGAAATGCTCACCATAGAGCTTGAAGACCATTCCCGTCGAGTTGAGCACCGAGGCGGTGGGGGTGATGTCCATCGTCGATGCGCCGGTCGTGAAGGCGCTCATCTTCAGGAAATCGGTGTGCCGCAGCATTTCCTGCATCACCATTGCGTAAGCGAGCGCGTTCTTGAGCGTGGCCGGCCCGAAATAGGCATATTCGTCGATCGACAGGAAGATGCCCTTCTCGCGGAGCCCCGGGAAGCGCTGCTCGTAGATCTTCCAGACCTCGGCCTTCATCCGGACCTGGTTCGACGGCGACCGGACATATTCGAGCAGCTCGGCATCCTTGGGCGCGTTGGGGCGCTGTTCGGGCCGGTCATACCAATGCTCGCTGATCCCCTCGAACGTGCCCATCGCCTTGGCGAAGAACGCGCCGGTCCAGTCCTCCTCGGTGCCGAAGCGGGGCTGGATGTCCTGGAGCGTGACATTTTCCTGCACGCCCTTGGGATGCAGCTGGTCGGGCATCGCGCCCGACGCGATCAGGACGATCCCGGGATCCACCTCGCGCATGCGCTCGGCGAATTCGCGGTGCTTGATCAGGTAATAATCGAGGCTGGTCTTGCCGATCTGCCACCAGCCATAGGGTTCGTTGCCGATGTTCCAGTATTTGACGCGATAGGGTTCGGGATGGCCGTTGGCGGCGCGCTTTGCACCCCAATAGCTGGTCGCGGGCCCGTTGAGATACTCGACCTCCTCTGCCGCCGAATTGGCATCGCCCAGCCCGGCGTTGACGGTCACATAGGGCTCGGCGCCGACCAGGCGGGCAAGCTCCATCCATTCGTCCATGCCCAGATCGTTGGTCTGCATCGCGCTCCAGGCATAATCGAACATCGGCGCGCGCCGGTCGCGCGGGCCGATCGCGCCGTGCCAGTCCCAGTCGGACAGGAAATTGCCGCCCGGCAGGCGCCAGAAGCCCGAATGGAGCGAGCGGGCAAGCGCGGTCGTATCGGCGCGCCAGCCATTGATATTGTCGGACGGCATCAGCGATGCCGCCGCGACGCGGAACCTGCCGGTGCCGGTCCCGACGATCTCGATCCGGGCACCGCTCGAATCCGCGCCCGGCGTGAATTCGAACGTCACGCGCTGCCAGCCCGCGCCGGGAGCCGGCAGCGTCACGCTCTGCCGATCGTTGGGGCCGTCGCCCCAGATCAGCGACACGGTCACGCGCGCCCCCGCATCGCCGCTCAGCCACAGCGAGCCGTCATACCGCTTGCCGGCCGCGACGCCGAAGCCCGACTGGCCGAGCCCGCGCGGCGTCTCGCCCGCCACCGCGACGCTCGCGCACTGCTTGCCGGCGAACGGATCGCGCGTGTCCATCGTCACCGCGTCGTCGCCGCCGATCGGGCGCCACTTGCGCAGGGTCACGCCCGGGCGGCCCTCGGCATTGGCGGGGGGCGGGGTGTCCCGGGACGCGGGCACCACCGGGAAATAGAATTTGCGGTCGTCGAGCATCTCGGCCCACAGCGTGCGCGCGACGAGGCTGCCGATCGGCTCGATGAACATGCCATATTCATGCGGGGTGACCGCGTCGGACCGCTTGGCGGCGTCGATCGTCACCTGCACTTGCTGCGCATGCCCGTCGAACGCGCCGACCAGCGCGCAGAGCGCCACACCCAGTCCGACGATCCTGTGCTTGAGACCGCTCATGCCGATCCTCCCTCTCCAGATATACTCGGTGTATTAGCGTGCGAACCGCCGCCGCGCCAATAGCCTCACGCTGAGCGATTCCGCCCTCAGTCTGATTGACTCGCTCCGAAAATACACTGACAAATTGGCGGTGCGCGAGCAGTCAAGCGCGAAGGGGAGCATCCTGATGAGGCTATTCAAGGCACTTGGCGCGGCCGCCGCGCTGATCGTGTTGGCGAGCGCCGGCGCGGCTTATGCGCAAGTCGCCACGATCGTTCCCGATCCGGTCGCGGGCGCGAGGCCGGTGACGGTCGAGCGGATCAAGGTCCACTCGGCGGCGATCCAGGGCAATCTCGAGGGCGAGAGCGCGGATCGCGACGTCATCGTCATGCTGCCCCCCGGCTATGCCGCGAATCGCCGCCGCCGCTATCCGGTGGTCTACGCGCTGCACGGCTATTCGATCGGCGCCGAGCAATGGATCAAGGAGATCCACGCGCCGCAGACGGTGGAAGGCGCGTTCGCCAAGGGCGCGAACGCGATGATCATCGTCTTTCCCGACAGCAAGACCGTCCATAACGGCTCGATGTATTCGAGTTCGGTGACGACCGGCGATTTCGAGACCTTCGTTGCGCGCGAGCTGGTCGCCTATATCGACGCGCATTACCGCACGATCGCGCGGCGCGAGAGCCGCGGGCTCGCCGGCCATTCGATGGGCGGCTATGGCACGAGCCGGATCGGGATGCGGCATGCGGATGTGTTCGGCGCGCTCTACATGATGAGCCCGTGCTGCCTGTCCCCGCGCGATCCGGCGAGCTTCACCGCCGAGGCGAGCGCACCGCTCGAAGCGGTCACCTCGCTCGATCAGGCGACCAAGCTGGGATGGGGCCAGCGCGCCCAGCTCGCGACCGCCGCGGCCTGGTCGCCCAATCCCAACAAGCCGCCGCTCTATCTCGATCTCCCCTTCAGCAACGGCAAGCTCCAGCCCGACGTGCTCGCGCGATGGACCGCCAATGCGCCGCTCGTCTTCGTCCACCAATATATCGCCAATCTGCGGCGCTACCGGGCGATCGCGATCGATGTCGGCGATCAGGACGGGCTGCGTTTCGACGCCGAAAAGCTGCACGGCGTGCTCGACGCCTATCGCATCCCCAACAGCTTCGAAATCTATCCGGGCACGCATACCAGCGCGGTGGCGGTACGCTTCCAGGATTATGTGCTTCCCTTCTTCAGCCGCAACCTCGTGATGGGAGCCGCACGATGAGCGTACGCTTCGCCTGCTGCATCGCCGCCCTGCTCGCTACGGTCTCGCCGCTCGCCGCGCAGGCGGGTCCCGACCCGCTCGCCCCCACCGGCCGCTGGAGCGCCTATACGCGCGGCGCCGCGGCGCGCCCGCCGATGGGCTGGAACAGCTGGAACGCCTTCGGCAGCGGGATCGACGAACGCAAGCTGCTGGCGTCGGCGCAGGTGATCGTCGACACCGGGCTGGCCGCCAAGGGCTATCGCTATATCGACCTCGACGACGGCTGGTGGCTCCGCCGCCGCACCGCCGACGGCCGCATCGTCATCCGCACCGCCAACTTCCCCTCGGCAGATATCGGCGGCGGCGAGACGAGCTTCCGTCCGCTCACCGACCGGCTGCACGCGATGGGGCTCAAGGCCGGCATCTATTCGGATATCGGCCGCAACAGCTGCGCGCAGATGTACAGCAGCGACGGGCTCAACCAGCCCGAGGGCAATCTCGCCGAGCGCGAGGTGGGCCTTTACGACAATATCGACCGCGATATCGGCCTCTATTTCCGCGACTGGGGCTTCGATCTGATCAAGGTCGATGCGTGCGGCATCCGCGGGCTGACCCCCGACAGTCCCTGGGTCAGCTCGGGCAAGATGCGCGCGCTCGGGCCGTTCATCGACAGCGAGTCGCTCGGCCGAACCGATATCTCGACGGTGCGCAGCCTCTATGGCCAGGTGCGGCAGGCGCTCGAAAAGTACAATCCCGACAACGACTTCATCTATTCGCTCTGCCTCTGGGGCTCGGCGGACGTCCGCTCCTGGGCGAAGGACACCGGCAACATCTCGCGCACCAGCGACGATATCGCGCCGACCTGGGGCCGGATGCTCCACAGCCTCGACAGCGCCGCCCGCCGCCCGCTCTACGCGCATCCGGGCTCGTGGAACGATCCCGACATGCTCTATATCGGCACCGGCGATTTCGACGCCGACCATTTGACCGAGGCGCGCGCGCACTTCGCGCTCTGGGCGATGCTGAGCGCGCCGCTGATGATCGGCTATGATCTGAGCAAGGCGCCGCCCGCCCTGCTCGACATTTTCGGCAACAGCCGCGTCATCGCGGTCGATCAGGACCCGGCGGGCAACCAGGCGGTGCTGGCGTTCGATACCGACGATCTCCAGATTTTCGTGAAGACGCTCGCGAACGGGGACAAGGCGGTGGCGGTGGTCAACCGCACCGGCGGGCCGATCAGCGGGGGCTTCACTGCCGATCAGCTCAAGCTCCTGAAGGACGCCGATATCGCGCTCACCGATCTCTGGACCGGCGAGCAGCACAGCTTCCGCGGCGAATACAAGTTCAAGCTCGCCGCGCACCAGACGCTGATCTTCACCGCGCACGGCACCCGCCGGCTCGCGGGCGGCTTCTACCTGTCCGAAACGCCCGGCATCGTGAACCCCGCCGCCGACGGCGTGCTGGTGCCCGAGGAGGAGCCGCTGGTCTATCGCCCGATCTTCTGGGCGGGCACGCACGGCAGCGGCGAGCATCCACGCTATGGCGGCTGGGGCGGCGCACAGCCGGACCAGACCCCCTATGGGCTCAATCTCGGCATCGGACGCCAGCGCTTCGACACCGGAATCGGCATCCTCGCCAATTCGCGGCTCGAGGTGCGCAACCAGGGGCATGCCCGCTTCAGCGCCCAGGTCGGCATCGACGATTCGGCGCGGATGCTCAGCGCACCCGCGACCTTCTACGTCTATGGCGACGGCAAGCTGCTCGCCCGGTCGCCGCTGATGCGGTTCGGCCAGGCGCCGTTCGCGCTGTCGGCTGATGTGCGCGGGGTGAAGCTGGTCGAGCTGGTGGTGCGGACGCCGACGCCGGGCATTCAGGGCAGGCCGGTCACCTGGGGCGAGGCAGCACTGCTCGACTGAGCTACATGGTGATGCGCGTGTCCTCGAGCGCGAGGTCTATCAGCAGGCGCATCGCCGCGCCGGCACTCTCCACGTCGCCCGCGACGATCGAGTCGCAGACGCGCACGTGATCGGGCACCGGATCGCGCGGCAGCGCACGGGTGCGCTGCTTGAACTGCGTCGTCCAGGTCACGGCGGCGCCGATGCTGGCGCTGAGCGCCATCAGCGCGTCGTTATGCGTGGCGGTGAGCAATGCATCATGAAAATCGCGGTCCGCCGTCCGGCCCGCGTCGGTGGCCAGCGTGTGCCGTCGCATCCGCACCAGCGCCTCTTTCATCGCCCGGATATCGGCCTTGTCCCGGCGCTCCGCCGCTAGCCGCGCCGCGGCCGGCTCGACGATCGCGCGCAGCTCGAAAATGTCGCGCACGAAATCCTTGTCGGGCTCGCCCGAAAATGCCCAGGAAAGGACCGCGGGATCGAGAATGTTCCACCGGCTGCGGGGGAGCACGCGCGTGCCGGCCTTCGGCTTGCTTTCCACCAGCCCCTTGGCGGTGAGCACCTGCACGGCTTCGCGATAGGCGCTGCGCGAGACATCGAGGGCTTCGGCGTTGGCAACCTCCCCCGTCAGCCTCTCCCCCGGCTTGATCTGCCCGGAAACGATCGCGGTGCCGAGGAAATGCGCGACCGCCCCGCGCAGGCGCCGGCTCGAATCCTTGGGCGAACGCGTCAATGCCGAAGCGAACGCCTCCTCTGGATCCGGCTCCGCGGACGTCGCTGGTGGCAGCCTCTCATGTCCCATTACCGCAACAGCATATCGCTGACGAATACTCATGCAATTGCAATCGGTGTGCGGCCCCTGGCTGGCCGCGGCTATTCGGGCAAGATCGCCGGGCTCGTGATCTGGAAAGAGGTCTGCGCTCCGGCGGCTTTCGCCAGGCCAGCCCGTCCGCCGGGTTGGCCGCCGCCGACCCACAGATCCACCTTCCCCGGCACGATCCGCCTGACGCCGGCGCTGTCGACGATGCTCAACGCGCGGTCGCCCAGTGCGAAGGTGACGCGGCGGGTCTCGCCCGCGGCGAGATGGACGCGCTGCACCCCGGCGAGCGAGCGGATCGGCGCCCCCGCGACTCCGGGCCTGCTGACATAGAGCTGGACCACCTCGTCGCCGTCGCGGCTGCCGCTATTGGTGACATCGACCGCGACCTGGGCGGCCTCGTCCGCCCGCAGCTTCGGCTTGGAGACGCGCGCGCCCGAATATCGGAAGCTGGTGTAGGACAGCCCATAGCCGAAGGGATAGAGAGCCTCGCCCTTGAAGTAGCGATAGGTCCGGTTCGACATGGCATAGTCGCCGAATGCGGGCAGATCGTCAGCCGACCGGTAGAAGGTGACCGGCAGGCGCCCCGCAGGACTGAAATCGCCCGCGATCGCCCGGGCGACCGCATCGCCGCCCTGCCCGCCCGGATACCAAGCCTCGATGATCGCCGGGATGTTCTGGTCCGCCCAGTTCACGCTGAGCGCGCTGCCGTTCATCAGCACGAGCACGACCGGCGTGCCGGCCGCATGAACCTGTTCGAGCAGGCGCTGCTGCGACCGCGGCAGATCGAGCGACGTGCGGTCCCCGCCCATGAACCCATCCACCTGAAAGCGCATCTCCTCGCCCTCGAGCTGGGCAGTGAGGCCGCCGACGAAGATGACGACATCGGCGTTCTTCGCGGCCGCCACCGCCGCGGCCGCCGGAGGATCGCTCGGGACGCTCCACATCAGCCGCTCGGAGCCTTGCGCCTGGCGCTGGAACGCCTCGACACGAACCGCATAGGTCCGGCCCGCCTTGAGCGTCACCTTGCCGCTGGCGATCGACGGCCGCCAGTCGACCGCCCAGGCATCGACGACCGGCTTGCCGTCGATCCAGATCCGGTAGCCGCCATTGGCGACATAGCGGAACGTATATTCACCGTCCTCGGGCGCCTTGAGGTAGCCGGTCCAGCGGATCGCCCCGCTCTGCATCTCCCCCGACCAGTCATAGCCGGCCTGCGGCACGATCGCCGAGCGCTTGGCCGTGCCCTTGAATTCGCGATTGTCGAACGTCTCCGCCTTCACCCCGCTCCGGCTGCAGCCTTCATCGACGCACAGCGCCGCCGCGGGCACCGCCTCGAGCGAACGGTCGATCAGCCCCGAGCCTTCGACATAGGTCACTTGCGCATCGGGAAAGCGCCGCTTGATCCCGCTCAGCACGGTGACGGGATGCGAGGGCTCGCCGCTGTAATTGCCGACCAGCGCGGCCTGGCTGTCGGCGTTCGGGCCGATCACCGCGATCCGCCGGGGCGCCTGGGTCAGCGGCAGCAGGCCCTTGTCGTTCTTGAGCAGCACCAGCGACTTCTCGGCGGTCGCCTCCGCGAGCGCGCGGTTCGCCTCGGTATCGTAATCCTTCGCGGTGATGCCCGGGAACACCTTCGCCGAATCGTCGAACTGGCCGAGCCGCATCCGCGCGGTGAACAGCCGCACCAGCGACCGGTCGACCACGCTCTCCTCGAGCACCCCGGTCTTCACCGCGCTGACGATATGGCCGATCTCCTCGGGCCCGCCGCAGATCAGGTCCATGCCGGCATGGAAGGCCGCGGCCACGCCCGCCTCGGGCGAGGCGCTGTAGCCGTGATGATCCTTGCGGTAGATGTCGCCGACCGCGTCGCAATCGGACACGACATAGCCGCCGAAATTCCACGCATTCCGAAGATAATGAGTGAGAAGCTGGTCGCTCGCGCACGCCGGCGCGCCGTCGATCGCATTATAGGCGCACATCACCGATTGCGCCCCGCCCTCCATCACCGTCGCGCGGAAGGCCGGGAGATAGGTGTCGACGAGGTCGTGCTTCGACGGATGGACGTCGTCGCGGTGGCGGCTCGCCTCGGGGCCGCTATGGACGGCGAAATGCTTCGGCGTCGACACGGTCCGCAGATATCTGGAATCGTCGCCCTGAAGCCCGCGAACGAAGGCGACGCCCATATGCGCGGTCAGCCAGGGATCCTCGCCATAGGTCTCCTGGCCCCTCCCCCAGCGCGGATCGCGGAAGATGTTGATGTTGGGCGACCAGACGGTGAGCCCGCCGAACCAGTCCGAACCGCCGAAGCGGTGGCGCTCGGCGAGATATTTCGCGCGGAACTCGATGCTGATCAGGTTAGCGACCTGCCCGATATGCGGCACGTCGAAGGTTGCCGCCAATCCGATCGCTTGGGGAAACACCGTCGCATAGCCCGCGGCCGCCACGCCGTGCAGCCCCTCGTTCCACCAATTATATTCGCGGATGCCGAGCCGCGGGATCGCCGGTGCGTCGTTGACGAGCTGCGACGCTTTCTCCTCCAGCGTCATGCGCGAGACGAGATCGGCGGCGCGCGCCTCGAACGGGCGGTCAGTGTCGCGATAGGTCGGAAGGCTGGCGCCGGGCAGCTGGGCACCGACGCCCGTCGCTCCAAACGATGCCAACACCGCGCATATGCCAATGACGATCCGCCGTCCCATCGCGCGTTCCCCTCCGCCTCGTTGCCTGCCTGTGATTCGACCGTTTTATAGTCCGACTATTGGGCAAGCCTCAACGGGGCACGGGCCCACTTTAGTCAGACAATTTGGGCGCGCCCGCCCCCGCCGATCCGCGAAAGAAAATCCGGGTGAATGCCACGCCCGCATCGCTATCGGGAAAGTCGCGCGGATGAATGAACCGGTCCGCGAACCAAGGATAAAGCTCGGTGGAAAACGCCTCTTTCAGCCAGGCGATGGTGGTCAGGATCGACGGTGAGCGCTTCGCGTTCGCGTGATAGAAATAATAGAGTTCGAAACGTAGCCGTAGCGGCGCGCTGAGCGGGACGATCTGGTCGGACAGCAGCGTCACATAGGTGGGGAATGCGCCGACCCCCACGCCCCGCGCGACGGCCCAGAATTGCGTGATCGCGGAATTGGAGCAGATCGGCACGAAGCCGTTCGGGCGGTTCGGCCCGATCAGATGATCGACGAGCCTCGAATTCACGCCGTTACTCACCTGCTCGACGAAGCGATGCTCGCGCAGATCGTCGAAGGTCTGCGGATCGCCATGCTCGGCAATATAGTCCGGCGAAGCAAAGAGCATCATGTGCATGGTGGCGAGGCGCGCGACGATGATGTCCGGATCGGTCGGCAGATGGTAGGTCAGCCCGACATCGTGATCGCCGCTTCGATCCCGCGCCAGATCATAGCTGAGCTGCAGGTTCAGGCGGAGCCCGGGCAGCAACCGGGAAAGCGCGTCGAGCCTGGGAGTCAGCCAGAGCGACCCCAGCGCCTCCGAGCAGGCGATGCGCAATTCGCCCGGCTGCACCAGCACGTCGCCGTCCGCCGCGCCATCGAGCGCGGCCGGCTCGAAATTGCCCATTTTCCGGATCTGCTCGAGCAGCTGGGTTCCCGCGTCGGTCAGCTGGATGCCGTCGCGCGATCGCCGGAACAGCACCGCGCCGACCTCTTCCTCGACCCGGGCGAGCGACGCGCGCACGGTGTTCACCGACACCCGCCGGGCCTCGGCCGCGGCGCGCAGGCTGGCATGCCGGGCCGTGGCCGAAAAGGCCTTGAGATCGTCCCATCGCAGGTTCGACGGCGCTTTCGAATCGGTGTTCAGCGCCTGAACACCGTGTTCGGAATTTGGCATCGCGGTCCTCGTCGCCCTTCCGGTTACCATAGCTCCCCAACGCTGCAAAGCAGCGCCAAGCCTGTTTCCGAGGAGCGGGTTGAGCCATGGATACGCTGAAGGACGCGCCCCAAACGCTGGACATGGCCACGATCGTGCGCTGTTCGCCGGACATCTTCTACAGCGAGATCGCGGAGGAAATCGTCCTGCTGAACGTCAAGACCGGCGTCTATCACAGCGTCGATGCGATCGGGGGCGAGATCTGGCGCGCGCTGGCGTCGGCGCAGCCGATCGAAGCGGTCTGCGACGCGATGATCGAGGCCTATCCGCGTCACCCGGATATGGTGCGGGACGACACGCTGGAATTCATCATCGAACTCGCCGATCGCGACCTGCTCGTGATCGGAGAGACGCGCTGAGCGCACGCCGCCGCACGCGTTGCACCTTCGGCGCATCATCGGGGGAGCGCCTCAGGTCGGATCGATGATCCCCATCCCGATCATCCTGAGCGCGGTCATGCTGGGGATGAAGAAATAGTCCCCGCCGCGCGGCTCGACGAGCTGGGGCAGCTTGTCGCAGATGAAGGGGATCTTCCCCGCCTGCGTATCGACCGGAATCACCAGCTTGGGATCGTCCTTCGCGGGATGGTTGCCGATCACGGGGCAGGTATCGCTGCCCGCGTTGAAATCGAGGCTGTACTGCATCCATTGCTGCTGGACGAACTCGAACTGGCGGAACAGGCTGGTACAGATCGCCATGAAGATGATGCCGTGATCGCCGCCGTCGCCGGGCGCCTGCGGGTCATACTGGCCATAGGGCAGCCCGCGGCGCAGGATGCGGCGGCGGTTGATGATCCCCGATCCGGCGTTCGACTTGCCGGTCTTGTCGTTGAAGGTCGGCCCCAGCCCGTCGCGCGGATTGGCGCGGCGCAGGTGCGAGGTCACCGGGCATTTCGCGCCCGAGGCATCGCCGGCATAGGTGAAGTTGGTGAACTTGAGCGCGATCTCGGCGAGCCTGGGCTTGTCCTGCGCGGCGCGGGCCTGGTCGAGTTCGGCCCTGAACTTCTGCCAGTCGGCATAGGTGGGCGCCACGGTCAGCGGCACGCCGTCCTCCCAGCGGCCGACCATCTTGGCCTTGATCGTATCGACCGCCTCGATCTGCGGTACCCCGAACATCGCGGCGTAGCGCGTCGCCTGCGCGTCGATATAGGCGTTGAAGGTCCCCACCGCCTCGTGGAGCTTGCGATAGGCCATGAAGGTGCCGTTGCGGCTGAACGCGATCGGCATCGCCGCGCCGGGGATTTCCTGCGCCTCGTCGGGATAGCCGAGCAGGAATTCGCCGGTCGCCAGTGGCTCCCAGCTGTAATCGGGCATCAGCTTGCCGCCACCCGCGACGCGCAGCCGCTCGGCCTCGCCCGAGAACTGGCCGGAGAAGACCGGGTCGCCGAACCCGTCCGAGAGCTGGAAATGCTCCTTGTTGGTCGGCCAGTAGCGGTCGCCGTCCTGGCGCAGCACCGCCGACAGCTCCTGCCAGGGCGACTTGTCCGGCCCGACCCCGTCGAGCAGCACCACCCCGCCCTTCGACGCCTTGCACAGGCGGACGATTTCCTTGGTCTCGTTCTCGAGTTCGGCGCAGGGTGTGCCGTCGGGCTCCATCTGGGCATACATGGTGACGAGGATGTGGACGCGCTTGTCGCCCCGCGAATCGCGCCACACCGCGTCGCGCTGGTCGAGGAAGGGATCGTCGCCCAGCAGCGCCGCGCGCACCTCCATCCCGTCGATGAACTCGTCGGGCATGCCGCGCAGCGTCCGCGTCGGCACGCCGAGCGCGAGCAGCCCGGGGAAGGTGAAGCCGATATTGAGCGTCACCTTGGGCTTGATGAGCTGGACGCGGCCCGGATAGTCGGGAACGCCCTCGGCGCGGGCGATGTCCTTGACGCGCGGGTTGCGCGTGCGCAGCAGCGGCTCCTCGCGATTGGGGTCCTTCCAGCGCGCCGCAGTGGTGATGCGCGGCAGCAGCGCCTCGACAAAGGCGCGGCCCTTCTTGCCGTCGCGGACGGTCAGGTAGAAGTTGCGGCCCTTGGGAAAGCCGTCGCCATAAGTGCGCAGGATCCCGCCCTGGATATCGGCGAGGTCGAGCAAAGTCGGGCTGGGCGTGGGGTTGGTCATGCCGCGTCTCCCGGCAGGCGGCTGCGGATCACGCCGGGCGGCTGGGTGGGCCCATCGAGATCTGCCGGGCGGTTGGCGTCGAGGAAGGCGCGGAACGCCTTGCCCCAATCGGCGGGATCGCGGTGCTGCTGCTCGATCGCGAAGCGGGTGAAGGCCTGCTGGAGATAGAGCCCCTTGAGCACGTTGCGCAGGTTCGCATCGGGGGTCGCGGGATAGGGCTGGTTGCCCTTCCACATGATCCACCCATAATCGATCAGCAGCCCGACCGGCAGCATCGCCCACAGCGCAATCGTCCAGCCCCGGCTGAGTGGCTCGGTCCAGCCCAGCCAGGCGCCGATGCCCGCCAGGATAGCGATCGCGGGCCCCGCCAGCGCGATCGCGGCGAGCAGCGGGACCGAGATCGAGCTGAGCTTGGGCGGCAGATACCAGTAATCGTGGAACGGCATCGTCGTCTCGATCTGGCATTTGAGCATGTAGGCAGCGAAGCCCGCCGCATCGCCGACGCTGTCGAAGCCGTAGCAATATTGGAAGATCGACCGGAGTTCGGGCTCCATCAGCCCCCACAGCTCCTCGAAATAGCGGCGCGGCTCGCCCGTCCCCTTCGGATCGGGCAGGTCGAAATCGAGCATCACCAGCAGATAGGGACAGGTCAGCTGGTCGACCGGCTGGGGATCGAGCAGGTCGGTGCCCTTGATCGCGTTGACCAGCGCATTGCTGTGATCGCGGCCGTTGAAATTGGGCTGATCGATCACGACGAGCCGCGCGAAATGCGTCCTGAGGCTGCGCGAAAAGGGGCTGTTGAGCCCGATCTCCTCGGTCGCGTGCGACTGGAGCGCGGTGGGCAATGTCTCGAGCACCTCGCGCATGACATGGATCGGCGAACTCTTCATGCCGTCATGCTCGACAATGCCGTCGTTGCAGACCGGCACCGCCGCGGTGAAGAAATAGCTGCTGACGTCGATATTAGGCATCTGGCGTCTCCGGGGGCTTCTCCGGCGCGGGGCCAGGTTCGGCGACCTTGGGGGCCTCGGCGATGCGCGAGGCGGTGCCGAGCACGGCGCTGACCGCGGCGCGCACCGCCTGCTTCTCGGCCTCGCCATCCTCGTTCGCGGCGGAGGCGATGATCGTTTCGGCGGGCAGCGGCTGGGTTTCGCGTTCGGCATCGATCGGGCCGGTGCCGCCATCGCCCCAGCGGCCCAGCTCGGCATCGGCGCGGTTGCGGTCGGCCGCGGCGGTGTCGCAGCTCGCGACCGGCGCATAGCCCGGCGATCCGAGCCCGCCCTGATTGTCGATCAGCAGCTTCTGGAACGCCGCGCCCAGCCCCGCATCGTCGAGCGACGAAAGCTGTCCGGCTACGCCGCGCAGGTCATAGGCGAGCTTGAGCGCCAGCTTGATGTCGCGCTGGCCGCTGCCCGGCGTGGCGTTATAATAATAGTTG
Source organism: Sphingomonas caeni (assembly GCF_026013415.1). Taxonomy (GTDB): domain Bacteria; phylum Pseudomonadota; class Alphaproteobacteria; order Sphingomonadales; family Sphingomonadaceae; genus Sphingomonas; species Sphingomonas caeni. The sequence continues at coordinate 411,349 of NZ_JAPDOK010000001.1, forward strand.
GTATCGACCTGATTGGCGCGGATATAGCCCTTGAAGGGCTCGACCGGGATCGAGTTCGGATATTTGGTGCTCGAATACCAGAAGAGATCGAGCCCGCCCGGGATGCCGTCGGCAAAGGCGTCGATATACTGGTCCCAGGTGCCGTTGAAATTGCTGCAGAAGAGCATGTAGTCGTTCGAGAGCTTCGCGGGCGGCTGGCCCAGCTGCGGCCATTGATCGCGGCGGATCATCACCCAGCGCGCGAAATGGATGAAGCCGAGGCCGAGCAGGCCCGCCAACGTCTTGGGCATCGCGCGGGAGACCATGAACAGGAAGGTGTTCACCCACGTCATCCCCGGCCGCATCGGCGTGACGACGTTCATCCCATAGGCTTTGCCGGCTACGTTGCTCATCGCGACTCCCCCTGAAGGGCAAGCGATATTCCATTCCATTTCATCGGGCAACGCGGTCAGGTGAAGAAAAGCAGCGATGACTTCATGGCGTCTATCGAATTAAAATCGCACCATTGTGGATGAACCGGGGATAATCAAAGAAAACGATACTTTGATTTACTGAGCGGAAACATCCCGCCGGCGGAGAATACGCGGCTTCAGCGGGATCGACGGGTGGTGAGGGCCCTCCCACGCTCCTGCGGAGCTTCGGCGGGCAGCCTCCGCTAAATCCCCGGCTGGCTTGCCAGCCGAAGCTTTAGCGGAGGCTGGTGGAGCTGAGGGGAATCGAACCCCTGACCTCTGCAGTGCGATTGCAGCGCTCTCCCATCTGAGCTACAGCCCCGCCACCGTCCCCGGCGTGCCGGGAGGGGCTCCATTAGCGACAGCTTTCCCCCGATGCAACCGGCTTGAGACACGCGGACCCAGACGCGTTTCGCCTGCGCCGAACCGGCTGAAAACCCCGGTGATTTTCAGGAACCATCCGGCGCGCTCGACCGCTGAATCGCCGAGGACGGGCCGTCCGCGCCCGCCCCCGGCAACGCGATCCTGGAGAGACGAGATGGACGACCGCACCCCCGGCTATGGCACCGGGCACCTTTATTATGGCCCCCACGACCAGGAGCAGCTCGCCGGCCCCCAGCCCGGCCGCACCTCGGGCTATTCGAGCGCGCGCGATTATGCCGCGGCCGGCGAGTTCGGGAGCGACTGGCGCCGCGAGCCGCGCGGCCGCGACGCCTATGGCCAGCGCGGCGACTATCATGGCGAGCGCTATCGCTATGACGATGGGCGCCATGACCGGCGCGGCGATCCCGACCGCGGTTTCTTCGATCGTGCCGGCGACGAGGTCCGTTCCTGGTTCGGCGACGACGAGGCCGAGCGCCGCCGCCAGCGCGACCTGCGCTACGACGCCCAGCGCGAGCAGGACAGCCATTATGGCGCGTGGCGCCGCGAACGCATCGCCGAACTCGACCGCGACTATGACGAGTATCGCCGCGAGAATGCCGAGCGCTTCCACCGCGAATTCACCGGATGGCGTACCGAGCGCCAGGGCCAGCGCGAGGGGCTGGGCCGGGTGAGCGAGAATATGGAAGTGATCGGCTCCGACGGCACCCGGATCGGCGCGGTCGACAAGGTCCGCGGCGACCGGATCATCCTCAACCGGAACGATCCCGATTCGGGCGGCCACCACCATTCGATCCCGTCGCGCTGGATCCAGTCGGTCGATGACAAGGTGACGCTGCGCAAGACCGCGGACGAGGCGAAGGCCGCATGGAAGGACGAGGAGCGCGGCGCCTTTTTCGGCGGCGACCGCGACGAGAGCCGCGGCCCCCATATCCTCAACCGCAGCTTCTCCGGCACCTACTAGGCCGTAAGCGGGGGCCCGGGCACGATCGGCCCGGGCCCCAACCTCATTTGAGGAACGCGGTCAGCGCGGCGGCGAACGCCTCGGGCTGATCGAGCATGATGAAATGCCCGCTGTCGGCGACATTGACGAAGGCGACATGCGGCGCCTTCGCATATTCGCCGCGGTAGAGCGCATCGGCGCGTTCCTTGGGCAGCATGGCCGAGGACGGGTAGAGCAAGGTGACCGGCACGCCGATTCCCGCCATGTCGCCCCTGAGATCGGTCGTCATCACCTCGTACATTGCCTCGGCGACGACGCGCATGTCGACATTGCGCGTCCAGCCGGCGATCTTCGCCTGCGACTCGGGCTTGAGCGCGTTCGCCGATGCCATGGCCTGCACCGCTTGGTCGGGCAGCGGCGTGCCATGGGTCGCGGCGATCTGGTCGCGCATCACCTTCGCCTGCGGTTCGACCATCGCCACGGTGGCGTTCGGCACGAACAGCGCGCCGATATAGGGGAGCGAATCGACGATCATCAGCCGCCCGATGTCGCCCGGATGCGCCCTGGCAATCATCAGCCCCAGAAAGCCGCCCATCGAATGGCCGACCATCGCCGCCCCGGCGATCTTCTCGTCGGCGATCAGCCTGTGGAGGTCGGCGACGATCCCGTCGAGCACGCCGGGGGCGAGGTTGGCCCGCGGATCGTCGCCGCCGAAGCCGTTGACCTGCACGCGATAGACGCGGTGCCCCCTGGCGAATTCGGGCATCACCCCGTCCCACACCGCGCGCGGGCTGGAGAGGCCGGGGACCAGGATCACCGCCGGCCCCTCGCCCACCACCTCGACCGAGATATGGTCCATCTGGATCAGCCGCGCCGCGGCGGGCGCAGGGGCGCTATGGGCCGGCACCGGCAGGAGCACGGCGGGGACGGTTACCGCCAGCGCGGCGGCGGCGAAGAGCAAACGAACGATCATTGCGGGGTCTCCTTGGACGGATTCTGGAAAATATCCTCGATCGTCATCCCGAACAGGTCGGCGATGCGGAAGGCGAGCGGGAGCGAGGGGTCGTAGCGGCCGGTCTCGATCGCGTTGACGCTCTGGCGCGAAACCTCGAGCCGCTCGGCCAGGTCCTGCTGGCTCCAGGCGCGTTCGGCGCGCAGGACGCGGAGGCGGTTGTTCATGCCGCCCCTCCCGCGCCGCGCTCGCGCAGCTTGAGCACGCATTGCGCAATCCCCCAGCCGGCGCACCAGGTGACGAAGGCCCAATAGGCCTTGACGTGCGGCACCGCGCCCGCTTCCTCGAGAAAGCCCCAGACGCTCGCCAGGGCGAGCATGAAGCCGAGCCCGATCAGCATCCCCTGCACCGCCTGGGCGCGCTGATATTCGTCGTTCTCCTCGAGGATGTAGAGCCCGATCACCGCGATCACGCCGACGATCGGCAGCGCGGGCAGGATCGCGAGCGCGACCAGGGTCGCGCCTGTGGGATGCCACGTCTCCATCGCCCAGTTCGCGCCGAACAGCGCGATGAAATAGGCGATCATCGTCGGCGCGAAGCGCTTCAGATAGCGGCGGGCGGCGGGTGTGGCGGCCATGATGTCAAGCTCCCTTTCTCTTCAGTCAAGGTCGCTTTACGCCGAGTCGCGCGATTTGTCAATGGTGCTTTCCATATGGGAAAGCGACCACGACATCGAGGCGCGGCAATGGGGCTGCTAGCGGACCGCTTCCCAATATTGGCAGTCGTGGCAGCGGGCTTCGCTGGTGCAATGGGGAGTGTCGCAAACGGGGCGCCTCCCGAGCGCCAGGAGGAGCCATCGCAGGAATCTTCCGACCAACATGGATCAGTGCCATATCGCAATGATCGCCATGCCCAATTGCGGTGGAATACTTAACCGCCGCATCCCCGGGGCGCCCATGGCGAAAATCTCCAAGGAAACGGTCCAAAATGGCGTAATATCGCCCCCGATTCGCTCGTGCGCGTTCCTGCACCGGTCATCCAATAAGACATGATCCGAGGTTCGGCAGATGAAGCTTCTGCAATTGGCGGCGTGCGCGTTCGGCACACATCGGCGCGATCGCCGGCGGGTATGGCATGACGGTTACGACTATCGCGCCTATTGCGCGGGATGCGGCAAGCCGATGCTGCGCGAGAATAGCGGGTGGAAGATCGTCGATGCGCACCCGGCGCCGCCCGACCGAACCGGCAACTAGCGGCCGAGCGCCGCCACCATGTCCGCGGCGAGCTGGCTGAGCGTATCGTCGCGCGCGCCCATCACCACGATCCGGTCGCCGGGGCGCGCCTGCTCGACCAGCCAGGCGGCGGCGGCATCGCGATCGGCGATATGGTGCGCCTGGCCACCGATATCGGCGACGATGTCCGCGCTGGTCACCTCCCGGCTGGTGGTACCGCCGAAATAGGCCGGATCGGGGATCACCAGCAGATCGTCGGGACCGAGCTTCTCGCGGAACATCTCGCCCAGTTCGCGCCGCATCACCTTGAGCGGACCATAGCCGTGCGGGCGGAACATCAGCAGCAGCCGCCCCGGAAAGGCGTGAAGCGTATCGAGCGTCGCCGCGATCTTTTCGGGATTATGCCCGAAATCGTCGATCACGCTGACCCCGGCGACCGTGCCCACCAGCTCGAAGCGGCGCTTGAGCCCGGTGAAGCCCTCGATCGCGCGGCAGGCCGCATCGACCTCCACCCCCGCCGCCATCGCCGCGCCGATCGCCGCCAGCGCATTGGCGACATTGTGCCGGCCCGGTACCGACAGCCGCACCCGCCGCGTCTCGCCTCCCAGCACCAGGTCGAAGCCGATCGCGAAGGGCTCGGGCGCGAGGTTCTGCGCGGCCATGTCCGCGGGGACCTCGACCGCGAAGGTCACGCATTTCGCACGCTCGAGCCCCGCCGCCAGCGCCGCGCTCTCGGGATCGCCGACATTGACCACCGTCGTCATCGCCTTGGCCGCGAAATCGCCGAACAGTTGGCGCAGCTCCTCGAGCGACTTGTGATCGAGGCTGACATTGTTGAGCACCGCGATCCGCGGGCGATAGAGCGCGATCGATCCATCGCTCTCGTCCACCTCGCTGACAAAGGCGTCGCCCGCGCCCACCAGCGCGCTGGCGAAGGGCGCGTCAGGCGCCACGAAATTCTTCATCACCGCGCCGTTCATCACCGTCGGATCGCGTCCCACGGCGTGGAGGATCCAGGCGATCATCCCCGTCACGGTCGATTTGCCGCTCGTCCCCGCGACCCCGATCGAGGTCCCGGCGGCGTTGAACAGGCTCGCGAGCAGCTCCGCGCGCGACATCCGCGCCGCACCCACGCGCTCGGCAGCGACGATATCGGGCACGCTCGCTTCGACCGCCGCGGAGGCCACGACGATCTGATCGGCGGACGCGATCCCGCTCCCGTCCTGCGCAAACAGCGCCACGCCCCGGTCGCGCAGGAAACCGAACTTGGCGGGCAGCGCGCCCGAATCGAGGCTGCGATCCGATCCCGCCACCGTCGCGCCCTGCCCCGCAAGGATCATCGCCAGCGGCATCATGCCGGACCCGCCGATGCCGACGAAGAAGTAGGGTTTGCCGTGCTGCATGGCGACGCGCTATCGGCTGCGGAGAGCGGGGGCAAGTCATCACCCCCACCGTTCGCCCTGAGTAGGGGCTGAGCTTGTCGAAGACCCGTATCGAAGGGTCCTTCGATACGCCATTTCGGTACGCCCCTTCGGGGCTACTCAATGGCTACTCAGGACGAACGGGAGAAGAAGGAACGCGGGAATGCGCATCGGAGTTGTCGCACCGGGCAGGTCGGTCAGTCACGAGGGGTCGCTCCGCCTCGCCGCCTTCATGGCGCTCACCTGGCCGCAGGTGGAGATCGTCTTCCACCCGCAATGCTATCTGTCTGAAGGCCATTTCGCCGGCCCCGATGCCGCCCGCGCGACCGCCTTTCTCGACTATGCCAACGACCCTTCGTTCGATGCGATCTGGTTCGCGCGCGGCGGTTACGGATCGAACCGCATCCTCGAGGCGGTGCTCCCGCACCTCGGGCCCGCGGCGAACCGCAAGACCTATATCGGCTTCTCCGACATGGGTTTCCTGATGGGCGCGCTCTATGCCCGCCGCATCGGCAGGCAGCTCCACGGCGCGATGGCGAGCAGCATCGGCATGAACGACAAGGGCGATTCGGCCGCCTGGGTGCTCGGCTGGCTGATGAACGGCGACAAGCAGGGCCTCGAGCCCAGCCTCCTCACCGACAAGCGCCCCGCCGCCGCGTTCAACCTCGCCATCCTGACCACGCTGATCGGCACGCCCTATATGCCCGATCTCACCGATCATGTGCTGATGATCGAGGATGTCGGCGAGCCGCTCTACCGGATCGACCGGATGCTCTTCCAGATGGCGCACGCGACCCAGCTCAAGGGCATCGCCGGCATCCGGCTGGGGTACGTCACCGACGTCCAGGAAAACGACCCGCCCTTCAATGAAACGCCGGAGCAGATGATCGTGCGCTGGTGCCGGGAGATGGGGGTGCCGTATCTCGGCCGCGCCGAGATCGGGCATATCGAGCTCAACCGCGTGGTGCCATTCGGGGTGATTTGATCCCCGAGACCATTCGCCCTATATCCCTGCCCATGCAACGCCGTCCGGCCCTCACCACGACTAGCACCACCCCGGTTTTCCGGGGAGCAGTCGTGCGCGCCTGACGCTCGCGGCCGCTCACCCGGGAACGGGTGAGCCGGCGCTTCTCACTCGCTCCCGTCCCAGCCCGTAGCGCCGCGAGCGAAGCACCATGTCCAATCCCTTGCCTAACGCTCACGGGCGCGGGCATAAGCCGCGCCATTCCTTCGATCAGAGAAAGTCCATCCCCGTGTCCGAGATGTTCCGCATTACGCTGCCCGACGGCTCCGTCCGTGAGGTAGCCCCGGGGACTACCCCGGCGGACATCGCACTCGCGATCGGTCCGGGGCTGGCCAAGGCGGCGATGGCCGCCCGCGTCGATGGCGAGGTGCGCGACATCATGCGCCCCTTCGAGGGCGACGCGACGCTCGCGCTGATCACCGCGAAGGACGAGAAGGACGCGCTCGAGCTCGTCCGCCACGATTATGCGCACATCCTCGCCGAAGCGGTGCAGAACCTGTTTCCGGGGACGCAGATCACTTTCGGTCCGTCCACGGACGACGGCTTCTATTACGACTTCGCGCCCAAGGACCGGCCCTTCACCGAGGAAGATTTGCCCGCGATCGAGGCCGAGATGCGCAAGATCATCGGCAAGGATGAGCCGCTGATTCGCGAGGTCTGGTCGCGCGCCCAGCTGATCGAGCGCTGGAAGGCGCAGGGCGAAAGCTTCAAGGCAGAATGGGCCGCCGAGCTGCCCGAGAATGAGGAGCTGACGGTCTATCGCGCCGGCAAAAGTGACGACGCCTGGCTCGACATGTGCCGCGGCCCCCACCTCGCCTCGACGGGCAAGGTCGATCCGAACGCCTTCAAGCTCACGCGCGTCTCGGGCGCCTATTGGCGCGGCGATCAGAACAATCCCCAGCTCAGCCGCATCTACGGCACCGGCTGGCTCAGCAAGAAGCAGCTCGACGAGCATCTGCTCCGCCTCGAGGAAGCCGCCAAGCGCGACCATCGCCGCATCGGGCAGGAGATGGACCTGTTCCACCTCCAGCAGGAGGCGCAGGGCTCGGTCTTCTGGCATCCCAAGGGCTTCGTCCTGTGGCGCCAGCTTGAAGCCTATATGCGCCGCCGCCTCGACGCCTCGGGCTATAACGAGGTCAAGACGCCCCAGCTGATGGACGCCCGCCAATGGGAGCAGAGCGGCCATTGGGGCAAATATCGCGAGAACATGTTCGTCGTCCCCGACGAAATCCCAAGCGGCGAGGACGAGGGACCGATCCTGTCGGGCAAGAGCGACCTGATGGCGCTCAAGCCGATGAACTGCCCCGCGCACATCCTGATCTTCAAGCAGGGCATCAAATCGTACCGCGACCTGCCGATCCGCATGGCCGAAATGGGGTGCTGCCACCGCAACGAGCCGCACGGCGCGCTGCACGGCATCATGCGCGTCCGCCAGTTCACCCAGGACGACGGCCATCTCTTCGTCCGCGCCGACCAGCTGATCGAGGAAGTGAAAATCTTCTGCGACCTGCTCGACAGCGTCTACAAGGACCTCGGCTTCGACAAATACGCCATCAAGCTCGCGCTGCGCCCCGAGAAGCGTTTCGGCAGCGAGGAGATGTGGGACTGGTCCGAGCAAAGCCTGCGCGACGCGGTCGCCGCCACGGGCCGCGACACCGAGGAATATGGCTGGGAGGAACTCCCCGGCGAAGGCGCCTTCTACGCGCCCAAGCTCGAATTCCACCTGACCGACGCGATCGGGCGGACCTGGCAGGTCGGCACGATCCAGACCGATACGGTGCTCCCCGAGCGGCTCGACGCCTCCTATGTCGGCGATGACGGCGAGCGGCACCGCCCGATCATGCTCCACCGCGCGATCCTCGGCACGTTCGAGCGCTTTATCGGCATCTTGATCGAGCATCATGCCGGGCGTTTCCCGCTTTGGCTGTCGCCGGTGCAGGCTGTGGTGGCGACGATCGTCTCCGACGCCGATGATTATGCGAAGGAAGTAGCGGAAGCGCTGGGCAAGGCCCGCATCCGCGTCGAGACCGATCTTCGCAACGAGAAGATCAACTACAAGGTCCGCGAGCATTCGGTCGCGAAGGTCCCGAACCTGGTGGTGGTCGGCAAGCGCGAGGCCGAGGAGCGCACCGTTGCCCTGCGCCAGCTCGGCAGCGACCGCCAGCAGATCCTCAAGCTCGACGATCTGGTGGGGATGCTGGTCGCGGAAGCGACCCCGCCCGACCTGAGATGACCCGCCACGGCATCGGCGCGCACGCCGCGGGCGAACGCCTGCCGCGTCATCGCCATGCCGAAGGCTATATCGCGGTCGTGCTGGATGGCGGCTTCGAGGAAGCGGGCGATGACGGCCGCTTCACCGCCCGCGCGGGCATGGTCGTCGTCCACGGCCTCTACGAAGCGCATCAGGACCGGTTCGAGGCCCGAGGCGCGCGCGTCCTCAACCTGCCCGGGATCCCCGGACTCGCGCCGGGCGCGGGCAGCATCGCCGATTCCGACGCCGTGGCGCGGCTCGCCGAACGCGATCCGCTCGCCGCAGCGCATCTGGTCCGCGAGACCTTCATCCCCGGCGCGCGCCAGGCCGCCGACTGGCCCGACCTGCTCGCCGAGGCGCTCCGCACCGACCCCGATCTCGCCCTCGGCCCCTGGGCCGATGCGATGCGGCTCGATCCCGCCTCGGTCAGCCGCGGCTTCGCGCGCGCCTATGGCGTCAGCCCCAAGCGCTTCCGCCTAGAGGCGCGCACGCGCCGCGCCGTCCTCGCGCTGACCCAATGGCACGGCAGCCTCGCGATCTTCGCCGCCGACCAAGGCTTTGCCGATCAAGCACACCTCACCCGCTCGATCACAGCGCTGACCGGCCACACCCCGGGCAAAGTCCGTTCAATCCGCTAGGCGCAGCCTGGGCTAAACCCGGCCATATGGACCGCCGCCTCTTCCTCGCCGCCACACTCGGCACCCTCGCCGCTCCCGCCTTCGCCCAGAACGCGCCCTATACGCGCTGGAAGGTCACCACCTCCGAAGGTCATGACGCGATCGCATTCCTCGGGCCCCTGTCGGGCGAGCCGCTCTACCAGGACTATTACGCCGCCGACGCCGCGGCCTTCGCCCCCAAGCTCCCCGAGCCGATCCGCGCCGACATCCCCAGGCTGTGGAAGGAGGCGGGCGAGAGTTTCGGCCTGCTCGGCCCCGGCCTGTCGAGCAAGATTTCCGGCGCCGATGTCTCGACCATCGATGGCGTGATCGCCGCGCTCGCCGATCCCGAAGCCCGCATCCGCCCGACCCTCCAGAAGACCCCCTATTGGGACGAGGGCGACTGGCGCTGGCTCACCGCCGCCGCCCCGCGCCTCCACGCCGTCTTCATCGCGATGCGCGATGCCGGTTTCGCCGCTTTCCGCACCGAACGAATCGGCGAGCTCACAGCACGCGCCGCCCAGCTCCAGCGCGACCTCGCCCCGTACGATGTGATCCGCCTCCAGCAAAAGCTCACCGGCCGCGTCTTCGAGCCGCAGATCGAGGTCGTGCTGCTCCAGTTCTGCAAGCCCCACGGCATCAAGGTCCAGGGCCAGACCTTCCTCCAGGCCGCCGACTGGAGCCTGTCGATCACCGTCCGCAACGCCGCGCACGAGATGCTCCATCCGCCCATCCCGATGGACGGCGCGGTCGCGAAGGCCATGCTCGCGGTGCTGGCGAAGGACCCGCTCATCCCGCGCATCGTCCGCGAGCATGATCCCAAATGGGGCTACACCTCGCTCGACGGCTATTTCAACGAAGACCTGGTCCAGGCGCTCGACCAGCTGATCGGCGAAGCGTTCGGGGTTGGCCGCAACCCCGCCGACCGCTGGCGCCTCTCCGACGACGGCATCCACGTCCTCGCCGCCGCCTTCTACGGCATGCTGCGCCAGGACAAATGGATCGAGACGGGCGGCAATATCGAGGCGTGGCTCGGCGATGCCGTCCGCACCGGCCGCCTTTCCCACTCGATGCTCCATGCGACCGCCGCGCGCGTGCTCGAACGGCCAATGGAGAAGCTGTGGCCGCTCACCTGATCCCTTGCCACGGAGTTCATTAACCCCGATATGCAATGGCATCCGCGCCACAGCGCGCGGCAAAATCGCCGGAACGCGCGGCCCGGGCTACCGGATCGCGCTTTCTTGCGTTATTCGTGCATGTCCACGCGAAGACAATGGTAGCAACAACCACAGGAGCAGTTTCTATACGTCCTCCCATGACCCGGCGCCCGATGGCGCCGCCCGTGCCGCTCAATGGTCCGCGGTTCAACGAATTCATCCAGTCGCCCAAGGTCCGCGTGATCGACCATGAAGGCGAGAACTTGGGCGTGATGTACACGCGCGAGGCGATTGAACAGGCGCAGGAGCTCGGGCTCGATCTGGTCGAAGTGTCCCCCAATGCGGACCCGCCGGTCGCCAAGTTCCTCGATGTCGGCAAGTTCAAGTACGAGGCCCAGAAAAAGGCCAACCTCGCCCGCAAGAGCCAGAAGACGCAGGAGATCAAGGAGATCAAGATGCGTCCCAACATCGACGATCATGACTATGATACGAAGATGAAGGCGATCCACAAATTCCTGGGCGAAGGCGACAAGGTCAAGGTCACGCTGCGCTTCCGCGGCCGCGAGCTTTCGCACGGCCAGCTCGGCATGGCGCTGCTCAAGCGCGTTCAGGACGATACGGCCGAAGACGCCAAGATCGAATCCTATCCGCGCATGGAAGGCCGTCAGATGCTGATGGTGATCGCCCCCAAATGAAGCCTGTCCTCGCCCTGGCGGCGGCGCTCGCCGCGCTGCTGCCGGGCGCGGCGCTGGCGCAGCAACCGGCCGCCGCAACCGCTCCCGGCAATGAGCCGATAGCGCTTCCCGCGGGCTATTCGCTGGTCTGGTCGGACGAGTTCGACCAGGGCAGCGCGCCCGATCGGCGCAAATGGCGCTTCGACACCAGCCGCAACAAGGCCGGCTGGTACAATAACGAACTCCAATATTACGCCGCCGACCGGCCCGAAAATGTCCGCATCGAACATGGCGTGCTGGTGATCGAGGCGCGCAAGGAGCGGCTCTCCTCGATGGCCGATTATGGCGGGCAGCATTACAGCTCGGGCAAGCTCGTCACCCAGGGCACGGCCAATTGGCAATATGGCTATTTCGAAATCCGCGCCAAGCTATCGTGCGGCAAGGGCATGTGGCCGGCGATCTGGATGCTCGGCAGCGACGGCGGCGCCGGCTGGCCCGGCCTCGGCGAGATCGACATCATGGAGATGGTCGCCTGGGACCCGACGACCGTCCACGGCACGATCCACACCGCCGCCTATAATCATGTGAAGGGCACCCAGAAGGGCGCCCGGACGACGATCGCGGACACGTGCGGCTCTTTTCACACCTACCAGCTCGACTGGAATGCCGACCGCATCCTGATCGGCGTCGACGGCCATGCCTATATGCGCTTCGACAACGACCATAAGGGCAACCACGACACCTGGCCCTTCGCGAGCCCGCAATATCTCATCCTCAACGTCGCCATCGGCGGCTGGGGCGGGCAGCAGGGCGTGGACCCCGCCGCCTTCCCGTCGAAGATGGAGGTGGATTATGTGCGGGTGTACCAGAAACGCTAGGCGGCGCTCGCGCTTCGCGGCAATCGCGCCGTCAGCCATTCCTCGATCGCGTCGCCATCGTTGCCGGTCGCGTCCATCGCGATGAAGATCCGGTCGGAGCCATAATCGAAAGCGACCTCGCCCCTGGCCGGTCGGGAGAGTAGCGGCACCCATCCCCGCCCCCGCGTAAAAAAGCCGTCATCCTCATAGCAGCGCGACAAATGGCGAATTTCGCCGCCGCGATAGCGCCAGCTGCGGCGCAAGGGTCCGATGCGGTGAATCACCTCGAGATCGCCGCCTTGCACGCGCAATATCTCCGAGCCGACAAGCATCGCGGCGAACGCGCTCGCCGCAGCGACCCAGCCAAAGGCCCAGCCACAAAGCCAGACCGCAAGAAACAGATTCGGCTCATCCATCACCTCGGTGATGGCGTCGGCGCCTCCTATCGTCCATCCCGTCAGCCAGAACGGCAGGAACAGCAGCGCTAAAATATGGCGGCGCACTGGCAGGCGCAGCTGCTCGACGCCACCAACATATTCGATCCGATGCCGCATGCGCCTTGGCTCGACATAGCCGCTCATTCGCCCGGCCCGTAACGAACGAACGAGACCACATTCCCGTCCGGATCGCGGACATGGAAATCGGTCCCGCCCCAGTCATGGCGGGTCAGCGGCTGGGCGATCTCCGCCCCGCGCTCCGACAGCTCCTCGAACAGCTCGGCCACGTCGCTCACCTCGACCGACGCCGCGATCAGCGATACCTCCTGCGCCGCCATCTGCGCGAACAGCGGCTCGTGCACGTGCCGCAGATGCAGGCACACCCCGTCGCGCGACACCGCGCCGTAAAAGGGCGGACTCCCGTGGAGAAAATCGACCGCAAAGCCCAGCCGCGCCTCGAACCAGGCCGCGGTCGCGCTCACATCGCGGACATGCAGGATCGGAACGACGCCCTTGAGCATCGTCATGCAGGCTTGGCCGCCGGCTCCCACAGCTCGATCGCATTGCCCTCGGGATCATGGATGCGCGCGAACTTCCCGACCTCGGGCATGTCCCACTCCGCCTTGGTGATCACCTCGATCCCCTTGGCGTTCAACTGCTCGCACAGGCTGTCGAGATCGCTCACCCGGAAGTTGAACATGAACGCCTTGTCCGCCTCGAAATAGTCGGTCGTTGCCTTGAAGGGCTGGAACACCATCGGCCCGGGCTCGGGATAATAGAGCCACTCGTTGGTCTCGCCATTCTCGTCGGTGCCGCAGCCGTTTCCGACGCCCAGATGCTCGCGATACCAGCTCGCCAGCCCCTCGGGGTCCTGCGCGCGCCAGAAGAAACCGCCCAACCCCAGAACCGGCATGTGAACCTCCCTTATTCGGCCGCCTGCGCCACCACGCCATCGCCGCTCGCGGCATCGAGCAGGCGCCGTTCGATGGTCTTCAATCGCGACCCGCTCTCGATCTTATCGCCGATCAGGTCGGTCAGATAGAAGGTATCGACCGCGCGCTCGCCATAGGTCGCGACATGCGCCGAATGGATCGTCACCTTCGATTGGAACAGCGCGTGGGCGAGGTGATAGAGCAGGGCCGGCCGATCGCGCGCGTTCACCTCGATCACCGTGAAGCGGTTCGAGGCCTTGTTGTCGATCAGCACATTGGGCTCGATCGTGAAGGCCTCGGCGCGCAGCCGCGGCGCCGGGCGCGTCTTGAGCCGCTCGGAAAGCTTCGCCCGGTTGGCGAGCGCATCGGCGATGCCCAGCTTGATCCGCTGCAGCCGCGCCTCGTCGTCGAACGGGCGGCCGAACGGGTCCTGGATCAGGAAATTGTCGAGCGCCATGCCGTCGCGCGTGGTGTGGATGCGCGCGTCGATGATGTTGCCGCCCGCGACATGGATCGCCCCGGCGATGCGGTAGAAGAGGCCGGGATGGTCCGAGGCATAGACGGTGACGAGCGTCGCGCCGCGATCGGGATAGACCTGCGCCTCGACGAGCAGATTGGCGTCCCCCGCCGCCCCGATGATCCGCGCATTGCGCTCGAGCACGTCGAGCGGCTCGGCAACCCAATAGCTCTCGGGCAGCCGCTTCATCAGCACGGTCATGCGCGGTTCGGGCCAGCCCAGCGCCTCGGCGAGCAGCGCCTGCTTCGCCGCGACCCGCTCGGTGCGCCCCTTCTGCTTGTGCCCGAGCCGGAGCACCTCCTCGGCGCTCTCGTAGAGATTGGTCAGCAGCTGGCGCTTCCAGCTGTTCCACACCCCCGGCCCCACCGCGCGGATATCGACCACCGTCAGCAGCAGCAGCAGGCGCAACCGCTCGGGGCTCTGCACCGCGCTCGCGAAATCGAGGATCGTCTTGAAGTCGGAAAGGTCGCGCTTGAACGCGGTTGCCGACATCAGCAGGTGCCAGCGCACCAGCCATGCCACCGTCTCGGTCTCTGCCGGGGTCAGGCCGAGCCGCGGGCAGAGCCGCTCGGCCACCTCCGCCCCCAGCACCGAATGATCCCCACCGCGCCCCTTGGCGATATCGTGGAGCAGCACCGCGATGAACAGCACGCGCCGCGACACGACCTGCTGGAAGATCCCGCTCGACAGCGGATGATCCTCCTTGAGCTCGCCCTTCTCGATCTGGTTGAGCAGCCCGATCGCGCGGATCGAATGCTCGTCCACCGTGTAGTGGTGGTACATGTCGAACTGCATCTGCGCGACGACGCGCCCGAAGTCCGGCACGAACCGCCCGAACACCCCCGCCTCGTTCATCCAGCGCAGCACCGTTTCGGGATCGCGCGGAGAGGTGAGCACGTCGAGGAACAACGTGTTGGCTTGGCGGTCATTGCGAACATCATCGACCAGCTTGGCATCGCGCGAGGCGGCGCGCATCGCGGTCGGGTGGATCTCCAGCGAATGGAGATCGGCAAGCTGGAACAGCTCGATCAGCCGGACCGGGTCCTCCTGGAAGAATGTGTCGCGCGGGAGGGTGATCCGCCCGCGATCGAGCGTGAAGCCCTTCAGCTTGCGCGGGGAGCGCCACAGCGTGGGAAAGCCGAACCGACTCCCGCGCGCCGCGAACTTCTCGTCGAGATGCGCGAGGAACACCCCGGTCAGGTCGCCCACCACCTTCGCCTGAAGGAAGTAGAAGTGCATGAAGCGCTCGACCTTCGATTTGCCCGGCCGGTCCGAATAGCGCATCCGCTCGGCGATCTCGCGCTGCAGGTCGAAGGTCAGCCGGTCCTCGGCGCGCCCGGCGATGACATGGAGGTGACAGCGCACCGCCCAGAGGAAATTCTCGGCGCGGCGGAACTGGCCATATTCTAGCTTGGTGAGCAGCCCGGCCTCGACCAATTCGGCCGGCTCGCGGACATTGTACGCATATTTGCCGATCCAGAAGAGCGCGTGCAGGTCGCGCAGCGCCCCCTTGCCCTCCTTCACGTTGGGCTCGACGACATAGCGGGTGTCGCCCATCCTTTTGTGCCGCTGGTCGCGCTCGGCGAGCTTCTCGGCGATGAAGGCGCGCGCGGTCCCGGCCTGAACCTCGGCCTTGAAGCGTGCCGCGGCCTCGTCATAGAGCGGCACGTCGCCCCAGACATAGCGCGCCTCGAGCAGCGCGGTCCGCACCGTCACATCGCCCTTGGCCTGGCGCACCATCTCGTCGAGCGAGCGCGACGAATGACCGACCTTCAGCCCCATGTCCCACAGCGAATAGAGCATCGATTCGATCACCTGCTCGCACCAGCCGGTGACCTTCCAGGGCGTCAGGAAGGCAATGTCGATGTCCGAATGCGGCGCCATCTCGCCGCGCCCGTAGCCGCCCACCGCGATCAGCGTCATCCGTTCGGAGGTGGTGGGGTTCGGATTGCGATGCAGCCGCTCGACGGTGAAGTCCCATAGCAGCCGCAGCAGCTGATCGGTCAGGAAGGCGCCCGCCGCCGCGATCTCATGCCCGCGCGCGGGATGTTCGGCCAGCCGGTTCTCGATCTCGCGCCGCCCGGCGTCGAGCGCGCCCTTGAGGATTTTGGTCCCCGCCTGGCGCAGCTTCGCCTGATCCTTGGCCTCGACGCTCCCCAGCGCATCGGCCAGCGCGCGCCGGTCGATGATGGCGCGGCGGTGGGGGACGGAATCGAAGCGCGACATGGAGGCGGAGATAGGCGAAGGCGGCGCCGGGTGCCACCTTCTTGCTCCTCTCCCTGCAACTGAGGGGAATGGCGATGGCTCAGCGGTCGGCGATCGACACGATGCGCGGCGAATCGAGGATCACCCCCGGCGGCTCGCGGCTGCCCGGCGGCGGCGGGAACAGCCGCACCCGGCCGGTGATCGTCACGCGGCGCCGGTTCACCGGATCGGTGGCGCGCTCCCACTCGGTGCCCTGGCCATAGCCATCCCTGCCGAGGAACACCGCGAGTGAGGGGCAGCGGGGCGACCAGAGGTACAGGTCATGATGATCCGACTGGACCATCCCCTCGACGCTGACGTCGCGGCCGCGGAAATTCACCGGCTGATCGGCGAGCAAGCAGACATCGATCCGCTCGGGCGCGGCCTGCCGCGCCGCCGCGGGGGCGCTCAACGCCACCGCCAGCGCGGCGAGAGCCCCCGCCCGCCGGATCAATCCGCCGCCTTCGCCACGCCCACCAGGGCGGGCCGCAGCAGCCGGTCGCGGATCATGTAGCCGGTCTGGATTTCCTGGACGATCGTGCCTGCGGGCTTCTCGCTCGGCACTTCCATCATCGCCTGGTGGCGATTGGGGTCGAGCATGTCGCCCATCGCGACGATCTTCGAGATGCCGTGGCGCGCGAACACCGAATCGAGCTCGCGCCCCGTCGCCTCGAGGCCCGTCACCAGCCCCTTGAGCTTTTCGTCCTCGCGCAGCTCTGCGGGGATCGCGTCGAGCGCGCGCGTCAGATTGTCGGCCACCGAGAGAATGTCGCGCGCAAAGCCCGTCGCGGCATAGGTGCGCGCGTCGATCGCTTCCTTCTCGGCGCGGCGGCGCACATTCTGCGTCTCGGCCTGGGCATAGAGCACCGCCGACTTGGCCTCGGCCAGCTCGGCCTGCAGCTCGGCGAGGCGGTCATGCTCGGCAACCTCCTGGGCGCCCTCGGCGGTTTCCTCACGCAGATCCGTGTCTTCGTTCGCTTCCGCCGTATCCATCTTCTTGTCTTTCGCCATGGTTCCTGTTTCTTGCTCTGATTACGCCAGCAGCCGGGCGAGCGTCGCTGCGGTGAAATCCACCATGGGCACGACTCGCGCATAGTTCAACCGTGTCGGTCCGATGACACCCACCACGCCGACCACGCGCCCGTCCAGCGCGCGCACCGGTTTGGCGATCACCGACGAACCGGATAACGCGAACAGCTTGTTTTCCGATCCGATGAAGATGCGCGTCGCCTCGCCCTCGCGCGCGCTGTCGAGCAGGCGCGCAAGCTCCTCCTTGCCCTCGAGCTCGTCGAGCAATTGGCGGACGCGGTCGAGATCCTCGGCAGCCGCCGCGTCGATCAGCTGCGCCTGCCCGCGCACGATCAGCACCGGGCGGTGCCCGCTATCCTCGCTCCACACCGCCAGCCCGCGCTCGACCAGGGTGCGCGCCGCGCCGTCGAGCGCCGCGCGCTCCTCGCGAATCTCGCGTTCGATCCGCGCCCGCGCCTCGCTCAGCGTCAGCCCCGAAAGCGTCGCGCTCAGATAATTGGCCGCCTGCTGGAGCGAGGCGGGGTCCATGCCGGGGGGCAGATCGACCACGCGATTCTCGACCGATCCGTCGCTCCCCACCAGCACCGCCAGCGCGCGGTCCTCGGCGAGCGGCACGAAGCCGAACTGGCGCAGCACCGGCTCGCGCTTGGGCACCAGCACCATCCCCGCGCAGGCCGAAAGCCCGGAAAGCGCGAGCGTGGTGTTCGCCAGCGCCTCTTCGATCGGCCCGGTCGAACCGGCGCGCGCCTCGATCGCGGCGCGCTCCTGTGCGGAGGGCTCGCTCGCCTGCATCATGCCATCGACGAAGAGGCGCAGGCCGCTCTCGGTCGGCATCCGCCCCGCGCTGGTATGGGGTGCTGCGAGCAGGCCCAACTCCTCCAGATCCTGCATCACGTTGCGGATCGATGCGGGCGAGAGATTGAGTCCCGAAATCTTGGAGATCGTCCGCGATCCCACCGGCGCGCCGCTGTCGATGTACGATTCGACGAGAATGCGGAACACATCGCGCGCGCGGTCGGTCAGCTCGTGGATCGGCGGCGTGGTCATCCGGATGATCTAGGGATCGGCGTCGCCACCCTCAACGGCTAATCCCTCCTCAGGCTCGCGAGCAGCTTTTCCGGAGACAGGCCCAGCCGCTCCGCCGCGTTTCGCAGGTCCAGCGCGCGGGCAGTTTGCGCGCTGTAATCGCAGCTCACGCTGAACCGCAACGTCGCGGGTGGCGCCGTGCCTCCGGACCATGCGACCTGCAGGACGTCCGCATCGTCATCATATTCGGCGCATGTCTCCGGCGTACCGAGTTCGAGATGTCCCGCCGGGCGATATTTGCCGAGCTGCGCACGAAAGGCGGCGAACTGACCGGCGGTGACATGGATGCGCCGGTAGCTCGTCCGCCATTGGCCGTGATCGCGATATTCGAGCGTCATCACGCCTTCGCCCGTCGATGCCACGACGATCTTGTAGCCGCTCGGCACCATGAAACCGGGTTGCATGTCATAGCTGATGACCTCGATCGCGGGCGTCGCCCGCGGCGGCGGGATCGCGGCGCATCCACCCAATGCGAGCGCCAGCAGAAGCGCGCCCTTCACGGGATCTCCCCCACCAACGCATCGAGCGGCAGCGCGTCGGTCGCGGTCCCCAGCGCCTCGCCCATCGTCATGTTCTTCTCATTGTCGCAGCCATAATAATAATAGAGCCGGCGGCTCCGCGCGCCCTTGCGCAGGCTGATATCGACGCTCGGCAGGTCGGTCGCGACCTGTTTGCACAGCGGCGAGCCCGGCTGGTAGAGCTTCTCGCCGCTCTCGGGCAGCCAGGGCGCCAGCTGTTCGCGAAAGGTCAGATATTGCTGCGGCGTCACCGCGAAGCGGCGCTCGCCGATCACCTGGGTGTGGCGGATGCCCGTGAACACCGCCTTGCCGTCCGACGAGACGGTCACCCGAAATACGGGGCAAGCGCCGAAACAGGGGCCGGTCTCATAGGTGATCGTCTCGATCCCTGCCGCGTCGACGGGCGGCGTTCCGCCGGCATTGCCGGGCTTCACCCCGGCATGCCCGCAGGCGGAAAGCGCCAGCGCCGCCGCAATGCCCAGGATCAATCGCCGCATTGCTCTGCTCCCGCTCATGCGCACCTGCCAAACTCCTTCATGGTGGCGCGCACCGCATCGACATCACGCCGCGCCAGCGGCGTCCCGCCAAGCGGATGGATGCCCAGGTCGATCAACGCCATATAGACCGCGCAATCGAACGCCCGGTCGTCGTCCTCCGGGCACGACACCCGACGCACCGCCGGCTCGTTGTCACGATACCAGATAACCTCGGTCATCCCGCCAAATTCGATTTTGGCGCACCGGCGCGCATTGTCGTGCATGTCGGCGGGCCGGAACGCCGCCATCCGATCGCGAAACCGCCGATATTGAGCGGGATCGAGGCGCAGTCGAACCGGCTTGAGCCCATGGATGGCGGAGAAGCCGATCACCCATCCACGCGAAACGTCGAACTGATATTTGCGGCAAAGCCCGGTGCAGACGCCCCATCCGATCCATTCGGCCCGGATCGTGACGGTTTCGCCCCGCTCTTCCTCGTCCTGCGGCCCGGCCCCAATCAGCGCAAGGCTCGCCAACGCCAACGCAATCCGCCGCATCGCCACCTCTCCCTCATCGGATCGTCCGCCAAGACTGGCGCGTTCCGTTCCCACCGTCTAGGTGCGCGGATCACGATTGCAGGAGAATGAACCGATGCGCCCATCCGGCCGCGCCCCCGATCAGATGCGCGCGATCAGCATCGAGCCCAATTTCACCCGCCACGCCGAAGGCTCCGTCCTGATCGGCTTCGGCGACACCAAGGTGCTGGTGACCGCGTCGATCGAGGAGCGGATTCCGCCCTGGCTGCGCGGCAAGGGCGAGGGCTGGGTGACTGCCGAGTACGGCATGCTCCCCCGCGCCACCCATACCCGCGGCCAGCGCGAGGCGGCCAAGGGCAAGCAATCGGGCCGCACCCAGGAGATCCAGCGGCTGATCGGCCGCAGCCTCCGCGCCGTCACCGATCTCAAGCTGCTCGGCGAGCGCCAGATCACGCTCGATTGCGACGTGATCCAGGCCGATGGCGGCACCCGCACCGCCGCGATCTCGGGCGCCTGGGTGGCGCTGCGCATCGCCACTTCCAAGCTGCTCGCCGCCGGTCTGCTCGAGCATGACCCGATCCAGCAACAGGTCGCCGCGGTCAGCTGCGGCATCTTCAACGGAACCCCGGTGCTCGACCTCGATTATGACGAGGACAGCAATGCCGATGCCGACGCCAATTTCGTCCTCCTCGCCGACGGCAAGATCGCCGAGGCGCAGGCCACCGCCGAGGGCGCCTGCTATGACGAGGAGGGCCTGCTCCGCCTGCTCCGCCTCGCCCGGATCGGCGCGCGCGAGATTTTCGAAGCCCAGCTGAAGGCGATCCAATGATCGGTGAAGACGAAGAGATGCCGCGCCAGGCGATCCGCAAGCTGGCCCCGGGCAAGCTGGTGATCGCCAGCCACAATGCCGGCAAGGTCCGCGAGATCCGCGAACTGCTGGGCCCTTTTGGCATCGAACCCGTCTCCGCCGCCGAGCTCGACCTGCCCGAACCCGAGGAAACCGGCACCACCTTCGTCGCCAATGCCGAGCTCAAGGCGCTCCAGGCTGCCGATCTCTCGGGCCTCCCCGCGCTCGCCGACGATAGCGGGCTGTGCGTCGAGGCGCTGGGCGACGAGCCCGGCATCTTCTCCGCGCGCTGGGCCGGCGAGACCAGGGACTTCGCCATCGCGATGCAGCGCGTCGAAGACCGCCTCGCCGCGCTGCCCGAGGGCACCGCACGCGACGCCCATTTCGTCTGCGTCCTCGCGCTCGCCTGGCCCGACGGCCATCTCGAATGGTTCGAGGGCCGCGTCGATGGCACCCTCGTCTGGCCGCCGCGCGGGGGCAACGGCTTCGGCTACGATCCCGTTTTCCAGCCGCTCGGCCATGCCGAGACGTTCGGCGAAATGGACCCTGTCGCCAAGACCCCGCTCACCCACCGCGCCCGCGCCTTCGCCCAGCTGGTCGAGGCGGTGCTCTGACCGAATAATATGGCTAACGCGCGTTAACCGCCAATTTCAGGGAACCGCAGAGTCACGGCCCCGTTGTCCGGCCAAGCGTGAAGCATGGGGGGAAGAATGGGTTCGTTGCGTCAATTCGCCAGAATGATCGAACATAGCTGCGGCACGGAACGATCCGAGCCGCTTGTTGTCGCCCTGTTCGGCGATGACGATGCGCCGGAGGCGATTCCGTCCGAAACCGGGCCAGCCGGCGCGATCGAAGAAATCACGCCCCCCGCTTCCTGAGCGTCGAGGTCAGCCTTTCAGCTGGCTTGTCAGCCGTAGCTCCCGCAGGGAGCGAAGGCTGGTGGACAGGGCTGGATTCGAACCAGCGTACGCTCTCGCGGGCAGATTTACAGTCTGCTGCCATTAACCACTCGGCCACCTGTCCCTGGTGCCCGCCAAAGGCGAGCGGGCCCATTGCCGCCCCGCCGCCGCCCTGTCAACGCCTTGCGCGCCCGTTCAACGCCGCATAGCGTCCCATCCATGCAAAACCCCGAAAAAAGCGCCTTCTGATGGCCCGCCGCGGACACCGCCCGAGCCAGGCCCCGGCCTCGCGCCCGCGCTTCTATGGCCGCCATGCCGTGTTCGCGGCGCTCGACAATCCCGAGCGCCGCGTGCGCAAGCTGTGGGGTACGCGCGAGCTGATCAGCCAGCTGGTGATGCCCTATGACATCCCCGTCACCTATGCCGACGCCGCCGATCTCGGCCGGCTCGTCCCCGGCGACGCGCCGCACCAGGGCATCGTCGCCGAGGTCGATCCGCTCGAGGATATCTGGCTGGGCGACCTGCTCGCGCAGGGGAAGGACGGCAACCGCCCGCTGCTGCTGCTCGATCAGGTCACCGATCCGCACAATGTCGGCGCGATCCTGCGCTCGGCGGCGGCGTTCGACGCGTTGGGCATCATCACCCAGGACCGCCATGCCCCGCCCGAATCGGGCACCGTCGCCCGCGCCGCCTCGGGCGCGCTCGAGACCGTGCCCTGGGTCCGTGTCGTCAACCTGGCGCGCGCGCTCGACGAGATCCGCGACGCCGATTTCTGGCGGATCGGCCTCACCGGCCATGCCAAGGGGACGCTTGCGCAGGTAATGGGCGACGCCCCCCGCATCGCGCTCGTCCTCGGTGCCGAGGGCGAAGGGATGCGCCAGAATACCGAGGCGCATTGCGACGAGCTTGCGCGGCTGCCGATCAGCGATAAGGTCGAAAGCCTGAACGTGTCCAATGCGGCGGCGATCGCGCTCTATGCGGTCGCGGCGCGCGGCTGAACGCTCCGGGGAGGGAAGAGATGAAACACTGGATCCGCGCCGCTGCATTGCTGCTCCCGCTGGCGCTGCTCAGTGCCTGCCTGTTCCAGCCCGGAAAGTTCGAATCGACGCTGACCGTCCACAAGGACCGCAGCTTCACCTTCACCTACAAGGGCGAGGTGGTGGCGCTCGATCTGGAAGGGATGAATGGCCTGCCCGGCATGAGCGCCGGCGACGCCGCCGCCACCGATGGCAGCACGCCGGACAATACCGCCGCGGCCGAGGAAGAGCAGACCCCCGAGCAGAAGGCCGCCGCCAAGGCCGCCAAGGACGAGGAATATCGCGAACTCGCCGCCAATCTCGCCAAGGAATATGGCTACAGGACCGTCGAATATCGCGGCGACGGCGTCTTCTATGTCGATTATGCGATCAGCGGCGTGCTGACCCATGAATTCGTCTATCCGTACAATCAGGATGCGGCGATGATCTTCCCCTGGGTGACGGTCGAGCTGCGCGGCGGCGACACGCTCAAGATCAAGGCGCCGGGCTATGCCAAGCAGGACATGAGCGGCATGGGCGCGGCCGGCGGCGGCTCGGGCGGCGACATGCCGAGCAAGACCCAGGGCAGCTTCACCCTGATCACCGATGCCGAGATCGTCAGCCAGAACAACGAGAATGGCGCGGCGAAACAGGGCGCCAACAGCGTCGTCGTCTGGCGCGTCACCCCGCGCACGACCGACGCGCCGATGGCCGTGCTGCGGGTGGCGGCGCGCTGAGCCAGGAAAGATTCCCCTCCCTGCAAGGGAGGGGAATTTGATGCCCTTGCAATGTTGGATTTCGCCTGCTTGACTCAGTGCGCAGGACCGGGCGGCCCGCCCATCCGACCGTTCTTTGACATTGCGAGACCCATCCGCGCGAACAGTGCGCGATAGTGTTACCCTGGTGTAACCTTCCGCTCGTCGGACCAGCGAACGAAACTGCGCACAGGCCTAACCTTCGCCTAACTTTCCGGCGGCGCGCGCCCTTAATCCTCCTCGGCGATCGTCACCTTCAGCCCGTCCAGCGCATCGCTGAACAGGATCTGGCACGAGAGCCGCGAATAGGCGTCGCGGCCCGCCGAGCTCTCCAGCAGGTCGTTCTCGTCCTCGCTCATCGGCTTCAGTTTGGCCGCAAATTCCGGATCGATATGAACATGGCAAGTGG
The DNA here is from genome assembly GCF_026013415.1 of Sphingomonas caeni. Taxonomy (GTDB): domain Bacteria; phylum Pseudomonadota; class Alphaproteobacteria; order Sphingomonadales; family Sphingomonadaceae; genus Sphingomonas; species Sphingomonas caeni. The sequence goes on from NZ_JAPDOK010000001.1 coordinate 435,050, forward strand.
CGCAGCTGCAGCAGCCGCCGCACAGGGCGAGCAGCTCGTCAAAGCCGTTCTCGCGGATCACCTCCATCACGCTCAGGCCCGCCTCGCCCATGACCTCGCGTTCTTCCCCTTCCCTGGTCACGACGATAAGCTTGGGCATGACGATCTCCTGTTGTGCCGGCCGCCATGCCGCCGATCCTTTCCAGTTTCAAGGAACTACCAAATGGGCCTGAGCGCCGAACAGCTTCGCAAGGGCATCGATGCGCTGTGCGAACGCGAGCCCGCCTTCGCAGCCGGCCTCGCCCGCGCGGGCTATCCCGAGCCGCGAATCCGCGAACGGGGATATGAGACGCTGCTTCGCACCATCGTCGGCCAGCAGGTCAGCGTCGCCGCCGCGCAATCGATCTGGAAGAAACTCGAGGCGGGGATCGGCGACCTGACCAACCCCGCCATCGTCGCCGCCGCCTCGGACGAAGCGCTCCGCGCCGCGGGGCTGTCGCGCCAGAAGGCCAGCTATGCCCGCAGCCTCGCCGAAGAGGTGACCAGCGGCCGGCTCGATCTCGCCAACCTGCCCGAGGAGGACGAGGAAGCGATCGCCGCGCTCACCCGGATCAAGGGCATCGGCCGCTGGTCGGCGGAGATCTACCTGCTCTTCGCCGAGGGCCGCGCCGACATCTGGCCCGCAGGCGACCTCGCCGTCCAGATCGAGATCGGCCGCCTGCTGGGCCACGCCGAGCGCCCGAGCGAAAAGGCGATCCGCGAGCTCGCCGAGCAATGGCGCCCCCATCGCGGCGCCGCGGCGATCTTCGCCTGGCATCATTACAAGGTGGATATGGACGTCATCTGACCTTCAGCAGATCGGCTCCATGCGGCGGCAGCGTCCGGACGAGGCGCCGCCCGTCGATCGCCACCGCCTTGCGCTCCCACAGATCGCGCACGCCCGAAACCTTCGCGATCCCGATCTTCCCCAGATCCAGCTCAACCATCCGCGCCTTCGCGCCGGTGTTGAATAGCGCGACATAGCGCCCGCCATCGCTCGCCTGCGATGACCAGATCTTCGCGCCGTCGTCGACATAATGCGGCCGGCCCCCGCTGCCGTGCTGGTTGACCGCGATCACCTCCGGGTTGGTCAGCAGCGCCAGCGTCGCCGCATCGAGATGCCGCAGATCGCCGCCCATGATCAGCGGCGAGCGCGCGATCGACCAGAGCGTCATCAGCATGCGCTGCTCGTCGGGCGTGAAGCGCGTGTCGCGCTCGCCCAGCGCCAGCCGCCCGAGCGGGAGCATGTCGGCGTCGGGCCAGCTCTCGGGCCCGGCATAGCGCGACCAATTCTCGAGCCGGACGAACTGCGCCTCGAGCAGCGGCCATTCGTCCCAGAAATCGTCGCTGATCCGCCACATCTGGGCAAAGCGCCGGACATGCTCGGCGCGCGCGACCGGGGTTTCGCCCGGCGACAGGCTGAGCACCATCGGGCGGCCGCTCGCGAGGATCGCCTTGTGCGCCGCCTCGATCTCGGCGGCATGGGCGTCATAGGGGCGGCTCATATCGTCCATCTTGACGAAATCGACGCCCCAGGACGCGAACAGCGCGAACACGCTGTCATAATAGGCCTGCGCGCCCGGCCGGGTCATGTCGACGCCGTACATGTCGGGGTTCCAGGCGCAGGTGCTCGACATGTCGGCGATATCCTGCGCCCGCAGCTTCGTGCCCAATACCGGCAGGTTCGCCTTCACCGCCGCGCGCGGAATCCCGCGCATCAGATGGACGCCGAAGCGTAGTCCCATCGCATGGACCTGCCCGGCCAGCGGCCCGAACCCCTTGCCGCCCGCGCTCGACGGAAAGCGGTTGGGCGCGGGCAAGAGCCGCCCGAGCCCGTCCATCGCCGGCTGCGGATTGTCGTTGTAGCGATAGCTGCTCGCCTCGGGCTCATACCATTGGATGTCGATGGTGAAGACGTCATAGCCCGCGGGCAGCAGCTTGGCAGCCTGGATCCGCGCGACCTCCAGCGCCTTCGCCTCGTCGATCGTCGTGGCGAAGCTGTTCCAGCTGTTCCACCCCATCGGCGGGGTCGGCGCCAGCGGCTTGGCGCGCTTGGGCAATTTCGCGGCAGCCAGCGCGGGAACCCCCAATGCTGTCGCGCCCAACATCCCTCTCCGATCGATCATGCCTTCAATGCCTCCAACCCCATCGCCACCGCGCCCATCGGTCCCGCCATTGCGCCGAGCCCCGGCGGGCCGACGAGCGTATCCATGTCGAGCGTGGCGAACGAGCCATAGCCGCCGATGCTCTCGGCCAGCCGCTTGCGCAGCGGCGCGAACAGGCGCGCATGCGCGGTCATCACGCCGCCGCCGATCGCGATCCGCTCGGGCGCGAGCATCGTCACCAGATTGTGCAGCAGCCCGCCCAGATCATGGACGAACAGATCCCATAAAGGCCCATCCGTGGGCAGTTCCTCGCCCTTGCACCCGAAGCGCTTGGCGAGCGCCGGGCCCGCGATCAGCCCCTCGACGCAATCGCCATGGAAGGGGCACCAGCCTTCGAACGCGTCCCCCGGCATCCGCGGCACGCGCATATGTCCGGCCTCGCCATGCGCGAGCCCCTGCACCGGCCGCCCGCCGGTCACCAGCCCGACGCCCACGCCGGTGCCGATGGTGATATAGGCATGGCTCGTCAGCCCCTGCGCCGCGCCCCAGCGCGCCTCGGCGAGCGCGGCGCCGTTGACGTCGGTCTGGATCGCCAGCGGCGCGGGGAAGCGCGCGGCGAAGCGCTGGGCGATGTGCGTGCCGGTCCAGCCGGGCTTGGTGGTCGCGGTAATCGCGCCGAAATCGGGATGGCCTGCATTGAGTTCGAGCGGGCCGAAGCTCGCCACCCCGATCGCGTCGAACGTCCAGCCCGCGAGCACCGCCTCGAGCGCCGCAAGCGTGGTCTCGGGATCGCTGGTCGGCACCGTCACCTGCTCGCGCACATCGCCGGGGCCGGTGGCGAGCAAGGCCACGCATTTGGTGCCGCCCAGTTCGAGTCCGGCGATCAGCGGTGCATCGGTCATGGCGCGGCGCTAGCGCACCCCGCGAACACTGCCCACAAAAAACAGCGGCGGCCGGTTATCCCGGCCGCCGCCCCCCTTTATTGGACGAAGGGGTGTCAGAAGCGCCCGCGCAGGCCGATCATGACCACGCGGCCCGGATCGTAGAGCGTGAACGCAGCGTTCGGGAACTGGAAGTAGCTGCGCTGCTGCTCCTTGGTGATGTTCTGTACATCGAGCGTCAGCTCGGGCAGGCCCTTGCTGTCGAAGACCTCGCCCAGATCGACCGCGGCGCTCAGATCGAACTGCTGATAATCGTCGCCATAGAGCGCCGCCGCGGTGATGCCGTTCTGCGGCGCCGTCGCGGTGATGCCGCCCTGGGTGAAGGTCGTCGAGCCGCGCAGCGTGATGCCGCCCCTCTCATAATAGACCGTGACATTGTAGGTCAGCGGGGCAACGCCCGTGGCCACCGCGGGCGCGGCACCCGAACCGGTCTGGCTGATCAGCGTCAGGTTAGCGTTGAAGCCGAAGCCGTTGAGCCCCAGGTAGCGGCCGAGCAGGAAGTCGAGCGGCTGCATCCAGTTGAACTCGAGGCCGTTGACCTTGAGCACGCCGGTCGCGTTGACCTGCTGGTTGAGCACCACCGTCGCCGAGGCAGGGCCGCCGCGCGAGTTGATCGCGGTCTGCTGCGTCGGGCTCAGCGTGTTGAAGGTCACGCCATACGCCGCCAGATCGGAGAAGGGCACGGTCACGCCCGTGGTGACGGTGAAGCCCGTCACCGCCTTGCGGAACGCGGTGACGCCCACATAGCCCTCGGCCCCGGTATAATATTCGAAGCCGACATCGATATTGTCCGAAATGAACGGCGAGAGCGCCGGGTTGCCGACCGATCCGACGTCCGCCGACGGGCTGGTGAAGCTCAGGCCCGGCAGCATCGAGTTCGGATTGGGCCGCGTCATCGTCCGCGAGACCGAGGCGCGCGCCACGGCATGCTCGCCGATATGGAACGCCCCGCTCGCCGACGGCAGCCAGTTGTCATAGTTGGTGTCGGTGTAAACGAAGTTGACGATGTTCGGATAGCAGCTGCCGTCGCGCGGGAAGGGCGAAGCGCCCGGGCAGTCCGCGGGAAGCGGGCCCGCGCCGTCCGGATCGGTGTTGTTGCGCGGATCGGGGATCGAGACGCGGCCGCCGATGCGCTGCTTGGTCTGCACCCAGCGGATGCCCGCGTTGAACACCAGCCGGTTGTCGCCGATGTTCACGTCGCCATTGACTTCGCCATAGATGCCGAGCGTTCGTTCGCGGACATAGCCGCCATTTGCGCCGGTATTGGCCGAACCGGCCTCGCCCGCGGCATCATGGAACTGCTGATAGTTGGACGCCGCCTTGAACTTCGCCCAATCGACCGTGATGAACCCGCTGGGCCCGGGCTTGAGCACCGCGGCGAGCGGGGCGCCGGTCGGGATCAGCGAGCCGGCATAGGTCACCGGACCCGCCGCGCCCGCGGTGAAGCCGGTGCCATAGGCCGGATAGGTCGGATCGCCCGCCGCCGCCGCGCCCGGCGCATTGAGGCCGTTGCAGTTGGGCTGGCGGTTGGGGCCCGGCAGGAACACGCTCGGCCGGTTGCCGCACACCGCATTCTGCCACGCCTGGCTGTTGTCAAAGGCGCGGATCGTGCGCGAGACGTCGTCATAGGCCGCGCCGACGCGGGCGTTCAGATGATTGTCGCCCCATTGCAGATTGCCCCGCACGCCCTTGGTATAGGTCTCGCGGCGCTCGTCCTGGATGTTCACGCGGCCGCCGGGCCAACCGAAGCTCGCCGGGTTGTTGAGGTCCACATTGGTGGTGACGTGCGGCAGATTGCCGTCGCTATTGTCGTACGTCACCGTCACGCCCGAATTGCCCGGGGTGATCACCAGCACCGTTGGGGATTCGCGGTGGAACTGGCTCTTGGTGTAGTTGGCGTTGATGTCGAACTTGAGATTGTCCGCCAGCTCGACCTCGAGGCCGGGGTTGATCCCCCAATATTGCACATGCTCGATATGCGGGCGGTATTCGAGAAACCACTGCGCATTGTAATAGGTGCCCTTGGTCACCACGCAGCCGTTCGAGCAGTCGCTGCGGTCATATTGGGTGTTGACCGGGATCACGCCGCCGTTGCGGCCCACCCAGTTCATGTCGATGCGCTCGAGCTGGTTGAGCTTCCGGCCGAACATGCCGTCGATATAGATGTGCAGCCCCTCGCCCTTATATTCGAGGCTGGCGATGAAGTTCAGCCGCTCCTTGGTGCCGAACTCGTCCGAGGGACGGCCGAGGCGCGGGATGATGCCGTTGTCGATCTGGCCGATATTGGCGCCCGGATTCTGCGCGAGCAGGAAGGCCTCGTTGATCACGGTGTTCGCCGCGACGCCCGGAATGTTGGCATTGCTCGGCACGTTCGCCGGGATCGTCCAGTTGCCGCCGCCGGTCGAATTGAGCGTGCCGCTGGTGCGCTGCGCGGCGCTGAGGTTCGGGTTGGTCCAGCCGATCGTCTCATAGCCCTTGACGCGCACTTCGTTGCGCACGCCGGCGACGCCGAGCAGGATACCGAACTCGCCCGAGGTGTAGCTGGCAAGCACCGAGCCGCGATACCCCCATTTGCTGCCCGCCTGGCTGCCATTGGTCAGCTGGCCCGAATAGGTGATGTGGGTGCCCGGATTATCGAACGGACGCGCGCTGCGCATGTTGACCGTGCCGGCCGCACCGCCCTCGATCATCTCGGCGGTCGGGCTCTTGTTCACGGTCAGCTGGGTGAAGAGCTCGGTCGGGAACAGGTCTAGATCGACCTCGCGGTTGGTGCTCTGCTGGTCGGTGCGGCCCGTCGACGAGATCGTCACGGGCGCATTGTTGAGCAGCACGCGGGTGAAGTTGGTGCCGAGGCCGCGGATCGTGACCTGCAGACCCTCGCCGGTGATCTCGCGGCTGATCGTGATGCCGGGAACGCGGTTGAACGATTCGGCGATGTTGGTGTCGGGGAACTTGCCGATATCCTCGGCGAAAATCGTATCCGTGAAACCAGTCGCGTTGCGCTTGGCGTTGGTCGAGCTTTGCAGCGATCCGCGATAGCCGGTGACGATGATTTCCTGGCCGTCCTGGCTGTCGCCGTCCTGCGGCGCGGCGGCGGTGGCCTCCGCGGTCGGATCGGCGCCGGTCGGATCGGACGCGGCGGCAAGCGCGGGCCAGGCCGTGCCCGCGAGAAGCACCGCCCCCAGCATCGCGGCGCGGCGCGCGGAAAACGGGCGTGAAGTACGAGTGGTCATCGGTCCCCTCCTCAAAATGCCTCTGTCGGGCTTGTCCGTGTTCATCGCCCCACGCGATGTTAGCGGTCACATTAGAGATATTTCTGGTCTGAGTTAGTGTCAACTCATACATTTGAGACAAATAATATCGGCCTATTACAACAGCTTCCTCTACTCGGAAACATTTCAGACGCATAAAATCATTTGTCTAAGTTAGCTGAAAACGTTGCCGCGGCGGATCGAATCACGGGCGCGATGTTACGGTTCGGGGCTTGCCGCGGGGCATGCGCGCGCACATCTGAAGCGGGCTGCCGCGCCCGCGGCTTCCCGGAGGTCCCCATGCGCTACAATAGTCTCGGCCGCACCGGCCTGATCGTCTCCGAACTCTGCCTCGGCACCATGACCTTCGGCGGCACCGACGCTGGCATCTGGGGCCATATCGGCCGGCTCGACCACGAGGCATCGGCGGCGCTGGTCAAGGCATCGCTCGATGCCGGAATCAACTTCATCGACACCGCGAACGTCTATTCGGAAGGGAGATCGGAAACGATCCTCGGCGCCGCGCTCCAGACGCTCGGCGTGCCGCGGCACGAGGTGGTGATCGCCACCAAGGCGCTCGGGCGGATGCACCCGGGACCCAATGGCGCGGGCGGATCGCGCGGGCATATCCTGGCGCAGGTCGAGGAGAGCCTGAAGCGGCTCCAGACCGACCATATCGATCTCTACCAGATCCATGGCTGGGACGCGACGACGCCGATGGAAGAGACGCTCTACGCGCTCGACCTGCTCGTCCGCTCGGGCAAGGTCCGCTATGTCGGGCTGTCGAATTGGGCGGCGTGGCAGGTCGCCAAGGCGCAGGGCATCGCGACTGCGAAACATTACGCCCCGATCGCCTCGCTCCAGAGCTATTACACGATCGCGGGGCGCGATCTGGAGCGCGAGGTGGTGCCGATGCTCCAGTCGGAGGGAATCGGGCTGATGGTGTGGAGCCCGCTCGCGGGCGGCTTCCTGTCGGGCAAGTTCACCCGAGAGGGCGAAGGCGAGGGCCGCCGCGCGACCTTCGATTTCCCGCCGGTCGACAAGGCCCGCGGCTACGACATCATCGATCTGCTGCGCCCGATGGCCGAAGCCAAGGGCCGCAGCGTCGCCCAGCTCGCGCTCGCCTGGCTGCTCCACCAGCCCGCGGTCTCGACCGTGATCATCGGCGCCAAGCGCCCCGACCAGCTCACCGACAATCTCGCCTCGGTCGAGGTCGAGTTCACCGCGGACGAACTGGCCCAGCTCGACGCCGCCAGCAAGCTGCCGAGCGAATATCCCGGCTGGATGATCGAGCGCCAGAGCGGCTATCGCGGCGGGCCTTCACCCAGGCGGTGAACATTCCCCGGTTCCCCGGCGTGCGTTCACAGCGAATTCCCCCCGTCCCGGTTTGAAAAAAGACCATGGGAGATAAAAGTGTCTGCATCAGTGCTCTTCATGTCCATGTCACTGGACGGGTATATCGCGGGCCCCAACGATGAAGTGGGCAATCCCGGTGGCGACGACTTTATGCGGTTGCACGAGTGGTACGGGGATTTTTCCCGACCGGCCGGACCGGTCGGACAATTGTGGGACGAATGGAACGCGCCAGGTGCGATTCTGGCGGGTCGGCGAACCGTGGAGCAGGTCGATCACTGGGGCGGTGACAATCACGGGGTCGCGATCTTCGTACCCAGTCACAGGCCGCCCGGGCCATCGGTCGCGAATTATCCGTTGGTCAAATATGTGAGCGACGGGATCGTGAGCGCAATGGCGCAGGCGAAGGCCGCCGCCGGGGACCGGGACGTGTTGATGCTTGGCGCGTATACGGCGCAGCGGGCGCTGGAAGCTGGCGTGCTCGACGAACTGCAAATACACCAGATTCCGGTCTTGTTCGGGCGAGGCCGCCGAATGTTCGAGTTCTTGCCATCGCGCGTCGAGTTGGAGATCGTTCGGGTGATCGATACGCCCGAGGCCACGCACATCCGCTACCGCGTCCGCCGCTGAGTCCGCCGACGCTGATTGCCCGTAACGATGTATTCCCGTCATTTCAGGGCGAAGGCCGGGGAACTGCCGAGCAGGCTCGACCTGCTTAAACCTCGGGTCTAATCTGATCCTCTGACAATTCGGGGGACAGCGATGTTGGCGAGACTGTTTGTGGCAACCGCCGCACTCCTGCTGGTGGCGGCCTCCGCCGCGCCGGTGACCATTCCCGTGCGCCTGCAGGCGGGCCTCGCCAATCAATCGGGCCGGCTGCTGATCTTCGCCAAGCGGATCGAGCCCGGGGCCAAGCCCGAGACCGCGATCGACACCTCGCCCTTCGCCCCGCAGGCGGTGGCGATCGCCGGGCGTGAGGTGGAGGATATGCGCAGCGGCGGCGTGGTCACCGTCGATGGCGAGACGGGGAGCTTCCCCACCGCCTTTTCCGCGCTGCCCGCCGGCACCTATCGCATCCAGGCGGTGCTCGACCGCAATCACGACTATAATTATGGCGGGCGCGGCGCGGGCGACATGGTTTCGAGCGTCGTCGAGGTGACGCTGCCCGGGCCGGTTCCGGTGCTCGAACTGGCGAACGCGCTTCCGGAGCCGCCCCCGCCGGCGGTCGCGGACCGTCCCGATCTCAAGCCGGTCGATTTCACCAGCCCCGCGCTCTCGATCTTCTGGGGCCGCCCGGTCCATATCCGCGGCTGGATCGCGCTGCCGCCCGGTTACGGCAAGGGCGCGACCTTCCCCACCGTCTATTCGACCGGCGGCTTCGGCAGCAACCTGCGCTACGCCGAGCAACAGGCGGCTGAGATGAGCGCGATGATGAAGGACGGCAGCGCGCCGCCGATGATCTGGGTCTATCTCGACGAAAGCTCGCCCACCGGCACGCACGAGTTCGCGGATTCGGTCAATAACGGTCCCTGGGGCAAGGCGCTGACCACCGAGCTGATCCCCGCGCTCGAAAAGCAGTACCGGATGGATTCGCGCGCCAGCGGCCGCTTCCTCACCGGGCACAGCTCGGGCGGCTGGGCGACCTTGTGGCTCCAGGTCCGCTATCCCAAGGTCTTCGGCGGCACCTGGCCGACCTCGCCCGATCCGAGCGATTTCCACGATTTCACCAATGTCGATCTCTATGCGCCGAACGCCAACATGTACGCGCCGGCCGGGGGCCAGCCCTACCCGCTGGTGCGCGATCATGGCCGGGTCATCTCCTCGCTCCAGGATTTCGCGCGGATCGAGGCGGTGCTGGGGCCCTATGGCGGCCAGTTCGCCTCATTCGACTGGGTCTTCTCGCCCAAGGGCGCGGACGGCCGCCCGATGCCGATGTTCGACCGGGCGACGGGCAAGGTCGATCCGTTCGTGGTGAGCTATTGGCGCGACAATTACGACATCGCCAATATCGTCGCGCGCGACTGGAAGGTGATCGGGCGCGATCTCGACGGCAAGATCCATCTGACCGTGGGCACCGCCGACACCTTCTATCTCGACGGCCCCGCGCACCGGCTCCAGGCGGTGCTCGACCGGCTGGGGGCGAAATCGCAGTTCCGCTTCCTGCCCGGCAAGACGCATTTCGACCTGCTTGAGCGTGGGGGAGACCGCGAGGCGCTGATGAAGGATTTCGCCTGGGAAATGTACGCGGTCGCGCGGCCGAGGTTCAAACGGCCCTAGGCGCGGTCGACCCGGGCGGAATAGCAGCCATGCGCGGCGTTGTGCGCATGGATATAGGCGATTTCGGGCCGGTCGAAGAGCTCGCGGAGGCGCGCGTCGGCATCGTCCGCCAGGGCGAGGCTCGCCCCGCGCAGCATCCCCTCGGCGTCGAACGCGCGGAATGCGATCGGCCGTCCGGCGAACACCGGCGGCAGTGCATCGTCGAGCACCAGCGCCTCGTCCGCGCATTCACGCACATAGATGGCGTAGCTGCTGCGAAACGGCGTGTCGGCGGCGTGATCCTCATGGTTGAGCAGCAGCAGCGTCTCGCCCTCCGCCGCGTCCTCCAGCGTGATCCGGCACGGGAAACCCCGGCTCGCGGTCGCCCGCACGCGCCGCACGCCATGCTCGGCCAGCACTTCCTCCGAAGCGCCGAACAGCGCGCGGAACGGCTCGGGCGAGAGCCCTGAAATCCGATAGGTCATTCGCTCACTCCTTCGCGTTTCCTGAGGGCCCGCTTGCGATCGACGCCATAGGCATAGCCGCCCATGCTCCCGTCGGCGCGCTGGACGCGGTGGCAGGGGACCAGCACCACGACCGGGTTCATCCCGCACGCCGTCCCCGCCGCGCGCACCGCGTTCGGGCTCCCGACCGCGGCGGCGAGCTGGGCGTAGCTGCGCGTCTCGCCCGCGGGGATTTCGCGCAGCGCCTGCCACACCGCCTCCTGGAAAGCGGTGCCCTGCACATCGACGGGCAGGTCGGTGTGCCGTCCGGGCGCCTCGACCTCGCTCACCACCCGTGCCCCCAATTCGGCCAAGGCCGCGCCGCCCGCGACGATCTCGGCGGCGGGGAAGCGCTGCGCCAGCGCGAACTGATCCTCGTCGAACGCCACGCGGCACAGCCCCTTGTCGGTCGCCGCGATCAGCAGCGGGCCGAGGCTGGTTTCGGCGATCGTCCAGCGGATCGTCACCCCCGCCCCGCCGCGCTTCCACGCGCTCGGCGTCATGCCGAGGCGCGCATTGGCGGTCTCGTAGAAGCGGCTCGGCGCGGAGTAGCCGGCCTCGTAGATCGCCCCGGTCACCGTCTCCTCGCGGGTCAGCGCCTGCGCCGCGCGCTGCGCCTTGAGCCCGCGGGCATAGGCAGCGGGGGTAACGCCCGTAGCGCGCTTGAACATGCGGTGGAAATGATGCGGGGCATAGCCAACCGCGAGCGCCAGTTCCTCGAGGTCGATCCCCTCCTCCGCCGCCTCGATCAGCGCGACCGCCCTGGCCACCGCGATCCGGTCGCGCCCCACCTCGTCGGGCTTGCAGCGCAGGCAGGCGCGATAGCCCGCCGCCCGCGCGCCCTCGGCATCGGGATAGAAGACGACATGCTCGCGCCTGGGCCGCCGCGCCGGGCAGCTGGGCTTGCAATAGATGCGCGTGGTGGTGACCGCGCCCACCACGCGCCCGTCAAAGGCGCGGTCGCGGGCTTCGAACGCCGCCCAGGCGGCATCGTCGGAAAGGGTGTCTTGCGTGCTCATGGGCCCGATATAGGCCGCCGCGCGGACACTCACATCCCACGACTTGCGCTCAAACCGAAACCTCCGCCCGCATCCGCCCCGACCAGAGATAGAGCCCGGCCAGCGCCATCCACGCCGCCTGCCCGCCATAGATCAGGATCGCGCCGTGCAGATGCATGTTCATCAGACCGGTCCCGAGCAGCACCATCGGCGCCAGCCCCGCGACTATCCCCAGCGCGCCGATCGCTTTCCCGGCCCAGCCGCCACGCGTCACCGGCCTGATCGACCACAGCATGAATGCCACCCCGGTCGCCACCACCCCCAGCCGCGCGAGTGCCTGATTCGCCTCCCAGGCGAGCGCGAAGACATCGCGGTCCTCCACGCCGCGCGCAACCAGATTGGTCACGACGAAACCGTCGATCACCGCCGCGCCGACATCGCCGAACAGCGCGATGCCATAGGCGATCAGCCCGGCGAGCACGGTCAGCCGATCGAGCCCCAGTACCCGCGCGAACTGGATCAGGCCCAGCGTCATCGCCCCGACGATCGTGATCATCGCGCCATGGACGAATTGGCCCATGGCATAGTCATGCGCGTCGCTGGGATGGTGCGTCATCATCAATACGCTCGCCAGCGACGCCGCGACCAATATTCCGCCCGCGATCCGATCATTTTTTCCGCCCATGCCACCCTCCGATTTGACTGATCGGCGCTTGCTTGTACGCCTTGGGCTCACGCGCAAGGCGGCAAGCGGCGTTCCCGGACTCGGGCGCGATCTTGTCCGGAAACGAGGTGTCCAGAGTGCCCGATCGCCGCATCACCCGCACCCGCGAGGCGCTGATGGGGGCGCTCGACCATCTCGTGCTCAACCGCCGCCAGCGGCACATCCGCGTCGCGGACCTGGTCGCCGAGGCGGGTGTCGGCCGTTCGACCTTCTACGAACATTATTCGAGCGCGGACGAGGTGCTGCTCGAATCGCTCGCCCGGCCAATCGCCGCGCTCGCCGATGCGGGGGCGGGCAAGGGCGACCCCGCGAAGGTGACCTGGCTGCTCACGCATTTCTGGGAGAACCGCCAGCGCGCCCGCGACATGATGCGCGGGCCGATGAACGAGCGGATCGTCCGGCTGCTCGCCGGGATGATCGAGGAACGGCTGACCGCCCGCGGCTTCGCCCCCGCCATCCCGATGAAGCTCGCCGCCGCCCAGCTCGCCGAGGCCGGGCTCGCGCCGGTCCGCGGCTGGGTCCTCGCCGAGGCGCCGTGCACGCCCGATATACTCGCCGCCTCGATCTGCCGCTGCGGCGCGGCAATGGTCGAGAGCCTTCGCCTTTGACCCTAGGGGCCGGCCCTTAGGGTCAAACCCCGATGCGGCTATTTCCTGAGGCATCCATTACCGCATTCGAAGCCACGACTCCCTCAAGACACAGGAACAACGAGGGGTATGACTGCATGTATCTGACCGACAATCCGGTCGATTCGAAGCTCGCGGTGATCGCCGATGTCGGCCGCCGCGCCGTCCGGCTTTGCCTGACCGATCATCAGGGCCAGCTGCGCCCCGAGACGCTGCGCGAATATGAGCCGTCGGAACAATCGACCATCTCGGGGGCGCTCAGCGCCTTCGGCGGCCAGAGCGAACTGCGCACCTTGCCGCGCCGCTGCGCCGTCGCGGTCTCGGGGCCGACGGTCGGCGACATCATCTCGGTGACCAACAGCCGCTGGTTCGTCTCGCGCTCGGGCCTGTCGGCGATGCTCCAGGCGCCGCCGCTGATCCTCAACGATTTCGCCGCCAAGGCCTGGGCGATCAGCGCCGCCGAATCGGGTTCGCAGATCGAAACGATCGCGGGCGCTTCGCTCGATCTCTCCAGGCCCGGCACGCGTTGCCTGATCGGCGTGGGCTCGGGGCTCGGCGTCGCGGTCATCACCCGCGATGCGCGCGGGGCCGTGAGCGTCCTCCCCACCGAAGCCGGCCATTGCCACTTTCCCGGCGACATCCCCGAACTGCGCGAGATCATGCCCCGGCTTCGCGCCAAGGGCGCGGTCAGCGCCGAGGACATGATCTCCGAACGCGGCCTGTTCGCCATCTACCAGGCGGTGATCACGGTCGAGAGCGGCGTCGCCCGCGCGACCGACGCGGCCGGCGTGATCCGCCTCGCCCTCTCGAACGATGCCCTCGCGCGCAAGGCCGCCGATCTCTTCTGCCACGCGCTGTGGCATTTCGCCGGCAATATGGCGCTGGCGTTCGGCGCGTGGGACGGGATCATGTTCACCGGCGGTGTCGCCAATGCGCTGCGCGGCCTGATCCGCCTGCCCGAACTCTCGGCCGATTTCGTCGTCGCCGGCCCCTATCAGCGTCAGCTCCGCGAGATCCCGCGCGCGCTGGTGACGCTGGACCATGCCGAACTCTACGGCGCGGCGCGGGCGCTCTTGCTGCAATAATAACTCATACAAACCCCAGGCGGCTTGCCTTCTCGCCCGGTTCGCGCCACCGTTAGCGCTAACAGGCACCCAAACGACCGGGCGGCCGCGGGAGAGGGCTATGGGTTTCTGGCAACGCACGCGGGCGCTCCGCTGGTGGATCATCGCGATCGTGATGCTCGGCACGATCCTCAACTATCTCGTCCGCCAGACCCTGGGCGTCGCGGTCGCCACCGACGCGTTCAGCGCCGACGTGCCGATGACCAAGGAGCAATATAGCTGGGTCACCGGCGTCTTTCAGGCCTTCATCATGCTCCAGCCGGTGGTGGGCTATATTCTCGATCGCATCGGGCTGCGCGTCGGCATGGCGATCTTCGCGACCGCCTGGGCAGTGCTGATCGCCGCGCATGGCTGGGTGACGAGCTGGCAGGGGCTGGCGATTCTGCGCGCGCCTTTGGGCTTCGCCGAGGGCACCTCGCATACCTTGGGTCTCAAGGTCGTGTCGGAATGGTTCCCGGCGAAGGAGCGCGGGCTGGCGGGCGGCATCTACAATCTCGGCGCATCGGCGGGAATCGCACTGGCGGGACCGCTGGTCGCGGTCGCGATCGCCTGGTGGGACTGGCGCGCGGCCTTTTACGCCGCGGGCGTACTCGCGCTCCTCTGGGTGGTCCTTTGGCTGCGCTGGTACCGTACCCCCGATACGCATCCGGATCTGTCGCCCGAGGAACGGGCGACGATCGAGGGCGGCCAGGAAGCCCATCTCCAGGCCGCGCCCGGCGAGAAGCCGCCGGTCCTCTCGTTGCTTGGCCGGCGCAATTTCTGGGGGATCGCGATCCCGCGTTTCCTCGCCGACCCGACCTGGGCGACGCTCACCTTCTGGCTGCCGCTCTATCTCCATGACACGCGCGGGCTCGATCTCAAGAACCTCGCCATCGCGGTCATCGTGCCGTTCGTCGCCGCCGATCTCGGCTGCCTGTTCGGCCCCGCCGTGGTGCTGTGGCTCGAGCGGCGCGGCATCGCGTTGATCGACGCACGGCGCTGGGTCTTCACCCTCGGCGCGCTGTTGATGACCAGCATGGCGTTCGTGGGATCGGTGACCAGCCCGATGGCGGCGGTCGCCCTGCTCAGCCTCGGCGCCTTCGCGCACCAGACCCTGTCGGTCACCTGCATCACCATGGGCAGCGACCTGTTCCGCAAGAACGAGATGGGCACGGTCGCGGGGATGGCGGGGACGATGGCCAATCTGGGCGTGATGATGTTCACCCTGCTGATCGGCGCGCTGGTGACCCGGATCGGCTTCGAACCCTTCTTTATCGCGCTGTCGGTCTTCGATCTGATCGCTGCGGCGGTGCTGTGGACGCTGGTGCGCAAGCCCGGTACCGATCCCGGACGCGAGAGCGGGATCATCCCGATCCTGCTCGGCGGTGCCGCTTCGGGCTATTTGTGGTTCGGATCCGGCATCGGCGCGGCGGGGATCGCGGGCTATGTCGGCTTCGGCTTCGGCGTGTTGCTGTTCGTGCTCGGCATCGCCATCGAAATCCGCGCCCGTAGCCAGAGAGCCATTACCGCATGATTCGCAACCCGATCCTTCCCGGCTTCAATCCCGATCCGTCGATCTGCCGCGTCGGCGACGACTATTATATCGCGACCTCGACCTTCGAATGGTTCCCGGGCGTCCAGATCTTCCACTCGCGCGATCTTGCAAACTGGCGCCTGCTCACCCGCCCGCTGGTCCGCAAATCGCAGCTCGACATGCGCGGCGATCCGGACAGCTGCGGCGTCTGGGCGCCCTGCCTCACCCATGATGGCGAGCGGTTCCACCTGATCTATACCGACGTGAAGCGCTATGGCCGCACCACTGTCGGCGGCGCATCGGGCGCCTCGCTGCGCGACTTCCATAATTATCTGGTCACCTGCGAGACGATCGACGGCGACTGGTCCGATCCGATCCATCTCAACAGCTCGGGCTTCGACCCCTCGCTGTTCCATGACGAGGACGGCCGCAAATATCTGGTCAACATGCTGTGGGACCACCGCCCGGGCAGGAACCGCTTCGCGGGCATCGTCCTCCAGGAATATTCGCCGTCCGAGCAGAGGCTGATCGGCGAGCGCACCAATATCTTCGCCGGCACCCCGCTGGGCCTCACCGAAGCCCCGCACCTCTACAAGCGCGAAGGCTATTATTATCTGCTCACCGCCGAGGGCGGCACCGGCTGGAACCATGCGGTGACGATGGCGCGCTCGCGCAACCTGCGCGGCCCCTATGAACTCCACCCGCAAACCTATATCCTGAGCAGCAGCGCGCGCCCGGACACCCCGCTCCAGCGCGCGGGCCATGCCGACCTCGTCGAGACGCAGGACGGCTATACCTATATGGTCTATCTGTGCGGCCGGCCGCTGCGGAACCGGGGCCGCTGCGTGATGGGCCGCGAGACCGCGATCCAGCCGATGGGCTGGGCGGAGGATGGCTGGCTCTACACCTATGACGGCTATGGCCTGCCCGCCTTGGGCATCGACAATCCCGATCTGCCCCTCGCGCCCTGGCCGCCCACGCCCGTCCGCGCCGATTTCGACGGGGCCGAGCTGCCGATCGATTTCCAATGGCTGCGCACGCCCGAGCCCGAGACGATCTTCAGCCTCACCGCCCGCTCCGGCCATCTGCGCCTCCATGGCCGCGAGACGATCGGCGCGCTGTTCACCCAGGCGCTCGTCGCGCGGCGGCAACAGGCTTTCTGCTATTCGGCGTCATGCGCGATGGAGTTCGAGCCGCGCCACTTTCAGCAGGCCGCGGGGCTGGTCGCCTATTATAACGGCAACAAGTTCCATTACCTCCACGTCACCCATGACGATCAGATCGGCCGCCACCTCCGCGTGATGTCCGCCCTGCCCGATTCGCCGCAGGCCGACGCCTTCACCGCGCCCGTACCCGTGCCCGAGGGCCGGATCGAGCTGCGCGCCGAGGTGGATCACGAGCGCCTCCGCTTCGCCTGGCGCACCGACGGGGAGGCGTGGAACTGGCTCCCCGAGCAATTCGACCAGTCGATCCTCTCGGACGAAGCCAGCGCGCCGGGCCTGCCCAACTTCACCGGCGCGTTCATCGGCATGGCGTGCCAGGACATGTCGGGCGCGGGCCTTCATGCCGATTTCGACTGGTTCGACTATCGCGAACGGGATTATCGCGCCGACCCGACCGAGGATTGATCCGATCAATCCCGCAACGAACGGCGCAACGCTTCGAGCAGGGCCTTGACGCGATTCAACGGCTTGTTCCGCTCCCCCTCCACAAAGGCGAAACGAGCCTCCAGCGCCGAGGATATCTCGGCCAGGATCGCTTCCTGCCCCTTGAAGGCACGCCCTATTTCCTCATCGGAAAGCGCCTTCATGAAGGCGCAGCCATAGCCATTGTCGCGCCGCCGCATGACCTGCGCCGCGCGCGAGCCCGCGCCCGAAAGGCCGAGCGAGACGAGCGTGCCGATCGGCAGATCGACATTGGCGGTGAAGTGAAAGCCGGTCCGGGAGAAATCGTCCACGATCACGTCGATCGGCTGGCCGTCGGGCGCGCGCAGCGTGCTCGGGCTGTCGGCGTCTAGGCGGATCGCACCACGCCGATCGATATCGCCCAATATTTCAAGCTTCGCGACCAGCATCGCTCCGGCCCCCTGCATCGCACAGCAAGGCTAGGCGCGGCTCGTTAACGAGTCCTTGCCGCGGCTATTGCGCCGGTGCGAAGCGCGGCATCGTCCCGATCTGCTCGATCCTGATGTTGCGGAAATAGGTGGTCGCGCCTTCCGCCTGCAGCTGGATGCGTCCCCGCATCAGCGGCACGCGTTTGCCCGCGGCATCGATCTCGGCCACGTCGCGAAGGAACATCACCACCACGCCGTTGACGACATGGATCGCCTGATTGCCGACGACGTACAGATCGATCCGATTCCACTCGCCGATCGGCTTTTCGGCGTTGACCGCGGCGCCCACGCTATAGGCGGGATTGCCGTTGGCGAGGTCGATCTCGCGCCCGCCGAACCAGAAGCGCCGATGGGGATATTCGATCCCCGGATCCTGCGCGACATTGGTGCGGGTGCGGATCATGTTGCCCATCGGGATCGCCATCCCGTTATTGCCGAGCTGGAGCTGGAACTCGACCCCCGCCCGCCACGTCCCGAACACCCCGCCGGGATTGCCGTGCGAGAAATAGACCACGCCATTGTTGCGCTGCTGCCCCGGCTCGAGCCCACCCCAGCGATATTCGAGGCTCAGATGATAGTCGGCAAATTCCTCCAGCGTGGCGAGGCTCCCCCAATAGCGCCCGCCCGCGCGGATAACGGGCCCGCCATCGACGCTTTCGACGCTGAAGATTTCGGCGGTGTTCACGCTGGTGCCGAGCGGCGTCGCCCCCGGATTGCCGCGAAAGGTGAGCGCGGTATCGGCGTAACCCAGCCATGCCTCCCAGCCGGTGAGGTCGCGCCCGTTGAACAGCGCGCGCGCCGGGCCCTTCGGCCTGGGCAGGCTCTGGATCTCGTAGCGCTCCCCCGTCCATTTGGGATCGCCCTTGATGATCTCGGCCCGCTGGTCCGTCTCCTGCGCACAGGCCGTGCCCGCAACCAGCAGCGCGCACGCGCCCAAATATGCCCCGATCCGCATCGCACCCTCTCCTCTTTTGTTAGCGCTAACCTGCCTGCAAATTCCGGCATGTGCCAGAGTGGATTGGCCAACCTTCAGATTCGCTCTGGCCCGCCCGCCCGGCGCGGCTATGCTGCGCGCAAGGGGAGCGAATCATATGCGCGTATTTGCCGGTCTCATTCTGTGCGTCCTCG
Organism: Sphingomonas caeni; assembly: GCF_026013415.1. Classification (GTDB taxonomy): domain Bacteria; phylum Pseudomonadota; class Alphaproteobacteria; order Sphingomonadales; family Sphingomonadaceae; genus Sphingomonas; species Sphingomonas caeni. The sequence goes on from NZ_JAPDOK010000001.1 coordinate 453,703, forward strand.
GCGCTGCCGCCGCCTCGGCGATGCCGCCCGCCGACGATGTGCTCGGCAACACCACGGCGCTGAGGGACTCCCCCTCGATCGCCGGACGGCCCGACGAAACCCGCGGCCAGCCCGCCGACGCCGCCGATCTCGCCCAGACCCAGCCCGAGCTCGCCGCGATCATGGACAAGATCGAGGGCCCCGGCCGCCTGCCCGATGGCGCCGCCCCGCTCGCCGCCTATGCGCGCTATTATGCCTGGGCCGATATCCAGAAGACCAAGGTCACCGCCGTCTATGTCCGCGGCGACACGCAGGGCCGCCGCTGGGTCGAGTTCGACGACCTGCCGATGATCTTCGACGGCGGCTGCGGCGTGATCGAGCTGGTCTATGACGTGAAGCGCGGCGGGCTCGACGAAATCTATTGCCACGGGCGGGGATGATGCCGCTCCGGCCCCTCCACGCCGCGCTGCTGCTGATCGCGGCGCCGGCGATTGCGGGGCCGGCCTGGGCGGTGTTCAGCTACAAGCCCGCGGTTGAACTCGCTGTTGAAAACCCCGGCGAGCGGCCCGTGATTTCGGAAGGCGACATCCCCTATCTTCAGCAGCTGGCCGAAAGGTCCTGCAAATGCGCCCGGACGAAATCCGATATGGCGGGCAAGGACCAGTGCTGGGACGGGTTCAAACGACGCACCGGCGCGGGTCCCCACGAGGCGGATCTGGCAGGCTGTTACCCGATAGCGCCGTTGGTGATTTCCGTGGGCGGAAACCGCAGCATCTTTCTCAGCTATTCCGTCCTCGCCGATCCTCATGCCCATGGCGCCGCCGCGCTGTGCTCAAGCGCCGAGGCGATCACCGCAGAGGCCGTCTATGAAAGCGCAATGGAGGACCCCCGCTTCAAGGGCGATCTGCGGGGCCAGCAGCGGCACGCCGACGCCGCCGCCGTCAACTTCGCACATTCGATACTCCGCGGCGAATCCTTCAAGCCGGCCCCGCCGGCCGGCGGCTGCGTGAGCATGGAAGCGACGAGGCAGGATTGACCCATGCGCGCGCGCTGGTCGATCCGCTTCCTCACGCTCCTCATCGCGCTCGCCGCGATCGGCGCGCCCGGCGCGCTGATCCTCAAGCTCAAGGACCCCGCGCGGTTTCAGTCTCTCGTCGATCAGGGCCGCGCGCTGATCGATCGCGGCATGGCGATGCTGCCCCGCCAGTCTTGACTTAAGTCAGCCCTTCTGCCATATCGCCGCGCATCGAGGCATCATGCAGCGTGATCGGCGGTACCCCGCCCGGCTCTGCCTCGGTTCAATTTCCGGCTTCCCTAATCACGCGGGTTGTCATTTTTGACACCGCTTCCGCGCGCCCTTTCGGTGCGCGCGTCGGCCGATTCACAAGGTTACCCAATGCAATTCAACCAACTCGGTCTCTCGAAGACCGTGCTCTCCGCGCTCGATGCGAAGGGCTATACCGTTCCGACTCCGATCCAGGCGCAGGCCATCCCCCCCCTCCTCGAGGGCAAGGACCTGCTCGGCATCGCCCAGACCGGCACCGGCAAGACGCTCGCCTTCATCGCCCCCTCGATCGACCGCCTGATCGCCAGCGCCAAGCGCCCCCAGCCGCGCGGCTGCCGCATGCTCGTGCTCGCGCCGACGCGTGAACTCGCCGCGCAGATCGCCGAGAGCGCCAAGGCCTATTCGAAGGGCGCGGCGATCAGCGTCGCCACCATCTTCGGCGGCACCTCGGTCCACAAGAACAAGGTCGATCTCGCGCGCGGCGTCGACATCCTCGTCGCCACGCCGGGCCGCTTGGTCGATCTGCTCGATCAGCATTACATGATCCTGATGGGCATCGAGATCTTCGTCCTCGACGAGGCCGATCAGATGATGGACCTCGGCTTCATCCACGCGCTCAAGCGCATCGTCCGCGAACTGCCTGCCAAGCGCCAGTCGCTCTTCTTCTCGGCGACCATGCCCAAGACGATCCGCGATCTCGCGAGCCAGTTCCTGCGCAGCGATCCGGTCGAGGTGAAGGTGACGCCCGTCGCCACCACCGCCGAGCGGGTCGAGCAGTCGGTCACGTTCGTCAACCAGGCCGAGAAGCAGTCGCTCCTCACGCTGATGGTCCGCGATCCGTCGGTCGAGCGCGCGCTGATCTTCACCCGCACCAAGCACGGCGCCGACCGCATCGTGAAATTGCTCGCGGGCAACGGCATCGCCGCCAACGCGATCCACGGCAACAAGAGCCAGCCCCAGCGCGAGCGCGCTTTGGGCGAGTTCAAGGCCGGCAAGGTAAAGCTGCTGATCGCGACCGACATCGCCGCGCGCGGCATCGACGTGTCGGGCGTCAGCCATGTCTTCAACTTCGAGCTGCCCAACGTGCCCGAGCAATATGTCCACCGCATCGGCCGCACGGCGCGCGCGGGCGCAACCGGCATCGCCATCAGCTTCTGCGCCGATGACGAGCGGCCCTATCTGCGCGACATCGAGAAACTGACCCGCCAGAAGGTGACGATCGTCCCGCTTCCGGCGGACTTCGTCAACGAATCCGCCAAGATCAAGTCAACCCGCTCGCCGGTGTCGATCAGCCGTGACGAGGCAAATGGCCGCAACGGCCGCGCGATGCAGAACCAGCGCACCCGCCCAGCGGGCGGCAACGGAAACGCGCGTTCGCAAGGCCAGGGCCGTCCGCAGGGCGACCGCGATGGCCAGCGTTCGGGCGGCAACCGCTATCCCGATGCGCGCGCCGGTGTGCACCAGGCGCGTCCCGCCGGCGAGCGTCCCGCCCGCCCTGCCGCCGAGCAGCGCCCCCAGCAGGCCCGCCCCGCCGGTAGCGACAAATGGGCCCATCTCGACCAGCGCCCCGCCCAGGGCGAGCAGCGGCGGAGCGACGCCCCGCGCGGCGCCCCTCATGGCGATCGTCCGCAGGGCGACGCGCCCCGCAACTATGCCCGCCCCAAGGGCAAGTTCCACGGCCGTCCGTCGCAGGGCGGCCAGCGTCAGGGCGGCAACCGCGCGCGTTGATGGGCGACCTGGCTCGGCGGGCTTCCCTTTGGATGCCCGCCGGACCTAATGCTTCGGGCGAATCCGCTCGGCGAGCATGCGGGCGAAGCGCAGCTGCCGCCGCCGGCCAACGCGCCTTTACCCCCCATTCGCCCGGAACAGCGCCAGCGTCCGTTCCCGCGCCAGCGCCGCGCTTGCCGGATCATAGTCGGCGCGCTGGTCGCAGTTGAAGCCATGCCCGGCGTCATAGATGAACACCTCCAGCTTCGGGTGCCCCGCCGCGATCGCCTTCTCCAAGCCCTCCATCGGGATGCCGGCATCGTGCCGCCCGAAATGGAGGATGGTCGGGCACCGCGGCACCTCGTCCGCCGCACCGGGGATCAGGCTGCCATAATAGCCCGATGCCGCTGCGACCCCGTCCATCCGCGTGGCGGCAAACCAGGTCACCGACCCGCCATAGCAATAGCCGGCGACGAATACTGGCCCCTTGGGCCTGAGCGCATCGATGCAGGTCTGCGTATCCGCCAGCGTCAGCGCAAACGGATGCTCCTCACGCGCAAGCCTGCGCCCCGCCGCGATGCCCGCCTCGTCATACCCGACCTCGAACCCCGGCGCCTCGCGGTCGAACAGGGCGGGTGCCAGCACCTCATAGCCCTCGCCCGCGAAATCCTCGCACACGCTACGGATATGATCGTTGACCCCGAAAATCTCCTGGATCAGCACCAGCCCGCCGCGCCGCTCGCCTGCGGGCTCGGCATGATAGACGGCAACCTCCGCACCATCGGCCATGGCCATGCGGATGAAGCTGCCCATCGCGCTCAGTCCGGCTTGACGTGGATCGTCAGCGCGAAGGCCCGGGCTTTCGCCTTGAGCCGGGCGATATCGGCCGGATCGTCGCCCGGGGCGGTGAAGATCACCATCACCATGCGCTTGCCGGCCACGGTCATGCATCCGCCGAGCGAGACGCGGCGCTCCTGGCCGATCTCGACCGACACGGTCCCGCCCATATAGCCGCACACATCGTCATGGCCCATCAGCCGGATATCGGTCCGCACGGTCGCGTCCATGCCGGTTTCCCGCTTCACCACATCGGCCATTTCCTGGTCGTCGATCTGGGCGTCCTTCTCGGGCGCATTGAAGTCGGGAAGGTCGAGCACGTCGCGCAGCGTCACCGGCAGCTCGACGGCCTGATAGGGAGTCTTGACGACGAAATAGCTCAGGGGGTTGGCGGCGGAACCGCACGATATCACCGATAGCGCCGTCATATTCTCGCGGTCGGCCACGGCGATCGCGCGCATCCGCTCGACCTCGGCGGCGCTCGCCGGCAGGCAATAGCCCGCCGGGACCGGCGCGGTATAGTTCACCCCGCCGATGCCGAACGACGCCGTCCCGCCCTGCTGGGCCCAAGCCGGCGCGGCCACCGCCAGCGCCGCAACGGCAAGCCCGATGCCAAATCCCCGCATGTTTCCGCTCCTCATTCGCGCGCCTGGATCGATTGGGCGAGCCGCTTGAGCCCGGGCAGCGCCGCCACCCCCGACGCCTTGTCGGTCCCGCTGCTATAGTGGAAGACATAGACGGCATGCCCGCCGACCGCAGTGATGCAGCCGGTCAGCATGATGTCCACCGATCCGGCCCCTTCGACCTGATAATGGATGATGCCCGCCAGATAGCCGCAAAATTCGTCCATCCCTACCGGCTGGATACCCGCGTCGATGGTGACGTTGCGGGCGAACGCATCGCTCAGATCCCGCTCCTGCTCCTTGCGCGCGGAATCGGTGAGCAGCGACCTCGCATGCATCGCCTGGGGCAGCGTGTCGCGCAGCTGCTTCTGCATCTCCGGCAGCGTCATTCCCCCATCGCGCACCACCATCACCGCGAAGAAATCGAAGGGCTGCAGCGACACCGCGCCGCACCGCGCGAACACGGCGTCGGGCACCTTGTCCGGCGCGGCTCCGCGCTGGGTCCTCATATAGGTGTCGATCGCCGGGCCGGTGGAGCAATAGCCCTCGGGCGCGGGCACGGCATAGCGCGTGCCGCCCACGCCGAACTCGGCGGTCTGCGCCGGCGCGGGCGCCGCCCATGCCAGCAACACCGCCGCCGCCGCGCCGATCAGATTACGCATCCCGTACTCCCCGAAAAACGAATATATTCAAATCATTGTCTAGCCAGCCGCACGCTCGCCGCAAAGACGGGCGCTCCCACCTTCAACTGCGGGATGGCGCCGCCGCCAGCGCAAGCCCGGCCGCTGTGAGCATCGTGCCCCTCATCGCAGCCGCCGCGCCCGCTCGGCATCGTCGGCATCCGCCGCCATTCGGCTCTGCATGCGTCCGATGCCCTCCTCGGCCTCGCTGCGGCGCCCGAGCAGGGGCTGGGCACGCTGGTACCAGGCCAGCGCGCCCCTCAGGTCGCCCGCCGCCTCGGCGCACAGGCCCAGGTTGAACAGGATCGAGGCATGGTTGGGCGCGCGGCCGTTCATCGCGGTAAAGCCCGCACAGGCCGAGCGCAGATCGCGCTGGGTGAGCCTGATCAGATCCTTGAACGGCTTCACCTCGGGCTTGGGCAGGTCCTTGGTGCTTTCCCGAAATCGAATGCGATAAGTGTCGGTGCGCGGGACGATGTCATTGCGCACCGATGCCGCCACCTCGTTCGCCATCGCCGATATCATCTCCTCGGCGGTGCGCGGCGCGCTCTGCCCCTCGCACCAGTCGATCTGCTGACGCAGCGGCTTGTTCGCCGAATAGACGATTTGCCCATCATAGCGGACGATCCGGACATCCACGGTCAGGTTCGCAACCCGCTGAGTGCAGCGGATTTCAAACTCCTGCTCCCGGATGCATTTCTTGTTGGCGTCGCGCTCGACGCAGCGCTTCTCCTTGCGCCGGTAATAGCTGTCCTCGACCCCGCTCGAAACGCCGCCGCTCAGCATGCCGTCGGCATTGCCGCCGCTGCGCCGCCCGCCCTGCAGGTTGAAATAGCCGGTGCTGGCCAGCGCGCGCTCGATCGCCGATCCGACCTGGTAGCCGTCGCGCCCGTCGATCCGCCCGACCGACAGCGAGCCCAGCATCGCCGCCTCGCGGTACGGCGCGGGGAAGCGCCCCGTCATCGTCGCGGTCTCGGCAATCGCCGCCGTCGCCACCAGCCCCGCGACCGCCGCCGCGGCCACCCATTTCACCCGATTCGCGCGCATGCCCCATCCCCCTCTCGATGCCGGGGCGGAACCTGTCTCAGCCGCGCGCCCTGCACAACCCGATTCATGCCTTGCCCGATTCGCGCTTCGCGCCGGTCCTGATATGGTGCCGGCCATGACGCTGCCCGTCCCAACCGAACCCGACGAGAGGAAGAGGGCCGTCGCCGCCGGCGCAACCGCGATCGGCGCCGCGACCATCGGTGCGCTCTCCTTCGTCGCGGGCGCGGTCGGGGCGCTGGCGATCGGCGCGCTCGCGATCGGCAAGCTGCGCATCGGCAAGGCGCGTATCGGCGAGTTGGAGATCGACACGCTCAAGGTCCGCCACCTCGAAATCGAGGACAGGGCCGAGGCCTCCGACCCCTGAGACTCGTCCGGGTTGCATCGCAGCAACTCCGATGCTAACCGCGCCGCGACCCATCGGGGGCGCCTCCTTAGCGGGAGTGCAGCCCCTTTTTCGAATGGGGCCAACTCCTGCTCCCAAGAGGAACTTAATCGCGTGGAGAATTCCGGCGGTATCCAGGCCAGCTTAAGCGGACGCTATGCCACCGCATTGTTCGAGCTCGCCCGCGATTCGAAGACCCTCGCGACGGTTGAGGCGAGCCTCGGCACGGTGCGCGACGCGCTCGCCGAATCGGTCGACTTCAAGGCGCTGACGACCAGCCCGCTGATTGCGCGCAAGGACGCCGCCAAGTCGGTCGCCGCGGTCGCGAAGCTGCTCGAGCTCGACGCGACCACCGCGAGCTTCCTCGGCGTCCTCGCGGAGAATCGCCGCCTCGCGCAGCTCCCCGCGATCATCAAGTCGTTCCGCGCGCTCGCGGCGAACTTCCGCGGCGAAACCAGCGCCGAAGTCGTTTCGGCGCATCCGTTGACCGCCGCCCAGGTGACCGAGCTCAAGCAGCAGCTCCGCACCCGTATCGGTCGTGACGTTTCGGTCGACCTCGCGGTCGATCCCTCGCTGCTGGGCGGCCTGGTCGTGAAGATCGGCTCCCAGATGATCGACAGCTCGATCAAGACCCGTCTCAATACCCTCGCGCACGCGATGAAAGGCTGAAGGCTTAGACAATGGATATCCGCGCCGCTGAAATCTCGAAGGTCATCAAGGACCAGATCGCCTCGTTCGGCACCGAAGCCCAGGTTTCGGAAACCGGCCAGGTGCTCTCGGTCGGCGACGGCATCGCGCGCATCCACGGGCTGGATAACGTCCAGGCCGGCGAGATGGTCGAATTCTCGAACGGCATCCAGGGCATGGCGCTCAACCTCGAGGCCGACAATGTCGGCGTCGTGATCTTCGGGTCGGACTCGGAGATCAAGGAAGGCGACACCGTCAAGCGCACGGGCACGATCGTCGACGTCCCCGTCGGCAAGGGCCTGCTCGGCCGCGTCGTCGACGGTCTCGGCAATCCGATCGACGGCAAGGGCCCGATCGTCGCCGAGAAGCGCAGCCGCGTCGAGGTGAAGGCGCCGGGCATCATCCCGCGCAAGTCGGTCCATGAGCCGATGCAGACCGGCCTCAAGGCGCTCGACGCGCTCGTCCCCGTCGGCCGCGGCCAGCGCGAGCTGATCATCGGCGATCGCCAGACCGGCAAGTCGGCGGTCGCGATCGACACCTTCATCAACCAGAAGGAAGCGCACAAGGGCAAGGACGAGAACGCCAAGCTCTACTGCGTCTATGTCGCGGTCGGCCAGAAGCGCTCGACCGTCGCGCAGCTCGTCCGCACGCTCGAAGAGAATGGCGCGATGGAGTACTCCATCGTGGTCGCCGCGACCGCGTCGGAGCCCGCGCCGCTCCAGTTCCTCGCGCCCTATACCGGCTGCGCGATGGGCGAGTATTTCCGCGACAACGGCATGCACGCGCTGATCGTCTATGACGATCTGTCGAAGCAGGCGGTCGCCTATCGCCAGATGTCGCTGCTGCTGCGCCGTCCGCCGGGCCGCGAGGCCTATCCGGGCGACGTCTTCTATCTCCACTCGCGCCTGCTCGAGCGTGCGGCGAAGATGAACGACGACAACGGCAACGGCTCGCTCACCGCGCTCCCGATCATCGAGACCCAGGCGGGCGACGTTTCGGCGTACATCCCGACCAACGTGATCTCGATCACCGACGGCCAGATCTTCCTCGAGACCGACCTGTTCTTCGCGGGCATCCGCCCGGCGATCAACGTCGGCCTCTCGGTGTCGCGCGTCGGTTCCGCGGCGCAGACCAAGGCGATGAAGAAGGTCGCCGGCTCGATCAAGCTCGAGCTCGCCCAGTATCGCGAAATGGCCGCCTTCGCGCAGTTCGGTTCGGACCTCGACGCCTCGACCCAGAAGCTGCTCAACCGTGGTGCCCGTTTGACCGAGCTGCTCAAGCAGGCCCAGTTCGCGCCGATGCCGTTCGAGGACCAGGTCGTCTCGATCTTCGCGGGTACCCAGGGCTTCCTCGATGCCGTCGCGGTGACCGACGTGGTCCGCTACGAGCAGGCGATGCTCGCCGACATGCGCGCGAACCACAAGGACGTGCTCAAGGCGATCCGCGACAGCAAGGACCTCTCGGACGACACCCGCGCCAAGCTCAAGGCCGCGCTCGAGGCGTTCGCGAAGACGTTTGCATAACCAACACCGTCACCCCGGCGAAAGCCGGGGCCCAGAGCCACAAGCGGCTCGCTCGAAACCCTGGGTCCCGGCTTTCGCCGGGATGACGAAAAAGGAAGAAGATGGCTTCTCTTAAGGCCCTCAAGATCCGCATCGGCTCGGTGAAGTCGACGCAGAAGATCACCAAGGCGATGAAGATGGTCGCCGCCGCGAAGCTGCGCCGTGCGCAGGAAGCGGCCGAGGCCGGGCGTCCCTATGCCCAGCGCCTCGAGGCGGTCGTCGCGTCGCTCGCCGGCAAGGTGAGGGTCAGCGAATCCAGCCCCAGGCTGCTCGCGGGCACCGGCAAGGATCAGGTCCATCTGCTGGTGGTCGCCACCTCGGACAAGGGCCTGGCCGGCGCGTTCAACACCAACATCGCCCGCCTGGCACGCAAGCATGCGCGCGACCTCGTCGCCGCCGGCAAGACGGTCAAGATCTACACGATCGGCCGCAAGGGCCGCGGCGTGCTCAACCGCGAGTTCCGCGCCAACATGGTCCATGGCATCGAGCCGGGCGATCTCGGCAAGCTGAGCTTCGCCGATGCCCGCGGCTATGCCGACGACATCATCGCCCGCTTCGAGGCCGGCGAATATGACGTGGCGACGCTCTTCTATTCCAACTTCAAGTCGGTCCTGACCCAGGAGCCGACCGCGCAGCAGATCGTCCCGGTCTCGATCCCCGAGGCCGCCGCCGCGGCCGAGACCGGCGTCTCCGCCGCGACCGAATACGAGCCCGAGGAGGAGGAGCTTCTCGCCGACCTGCTCCCGCGCAACGTCGCGATCCAGCTCTACCGCGCGATCCGCGAGAACGCCGCATCCGAGCAGGGCTCGAAGATGACCGCGATGGACAATGCCACGCGCAACGCGGGCGATCTGATCAAGCGGCTGAGCATCCAGTATAACCGCGCCCGCCAGGCCGCGATCACCACCGAACTCGTCGAAATCATCTCCGGCGCCGAAGCGCTCTAAGCAGATCGAAGCAAGGAAGAACCCATGGCTACCGCAGCACCGAAGACCAAGGCTCCCGCGAAGAAGGCCGCCCCCAAGGCAGCGGCGCCGCGCGCCGCCAAGGCTCCCGCCGCCACCAAGGCCGCCGCTCCGGCGACCACCAACAATGTCGGCCGCATCTCGCAGGTGATCGGCGCGGTCGTCGACGTCGCCTTCGACGGCGGCAATCTGCCCGCCATTCTGTCGGCGCTCGAGACCGATAACAACGGCAACAAGCTCGTCCTCGAGGTCGCGCAGCATCTCGGCGAGAACACCGTGCGCACCATCGCGATGGACGCGACCGAGGGCCTGACCCGCGGCCAGACCGTCACCGACACCGGTTCGCAGATCCGCATGCCGGTCGGCCCCAACACGCTCGGCCGCATCATGAACGTCATCGGCGAGCCGATCGACGAGCGCGGCGCCATCGGCCACACCGATACGATGCCGATCCACGCTTCGGCGCCCTTGTTCGTCGATCAGTCGACCGAGACCAGCATTCTGGTCACCGGGATCAAGGTGATCGACCTGCTCGCGCCCTATGCCAAGGGCGGCAAGATCGGCCTGTTCGGCGGCGCCGGCGTGGGCAAGACCGTGCTCATCCAGGAGCTGATCAACAACATCGCCAAGGGCCATGGCGGCACCTCGGTGTTCGCGGGCGTCGGCGAGCGCACCCGCGAGGGCAACGATCTCTATCACGAATTCCTCGACGCCGGCGTCATCGCCAAGGATGCCGACGGCAACCCGACCCCCGAGGGCTCGAAGGTCGCGCTGGTGTTCGGCCAGATGAACGAGCCGCCGGGCGCGCGTGCTCGTGTGGCGCTGTCGGGCCTGACGATCGCCGAATATTTCCGCGACGTCGAAGGCCAGGACGTGCTGTTCTTCGTCGACAACATCTTCCGCTTCACCCAGGCGGGTTCGGAAGTGTCGGCGCTGCTCGGCCGCATTCCTTCGGCGGTGGGCTATCAGCCGACCCTGTCGACCGATATGGGCGCGCTGCAGGAGCGCATCACCTCGACCAACAAGGGCTCGATCACCTCGGTGCAGGCGATCTACGTGCCCGCCGACGACTTGACCGACCCCGCGCCGGCCACCTCGTTCGCCCACCTGGACGCGACGACCGTGCTCAACCGCGCCATCTCGGAGCTGGGCATCTATCCGGCGGTCGATCCGCTCGACTCGACCTCGCGCGTGCTGACCCCCGCGGTCGTCGGCCAGGAGCATTACGACACCGCCCGCCGCGTCCAGGAGACGCTGCAGAAGTACAAGTCGTTGCAGGACATCATCGCAATCCTGGGCATGGACGAGCTTTCCGAAGAGGATAAGATCACCGTCGCCCGCGCCCGCAAGATCCAGCGCTTCCTGTCGCAGCCCTTCCACGTCGCCGAAGTCTTCACCGGCATCAGCGGCAAGTTCGTGTCGATCGAGGATACGGTGAAGTCGTTCAAGGCCGTGGTCGACGGCGAGTATGACCATCTTCCCGAGAGCGCCTTCTACATGGTCGGCGGCATCGACGAAGTCGTCGCCAAGGCCGCGAAGCTGGCCGAAGACGCGTAACCTACTTTCCTTCTCCCCGTGGGAGAAGGATACCAAGACTTGCCAGCTTGCTGGCTAGTCGGAGTTGGATGAGGGTGATCGGCCAGACTTGGTCACCCTCACCCTCCCACCGCCTTCGGCGGCGGGCCCCTCCCTCTCCCAAAGGGAGAGGGGTATAGGACAGGAAAATGCTGCACTTCGAACTCGTCACCCCCGAAAAGCTCGTCCGTTCGGAAGAGGTGTACATGGTCACCGTCCCCGGCACCGAGGGCGATTTCGGTGTGCTCCAGGGCCACGCCCCCTTCATGTCGACCGTCCGCGACGGCAACCTCTCGATCTACCGGACCGACAAGGGCGAGCCCGAGACGATCCGCATCGAGGGCGGCTTCGCGGAAGTGAATGCCAAGGGGCTCACCGTCCTCGCCGAGAAGGTCGAGGGCTAGGACCGCGGTTTCGCCAGCCGATAGCTCGAGCTGTACAGCTTGCCGTCGATCCAGCTTTCCTCGAGGGTCAGCACGTCGCCCTCCCGCACGAAGCGGGAGCGAAACCGCCCGCGCGCGAACGCGACCTGGGTCGGCCCTCGCGAGACTTCGCGCATCCGCTGTTCCGCCCCCGGGCCCCGGCCGAAGCCCTGATCGACGCGAACGCCGTATTCCAGCCGGCCGCGCTTCTCGCCGATCCGCATGAAGACGAAGCTGTCGTTGCGGCCGCTATAGGCTGTTCGTTGCTCGCCCAGCATCACCCCATCCTTCACCACCCAGGTAACGCATTGCGGACCCAGCCAGGGCTGCATGCTGTGGCCGGTGATCGTAACGGGAAGCGCCGGGTCCGCCGGCGCGATAGTGGTCAGCTCGGGCTCGGCCCCGCGTGGGCACCATGTTCCCGCCAGCCATAACGGCAGATCCTGCGCCCGCGCCCCGGCGGGCATCAGCGCCAGCAACCCCGCAATCGCCCACATCACGCGCACCGCAGCCTCCCGGAACCTTGCGGAGGATGCTGACACCATGCACCCCGCGCGGCAACCGTCCCTCAATCGAGCGCGATCGCCCGGTACTTCCAACGCATCGCGTGGCTGCCGTCCTTGAGCGAGATCTCCGCCATCAGAAACTCGCCCTCGCGCCAATAGCGGATCCGCTGGGGGTAATCATGCGCGGGATTTTCGAACACGACCTCATGCTCCCCGCGCGAGGTCTCGCGGAAATCGACCGGCGGCGCGCCATCCGGCGAGGCGCGGAACACCGCGACCGTGCCGTCGAAGCGGATCGACATCGTCTCGGTGCCGGTCAGCTTGCCGTCGCTAAAGTTGCGGCTGACGCCGGTCATCACCCCGTCATGGATCGGCCGCCAGCGCTCGGCGACTTCGGGGGTCACGCCCGTCTCGGTGTGCCAATTGCCGACCATCCAGTCGAGCGGCCCACCCTGCGCCGCCAGTCCAGCCAGCGGCGTCAGCATCAGCGCCGCTGCGATCATCGCTACTATCCCGCGCATCCCCGGTCTCCTGTCCTGTCGGTGCCGCGATAGCCTCCAGCGCCCATACTGGCTTGAACCGACACGACATGCCATCCTTCCCGTGTGCGCTACGCCGAACTTCCGCTGCCGCCCCAACTCGCCGGCCTCGTCGCCGCGGTCTGGACCATGTCGGTCGAGGGCGAAGGCGGTTGGGCCGAGCATGAGGCCGTTCCGGACGGCTGTATCGAGCTGATCCGCCGCCATTCGGGCCGCTCGGTGTGGCGCGACGAGCAGCCGCCGCTCTTTGCCGCCGGACTCGCGCTTTCCCCCGCGAAGCTCGCCTTCAGCCCCGATGCGAGCTTCACCGGCATCAAGCTCTGGCCCTGGGCCTGGCATGCGCTCGGTGGCGCGCCCTGCCCCGGCTTCGCCGACCGCTGGACCGCGATTCCCGAAAGCTCGCCCCTCGCCGCGCTCCTGCCCGACGCCGGCGATCCGATCCCCCGCCTCCTCGCCGCCAACCTCCAGCCCAATCCGCTCGGCACCGCGATCCTCGCTTCGACCAGCGTCGGCGAGATCGGCGCCCGCTCGGGCCTCCCCCACCGCCAGCTCCAGCGCGTCTTCGCGCGCGACCTGGGGCTAACGCCCCGCGCCTATCTCCGCCTGCGGCGCTTCCGCGGCGCGATGATCGAGGTCCAGGCGAGCGCCGCCACCCTCGCCGATGCCGCGGCGGGCCAGGGCTATGCCGATCAGGCGCATATGGCGCGCGAGTTCCGCAGCCTGGCGGGCGTTGCGCCGCGGGAGGCGCGGGCCCGCGCCAAGGGGCCGTTCCTCTAACGCATCGGCATCATCGCCCTGGCGGGTGATCCAGGGCCGGCTCACTTCTTCAAGTGATACACGGTCCGCTGCGGCTCGGGGCGATCCTTGATCCAGATGTCTTCGATCAGATCGTCGCCCACGCGCACGATCCGGAACTTGAGCACCAGGCCATCCATGCGATTCTCGAACACCACCTCCTGCGGCCCTCGCGAGACTTCGCGGAAATCGAATTTGACGGCGCCGTCCACTCCGCCGCGCATCACCAGCCGCCCCTGCTCGATCGCGATTTCCCCGGTCGATCCATCGTCGGCCACACCGCTATCCTCCGCAGGGCGAAGCCGATTCTGCAACGTCCCGCCCTCCCCGACCGCCCAGGAATCGCAAAGTCGGGGACCAACCGCGCCAAGCTCGCCGCACCAGGTGCCCACCAGCCAGACCGGCAGGCCGGTCTGCTGCGCGTGCGCGGGCGCCGCGGTGGCCAGTGCCATCAGCAATAGGATCAACCAGCGCAACATCCGTCGAGCCCCCTCGCGATACGGCACCCAGCGTAGCACGATATCGATACGCGCTTAACTGGATTGGTCCGATTACGGCCTCCCGCGCGGAGGAGGAAAAGCGCAGCGCCGGAGGGTGTGGTTAGTCAATTGTCAAACCTTGTCCCCTAACCCTGTGCGGTGGGCGAGCGAATTCGGGGGTTTGAAGGTCAGTCGATGAGTGCTTTCGGTCGACGCAGCGGATTGGGCGGTGGCGCAGGCGGTAGCCGGCCGGCGTTCGGTGTCGCGCGCCCGATGCAGGGAGGCGGCTCGGCCCGCCCCGTCGATGCACCGAGCGGCCCGGGTGGCGGCGAGCAATTTCCCCCGCTCGACATTCCCCTTCCCGGCGCGGCCTTTCAGGAACCCGGGCCCCCGCCGCCGTCCTCCGACGGCGCTCCCGCCCCCAGCGCGAACACCGCCGACGCGATCCAGCGCCTCGCCGACCGCCAGGCCGCGTCGGGCGATGCCGGCGCTTCGCGCATGGAGGGCTTCGAGGCTTCGGTCCACCGCATCAAGGAACAGGTGCTCCCGCGCCTGCTCGAACGCGTCGATCCCGAGGCAGCGGCTACGCTCAGCAAGGATGAACTCGCCGAGGAATTCCGCCCGATCATCGGCGAGGTGCTCGCCGAGCTGAAGCTCACGCTCAACCGCCGCGAACAGTTCGCGCTCGAAAAGGTGCTCGTCGACGAGCTGCTCGGCCTCGGGCCGCTCGAAGAGCTGCTGAGCGACACCGCGATCACCGACATCATGGTCAACGGCCCCGAGCAGACCTATATCGAGCGCAAGGGCAGGCTCGAGCTGGCCAACATCCAGTTCCGCGACGAGGAGCATCTGTTCCAGATCGCCCAGCGCATCTGCAACTCGGTCGGCCGCCGCGTCGATCAGACCACCCCGCTCGCCGACGCCCGCCTCAAGGACGGCTCCCGCGTCAACGTCATCGTGCCCCCGCTGAGCCTCAAGGGCACCGCGATCTCGATCCGCAAATTCTCGGCCAAGCCGATCACGCTCGACATGATGGCGCAGGGCGGATCGATGTCGCAGAAAATGTCGACGATGCTCAAGATCGCCGGCGCCAGCCGCTTCAACATCGTCATCTCGGGCGGTACGGGCTCGGGCAAGACGACGATGCTCAACGCCCTGTCGAAGATGATCGACCCGGGCGAACGCGTGCTGACGATCGAGGACGCCGCCGAACTCCGCCTCCAGCAGCCGCACTGGCTCCCGCTCGAAACCCGCCCGCCCAACCTCGAGGGCCAGGGCGAGATCACCATCCGAGACCTCGTCAAGAACGCGCTGCGTATGCGGCCGGACCGCATCATCCTCGGCGAAATTCGCGGCTCCGAGTGCTTCGACCTGCTCGCAGCGATGAACACCGGCCATGACGGCTCGATGTGCACGCTTCACTCCAACTCTCCGCGCGAATGCCTCGGCCGTATGGAGAATATGGTGATGATGGGCGACATCAAGATGCCCAAGGAGGCGATCAGCCGCCAGATCGCCGATTCGGTCGATCTGGTCATCCAGGTGAAGCGCCTGCGCGACGGCAGCCGCCGCGTGACCAACATCACCGAGGTGATCGGCATGGAAGGCCCGGTCATCGTGACGCAGGAGCTGTTCAAGTTCGAGTTTCTCGACGAGAGCGCCGACGGCAAGATCATCGGCGAATATCGCTCGCTGGGCCTGCGCCCCTACACGCTCGACAAGGCCCGGCAGTTCGGCTTCGACCAGGCGATGCTCGAGGCTTGCCTCTGATCCCAATCCTCCCCCGCCAGGGGGAGGTGGCGCACGAAGTGCGTCGGAGGGGGAGGGCACGAAACCGAAGTGGCCGCCGTCCTCCCCCTCCGTCAGGCTGCGCCTGCCACCTCCCCCTGCGGGGGAGGATTGAGTCAATTCTGCATCGCCAGCACCGCCATACCCGCCGCGGCGATCAGTGCGACCACCTGGATCAGCGCCCAGGGCATGAACCCCACGGCGTCGAAATCTCGCCGCTTGCGCCGGCGCCACTCGCCGAGGCCCGCCGCCACCGCGAGCAGCAAAAGCGCAACGGTCGCGATCCACAAATAGTCTTGCATCGTTTCGATTCGGCCCCACAGTCCGTGCTTCAGATAGGTACGGAGAGGATATGCGCCAGACCCTTGTCGCTGCGATGATCGCCGCCACCGCCATCGCGGGCGCCACGACCGCGATCGCGACCAAGCCGACCACGATCGCACAGGCGGTCGCCGCCTCCACGCGCACCCCGGCCAATGTCCAGCGCGACAAATACCGCCACCCGGCTGAAACGCTCAAATTCTTCGGGGTGAAGCCCAACCAGACGATCGTCGAGATCTGGCCCGGCGGCGGCTGGTATACCGAGATCCTGGCGCCCCTCACCAGGGGATCGGGCACCTATTGGGTCGCCAGCCTCTGGCCCGACGGCAACAAGGGCGTCCAGAACATGGCGACGCGCGACGCCGCCACCTATGGCCATATCAAGTTCGCGGCCTTCCCCTGGGCGGAGGGCCAGCCCAAGGTGCCCGACGGCAGCGCCGACGTCGTGCTCACCTTCCGCAACGTCCATAACTGGCGGATGGGCTATCAGCGCGGCGGGGTGGATTATTCGGCCGATGCCTTCGCCCAGATGTTCGCGATGCTGAAGAAGGGCGGCATCCTCGGCATCGAGGACCATCGCCTCCCTGAAAACGCCAGCGACGACCGCGAGAAATCGAGCGGCTATATCAAGGTCTCGACCGTCCGCCGCCTCGCCGAAGCCGCGGGCTTCAAATATGTCGGCAGTTCGGAGGTCAACGCCAATCCCAAGGACACCGCCGACTGGCCCAACGGCGTCTGGACGCTCCCGCCCAGCCTGCGCCTCAAGGATCAGGACCGTGACCGCTATCTCGCGATCGGCGAGAGCGACCGCATGACGCTCAGGTTCCGCAAGCCGTGACACGCCGCTTCCGCCTGCTCGCAGGCGGGCTGTTCGCACTGCTGCTCGCCTCCCAGCCCGCGCTCGCCCAGCAGGAGCGGGTGACCGGCTGGGGGCGCGGCATTACCGGCCAGACCTTCTTCGCGGCGGGCGAGTCCGAGGAATGGCTTCCCTTCGTCCGAACCCAGGGAGGGCAGATCGCGCTGCACGGCACGGTCAACGGCAAGCCGGTGCTCGCGCTGATCGATACCGGCGCGCCCTATACCGCGATCGACACCCGCTTCGCGCGCGAGAACGGCATCAGGCTCGTCCAGACCATGGCGCCGGGCAAGAACCAGCTGCGCGTCTTCGCCGCGGCGATCGATTCGATGCAGATGGGCCCGATCACCCAGCAGGGCGGCCGCCTCTCGTCGATCGACCTGTCGCCGATGGCCCGGGTGATGAACCAGCCGCTGACGATGGTGCTCGGCGCCGATTATCTGCGCAACGTCGCGCTCGAGATCGATTTCGACCGCGGCCGGCTGCGGCTGCGCGCGAGCGGCAGCAAGGGGCCGGAGGGCGTCGCGGTAGCGCTCAGCATCTGGGGCATCGCCAATCGCTTCCTCATCTCGATGAAGGTCGGCGACGTTTCCATCCCCCGCGTGCTGATCGATACCGGCATCAACGCGACGCTCAGCGTCACCACGCCGATCTGGAAGCGCCTGCCGCTCGATCCCGCGCGGGTGACCAGCGCCCAGGCCTATAGCCTCTACGGCCCCGAGACCTGGCCGCTCGCCCGGCTCGAGGGCGTGGCGATCGGCGGCGCGACGATTCCCGGCAGGATGGACGTGCTCGCCGATCCCGACGGCATCCTCGATTCGCCGGTCGAGGGGCTGATCGGGATCGAGGGGCTGCGCGTCTTCAACCTCTTCCTCGATGCCAGGGCGCATGTGATGATCCTGTCGCCGCGACTCTATCCGCACCGTTTCCCGGCGCCCAGCACGCTCGGCGTGCTCGGTTTCCGCGTGCCGGAGGGTTTCTCCGCCAAGCACATCATGGTCAATTCGCCCGCGGCAAAGGCCGGGATGGTCGATGGCGACGTGATCTGCCGCGTCAACGGCCAGTCGATCGCGAGCGGCGAGCCGATGGCGCGCGAGGATTGGGCGGGCAAGCCGGTGGGCACCAGGCTCGAACTCGGCCTGTGCTCGGGCAAGACGGTGGCGGTGACGCTGGCCGAGTTCTACTAGCCGCCGCGCCTGCACTTGCGGAGGGCGGGCGGGTCCGCCACTAGGCCGCGATGACCGACACACCGCTCAACCCGCTGGAAACCGTGATCCGCGACGGCATGGCCGGACGCGCGACCGCGGCCGAGCTTCACGCCGCCGTCCTGCAATCGACCCTGTTCGTGCCCTCGGCCAACGAAGCCCGGGACCTGGCCGGCCTTTCGCCGATCCTCCTCCCGACGCCCCGCAGCGAAACCGGCATGATCGCCGTCTTCACCGACCCGAGCCGGATCACCCCCGAGGCGGCGGGGCACGCACCCCATTGCCTCCAGATCGCGGGAAGCGGGCTCGTCGCGCTGCTCGCCACCGGCCTCGGCGTCCTGGTCATCGCAGGGCCGGACGCTGCCGCCGAACTCGACCCCGTCACGCTCGCCGAGATGCGCCAGTCGCTGCTCGAGCAGGGCTAATCGCGCTCCAGCCGCCAGGCCGCGCTCAAATACTCCTCCGCCGCGCGCTTGAGCCCGGGCTCCTTCGCGAACGCCTCGGCGGGCAGCGGCGCGAAGCCGAACGCCTCCATCAGCGTCCACAAGGCAAAGCGCCGTCCGGGATCGCGCTCGGTCCCGAAATCGACCGCGAGTTTCTCCTTGGCCGCCGCCAGCGCCTCGGGCGCGATCGCGTCCGGGTCGTCGGTGCCGAAATAATGATGGAGCAGCGTGTCGAGATCCACGCAGCTGAGCCTTACTTGCCCTTGCGCGCCTTCCGCGCGGCATAGCGCGCGTCGCGCTCGGCCTTTTTCTCGGCTTCGGTCTTGGGCTTGTTCGCCTCGGCGCGTTCGGCGGCTTCGGCCGCGGCAGCCGCCGCGCGCTCGCGCCTCTCGGCGTCGGCCGCTTCCTTCTCGGCCTTCTTCGCGGCGCGGCGCTCGGCCTCGGCAGCCTCCTTCGCGGCGCGCGCGGCCGCGCGTTCGGCGAGCACCGCCGGATCGACCGGGGCCTTCGCCTTCAACTTCTCGAGCGCCGCCTTGCGCGCTTCGACCGACGCCGCCTGGCGATCCTTGAACGTGGGGAGCTTGAAACCTGCCATGCGCGCGCTTTCCCGCGTGCGGACGAAAAGATCAAGAGGGCGTGGCTAGACTCCCCCCGCGCGCCGCGGCCACGCCTTACTTCGCCAGCTTCTCGATCTTGTCCTGCAGCCGCGCCAATTCGGCCTTGAGCGCGGAGACATCGTCGTTGGCACGCGCTTCCGGAGCCGCGGCGGGCGCCGCCGGCGCCTCGGGGGCGGCATCGGCCGTGCCGGGCTTGAACGCCTGCGTCGCCGCTTCGAACATCTGCATGTTGCGCTTGGCCAGCTCGGCGAAGGGCGAATTGGCGAAGGCGCCCTCGACCGCCGACTTGAACTGTTCCTGGTTGCGCCGGAAGCTCTCCATCGAGGCCTCGAGATAGCCCGGCACCATCGCCTGCATCGAATCGCCGTAAAGCGCGATCAGCTGGCGGAGGAAGTTGACCGGCAGCATCGTCTGGCCGCGCGATTCCTCTTCCATGATGATCTGCGTCAGCACGTTATGGGTGATGTCGTCCTCGGTCTTCGCATCGACGACCTTGAAGTCGCGCCCCTCGCGCGTCATCGCCGCGAGATGGTCGAGCGTGATGTAGGACGACGTCTCCGTGTTATAGAGGCGCCGGTTCGCATATTTCTTGATGATGACCGGGCCAGTGCCGGGAGTCGCTTTTTTCATGGGGCCCCTCGCGTGTGACTGATTTATGTCTATCACCATTTCATTCTGCACCGCAACACGGACCACGCCCTCTTCCGCTGTTTCTTGAGTTGCTGCGCAGCGAAACTGCAGCAAGCCCCGAGCGGCGTGCTGCGGCGCTGGCCGGACTTCGCGCCTATCAGCATGCCGAACGCGCGCCGGAGCGCGTCCCTAAGCCGGTCGTCGCCCGTGCGGGCCGGGCCAGCCTGCGCGATTATGGCGGCAGCGGCCAAACCGTTGTTTTTGTCCCTTCTCTGATCAATCCGCCGCTCGTCCTCGATCTCGCGCGCGGCAATTCGCTGCTGCGCTGGCTGTCGCGCCAGGGCGTGCGACCGCTACTGGTCGACTGGGGCACGCCCGGACCCGCGGATCGCGATCTCGATGTTGCGGGGCATGTCGAGCAGCTGCTCCTCCCCTTGCTGCGCACGCTAAGGCGCCCGCCGGCGCTCGCGGGCTATTGCTTGGGCGGCACCATGGCGGCGGCCGCCGCAGCGCTCACCGAGACCGCGGGCCTGGCGCTGATCGCCACGCCCTGGAACTTCGCCGGCTATGGCGACGCGCTCGCGCCGATGTCGGCGCTGTGGGACGCCGCGTTCGAACCCTGCGAGAAGCTCGGCCTGGTCCCAATGGAGGTCCTCCAGTCGGGCTTCTGGCAGCTCGACCCGCGCCGCACGATCGCCAAGTTCGAACGCTTCGCCCAGCTCGCGCCCGGCAGCGCCCCCGCCCGAGCCTTCGTCGCGCTCGAGGACTGGGCGAACCAGGGCGCCCCGCTCACCTTCGCCGCCGGCCGCCAGATTTTCGACGATTTCCTCGTCGCCGACCTGCCCGGGCGCGGGAAATGGGAGGTCGGCGGCAAGGCGATCGACCCGCGGGCGATCGGCGCTCCCACCCTTTCCTTCGTCTCGACCACCGACCGTATCACCCCCGCCGCGACCGCCGCCGATATCGGCACGCGGATCGAAACCTCGCTCGGCCATGTCGGCATGATCGTCGGGAGCCGCGGCCGCGCCGCGCTGTGGCAGCCGCTCGCGGACTGGCTAAGCGCGCTCCCCGTCCCTAGATAGCGCGCCGAACCCGAGTCTCGCCAGGAGCCATTCATGTCCCCCAATGACGTCGTCATCACCGCCGCCAAGCGCACCCCCGTGGGCAGCTTTCTCGGCGCCTTCGGCAGCACCCCCGCGCACGAGCTGGGCCGCGTCGCGATCGAGGCCGCGCTCGAACAGGCCGGGGTGAAGGGCGAGGACGTCAGCGAAGTCATTCTCGGCCAGGTGCTCACCGCCGCGCAGGGCCAGAACCCCGCGCGCCAGGCCTCGATGGCCGCGGGCGTGCCCAGGGAGGTTCCGGCCTGGGGCGTCCAGCAGGTCTGCGGATCGGGCCTGCGCGCCGTCGCGCTCGCGGCGCAGGCGGTCCAGACCGGCGACGCCACCATCGTCGTCGCGGGCGGGCAGGAATCGATGTCGATGTCCACCCACGCCCAATCGCTCCGCCCCGGCACCAAGATGGGCGATCTCAGCCTGGTCGATACGATGATCAAGGATGGCCTGACCGACGTGTTCAACGGCTATCACATGGGAATCACGGCGGAAAACCTCGCCGAGCAATATCAGGTTACCCGCGGCGAGCAGGACGAGTTCGCCGTCGCCAGCCAGAACAAGGCCGAGGCCGCGCGCGCATCGGGCCGCTTCAGGGACGAGATCGCCCCGGTCACGATCAAGGGCCGCAAGGGCGACACGGTGGTCGCGGACGACGAATATATCCGCGCCGGCGCCACGCTCGATTCGGTCGCCGGCCTGCGCCCGGCCTTCAAGAAGGACGGCACCGTCACCGCCGCCAATGCCTCGGGCCTCAACGACGGCGCCGCCGCTCTCGTGGTGATGAGCCGCGCGGAGGCGGAAAAGCGCGGGAGCCCGATTCTCGCGCGAATCGCCAGCTGGGCCTCGGCGGGCGTCGATCCCTCGATCATGGGCATCGGCCCGGTCCCCGCCTCGAAGAAAGCGCTCGAAAAAGCCGGCTGGACCGTCGCCGATCTCGACCTGATCGAAGCCAACGAAGCCTTTGCCGCACAAGCACTTTCCGTCGGCAAGGAGCTGGGCTGGGACGCTTCGAAGGTCAACGTCAATGGCGGCGCGATCGCGATCGGTCACCCCATCGGGGCAAGCGGCGCGCGCGTGCTCACCACCTTGATCTACGAGATGGCCAAGCGCGACGCCAAAAAGGGCCTCGCGACACTTTGCATCGGCGGCGGCATGGGCATCGCAATGTGTGTCGAGCGCGACTGACCCTGGACGCAACAATCTTCCGAATCGCACCGTCCAGGCCGTTTTGGCTTCGGCGGTGCGGCGCGGCATCGGGGCCCGCTGCGCCCCCCGGCCTTAACCGGTAATACCCGCACAAATCTCCCAATTCGGGACATGAGTGTCGCATTCCTGCAACACCTTTCGCACAAAGGCCATGCTGCGGTGCGATGCATCTTGCAACACAGAAGCAGTTACGTACGCATGCCATCTTCAGGCATTCCGCCTGGCAGGGGCATACCTATGAAGATTTCTCGCTTGCTGGGCGCAACGGCGCTGGCCGGGTCGCTGCTCATGACCCCCACGATCGCGTGGGCGCAGGACACCACCACTGCAACGGACGACGCGGCCCAGGAAGGCCCGATCGTCGTTACGGGCTCGCGCATTCGCCGACCCAATCTCGAATCCACCGTGCCGATCACCTCGATCGCGGGTGAGCAGTTCTTCCAGCAGGGTCAGACCAACATTGGTGACACGCTGAACGACCTGCCGCAGCTGCGCAGCACCTTCGCCCAGCAGAATCCGGGCCTCGGCATCGGCATCGCGGGCCTCAACCTGCTCGACCTTCGCGGTCTGGGCACGCAGCGCACCCTGGTGCTGGTCAACGGCCGCCGCCACGTCCCTGCCGACATTCTGAACAACGCGGTTTCGGTCGATACCAACTCGATCTCGACCGACCTGATCGAGCGCGTCGACATCGTGACCGGCGGCAACTCGGCGATCTACGGTTCGGACGCGATCGCGGGCGTCGTCAACTTCGTGCTGAAGCGCAATTTCGACGGTCTCCAGGTGCGCGGCCAGGCCGGCATCACCCAGGAAGGGTTCGGCGGCAACCAGCTGATCTCGGCCATGTTCGGCAAGAACTTCGATGGCGGCCGCGGCAACATCACGCTGCAGGCGGAATATTCGCGCAGCGACCGCGTGTTCGCCTCGGACGTCCCGGCGTTCCGCAGCAATGACAACTTCCTGGTCGTCGACGCCGATGGCGGCGCGGGCCTCGTGAACGGTGGCGACGGCGTTCCCGACCGCAACTACTTCACCAACATCAGCAGCACGACGATCCATTATAACGGCCTCGTGCCGATCAACCAGAAGGGCGATAATCCCGCTACGCCGGGGTTCGAGTCGGGGGTTTGCGGCAATGCGACCACCGCCAACAATGGCGGCCCGAACTCGCTGGGTTCGGCCTTCAGCTGCACTTACTTCTTCAACAATGAAGGCCGTCTGGTTCAGCAGACCGGCGCCCGCTTCGGCACCGGCATCAACAGCGCGATCATCAACTCGAACGGCCAGACCGGCCGCGAAGGCATGACCGTCTCGGTCCTGCCTTTCACCGAGCACTACAACCTCAACCTGCTCGCGCATTACGAGGTTTCGCCGGCGCTCGAGTTCTTCGTCGAAGGCAAGTGGAACCGCGTGAACGCGCTCGGCAACAACGCCGGTCCGTCGTTCAACCAGGGCACCGGCGGCACGACCGACTTCCGCGAGCGCCCGCGCCTCGACAACCCGTTCCTGAATCCGCAGGATGCGGCGGCGATTGCCAACATGATCCTGGTTTCGCAGTGCAACAGCTCGCTGACGGCGGCCTGCCCGGCGACGACGGACATCGACCCCGGACCTGGCGTGACGCTCATCCCGGGCAACCTGACCGCCGCCAACATCGCGGCGATCAACAACGGCAGCTATCGCTTCGTGAACGCCCGCAACCTGCTCGACGTCGGTCTGCGCGACGAGCATTTCTCGCGCGACACGTGGCGCGTCGTCGCGGGTATCCGCGGCACGTTCAACGACGACTGGAACTACGAACTGTCGGTGAACTACGGCAAGTTCTCGGAGCACATCACGACCGACGGCTTCATCGATCGCCAGCGTTTCGCGCTTGCGATGGACGCCGGCCGCGATCCGGCCGACGGCAAGATCAAGTGCCGGTCGCAGTATGACGCCGCCTCGGCGGTTCCGCTGGTGGGCTTCGCGGCGGATCCGGCCCGCAACGCGGCCCGTCTGGCTGCGGACATCGCGGCCTGCGTTCCCTACAACCCGTTCGGTTCGCCGGACAACAGCGCGTCGGTGAAGTATTTCGCGCGCGAATTCACGGCGTCGTCGGGTCTGGACCAGTTCGTGGTCTCGGGCTTCGTCGCGGGCGACCTCAGCCAGATCTTCGAACTGCCGGGTGGCCCGGTCAGCTTCGCGGTCGGCGCCGAGTATCGTCGTGAAACGGCGTTCTACACCCAGGATCAGTTCGTCGTTGACGGGTTCACCAACGGCGTTTCGATCCCCTCGTTCGCCCCGCCGGCGTTCGAAGTGAAGGAAGCGTTCGGCGAGCTTCGCATTCCGCTGCTGAAGGATGTTCCCTTCTTCGAGGAACTGACGCTCAGCGGTGCCGGCCGCGTCGCCCAGTATCAGGGCAATGTCGGCACGGTCTACGCCTATAACGGCGGCGTGGACTGGGCTCCGGTGCGCGACATCCGCTTCCGCGGCAACTACAGCCACGCGGTTCGCGCGCCGAACGTGTCGGAAACCGGCTTCCCGCTGGTCCCGAACTTCTCGAACGGCTTCGTCGATCCCTGCAACGTGATCCAGATCCAGGCCAATGCGGTCCGTCAGGCCAACTGCAACAACGCGATCACCGCCGCGAACCGGCCCAACCTGACCAATATCACCTATTCGCTGCCGATCGTCAGCGGTTCCAACCCGAACCTCGAGGTCGAGACCTCGAACTCGCTGACCCTGGGCGCCGTCATCCAGCCGCGCTGGGTGCCGGGCTTCAGCCTTTCGGTCGACTATTACGACATCACGGTGAACGGCATCATCGCCACCGTGGCGCCGCAGACGATCGTCAACCTGTGCTACGACTCGCCGCAGCCGAACATCTTCTGCGGCCAGTTCACGCGCTGGAACGGTCCGGGCACCGGTCCGCTGGGTGAGCTTCCGGGTGCGATCCTGGGCAACTCGCTCATCAATGCGCCGCTGAACTTCGCCAAGCGCGTCCGTCGCGGTATCGACGTCAACCTGAGCTACCGCCATGACTTCGGCGCGGTCGATTTCGACACGAGCCTCATCTATGTCCACGTGTTGAAGAACAGCAACTACCAGGACCCGACGAACCCCGCCTTCGAAACGCGGGTTCTGGGTCAGCTCGGCGATCCGGGTGACGAGTTCCGTTGGGACTTCGACTTCGGCTACAAGCCGTTCACGCTGGGCTATCGGGTCCACTATATCGGCCCGATGTACTATAACGGCTACGCCACGCTGTTCCCGCTCAACGGGCAGAACCCGACCGACGTCGATGCTTTCCCGACCCAGCGTTTCGGCGCGATCACCTATCATGACCTTCGCCTCGACATCGATGTCGCGGGTGATGAGGCCAGCGGTGGTTCGCTCAAATTCTACATGGGCGTGGACAATGTGTTCAACGAAGGCGTGCCGCGCGGCGCCACCACCGCTACCGGTGCTGGCAGCGCGATCTACAGCTTCCGTGGACGCAACTTCTACGCGGGCTTCCGCAGCCGGTTCTGATCCGGTCGCGATTGCTGCAAAAAATCGGGGACGGTGGGAAACCACCGTCCCCCCTTTTTTCGTCGGAACGCAGCCAGCATTGACGAAGCTAATGCCGGACTCGCGCCCAACCGGCCGGCAGGTCACGCCCGTCCGACGACAAGCCTCGACTTTGCCGAGGCGATTCAGCGCAAATTATTGAGGAAGCGGGCCCCTCAGCCCCAGACCCGGTCGAACCTCTGTCCCAGCCCGGTCAGCAATTCATATTGCGAAAGCCCGCTCAGCGCGGACGTGGCCGGCAGGTCATAATCGAGCGACACCCAGTCGCCCTCCGCCAGCCCCGGCGCGGCATCGACCCCGACCGCGACCAGGTCCATCGAAACCCGCCCCAGCACCGGCAGCGTCATGCCCCCCATGTGCGCGGTCCCTATCCCAGAAAAACAGCGCAGATAGCCGTCGGCATAGCCGATATTGAGGATCGCAACCTCCATGTCCGCCGCGGCGGTGAAGGTCGCGCTGTAGCCGATCGTCTCGCCCGCGCGCACGCGCCGCCGCTGGAGGATCTGCGCCTCGGGCGTCACCACCTGGCGGATCCGCCCCGCGAACGCCGCCACCTGCACGCCGCCATAGAGCGAGATCCCGGGCCGCGTCAGATCGAAGGCGTAATCGGGGCCCAGCGCGATCCCCGCCGAATTGGCCAGGCTCAGCCGCTTCGCCGACGTCCGCCCCTTGAGCCCCGCCAGCGCATCGCGCTGCCGCGCGTTGAGCGGCACATCCTCGTCGGCGCAGGCGAGATGGCTCATCAGCGTCTCGATCGCGAGACCGTCGAGCAGCCCGTCGGCCACGTCCTGCACCGAGAGCCCGAGCCGGTTCATCCCGGTATCGATCATCACGTCGCATGGGGCCCCGGTCTCGCGCCACCGCAGCACCTGCGCCGCGCTGCTCAGCACCGGCCGCGCATTGCCCGGCCGCTCGCCCGCCATATCCTCCGCCCGCACCCCGTGCAGCACCGAAACCGGCGCGCCCAGACCGGCGAGTTCGCCCGCCTCGGCCCAAGTCGCGACGAAGAAATCGCGGCACCCCGCGTCGCGCAGCCGTTCGGCCACGCCGGGTGCGCCGAGCCCATAGCCATCGGCCTTCACCGCAGCGCCGCACGCCGCCGCGCCGCTCATGGCATCGAGCGCGCGCCAGTTGCCGACAAGCGCGGCGGCATCGAGGCGGAGACGGAGCGGAGACACGGTCATCCGCGCGGCGTTAGCGAGACACGGAGCCCCGCGCCAGTCTCACGCGCGCTTCGGCGGGTTGGTTTCCTTGAGCCCCCACAAACTCACCACCAGCGCCATCGCCACCACGCCCCAGGTGTACCACAGCCCCGAATAGGGATCGTGGGTCCGGCTGACGATGTAGGCGCTGATCAGCGGCAGGAAACCGCCGAAATAGCCTGTGCCGATATGATAGGGGATCGACATCGAGCTGTAACGGATCCGCGCCGGAAACATCTCACTGAGCAAGGCCGCGACCGGCCCATAGGTCATGCCCGAAAGGCACATCATCACCACCAGCGCGCCGACGATCCAGGCGATATTCTCCGGCGTCGGCACCCCGTTCACCGCCAGCGCCGGATCGGCATGCTTGCCGACGATCCAGAACATCGGGAACATCAGCACCAGCGTCAGCGCATAGCCCCACACGATCGACGGCTTGCGCCCGATCCGGTCGGAGAGCCCGCCGAAGATGATGAAGAACATCAGCCCGATCGTCGCCGAGGCCCCGACGATCAGTTGCGCTGCGGTCTGGTCCATCTTCATCGCCTTGGCGAGGAACTCGAGCGCGGTGAACATCGCGGTGTACCAAATCACCGTCAGCCCCGCCGCGATCCCGAACAGCGCGACGAACAGCCGCTTGAAATTGCCCGGATAGGTGAAGCTCTCGATGAACGGGTTGGCCGCCATCTGCCCTTCGGCCTTCATCGCCTTGAAAACAGGGCTCTCGGCGAGCTTCAGCCGCATCCACAGCGACACGGCGAGCAGCACGATCGAGAAAAGGAAGGGCACGCGCCAGCCCCATGCGAGCCATTCGGCGGCGGGCAGCGGCAGCTTGACCGCGAGCACCACGATCAGGCTCAGGATGAAGCCGCCGACCACGCTCGCCTGGATATAGCTGGTATGATAGCCGCTGCGCCCGTCGGGCGAATGCTCGGAGACATAGATCGCAGCCCCGCCATATTCGCCCCCCAGCGCGAGGCCCTGGAGAATCCGCAGCACGATGATCGCCAGCGGCGCGGCTATGCCAATCGCCGCGTAGCTGGGCACCAGCCCCACGCCTGCCGTGGCCAGGCCCATCAGCGTGATGGTGACGAGGAAGGTATATTTGCGCCCGAGCTTGTCGCCCAGATAGCCGAACAATATCGCCCCCAGCGGCCGGAAGCCGAAGCCGACCGCGAAGCCCGCCCATACCATCAGCGTCTTGAACGTCTCATCGCCTGCCGGAAGGAAGGTGTTGGCCATGATGCCGGTCGTCGCCAGCGTGCCGTAGATGAAGAAGTCGTACCATTCGAAGATCGTGCCCAGCGACGAGGCGCTGACCACCAGCCGCATGTCCTTGGCGCTGGGCTCGGCGGCCCCTTCCGCGATGTTCCCCATCATCACTCCCCCATCTATTGCGCGAACCTGTAACAAGTCGCGCCGCGCGGCAAGGGAGACGGATTAAGTCACTGTTCAGGGAGGAACCGCGCTACTCTCACCCCATGCTCGTGCGCGCCTTTCTGTGCCTCGCCATCGCGGTCCTTGCCGGCCCCGCCACCGCGCAGGTCGCGCCGGCGCCCGCGACGAACTGGTTCCGCGTCCTCACCGAATACGGCACCCAGATCGGCCACCGCTCGCAGCAGGTAACCCAGAGCGCCGAGGGCCGCGAAACCGTCAGCCTCCAGGAACTGCTGCTCCAGGAACCCGGCGACCCCGTCAGCCGGGCGGCCAGCCAGACCGTCGTCACGGAAGACAGCACTGGCCGCGTGATCGCGATCAGCGATTACAGCCAGACCGGACGCAGCTG
Organism: Sphingomonas caeni; assembly: GCF_026013415.1. GTDB lineage: Bacteria > Pseudomonadota > Alphaproteobacteria > Sphingomonadales > Sphingomonadaceae > Sphingomonas > Sphingomonas caeni. Next base: position 482,491 of record NZ_JAPDOK010000001.1, read on the forward strand.
GACGCGCACCACCGCGAAGATCGAGCCCGGCCGCGCGATCATCACCCGCGCAACCAAGTCGGACACCCACACCACCACAATCCCCCTGCCCCCCGGCACCCGCTTCGATGCCGGGGCGGGCCTGCTGCGCAACTGGGACGGCAAGACGATTCTCGAGTTCCGGAATTTCAGCCTCGACGCCCAGGCGGTCGAGCGGATGACGATCGAGCCCGCGCCGGGCGGTGCGATCCGCAAGCGCTATGACGGCGATCAGCTCCGCGGCGCGGCCCGGCTCGAGCTTGGGACCGACGGCCGCGTCACCGCGATGATCCAGCCGATGTTCGGCTCGCGCATCGCCATCGTCCCCGCCACCCGCGAGGAGGCGCTCGCCGGCCACCCGCCCTTCCGCATGTTCGCGACGGTGATGATCAAGTCGCCCGTCCGCATCGCCGAGCCCGCGGCCCAGGGCCATATCCGCTACCGCTTCGGCTTTCGCGACGGCATCGTCTTCACGCCCCCCGAAACCGGCGAGCAGCGGGTGACGATGGCGGGGGGCGAGGCGACCGTCGACATCTGCGATAGCTGCGGTCCCGGCTTGCCGACCGACCCAGCCTTTCTCGCCGATGCACGGCGCGCGACCCCCTGGCTCCAGATCGACCATCCCAGGATCCGCGCGATCACCGGCCGCACCGCGCGGCTGAAGATCGGCGACGCGCGCAAGATGGAGCTGCTCACCGCCGAGGCGATCGGCCATCTCGGCAAGATCGACTTCACCGGCCATTATTCGGCGCTCGAAACGCTCGAGCGCGGCGCGGGCGATTGCACCGAGGCCGCGGTCCTCCTCGCCGCCTTCGGCCGCGCGGTCGGCATCCCCACCAAGGTCGTCAACGGCCTCGTCTATTCGCGCGAACGCTATCACGGCGTCAGCAACGCCTTCATGCCGCACAGCTGGGTGCTCGCATTCGTCGGCGGCAAATGGCGCAGCTACGATGCCGCGCTATCTACCTTCGACTCCACCCATATCGCGCTCTCGATCGGCGATGGCGACGCGCGCTCGCTGACCGCCGCGGGGCAGCTCGGCAGCCTGTTGACCTGGCAATCGATGGCGGAGGTCAGGACCCGCTGACGGGTTCCTTGGGCTTCACCGCGACGGCGGGCGCTTCGTAGACGACCGGCATCTCGGGCAAGGTCGCGTCCGCCGGATCCTCGGTCAGCGCGGTGTTCTTCGGATCCTTGATCCCGCCCATCCATATCTCGGTATCTTCATCGACGGGCACATCGCCGGAGACCAGCTGCACGCCGGGCGTCTCCGTCGCAGGCGCATCCTGCGCCGCCGCCGGAAGCGCAGCCACCGCGGCCGCCAGCGCCGCCGCGGCCAGCGCCGGGCGGATCGGCAGGCGATAGCTCACGCACACCTCGGTCTCGCAGCTCGCGAGGAACGCCGCGCGCTCGCCGTCGCTCCACGCGGTCAGATCGACCACGTTGCGCTTGCACATCCGGCAAAAATCGCCGTCGAATATCGCGGCGCGATTGTCCTTGTAGGGGCAGGGACTGTCGATCTTCGGAAAGCGGGCCATGATCGTTCCTCCTCAATCGCGCTTCGCCGGCTCGGCCGGCTTGGGGGTTTCATAGACGACAGGCAATTCGGGCAGCTTGGCGTCCTCGGGCGTTTCGACGAATTCGACATTGCGCGGGTCGTGGATCCCGCCGCCCATCACGATGATCTCGTCGTCGAGGTTCGCCGGCTCGGCCATCGCCGCCGCAACGGTCACCTCCTGCGTCGGCGGCGGAGCGTCCTGCGCCGCCGCGGGCAGTGCCGCCACCGCGGCCGCCGCCAATGCCGCCGCGCCCAGCGCACTGCGCACCGGCACGCGGTACGACACGCACACCTCGGTCTCGCAATTCTCGAAAAAGGCGATCCGTGCGGCATCGTCCATCGCGGTCAGGTCGGTCACCTGCCGCTTGCACATCCGGCACAGATCGCCGTCCATGATCGCGGCGAGGTTTGCCTGATAGGGGCACGGGCTCTGGATCTTCGGAAACAAGGCCATCGCATTTCCCTCCTACGCCATTCCAACCCATTCACGTCACGTCACAAAATCACCGGGGCCGCGCTATCCGCCCACGAACCCGCTGGTCGGTGGGCCGGGGGTGTCGCACTGGCCGGGTCCGGACGGCGTTCGGAGAGCCGGTCAGTTCTGCGACTGTCACCACCACCACCGGCTCGGCGCTCGCGGTGAGGGTAGGCGGACGCATCCGCCCGCCCGTCACCACGATCTGCGCGTCATCGTCATCCACATCCTGCGCCATCGCCGGCGCAGCCCCGCCCAGCGCCGCGAGCAGCGCGGCCGCCGCCAGCGCGGGCTTGATGCGATAGGTGATGCAGACATCCTTGCCCTCGGTGCGCTTCACGAATGCCCGGCGTTCGCGTGGCGCCATCGCGTCGAGGTCGAACACGGTGCATTCGCAGGCCCTGCAGAAATCGCCGTCCATCACCGTATCGAGCCGCCCGGCATAGGGGCAGGGGCGGTCGATCGTCGGAAAATCGGTCATCTGCGCGCCTCCCGTCGCGGGGCATTCCCATAGAAGCGCATTAACCTCCCGCTAGCCTTGCTCTTCTATGAACGGAGTGGGGGCGAACCACGCCTTGTGAACGAGGTCGAAGATGGAATCGCAGCCCGCCAACCGCACAAATGCGTCCGAAACGGTCGCCCGGCGCGGTTTGAAGCTGCTGTCGAACGCCAAGTTCGAAATCATCCTGTTCGTGCTGCTGCTGCTCACCGTCGCCGCGGTCGCGTGGCAGGACCGCATCCTGGTGCGTTCCACCGTGCTGACGCCCCAGAGCATCGCCAGCTATCCCAGCCTGATCCACACCGACAACAACCCCGAGATCAAGGGCAAGTCCGGCGGCACACTGATCGCGCCGATGCGCTGGACCTGCGATCTGCGCGCCGGCTTCGACTATCCCTATTGCGGCTATGAGGTCTTCTTCAACCAGCCCGGCACCACCAAGGGGCTCGACCTCACCAATTTCCGCTCGCTCTCGATCCGCTTCACCTATCGCGGCCCGGGCAAATCGGTCCGCGTCCACCTCAAGAATTTCGATCCGCGCTATTCGAAGACCGTCGAGGACGACACCTCCAAGTTCAACCGCGTCGAGGCCGACGTCACGCCCGGCCGCGTCCAGCAGCTCGATTTCAGCCTGGCCGATTTCGGCGTCGCCGACTGGTGGCTGTTCAAGCACAAGGTCGCGCCCAAGTTCAGCCATCCGCAGTTCGACAACGTCACCTCGGTCGATATCCAGACCGGCACCGAGATCGCGCTGGGCCACCACGAATTCGAGGTGCAGGAGATCGTGCTGCGCACCGCGATCATGAGCGTCGCGCAATATTATCTGTCGCTGCTTGGCATCTGGGTGGTGCTGATCGGCATCTATCTCGCCTATCGCCTGCGCAATCTGCGCGGCGAGCTCGAACGCCGCCAGACGCTCCAGGCGCTGACCTTGCGCCAGGCGCAGGAAGCCGAGGAGGAAGCGCGCCGCGACCACCTCACCAAGCTGCTCAACCGCCGCGGCGTCGCCGAACGGTTCGAGACGCTGCCCGAGGATGCCCCGCCCGCCGGCCTCGCGGTGATCCTGATCGATATCGATCACTTCAAGTCGCTCAACGACCGCTTCGGCCATAGCTATGGCGACGAGGTCCTTTCGACGATCGCGACGCTGATCAAGCGCAACGTGCGCGGCGGCGATTTCGTCGGGCGCTGGGGCGGGGAGGAATTCCTGGCCGTCTGCCCCGGCATCGACGCGCTCGAGGCGCAGCATGTCGCCGAGAAGATCCGCCGCCGCATCGAGCATTTCCACTTCGGCGACTGCGAACAGGTCACCACCAGCGTCGGCGTCCACTGGACTCCGGCGACCGGCCCCGAACTCACCGAGCTGGTCGGCCTCGCCGATGTCGCGCTCTATTCGGCCAAGCGCGGCGGCCGCAACGCCTGCTGCCTCTATCGCCCCGGAATGGCCAAGGCGGCCTAGAAATTTCCTCCCCGTTCCGGGGAGGAGTTTCTCAATCCCGCTTCGTCTGCGTCCCGCGATCCGGCGCCACCACCGGCTGCACCGGCTTGGGCGGCTCCGGCGGCGGCACCGGCTCTCCCGCCAGCACCACCGGCACCTCGACCGGAGGCGGAACCCCACCCAGAAGCACGGGCACGTAGGGCGGGTTCAAAGCGCGCGGCGGGATCGGCTCGTGCCGCTGCGCCATCGCTGGCTCGGCCACCAGCACCGCCGCCGACGCCGCGACCAGCGCCGCCGCGACCGCAGGCCGCACAAAGGCGGTGTAGCGCACGCACGCATCGCCTCCGCACGCCGCCAGGAACGCCGCCCGCTGGGGATCGGTCATGCCGGTCAGGTCATACACGTTGCGCTTGCACATCCGGCAGAAATCGCCGTCCATCGCCTCGTCCAGCCGGTCGAGATAGGGGCAGCTGCGCTCGATCTTCGGGAACAGGGGCATGGCCATCCTCCGATGTGATATGTTGTCACATAACATTTTTGTGCTCTCTCGGCAAGCGGAAGCGCGAACGGGCCGATCATGGTAAAGGCAGATCATAACGGGTCCGAATCGGAGCAACGACTCCCCGCAACTTCAACGAGGGGAAATCAAATGGCCGACGGTGTTTTCATGACTGCGACCGCAGCAGTAAACTGGTTCGACAAGAATGGCGGGTTGCACATCCGTGTCTATGGCAGCGACGGAGAAACGATCAGCGAACGCTGCGCCGATGCCGGCGGTTCGGGCTGGACGACCGGCACCTTCAGTACCGGCGGCTCGCACGTTTCGGCAACCGTCTGGACCGTGAACGGCAATCCCAGCATCCGGGTCTATTGCACCGGCGACAACGGCACGACCGAGTGGTGCAACGACGGCGCGGCCTGGTACCAGGGCACTTACACGCCCTATTGATGGCCGCGACTAACCCCTCCCCCTCCGGGAGGGGTTCAATCCAGGTTCGGCCGCAGCCAGCGTGTCGCCTGCTCGATGCTCACCCCGCGCCGCGCGGCATAATCCTCGAGCTGATCCTGCCCCACGCGCGCCACGCCGAAATACTCGGCCTGCGGGTGCCCGAAATAGAAGCCCGAGACCGCCGCGGTCGGCAGCATCGCGAAGCTTTCGGTCAGCGTGATCCCTGTGCGGTGGTGCGCGTCGAGCATCTTGAACAGGATCGGCTTGAGGCTGTGCTCGGGGCAGGCCGGATAGCCCGGCGCCGGGCGGATGCCACGATACTGTTCCTTGATCAGCGCCTCGTTGGTCAGCTGCTCGCCCTCGGCATAGCCCCAGAGCGCCGTGCGCACATAATGGTGCAGCCGCTCGGCGAACGCCTCGGCGAAGCGGTCCGCCAGTGCCTTGAGCAAGATGTCCGAATAATCGTCGATCGCCGCCTTGAAGCGCGCCAGATGGGGCTCGATCCCATGGATCGACACCGCGAACCCGCCGATCCAGTCGCCGTTGCGGTCGATGAAGTCCGCCAGGCACATATTCGCCCGGCCTTCGCGTTTCGCGATCTGCTGGCGCAGCATCGGCAGCCGGACATGCTCCTCATCCTCGACATGGACGATGATATCGTCGCCGTCGCGCCGGCACGGCCACAGCCCGACCACGCCGCGCGCGGTCAGCCATTGCTCGTCGACGATCCGGTCGAGCATCTTGTTGGCATCGGCGAACAGCGACCGCGCGCTCTCCCCCACCACCTTGTCGTCGAGGATCGCGGGATAGTTCCCCGCCAGCTCCCAGGCGCGGAAGAAGGGCGTCCAGTCGATATAGTGGCGCAGGTCCTTGAGGTCCCAGCTCGGAAAGTCATGCAGCCCCGGCAGCTTGGGCCGCCCGGGCTTGAGCGTCATGTCCGCCTCGAACGCATTGTCGCGCGCCTTGCCGATCGGCAGCAGCTCGCTCTGCCCGCGCCCCTCGCGCGCGGCGCGGATGCCGGCATATTCCTCGGCGACCTTGGCGACATAATCGTCGCGGATCGTCTCGGAGACGAGCGTGGTCGCCACCCCCACCGCGCGGCTTGCGTCGAGCACATGGATCACCGGTCCCTTGTACGCCGGCTCGATCCTGAGCGCGGTGTGCACGCGGCTCGTCGTCGCCCCGCCGATCAGCAGCGGCATCGTCATGTTCAGCCGCTGCATCTCCTCGGCGACGGTCACCATCTCGTCGAGGCTCGGGGTGATCAGCCCCGATAGCCCGATCATGTCGGCATCATTCTCGTTCGCCGCCTCGAGGATCCGGGTCCAGGGCACCATCACCCCCAGATCGACCACCTCGAAGCCGTTGCACTGGAGCACCACGCCGACGATGTTCTTGCCGATATCATGCACGTCGCCCTTGACGGTCGCCATGATGACCTTGCCCTTGCCCTTGGCGCCCGGCTCCTTGGCCGCCTCGATATAGGGGAGCAGGTGCGCGACGGCCTTCTTCATCACGCGCGCCGATTTCACCACCTGCGGCAGGAACATCTTGCCCGATCCGAACAGGTCGCCCACCACGTTCATCCCGTCCATCAGCGGGCCTTCGATCACCTCGATCGGCCGGGCGAAAGCCAGCCGCGCCTCCTCGGTGTCCTCGACCACCCATTGGTCGATCCCCTTGACCAGCGCATGTTCGAGCCGCTTGGCCACCCCCCAGCCGCGCCACTCCGCCGCCTGCTTCTCGGCGACCGCATCGGTCCCGCGATAGCGTTCGGCGAGCGCCACCAGCCGTTCCCCGGCCTCGGGATCGCGGTTGAGGATCACATCCTCGCACGCGGTGCGCAGTTCGGGATCGATCGTATCGTACACGTCGAGCTGGCCGGCATTGACGATCGCCATGTCGAGCCCCGCGGGGATGGCATGATAGAGGAACACCGAATGCATCGCCCGGCGCACCGGCTCGTTGCCGCGGAAGCTGAACGACAGGTTGGAGAGCCCGCCCGAGAAATGGACGTGCGGGCAGCGGCGCTTGATCTCCTTCACCGCCTCGATGAAGTCGACGCCGTAATTATTGTGCTCCTCGATCCCCGTCGCCACCGCGAACACGTTGGCGTCGAAGATGATGTCCTCGGGCGGGAAGCCGATCCCCATCAGCTCCTGGTACGCCCGCTCGCAAATCTCGATCTTGCGCGCCTGGGTGTCCGCCTGGCCGACCTCGTCGAACGCCATCACGACCACCGCCGCGCCATAGGCCATGCACTTGCGGGCATGATCGAGGAACTGGGGAACACCCTCCTTCATGCTGATCGAATTGACGATCGGCTTGCCGCTGACGCATTTCAGCCCCGCCTCGATCACGTCCCATTTGGACGAATCGATCATCACCGGGACGCGCGCGATATCAGGCTCGGCTGCGATCAGCTTGAGGAAGGTCGTCATGGCGTGGTGCGCGTCGAGCAGCCCCTCGTCCATGTTGACGTCGATCACCTGCGCACCATTCTCGACCTGCTGCCGCGCGACCTCGACCGCCTTGGCATAGTCGCCCGCCATGATCAGCTTCTTGAACGCCGCGGAGCCCGTGACGTTGGTGCGCTCGCCGATATTGACGAAATTGGTGGAAGCGGTGGGGGTGGTGTTCATTTCATTCCTAAGTTCGTCATCCCGGCGAAAGCCGGGACCCAGGGTCACGGGCGACGCCGCTCTTGGCTCTGGGTCCCGGCTTTCGCCAGGATGACGGCAACTATGCCGCCATCGTGAACGGCTCGAGCCCGGCGAGCCGCGTCACCACCGGCAGCTCGGGCGTCACCCGCGGCTTCGCCCCCGCTACCGTCTTCGCGATCGCCCCGATATGCTCGGGCGTCGTCCCGCAGCAGCCGCCCACGGCGTTGACCAGCCCGTCGCGCACCCATTCGTCGATCAGCTCGGCGGTGCGCTCGGGCAGCTCGTCATATTTGCCGAGCTCGTTGGGCAGCCCCGCATTGGGATAGGCGAGGATCAGCGTGTCGCAGCTCTTGGCCAGCTCGATCAGATAGGGCCGCATCAGGTCCGCGCCGAACGCGCAGTTCGCGCCCATCGTCAGCGGCTTGAGGTGCCTGAGCGCGAACCAGAAGGCCTCGATCGTATGCCCCGAAAGGTTGCGGCCGGACATGTCGGTGATCGTGAAGCTCACCATCAGCGGCACCGCGCGGCCCGAAGCCGCCTCGGCCTCGCGCGCCGCCATCCCCGCCGCTTTGGCATTGAGCGTGTCGAAGCAGGTCTCGACCAGCAGGAAATCGACCCCGCCCTCGATCAGCGCATCGCATTGCTCGCGATATTCGGCCTTGAGCGCATCGTAATCGATCTCACGATAGGCAGGATCGTTGACGTCGGGCGACAGCGACAGCGTCTTGTTGGTCGGCCCGATCGCGCCCGCGACGAAGCGCCGCCGCCCGTCCTTCGCCTCGGCCTTGTCCGCCGCCGCACGTGCGATCTTCGCCGCGGTCAGGTTGATCTCGCGCACCAGATGCTCGCACCCGTAATCGGCCATCGCGATCCGCGTGCCCGAAAAGGTGTTGGTCTCGACCATGTCCGCCCCCGCCTCGAAATAGGCGGTGTGGATGCCCTCGATGATGTCCGGCCGCGTCAGGCAGAGCAGGTCGTTATTGCCCTTCTGATCGTGGCTGAGGTCGAGGTCGCCGCGATAATCGGCCTCGGTCAGCTGGAAGCGCTGGATCGCGGTGCCATAGGCGCCGTCGAAGATCAGGATGCGCTCGGCAGCGGCGGCGCGAAAGGCGGCTTCGGCGTTCATGCGGCAGTCTCCAGCGCCGGCACCGCGGGACGCACCCCCAGCAGGTGACAGATCGCGTAGCTCAGCTCGGCGCGGTTGAGCGTGTAGAAATGGAAGGCGCGCTCGCCCCCGGCGTAAAGCTTGCGGCACAATTCCGCCGCCACCGTCGCCGCGACCAGCTGGCGCGCCGCGGGATGATCGTCGAGCCCCTCGAACAGCCGCCCCATCCAGTCCGGAACCTCGGTCCCGCACATCGCCGACATGCGCACGACGCTGGCATAGTTCATCACCGGCATGATCCCCGGCACCAGCTCGGCGTGGATCCCCGCCGCCGCCGCTTCGTCCCGGAAGCGGAAGAAGCATTCGGGCGTGAAGAAGAACTGGGTGATCGCCCGCGTCGCGCCCGCATCGATCTTGCGCTTGAGATTGTCGAGATCGGCCGCCTTGTGCGCCGAATCCGGATGACATTCGGGATAGGCCGCGACCGAAATCTCGAACGGGTGCAGCTTCCTGAGCCCCGCCACCAGATCTGCGGCATTCTCATACCCGCCCGGATGCGTCTGATATTTCTCGCCCGCACGCGGCGGATCGCCCCTGAGCGCGACGATATGCCGCACGCCCGCATGCCAGTAATCGTTCGCCACCGCGTCGATCTCGTCGCGGGTCGCCTCGACGCAGGTAAGGTGCGCCGCCGCCGGGATGCTCGTCTCGCGCACGATCCGCGCCACCGTGTTGTGGGTCCGCTCGCGAGTCGATCCGCCCGCGCCATAGGTCACGCTGACGAAGCGCGGAGCCAGCGGCGCGAGCGTCTGGACCGACTCCCACAACGTTTCTTCCATCTTCTCGGTCTTGGGCGGGAAGAATTCGAACGACACCTCGATATCGCCCGCCACATCGGCGAACAGAGGCGCGCCTCGCGGGTCCACCAGACTACTCATGCCGCCTTCACTTTCTCTTTGATCTCGCCGGTCTTGCGCCCCAGCCACAATTTCACCGTCAGCTCGCCCCCGCCCAGCGTCTCGACCAGCACCGGGCTCAGCCCCTGCGCCTCGAACCAGCCGAGGATCTGCTCGTCCGAAAAGCCGAGCCGGGCATGCGCGTCCTGCGTCCGCAGCTCCTCGCGCTCATGCGGCGCGAAATCGGCGATCAGCAGGCGGCCGCCGGGGCTCAGCACCCGCGCCGCCTCGGCAATCGCCGCGCCCGGCTGCTGCGCGAAATGGAGCACGTGATGCAGGATCGCGGTATCCGCCCCGCCATCGGGCAAGGGCAGCGCATAAAGGTCCGCCTGCCGCAGCTCGGCATTGCCCACATCGGCCAGCTTGGCGCGCGCCAGCCGCAGCATCTCCGACGACCGGTCGATCCCCAAAGCCGTCTCCGCGCGCGGCGCGAACAGCTCGAGCATCCGCCCGGTGCCGGTGCCGATATCGATCAAGGCACCCAGCGAATCCTCGCCCAGCACCCGCCCCATCTCGGCCTCGACCTCGCTTTCGGCGACATGGAGCGAGCGGATCGCGTCCCAGTCCCCGGCATGCGCCTCGAACCATTCGTTCGCAGCACTCGCCCGGTCGGCGCGCACCGCCGCGAGCCGCGCCTCGTCCGCCGCAGTCCAGTGATTGGGCCAGTGATCGACCTCGCGCCACGCATCGAGCGCCGCGAAGACGGGCGCCACGCGCTCGGCCTCGCCCAGCGCCACGAACACCCAGCTGCCTTCCTTGCGCCGCTCGGCCAGCCCGGCGTCGCACAATATCTTCACATGGCGGCTGACCCGCGGCTGGCTCTGTCCCAGCACCTGCGCCAGCTCGCCGACCGACAGCTCCATCGCCCGCAGCAGCGCAAGGATGCGCAACCGCGTCGAATCCGCCAGAGCGCGGAAAATGCCGAGAGCCTGATTCATGTGGGATATAGATATAAAGATATCTTTATATCAGGTCAACGCGGGGCAATTATATACTTGACGTACTAGCCCGGTTTTCGTAGGGTCGCACCATAAGGAAGCGACCAATGAACCTGACGAACCCGATCTACAGCGATAGCGAACTGGCCCGCGAGCATCTTGAGCGGCTGCACTGGCCGGAAGGCCCGGTATGTCCGCACTGCGGCTGCATGGATCGGATTACGAAGCTTCAGGGCAAGAGCACCCGCCCCGGCGTGTACAAGTGCAACGACTGTGAGAAGCCTTTCACGGTGACGGTCGGCACGATCATGGAGGACAGCAAAATCCCGCTCAACAAGTGGCTGATGGCGTACGCCCTGATGGCCGCGAGCAAGAAGGGCATCAGCGCCCACCAGCTGCATCGGTCGCTTGGGATCACCTACAAGTCCGCATGGTTTCTCGCCCATCGCATCCGCGAGACGATGACCGATGAAGGCGGCCACCTTGGCGGCGAGGGAAAGATTGTCGAGGCCGATGAAACCTTCGTCGGCGGAAAGGCTCACAACCGCGCCTTCCGCAAGCCTGCCGCGAAGAAGATGGTTTTCGCGCTAGTCGAGCGTGACGGTCGCGCCCGCTCGTTCCACGTCGCGAATATCACCGGCAAGACGCTGCGCCCGCTTCTGGTGCGCAATGTTAGCCGCGAAAGCATGCTGATGACCGACACCGCCGCTGTCTATCGCACGGTCGGTCGCGAGTATGCCCGCCACGGCATGGTGAACCACGGCATCAGCCAGTACGTCACGATGGACAAGGTGAAGCACAGCAACACCGCCGAAAATTTCTTCTCGATCTTCAAGCGTGGCGTGATCGGCACCTATCACCACATGAGCGAGGCGCACCTGTCGCGCTACTGTCGCGAGTTTGATTTCAGGTACAACACCCGCCTACTGTCGGACGGCGAGCGCACCGCCGTTGCGGTGAAGGCTGGCCGTGGCAAGCGCCTGACGTACCGGCAACCTAGTGGACTCCCTGCCTGACATTAAGCAGCCGGAAGAACGCCCGATGGGCGAGCGCCGGAAGCGATATTACGGATGACGCCCACATAAGGATTTCCTTATGTGCGTTCTTTATCCGTTCTTCGTCACGAAACTGTAACAAAGACTCGGAATCAGGGACTTGGGCCGAAAGCTCGGTCGTTTCGCAAGCCTTTGACAGCGGGAGGCGCGTGAGGCGCTTTCCGGGCGAGCGGCCCAACCGCTCCTGAGTCAAAGGAGGCCAAGATGGCTTACCCGATTCACGAGCGCGGCAGGGACGCTGACAATGGTCAGTTCATCCCCGCCGACAAGGCTCGCAATCGCCGCGACGCGATTGTTGAGACCTACAAGGTGGGCAAGAAGGGTCCGCGCAACTAAGCGCCCTTCAAGCCGCTGAGGGGGGCCGTCGGGAGCAATCCCGGCGGCCCTTTCGCTCTTGAATCAGAGCGATTCCAACACGTCAAGCTCGTTTCGAGTGAGACTCTTTGGACCGCTTTACGATATCCTCGTTGCTGATCGGGGGGGTTGCCAGGGCACGGCGCAGCAATTCGTCGCGTTGAGCATCGGAGGAGGAGGATGGCTGGTCGTCACAAGAATCGGAAGCGCCCCCCGAAGGGGACTGGGCAGCCTTCGGGGAAGGATCGGACCGCGCATGAGGCAGCGCGAGGCTCGGGGGAGAAACTTCCATCGCTTCGTGACCTTTCACGTGAGCTACCTAACGATTTACAGGCCCTCATGGAAGCGATTGGACTTCAGTCCGACCGGGGCGCGGCTGTGATGCTCGCCACCATGGTCGAAAAGGCCCTCTGGGTGGCCTTGATGACGAGGATGCCCAAAGTTGACAAGATCACCCACGATGGGTGGTTTGAGGGTGCACACGCCCCATTCCAGACGTTTTCTGCCAAGATCAAACTTGGGCGCGCATTTGGCATCTACGGCCCCCGGACAGAGGAATTGCTCAACACCATCCGAGAGATTCGAAACGCCTTCGCCCACGCTTTAACGCCGCTAGGTTTCGACAATCCCACAATCGCGAATGCGTGCCTTGGCATGGTCGATCGCCCACCATCGGAGCCGGTGGAAGGCGAAGACCATCCCATGCGGACACGCTATCACGCCTCGTGCATATGGGCGTTCGAGAAGCTTATGGATGACGCGAAGGAGAATGGTGATCAGCCCATCCTCATTAAGCTTCCGTAGCGTATCCCCCCGCGACTAACGCAGCCCGTACGATCCGCAGCGCGCCTTCTCGCGGTCGCTCGTATTCCTCGTGATACCCTGCAAGCTCCGCCGCCCCCGCCTCGATCATCTCGGGCGTGATTTCAATATCTTCGGAGCGCCGGCCTGTCGCCGAATCATCTACCACAGGAAGTCCAGTACGTCAGGTATATAATTGCCCAACGCGGTTGCCGGAGTCCACCTCCCGCTGTAGCGCATGCGCATCACTTTCAAAGGGAATCCGATGCGCAAGGCCCTTCTCATCCCCGTCCTCACCCTCACTGCCTTCGGCCTTTCGGGCTGCGGCAAGAAGGCCAAGAACGAGGCGCTCGAAGCCAATGAATCGATCGCGGGCGACAGCAATGCGATGGGCGAGGCGGTGAGCGACCAGCAGGAGGCGCTCAACGCCGCCTTCTCGAACCAGGAAGAGGCGTACGACGCCGGTCCCGCGCCCAATGTCAGCAGCGGCGGCGGTAAGAATGTTCCCGAAGAAGGCAGCGGCGACGAATGATGCGGGCCGCGCTCGCCCTTGGCCTCCTGCTGACGCTCGCCGCCTGTCAGTCGGACAGCGATCCCGGCCCTGGCGAGGTCACGCGCGGCGAGGCGCGCCAGCTCAACGAGGCCGCCGCGCAGACCGATATCAACGCCGCCATCGAACCGGACAACGCCGCGCAATGACCGAGACCCGCCCCCTCGGCGCCTCCGGCCTTGCGCTCACCCCGCTCGTCCTCGGCGGCAATGTCTTCGGCTGGACCGCCGACAAGGCTGAAAGCTTCCGCATCCTCGATCGCTTCGCCGAGGCCGGCGGTGTGATGATCGACACCGCCGATGTCTATTCGGCCTGGGTCCCCGGCCATAAGGGCGGCGAATCCGAGACGATCATCGGCGAATGGCTGCGCAGCTCGGGCAAGCGCGACAAGGTGCTGATCGCCACCAAGGTCGGCATGCTCCCCTGGGACAACACCGAAAAGGGCAAGATCAGCCCCGAGCGCATCGCCGCCCAGGCCGAGGCATCGCTCGCCCGGCTCGGCATCGATACGATCGACCTCTATTTCATCCACCAGGACGATCCCGATACGCCACAGGCCGACGTGCTCGGCGCGCTCGCCCAGCTGATCGGCGCGGGCAAGGTCCGCGCGGTCGGCGCCTCGAACTTCTCGGCGATGCGCCTCAAATCCGCGCTCGACATCGCCGACCGTCAGGGCCTGCCGCATTACCGCGCGCTCCAGAACGAATATAATCTCGTCAGCCGCCACAAGTTCGAGGGCGAGCTGCAGGATCTCTGCATCACCCACAATATCGGCACCGTGCCCTTTTACGGCCTCGCTTCCGGCTTCCTGACGGGTAAATACCGCAGCGCCGCCGATTTCGGAAAGAGCGTCCGCGGCGGCCGGATGCAGGCCTATCTCGACGGCAAGGGCCCCGCGGTCCTCGCCGCGATGGACGCGGTCGCCGCCGAAACCGGCGCCACCCTGGCACAAATCGCCCTCGCCTGGCTCGCCGCGCAACCCGGCGTCACCGCCCCCATCGCCAGCGCCACCAGCGCCGAACAGCTCGACGAACTGCTCGGCTTCTGGGAGGTCAACCTGACGCAGGACCAGCTCGACCGGCTCTGCGACGCCGGCGCCTAGCGGATCGGCAGATAGAGGTCTGTCACCGCCTCATGCTCGGGCACGTCGGGCATGAAGCTCACCCGCTGCGCGAAGAACGGAAAATCCCGCAATTCGCACCCGCTGCGCGGCAGCCATTCGCGATAGAGAAAGGTCGCCGACGCCGCCAGATCGTCGCCCGATCCGATCTGCCGCAGCACCGCGCAGCGCCCCGCGGGAATCAGGCCCTGGATCACCTGGTCGCGATTGGGCTCGACCGCGCGATCGGTCGCCGCGCACAGATCCATGCGGTAGTCCTCGCCCTCGTCGGGGCCCGAGTGGAAGACGTTGAAGGTCGCGCAGGTCCGCGGCGACACCCCAGACGCCTTGCGCCAGGCGATGAAGCGCCGCAGCGTATCGCCGATCCGTGTCGGATCGCCGCGATGCTCCATCACCGCGACCGGGGTGGCGGGAAAGTCGATGATCCGAACCTGATCGTCGGTGAAACTCTGGGTCATGATGCTGCTCCGTGCTTGGTTGAGCGGCTCGAATGCCGCGTGCCACGGGCCCCAGTCCGGATCGCTCCTGAACCCGCTCGGGCTCTGGTCGAAACGCTGGCGAAAGGCGCGTGCGAACGCCTCCGGGCCTTCATATCCGCTGTCCAGCGCGATCGCGAGGATCGGCTGATCCTCGCGATAGGCGAGCCGGTACGATGCCCGTTTCAGCCGCGCGAGCTGGACATAGCGGTGGATGCCGATCTCAAACGTCGCCGAGAATTGGCGCTGGAAATGAAACTTCGAAAAAGCCGCGACGCCGCTCAGCACATCGACGCTCAAATCATCCTCCAGATGCGCGTCGATATGGTCGATCACGCGCATCATCCGCGCATGATAATGGCTGGCCGCGTCGCGTTTCATCGTCTCTCCCATGGCGGGATGGCGATTAGCCCGCTTGGCGGCAAGCGCGCCTTGCCGATCATGCGGTTCGGCTAGAGGATCGCCTTTCCGGCGGGCTCGGTCCACCAGCTATTGTGCCGCCCGTCGCCATAATTGACCGGCGCCGCCGCCAGCTCCTCATAGCCCGCATCGTCGAGCGACATCACCTGCACCGATACGAATGCACCGCCGATCTCGGGCACATTCCCCTCGCTGAACGGCGCGCAGCCGCAATTGCCGCAGAAGCGATGCGTGCCCTGCATCGTCCCGAAGCGATAGTCGCGCAACACCTCCTCGCCCGCGAGCAGCCGGAACTGCTCGGGCTTGAGCAGCGCGCCCCAGTTGCGCCTTTTGGTGCAGATCGAGCAATTGCACTTGCCCGTCCCCGCGGCGAGATCGATGTCCGCCTCGAACTTCACCGCGCCGCAATGGCAGCTTCCCTGATAGGTCTTCATCATCGCCCGTCTCCTCGTTTCGTCTGAGGAGGCTGGACCTACTGCCATGCTGCTGCCAGCATGGTGTCAGCAGCATGGCAGTAGGGTCTCGAAATGCGCAAAGCCGATCGCCTCTTCCAGATCGTCCAGATCCTCCGCCGCACCAGCCGGCCGGTCACCGCCGACGCGATCGCCGAGGAGCTCGAGACCTCGAAGCGCTCGGTCTATCGCGACATCGCCGCGCTGATCGGCCAGCGCGTGCCGGTCCGCGGCGAAGCAGGGGTCGGTTATGTCCTCGAGGGCGGGTTCGACCTGCCGCCGCTGATGCTCACCGCCGACGAGATCGATGCCGTCGCGCTCGGCGTTCACTGGGTCGCCGGCCATGCCGATCCGGCGCTCGCCCGCGCCGCGCGCGATGTGCTCGCCAAGATCGAAAGCGTGCTGCCCGAGGAGCTGCGCCCCTGGCTCGGCGACCCGGCGGTGCGCACCGTACCCAGCTGGGAAAGCCTTCCCGACGGCCTCGATCCGGCCCAGCTCCGCCGCTGGATCCGCGCCGCCAGGAAGCTGCGCCTCGATTATGCCGACGAGAAGGGCGCGGTGACCACGCGCACCGTCTGGCCGCTGCTGATCGGCTATCTCGACGCGCGCCGCATCCTGGTCGGCTGGTGCGAGCTCCGACAGGACTATCGCAGCTTCCGCCTCGACCGCATCCGCGCCGCCGATTTCCTCGACGACCCCATTCCCGGCCGCCCCGCCCATATGCGCGCCGAATGGCTCAAGCGCGTCCAGCGCGAACATGATAGGGAAACGCGATGACCGCCCCCCTGAACGCGCAAGCCGAACTCGCCATCCGCATGGCGCGCGCCGCCTTCAACCGCGCGCTGGCCCAGGCCGATCTCGCCGCGATCCGCCCGATTCTCGCCCCCTATGCCGTGGTCGTCACCGGCACCGACAGCGCCGTCCGCACCGATCGCAAGGCGCAGCTCGATATCTGGAAGGCGAACTTCGCCTCCCCCGACCGCGCCATCTACACCCGCACCCCCGACACCATCACCGTCTCCCCCGTGGAGCCCATTGCGATGGAGCATGGCCATTGGCAGGGCGTCACCGCGGCCAGCGGCGAGGTCTTCGCCTCGGGCGTCTACACCGCCAAGTGGCGCCAGACCGGCACGGACTGGGTGATCGAGGCCGAACTCTATCTGACGCTGGCATGACCGAGATCTTCGCCGATATCACCTTCGACGCCGAAGTCATCGAATGGCGCGGCCCCTCGCCCTTCTACTTCGCCGCCGTCCCACCCGAGCATATCGGCGAAATCCGCTACGCCGCGCAGATGGCGAGCTATGGCTGGGGCGTGGTCCCGGTGGAGGCGGAGGTGCGCGGCGTCATCTTCCGCACCTCGCTCTTCCCCAGAGACGGCGGTTATCTCCTGCCACTCAAGGACAAGGTGCGGCGCGAGGCCGGGATCGTGCCCGGCGGCTCTCTCCATATCCGCATGCGGGTCACCGGCCCGCGTCCAGGCTGAGCCCATGCGCGTCGTATCGATCCGTCCGGCATCCGGTCCCGCCACGGGCAGCGATGGCAGCGCCGATCTGCCCTGGTGGAGCTTCGGCAAGACCATTCTCGCGATCGCGGCGCTGCGGCTCGTCGAGATGGGCCAACTCCAGCTCGACACCCCCATCGCGGACAAGCCCTATACGCTGCGGCAATTGCTTCAGCACCGCTCCGGGCTCGGCAATTATGGCAGGCTCGCCGACTATCACCGCGCCGTCGCCGCCGGCGAGCCGCACTGGCCGGTCGCCGAGCTGCTCCGCCGCACCGCGGGCGATCGATTGCGCTACGCGCCCGGCACCGGCTGGCTCTATTCGAACCTCGGCTATCTCGAGATCCGCCGCCTCATCGAGCAGGCAAGCGGCCTGGCGTTGGGCGCGGCGCTCCACGATCTCGTCCTCGCCCCCGCCGGCGCCCAGCGCGCCCGGATCGCCAACGCTCCCGACGATCTCCACGACGTCGAAATGGGTGGACAAATCTATGACCCCGGCTGGGTCTATCACGGCCTGATCGTGGGTCCGCTCGACGACGCGACCCTGGTCCTCCACCGTCTCCTGTCCGGCGCATTGCTGTCCCCCGCGATGCTGGAGGCGATGCGCACCGCGCACCCGCTGCCCGAGCATCGCAGCGCCGCGCTGACCGATCCCGGCTATGGACTCGGCCTGATGACCAACCGGACCGCGGCGGGCGCGCGCATCGCGGGCCATGGCGGCAGCGGCCCCGGCAGCAATGTCGCTGTCTTCGTGCTCGAACGCGGGGAGGGCGTGGCGACGGGCGCGATCTGGAGCACGGACGACTCCCCCGAAACGCTCGAAGCTCAAATCATCGCGATGCTCGAAAACCCCGCCCCGGAACTTCAATCTCCCACCAGATAGTCCGCGACGCTGTAGCAATGACTCGCCTGATAGGCGTTACGCCCCCGGTTCATATGCGTCAGATTGAAGGTCCGAATGGCGCGCAGCGCGCGCGGGGCCGCGAGGAACTCGCGGATCGACGCGGCGCCCCGCACATTGATGCCGAACATGTCCGCGCCGCGCGGGAAGAAATGACCGACATCTTCCGGAGTCGTGACGCACTGCTCGGGAAAACCCTCATCCAGATGGCCCGGGATGGGGGTGCCGTCGGCGGTGAAATCGGAAAGATGGAGGATGAATCTCGCGCTTATGTCCTCGCCATCGGCATAGAGCGTAAAAAGCTCCATCCAGCTCGCGCTGACGCGGACAAGGGGCTTGTCGGAGGTCGAGGGCAGGCACGAGACCGACCAATAATAGCGCTCGGTCCTGCGCGGCATGGGGATGCAGCTTTGGCCGTAACGGGCGAGAATCTCCAGAACGTCCTGCGCCTGCGGACGACGAAGAAATTTCTGGAAGCGCGCGGCATATTTGAACCGCAGTTCGAGCGACTCCGATCGCTCGTCGGCATCGCGCAAGTCCGCCCTCCCCTCGATCCAGTCGCGCTGCCGGCCAAGGCTCACAAAGGCGCGCACCCCGGTGGCGCTGGGGGGATTCGCGCTCATTTCAGCAATCCGAACCGGATAATCTCTTCGAGCACGTCGATATCGATATCGCCCAGGGCCCTGAACTTGATGCAATAGCCGGTCACGCTCGCCTTCCCCAGCCGCTCGCCATAGGTTTCAGCCAGGTATTTCTTGTCCTCGATGCCCATGACGTAGATCGAGATTCCGGTCGTATTGCCGCTCAGGCCGATCCGGTAAAACTCCCTGGT
The DNA here is from genome assembly GCF_026013415.1 of Sphingomonas caeni. Taxonomy (GTDB): domain Bacteria; phylum Pseudomonadota; class Alphaproteobacteria; order Sphingomonadales; family Sphingomonadaceae; genus Sphingomonas; species Sphingomonas caeni. The sequence continues at coordinate 501,555 of NZ_JAPDOK010000001.1, forward strand.
CTTCCCGCCGGCATAGTGGATCAGCTGCGATCCATAGCCGATGTTCGGATTGGAAACGACCTTCCCGCTTTCGTCCCTGCCATCGAGGTACCAGAGCCTGGATGCCGGTGCGATGCCGAGGATGAGACGGTGCAGTGCGCGCATTTCATCGCGTTTCGGCTCGGCCTGGCCGGCAATACAGCCCTCGATCTGCTCCGCTACGTCCATGCTGGAGTCCCCTTTTCCCGCCGTCACCGCGCCGGGCGCGGTGACGCCCACACCATACTCGATCGCCCGCGAATCCGAATGGCGCCTGCCCGGCCTCGCATTCGCTCACCCGCGTCGCCCGCGCGCAGGCGCCATGCCTTGACAATCCTGCCTTCCCTCTCTCCATCTCGGTTCCGGGAAGAGGGGGGATGGGGCATGTCGGGCACGGACACGGCGCCGCGGGTTTTCGCGCCGCATCATCGGCACGATCGGACCATGATCGCGGCGGTCGTCCTGGCGATCTGGCTGGCGATCGTGCTCGGCTTCGGACTCGATCTCGTCGAGCGCGCCCGCAACCACGCGCTGGACTTCGCGCTGGTCGTCCACCTGCACGTCATCGCCTATACCGGCTGGCTGGTGCTGTTCGCGGCACAGGCATGGCTGGTGCGCACCGGCCGCGTCGCCTTGCACCGGCGGCTGGGGCTCGCCGCACTGATCCTGCTGCCGGCGATGCTCCTGCTCGGCCCGGCCACCGCCTATTTCGGGGTCGCCAACAATCCCTACATGCCGGACAAGTGGATCGCCTGGCTGAGCGTCAATTTCACCAACGCGCTGGGGGCGATCGTGCTGCTCGCTGCGGGCTTGCTGATGCGCCGCGATCCCGCCGCGCACAAAAGGCTGATGGTGATGGGCACGATCGCCTTGACCGAGCCGGGCTTCAGCCGGATCTGGCTGGCATCTCTCGAGGCCAGCCTCGGGCAGGGCTATGTGCCCTTCTATTTCGCCACCTATATCGGCACCCTCGTGCTGGTGATCGCGGTCGGGGCCTATGATCTCGCGACGCGGCGGCGGCTCCACCCCGCCTATATCGCCGCCGCGCTGTGGATCTTCGCGAACGAGGCGCTCGCGGACTGGCTGTTCCATCAGCCCTTCTGGCTGGCCGCGATGAAGGCGATGACCGGGCACCCGGCCTAGGACGGATCGACATTCAGCACTCGTGACTCCCCTCCCTGCAAGGGAGGGGCAGGGGGTGGGTGGCGAGCGCAGCGAGCGCTTCGAAACGTCGCGGAAAAAGAAAAGGCCGGGCATCGAACCCGGCCTTTTCTAACCCATCCCTAACCCCTCCCTTGCAGGGAGGGGAATCCCGAATGTCGATACAACCCCGCCCCCGCCTCTCAATCCCCCGCGAACCCGAACGGCGTCAGCCCGGTCTCGCGCTCGCTCACCACCATCGCGCGGCCCGCGGGCGCCGCCGATCGCTGCGGGCAATCGGGCCGGGTGCACGCGCGGCACCCGAGCCCGATCGGCACCGCGCCGCCGCCCAGGTCCATCCCGCGCGCCGCCGCCAGCGTGCCGGCATCCTTCGCCGCCACCCCCAGCGCAATCGCGAACCGCGCCCGCACGCCCCCGGCGCGCGAACCCTGCGGCTGGACGGTGCGCGACAGGGTCAGCCAGCGCGTTCCATCCTCCAGATCGGCCAGCTGGCTCCCCAATTCCCCCGCTCGCTCGAACGCATCGAACACGCCCCAGAGCGGGCATACCCCCGGCGCTTCCGCCAGCGCCGATCCGCTCGCCCCCGAATAGCGCTTCGAGACCTGCCCGGCGCGGTCGAGCCGCAGCATGAAGAAGGGCAGCCCGCGCGCGCCCACGCGCTGCAGGGTCGTCAGCCGGTGCGCCACCTGCTCGTAGCCCGCGCCGAAGCGCCGCATCAGCAGCTCGATGTCATACCCCGTCGCCTCGCACGCCCGCAGGAAGCGCGCATAGGGCATCACCAGCGCCGCCGCGAAATAGCCGGTCAGATGCCGCCGGTAGAGGCGCTCCCCCACCCGGTCCAGCTCGGCGCCGCGCACCAGGCCATCGATCTCGCCGCGCGCCTCCTCGGCCAGCTGCTGCGCCAGTGCGAAGCTGCGCGACGAGGCGTCGAGCAGTTCGGAGAGCTGCAACTGCCGCGCATGGAGATCGAGCCGCTTGAGCCGGTCGGGCATCACCTCGACCGGCAGGATCCGCACCGAGAGCTGGTGTTTGACCCGCAGCCGCTCCGCCATCGCACTGTAGAGATCGCCCGATCCCAGCCGCAATTCGTCCGCCAGCGCTTCGGCCGCGGCGTCGAGGTCGGCGAAATGATTGCGCCACCGCTCGATCTCGCGCCGCACCGAACCGGAGGGATCGGGCGTCTCCGCCGCGGCCGGACCGCCGCCCATCCGGTCATAGGCGCGTGCGAACGCCTCTGCCCCGCCCGGCGCCCCGGCCAGCCATTCCTCGACCTGCGCCCGGTCGACCTCGAGATCGGCGAACATCGGATCGGCCAGCCGCCGCCGGATCGCCTCGGCGCCGCCGCCGGGCTCGCTCGCGGCAAGCGCGCGCGGATCGAAGTCGAACGTCTCGGCCAGCCGCAGCATCAGCACCGCGGTGATCGGCCGCTGGTTCTTCTCGACCAGGTTCAGATAGGAGGGCGAGATCCCCAGCATCTCGGCCATCGCCGCCTGGGTGAGCGCCGCCCCGCGCCGGAGGCGGCGAACGGCATGTCCGGCGAAGAGCTTCTGATCGGCCATCAACCCTCGGCCAGTGGGTACGCGGGCGCGAAGACCTCGCACCACACCTTGGGACTCGCGCCGGGGGACGCGGGAGGCAGGGGGAGGCCTTCGCTGACGCCTTCATGGCAGCGCCGATTACTCATGTAAAGAAAATTACATCACGACAGAAAAGCGGCCGCCAGAGGTGACAGCCAGACCCCCTAAACACCCCATACCCCCTAACTTTCCTAACTTTCGGCGCGTATCCGGCTCACATCTGTAAAGGAGCCGACACATGACCACCGCCTTCGAAGACCTGATCCCCGCCCCCAAGGGCCGCTTCGAGGGTATCGTCCGTCCCTACACCGCGGAGGACGTGGCCAAGCTCCGCGGCTCCTTCCCGATCGAGCACACGCTGGCCCGCAAGGGCGCGCTCAAGCTGTGGGAGCTGCTCCGGACCGAGCCCTATATCAATTCGCTCGGCGCCATGTCTGGCAACCAGGCGATGCAGCAGGTCCGCGCCGGCCTCCAGGCGATCTACCTCTCGGGCTGGCAGGTCGCGGCCGACGCCAACACCGCGAGCTCGATGTATCCCGACCAGTCGCTGTATCCTGCGAACGCAGGTCCTGAGCTGTGCAAGCGGATCAACAACGCCCTGCAGCGCGCCGACCAGATCGAGCATTCGGAGGGTGGCGCTACCCGCGACTGGTTCGCCCCGATCGTCGCCGATGCCGAGGCCGGCTTCGGCGGGCCGCTCAACTGCTTCGAGATCATGAAGGCCTATATCGCCGCAGGCGCCGCCGGGGTGCATTATGAAGACCAGCTCGCATCGGAAAAGAAATGCGGGCACCTCGGCGGCAAGGTGCTGATCCCGACCCAGGCGCATATCCGCAACCTCGACAGCGCCCGGCTCGCCGCGGACGTCTGCGGCGTCCCGACGATCATCTGCGCCCGCACCGATGCGGAGTCGGCCAGGCTGATCACCTCGGACATCGACGAGCGCGATCACGAGTTCCTCACCGGCGAGCGCACCGCCGAGGGCTTCTACCGCCTCGAGGACGGCACCGGCGTCGATCACTGCATCAAGCGCGGCCTCGCCTTTGCGAGCCATGCCGACCTGCTGTGGTGGGAGACGTCGAAGCCCAATCTCGACGACGCCCGCCGCTTCGCCGAGGCGATCAAGCGCGAGCATCCGAACAAGATGCTGGCCTATAATTGCTCACCCTCGTTCAACTGGGAGAAGAATCTCGACAAGGACGATATCGCCCGCTTCCAGCGCGAGATCGGGGCGATGGGCTACAAGTTCCAGTTCGTCACGCTCGCGGGCTTCCACCAGCTCAATTACGGCATGTTCGAGCTGGCGCGCGGCTACCGGGATCGGGGCATGGCGGCCTATTCGGAACTCCAGCAGGCCGAGTTCGCCGCCGAAGCCAATGGCTACACCGCGACCCGCCACCAGCGCGAGGTGGGCACCGGCTATTTCGACCTGATCGCGACCATCGCGGCGGGCGGAACCAGCTCGACCACCGCGCTCGCCGAGAGCACCGAAGCCGACCAGTTCAGCAAGCAAGCCGCGTAAAGGAGTAAGGCCATGACCAACGAACCGCAGCGCAGCCGCGCCGTCTTCTCGACCGAGGATTTCCGCCTGATCCGCGAAGCCGTCGGCGCGCACCTCCAGAAGGTCAAGGATTCGCCCGAATCGGTGAAATATTCGAACCTCTATCACCGCCTCGGCCGCGTCGCCTGAGGGGATCTTTGTGGATCGCATTGCGGAAAGCGAAAACCGGTTCCCACTTTTCGCGCAATGCTCACGCCTTTCCTGGGGAGGAAAGGGCGCCCGCCGGAGTTCACGCTCCGGCGGGCGCTTCCCGGTTCAGGCGGAAAGCGCCTCGATCCGCGCTTCATGCTCGGCCTTGCCGAACGGGAAGAAGCGGTAGAGCAATGCCGCCCCCGCCCCCAGCGCGAGGTAGAGCAACGCGAAAATGATCGTCAGATCGTCGATCGTTGCGCCGGGCACCTGGCCGGGCTTCGCGCCCTCGGGAAAGCCCACCGCGGACAGAATCCAGCCCGAGGCGAAGATGCCGATGCCGGTGGTGCATTTCTGGACGAAGAAGGCGCCCGCGAAGAACACGCCCTCGGACCGCCGCCCGGTATGCATCTCCGAATGCTCGACGACATCCGCCATCATCGATGCGCCGAGGATCGTCGAGGAAACGCTGCAGGTGGCGTTGAGCGTGAAGATCGCGAACAGCAACGGCAGCATCACACCGCTGCCCGGATCGGGGAAGAGCCCCGCCAGCCGCAGCAGATAGGGCGCCGCGATCAGGATCGCCGCGCCCGTCATCGTCGTCATCGCCGCCACCGGCTTGCCCACGCGCTTGGCGAAGCGCGGTGCCAGCACGAACGCACCGATCACGCCCACGAACAGCGCCCCCGCCAGGTACATGAAGTCCGCCCCCCGCATCCCCCACACATAGGTGTAGAGATAGTTGGACAGCGAGAAACTGATCCCCTGCGCCGAATAGAAGCAGATTCCCGCCCCCATCAGGATCAGGAAGGCGCGGTTGCGCACCGTCTCGCCCAGTTCGCGAAAATGCCCGCCCACGCTCTGGGGCGCGATCTCGGGTCTGGGCAGATGCTTGATCTCATGGTGCGTGCCCAGCGCCGAGACGAGGATCGCGATCATCATCGCCACCGCCCCGCAGATCGAAAAGCCGATATAGCTCTCCCGGTTGAGCAGCCCCGTCTCCTGCCCGGGATGGGGAGCAAGGAAATAGCCATAGGAGGCGACCAGCATCGCCATGCCGCCCGCCCAGCCGAACAGATAGCGGTACGCCATGATCCGCGTCCGCTCGTCATAATCCGCGGAAAGCTCTGGGCTGAGCGCCTGCGAGGGCACTTCATAGGCCGAGACGGCGCTGCGCACGAGCACCGAGAAGGCGAACACCCAGATCAGCATCGGCCCGTTCGCCAGCGCGGGCGGGTTCCACAGCAGCAGCCATCCGATCGCGATCGGTATCGCCGAGGCGTACATCCAGGGATGCCGCCGCCCCCATTTGCTCCGCGTCCGGTCCGACAGCGTGCCGATCAGCGGATCGATCAGCGCGTCGAGCAGCAGCGCGCACAGGATCGCCAGCCCCACGTCCGACGCGGGCAGCCCTATCACCTGGTTGAAGAAGAAGAGGAGGAAGGTCGAAAAGCCGAAATCCTTGACCCCATACGCCACCGCGCCGAAGCCATAGGCCAGCATCGTCGGTTGCCCGAGCCTGCGGACCGGCGGCAGATTCCCGGCCTCATGCGCCTCGGACATTCCACTCTCCTACTATTCTGGGCGCAGCATGGGAGGGGCCCGGCGTCGCGTCAATCGAAAGCGGTTGGAAGATCGGGTATGGTCTTGCCCGGCGCGCGTGCGGCGGTATAGCGTCACCGCTTCGAACGGAAAGAACGGTGAGGATGGCGCTCGATCCCGAAATCTTCGACACGTTGATCGAGACGATCCGCCGCTTCGTCGCGGAGCGGCTCCGCCCCCTCGAGGCCGCGGTGGAAGAGGCCGACGCGATCCCCGAAGACCTGGTCGAGGAGATGAAGGCGCTCGGTCTGTTCGGCCTGTCGATCGCCGAGGATTATGGCGGGCTCGGCCTCACCATGAGCGAGGAATGCCGCGTCGCGATCGAGCTCGGCCGCACCACCCCCGCCTTCCGCTCGACCTTCGGCACCAATGTCGGGATCGGATCGCAGGGCATCGTCCTCGCGGGCACGCCCGAGCAGAAGGCCGAATGGCTCCCGAAGATCGCCAGCGGCGAGGTCATCTCGAGCTTCGCGCTGACCGAGCCCGATGTCGGATCGGACTCGGGTGCGGTGAAAACCCGCGCGGTCCGGGACGGCGATATCTATCGCATCACCGGCACCAAGCGCTTCATCACCAATGCCGACAAGGCACATGTCTTCACGCTGATGGCGCGCACCGGCGACGAACCCGGCGGGCGCGGCGTCTCCGCCTTCCTCGTCCCCCGCGACCTGCCCGGGCTCAGCATCGGCGAGCCCGAGAAGAAGATGGGGCAGAAGGGCGCCAAGGTCGCGGACGTGATCCTCGACAATGTCGCGGTCCCCGCCAGCCTGCGCCTCGGCGGCGAGGGCGAGGGCTTCAAGATCGCGATGCAGGTGCTCGATCGCGGCCGGCTCCACATCTCGGCGGTCTGCGTCGGCGTCGCCGAGCGGCTGATCGCCGATTGCGTCGCCTATGCCAGCGAGCGCAAGCAGTTCGGCAAGCCGATCGCCGAGCACCAGCTGATCCAGGCGATGATCGCCGATTCCAAGACCGAGGCGCTCGCCGCCAAGGCGCTCGTGCTTCAGACCGCGGCGGCCAAGGATGCCGGCGAGAATGTCGTGATGGAATCGGCCGCGGCGAAGTACTTCGCCAGCGAGATGGTCGGCCGCGTCGCCGACCGCGCCGTCCAGATCTTCGGCGGTGCCGGCTATATCGCCGATTACGGCATCGAACGGCTCTACCGCGACGTGCGGCTGTTCCGGATCTACGAGGGCACCAGCCAGATCCAGCAGCTCATCATTGCGCGGGAAACGATCAAGCGCGGAGGATAATCAAAGCCCTCTCCCCTCCGGGGAGAGGGTTGGGAGAGGGGCAGTCGTCACACAAACAACGGGCCGGGATTAGGGAGACTGCCCCTCTCCCCGGCCCTCTCCCCGATGGGGAGAGGGAGAAGAAGATGGACACCAGCAGCCTGTTCCGCCTCGATGGCCGGATCGCGCTCGTCACCGGCGGCTCGCGCGGGATCGGGCGGATGATCGCCCAGGGCTTCATCGAGTCGGGCGCCAAGGTCTATGTCTCGTCGCGCAAGGCCGAGGCGTGCGAGGAAACCTCGGCCGAGCTCGGCGCCAATTGCATCGCGCTGCCGATGGACATCTCGACGGTCGAAGGCTGCAACGCGCTCGCCGCCGAGCTCGCCCGGCGCGAGAAGCGCCTCGACATCCTCGTCAACAATGCCGGCGCCGCCTGGGGCGCCGCCTTCGGGCAATTCCCCGAAAGCGGCTGGGACAAGGTGATGGACCTGAACGTCAAATCGCCCTTCTTCCTGACCCAGGCGCTCCACGAACTGCTCAAGGCCGGTGCGAGCGCGCGCCAGCCCGCCAAGGTGATCAACATCACCTCGGTCGACGGCCAGCGCGTCAATCCGTGGGAAACCTACAGCTATCAGGCGTCGAAGGCGGCGCTGATCCACCTCACCCGCCGCATGGCCGCGCGGCTGATCCAGGACCAGATCGTCGTCACCTCGCTCGCCCCCGGCGCCTTCCCCAGCGACATGAACCGCGCCGCGCGCGACCATGGCGACGGCGTCGCCAAGCGCATCCCCGCGGGCCGCGTCGGCTATGACGAGGACATGGCGGCGGCGGCGATCTACCTCGCCAGCCGCGCGGGCGACTATGTGGTCGGAGAAACGCTCACCGTCGACGGCGGGCTGGTCAACGCCAGCCTGGCGGGGAGCATCGACGCCTAGCCGAGGTGGCGGTCGCACTCGGCGAGTGCGTCCGCCAGGTCCCATCCGTCGCCGGCCGCGATCATGTAAAGCGCACGCGCATCGCGCCACCGCGCCTTGTCATCGTCGAGCAACGCGCGCAGCCGGACGGTATTGGCGAGCCCGAGCCGGTCGTCGACCTCGCCGCGATACAACCGCTCCGCCTCGTCGAGCGCGGCGCGGGCCGTCTCGGCGTCGCCGGTCTCGCGGGCAAGGTCGCCGACATGGCGCAGGCAATGCGCCAGCTCGGCAGGTTCGGCAGCCAGGCCGGCCGCCTCACGGTAGAACGCCAACGCGCCCGCCGCATCCCCTGCCCGGCGCGCCTCGCGCGCCTGCGACACGAGATCGGCGGCGCTCAGCGCGCAATCCCCCCCGCCGCCAGCACCGCCAACGTCACCAGCTCGCTAGCGGTCGCGGTCATCGGGGCGATCTGCACCGGCTTCTCCATCCCCAGCAGCATCGGCCCGATCGTCGCGTCGCCGCCCAGCTCGCGCAGCAGCTTGGCCGAGATATTGGCCGACTGGAGCCCCGGCATGATCAGCACGTTCGCCGGGCCCGAAAGCCGCGCGAACGGATATTTCGCCAACTGCTTGGGATTGAGCGCGACGTCGGGCGCCATCTCGCCCTCATATTCGAACCCGACATTCTCGCGCGCGTCGAGCACCTTCACCGCGCCCCGCAGATTCTCGAGCCAGCGCCCCGCGGGATTGCCAAAGGTCGAATAGCTGAGAAACGCCACGCGCGGCTCATGCCCCATCCGCCGCGCGACCTGCGCCGCGCCCTCGGCGATATCCGCCAGTTCCTCGGCGGTCGGGCGCTCGTTCACCGTCGTGTCCGCGATGAACACGGTGTGCGACTGGCCGACCATCACATGCACGCCGAACGGCGTCCGGCCCGGCGCGGGATCGATCACGCGGCGCACCTGGCGCAGCGATTCGGCATAGGTACGGGTGACGCCGGTCAGCATCGCATCGGCCTCGCCCAGCTGGAGCAGCAGCGCGCCGAAGATGTTGCGGTCGCGATTGACCATGCGCTCGCAGTCGCGGCGCAGATAACCGCGCCGCTGAAGCCGCTGGTAGAGAAACTCCACCATCTTCGGCACCAGCGGCGAATTGACGCTGTTGTGCAGCTCGAACTCCGCCGGATCGGCGCCGAGCCCAGTCAGCCGCTCATGCACCGATTCGCGCCCGACCAGCACCGGCGTGCCGTAACCGCCCTCCTTGAAGGCGATCGCCGCACGCAGCACCACCTCTTCCTCGGCCTCGGCGAAGATCACGCGCTTCGGGTTCGCGCGCGCGCCCTCATAGGCCAGGCTGAGCACCGACGTGGTCGGATTGAGCCGCGCCTTGAGCGTTTGGCGATACGCCGCCATGTCGGTGATCGGCTTGGTGGCCACCCCCGAATCCATCGCCGCCTGCGCGACCGCGACCGGCACGATCTCCATCAGCCGCGGATCGAACGGCGCCGGGATGATATAGTCGGGCCCGAAGCTGTGGTGCACGCCATAGGCGACCGCGACTTCCTCGGGCACCTGCTGGCGCGCCAGCTCGGCGAGTGCCTTGGCCGCGGCGATCTTCATCGCGTCGTTGATCGTCGTCGCGCGCACGTCGAGCGCGCCGCGGAAGATGAAGGGGAAGCCGAGGACGTTGTTGACCTGGTTCGGATAGTCCGAACGCCCCGTCGCGATGATCGCATCGGGCCGTGCGGCCTTGGCCTCGGGCGGGCTGATCTCGGGATCGGGGTTCGACATGGCAAAGATGATCGGCTTGGGCGCCATCGTCTTGAGCAGCTCCGCCGGCAGCGAATTGGCCGAGGCGAGGCCGAGGAACACGTCGGCATCCTTGAGCGCATCGGCGAGCGTGCGGCGATTGGTCTTCACCGCATGCGCCGATTTCCACTGGTTCATGCTCTCGGTGCGGCCCTGATAGATCACGCCCTTCTGATCGAGCATCAGCAGATTGTCGTGCGGCAGTCCCATCGCCTTGATCAGCTCGGCGCAGGCGATCGCCGCCGCGCCGGCGCCCAGCACCACCACTTTCGCGGTCGAGATGTCGCGGCCCGTCAGATAGAGCGCGTTGATCATTCCCGCCGCGGCGATGATCGCGGTGCCGTGCTGGTCGTCATGGAAGACCGGGATCTTCATGCGCTCGCGAAGCGTCTGCTCGATCACGAAGCATTCGGGGGACTTGATATCCTCGAGGTTGATGCCCCCGAAGCTCGGCTCGAGCAGCGACACGCAATCGATGAAGCGTTCGACATGCTCGGTATTCACTTCGATATCGATCGAATCGACATCGGCGAAGCGCTTGAAGAGCACCGCCTTGCCCTCCATCACCGGCTTGGAGGCCAAGGCGCCCAGATTGCCCAGGCCCAGGATCGCCGTCCCGTTCGAGATCACCGCGACCAGATTGCCCTTGGCGGTATAGTCGTACGCGGCCGCCGGATCCTCCGCGATCGCGCGCACCGGCACCGCGACGCCGGGGGAATAGGCCAGCGCCAGGTCGCGCTGGGTCGCCATCGGCTTCGACGCGACGATCTCGATTTTGCCCGGGCGGCCTTCCGAATGGTACAGTAGCGCCTCGCGCTCTGAGAACTGGACGTTGGCGTCTTCGGACATTGTGCTCTCCCGGGGATCGGCCCTCCCTTAGGGCGGACTTGTCCCCAAGAAAACCCGCTCCGGCGGTTGATCGGCAAAGCCGTTGCGCTAACCCGGAACAAATGTCCGCCTCCACCGCCACTCCGATGATGCAGCAATATCTGGCGCTCAAGGCGGAGGCCGAGGATTGCCTGCTCTTCTACCGGATGGGCGACTTTTTCGAGCTGTTCTTCGACGATGCCAAGGTCGCGTCCGCAGTGCTCGACATCGCCCTCACCGCCAGGGGGGAGCATGACGGCGACCGCATCCCGATGTGCGGCGTCCCCGCGCATGCGATGGAGGGCTATCTCGCCCGGCTGATCAAGGCCGGCCACCGCGTCGCCATCGCCGATCAGGTCGAAACGCCCGAGCAGGCGAAGAAGCGCGGCGGCTCCAAGGCGCTGGTCGCGCGCGCGGTGATCCGCGTGGTGACCGCCGGCACCCTCACCGAAGAGGCGCTGCTCGACAGCCGCTCGGCGAATTGGTGCGCGGCGATCGGCGAGGCGGGCGGCCAGGTCGCGATCGCCTGCGCCGATGTCTCGACCGGCCGCTTCGAAGTAGTCGAAAGCGATGCCGACCGGGTCGGCGCCGAAGTCGCCCGGCTCAACCCGGCCGAGACCATCGTTTCCGAAGCCTCCTCCTTTGCCGAGCTTTCGACCCTTCAGCGCCCCCGCATCGATTTCGACAGCGGCGCGGGCGAGGCGCGGCTCAAATCGCTGTTCGGCGTGGCGACGCTCGACGGTTTCGGCCAGTTCAGCCGAGCGGCGCTCGCGGCAGCAGGCGGGCTCGCCGCCTATCTCGAACATAATGCAAGGGGCTCGCTCCCCTTCCTCCGCCCTCCGCGCATCACCCGCACCGACGCCTGCATGGCGATCGACGCCGCCACCCGCGAGAGCCTCGAACTCACCATCAGCAGCTCAGGGACGCGCAAGGGCAGCCTGCTCGACAGCGTCGATCGCACCGTCACCGGCGCCGGCGCGCGCCTGCTCGGCAGCGATATCGCAGCACCATTGATGGACAAGGCCGCCATCGAGGCGCGGCTCGATCTGGTCCGCCGCTTCGCCGATGATTCGGGCCTGCGCGACATGGTCCGCGGCCAGCTTCGCGCGCTCCCCGATATCGGCCGCGCGCTCGGCCGCATCGCCGCCGGGCGCGGCTCTCCCCGCGACCTCGGCCAGCTCCGCGACGGGCTCGACGGCGCGTGGCGCCTCGCCGAACGCCTCTCGACCCTCGCTGATAAGCCGGCACTGCTCGCCGGCCTCGTCCCCCAACTCCAGGGCCATGGCGCCCTTATCGACCTGCTCTCCCGCGCGCTCGTGCCCGAGCCCCCGATCGACGCCGACAAGGGCGGATATATCGCGGAAGGCTATGACGCCGCGCTCGACGATCTCCGCGATGCCGGCGCCGGCGGCCGCCGCGTGATCGCCAGCCTCGAGGCCGACTACAGGGCGCGCACCGGCATCGCCTCGCTCAAGATCCGCCATAACGGCGTGCTCGGCTATCATATCGAGGTCCCCGCGCGGAACGCCGACCCGCTGATGAAGCAGGACAGTGGCTTCACCCATCGCCAGACGCTCGCGGGCGTGGTGCGCTTCAACGCCCCGGATCTCCACGAGGCGGCGCTCAAGGTGACCCAGGCCGGCGCCCACGCCCTCGCCGCCGAGGCCGCGCATCTCGAAGAGCTGACCACGCAGGCGCTCGACCGCCGCGAACCCATCGCCGCCACCGCCGACGCGCTCGCCCGGATCGACGTCGCCGCCGCGCTCGCCGAACGCGCCATCGAAGGCGGCTGGACCCGCCCCTCGCTGGTCGATCATGCCTGTTTCGAAGTCGAGGGCGGCCGCCACCCGGTCGTCGAGGACGCCGTCGCCAGATCCGGCGCGCGCTTCGTCGCCAACGACTGCACCCTCTCCGAAGCCTCGCGCCTCTGGCTCGTCACCGGCCCGAACATGGGCGGCAAATCGACCTTCCTGCGCCAGAACGCGCTGATCGCCGTGCTCGCCCAGGCGGGCAGCTATGTCCCCGCCGCGCGCGCCACGCTCGGACTGGTCGACCGCCTCTTCTCCCGCGTCGGCGCCTCGGACAATCTCGCGCGCGGCCGCTCGACCTTCATGGTCGAGATGGTCGAAACCGCCACGATCCTGGCGCAGGCCACCCCGCGCAGCTTCGTCATCCTCGACGAGGTCGGGCGCGGCACCTCCACCTATGACGGCCTCGCCATCGCCTGGGCAGTGGTCGAGGCGATCCATGAGGATAATCGCTGCCGCTGCCTGTTCGCGACGCATTATCACGAGCTCACCCGGCTGGCGGAGCGCTGCGACGCGCTCACCCTCCACCATGTCCGCGCACGCGAATGGAAGGGCGATCTCGTCCTGCTCCACGAGGTGGCCGAGGGCCCGGCTGACCGCAGCTACGGAATCGCGGTCGCCCGCCTCGCCGGCCTGCCCCCCATCACGATCAAGCGCGCCAAGGCCGTGCTCGACAAGCTGGAGGCCGGCCGTGCCAAGACCGGTGGCCTTGCCGCGGGCCTCGACGACCTGCCCCTGTTCGCTGCGACGATGGAAGCCGAAGAAGCAGCCGCCGATCCGCTGCGCACCGAACTCGAGGCGCTGGACGTCGATGCGCTCACGCCACGCGAAGCGCTGGAGTCGCTGTACCGGCTGAAGGCCCTCGCCAACCAGGCCTAGCGTCAGAACATCAGGTCGCGCACCGGCAGCGTTATCGACATTTCGCCGGGCACATCGATCGTATCGCTGATGATATAGTCGCCGTCCGCGAAGACGATGAACGCGATGTGGAAGCCGGCGGTTACGTCGGCCGTGCAGCTCGAATGCGCCGGCGCCGCGCACGCAAAATCGCCATCGACATAGAGATCAGCCGACATCGAACTCCCATTGTCGAGGATCATCTGTCCCATCGGCGCCTCCTGCGCGGCGGCCGCGGCGGGAATCAGCAAGAGCGCAAGCAGCGCGGCAATCGATCTGGCATGCATCGTCGAACCCCTTCGCGCCGCACCCTGCGCTGAAAGGTCCTCGATCGGGATAAGGAATGTTCCGATGGGGAAACTACGAAGTCCCCCATCGTTGCGTTGGCATGGACGTCAGCCCGCACCCTTCACCTCGGCATATTTCTTCGCCCATTCGAGCGCGCCCGCTTCGGACTGCTTCCGCACCGCCGGCACTTCGATCGCGGCGGCGCGGTCGATCTTCACATCGAGGAACCTCGCCACCCGCGTCATCGCAGCCGGAGGATTTGCCACGATATCCTCGTACCACAGCCTGAGCGGCTCGATCCTCAGGTCGCGAAACATCTCTTCCCACGCCGTCCGTTCGGCGTCGATCCGCCGCTCGGCCTCTGCGAGCATTTCGGGCGAAAAGTCGGGGCGGATATTGTCGCCCGTCTCCTGCTCCTGCCGCCACACGCCGGACATCGCCGCGCGCGCGAGCGAGATCGCGTGCGCCACCCGGTCGCGCCGTTCGAGATAGACGATGCGCGGACGCGCCATCACCGCGCTCATCACCGCCTGCATCAGCCCCGGATTTTCCGCCTGCAACACCTCGAGCTGGAGCGGGAAGGCCTTGAAGCCGAACACGCCATTGGGCGAGGTCCGCCGGCGCAGCACGGATCGCCAAGTCTGCGCCTGCAATTCCGGCACGCCATGCGCGAAGCCATAGGGGCCGGCCGCGTCGAAGTTCAGATATTCGAGCGGCGCGCCTAGGCACCCGGTCGCCCACAGCAAATGGCTGAACCAGCTGCTGCCCGTGCGCGGCACCGTCGCGAACAGATAGAAGGTCGAGGGGCTGCCGCAATTGCCGGGAAAGTCGAACTTCCCCTCATATCCCGTTTCGAAATCGAGCATCGATCCTCCGCGCCCGCACCTTCATCCACATGGGCCCCAAATGAAAGAGGCCGCCGGATCCCTTCAGGGACCCGGCGACCTCCGACATGGTCAGCGGCCGGTGTGCTCCAGCCCGGGAGACCAGTCGGGCCGCTTCACTGTGGCGGTGGGCGTTGATTGGAGGAGGATACCTCCCGCGCACCCTATGGACGGAGGGCTTCCGTCCACTGCCTTCAGCTCAGCGGCGCGTCTCCCGAACGAACTGAACCGACCCCATTGCTGAACCATGAGACATCGGATCACCTCCTTTCGCTTGTTAAAACGGCGTACCCTCGCCGGGCACATCAACTGTTTGAATCACCGCGAGTCGCAGAACAAGTCTTGTAATGATTTTTATTTTGGACGATTCTCGCCGCCCTGCGCATTTTGGTTGGCTGCGCCGATTGCGGCACCAGCCCGCTCCCCCACCCGGCCTCCCATAGGCTAGCCTATAGTAAGGGAGGCCGGGTGGGGGAGCGGGCTGGTGCCGACCTTGCCGAAGCATCAGTGCCGCTTGAAATATTGCACCTCGCGCTCGTGCTTTTCCGCGCCCGCGCGCGTGTCGAACGTGCCGAGATTGCGGCGCTTGCCGGTCCTGGGATCGGGTTTGCGCGAATAGAGGCGGTATTCGCCCGATTTGAGCTTTCGGATCATGGCCCATCTCCTCGCGCCGATAACGCGCGAGGAGATGGGCGGGATGCTCAGCGCCGGGGCTTGCGGAAGCGGTAGACGAACCGGTCGGTCCGGCCCCGGATCGCCGGATCGAACACGCCCTTCGAATGATCGTCATCGGCCATGCGCAGCACCTGGCTTTCGGCCTCGAGCACGAAGCCCGCCGCGGTGAAATCGGCCTTCACCACCGCCGGATCGATCCGGTGATATTTCTCGACCGTCGCGCGCGCGTCCCCGGGCAGCGCGACATGGTCGATCACGCCCACGATCCCGCCCGGCTTGGTCGCAGCGAACAGGGTCCGCACGAACCCCGACGGATCCATCCGCGGCACCTTGTACTGCGCGCTCTCCCAATAGAGATCGTGATAGACGAGGTGGAGCAGGGTGAAGTCGAGGCTGTTCGGCGCCGCCGCGAACTGGTCCCACGGATAGGGCGTCAGGCTGACATTGGGCGCACGTCCGGTCAGCGCCGCCCACAACGCCTTGGCCTTGTCATTTTCGTAGAACTGGCTGGGCTCGAACGCGATCACCTTGCCCTTGGGGCCAACGATCCGCGCCATGATCTCGCTGTAATAGCCCGCCCCGGCCATCACGTCCGCGGCGGTCATCCCCCTCCTGAGCCCCAGGAACTGGAGCACCGCGGCGGGCTTGCGGCCGGCGTCGAGCTTGATCTGATCGTCGGGCCGGCCCGGCGCCGAAACGGCGGCGGCATAGTCCGCGGCTTTCTGCGCGAGCGCAGGGGTGGTGGTGACGCACATCGCCGCGCCGATCAGCGCGGCCTTGATCCAGTGACGCATCGAATCCTCCGATTAGCAATATGCGCATCCTGCGCCATTGCCCCGTAACGATCAAGCGATCAGCGGCAATCCTCGATGACGCGCAGGATTTCGCCCCAGGCGGGGATCACCAGAGGCGGCAGCCCCGCGCCCTCGATCACAAAGCGCCCGCGGCTGAACCCCATCGCGTCGAGCAGCGGATCGCGCGGGGCGAATTCGATCGCGAGATAGGGCGGCGTCCCCCCGGTCGGCTGCGCGGCGATGCTGCGCAGCGTGCTGCTCGTCCGGATGGTGAGCGCGCCGCTCCCCTCGCCGCGCCGCGAGAGGTAGATGCGCCCACGCGCCGTGTCGCAGCGCAGGGTCAGATCGGCCTCCCCGCCCAGCGGCCCGAACAGCGCGATGCTGCCGCGTGCATCCTGGCGATAGACCCAGCTTCCCGGCGTCATGGGCCAGTCGCGCCAATCGGCAGCCACCGGTGTGGGAGTCGGCGTCGGCGCGGGGGCAGGCCGCGGGACGGGCGTCGGCGTCGGGATCGGCACCGGCCGCGCCGGTTCGGGCGCAGGCGGCGCGGCGCACGCGGCGATCGTCAGCAGGGCGGAAAGGGCAAGCAGGGACCGGTTACGCATCGCCCTGTTATGCGGGATGCGGCGGTCCGGCTCAACCGCGATCCGGCTCGGGCGTGGAATTCAGGCGGCGCGGCGCCGCGCGGCGATCCGCTCGGCATGGGCATAGAGTTCGCTTTCCTCGCATTCGATCCGCGCGAGGATCCTGCCCATCATCGTCTCGGTATCGGCGCGAAAGCCGATCCAGTTGCGGTTGATGCGATCGACGGGCCAGTCCGAGATATAATGGGCGAACGCCGCGCCCAGCGCGCCGAATTCCTGCCGGTAGCGCCAGGCGAGCGCCGTCGCGGCGGCGTCGCCCGAGGCGAGCAGCCGGTCATAGACGCTGCGGTCCTCGGCCGCGCAATGATCGAGCAACGCCTGCGCCATCCGCCAGCGGATCCCCGCGATCGCGGCCGCGTCGGCCACCCGCCCGGCGACGATCGCCAGCATCTGCCCGGCCAGTGCCTCGAGCTTGCGATGCTCATCATACAGTTCGCGAATCGTCGCCATCGTTGCCTACGCCACGCATACTTGATCTAGATCAAACTATGCACGGCAGCCATGGTTCCGGCCATTCCGTAATATCCCCAGTTACGGGTCCGTAATTTCCCTCATCATGCCCCGAAAAGGCGCAGTAACCGAAAGGTGTCTGCGGCGTTTCTAAAGTGTCGTCGTGGTCTTGATGGCGTCAACCATACCCGGCAACCAATCGCCGGTCTGGTCGCGTAGTCGAAAGGTATTGGTATAGCCCCAGGCGCAGCTCTGCACCCCGATCGATGCATAGGCGGACGTGATCTGGCGATAGTAGAGAATACGCTGGGCAAGCGGGATGCCGGTATCGTCGATCGCGCCATATTCGCCGACAAAGGGCACCCGGCCGGTGCGCGCGATATAGTCGCGCACCTTCTGCAGATTGGCGTCGAGCTCGCTATAGTCGGCGGCGCTGCCGAACACGCGCCCGAGCGGCGGCGTGGGCGTCACCCAGGTCGCGCCCTGATGGGTGAAGTTGAACGGATCATAGGTGTGGATCGTCGGCACGATATAGGGATCCGCCGGGAGAGCGAGCGTCGCGAGCGAATTGACCCCGCTCCAGTCCTGCCCGCCCTGGATGATCGGCCGCGTCGGATTGGTCGCGCGGATCGCCGCGATCGCCGGGGTGGTCACCGTGACCAGGTTCGCGTTGGTCAGGCTGCCATGCGGCTCGTTGATCAGCTCGAACCACACGGTCGACGGCGCCGATGCGAACGCCACCCCGATCTGCCGCCACATCTCGGTAAACCGCACCGTATTTGCGCTCGGATCGGCAAACAGCTCGTCGAAATTGTGCATGTCGACGATCACGTTGAGCCCCGCCAGGCTCGCCGCATCGGCGACGTGACGCGCCCGCGCCATGAAGGTCGCGTCGATCGTATAGGGCGCGCCCGTCATCGCATGGCCCGAGAACCAGACCGGCACGCGGATCGTATCGAAGCCCGCATTCCTGATGATCGTGAAATCGCCGTCGACGATCGCGCGGCCCCAGCTCCCCTCGTTCGGCTGCGCCTCGAGCATATTGCCCATGTTGACGCACTTGCCCACGGGCAGGTGGATCCCCGTGGTCGGCACCGCCGCCGCGGTGGGCGTATAGGTCGGCGTCGGAGTGGGCGTGGGTGTGGGTGTCGGCGTGGGCGTCGGAACCGGCGTGGGAGTCGGGGTCACGATCACCGGACCGCCGCCACCCCCACCCGAATAGCCGCCAGCCCCGCCGCTGCACGCCGCCAGCGCCATCGCCGCCATGCTTGGGATCAGCATCGCCTTCATCATACGCACTCCTCTCAACCCGGCGGCAGCGTCGTCGTGGTGACGATCGCATCGGCGATCCCCGGCTCCCAACCCGTGGCGTCGCGCCAGAGATGGAAGGTGTTGGTATAGCCCCAGGCACACCCCTGGATCCCGATCGACGCGAAGGCCGAGGTCACCATCCCGTAATAGGTGACGCGCGCCGCATTGGGCTTGCTCTCATGCGCGCCGATCTCGCCCGCAAAGGGCACGCGGCCGGTGGCGGCCATATAGTTGGTCAGCTTGGTCAGCACCGCGCGCAGATCGGTCACGTCCTGCGCCGTCCCGAAATCGGTGCGCGTCGCCGGGGTCATCCACGGCGCGGTGTCGAAGCCGAAATTGGCCGGATCATAATAATGGAAGGTCGGCACCACATTCGCGTCGGACGGATAGGTGGTGGTCAGCATCGAATCGAGCGACGCGTAATCGGGGCCGTCGATCACCACCTTGCGCGTCGGATTGCTCGCCCGCACCGCCGCCAGCGCCGGGTTCTGCACCGTCAGCAAATTGCTCGCCCTGAAATTGTCGTGCGGCTCGTTGATCAGCTCGAAATAGACGCTCGCGGGCTGCCCCTGGAACGCCACTCCGATCTGCCGCCACAGCTCGGTGAAGCGCGTGGTGTGGCCCGAAGGATCGGCGAACAGCTCCTCATAATGGTGCATGTCGATGATCACCGCGAGATTGTTCGCCACCGCCAGATCGACGACATGCTTCACCCGCGCCATGAAGGTCGCGTCGATCGTATAGGGCGCGTTCGCCAGCGCGTGCGCCGAGAAGCGCACCGGCAGCCGGATCGCGGTGAAGCCCTTGTCCTTGATCCGCGTGATGTCCGCGTCCTGGATGCCGCGTCCCCAATCGCCCTCATTGGGCGCCTCGAGCTGGTCGGACATGTTGACGCACTTGCCGAGCCGCAGCGTCGCGCCGGTGGTCGGCGTCGCCGCGGCGGCGGCGGTGAAGGTCGCGCTCGGGGTCGGCGTGGGTGTCGGCGTTGGAGTCGGTACCGGCGTGGGCGTCGGCGTGACGATCACCGGCCCGCCGCCGCCGCCGCCACCCGAATAGCCACCCCCACCGCCGCCGCACCCGGTCAGCGCCAGCGCCGCCACACTCACCGATATCCCCAGGCCACGCATAGCGATCACTCCGGCAAGGTTGTGGTGGTCATCATCCCGTCCGCGATGCCCGGCTCCCAGCCGCTGCCGTCGCGGTAGAGCTGGTGGGTATTGGTGTATCCCCAGGCGCAGCTCTGCACGCCGATCGAGGCGAAGGCCGCGGTGTTAACGCTGTAGAAGTTCGCGCGTTGCGCCACCGCACGCGCCTCGTTCGCGCCCAGCTCGCCGACGAACGGCACCCGGCCGGTGCGCTTCATCCAGGCCTGCACCTTCCCCAGCACGCCACGCAGCTCGGCGATGTCGGCGGCATTGCCCCAGGTCTCGCGCACCGGCGGGTTCATCCAGGGCGCCTTGTCGAACCCGAAATTGGCGGGATCGTACCAGTGGAAGGTCGGCACGATATACGGGTCGTCGGGAAAACTGGTTGTGATCATCCCGTCGAGCGAGGCCCAGCCGGGTCCGTCGATCACCACCGGCCGGGTCGGGTTGCTCTCGCGCACCGCCGCCAGCGCCGGCCCCTGCACCGCCCACAGATTCGATCCGTCGAACCTGTCGTGCGGCTCGTTGATCAGCTCGAAATAGACCGTCGCGGGCGCATCCTTGAACGCGACGCCGATCTGCCGCCACATGCCCGCCAGCCGCGCGGTATGGCCGGCAGGATCGGTGAACAGCTCCTCATAATGATGCATGTCGACGATCACCGACATGCCATTCGCCGTCGCCAGGTCGGTGATGTGCCTCACCCGCTTCATGAAGGCCGGATCGATCGCATAGGGCGCGGTCAGCCGGGCATGGGTCGAAAAGCGCGCGGGCAGCCGGATTCCGGTGAAGCCCTTCGACTTGAGATTGACGATATCCGAATCGCGGAAGCCCCGGCCCCATTGGCCCTCCTGCGGCGCCTCGAGCATGTTCGAGATGTTGACGCATTTCCCGAGCCGCAGCGTCGCGCCCTTGGCCGGCACCGCCGCCGGCGCAGGGGTGAAGGGCCCCGCGGCCTGAGCGGCGCTCGCACAAACCAGTCCCGCCAGCGCCAGGCCGGCCAAGATCCGCGGACCCATAATCTCTCCCCTGTCCGGCGCTGTGCCGCGCCTGTCCTGTCAACGTTGACGGTTTGCACTGGCGGGCGCAGTTTGCGCAAGCGAATGTTCGTTGCTGCCGTGTTGCGGCGGCACAGCGAGAGGATAATGACGACGTCCCGCCGTGAGGCGAGCGGCGAGAGAAGCGCGCGGTTTCGGGGGTTGAGGTACCGGGCGCGCTAGCGCCGTCCCCCACCCCATTTCGTCCGGCTCTGCTTTCCGAACCGCCCCTTCCGCGTCCCCGGCTTGCCCTCGTTGCTCCGCCCCATCACCGGCGCCTTCCGCTCATCCACTGGCAGCCCCAGCTCCTCCGCCTCCAGCGCGCGAATCTCGTCGCGCAGCCGGCCAGCTTCCTCGAACTCGAGGTTCGCCGCCGCATCGCGCATCTTCTTTTCGAGCTCCTCGATATACGCCCGCAGATTGTGGCCCACCATGTGCGGCCGGTCGGCATCGATCTCGACGGTCACCTGATCCTTCGACGCGACATGCGCGATGATGTCGCCGATGTTGCGCTTGATCGTCTCGGGCGTGATGCCGTGCTCGGTGTTGTAGGCGACCTGCTTCTCGCGCCGCCGCCCGGTCTCCGCCAGCGCGCGCTCCATCGATCCGGTCACGCGGTCGGCGTACAGGATCACCCGCCCGTCCACGTTACGCGCCGCGCGCCCGATCGTCTGGATCAGCGAGGTCTCGCTGCGCAGGAACCCCTCCTTGTCGGCATCGAGGATCGCGACCAGCCCGCACTCGGGAATATCGAGCCCCTCGCGCAGCAGGTTGATCCCGATCAGCACGTCATAGACGCCCATCCGCAAATCGCGGATCAGCTCGATCCGCTCCAGCGTCTCGGTATCCGAATGCATGTAGCGGCACTTGATCCCCGCTTCGTGCATATATTCGGTCAAATCCTCCGCCATCCGCTTGGTCAGCGTGGTGACGAGCGTGCGGTATCCCGCGGCGGTGGTCTTGTTGCACTCCTGGATCAGGTCCTGCACCTGCTCCTCGACCGGCTTGATCTCCACCGGCGGGTCGATCAGCCCGGTCGGGCGGATCACCTGCTCGACGAACACGCCCCCGGTCTGCTCCAGCTCCCAGCCCCCGGGTGTCGCGGAGACGCACACGGTCTGCGGCCGCATCGCGTCCCATTCGTTGAAGCGCAAAGGCCTATTGTCGATGCAGCTCGGCAGCCGGAAGCCATACTCCGCCAGCGTGATCTTGCGCCGATGATCGCCGCGCGACATGCCGTTGATCTGCCCGATCGTGACATGGCTCTCGTCGACGAAGAGCAACGCGTTCTCGGGCAGATATTCGAACAAAGTCGGCGGCGGTTCCCCCGGCAGGCGTCCGGTGAGGAAGCGCGAATAATTCTCGATCCCCGCACAGCTTCCGGTCGCGGCGATCATCTCGAGGTCGAAGTTCGTCCGCTGCTCGAGCCGCTGATGCTCGAGCAATTTGCCCTCGGCCTCCATCTCCTTGAGCCGCTCGGCCAGCTCGTGACGGATGCCCTCCATCGCCTGCTTGAGCGTCGGCCCCGGCGTCACATAGTGCGAGTTGGCATAGACCCGGACATAGTCGAGCGACGCCACCTTGCTGCCCGTCAGCGGATCGAACTCGGTGATCTCCTCGATCTCGTCGCCGAAGAAGCTGATCCGCCACGCGGTATCCTCATAGTGCGATGGGAAGAGCTCGAGGCTGTCCCCCCGCACCCGGAAATTGCCCCGCGCGAATGCCTGGTCGTTGCGCTTGTACTGGAGCGCGACCAGCTTGCGGATGATCTCGCGCTGGTCGACCACCATGCCTTTCTTCAGGTCGAAGATCATCGCCGAATAGGTCTCGACCGATCCGATGCCGTAGATGCACGAGACCGACGCCACGATGATCACATCGTCGCGTTCGAGCAGCGACCGGGTCGCGGCGTGCCGCATCCGGTCGATCGCCTCGTTCACGCTCGACTCTTTCTCGATGTAGGTGTCGGAGCGGGGCACATAGGCTTCGGGCTGGTAATAATCGTAATAGCTGACGAAATATTCGACCGCATTCTCGGGGAAGAAGCTCTTGAACTCGCCATAGAGCTGCGCCGCCAGGATCTTGTTGGGCGCGAGGATCAGCGCGGGGCGCTGCAGCTCCTCGATCACCTTGGCCATGGTGAAGGTCTTGCCGCTGCCGGTGACCCCCAGCAGCACCTGGTCCTTCTCGCCCGCCCGGGCCTGCTCGACCAGCTCGGGAATCGCCTGGCGCTGGTCTCCCGAAGGCTGGTAATCGCTCACCAGCTTGAATCGCTTGCCTCCTTCCGCCTTCGCAGGCCGCTCGGGCCGGTGGGGTACGAAGGCCGGCCCGGTCTCGGGTTCGGCCAGGCTGGTGCGAATCTGGATTGCCATAGTCCAACGTTATGGTGATTCTATCGCCAGCCTGCAACAAATCGGGAACAGCCCCGCGCAGCACAGGGAGAGAAACCATGCGTATCACGCTGCTCATCGCCGCCGCATTGCCGCTTGCCGCCTGCAACCAGGCCAGCGTGACGCTCACCAACGCCTCGCCCGAAGAGGTCGCCAAGGCGGCGTCGGACAGCGGCATCCATTTCAACCCCGGCAAATGGGAAACCACGATCGAGGTGACCGACGCCCAGCTCCCCGAAATGCCGAACATGCCCAAGGGAATGGGCGACCTGATGCTCGCCAGGATGAAGGAGCCGCAGAAGCACAGCTATTGCATGTCGGCGGAGGAGGCGGCCAAGCCCGGCGGCAATTTCCTCACCGGCGACGCCAGGAGCAAATGCACCGTCGAGAAATTCTCGATGAACGGCGGCCATATCGAGCAGACCGTTTCCTGCCCCGATCGCAACGGCAAGGAGGGGATGCGGATGGTGACCTCGGGGACCTACACCGGCGACTCGATGACGGGTACCGCCGACATGCAGATGGGCGGCCCGGCACCGATGAAGATCAAGGCGAACATCTCGAGCCGCCGGATCGGCGATTGCGCCGCAGGGGAGAAGTGAGGTGATCGGCTACGCGCTCGTGGGCACCAACGATTACGACGCCGCCCGTACCTTCTATGACGGCCTGTTCGGCGCGATCGGCGTCGGCCGGCTGATGGAGTTCCCCAACTCGACCGCCTGGGGCGCGGCATGGGACAAGCCCGCGCTCGGCGTCACCCGTCCCTTCGACGGCCAGCCCGCCACCGCGGGCAACGGCACGATGATCGCGGTGGTGCTCGACGAGCGCGCCAAGGTCGATGCGCTTTACGAGAAGGCAATGGCGCTGGGCGGCCGGGACGAAGGCCCGCCCGGCGTCCGCGGCGACGAGGGCCCGCAAGCCTTCTACGCCGCCTATTTCCGCGATCTCGACGGCAACAAGCTCTGCGCGTTCCGGGTAGGGCCGGCCTAGAAACTCCTCCCCGGAACGGGGAGGATCAAATCTGCCGCCGGTACGCGATCCGCCACATGATCACCCCGATCAGCGCCGCCGCCACCGCCAGCACAGCGCTGACCGCAAGCGCGCTCAGCCAGACATAGAGCCAGGTCCGGTTGTCCATGATCGGCACCTGGAACAGCCCGAAGCCCCAGGTCTGCGCGCCCACGAACACCACCAGCGCCGCCAGCGCCCCGATCAGCGCGGCATGGCGCGCGCGCCGCAGCCCCGCGACATGCATGACGAGCCAGAGCGGCCCCACCACCGCGGTGATCCCGATCGCGACGAACACCGCGCCGAACAGCCAGCTGCCGGTCAGGTACATCGGATTGCGCTCCCCCGCGATCAGCCGCAGCCCGACCACCAGCGCGCCCCCCAGCGCGCTGCCCGTCGCCAACGCCAACCCGACGCGATCCAGCGTCGCGTCATAGACATGCAATGCGCGCACGGCGCCCTCTCTCACGGTTTTCGACCCTTCCCCGGACTTGCACAAAATAGCCGCTGCACCCCTCTCGCATCAAGCGCCTCTGCACACGCCATTTAACCGATTTGAAACGCCGCCCCGTCATGCTGGCATCTCACCGCGAGGGGGCCTTCCGCGATGCGCTATCATTTGCCCGCCATGCTGCTGACGGCCGGCCTGCTCGCCGGCTGCGGCCCGATGACCGACAATCCCGCCAATGCGCCGCGACTCGGCCAGTGGCAGAAGGAATCGAAGCTGCTCACGCTGATCGCCAACGATGTCTGGGTCGATCGCCAGGACGCGCCCTTCAGCCTCCCGCCCGATTCGACCGAGATCAAGGACTGCATCGAGCCCACGCTCAAATCGGGGCGCGAGATCAACCGCGACATGCTCGCCAATTCGGAAAAGCTCTGCCATCTCGAAACCTTCGACGAGAAGGGCGGCAATCTCACCAGCACCGGCACCTGCGGCCCCAGCGACAAGATGGGGATGGAGATCAGCGGCACGGTCGAGTTCGAAGGCCATGAGCGCGAGGAGAGCGCCGACGCCAAGGTCGCGGTCAACATGAACGTCAAGGACAAGAGCGGCGCCACCGAACGCGTCCGCGTGGCGTATCAGACGAAGTGGACAAGGCTGGGCGACTGCAAGCGGTGAAGCCTAGCGCAGGTCTCTGAATTCCCCCAGTTTGTTGCAATAGTCGATCCCCGCCATGTCGGGCCGCGGCTGGGCCCAGCCTTTCAACGGGGGAACGGTCACCGGCTTCCCGATCGCTATGTCGGCGAACACGCCCGGATATTCGCCCGCGCACCGGAGCATCCGTTCCAGCATGGTCGGCGGCGTCCGATACCCCTCCCGGCTCAGCCGGAAGGTCCCCCAATGGATCGGGATCGCGAAGGGCCGCCCCAGCCCGTTCCACACGCGGATCGCGTCCCACGGCCCGATATGGCTCCCCGCCCCCATCTGGCCTTCCTCGAAACGGAAGGCCCCGATCGGAATCGCCGCCAGCCGGATCGGCCCATAGGCCGCCGCCTCGGCGGGCCATTTCCCGTCCCCGATCCCGGTGTCGCCAGAGAAGAAGAAATTGCCGTGGGGCAGCCGCACCACGAAGCTCGACCAGAGCGCGCGGTTGCGGTCGGTGAACCAGCGGCTGCCCCAATGATGATTGCGCGTGACATGGACGGCGGCGATGGGCCCGGCAGGGATGGTCCCGCCCCAATCGGCCACTTTCGCTTCGATTCCCGCCGATCGCAGGATCGCGTCATTGCCGAGCGAGGTCACGATCAGCGGCCGGTCGCGATCCCACAGCTTCTTGAGCGTCGCGACATCCATATGATCATAGTGATTGTGGCTCACCAGAATGACGTCGATCTTCGGGAGGTCCTTCAGCCCTATCCCCGGCTCGGCCACGCGCCGCGGCCCGATCCCGAACGGGCCGACGGTCTCGCTCCACACCGGATCGGTCAGGATGTTCACCCCATCGGCCTGCACCAGCAGCGTCGCATGCCCCACCCAGGTCGCCAGCATCGCCGCGCCCATCACGCGCGCCGGCGGCCTTGTCGGCGTCACCGCGACATGATCGGGCCAGGCGGGCCGCGTCGGATCGCCGAAGATCTGCCGCGTCAGCAGTGTCCACCGGCTGTTGGCGCCGGTCAGCCTCAGCCGGTCGTCATCGCCATCGGGATTGAAGAAATGCTGCCCGTCGAAATGCGCGCTCGCGGGGCCGCGATAATAGATGCGGTCGAGGAAATGCGGGACGACGGTCACGGTCAGGCACAGCGTCACCACCATCCACAGCAGCACCGCCCCGGCCAGCCGCAGCACCCGCTTCATTCGGCGCATACCCTCATTATGGCACCGTGAATCCGCTCCCAGTCATCGTCGGCGGCAGCGGCATAGGCGAACAGGAAGGCCCAGACAGCGACCAGGAACCCGGCAGGAAAGACAAGCCGCCACGCCAACCCCGCGTCCCAGGCGGGCGCGTCACGGATCATCACGCCCGCCATGCCCAGTATCACCCCATGAAAGACCACGAGCACGACCAGCGACGTCAGCGACCGGAAGCTGCCGATCAGCCGCGTGCCGCCGTCATGCGCGATAAGCCGCGCTTCCAGTCGCGCATGTTCGCGCCGGTCCACGAGAAAAGAGCCGACATAATGGAGATTGACCCAATCGCCCTCGACACGGCCCAGCAGCCGGCGGTGCCCGATCGGCAGGTCGTGCGCCGGCACCAGCGTCCTTAGTCGCGCCGCGCAGGCCTCGGGCGGCAATGGGAGCGCCAGATCGACCCGCTGCCCCAGCAGAAAGTCGCCGATCCGCATCAGCCCTCCCGATCCCAATAGCCCGCCATCAGCTCGCCAGCCCATTCGGGCTCGCGCAATTCGCCGCGCGGCAGGAAGCCCCGCATCACCGGCTTGATATCAACCACCGGCGTCCCATCGACCGCGTCGAGCCCGCGCACGTGCAGCCGCGTCCCCTCGACCCGCTCGATTGCGCAGACCGTCACCCCCAGCCGGTTGGGCCGGTTCTTCCCCCGCTGCGCGAAGATGCCGACCAGCGGCCAGTCCGCGCGTCCCCGCGGATGCCGCGCGCCCGTCTCGATCTTCTCGTCCGGCACCCGGTGGAACACGAACACGATCTCGGCATGGCTGAAGTCGCCGAGCCCCGCCAGGGCCTCCGCCCCGAAGCGCGGCGCGAGTTCGATCACCGCCGTCTCGCGATCCCAATCGTCGTCGATGGCCTCGGCACGGCCACCCCGGACGACTCCAATCGGTTCGAGATCGAAACGCATCGCCGCTCCCATGCGCCAATCGGTGGACTTGATCCATCCCCCGGATTAGCGAGATGCCCATGCAGCCGCTCCCCCAGACTCCGGACGAAGCCGCCGCCGAACTCGAAGCGCTCGCCGCCGAGATCGCGCACCATAACCGCCTCTACCATGATGACGACGCCCCCGAGATCAGCGACGCCGATTACGACGCGCTGATGCGGCGCAACAGCGCGATCGAGGCCGCCTTCCCCGATCTGGTCCGACCCGATTCGCCCTCGAAATCGGTCGGCGCCGCGCCATCTTCCGCGCTCGCCAAGGTCGCCCATGCGCAGCCGATGTTCAGCCTCGACAATGCCTTTGACGAGGAGGAGGCGGCGGACTTTCTCGGCCGCGTCCGCCGTTTCCTCAAGCTCCCCGACGACGAGGTGATCGCGCTCACCGCCGAGCCCAAGATCGATGGCCTGTCCTGCTCGCTCCGCTACGAAGGCGGCCGCCTGGTCCGCGCGCTCACACGGGGCGACGGACGGATCGGCGAAGACGTGACCGCCAATGTCTGCACCATCGGCAGCATCCCCAAGACGCTCCCCGACGGCGCGCCGGAGGTGTTTGAAGTGCGCGGCGAAATCTACATGGAAAAGTCCGCCTTCCTC
This sequence comes from Sphingomonas caeni, assembly GCF_026013415.1. GTDB lineage: Bacteria > Pseudomonadota > Alphaproteobacteria > Sphingomonadales > Sphingomonadaceae > Sphingomonas > Sphingomonas caeni. Next base: position 529,637 of record NZ_JAPDOK010000001.1, read on the forward strand.
GCGCTGAATGCGCGCCTGCTCGCCGAGGCGGACGATCCGGAAAAGGCGCGCCAGTTCGCCAATCCGCGCAACGCCGCGGCGGGTTCGCTGCGGCAAAAGGACGCGGAGGTGACCGCCTCGCGCCCGCTCAGCTTCTTCGCCTGGGGCTGGGGGGACCATAGCGCGCTTCCCGGCGACACGCAGGCCAGCGTGATCGCGGTGATCCGCGATTGGGGCTTCCCCGTCTCCGGCCTTTTCAGATCCTGCGCCGATCTCACCGAAGCCCTGGAGCAATATCGGGCCATCGAACGCGCGCGGGCGGATTTGAACTTCGACATCGACGGCGTGGTCTACAAGTTGAACCGGCTCAAATATCAGGAACGCCTCGGCTTTGTCGGGCGGGCTCCGCGCTGGGCCATCGCGCACAAATTCCCGGCGCAACGCGCCGAGACGACGCTCGAGCGGATCGACATCCAGGTCGGCCGTACCGGCAAGCTCACCCCGGTCGCTCGCCTCAAGCCCGTCACGGTCGGCGGCGTCGTCGTCACCAACGCCACCCTGCACAATGCCGACGAGATCGCCCGGCTCGGGGTCCGCCCCGGCGACCGCGTCGTCCTCCAGCGCGCCGGCGACGTCATCCCCCAGATCGTCGAGAACCTCACCCGCGATGAAGTGCGCGACTCCTTCGTCTTCCCCGATCGCTGTCCGATCTGCGATTCCGAAGCGGTGCGCGAGGAGGGCGAGGTCGATATCCGCTGCACCGGCGGGCTGATCTGCGCGGCGCAGCGGCTCGAACGGCTCAAGCATTTCGTCAGCCGCGGCGCGCTCGACATCGAGGGGCTGGGCGAGAAGACGCTGATCGAATTCCTCGATCTCGGCTGGATCGCCGAACCCGCCGACATTTTCCGCCTCGCCGCGCACCGCGAGGAACTGCTCGGCCGCGAAGGCTGGCAGGAGAAATCGGTCGACGCCCTGCTCGCCGCGATCGAGGCCAAGCGCGCGCCCGACGGCGCCCGCCTCCTGTTCGGGCTCGGCATCCGCCATATCGGCGCGATCACCGCGCGCGACCTGCTCAAGCGCTACGCCACGCTCGACGCGATCCGCACCCTTGCCGACGACCTCATCGCGCTGCGCGACGCGACCCCGCCCGCGCTCGGCGAGAGCGACGCGAAACACCGCGCCCGCCTCGACAAGGCGATCACCGAGCAGATCGGCGTCGAGAATGCCGGCGGCGCGGTCGGCCAGGCGCTCGCCGACTTTTTCCACGAGGAGCATAACCGCGCGGCCTGGGCCGATCTGCTCGCCGAGGTCGCCCCGCCGCCCTTCATCGTCGAGACGCGCGAGTCGGAAGTCAGCGGCATGACGCTCGTCTTCACCGGCAGCCTCGAGACGCTCAGCCGCGACGAGGCCAAGGCGCAGGCAGAGGCCCTGGGCGCCCGAGTCGCGGGATCGGTTTCGGCCAAGACCGACCTCGTCATCGCGGGCCCGGGCGCCGGATCGAAGCTCAAAAAAGCCGCCGAGCTGGGGATTCGCGTCATCGACGAAGCGGGCTGGGCCGATATCGTCGCAGGCGCAACTAACTGAGCTTTTTCAGTCGCTTGGCATGGCCCTACGTAACTCTACGGGCGTGGCCTTTTTGCAACGCAGCATGGCTGAATCTCGGCTTAGGACATCCTGGCATTGACTGTAACATTCTGGCCATATTCAGTCGCCAGAGGCGGCTAAGACGGTGAACCACACCGCAACGTTCCGCACTGTTTTGTTTTACGGGCACCACCCAACGAAGGGGAAGACCATGCGCACCAAGCTTTTCGCGAGCGTGGCATTTGCCGCGCTCATTCTGCCGTCCGCGGCCTATGCACAGTCGACCGGCTCGACCGATTTCGAAGGCGAGACCGAGATCGTCGTCACCGGCACCGCGACTGCGCGCAGCGTCGGCGGTGTCCAGCTCCCCGACACGCCCAAGTCGAAGGTCACCATCGACAGCGAGCTGATCCAGCGTCAGCGCCCCGGCCAGACCGTCAACGACATCATCAACCTGTCGCCCGGCGTCAGCTTCCAGAACAATGACGCGACCGGCGCGGCCGGCGGTACCTTCACGATCCGCGGCTTCGATTCGACCCGCATCTCGCAGACGATCGACGGCGTTCCGCTGAACGACACCGGCAACTACGCGATCTATTCGAACCAGCAGCAGGATCCCGAGACCCTCGAGTCGGTCACGGTCAACCTCGGCTCCACCGACGTCGACAGCCCGACCGCTTCGGCTTCGGGCGGCACCGTCAACATCCGCACCCGCGTTCCCGGCGAAGAGCTGGGCGCGCTGTTCAGCGGCATGGTCGGCACCTATGCGGCCGAGGGCAGCCCGGCAGGCAAGCGCAACTTCTATCGCGGCTTCGCGATGATCGACACGGGCAGCCTGACCAGCTTCGGCACCCGCGCCTTCGTCTCGGCCTCGTGGGTCAATGGCGACAATCCGTTCAACAATTACGGCCAGCTCCAAAAGGCCCAGTGGAACGGCCGCATCTATCAGCCGATCGGCTCGAACGGGGACTTCATCTCGGTCGCGGGCCATTACAACCAGAACCGCAACAACTTCTTCGGCTCGGCGCCGCTGCGCACCGATCTGACCTCGGTTCCGGTGAACGGCACGCCGCGCGTCGTCGGCACGGGCACGGCAAACCGCTTCCCGACCACCCGCAACGAGCGCTTCTACAACATCAACTATCCGTGCGCGACCACCACGGCCCGCGCCGGCCTGGTCGACAACGCCAACACCTGCGGCATCGAGTTCGACCGCCGCTACAACCCGTCGAACACCGGCAACATCCGCGTGGCCTCGCGCTTCACGCTGGCCGAAGGGCTAACGCTGACCACCGACGCCAGCTTCCAGTACGTCAAGGCCAATGGCGGCGGCGTCGTCGGGGCGCGTGAAGGCTGCACCACGCTGGGCAACTCCCCGACGGTGGGCGCCTGCGGCGCGAACACCTACACCGGAGTCCTCAACGCTGGCCCGAACGGCGGCAATGCCTCGCCTGGCGGCTTCGGCACCTATGTCGGCCGTGACCTCAACGGCGACGGCGACACGCTCGACACCGTCGAGCTCGGCAACCCGAGCGAGACCACCACGCGCCGCTATGTCGTGGTCAGCACGCTGGCCTATGACATCAACGACGATAACCGCATCCGCATCAACTACACCTATGATCGCGGCCGCCATCGCCAGACCGGCGAGCATGTCCTGCTCGCGCCGAACGGCGAGCCCTATGACGTCTTCCCGATCAATCAGCCGGTGCTCGACGGCCAGGGCAACCCGATCCAGAAGCGCGATCGTCTGTCCTACGCCACGCTGCAGCAGCTTTCGGGCGAGTATCGCGGCCAGTTCGGCGGGCTCACCGTCGTGCTCGGCATCACCAACAAGTGGTTCACCCGCGACCTCAACCAGCATTGCTTCACCGTCGCGGCCAACGGCAACGTCGCCTGCGTCGATCCGGCGCAGGTCGCCGCCTATGCCGCTGCGAACCCCTACACCTATTTTGGTCCGGGCGTGACCACGGTCGGCGCCGTCACGCGTCCGGCGGGCGTGTGCACCACCTCGGTCACCTGCGTCGTCGGCTTCGCGCCGCCGTCGTCGCGCACCTACACCTACAGCAAGCTGCTGCCGAGCGTCGGCCTGACCTTCGACGTGACCGGCGATCTGAGCCTGTTCGCCAGCTACACCAAGGGCATCTCGGTTCCGGGTACGGACATCCTGTACAACGCCTTCTATTTCCCGGTGGGCGCCGATCAGGCCAAGCCGCTCGCGGAAGGCACCGATAGCTTTGACGGCGGCTTCCGCTATCGTCACGGCCGTCTGACCGCGCAGCTCTCGGGCTGGTACACCGCGTACAAGAACCGTATCGCGACCGCGTACGATCCCGAGCTCGACCAGACGATCACCCGCAACCTCGGCGACGTGACCAAGTGGGGCTTCGACGGCAGCATCGCCTACAAGCCGACCCCGGATCTCCTCATCTATGTGTTCGGTTCGTACCTGCACTCGGAGATCAAGGACAATCTGCTGATCGGCAACTTCGATACCGACTTCAACGGTGCCACGCCGAACGTGCCGGTCTATTATCTGACCGCCGGCAAGCGTGAATCGGGTGCGCCGGTCTACACCTTCGGTGGCCGTATCCAGGGCACCCTCGGTCCGGTCGATATCGGCCTGCAGGTCAAGCGGACCGGCAAGCGCTACGTCAACGACGAGAATCTGGCCGTCTTCCAGTGCTTCAACACCGCGGGCACGGGCAACGGTTCGGTTCGCAACGGCGACTTCTGCGCGAACAGCTCGAGCACCACGGGTGCGGGCCGCCTCGTCCAGGTCTATAACGCCGCCGCTCCGGCCTATACGCTCGTCGACCTCGACGTCCGCGTGAACATGGAGCAGTGGGGCCTCAGCAAGACCTATCTCCAGTTCAACGTCACCAACCTGTTCGACCAATTCTATGTCGGCGGTTTCGGTGGTTCGTCGAACCGCTTCAGCGTTCCGAACGTCCAGTTCGGCGTGCCGCGGGCGGTCACGGCGGCGCTGGTGGTCGGTTTCTAAGCCAACCGCCTCACGGCCAACAGAATGCCGCCGCTCCGGAAACGGGGCGGCGGTTTTCGTTTGTGGGACAAGGGCGGCGCCACCTTCTCAATCCTCCCCCGCCAGGGGGAGGTGGCGCCGAAGGCGTCGGAGGGGGCGGACACGAAACAGACGTGGCCGTCGCCCTCCCCCTCCGTCAGGCTGCGCCTGCCACCTCCCCCTTGCGGGGGGAGGATCGGGGGTCAGCCCTCCGCCTCCAGCGCCTTGGCGTACATGCTGTTGACCGGCCGCGCGAACACGCGCCGCACCATCGGCTCGAAAAAGCTCAGCGGCTCGCTCGCATAGTCCGGATCGAACGCCGCCTGATCATATTTCTCGCAAAACTCGCGGCACGCCTCGAAATGCGGCGAATCCCGGAAACGCTCGCGGATGTCGCGGTCCATCCCGAGGAAGTGGAAATAATAATAGCCCTGAAAGGCGCCGTGATTCTGGCAGATCCAGTGGATCTCCTCGCTCACGAAGGGCTTGAGGATCGCCGCCGCCACCTCGGGATGGTTATAGCTCCCCAGCGTGTCGCCGATATCGTGGAGCAGCGCCATCACGACATAATCCTCGCCGCGTCCGTCGCGGTGCGCGCGCGTCGCGGTCTGGAGCGAATGTTCGAGCCGATCCACGGGAAAGCCCCCGAAATCGCCATCGAGCAGCTTGAGGTGCGTCAGCACCCGATCGGGCAGCCCATGCGCGAAGTGCCGAAACTGCCCCGCGATGATCGCCCAGTCCTCGGCGCTGCCCTCCGCCATCGCGGTAAAGCCGGCGCGTTCCTGCCCGCCAAGAGCCTGGTCGTCCATGTCCCTCTCCTGTCTTTCCCCCATCCTAACCCTCTTTGCCGTGCTCTGTCAGCGGTGTTAGAGCGGATCCGTGGCCAAGCTTCTCGACCCCCGGCAGCGCTTCGTGCCTGCGGCGATCGCCCAGCCGATGGTGCTGTCGCGTCCCTTCTTCGAAGACAAGGCCCGCGCCTTCTGGATGCTCCAGGCGGCGGGATGGAGCGGCTATTTCGTGCTGCGCACGGTCTCGAACGTGTCGAACAGCTTCGAGTTCGAGGGCGTGATCGGCGTCATCATCGAAACCATCATCGGTTATTGCCTCACCCTGCTGCTCTCGACCCTGTACGGCTACTACCGGCGCCTGCCGCGCATCTCCGGCGCGCTGCTCACGCTGGCGACCCTCGCGCTCGCGACCCTGATCTACGCGGTGCTCGAGGCCTTCACCTTCTCGCTCGTCAGCAAGGTCGTCGATCCCGGGATCAGCCTCAGCCGCGTCGTCGGCTATCTCTTCCTCACCTTCACCGTGCTCGCGGGCTGGTCGGCGCTCTATTTCGGCATGAACTTCTATCTGATCGTCGAGCAGCAGGCCGATCAGATGGAACAGCTCGAACACCAGGCCAGCTCGGCCCAGCTCGCGATGCTGCGCTACCAGCTCAATCCGCATTTCCTGTTCAACACGCTCAATTCGATCTCGACCCTCGTCCTGCTCAAGCAGACCGAGCGCGCCAACGTCATGCTCAGCCGCCTCAGCTCGTTCCTGCGCTACACGCTGGCGAACGAGCCCACCGCGCACGTCACCCTCGCGCAGGAGGCGGAGACGCTGAAACTCTATCTCGAGATCGAGAAGATGCGCTTCGACGAGCGGCTTCGCACCCATTTCGAGATCGATCCGCGCGTCGCCAAGGCGCGGCTGCCGTCGCTTCTGCTCCAGCCGCTCGTCGAAAACGCGATCAAATATGCCGTCACCCCGCAGGAAGAGGGGGCCGATATCACCGTTTCGGCTCGGCTCGTCGGCGAAAGGGTTCTGATCGCCGTATCCGACACCGGACCGGGATTGATCGAAATGAAAGCACGGCCGACCCTTTCAACCGGCGTGGGGCTCGCCAATATCAGGGAGCGTCTGGCGCAGTCCTTCGGGGCTGACCATCGTTTCGAAACGCAATCGAACCCCGGGGAAGGGTTCAGCGTTGAGATCGAGATACCGTTCCAGATCGACGAACCGAACCGAGAGGCCGCATGACCATCCGCACCATCCTAGTCGACGACGAACCGCTGGCGATCCAGGGGCTCGAACTGAGGCTCCAGGAACATGACGATGTCGAAGTCATCGACAAATGCTCGAACGGCCGCGAGGCCATCCGCAGCATCAAGACCCACAAGCCCGATCTCGTCTTCCTCGACATCCAGATGCCCGGCTTCGACGGCTTCTCGGTCGTCCAGGGGCTGATGGAGGTCGAACCGCCGCTCTTCGTCTTCGTCACCGCTTATTCGGACCATGCGATCCGCGCGTTCGAGGCGAACGCGGTCGATTATCTGATGAAGCCGGTCGAGGAGACCCGCCTCGCCGACACGCTCGACCGCGTCCGCCAGCGCCTGACCGAGAAGCGCGGTGCCGAGGAGGTCGAGAAGCTCAAGGAAGTCCTCACCGAGGTCGCCCCCGAAGCGGCCGAGGAATTCGAGGCCGCGGACGGCGGCGAAATGGCCTCGAACCGCTTCGAAAAGCTCATCAACATCAAGGATCGCGGCCAGATCTTCCGCGTCGATGTCGACACGATCGAGCGGATCGACGCCGCGGGCGATTACATGTGCATCTATACCGGCGACAACACGCTCATTCTCCGCGAGACGATGAAGGACCTCGAAAAGCGCCTCGATCCGCGCCGTTTCCAGCGCGTCCACCGCTCGACCATCGTCAACTTGGACCTGGTCAAGCAGGTCAAGCCGCACACCAATGGCGAATGCTTCCTCGTGCTCGATTCGGGCGCCAGCGTGAAAGTCAGCCGCTCGTACCGCGACGTGGTGGCGAGGTTCGTTCACTAGGGTCGATCGGCATCCAGAATTCCCCTCCCTGCAAGGGAGGGGTTAGGGGTGGGTTAGAAAAGGCGGGGCTCGATGCCCCGTCTTTTCTTTATCTCGGGCCTAACGGCTCGCTCGCTACGCTCGCCACCCACCCCCTACCCCTCCCATACAGGGAGGGGAGTCAAAAGGGGCCGCACTCCCCCTTCCCACCCTCCGCAAAGGTGCTATAGTCTACTAAGACAGTGGGAGGCGGGGCGTGTCGGAAGCGGCGATCGAAGTGCGCGGCCTGACCAAGGCTTATGGCAAGGTCCAGGCGGTCGCCGGGGTCGATCTGACGATCGCCGCGGGCGAGATCTTCGCGCTGCTCGGCCCCAATGGCGCGGGCAAGACGACGACGGTCGAGATTCTCGAAGGCTATATCAAACGCGATTCCGGCAGCGTCCGCGTGCTCGGCCATGATCCCGCCAAGAACGCGATCGCGCTCAAGCGGCGGATCGGCATCGTCGCTCAGGAGAATTCGCCCGATCCCTTCCTCACCGTGCGCGAGATGGTGCGGATGATCGCGGGCACCTATCCTGCGCCGCGCCCCGCCGACGAGGTGATCGAGCTGGTCGGCCTCACCGACAAGGCCAGGACCCGCGCCGGCCGGCTTTCGGGCGGGCAGCAGCGGCGGCTCGACGTCGCCTGCGCTTTGGTCGGAGACCCCGATCTGCTCTTCCTCGACGAGCCGACCACCGGCTTCGATCCCGATGCCCGGCTCGAAGCCTGGGCGATGGTCCGGGGCCTGCGCGATCTCGGCAAGACCGTGCTGCTCACCACCCATTATATGGACGAGGCGCAGCAGCTCGCCGACCGCGTCGCGGTGATCGCGAGCGGGCGGATCATCGCCGAGGGCACCCCCGACACGCTCGGCGGGCGCGGCCATGCCGCCAGCCGCATCCGCTTCCGCCGCCCAACCGGCGGTCCGCCTCTGCCCGACACGGTCGCGGCGCGCGCCACCGAGCAGGAAGGCCAAGTGACGCTGAGCATCGACGATCCGGTTCCCCTGCTCAACGCGCTCACCGGCTGGGCGATCGCCCACAGCATCGCGCTCGAAGGGCTTGAAGTCACGCGGCCCAGCCTCGAGGATACCTATCTCGCACTGATCGGCGCCGACCGGGCGGGAGGCACGGCATGATCGCCTGGCCCGGCAGCGTGCTGCACCATCTGCGCTTCATCAACCTGTCCTTCTGGCGCAATCCCGGCGCGGCCTTTTTCGGCGTGGTCTTCCCGCTGATGATCCTGACGATCAACAGCCTGGTGTTCGGCGGCGCCAAGATCCCGATGCACGGCCACACTGTCACCGCGGCCTCCTTCTATGTCGCGGGCATGTCGGTGTTCGCGGTGGTGATGACCTGCTTCACCAACCTTGCCGTGACGATCCTGTTCGACCGCGACATGGGCCGGCTCAAGCGCATCCGCGGCACGCCGACCGCGGTTTCGGCCTATGTCACCGCGCGGCTGCTGTTTGCGATGGCGATGGGGCTGCTCGCCTCGATGCTGTGCGTCGCTGAAGGCGTGGCGTTCTTCGGCGTGACGATCGCGCTGCCCGATCTCGGCGCGTTCGTGGTGACGGTGCTCGCCGGGTCGGCGTGCCTTGCGGCGCTGTCGCTCGCGGTCGTATCGGTGATCCCGAACGCCCAGGCGGGCCCCGCGATGCTCAACGCGGTCACCTTCCCGATCCTGTTCGTCTCGAACGTCTTCTATCCCGTAGACCGGTTGCCGGCCTGGCTCAACGCCATCGCCAACGCGCTCCCGATCCGCCCGCTCGCCACCGCGACGGTCGGCGCCTTTTTCGGCGGCGGCATCTCGTTGCCGAGCCTTTCGGTGCTCGGCATCTGGGGCGTGGTAGGCGCGGTGATCGCCGCGGCGCGCTTCCGCTGGCAGCCCCGCCGCTGACCCCACCCAAATGGGGGTGCGAAACAAGCCGAGCTGGCCCCATGGTGCGGGCATCGACACCGATTGGGGAAGTTCATGCGCATCCACGGCCACCTCGTCATCGCGGGCCTGCTCTGCGTCGCCGCCCTGCCCGGCATCGCCGAGGCCAAGGACCGCGCCGAGGGCTGGCGCAACTGGACCGAGCGCGCCGAGCGCATCCTCGCCGCGATGCAGAGCGGCGAGAGCGCCCGGCTCGACAGCGCCTGCACCGGCGTCACCCGCACCGTGATCGGCCAGGGCTTCGCCTTTCCCGGCTGGGCACAATCGCTGATCCAGGTCTGCACCGTCACCCAGGCCGCCTATCACGGATCCGAGAACAGCCGCCGTTCGAAGCGGATCTGCAGCGACCTGCGCAGCGTCTCGAAGAAGATCGGCAAGGCCGCGCCCGTCCCCGAAAGCCCCGACGCCCACCGCATCGCACAGCGCATTTCGCGAATCATGATCGAAATCCGCAACCAGGCCTGTGTCAATTTCATGTGACTCCCGCTTGCCCCGGGCGGGCGGTTTCTCTATCGGAACAATAGAGGAACGAAGGGGTCCGTGATGAGCAAGTTCGAGACATTCGCCGCACTCCATGTGCCGGGCAATCCGCTGATCCTGTTCAACGTCTGGGACGCGGGCAGCGCGCGAATCGCGGCGCGTTCGGGCGCGAAGGCGATCGCGACCGGCAGCGCCTCGGTCGCCGCCGCGCACGGCTTCCACGATGCCGAGGCGCTGCCGATGCCGCTGGCCTTGGGCAATGCCGAGCGGATCGTCCAGTCGGTCGATCTGCCCGTGACGATTGATTTCGAGGGCGGCTATGCGGTCGATCCGGGCAAGCTCGCCACGAATATGGGCCTGCTCGCCGCCACCGGTGCGATCGGCTGCAATTTCGAGGATCAGGTCGTGGGCTCGAAGGAGCCGCGGACGATGCACCATATCGCCGCCCAGTCCGAGCGCATCGCCGCGGTCCGCGCCGCTTTGGGCTCGGCCTTCTTCATCAACGCGCGCACCGACATCTTCCTGATCGAAAAGGCCGGCACCCACGACGCCGCGATGGCCGACGCCGCGATCGAGCGCGGCCATGCCTATGCCGATGCCGGCGCGAGCGGCTTCTTCGTCCCCGGCCTCGCCGACCTCCGCCTGCTCGAGCGCGTGTGCAAGGCGGTCAAGCTGCCCGTCAATTTCATGGCCTTCCCCGGCGCGCCCTCGGCCAAGCAGGTCGCCGAAACCGGCGTGGCCCGAATCAGCCACGGCCCCTTCCCCCACATGATCGCCCTCAAGGCATTCGAGGCGGCGGCGAGCGACGCGTTCAACGAACGGTTCTAATAGGCCGTCATCCCGGCGAAAGCCGGGATGATGGCGTTGCACATCTTCTGCACAACCCATCCCCCGAAACCCCTCCGCCCCCACCGCCTGATCTCCACACGCCCCCGCCAAAGCGCGCGGACCAAGGGAGACCCAGATGCGCGCCAAACTCATCCTCGCCGCCTTACTCGCGATCCTCGCCGAGCAGCTTTTCTACTGCCAGTGGATCGGCTCGACGATCGGCGGTTTCGCGTTCGCCTGGATCGTCGCGCTGATGGCCGCGGTGCCCGCCGTCCGCCGCAGGCCCGGCGCGCGCTTCGCGCTGCTCGTCGCCACCCTGTTCGCCGCCACCCTCGTCTACGATCCCGGCCTGCTCGGCTGGGCCCTGTTCTGGGCCGCCATCTCGAGCGCGGGCCTGCTCGCCCGCGCGCGTTTCGGCGATATGCTGCGCTGGAGCGTGCGGCTGCTCGCGCACCTCTTCATCGGCTGGATCCGGTGGTTCGGCGACGGTGTCCGCATCCTCCGCATCCGCAGCCCCAAAAGCGGGATTGCGGGCGGGCGCAGCCTCGCCGCGCTGATCAGCCTGCTCGCGCTGCCGCTGATCGGCGGCGGCATCTTCCTCACCCTGTTCGCCAGCGCCAACCCGCTGATCGCCGACGCGATCGACAGGATCCGCATCCCCTCGCCCGTCTCGATCGTCCCGCAGCTCGCCTTCGCCGGCTTGGCCTTCTTCGCGGTCTGGCCGAGCCTGCGCCCGCACCCGTTCGTGACCCGCCCCGCGATCGGCGCGCCCAGCTTCGCCGGCGTCCTCCCCCAGGTCCCCGCCGCCTCGATCATCCTCTCGCTGCTCACCTTCAACGCGGTGTTCGCGCTCCAGAACAGCCTCGACATCATCTTCCTGTGGAGCGGCGCGCGCCTTCCCGGCACGATCACCATGGCCGATTACGCGCATCGCGGCGCCTATGCCCTGATCGCCACCGCCCTGCTCGCCGCGCTCTTCGTCCTCACCGTCCTCAGCCCGCGCAGCCCGACCTCGAAGCGCGCCTCGGTCCGGCTGCTCGTCACCCTCTGGGTCGCCCAGAACCTGTTGCTGGTCGCGTCGAGCATCCTGCGCACGCTCGACTATGTCGGCTCCTATTCGCTCACCGTGATGCGCATCGCCGCGCTCGCCTGGATGCTGCTGGTCGGCCTCGGACTGGTGCTGATCCTCTGGCGCCTGCTCACCGGCCGCTCGACCGCGTGGCTGATCAACACCAACGCCTTCGCCGCGGGCGCGATGCTGCTGATCGGCTGCGCGGCCGATCCCGCCGCGATCGCCGCCGACTGGAATGTCCGCCACGCCCGCGAGGTGGGCGGCCCTGCCCAGCCGATCGACCTCTGCTATCTCCGCAACCAGGGCGCCTCGGCATTGCTCCCGCTGATCGAGCTGGAGAGCGCCGCGCGCGATCCTGAATTCCTCGATCGGGTACGCACCGCGCGCGAGGAGGTGCTGCGGATCACCGTGCTGGGCCAGTCGGACTGGCATAGCTGGACCTGGCGCAACGCCGGTCGCCTTGCCGCCGCCCAGGCCGCACTCGGCGCAAACCCGCCCCGGCCGCGTACGGCCTATGGGACGAGCTGCACCGGCGACTCCTATCGCGAGGACCCGCTCAGCTCCTCCGGAGACTGAGCGGGCCTCTTCGCCTCAGAATTTGAACTTCACCGCCCCGCCGATGATCCGCGGATCGTTGATCATCCCGGTCAGGTTGTTGAAGTCGATGCCGCTGATACTGCGGATCTGGTTGGTGATGTTGCGCCCGAACACGCTCAGCTCGACATCGCCGTAGCGGATGCCGGCCCTCAGCCCGCCCTCGAGCAGCGGACGCCCCCGGAACTCCTTGGAGTCGTAGAGGAAATAGTTGATCGAGCTGCGATAGGCCCAGTCGGTATAGATGAACAGCACCGTGCCGCCGCGCACCTCGTGCGAATAGCCCGCGGTCAGATTGCCCACGAAGCGCGGCGCCTGGGGCAGGTCGTTGCCGTTGATCACCGCCCGGCCGCTGACGATCGGGTCGAGCACGGTGCAGTTGTTGCACACGCCGACGCTGATGCTCGGGTCGCGGATCTCGGTGAAGTTGTAGCTGGCGCTCGCGGTCAGCACGAGCCCGGCGAGCGGCCGCCAGTCGAGCTCACCTTCGAGGCCGTAGCCGACCGCATGATCGGCGCTCAGCAGCCGCGCCGAGTTGCTGGCCCCCCCGACCGCGGTGATCTGCAGGTCGTCGGTGCGGAACCAATAGCCGGTCACCGCGAAGTTGAGCGAATGGTCCGCCAGCGCGCCCTTGATGCCGCCCTCGGCCGAAATGGTGTTCTGCTTGGGCGCAGTGGTCTGGCGGCTGCCGAAGGTCACGCGGTCCTGGATCGCCGGGCCCTGATAGCCGGTGGCGACGCGGGCATAGACGTTGATCTCGGGCGTCACCGCATAGGTAGCGCTCGCATCCCAGGTCACCGCCGATCCGCGGACCTCGGCGCGCACCGGCAGGACATAGCCGAACAGGTTCGGCGAGAAGCCCGAGACCCGGTCATGCTTGTGGTCCGACGAGTAGCGCAGGCCCGCGCGCAGCGTCAGCGCATCGGTCGCCTTGAACTCGCCCGAGGCGAAGACGCCCCAGTTCTCGTTCGAATTGTCGTGGAAAATGTCCTGGTTCCGATCGGCGCCACGCTGACCGGTCCCCTGGAAATAATTATATTCGTGATAGGTCAGGGTCTGGTAGAAATAATAGACGCCGCCCTGCACACGCACGCCGTTCATGTCCTCGCTCGCGAAGCGCAGCTCCTGGCTGAACTCCTCGGGCTGGGTCAGGCCGCCGGTGTTCACCGGGAAGGCCGCGACATTGAGGTTGCCGAGCGTGCAGCCGGGCAGGAAGGCGTAGCAATTGCCGCCGTCGATATCGCCGGTGCTCTCGACCACCGCCTTCTCGAACGCGGTGACGCTGTAGAGCGTGCCCAGGCCTTCGAAATGATAGTCGATCCGCGCGTTCGCGCCCCATTGCTTGAGGCTCTGGCTGGTATAGCCGTCGAGCGCGACCTTCGAGGGATCGAAATTGGGGACGAACCGGTTGTCGCTGCCCTTCTGGAAGATGCCCGCGCGGAAGACCCGCGGCGTGCCGACCAGGTCGCGGATATGGAAGTTGAGCAGCAGGTTGAACCCGTTGTTCGTATAGCCGAGCTGGAGGCGCGCGGCGCGGTCGTTATAGCCTTCGAGCTTGCGGTCGGCGACGCCGCTCGTCGCGGTGTTGGTCACCCAGTCCGAGCGGTACTGGAGCAGCCCGGATCCGCGCAGCGACAGGCCCTCGGCCAGCGGCACATTGACCGCACCCTCGATATTGATCGTGTCGTAAGTGGCGTAGGAGGCATTCACATAGCCGCCGCCGACATCGTTCGGCTTGGCTGAATCGAGCTTGATCACGCCCGCCGGGGTGTTGCGCCCGAACAGGGTGCCCTGCGGCCCGCGCAGCACTTCGACGCTGTCGAGATCGAACACCGGGAACGACTTGAGCATCGGGTTTTCGAGCGCGACATCGTCATAGACGACCGAGACCGGCTGCGCCGCGTTGGGATCGAAGTCGGTGTTGCCGAGGCCGCGGATATAGAAGCGCGGGAAGGTGCGCCCGAACGAGCTTTCGACCTGGAGGCTGGGGGTGCGTGCCGACAGGAAGCGGATGTCCTGCCCGCCGGAATTGAGCGTATCGAGCTTTTCGCCGCCGATCGCGGTCACCGCGACGGGCACGTCCTTGGCGCGCTGCTCGCGGCGCAGCGCGGTGACGACGATCTCGCCGTCATCCTCGGTCGCGGCGGGCTGGGTGTCCTGCGCCTGGGCAGTGCCCGCGCTTATGGTCAGCAGCGCAAAGGCCATGCCGCCGAGCAGCGGGCGGGTGATGATCCGGAGTCGGTTGGAATAGGCCATGAAGGGTCCCCTTGGGTTGGTGTCCGCGCACCCTCTCCCCGCGCGCCGTCTGCACGGCGTCGCTGCGATGCGACAATGCCCCAGTCCCGATCTGGGGCAAGGCCATTTCAGCCGATTCGGCGCGCGGAAATGAGGAATGTGTCCGCGGCGTTGCACCGCGATCACAGTTTTACTTCCCCGCTCCCGTCGGGAGAGGGAGGGAACTGAAGTCAGTCCTCGGAGGCGCCTTCGCCGCCGGTTTCGGTCGCGTCCTCGCCACCGCTCTCGAACCAGGCCTCGACCGGCCCCTTGAGCGTGATCGTCAGCGGCTGCCCCTTGCGGTCCATCTTCTTGCCGACCTGGACCTTGATCCACCCCTCCGACATGCAATATTCCTCGACGTCGCGCCGCTGCACGCCCTTGAAGCGGATGCCGATGCCGCGCATCAGCGTGGGCTCGTCGAAATAGGGGCTGCTCTGGTTGACCGAGAGCCGATCGGGAGGGGTGTCGCTCATGGGGCGCCCCTTTGCCCGCCCTATTCCACCGTGTCCAGATACTGATGGATCGCCGACACCACCACCGATCCCTCGCCCACGCCCGACGCCACGCGCTTGACCGATCCCGCGCGGACATCGCCCACCGCGAACACGCCCGGCCTGGACGAGGCGAACGGGCTCGCGCCCTCCCCCGTCTTCACGAAGCCCGCCCCATCGAGCGCCAGGCAATCCCCCAGCCAATCGGTATTGGGCACCGCCCCGATCATCACGAACAGCGCGCCGACCTCTTGCGTGGAGCTCGCCCCCGACTCCCGGTCGGTCCATTCGAGCGCCTCCAAATGGCTCTCGCCTTCCAGCCCCGTCACCTCGGTAAAGGGGTGCAGCGTGATCTTCTCCGACGCCTCGATCCGCTCGATCAGATAGGAAGACATGGTCTCGGCCAGCCCCTTGCCCCGCACCAGCATATGGACATGCTTGACCGTGCGCGCGAGGAAGATCGCCGCCTGCCCCGCCGAATTGCCGCCGCCCACCACCACCGCGACTTGGCCCGCGCACAGCCCCGCCTCCATCGCGGTCGCCGCATAATAGATGCCGTTGCCCTCGAACTCGCAATAGCGCGGCAGATCGAGCTTGCGGTAGCGCGCGCCCGTCGCGACCACCACCGCGCGCGACCGGATCACTGCCCCGTCGTCGAGCGTGATCGCGTAAGGCGCGGAATCGCACGCCATCGATTCGACCGAGCGCGACACCAGCAGCCGCGCCCCGAATTTCTGCGCCTGGACCTGCGCGCGCCCGGCCAGCGCCTGCCCCGAAATCCCCGTGGGGAAGCCCAGATAATTCTCGATCTTGGAGCTGGTCCCGGCCTGCCCGCCGGGCGCCATCGCCTCGATCACCACCGTGTCGAGCCCCTCGGACGCGCCATAGACCGCCGCCGCCAGCCCGGCGGGCCCGCCGCCGACCACCGCGAGGTCGTAAACCGCATCGGGGTCCAGCGCGACCGTCAGCCCCAGCGCGTCGGCCAGGCTCGCATTGCTCGGATTGCGCAGCGCCCGCCCCTCGACCACCACCACCGGCAGATCGGCCTCGGTCAGGTCGAAACATTCGAGAAAGCCCCCCGCCTCCACCTCGATCTCGGTGTCGATCCGGCGGTGCGGATAGCCGTTGCGCGTCAGGAAGGTCTCGATCCGCCCGGTCCCCGCGGCATGTCCCGGGCCCACCAGCGTCACCCCGCCCTGGCCATGCTGCATCAGCCCGATGCGGCGCAGGATGAAGGCCCGCATGATGATCTCGCCGATATCGGGCTCGCTGGTGATCATCCGCCGGAAATTGCGCCGCCGCACGCGCAGCACCCGCGTCCCCGGCGTCGCGCGCCCGGTGACCAGGATCTTGCGGTCGTTGAACAGGTCGAGCTCGCCGGTGAACTGGCCGGGCTCATGGTCATGGACGATCTCGAGCGTGCTCGCGTCATCCTCAGCGAGGATCTCGATCGACCCCGACAGGCACAGGAAGAAATCGACGCTCCGCTCGCCGCGCTCGAACAAGGTCGCGCCCTCGGGCCACACCTCCTCCTCCCCGAACGCCGCCACCCGCGCGATCATCTCGGCGGACAGCACCGGAAAGGTCTGCGCCGGCCGCGCATAGGGGTCCGAAGGGTCGAGCGCGTCGCCCGGGGCGGGGGGTGATTCGGTAGCCATGGCCCTCATCTTAGTATGGCCAGCGCCGATTTGCCGAGCTAATCGGTCCTTCATGAACCTCTGGCTGATGAAATCCGAACCCGACGTGTTCGGCTGGGACGATCTGGTCAAGGACGGCAAGACCGAATGGGACGGCGTCCGCAACCATACCGCCGCGCAGAATCTCCGCGCGATGAAGGTCGGCGACCAGGCCTTTTTCTACCACAGCAATATCGGCCTCGCGATCGTCGGCATCATGGAGGTCAGCCGCGAGGCGAGGAAGGACGGCGAAGAGGGCAATTGGATCTCGGTCGAGATGAAACCCGTCCGCCCGCTCGCGAACCCGGTCACGCTCAAGGCGGTCAAGGCCGAGCCGCGCCTCGCCGCGATGGACCTGGTCAAATTCTCCCGCCTCTCAGTCGGCAAGGTCACCCCCGCGGAATGGAAGGTCGTGCTGGAGATGGCGGAGGCGTAATTCCCCTCTCCCGTCGGGAGAGGTGGCGCAGACTTAGTCTTCGCGAAGCGAAGGCTTAGTCGGAGCTGGGTGAGGGGATCACCCTATCGATAGCGCCTAACCCCTCACCAACTTCGACTAGGCAGCAAGCTGCCAAGTCTTCGTATCCTCTCCCGATGGGAGAGGGAGAAAAGGTGCGACACTTCGCTAGGGCAACAGGAACCGCCGCATCTTCGGCACCTTCACCGCCAGCTCGCTCGCCACGATCGCCGAGAAGAAATCGGCCCCGTCATGCCCCAGATGGGTATAGTCGAACGACCATTTGGGATCGCCCATCGGCTCCACCGCCGCGACCGGCGCGGCGGACGCTCCCGGCGCCGGCACAGCCGGCGGAGGATTGCCGATCGTCGTGCCCGTAAGCGCCGCCGCGGCCTGTTCGCGCGAGGGCGGCACCTGCGCGTAGCGGTTCGCCAGCGACGGCCCCATCCCCTCGACCGCGGCTTCGCTGCGCGCGAGCAGATCGACCACGGGAACGTCCATCTCCTTGCCCACCGCGCGGATCGCCTCGCCCCAGGGATCGAGGTCGCGCTGCAGCTTGCTGTCGACGAACGACCGCCGGGTCAGCGGCGTCACCAGCACCGGGATCGCCCCCGCTGCGCGCACGTCGCGGATATAGTGGCGCAGATTCTCGGGGAATTCGGTCGCGAGATCGGTCGATCGCCCCGGCTTGCCCGGCTGGTCGTTATGCCCGAACTGGATCAGCACCCAGACCTGCTCGTACCCCGGCGTCTTCATCTCCGCGAGCGCGATGTCCCACGATCCCTCGGCGCGATAATTATACGTGCTCCGCCCCCCGCGGGCGAGATTGACGCAGGCGAGGAACGAGGTGACGTGCTTCGCGCAAAAGGCCCCGCCCCAGCCGCTCATCTGCTGCACCGTCGAATCGCCGACCAGGATCAGCTTGGACGGCTTGATCCGCGCGACGGGCGGCCGCTCGCCGACTCCCGCGGGCGCGGTCTGCGCGACGGCCGGCGAGGCCAGCCCCAGCGCCAAAACCAGCATCATCCACCAGCGTGCCCGCATCGTCTCTCTCCCGAACCTGTTTGGCCGGAAGCTATTAGACACCGGTGTCAATGACAAGCGCCCGCTTACTTCCTTCTCCCGATGGGAGAAGGAAGGGGCCCGCCGCGAAGCGGTGGGAAGGATGAGGGTGACGAGCGATTGCCCAAATCACCCTCACTTTTCCGCGAACTTCGTTCGCTCCCTCCCTCTCCCAAAGGGAGAGGGAATCAAGACCCGCTCGCCGGCGGCCTCCAGTTCGGATCGTCGAGCGGAATCGGAATCCGCTTCGACCGGTCGGGCCGCCGCTTGAAGATCCGCCCGATCCCCGATGCGATATCGCCGATCAGCCCGGCCGGATTGGTCGCTTCCCCCGGCGTCTCGCAGCAGCTGCCGGGATCGACGGCCTTGCCCATCAGCCGCACCAGCGCGGTCGCCCCGCCGAACAGGTCGATCCCCGTGGTGCACCCCTGGCTCAGCGTCGCGCAGGGCGGCACGGTCGCGGCCAGCGCGCCGCGTCCGGTCACATAGGGGTTGCTCGGCATCGGCCGGTCGGGCGGCCCGCGCTCGGCGGGCAGCGGCAGCCGCGGGCTGCCCGCGGCGGCGCTCCCGCACACCACGATCTCGTCGCGCGTCGGATCGCCCGTCACCGCTGCGCAGGGATCGGCCAGGATCGACCAGCGCTGCGTCCCATCGGCATCGACATGCGGCCGCGTGAGGGTCGCCCCCGGCGGCGCATCGGGCGCCTCCTCGATCCTGGGCGCATCCTGCACCGGCGGCGCGTCCTGCGGCGCGGCGAGCATCAGCAGCGTGGCGAGGATCATGGCCGTCATCCCGTGCAATCAGGCAGACAGCCAAGCACGGGACTGAAGCGGAATTGCGGCAATCAGCCCCCGCTAGATCTTGCCGAAATAGTCCGAAGGCACCCCGGCCTCATCGCCATAGTTATTCTCGCCGCGCGTCCCCGGGATCAACGAGAGCAGGATAAGGAACAAGAAGTTGAGCCCCGGGATGAACGCGCCCAGCACCAGGATGCCGCCCGGCAGGTTGATGTCGTGCATCCGCCGCACCGTGATCGCCCAGATCGGCACCGCGAGCGCGAGCATTCCGACGAAGAATGCAATGATCGCCCAGTCCGGAGGCGGGTTCCCGAAGAACCGGTTCAGTGCGACATAGGCAGCGACGATCAATCCATAGATCGGATAGATAAAGCTGATATATTCGCGCCGCCCGGAGCGCCCGCCGAAATCGCTCCAGCGCCGGAAGCCAAGAATCGACCAGTTCATATCGCCTCCCCCCGCGACGCCATTGCCGCAATGCTAGGGATTGCCCGTCAGGAAGCAAGCGGCCAGCGCCACACCCCATTCGGGCCGAAGCTGCAGTGCTCCAAATGCGCGCCATAGGCGATCCGCCGCGTCACCGGCCCACTCGCCCGCAGTTCCGCCGCGACCAGCTTTCCCTCGGCCCAGCTCAAATCCGCCACAAGTCCCCCGCGCAGCCGCACGCCCTTCACGCTCCCCTTCGCCCAGGCCCTGGGCAAGGCGGGCAACAGCACCACGCCCTGCGGCTGATCGCGCACCAGCATCTCGACCACCCCCGCCGCGCCCCCAAGATTCCCGTCGATCTGGAACGGCGGATGCGCGTCGAACAGGTTCGGATAGGTGCGGTCCGGCCCCAGCAATTTGCGCAGCACGCTCCAGGCATGGTCCCCGTCGCCCAGCCGCGCCCAGAGATTGATCCGCCAGCCAATCCCCCAGCCGGTCGCATCGTCCCCGCGTATCTCGAGCGACCGCCGCGCCGCGGCGAAGCTCTTCGCCGTATCGGGCCTTATCTCGTGCCCGGGAAACAGCGCGTACAGGTGCGACACGTGCCGGTGGTGCAAATCGACCGCGTCCATGTCCCAATCGTCGAGCCATTCCTGCAGCTGCCCCTCGCGCCCGATCCGGTCCGCGGGGATCCGCGCCAGCGCCTTTTCGAACTCGCCCCGGAGCACCGCATCCTTCCCCAGCAGCGTCGAGGCCGCGATGATATTGCCGAACAGCTCGCGGATGATCTGCCGGTCCATCGCCGGCCCGGCGCAGTTGCTCGTGCCCGCATGATGGTCGTTCTCGGGCGACATCGAGGGACAGGTCACCAGCCCCGATCCATCGGGATGCTCGACCATCGCGTCGAGGAAGAAGACCCCCGCGTCGCGGATCAGCGGATAGATGCGCGCCAGCGTCTTTCTGTCGCGCCCATAGTCCCAGCGGTCCCACAAATGCTTGCACAGCCACGCGCCCCCGGTCGGCCACATGCCCCAGGCCGCCCCGTCGATCGGCGCGGTCGCGCGCCACAGATCGGTGTTATGGTGGCACACCCAGCCGCGCGCGCCATAATTCGCCCGCGCGGTCCGCGCTCCCGTCACCGCCAGATCCTCGACCATCGCGATCAGCGGCTCGACGCACTCGGCCAGCCCCAGCGGCTCGGCGGGCCAATAGTTCATCTCGGTATTGATATTGACCGTATATTTCGATCCCCAGGGCGGCCGGTTGTTCTCGTTCCACAGCCCCTGCAAATTCGCCGGCTGCCCCCCAGGCCGCGACGACGAGATCAGCAGATAGCGGCCATATTGGACATAGAGCGCGGCGAGATACGGATCGCCATTCCCGTCATGGCTGAAGCGGATCCGCTCATCGGTGGGACTGTCGGTCCCGGTATCGGGACCGAGATCGATCTCCAAGCCCGTGTAGAGCCGCCGGTAATCGTCCAGATGCCGTGCCTTCCGGTCGATGTCGGCACGGCCCGCCGCCGCGTCGAGATCGCGCTTCACCGCGGTCACCGGATCGCCGCTCACGTCCTTCCAGTTCACATGGGAGGTGCGGATCGCGATCAACAGGGTCGCCTTGCCACGGCCTGAAATCCGCAGCGCATCGCCCTCGCCGGCAACGGAGCCGCCCGGCGCCATGCCGCGCACCGCGGCGGCAAAGCTCAACGCGCCCGCGACGCCGTTCTGCGCCTCGTTCCTGCCGGTCAGCATCAGCGTGCCGCCTGCCGCATCCGCGCCGGGCCTGGCAAAGCGCAGCGTCGCGTCGAATGGCCCGCCATCCTCGGCCTCGATCTCGATCGCGATCACCTGATCGGGCGCGGAGGCATAGGTGGTGCGGCGATAGGCTCGTCCGTGGCTGGTCCAGACGACGACATGCTCGGCGCGCTCGAGATCGAGCCAGCGCCGATAGCCCGAGGGCGCCGCCTCCTGTCCCGCCATCTCGAGCACCAGCTCGCCGATCGTCGCGTACGACATTTGCCGGATCGGCACCGCCATCATCTCGGCCTGTACCAGCGCCTGCGCCTCGGCATATTTGCCCGCCCAGATCAGCTCGCGCACCCGCGGCAACGCTGCCAGCGCCTTCGGGCTGGAGGGGTCATACGGCCCCCCGCCCCAGAAGCTGTCCTCGTTGAGCTGGATCCGCTCGGCGCCGACGCCGCCATAGAGCATCGCCCCCAGCCGCCCATTGCCGATCGGCAGCGCCTCCACCCACCGCCGCGCCTCTGCGGCGTACCACAGCTTCCAGCGGCTATGGGGGACGGGCTCCCGCGCCGCACCCCGCGCGCCCATGGCCGGCAGCAATCCCGCCGCAAGCCCGGTCAGCAAGGCTCCGCGCCGATCGATCCCCATCATCCCCTCCATGCCGTTGCCCGGAAGGTTCGCGCATACGCCGCCGATTGGCAATTTGTTTTTACAGATGCGAGCTAAGTCACATATGTAAAATCCGGGTCAGGCCGCCACCTTCGCCCGCGACGCCTTCTTCCGCTCATGCGGATCGAGATACCGCTTGCGCAGCCGGATCGTCTTCGGCGTCACTTCGACCATCTCGTCATCGTCGATATAAGCGATCGCCTGTTCGAGCGTCATCTTCCAGGGCGGGGTCAGGCGGACCGCGTCGTCCTTGCCGCTCGCGCGGAAGTTGGTCAGCGCCTTGGACTTCATCGGGTTGACCTCGAGGTCCTCGGGCTTGGCATTCTCGCCGATGATCATGCCCTCATAGAGCACCTCGCCCACGCCCACCATCAGCACGCCGCGCTCCTCCAGGGGCCCGAGCGCATAGGCATTGGCCTCGCCCGATCCGTTCGAGATCAGCACGCCATTCTTGCGGCCCTCGATATTGCCCTTGTGGGGGCCATATTTCTCGAACAGCCGGTTCATGATGCCGGTGCCGCGGGTATCGGACAGGAATTCGCCATGATAGCCGATCAGCCCGCGCGACGGCGCGCTGAAAGTGATGCGCGTCTTGCCGCCGCCCGAGGGGCGCATGTCGGTCAGCTCGGCCTTGCGGATCGCCATCTTCTCGACGACCGTGCCCGAATATTCGTCGTCCACGTCGATCACGACCGTCTCATAGGGCTCGGTCCTGTTGCCCGCCTCGTCCTCGCGGAACAGCACGCGCGGGCGGCTGATCCCCAGCTCGAAGCCCTCGCGCCGCATCGTCTCGATCAGCACGCCGAGCTGAAGCTCGCCGCGCCCCGCGACTTCGTACGAATCGCGGTCGGCCGCCTCGGTCACCTTGATCGCGACATTGCTCTCCGCCTCGCGGAACAGCCGGTCGCGGATCATCCGCGACGTGACCTTGGTCCCTTCGCGCCCCGCCATCGGCGAATCGTTCACCGCGAACCGCATCGACAGCGTCGGCGGATCGATCGGCTGGGCGTGGAGCGGATCGGTGACGCTCGGATCGCAGATCGTGTTCGAAACCGTGGTGTGCGTCAGCCCCGCAAGGCTGATGATGTCCCCGGCCTGCGCCTCGTCGGTCGGCACGCGCTCGAGCCCGCGAAAGGTCATGATCTTCGACGCGCGGCCGGTCTCGACGACATTGCCGTCATTGTCGAGCGCATGGATCGCCTGGTTGGTCTTGATCGAGCCCGAAAAGACCAGCCCCGTCAGGATGCGGCCGAGGAAATTGTCGCGGTCGAGCAAAGTCACGAGGAACTTGAACGGCCCGTCCGGATCGGCCGAGGGCGCCGGCACATGGTCGACGATCTTCTGGAAGAGCGGCTTCAGCGTGCCTTCGCGGAGGGTATAATCCTCATTGGCATAGCCGTTGCGGCCCGAGGCATAGAGCACCGGGAAATCGAGCTGCTCGTCGCTCGCCTCGAGGCTCACGAACAGGTCGAACACCTCGTCGAGCACTTCCTGGATGCGCTCGTCGGGCCGGTCGACCTTGTTGACCACCACGATCGGCCTGAGCCCCAGCGCGAGCGCCTTGCCGGTCACGAACTTGGTCTGCGGCATCGCGCCTTCGGACGCATCGACCAGCAGGATCACCCCGTCGACCATCGACAGGATCCGCTCCACCTCGCCGCCAAAATCGGCGTGGCCCGGCGTATCGACGATATTGATCCGCGTGCCCTCCCACTCGACCGAGGTGCACTTCGCCAGGATCGTGATCCCGCGCTCCTTTTCGAGATCGTTCGAATCCATCGCGCGCTCTTCGACGCGCTGATTGTCGCGGAAGGTGCCGGATTGACGGAAAAGCTGGTCGACGAGCGTGGTCTTGCCGTGATCGACGTGGGCGATGATCGCCACGTTGCGAAGGTTCATGATCTATCCTGGATGCCGCATGAGTGCGGTTCGGGGGCGCGCATAGCGGAAATGGTGCGGTGCGGGAAGGCCTCTAGCGCACCAGATTACGGCGAAACGCCTCGAGCCTGTCCAGCAACGCGTCAAGCAATTGCTGCTCCTTCCTAGCTCGCCGACTCCGCACTGTCACAATAGCAGCTCCCGTAAGTGGGATCATAGCACCCATGACCTGCGCACTTGGAAAGCACAAAACCACCGCAACGCCCGCCGCCGCGGTCGCAAGATCGATCAGTTCAACCTCGGAACGAGTAGAAATAACTCTCTGCACAGTCAGCGCATAATGGAGCAATTCGTCCCGCACTCTTTGGTTTTCGCCCGTCGATAAGAGATTGATCTGAGGAACACACTCTAGATGCTGATTTAACTGATCATGGAATTTCGCCTTCAAGAGCTTCCGCTCTGACGGCATCGCAGGAAAATCTGATATCCATTGGCCCCATTCTCCATTCTTCACAGGAGGGTGCACCGCAAGATTGCCCTTTGGAATAAGGGGATTCGAAGAAGCGCCCAAGTTCGGCTCTTTTTTCATCTCCTCGCGTCATCGTCCAGCATCGCGGATAGACGAGATTTAGATCTAGCCGTATTTTTCCATGAAGACCACAGTTGAGCTACTATTAAAATAGTAGAAATTCCCGCACTGACCCCGATTAATACAGGATTTGTTACGATAATCCCAATAATTGCCCCAATAGCCGAGGCACCCAACGCCTCCGGCGCATATGAATTCAAAGCATTCACTATAACGCGCTCTAAATTAACCAAAATATCCGTAAGTTGCCTTGATCGGCGATTGTGGTGATCGGGAACATTCGGGGCTAACGACGCTGCATCAGCAATTGCCTCCCGCGCAGCAGGCGTCAATATTCCCATTTCATCGATAGATGATGCTATTTCCAGAGCCTCTTGGGGCGAGATCAGCACTCTGCGAGAATCGGGGCCTGCCATCGCTTCGTCACGCCTCGACAAAGACAAATCAAGTGCAACTAACTGATTATGGGCTGACACGACCGCCCTTAGAGCCAAAAGAGCAGTATAAGGAATTGGAGGCAGATCGCTATCTAAATCATTCTTAATTCGAGCAGAGAGCTCTTGGCGAAGAACCTCACCACGCTGAATTATCTGACTTGGACGCATGTCTTCAATGGAATAACCCAATGAGTCACCGTATCGTTCAAGTGCGTGTCGCGTTGCGGTCGCCGCATTGCCCCCACATTGATCTATGGCGTAACTAACAGATGCTAAAACTTCTCCATGTATTTCTCGAGCCTCTTCGTCTCGATTGAGGTCCACATTGCCAGCGGACGTATCAATATCTATTTTTCCCTCGGAATTAATAAGAAAGATTGTTGCGAGCGGATTCTGAGGTTCGAGATTAAAACTGCGGGATGCCGCCTCCTTGATCCAATGAGCTATATCCGCATTTACCTCGCTCGAATCGCGATTCCAGAATTCATCTTCTTGAATCGCAAGCTGGAGGCCTATTATTTCATCTTCAGTGGGATTAATAATGAAGCCGCTATCGGATCCGATGAGGCGGCGATCATACCAAATTCGCCACACCCACGCATTTGGATCGCGAGCGAGCATGGCTGAAGTCAAGCGGGCCCAGCTGTCAACTATTTGATTGGGTGCCGAAGCCTCCCACAAGGGAAGGCATAGGAGTGCTCCAGCCTCTCTACTACGTTCAAGTGTCGCAATATCAGCGTTAAGCGCTTCCCAAAGATCAATGGCGGGAACCGCATTCACAGCGTGTTCTGTGGCCGCGCTAGCGGACAATGTGACCTCAAAGCCCGCCGCACAACGCGCAGCGTCGCTCGCTGCTGCTGCTGCGTCGCCGGCTCTACCCGGCGCGACTTCAACTGAAGCCGCCCGTAATGTTGTCGACGTTTGCGCAAAGTCATATACGCGACGGCGGCATGCGACCCAAGATATGACCAACGCTCGAAATGCGGCTAAATGCAGACGCGAGTTGTCTTCATCGCCTACGATAGGAAGCACTCGCAGCGCCATACGGAGGGCAAGCGTTTGGGCCCATTCACGCGGTCGGCTTTCAAGCCAAGCTCTTAAGCTAGCTGACTGTACGATCGTGTCGGGCATTGTCAGACGACACGGTGAGCGAATAGAAAACTAACCACAAGCAAAAAAGAGTGTCGTTCGACCCGCGTCCAACGCTCCCTGAGTCTCGCGATCCATCATCAAGAGTTAGGGAGGTTTATTCTATGCTCCAAATCCCCATCATCCTGGGCTCCGTCCGCGAAGGCCGCACCGCGCTCCCCGTCGGCAACTGGGTCCTCGCCCAGGCGGAATCCCGCCCCGATCTCGCCCCCGAGATCATCGACCTCGCCGACTGGAACCTCCCTTTCTACCCCTTCTCGAAACCCCCGGCGGCCGGCAACTACACCGACCCCCTCCAGCTCAAATGGGCCGAAAAGATCGCCGCCGCGGACGGCTTCATCCTGATCTGCCCCGAATATAATCACGGGCCCCCCGCGGTCCTCAAGAACGCGCTCGACTTCGTCTATGCCGAGTGGAACCGCAAACCGTGCACCTTTGTCGGCTACGGCGGAAATGGCGGCGCGCGCTCGATCGAGCAGCTGCGGCTGGTGACGAGCGAGCTCCAGATGGCGCCGCTCGAGGCTTCGGTCCACATCATGGGGGTGTGGGGCAAGATCCACGACGGCATCTTCACCCCCGACGAGCGCGACGCCAAATGGCTCGCCCATCTGTTCGACGAGCTCGCCTGGTGGGGCCACGCCCTCAAGGCCGCGCGCGAGCGCCAAATCGCTTGAAATGTTGGATTTCGCCTGCTGAGGTCACCGCGCCGGAGCAATCCGGCCGCTCTTTGACACCGTCGAATCAGCCGTGGAGCCACAAAGCGCGAAGCGCCGCATTGGCCTAACCTTCCCCTAACCTTCCGCACCCGCCCGCACCGCCACCAGCATGCAGACCAGGCTTACCCTGGTGCCACCTTTCGGCGCGCGCGGTCCGCAAAAAACACGCGGACCAGTGTCAAGTTCGTGTCAACTTTCGCGTCCCGCGCTCCGCACACGAAACCTAATCCGCCGCGAAATAGCGCCCCGGCGTCTCCCCGAACTCCGCGCGGAACGCCGCGACGAACGCGCTCGGCGTCGCATAGCCCGCCGCCCCCGCCGCCGCCTTGACGCTCGCCCCCGCCGCCAGCCGCTCGATCGCCGCGAGCATGGCGCCGCGCCGCCGCCACCGGCCCAGGCTCATCCCCGTCTCGGCGAGGAAGCGCCGTTCGAGCGTGCGCGGGCTCACCCCCGCCTCCTTCGCCACCGCCGCCAGCCCGGTATCGCCCCCCGAAAAGACCTGGTCGACCGCGCGCCGCGTCGCCTCGGTCCGCGGCTCGGGCAGGCCGAAGGGCGGCACCGGCGAATGGCGGATCTCGTCGAGCAGCACCCAGGCGATCGAGGTCTCGACCGAATCGCGCCGGTCGAGCATCCCCAGCGCCACCACGCGCAGGATCAGCTCGCGCAGCAGCGGCGACACGGTGATCGCCGCGCAGCTTTCCGGCAGGCCGGGCGCCACCCCCGGCGCCACATAGACCGTCCGGAACTTCGCCGCCCCCGCCGCGCGGATGCGGTGCCGCACCCCGGCAGGCACCCACACCGCCCAGCTCGACGGCACCACCCAGGATCCGCCCCCGGTGCTCACCATCAGCACCCCTTGCGAGGCATGGATCAACTGGTGCCAGCCATGGGCATGCTCCTCGATCGTCTGGCCGGCCGCGAGGTCGCTGGCGGAGCTTCGCACCACCAGGAAAGGCTCATCGGCCGCGACTCGTCGTTTCTGCAACATATATTGTCCGGATAGCGCTATTGCGGCAGCGGTACGAGCGGGATTAGCTTGCCGCTATGCCAGCCAATCTCGCCTCCTTCGCGATCCATGTCGACGATATCGATCGCGCCCGCGCCTTTTACGAGGCCGTGTTCGGCTGGGAATTCGAGCCCTGGGGACCGCCCGGCTTCTACCTGATCCACACCGGCGACGAAAGCTCGCCGGGCATCCAGGGCCTGATGCACAAGCGCCAGGTCCCGCGCACGGGCACCGGCCTCAACGGGGTCGAGCCGAGCTTCGCGGTCGACGATGTCGATGCCATCGCCGCGCTCGTCACCGCGAACGGCGGCACGATCACCATGAGCAAGGCAGTGATCCCCACCGTCGGCGCGCTGATCCGCTTCCTCGATCCCGAGGGCAACGATATCGGCGCCATGGCCTACGAGACCCCGCCACACACTTGAGCCGCGCGCCCGTGTCTTATAGTGTTAAGACACAAACGGGAGTCGGACGATGCGCTGGACGGTGGTGGGGTTGGCGTTGCTGGTGGCGGGCTGCGGCGAGAAGGTCGACAGCGATATCTCGGCAATGCTCGAAACCGATTTCCAGAAGGGCACCGTGACGATGACATGCCGCGAATCGAGCACCGGCAGCTGTCACGCGCTGTTCGTGTTCAAGGACGATGTGAAGCGGCTCGAGGTGGCGAAGGGCAGCGCCGCGACCGCGACCGACATCGTCGATTTCACCCGCTACTGCCTCGACGTCTCGGCCCCCCAGAATGGCTGCAAGCTGGCCCCCCTGGTCGAGGGCCAGCAGATCGTCCGCCGACACAGCAGCCATAACTAGGCAGCCAACCCCAAGCCTCCCCGTTCGCCCTGAGCCTGTCGAAGGGCGCCCCGCCACGATCGGCTCGGCTTGTGGCTACGATCCCTTCGACAAGCTCAGGGCGAACGGTGAAGAGGATCTCCGCCGCTAGGGCGTCACCCGCAGCATCACCGTGCCGTGAGGCGCGACCGTCGCGGCATAGCGACCCTTGGCCTTGCCCATGTCGCGATGCGCCCACAGGTCGCGCACCTGGGCGGAAAGCGTCGCCGGATAGCCGATCTCGGGCCAGTTCACCGCGATCTCCGCGGGCGCGGCGCTGCGGTTGAACAGGATCACCGCCCGCCCTCCATCCGCCAGCGGCCGCGACCAGACCTCGAGATCGCCCTCGTCGCGCACCCGCCGTCCCTGGATCCCCAGCGCGTCCTGGTCGACCGCGATGACCTCCTTGTTGAGCAGGATCTCGCGCGTCGCCTCGCTCATGCCCGCAACGTCGTTCCCCGCCATCAGCGGCGCCGCCATCATCGCCCACAGGCTGAAATGGCTGCGATATTCGGCATCGCTCATGCCGCCATTGCCCACCTCGAGCATGTCGGGATCGTTCCAGTGCCCCGGGCCCGCATAGGGCCAGAGCGGCTCGTTCTGGTCGACGATGACGAGCATGTTGTTCGCCCAGCTATGCTGCTGGTCCTGCTTGTCGAAGCTGTCCCAGATATCGCCGGTGGTGCGCCACAGGTTGCCGATCCGGCTCGCCCATAGCCAAGGCTTGTTGTTGCCCCATTCGCAGATGCTCAGCACGATCGGGCGGCCCGTGGCCTTGAGCGCGTCGGACATCAGCGCATAGGCCTCCTCGGCATCGCGCGACCCCGTCGAGCACCAGTCATATTTGAGATAATCGACCCCCCAGCGCGCATAGGTCAACGCGTCCTGAAACTCGTGCCCCTGGCTTCCGGGACGCCCGCCACAGGTCTTCATCCCCGCGTCCGAATAGATGCCGAATTTGAGGCCCTTCGAATGGATATAGTCGGCCAGCGCCTTGATGCCGGAGGGGAATTTCTGCGGGTCGGCGGTGATGAACCCATTCTCGTCGCGGGGCCCGTGCCAGCAATCGTCGATCACGACATACTGATACCCCGCATCCTTCATGCCGCTCGAGACGATCGCGTCGGCGACCCCGCGCACCACCTTCTCGTCGATGTTGCACGCGAACTTGTTCCAGCTGTTCCACCCCATGGGCGGGGTCAGCGCGAGCCCGTTGGCCACGCGCTTCGGATCGCGCGAGGGGGCCAGACGGTTGGGGTCGTCCTGCGCATGCGCCACGGTCGGTATCGTCAGCAGCAGCGCCAGCAGCGCGCGAATCACCGCCCTCATGTCCCTCTCCTCCGGTTTCGCGCAGCTTGCCCCGCGACGGCGCCGATGCAAACCGCTTTCAGTCCTGAACGAGAAGCCGGGCGAGGCGATCGCGATTGTAGAGCGACTGCGGCTCGCCGCGGCGAAGCAGCGCGGCCAGCCGGGCGGGAAGCCGCCACACCGCGATCCGCTTGCCGATGCCGGCTGCCCCCGCATCGATCGCCAGCTGGAGATCGAGCAGCTGCCGGTCGGCCTCGCGCAGCCCCTTGCGCGCCGCTTCGAGGCCGGTGAGCGCATAGCGCTCGTCGATATCCCCCAACGCCGATCGCGCGCCCGCCAGCATCAGCCGCGCGCTGCCCCGGTCGCCGAGCCCCAGCGCATGCGCCGATGCAGCCACCGCCGCCTCGACATCGCCGAGCGCCTGTTCGAGCGTCACCGCCTCGGCGCCCTCGGCCGCGCACGGCCGGATCGCGCGCAGATAGGCGAGCAGCCCGCTCGTCGCCGCCGGACCGGGCTCGGCACCGTCGAATTCCTCGGTGACGAGCCCATGCACGAAGATCCCGAGCGCCGGGCTCCCGGGAGCGCGGCTGATCTTGCCGGGCAGCGCGAGATCGGGGATCGGGCGCGGATCGGCCACGCCATTGCCGCGATGCGAGCTCATCAGCGACGAGGTGACATCGGCGGTCCCGGGCGGGCCCGAAAGGCCGGGAAAGAAGAAGCCGGGATTGCCGCGCCCGTTGCGATGGCAGCTCGCGCAGCTCATCCCCGCCTTGGCCGCCTGTCCGCCGAGCAGTGCCGGGGTGCGGAACGCGGTTCGCCCGATCGCCACCAGGGCGCGGTCACCGGAGGATGCCAGGCATTCGCGCGGACGCGTCGAGAGCGCATCGAGCCGCGCCTCGGCGGTAAGCCAGCGCTCGGCGCGCAGCCTCGGACGATCCGCCCTCGCAAAAGCGGCGGCCGCCAACAGCAACAGGAAAGCGGCGCTCAGCGCACCCTTCAGCCTTGGGGTGAGTGGCCCAGCGCGATCCAACGGCGCAGCTCCTCCGCCTCGTAGCAGCCGAATGTGCAGCTCCGGTCGAGCAAGGCGAGATTGGCGCGCGCGCCCCTCAGGTCGCCCCGCTCGACCTTGAGCTCGCCATAATATTCGAGCGCGCCGCGATGCAGCGGATAGACCCGAAGCGCTGCGCGGTAATAGCCCTCGGCGACATCATAGCGCCCCAGCTTGCGGTTCGCGAAGCCGAGATAGGTGAGGATGTCCGGGTGCGGGCCGAAGCTCAGCCGCGCCGCCTCGAGCGACACGATCGCGTCGGCATAGCGATGCTCGTTGATCAGCGAGACCGCCTCCAGATAGTCGAGATCGCCGCGCGCGGCGTCGGGCAGCATCAGGCCGAGGCCCGGAGGCGCTGCGGTCGCCGGGGCGGCCGGCGCTGCCTCCGTGGCGGCGGGCGCGGCGATCGCGGCGTCGATGTCAGCGATCGCTGCCTTCAGCGCGTCGGCATCGGCGCAGCCCTCGCCACAGGCCGTAAGCTTGCCCTGCAACCAGTCGCGCTGCGCGGCCGCCCCCGCCGTGTCGCCCAGCTTCGCGCGGGTCAGTCCCAATTGGCGCCGCGCCGGGATCATGTTCGCGTTGTAGCGCACCGCCTTCTGGAAATAGCTCGAAGCCGCCTTGTCGTCGCCCGTGCCCGCCGCGGCGAGCCCGGCGAGAAAATTGGTGTTGGCATCGTTGGGCGCGACGGTCAGCACGTTGCGGAAGGCCTTGAGCGCGCCCTTGAAATCATTGTTCTGCAGCGCCGCGATGCCCTTGCGATATTCGGCCGCGGCATCGTAATTGCCCGCGCTCGCGCTCGGCGACATGCCCCCGCCTCCCCCACCGCCGCCGGTGTCCGAGGCAATGGCCGGCATGCCGATGAACAAAAGGGCGGCGAGCCCGGCGGAAAGATGCAGCTGGCGCATGGGAAGGCTCCTCTCGCGAGCGGTACGCGCGTGTTAGCATGCCGGGCGAGTCGCTCAAAGCGGCGATGCTCGACACGTGTATTATTCATATGATACACTTGAAGGTGGCGGCGATCCTCGTATCTAGGTCCCGCAGCGTGGAGACAGACAGATGGCGAGCCAGGTGGAAACGGTCGAACAGGAGCTGGTGCTCACCCCACCCGAACCCGTAGCCGTGGTGAAACCCGAAAAGGCGGCGGGCCTCGTGCCCGTCGAAGACGCCAAGAAGACCGAGCTGCAGAGCCGCGTCGAACAGTTCATCAGCGACCTCGTCGCCGAGGATGTCAACTCGCCCGAATTCGGCAAGCGCGTCGATGCGATCACGAACATGGGCCAGAAGGAGATCCGCGACGCCGCCGGCCAGTCGAACCGCTTCCTCGACAAGCCCGTGCGTTCGCTGGGGTCGGACACCGGCGTCGGCGCCGACCTGCTGGCGCTGCGCCGCACGGTCGAGGATCTCGATCCCTCGAAGAACGGCCGGCTGATCGGCGGCAAGAAGGGCATGTTCGAATGGCTGTTCGGCTCGGGCCTCAGCCAGTATTTCCAGAAATACCAGTCGTCGCAGACCCATATCAACTCGATCCTCAAGTCGCTCGGCAACGGCAAGGACGAGCTGCTGATGGACAATGCCGCGATCGATGTGGAGCGCGCCAATCTGTGGAACGCGATGGGCCGGCTCGAGCAGATGATCTATCTCTCGAAGGAGATGGACGCCCGGCTCGAGGACAAGGCGCTCGAGCTCGACGCGACCGACCCGGCCAAGGCCAAGGCGATCCGCGAGACCGCGCTCTTCTATGTCCGCCAGCGCACCCAGGATTTGCTCACCCAGATGGCGGTGACGGTGCAGGGCTATCTCGCGCTCGATCTGGTCAAGAAGAACAATGTCGAGCTGGTGAAGGGCGTCGACCGCGCCTCGACCACCACCGTCTCGGCGCTGCGCACCGCGGTCACGGTCGCGCAGGCGCTGACCAACCAGAAATTGGTGCTCGATCAGGTCACCGCGCTCAACACCACCACCGCGGGCCTGATCGATTCGACCGGCAAGCTCTTGAAGACCCAGTCGGCCGCAATCCACGAACAGGCCGCCAGCTCGACGATTCCCGTCGAGACGCTCCAGCGCGCCTTCCAGAATATCTACGATACGATGGACGCGATCGACACCTTCAAGCTCAAGGCGCTCGACAGCATGAAGACCACGATCACGACGCTGTCGGGCGAGGTCGAGAAGTCGAAGGGCTATATCGCCCGCGCCGAGGGCGCCGCGCAGAACCAGCTCGGCGGCCCATCCGAAAGTTACAAGCTGGAGGCGCTGTAAGCCGCCATGCCCAGTGATGTCGACCGGCTGAGCGAACGCGCCAACGAGCTCATCGCCCGCTCACGCGCACAGCGTCCGGAGACCGCCGCCGACAAGCGCAACCGCCGCCAGCGCGAGGTCGAGATCGGCACGCGCATCGGCCGCATCGCCGCGGCGGACGGGCTGATCATCGTGGGCGCGATCATCGCGGGGCTGATGACGCCCGCCGGGATCGGCGTGTTCGGCGCGTTCGTCGTCATGATCCTGCTCGCGGTCGCGACGCTCACCTTCGCGATCTTCCCGCTGTCGAGCCCACCCAGTCTCGAAACGCTTTCCGAAACACCGCTCAAGGCCCTCCCGCGCACCACCGAGCGCTGGCTCGAAGCCCAGCGCCCCGCCCTCCCCGCGCCGATGAACAGCCTGATCGATTCGATCGGGGTGAAGCTCGAAACCCTCGCCCCCCAGCTCGCCGCGCTCGACGAACGCGAGCCCGCCGCCGCCGAGGTCCGCAAGCTGATCGGCGAGCAGCTCCCCGAACTGGTCAAGGGCTATCAGCGCGTCCCCGAGCCGCTCCGCACTGTCGAGCGCCACGGCCTCACCCCCGATCAGCAGCTCGCCCAGGGCCTCCAGCTGATCGACGACGAGATCGCCGAGATGACCGAGCAATTGGCGCAGGGCGACCTGGACAGCCTCGCCACCCGCGGCCGCTACCTCCAGATCCGCTACAAGGACGAGGATTGAGGTGGCGGGAGCGCCCATCGCACGCGGGCGCATGTTCGAGCCTGTGCTGGAAGCCGATCCCGGCTTTGCGCCGGCCTATGCTGCGTTCCTGGAGGAATATCGCGACGAACCCGACCTCCCCGAATATCTCGCGCTGTCGGATTTCGCACGGCACCTGTTCGCCCGGGTTGAAACGGGCGACACTGCTGGCTTCGACGCGATCTTCGACGTTGTCGAGCGCTGGCACATCGATGGGGATGATTATGTGCGCGAGGCGGCGTCGATCGG
Source organism: Sphingomonas caeni (assembly GCF_026013415.1). GTDB lineage: Bacteria > Pseudomonadota > Alphaproteobacteria > Sphingomonadales > Sphingomonadaceae > Sphingomonas > Sphingomonas caeni. The sequence goes on from NZ_JAPDOK010000001.1 coordinate 563,773, forward strand.
GCTGCTCGAAGATCTGCAGAATGGAAACCTGCACCGGACCACGCGCCCTGAAGACTTCATCCCCTGGCTGAGGCCGCACTCCAGAAAATGGTGGAATTTCGTCAATCGCTACTGGGCCGAGGGGGCATGGCCTCCCGAAGCACTGATGGCCATGCACCCGCAACGAGACTAGGCGTGTATGGCTCCACCATCCTGGCGCTCGCCGCCACGCTCCTCGCCGCCACGCCCGCCGCCGCCACCCCCCCGGCCGCCACCCCCGCCGCCGCCGCGCCGCTCCGGAACTTCCTGTACATGGGGCAGGACGATCTCGACGTCTCGCTCAAGCTCCTCGACCGGCCGGATATCCAGGGCGTGCAGGTGCTCTACATCTGGAAGAATCTGGAGCCGCAGAAGGGCGTCTACGACTTCTCGATGATCGAGCACGACCTCGCGCTGGCCCAAAAGCGCGGCAAGCAATTCTGGCTCCAGATTCAGGACCGCTCCTTCCGCCCCGAAGCGCGCTGGTTCCCCAAATATCTGCTCGAAGGCCCCGAATATGGCGGCGGGATCGCGCGCCAATATGACGATCGCGGCGGGACCCAGGTCGCGGCGGGCTGGGTGGTGCGGCAATGGGACCCGCAAGTCCGCGCCCGCTACCAGGCGCTGATCGCGGCGCTCGCGAAGCAGTTCGACGGCCGCATCCTCGGCTTCAACACCGAGGAGAGCGCCGCCGATGTCGGCAAGGACCCGCCGGAGGGCTATAGCTGCGACGCCTATTTCGAGGGGTCGAAGGAAAACATCCTGTTCGCGCGGGGCGCATTCAAGCGCAGCCACGTCGTCCAATATGTCAATTTCTGGCCGTGCGGCTGGGCCAATGCCAATGGCTATATGAGCCGCTTCTTCGAATTCGCCGCCGCCAACCGGATCGGCGTCGGCGGACCCGACATCGTGCCCAACTGGCGCCCGCAAATGCGCAACTCCTATCCCTTCATCCACGATTACCGCGACAAGGTGCCCGTGGTCGCGATGGCGATCCAGGAACCGACGCTCGACTATATCAACCCCGTCACTCAGAAGCCCTTCACCAAGGACGAGTTCATCGCCTTCGCGACCGACTATCTCGGGGTGGACGTGATCTTCTGGGCGCGCAGCTCACCTTGGCTGGCGAACTAACCCCACTCCCGCCCAAACCCCTTGCGGCAAATCTCCCCCACGAAGCGCCGCGTCGTCCCCGGGCCCGTCGCGGCGACCGGAAACCGTCCCAGCACCGCGCGGGTCCGCAGGTCGACGATCTCGATCCGCCCGCGCAGCAATTCGGATCCATGGTTGCGGTCGACATGCAGCCGCAGCTGCACCGGCCGCGTCCCCCCGCCCGCGCAATTCTGCATGCCGAGCTCGAGCGCGTCCCCGAACCCCTGCGGAAAGGCCGGCCGCACCACCGACCATTTCCCCGTCGCCACCACCCGCTCGACCTTGAGTTCGCCCTGGAGCGTGGGCGGCATCGCCAGCTCCGGTCCTTCGCGCACCGCCGCGCTGCACCCGCCCAACACCAACGCCATTCCGGCGACCATCATCCGCATACGCCCAACTCCCCGCACCCCAACGTGCAGGGAGACCGTTACGCCAGCGTATCGGCACCGGCGCTGAACACGCCGTTCAGCGCGCGGAAAGCCCCGCGGCGGCGCGCTCGGCCAGCCGCTCGACCGCGGCGGCATGGATCCCCCGCGTCGTGGCGAGCACGCCGAACGCCTCGCCATCGGGACTGTTGAAGCTGATCCGGCGCCCGAACGCGTTAGTCACGCGCGCGCCGGCCTCCTGCAGCAGCAGCACGGCGGCCGCAATGTCCCACTCATTGCCCCAGCGCAGCGTTGCGAGCAGATCGGCGTCGCCCGCCGCGACCATCGCCATGCGCAGCGCGATCGAGTTGGGCTTTTCGACCATCACCAGATCACTATCGACCTTGGGCAGCTGATCCGCCGGCACCCGCGCGCCCGCGAGCTCGTCGCGAATCGCCGCCTTGAGCTTCACCCCGTTGCGCCAAGCCCCCTTGCCGCGCTGGGCGATCCACACCTCGCCCCGCGCCGGCGCATCGAGCGCGCCGATCACCACCCGGCCATTCTCGACCAGGGCTATCGAGACGCACCAGCCCGGCCGGTTGCGCAGATAGTCGCGCGTCCCGTCGATCGGATCGACCACCCACACCCGGTCCGCCTCCAGCCGGTCGCGATTGTCCGCGGTCTCCTCGGAGAGCCATCCCGCATCGGGCAGCAGCGCCGACAGCCGCTCGCGCAGCATATGGTCGAGCTCGAGATCGACATCGCACACCGGGCTCCCGGGCACCTTCTCCCAGCGGTTGAAGTCGCTCGTCCAGCGATCGATGGCGATCCGTCCCGCCTCCGCCGCGATCATCGCGACCTGTTCGGTCAGCCGTTCAGTCACCCGCCACCGTCATGCCGTCGATGCGCAGTGTCGGCGCGTTGATTCCGTAGCGGAAGACCAGGTCGTTCGCCGGGGTGAGCGCCAGGAACATGTCCTTCAAATTCCCCGCGATGGTGATCTCGGAAACCGGCGTGGTGATCTCGCCCTGCTCGATCAGGAAGCCCGAGGCGCCCCGGCTGTAATCGCCCGTCACCCCGTTGACGCCCTGCCCGATCAGCGAAGTCACATAGAGCCCATGCCCCGTCTCGCGCACCATCGCCTCGGGCGAGATGCCGCCCGCCTCCATGTAGAGATTGCCCGGCGACACCCCCGGCGCCCCCGCCACCCCCCGCGCGGCATGGCCGGTCGGCTCGAGCCCCAGCTGCCGCGCCGAGGCACTCTCCATCAGCCAGGTCTCGAGCATCCCGTCCTCGACGATCGCGGTGATCGATACCGGCAGCCCCTCGCCGTCGAACGGCCGCGAGCGCAGCCCCCGCGGCCGGTGCGGATCGTCGATGATGCGGATGCCCCGCGCGAAGACCTGCGTCCCCAGCGCGTCCTGCAGGAAGCTCGTCTTGCGCGCGATCGCGGCGCCGCCGATCGCCCCCATCAGGTGCCCGAGCATTCCCGACGAGACGCGCGGATCGAAGATCACCGGCATCGCGCCGCTCGGCACCCGGCCCGGGTTCAGCCGCGCCACCGCGCGCTCGCCCGCCTCGCGCCCGATCGCCTCGGCGCCGTCGAGCATCGCGGCGTGGCGGGCCGAGTGATACGCATAGTCGCGCTCCATGCCCGATCCCGTGCCCGCGAGCACGCTCGCCGACAGCGAATGGCTGGTGACCGCATAGCCGCCCGCAAACCCGTGACTCGTGGCCAGCGCGCTCACCCCGCGCGAGGCGCTCGCGCTGCCGCCCTCGCTGTTGGTCACGCCCGACACCGCGCGCGCCGCATCCTCGGCCGCCAGCGCCAGGTCGCGCAGCGCCTGCGGCTCGGCCTCGGCGCCGTCGTCGAGATCGAGCTGGGGCACACCGCCGCGCATCAGCATCGCTTCCGGCGCCAGCCCGGCCCATTCATCCTCGGGCGCCTCGCGCGCCATCGCGATCGCGCGCTCGACCAGCGCATCGAGCGACTCGCTGCTCAGGTCCGAGGTCGAGACGCTCGCCGATCGCGTCCCCACGAACACGCGCAGCCCCAGTTCCTCGCTCTCGGATCGCTCGACATCCTCGAGCGCCCCCATCCGCACCGACACGGCGAGCGAACGGTCGGCGGAGAAGACGGCATCGGCGGCATCGGCGCCCGCGGCGCTGGCGCGCGCCACGATATCATGGGCGCGCTCGCGGGCCTGATCGGAATTCAGCATCGGCGCGACTTAGGTAGCCCGGACCCGAACGTCAAAGAGTCGTTCCCACCACGAAGCAAGCGGCGAACATCAGCAGCCCCGCGAACCGGTTCGAGCGGAACCGCGTCAGCGCGTTTTCCCCGTCCGCGGGCTCGAGCGTCGCCACCTGCCAGCCCAGGTGCCAGGTCACCGGCAGCAACGCCGCGAGCGCCAGCAGATCGGCGCGCAACAACCAGAAGGCCGCGCCCCACAGCAGCACCGCCGCCGCGTAGAAACCCGCCACCCCCGGCTTCACCCGCGCGCCCAAGGCCCGCGCCGACGACCGCACCCCCACCAGCGCATCGTCCTCGACATCCTGCAGCGCATAGATGGTGTCGTATCCGATCACCCAGGCGATGCTCCCCGCATAGAGCAGCAGCCCCGGCACCCAGCCCAGGTCGCTCGTCTGCGCCCAACCGACCGGCGCCCCCCAGGAAAACACGAGCCCCAGCCAGACCTGCGGCCACCAGGTGATCCGCTTCATGAAGGGATAGGCCGCGACCAGCGCCAGGCTCGCCACCGCCACCCCCGCCGCGATCCAGTTGAGCTGGAGCAGCACCACCAGCCCCACCAACCCCAGCACCCCCATCCACAACCACGCCGCGCGCCCGCTTACCGCTCCGCTCGCCAGCGGCCGCGCCGCGGTCCGCGCCACCTTGCGGTCGAGATCGCGGTCGACATAGTCGTTATAGACACACCCCGCCCCGCGCATCGCGATGCTGCCGAGCAGAAACCACAGGATCAGGTCCCAGCGCTCGATCGCCCGCCCCGACAGCGCCACCGCCCAGGCGCACGGCCAGAAGAGCAGCCACCAGCCGATCGGCCGGTCGAACCGCGCCAGCAGCGCATAGGGCCGCGCCCGCGCCGGCAGGAGGCGCATCAGCCCGCGATATTCACTGTCCGGGACGGTCTCGGCCTGGGTCATCCCGCATGCCCTATCCCCTCGCGGCGCTTCCCGGCAAGCAACGGTTCAGCCTGATCCTGCCACGTTTAGGCCCTCGAAACGGCATGATGCACCCCCATCTGCCCCGGGCAACCTTACGGAGTGCGTGTGATTCGCCTGTTCGCCTTAGCCACCTGCGCCGCCCTGCTCGGCGCATCCGCCCCAGCCCCCGCCGATGGCGGGCTGCAGGGCGATTGGCGCAACACCAAGAACACCGTCCATCTCCGCGTCGAGCCCTGCGGGCAGGCGCTGTGCGGCACGGTGACCTGGGCCGCCGACCAGCAGCGCGCCGACGCCAGGAAGGGGAGCGGCAAGGACCTGATCGGCAGCGCCCTGCTGCGCGACCTGCGCCGCGGCGGCGACGGCAAGTGGCGCGGCAAGATCTACATCCCCGATATCGACACGACCGCCTCGGCCACCGTCACCCAGATCAACGACGACCAGATCCTGGTATCGGGCTGCACCTTCCTGGGCGTCATCTGCCGCAGCCAGCACTGGCATCGGATTTAAATTCCCTCTCCCTTTGGGAGAGGGAGGGAGCCGACGAAGTCGGCGGAAGGGTGAGGCCGATCCGCCCTCATCCTTCCCACCGCTTTGCGGCGGGCCCCTTCCTTTTCCCAACGGGAGAAGGAGCTAAACCGCCCCCTTCGCGATCAGGCTCTCCGCACAATCCACGATCGACTCCTCCACCGGAATCGGCGTCCACCCCAGCACCGCCCTCGCCTTGGCCGAGCTGAAGCTCCCCGACCGCCCCAGCCCCGGCGTGACGAGCCGCAGCGTTCTGTCGAACATCGCCATGAAGCGCAGCACGAAACTCGGCAGGTTGCGCGTCGGCACCTTCGCCGCCTTCGCCCCCAGCCGCTCGCGCAGCACCTTCGACACGTCGGCCATCCACATGAACCGGTTCGCCGCGATGAAGCGCCCGCCCTTCGCCTCGGGCGCCGTCATCGCGCGCAGATGGACGTCGACCACGTCGCGCACATCGACGAGCGTGAACCCCAGCCGCGGATTCCCCGGCACCTTCCCCGCCATCAGCCGCCAGATCAGCTGCACCGACCCCATATTCTCCGGCGTCAGCACCGGCCCGATCACCAGGCTCGGCAGCACCGTGACCAGCTCCAGCTCGGGATGCGCCGCGGCGAACTCCCACGCCGCCTGCTCGGCCAGCGTCTTGGACTGGCTATAGGCATCGGCAGTCGCGACATCGGTCCACACCGCCTCGTCGGTAATGGTCTCGCGCACCGCCGGGCTCGCCGCCGAGACCGACGAGGTCAGCACCACGCGCTTCACCCCCGCCTTCGCCGCCGCGCGCAAGGCCCTGAGCGCGCCCTCGCGCGCGGGCACGATCAGCTCCTGCGGGTCCTTGGGCTGGTGCGTCCCCAGCGGCGACGCCACGTGCAGCACATAGTCGCACCCGGCCACCGCCTCGTCCCACCCGGCATCGCTGGTCAGCTCCGCGGCGAAGAAACGCAGCCTATCCTCCGGATCGACCTCAGCCGCGATCGCCGCGCGCACCGCCGCCTCCTTCGACAGGCTGCGCACCGTCGTCCGCACCTCATATCCGCGCCGCAGCAATTCGACGACGCACCAGCCGCCGATATAGCCGCTCCCGCCCGTCACCAGCACTGTCTCGGTCATGGCAATTCCCCTCGCCCTCAGCCTAGCGCGCCGCTAGATCGAACGCCATGCCCGCCACTCCCGCCTGGCCCCCCGACTCCACCCCCCGCCTGTTCGTCGAGACCGAACTCGCGCTCGGCACCCAGCGCCGCATCGATGGCGGTCAGGCGCATTATCTCGTCTCGGTGATGCGGATGAAGTCCGGCGATCCGGTCAAATTGTTCGACGACAAGACCGGCGAATGGCTCGGCATCGCCGCGCATGTCGGCAAGCGCGACCTCGTCCTCGATGTCACCCAGCAGCTTCGCCCGCGCGAACCCGTCCCCGATCTCTGGCTCTGCGCCGCGCCGATCAAGAAGGGCCGGATCGACTGGGTCGCCGAGAAGGCGTGCGAACTGGGCGTCGATCGCCTCCTTCCCGTCCTCACGCGCCGCACGATCATCGACCGGCTCAACCTCGATCGCCTGCGCGCGCACATGATCGAGGCCGCCGAGCAATGCGGGCGCACCGCGCTTCCCCGGCTCGACGAGCCCGTCAAGCTCGCCGCACTCCTGCGCGACTGGCAGCCGGCACGCACCCTGTTCTTCGCCGACGAGACCGGCGGCCTCCCCGCCGCGCAGGCGATGGCCGCGCACCCTGGCCCCGCCGCGATCCTGATCGGCCCCGAGGGCGGCTTCGACGCGCAAGAGCGCGACGCCATCAAGGCGCATCCGCAAGCCGTCGGCATCGCGCTCGGTCCCCGCATCCTCCGCGCCGAAACCGCCGCCGCCGCCGCAGTCGCCTTGTGGATGGGAGCCGTGGGGGATTGGTCATGACGCTTATGGAACCATAAGCGCATCCCCACTGGCGGACCGCCCCGCACATCACTAAATGGCGCGCCATGAGCACAAAGACCGTTTCAAACAGCAACGCAGCGGTCATCGAGGACCGGAGCCAGCTCATCAGCTATTTCGCCCGCGGCGAGAAGCCGAAGGAGCGCTGGCGGATCGGCACCGAGCATGAGAAATTCGTGTTCTGGAAGGACGGCAGCCACCGCGCGCCTTCGTACGAGGAGCCGGGCGGCATCCACGCGCTGCTGATCGGCCTCACCAAATATGGCTGGAAGCCCGTTTACGAGGGCGACAACATCATCGCGCTCTCGGGCGAGGACGGCGCGATCAGCCTCGAGCCCGCGGGCCAGTTCGAGCTTTCGGGCGCCCCGCTCGACAATCTCCACCAGACCTGCGCCGAAACCGGCCGCCACCTCGAGCAGGTCAAGGCGGTCGGCGACCGGCTCGGCATCGGGTTTCTGGGCCTCGGCATGTGGCACGACAAGACCCGCGCCGAGCTGCCGATCATGCCCAAGGGCCGCTACGCGATCATGCTCAACCATATGCCGCGCGTGGGCAGCCTCGGCCTCGACATGATGCTGCGCACCTGCACGATCCAGGTGAATCTCGACTACGCCTCTGAAGCCGACATGGCGAAGAAGTTCCGCGTCGGCCTGGCACTCCAGCCGCTCGCCACCGCCCTCTTCGCCAACTCGCCCTTCACCGAAGGCAAGCCCAACGGCTATCTCAGCTACCGCAGCCATATCTGGTCGGACACCGATCCGGCGCGCACCGGCATGCTGCCCTTCGTGTTCGAGGACGGTTTCGGTTACGAGCGCTACGCCGATTACGCGCTCGATGTGCCGATGTACTTCGTCTACCGCGACGGGAAGTATATCGACGCCGCAGGCCTCAGCTTCCGCGATTTCCTCGACGGCAGGCTCCCGGTCCTCCCCGGCGAAAAGCCGACGATGGAGGATTGGGCCGACCATCTCTCGACCGCCTTTCCCGAGGTCCGCCTCAAGACCTTCCTCGAGATGCGTGGCGCCGATGGCGGGCGCTGGGGCCGGATCTGCGCGCTCCCCGCGCTCTGGGTCGGGTTGCTCTACGACCAGCCGGCGCTCGACGCGGCGTGGGACCTCGTCAAGGACTGGGACATGGCCGAACGCCAGACGCTGCGCGACTCGGTCCCCAGGCTCGCGCTCGACGCCCCGCTCCCCGGCGGCGGCAAGCTGCGCGACATCGCCGGCGAAGTGCTCGACATCGCCTCGTCGGGCCTCGCCGCCCGCGCGCGGCAAAACTCGTCGGGCGACAACGAAACCGGCTTCCTCGATCCGCTGCGCGAGATCGTCCGCACCGGCAAGGTCCCCGCCCAGGTGCTGCTCGACCGCTTCAACGGCGATTGGGCGGGCGACATCACCCGGGTGTACGAAGAGGCGAAGTTCTAGCCCTCACCGTGCTCCGGCGAAGGCCGGAGCCCTGGAGGTTATCGTCAGCGGCCAACGCTCCGGCCTTCGCCGGAGCACGGTTGATTATTTGGAAAACCCCACCACTCGCCCAGCCCAGGCAAAGGCCCGCGGCACCGGCCCATTCCGCGCCATCCACGCATCATATTCCTGATACGCCGGGTCGAGCCGCAAATGCCGCTCCTCGGTCTTCGCCCGCCAGTAATAGACCCCGCTCACCAGCCCCATCACGAAAGTGTTGCGCGCGGCATCGGTCCAGTCGCCGGTGGTCGCGAGCATCGGGATCGTCGAGAGCCACCAGAAGCTGTTCTTCGCCAGATACGCCGGATGCCGCGTCCAGGCGTACGGCCCGTGCGTCAGCACGCCGCGGTGCGTGAGGTTCGAGAAGCGCATCCCGAACGCCACCGTCGCCCAGGCATAGATGCCCGTCAGCACCACCAGCACCGCGCCGAGCGTGCCGAGGATCCAGGGATGCCCCGCGAACCAATAGGTCCAGTCACCGGTCCCCTGATGATAATCGAGCGGGCCCCCATCGGCCATCAGCAGGAAGGGCGGATAGCAGATCAGCGCCGCCAGCCACCCCGCCGCGAACGGGTTCGCCGTCCGGATATGCGAATCGAGCGGGCGGAAGGTCAGGATGTACCCCGCGGTCGCGAACGCCACGTCGATGATGAACATGAAGGTGATGCAATAGCTGGCCAGCTCGACCGGGTTGCTCAGCAGATTGCTGGTATCCCAGCGCACGAACTCGCCGAACCCCGGCGGCACGATCGCCACCATGAAGGCGAGGAAGAAGCCCTTGACCGCCCAGCTGCGCAGATGGTTGGGGATCAGCTTCGCGCTCTCGGCATCGCCCGTGCCCATCAGTGCCGCGCCGAGCGCCCAGGCGCCGTCCTTCGGCTCCACCAGCCGCCGGTCGAGCCACAGCACATAAGGCACCGAGGCGACGAACAGCCAGGGCGCGACCATCTCGAAGCACCACATCGAGAAGGGGAAGTTGGCGAAGCGCGTCTCCCACCAGAAGCGCCCCATCCCGTAGACCAGGGCGATCCCGCCCCAGGTCATCCACAGGCCGGCCAGCTTGGTCAGGCTGATCTCCAGCGTCTCGCGCCAGGGCTTGACGTTGGCCCAGTCGATCCCCGTGCTCGGATTGCGATGCACCTTGTCGACGAACACCGACCACAAGACCATCGGCAGCGCGCAGGCCAGGACGTTGACCAAAGCCGCATAGGGCCCGTCGAGCCCATAATGCCCCGCCACCGCCAGCCACGCGGTCATCCCCGCCAGCCCGGTGAACCCCACCGCGCTGCTCACCGCCGATGCGGGTCGCGGATCGGCCTTGGCCTGCAGGGCGAGTTCGACGTCGTGATACATGGGAGAAACAGATAGGCGGGAATGGTTAGCGCGCGGTGAAGGATGGCCCCTAAACTCCCTCTCCCATCGGGAGAGGGAAGGGGCCCGCTCGCGTAGCGAGTGGGAAGGGTGAGGGTGACCGGACGAAATGAGAGTCACCCTCACCCTTCCGCCGACTTCGTCGGCTTCCTCCCTCTCCCAATGGGAGAGGGATTTCAGATTCCCCACTCGTCCCAGATTCCGCGCGCCTGCTTTACCTTCCGCAATACGACCGCTTACACACCCGCCATTCCCGTCTCAGCCGAGAGGCCCAGCATGACCCGCGCCCGCATCCTCACCGCCCTGCTGCTCACCGTCGCGGTCCCCGCGCTCGCGCAGAACAGCGCGCCCGATCCGGTCTCCTTCCACGACACCATCCCAAGCCCGCGCGACACCGCCTATCCGGGCGTCATCGCGCTCCATGTCGACGCGACCAACGTCCAGCAGGGCATCTTCCGCGTGAAGGAGACGATCCCCGTCGCCAAAAGCGGGCATATGGTGCTGCTCTACCCCAAATGGATCCCCGGCAAGCACGGCCCCCGCGGCGAGATCGACAAGCTGGCGGGCCTCCAGATCTTCGCGAACGGCCAGCGCCTCGCCTGGCGGCGCGATCCGGTCGACGTCTTCGCCTTCCATGTCGAGGTGCCAAAGGGGGCGAAGGCGCTCGATCTCGAATTCCAGTTCCTCTCGGCGACCAAGCCCGATCAGGGCCGCATCGTGATGGCGCCGTCGATGATGAACCTGCAATGGTATTCGATGAGCCTCTATCCGGCGGGCTATTACACCCGCCAGATCCCGGTCGTCGCCACCGCGACCTATCCGGAAGAGTGGAGCGCCGCATCGGCGATCCCGGCGAAGAAGGAGGGATCGACCTACACCTATGACAAGGTGAACTACGAGGTCCTCGTCGACAGCCCCGTCTTCGCGGGCCGCTATTACCGCGAGTTCAACCTGGGCGAGCGCGTCGATCTCAACGTCTTCGCCGACAGCCCCGAGGAGCTCGAAGCCAAGCCCGAACAGATCGAGAAGCACCGCAACCTGGTGACGCAAGCGATCAAGCTGTTCGGCGCCCAGCATTATGACCGCTACGAATTCCTGTTCGCGATCAGCGGCGAGATGGGCGGCATCGGCGTCGAGCACCACCGCAGCTCGGAGAATGGCACGGGCCTGGGCTATTTCACCAAATGGGACGACGGCAACACCTCGCGCAACCTGCTCGCGCACGAATATTCGCACAGCTGGGTCGGCAAATATCGCCGCGGCGCGGACCAGATCACCGCCGACTTCCGCCAGCCGATGCGCAATTCGATGCTCTGGGCCTATGAGGGGCACGACCAGTTCATCGGCTATGTCCTCGGCGCCCGCTCGGGGCTGATGACCAAGGAGGATACGCTCGAGGTCCTCGCCTCCTATGCCGCGCTCCAGAACACCCGCCCCGGCCGCCAGTGGCGCTCGATCCTCGACACCACCAACGATCCGGTCATCACCGCCCGCGCGCCCAAGGCCTGGCTCAGCTGGCAGCGCTCCGAGGATTATTATGTCGACGGGCTGATGACCTGGATGTGCGTCGATTCGATCCTGCGCGAGAAGAGCGGCGGCACCAAATCGATCGACGATTACGACCGCGCCTTTTACGGCATGCGCGACGGCGATTACGGCGTGCTGCCCTTCACGATCGACGATATCGTCAAGACGCTCAACGCCATCGTCCCCTATGACTGGCGCAAGCTGCTCGACGAGCAGGTCTATGAGACCACCGATCATGCCCCGCTCGACGGGTTCGAGCGCAACGGATACCGGCTGGTCTTCACCGACAAGCCCAACAAGGCGAGCCCCAAGACCGGGCTGGACCTGATGTATTCGCTGGGGCTCAGCATGGGCGCCACCGGGATCGGCCAGGTGATGTGGGGCAGCCCCGCCTTCAACGCCGGCATGGACCTTGGCGACGAGATCCTCGCGGTCAACGGCCGCGGCTATACCAACGACCGGTTGAAGGCCGCGGTGGTCGCCGCCAAGGACGGCAAGGAGCCGATCCGCCTGCTGCTCAGGAGCGGCGATCATTACCGCGAAGTCGCCATCGACTATCACGGGGGCCTGCGCTATCCGCACCTCGAAAAGATCGGCACGGGAGAGGCCGGTCTCGACAAGCTGCTCGCACCCAAATGATGGGCGGGCCGCGCAGCCTCAGGTAGACCAATGCGTATTGATTTGATCCCCGTTGGGGATGATCCGCCCAACAGCCTCAATGTCATCATCGAGGTCCCCGTCGGGGGCGAGCCCGTGAAATACGAGTTCGACAAGGCCAGCGGCGCGCTGTTCGTCGATCGCATCCTGCACACGCCGATGCGCTACCCGGCGAATTACGGCTTCGTGCCGCACACCCTCTCGCCCGACGGCGACCCGCTCGATGCGCTCGTCATCGCGCGCTCGCCCTTCGTCCCCGGCTGCGTCGTCCGCGCTCGGCCGATCGGCGTGCTCAAGCTCGAGGACGAGCATGGCGGCGACGAGAAACTGATCTGCGTCCCCGTCGATTCGACCTTCCCTTATTATTCGGACATCGGCGAGCGGCAGGACCTGCCCTCGATCGTGCTCCAGCAGATCGAGCATTTCTTCAAACATTATAAGGACCTCGAGTCCGAAAAATGGGTCCGCATCGGCCAATGGGGCGATGCCGAGGAGGCGAAGCGGATCGTGCTCGAAGCGATCGACGCCGCAAAGGCCAAGGCCGAGGCTTGACCCCCGCGCTCGCCTGGCGGCTCTGTGCACTCGCCGGGCTGGCGACGCTGGTCATTTCGACCGGCTTTGGCTGGATCGCGGGGCTCACGGCATGCGGGCCGAGCGGCGGGGTGGGGCCGATCCTCGCCTTCGAGCTCGCCCGCACCCCCGAACAGCTCGCCGCGCTGTTCGGCCACGAACCCTGTACCTCGACCCTCGCCGCCGCCCAGCGCACCGGGCTGTGGCTCGACATGCTCGGCTTCATCCCGGCCTATTCGGCCTTCCTCGCGCTCGCCGGTGCCGCGCTCCGGCCGGCATGGCGGCACCTCGGCACGCTCGCGATCGCGGCCGTCCTGCTCGCCGGCCTGTGCGACTGGCTCGAGGGGGTGGTGATGTTCTCGCTGCTCGGCGATCTGCCCGGCCAGCCCTGGCAATTCGGCCTGCTCTTCTGGACCGTCCGCCCCAAATTCGCGCTGCTCGGCCTCGGCGAGATCCTGCTCGCGGTCCTGCTGCTCCGCCATGGCTGGCTGGGCCGGATCGCGGCATTGGTCCTGGGCGTATGCGGCGCCATCGCGCTCTTCCTGATCCTCATCGATCCGCACGACCCGCTGATGATGAAGGCGCATAGCTGGGGCTGGACCGCGCTCCTGATCCTCGCGATGATCGCCGCGATCCGGCCCTCACTGGCGGCGGCGCGGCAAAGCGCGTAGCATCGCCGCCATGGCTGCCCGCAAGCACCGCTGGACCATCGGCAACCTGATCGCGCCGCCGCGCTTCATTGCCTTCGTCCTCGCCTTTGCCGGAGGCGTCTATCTCGCCGTCCCCCAGCTCGGCATCCGCTACGGCGTGATGGCCGCGTTCGACGCCGCCGCCTTGATCTTCTTCCTGCTCTGCCTGCCGTTGCTGCGCCACGAATCCGACCGGATGCGGATCGCCGCCTGCCGCAACGACGCCAACCGCGTGCTGCTGCTCCTGCTCACGCTCGCGGTCAGCTTCGTGATCCTCGCCTCGATCGCCTCGGAGCTGATGCACCACGAGGCCTCGGCGCCCTGGACGCTGCCGCTCATCATCGCCACTCTGGTGCTCAGCTGGACCTTCTCCAACGTCATCTACGCGCTCCATTACGCGCATCTCTTCTACAGCGACGCGGACGGCGGCGACGCGGGCGGGATCGATTTCCCCGGCACCAACGAGCCCGATTACTGGGACTTCATCTATTTCGCCTTCTGCCTCGGCATGACCTTCCAGACGAGCGACGTGACGATCAGCAACGGCCGCGTCCGCCGCGTGGTGACGCTCCACTGCCTCGCCGCCTTCGTCTTCAACCTCGGCGTGATCGCCTTCACGATCAACGTGCTGGGCGGGGGCTGAGCCGGAATGGCCTGGCGCTCGCTTCCCGCCATCCTGCTTTTCGGCCTGGCTGCGTGCGCCGGCCAGTCGATCGGCGGCGATATCAGGGCAGGACAGGACGGCGGCGAGCCGATGGGACAACCGATCATCGGCTGGCAATGCCGGGTCGGGAGGATTCTGCCCGGGGCACGGCGCGCGGCCTTGCATGCGCCAACGGTGGCGGTGCCAAGCACCGGAGATACCGCCGGCCCCTATGAATTCATTCTCTACAAGGACGACCCGGTTCCCGTCGATGCCTATGTCAGCTGGAGCGTGCCGGGCGACACGCTCGACGAATCGCCGAACCGGATCACCCTATATTTCACGCTGCATGACAGCGCCCTGCGCGACGGCGAGCTGATCCTCGAATCCGAAGATGGGGCGCGGATTCGAGTCCCGGTGAACGCGCAATCCGCGACGGTCGTGAATACCAGCCCCAAATCCACCGCGATCAACATTACCGACATGCGGCTCGCCAACGCGGTGCTGAAGCACGGGCGCTATCGTGTTTTCCATCAGCGGGGGCCGGATCTCATTGCCCTGAAGCCGGTCGAGCTCTTCTCATTCGCCGAGGCCGTCAGCTTGTACGCGGAGCTGCTTCCCGCGCTCAAACGCGAGATGCGCGTTCCCGAACAATCCTGCGGCGCGGTTCGGGCGCCCGAGGACGACCCCGGGGCCATCGTGTAACGCCGGGCTTAGAGGGTTGAAATGTAGGATTTCGCCTGCTTGGCTCCGCGAGCCGGCCGCTCCGGCCGCTCTTTGAAACCGTCGATCCCGCTCGAAGCTGGCGCCCCCCAATTCCCAACATTTGCGCATTCCACGCTGGGGAAAAGGTCACGAATGAGGCGCGGTTGCGCGACCTTAAGCCTTGCCCTTGCGCTTCTTCTTCGGCGCCCGCTGCCCCGCCTCGACCCCCAGCGCGGCCCATCGCCGCAGCGCATCGGGATCGTCATACACGTCCGCCGGCGCCCGCCGGTAGTTCATCGTCTCGATATTGGTCGCGCTGAAGGCGATGGTGAAGCGCTCGGCGCCCTCGGCATCCCATTCCGCGTCGCTCACCTTGTCGGCCTTGAACCAGATCTCGCCGTCATCGACGATCGCGAAGATCGTCCCGTCGAGATAGAGCGTCGCCGCCCCCATCATCCGGCGCATGCTCACCGTGCCGACCGGCGCCATCGCCTCGGTCACCAGTTCGACCAGCCCCGGATCGTACGCCATCCTATCCTCCCGCCAGCGCGCCCAGGGCCGCGCCCTCGACGCGCCACCGCTCCCAGCCCGACACCTCCGCCGCGCCGATCGAGCGGTAGAAGCCCTTGCCCAGCTCGTTCCAGTCGAGCACCGACCATTCGAGCCGCGCCCCGCCGCGCTCGACCACCAGCGCGGCGAGCTTGGCCAGCAGCGCCCGCCCGAGTCCGCTCCCGCGCGCATGCGGCTCGACGAACAGATCCTCGAGATAGATGCCCGGCCGCCCCTCGAAGGTCGAGAAGGTCTGGAAATAGAGCGCGAAGCCCGATGCCACCCCGTCAATCTCCCCGATGATCACCTCCGCCGCCGGCCGCGGCCCGAACAGATGGCGCCGCAGCGTCTCGGGATCGAAGCGCACCTCGTGGAGCAGCTTCTCATAGTCCGCCAGCTTGCGGATGAACTCCGCCACCAGCTCGAAATCTCCCGGCCCCGCCTCTCTTATGCTGATCATGGCCCAATCTTCCTCAAGGTAACGCCGCCTCCGTATCCGCCGTGCCCGTTTTCCGCCGCGCCCCCCAGATGCACCCGCCGATGATCAGCGCCGCACCGCCCACGGTGAAGAGCGACACATGTTCGCCGAACACCAGATAGCCGAGCGCCATCGCCCAGAGGAACGAGGTATATTCGGTCGGCGCCAGATAGCTCGCCTCGCCCCGCGCATAGGCCCAGGAGAGGAGGAACAACGATGTCACCGCCAGCGCCGCGCCGAGCAGGATCGCGGGAACATGCTTCACGTCGGGCACCACCGCGTACCAGGGCGCGGCGAGCAGGAAGACCAGCGCGACCACCGCGCTCTGGAAAAAGGCGATCTCGGCCGGCCCCGCGACCTGGGCCTGCTGCCGCATCAGGATGATGTTCCACGCATAGCAGACCGCCGAAGCAAGGATCGCCGCCGCGCCGATCAGCGCCTCGTCGCCCAGGTTCGACCGCGCCTGCACGATCATGATCACGACCACGCCTGCGAACGCCACCAGCGACGCAAGCACGGTCCGCGGTCCGATCCGCTCGCCGAGCAGCAGCCCGGCGAGGAACAGCGACAGCAAGGGCGCGATGTAAGTGAGCGCGATCGCCTGCGCCATCGGCACCCGCGCCAGCCCCCAGAAGAACAGGAACGCCATCAACGCGCCGAGCACGCTGCGCACCACATGGACCTTCATCACCGCCCGGCTCGGCCAGACCGGCTTGCGCAGCGCCCAGATGACGCCGCTGATCACCAGCGCCGCCAGGAAGCGCCAGAACAGCGCGTTATAGGTGCCGAGCGCCAGCGCCAGCCCCTTCATCACCGCGTCCATCAGCGAGAAGGTGAAGATGCCGAGCGCGCCCACGGCGAAGGCGAAGAGCGGGGAGGACTTCATGCCGGCGTTCATTGGCGCCGCCGCCGCGCCCAGGGCGCGAGCACGCCCATCAGGATCGTATCGACCATCAGCACCGCCGCGCTCGCCGCGAGGATCGACACGGTCACCCACAGCACTGGCGTGGCGATCTCCGGCCGTCCCACCGCGATGCTGATCAGCCGCAGCGCCAGCAGGATCATCGCCACCACCGCGATCCGCCGCGCCCAGCGCACCGCGAACCCCGCCCAGCCCGCCTCTCCGGCGAGCGCCACGACCAGATAGCGCGCCGCGAACAGCGCGGTGATCAGCATCACCGAGTCGCCGAACGCGACGATGGGTTGGGGCGCGGACATGGAAGGCCGGTTAGCCGGGTGCGGAGCGAAAGACGAGGGGTCGCTTGACGTGCCGCCGAGCTATTCAGCGGCCTCCGCGCTGGTTGCATTCCCCGCCTCGATCTCGGCCGCCTTGGCCTCGACCAGCCTGACGATATGCTCGATCATGTCGGCGTCCTGGACGTGATGGTCGGTGACGCCGCTCAGATAGACCATATGCTTGCCCGCGCCGCCGCCGGTGATGCCGATATCGGTCTCGCGCGCCTCGCCGGGGCCGTTGACCACGCAGCCGAGCACGCTGAGCGACATCGGCGTGCGAATATGCTGGAGCCGCTCCTCGAGCGCCTGCACCGTCCGGATCACATCGAACCCCTGCCGCGCGCAGCTGGGGCAGCTCACCACGCGAACGCCACGGTTGCGGATGCCGAGCGCCTTCAGGATCTCGAAGCCGACGCGCACCTCTTCCTCGGGCTCGGCCGAGAGGCTCACCCGGATCGTATCACCGATCCCGTACCAGAGCAGGCTGCCGATCCCGATCGCGCTCTTCACCGTCCCGCCGACGAACCCGCCCGCCTCGGTGATCCCCAGATGCAGCGGGCAATCGACCTGATCGGCGAGCTGCTGATAGGCGGCGACCGCGAGGAACAGGTCGCTCGCCTTCACCGCGACCTTGAATTCGTGGAAGTCGCGGTCCTGGAGCAGCTTGATATGATCGAGCGCGGATTCGACCAGGGCCTCGGGGCAGGGTTCGCCATATTTTTCGAGCAGATCCTTTTCGAGGCTGCCCGCATTGACCCCGATCCGGATCGCGCAGCCATTGGCCTTGGCCGCATTGACCACCTCGTTCACGCGCTCGGCGGAGCCGATATTGCCCGGATTGATCCGCAGGCACGCGGCGCCCGCATCGGCCGCCTCGAGCGCGCGCTTATAGTGGAAATGGATATCCGCGACGATCGGCACCCGGCTCGCGCGGACGATCTGCTTGAGCGCCGCGGTACTCTCCACATCGGGGCAGGAGACGCGGATGATGTCGACCCCGGCATCCTCGCAGCGGCGGATCTGGTCGATCGTCGCCTTCGCATCGGAGGTCGGCGTATTGGTCATGGTCTGCACCGTCACCGGCGCATCGCCCCCGACAGGGACATTGCCCACCATGATCTGGCGGCAGGATCGACGCGCGATATCGCGCCACGGACGAACGGACATGGCCGCGATATAGCCCTGCGCGGGAGCCGAGGCTAGGCGGCGTCGCGGTGTTTCGGTGCAGGAACCGTGCGTTTTTCGGGTGCGGCCTGCGCACAGCCCAGCATCTGCTGCTGCGCCGCGACCAACGGCATCGGGCGGCTGAACAGATAGCCCTGGCCGTAACTCACGCCGAGATCGCGCAGCACGTCGCGCTCCTCGGTGCGCTCGATCCCTTCGGCGACGAGCCGCGCGCCCACACGCTCCGCAAAACCCACCATCGCGCCCGCCAGCGCGCGCTTCGCGGAATCGCGGTCGATGTCGCGGACCAGGCTCATGTCGAGCTTGAGGATATCGGGCTGGAGCGCGAGGATATGGCGCAGGCTCGAATAGCCCGCCCCGAAATCGTCGATCGCGATCCGCGCATAGGGCCGGAGCGCCGCGAGCGCCGCTTCGAGCGCGGCATAATCCTCGATCCCCGAATGTTCGGTGACCTCGAGCACCAGATTGTCGAGCCGCGATCCGGCGAGCAACGGCAGCAACTCCTCCGACAGCGCGCTCTCGGGCGAGACGTTGATCGACAGATAATGGCCCGGCGGCACATAGGCCGCGGCGGCCAGCGCGTTGCGGATCGCCGCCAGCTCCAGCTCGACGCCCATGCCGACTTCGAACGCATCGTCGAACCATTCGTTGGGCGGCCGCTGCGAGGCATCGACGAAGCGCGCCAGCGCCTCGGCTCCCGCGCTCAGCCCGGTGTCGAGCGAATGGATCGGCTGGAGGAAGATCGCCGGCTGACCTGAATCGATCGCCCCCCGCACCCGCGCGACCAGCCCGTCGCGCCGCGCATCCTGCGCGAGCTGCTGCTCGATCTGGCCGATCGCCAGCTCTGCAAAGGCGCGCACCGTGTTGAGGTCGCGCTCGGTCAGGCTGTAATCGGCGGTCTGGCTGAGGCAGCAGAAGCTGCCATAGACGCTGCCGTCGCGCAGCCGCAGCGGCACGTTGATATGCGCGCCCACCGGCAGCGCCTGGACGATCGGTACCGTCATCGCGAGCTCGTGATCGGGCGCGTTGTGGATCAGCTCGGGCAGCCGGCCCTCGCGCACATAGTGGCAGATGCTGTGCTCGAGCGGCTCGCAATCGCCGGGCCTGGACGGGAGGTCGAGCTCCGAATTGATATGGGTGAATTGCCGCTGATCGCCGACGAAGCGCGAGGCGAAGGCGATGTCCATGCCGAGATGGAGCCGGACGGCCTCGAGGATCGCATCGATCTGCGAGCGGCCCGGCTGCGCCCCGGCGCTGAGAAACCCCGCAAGGGGACTGGCTGACATGGGAATTTCGCCTCCACCCGTTGGGCGCATCATCGGGCCAGTCCCCTTGCGAAAGGGTGAAGACGGCCCGCCCGTACAGGAGGTCACAGCGCCGCGCGATACCGCCGGCTGCCGCGCAATTCGGTGCCGTTCCGCAGCGTCACGGCGAAATCGCCGCTGCGGTCGGTCTCGATCTTCTCGACGGCGGCCTTGCGGACGATGCGGGTGCGGTGGATCCGCGCAAAGCCCGGCCCCAACCGCTCGGCCAAAGCCGCCAGCGTCGAGCGGTGCAGCAAGGTCCGCCCGCCCCAGCTGATCTCGACATAATTGCCCGCCGAGGACGCCCAGTCGATCGCATCGACCGGCACGCGGTGGGTGACGCTCCCGTCGCCGATCAGCAGCACGTCCACCTGCGGCTCGGACACCGGCCGCGCGAGCAGCCACTGCGCGAAGGCGACGAACGCCAGCACCATCAGATAGGTCGCGACGTCCTTGCGATATTCGTAGAGCAATTCCCCCGGCCAATCGCCGAAGTCATAGCTTTGGCCGGTGGCGGCATAGGCGAGCTTCCGGATCGCCACCATCGCCAGCACATGGACCAGCGACACCGGCACCGTCGCCAGCGCATGCAGCCCCGCGGCGACGGGCCAGGTGAAGCGCGGCGGGCGCAAGGCCGCGGCCAGCCACCAGAGCGGCGCGATCAGCGCAATCCAGACCGCGGCGCTGCTGAGCTGCCAGATCCAGACATTCGCCGCACTTTCATGCCGCCCCAGCCGGGCAAAATCCGAGAGCGTCGATTCGACATTCGCGACCGACTGCGCCGCGATGAACAGCAATGCCCCGAGCGCGAGCCACAGGATGCGGCGGCGGCGCACGCCGCTCGTCCCTCTCCACCCGCCGCTCGTCCCAGCCGCTGTTCCGCTCATCCCAGCCTGTCCGCCACCTCGCACAGTTCGATACCGGGCCCGAAGCCACCCCGCTAGCCATCCAGCTATCGACGGAGAGAAATATGGATCGCCATTACGGCATGGACTGGCTCAGGATCGGCGCGTTCGCGCTGCTGATCTTCTATCATATCGGCATGTTCTTCGTGCCCTGGGGCTGGCACGTGAAGACCGCGCACCCGCTCGAATGGGTGACCGTGCCGATGCTCGCGAGCAATGCGTGGCGGCTGCCTTTGCTCTTCCTCGTCTCGGGCTATGCCAGCGCCGCCATGCTTGAAAAAGGAAATGGGCTCGGCAAGGGCGGCGGACTCGGCCGCTTCCTCGGCTCGCGCAGCGCAAGGCTGCTGATCCCGCTGGTCTTCGCCGCGATCGTCATCATCCCGGTCCAGCCCTGGATCGAGCTCCAGTTCAAGCACGGCTACACCGCCGGCTTCTGGCATTTCTGGGCCCACAACTATTTCCGCTTCGGCAAGCTCGACGGGATCGTGATGCCGACCTGGCAGCATCTCTGGTTCGTCGTCTATCTCTGGGTCTACACGCTCGCGCTGGTGCTGCTCCTCGCGGTCACTCCCCGGCGGCTACGGGAATGGCTCACCCGCATCGCCGACCGCGTCTTCGCCGGGCCCGGCGTGCTGCTGGTCCCCATCGCCCTCTTCCTCGTCCATCTCGGCCTCAGCTGGCCCGGACAGGAGGAGACCCACGCGCTGGTCGATGACGGGATGGCGCACCGCATCTATTTCAGCGTCTTCCTGTTCGGCGTGTTCCTCCGCAACGCGCCCCTCACCTGGGAGGCGGTCCGCCGCTGGTGGAAGGCCGCCGCCATCGCCGCGCTGGCGGGGTTTGCCGTGGTCGCCGCGGTCGACCTCAGCCTGCTCGACCCGATCCTGCCCGGCGCCGCGCCCCAGCATGTCCTGTTCGAAGTCGCCCGCATCTTCCAGGGCTGGGGCACCATCGTCGCGCTGATCGGCATCGCCGACCGCTGGTGGAACCGCGATCATCCGCTCCGGGCGATGCTCACCGAGGCGGTTTTCCCCTTCTACATCATCCACCAGACGATCATCGTCGTGACCGGCTGGTACCTGCTCCCCCTCGCTTTGCCCGCGCTCGCCGAGTTCGCCATCCTGCTCCCCGCAACCGTCATCGGCTGCTGGCTATTCTACTGGATCGGCCGGCGCATCGTCCCGCTCCGCCCGCTGATCGGGCTGCGGCTGGCAAGCCCGCAGCGATCTGCTAAGGCGGCGGCGCAACCCCCGGGAGTGCCGTGATGCGCCTCTTCCTTTTGCTGCTCGGAGCCTTGCTGATGTCCTCGCCCGCCAACGCCCAGGTCCGCCCCAAATGGACGCTGGTGATCCATGGCGGCGCCGGGATCATCGAGCGCGACCGCGTCACCCCCGAGCAGGAAACGGGCGTCCGCGCCGGGCTCCAGGCCGCGCTCGACGCGGGAACCAAGGTGCTCGAAGCGGGCGGCAGCGCGGTCGACGCGGTCGAGGCGGCGGTGAAAATCCTCGAGGACGACCCGCACTTCAACGCCGGGCGCGGCGCGGTCTTCACCTGGGACGGCAAGAACGAACTCGATTCGGCGATCATGGACGGCCGCACCCGCGCCGCCGGTGCGGTCGCGGGGAGCACCACCACCCGCCACCCGGTCAGCCTTGCCCGCGCGGTGATGGAGGCGGGCCCGCACGTCATGCTCTCGGGCGCCGGTGCCGACCAGTTCGCGCGCGAGCACGGCCTCGAACAGGTCGACAACAGCTTTTTCGGCACCCCCGAGCGCCGCCGCCAGCTCGAAGTCCTCAAGTCGCAACAGTCCAACTGGTTCGACGTCGATCTGAAGTACGGCACGGTCGGCGCGGTCGCGATGGACATGCACGGCAATGTCGCCGCCGCCACCTCGACCGGCGGGCTCACCGGCAAGCGCTGGGGCCGGATCGGCGATTCCCCGATCATCGGCGCGGGTACCTATGCCGACAACCGCGCCTGCGCGATCTCGGCCACGGGCGCCGGCGAATTCTTCATCCGCGAAGGCGTCGCGCACGAAATCTGCGCGCGCATCCGCTTCAAGGGCGAGACCGCGAAACAGGCCGCCGACACCGTCATGGCCGAGACCAAGGCGCTGGGCGGCAGCGGCGGCGTGATCGTGGTCTCGCCGACC
This sequence comes from Sphingomonas caeni, assembly GCF_026013415.1. GTDB lineage: Bacteria > Pseudomonadota > Alphaproteobacteria > Sphingomonadales > Sphingomonadaceae > Sphingomonas > Sphingomonas caeni. The sequence goes on from NZ_JAPDOK010000001.1 coordinate 586,375, forward strand.
GGCGAGATGGCATGGAGCTTCAACACCCCCGGCATGTACCGCGCCAAGGCGTCGGCGGGCGGTGAACGCGTCATCGCCTTTTACGGCGAGGACTAGCGCGGATCGACATTCGGCCTTCTTGACTCCCCTCCCTGCAAGGGAGGGGTAGGGGGTGGGTGGCGAGCGAAGCGAGCGAGCCGTTCGGTTGAAGCTAAAGAAAAGGCGGGGCATCGAGCGCCGCCTTTTCTCACCCACCCCTAACCCCTCCCTTGCAGGGAGGGGAATCCCGAATGTCGATACAACCTACCCCAGCCCTTGAAATGTTGGATTTCGCCTGCTTGGCTCGCCCAGCCGGAAGCCCGGCCGCTCTTTGACACCGTCGATCCGCGCCGGACGTTGCCGGCATTCCCCTCCGGGACCGTGGAGCGAAAAACACGCATGGGGCTAACTTTCGCCTAACCTTCCACATGCTGGGACGGACGGCTCCCGCTTTCGCCGCGATGCCGACCGGAGTAGGCCTGACGTCATGATTCGTCGCATCCTCCCCCTCCTCGCCGCGCTCGCCGCGCTCCTCCCCTCGCCGGCCATGGCCTATTGGGAGTTCGGCCACGAGACCGTCGCCGCGATCGCCTACAGGAACGTCACCCCGCAGGTGCGCGCCGCGATCGACCGGATGCTCGCCCGCTCCGCGCTGATGCAGACCCCCAAATGCCCCGCGCGCACGATCGAGGAAGCCAGCATCTGGGCCGATTGCATCAAGACGCTGGGCCCGCGCTTCAGCTATGCGTTCAGCTGGCACTATCAGAACGTCAATATCTGCAAGCCCTTCGACCTGAAAGGGGCCTGCAAGGACGGCAATTGCGTCTCGGCGCAGATCGACCGCGACGTGAAGATTTTGAAGGACGCGGGCATTCCCCTGAGCGAACGCATCCAGGCGCTCGCCTTCCTCGTCCATTTCGTCGGCGACCTGCACCAGCCGCTTCACGCGGGCGACCGCGGCGATCTGGGCGGCAACCAGGTCAAGGCGGCCTACGGCATCTACGCGCCCGAGCGCTTCAACCTGCACAGCGTGTGGGACGGCCCCCTCGCCGAGCGCGCGATCACCGACGGCCCCCCCTTGGTCCGCGCCTATAGCGATGCCGAACGTGGCCCGGTGTGGATCGGCACCACCGAGGACTGGAGCCGCGAGAATTGGCAGGTCGCGCACGACTTCGCCTATGCGACCGCGGCCGGGGGCGATCCGTGCGGCCCGCTCCCGCCGCGCGCCGTGCTCGACGATGCGACGATCGCGAAGCTGGTCCCCCCGGCGCGGCTCCAGGTGCTGCGCGGCGGCCTGCGCCTCGCCCGGCTATTGGACGAGGCGCTCGGCTCCTAGCGTTTCACGAACCCGGCGATGGCATCGACCAGAACGGGCGCGGCCGGCAGCGCGGCGTTGCGATAGGTGGCCACGCTTGCCGCGGGCCCGGGTCCCGACGCGATCCGCAGCACATGCGTCATGCCGGGAATGATCGCCAGCTTCGCCCCCGGCGCCGCGGCAGCGAGCGCCTTGGCATCGCCGACCCCGATCTGGATATCGGCATCCCCCTGCACGACGAGCACCGGCAGGTGCAGCTTCGCCGCGAGCGCGGCGGGGTCGTAGCGCATCTGGTCGATCATGAAGTCCTGCACGCTCTCGGGAAAATACTGCCCCAGCGGCGGGGTCAGCGTCGCCGGATCGACATGGCGCCCCGCCTCGAGTGCGTCGATCATCCCCAGCGCGCTGGCGAGGATCGGTGCGTTGGCGGGATTGGCGCGGAACTGCTCGCGCATGATCGTCCCCACCGGGCGGCCCGCCGCCGCGATCAGCACGATGCCGCAAATGCCCTGCGGGTTCTGCGCGGCGATCAGCGTCACCAGCCCGCCTTCGCTATGCCCCGCGATCCAGACGCAGGCGCGCCCGGTGCGCTTGCGCGCCGCCTCGACCCAGGCATGCGCATCGGCGGCATAGTCGGCCATCGTCACCTGATTGGCGTTGGCGATGGCGGCGCCGCTGCCGAACATGCCGCGCTTGTCGATCCGGAGCGTCGCCACGCCGCGCGCGGCCAGCGCCTCGGCGAGCTGGCGATAGGGTCCGCCGGCCACGCCGAGCGGGTTGTTCCCGTCGCGATCGGTCGGCCCCGAGCCCGGGATCAGCAGCACCAGCGGCCCCTTCGGATCGGGATCGAGCAACGTGCCGGCGAGCGGCCCCAGCGGGCCCGGCGCGGCGATCTCGACACCTGCCGGCGCGGTCTGGGCATGGCCCTGGGCGGCGAGGAGCAGCCCGGCAAGCCCGGCGATGAGCGCGCGGATCATCGCCTGGCTCCCCAGCGCCACTTCCACTCCCCGTCGGTCATCGCCCAGCTCAACCGGGTGAAGCCGATCACGAGCGGAACGATCAGCACGAGCAGCAGCAGCCCCCGCGTCGCCGCGAGCCTGGCCACCGGCACCGCCACCGCGACCAGCCCCAGCGTCAACAGCCAGCCCTGCCACGTCACCGGCACCGCGCCCCAGCCGAACAGTTTGGGCCGGAACCAGTAACCCTCGCGCACGCGATACCAGTCGCGGATTTCCTGTCGGGTCATGACACCAGCACTCCCACGCCGACGAGCAATGCGATCGAAAAAGCGCCGATCAGCCAGGGTACGTGCCTGCGATCGGCATAGACGGCGATGAACATCGCGCTTTCCTCCTAGTTATCGTTCCCGCCCGAGCGCGTCTCGGCGGGGATCGAATTTCGATAAGCGGTGACGACGAAGACAGTGGTCAGCGCGGCGATGGCGATGGCCCAGAGATACCAGTGCGGATCCCTGCGCACCGCGGCGAAGGTCGCGATCACCGTGACGAGCACCGCGTAGCCGAGGGTAATCAGCCATCCCATCAGGCCGCTCGGCTGGAGCGAGATGAAGAATCCCGAACCGTAGCGGACGAACCATGCGCCTTCGTTCATTGCGCGTCCTCCTGTCTCAGCCCTTGGCGTAGCTTTCGAGAAAGCCGCACCGGCCGCAGCGCCACGTCTGGATTTCATACCTGGTCTTCTTGCCCAGCTTGACGCCGGTCCACCGGCTCTTCTCGGGGGCGCCTTCGACCCAGATGGCGACCTTGCGCACCGCGCTATCGGTGTGGTCGGGAATGAAGCCTTCGGTCATCGATCCCTGGCATCGGGGGCAGTCGTTCGATCGCATCACTTCGTCTCCTTGGGCGGCCTGCCGCGCTTGGCGCGGACCGGATCCGCAAGCTTGACCCCGCGCCGCCCCAGCGCCTCCCGCAGCAGGCATTCGACCTGGGCGTTGACGCTCCTGAGGTCACTCGCCGCCGCCCGCTCGATCGCGGCGTAGAGCGCGGGATCGAGGCGGAGCGGGAACGCCTTTTTGGGGGGAGCGGACACGGCCGGCCTTACTGGTAAAGCGAGCCCGTGTTCACCACCGGCTGGGTGTCGCGCTCACCGCACAGCACCACCATCAGGTTCGACACCATCGCGGCGCGGCGCTCGTCGTCGAGATGGACGACGTTCTTCTCGCTGAGCATCTCGAGCGCCATCTCGACCATGCCGACCGCGCCCTCGACCAGCGTCTTGCGCGCCGCGACCACCGCCTGCGCCTGCTGGCGCCGCAGCATCGCTCCGGCGATCTCCTGCGCATAGGCGAGGTGCGTGAAGCCGCATTCGTCGACGGTGATCCCGGCGACCTTGAGCCGCGCGATCAGCTCCTGGCGCAGCTCGACGCCCACCTGATCGTGATTGCCGCGCAGCGTGACCTCGAGATGCTCGAAATCGTCGTAAGGGTAGCGCGAGCCGATGGTGCGCACCGCGGCCTCGATCTGGACCATCACGAACGCCTTGTAGTCGTCCACGTCGAACAGCGCCTGCGCGCTGTCGGTCACGCGCCACACCACCTGCGCCGCCATCTCGATCGGGTTGCCGCGCAGATCGTTGACCTTGATCTTGTCCGAAATGATGTTGTTGGCGCGGACCGAGACCTTCTTCTTGCCGATCCACGGCCAGGTCCAGCGCAGCCCGGTGGCGCGGTCAGTGCCCTGGTACGAGCCGAACAGCGTCAGCACGACCGCCTGGTTGGGCTGGAGCAGATAGAAGCCGATCGCGATGAAGACGAAGGAGATCGCGCCGATCAATCCCGTTACGCCCGCACCGGCGTCATAGCCGCTCATTCCGAACCAGATCGTGAGCAGGGGCGCCCCGATCATAACCAACAGCAGCAGGAACAGCATCACATAGCCGCTCATGGTGCTCGCAGGCGCTTCGCTGCTCTGCCTGAGCGCAGGTGTGCCAGTAACGTCCGTCATCTTGACCTCCAGAAATTATGATATCGTATTTATATCGCTTCGAAGGCCACCGCAAGCGGAATCGAAAAGGGGCGAGCCTTGCGGCCCGCCCCTTCGAAAAACCTGCCGATGCAGGGATTTAGTTGATGACGATGGTCACTGCGCGGCGGTTCAGCGCCCAGCTCCGCTCGTCCGAGCCGAGCGCGACCGGGCGCTCCTTGCCATAGCTGATCGTGGTGATTCGGGCTGGCGAGACGCCGCGGGCGGCGAGATAGTTCTTCGCCGCATTGGCGCGGCGGTCGCCCAGCGCGAGGTTGTACTCCCGCGTGCCGCGCTCGTCGCAATGCCCCTCGATTGTGATCCGCGTATTGGGATGCGCGATCAGCCAGCGCGCCTGGCTGTCGAGGATCGAGCGCGCCTCGGGATCGATGTCGTACTGATCGAAGGCGAAGTGGATCGTGTCGCTCGTCACCTCGCGCTTGAACTGCTCGTTGAGCGGGCTGGTATCGGCATCGCCGCTCCCGGTATCCCCGGTGGTGCTGGTAGGGCCATCGCCCGGCGGCAGCACAGTCTCCGGCCGCTTCTTCGTGCACCCCGCGGTGGCGATCAGCGCCACGCCCAGCACGACGCTGGTCAGAATCCTAGCCATACAATCTCCTCCTTGGCTGACTCGGCCCTATCGGGACCCATAACACACCCTCGTGCAACGTTTCAGGGACGAATCGGTCCCCAACTGGGATCGGATCCGTCGAGCGGTGTCGGGATCTTGCGCGAATGCCCCGACAGGTCGACCGACCAGAGATCGGGACGACCCGATCCGCTCGCCGCGCGGAAGAACATCAGCACGCGGCCATTGGGCGCCCAGCTCGGCCCCTCGTCGCCCCAGCTTTCGGTCAGCAGATTCTCGCCGCCGCCGCTCGGGTTCATCACGCCGATGCGAAAGGAACCGCCGCCGGTGCGGGTGAAGGCGATCAGGTCGCCGCGCGGGCTCCAGTTCGGCGTCGCATAGCGGCCGCCGCCAAAGCTGATCCGGTGCTGGTTGCCGCCATTGGCGTCCATCACATAGAGCTGCTGGGTGCCGCCGCGATCGCTTTCGAACACGATCTTGCTGCCATCGGGCGAATAGCTGCCGCCGGTATCGATCCCCGGCGAATTGGTCAGCCGCACCGGGGCGCCGCCGCCGGCGCTCACCCGATAGAGGTCGGTATTGCCCGCGGTCGCCATCGAGAAGAGGATCCAGCGCCCGTCCGGCGAGAAGCGCGGCGCGAAGTTCAGATTGACCTCCTGCACCAGCAACCGCGAGGTCCGCGCACTCATGTCGTAGACATAGATTGCCGGGCGGCGGTTCTCGTAGCCCATATAGACGATCGAGCGCTGGTCCGGGCTGAAGCGCGGGGTGAGCACGATCCGCTGGCCGTTGGTCAGGAAGCGATGATTGGCACCGTCCTGATCCATGATCGCCAGCCGCTTGATACGGCGGTTCTTCGGGCCGGTCTCGGAGATATAGACGACCTGACTGTCGAAATAGGGCCCGTCGCCGGTGAGGCGCGTGTAGATGACGTCAGCGCATTTGTGCGCGGCACGGCGCCATTCGCTGGGCTGCACCTCCCAGCCTTCCCGGATCAGCTGGCGCCGCGCGGCCACGTCATAGACGTAGCAGCCGATCGTCAGCGTGCCGTTGGGATTGGCGCGGACATAGCCCTGCACCAGCGCCTGCGACGAATAGGCACCCCAGCTTTCGTAATCGGGGGCGTTGACTTCGGAATAGGCGATTGGCCGCGCAGCATTGGGGCCGACCGTCTTGAACAGGCCGGTATTGCGCAGATCGTCATCGATGATCGCCGCGAGCTGGCGGCCGAGCGCGTCGGTCGAACCGGCGGGGGTGCCGGCCACCTGGTTGGTCGGCATCACCGGGATGATGATCGGGAGCGCGGATTCGCGTCCACCTTCGAGATCGGTGATCGGCTCGTCATCGCCGTCCTGCCCCGTGGGCGTCGGCGTCGGCACGGGCGTCTGCGCAAGCGCAGGCCCCGCCGTGACCATGAACACCGCCGCGGTGGCGATCGCCAAATATCTACGCATCATCATCTGCCTCAAGCTTTCAACCGGTAACGGAATTTCAGCGAGCGCCAGCCTCGCGGAACATCATAGAGCTCCGGCGGCAATCCCCGGAGTGGCGTGCAGCCGGTGAAAATCGCCTCGACCGCTGCGTCCACCTGCGGAACATAGCGCTGATTGGCCTCGGTCACCCCATTGTGATCCAGAATCCGGAAACTGGCCAGCGATCCGTCCCGATTGAGGTTCAGCTGAACCACAGCGATGATCTCCCCAGCTTCAGGTGCGGGAACGATCTGACGATCGGCGCAGGGCTGCAGTTGACTGCTCACCGACGAGACAATGGTCATCAGCGCAGCGGGGGTCATCGGCCCGATGCTGGCCATCGCCATCTGCGGCCTCGGGGCCGGCCCATCCCGGGAAGACGAGGTCTGGGCGAGCGACGGACCCGAGACCGGCAGGATCGCTGCGATGGCGATTGCCAGGAGGCTGCGCGTCAACATCTGCCCTCAACTATTCAATCGGTAGCGGAATTTCCGCGACTGCCAGCCGCCCGGCACGTCGTAGAGCTCGGGCGGCAGACCCCGTATCGGTGTGCATCCCCGAAAGATCGCCTCGACGGCATCGTCGACCCGGGCAACATAGCGCTCATTCGAGTCATTGGTACCCTCATGGCCGACGATCCGAAGACCCGCGAGGCTGCCGTCGCGATTGAGCCTCAGTTGGACAATGACCCAGATTTGCCGCGCCTCGGGCGCGGGGATCACCTGCTGGTCCGCGCAAGGCTGAACGGCGCGCTTGATCGCCTGTCCCAGGTCCATCTGCGGCTTGCCGGTGGTCGAGGCCTGCGACTGGTTGCCGGTACCGTTGGTCTTCTCCGGGGCCGGGCCGTCATTGGCGGACAGATTGAGGTTCAGCCCCGGGCGCGGCCGGCCGTTCGAATTGGGCTGGGTCTGCTGGTTGGTCCGCTGCCGGTCCGGGCGCTGGCGTTCCGAGGCGTCCGGGTTCGGACGCGGTGGCGCCGGCTTGGGCTGGGTCTCGGGGTCGGGCTGCGGCTCGGGCGGCGCGATCTCGGTATCGGGCGGGGCTTCCTCGCCCGCGCTCGCCGATGCCGGCGGCTGGTCGCTCGGATCGGGCGCGGCGCTGATCAGCCCGACATCGTCGGCCAACGTCACCATGATCGGCGCGTTGGAGGGCACGAACGGCTTGGACGGCCCCTTGGGCGCGAAGAACAGGATCGCCGCGAGCAGTCCGGCATGGCCCACAATCGCCCCGGCCAGCCCGAATATGTCGCGCCGATCGATCACGCCCTCACTTCTTGTCCGGATTGGTGACGAGCGACACGCGATTCAGCCCCGCGCGGTTGAGTTCTCCCATCACCCGCATCACCCTGCCGTAGCCGAGCTGCTGATCGGCGCGCAGGAAGACCAGCGGCGGCTTGCCGTCCGCGCCGCGCTGGCGCCCGACTGCCGCCAACACCTGGCCGAGCTCCGCATCGCTGGTGAGGATGGTGTCGATATAGACGTCGCCCTTGTTGTCGATCGCGATCGTCACCGGCTTCTGCTGGGTGTCGAGCGCCTTGGCCTTGCTTTCGGGCAGGTTCACCGGGACGCCCGCGGTGAGCAGCGGCGCGGTCACCATGAAGATGATCAGCAGGACCAGCATCACGTCGACCAGCGGCGTGACGTTGATCTCGGCCATCGGCGCGCGGCGGCCTTTGCTCTTGTTCGAGGGGAGGTGCATCGCCATCGGCGGCTATGCCTCGTTCTCGAGACGGCGGCTGAGCGTCGCGTGAAAGCCGTCGGCGAAGCGATTGAGCCGCGCCTCGATCCGGTTCACGCCATTGCTATAGATATTGTAGAAAATGACCGCCGGAATGGCCGCGAACAGGCCGATCGCGGTGGCGAACAGCGCCTCGGCAATCCCCGGCGCCACGATCGCGAGCGAGGTGTTCTGCTCCTGCGCGATGCCGATGAAGCTGTTCATGATGCCGAGCACGGTTCCGAACAGGCCGACGAATGGCGTCACCGCGCCCACGGTCGCGAGGAAGTTGAGCTGCCCGGTCAGCCGGTCGATCTCCTGCGCGACCGTCGCGCCCATCGCCGTCGCGAGCCGCTCGCGCGTGCCCTCGCGGTCGATCGCCTTGCCCGAGGTCGAGCGGCGCCATTCGGTGACCCCGGCCGAAAAAACGCGCGCGATGGCCTGGTCGCGGCCCGCGGCGCGCCGGTGGAACTCGTCGATATCGTCGGCCTCGCGATAATCGCCGTCGAACTTCTCGATCGCCTTGCGTGCGGCGCGCAGCCGGAAGCCGAAGCCGATGATGATCGCCCAGCTCCACAGGCTCGCAATGAGGAGCAACCCCATCACCACCTGCACCAGGATATTGGCGTGCAGAAACAGTCCGACCAGCGACAGATTGGGATCGATTTGCATCAGGTGTTCAGCTTCCCTTCCAGACCAAAGGCTCGAACGCCGCCATCCATTCGCGCGGCTGGCGCCGCGGCCGGCCGGAAGGGGAGACGAACGCCGCCTCCACCTCCGCTTCGGTCACTATGGTCTCCCTACGCATGACTCGTTGATGAATATCCACCGATGCGGCGCGCAGGCGCAGCAGCCGGCTGACCACCACCAATTCGTCACCGAGACGCGCCGGCGCGCGGTATTTGATGGCGAGCGAGGCGACCGCATAGGCCCCTTCCCCGCCCTCGTGCGCCGCGCGCTGGTCGATCCCGGCGGCGACGAGCATATCCGAGCGGGCGCGCTCCATGAACCGGAGATAGTTGGCGTGATAGACCACGCCGGTCAGGTCCGTGTCCTCGAAATAGACACGCAGGACAAAATGATGCTCGGGGCCGATGAAGTGGCCGAGGGCTGGCAGGGTGTCCATTCATCACGCCCCTAACCCAGCGAGTCCCGCCGCGAAACCCCATTGGCTCTGGACGAAGCCGTGCCGCGCACTAGGTTCGCCGCATGACCAGCGCGCTTCGCCTCACCGGCATCCACAAGAGGTTCGACAAGCCCGTCATCACCGGGCTCGACCTCGACGTTGCCTCGGGCCAGCTCTATGCGCTGCTCGGCCCCAATGGCGCGGGCAAGACCACGACGTTGCGCATGGCGGTGGGGCTGACCGAGCCCGACCGCGGCGAGATCGAAATCTATGGCATCGACGCGCTCCGCGATCCGCTCGCGACCATGGCGATCACCGCCTGGCTGCCCGACGAGCCGATGCTCTACGACAAGCTGACCCCGTCCGAATATCTCGGCTTCGTCGCGGGGCTGTGGCGCATCCCGCCCAAACAGGCGGCGCCCAAGGCCGAAGAGCTGCTGCGCTGGCTCGAGCTGTGGGACGTGCGCGACACGCGCTGCGAAGGCTTTTCGCGCGGCATGAAGCAGAAGGTCGCGCTCGCGGGCGCGCTGATCCACGATCCCCGCCTGCTGATCCTCGACGAGCCGCTGACCGGCCTCGACGCGGCGATGGCGCGTTCGGTCAAGGATGCGCTCCGCGCCGCGGTCGATCAGGGCAAGACCGTGATCGTCACCACCCATATCCTCGAGGTCGCCGAGCGGCTCGCCGACCGGATCGGGATCATCGCGGGCGGCCGCCTGCTCGCCGAGGGGACATTGGCCGAGTTGCGCGAACTCGCCGGGGGCGAGGACGAGACGCTCGAGGACACCTTCATCCGCCTGACGAGCGCGCCTGCTTCATGATCGGCCGACTGATGGCCCGCTTGCCTGCCGGCAGCTTCGCCTGGCTGGCACTGCACGAGCTGCGGCTGGGCATCCGCAACAGCAGCACCAAGCCCTGGATCCTGCAGCTCGGCATCGCGCTGCTCGTGATCTGGACGCTGATCGGGGTCGGCACCGGACTGTTGCTGCGCGGCATCGAAATCGTGCCGGGCCCCGAAGCCTATGCCGGCGTCACCGTCGCGGCGATCGCGGTGTTCAGCTTCATGGCGACCCAGGGCATGCTCGCCAGCCAGCGCACTTTGTACGAAGCCGGCGATCTCGACCTGCTCTTCTCCGCGCCGATCCGGCCGCGCGTGGTGATCGCCGCCAAGCTCGCCGGGATCATCGCGATGATCGCCTGGACCTATGCGCTGCTGGTGCTGCCGATCGCGATCCCGATCGCCGCGCTGGGCCATCCCGAGCTGTTCGGCGTGCCCGCCCTGCTCGCGGCGCTGGCGCTGGCGGCGGGATGCATCGGGCTGGCGGTCACGCTGATGCTCGCGCGGATCGCGGGGCCCCGCGCGGCGCGGACGGTGGGCCAGATCGCGGCGGCGCTGGCGGGCGGCGCGCTGTTCCTCTTCAGCCAGCTCTGGTCGCATAGCGACGACCGGTCGCGCTCGGGGCTCGGACGGTTGTTCGACCAGATCCTCGCGAGCCGCGCCGCGTCGCACGGGATCGGCGCGCTGCCCGGGCGCGCCGCGTTCGGCGATCCGGTGGCGATCGCGCTGGTGCTCGGCATCGGCGCCGGGCTGTTCCTGCTCGCGACGCTGGGCATGCAGACCTGGTTCCTGTCGAGCTATCGCGCCGGGGGCATGAAGCTGGGCGGCAAGCGCAAGGCGAAGAGCCGGGTGGCCGGGCATTTCCATGCCAGCCTGTTCGCCTCGGTCTTCGCCAAGGAGTGGCGGCTGCTGGCGCGCGATCCCAGTCTCGCCTTCCAGATCGTGTTGCGGCTCATCTATCTGGCGCCCCTGTTCCTCCTCGCCTTCCGCGACAATAGCGGGCTCCCGTTCGGCCCCTCGCTCGCCTTCGGCGGCGTGGTGATCGCGGGCCAGCTCGTCGGCAGCTTCGCCTGGCTGGCGGTCGCGGCGGAGGACACGCCCGACCTGATCGCCATCGCACCGGTGACCAAGGCGGAGGTCGAGCGGGTCAAGCTGCTGGCGGCGCTGGCGATGGCGCTGCCGCTGATCGTGCTGCTGCCGATCGCGATCGCGCTGGAGACGGTGCCGGGCGCGGTGGTGGCGCTGGCGGCGACGATCGCGGCGGGCTGGCTGAGCGGCAAGATCGAGGTCGCCCATGCCGAGCCCGCACCGCGATCCGCCTTCCGCAAGCGCCGGTCGGGATCGTGGATCGCGGGCTTGCTGACCATGATGGTCAGCGTCGGTATCGGCGGCAGCGCCGCGGTCGCGGTCTATTTCCTCGAGCGGCTGCCCGGGCTTTAGGGTCCGGGCTCGATCGCGCACCAGGCTGGACAGTCCCAGCATGTGAAAGGTGACACTAGGGTAACACTTGCCGCGCATGTTTTCCGCCGCGCGGTTCCCGGGAGAAAAGACCTGGTTCGCCGGGTGCGGATCGACAGGGTCAAAGAGCGGCCGGAGCGACCGGCCTAGCGAGCCAAGCAGGCGAAATCCTACATTGCAAGACCTGGGCCCCGATGCGCCCAAGCCAAAGCGAATGGCGTACAGATTCTAGTCGAACAGCCCATCCTGCCCGCCTGCGGGCGGATCGAGTCCGAGATGCTTCCACCCCGCCGGATTGAGGCAGCGCCCGCGCGCCGTCCGCGCGATCAGGCCGATCTGGATGAGATAGGGCTCGATCACCTCCTCGATCGTGTCGCGCGGCTCGCTGAGGCCCGCGGCGAGCGTTTCCACCCCGACCGGACCGCCGCGATAGATATCGGCGATCATCGTGAGGTAGCGCCGGTCCATGCTGTCGAGCCCCAGCCCATCCACTTCGAGCCGGGTAAGCGCGGCATCCGCGACCCTGGCATGAACCGTCTCCTCACCCAGCACATTCGCGAAATCGCGCACCCGGCGCAGCAGCCGCCCGGCGATGCGCGGGGTGCCGCGCGAGCGCCGCGCTATCTCATGCGCGCCATCGGCGGCGACATGGAGATCGAGCAGCGTCGCGGCGCGGGTCACGACCTTTTCGAGTTCGTCGACCGTGTAGAATTGGAGCCGCACCGGAATGCCGAACCGGTCACGCAAGGGCGTGGTGAGCAGCCCCTGCCGCGTCGTCGCGCCGACCAAAGTGAAGCGCGGCAGATCGATCCGCACCGAGCGCGCCGACGGCCCTTCCCCGATCATCAGATCGAGCGCGCGGTCCTCCATCGCCGGATAGAGCACCTCCTCGACCGCAGGCGCGAGCCGGTGGATCTCGTCGATGAAGAGGACGTCGCCGTCCTCGAGATTGGTGAGCAGCGCCGCGAGATCGCCCGACTTGGCGATCACCGGGCCCGAGGTGGCGCGAAACCCCACCCCCATCTCGCGCGCGACGATCTGCGCGAGCGTGGTCTTCCCCAGCCCCGGCGGCCCGAAGAACAGCACATGATCGAGCGCCTCGCCGCGTGCCTTGGCGGCCTGGATGAAAACGCGGAGATTCTCTCTCGCGCCCTTCTGTCCCACGAATTCGTCGAGCGATTTCGGACGCAGCGCCGCGTCGATATCCTCGGGCTTGCGCGCGGGGGCGAGGATGCGGTCGGCGTCGGTCATTGCGAGCCCTGCCCGGTATCGTGCGAGCAGGCAGCAATCTTCGCGACCAGCGAATTCCACCGCGCCTTCTCCGCTTCGGGATAGACGAGCCGAAACGTCACGAACCGGCCACGGCTGAAGCGCGTCCGCTGATAGTAGATCATCGTTCGCCGCGTGCCGGACAGCACGAACCAGTCGCCCCCCTTGGCTTCATAGGTAACGATAACGCCTTCGTTCCTCAGATAGCCCCGCCAGCGCTCGGCGGCGGTGGCGATCGTGTCCTCGAGCGCGTTGTACTCGCCCCATATGATCAGCTCCGTGCCCGCCCCGTTCGAATATCTCCGCCCATCTCCGTTCACCGGATCCTGGCCGACCTGGCGGAACTCGCCCGGAAAGCAGATCGAATATTCGAAGCGCGGATTGACGTAGGTCTGCCACCCCCGCTGCGCGGCAAGCTCAGGGGCGTAGAGCATCGCGCAGAGGACCAGCAGGCCGCGGAAGAGGAGCGCCTGCGCCGAACTGATCACTTCGCCGCCTTTCGAAGCGCCAGCCGCACGAGCGCGTCGAGGCTCGCGCTCGGGCCCAGCTCGTCATTGGCGGCGCTCACCGCACCCGATGCCTCGGCGGGCTTAAACCCGAGATTGAGCAGCGCTGAGACCGCATCGGCCTGCGCGCCGCTGACCGGGGCAATGGCCCCTGCGCCGCCGATCGCGATGCCGCCAGCCTTGTCCTTGAGCTCGTTGGCGATGCGCTGGGCGAGCTTGGGACCGACGCCGCTCGCTCGAGCGATCATCGCGGAATCGCTGCGCGCGATCGCGGTCCGGAGCTCATCGGGGACGAAGATCGAGAGGATCGCCAGCGCGACCTTGGCGCCGACGCCCTGCACCGAGGTCAGCAGCCGGAACCAGTCGCGCTCCTCGGCGCTGGCGAACCCCATCAGCCGGATCGAATCCTCGCTGACCAGCATCTCGGTATGCACCGTGACCTGATCGCCGGTAACGCCGAGCGCCACGAGCGTCTTCGCCGAAGCGCCCACCAGATAGCCGACGCCGTTCACGTCGATCACCGCGTGATCGGCGCCGGTGGCGGCGAGGCGGCCGTGGAGATGCGCGATCATTCGAGCCCTCCAAGAGTCACAAGAGTCATGCTCTTACGCGCGCGTGCGCACGCCCCTGCGCGAAAAACGCGGTTGGGCGTGGCAAAGATCGGGGAGAAAGAGCTGGATGCGCGCATGACCGGTACATAAGCGGAACGGCCGCGCGTAGGAAAGCGATTTCAGCCCGTGCGTCGCGCCGTCGCCAGATGATGCGCGTGACAGATCGCGACCGCGAGCGCGTCGGCGGCGTCGGCGCCGTCGATCTTCACGCCGGGGAGCAGGCGGGCGACCATCGCATGGACCTGGGCCTTTTCCGCAGCCCCGGTCCCGACCACCGCCTTCTTGACGAGCGTCGGGGCGTATTCCCCCACCTCCAGTCCCGCTCGCGCCGCCGCGCAGAGGACGACGCCCCGGGCCTGACCCAGCTTGAGGGTGGACTGGGCATTGGCGTTGACGAACACCTCCTCGCACGCGGCGCCCTGGGGCGCGTGGTCGGCGATCAGCGCGGTCAGCATCGCATCGAGATGCGCGAGGCGGCGGGGGAGCGGGGCCCTGGTGTCGGTGACGAGCCGGCCATTGGCGATGTGGCTCAGGCGGTTGCCCTCGGCGCGGATCAGGCCCCAGCCGGTGGTCCCGAGGCCCGGATCGAGGCCGAGGATGATCACGCTCAAATTCCTCCCCGGAACGGAGAGGGGGACCGCCGCGAAGCGGTGGTGGAGTGGGCCCCGCCCTCCGCAAACGATGCGCGGGTGGAAAGGTGGGCCCCCTCCACCAGCCTGCGGCTGGTCCCCCTCCCCGTTCCGGGGAGGAATTGGATCAACCCAGCCTCTCCATCACGTCGTCGGCGATCTCGTAATTGCCCCATACGGTCTGGACGTCGTCATCGTCGTCGAGCACGTCGAGCAGCTTGAGCAAGGTCGCGGCGTCGGCTTCGTCGACATTGACCATCGTCTGCGGGCGCCAGGCGAGCTTGGCGCTCTCGGCCGCGCCGAGCACCGGCTCGAGCGCCTTGGCGACTTCGTGGAGATCGCCCTGCGCGGTCCAGATCTCATGGCCGTCCTCGGACGAGCTCACATCCTCGGCGCCGGCTTCCAGCGCGGCTTCGAACACCTTGTCCGCATCGCCCGCGCCCGCCGGATAGGCGATCAGCCCCATCCGGTCGAAGCCGTGGCTCACCGATCCGCTCGCGCCCAGATTGCCGCCATTCTTGGCGACCGCGGTGCGCACGTTGGTGGCGGTGCGGTTGCGGTTGTCGGTCAGCGCCTCGATGATCAGCGAGACGCCGCCCGGGCCGAAGCCCTCATAGCGGATCTCCTCGTAATTCTCGGCATCGCCCCGGCTCGCCTTGTCGATCGAGCGCTGGATATTGTCCTTGGGCATCGACTGCGCCTTGGCGGCGTTGACCGCCGCGCGCAGCCGCGGGTTCATGTCCGGATCGGGGAGCCCCATCTTGGCCGCGACGGTGATTTCGCGGCTGAGCTTGGAGAACATGCCCGAGCGCTTCTTATCCTGCGCGCCCTTGCGGTGCATGATGTTCTTGAATTTGGAATGGCCTGCCATGGTCCAACCTTAGATCGATAGGGCGCGGGGCTTAGGCCAGCCCGAGCGCCGCCTTGTAGGTGTCGAGCAGCGCCTCCGCCTCGTCGCGGTGATGCTTCTCCATCTTCCTGAGCTTGACGATCGCGCGCATCGTCTTGGTGTCGAAGCCGGTCGATTTCGCCTCGGCATAGACGTCCTTGATGTCGTCGGCGATGCCCTTCTTCTCTTCCTCCAGCCGCTCGATGCGCTCGATGAAGAGCCGCAATTGTTCGGCCGAGATGCTGTCGCTCATAATGTGTCTTGCCTTCGGATTCGGGATTGAGCCGCGCGTCTAGGCGATCCCCGGCAAGGGCTCAACCTCGCATCAGGGTCATTGGGGCGGGAAAGGCTGGCGCAGCCCGCCAAGCTTGTGGACAACGCCGCGCCGCATCACGAAATCGACATGCTCGAGCCGGGTGACGTCGCTCAGCGGATCGCCCGTCACCGCGATGATGTCCGCCCATTTGCCGGGCTCGATCGAGCCGATCTGGCCCTTGCGGTCGAGCGCGTCGGCTGCGTCGATCGTCGCAGCCCTGATCGCCGCCATCGGGGTCATGCCGGCATTCACCATCAGCGCGAACTCGCGTGCATTCTCACCGTGGCGCGACACGCCGGTATCGGTGCCGAAGGCGATGCGCACCCCCGCGCGGATCGCGCGGCGGTGGCTGTCGATCGCCGCCGCGGCGGCGGCCTCGGCCTTGGGGAGGGTCGCGGGCGGGGTGCGGCCGGCGCGGGCATTGGCGAGCGCGGTCTGGGGGGCGAGCATGGTCGGGACCAGCCACGTGCCGCGCTGCTTCATCAGCGCGATCGTCTCGTCGTCGAGGAAGGTGCCGTGCTCGATCGTGTCGGCCCCGGCGAGCACCGCATTGCGGACGCCCTCGGCGGCATGGGCATGGACCGCGACCTTGCGGCCGAAGCTGTGCGCGGTCTCGACGATCGCGCGCATCTCGTCGGGGGTCATCTGCATGCCCAGCCCCCCGGCGACGTTCGAGAGCACGCCCCCGGTCGCGGCGAACTTGATCACCTGCGCGCCCAGCCCGATCTGCTTGCGGACCGCACGGCGGCAATCGTCGGCGCCGTTGCAGGTGTTGATCTGGCGCTCGGCGATGGCCTCGGCATAGGGCGCGGCGACGCCGTTGGTGCCGTCGCCATGCCCGCCCGAGACCGAGATCATCTGCCCGGCATTGACGACGGTGGGACCGGCGACCGCGCCGCGCTCGATGCCGTCGCGAAGCGCGCGGATCTGGCGCGGATCGCTGCCGAGGTCGCGCACGGTGGTGAACCCCGCCTCGAGATCGAGCCGCGCGCTTTCCTCGCCGATGATCATCTCGTCGCCATCGTCGCGGCTGAGCGCCTCGAGCCGCGCCTTCATCGGATCGCCCTCGTTGAAGAGGTGGACATGCATGTCGATCAGCCCGGGAAGGACGAAGGCGGTGCGCAGGTCGATCAGGCGGGCACCCGCTTCGGGTTCGACGAAGCCGTCGCGGACCTCGGCGATCTTTCCGTCGCGGACGATGATCGTGCTGGGGCCGCGGGGCTTCTCGCCCGGCCGATCGAGCAGGGTGCCGGCCTGGATATAGGTGACCTGGGGCTTGGGGGGTGCGACCTGCGCGAGTGCGGGTACGGCGAACAGCAGCGCGACGGCTGCGATCAGAGTCCTCAGCATTCTCTTCCCCCTGTTCGCCCGACTCTAGCGCCCCGGCTCGGTCATCGCCGGTGGATCGCTCGCCGGGAAGCTTTCGTCCAGTGCCTCGTCGAGCGCGGCCTCGTTCTTCGCGACGCTTTCCTTCATCCGCGCAGCCTGTTCCGGAGTTGCCGGAGGCGCGTATTTGGCCTTCCACTCGGCATAGGGCATTCCGCAGACGATGTCCCTGCCCTCGCCCCAATCCATCTGCTGCGGCGTGCCTTCGCTAGCATCGGCGATCCATTCTCCCAGGCAGTTGCGGCAGAAGCCGGCATACCCCATCAAATCGATGTTCTGAACGTCGGTCCGGTGCTGCAAATGACGCACCAGCCGGCGGAAAGCCTCTGCCGCGATGGCATCATCGAGCGTCTCAAGCGTTTTCACCTATGCCTCCACGGTTGATCCCGCAGCATTAGTGGCTAAGGGCAACGGCGTACAGTTCGAGGGATATGACAACGATGACAAAGGCCATCAGTCCGAGATCCCGCAAGGTGCGCGTGCTCGCCACGCTGGGACCGGCGAGCAACACCGCCGAGATGATCGAGCGGCTGTTCGATGCGGGCGCCGACGCTTTCCGCATCAATATGAGCCATGGCGACCAGGAATCGAAGCGCCCGGTGTTCGAGGCGATCCGCGGCCTCGAGAAGAAGCTCGGGCGGCCGACGACGATCCTCGCCGATCTTCAGGGACCCAAGCTGCGCGTCGGCAAGTTCGCCGAAGGCAAGGTGATGCTTGTCACCGGCCAGGAGTTCATCCTCGACCGCGATCCGGCCCCGGGCGACGCGACGCGCGTCGAGCTGCCGCACCGGGAGATTTTCGAGGCGGCCGAGGATGGCGCCCGGCTGCTGCTCGACGACGGCAAGCTGGTGCTGCGCGTGCTGAGCCACGGGCCCGACTGGATGAAGACGCTGGTCGAGGTCGGCGGCGCACTGTCGAATTCGAAGGGGCTCAACGTCCCCGACATGGTGCTGCCGCTCGCCGCGCTGACCGAGAAAGACCGCAGCGACCTCGCCTTTGCCTGCGAGATGGGCGCCGACTGGATCGCGCTGAGCTTCGTCCAGCGGCCCGAGGATCTGATGGAGGCGCGCCGGCTGATCGGCGGCAAGGCGGCGCTGCTCGCCAAGATCGAGAAGCCCTCCGCCATCGCCCGCCTCGACGAGCTGCTCGAGCAGTGCGACGGCGTGATGGTCGCGCGCGGCGATCTGGGCGTCGAGCTGCCGCCGCAATCGGTGCCGCCGATGCAGAAAAGGATCGTCGAGAGCGCGCGCCGCCTCGGCCGCCCGGTGATCGTCGCGACGCAGATGCTCGAATCGATGATCGAGAGCCCCTCGCCCACCCGCGCCGAAGTCTCCGACGTCGCGACCGCGGTTTACGATGGCGCCGATGCGATCATGCTCTCGGCCGAGAGCGCGGCGGGCAAATGGCCGGTCGAATCGGTCGCGATGATGAATTCGATCGCCGACGCGGTCGAGCGCGACCCGACGCATGGCGACCGCGTCCATTTCACCATCACCCGCCCCGATCCGACCACCGCCGACGCGCTTTCCGAAGCCGCGAAGAATATCGCCGCGACCGTCTCGGCCTCGGCGATCGTCTGCTTCACCTCCTCGGGATCGACCGCGCGCCGCATCGCCCGCGAGCGTCCCGCCGTGCCGATCCTGGTACTCACGCCCAAGCTCGAGACCGCGCGGCGTCTGGGCCTGCTCTGGGGCGTCCACGCGGTCCATACCCGCGATGTCGGCTCGTTTGAGGAGATGGTGGCGAAGGCCAAGCGCATGACGCTGCGCCATCATATCGCGGGCGCCGGGGACCGGGTGATCGTCTGCGCGGGCGTGCCGTTCGGGACGCCGGGATCGACCAATGTGCTCCATGTGGTCCGCATCCTGGGCGACGAGCTCAAGACGTATAGCGGGAAGAGCGATACGCCCGAGAAGGAGTGATCAGGCCAGCCCGAGCGCCAGCGGGTGGCCGATGAGTTGGCGGTCGCGCGTTAGGAGCTTCGCGCCCAGCCGCTGCGCGTGAATCAGCAGTTGTTCGTCGAAAGGATCGCGGTGGCGGGGCCTCACCGCCAGCGAGGTTGCGCAATCGGCTGGCGCGAGCGTGGCGAGTTCCAGTCCCTGCTGCTCGGCAAAGGCAATGGCGGCCATTGGCTCCAGCAGCTCATCGCGCGCTTCAGGCCTGGTCCGGTTCCACTTGATCCGCAGCTCCCAGAAATTGATCGAGGACACGAATGCACGGGTGCTCCGTCGGGCAATCAGCTCGGTTGCCTCGCTGCTCAACTCATCCGGAGCGCGGCTCATCCAGATCAGGACGTGCGTGTCGAGCAGCAGCCTCACTCGTTGGCGGGCTCATCGTCGAAATATTCGGGACCGAAGATTTCGCGCGTCCATGCCGGATCGTTGAACTCCTCGAGCCATTTGTCGTCGAGCGGACGACTGAGTGGCTTGTCGAGCCCCATCTCCTTGCGAATGCGTGCGTTGCGCTCCCAGAATCCTTCCTCGGGAACGGCTGGCTCGCGTGGTGGCCCAATTTCAGCGACGGCCTTGCCGTTCTTGGTGATGGTGACATGCTCGCCACGTTCGGCCGCATCGATCGCTGCGGCGAAATTCGCGCGGGCTTCGCGGACGGACATTTTCATGGAATGGGGCTCCAAATCGTGTACACCGTGTACACAACGGGCCTCGATCAGTCAAGGAGCCCCAGCCCCGCCAACTCCGCCCGGAGCGCCTCGGCACCGGTGAAGTGGATGCCCCGGATCCCCGCCCGCGTTGCCGCCTCGGCATTGGCGGGGACATCGTCGATGAACACCGCCTCGCCCGGGGCCAGCCCGAATCGCTCGAGCGCGAGCGCATAGATGGCGGGGTCGGGCTTGATCAATCTCTCGGTGCCCGAAACGATGATATCCCGAAAGCGGTCGAAGACCGCCGCCTCGCGGTCGCGGAACGGACCCCAGAACTCGCCCGAGAAATTGGTGATGCAGAAAAGCGGCACGCCCGCCGCATCGAGTTCTTCCAGGATCTCGACCGTTCCCGGCACCGGCCCCGGAATCGTTTCGTTGAAACGCTCCTGCCAGACCGAGATCAGGTCCGCATGCTCGGGAAATTGCGCGATCAGCTCGGCCGAGGTCTCGGCGAAGGGCCGCCCGCAATCATGCTGGAAATGCCATTCGCGCGTCAGCACGGTTGCCAGAAACGCGTCGAGCGCCCGACCGTCCTCGATCAGGCGCTCGTAGAGGAACCGGGGGCTCCACTGGAACAGCACCC
Source organism: Sphingomonas caeni (assembly GCF_026013415.1). Classification (GTDB taxonomy): domain Bacteria; phylum Pseudomonadota; class Alphaproteobacteria; order Sphingomonadales; family Sphingomonadaceae; genus Sphingomonas; species Sphingomonas caeni. The sequence goes on from NZ_JAPDOK010000001.1 coordinate 606,739, forward strand.
CGCCGACATCGAAGATGACGGCACGGGGCCGGGTCACGCGGTCTTCAGCCCTGGCGGGCCTTGAAGCGGCGATTGACCTTGTTGATGACATAGATGCGCCCGCGGCGGCGGATCACGCGGTTGTCGCGATGCCGGTCCTTGAGCGACTTGAGTGAATTCACGATCTTCATGACCGATTCGCTTCTCGAATATTGGTGCTGGAAAAGAGGGGGTGCCCCTAAGGGCCATGTACGCCCAAGTCAAGGCAGCAAGGACGTTACGGAACCGACTCGGATGGACTCGTGTTTCAGCCGTGGAACGATCGTTCGCAGGACAGGAGACGCCCCGATGAAAGCCAGCCTCGCCATCCTTCTTGCCGCCGCGTTGCTCCCGGGCTGCACGAGCAGCGTGCGCCCGGGGCCGATCGACGTCACCCGCTTCCATCTCGGCACGCCGATCGCGGGCGATTCGATCGCGGTGGAGCCGCTCAACAGCTTCGCCGGGGTCAGCCCCGAGGACCAGCTCTATGTCGGCGCGGTCTCGGGGGAGCTGACCAGGCTGGGCTTCAGGCCCGGCGGGGGCGAGACCTCCGCCTTCATCGCCGGCGTCTCGTACAAGCATGTCTCGCACGGCACCGTCCGCACCCCGCCCCCGGTGACGATCGGGATCGGCGGCGGCAGCTATAGCGGCGGACGGCGCGGCGGCGTGGGCGTCGGGGTCGGCGGCGATGTGGGGGTGGGGATCGGCAGCCGCACGCTCCAGCTCGTCTCGACCGAGCTGACCGTCCAGATCAAGCGCCGCAGCGACGACACCGTCGTCTGGGAAGGCCATGCGATCACCGAGGAAGCGGGCGTCCAGCCCTCGGATACCGCCGCGCGGCTCGCAAAAGCATTGTTCAAGGGCTTTCCCGGCGAAAGCGGCATTACTATCAGGGTCAAATGAGCATCCAGATCAATTCCGGCTTCGACAGCGGCAATATCCGCGTGATCAAACAAGAGGGCGACCGCATCGACCTCGAGATCGCCAAGGATCACCTGTCGGACTTCTACCAATGGTTCCACTTCCGCGTTTCGGGCGCGAAGGGGCGGACGCTCACCTTCCGCATCCTGAACGCCGGCGGCGCGGCCTATGCGTTCGGCTGGCCGGGCTACAAGGCGCGCTGGAGCACCGACCGCGAGGCGTGGCGGACGACCGATTCGTCCTATGAAGACGGCGTGCTGAGCTTCACCAAGGCGATCGACACCGACCTGGTCTGGTTCGCCTATTTCGCCCCCTATTCGATGGAGCGGCACCATGATCTGGTGAGCCGCATCGCGCTCCAGCCGGGTGTGACGCTGCGCCAGCTCGGGGCCACGCTCGACGGCCAGCCGCTCGATTGCCTGACGCTCGGCACCGGGCCCAGGACCGTGTGGCTCTATGCCCGCCAGCATCCCGGCGAATCGATGGCCGAATGGTGGGCCGAGGGCGCGCTGGAGATGCTGACCGATGCGGGCAACGCCACCGCGCGGCTGCTCCGCGAAAAGGCGACCTTCCACATCGTCCCCAACATGAACCCGGACGGCTCGCGCCGCGGGCATCTGCGCACCAATGCGGCGGGGATCAATCTCAACCGCGAATGGCATGCGCCGAGCATGGAGAAGAGCCCCGAGGTCTTCCTCGTCCGCGCGGCGATGGACGAGACCGGAGTCGATTTCGCGATGGACGTCCATGGCGACGAGGCGATCCCGGCCAATTTCCTCGCCGGGTTCGAGGGCATCCCGAGCTGGACCGACGCACTCGGCGAGAAATTCTACGACTTCGCGCGGCGGCTGGCGGCGGCGACGCCCGAATTCCAGCTCGATCTGGGCTATGAGAAGTCCGCGCCCGGCCAGGCGAACCTGTCGATGTCGACCAACCAGCTGGCCGAGCGTTTCGGCGCGGTGTCGATGACGCTCGAGATGCCGTTCAAGGATCACGAGGCCAATGCCGACGCGGAATTCGCGTGGAGCCCCGAGCGCTGCAAGGTGCTGGCACGGGCCTGCCTCGAGACGCTGGCGGGGATGATCGACGAGATTTGAGATCAACCGCTTACGCCGACTTGCTCATCATCCAAAGATCGTTACGTTAACGTCATGGACATTCGCGAAGGCGGGCTCGATGACCCGCAAGTGATCGACCTGCTCCGCCTGCATGCCGCGGGAATGCTGGCCAATTCGCCGCCCGACAGCTGCCATTTCCTCGATCTGTCCGGGCTCAAGCGGCCCGACGTCACCTTCTGGTCGGCCTGGGAAGGCGGCGAGCTGCTCGGGATCGGCGCGCTCAAGCAGCTCGATGCCGGGCATGGCGAGATCAAGTCGATGCGGACCAGACCCGAGCATCTCGGCAAGGGCGTCGGCGCCCATCTGCTCCAGAAGATCATGGCGACCGCCCGCGAGCGCGGATATCACCGGCTGAGCCTCGAGACCGGATCGGGCGAGGCGTTCGACGCAGCGCACGCGCTCTATCGCAAGTTCGGCTTTTCGGAATGCGGGGCGTTCGGCGATTATCCCGAGGGCGATCCGTTCAGCCGCTTCATGACGCGGGCCCTCTAAAGGGCGTGACGTTTTTGCCGCACTGCAGCAATTTTTCGCGAGTGCAGTCGACAAGCGCGAATCCCGAATTCTAGGATAGCGCATTCATGCCGGGGGGCCGCTTGACCATCATCACCTTCTCACGCGCCACGCGCCGCACATTCTGATGGAAATTCGGGAAGGAGGGCTCGACGAGCCTGCGGTGCGCGATCTGCTGCGGATGCATCTGGAGGAGGTGCGCGCCAAGCCGACACCGGGCGGCGCGCATGTGCTCGACGCGATCGGGCTCAGGCAGAAGGACGTGACCTTCTGGAGCGCGTGGCGCGACGGCGAGCTGCTCGGCTGCAGCGCGATCCGAGAGCTCGATCCGGCGCATGGCGAGATCAAGTCGATGCGCACCGCGCCCGACCAGCTCCGCCGCGGCGCGGGCGTTGCGCTGATGACGCATATGCTGAGCATCGCCCGCGCGCGCGGCTATCGCCGGCTGAGCCTCGAAACCGGCGCGACCCCCGAATTCGATGCCGCGCAGGCGCTCTACCGCCAGCTCGGCTTCACCTATTGCGGCGCGTTCGGCGACTATCGCGAAGATCCGCTCAGCCGCTTCATGTCGCGGCCAATCTAGGGTAGCGGGACCCCGCACCGCGCGCGCCAAGGAGTTCCCATGCCCAGCCTCGTCCTGATCCGCCACGGCCAGTCGGCCTGGAACCTCGAGAACCGCTTCACCGGCTGGTGGGACGTCGACCTGACCGAGCAGGGGGTGAAGGAGGCCTGGGCGGCGGGCGAGCTGCTCAAGGCGAAGGGGCTCGATTTCGACCTGACCTTCACCAGCTTTCAGAGCCGTGCGATCAAGACGCTCAACCTCGCGCTCGAGGCGATGGGCCGGCTGTGGCTGCCGACCGAGAAGAGCTGGAAGCTCAACGAGCGGCACTATGGCGGCCTCACCGGGCTCGACAAGGCCGAGACCGCGGCGCTGCACGGCGAGGACCAGGTCAAGATCTGGCGCCGTAGCTTCGATATTCCCCCGCCGCTGCCCGAAGAGGGTTCGCCCTGGGACCTCGCCAAGGATCCGCGCTATCACGGCGTGCCGATCCCCCAGACCGAGAGCCTGAAGGACACGATCGCGCGCGTGCTGCCCTATTGGGACGAACGGATCGCCCCCGAGCTCAAGGCGGGCAAGCGCGTGCTGATCTCCGCGCACGGCAATTCGCTGCGCGCGCTCGTGAAACATCTGTCGGGGATTTCGGATGCGGAAATTGCGAGCCTGGAGATCCCGACCGGGCAGCCGATCGTGTATGAACTCGATGCCGGGCTAAACGCGACCGACCGCTATTATCTGAGCGAACGCTAGGGTCCAACGCCCCGGGCCGGCAACCGTCCCGGGATGTGAAAGTTGACACGAAGTTGACACTGGTCGGGCCCTTTCGCTCGCGGATATTGCGAAACGGAAAGTTAGGCGAAAGTCAGCCCAATACGCATATTTTTCGCGGCGCGATTCCCGAGGCTGTGCGCTTCGTTCGCTTCGTGAAGATCGACGGATTCAAAGAGCGGACGGACTGACCGGCAGCGCGATTCAAGCAGGCGAAATCCAACATTGCAAGGGCGCGGACCCTAGACCGACATCAGCGCGTCCAGGCTTGCGCTGCGCCACGTCACTTCGCGGGTGACCTTGATCTCCACCGCCTGCACCGGCTCGCCCGGACGGACCTGGATCAGCACCCGGTACCGCAGCGGCGCGCCCGAAGCGGGGAGCGGTGCGGGCAAGCGGGCATAGCACCAATGCGGATCGCTGCTCGATGCGCAGCCCTCGGCGCGATAGCCGGTGCCTGGGTCGATCAGCGTCATCGCCGCGGGCCGCTGGCCGATGACGCCCCCGCACTCATAGATTGCGACGCCGGCCTCAACGGGTTCTTCCAGCCGCTCGACATTGAGTGCGGAGGGCGCGCCATCGGATTTCCAGCCCGTCGAATTCTGGACGTTGATCACGCATCCGGTGCGGTCGTTCTCGATCACGCCGATAACGCGCTCGCTGCGATAGGGCCAGGCGAGCGCCACACCCCCGAGCACGAAGAAAAGCGCGATCCCGATCAGCAGCTTGCGCATCGCTCCACTCCCTTTCGCGCAAGGTGGCGTTGCCCGCGCGATAGTTCAACCGGCGTTGCCCTGAGCGCCCTCCCCCGCTAGGCAGCAGCCTCGTCTCGCGGGGAGCAGCGAAATGGCCGAAGCGCCGCTGGTCGGCATCATCATGGGCAGCACTTCCGATTGGGAGACGATGCGCCATGCCGCCGATCGCCTGGCCGAGCTGGGCGTGCCGCACGAGACCAAGGTGGTCTCGGCGCACCGCACCCCGCAGCGGCTGTTCGACTATGCCAAGGGCGCCGCCGGGCGCGGGATCAAGGTGATCATCGCGGGCGCGGGCGGGGCGGCGCATCTGCCGGGGATGGCGGCATCGATGACGCATCTGCCGGTGCTCGGCGTGCCGGTGGAGTCCAAGGCGCTCAAGGGGATGGATAGCCTGCTCTCGATCGTGCAGATGCCCGCGGGGATCCCGGTGGGGACGCTGGCGATCGGGCCGGCGGGCGCGGCCAATGCCGGGCTGCTCGCCGCGGCGATCCTCGCGGGCAGCGATGCTGCGCTCTCCGAACGGCTCCAGGCGTGGCGCGCGCGGCAGACCGACGGCGTCGCCACAGACCCTCAATGAAGGTGATTCCCCCGGGCGCGACGATCGGCATCATGGGCGGGGGCCAGCTCGGGCGGATGCTCGGCATGGCGGCGGCGCAGCTCGGCTATCGCATCCATGTCTTCGCCCCCGAAAGCGGGCCCGCCAACGATGTCGCCTCGGCCTTCACCCAGGCGGACTATGACGACGTCCCCGCGCTGATGGCCTTCGCCGCGGCGTGCGACGTGGTGACCTATGAGTTCGAGAATGTCCCGCTCGAGCCGCTGCGGCTGATCGCCGACACGGTGCCGGTGCGGCCGGGGATCAAGTCGCTCGAAATCGCGCAGGTGCGCAGTGCCGAAAAGGCGTTCGTCCGCGGTCTGGGCGGGCGCACCGCGCCGTTCGCGCTGGTCGAGACGGGCGCGGACCTGCCAGCGGCGCTTGCCGAAACGGGGGTGCCCGCGATCCTCAAGACGCTGCGCATGGGCTATGACGGCAAGGGCCAGGCGCGGATCATGACGCCGGGCGAGGCGGAGGCGGCGTGGGAGGCGGTCGCCAGCCAGCCCTCGATCGCGGAAGGCTTCGTCACCTTCAGCCACGAATTCTCGATCCTGATCGCCCGCCGCGAAGATGGCGCGGCTGCGGTCTATCCGGCGCCATGGAACGAGCATCGCGGCGGCATCCTGCATCGTTCGAGCGTCCCCGCGCCGCCCGAGATCGCGGCGCAGGCGGACGAGGCGACCGCGCTCGCCGGGAAGGTCGCCGGGGCGCTGGGCCATGTCGGCGTCCTCGCGCTCGAATTCTTCGCGACGGCGGACGGCCCCGTGTTCAACGAGATGGCCCCGCGCGTCCACAATAGCGGCCATTGGACGATCGAGGGGTCCGAGACCTCGCAGTTCGAAAACCATATCCGCGCGATCTGCGGCCTGCCCCTGGGCTCGACCGCGCTGGCGGGAAGCTGTGCCGAGATGGAGAACCTCATCGGCGAGGACGCCGCGCGTTGGGAGGAACTCCTCGCCGAACCCGGCGCGCATCTGCATCTCTATGGCAAGCACGAGGCTCGCCCGGGGCGCAAGATGGGGCATGTGACGCGGGTGGGGCGGTAGGTCCAGACCAGGTTACCCCGATTCTCCCAGTCTGCCGTCATCCTGAACTTGTTTCAGGATCCATTTCTCCAATCGCGATACCGCCGCTTGCTGCACCGTGGATGCTGAAACAAGTTCAGCATGACGAAAAGAAAATGGGCCCGCCTCCTTACGAAGGCGAGCCCCTTTTCGAACCCCGAGCGGGTAACCCTCAGCCCACCCGCGTCCCCGTCAGCGGAAACGCGCCGAAGGCGCCCGCGGTCACGGTGCCGGTGATCGTGTCGCCGTCCACCGTCGCTTCGCCGTCCAGCGTCATCGGCATCGGCACGGTGATGTCGAGCTTCCAGGTCAGCTTGTCGCCATCGACCTTGCCGTCCTTCACCTCGGTCGTGCCCATCGCGCCCGAATAGGTGCCGGTGAAGCTGTCGCCCGAGCTGGCGATGGTCAGCGTCGCCTTCTGGTCGCCCATCGGCGATTTCACCAGCGTGTCCCAGGTGCCGTCAACATTGGCCATGATCATTCCCTCTCCGAATCAGTGAGGCTTGGCGGGGGCCAAAGCCGTTGCCGGGATGACCTCCACAGGCAGGCCGAGGCTGTCAAGCTGCGGCTTGACCTTCGCCGCGTCGCCCACGACCACCCAGACGAACCGGTTCGGGTCCAAAGTCCCGCGTGCCGCAGCGTCAAGCTGGCCCGGATTCATCGCGCGATAGCGGCCGGCGAGCGTTTCATAATAATTGTCCGGCCGGTGGCGGATGTCGTTGGCCTGCATCGCGCCCAGCACCGCGTCCGAGGTTTCGAACGATCCGGCCAGCTGGCGCGTGTCGCCGTTGATCGTGCGTTCGAACTCGGCCTGGGTGATGCCCTTGGTCGTCAGGAAATTGGTCACCTCCATCCTGAGTTCGACGATCGAGGCCCCGGTCTTGTCGGCCTGGACCGGCGCCGAGATGACATAGGGCACGGCATGCTCGTACCAGTTGAAGCCGCCGCGCGAGCCATAGGACCAATGCTTGCCCTCGCGCAGGTTCATGTTGATCCGCGAGAGGAAGCCCGAGCCGAGCACCTCGTTCGAGGTGATCACGTCGAGCAGGTCCCCGGTCGGGGTCAGCGAGGTCAGCTGCGCCCCCATGATCAGCGACTGGGGCGAATCGGGCCGATCGATCAGGATGATCCGCGGGCTCACCTGCACCGGCGCGGTTTCGAACGCCTTGGTGCCCGGCGCGCCGGTCCCCTGCCACTTGCCGAAGCGCGCCTCGAGCGCGGGCTGGACCTCGCTCAGCGGGCGATCGCTGATCACGAAGATCTTGGCCTTGTCGGGCCGGATCCATGCCTGGTGGAAGCCGACCAGATCCTCGCGCGTCAGCTTCGCCACCGCCGCCGGATCGCCGCTGCCCGCCGCCAGCTTGGCATAGGGCGAATTGCCGTAGATCAGCTTGGGCAGCTGGCGCCCGGCAAGCCCCTGCGGCCGGGTCAGCTCCTGCTGGATCCCCGCCAGCAGCTGCCCGCGCACCCGCTCGATCTCCGCCGGGGCGAAGGCCGGATGCTGGACGACATCGGCGAACAGATCGAGCGAGCCCGCCAGATTGGGGCTCGGCGTGAACAGGCTGACATAGGTTCGGTCAGCCGAATTATCGGTGCTGATCCGCGCGCCCAGCCGCTCCTTCGCCTCGGCGATGCCGATCGAATCGAGGCTGGTCGTGCCCTCGTCCATCACCGACAAGGCGAGCGACTGGAGCCCGAGCTTGTCGTCGGGATCGGCCACCACGCCCGCGTCGAAGCTGATCACCACCTGTGTGATCGGCACCGCGGTGCGTTGCGCATAGATGACCTCGACGCCGTTGCTCAGCCGGGTCCGGGTGATGTCCGGAAAATCGAGATCGCCGATCGTGCCGACCCCCGGAAGCGGCCCGCGCGTGCCCTTCACGGCCGGCGTGTTGTCCACCGCCGCCTTCGCGACCGGCGCGGCCTCGGTATAGGCCTCGCGCGCGCCGGGCTCGACGGTGAGCGTGTAGCTGGGCTTGGTCAGCCAGCGCTTGCCCGCGGCCTGGACCTGCGCCGGGGTGACCGTCGCGAGCCGGGCCAGCACCTTCTTGTAGAAGCCCGGATCGTTCGAATAGAGCGCGCCCGAGGCGAGCGCGACGGCCTTGCCGCCGAACCCGCCGACCGATTCCAGCCCGGCGATGCGGCCCGAAATGCTGTTGGTCGCGACGCGCTTCACTTCGTCCGCGGTCGGCCCCTTGGCGAGCAGATCGGCGACGATCTCGTCGAGCCGCCTGATCACCAGCGCGGGATCGACCCCCGCCTTCACATCGACCACGATGCTGAAGATGCCCGCCTGCGACAGCGCCTGGTTGCCCGCGCTGACCTCGACCGCCAGCTTCTCCTTGCGGACCAGCGCATTGTCGAGCCGCGAGCTCGAAAGCCCGCCGAGAACGCCCGCGAACACGTTGAGCGGCACCGCGTCGGGATCGTTGAGGCTCGGCACCGGCCAGGCGCGATAGATGCGGGTATTGGCGACGCGGTCCTTCATCGTCTCGGACCTGGGCGCCGCAAGCGGGGTGACGGTGACGCTGGGCAGCACGCTTTCGGGCCCGCGCGGGATCGCGCCGAAATATTTCTCGACCAGCTTGCGCGCGGTGGCGGCATCGATATCGCCCGCGAGCACCAGCACCGCATTGTTCGGCCCGTAATGCGAGCGGAACCAGTTCTTCACATCGTCGAGGCTGGCGGCGTCGAGATCGGACATCGAGCCGATCGGCGAATGGCTGTACGGCGTACCCTCGGGGAAGATGCCCTTGAGCAGGCTGTAATAGACGAGGCCATAGGGGTTGTTGTCGCCCTGGCGCTTCTCGTTCTGGACGACGCCGCGCTGCTCGTCGAGCACGCTCTGGGTGATCGCGCCGGTGAGCCAGCCCATCCGGTCGCTTTCGAGGAACAGCGCGCGGTCGAGCGCGGGGGTGGGCACCGTCTCGAAATAATTGGTGCGGTCGAAATCGGTGGTGCCGTTGAAATCGGTCGCGCCGACCTGGCGCAGCGGCTCGAAGAAATCGTCGGGTGCATTCTCCGAGCCGTTGAACATCAGATGCTCGAACAGATGCGCGAAGCCGGTCTTGCCGGCGGGCTCATGCTTGGAGCCGACATCGTACCACACCGAAACCGCGACGATCGGCGCCTTGCGGTCGGTATGGACGATCACGCGCAGGCCGTTGGGCAGCGTGAATTGCTGATACGGGATGTCGATCGCCTTCGCGAGCACCGAGACCGGCACCGGCTTGGCGGCGGGGCGCGCGGTCTGGGCCTGGATCGGCGTGGAGGCGACGGCGAGCGCGCAGGCGACTGCGCCGCAGAAGGTCAGGAAGGATTTCATGCGAGGGAATCCCGGAAAGGCTGTGATTGGGACGGAGAATAGCGCCGCGCCGGGGGTCCGCAATCGAAACTGTGTTGCCGGAACATGTCGCCTTCCCGGCCTTGGGCTTTTGCTCTAGCCTCGCCCGGTTCTCGCGTTCCTCCCGGGGGTCCATCGATGCGCATCTCGTTGTTTTTCGCTGCTCTTTCGTTCGCCCTCGCTCCACTGGCCGCCCATGCCCAGGTCGCTCCCGACGAGCCGGTGTTCAGCCCGCTCGCGGTCAAGGCGCATGTCGATTTCCTCGCGAGCAACGAGCTGGAGGGCCGCAACGCCGGCACGCGCGGGCATGAGGTCGCGGCGCGCTATGTCGCCACCCGCTTCGAGTCGATGGGGCTCAAGCCCGGTGGGCCCGACGGCAGCTGGTACCAGATGGTGCCGCTCGCCGATTATGCGCTCGATCCGGCCAAGCCCGCGACGCTGAGCGTCGGCGGCAGGAACTTCGCCAACGGCACCGACGTGCTGATCGCCCCCTCGCCGCGAAATGGCAACACCACCCAGACGGTGAGCGCGCCCGCGGTGTTCGCGGGGTACGGGCTCGAAAGCGACTATGCCGGGCTCGATGTGAAGGGGAAACTCGTCGTCGTGCTGTTCGGCGTCCCCAAGGGGCTGAGCACCGAGGCGGCGCGGGCCGCCGCCCAGACCGAAAAGGGTCCGATCGCGGGCAGGCACGGCGCTGCCGGCCTGATCTACGTCCTCACCCCGCAGGACGAGAAGCGCGTCTCGTGGAATTCGGCGCGCGGCTATTTCCTGGGGGCACAATCGACCTGGCTCGGGCCCAATGGCTTCCCGCAGGGAGTGGATCCGGGCGTGGCGATCGGCGCCTATGCCAATGCGGGCACCGCGCGCGCGATGTTCGAGGGCGCCGCGATGAGCGCCGACCAGGTCTTCGAAGCCGCGGCCGCGGCCGACGGCAAGGTGACGGGCTTTCCGCTCAAGCAGCCGATCAGCCTCTCGCGCACCAGCAAGGTCACGATCGTCAACAGCCCCAATGTGATCGGCATCCTCCCCGGATCCGATCCCAGGCTGAAGAGCGAATATGTCGTGCTCTCGGCACATCTCGATCATGAAGGGATCGACTCGACCCTGCCGGGCGAGGACAAGATCTATAACGGCGCGATGGACAATGCCGCGGGCGTCGCGACGATGCTCGAGGCTGCGCGCGCGTTCGCGGAAAGCAGGAAGCCGCCCAAGCGCTCGATCCTGTTCGTCGCGCTCACCGCCGAGGAGGACGGGCTGATCGGCTCGCAATATCTCGCCAAATATCCGGTGGTGGGGCCGGGCGGAAAGGTCATCGCCGACGTCAATCTCGACATGCCGATCCTGCTCTACGACTTCAAGGACGTGGTCGCGTTCGGCGCCGAACATTCGACGCTGGGCCCCATCGTCGAGCGCGCGGCGGCGCGGATCGGGGTGACGCTCTCGCCCGATCCGATGCCCGAGGAACAGCTCTTCGTCCGATCGGACCATTACAGCTTCGTCAAGGCGGGCGTGCCCTCGGTGTTCCTCGTCACCGGCTTCGCCAATGGCGGCGAAAAGGCGTTCCGCGATTTCCTCGCGCACAATTATCACAAGGTTTCGGACCAGACCGACCTGCCCTTCGACTGGGCGGCGGGGGCCAAGTTCGCGCAGATCAATTATCTGATCGCCCGCGAGATCGCCGACGGGCCCGAAGCGCCGCGCTGGTATGAGGGAAACAGCTTCGGCGACCGCTTCGCGCCGGGGCAGCCGCGGGCGCCGCGGCCGGCGGCGAAGCCGTAACTCCCTCTCCACTTGGGGGAGAGGAAAGGGGCCCGCGCCGAAGGCGTGGGAAGGGTGAGGGTTAGGTCGGGAAGGTGGCGAGGTCGCTCTACCCTTCGCGCCTTCCCGACCTAACCCTCTCCCCAGCCCTCTCCCCCAAAGGGGAGAGGGAGTTTAGGGCCGATACCGCCGCTCAACATGCCCCTTCAGCTGGGCGGGGAAGAACCGCACCGGCTTGAACCGGTGCCCGACGAACATCGCCGCCTGATCGGTATAGTGTTTCGACCCCGGCCGCGTGACCGCCGCCCCGAAGGGCTGGACCGATTCCGAATTGACCCGCCCCGAACGGTCCCAGGTCACCACCATGATGAAACTGTCGCCATGCTTGATCAGCAAGCGCCCGTCGGGTGCCTCGTCATAGCTGGTCGCGGCGCGCAGCGCGTCGGGGCCGCCGTCCATCGGCAGGTCGACATTCCCCTGCCGCAGCCGGATGAAATCGCCCAGCGGCACGTCGAGCCGCCCGAAATGCTTCTCCAGATAGCTCGCCGCCTCGGCCAGCACGGTGCGCGGATCGGGTTTGGGCTTGCGGTCGTAATGCCAGCGATTGGGGACGCGCAGGATCGAGAAGGCGAGACTGTCGGCGGGGCCCTTGCCGTCATAGTTCCAGTCCCACCGCGCCAGCAGGTCGTGCGCCTTTTGGAGCAAGGGATCGCCCTTGGGATCGACTGTCAGCAGCTCGGCATACCAGCGCCCGAGATAGCCGGTCCGCGCGACGCCGCTGTCGAACTTGATCGCGATCAGATCGGCATAGGAAATCGACCCGTCCGCCCCCATCAGCTCGAGCGCGCGGCTGCCGCGGTTGGTGGTGTCGGTCTCGACCCCCAGCAGCGGCGGCTGTGGCGGGATTTCGAACCCCTCGCCCGCCGCCTGATAGGGCGAGTTGTTGGCGTTGATCAGGAAGCCCGAACCCGGGTTGATATTCCGCGGGATCATCGTCCACGGCACCGTCCCCGGCAAATAGGCCTTCGAGGTGTCGCCGGGCAGCACCTTCGAATAGTCGAATCCCGGCTGCCGGTTCGGGAAGGCCGCGTTGTAGAAATAGGCGATGTCGCCCTCGGCATCGGCATAGAGGAAATTGGTCCCCGGCACCCCCTGGATCGCCATCGCCTGCTGCCACTCGGCGAAATTCCGCGCGCGGTTGATCCGGTAATATTGCTCGACCATTTTCAGCTGGTCCGCCCCGGCGTAGCGGAGCGCCCAGGCACCGCCGGCATTCTCGACCACCGGTCCCTGCACCGCGCGATAGACGGTCTTGGGCACCGGAAGCACGAACGGCCCCCACAGCTTTACCGGCAACCAGACCGTATGTTTTTCGAGCGGCCGCCACGCCCCGTCATAGCGATACTGGTCGCCCGCCGGATTGAGCACGAGCTTGTAGACGTCGATCAGATCGGGCCGGTTGACCGTATTGGTCCAGCCGAGATGCTCGTTGTGCCCCATCAGCGGATAGGGCGCGCCGGGGAAGGTCGCACCCGCGAAATGCCAGCCCGTCTTCGACTCCACCACCAGCTCGTACCAGGCGGCGCCCCCGCGCCAGGGCTGGTGCGAGTTCGAGACCATCCGCGTCGTCCCGTCCGCCGAGCGCTTCGGCGCGACGAGGAAGGCGTTCGAGCCATTGTCGGTCCCGTTGGGCCCGATCGGCGTGACATTGGGCGCATCGGGCGCAGGCCCCGCGCTCTCGACCGGCAGCGGCTTGTCCCCCGCGAGCGACCCGAGCACCGCGTCGAGCCCGAAGAAGAAGGGCGAGCGCACCACGAATCCCGTCGCGACATCCTCACCATTGACCGGAAACAGTTTGGCGAGGCGGATCTCGCCCGGATGCTTCTCGGCATAGCGGTTGAGCCCCGCCGCATAGCCGTCGAGCAGCGCGCGCACGTCCGCCGGCTGCTTCATATAGTCGCGCTTCACCGTGTCTCGCGCGCCGAGCAAGGCCACCACGAAATCGGTCTTGGCGCCGTCCGCCCCGTTCATCGCGCCGAGCCGTCCGCGCGTCATCGCGAGCACTTCCTGCAGCGTCGCGAAATCGTCCTCGGCATGGGCGTAGGCGATGCCGTAGGCGACATCGGGATCGGTCGCGCCGAAGATATGCGGCACCCCGAACTCGTCGCGGACGATCTCGACATCGTATTTGTGCTCGGGCGGCGGGGCCATGCGCGTGGCAAGCAGCGGCTCCCATGTGGCGAGGCCGAGCCCTACGAGGAAGAGCAGCGCGACCAGCGTCAGGCCGATGCGGCGGAGCCATTTCACCGCGGTTTCTCCGGCGCATCCGCGCTATATTGCTCGTTGCCGATGAAGCCGAGCTTGCCAACGCCGCTCCGTTTTACAACCCGCAGCACCCGATCGACGCATTGATAGCTGGTGTCGGGATGCGGCTGGAAATAAAGCTCGCGCCCCTCGCGGCCGACCTGCACGAGCAGGGGGCGGAGCTGAGCAAGCGTCACCACACGCCCTTCGAACCGAACCACGCAGCCTGGTTCGGTCGTTAGCGATACTGGCTTCGCCTCAGAGGTTTGCATCGCCAGCGATAGCGCCGCAGATATTAGGAACATTCCGCATCCCCCTTGTGTTGCCATTGTGCAACACCATCTCTTGGCCGCAAGCGTAACAGGGACCGCCATGAATCTCGACAAATTTACCGACCGCGCCAAGGGCTTCCTCCAATCGGCGCTGACCGTCGCGATCCGGATGAGCCATCAGCGGATTTCGCCCGAGCATCTGCTCAAGGCGCTGCTCGAGGACGATCAGGGCATGGCCGCCGGGCTGATCCAGGCCGCGGGCGGCGATGCAAAGACCGCACTCGCCGAGACCGACGCTGCGCTGGCGAAGATCCCCGCCGTCTCCGGCGGCGGCGCGCAGCAGCAGCCGGGTCTCGACAATGATTCGGTCCGCGTGCTCGATTCCGCCGAGCAGCTCGCCACCAAAGCGGGCGACAGCTACGTCACCGTCCAGCGGCTGCTCCAGGCGCTTGCCCTGTCGAACGGCGCCGCGGGCAAGGCGCTCGCCGCTGCGGGCGTCAAGTCGCAGCCGCTCAACGAGGCGATCAACAAGATCGGCGGGGGCCGCCCGGCCGATACCGCCTCCGCCGAGGACCGCTACGACGCGCTCAAGAAGTTCGCGCGCGACCTCACCGCCGATGCCCGCGCGGGCAAGCTCGATCCGGTGATCGGCCGCGACGAGGAGATTCGCCGCACCATCCAGATCCTCGCGCGCCGGACCAAGAATAACCCGGTGCTGATCGGCGAGCCCGGCGTCGGCAAGACCGCGATCGCCGAGGGCCTCGCGCTGCGCATCGTCAATGGCGACGTGCCCGACGGGATCAAGGATCGCACGCTGATGGCGCTCGATCTGGGCAGCCTGATCGCGGGCGCCAAATATCGCGGCGAATTCGAGGAGCGGCTCAAGGGGGTGCTCGACGAGGTCAAGGCCGGCGAGGGCGACATCATCCTGTTCATCGACGAGATGCACCAGCTGATCGGCGCGGGGAAGACCGAAGGGGCGATGGACGCGGGCAACCTGCTCAAGCCCGCGCTCGCGCGCGGCGAGCTGCATTGCATCGGCGCGACCACGCTCGACGAGTATCGCAAATATGTCGAGAAGGACGCCGCGCTCCAGCGCCGCTTCCAGCCCGTCTTCGTCGGCGAGCCCACGGTCGAGGACACGATCTCGATCCTGCGCGGGCTCAAGGAGAAGTACGAGCTGCACCATGGCGTGCGGATCACCGACGGCGCGATCGTCGCCGCCGCGACGCTCTCGAACCGCTACATCACCGACCGTTTCCTGCCCGACAAGGCGATCGACCTGATGGACGAGGCGGCAAGCCGCATCCGCATGGAGGTCGAGTCCAAGCCCGAGGAGATCGAGACTCTCGACCGCCGCATCATCCAGCTCAAGATCGAGCGCGAGGCGCTGCGCAAGGAGAAGGACGATGCGTCGAAGGACCGCCTCGCGACTCTCGAAACCGAACTCGCCAATCTCGAGCAGCAATCGGCCGAGCTGACCACGCGCTGGCAGGGCGAGAAGGACAAGATCGCGGGCGAGTCCAGGCTCAAGGAGCAGCTCGACGCGGCGAAGCTCCAGCTCGAACAGGCGCAACGATCGGGCGATCTCGGCAAGGCGGGCGAGCTGCAATATGGCACCATCCCCGCGCTCGAGAAGCAGCTCGCGGATGCACAGCAGCACACGAGCAACGCGATGCTGCGCGAGGAAGTCACCGCCGAGGATATCGGCGGCGTGGTCAGCCGCTGGACCGGCATCCCGATGGACAAGATGATGGAGGGCGAGCGCGAGAAGCTGCTCCACATGGAGGAGGAGCTGGGCCGCCGCGTGATCGGCCAGGCCGATGCGGTGAAGGCCGTATCGACCGCGGTCCGCCGTTCGCGCGCGGGTCTGCAGGACCCGAACCGCCCGCTCGGCTCGTTCCTCTTCCTCGGCCCCACCGGCGTCGGCAAGACCGAGCTGACCAAGGCGCTCGCCGAATTCCTGTTCGACGATCCCAGCGCGATGGTCCGCATCGACATGAGCGAGTTCATGGAGAAGCACAGCGTCGCCCGGCTGATCGGCGCGCCTCCGGGCTATGTCGGATATGAGGAAGGCGGGGTGCTGACCGAGGCCGTCCGCCGCCGCCCCTATCAGGTCGTGCTGTTCGACGAGGTCGAGAAGGCGCATGGCGACGTGTTCAACGTGCTGCTCCAGGTGCTCGACGACGGGCGGCTGACCGACGGGCAGGGCCGCACCGTGGACTTTTCGAACACGATCGTGATCCTGACCTCGAACCTGGGCAGCCAGTTCCTCACCAATCTGGGCGAAGGCCAATCGGTCGAGAGCGTCGAGCCGCAGGTAATGGAGGTCGTGCGCGCGCATTTCCGCCCGGAATTCCTCAACCGGCTCGACGAGATCATCCTGTTCCACCGCCTCGCCGCCGAGCATATGGCACCGATCGTCGACATCCAGATCGCCAGGCTCGGCAAGCTGCTGGCGGACCGCAAGATCCGCATCGAGCTGACCGACGCCGCGCGCGCCTGGCTCGGCCGGGTGGGTTACGATCCGGTCTATGGCGCGAGGCCCCTGAAACGGGCCGTGCAGCGCTACCTTCAGGACAAGCTCGCCGACCGCATCCTGCGCGGCGAGGTGAAGGACGGATCGACAGTGACGGTTGATGAAGGCGATGGCGAGCTGAAGCTCAGCGTCGCCTGACCCTTGCTTCTGCTCCAGGAAGGGACGTTACCGGGGCGGCGCGACGTCGAACGCCACGGTCAGGCGCTCGCCCTGGGCGAACGACACGGTGCCGTGCCACAGGGTCGAGGGGAAGAGCACGAGCCGCCCCGGCCTGGGCTCGATCCAGCGCAGCGGTGGCAGGTCGAGCCCCAGCGAGGCCTGCGGCGCGCCGAGCTGAAGCCAGCCTTCATGGCCGGGGCCCGGCTCGGGCAGGGCGATATAGAGCGCCGAACTCAGCCAGCCCATCGGATGGACATGGTTGATATGGCGCCCTGCCCCGCCAAGCCGCACCGACCAGCTGCCCGAGAAGCGCACCCTCCGGTCGCGCCGGAGCGCGAGCACCGGGTGCGCCGGATCGGGCGGCGGCAGCCCGGCGATATGCGCCTCGACCGCGTCCACCATCGCCGCCCTGAGCGCGCATATCTCGGGTTCGATGCGGGTGAACAGCATGCCGTCGGTCTGGGTACCGCCACGCACCGACTGGTCCATCGGCGCCGCGCGCGCGAGGTGCAGACCGCGCAGCAGCCCGGCCAGCCGGTCGAGCGGCGGAAGCTTGTCGGCCAGATCGATCACCGACACGAGCCGCGGGTCCTCGAGCCAGCCGAGCCGCGGATCGCCCGCGAGCCGCCAGCCGATCGCGGCATAGGGCCACATTAGCGCCGCCCCCTCCCGCACCGCCCAGCGCTCGATCAGCGGCAACGCCGCCTCCACGCGCCCCGTCCTCAGGAAATGGCGCACGCGGCGCACCGCCACGACCGGGTCATCGCCATCGGGAATCCGTGCGAACAGCGCATCGGCGCCGGCCGCGTCGCCGGTTTCGGACAGGGCGATCGCCTCGCCAAGGTCGAAGCCATGCTCTCCGGCCGCTGCCCGCGCCCGCCGCGCGGCCTCGCCCATCTCGGTAAAATGCTCGCCTTGGCTCAAAGTGTCGATCAGCGCCTGCCAGAGGGTGACGTCGCGCGGCCGGGCGGCGAGCGCGCGCTCGATCGACGCGGTGGCCGCGTCGCGCTGCCCCATCATGCTGCGGATTCGCGCAAGAGCATGGTGCCCGTGGAGCCAGCCGGGGCTCTCCACCAGCACCGCGTCGAGATCGGCGATCGCGCGCGCGCCGTCCCCCGCGGCGACGCGCGCCGCCGCCATGCACTGGAGGACCTCGCTGTTCCGCGGCACGAGCCGGTCGGCGGCCTCGAACAGCGCCACCGCATCGAGCCCTGCCTCGAAGGCGACGAGCGCGCGGCCAAAGGCGATCGACGGGTCGTCCGGCGCCAGCGCCGCCGCCTTGGCGAAGGCCGCCAGTGCGAGCGCATATTCGTCGAGCGCGCGATGGAGCGACCCGCTCCATTGCCACAGCCGCGCATCGGTCCGCGCCCGCGCCGCCGCTTCGGCGAGCACCGGCGCGGCCTCCGCCTCCTCGCCGCGCTCCAGCGCCTGCCGCGCCAGCACTGCCAGGTCCTCGGTCATGGCTGGCGCGGCGGCTCGAAATTCTCGCGGCGCCAGATCGGGTCGGCGGGCTCCTCGGGATCGGGGATGGCGAAATCGAGATAGCCGAAATGGGTCGCGATCCGCCGCTCGCCCGGATCGGTGATCGCGGTCCGCCCGTGCATGAAGCGGGTGTTGTCGAGCATCACCAGATCACCCGCCTGCCAGCCGACCGGCACGCTCAGCCGCTCGCCCGCCGCCTGGATCGCCTGCAGCCATGCCTCGGGCACCGGGCGGCCATCGTCGAGTACGGGATGATCGCGGATGCCGCGGGTGAAGCGCGCGAAGAGCAGGAAATTGCCGAAGGCGGGCGCGGCCGCGAACATCGGCTTGTGGAGCGCGGGACGCGTGAAGAAGCGAAGCACGCCGCCATCGGGAAGCCGGCGGAATTGATAGGGACAGCCCGGCGGGGGCGAAGCCAGATCGGCGTCGCCGGGCGTCGCGGTGCCGAGCCAATAGGCGAGCAGTTCCGGCCAGACGGGCTTGTAGTAGACGAGTCGGCGGCCCTCGAGCCCTTCGCGGACCTCCGCGGGAAGTTCGCGAACCATCGCGATGCCGTCGCACAGGGTCGTCTGCCCGCCATGGCTGGGCGCCGCGAGACAGGCGAAGAAGGCGACGTCCGGCTTCCATGGTTCGCGCGACAGCTCGGGATGGAGCGCGAAGGGGCCTGTGCCGCCATCGACCGAATGGATATTCGCCGCCATGTCGATCGGCGTGCGGCCGCGGCTCTCATTGACGACCGAGGTCCTGCAATATTGCTGCGCAAAGGCGCCGAACTGCGCGACATCGACCCCGAAGCCGCGGAAGAGCAGCGCGCCATGCGCCTTGTAGAGATCGGTCACTGCGGCCGGATCGAGATCGAGGATGCCGCCCTCTCCCGCCGCTTCGACGATCACGTGCGGCTGGCCGGGGGCGGGCAAATGGACGACGGGCATGGCCGCACGGATAGCCGCCCCGCCGCGCCCAAGCTATAGCCTCGGCCATGTTCCCGACGCCCGACCTGCTCTTCGGCTCGCCCGACCATTATCTCCATTCGTTCGACGGGCCGAACGCGGTGTTCGTGCCGATGGACCGCGCCGCCTATCGCCGCTCGATCTTTCTCGACCGGCGCATCTCGCCCGCGCCGGGGACGCCCTTTGCGATGCCGGCGGCGGCGCTGCCCGCCCGCCCGGCCGCGCCCACCGCGTGGATCTTCCACATGGCGCATTGCGGCTCGACCCTGCTCGCCCGCGCGCTCGACGATCCCGAGGCAAGTCTGGTGCTTCGCGAGCCCCTCGCGCTCCGCCAGACCGCGCTCGCGCCCGATCCCGCGCGGCTGGCGCTCGTCCTCGCGATGCTCGGCAAGCGCTACCGCGCCGACGCGCCGACCCTGGTCAAGGCGAACGTGCCGGTGAACTTCCTGTTGCCGCAGATCGCGGCGGCGGACCCGGATGCCCGCGCGATCCTGCTCCACCTGCCGCTGCGCCCCTATCTGCTCGCGATCCTGCGCAGCGACCAGCACCGGACCTGGGTCCGCAACGTGACCGGCCAGCTCGCCCGCTATCTGGGTGATCTCTCGCAGTTGAGCGACGCCGAGCGCGCGGCGGCGCTGTGGCTCGCGCAGGTCGAGGCATTTGCGGGAGCGCTGGCGGCGATGCCGAATGCACGCACGCTCGATGCCGAGGCCTTTTTCGCCGGGCCTGCCACGGCGCTCAAGGCGGGGGCGCGTCATCTGGAGGTGCCGATCGCCGATGCCGCGCTCGACGCCAGCGTCGCGGGTCCGCTGTTCGCCACCTATTCCAAGGATCCCACGCGCGCGTTCGACAACGCCGCCCGCGTCGCGCGCAATGCTGAGCTGGAGCGCGCGATCGCCCCCGAACTCAACGCGGCCGAAATGTGGATTGCGGGGCGCACGGTCCCCGCGCTCGCACGAGGCCTGATCTAGACCCGATACCCCATCTTCTCCGCCCAGGGCGCGAGCACGGGCAGCACCGGCGCCATCTGCGCGCGATACCGTTCCCAGCGTCCGGCCGAGCGCGTGTAGATCGGCTCGGTCACCTGCGCGTAGCTCGCGGTTCGGATATGGTCGCGCTTCGCCGCGGCACCGCGATTGTCGAGCACCTTTTCGTCCCACGCGATCCCAAGGAAGCCGAGCAGCGCGCGCATCTCCCCCTCCAGATCCTCGACCATGCGCTCGTAGCGGATGCGGTGGACATTGACCGGCAGCAGCGCCTCCGCCCGCTCCCAGCAGGTGAAGGCGCGGTCGTAGAGCCGCGCCGCGCCCTCGAGCGTCACGAACTCGCGCATCGCCTTGTTGAGCTGGAAGTTCGACATGAAGCAGCTGAGCACCGCATCGCACGGATGGCGCTCGACCAGGATCAGCTTGGCATCGGGGAAGGTGCGGTGGATCAGCGGCACCCGCGCCATGTGGAGCGGATACTTATCGACCACCGTCATGCCCGCGCGCGGCGGCGGGGCGATCAGCCCCAGCGCCTCGAAATAGCGCGACCGGAGCGCCTGCACCTGCGCGCTCGTCAGCCCCGCAAGCACATTCGGATCGAGCCCGCCCTCCACCTGCCGCATCACCGGCAGCTCCTCGAGCACGTGCAGATCGGGGATGTTCATCAGCAGCGTATCGAGCAGGGTGGTGCCCGAGCGCGGGAAGCCGGCGATGAAGACCGGCGCGGGCGGCTCCGGCACGATCTCGACCGTCGACCAGGCCGCAACCTTTTCGGGCGTCAGCCGGGCGATCTCGCCTTCGACCTCGGCCAGGTAATTCTCGGCCGTGGGCGGCGCCGCGGCGATCGAGGCCTGGTTCATCGCGACGAACGCCGGGAACGCCTTGTCCGCATCGCCCAGCCGGTCGGCGAGTTCGGCGATCAGCTGGTTGCGGCGGATCGGGTTGATCGTGTCGGGCGCGGCTTCGGCAAGCACCATCGCCTCGGCAAAGGCCCCGCGCCGGCGCAGCACCCAGGCGCGCAGATAATCGATCTCCGCCGCCTCGACCCCGCGCCGCGCCGCCTCTTCGACGAGCGATTCGAGCGCCTCGATCCGGTTGAGATTTTCGAGCAGCAGCCCCAGCTCGACATAGGCCGGTGTGAAGCCCCGCGTCCGCGCGATCGCGCCGCGGAACGCCGCTTCGGCGGCAGCGCGATCATGCGCACCCGCCTCCGCCAGACCGAGCTCGTAGAGCACTTCGGCATCGTTCGGCGCCACCCGCGCCGCCTCGCGCATCGTCGTGCGGCGCGGCTCGGGCTGGTCGAGATCGGCGAGCAGCTTGGACAGATTGATATAGAGCGCGGGCAGATCGCGCCTCAGGTTGATCGCGCGTTCGAGCGCGGCGATCGCGCCCTCGCTGTCGCCCAGCGCGGCGCGGGCGTTGCCCAGATTGTTCCAGCTCTCGAAATCCTGCGAGTCGGCGGCGAGCACCGCCTCATAGCCCGCCACGGCGTCGCCCAGCCGGCCTTGCTCCTGCGCGATCCACGCCCCCAGCCGCCCGAACCGCGGATCGTCGCCATCCGCAACCAGTTGCGCCGCTTCGTCGAGCGCGCCGGTCGCGGCGAGCGCCGAGGCGAGGTTGAGACGCGTGGCCTTGTCCTCGGGCGCGGCGGCCAGCGCGATGCGCAGATGCGCCGCGCCGCCGGCGGGATCGCCCATCTGGCACGCGATCATCCCGGCGAGCGAGCGCAGCGGCAACAGGCCAGGGTTCGCCGCCAGCCCGGCTTCGGCGGCGACGCGCGCGCCGGGCAGGTCGCCGGCGCGGTAGCGCTCGATCACGGGACCGAGTTCGGGCGGGGGCACGCTCATCGCGGCGGCGCCACGTCGAAGGCGATGGTCAGCCGTTCGCCGGCCGCAAAGGGAATCGTTCCGTGCCACATGGTCGAGGGGAATAGCACCAATCTGCCTGCCTTGGGTTCGATCGTTCGGAAGGGTTCGAGCCCGAGCCCCAGATCCTCGCGCGGTTCGCCGAGCTTGAGCCAGCCCTGCTGGCCTTCGGGTTCGGGGAGCGAGACATAGAGTGCCGAGCTGAACCAGCCGAGCGGGTGGATATGGTTCGAATGATGGCCCGCATCCGCAAGCCGGACCGACCAGCTTCCCGAGAAGCGCACCGGCCGGTCGTGCCGGGGGCCGAGCGTCGGGTGGCGTGGATCGGGCGGGGGGAGCCGTGTGATATGGCCCTCCACCGCCGCGACGATGGCGGCGCGCACCGCCGCGATCTCGGGCTCGATCCGCGCGAACAGCGGCCCATCGGTCTGGGTGCCGCCGCGCACCGACTGATCGAGATACTCGCCCTGCGCATGGTGGAGCCCGCGCAGCACCTCGGCGAGGCGATTGAGCGGGGGGAGCTTGTCGGCAAGGTCGATCACCGAGACGAGGCGCTCGTCCCCCTCCAGCCATTGCCAGCGCGGATCGCCGGCGATCCGCCAGCCGAGCGCGGCATAGGGCCATATCAGCCCCGCGCTCTCGCCCTGCAGCGCGCGCTCGATCCTCTCGAGCGCCGCCTCGATCCGGCCGTTGCGCAGCAAATGCCGGACGCGCCGTACCTCGAGCGTGGGGTCCTGCGCCTGCGCGACCTTGGCGAACAAGGCATCGGCCGCGGCGACCTCGCCGCGTTCGGAGCGCACCACCGCTTCGTTCGCATCGAAATAGAGGCCGTCGCCCATCGCCTTGCGCGCGCGGGCGATGGCGTCCCCGGCATCTTCCCAGCGCTCGCCCTGCACCAGCGTCGCGATCAACCCCTGCCACAGCGAGAAATCGCGCGGGAATGCAGCCAGCGCGCGCTCGAACGAGGCGGTCGCCGCCCCCGCATTTCCCGTCACGCAGCGCAGCTGGGCCAGGCGGCTATGCCCATCAACCCAGAGCGGATTGGCCGCGAGCAGCGCATCGAGATCGGCCACCGCCCGCGCGCCCTCGCCGACCGCCAGCCGCGCCGCCGCGAGCCCGAGCAAGATCTCGCCATTGGCGGGCTCGAGCCGCGCCGCCGCCTCGAACGCGCTCACCGCGTCCTTGCCCGCTTCGAGCCGGATATGGGCGAGGCCCTGGGCGATGCGCGGATGACCGGGGGCGAGCCGCGCCGCGGTTTCCGCCGCCGCCAGCGCCTCGGCATTGCGGTCGAGCGCGCGGTGGAGCAGCGCGCTCCATTGCCACAGCAGGGGATCGGTGCGGAAGCGCGCGGCTGCGGCGGCGAGCACCGGCGCGGCCTCGGCCTCGTCGCCCTGCTGCTGCGCCGCCAGCGCCCAGCGCTGAAGCCCGACCGAATCGCTCGGGATCATCGCGGCGGCGCCACGTCGAACGCGACCGTCAATCGCTCGCCCACATCGAACGGGAGGGTGCCGTGCCACAGGGTCGAGGGGAACAGCACGAGCTGGCCGGGCCTGGGCGCGATCGTGCGCAGCGGCGCCAGATCGAGCCCCAGCTCGGCGGGCGGCGCGCCCAGAGTCAGCCAGCCCTGTTCGCCCTGCGCCTCGGGCAGCGCGACATAGAGCGCCGAGCTGAACCAGCCGAGCTGGTGGATATGGTTGACATGGTGCCCGCCCCCCATGAGCCGCACCGACCATCCGCCGCTGAAACGGATCGGCCGGTCGCGGCGGAGGCCAAGGATCGGATGCGCCGGATCGGGCGGCGGCAGCTGGGCGATATGCGCCGCAACCGCCTCGACGATCGCCGCACGCAGCGCCACGATCTCGGGCTCGGTGCGGGTGAACAATATTCCATAGGTCTGGGTGCCGCCACGCAGCGACTGGTCGAGCGGCTGATCTTTGGTGATATGCATCTCGCGCAGCACCTCGGCGAGCCGGTCTAGCGGCGGCAAGCGATCGGTAAGATCGGTCACCGAGACCAGCCGCGCGTCACCCTCCAGCCACTCCCAACGCGGATCGCCCGTGATCCGCCAAACCAGCGCGATATAGGGCCAGAGCAGGCTCGCCCCGGGTTCGCCGATGCAGCGCTCGATCAGCGGCACCGCCTCCGGCGCGCGGCCGGTGCGCAACAGATGGCGGACGCGGTGGACCACATAGTTGAGATCGCTTGGCGCCTCGACCGCCGCGTAGCGCGCATCGGCGGCATCGGCCTGGCCGAGTTCGGACAGGATCAGCACTTCGTGCGCCGCGAACGCATGCCCCCCCAGCACCCGCCGCGCACGCAGCAGCACCTCATGCGCCTCGGCGAAGCGGCCCGCGCGGAACAGCAGGACGATCAGAGCGTCCCACAGCTGGCGGTTGTCGGGCTGTACGCCGAGCGCGGTTTCGAACGACCGGGTCACCAGATCCCGCTGGCCGAGCTGCCCCCGCAATTGCGCCAAGCCGCTATGGCCGGGAACCCAATGCGGATTGCGCGCCAGCAGCGCCTCAAGCTCGTCCGCCGCCTGTACGCCGTCTCCAGCGCCGAGCCGCGCCGCCGCGAAGCCGAGAATGGAGTCACCATTACCCTGATCGAGCATCAGCGCGCGACCGAACAATGCCCTCGCGTCCCCCCCCGCCTCCATCATCGTTTGGGCATGGCCGTAGGCGATCGAGAGATCGGCCGGGTCGAGCGCCGCGGCGCGCTCGAACGCCGCGAGTGCTTCCGTATGGCGGTGCAGCGCACGGCGCAGCAACGCGGTCCATTGCCAGAGCCGGGCACTGTCCCTCGCGCGCTCGGCCGCGGCGGCGAGCAGCGGCAGCGCGCCTTCCTCCTCGCCATTGGCCAGCGCCTGGCGCGCGCGTTCGTCGAGCGCGACGAGGTCCAGCGTGGGGCTGTTGCCAGCGGTCACAGCCCGGCCGCCGCGCCGCCTTCGGCCTCCATCATCGCCTTGACCGCGGCCTGCTCGACCGGACTCAGCCCCGGGTGCCAGACATCGATGATGAAGACGACGCGCAGCGCCTGGCTGGGGTTCATCGCCTCATGCTCGATCGTATCGTCGAACACGAATGCCTCGCCGCGCCGCCATTCGCGCGTCTCGGCGCCGCAGCGGAACCAGCAGCCCGGCGGCACGACCAGCGGCAAATGGCAGACCAGCCGGGTATTCGCCACGCCGACATGTGGCGGGATATGCGTCTCGGGCGCGAGCAAGGAGAACATGGCATTGGGCGAGCAGCCCGCGATCTTGGGCTGGGGAATACGCTCGAGCAGCTTCATCGTCCGGGGACAATGCCGGGCATTGGCCTCGATCGTGCGGCCATTCTGCCAGAGATGGATCGCGGTCCAGTCGCGGCTATGGTTGAGCGGGCGCCACTGGCGCAGCGGCTCATGCTCGGCATATTGGATATAGGGGACCAGCTCGGCGCGCTCGGCCACCATCACCGCGTCGAGTTCGGCGGCGATGCTGTCGGTCGCGGCCTCGAGTTCGGCGATCCAGGGGAAGTCGGCGCGGTCGTGGAACTCGCGTTCGACCAGGCCGGGGAAATGAAAATGGGTCGGCTCGGAGTGATAGACCCGGGTCTTGCGCAACGCGTTGCTGCGGAAGCGGGCGATGCGAGCCGCTTCCCCGGGTGCCGCCAACGCCTCGGCCTCGGCCATCGCCGCAGCGAGTTTCGCTTCATTCGCGGCAATATGGGCGGCGTAAAGTGCTTCGCCATGCGCCACCGCCGCGGCCACCTGGGGCGCAAGCGCACCTTCCGGACGCTGCGCGATCGCGCGGCCATAGGCTTCGCCCGCACCCGCGTCGCCCAGCCGTTCGAGCAGGCTCGCGCGCATCAGCAGCGCCATGAAATCGAGCGGCTGAGCCGCCAGCGCCTGATGGACCGCGCCGAGCGCCCCCGCCGCATCGCCCCCGGCGCGGCGCATCGCCGCGAGCTTGATCCAGAGTTCCGCGCTGTCGGGTGCCTCGCCCGTCGCCTGCTCCAGCAGCGCCCGCGCCCGCGCGACATCCCCCGCCGCGGCGGCGCGATCGGCCTCGGCCTGGAGGCCGGCGGCGGTCATTTCCCCCAGGGCTCGAGCAGCGGCAGCACCGGCGCCATCTGCGCCGCATAGTCGCGCCACTTGCCGACGCCCTCGGCATTGAGCCCGCGCGCGAGCTGCGCGCCGCTGGGGGTGAAGACCCCGCGCTGCGCGACATTGGCCGCGAAATCGCGCATCTTCGCCGACCATTCGACCCCCAGATGCGCGCAGACCGCGCGCGTGGTGCCGTCGAAATCGCCGATCATGTCCTCGAGCCGGCAGGTCTGCGCGTGCATCGGCAGCGCCGCCTCGCTCGCGGCGCGGAGTTCCATTGCCGCCGCGAACAGCTCGGCCGCGCCCGCCAGCGTCAGCATCTGATAGTTCGGGTCGTTCATCCTGAAGCGGCGCCGGAAACAGCTGAGCACCGTGTCGCGCGGATCGCGCTCGGCGAACAGGATGCGCGCGTCGGGAAAGAGCCGCGCGATCAGCGGCAGCTTGAAGCTGTGGAACGGATGCTTGTCGACAAAGACCTTGCCCGCCGGATCCACACCCTGTTCGGCCACCCGGCGCCAATAGGCGGCGCGATATTGGTCGAGCCCGGCATCGGGCAGCGCACAAAAGGCCGCGAACTTGTCGCGGTCCGCGAGCAACGCGCGAGCGCCGTCGACCAGGCACTCCTTTTCGGCGAGCGTGACGATTTCGTCATGCTGCTCAAGTACTTGCTCGAGCAAGGTCGTGCCCGAGCGCGGAAAGCCGACCAGGAAGACATGCGTCTTCGCCGGCCCTTTGCCCGCGCCTTCGACCGTGGCAAAGCTTCGCCGGTCGAGCAGGGCGGTCATGTCGCGCACCGCCGCCAGCGTGCCGGGACGGCCGCCGAACTGCGGCGCATGGGCCGCGCGGGCGGTTTCGCCCGCCTCGGTCCAGGCCTCGAATGCCTCCGCGTGGCGGCCCTGCGCGTCGAGCGCGTCGCCGAGCAGGCCGGTCGCGGTCGCGAGATCCTGTGGCGGCAACGCCCCATCCTTGATCAGCGCCCGCAGCCGCGGCTCGGCGCCGCCATCGCCGAGCGCGACCTCGGCCTCGGCGAGGATCAGCTGGGTCGGTGGAAAGCCCGGCGCGCGCTCGAACGCCTGCGCGGCGAGGCTGCGCGCTTCCTCGGGCGCGCCGCGGCGGATCGCGAGATGCGCGAGACCGTTCAACGCCACCGGATTGCCCGGCTGGAGGCCAAGCGCATGCTCGAAATCGCGCCGCGCATCGTTCAGCCGCGCCAGCCCCATCAGCGAGACCGCGCGGTTCGACCAGGCCGGGGCGAACCCCGGCTCGGCCGCGATCGCCGCATCGAATTCGGCCAGCGCCTCTTCCATGCGGTCGAGCCGCTGGAGGATCAGGCCATAGGCGTTGCGGATGCCGGGCGCCTGGGGCGCCATCTCGGCCGCGCGGGCGAGCAGGGCGCAGGCCTCGTCGAGCCGTCCCAACCCCTCGAGCCGGCCCGCCGCGAGATCGAGCACCATCGGATGGACCACGCCGTCGGCGAGCGCGTGCGCCGCCATCGCCTGGGCGCGGGCGACATCGCCCCCGGTGAGCGCGGCATGGACGGCGCGCAGCGTTGCCCGGTCGGCTTCAACATCGCGGCTGGCGGAAGTTACTGACAAATCTTGGTCTTTTCGAAGTTCGCGAAATCAAAAAAGGGGCCGGCAGATCGCTCCGCCGGCCCCATATTCGTAGGCGAGTGCTGGCTTAGAAGTCCAGCGTCACGCCCGCATAGATGTACCGGCCCAGCGCGTCATAGACGACCGGATAGGTATTGCCGTTGCAGAACACGCTCGAGCAGGCGTTGATCACGCCGCTGGTGCCGTTCGAGCCGATGATCGGCGGCTCGCGGTCGAGCAGGTTCTGCACGCCCAGGCGGAAGCTGTAATGCTCACCCACCGTGGCGCTCAGCGTCAGGTCGATATAGCTCTGCGACGGGATCCGCGCGTTCACCAGGGCGTAGTTCGGGCGGCCGCCCGAATCGACGCCGCCGGTGAGCGACGGGTTCGAGCTCGAGCGGTCGATATCGACGGCCGAGAAGTAACGCCACTGGGTCGAGACACCGATGCCCCACGGCGTCGTCCAGGTCAGACGGGCCTTGTGGCGCCACTCGGGGCTCGGGGTGGTGCAGATCAGGCCGTAGAGGCCGGCGCAGTCATACGGCGTCGACACACCATTGTCGGTGATGATCTCGTTCAGCCAGGTGCCGTTCGCGTTGAGCGCGAGCGAACCGAGGCCGCCCAGGTCATGCGAGTAGCTGAGGCCCACGTCGATACCGGTGGTCTTCAGGCTGCCGAGATTCTGGTTGGTGTCGACGACATAGCCGTTGCTGGTGCGCCACAGCGACCCGAACTGATCGCGATGGATCAGGCCGCAGAAGCCGGGATCGCCCGTGATCATGCAGGTCTGGAGCGTGGTGTCCTGACCGATGGTCGCAACGGTGTTCTCGATCTTGATGTTGAAGTAATCGACCGTCAGCGCGAACTTCGGAATGAAGCTCGGCTGGATCACCGCGCCCACCGTCCAGGTGTCCGCGATTTCCGGCGTCAGGTTCGGGTTGCCGCCGATCAGGCCGTTATACTGGCCCGCCGGGTTACCCGCGATCGTGCCGAACTGCGCCGCGGAAACACCGGTGCGGGCGCACTGCGCCTGCGTGTTGCCGTTGACGGTGCCGCCGGAGATCGAACCCGCGCACGGATCCGAGTTACCGTTGAGCGCGACGCGATTCGGCGCGAACAGCTCCTGGATGTTCGGCGAACGGACGGCGCGGTTGTACGCCGCACGGAAGCGGATGTCACGGATCGGAGCGAATTCGGCGGCGACCTTGTACGTATCGGTGTTCACCGAACGCGCGCCGATCGAATAGTCCGAATAGCGATAGCCGGCTTCGAGCGACAGATCCTCGATGAAGCCGTTCTGCACGATCGGCAGACGGAATTCGGCGAACGCTTCCTTGACGGTGAACGAGCCTTCGATCGGCAGCGTCGGAGCACCCTGGCCGGCGAGGTCGCCGGTCTGGAACTCGAGGTCGGTGACCTCCTGCAGATGCTCCTTGCGGTATTCGAAGCCGACGTTCATCGCCAGGCCGCCATCGGCCCAGGGAGTCTTCACGCCATATTCGCCGAGCAGGCCGGTCAGCGAGACCGACGCGACGGTCTCATCGGTGACGCCGCGCTTGAAGCCAGGGGTCGTGATGTAGTTCACCGCGGCCGGGCTGGCGCCGTTCTGGACGAAGATATCCCACGGCACGCAGTTCGGATCGGTGCCGTCGAGGACCGAGCGGCAGATCGGATCCACGCCCGCCGTGCGCGGATCGTCGATCACGTCGAGCGCCTTGGTCATGCGCGAGACCGAGACGTCGTTATAATAGGTCTCGGCGAAGTTGGTGCGGCCATACTGGTAATAGGCGTCGTAGCTGAAGCCGCCACCCAGATCGCCCTTGACGCCCGCCACCAGGCGATAGCTGGTGTGCTGCAGGTCGTCGCGGCGCGGACCGCCCTCGATGTTGCGGCGCAGGATCTGCGCGAAACCCCGGAAATAGGGCAGGCCGGTGGTCGGATCGATGAAGACCGCGGGGGCCGTGATGCGGCCGGCCTTGGCTTCAGCGGTAACCGAGTTGCCGTTCGGCGTGATCAGGTTCTGCGGGTGGCAGACGATCGAGCGCTGCTGCGCCGACATCAGCGGGTTGTCGCAGTTGAGCGTCAGCGTGTTGCCGAAGTCGCCCGACGGCGCGATCTGGGCGACCGAACGGTCGTCCATGAACATGCCTTCGAGATAGGGCTTGATCGCGTCGTTGATTTCATAGTTGGCGAAGAAGCCAGCCGTGTAGCGCTCGTCCGGACGCTGATAATAGTTGGTCGGCGCGAAGTTGAACGGGGTCGAGCCGGGGACCAGGGTGCGGTTCGCACCGACCTGGTACAGCGTCGAGGTGCCGTCCGAATAGGGGATCGGCGCCGCCGGGTTACCGAAATCATAGACGATGAACGTGCCCTGGGGCGACGTCGCCGAACCGCCGCAGGTGAAGAGCAGCGCGGGGTTGGCCGCGGTCTGCGCAGGAGTACGCGCCTGCGTGGTGCAAGCCGAGTAATCGCGCTTGTCCTGGGTCACCGCGTTGATCTTGCGATAGCCGACATAGCCGACGACATGGCCGCGGCCGTCGTCGAACGAGGCGCCGATCGTGGCGGTCGTGTCGGTCGTGCCGCCATCGGTCACCGAACCGTCGGGATAGGTGAAGCCGCGCGCGGTGAGCGCGTTGCGGATGCCCGTCTTCGAACGGTTGTTGTGCTGATAGAAGCTGTACTGGCTGTCGATGCGGAAGCCGGTGAAATCGGTATCCATGATGAAGTTGACGACGCCGCCGACGGCGTCTGCACCATAGACCGACGAAGCGCCGCCGGTGAGCACGTCGACACGGCTGATCAGCGCGGCCGGAACCGCGTTAAGATCGGCCGACGGGGTCTCGGGATCGCCCGGGAGCAGACGGCGGCCGTTGATCAGCACCAGCGTGCGGTTCGAGCCGAGGCCGCGCAGGTTGACGGTGGCGGTGCCCGACGCGCCGTTCGACACGTTACCGCCGAATTCGGCGAAAACCTGCGGCAGCGAGTTGATCAGGTCTTCCGCGCGGGTCGTGCCCTGCAGCTTGATCTCGGTGGCGTTGACGACGGTGACCGGGCTGGTCGAGGTCAGGTTCGGCTGCGGAATGCGCGAACCCGTGACCAGAATCTCCTGATCGTCACTGGCAGTCGTCGTCGTGTCGTCCTGCGCGAAGGCCGGCGACGCGATCAGCGCAACGCCGATCGCGAGCGGGGCCGCGCTCTGTCGCAGGAGACCTGCGAAATTCTTCTTCATGGAACGTCCTTTCCCTGAATCCTGGGCGGTTTACCCGCCGGATTCTGCCGACAAAGCAGGCGGCGAGGCTACTGTAAATCTCCTTAGTAGTCCCGTAGTGAGAAGGCCGTGTGACTGTGGAATTTTTGCAACACAGCATAAGTTGCGCGAACACAGGGTTTGCTTGACATAAAGATGCGTCGCCCGATCGGCGCGCCACAGGAGGAAGGCCCCATGCGGCTCGTATATTCACTGCTCCCGCTTCTGGTTCTGGCGACCCCGGCGCTGGCGCAGGAGCGCTCGAAGCGGCTCGACGCGGTGGTCGAATGCCGCAAGCTCACCGACTCGGCCGAACGGCTGGCCTGTTACGACAAGGCGGTCGCCGACCTCGATTCCGCCGAGAAATCGCGCGAGGTGGTGGTGGTCGACAAGGAGCAGGTGCGCGAGGCGCGGCGCGGCCTGTTCGGCCTCAGCCTGCCGCGCATCCGCCTGTTCGACAGCAGCGACGAGCCCGACCTCGACGAGGTCACCTCGACGGTCAAATCGATCTCGACGCAGGGCGACGGGCGGGTTTTCTTCGTGCTCGAGGACGGCGCGCGCTGGGTGCAGACCGACAACCGCACCGTGGTCAATGTCCGTCCCGGCACCCAGGTGACGCTCAAGCGCGCCGCGATGGGGAGCTTCTTCGCCAAGTTCCACGGATCGATCTCGGTCCGGGTGAAGCGCGTGAATTAGCGCCCAACGTGACAAAATGAACCGTTCGCCCTGAGCCTGTCGAAGGGCAGCTCTCCACAAAGGATTCGCTTGCGGATAGGCGCCCTTCGACAGGCTCAGGGCGAACGGGAATGGAAGTCGCGGTTTGCGCCCGCTTGAGCAAGCGCAGCAAAGGTCCCCTCCGGCCCTATTCGGTGACCGGCATCGGCCCCGCCATCAGCAGCGGGTCCACCCGCGCGTCGCGCCATTTCATCCCCCAATGGAGGTGCGGCCCGGTCGCACGCCCGGTCATGCCGACCAGCCCGATCGGCTGGCCGCGCCGGATATGTTCGCCCACCTTCACGTCGATCCGCGAGAGATGCATGAAGGCGCTGTTGAGCCCCATGCCGTGATCGACCATCAGCAGATAGCCTTCGAGCGTGAAGGGTGTCGCCGCGGCAAGCACCACCACCCCGTCGGCGGGCGCGAGCACCACCGTTCCCACCGGGCGGGCGATATCGACCCCCGAATGATAGGCGCCCGCCTCGCCATTCTGATAGATTCGCTGCGACCCGAACAGGGTCGAGATCCGCCCGGTCACCGGCCAGAGAAAGGGCTGGCGCCAGCCCGCCGCGTCGGTCTGCATCGCGCGCGCGGCGCCGATCTGCTGGAGCTCGCCGGGGCGGCGCTTCTCGAATTCGGGCTGGGGGACGGGATATTTGGGCAAGGTGTCGAGCCGCGAAATATCCCAGGCCCGCGGCGCCACGGTCAGCGCCTGCGTCACCTGCCCGCCATCGCCCAGCGTAGCGACGAGGGTCGCGCCGGGGCCGGCATCGCGGTCGAAGCCGATCACGAAACGGCCATCGCCCGAAAGCGGGACCGACGCGCCGTTGAAGCTCAGCATCGTCGTGCCCGCGGGCGCGGCGCCGATCACGACGCCGCCCTGGATCATCTGGCCCTGGAACTGGAAGCGGCCGGGCACCGGCCTCAGATCGGCAGGGCTCGGCGTGGGGGCCGGCAGCGGCAAGGCGGGCGCCGCGGCGGCGGGCTGCTGCGTGGCGGCGGGAAGCGTGCAGGTGCCCAGCAGGGCGACGAAAAGCGAACCGGTGAACAGGCGGCCCATCAGCCTCACCCGAGCATCGCCTTGAGGGCGATCTCCGCGCTGGCATAGGGTTCCTGCCGCGCGACGCTCCAATAGCGCAGCGCGTCGAGCGGGATCGCCTCGCCGCTCACCGCGCAGGTGACATGGCCGCCGGGCGTCAGCACGCGGAAGCCGTTGGCCAGATAGTGCAGCCGCGCGGGGCGGTCGGTGTTGGACATCAGCATTTCATGCGACCTTCGAACTCGGGTGCGGCTTACAAGAGGCTCGGTTGTTCCGGCTTGTTCCCATCATAGGATTTGCCGCCCGCGCGCTCAACCCGGGCATCTACCGGACCGTCCCTGAACTGGAGCGTAACCGCCCCTGCCGCGCGCGCCTCGGCGGCGGTGGTGACGACCTTGCCAGAGGCCTTGGCGCCGACACGGACATAGCCGCGCTGGAGGAGGTTGTCCGGATTGACCGACTCGAGCAGCCGCGAGGCGCCTTCGAGCCGGTGCCGCGCGGTCGCGAGGCGCGCTTCGAGCGCCGCGGGACGCAGCGCCCCGCCCGAACGTTCGAGTGCCCCCCGCGCCACCGTCACCCGGCGTTCGAGCGCACGGTCGAGCCGTCCGCCCAGATCGTCCATCTTCTGCCGCTGCGGCCCGAGCAGCGCATCGCGGCGCGGCAGCACGCGGACCAGGGCCGCCAGCCGCTCTCCCGCGCGCTCGTGATAGCGCCGCGCGCAGCGCTCGGAGCGGAGCGCCAGGCTGGCGATGCCGTTCCGCAGATCGGCGAGCACCGGCACCGCCATCTCGGCGGCGGCGGTGGGGGTCGGCGCGCGCAGATCGGCGGCGAAGTCGGACAGGCTGGTGTCGGTCTCATGCCCCACCGCCGAGATCAGCGGGATCGAGCAGCCCGCGATCGCGCGGACCACCGCCTCCTCGTTGAACGCCCACAAATCCTCGATCGAGCCCCCGCCGCGCGCGACGATGATCAGGTCGGGCCTCGGCACCGGCCCATCGGCGGCCATCGCGTCGAACCCCCGGATCGCCGCCGCGACTTCGCCCGCGGCGCCCTCGCCCTGCACCTTGACCGGCCAGACGATCACATGCGTCGGGCAGCGGTCCTCCAGCCGGTGGAGGATGTCGCGGATCACCGCGCCGGTGGGCGAGGTCACCACCCCGATCACCCTGGGCATATAGGGCAGCGCCTGCTTCCGCTCGCGGTCGAACAGCCCCTCGGCGGCGAGGCTCGCCTTCAGTTTCTCGAACAGCGCCATCAGCGCGCCTTCGCCCGCCAGCTCCATGCGCTCGATCACGATCTGGTATTTCGACCGCCCCGGATAGATGGTCAGCTTGCCGGTCGCGACCACCTCGATCCCGTCCTGCGGGCTGAACGGCAAAGCGCTCGCGGCGCCGCGCCAAATCACCCCGTCGATCACCGCATCACTATCCTTGAGGCTGAGATAGGCATGGCCCGAGGCCGCCTTTTTCCACCCCGAAATCTCACCGCGCAGGCGCACATGGCCGAACTCGCCCTCGACGGTGCGCTTGAGCCGCTGCGACAGCTCGCTGACGCTCCACGCCGCGGCGTTGTCGCCGGGGGTCTCCTCGGCTACGAGCCGGCCAGATGGTGCGTCGGAAAAGGGATCGGGCATGAACGTCCTGCTGGTGGGATCGGGAGGACGCGAACATGCGCTCGCGTGGAAGCTGGCGCAATCGCCGCTGCTGACGAAGCTGTGGGCGGCGCCCGGAAATCCGGGGATCGCGCGCCATGCCGAGATCGCCGATATCGCCGCCAATGATCATCGCGGGCTGATCGATTTCTGCCTGCGCCACTCGATCAGCTTCGTCGTGGTCGGGCCCGAGGCGCCGCTGGTCGAGGGGCTCGCGGACAATCTGCGCACCATGGGGATCGGCGTGTTCGGCCCCAATAAATTCCCCGCCCAGCTCGAAGGCTCGAAGGGCTTCACCAAGGATTTGTGCGCGCGCGAGAATATCCCGACCGCCGGCTATGTCCGCTGCGAGACACGCGACGGGGCGCTCGCCTGCCTCGAGGATTTCGGACTGCCGGTGGTGGTCAAGGCCGATGGACTGGCGGCGGGCAAGGGCGTGACGGTCGCCTTCACGACCGAAGAGGCCGAGGGTGCGATCGCCGACATCTTCTCGGGCCACGGCGCCAGCGTGGTGATCGAGGAGTTCCTCGAGGGCGAGGAAGCCAGCCTGTTCGTGCTGACCGACGGCACCAGCCTGATGCCCTTCGGCTCCGCCCAGGATCACAAGCGCGTCGGCGAGGGCGATACCGGGCCCAATACCGGCGGGATGGGCGCCTACAGCCCCGCTCCGGTGCTCACCGCCGAGCTGGAGGCCCGCGCGATCGACGAGATCGTCCGCCCCACGGTCGAGGCGCTGGCGCGGCAGGGCAATCCCTATTCGGGCGTGCTCTATGCCGGGCTGATGCTCACCGCCCAAGGCCCCAAGCTGATCGAGTATAACGCCCGCTTTGGCGATCCCGAATGCCAGGTGCTGATGCCGCGCCTTCAGAGCGACCTGCTCGATTATTTCATCGCCTGCGACCGCGGCACGCTCGGCACCATGGCCGCGCCCCGCTTCTCCGACGAGACCGCGCTGACCGTGGTGATGGCCGCGCAGGGCTATCCCGGCACGCCGCAGACCGGCGGCGCGATCGGCGGGCTCGATGCGGCGGAAGCGGGCGGTGCGCGGGTCTTCCAGGCCGGCACCCGGCTCGATGACGGCAAGCTCGTCGCCTCGGGCGGCCGCGTCCTCGCGGTCACCGCGACCGGGCCAGACGTCCGCGCCGCCCAAGCCGCCGCCTATCGCGCGGTCGATGCGATCGACTTCCCCACCGGTTTCTGCCGCCGCGACATCGGCTGGCGCGAGGTCGAACGCGAAGAGGCCTAGGACGGGTCGGCGAAGGTCATGCGCCGCGCGGGATCGAAGGCGATCGTGTCGATCAGCAGATAGGGAAAGCCCCCGCGTGTCTTTTTCACGGTCCCGCTGAAGCTGCCCCAGATCGATCCGCCGCCGAACATCTTGCCCGGATAGGCCGATGCGAGGAAAGCACTGACCCGGTCCGACGCCTTCGAGGTGAGCGAGACGAACAGCGTCTCCTCGGCACAGCCATCGGGATGGATCTGCTGATAGTGGATGTCCCAATCATAGCGGCCCGTGACGCTCACCCGCTCGCCGATCCGCGACACCAGCAATCCGGGCTCCGCGGCGATCTCGCAGGCCGAGGGACCGTGCTGGACGGGAGCAAGGGCGAGAAACAGCGCGAGTCCGATCATATATGCATGATACATTATATCTCGTTCATCCGCCAGTCATAACGGGCGCGCGACATTCCCCGTTCGGGCCGCCGGGAGAGGGCCGCCCGCAATCATTAGGGGAGTCAGCCTATGTCGCGTTCCGCCCTGTTGATCGGCAGCGTTTCGCTCCTTCTCACCTCCGCCGCGCCCCCGCCCCTGCTCGCGCAGGACGGCCCCCGGATCGCCCGGCAGGACCGCTCGCCGGTCCGCTGCCATGACGGCGACAATGATCGGGAGCGATACCGCCCCGCCCCGCGCGGCCGCCCGGTGCCGGTCTATGCCCCGGCACCCCCGCCGGCCCCTACCCGGGTCCAGCCCCAGTCCCAGGAGGTCACCGTCACCGGCGTGCGCGCCTCGCTGTCCAATTCGCCGAATGCGAAGGTCAATAGCGGCCAGACGGTCGATGCGATCACCGCCGAGGATGTCGGCGCGCTGCCCGACCGCTCGGTCACCGAATCGGTCCAGCGCGTCCCCGGCGTCGCGATGAACCGCTCGGGCCAGCTTAGCCAGGGTTTTACCGCCGCGCCCCAGAGCGAACCCTATGGCGCGCCCGGCAATACCGAGCGCTACCAGGGCCAGTCGGTCGCCTCGATCCTGTCGGTCCAGACCCAGCCGATCTCGACCTTCTCGGTCGATGTCGACACCGGCGCCTATTCGAACGTCCGCCGCTTCCTCAACCAGCGCCAGGCGGTCCCCGCCGAAGCGGTGCGCACCGAGGAGATGATCAACTATTTCCGCTACGATTATCCCCGCCCCACCAGCCGCGACGTGCCGTTCAGCGTCACCACCGACGTGTCGCGCACCCCGTGGAACAAGAACACCCGCCTGCTGAGGATCGGCCTGCGCGGCTATGACGTCAGCGCCAAGGGGCGCCCGCCCGCGAACCTCGTCTTCCTCGTCGATGTCTCGGGATCGATGGACGAGCCCGAGAAACTGCCGCTCGTCAAACAGGCGCTCAGCCTGCTCGCCGACCGGCTGACGCCCAACGACAAGGTCTCGATCGTCGTCTGTGCCGGCGCCGCGGGCGTCGTGCTCGATCCGACCTCGAACCCCCGCTACATCAAGCAGGCGCTCGATTGCCTGGAAGCCGGCGGCTCGACCGCGGGCGGCGAAGGCATCAAGCTCGCCTATGACGTCGCCCGCAAGAATTTCATGCCTGGCGGAATCAACCGGATCATGCTCGCCACCGATGGCGACTTCAACGTCGGCGTAAGCGACAACAAATCGATGGAAGCGCTGGTCAAGCGCAACCGCGAGAGCGGGATCACCCTCACCACGCTCGGCTTCGGTGACGGCAATTACAACGAAGCGATGATGGAGCGGATCGCGGACGTCGGGAACGGCAATTATTGCTATATCGACAGCCCGATGGAGGCCCGCAAGGTGCTCGACGACGAGCTGTCGGCGACGCTCTTCACCATCGCGAAGGATGTGAAGGTCCAGGTCGAGTTCAACCCCGCCCAGGTCAAGGAATATCGCCTGATCGGCTATGAGAACCGCGCGCTGGCGAACGAGGATTTCGCCAACGATGCGGTCGATGCCGGCGATATCGGCGCCGGGCACCAGGTGACCGCGCTCTACGAGATCGTCCCTGCGGACGGCGCGGGCTGGCTGCCCGAACGCCGCTACGACGCGACCCCGCCGCTCGGCCGCGGCACCGCGCCCGAGGCCGCCTTCGTCAAGCTGCGCTACAAGCTGCCCGGCGAGCGCGAGTCGCGGCTGATCTCGCAGCCCGTCTGGGCCCGCCAATTGAGCGGCGCGATCGAGCCGCAGGGCGATATGGCCTTCATCGTCGCGGTGGCGGCGTTCGGCCAGCGGCTGCGCGGCGACAAGTATCTGAACGGGTTCAGTTTCTCGCAGATCGGAATGCTCGCGGGCGACTCGAACGACTATTGGCGGAGCGAATTCGGCCGGCTGGTCCGTCTCGCAGATGCACAATATCCGCGCCAGAGGCGTGGGGATTGACTCGACTGCGTCCAATCCGGCGCTATTCATCGGGACGAAGACTCGCTGAATAGCGTCGGGAGGGCGCCATGATGAACCTGCAGTCGACCGCGCCCCTGGTGGCCGGCGGTCCGGAGTGGCTGACGCTTCCTTTCGCGCTGATGGCCGCGGGCCTTCTGGTCGTGCTGCTGTTCCTGTGGTGGATCGCGGCCCTTGCCGGGCGCAAGGCGCGCGAGGCCCGCGAGCTCAAGGACCGCGACGATTATTTCTACGCCGCGCCCGAGGCGGAGACCGCACGCCCGATCACCCCGCCGCCGCCCGCGCCGATCCCGGTGGCCGACGCGCCCGAGCCCGAGCCCGTCGTCGAGGCCGCTCCCGAGCCCGAACCGGCCGTCGAGGCCGAGCCGGAGCCTGAACCCGTCGCCGTCGAAGGTGCCCCGGCGCGCGAACCCGAGCCCGAGCCGCTCCCCGAAGCACCGAGCGCCGAAGCCGAGCCGCTCGACGCCTCGCCCGCGGGCGAAGCGCATGCGATCGCCGAACCGCCCGTCGCCGCCGAGGGCGAACCGCCCGCCGAAACGGTGATGGACGCGGTACATGAGCCCGCGCCCGAACCGGCCGCCGAAGCCGCGCCGGAGCCCGAACCGGTGGTCGAAACGGCGCCCGAGCCGGAGCCGGCCGTGGAAGCCGCGCCCGAACCCGCCGCCGAAGCGGCCCCCGAGCCAGCGCCGCTCGCCGACGAACCGATCGCCGCCGCCGCGCCGCTGGAGGCCTCGCCGGCCGCGCTGGCCGCCGATCTCGCCACCCCCGCGCCGGAACCCGCGCCCGAGCATGTCGCGGTCGAAACCGCGCCCGAGTTGGCCGCCGCCGAGCCCGCGCCTGAGCCTGCCCCCGAACCCGAACCGGCCCCTGCGCCCGCCGCCCCGGCCGCGGACGAACTCACCCGCATGAAGGGTGTCGGCCCGCGCCTCGCCGACCGGCTCAATAGCGTCGGCATCACCAGCTTCAGCCAGATCGCCGCGCTGACCCCCGACGAAGCCGCCGATCTCGATTCGAAGCTCGGCGATTTCCAGGGCCGGCTCGAGCGAGACCGCTGGATCGACCAGGCCCGCTTCCTCGCGGAGGGCGACATCGCCGGGTTCGAGAATACGTTCGGGAAGCTCTAGCGGGCGATCAGCGCGCCACTTCGAGCTTCAGGATCGCGCCGTCGAAGTTGCACAGCCGCACCTGCACGCCCTCGTGCAGCGGCCCGCCGCGCGCCGCGATCCGGCGGAAGCCCCATAGCTGGCGTGGCGTATAGGCGAAGTGCGTGCCGTTCAGGTCGAACGCCTCATAGCCCCGCTCGAACGGCTGCGGGCGGAAGTTGCGGACCTTGCCCTCCATCACGGTGCAATTCCCCGCCAGCAGCGCCTTGCGCGAGAGGATCGCTGCGCCGATCGGCCCGCTTGCCAGGAAGGTGAGGACCAGCACGATGAAGGGGAAGACGATCCGCGCCACCGTGCGGCTGGGGCCCTGCCATGGCTGCTGGCCCGGAATGCGATGGTCGCCATAGATTGCCGGACCGGCGGTCGCGACGAACAGGGCACCCATCAGCAGCGACAGCCATTCGCGCGTCATCGCGCTCCAGCTGGCGGCGTCGAACACGGTCACATAGTGCATGTCCGCCGCCTCTCGCCGCCCTACTCCGCCTCGCGCACCAGCAATTTGTCGATCTTGCGCTCGTCCATGTCGACGATCTCGAAGCGCCAGCCCTGTTCGGTGAAACTCTCGCCCTCGACCGGCAGCTTCTTGAGCACCGCCAGCGCGAGCCCCGCAACGGTCGCATAGTCGCGGTCCTCGGGCAGGTCGATGCCGATCCGCTCGGCGAGCGAATCCGCCGCCATCTGGCCCGAGACGAGCAGCGATCCGTCCTCGCGCACCACCACATTGGGATTCTCGCCGGGCACCGCGTCCGACGCCAGCTCGCCAGCGATCGCCGCGAGCAGGTTGGCGGGGGTCACGATCCCTTCGAAATGGCCATATTCGTCATGGACGAGCCCCATCGGCACTTCCGCCCGGCGCAGCGCCCCAAGGGCGTCCATCGCATCGACCGTATCGGGCAGGATCGGCGCCTCGCGCATCAGCTTGCGCAGGTCGAGCGCCTCGCCGCGGAACAGCGCCCCGACGATATCGCGCGCCTGTACCACGCCGATGACGGCGTCGATCGATCCCTCGCCCACCGGCAGCCGCGTGTGCGGCGTCGCCAGCAGCGCCTTGCGGATCCCGGCATCGTCGAGCCCGACATCGACCCAGTCGCAATCGGTGCGCGGCGTCATCACCTCGCGCACCGGCCGGTCCGCCAGCCGCACCACGCTCGAGATGATCGAGCGCTCATGCTCCTCGATCACCCCGGATCGCGTGGCCTCGGCGACGATCAGGTGGAGCTCCTCGGCGGTAACGCGATTTTCCGATTCGCGGTTGAGCCCGATCAGGCGGAAGATCAGCCCGCTGCTCTGGTCGAGCAGCCATACGATCGGCGCGGTTATCCGGCTGAGCCACAGCATCGGTACGGCCATCGCCACCGCGATCGGCTCGGGCGAGCGCAGCGCGAACTGCTTGGGCACCAGCTCGCCCACCACAAGGCTGGCGAAGGTGGTGATGCCGATCACCAGCACCAGGCTCACGGTCTGCGCGGTTTCCGCGCTCAGCCCCAGCAGCTCGATCCGCTTGGCCACCGGCTCGCCCAGGCTGGCGCCCGAATAGGCACCCGCGATGATGCCGATCAGCGTGATGCCGATCTGGACGGTCGAGAGGAACTTGCCCGGGTCCGCCGCCAGCGCGATCGCGGTGCGCGCGCCATGCTTGCCGACCCGCGCCAGCGCCTCGAGCCGCGCGGGGCGCGCCGAGACGATCGCCAGCTCGGACATCGAGAAGACGCCGTTGAGCGCGATCAGGGCGAGGATGATCGCGACGTCGATCCAGGGGAAGGGTGGGACCATGGGCTGGGTCCTCATACAGCGGGTTCCCCGTGGTTCACAACAGGCTGCGGCATCAAACGACCCGCAACCGGAACAAGCGCTAGCCGCGGTCTGTTTGACCGTGCCTAAGGAGATTATCATGAACCGCTATCCGCCCCTGATCGCCCTCACCGCGCTGACGCTGCTCACCAGCGCGTGCGTCACCGATCCCAACACCGGCGAACGCCGCGTCTCGCGGGCCGCGATCGGCGGGATTGGCGGAGCGCTTGGCGGCTATCTGGTCGGCGATATCGTCGGCGGCCGGAACGATCGGACCGAAAAGCTGATCGGGGCCGGCATTGGGGGGCTCGCGGGCGTCGCCGTCGGTTCGTATATGGACCGGCAGGAGCAGGATCTGCGCCGCCGCACGGCCGGAACCGACATCCAGGTGATCCGCAACGGCGACGAGCTGATCCTGCGCATGCCCTCCAGCATCACCTTCGCGACCGACAGTGCGGCGATCGACCCGCGCTACGCCCCCACGCTCGATCAGGTGGCGATGGTGCTACGCGACTATGAACAGACCTATGTCGATGTCTACGGCCACACCGATTCGCGCGGATCGGACGACTATAACCAGTCCCTTTCGGAGCGTCGCGCGGCCTCGGTCGCGGACTATCTCGCGGCGCGCGGCGTTCGCAGCGTCAGGCTCGGCACGCGCGGCTTCGGCGAGACCCAACCGGTCGCCAGCAACGAAACCGACGCCGGCCGCGCCGCCAACCGGCGCGTCGAGATCAAGCTCGTGCCGATTCGCCGCGACTGATCAGCCGCGCCGGTCCCTGAAGAAGTCCCGCAGCAGCCCCGCTGCCTCGCCTTCGCCGATGCCGGAATAGATTTCGGGCCTGTGGTGGCAGGTCGGCTGGGCGAAGAAGCGAGGGCCATGCTCGATCGCGCCGCCCTTGGGATCGCTCGCGCCATAATAGAGCCGCGCGATCCGGGCGTGCGCGATCGCGCCTGCGCACATCGCGCAGGGCTCGAGCGTCACCCACAGGTCGCAATCCTCGAGCCGTTCGCGCCCGAGCAGCGCCGCGCCCTCGCGGATCACCCGCATCTCGGCATGCGCGGTCGGATCGGCGAGCCCGCGCGGCGCGTTCCCCGCCGCCACGATCACCCGTCCGCCCTGCACGAGCACCGCCCCTACCGGCACCTCGCCCGCTTGCGCAGCGCCACGGGCGGCCTCCAGCGCGGCGCGCATCGGTTCGGGGAGCGGGAACATGGGTGGGGGTCTAGGATGGATCGACATTTAGTCCAGACCGAGTCGAAAATGGTGGTTTTGCGTGACCCGGAGCGCAGCGTGCTAAAGGCACGTGAGCACCGGAAGCGCGCGGAACCGCCATTTGCAGGCCGGTATGGGCTGAATGGCGATCCATCCTAGCCCGCCGCGCCCCTCAGCACCACCCACAAGGCATAGGCCATGCCCGGCACGAAGCCGAGCAACGTCAGTCCACAGGCAATGGCGAACGCGCGCGAACCGCCGCGGGCGAGATACACGCCCAGCGGCGGCAACAGGATCGCCGCGGCTATCTGCCCCGGCGACCCGACCATCCTATTTCTTCGCGGCCGGCGTCGCCCCCGGCGCCGGCTTCACTTCGACCGTCGGCAGCGTGACGACGGTGTTCTTCATCTCGACCGTGGGCGTCACGACGGTGACGTTGGTGGTACCGGTCTCGACCGTCCCGGTCTGGACCGTCGGCAGCTTGCCGCCATCCATCTTGAATTCGAACGACGGCATCTGGCCCGCCTTCCAGTCGATCTTCAGCATGCCGAGCGAGATCAACACCACGGCGGCCAGCACCAGCAGGCCCAAAAGCACCAGGATTCCACGCATCGTTTCAGCTCCCCTATTGATTCCGTCTGCGTAATAACGCGCCATTCACCATGCGAGTTGCACGCGCACAAGCGGAATAACGGGCGAATCGGTTGACGCCCCGTCCCATAACGGTTATCGGCGCGGCCTTTCCGGCTCCGGCCAAACTCAGGATTTACAGCAATGTCGCGCATTTGCGAGCTGACCGGCAAGGGCCGGCAGGTGGGCCACAATGTTTCCCACGCCAACAACAAGACCAAGCGGACCTTCCTGCCCAACCTGCAGAATGTCACGCTGATCTCGGACGCGCTGGGCAAGAGCGTCAAGCTGCGCGTCTCGACGCACGGCCTGCGTTCGGTCGAGCATGTCGGCGGCCTCGACAATTGGCTGCTCAAGACGAGCGACGAGGATCTGTCGCTGCGCTGCCGCCGCCTGAAGCGCGACGTGCGCAAGGCGAACGCCGGAACCGCCGCAGCCGCCTGAAGGCGATTCGCGGCAAGGCTGACGGCCCGTTCTCCACCCGGAGAGCGGGCCGTTCGCGTTTTCCAGCAGCCGACCCCATCCCCGTTCGCCCTGAGCTTGTCGAAGGGCTGCTCTTCTTCATTCCCATGGCCGGAAAAGAAAGACAGGGCTTCGACGAGCTCAGCGCGAACGGGGTTAGAAGGGAATCAATCCAGCCGGAACTTGAGCAGCAGCGACTGCTCCCACCACTCCCGGTTGTCATCCGACGCGATCCACACGATCGTCGCCCCGCCCTCCCGCGTCACCGCCAGCGCCTCGAAATTGTCGCGGATCAGGGGCGCCTCGAAGGTCGCGATCTCGCGTCCCTCCACGAACGCGCCCGGCCGAACCGCGCCGCGGCCGATGATCACCAGCTTGGCGGTAAACAGCGCCGGCGGGAGGCCGAGTGCGCGGTGGAGGATCAGCAGCCGCCCGTCGGGCAGCTCGGCCATGTCGGTCGGATCGTATCCCGGGGGCGGGCGATAGGCGAAACGCTGGATCTCCGTCTTCGGATCGGTCGGATCGCCGCGGAACAGCAATGCCTCGCGCGCCGAGCGGGTCTTGTCGTCGATCGGGCGCATCACCTCGCTGATCACGATGAAATTGCCGTTCGCGAGGCGCACCATCGCCTCGGGCCCGCCATTGGCCGCCCAGCGCACCATCGGCAGCGGCGCCAGATGCGCCTGGGCCTTGCCCGAAGCATCGTAGCGCCAGATCTCGTTCGATTGCTCGAACCCGACCCAGAAGCGGCCTGTCTTCGGGTCCGCCGTCATCGATTCGCTGTCGCGGTCGCCCTTGAGCCAGCCGGTACCGGGCCCGTCCGCGAGCTCGGCAAAGGCGGGAGCGCGGACCCGGAACCCCGCATCCATGTCGAACCGCACGAGATGCCCGCCGTCGCTGAGCAAGGTGAAGCGGTTGCCCTCGATCCGCATCGAGGAAAAGCCGCCGAACGCGGGCGCCGGGCTGCGCAGCCGCACCCCGCCCAGATAGGTCAGCGACCCGATTTTCACCCGCGCGGGATCGCCCGGATCGATCGCCACAGGGGTCGCGCTCATCTCCGCCGCCCCTCGAAAATGCTCCGCGGGCTCCTCTCCCGAATAGGAGGGCGCGGCGAAGAGAATCAGCAGGGCGGAGAGCAGCAGGCGCCGGGACATCGCGCCGACCATAGCCGCTGCCGCGCGCCGCGATAGCCGCCCCCGCAAAGATGAACGCCGGATAACCACATCGTTCAGCGAGCGATCAATGGAACCGCTTTATGGTTATCCACGTTGTAGGCGTAAGAAATACCCTCGGGTTGCGTATCGAGGGGCTAAGGGCCGGTCCCCCCGCGGGACCGGCCCTTTTCGCGTCTTGGGGTCATATCCCATGGTGCGCATTGTCGAACAGCCACGTCCCGGCCCAGGCGGCGAGCAGCAGC
The DNA here is from genome assembly GCF_026013415.1 of Sphingomonas caeni. Lineage (GTDB taxonomy): Bacteria > Pseudomonadota > Alphaproteobacteria > Sphingomonadales > Sphingomonadaceae > Sphingomonas > Sphingomonas caeni. Next base: position 651,352 of record NZ_JAPDOK010000001.1, read on the forward strand.
ACCGCAATCGCAGCCGAACACCAACCCTGCCGCCGCCACAATCTGACACCGAGCCAGCCCAGGTTCGCGAGTATGAACAACGCTGCAATTGGCGCCGCGAAGACAATCCAACCGAATGCGGCACCCCCGCTCGCACCCGGAATATCCGCCACCTCGGGCTCGATCCAAAAACGCGAAGCGCTGGTCAGGAAGGCGGCAATGCCGAACGCATTGGCCGCGATCCATCGCAGCGGAAAATCCCTGACGCGCATCCCGCCCCCTTCGTTGCTGGATGGCATAGCGGGGCGATGCGCAGGGCGTGTGGAGAAACCGTTCCTTATTGGCAGAGCGGCGGTCAATACATATGCTGCCCACCGTTGATCGACAGCGTCGAGCCGGTCACGAACCCGCCCTCTTCCGAGCAGAGAAAGGTTACCCCACGCGCGATCTCGCTCGCCTGGCCGAGCCGCCCCACCGGAATCTTCGCCACGATCTTCTCGAGCACCTCGGGCGGCACTGCGGCGACCATATCGGTGTCGATATAGCCCGGCGCGATCGCGTTGACCGTCACCCCGGCCCGGGCGCCTTCCTGCGCCAGCGCCTTGGTGAAGCCATGGATGCCCGATTTGGCCGCGGCATAGTTGACCTGGCCATATTGGCCCGCCTGCCCGTTGATCGAGCCGATATTGACGATCCGCCCCCATTTCCGGTTGCGCATCCCCGGGAAGGTCGCGTGCGCCATGTTGAAGCAGCCGCCCAGATTGATGCGGATCACATCCTCCCACATCTCGCGGGTCATCTTCAGGATGGTGCCGTCGCGGGTGATGCCGGCATTGTTGACCAGGATATCGACCGGCCCCAGCTCGGCCTCGACCTGTGCCACGCCCGCCGCGCACGCGTCGAAATCGCCGACGTCCCAGGCATAGGCCTTGATGCCCGTCGCCGCGGTGAAGGCGGCCGCCTTTTCGGCATTGCCGGCATAGTTTGCGGCGACAGTGACGCCCTGCTCCTTGAGCGCGAGGCTGATCGCCTCCCCGATTCCGCGGGTTCCGCCCGTCACGATCGCTACGCGTGCCATTGCATCATCTCCTGTTCTTGTTGCCCCGACGCTAGGAAGTAGCCGCCCAGCCCGCAAGTTCCCGTCCGATTATATTGCGCAGCATTTCCATGCCCGGTTCGCTTGCATTCAGGCAAGGCAGATAGGCGAAATCGGTTCCGCCCGCGGCGAGGAACTGTTCGCGTCCGCGGATCGCCAGCTCCTCCAGTGTCTCCAGGCAGTCGGCCGAAAAGCCGGGCGCGACCACCGCGACCTTCTTCACCCCCTCCGCCGCCAGCCGGGCGAGCGTGATGTCGGTCGCGGGCTCCAGCCATTTCGCGCGCCCGAAGCGCGACTGGAACGCCGCCGTCAGCGGCCTCCCCAGCGCCTCGGACAGCATCCGCGCGGTCTTCTGGCAGTGACAATGATAGGGATCGCCCAGCTCGAGCGTCCGCTGCGGCATGCCGTGGAAGCTCGCGACGATGGCTTCCGGCTCGAAATCGAGCGCAGCGAGGCTGGCCTCCACCGACGCTTTGAGCGCGCCGATATAGGCGGGATCGTCATGATAGGGCGGCAGCGTCCGCACCGCCGGCTGCCAGCGCATCGCCGCGAGCACCGCGAACGCCGCATCGTTCGCGGTCGCGGTCGTCGCCGAACAATATTGCGGATAGAGCGGCGCGATCAGGATGCGGTCGCATCCCGCCGCCTTCATCGCCGCCAGCCGTTCGCCGATCGACGGGTTACCATAGCGCATCGCCCAATCGACGACGACCTCTCCCCAAAGATCGGCGGCGCCGAGCGCCTCGGCCTGCGCCCGCGTGATCGCGGCGAGCGGCGATCCCTGCTCGGTCCACACCTGCGAATAGGCATGCGCGGACTTTCGCGGCCGCGTGTTGAGGATGATCCCCCGCAGGACCGGTTGCCAGACGAGCGGCGGGATCTCCACCACCCGCCGGTCCGACAGAAACTCGGCCAGATAACGCCGTACCGCCGCGCTCGTCGGCGCATCGGGCGTACCGAGATTGACGAGCAGCACGCCGATCCGGCCATGCTGCACGTCAGGATGCCCCGCCGGCCTCACTCCACTTCCGAAAGCAAGGGCAGCCGCCGGAAGCGCACGCCCGTCGCCGCCTGGAGCGCATTGGCGATCGCCGGCGCCACCGCGGGCACGCCCAGTTCGCCCACCCCGCCCGGATCGGATTCGCTGCGGATCAGCTCGACCGTGATGTCGGGCGAATCGGCCAGGGTCGGCAGCTTGAGCGCGTCGATCGTCCGCACCTCGGCGGCATTGTCGGCAAAGCCGGTCGAGCAGCCGACCGCCGCCGCCATGCCGAAGATCAGCCCGCCCTCGATCTGCTGCGTGACGAGGTCCGGGTTCACCACCCGCCCGACATCCGCCGCCGCGACCAGCCGCTCGACCTTGATCTTGCGCCCCGCCAGCCGCGCCTCGGCCATCACCGCGATATAGCTTCCATTGAAGGCATGGCAGGCGATCCCCTGCCCGCTCCCCGGCTCGCCGCCCTGCCAACCACCCAGCTGGGTCACCGTCTGGAGGCAGCGCGCGAGCCGCGGGTTGTTGCCCAGCATCGCCATGCGGAACGGCAGCGCATCGAGGCCCGCGACATGCGCCAGCTCGTCGATGAAGCTTTCGGTGAAGAAGGCGGTGTAGCTGTGCGCCCCCGACCGCCAATGCCCGAACTGGAGCCCCAGATCGGCGACATGATGGTCGATCGCGTAATGGGGGATGGCATAGGCCGGCACCGCGCCCGCCACCGCCGAAGCGTCGCCCGCGCCCGGCAGCGCCAGCCCCGCCGCAACCAGCGGATCGCCCCCCATCAGCCGCTCGGCGAGCGCGCGCCCCGTCGCCGGCGCGGCGATCTTGGCGAGCCAGCCCGCCACGCTCGCCGGCTCTCCCAGCCGCGCGGTCAGCCGCGCGGCGGCGGCGGCGCGATAGCGGTCGTGCCGGAAATCCTCGGTCCGCGACCAGGTGAGCTGCACCGGGCGCCCGACCTGCCTGGCGATCACAGCGACCTGCCCGGCGACGTCATTTTCGAGCTTCGCGCCGAACGATCCGCCCGCCATCATCGAATGGACGGTGACGCGCTCCTCGCCCAGTCCGATCGCGCGCGCCGCGGCGGCACGGGCAAGGCCCGGCGCCTGGGTCGGCATCCACAGGCTCAACCGGCCATTCTCGTACGACGCAGTCGCGGTCATCGGCTCGAGCGCGGCGTGGAGCGCGACGCCAACGCGATATTCTGCGCTCACCACCTTGGCGCCCTTGAAGGTCGCCGCCAGGTCGCCCGCGCTGGCGATCCGCGCGCCATCGCCGTCGAGCGCCTTGGTGAGCGCCTCCTCGATCGTGTCGCTGGTGACGACTTCCTTGGGGATCAGGAAGCGCGGCCGCATCGCGTCGAGCGCGCGGTCCGCCGTCCACCAACTATCCGCGACCGCGGCGATCCATTTCTCGCCACTCACCACCGCGCGCATGCCGGGCAGCTTCTTCGCCGCCGCCTCATCGGCCCTGACCAGCCGCGTCTCGCCGAGCGGCCCCTGCCGGATCGAGGCATGGACCATATTCTCGAGCCTTATATCGGCCGCGTAATTGGCGCTGCCATCGACCTTGCCCGGCACGTCGAGCCGCGGCACGGCCTGTCCCGCCAGCCGGTTCGCCTCTTCGCCCCTGAGCGGCACCGTCTCGGGCAGCTCCTCGTCCGCCGCCAACGCCGCGATCTCGCCGAAGCCTATCCGCTGGCTGCCGTGCACCACCGTGCCGTCGATCGTCCCGCTCGACTGCCAGTCGATCCCCCATTTCCGCGCCGCCGCCTTGCACAGCATCACCCGCGCCGCCGCACCGGCCTGGCGCAGCTCGCCTTCGAAGTTGCGGATCGACGAGGAACTGGCGGTGAGCACCAGCGCGGTCCGTGCCGCATGGGTGCGCTGGAGCTGGTCGGACAAGCTGCCGAGCGCGACCTCGAACAGCTCCGAGGCGCCCAGCGGATTGGCGTAGAGCGGGTTGAGCGGCGCCGGCTCGACCCCCACCATCTTCCAGTCCGCGCCCAATTCGTCCGCGATGATCTGCGCAAAGGCGGTGAACACGCCCTGCCCCAGCTCGGCCTGCGGCACCGCGACGGTCACATGCCCGTCGGTGCCGATCTTGAGCCAGGCGCCGAAGATCGTCTCGCCCGCCTCGGCGGTGAGATTGGGCAGATAGGTGCGCGGCCATACTGCCCAGGCGACCAGCAGCCCCAGCCCCGCGCCGCCCCCGATCAGCAAGGTCCGCCGGCTCGGCCCGGTCTTCAGCAGCGCATGGATATCGTCCGCCATCGGGGCTGCTGTATCGTGCCGAAACCAGCGACGCCAGATACCCTTTCCTGCCCTCGCCTCCAGAAAGGGGGGAGTGGAGAATGGGACCTTGGGTTTGCCGCACAACCGCATTAGGAAGGCGACACACCACCGCCCCGGGGGACCCCGTTACCGTGCTTATCGAAACCCTCGCCGCCGCCGGATCGCATCTTCGCTTCGCCGATATCGGCCTCAATCCGGTCGCGCTCGATCTCGGCTTCTTCCAGATCAAATGGTATTCGCTGGCCTATATCGTCGGCATCCTGATCGGCTGGTGGTATCTGCTGAGGCTGCTCGCCCAGCCCGGCGCGCCGATGTCGCGGCGCCATGCCGACGATCTGGTCTTCTATGCGACGCTCGGCGTGATCGTCGGCGGGCGGCTGGGCTATGTGATCTTCTACCAGCCCGAAATGCTGCTCTCGCCGCTGCAGGTGCTCAAGCTGTGGGACGGCGGCATGTCGTTCCATGGCGGCGTGATGGGCGTGACGCTCGCGATCCTGTGGCTGGCGCGGCAGCACAAGCTCAACTGGCTGCGCGTGCATGATTATGTTGCCTGCGTCGCGCCGTTCGGCCTGTTCTTCGGCCGGCTGGCGAACTTCGTGAACGGCGAGCTGTGGGGCAGGAAGACCGACGTCGCCTGGGGCATCGTCTTCAACAACACGGTCCCCGCCGGCATGGCCGAGCCTGCGCGCCACCCGAGCCAGCTCTACGAGGCGGGGCTCGAGGGAATCCTGCTGTTCGCGATCCTCTGGTTCCTCTTCTGGCGGACCGATGCGCGCTACTATCCAGGCCGGCTCGTCGGTACCTTCCTGCTCGGTTACGGGTCCTTCCGCTATTTTGTCGAATTCTTCCGCGAGGCGGACGGCCAGTATCTCGACAATGCGATCCTCGGCACGCCCGGGCTGCACATGGGCCAGTTGCTGTGCCTGCCGATGATCGCCGGTGGCCTCTATCTGATCGCGACCGCGAAGAAGCGCCGCGAGCGCGTCGAGCCGGTCGCGGGCGGCGAGAGCGTCGCCTGAACCAGTGACCGACGACCATCCCCTCTCCGCCACGCCAAAGGAGCGGGCGGAGAATGCCGCCGAACCGCTGCTCCCCGAACGTCTCGCCCGCGCGATCACGCTGGGCGGGCCGATCCCGCTGTCGCAGTTCATGGGCGCCGCCAACGCGCATTATTACGCCACCCGCGATCCGCTGGGCGCGCGCGGCGATTTCACCACCGCGCCCGAGGTCAGCCAGATGTTCGGCGAGCTGATCGGGCTGGCGCTGGCCGATCTTTGGGACCGCGCGGGGCGGCCGGCATCGCGCTATGTCGAGCTGGGTCCCGGCCGCGGCACGCTCGCCGCCGATGCCTTGCGGGCAATGGCCAAGGCCGGGCTCGACCCCCCGGTCCATTTCGTCGAGACCAGCCCGATCCTCCGCGCCGTCCAGGCCGAGGCGGTGCCCAACGCCGAATGGAGCCTCGACCTGTTCGGGGTCGAGGACGACCTGCCTTTGCTCGTCGTCGCGAACGAGTTCTTCGACGCCCTGCCGATCCGGCAATTGGTCAAGACGGACATGGGATGGCGCGAGCGGCTGGTCGCCTGCCAGGACACGCTATTCCTGCCCGTGGTCGGCGACCGCGGTTTCGACCAGATCATTCCCGGGGGCCTGCGCGAGGCCGATCCCGGATCGATCCTCGAAACCTCGCCCGCCGGGGTCGCGATCCTGCGCGCGCTCGCCGCGCGGCTGCTCGCCCAGGGCGGCGCGGCGCTGATCATCGACTATGGCTATCAGGGGCCCGCGATCGGCGACACGCTCCAGGCGGTGCGCGGGCATGCCTATGCCAACCCGTTCGACGAGCCCGGCGAGGCGGATCTCACCGCGCATGTCGATTTCGGCACGATCCGCGAAGCCGCCGAGATCGAGGGCCTGACCGTCCACGGACCGGTCACGCAAGGCGAATTCCTCACCGCGCTCGGCATCGATCAGCGTGCCGCGGCGCTGGCAAAGGCGTCGCCCGAACGCGCCGACGCGCTCGCCGCCGACCGCGACCGGCTGGTCGGCGACGAGATGATGGGCGAGCTGTTCAAGGTCATCGCCCTGACGGCCCCCGGCTGGCCGGTGCCGGCGGGGTTCGCATGATCAGCTATCGCGACGCCGTCCCCGCCGATGGGCCCGAGCTCGATGCGATGGCGCAGAAGATCTGGCTCGAGACCTTCGAGCATTCGGCCCCGCCCGAAAATATCGCCGCCTATCTCGCGCACGCCTATGGCCCCCACGGGCCCCTGATCCGCGAACTCGGCGATCCGGAAAGGCGCACCCACCTCGCCTTGGATGAGGGCCGGATCGTCGGCTACACCAAGCTGATCCCGCCCTGGCTCCCCGACGCCGAGCCCGGCGCGCGCCAGCTCAGCCAGATCTATGTCGCATCCAGCCATCATGGCCTGGGGATCGCGCAGGTGCTGATGGACTGGACCATCGCCGCCGCGCGCGCTGCCGGCGCTTCCGCGCTCCTCCTCACCGTCTGGGAGAATAACCACCGCGCCCGCCGCTTCTACGACCGGCTCGGCTTCGTCCATATCGGCGATTACGGCTTCCCGGTGGGCGATCAGATCGACACCGATCATATCATGCGGCTCGCCCTGTGAACGACGGCGCGAGCGTCGAAACCATCCAGGCCAGGGCGCTCGAAGGCGTCGCGCACGGCTTTCTCGGCCGCCGCGGCGGCGTTTCACAGGGGGTGGTCGAGGGCCTCAATGTCGGCATCGGCACGCGGGACGATCCTGAAGCCGTCGCCGAGAATCGCCGCCGCGCGGCCGACGCCGTCCTCCCCGGCACTCGCCTCGTCACCCTCTACCAGGTCCATTCGGCCGACGCCGTCGCCGTCGTCGAGCCTTGGGATGACCGGCTGCGCCCCCGCGCCGACGCGCTGGTCACCGCCACCCCAGGCCTCGCGCTCGGCATCCTCACCGCCGACTGCGCCCCCGTCCTCTTCGCCGACCGCGAGGCGGGCGTGATCGGCGCCGCGCATGCCGGCTGGAAGGGCGCGCTCGGCGGGGTCACCGATTCGACCCTCTCGCTGATGGAGACGCTCGGCGCCCGGCGCGACCGCGTCGCCGCCGCGATCGGCCCGTGCATCGCCCGCGCCAGCTATGAGGTGGACGACGGTTTCCTCGCCCGCTTCGCCGAGGCCGATCCGGCGAACGAACGCTTCTTCGCCGCGGGGAAGCCGGGCCATCACCAGTTCGACCTCGAAGCCTATGTCGCGCACCGCCTCGCCGCGGCCGGCCTCACCCGGATCGAAATGCTCGGGCTCGACACTTATGCGGCGCCTGCGCGTTTCTTCAGCTTCCGCCGCGCCACCCATCTGGGCGAGCCGGACTATGGGCGCCAGATTTCGATCATTGGTATCAATTGAAACTTTATTGCGCGTGTCTCTTCGTCTAGGGGGACCGCAAACCCCGCATCCGGAGACCCGCAATGACCGACGAAACCGAAGCCGAGCTGTCCGGCGCCGCGCCCCGCCGCCGCCCCAAGCCCTCGGCCGAGAAGATCGGGAATCGCAAGCTCAAGCCCAGCACGATGATGATGGGCTATGGCTATGATCCGACGCTGTCGGAGGGGTCGCTCAAGCCGCCGATCTTCCTCACCTCGACCTTCGTCTTCCCCAATGCCGCCGCGGGCAAGCGTCATTTCGAGGGCGTCACCGGCAAGCGCCCGGGCGGCGCCGAGGGCCTGGTCTATTCGCGCTTCAACGGCCCCAACCAGGAGATTCTCGAAGATCGCCTCGCCGTGTGGGAAGAGGCCGAGGATGCGCTCGCCTTCTCCTCGGGCATGTCGGCGATCGCCACGCTCTTCCTGTCGATGGTCAAGCCCGGCGACACGATCGTCCATTCGGGTCCGCTCTATGCCGCGACCGAGACGCTGATCGCGCGCATCCTGGGCCGATTCGGTGTCCATTGGCTCGATTTCCCCGCAGGCGCCACGCGCGCCGAGATCGACGCGGTGATGAGCAAGGCCGCGACCGGAAACGTCGCGCTGATCTATCTCGAATCGCCCGCCAACCCGACCAACGCGCTCGTCGATGTCGAAGCCGTCCGCGCCAGCCGCGACGCGATCTTCACCGGCGCGAACAAGCCCCCCATCGCGATCGACAACACCTTCCTGGGGCCGATCTGGGCGCAGCCGCTCAAGCAGGGCGCCGAATTGGTCGTCTATTCGCTCACCAAATATGCGGGCGGGCATAGCGATCTGGTCGCGGGCAGCGTCGTCGGCGGCAAGGATCACATCAACACGATCCGCATGATGCGCAACACGATCGGCACGATCTGCGACCCCAACACCGCCTGGATGCTGCTCCGCTCATTGGAAACGCTCGAACTGCGCATGAGCCGCGCGGGCGAGAATGCCGCCAAGGTCTGCGAATTCCTGAAGGGCCATCCCAAGGTCGAGAAGGTCGGCTATCTCGGCTTCCTCGAAGGCGGCGACGATGCGCGCCAGGCCGATATCTACCGCCGCCACTGCATCGGCGCGGGCTCGACCTTCTCGCTCTATCTCAAGGGCGGCGAGACCGAAGCCTTCGCCTTCCTCGATTCGCTCAAGATCGCCAAGCTCGCCGTGTCGCTTGGCGGCACCGAGACGCTGGCCTCCCACCCCGCGGGCATGACCCACCTCTCGGTCCCCCAGGCCCGCAAGGATGCGCTCGGCATTTCGGACAATCTGGTCCGCATCTCGATCGGCGTGGAAGACGCCGACGATCTGATCGCCGACTTCGAGGAGGCGCTGAAGGCGGTCTAACCCCTTCGCTTGCGCAACCCGGGCCATGGGTTCATGGTCCGGGCAGGGGCCAGAGTATCGCGGTCACCGAATTCCTTCCGGGAGGCTTCGCGATGACTCATCTTCGTTCGCTATTGATCGCGCTCGTGCTGGCAGCCTGCGTCTTCCCCGCCGCCGCGTTTGCGCAGACCCCGATCGACAATCGCCTGAAGGCGATGGCGGCAAGCGACCGCGTGGACAAGGCGTTCGGCTCCGCCGCGATCATCGTGCTCGGGCGCACCGTCAACCCGAACGAAATCTATCCCTGGCTCGTGCTGATGGGCACGCCCGAATATGGCATGTCGGACGAGATCGCCAACGAGGTGGACCTCAACGGCGCCGTCAAATTCCTCAAGGCGTTCATCGCCAAGCCCGCCGGCGCGGGGCTTCGCGCCGAGCTGATCGATCGCGCGTTTCTCGAGGTTCACGGCCGCAACTCCACGCCGCTCGAACAGGCGAGCTGGGATGCCGAGGTCAAGGCAGGCAAGGCCTATTACGCATCGATCGTGGTCAAGGAGAGCGCCAAGCTCAACGCCTCGCCCGCCTTGCGCAAGGAGATGATCCAGCGCGCCTATCTATTCGCCGAAGGGCGGCTGCCCTATCCCGGCGACCTGGCATTCTGGGGCGGGAAGCAGGAGCATTACCGCGAGATCGTCGAGGCCGAGCGCAAATGGCTCTATTCGCCGGGCGGCGCGAAGGAACTGGTCGAGGTCGCCAAGCGCGCGTGGAAGGCCGCCTATGGCACCGTGCCGTCGGACGAAGCGCTCAAGGCGGTGCTGGTCAGGGCGACGCAGGGCAAAATGGTCTACGCCGAACTCGCCAAGGCGCTCTGAGCCGAGGCGGGCCGGGCATCAGATGGGCGCCGGCCTGCCGGAACCGGATCAAATCAAATCGTCACCCCGGCGAAAGCCGGGGCCCAGGGTAACGGGCGCAGCGCTTGCGGCTCTGGGTCCCGGCTTTCGCCGGGATGACGGAGATGGCTTAACCAATCGAACGCCACGCTAGTCCCACAGTCCCTTTATCCCCCCTATCGCCTTCTCGATCTGATCCGCCACCGTGCGGTCGTCCTTGAGCGAGGGGTGCCAGTCGCACCCGGTCAGCTCCATATCGACCGTCCGGATCACCGGAATGTCGCGGCCCGCGGCGGCCGCCACCGCGCGCACATCCTCGATGAACGGGTCGTGCGCCATCAGCAGGAAATGCGCCTTGGGGTGTCGCGCGATCAGCATGGCAAGGAAGCGCGAATAGCTCGCCCGGTAATCGGCATGGAGCGCCGCCTGGTCGGCCCATTTCTCGCCGGCATGGAGCGGAGTCGAGAAGTCGTTCGAACCCAGCTTGATGACGATCAGCTGCGGCTGCCAGCCCGCATCGTTCGCGGTCGACGCCTCCTCGCCCGGGATCGCCCGGGCATAGAGGACCGGGAGGTTCTGCTGCGGCGCGACGCCGTTATAGTTCCGCACGATCCCCGCGCCCGAATAGGCATTCACCCGGTAATCCGCGTCGAATCGCTTCGCCACCAGCGGGCCGAACGCCTGCTGCGTGTCGGTGGTGTCGTGGATTTCCTTCTGGGTACACGTGCGGCTTGTCGACGTGTTGCCATAGCCCGCGCTGTGCGAGTCCCCGATGAACTCGATCCGGCGCGCGCGATGCGGGGTCGCCAACGGCACGCCGTCGAACTTGAACCCGCCGAATACCGCCCCGCCCGACTGGCTCTCGGTCAGCTTCTCCAGCCGAACTACATGCTCGCCCTGCGGCAGCCCCTTCACGCCCAGGGTCAGCGCACCGGGCCGGATCGTCCCGCGATCCTTGCCATCGACATAGAGGCGGAAGATCTCGGTCTCGGTCTGCACCGTCGCGACCACCCCGGTGCCCTTGAAACGCTGCTCGAAATAAATGGCGGGCCAGCCGAACCGCATCCCCCCATCGGCCTGCTTCACCACGCGTCCGCCGACATTCATTTCGGGTGAGGAGGCGGGCGCCGCCGCCATCAGCGCCAGCGCGCCAAGCATCCACAATCGCCGCATATTCTCTCTCCCGTTCCGTCCCGTCCTGCCGCCTTGACTCGGGCGCGTGCATCCGGCCCAATGCCCTTCCGGAGGGGCGCGAATGAAAACACAGGCTAACAGGCCGACAACGTTGGCTGCAATCACCGATGCGGAGGCCGCGCGCTTTTTGCTGCGCGCGAAGTTCGGCGCGACCGATGCGGACATCGCCGCGGTCAAGGCGCAGGGCTATGCGGGCTGGCTCGACGCCCAGGTCAAATCGGCGCGCGGCCAATCGGGCGCGGCATGGCTCGATTCGCAGGGCCACAACGCGATCACCAAGGAGGCCGAATACTTCAACCCGACCGCGGGCGATTTCATGATCTGGAATCAGCTGCTCGCCCAGCCCGACGAGATGCGCCAGCGCTGCGCCTTCTCGCTCTCGCAATTCTTCGTGGTCTCGCTCAATCCGATCGACGGCTATTGGCCGCCCTATATCATGGCCGCCTGGTGGAATATCCTGCTCGACGAGGCCTTCGGCAATTTCCGCACCCTGCTCGAGCGCGTGACGCTCAATGCCGGCATGGGCATGTATCTCAACACCAAGGGCAATCTGAAGGAGGACCCCAAAACGGGCCGCGCGCCGGACGAGAATTACGCGCGCGAGATCATGCAGCTCTTCACCATCGGCCTCTATCAGCTCAACCCCGACGGCACCGAGAAGAAGGATACCGCGGGCAAGCCGATCGAGACCTATGTCCAGGCCGATGTGACCAGCCTCGCCAATGTCTTCACCGGTTATGACCATGACATGAGCCGGGTGAAGTTCCTGCGCGTCGCGTGGCAGAATTTCCCGGTGGTGACGGCCGAATTCACCAGCGATCCGATGCGGCTCGAGGCCAAGAACCATTCGAGCCGCGAGGTCAATTTCCTCGGCCTCACCATCCCCAAGGGCACGCCCGCGCCGGACCAGCTCAAACTGGCGCTCGACCACCTCTTCGCGCACCCCAATGTCGGCCCCTTCTTCTGCCGCCAGATGATCCAGCGCATGGTGACGAGCAATCCGAGCCCTGCCTATGTGAAGCGCGTCGCGGATGTCTTTGCCGACAATGGCCAGGGCGTGCGCGGCGACCTCAAATCGGTGTGGCGCGCGATCCTGCTCGATCCCGAGGCGCTTGCCCCGGCGGATCCCGGGGACAGCATGTCGGGCAAGCTGCGCGAGCCCGTCCAGCGCATCCTCAGCTGGGCGCGCACCGTCGGCGTCGATCCCGGCGACGGCAAGTACAAGATCTACAATCTGTCGCGCGAGGATACCGGCATCGGCCAGAGCCCGTTGCGCAGCGCGTCGGTCTTCAACTTCTTCCGCCCCGGCTATGTCCCCCCGCACACCGCGATCGCCAAGGCCGGCAAGCAGGCCCCCGAATTCCAGATCACCAACGAGACCAGCGTCGCCGGCTATATCAACTTCCTCCAGACCGCGCTGCGCTTCGGCAACTGGCAGTTCAAGCCCACCTATCTCGCACTCAAGCCGATCGCGCATGATCCGGCCGCGGTGGTCGACTGGTTCAACCTCCATCTGACCGCGAACCAGCTCTCGCCCGCGACGGTGACGCTGATCGCGACCGCGCTGGCGAGCAAGGGCATCACCCCGGCGGGCGACGACAAGGACAAGCTCGACATGATCGCCTCCGCCTGTCTGCTCGTGATGAGCGCCCCCGAATATCTGGTGCAGAAATGACCAACATCATCACCACCCCTGTCAGCCGCCGCGCGATGCTCAAGCGCGCCTCGGAGATCGCGGGAATGGGCGCCGCCGCCCCGCTCGCGCTCAACCTTGCCAGCATGGGCGACGCCGCCGCCGCGACCGCGCCCGGCAACGACTATAAGGCGCTGGTCTGCGTCTTCCTCTACGGGGGCAACGACCATCCGAACACGCTGATCCCCTTCGACAAGATGAACCATGCGCGCTACCTCGGCATCCGGGGCGGGGTGTCGTTCCAGCGCAAGGACCTGATCCCTACCGCACTGACGCCGATCCAGCCGCAGACGCTGACCGACGACCTCCAATATGCCTTCGCCCCCTATCTGCCGCGGCTCAAGGTGCTGTTCGACGGCGGCAAGCTCGCGCCCCTGCTCAATGTCGGCTCGCTGATCACGCCGGTCACCCGCGCCCAGTTCGACGGCTCGAACCGCGCCCTCTATCCGCTCCCGCCCAAGCTGTTCAGCCACAACGACCAGCAAACCTATTGGCAGGCGCTGGGCAGCGAGGGTTCGACGGTGGGCTGGGGCGGCCGGATCGGCGACTATGCGCTGTCGAGCAACGATCAGGCGCTGCTCACCTGCATCTCCGCCTCGGGCAACGCCGTGTTCGTCTCGGGCGACAAGGCGCTCCAGTACCAGATCAGCCCATCGGGCGCGATCCCGGTCAAGGGCATCAAGGAGGCCGGCTATGGCTCGCCCCAGATCATGGAGGCGCTCCACCAGCTGATCACCGCGCAAAGCAAGCACGCCTTCGAGAACGAACTCACCACGATCATGCGCCGCTCGATCGAGATGGAGGGGATCGTCAACGGCGCGCTGTCGAAGGTGAGCCTCAACACCAATTTCGACCTCGTGCCCGGCGAGAACAGCCTCGCCGACCAGCTCAAGATCGTCGCCCGGCTGATCGGCGCGCGCAAGGAATTGGGGTCGCGGCGGCAGATCTTCTTCGTCAGCCTCGACGGGTTCGATCACCACTCGAACCTGTCGCAAAAGCATAACGAGCTGATGAGCAAGGTCGACGAGGCGGTCGCCGCCTTCTACGTCGCAACGGTCGAGATGGGGGTCCAGCGCGACGTCACCACCTTCACCGCCTCGGATTTCGGGCGCACCCTCGTCAACAATGGCGACGGGTCGGACCATGGCTGGGGCAGCCATCATTTCATCATCGGCGGAGCGGTGAAGGGCGGCCGCTATTACGGCACCGCGCCGCACGTCTCCGCCACCACCGACGACCAGGTCGGCCAGGGCCGGCTGCTGCCGAGCACCTCGATCGACCAATATGCCGCGACGCTCGCGCACTGGTTCGGCGTGCCCGACAGCGAGATGGCGACGGTGCTGCCCAATATCGGCAACTTCCAGGGGCGGAATCTGGGGTTTCTTTGAATCCCTCTCCCCTCGTGGGAGAGGGAGGGAGGCGCGAAGCGCCGGAAGGGTGAGGGGGAGTGGGACTCGATCCCCCTCATCCTTCCCACGCCTTCGGCGCGGGCCCCTTCCTTCTCCCACAAGGGGAGAAGGAGATTAAAATCAAGCCGCCAATCTCACCTGATTCCGCCCGCCCTCCTTGGCGGAGTAGAGCGCGTTGTCCGCGCGCTTGACCAGCTTGTCGCGGTCGTCCCCCGGCACCAGCAGCGCGATCCCCGTGCTCAGCGTGATCGCGATCTTCTCGCCGCTCGGCAACCGGATCTCGCGCCCCGCGATCGCCCCGCGCAGCCGTTCGCATGCGATCCGCGCCTGGATCTCGTCGGTATCGGGCATCAGGATCGCGAACTCCTCGCCCCCCAGCCGCCCGACCACGTCGCCCGTGCGCATGATCGCCTCGAAGATCCGGGCGAGCGCGCGCAGCACCTCGTCGCCCCCGCCATGGCCATAGCGGTCGTTGACCCGCTTGAAATGATCGACATCCGCCACCGCGACCGACAGCGGCGCCCCGCTGCGCCGCGCGCGCGCCACCTCGATATCGAGCGAATGCATGAAGAAGCGCCGGTTGGGCAGCCCGGTCAGCTCGTCGGTGGTCGCGCTCAGCCGCAATTGCTCGGCGATGATGCGCACGCGCTTCTGCGCCTTGGCGGTCGAAACGCCCACCGCCGCGGCAACCAGCAACAGCACCAGCCCGGCGACCACAAGCGCATAATAGGAAGTCTGGGTCGCGTCGTTCGCCCGCTCGTTCGCCGCCGATCGTACCGCGAGCAGCCTTTGCTCCTCGGCCTCGATCGTCCCCAGCGCGGCAAGCACGGCATCGGTCGCGCCTATCCCCGCGCCGCTGCGCACCAAGGCCACTGCGCCCGCCTCGTCGCCGGCGCGGCGCAGCGCGATCGCGCGCTCCATCACCTTGTAGAATATCGCAGCCTGCGCGCGCAGCGCCGCGATATTGCGCCGCTGCGCCGGATTGTCGCGCGTCTGCGCCGCGATCCGCTCGAGCGCGACCGGCGCCTCACGCGCACCCGCACGATAGGGCTGGAGGAACTTCGGATCGCCGGTGATCAGGTAGCCGCGCTCGCCGCGGATCGACATATTGACCGCCGACTTCATCGTCGCGGTGGTGAGGAGCACCTCGAGCGTATGGACGTGCCATGCCTGCGCTTCGCGGCGTTCGGCGGCGGCATGATTGGCGTTGATGACGATCCCGGCGAACAGCGCTGCGAGGATCAGCAGCGCACCGAACCCGAAGACCAGCCGCTGCCCCCGCCCGCCCGGGACGGCATCCTGATCATGCGGGTTCTGCACCATACGCTCACTCCGGCCACCCTCCTGGGTGCCCGAGTCGATCATAGATTGATGCAGGTAAATGAAGCCCTTAACGACCCTATGGGATTCCCCTCAGTCGCCGTTCTCGGGCCCGGTTACGTCCCGGACACCGGCGGCGCCTCGGCCGGCTTGATGATCCTCACGGTGACCTGGCGCTCGCCCGCCTTCTCGAACTTGAGCGTCAGCGGGAAGCTCTGGCCCGCCTTGAGCGGTTGATTCAGCTCGGCCAACCAGACGTGAAGCCCGCCGGCATTCAGGCTCACCGGAGTATTGGCCGGAAGATCCACGGCTTTGACATAGGACATGCCCATCGCGCCGTTGCCGGTTTCCATCGTCATCAGATCGGTCTTCTTCGCGACGGGCGAGGACGCGCCGACCAACCGGTCCGCGGCCGGAGAGGTGATTGTCATGAAGACAGCCGCGTTCGCGGTGCCGCCGACGGTGTCGCGCGTCCACACGTCCTTGACCTGGGGTGCCGCCGGTTGCTGGCAGGCCGTGACCGGAAGCGACAGCAACAACGCGAAAGCCAGCCGTCTCATGATCGTCACCCCAGCGCTTGAGCAGCCCTTGTGCCACCCGACGGCGGTTTGCTATTGCGGCGCCATGGAAAGCAAGCCCCCTTCTCCCGCAGGCCTCGGCCCGAGCATCGATCGCCGCAAACTGATCGGCGGCGCGATCGGCGTCGGCGCGGTCGCCGCCGGGGGCATCCTCGCCACGAAATTGCTCACCTCCCCCGCCGCAGCCAAGCCCTTGACGGTCGGCGGCCTGGCGGTGACCTGCAACCTGACGCTGCCCGTCGCCTGCGCCGCCAATGCGGCTGCCAACCGCGGCGGATCGCAGTTCGAGTACCGCAAATATAGCGGCTGGCCCGAGGTCAAGGAATCGCTGATGTCGGGCGATCTTCAGGCGGCCTATATGCTGGCGCCGCTGGTGATGGACCTCGCCGACAAGAAGGTGCCGGTTAAGATCGTCTCGATCGGCCACCGTTCGGGCGCGGTTATCATGGTCCGCACCGATTCATCCTACCGGGATTTCCGCAGCCTCACGGGCAAGCGCGTCGCGATTCCCAGCCGCTTCGCGGTCGACTTCCTCTTCCTGCGCAAGATGCTGGCGCGCGAGGGGATGACGCCCAAGGACGTCGAGATCGTCGAGATGGCGCCCGCGGACATGCCGGCCGCCCTTTTTGCGAAAAGCGTCGATGCCTATTGCACCGGCGAGCCGTTCGGCGCGGCGGCGCAGCGCGCCGGCTATGCCCGGCCGCTCACCATGACGCGCGACGAATGGCCCCGCTATATGTGCTGCGTCCTGACGGTGCGCGAGGAGCTGATCGCGTCGAACCGGCCGCTGGTCCAGACCCTCGTCAATCACGTCCTCGGCGCGGGCACCTGGCTCGACACGCGGCCGCAGAACCGCGAGACCGCGATCCAGATCGCGGCGGGCCGCAAATATTTCAATCAGGATCCGAACATCCTGCGCTTCGTGATGAAGGAGCCGCCCGACCGCGTAACCTATGGCGACCTGCGCATGGTCCCGCAGGAGTTCGACGATCTGATGAACATGTCGGTGGCGGCGGGCACCCTCAAGCACCCCGTTCCCTACGCGAAATATGTCGATGACAGCTTCGCGAAGACGGCAAAGCCCGTGACGATCGCGCTTTGAGGTGGGTTCGAACCCGAGGTTCCTGACCCTCGCAGGGGTCGTGCTGCTGCTGTTCGCGGGTGCGGCGATCACGTTCCTCTCGCGCAATGCCGCCCGGCCGGAGGTGAAGCCCGTACAGGCTCCCGCGCGGCCGGCGGGGATGATCGCCGGCATCTTCGATCCGCCGCACCCGGCGCCCGACTTCTCGCTGCCCGGCTCCGACGGGTCCGAGGTGACGCTGGCGCGCTATCGCGGCAAGGTCGTGCTGCTGAGCTTCGGCTTCACCTATTGCGCCGCGGTATGCCCGACCACGCTGGCAACGCTCGCCCAGGTTCGGAGCAAGCTCGGCAAGGCGGCGGCATCGGTGCAGGTAATCTTCGTGACGGTCGATCCGGCGCGCGACGACGCGGCGCACATGCGCGATTATCTCAAGGCCTTCGATCCTGGCTTCATCGGCGCCACAGGCACCCCGGACGCCCTGGCGGCGGTCCGCGAGAAATATGGCGTTACGGCCGTCAGGCGCGGCGAGGGTCCCGATTATGCCATGGACCACACCTCGTCGATCTTCCTGATCGACCGCGCCGGCAAGCTGCGCGCGATGATGCCGTTCGGGCATGATCCTGCCGATTTCGCGCATGATATCCGGCTGCTGTTGGCGGAGTGAGCCAGAATATGCAGCCGCCTTCATGGATCCTGCCGCTGCGCCGCCACCCGATCGCGGCGGCGCTGGCGGCCGTCCTGCTCGCCGGGCTCGGCTGGGCCGCGCTGGCGCCAATCGAGCTGGCCTCGCACGAGGCGGTGTTCGAGATTCCGCGCGGCACCTCCGCCCGCCACATGGCCGGCGAGAAGATCGACATCCTGCCGCAGACGATCCGGCTGACGCTCGGCCTCAACGACATCCTCGTCTTCAAGAACGCCGATACCGCGCCGCACATTTTCGGGCCGACGCTGATCATGCCGGGCCAGACCTTCCGCCTGCCCTTCTCGCAGGCATCGACCTACAGCTTCCAGTGCACCGCCCATGCCAATGGCCAGCTCAACATCATTGTCGATCCGAATCCCGCGCCGGGCTGGGAAAGACTCAGCTGGCGTTTCCGCAAGCTCATGGGCGGCGCCTGACGCGTTTCGGCGCGCTACACTTCAGCTCCGGATTGTAACTACGTTACTACCTTGTTGCCCTCGCGCAACACAATGCGCCCACCGCACGAAAAACTGAGGCGCGGCACCGTGCCGGCCGCGGTTTCGAGGTTGTGAAATCCGTCCGCGATGCCGCAACACTGCCGGGCTGCGGCGGCAATTACCCGACCGGCGCGGCCTTTGGGGGAAGCGTTGAGGGAAACCGACAGCAAGCTGGCAAGGGTCGTGCCGCCGGTGCTCGTGATCGCGCTGCTGATCGCGGTCTGGTGGGCGGTCGTCGCACGCAGCGACAGCCCGATCTTCCCGACGCCGTGGCAGGTCGTCACCGGCGCATGGGACCTCGCGCAGGACGGCACGCTATGGGACCATATCCAGGCGTCGCTGGTCCGTGTCGGCATCGGATTCGGGCTGGCGTTTCTGGTCGCCGTCCCGCTGGGCCTGTGGATGGGGTGGGTTCCCGGCGCCTATTACACGCTGAACCCGCTCTTCCAGATGCTCCGCCCGATCTCGCCGATCGCCTGGATCCCCGTCGCGATCCTCTGGTTCGGGGTCGGCAATCTGTCGCCGGTCTTCCTGATCTTCATCGCCTCGGTCTTCCCGATGATCGTCCAGACCACCGTGGGCGTGCGCACGATCGACCGGCGCTATCTGCGCGCGGCGGCGAATTTCGGGGTCTCGCGCTCGGTGCTGTTCCGCCGGGTCGTGTTCCCCGCGGTGCTGCCCGAGATCATCGTGGGGATGCGGATCGGTCTCGGCGTGGCGTGGCTGGTCGTGGTCGCGGCGGAGATGATCGCGCTCAATTCGGGCCTTGGCTATCTGATCATGGACTCGCGCAACGCCGGCAACCGCTATGACCTGGTGATCGCCAGCATGATCATCATCGGCGTGATCGGCCTGCTTCTCGACGGCGCCACCCGCCTGCTCGAGCAGATGAAAACGGTGAAGTGGCGCTATGTCCGTTAGGGTGTGTACTCATTCCCCGCGATGCCCGGGATCGCCCGGAGAAGGCCGCTGGCAAGGAGCGGTGCGCAGCCGCGTAGCTGAAGCTACGCGCAAGCAGCGGCGACGCAGCCAGCGGCCTTCTCCGGGCGACCGCGAAGCGGCGGGCGCATTTTGGCGCACAGCGGCGTCGTTCGTCGGTCACGATGGAAATCCATCGCTCCACTCCTCACTCCTAGCCGTGCGCCAAAATGCGCTCCGTCACGGGCGTCGCGGGGAATGAGTACACACCCTCACAAGATCACGGTCGATGGCATCGGCAAGTCCTTCGGCGATCTGTCGGTCGTCGGCGGAGTGAGCTTCGACGTCCGCGACGGCGAATTCGTCGCGATCGTCGGTCCATCGGGTTGCGGCAAATCGACCCTGATGAACATCATCGCCGGGTTCGAGCGCGCGGATCGCGGCACGATCCGGATCGACGGCGTCGAGCGCAGCGGGCCGAGCCGCAACGGGATCATGATCTCGCAGCAGGGATCGGTGTTCCCCTGGCTGACCGTCCACGAAAACCTGATGTTCGCGCTGAGCGGCACCCGCCATGGCGACAAGGAGGCGCGCGCCCATCGCTATATCGAGTTGGTCGGGCTCGCCGGGTTCGAGAAGGCCTATCCGCACGAGCTGTCGGGCGGGATGCTCAAGCGCGTCGAGATCGCCCGTGCGCTCGTGGTCAAGCCCGAGATCCTCTATATGGACGAGCCCTTCTCGGCGCTCGACGCGCTGATGAGCCTCAGGATGCAGACCGAGCTGCGCCGCATCCTCGACGAAGAGCGCCATACCGTGCTGCTGATCACGCATGATGTCGAGGAAGCGATCTTCCTTGCCGATCGCATCCTCGTCCTGTCGCCGCGCCCGACGGTGATCCAGACCAGCTTCCAGGTCGATATGCCGCACCCGCGCAAGCTCTCCGACCCCAGGGCGCAGGAATTGCGCGAAGCGATCCTCAAGGAACTCGGGCTCTAGCGCCAAAGTACTTGAAATGTTGGATTTTGCCTGCTTGGCTTCGCGCGCCCGGGAGCTTGGGGCCGCTCTTTGACATCGCGAAGCACTGGCGCGGCAATAGGCGCGATCAGTGTAACCCTGGTGTTACCTTTGCTTCCCGCGCGCCGCGAACGAAGGCGCCGATCAGTGTCAAGTTCGTGTCAACTTTGAGCCAATCCGATCCCGGCTTTCGCTCCGCGCGCATTCCATGTTAGCGCTAACTTTCGAGCGGGAATCACTCGCCGCCGGAGAGGAAACCGCATGAAGCGCATCGCCGCCGCCCTGTTGCTTGCCACTGCCGCCATGCCTGCCAGCGCCCAGACGCTGAGCCTCAGCCCGCAAGGCTATTTCGAGGCCCGCGGGGCCAACGTCCTCGTCTTCTCCAACTGGTATGACGGCCTGTTCGCGGACTCCAAAATCTCGGGCGTGGAGATCGTTCAGCAGGACGTCCGTACCGCCACCAACGGCGATGTCCGCCTCTCCGCCACGCCGGGCCAATGGGACCCGATCGGCGCGCTCGTCAGCCGCAATGTCGATGCCACGAGGGGCGCGATCGAGGCGGTGCTCGAATACAAGGATTACGGCTTCCGCTACCGCATCCGCGCCGAGCGCCGCGGCGAGGCAGTGGTGATCGCGGTCATCCTCGACCAGCCCCTCCCCGCCGCCCTCGCGGGCAAGGCCGGGTTCAACCTCGAATTTCTCCCCTCGGCCTATTTCCACCACAGCTATTTCGCCGACGGCCAGCCCGGCACCTTCCCGCTCCACCCCTCATCGGACATGCGTTCGGGCGGCGAGCGCAACGCCGCCAGCGGCCGCAACATCGGCGCGGGTGCCGAACCCCTCCCCCTCGCCACCGGCAGCAATTTCGTCCTCGCCCCCGAAGACCCCAACCGCCGCGTCACCATCACTGGCAACGCGCCTATCAACCTCTATGACGGCCGCGACCAGGCGCAGAATGGCTGGTTCGTCCTCCGCTCCGAACTCCCCGCGAACAAGACCGGCCGCGTCGTCGAATGGACGATCGCGCCCAACAGTGTCGCCGATTATGTCCGCAAGCCGGTGATCGGCCATTCGCAGCTCGGCTACACCCCCGAACAGGCCAAGGTCGCGGTGATCGAGCTCGACCGCAACGCCACGCCCACCGGCCCCGCCAAGCTGCTGCGCGTGAACGCCGATGGCGGCTTCACCGAAGCCGCCGCCGCCGAGCCCAAGCCTTGGGGCGACTATCTCCGCTACAGCTACCGCATTTTCGACTTCAGCCAGGTGAAGGCCCCCGGCCTCTACTGCCTGGAATATTCCGGCACCCGCACCGCGACCTTCCGCATCGCGCCGGACCTCTACGCCAGGGCCTGGTACCCCACCAACGACGTCTACATGCCCGTCGCGATGGACCATATGTTCGTCAACGAGGCGTACCGCGTCTGGCACGGCGACCCCCACCGCGACGACGCCAAACAGGCCCCGCTCAATCACGATCATATCGACCTCTACGCCCAGGGCCCCACCACCGACACCAGGTTCGCGCCCGGCGAACATATCCCCGGCCTCAATGTCGGCGGCTGGCTCGACGCGGGCGATTTCGACCTGCGCACCCAGACCAATTACGGCGTCGTCCGCGAGCTGGTCGATATCTGGGAGACGTGGAAGCCGCTGCGCGACCAGACCCTCGTCGACCAGTCCAAACGCCATGTCGAGATCCACGTCCCCGATGGCTCCCCCGACATCCTCCAGCAGATCGAGCATGGCACGCTCCAGCTGATCGCCCAGTTCGGCGCGGTCGGCCACGCGATCCACGGCATCGTCGAACCCGATGTCGCGCAATATACCCATCTCGGCGACGCCGCGTCGAAGACCGACGGCGTGCCCGGCACCGACGACGACCGCTGGGCCTTCACCACCAAGGTTTCGGCGCTCAATTACGGCTCAATCGCCGCGATCGCCGCCGCGTCGCGCGCGCTCAAGGAGTTCCGCCCCGAGCTATCGGCCAAAGGCATCGCGCTCGCCAGGCGCATCTGGGACGAGGAGCACAGCCATGCCCCCGATCTCTATAGTCATGGCAACACCACCGGCGGCCCGATCGATTCGGAGGAATTCGGCGCCGCGGTCGAATTGCTCGTCGCGACCGGCGACAAGAAGTATGAAGACCGCGTCGCCGCCCTGCTCCCGGCGATGGCCAAGCGCTTCCCCTTCGGCCTCACCACCGCGATCGACGCGATCCCGCACATGCCCGCGAGCTACAAGGCCGCGATCCGCGCCGCGATCGTCGATTTCCAAAAGCGCCCGCCCTTCGGCCGCGCCAATCCCTATGGCGTGCCGATCACCGAAGGCGGCTGGGCCGGCAACGGGCTGGTCGTGAACCTCGGCATCACCGACTACGCCATCCACCGCGCCTTCCCCGATCTCTCGAACGGCGACACGGTCTTCCGCGCGCTCGACTATCTCCACGGCACCCATCCGGGCTCGGACATCTCGTTCGTCTCGGGGGTCGGCACCGTCTCGAAGGAAGTCGCGTACGGCAGCAACCGCGCCGATTTCAGCTACATCGCCGGCGGCGTCGTCCCCGGCGTGCTGATCATCAAGCCCGACTTGCCCGAGAATAGCGAGCAATGGCCCTTCTTCTGGGGCGAGAACGAATATGTCGTGAACCTCGGGCCGAGCTATATCGCGCTGGTCCATGCCGCGGATGACGTCGCGAAGGAGCGGGGGAAGCGCTGATTCCCTCTCCCTCCGGGAGAGGGAGTTAAGCCGACTTCCGCTTCCTCGCCACCGCCGCCGGCTGCGCCTGCGGCTGCCCGAACAGGAACCCCTGCACCTCGTCGCACCCCTCGCGCCGCATCACGAGGAGCTGGCGCTCGGTCTCGATCCCCTCGGCGAGGATCGGGATCGACAGGCTCTTGCCCAGCGCCAGCACCGCGCGGATGATCGCGATCGCCTGCGGGCTGTCGAGCTCGGCGACGAACAGCCGGTCAAGCTTGATCTTGTCGAACGGGAAGGCGCGCAGCGTCTCGAGTGACGAATAGCCCGTCCCGAAATCGTCGAGCGCCACGCCCACGCCCAGCGCCTTGATCTGGCGCAGCACATGGAGCGCCTGGTCGCGATTGGTCATGATCGCGGTCTCGGTCAGCTCGATCTCGAGCCGGCGCGGCGGCAGCCCGGTCTCGAGCATGATCTGATGGAACAGCGCGGGCAGCCCCGCATGCCCCAGCTGCGCGGGCGAGACGTTGACCGCCACCTTCCACGGCTGCTCCCAGGTCATCGCATCGCTGCAGGCGCGCCGCATCACCCATTCGCCGAGCGCCGGGATCAGCCCATATTCCTCGGCCAGCGGCACGAACATCTCGGGCGAAACCGGCCCGCGCTCGGCATGCGTCCAGCGCACCAGCGCCTCATAGCCGCTCACTTCGCGCGAATCGGCATGCGCCTGGACCTGATACTGGATCTCCAGCCCATTCTCCTCGATCGCGCGGCGCAGATCGGCGGCCAGCTCGCGCCGCTCGCGGATCGCCTCGTCGATCGGCGCGTCGTAGAAACAGGGGCCCGAAACCCCCGCGGTCTTGGCGCGATGCATCGCGAGATGCGCGTTGTTGGTCAGCGTCTGCGCATCGCCGGCATCCTGCGGATAGGCCGCCACGCCGATGCTCGCCGCGATCCGCGCGTTGAGCGATCCGATCGTGACGGGCGCCACCAGCGCCGCCTCGATCCGCTCGGCAAAGCCGGTCAGCTGCTGGGGCAGGTCGTAGCGGATCACCGCGACGAACTCGTCCCCGCCGAAGCGCGCGACCAGCTCGTGCCGCCGCATCTGTCCGCGCATCCGCTGCGCCAGCGTCGCGAGCACCGCATCGCCCGCCTTGTGACCATGCGCGTCGTTGATTTCCTGGAACCGGTCAACGTTGACAGCGACGACGCCCAGATGCGCGCCGCTGGTCCGGGCGATCTCGATCTGGCGCGTCAGCTCGTCGATCAGCGCGGCCCGATTGGGCAGTCCGGTCAGCGCGTCGTTGGTCGCCATATGGTGCAGGCGGCGCTGCACGTCCGATCGGGTCGAGCGATCGATCGCCGCCGCCGCCACGCCCGCGGCAATCACCACCAGCCCGACCAGCGCGGTCGCCAGCCCCAGCGCCTGCATCTGCCGCGTGTCGAGCGGCGCCTCGCTCAGCGTGAGCGGCGTGATCTTGAGCGCGGTCATCGCCACGAAGTGCAGCGCCGCGATCGCCACCACGAGCAACCCCGTCGCCGCCGCCATCCGATGCCGCGCCAGACGCGGCCATTGCAGCGCCCCGAGCGCCAGCGCCGCGAAGAACGACGCCGCCAGCTCCGAGACGGCGACATAGCCCGCACGCCATTCGACCAGCCCGTCGATGCGGTACGCCGCCATGCCGGTGAAATGCATCGTCGAGATCGCCACGCCGACGATCGCCCCGCCGAGCAGCGACCAGAGCATCCCCGGCCGCCACACCGCGATCCAGAAGCCCGCGCCCGTCCCCACCACCGCAACGATCAGCGAGACGATCGTCAGCACCGGATCGAGCGTCACCGGCACCCCGGCGCGATAGGCGAGCATCGCCACGAAATGGGTGCACCAGATCGTCGCGCCCGCACCGACCGCGGTCAGGAACAGCCAGCCGAGCCGCTGCACCCCGTGGGTCTCGCGCGCGAGCCCGAGCATCTGCACGACCGCGAACGCGCCGACGCAGCACACGAAAACGGCAAGCAGGACCAGCCAGGGATCATGTTCGCGCCCGATGCACAATGCGACGTCGATCATGACCGGCCTTCACGGGGCACTGACCGGCACGATGCCGATACCGCCATATTGGACCGACTCGTACACCGATCGCAGTTAATATGCCGTGAAATTGCGCGAACTTGCGGGCCTTGCTCAGGCAGCCGGCTGGGTCGCGCCGCTCCCCATCCATTCGGCAAGCACGTCCATCTGCACCGGAATGTCGAATTCCATCCCCGCATGGAGATCATGGCACCAGCGCACCCGCCCGGTCAGCGGCGGCAGCCCGTCGACGAACAGCGCCACCTCCATATCGGTGGACAGCGCCGCCTCGGTCTCGAACTTGGCGCCGTTGAGCGACAGGTCGCACAGCGTCACTTCGCTTTCGAGATCGTCGGTGTGCATCGTCGCGGCGCGGCGGATCCGCAGCCGCGGCGTGCGCGCGACGCGGCGATAGGGGCCCATCCGGCTCGCCCCGCGCAGTGCCTCGACCACGTCGATCGACTCGGCAAAGGCGACGCCCGCCAGGTCGTCCTGAACCCAGATCACGGTCGCGGGGACCGGGCAATCGGGGGTCACTTCGACCTCCACATCGGTGCCTACATCGATCGGCTGATAGAGGCGCAGCATTGCGCCCGCGCTCGAGATATTGCGGATCATGCACAGCCGCTGTTCCAGCCCGACGATCAGCTTGCCGACGCGCAGCAGCGAGGTTTGCCGCTCCTCGGCCCGCCGCTCGGGCGGGCTTGGAACCACCTCGCCGAAAAACACCGAGGTCAGCTCATGCGCTTCGTAATTATCCACTGTGCCCCCTCTTCCCGCAACGCGGGAAAACGATCCCTGGCCCAATACTGGAGGCTGCAGCCTGCCCTAAACCTGCTTCCGCTTGCTCAACGAAAAGGGTTATCGTCGCGGTTAGACAGCGTTGTCAGTTGCTGCTAGGCTCAAGCTGCTATTCAAATGCCCAGAACAGAATCGGGAGAGGACCATGACCAAATTCTCACGCCGCGATATCGGCAAGACCCTGGGCGCCGCCGCGGCGGGCGCGGTGGCCGCCAATCTGGCGACCGGCACGGCCGAGGCGAGCAAGGCGCCTGCGGCGGCATCCGGCCCGACGCTGCACGACCGTCCCTTTCCCCAGGATTTCAAATGGGGCTGCGCCACCGCTTCCTATCAGGTCGAGGGCGCCGCCACCGAGGATGGGCGCGGGCCGACCAATTGGGACGTCTTCTCCCACACCCCCGGCAAGGTCCATGACGGCGACACCGGCGACGTCGCGAACGACAGCTATCACCGCTACAAGGAAGACCACCAGCTGCTGAAGAATCTGGGCGTCGATATGTACCGCATGTCGATCGCCTGGTCGCGCATCTTCCCCGAAGGCCGCGGCAAACCCAACCAGAAGGGCGTCGATCACTACAAGGCGGTGCTCGACGATCTGCTCGAGCAGGGCATCGACCCTTATGTCACCATGTTCCACTGGGACTATCCCTCCGCCCTCCCCGGTGGCTGGCAGAATCGCGACACCAGCTACGCCTTCGCCGATTATGCCGGCTACATGGCCGGCCAGATCGGCGACCGCGTCCAGCATTTCATGACCACCAACGAGATCCGCTGCTTCACCGATTTGAGCCACAAGCAGGGCCTCCACGCCCCCGGGCTCAAGCTCGGCGACAAGGACGCCAACCAGGTCCGCCATCACGGCGTGCTCGCGCACGGCCTCGCGGTCCAGGCGATCCGTGCCAAGGTGCCCGCCCGCACCCAGATCGGCCTTGCCGAGAACCCGACCTTCTACGTGCCGGTGATGAACACCCCAGAGCATATCGCCGCCGCGCGCACCGCCACCCGCGACGCCAACGCGATGTTCCTCGGGGTGATCATGGAGGGCAAATATATCGACAGCTACGTCCGGTCGGAGGGCGCCAACATGCCCGTGATCAAGGACGGCGACCTCAAGATCATCTCGAGCCCGCTCGATTTCGTCGGGCTCAATTGCTACCAGCCCAACTATGCCCGCGCCGACGCCAATGCGGCCTCGGGCTACAAGCTCCTCCCGCATCCGACCTCGGCGCCGCGCATGGCCTCGCCCTGGCTCTATGTCGGGCCCGAGGTACTCTACTGGGCGGTGCGCACCGTCACCGAGCTTTACGGTCCCAAGGCGATCTACATCACCGAAAATGGCTGCTCGTCGGACGACAAGCTCGTCGACGGCCGGGTCGAGGACACCGACCGGCTGATGTACCTCCGCAACTATATCGGCGAACTCCAGCGCGCGGTCGCCGAGGGCTATCCCGCGGTCGGCTATTTCCTGTGGAGCCTGATGGACAATTTCGAATGGGCCGACGGCTATTCGAAGCGCTTCGGCATCCATTATGTCGACTTCCAGACCCAGAAGCGCACGCCGAAGCTCAGCGCCGAATGGTATAAGGAGCTGATCAAGCGCAAGGCGATGCTCTGAGGCCCTGGTTCAGCCGGCCATCCTGTCGCTGCGCGCCGCGTTGCGCCCGGCAAGCAGCGCGAGCGCAAGAGCCAGGATGGCCACCAGACTGTGCGGGACAAGATCGGCGGCGCCGTGCAATTCGCGGTCGGTGAGGAAGCCGAACACGCCATAGACGGCGAGCCCACCCGCCATCAGCGCGAACCGCTGCCGGTCATTCCATCGCCGCCCCCGCGTCCAGAGCGCCATCGCCCCGACGAAAGCCGCTTCGATCGCGATCATCGCCGCCACGCTCAGCTGCCACGGCCAGGCGAGCAGGGCATGACTGAAATGCTCGAGCAGCATCAGCGCCGATCCCGCGCCGAAGGCGAGCGCGAACAGCGCCGGCGATGGCGGAGCGGGCCGCTCGGCCGCCTCGGTGCGGAAGCGCGGCCAGGCAAAGGCGGCGGCGATCAGCGCTGCGACCGCCAACCCTGCGCCCGCAAACTGACCCGGCGAAGCCATGAAGGGCAAGGACTGATAGGTGAAACGCGCCACCACGGCGGCCCCGGCCAGAAAGATCAGCGCGAAGACGCCGACGCCGACTGGTCCCAACCAGCTTTGCTCGCGCCGCGCGGGAAACAGCGCCTCGGCGAAGCCGATCGGCACCGCGATGCTCCACACGGCGTGGATCGTCACCACGAACACCAGCCAGGGCAGCCCGGTGCCGAGCGCGGGGACATAGCCGAAGTCGAGCAGCCGCAGATGGAGATAGTTCGGATTGAACAGCGACTGGGTGATGAAGCCTTCCTCGATCAGGCCATAGGCGATCCCCAGCAGCGCGATCGTCACCCATCCGCCGCCGCTGCGCCGCGCCCCCTCGCGGATCAAAAGCGCCGCCGATCCGTACATGGCAGCCATCACCGGCAGCGCGCCGATCAGCGACACCGGCATCGAGCCGAGCAGATATTCGGCGACCAGCGGCGACAGCAGCCAGAGCGAGATTACGGGCAGGATTCGGCGTAGCATCGTTCCATCCCTTGATCGGACGACTCGATATAGTCTAATTATAGATAATATTTCAATCTATAATCTAACATCCTTGCACCGAGCCTTTTGACCGCCTACGCATCGCCCATGAACAGCCCACGCGACGAGATCGACGCCTTTCATGCCCAGAACTTCGGCTATGCGCTGGCGCGGCTGCACCGGCTGTTCCACGACAGCCTCGCCGCGACGCTCACGGGTACTGGCTTGCACATGGGGCATGTCCTCATCCTGGCGACGCTGCGCGCCCAGCGCGAACTGCACGGCGAAAGCACATTGACCCAGACCCGGCTCGCCGAGGCGACGGGGATCGAAAAATCCTCGCTGGTACTGCTCCTCGACATGCTCGAACGCGAGGGTTGGGTCGAGCGCGGCCGCCACCCCACTGACCGGCGCGCGCATATCATCCACCTGACCGAGGACGGGGCTCGGCGCTTCGAACAGGTCGGCCAGGGACTTCACGTCCGGCAAAGCGCCAATCTGTCGGTGCTCAGCGCGGCGGAGCAGCGGACGATGCTCGACATGATGCACCGGCTGCGCGCGCATCTGGAAGCGCAGGCCTAGCCCCCCGCCGCCGCCAGCGTCTCGCGTACCCGCGCCAGCGCGGCGCCCATCGGATCCTCCTCGCCCAGCAGCGCGAAGGTGCCCGTCAGCGCGAACGCGCAATGTCCGTGCACCGTCGCCACCAGCGAGCGCGCCAGCGCCGCGGCGCGGCCGGCACGCTCAGGCGGGAGCACCCGGATAATCTCCGCCTCGACCATGCCCGTCAGCCCGGCGCGCTGCTCCCGGTCGCGTTCGGGAATCTGCTCGCCCTCGGGCAGGCGGTGATCATAGATCGCCATCCACAGGTTCGGATTCTCCGCGGCGAAGCTGAAATAGCTTTCGACCAGCACCGCGATCCGGTCCGCCGGGCCCGCGTCGAGCCGTGCGCGCATCGCCTCGGCCCAGAGCGTGAAGGTGTGGCTGTTGATCGCCATCACCAGCCGGTTGTGGCTGCCGAAGACATTGTGGATCGTCCCGATCGAATAGCCGATCCGCTTGGCCACCTCGCGCGCCGAGAAGCGCGCATAGCCGACCTCGGCCATGAGGCGGTGCCCCTCGGCGAGGATCAGCGCCTCGAGCTCGGCGCGGCTATGGTCCGATCGGCGACCCATAAGCCCCGGTATAAGCGAAATTGATCACTGTCCAATTATTTTATTGAACACTGATCATTTCATGCTATGCAGGCCGTGTACCCGAGGAGAATCACGATGACTGCGCTGGTCCTGTTTCTGCTGATCGTCGCCTGCGCCATATTGTGGCAGCGCGTGAGCACGCTCGAGAAACGGCTCGAAAATCTGCGCGAGCTCCTCTTCGCCGGCGCGCCGCGCCACTACGAGCGCCCCGCCGCGCCTGCCCAACCGCTCGCGGCCGCCCCGGCCGAGGTCCGGACGGCGCTCGAACCCGAACCGCTCCCGGCACCCGCCCCGCGCCCGGCTCCGCCGCCCCCTCCCCCAGCGATCCCCGTGTTCGAGGACGAGCCCGAACGAGCGCCGCGCCGCATGCTGGGCTTCGAGGATATTTTCGGCCGCTACCTCCCCATCTGGGCGGGCGGGATCACGCTCGCGGTCGCGGGCTTCCTG
The DNA here is from genome assembly GCF_026013415.1 of Sphingomonas caeni. Classification (GTDB taxonomy): domain Bacteria; phylum Pseudomonadota; class Alphaproteobacteria; order Sphingomonadales; family Sphingomonadaceae; genus Sphingomonas; species Sphingomonas caeni. The sequence goes on from NZ_JAPDOK010000001.1 coordinate 681,551, forward strand.
ATCGTCAAATATTCGATCGACGCCGGGCTGCTCTCGCCAGCGATCCGCGTCGTGCTCGGCCTGCTCTTCGGCACCGGCCTGATCGCCGCCGCCGAAGTCGCGCTGCGCAGCCACCGCTTCGTGATCGACGACCGCATCCGTCAGGCGCTCGCGGGCGCCGGCATCGCCACCCTCTACGCCTCGATCCTGGTCGCGGCGAACCTCTACCACCTCGTCGATCCGATGACCGCCTTTGTCGGCCTCGCCCTCGTCACCGCGCTCGCCGCCGGTCTGTCGCTCCGCTTCGGCGCCCCCAGCGCGGTGCTCGGCCTGGTCGGCGGCCTCGCCGCGCCCGCGCTCGTCGGCGCCGAATCGCCCAACGTGCCCCTGCTCGCCACCTATCTCGCCCTCACCGTCGGCGGCCTGTGCGCGCTCGGGCGCAACCAGCGCTGGTGGTGGCTCGGCGCGCTCGCGGTGCTCGGCGGCTTCGGCTGGGGCGCGCTGCTGATCCTGGGCGGGCTGCACGATACCGCCTCGGTCCTTGCGGTCGGCACGCTTACCCTGCTCTTCGCGATCGCCTTCCCGCTGCTGCTGGTCGGCAACCGCTCCGCCACCTTCCGCCTTGCCGCCGCCGTCGCCGGCTGCGCCCAGATGGCCGCAATCGTCGCGACCGGGAACTTCGCGCCGCTCGAATGGGGCATGTTCGCCCTCTTCTCGGTCGCGATCGTCTTCCTTTCGCGCCGCCAGAGCCTGCTCGCCCAGGCGCCGCTGATCGGCCTCGGCACCGGCGCGCTGCTCGCGATGAGCTGGAACCAGCCCGACCCGGCGATTCTCGCGCTCGTCCTCGCCGGTGGCACCGCCATCTATGGCGGGCCCGCCTTGTGGCGGCTGTGGCGCAGCGACGGCAACACCGGCGACGCGCTCCAGCTGGCGGGCCTGGCGCTCGCCGTCGCGCTGATCCCGCTGCTCCATTTCCATGACCGTTGGGGCTGGCAGACTTTCTCCACGCTCGCCTTTGCCGGTGCCGCGCTCGCGGCCTTCGCCGCCGCGCTCGGCTGGCGCCATCCCGATCGCCTCGCCGATCCGCGCTTCGCGCTCGTCTCGGTCCCGGCGATCGGTCTCGCCCTGCTCGCCGCCGCCCTTGCCCTGCCCGACTGGGCCCTCGCCCCGGCGACCGCGGCCGCGGCCGCCGCGACCCTGCTGCTCGCGTTGCGTTCGCAGGACAGGCGCATCGCCGCCGCCGCCCACGCCTTCGGCATGGCGGCCCTGATCTTCCTCATCTCGTGGCGCGGGCTGGAGGAGATGGCGCACGCCGCGGGCTTCACCCGCCCGGTCGCAATGCTGCTCCCTGCCATCCTCCGCTGGCTGGTCCCCGCCGCCGCCGCGCTCGCCTTTGCGCGCTGGTCGCCGAACGAGAAGGCGCGCGCGCCGATCCAGTGCCTCGCGGTCCTGCTCTTCTATATCGCCTTCGCCCAGCCGATCGCGGAGGACTATCTCGCCCTGCTCCCCGCGACAGTGATCGCCGGGCTCGCCCTCACCGCCCGCGACCGCGCAGTTCCCGCGCTCGCCACCGCCGGTGCGCTCTCGCTCGCCTGGGCGGTGCAGCCGCTCGCCGGCTGGCTCGTCCCCGGCTTCATGGCGCTGGTCGGGATCCCGCTCTACGTCACCGCGCTGCCCGATCTCGTCCCCGTCGCGATCCGCATCGCCGCACCCACGCTCGCGCTCGCGCTGGTCCTGTGGCGCACCCCGCTCCCGCCGCGCCTGCGCCGGATCGGCGCGATCGAGACGGCGGCGCTCGCCACCATCGCGGTCCATATCGTCTGGAAGCATCTCTTCGCGATCCCTAGCCCCGACGCCTTCATCGCCCATGGCCTCGCCGAACGTACCCTGTGGGAGCTGCTCCTCCTTGCCGCCGCCTGCGCCGCCTGGCGCCTCGACGCCCGCCGGATCGCCACCGGCCTCGGCCTGGCCAGTCTGCTCCACCTGACCTGGTTCAGCCTGATGCAGCACAACCCGCTCTGGGATCTCCAGGCGGTCGGCCCCTGGCTGGTCCCGCTCTACGGCACCGGTTTCGGCCTGATCTGGCTCTCGCGCCACGTGAGCAACGACGATCTGGCCCGGCGCGCCCGTGGCTTGGCGCAGATCGTCCTGATCCTGCTCTTCGCCCTCTCCGCGCTCGGCCAGGCCTTCCACGGCACGGTCATCATGCTCGGCGAAGTCGGCCAGGCCGAGGATATCTGGCGCTCGCTGCTCGCGATCGGAATCGCCATCGGCTTCCTGCAATGGGGCATTCGCACGAGTTCGCGCGACTGGCGGATCGCCTCGCTGGTGCTGATGCTCGCCGCGGTCGGCAAGGTGTTCCTGCGCGACGCCGCCGGGCTCGACGGGCTGCTCCGCATCGCCTCGTTCGCGGCGCTCGGCTTCAGCCTGATCGGGGTCGGCTGGCTCTACAGCCGCTATCTGCCCGACTCGCGGCTGAGGACCGGTAACGACTGACCCTTGTCCCGCGAGGCGCTTTTCTGGCAGCCTCGCGGGCATGGTCCGCACGATCCTCATCTATGCCGGCGCGCTCGCAATCGCCGCCCTGGTGCTGCAATGGCTCGAATATGGCCGGGTGATGCGCCTGTTCTCGACCGAATTCTATATCGTGCTGATCGCGATCGGCTTCACCCTGCTCGGGGTCTGGGCCGGCCATGCGCTCACCGCGCGCCCCCGCCGGCGGTTCGAGCGCAACACCGCCGCGATCGCCGCGCTCGGCCTTTCCCCACGCGAATGCGAGATCCTCGAGCTGCTCGCCTCGGGCCGCACCAACCAGCAAATGGCCGAGGCGCTCCATATCTCGCCCAACACGGTCAAGACCCATCTCGCGCGCATCTATGAAAAGCTCGAGGTCGAGCGCCGCGTCCAGGCGATCGAGAAAGCGCGCTTCCTGTCGCTGATTCCCGCCGCGTGACGGCGATTCCACGAAAATCACCCGTTCGGGCGATGGCGTGGGGGCACGCGATCGGCTGATCTCGCGGCACATCCATTCAGGGGGAAGCCATGACCTTCACGCGCTATTCGCTCATCTACGGCCTGCTCGTCGGCGCCGTCATCGCCGGCATCATCTCGACCCTGCTCGCCATCTTCGGCGAGGAAGGGCCGTTCGCCACCTACTGGTTCGGCTATCTGGTGCAGCTCGTCGGGCTCACCTTCGTCTTTGTCGGCGTGAAGCGTTACCGCGACGTCGAGCGCGGCGGGGTGATCAAATTCTTCCCCGCGCTGGGCCTCGGGCTCGCGATCGCCCTTACCGCCGCCATCGCCTATGCGCTGGTCTGGGAAATCTATCTCGCGCTCACCCATTACAGCTTCATGGCGGACTATATCGACAAGGTCCGCCACGGCCTCGAGGCCAAGCACACGCCGCCCGCCGAGATTGCGAAGCAGATGGCCGAAATGCAGGCGATGGCCGAGGCCTACAAGAACCCGCTCTTCCGCATCCCGATGACGATGGTCGAGCTGATCGTGCCGCTGGGCCTCGTCGTGCCGATCTTTTCGGCGGGCTTGCTGTGCTTTCCGAAGATCCTGCCAGCGCGCGCCGCGCAGTAGCGCCCAGCTTGCGTCGAGATTCAGTTCAGGGTGCGGCGAAAATGGTGGTTGGCCGCGACCCGGAGCGCAGCGTGCTTAAGGCACGTGAGCACCGGAAGCGCGGACAACCACCATTTGCAGTCCGCCCTGGGCTGAATATCGATGCGAGCTAGCCGTCGCCGAGGCGCTCGATATCGGCGCCCACACCCTGGAGCTTCTCTTCCAGCCGCTCGTAACCCCGGTCGAGATGGTAGACCCGATTGACCTCGGTCCGCCCCTCGGCCGCGAGCCCCGCGAGGATCAGGCTCATCGACGCGCGCAGGTCGGTCGCCATCACCGGTGCGCCGACCAGGCTCGCATTGCCGTGCACCACCGCGGTCCGCCCGCGCACATCGATATGCGCGCCCATCCGCGCCAGTTCGGGCACGTGCATGTAGCGGTTCTCGAAGATCGTCTCGGTCAGCACGCTCGCGCCATCGGCCTTGAGCAGCATCGCCATGAACTGCGCCTGCATGTCGGTCGCGAAGCCCGGAAAGGGCGCGGTGCTGAGCGTCAGCGGCTTGAGCGGCCCGTCAGCGCTCACGCGGATCGCATCCTTCCTTTCCTCGACGCTCACCCCCGCCTCGATCAGCGCATCGAGCGTCGCGCGCATATCGTGCGCCGAGGCGCCGACCAGGTCGAGGCTGCCCCCGGTGATCGCCGCCGCGCAGGCATAGCTGCCCGCCTCGATCCGGTCGGGCATCACCCGGTACATCGCACCGTGGAGCCGGTCGCGGCCCTCGATCTCGAGCGTCTCGGTACCGATCCCGCTGATCGACGCGCCCATCGCCACGAGCAGGTTGCACAGATCGACGATCTCGGGCTCGCGCGCCGCATTCTCCAGGATCGTACCGCCCTTGGCGGTCACCGCGGCCATCAGCACATTCTCGGTCGCGCCGACCGAGACCACCGGGAAGCTGAACCGCCCGCCGGTGAGCCGCCCGACCCCGTTGATCTTTGGCGCCACCGCCTTCACATAGCCCGCCGCCAGCTCGATCTCGGCACCGATCGCTTCGAGCGCCTTCAGATGCAGGTCGATCGGCCGGTTGCCGATCGCGCAGCCGCCCGGCAGCGACACCGTCGCCTCGCCCGCGCGGCCCACCAGCGGCCCCAGCACCAGGATCGATGCGCGCATCTTGCGGACGATGTCATAGGGCGCGACCGTCGAGGTCAGCTGCTGCCCGCGCATCGTCATCACCCGCCCGAAATCGCTCGGGCGCCCGCCTTCGATCGTCGTCGAGACCCCGAACTGGTTCAGTAGATGTCCGAAGCTGTCAACGTCCGCCAGACGTGGCAGATTCCGTAAGGTAAGCGGTTCGTCGGTCAGCAAAGCGCAGGGCATCAGGGTCAGCGCGGAGTTCTTCGCGCCCGAGATGGCGATGCGACCCGAAAGCCGGTTTCCGCCGCGGATGAGGATACGGTCCATTGACGGGCTATTAGCCCCTCGCCGCGCGCGCGCAAGGTCAGCCGTAACGGGGATGGTTGATCGATTTTAATGCAATGATTTCACGGCACTGCTTTGCATTGCCCGTGGGGGGAAGCGAATAGCGTGGCCGGTAGTTGTTTCGCCGAAGTGTTGAGTGAACTCGTCGACCTGACGCAGGGGGAACGAACGGCGCTCGAAAACCTCGAAGAACGCCAGCGGAATGTACGCCGCGGGGCGATCCTTCAGCGTGAGAACGAAACCGGCGGCGAACTCTACATCCTCCGCAAGGGGCTGATGATGAGCTATGTGCTGCTCGACGACGGCAGCCGCCAGATCCTGCGCTTTCTCTTTCCCGGCGACATGCTCGGCGTATCGGGCCTGATCTATCGCGAGGCGCCCGAGACGCTCTGCGCGCTGTCGGACTGCGTGGTCAGCCCGTTCGACCGCGGCCAGCTCGCCCAGTTGATCATCAGCCATCCGCGGATTTCGGCAATGATCCTCGTCTATTGCCAGATCGAGCGCGTCTCGCTCACCGACCGGCTCGCCGCGCTCGGCCGCACCAGCGCCAAGGCGCGCGTCGCGGCGCTGCTGCTCGAGCTGCGCAATCGCCTGCGCGCCACCGACAAGTCGGTGGAGGACGATTTCACGCTGGGGCTGACGCAAGAGGAGGTGGGCGACGCGACCGGGCTCACCGCGGTCCATGTCAACCGCATGCTCCGCCAGCTCGAGGAAGAGGGCCTGATCGCGCGCGAGAATGGCCGCGTCACACTGCTCGACGAAAACTCGCTCTGCCGCGCCGCCAATTATGTGAACCGGTTCGAGCGGCTCGACCTGGGCTGGCTGCCGCGGCCTTAGGCGCTCACGCCTTCTCCAGCGTGCATTGCAGCGGATGCTGGTTCTGCCGGGCGAAATCGATCACCTGGCTCACCTTGGTCTCGGCGACCTCATAGCTGAACACCCCGCACACCCCCACGCCGCGCTGGTGGACATGGAGCATCACCTGGGTCGCTTCCTCCATCGTCATCTTGAAGAAGCGCTGGAGCACGAGCACGACGAACTCCATCGGCGTGTAATCGTCGTTGAGCATCAGCACGCGATACGGAGTCGGCTTCTTGGTGCGCGTGCGCGTCCGCGTGGCGATGCCGACCGAGGGGTCATCGCCCCCGCCGCCGTCCTGGTCGCCGTCGCCGGCCATCTTGCCGGACATGTTGAGTGTGATGGGAGGTGTCACGGTTCTGAAAATATGCCGCCCCCTCTGGCGAGGCAAGGCCGTTGCGCCGCAATAAACCGCGTTTTCGGTCCCGAACGTAGAAAGGGCGCCCGCTTCGCAGCGGACGCCCTTGCCACTTTGTCCGTTTTTCAAGTGGCGCTTAGGCGGCCAGCTTGGCCTTCTCGGCGGCAACCGCGACGCGGTTCGACAGCGGCTGCGCGGCGTCGCCGGCGAGCTTGATCAGCGCCTCGGTGTTCTTCGAAGCTTCGGCGACATAGGAGTCGAACGAGGTCTTGAAGAAGTCGCTCTGCAGCTTGAACAGCTCGGTCGGCGACTTGACGGCCGACATGCCCTTGAGCGCCGCGGTCGCGGTCTCGAACGACTTGCGGCTATACTCGGCGGCGTCCTGGCCGAACGACTCGAGGCCCTTGGCCGCGATCTTGCTCGACTCGACGACGGCCTCGAGGTTGCCCTTGGCGAACTCATTGGCTTCGGCGATCAGGACGGTCGACTTCTCGACGGCGGCCTTGGCGCGGTCGTTGAAGTCGGCGAAAAAGGCCTGCGCCTTGGCGACGTTGGTCTCGATGGTTTCCATGATCTTGGCTTCCTTGACGGTGGCGGTCGCGGCCTCGGGGGCGGCGACGGCGGTGGCGGTTTCGAGGACCGGCTCGGCGGCCTCGACGATGGTTTCTTCAATGATGGCCGGAGCCTCCTCGACGGCGGTTTCCACCGCTTCGATGACGGGCTCGGCCACGACTTCAACTTCCTGCGGCGTTGCTTCGGCGGCCGGGACCGGCTCGATCGCGATCGGGGCGACAAGCTCCGCTTCGACGACCGGCGCGGGCTTCTCAGCCGCGACGGCAACAACCTTCGGCTTCGGCGCGGTCTTGGGACGCGCACCGGCCTTCGAAGCGGCGGGCTTTGCCGTGCCGTTCTTGGGACCCTTGCTAGCCATTGGACTCACCTCAAAATGACGTTGTTGCGATGCAGCATATATGCCTGTGCGCCGCACAATGCAAGGGCATTATTGTGCACTGCAACATAACCGTAATTTGAAGCCGGATCAGATACTTAGCGTGTCCGCACATAGGTTCCGGGCGCGTCGCCCAGACCCTTGTACTTCCCCTTGCCCGGCGCACGCGCGCCCTTGGCGGGCACCTTCTCCGAGTCGAGCGCGGCGATCCATTCGATCCAGTCGGGCCACCAGCTCCCCTTGGTCTCCTTCGCGCCCGCGAAGAATTCGGTGAGCGTCTCGACCTTCTTGTCGTTGGTCCAATATTGGTATTTCCCCGCGGCGGGCGGGTTCACCACCCCCGCGATATGCCCCGATCCCGCGAGCACGAACTTGAGCGGCCCCTTGAAGTGGTGGGTGATCTTCCAAACGCTCGCCGCCGGCGCGATATGGTCCTCGCGTCCCGCCTGGACATAGGCCGGCGTCTTCACCAGCCCCAGATCGACCGGCGTCCCCGCAACCCTAATCGCCCCCGCCTGCACCAGCTTATTGTCGCGATAGAGATCGGTCAGATAGCCGAGATGCCATTTGGCGGGCAGGTTGGTGACGTCCGAATTCCAGTGGAGCAGGTCGAACGGCGCGTAATCCTTCCCCATCAGATAATTGTTGGTGACGTAATTCCAGATCAGGTCGCGCCCGCGCAGCAGGTTGAAGGTCGCGGCCATATAGCGCCCGTCGAGGAACCCCTCGCCGCCCAGGCTCTGGATCAGGGCGAGCTGGTCGTCATCGACGAACATGGTGAGGTCGCCGGCCTCGGAGAAATCGACCTGCGCGGTGAAGAATGTCGCGCTCTTCACCTTCTCCGCCTGCCCCCGCGCATGCAGCACCGCCAGCGTCGCCGCCAGCGTCGTCCCCGCGACGCAGTATCCGATCGCATGAACCGCCTCGACGCCCAACAGCGCGCGCACGCTGTCGATCGCGTCGATCTGCCCGCGCTCGATATAATCGTCCCATACGACGTCCTTCATGCTCGCGTCGGCGGACTTCCACGAGACGACGAACACCGTCAGCCCCTGCTCGATCGCCCAGCGGATGAAGCTCTTCTCGGGCGTCAGGTCGAGGATGTAGAAGCGGTTGATCCACGGCGGGAAGATCACCAGGGGCACCGTGTAGACGCTCTCGGTCGCCGGTGAATATTGGATCAGCTCGTAGAGATCGGTCCGCTTGACCACCTTGCCCGGGGTCATCGCCAGGTTGCGCCCCAGCTCGAAGGCGTCGGGATCGACCTGCGTCATCTGGCCCTTCTGGATATCGGCCATCATGTGGTTGAGACCCTTGAGCAGGCTCTCGCCCTTGGTCTCGATCGCCTTCTCGATCACTTCGGGATTGGTCACCGGAAAGTTGGTCGGGCTCACCGCGTCGATGAACCCCTTGGTCGCGAAGCGGATCTGCTCCTTCTGCCGCTCGTCGATGCCTTCAAGCGCGTCGACACCCTTGAGCATGTGATCGGCGATGGTGAGATAGCTCTGGCGGAGAAAGGCGAACACGGGCTCCTCGCGCCACTGCTTCGCCTTGAAGCGCTTGTCGCGCGCCTGCTCGGGGGTCTCCTCGAAGGGCTTGGCGTGTTCGGGATCGAGGAAGCGCTGCCACAAGGTCATTGTGTCCGCCCAGAAATTGGCGGTCGCGCGCACCGCCGCGGTGGGATCGAGCAACGCGCCGAACGGGGGCGCGGCGGGGGCGTGCTCGAGCACGTCCATGCCATGTTCGAGCATCATCTGCTGCGCGCGCCCGAGCACCCAGGTCCAGTGCTGCAGATCCTCGAGGCTGGGCGGTTCCGGGGGAGTTTCGGCCATCGCGATCCTCTAGCGGTTTTTCTGCATCGCGTCATTCCAGTGGCGGCGCATATGGCTTATCAACGTTTCCGGTGCACAGACGCACCATCCCTCCAACCCGAAAGAGCCGAGGACATGTCCGAAGACTTCTACCGCATCAAGCGCCTGCCCCCTTACGTCATCGCCGAAGTCAACGGCATGCGGGCAGCAGCGCGTGCGGCAGGGGAGGACATTATCGATCTCGGCATGGGCAACCCCGATCTGCCCCCGCCCCAGCATGTCATCGACAAGCTCTGCGAAGTCGCGGCCAAGCCCGACGCGCACGGCTATTCGGCGTCGAAGGGCATTCCGGGGCTCCGAAAGGCGCAGGCCAATTATTATGCCCGCCGCTTCGGGGTCGAGGTCGATCCCGAGACCGAGGTCGTCGTCACCATGGGCTCGAAGGAGGGGCTCGCCAGCCTCGCCACCGCGATCACCGCGCCCGGCGACGTGATCCTCGCGCCCAATCCGAGCTACCCGATCCACACCTTCGGCTTCATCCTCGCGGGCGCCACGATCCGCGCGGTGCCGACCACCCCCGACGACCGCTATTTCGAGAGCCTCGAGCGCGCGATCGCCTTCACCGTGCCCAGGCCGAGCGTGCTCGTCGTCAACTATCCGTCGAACCCCACCGCTGAGACCGTCGACCTCGCCTTCTACGAACGCCTCGTCGCCTGGGCGAAGGAGAACCAGGTCTGGATCATCTCCGATCTCGCCTATTCCGAGCTCTATTATGACGGCAATCCGACCCCCTCGATCCTCCAGGTCAAGGGCGCCAAGGATGTCGCGGTCGAGTTCACCTCGCTGTCGAAGACCTATTCGATGGCGGGCTGGCGGATCGGCTTCGCGGTCGGCAACAAGAAGCTGATCGCAGCGATGACGCGGGTGAAATCGTACCTCGATTACGGCGCCTTCACCCCGATCCAGGCCGCCGCCTGCGCCGCGCTCAACGGCCCGCAGGACATCGTCGAGAAGAACCGCCAGCTCTACCACAAGCGCCGCGATGTGCTAGTCGAGAGCTTTGGCCGCGCCGGCTGGGAAATCCCCGCCCCCGCCGCATCGATGTTCGCCTGGGCCCCGCTCCCGCCCGCGCTCGCGCATCTGGGCAGCCTCGAATTCTCGAAGCAGCTGCTCACCCACGCCAAGGTCGCGGTCGCACCCGGCGTCGGCTACGGCGAGAATGGCGAGGGGTTCGTCCGCATCGCGATGGTCGAGAACGAGCAACGGCTTCGCCAGGCGGCACGCAACGTGCGGAAATACCTTCAGTCGATGGGGGTCAACACGCCGAGCGTCAAAGCAGGATAAGTCCTAACCCGCGGGGAAGCCGGTATTAACCAGGCTTCGCCTATTGGGTCGGCGTGAGTCGTTTGCGTGCCCGCCTGCTCGCGCCGCTGGCGTTGATGCTATGCTATTTCGCGCTGGCCGGCGCGGCGATCGCGCTGACGCGGCTTAGCGGCGGGGTCGCATTGCTCTGGGTAGCGACCGCGCCCTTGCTCGCCATGCTGGTCGGGCGCAAGCCGCGCCGCTGGGCGCCGCTGATCGCCGCGGCGGCGATCGGCAGCCTGCTCGCTTCCTTCTGTTTCTCGGCGATCTGGCAGATCGCTCCGATCCTCGGCGTCGCCAACATGGCCGAGGCGGTGATCGGCGCGCTGCTGATCCGCCGCTGGCACGGCACGGCGGCACCGCTCGCCAGCCCGCAGTCGATCATCGTTTTCATCGCTGCCGCCGGGCTGCTCGCCCCCGCGGTCAGCGGCCTTCCCGCCGCGGCGGCCGTCTCGCTCTGGCTCGATCTTCCCTTCGGCAAGGTCTGGTTCGACTGGCTGATCGGGCATGGCCTGGGCAGCCTGATCGTGACGCCGATCGTCCTGCTCGCGCTTCACCGCGAGCCGGAGCGGTCGATCCCCCGACACCGTCTGGTCGAGGGCGCCGGCCTGGCGCTGCTCGTCGGGATCGTCACCGCCGCGGTGTTCGCGCAGCACACTTTTCCCCTGCTCTTCGTCACCGCGCTGCCGGTGATGATCGCGACGATGCATCTCGGCCGCGCGGGCGCGTCACTGGGAATCGTGATCGTCGCGCTGGTTGGCGGTGCCTTCACGCTGATGGGCTCGGGCCCGATGATGCTGATCGCCCAAAGCGCGGCGGTGCGGCTGCAATTCTTCCAGCTCTTCCTCGGGGTCGAGTTCCTGCTCGCGCTTCCGGTCGCCGCCGTGCTGTCGCAGCGTTCCGCGCTGATGCGCGCTCTCAGCGAGAGCGAGGCGCGCTATCGCCTGTTCGCCGACACCGCCACCGACGCCATGTTCACGCTCGATCCCGACGGCACGATCCGCTTCGCTTCCCCCGCGGTGCGCGAATTGGCCATGTACGAGCCCGAGGCGCTGGTCGGCACCAACGCGCTGACCCTCGTCATCGCGGACGACCGCGCCCGCGTGCAGGAGGCCCATCGCCAGGCGCTCGCCCATCCCGACCGCAGCTTCCGGGTCGAGTATCGCTCCCGCCGCGCCGACGGCGAGGAGGCCTGGTTCGAGACCAACACCCGCGCCGTCGCCGATCCCGACGGCGTCATCGTCTCGGTGGTCAGCGTCGTGCGCGACCTGAGCGACCGCAAGCAGCGCGAGCACGAGCTGGAGCGCGCTGCGACCACCGACCCGCTCACCGGCCTGCTCAACCGCCGCGCCTTTCAGCGTGCCGGCGCGGACATGATGGCGCTCGCAAGGCGGGGCACGCCCTCGACGCTCGCCATCCTCGATCTCGATCATTTCAAGCGCGTCAATGACGAGCATGGCCATGCCGCGGGCGATGCCGCCTTGCTGATGCTCGCCGACCTGCTCCGCGACAGCTTGCGCCCCTATGACGCGATCGGGCGGCTCGGCGGGGAGGAGTTCGCGATCCTGCTCCACGGCCTCGATCTCGCCGCCGCTCGCCCGGTGTGCGAGCGGTTGTGCCGCGCGCTGGCCGCGCGCAGCTTCGCGGTGCCCGGCGGCGAACGATCGGTGACGATGAGCATCGGGCTGGCCGAACTCTGCTCGGGCGTCACGCTCGACGTCGTGTTCGACGGCGCCGACCAGGCGCTCTACCGCGCCAAGCGCGCCGGCCGGAACCGCGTCGAGGAAACCGCCGACTTCATCTCCTGACGGGGTTGCGCCGCCCCGCGCCATCGGCCAGTCCGCGCGCCATGACCGGCTTCCCCTTCTCTACCCGCTTCCGCGTCCGCTATTCCGAGATCGACGGACAGAAGATCGTCTTCAACTCGCGCTATCTCGAATATGCCGATGTCGCGATCACCGAATTCTGGCGCTGGGCGGATCTGAGCGAGATCGGCCCGGACTGGCTCGACGCCGAGTTCAACGTCGTCCGCTCGACCATCGAGTACAAGAAACCGCTCCGGCTCGACGACATGATCGAGGCGTTCGTACGCATCGACCGGGTCGGCACTTCGAGCATGACCCACCGCATCCATCTCTGCCACGCCGATACGGGCGAGCTTCACGCGAGCGTCGAGATCGTCAGCGTCCATGTCGATCTGGCGGCGCGAAAGTCGGTGCCGATTCCGGCGAGCGTCAAGGCGAGGCTCGAAGCGCTCGGCGGCTAGAGGCGCTTCAGGATCGCGAACGGCGCCCTGCGTCCCGCCTTGATCTTCGCAGCGTAGGCATCCAGCCCGGGACGGAGTGCATCCAGCGAGATCGCCGAGCAGGGCGGCCCAAAGGTCCCGCCATAGGGATGATAGGGCCGCGTACCCTTGGGGAAATCGTCGCAACCCAGCGCGTAGATCTCGATCCCGATGCCGCTCATGCGTGCGATCCAAAGGTGAAAACGGCTGCCCTCGTAGAACTGCGCCAGATACATGCCTTCCCCGAGCCCCAGAAAGCGAAGCTCCTTGTCGTCGCCGGCAAGGCTCGCACGATCGGGGTCACGGATCGCAAATGCCTTTCCGTTCGGCGCAATGTCCAGGAAACGCGGGGTGCCGCCACGGTCTTCCTCCGCCGGGAACGCACAGTAACGAACCCCCTCCGCAGGAACGGGCACATTGGCCGGATCGAGGCAGACCATCTTGGTCTCCCACGCCGCAGGCACCTCCACCGGCCCTTCGGTATAGAGTTCGTAATGCCCGGCCATCTGTGCCGGCATATCCGACACGACGATCAGTGAGTCATCCGAGCCCAGCGTGCACCCGCTCAGCAGCAGCAGCGCCGCGAGAAGCCAGCCCGGCCGCACCTACTCCGCCGCCTTGACCTCGGGCTCGTCCTCGCGGGCGACGTCCTCGGGCAGCGCCCAGTGGAGGTCGCCCTTGGTCAGCACCCGCCCGTCATGGCTGAGCACCTCGACCGGGCGGATCGGCCGGCCGTCGCGGACATCGACCAGGATCGGGGTGGCGGGCACGCCGGTCTCCCAGCGCTCGCCCCATTGGCGCAGCGCGATCATCGTCGGCAGCAGCGCATAGCCCTTGTCGGTCAGCCGGTATTCGATCTTGCGGCGATCGTCGGGGCATGGCGCCCGCACGAGGATGCCATGGCCCACCAGCCGCGCGAGCCGGTTCGCGAGGATATTCCGCGCGATCCCCAGCTCGGACTGGAACTCCTCGAAATGATGCAGCCCGTTGAACGAACCGCGCAGGATCAGGAACGACCAGCGCTCGCCCATCGCCTCCAGCGCGGCCGGCAGGCTGCACAAGGCCTGGAGATCTTCACGGAGCATACCACCCATAACCACACACCTTATCGCATTTCACGTTGCAACGGAACGAGATAGATTTTTGCAGCGCAGCACCAGTTTCTGCTTGCAACCTATCTCTATGTCAATTAGGTAGTGATTCGCAACCTAGTTGCAATCGAGACTACCCCAGGAGGAAGACATGAACCGTATGATTGCCGTCGCGGCAGCTGCCGCGGCAACGCTGGCGCTCGTCCCCGCAACTGGCTTTGCCCAGACGACGCGCGGCTATTATTCCGCGACCCCGGTGACGGCTCCGGCCAAGACGAGCGTCGTCACGCGCAGCACCGTGTGGCATTGCGGCGAGGGCACCTGCACCGCGTCCAAGTCCACCTCGCGCGATGCGATCATGTGCGAGCTGGTCGTCCGCGAAGTCGGCACGCTCCAGTCGTTCAGCGCCAACGGCACCGCGTTCGACGCCGATGCGCTTGCGAAGTGCAACGCCCGCGCGCGCTGAGCCCGTCGCTCAACATCAAAAAGGGGCGCTTCGGGCAACCGGAGCGCCCCTTTTTGCTGGAATTTGTTGCAAGGCAGCACCCGACATGCCCATCTAGGCCCCATGCTGCGCCAATATCAGCTGGTCGATCGGGTGCTGAGCTACGATCCCGAGGCCGACGAGGCCTTGCTGAACCGCGCCTATGTCTTCTCGGTCAACGCCCATGGCAGCCAGAAGCGCGCCTCGGGCGACCCCTATTTCAGCCACCCGATCGAGGTGGCGGGCATCCTCACCGATCTCCATCTCGACGACGAGACGATCGCGACGGCGATCCTCCACGATACGATCGAGGATACCGTCGCCACCCCCGAGGAGATCGAACGTCTCTTCGGCCCCAACGTCGCCCGCATGGTCGATGGCGTCACCAAGCTCAGCCGGATCGAGGCGCAGAGCGAGAATGAGCGCGCCGCGGAAAATCTGCGCAAATTCCTGCTGGCGATGTCCGACGATATCCGCGTGCTGCTCGTCAAGCTGGCGGACCGGCTGCACAATATGCGCACGCTCCACTTCATCCCGAGCCCGGAGAAGCGCCGCCGCATCGCCCGCGAGACGATGGACATCTATGCCCCGCTCGCCGAGCGGATCGGCATGTACGAATTCATGAAGGAGATGCAGAGCCTCGCCTTCAAGGAGCTCGAGCCCGAGGCCTATGAGTCGATCACCAAACGGCTCGACGCGCTCAAGGTCGAGGGCGAGGACCGCATCCTCAAGATCGCCTCGGGCCTCAAGCTGCTGCTCGGCCGCAACGGGATCGAGGCCGAGGTCACTGGCCGCGAGAAACATCCCTATTCGATCTGGAAGAAGATGTCCGAGCGCCACGTCTCGCTCGAGCAGCTCAGCGACATCATGGCCTTCCGCGCCACCGTCGCGACCGAGGAGGAATGCTATCGCGCGCTCGGGGTCATCCACCGCCGCTGGCCGATGGTCCCCGGGCGCTTCAAGGATTATATCTCCACCCCCAAGCGCAACGGCTATCGCTCGCTCCACACCAGCATCATCCATGCGGAGAATATGCGGGTCGAGATCCAGATCCGCACCGCGGACATGCACGCCCAGGCCGAATATGGCCTCGCCGCGCACTGGGCGTACAAGCAGGATAGCGTCCGCCCCGATACCCAGGTCAGCTGGATCCGCGACCTGATCGAGATCCTCGATCATGCCGAGAGCCCCGAGGAACTGCTCGAACATACCCGCATGGCGATGTATCAGGACCGGATCTTCGCCTTCTCCCCCAAGGGCGAGCTCATCCAGCTCCCCAAGGGCGCGACCCCGATCGACTTCGCCTATGCGGTCCATTCGAACATCGGCGATCAGGCGGTGGGCGCCAAGATCAACGGCCGCGTCGTGCCACTCAGAACCGAGATCGAGCAGGGCGATCAGGTCGCGATCCTGCGCTCCAAGGCGCAGGAGCCCCAGGCCAATTGGCTCAACTTCGCGATCACCGGCAAGGCGCGCGCCGCGATCCGCCGCCATATCCGCCACAAGGAGCGGCTCGAAATGGTCGCGCTCGGGCGCAAGATGTACGACGAGATCGTCCACCGCCTGCCCACCCCTGCGGGCGACTCCGCGCTCAAGGACGCGATCAAGCGCCTCAAGCTCGCCGACGAAGGCGCGCTGATGGATGCGATCGCGCGCCGCAAGCTCACCGACGCGCAGGTGATGGAGGCGGTGATGCCCGGCTCCGCGACCGGCGCCGAAGCCGCCCCGCCCCCGCAAGCCCATGCGATCGACATCAAGGGCCTCACGCCGGGGGTGGCCTTCACCCTCTCCGAGGACTGCCGCCCCGTCCCCGGCGACCGCATCGTCGGCGTCCGCCATCCGGGCAAGCCGATCGAGGTCCACGCGATCACCTGCGCCCACCTCTCCGACGACGACGAGGACTGGGTCGATCTCACCTGGGGCGACAAGGCCGAAGGCGGCGTCGCCCGCATCGCGGTGACGCTCAAGAACGAACCCGGCGCGCTGGGCGCGGTCGCCACGCTGATGGGCCAGCACAAGGCCAACATCCTGGGGCTGCGGCTGGATAACCGCGATACGACCTTTCACCTCAACACGATCGACGTCGAGGTGCGGAACGCGGCGCATCTGATGAAGCTGCTCGCCGCGCTCAGGGCGGCGGACGCGGTGAGTTCGGCGGAGCGGGTTTAGGGGCGCACCAATTCGGAGCTTCGTACTCCAGGCAGCTTTGCGCCCCTCAGAGGCTATTCCGACCAGACAAAGCGCGCGCCGTCGCTGTTGTCCGGCATGGGCCCGGGACTGTCGGCCCGGATATCCCCGGTCTGCGGATCGATGTGCAGGAAGCGGTTGGTGGCCAATGACATCAGCGCCAGTTCGCCCGTCGGCGTTTCAATCCATTGGAAGTTTTGCGCAGTGCCGGACTGGCCGGCCCCAAGCGTCACCCCGCCATCCTCACCGACCGTGACATAGCGCCGGCCCGATCGCAGCGCGACGCGGCCCAACCGGCGGTCAACGATCTCGAACCGGGTCGGGACACCCGAAGCCAGGCGACCATGGCTGGTCGCCAGTCCGGTCGTCGCGTGAAACGACGCCAGCCGGATCGATCGGCCATAAGGAATGGGCCGCATCAGCCCATGGGTATACCGCTGATAGACATGGATACTGTCGAAATCGGCAAAACCGCCCTCGGCACCGGTCGTGCTGTAGTTGAACAATCCATAACGGACACCCTGGAAGGTGAAGGTCTGGTAGATCAGCACGACCTCGTCGCCGATAGGCGTAAAGGCGACGCCGTCGAACGAATAGCTGAAGCGCGCCCGCTCGGTGAGAAAATCGCAGTCGGCCCGAAGCCAGATACGCGTCCCGGCCATCTTCACCCGCACCGCTTGGTCGCGGCGCTGGTCATAAAAGACGAGGTTGAGCCCGTCGGTGCGTTTTTCGACGCCCAAGGTCGCATAAGGGAGATTGAGCAGGCCCAGTCCCGCCGTGTCGCCCGGCTTCAGGTTCGATACGTCGAGCAGGACGCTCGGCGCCGACATCGGCCCGATCGCCCGTTGCGTCAGGGTATTGCGCGCATCGTAGAACGAGGTCGCCGGCAGGGCGTGAAGCCGCAGGAAACCCGGCCGTTCCGACAAGGACCATTTGCCGGCGACCGGGACATGGTTCCACTGCCATATCGGCTTGAGCTGCTGCGCCGAAAAATCATCGCTACGCTGAAAGGGCACACGCACACGCTGTGGCGTAGCGGTCTTCGGCTTCACCCAGGTCCGCGGCGTGCGCATCAGATTGCCCGGCAGGCCGAACCAGGGCCAGCCGTCCTTCCAGGTGATCGGCGACAAGGCCGTCAGCCGGCCGACTGAATTGAAATCCATCATCGAAAAGCCCCACCATTCGCCCTCAGGCGTCTGGATGATGCCCCCCTGGTGCATCGCAAGGCTATGATTGGCGGCAGGGCTAGGTGGCCAGAATTCGAAAGGCGGCTTGGGCTGACGCAGACGGGCGCCTGCCGCCATGCCGAAGTCCTCGTGTAGGCTGATCGCGCGATTGACCTCGTAAGGGCCCAGCACATGATCCGCCCGCGCGGCCGGCATCCGAAAGCCGCCGGCATATTCGGCGCTGATGATATAGTATCTGCCGCCGATCTTGTAGAAATGCGCGCCCTCGCCCATCCCGGCGTCGGCGGTGAACAGGGTGCGCTCGGTGCCTGGAACCACGTCGGTCAGGTCATTCGTAAGCTGGGCCAGGTGCAGCGCCTGGTGACCCCAGACGACATAGACCTTGCCGTCGTCGTCGAACAGGACAGACAGGTCGTGAAGGCTGCGCTTCATCGGCGTGCGCGTCCATGGCCCCTTCGGATCGGTGGCCATGAACATCTGGGTCGTCTGGCCGTTGACGTTCGCGAAAATGTAGAATTTGCCGTTGTGGTAGCGAAAGGACGGCGCCCAGATGCCCTGGCCGTAGATATTCTGGCCATCCTCCAGCCGGAAGGCCGGGCCGAG
The DNA here is from genome assembly GCF_026013415.1 of Sphingomonas caeni. Lineage (GTDB taxonomy): Bacteria > Pseudomonadota > Alphaproteobacteria > Sphingomonadales > Sphingomonadaceae > Sphingomonas > Sphingomonas caeni. Next base: position 699,754 of record NZ_JAPDOK010000001.1, read on the forward strand.
GTCGAGCTTGTCGAGGGCGTAGGCGACGAATTCCCAGTTGACCAGGTCCTTCGAGCGCAGGATCGGCAGGCCCGGCATGGCGTGCATGGTGGTGCCGGTCAGATAGAACCAGTCGCCGGCGCGGATCACGTCCGGATCTGAAAATTCGTCATAAAACAAGGGATTGGTGAAGGTGCCGTCGCCATTATCCGGCGTCCAGGTCGCGGTCGGCATGCCCTTGGGCGCGCTCGCCACCGGACCGTCCCGATTCTGCGCAGATGCCGGCGCTGCACAGGCTACCAGCGCCAAGGCCATGCACGACACCAGCCCCGATATGACAATTCCAAACGATTTCGACCCATGTCGGATGATGCTTCCCCTTTTTGCGCCTTGATGCCGCATCTGCGTCTGGGGAGCCGCGGCGAAGGGGTGAGGACGGTGGCAAGCGCCGGCGTGAGCGCGATGTCCGCCTTCCGGGACAACATGGTGCTTCATCAGTGATCTCTCCCCGTGTTTAACCGAAAACCCGATTTTGGTTGGCTGGTTATCGGGAAAGGATGTCGGATCACTCCCGGGCGCTCCGACTAGTCGAGGCCTAGCACCGTCACCGATGCCGGCGCGACGGTGATGGTCAGCTTACCGCCCACGACCCTGGCCGATACGGCCCTGGGGGCGACGGTGTTAGGTGCGCCGAAGGTGTTGACGCTATCGACCTTCGGCGCCGAAAGGGTCTGGCCCGAAGCCTTTGTGGCGTTAACGCCGCCAAGTGAGAAGCTGAATGTCGCGGGCGATTTCGGGTCGATGTTGGTCAGGGCAATCCATATTTTGCCGGCCTTGTCCCTGGCCGCGACGGCATCGACGCGCGGCAAAGTGATGCCGTTCGTCGTATAGGTGCCGGCGTCGAAGGTCAGCGGTACGAAGGTCGCGTCCTGGAACGGCACGTACATGTGGAAGACGTGATAGGTCGGCGTCAGCAGCATCCTGCCCTTGTCGGTCAGGATCATGGCCTGCAGGACGTTGATCATCTGGGCGATATTGGCCATGCGGACGCGATCGGCGTGGCGCGCGAAGATGTTGATGTTGAGCGCGGCCAGCACGGCGTCGCGCTGAGTATTCTGTTGCATCAGGCCGTCCGGGTTCGACCCCGGCGTCGGCGCCAGCCACGAGCCCCATTCGTCGACCACCAGGGCGACCTTCTTTTCGGGATCATATCTGTCCATGATCGCCGACTGCAGCCTGAGCGTGCCATCCATGCCGATCGAGTCTTTCAGCAGGACGGCATAGTCCTCTTCGTCAAAGCCGGTGTCCTTCATGTGCGGCGGCCAGCCGCCCACGCTGTAGGAGTGCAGCGACAGGCCCTCGATGTCCCAGGCCCAGGAACGGCTCTTCCAGGCCTTCATGACGGCCTCGGTCCAGGTCGGGTCGGCGCCGCTGGGTCCGACGGCCACGCGCTTCATCGGCTGGGCCGCATTGTAATTGCGCACGAAATGCGAAAAGCGCATCATTTCGCTGATGTAAAAGTCCGGCGACATCGGGCCGCCGCAGTCCCAGGATTCATTGCCGAGGCCGAGGATGGCGACCTTGTACGGCTGAGGGTGCCCGTTTCTGGCGCGCTCGGCACCGAAGGCAGAGTCGGTCGGCGCGGTCATGTACTCGAGCCATTCGGCCGCTTCCTGCACGGTGCTGGAGCCGAGATTGACCGAGATATAGGCCTCGGTTCCGATCTGCTCGGCGAAGTCCATGAATTCGTCGGTGCCGAACGTGTTGGGCTCGCCGACGGCCGCCTTGCGCTCAGGGCCGACGCCGCGGCGCCAGTTATACTGGTCGGCGAAGCAGCCGCCCGGCCAGCGGACGTTAGGAACCCTGAGCGCCTTCAAGGCTGCTACGACATCCTTGCGGATACCGCGCGTGTTCGGGATCGTGGAATCCTTGCCGACCCAGATGCCGCCATAGATACCGCTACCCAAATGCTCGGCGAACTGGCCGAAGATGTTGCGGTCGATCACGGCGCCGGGCTTGGACGCTTCGAGTGTTATCTGAACCGGGTCGTCGGCAGCATGCGCCGCGACCGGCAGGATCAGTGCAGCGGCGATCGCGGCTGCGGAGGTCAGAAGGCGCATTGATACTGTCCCATAACCGAAGGCGTGGCGCATGAAGCGAGTGCTACCGAGCAGGCGCCTGCTTTCTCACGACAATTGGGACCCGTACGGCGGTTGCAGCGCGCTGCCGACGCGGGTGACCGCCCGCTTCCCAGACGATCAATGCGCCGCATGACAGGCTCAGCGCGCATCAATCGAGCCGGACCACAGATGTCGTCTATTGAGTATAGTGTCCCCAAAACTATCAAACTCCCTGTGGTTTCGTGGGGCCGGTCAGGAGCAGCATCAGCACGCTGTGCGGCGCCAGCCGCGCTTGCAGGTTGACGCTGGTGTCTCCGGTCTTCGTGCTCCACAGATCGGACCAGCGGTAGACAGTCCGCTTGAAATCGACCGACCGGTTGCTCAGGCCATCGGTCAGGACTTCCGCTTTCCAGTCATGGCGAACGTCGACAGGCTGGTTGGAGCGGTTCAGGAACATCAGTGCCCATTGGCCGCCGTCGAGCGGCTTGGCATAGATCTCCAGCGGACCGTCGGCCATGACGCGCAGCGCCTGCACACCCAGTCTGTCCTGGTTCACCGCGATCACGCCGGGGTTGGTCAGGATGCGGCGGGTCGACTCGGACATGGTACGCAAGTCGTTGCCCAGGATGAGGGGCGAGGCCATCATGGCCCAGATCGACAGATGGGCGCGGTCCTCATCCTCGCTCATGCCGTTGCCCACTTCGAGCATGTCCATATCGTTCCAGTGGCCGGGCCCTGCGAACTTGCGCAGACCTGCCTGCCTGTCGAGGATGCGCAGCACGCCCAGACCAGTCGAGAGGCCCGGACTGAATTCGCAGTCGAAGCAATTATAGATATCGGGCGTGGTGCGCCACGAATGGGCAACCTGGCCCGCCCACTCCCAAGGCTTGCTGATGCCCCATTCGCACGCGCTGAACAGCATCGGACGGCCCGCCTTGGCGATCGCGTCGCGCATCGTGGTGTAGGCCCCTTCGGCGTTCAGGCCCTGGGTGTTGCACCAGTCGTACTTGAGGTAATCGATGCCCCAGCGCGCATAGGTCCGCGCATCCTGATACTCGTGGCCGCGGCTACCGGGACGGCCGCCGCAGGTGGTCGCGCCGCCGTCCGAGTAGATGCCCAGCTTGAGTCCCTTGCCATGCACATAGTCCGCCAGCGCCTTCATCCCGGATGGGAAGCGCTTGGGGTCGGGCTGGATGTTGCCGTCGGCGTCGCGCTCGCCCTGCCAGCAATCGTCAATGTTGACGTACTGATAGCCGGCGTCCTTCATGCCCGTCTTGACCATGGCATCGGCGGTCTCGCGGATCAGGCGCTCATCGATATCGCAGGCAAACTTGTTCCAGCTGTTCCAGCCCATTTGCGGGGTGCTGGCCAGGCCTTCAAACTTTTGAGCCCAGCTATTGCCGCAGGCGGCGACACCCAGAAAAATGCCCAACACGAGCTGCGCCATGCGTTTGGTGTACATCTCGAATCCCTTCATCATGTGGATGCTGGCGCTCCACGATTTGGAAGATTCCGCTCACGTCGCGGATCTTGCCCGAAATCATCGGCTGACGATTTCCGGCCCGTACCACCGTGCCCGGACCCCTAGGGCGCGGCGAAGACCGCGGCGATCGTCGTCGGGTTGAAGTCGGCACCGGTGGTGCGGTTGAACAGCCCGCAGGTGTGATTGGGGAAGGAGCCGGTGTCCCAGTAATAGGGTGCGAAACCATGTCGGATCGCGGATCCGGTGACGTACTTGGTCCAATAGTCCCGGTACTTCAGCGACGGATCATACTCGGTCTTCGACATGGCGCAGTATTCGCCGATGATCACGGGAATGCCCTTGTCGGTATAGGCGGCCTTCGCCTTGTCGAATTGGGCGTCGACATGCGCCTCGTTGTCCCACGCTTCCGTTGCTGCGGGATCGGTCGCGATCGAACCCCACTGCCAGATGGCGCTCTTGTCGTTCAGCGTGAAGTTGTACGAATCGTAATAATGGAACTCCATCATCAGCCTGCTGCTGGCCGTGTCGGTGGGGACGGGAGCTCCACACGCTCCAATCGTATTGTTGATGTCGGTATTATACCCTTGGAAGACGAGCGTCCGCGACGCGTTATTGCCGCCGGTCGCGCGCACCGCGTCGATGAACGCCTGATTGAAGCCCGACTGGACGGTGCAATTTTCCGCCGACGGCACGCCATAATCGACGTGGATTTCGTTGGTTCCGGCGAACAGCAAATGGTTGTCGTAATCCTTGAAATGGTTCGCGATTTGCGTCCACAATTTCGTATATGCCGCGTTGCCGGCAACCCGCTCCGCAGCCGTCGGGTTGTACCAGTCGCTCTTGTGCTGGTTGATGATGACGTACAGCCCGGCATTCCGGGCCATGTCGACCACTTCCTTGACCCTGGCGAGCCAGAACGGAGCGACGTTCCCGCTTCCGTCCATATATTGGGCCCACTCGACGGGAATACGCACGCTCTTGAAGCCGGCGGCGGCGACTGCGTTCAGCAATTGCTGATTTACCGCGGGATTGCCGAACGCGGTCTCTTGCGAGGTCGTATGGGGCTTGCCGAAATCATTTAGCGACTCAAGCGTATTGCCGATGTTCCAGCCCTTGCCGAGCTGGGCCGTGGTGACGGCCGCCAGGGTGGCAGAGGGGGTAGGGGTAGGAGTAGGAGTAGGAGTAGGAGTAGGAGTAGGAGTAGGCGTGGGTGCAGGCACCGAAATGGGCGCAGGCGTTGGAGTGGCCGCGCCGCCCGAGCAGCCCGCCACAAGGATCGCCATCGTTGAAGCAAGGATTTGCCGTCTCGCAACTCTCACGCGTACTCTCCCGTTCCTCTATTTCTCGGCCCGAGCCCTGCCACCGCCCCGGATGACGGCGCCCTCATCATGCATGACAACGTTGTCTGTATGTCGAAAGAGGCGGAACGCGGCGAGTTTTGTATTTAAAAATGTAGATTATTTATGAAAATGAAGCTGCCGATGATCGCTTGTTTTACGGGCGGATCACGATTGCCAAATAAGCATATTATTCGGCGGGCCGCAATGGAAATATGTCGGCAGATCGCTGAGCGTGATCACTAAACCGTTGAGAGTATAGGGAGTTTTTAGAGCAGGTTCGAGCTTGAATACCGGCGCGTCTAACGCACGGGCCGGATTACAAAGGCAGAATCCGGCTCGCAATATTTTCGTGGGGTTGCGCCGGCTTGGCCACCCTGACCAGTCGGCTCCTTCGTCAGAATCCATCGATCCGGCGCGGTCAGATCGAACTGCGTCCTTCAGTGGATGAGCCGATCGTCCCTTTCCGCCATCTCCCCCTCAAAAGGAGGCTGGCAACAAACGGCCCAACAGCGGAAGCCCACCCCCCCCCTTGCAATGTAGGATTCCCCTGCTTCCCTCGCCTCGCCGCACACTGCATCCGGCCGATCTTTGACATCGCGAATCGTCAGAACAGCAACAACCGTCACAGGCGCCCTCGCCCGGATTTCGCCCGTGCGAAACAGGCGCGGCAGTGTGAAGCCAGTGTCAACTTTCGAATGCCGGACCCGCTACAAACAGTGCTTTCGCCTAACCTTTTGTAACCTTCCGCATTGTGGGACGGCGCCGCGCGCGCGGGAGGAAGCGCGCCCGCGGCGCTCGCGCCGGTCAGCGCACACAACGAAAGACTTGACTTACTCTGCCTCGCAGAGTTATCTGCTCTGCGAGGCAGAGTGAATGGAGGTCGAGATGAAACGCGCGCTTCTTCTGGCACTCGGCGCGGGGCTGCTCGCCCTGCCCGGCCAGCTTGTCCCGGCCGCCGCGACCCAGGCGCAGACCGTTGCCACCCCCGCCGGCATCCCCGTGCGCGAACAGGGCCTCGTCGCCACCTGGTACCCGCCCGCGAGCGGCAAGCGTGGCCCGACCCTGCTCGTGCTCGGCGGGTCCGAAGGCGGGGAGGAAGGGGGCAAGCGGCTCGGCGAGGCGTTCGCCCGCCAGGGCTATGGCGTGCTCGCGCTCGCCTATTTCAAGGCCGATGGGCTGCCCCAGCAGCTCCAGGAAATCCCGCTCGAATATTTCGACACCGCGGTCGCCTGGCTGGTCAGGCAGCCGCTCGCCGATCCGAAGCGCATCGCCATCTACGGCATCTCCAAGGGCGGAGAGACCGCCCTGCTGGTCGCCTCGCGCCGCCCCGAGATCAAGGCGGTGATCGCGGTCGTGCCGAGCTCGGTGGTGTGGCAGGGGATCAACTTTGCCGATTATACCAGCGTCAAATCCTCGTTCAGCCTGAACGGCCAGCCCGTGCCGTACATCCCCTACGATACCAGCGCCCCCTTCACCGGGGTTTACGATCTCTATCTGCGCAGCCTGAAATTCGCCGGCGAGCATCCCGACGCGGCGATCCCGGTCGAGCGGATCGGCGGGCCGGTGCTGCTGCTTTCCGGCCGGGCCGACACGCTGTGGCCATCGAGCGCGATGGCCGATCAGGTGATGGCGCGGCTCGACGCCAGGGGCTTCCGCTACCCGCATCGTCACATCGCCTATCCGGACGCAGGCCATGCCGGCGCGATCCCGCCTGACGATGGCCATGGACGGCCCGCAACCGCCTTCAACGCGCTGGGCGGCACCACCGAAGGCAATGCGGCGGCGCGCGCCGACAGCTGGAAGCAGGCGCTGGCCTTCCTCGCCGCCTCGATCGGAGAACCGGTCAAATGATCGGCGAGGAGGATGCCGCCAGCGCGCTCGACGCAGTCGACCGCACCCGCAGCCGCGCCGTCGAGTTCCGCGCCTATGCCCATGCCGGCGACATCGTCATCGGCTGGGGGCTGGTGTGGCTGATCGCCAATCTCGCCAGCTATGCGAGCCCCGGGGGCACGCTCGCCTGGCCGGTCGGCATCCTGCTCGCGACGCTCTGGTCGATCTGGCGCGGGCGCAGGCACGGCAAGGGCGATTGGCGCGGTGCCGCGACCGGGGTGACGATCGTCGCGCTGGTAGTGCTCGTGCTCCAGATCGCGGGGGTCGATGGCGCGGCAAGGAGCAATGCGCTGATCTCGATCTTCGTCGCCGCTATGTATGTCTTCCAGGGCATCTGGTGGGGCCGCCGTTTCGCCTGGATCGGGCTGGTGATCGCCGCCTGCGTGATCGGCGGCTGGTTCTTCGACCGCGCCCATCTCGAGCTGTGGCTCGGCGTCGGCGGCGGCGGGGCGCTGATCGTCTCGGGCCTGTGGCTGAAGCGCGCATGAGCCCAGGCATCAACGAAGCGCCCGACGAGATCGTCCACCAGTCGACCCGGCTGCGCATCCTGGCGGCGCTCGATGCCGAACCCGATGACGCTCCGCTCGATTTCGTGCGGCTCAAATCGGTGGTCGAGGCGACCGACGGCAATCTGGGTGCGCATCTGACCACGCTCGAGAAGGCCGGCTATGTCGCGGTCGACAAGCAGCCGGTGGGCAAGCGCACGCGGACGCTCGTGTCGATCACGAGCGCGGGCCGCAAGGCGTTCCTCGGCCACCTCGCCTTCCTCAAGGCGATCGTCGACCAGGCGAAGATCGGGGAGCGCTGACGCCGCTTGTGCCCATAGTGCGAATCGCTAGTCTCGCCCCATCACATCCAAAGGGGGCCTGACCGTGGATCGCCGTTCCTTCCTGTACACCGCTTCCGCCGCAAGCGTCTTCGCGCTGCTTCCCTATGCCGCCCGCGCCGCCGCGCCCGGCGCCAGGGATGCCGAACTGAACCGCGTCTTCGATGCCGCCTTCCACGCCTCGCTGCGCCAGTCGCCCGAGAGCGCGACCTCGCTCGGGCTCGACAAGGGCGCCGACGCCGACCTCAAGCACCAGCTCTCGCCGCGCACCGCCGCCGCGCGCCGGATCAACCTCGGGGCGCTGCTCGACACGATCGCCGCGATCGAGGCGATCGGACCCAAGGGCCTCTCGCCCCAGTCGCAGCTCGACCGCGAGGTCGTCCTCTATTCGCTCCGCGCCCGCGCGGTCGGGCCCGAGAAGTTCAACCTCGATTCGGCCGTCCGCCCCTTCACCATCTTCCAGCAGGGCGGCGCCTATTTCTCGACGCCCGACTTCCTCAACTCGGCCCACACCATCGCCAATGCCGACGATGCCGAGGCCTATCTCGACCGGCTCGACGCCTTTGCCACGGTCCTCGACCAGGAGACCCACGAGCAGGCGGTCGAGGCGCACCGCGGCGTGGTCGCCCCCGATTTCTCGCTCGACCTCACGCTCGGCCAGATGGCGGCGCTGCGCAGCCCCGCGCCGGAGGCCAACACCCTCACCACCTCGCTCGTCCGCCGCACCGGTCAGATCCCCGGCGACTGGGGCAAGCGCGCCGCGTCGATCGTCTCGACCCGGGTCTATCCCGCGCTCGACCGCCAGATCGCGCTGATCCGCAAGCTCCGCGCCAGGGCGCGCACCAGCGCCGGCGTGTGGGACATCCCCCAGGGCGAGGCGATCTACGCCGCGGCGCTCGAAGCCTCGACCACCACCAAATTCACCCCCGCCGAAGTCCACCAGATGGGCCTCGACCAGGTCGCCCAGATCAGCGCCGAGCTCGACGCGATCCTGAGGGCCCAGGGCTTCACCGCCGGCACCGTCGCCGAACGGCTGACCGCGCTCAACACCCGCCCCGAGCAGCTCTATGCCGACACCGCGGCGGGCCGCGCCGAACTGATCGCCTCGCTCAACGAGGGCGTGAAGCTGATCAGCGCCAGGCTGCCCCAGGCCTTCCTCAACCCCAGCCAGGCCCCGCTCGAGATCCGCGCGGTGCCGGTCGAGATCCAGGACGGCGCCTCGAACGGCTATTACCGCCGCGCCGCGCTCGACGGGTCGCGCCCCGCCATCTACTTCATCAACCTCAAGAGCGTGGGCGACTGGCCCAAATATACCCTCCCCTCGCTGACCTTCCACGAGGGCCTGCCCGGCCACCACCTCCAGATCTCGACCGCGCAGGAGGCCGAGGGGCCGCTGATCCGCAAGACCAGTTTCTTCGGCGCCTATTCGGAGGGCTGGGCGCTTTATGCCGAGCAGCTCGCCGACGAACTGGGCGCCTATGCCTCGCCGCTCGAACGCGCCGGATATCTCCAGTCCTTCCTGTTCCGCGCGGCGCGGCTGGTGATCGATACCGGCATCCACACCAAGCGCTGGAGCCGCGAGCAGGCGACCGATTACATGGTCGCGACCGTCGGCTTCGCCCGCCCCCGCTCGCAGCGCGAGGTCGAGCGCTACTGCACCCAGCCGGGCCAGGCGTGCAGCTACAAGGTCGGCCATGCGAGCTGGGTGCGGGCGCGCAAGCGGGCGCAGGAGATTGCGGGGGCGAAGTTCGACCTCAAGCAATTCCACGAGGTCATCCGCGCGGGCGCGGTGCCGCTGACGATTTTGGAGCGGCTGGTGGAGGAGCGGGCGAAAGGCGCTGCCTGAGGGTGGCAAGCCACGCGATGGTCGCGCCAAACCGGCTGACCCGTCATCCCGGCGAAAGCCGGGACCCAGGGTTGGAGAGCGCATCGCCCGCGACTCTGGGTCCCGGCTTTCGCCGGGATGACGGAAGGGGGGCGTCCCGCCTTGTGGAAGGTTAGGCGAAGGTTAGGCCAAGGCGCGGTTTTTCGCGGCTTGCTTCGCGCGCTTGCGCGGGGGCGGGTGGCGCCAAAGTTGACACTAACTTGACACTGATCGGCGGTTGCCGTGGCCTTCGGAAAGGTCCCGCAAATCGCGGTCATTGGTGACCTTTGCCCGAGGGGAAATGCGCGGGTTGTTGGATTCCCGGGGCGCCGCGCGGGGGCGCGGAGGGGATGGGGGATCGACGGGTCAAAGAGCGGGCCGGAGGTGTCCGGCGCGCTTAGCTGAGCAGGGGAAATCCTACATTTCAAGGGGGAGTCCTTCACGCTGCGGCGGGGGCTGGCCCCTTGCGCGCAGCACGCTTTTCCCTTGCCTTAGCCTGTCGCTTCTTTGCCGCGAGGGAGGGGCTGCCAAGCGTCAACTGATTGAAGAACGCTTGATTTCGGATTTCCGCATCTCGGAGCATCTTCTTGAACGAGATGACGCGGATATGAGCAAGGTGCCGACTCGACCACCCATAATAACCCTCCCCGTCCGGCGTGCTATTCTGCGCCAATGACTTTTCGAACAATCCGCGCGCCTGCCCAGTGAGTTCACAGACGATTATACACTCGAACGGCGTCTTCGTGTCGATATCTGCAACCACTTCGCCATCGACGTCCCTAACCCGCGAGCCTTGTAGCTCTTCAATGTAGTCAAGCACTTGATTCACTGGGTCTTTAGTCGGAAGCACGTCACCTGGTCGCTTGAACTCAACGATCACGATCGGGTCATTCGTGCCCTCCCTCCTGAACCCCAGTGGATTGAAGAAAATCAGATCCGGCTCTTTCGTAGATGATGAACCCTCGGTGAGAGAGCTGATTGGCTTGTCCGACGCGAAGAGCTGATAGGCGGCGAGGGTGTCGTCGAGCATCCAGAGATTGTGATCCTCATAGTCACCAGACTTATACATCTCGCGCATCGGGCAAATTAGCTCATGAATCACGCGTTCGTAATGATAGCTACGCTGGCCATCGTCCTTCACCTTGAGCAGGATGTTGGCGAGCTGGAGCAACTGATGGCGCTTTACGACTAGTTCTGCCAATCGGTGCTTCGCTTGGTTCGAGATTTCGCTAAGCACCTCTTCAGCGCTTTTGCGGCTCTCCGCCTCCAGCGAAGCAAGCTGGTCGAGAGACTCAATTCGCTTCTTCAGATCGCGCTCGTCACGATACAAGAGGACGAACAGATTCTGCGCGATCTGCTCGTCATCCATTCCCGGCCCGAGCTGGGCTACATATTCGTCGATGTCCTCAAACTGCGTCTGGAGCTGGGGATGCTCAGCGATCAATCCTTCGACGGTCGTCTTCTGGCGCGATCTCATTCTAGCGATATGCGCGTGCAAGAACTCCTCTGCGGCTTCGAGAATCGCTGACTGAAGTATCTCTCCTTGCTCGGCAGTCAACTTGAAGCCCAGTCGCTCCTGATCGACGCGTTCATCTAGGAACACACTGCTGATCACTGCCACGTAAGCTTTGCCGTCAGGCAATTCCTTCAACGCATATTTGCGTTCGATCGACACCGGGTCGCCAACGAGGCGGCCATGCGCAGTCAACAGATAGGAGTTCCGCAAGCCGGTCGAGATCGACGCATCCACGAACAGGTGATTTACCTTCACCTCAATCGGGCCATCGCCAAAATCTACCAGAAGCGAGCGTTCCTCCGGAACGTCAATCTGCTCTGCAATGAACTCGTTAAGGCTGGAGGCTTCCCCTCGGTAGGTGATCGTAACTTCAGGCAAGGTACCGGAGATGAACTGTGGGAAGAAGTGGAGTGCCAGGTCCTTCAGATAGGATGAGGGCTTGATTCGCCCACGTTGGTCGGACCGCATGTCCGATAACGTGATCGAGGTACGTATCTCCTCCCCTGGCGCCGACGTGACTCGCTTGTCGGCGATGGAGTCCTCTTCCTCCGGCACGAAGGTAAAACGGACTCGCTTCCGCCCTTCAGCCTTGGCAACCACGCTATCGACCTTGATGGTTTCGAACATCTTTATCCAGATGAACCGACCGACGCCCTTACCGCCACGCTGATATTTGAATCTGCTGTCACTCGTCTCGAACGAGTCTAGGTTTGCGTCGGTGAACCCGATCCCGTTGTCGGTAATGGTGATGGTGTCGATCTCAAAGGCGTCGTCCACCGCGATATCGACATCGACCCTACCCTTCTTCGCGGCTTCATCCTCGCCAAAACGATCGTTGATCGCATGGATAGAGTTGCTAACCGCTTCGTAGACGGAATAGAGGACCGCGGTCTTGCCGTCAGGCAATCGCATGTTGTTAATGCGTCCGATGACGTCGAATTTCACGCGAAAGCTCCATTTGATACGCTTGTTTGATCAGCAGCAGTAGCTGCTCGATGGATTTGACTGTCAATCGTCACGTCAGCCACAAATTTGATATGCGCGCCAATCGGTCAGCACCCCACCAATCCCCCATGACGAACCCACCAAAACCCGCTAACGCCCCCCACCATGCAACGTCCCAAGCTCTCCGTCGTCATCCCCTGCTACAATGAAGAGGCGTGCCTCGAGATGCTCCATGGGCGCGTCTCGGCGGCGGCGCGGGCGGCGGTGGGGGACAGTTACGAGGTGGTGCTGATCAACGACGGCTCGCGCGACAAGAGCTGGGCGATCATGCAGCAGCTCTCGGCGGGCGATCCGCGCCTCGTCGCGATCAACCTGTCGCGCAACCATGGCCATCAGTTGGCGCTCACCGCCGGGCTCGACCTGTGCGCGGGCGAGGAAATATTGATCATCGACGCGGACCTGCAGGACCCGCCCGAGCTGCTGACCGACATGCGCGCGACGATGGCCGCGGAAGGTGCGGATGTCGTCTATGCGGTGCGGCGCAAGCGCGACGGCGAGAGCATCTTCAAGCTCGCCACCGCCGCCGCCTTTTACCGCGTGCTCGACAGGGTGACCGACACGCCGATCCCGCTCGATACCGGCGATTTCCGGCTGATGACGCGGCGGGCGCTCGACGCCTTCCTGGCGCTCCCCGAACAGGCGCGCTTCATCCGCGGGATGGTCGCCTGGGTCGGCTTCCGCCAGGTCGCCTTCCCCTATGACCGGCAGGAGCGCCATGCCGGCGAGAGCAAATATCCGCTCTCCAAGATGATCCGCTTCGCGCTCGACGCGGTGACGGGCTTCTCGACCGCGCCGCTGCGCTTCGCCAGCCATGCCGGCCTCGCGCTCACGGGGGCGGCGGCGCTGCTGGTGCTCTATGTCGGTTTCGCCTGGCTCACCGGCCGCGCGATCCAGCCGGGCTGGACCTCGCTGATGCTCGTCGTGCTCGTGCTCGGCGCGGTGCAGATGTTCGTGCTCGGGATGATCGGCGAATATCTGGGGCGGCTCTATGTCGAGTCCAAGCGGCGGCCTTTGTACCTGGTCGCGGATATCGCCGGCCCGGTGAAGGGCCATGCCCGGCTGGGCTATCGCTTCGAGGATGCGCCCGAGGCGCAGGATTACGAGCCGAGCGAAGCGCCTGCGGCGATCGCGCCGCCGCCGCTGCCGGCGCCGCGGAGGCGGGCGCGGACGAAGGCCTGAATCCCTCTCCTTCCAGGAGAGGGAGGGCGCCGACGAAGTCGGCGGAAGGGTGAGGACGATCCGTCACCCTCATCCCTCCCACCGCTTCGCGGCGGGCCCCTTCCTTCTCCCAATGGGAGAAGGAGTTTATTTCGGCGCGGCCAGAACGATGATCGAGAGGCCGGGGGGCATCGGCACCCGGCCGAGGAGGTGGCGCTCGATCCGGAACACCGTCTCGAAGATCGCATTGAGCGGCCCGGGCGGCGGCGAATCGTCGCTGTCGTCCTTGCCGGTGAGCTTGCCCGCCATCCGCGCCGCGACCGCCGCGGGGAAGAGCAAGGAGTTGAACCAGCGCAGCTTGCGCCAGCTCAAGCCCGCCTTTTGCAGCGCCGCGGTGAGCGTCGCCTTCGAATAGCGGCGCTTGTGGTGGTTCACCACGTCGTGCGCGCTCCACATCCATTGGTGCGCGGGGACGGTGATCAGGATCTTGCCGCCGGGCTTGAGCAGGCTGGCGATCGCCCTGAGCGCGCCGACGTCGTCCTCGACATGCTCGACCACGTCGAGCACCGCGACGAGATCGTACTGGCCGCGCTCGACCCCGCTCAGCTCGGGCAGCGGCGAGGTGCCGATCGGCTTGCCCAGCCGCTCGGCGGCGAAGGCGCCCGCGGCCTCGTCGATCTCGATCGCGTCGACCTCGCCGAAGCTCGCGAGCATCGGCAGATTGTGCCCGGTGCCGCAGCCGATCTCGAGGATGCGCGCGTCCCTGGGCAGATCGCCGTAGCGCGTCAGATAGTCGGACAGGATGTCGCGCCGGGCGCGGTACCACCAATGCGTGGTGTCGTGCGCAGCCATGCGCTCGTAAACGATACGGTCCATCTCAGCCGGCCTTTTCCGCGGCGAACACCCATTGCCGGTTGAGCGCGAAGGTGAGCGCGGGGGTGAGGAACACCGTCGGCACCAGCGGCCACCAGGTCGGGCCGTGGAACAGGGGACCGGTGAGCACCCAGATATAGAGTTCGTTGAGCAGGAAGCCGAAGCCTTGGACGGCGAGGAAGCGGGCATGCTGGCGGCCGCTGTTATCGCGCACGCCGTGCCCCTTGAAGCTCCACGCGCTGTGCATGAAGAAGCCCGCGGTCGCCGCGGCGATGAAGCCGATCACGCCGGCGAGCAGGGGCGGGATGACATAGGTCGCCAGCGGCCAATAGACCGCGGCATAGATCAGCGTGGACATCACCCCCGCGATCCCGAAGCGGATGATCTGCCCCAGCACCCCGCTCGCCCACAAACTCTCGACTCGTCGAAGGATCACCGTCATGCCTTGCCCTTGAACCGCGGGCCGCACTAATGCGCGGGCGCGAGTGAGGGAAGCGAATTTGAAGCCTGGGCCGGATGGCGGTGTTTCCCGCCTGGAAACTGAACTCGACCGTCACTGGCTGAACTGGACGCTCGTCGCCTGGCTGGCGGTGTGCACCTTCTTCATCTGGCAGAAGCAGGGCGTGATCCTGTCGCTGGGGCTGGGCGACACCGACGACAATATGCGGCTGATGCAGGTCCGCGCGCTGCTCGCGGGGCAGGGCTGGTACGATCTCACCAACTATCGCCTCGATCCGGCGCTGGGCGGGCTCAACATCCATTGGTCGCGGCTGTGCGACCTGCCGATCGCCGGGCTGATCCTGCTGTTCAAGCCGTTCATCGGCGTGGCCGCGGCGGAGAAATGGGCGTGCGGGATCGCGCCGATGCTGCCGCTCGGCGTGACGCTGACGGGGCTGTCGCTGACGGTCCGGCGGCTGATCGATCCCAGGGCATGGCCGGTCGCAGTGGTGGTGCTGCTCACGAGCTGCACGCTGACGATGAGCATGTACATGCCGATGCGCATCGATCACCATGGGTGGCAGATCGCCGCGCTGGCGATGACGGTGGCGGGGCTCGCCGATCCGGGGCGCGCGCGCGGCGGGGCGGTGGTGGGGATTTCGAGCGCGTTCTCGCTCACCATCGGGCTCGAGATGCTGCCCTATTGCGCGATGGCGGGGGCGATCATCGGGCTGCGCTGGGTGTGGGACCGCGGCGAGGCGCGGCGGATGCAGATCTATGCGGTCACGCTTGCCGGGGTGAGCGCGCTCGGCTTCGCGCTGTTCACCTCGAACGCCAATATGGCGATGCGCTGCGACGCGCTGACCCCGGTCTGGCTCTCGACCGTCACCGTTGCGGGGGCGCTGCTCTTCATCCTGTCGCTGGTCAACCCGCAGGAGCGCTGGATGCGGCTGGCGATGGGCGCGGCCGCGGGCGCGGCGATCGCGGCGGGCTTCGCCCTGCTCTTCCCGCAATGCCTGGGCCGCCCCGAGGGCGTCTCGCCCGAGCTGGCGCGGATCTGGCTCAACAATGTCCGCGAGGCGCGGCCCATCTATCGGCTCAGCTGGGACAATCAGCTCACCACGGCGGCGATGCCGGTGATCGGGCTGATCGGCTCGGCAGTTGCCGCATGGCGCGCGCGCGGGACCGACCGGGCGGTGGGCTGGGCGACGATCGCGCTGTTCACCGCCTTTTCGGGCGCCACCCTGCTCTGGCAGGTCCGCACCGGGCCCGCGGCGCAGATGCTCGGCGTTCCCGGCTCGACCGCGCTGATCTGGCTGATCGTGCCCTGGTGCCTGAGCAGCCGCCAGATGCTGATGCGGGTGGTCGGATCGGTCGCGGCCTTCCTGGTCGTATCGGGCCTGTTCGCCGGCTTCGTCGTCAAATGGATGCCGCGCGCGCCGGCGGCGTCGGGCGGCGGCACCAGCAGCAACCGCGCCTATGGCGCCTGCACCAGCCTCGCCGCGCTCCGCCAGCTCGACGCGATCCCCGCGGCGACGATGTTCACCCATGTCGATATGGGGCCGCGGCTGGTGACGCTGACGCACCATGATGGCGTCGCCGGCCCCTATCACCGCAACGAGCGCGCGATCCTCGACGTGCACCATGCCTTTATGGGCAGCGCGGCGCAGTTCCGCCCGATCGCGAAGGCGCATGGCGCGGCCTATCTGCTGACCTGCCCCAACATGGCCGAGACGACGCTCTATACCGCACGGTCGAAGAACGGCTTCTACGCCCAGCTGCGCGACGGCAGGATTCCGAAATGGCTGACCCCGGTGGCGCTGCCCGCGACCTCACCGTTCAAGCTGTGGCGGATCGATTACGCCGCACCGGACGAGGCTGTTCGTGCGCCTGCCGGCGAGCGGCACCAGCCCGCTCCCCCTCCCGGCCACCCATAGGATACTAAAGTAAGGGTGGCCGGGAGTCGGAGCGGGCTGGTGCCGCAACCCTTGCAGACGCAAGCTTCAGTGCACGCCCGCCGCGCGGGCAGCAACCAAAGCGGCCCTGATCCCGTCGATCACGAACTGGGTCGCAAGCGCCGCGAGCAGCACGCCGAGCAGCCGCGAGATCACCGCCTCGATCTTCGCGCCGACGATCCGCATGATCGGCCCCGCCGCGAGCAACGCGACCAGCGTGAGCACCAGGATCACCGCGAGCGCGCCGAACACGATCGCCTGATCCTGATAGGTGTCGCTGTGCGACATCAGCAGCATCACCGACGCGATCGATCCCGGCCCCGCGATCATCGGCATCGCCATCGGGAAGACCGAGACGTCCACCACCGGCTCGGCCTTGAGCTTCTCGGCCCGGTCCTCGCGCCGCTCGGTGCGCTTCTCGAACACCATGTCGAGCGCGATCAGGAACAGCATGATCCCGCCGGCGATGCGGAAGCTGTAGAGGCTGATCCCGAGCCCGTTCAGCAGCGCGCGCCCGAACAGCGCGAACAGCACCAGGATGATCGCCGCGACGAACACCGCGCGCAGCGCCATCGCGCGGCGATGCGCCTCGGTCGCACCCGCCGTCAGCCCCGCGAAGATCGGCGCGCAGCCGGGCGGATCGATGACGACGAACAGGGTCGCGAAGGCCGAGATGAAGGCTTCGATCATTTGGGGGCGGGTATGTCGTCGGTCAGCACGGTGTCGAAGCGCTTCCCGTTCCACAGATTGACGCGAAAGATGCGGTGGCCGTCCTTGAACACGGTCCACTCCCAGGTCAGCGTCCCGTCGGGCGAGCTGCCGCCGTCGTTCCTGACCTCGCTGTTGAGCGCCCAGGCGTGCGGCGGGGCCTTGCCCCGGCACGAGGCGCTGCGCACGCGCGGCCTCTCGGGCAGCGCGCGCGGCGTCTGGAGCGCATCGCCGCCGTCATAGACCCATTTGAAATGCCCGTCGCCCTGGCGGACCCAGACGGTGGTGAAATAGCCGAACGCCTTGGGCCGCACCCAGGGGCCGGTGTTCACCGCGACCTGGCCGTCGCACGAGACGAAGCTGTCGGCGGGCCACCACTGCACGGTGATCGGCGGATCCTTGAGCGGCAGGATCTCGTGCGCCTTGGCGGGCTGCGGGGTGAACATCAGCGCGTCCTCGGTCGAGAAGCGGCGAAAGGCGGTCCATTGGCCTTCGGTCTGCGCGGCGCGGTTGAAGGCGCGTTCGGCCTCGATCGCGGTTTCGGGATCGGGCACCGCAAGCAGCATCAGAAATGGCAGCATCTCATCCTCCCTCGTTCGGGACGCGAGCGTAACGGGCATTGCGCATGATTTTCCAGCCGTCCGCCTGCTCCGGGGACGAGCTGGTGCGACCGCATCAGATGCTGCGCTCGTCGAGCGGCACGCCCTCGCGCCGGTGCGCCGCGACCAGGGTATTGCGCAGCAGGCAGGCGATCGTCATCGGGCCGACCCCGCCGGGCACGGGGGTGATCGCCCCTGCGACGCTCGCCGCGCCGTCGAAATCGACATCGCCGGTCAGGCGGCCATCCTCGCGGTTCATGCCGACATCGATCACGGTGGCACCGGGCTTGAGCCAGTCGCCCTGGACGAAACGCGAGCGGCCGATGGCCGCGACGACGATATCGGCGTGGCGCAGATAATGGGGCAGGTTGCGCGTGCGCGAATGGCACAGCGTCACCGTCGCGTTGCGCGCGGTGAGCAGCGCCGCCATCGGCTTGCCGACGATGTTCGAGCGGCCGATCACCACCGCGTCGAGCCCGGAGAGATCGCCGAGCCGGTCCTCAAGCAGCATCACGCAGCCCCAGGGCGTGCAGGGCACGAAGCCGCTCACCCCGGTCGCGAGGCGGCCCGCGTTGATCGGGTGGAAGCCATCGACATCCTTGTCGGGATCGATCCGCAACAGCACTTCCTGCGCGTCGAGATGCGCGGGCAGCGGCAACTGGACGAGGATGCCGTCGACCGTCGGATCGTCGTTGAGCTGCTCGACCAAGGCGATCAGTTCGCCCTGGGTGGTGGTGTCGGGCAGGCGATGCTCGAGGCTCTCCATCCCGACCTCGCGCGTCGCCTTGCCTTTCGAGCGGACATAGACCGTCGAGGCCGGATCCTCGCCGACCAGCACCACCGCGAGCCCCGGCGTGCGCCCGGTCGCGGCGTGGAAGGCGGGCACGAGCGCGGCGACGCGGGCGCGAAGCCCCGCGGCAAAGGCTTTTCCGTCGATGATCTGGGCGGTCATGGAGCGACCCCATAAAGGCTCGCCGCGCGCTCCGCCAGCGCCTGCGGATCGCCCGATACCCGCAATCGCTTGAGCCGCGCCGTCTGGCCCGAAATCAGCGCCACATCGCGCTTCGCCACGCCGAACGCCTTGGCCACCAATACGACCAGCGCGCTATTGGCCGCGCCCGCCACGGGAGCGGCGGCGAGCCGGGCGGCGAAATGCCCGGCAGTACCGCCGCCGAACGCGTCGCGCCCGCCCCTGGGCGTGACGCGCACGGCGATCAGGATGCCGTCAGCCGAGGCGCTCCACGGCGTGGTGGCGTCAGGCAATCCCATTCGCGACGAGCAGCGACGCGATATAGGGCATGACCTGCGTCCGGATGATCAGCAACAGGATCAGCACCGCCATCGGCGCGAGATCGAGCGGGCGGGCATCGGGCAGGATGCGGCGCAACGGGCGATACATCGGATCGGTCAGCCGCTCGAGCCCCTGCCAGAGCGAGCGGACGAAATCATTATAGGTGTTGATGACGTTGAACGAGATCAGGATCGACAGGATCACCTGGACGACGATGATCCACCAGATCACGTTGAGCAGAATCTCGACGATATTGAAAATCAGCGCAGCCAAGACATCTCTCCACGGGCAACCTTGATCGCAGGCATAGCGTAAATCACGCTTGCCTCAAGTTAGGGTGGGTGGGGGATGGCCGCAACGGGCTCAGGCGTGGACCAGGGTACCCGCACCCCGGCGGGTGAAGATTTCGAGCAGCATCGCGTGCGGCACCCGCCCGTCGAGGATGACCGCGGCATCGACCCCGGCATTGACCGCGTTCACGCAGGTCTCGACCTTGGGGATCATGCCGCCCGAGATGGTGCCGTCGGCCTGGAGCGCGGCGATGCCCGCCGGATCGAGATCGGTGAGCAGCGCGCCCGACTTGTCGAGCACCCCCGCGACATCGGTCAGCAGGAAGAAGCGCGACGCCTTGCACGCCGCGGCGATCGCCCCCGCCATCGTGTCGGCGTTGATATTGTAGGTCGCGCCGTCCTTGCCGAGCGCCACCGGCGCGACGACGGGGATGAAGCCCTGCGCCGCGAGCGTGTGCAGGATCGTCGGATCGACCGCGACCGGATCGCCGACAAAGCCGAGATCGACGTGCCGTTCGATCCCCGAATTGGGATCGGGCTCGGTGCGCTTGACCTTTTCGGCGAGCACCAGCCGCGCATCCTTGCCCGAAATGCCGACCGCGCTGCCGCCGGCATCGGCGATCCAGGAAACGATCTCCTTGTTGATCTTGCCCGCCAGGACCATCTCGGCGACCTCCGCGGTGGCGGCGTCGGTGACGCGCAGGCCGCCCACGAATTTCGATTCGACCCCCAGCCGCTTGAGCATCGCCCCGATCTGGGGCCCGCCGCCATGGACGACGATCGGGTTGATCCCCACCGCTTTCAGCAGCACCACATCCTCGGCGAAGTCGCGCGCCAGCTCGGGATCGCCCATCGCGTGGCCGCCATATTTCACGACGAAGGTCGCACCGGCATAGCGCTGCAGATAGGGCAGCGCCTCGGTGAGCGTCTCGGCCTTGGCGAGCAGCGCCGGATCGGGAGCGTTATTGGTCAATTCAAATATCCGTTCGTCCTGAGTAGCCATTGAGTAGCCCCCGCAGGGGCGTACCGAAATGGCGTATCGAAGGCCCCCTTCGATACGGGTCTTCGACAAGCTCAGCCCCTACTCAGGGCGAACGGCTTAGGAAAGAGCCGCGATTCTCACGCGGGGGACGACTTCCCGTCCAGCGACCGTGCGAGCCCCACGAAGATGTAGATCAGCACCGGTACCAGCACGATCGACAGCACGATCTTGGTCGCCATCTGGCCCACCATCAGCCCGCCGATCGGAAAGACGCCGTAGAAGGAGATGCTGATGAACAGCACCGTATCGACGACCTGGCTGAGCACGCTCGCGATCGCCGCGCGCAGCCAGAGCAGCTTCGATCCTTCCCTGCCCTTGAGCGCCGAGAAGATCGTGACGTTGAGCGTCTGCGAGGTGCCGTAGGAGATCAGCCCGGCGAGCATCATGCGGAAGCTCTGGCCGAGGATCGTCTCGAACGCATCGAGCCGGCCCGGATCCATCCCGCCGCCCGCAGGCAGATGCAGCACCAGCTCGATCAGCGCCATCGACACCAGCAGCGGGAGGAAGCCCCAGCGCACCAGCCGGTTCGCGGTCGCCGGGCCATGGACCTCGGCCACCGCGCTCGAAATCGCGACGAGCAGCAGGAAGGCGAAAATGCCCGCCTCCACCGCCAGCGGCGCCAGTCCGATCATCGGCCCGATCGCCGAGATCGGTCCCAGCGAGACCAGCTTGTTGCCGAGCACCCCGGCGATGCAGACCATTCCGCCATAGAAAAGCGAGAAGATGAAGAGCGAGCGCGAGATCGCGGGCTGGGGCGTGGTTTCCATGGGGCGAGGCTAGCGCGAAATGCGCGATGGTAAACCCCCTGTGACGAATGCGTGACGGTCGTGGCGGGACGCGGCGATCCGGGTTATGCTCGGCCGCGAGGGAGAGATGCCATGATGATGCTCCTGCCGCTGGTCGCGCTCGCCTTGCAGGCCGGCGATCCCCATGACTGCCGCATCGTGCGGCAGGGCCCTGGCGGCGGCGTGCTCATCGCCAATCGCGTCCTTCCACACAACCCCGACGGCGATGACGGAGTCGTGCAATCCTGGACCTACCGGCGAGGGCGGATCGAGGCGTCGATCTATTGGCAAAGCCCCGATCTGTCGCCGCCGGCCGACACGGCCGGGTTCAACATCACCCTGCACCAGATACCGAAGGGCGTCGACGGCGCGCAACTCGAACTCTGGCGCGGCGGCAAGCGCGTTTCCAATCTTCGCGGCGGCTGGCAGAGCCTGAGGAGTCTGGGCTACCGCCAGCTCAATTTCTCGGTCCCCATCGGCGCGTTGCGTGCGGTGACAGCACAGGGTCCGGTGATGATCGCGGCGGTCGATAGCGATGGCGACCTCGTCACGCAGACGCCGCTGCCCGACGGTCTGTTCGAGCAGGCCGGTGCGCTGGTCGAAGCAGCACGCGGCGAGTTCGCGGCGATGACCGCGGACTATGCCACGCGCTGCCCCATCTATCAGCCGCCCGAGATCGTCGTGACCTGAGCCGGGCTTGCCATCCCCCTCCGCCCGCGCCAAGCTCCGTCCTTTGTGCCCCGCGGGGCTTGGGGGGGTGTAACATGTTGCGATTGGCCGGTGCCGCGATCCTGCTGGCGGTCTCCACTCCTGCGTCTGCCGCCGACTGGTATTTCGTCGCGGCGGCCAAGGATGGTTCGAACATCTCGTTCATCGACCGGGACAGCATCCGCGATGGCGAGTCGGGCTATGTGCGCGCGTCGATGTTCTCGCTATGGGCGGAGCCCACCGACGGCATGCTGGCCTATCGCTTCGAGATCGAGATCGATTGCGCGGGCAAGCGGGGGCGCATGATCGCCTTCGAACCCTTCGACACAAGCTACAAGTCGCTCGGCGAAAAGACCTTGCCGAACGAGTGGATCGACAGCGGCACCCAGGGCGCCGCGATCTCCACCTTCATCTGCGATCACGGCAAGCTCGGTCCCGACAATGTCGCGGCCGGGCATCAGCTGCCATTCGACACCGGCAAGGCGATGCTTGCCGATCGCGCACGGAGGAACGGCCAGTGAGCGGATTCCCGATCGGTATCTTCGGCATCGCCGCGATCCTGGCGATCGCCTTCCTCTTCTCCGCCAACAAGCGCGCGATCCGCCTTCGCGTGGTCGGCGCGGCATTCCTGCTCCAGGCGGGCATGGCGGTGCTGGTGCTGCGTGCGCCGTGGGGCATCGCCGCGATCCAGGGGCTTTCGGAGGGCGTCTCGGCGCTGCTCGGCTATGCCCAGGCGGGCACCAACCTGATCTTCGGCGATCTCGCGACCGACCCCAAATTCGGCCACGCCTTCGCGATATCGGCGCTGCCGATCATCATCTTCTTCGCGGCCCTGGTCGCGGTGCTCTACCATCTCGGCATCATGCAGTTCATCATCAAATGGGTGGGCGGCGCGATCGAGGTGGTCACCGGCGTGACCAAGGTCGAGAGTCTGTGCGCGGCAGCGAACATCTTCGTGGGACAGAGCGAATCGCCTCTGGTGATCCGCCCCTATCTGGCGCGGCTGAGCGAGCCGCAGATCTTCGCGGTCATGACCATCGGCATGGCCGGCGTCGCGGGGACGATCCTCGCCGCCTATGCCAGCCTGCTCGGGCCGGGCTATCTCCCCTATCTCCTCGCCGCCTCGTTCATGGCGGCGCCGGGCGGACTGCTGATGGCCAAGATCATCATGCCCGATGCCGCCGCGCCCAAGGACGGCGAACTGCCGCTCGAGGGCGTGGCCGGCGAGGAAGAGCAGGTGATCCGCGCCGCCGACCATGACCTGGAGGAGGAAAAGGCCGCCAACATCATCATGGCCGCCTCCAACGGCGCGCTGACCGGCGTCAAGATCGCGGTCGCGGTGGGCGCGATGGTGCTCGCCTTCGTCAGCCTCGTCGCGCTCGCCAATGGCTTGCTCGGCGGGTTCGGGCACTGGCTGGTCTGGCTCGCGCAGTTGATCAACCCGTCGCTCGGCGCCTGGGCGCAGACCTGGCTGGGCGATCTCAGCTTCCAGAAGATCGTCGGATCCTTGTTCGCGCCGGTCATGTACCTGATGGGGGTGCCGTGGAGCGATGCGAGCGCGGCCGGCGGGCTGTTCGGCACCAAGGTGGTGCTCAACGAGTTCGTCGCCTTTATCGATCTGGGCGGAATGGCCGAACTGGCGCCGCGTACCAAGGCGATCGTCACCTTCGCGCTGTGCGGCTTCGCCAACTTCAGCTCGATCGCGATCCAGATGGCCTCGACCGGCAGCCTCGCGCCCAACCAGCGCCCGACCATCGCCAAGCTCGGCCTGCGCGCGCTGCTCGCGGGCAGCCTCGCCAATTTGATGAGCGCGGCGCTTGCCGGGCTTTTGCTCCCGCCGATGTGAGATGCGCCTGATCTTCACAAAGGGCGCGGGCAAGATGGACCGGCTGGAGATGATCCATGCCGATGGCCGCAGCGAGGGGCTCGATTGCCCCAAGCAGCGGATCATCCCGCACGACATGGTCCATTATGCGGTCGAGAGCGTGCTGGGCGCGCGGGGGTTCATCGCCCGGGTGGCGGCGGGCGAGGTTGCGGCCCTCACCATGGAAGGCGGGCGCGAGAGCGACGGGGTCGAGCGGCTGGTCGAGGCGCTGCAGGGCGATGGCTGGTCGGGCGGCACCGCGCCGGCGGAGGAAGTGCGCGATCTCTACCGCGTCACCTGCGAGGCGCGGGGGTGCCCGATGCTGCCGGTCGATGCCGCGGCGATCGATGCGATCCGGGCGCGGATCGCCGAGCTGACGGCCGAATGGGAGGCTGTGCCGGTGGGCGGGGCGATGGAAGTGGAATTCTAGCGTCAGCCGTATGGGCTACCGCGTCGGCACCGGCTCCGCGCCCGAATAGTCGTAGAAACCCCGCCTGCTCTTGCGGCCGTACCAGCCGGCCTCGACATATTTGACCAGCAAGGGCGCCGGGCGGAACTTGGGATCGCCCGTGCCCTCGAACAGCACGCGGGTGATCTCCAGACACGTATCGAGCCCGATGAAATCGGCGAGCGTGAACGGGCCCATCGGATGGTTGAGCCCGAGCTGGCACGCCGCGTCGATATCCGAAATCGTCGCCACGCCTTCGCCGAGCGCGAAGCAGGCCTCGTTGAGCATCGGCATCAGCACGCGGTTGACGATGAAGCCCGGCGCGTCGTTGGCATGGACGATCCGCTTACCGAGCGACTGGCCGAACGCCTCGACCGCGGCGACGGTGGCGTCGGAGGTGGCAAGGCCGCGGATCAGCTCGATCAGCCCCATCACGGGCACCGGATTGAAGAAATGCACCCCCATGAAGCGCGACGGATCGGGCGAGGCCTGGGCCAGCCGCGTGATCGGAATCGACGAGGTATTGCTCGCGAGAATCGCGTCCGTACCCAGCACCTTGCCGACATTTTCGAAAATCATGCGCTTGATGGCTTCGCGCTCGGTCGCCGCCTCGATCACGAGATCGCAGGGGGCGAAGGCCGAAACATCGCCCACCGGCTCGATGCGGCCAAGCGCGGAATCGCGGGCATCGCCCGTGATCTTTTCCTTTTCGACCAGCCGGTTGAGCTGCTTCGCGATCCCCGCCTTGCCCGCCTCGGCGCGCGCCAGATCCATGTCCGAGAGCAGCACGCGATACCCCGCCTGCGCCGAGACCTGGGCGATTCCCGCGCCCATCTGGCCCGCGCCGATTACGCCTACCGTCTTCATGGCTTGTGCTCCGTCCGAATTTGCGGCTCTCCTACGCGCAACGATCGTCAAACGCCAAGGAGCCGGGATGCCTTTTCTGCCGCTGCTGCTCGTTCTCGCCGACCCCATGCCGGGCCCGCTCAAATCGTTCGGCGACTGGGCGGTCGCGTGCGACAACCAGCATCGCTGCGAGATGACCTCGCTCATCCCAGAGGATGGCGACAATGTGCCCGCAGACGGGCAGGGCTATGAGGATTTCAGCTTCTCGATCGTGCGCGATCCCGGGCCGGCGGGCGCGCTGACGATAGTGGTCGAGCCCTATGGCGAGGTGACCGGCAAGGTGTCGCTGCGCATCGACGGCAAGGTGCTGGCGAGCGGGACCCTGCTCGCCAGCAAGGATCTGCGGATCAGCGGCGCGCCCGCCGCGGCGATCGTCGCGGCGATGGTGCAGGGGCGCGACATGACGATCAACGACGCCAAGGGCGACCGGATCGGCCGCGCCTCGCTCGCGGGCTCGTCGGCGGCGATGCGATTCATCGACGCCGACCAGGGCCGCGCGGGCACCGTCACCGCGCTTGTCGCGCGGGGAACCAAGCCCGCGAGCAGCGTGCCCGCCGCGATGACCGGGCCGGTGGTGCGCTATGTCCGCCCCGCCGGCACGCCGATGAAGATCACCCCGGCGCTGCGCAAGGCGATGGACGGCGCCACAGGATGCGACGACAATTATGAAGGCGGCGAGGGCGATCCCCCCGCGGTCGACGCGTTCGCGATCGGCGGGGGCAAGACGCTGGCGCTGCTGCCGTGCGGGAGCGGCGCCTATAATTATTCGAGCGTCCCCTTCATCCTCGCGCCCGGCGCCAAGCCGGTGATCGCCGGTTTCGATTTCCCGCCGGGCTTGACCTCGAGCGAGGATGGCGAACCCACCCTCGTCAATGCCAGCTTCGACGCCAAGACCGCGACGCTCTCCAGCTATTCCAAGGGCCGGGGCATCGGCGATTGCGGCGCGGCCGAGGATTATGTGTGGGACGGCACCAAGTTCCGGCTGATCGCGGCGCGCGCGATGGGTGAGTGCCGCGGCTCGATCAACTGGCTTACCATCTATCGCGCCGGCGCGCTGGCCAAATAGGATTTCGACTTGATGATGTTCTGGAGAATGCTGGCGCTTGCGGCGTCGCTCATGCTGACGGCCGCCGCCCCCGCGCCCGGACAGGAGAAGCTGTTCGGCAATTGGGCGGTGGTCTGCGACAATGTGAAGCGTTGCGAGGCGACCGCCTTGATGCCCGAAAGCTGGAGCGGCGACGAGGCGCCAGGACTCGACATTGCGCGCGACGCGGGGCCCGCGGGCGCGGTGACGGTCGCGATCAGTCCGATCCGGGAGGTGCCCGGGATCATCGACATATTGATCGACCGCCACATGGTCGGATCGGGCACAATGCGCGACGGCAGCATCCATCTGACCGGCGGCACCGCAGAGGGGATCGCCCGGGCGTTCGCCACCGCGCGCCAGCTGACGCTGCGCTCGCACGGCAAGATCATCGCGACGATCTCGCTCACCGGCTCGTCGGCCGCCTTGCGCTATATCGATGCCGAGCAGGGCCGCGCGGGCGGGGTGACGGCGTTGGTGGCACGCGGGCCCAAGAGCGCCGTGCTGGTGCCGGCCGCGGCAGCGTTGCCCAAGGTGCCGGCAATGCGGCCCGGGCGGGGCAAGGCGGCGACGCTTCCGGCGGCGCAACTCACCGCGCTCAGGACCCAGGCGGGGTGCGACGGGCCGATGCCCGAGGGATGGGAGCCCGAGTTCGACCGGCTCGACGGGCGTTCGACCTTGCTCCTCCTGCCCTGCGGCATGGGCGCCTATCAGGGCTGGGCGGCCATCTATGTGCTGACCGACGGCAAGGCCGTGGCCGCGCAGTTCGACTTCGGCATCGAGAGCGATCGGGATCCGGTGCCGACGCTGACCGAGGCCGAATGGGACGCGGGGAACGGCTCGCTGAACAGCCATGCCAAGGGCCGGGGCCTGGGCGATTGCGGCATCAGCCGGGAATGGGTCTGGGATGGCAGCCGCTTCCGCATGACCCTGTTCAACGGGCTCGATGCCTGCCGCCTTTCGGGCAACTGGATGACCCGCTACCGCGCCCAGCCGGTGTACAAATAGCTCAGGGCGCCGTTCGAATCGGCTGGGCTTCGCACAGGATCAGCGCAAACCAGTCCCGGGGATCGGTCCACTCCGCGATCGGGGTCCAGCCGCCGGCGCGGAGCAGCTGACGGGCGCCGTTGGGACCGTATTTATGGCTGTTCTCAGTGTGGATCGTCTCGCCGGCGTGCATCCCGAAGGGGCGGCCATCGACGTCGAAGCTGACGTCGCGAAGTGCCTCGAGATGCATTTCGATGCGCGCGGCGTCAGGGTTCCAGATCGCGCGATGGGCGAAGGCGTCGAGGGGGATGGTGCCGTCGAGCTCGCGGTTGATGCGTTCGAGCAGGTTGAGGTTGAACGCGGCGGTAACGCCCTGCGCGTCGTCATAGGCCGGGATCAGGATCTCGGGCGACTTGATCCGGTCCATCCCGATCAGCAGCCGTGCGCCCTCGCCGAGCCAGCTCCGCATCGCGCGGAGCAGGCCGACCGCGTGCCAGGCGTTCATGTTGCCGATGGTCGAGCCGGGGAAGAAGCCGAGCTTGGGCAGCCCCTCGACCTGTAGCGGCAGCGGCACGGGGCGGAGAAAATCGGCCTCGACCGGATAGACCGGGAGGCCGGGGAACGCCTGCCCCAGATCGCGCGCCGACTGGCGGAGGAAATCGCCCGAAATGTCGATCGGCACATAGGCGGAGGGATTGATCGCGCGCAGCAGGATCGGGGTCTTGGTGGAGGAGCCCGAACCGAACTCGACCACCGCGGCATTGTCCGCGGCGAGCGCGCCGAGTTCGGGGCTGACGCGCTCGAGCAACGCGGTTTCGGTGCGGGTGGGATAATATTCGGGCAAGTCGGTGATCGCCTCGAACAGCTCCGAGCCGCGGCGATCGTAGAACCAGCGCGCGGGAATGGCGCGCGGACGCGCCGCCAGCCCGTTCAGGACATCGGCGCGGAAGGCGGGATCGGCGAGCGAGGACTGGCCGTCTTCGAGTTCCTGCTTGAGCATCACAGATCCTTCGCCAGCCGCACGCCGGTGAATTGCCAGCGCTGGTGCGGGTAGAAGAAGTTACGGTAGCTGGGGCGCAAATGGTTTCGCGGGGTGGCGCAGCTGCCGCCGCGCAGTACGAACTGCCCGCTCATGAACTTGCCATTATACTCGCCGACCGCGCCCTTAGCCGTCTTGAAACCCGGATAAGGGCGGTAGGCGCTGCCGGTCCATTCCCAGACATCGCCGAAAAAGGCCGGGCCCTCCGCCGCGGGGCGCGGCTCGACCGGGCCGGGGCCATCGAGCTGGTTGCCGCCGAGCGAGTCATGGCCCGCCGCGGCGGCTTCCCATTCGGCCTCGGTCGGCAGGCGCGCGCCGGCCCAGGCGGCATAGGCATCGGCCTCGAAGAAGCTGACATGCGTCACCGGCGCTGCGGGATCGATCGGGCGGCGGCCGTCGAGCCCGAAGCGGGTCCATATTCCCCCCAGCCGCTCCCAATAGAGCGGGGCATGGATGCCGTTCGCCTTGACCCAGGCCCAGCCGTCGCTGAGCCAGTGGCTTGGGGTCGCATAGCCGCCATCGGCGATGAAGGCCGCCCATTCGCCATTGGTGACGGTGCGGTCGGCGATGGCGTGCGGGGTGAGCAGCGTCCGGTGGCGAGGGCCTTCGCAGTCGAAGACGAAACTTGACGCGGAAACTGGCGAAGTTGGGGCGGAACAGCCGATTTCCACGAGTCCGATATGGCCTTCCAGCCAGCCGATCGGGCCCGGCATCGCGACCGGGACCTTCGGGTCGCCGGGCCAAAGCGCTGGCTGCAAAGGATTTTGTGCGAAGAGGTGGAGGATGTCGGTGAGCAGCAGCTCCTGATGCTGCTCTTCATGGTGACAGCCGAGCTGCACCAAAGTTTGCGCCTCACCCGGGAGATCGGCGAGAACATCCAGCAAGGTGATGTCGATCGCCTCGCGATAGCGCAGGATTTCGGCGAGCGACGGACGCGTCAGCATCCCGCGCATCGGGCGCGCATGGCGCTCGCCCTCGGCCTCGTAATAGCTGTTGAACAGGAACGGCCAACGCGTGTCGAACAGGGCATAGCCGGGGACGAAATCGCGCAGCACGAAGGTTTCGAAGAACCAGCTCGTGTGCGCGAGATGCCATTTCGCGGGCGAGGCGTCGTCCATCGACTGGACGCTGGCATCGGCATCCGAAAGCGGGCGCACGAGCTCGCGGCTCAGCGCGCGCACCCGGGCGAAGCGCTCGGCGAGCGCGGAGACAGCGGGGGCCGACTCTGTTCTCATTATGTTCTCCATATCGGCTGCGAAACCCTGTTCGTCAACCGCCGGAAGATTCAAATATAGGTCAGCGCGAGCCGCCGGGAACCCATAGAACCTCGCCTGCTCCGTTTTGGTTCACCGCGCGCGCCGCGACGAACAGGAAATCCGACAGGCGATTCAAATAGATGAGCACATCGCCGCGCGCTTCCGCGACGACCGCCGACCGTTCGGCGCGCCGCGCGATCGCGCGGGCGAGATGGAGCGCGGCGGCGCCGGGCTCGCCCGCGGGGAGGACGAAGCTCTTGAGCGGCGCGAGCGCGCCGTTCATCCGGTCGATCGACGCCTCGAGCCATTCGGCCTGGCCCGGGGTGACGCGCAGCGCATAGCTCTGGTCGCCGTCAAGGGGGGTGGCCAGATCGGCGCCGAGATCGAACAGGTCGTTCTGGATGCGGGCAAGCATTTCATCGAAACTGTCCGACCCGGCGAAATGGATGCGCGCGACCCCGATCGCCGAATTGCATTCGTCGACATCGCCGATCGCCGCCATCAGCGGATCGGCCTTCGACACGCGCGATCCGTCGACGAGCCCGGTGGTGCCGTCGTCGCCGGTGCGGGTGTATATCTTGTTGAGCTTGACCACCGCCTAGCGATTGGCGCCGGCGGCGAAGAGCAGCAGCGCAATCACCAGCACCGCGCCGAGCTGGAAATAGATGCGGTACCACATCAGCTTGTTCGACCTGAGCGCGCGCTCGCTGGGGCCCTCGCCTTCGCTCTCGGCCTCGCCCCTGACCGACTTGGTCATGTTGATGAGGCCCATGATCAGGGTCACGAAGGTCGCGATCATCAGCGCGACGATGAGCAGGACGGCGAACAGGGTCATGAAGGACATCTAGTCCTTTGCGAGGGCGATTCCAACGGGGAGCTGGCCGGCGCGCAGGCGATCGGCGAGCGCGCGGCCATCCTCGCCCGCGAGGCGCATCGCCTCGAGCGTGGGCGCGCCGTGGCGCTTGGCGAGGCGGCTGCCGTCGGCGGCGGCGAGCAGGGCGTGGTGGCGGTATTCGGGGGTGGCGAGATCGAGGAGATGCTGGAGGAGGCGATGGACATGCGTCGCCTCGAACAGGTCCCTGCCACGGACGACATGGGTGACGTGCTGCGCGGCGTCGTCGAGGGTGACGGCGAGGTGATAGGAGGCGGGAGCGTCCTTGCGGGCGAGGACGACATCGTCGTGGAGGTGGGGGGTGGCGGATTGCCAGCCGGCAAAGGCGTCGTGCCACCAAAGTCCCTCTCCCCCTGGGGGAGAGGGAGGGAGCGGCGGAGCCGCGGAAGGGTGAGGGCTTGTGGGACTCAGGCCCTCACCCTTCCCACTCGCTTCGCGAGCGGGCCCCTTCCCTCTTCCCTTCAGGGAGAGGGAGTTTAGGGCGCCTGCCACATCCAGCCGCCAGCAATGCGGCTTGCTCAGGTCCGGCGCTTCCAGCCCCCGGCACGTCCCCGGATAGGCCGCCCCTTCCGCCCCATGCGGCGCGCTCAGGCTCGCCGCGATGTCGGCCCTCGTGCAGAAGCAGGGGTAGAGCAGGCCCATCGCCTTCAGCCCGCCGAGGGCGGCGTCGTAAAGCGCGAGGCGTTCGGACTGGAAGACGACGTCGCCGTCCCACGCCAGCCCCAGCCATTCGAGGTCCGCCAGGATCGCCGCCACATGCTCGGGCCGCGAGCGCGTGCCGTCGATATCCTCGATCCGCAGCAGGAAGGCGCCGCCATGCGCGCGGGCGAAGTCGTGCGCCTGGATCGCCGACCAGGCATGACCCAGGTGCAGCCGCCCCGTCGGACTTGGCGCGAATCGCGTAGTGACTCTCATGAAACTGGCCCTTGACCGCGAGTCGCGCGCTGTGCTGTCATGACAGCGTCACGCTTCCTGGCGAAAGGCGGACACACGCAAATGGGGCGAGGGAGCGCATGTATCATCCCGATCTGATCCGCCATCCGGACAGCTGTCCCGCGCTCGTTCTCAATGCCGACTATACTCCGCTGAGCTATTATCCGTTGAGCGTCTGGCCCTGGCAGACCGCGGTCAAGGCCTTGTTCCTCGAGCGCGTCGATGTAGTGAACTTCTACGAACGCGAAATCCGAAGTCCCAGCGCGAGGCTGAAGCTTCCTTCGGTCATCGCGCTCAAACAATATGTGAAGCCCTCTCAATTCCCTGCCTTTACCCGGTTCAACCTCTTCCTCCGCGACAAATTTTGCTGCCAATATTGCGGCTCTCCCAAGGACCTGACCTTCGATCATGTCATCCCGCGGGCGCAAGGCGGGCGCACCACCTGGGAAAATGTCGCCACTGCCTGCGCGCCGTGCAACCTGAAGAAGGGCGGGCGCACGCCCCGGCAAGCCGCGATGCCGCTCCACGTCGAGCCGATCCGCCCGACCAGCTGGCAGCTCCAGGACCATGGCCGCCGCTTCCCGCCGAACCATCTCCACGAGACCTGGC
The DNA here is from genome assembly GCF_026013415.1 of Sphingomonas caeni. Taxonomy (GTDB): domain Bacteria; phylum Pseudomonadota; class Alphaproteobacteria; order Sphingomonadales; family Sphingomonadaceae; genus Sphingomonas; species Sphingomonas caeni. The sequence goes on from NZ_JAPDOK010000001.1 coordinate 731,642, forward strand.
GCGACTGGCTCTATTGGGACGTCGAACTGGAGGCCTAGCCCGCGCGAAGCGCGATCTCCTCTTCCTTTGCGTCTTCGTGCCTTTGCGGAATCAAATTTCTTTTCCGCGAAGACGCAAAGACGCGAAGAGGAAGAAAGATTCTTGCGCCTTCGGCGCGGGTTGGGGCTAAGTTCGCCCGAAATTCCGGGAGCGGAGCATGAGCGGATTCCAGGTCGATCGTAGGAGGGCGCTGGCGCTGTCGCTGGGGAGCGCGGCGGCGCTTGCGGTGCCCGGCTGGGCGTGGGCGGCCGATCTCGGCGAGGCGGAGATCGACGCGATCGTGCAGCCCTTCATGGACGCGTTCGAGACGCCGGGGATCGCGGTGGCGATCGTGCGGCCGGGCAGACCAGCCTTCGTCAAGGGCTATGGCGTGCGGACGCTCGGCAAGCCGGCGCCGGTCGATGTCCATACGCGGTTCGGCATCGCCTCGCACAGCAAGGCCTTCACCGCCGCCGCGCTGGCGCTGCTGGTCGACGAGGGGAAGCTCGGCTGGGAAGATCCGGTGGTGAAGCATCTGCCCGAATTCCGGATGTACGACCCCGCGGTCACCGCGATGATGACGGTGCGCGACCTGCTGGTGCATCGCAGCGGACTGCCGCTCGGCGCGGGGGACCTGATGTTCTTCCCGACGAGCAGCCATGTCGCCGGGGACGTGCTCAAGGCACTGCCCTATCTCAAGCCGGTGCGCGGATTCCGTGCGGGCTATGATTACGACAATATCCTGTATCTCGTCGCGGGCGTGCTGACCGAGCGCGTCGCGGGGATGAGCTGGCAGCAGTTCGTCGCGGCGCGGCTGATGGCGCCGCTCGGGATGGACGATGCAGTGCCCTCGCGTTCGTGGCTCAAGACCGACAATGTCGCGGGGCGCCACGCGCGGCTCGGGCCGCCGGTGCGCGGGATCGGCAAGCTCGAGCTGGTCCAGCCCGACGAGGGGCCGATGGTCGACGCGGCGGGCGGGATCAACGCCAGCGTGACCGACATGGCGAAATGGCTGCAGGTCCAGCTCGCGGGGGGCAAGCTGCCCGACGGCAAGCCGCTCTGGTCGCCGGCGCAGGCCAAGGAGATGTGGGCGCCGCAGACGATCACCGCGTCGAGCGACGGGCCGACCGCTGACAATCCGACCCGGGCGATCCTCCAGGCCTATGCTTTGGGCTGGTTCGTGCAGGACTATCGCGGCCTCAGGATGATCCAGCATAGCGGCGGGCTTTCGGGGCAGGTGACCTATTCGGGGTTGTTGCCGTCGCGGGGCATCGGCGTGTCGGTGTTCAGCAATGTCGAGGAGGGCGTCTCCTCGGCGATCCGCAACGCGATCCTCGACCGGCTGATCGACGCGCCCGCATTCGACTGGGTCGCGGCGTACCGGACGCGCGTGCAGAATGCGCAGAAGGAGGCGCTGGCCTCGGTGAGCGGGGGCGTGGACACCGCACCCGCGGGCGGCCCCACGCTGCCGCTCGCAGCCTATACGGGGCGCTATCGCGATCCCTGGTATGGCGATGTCGTGGTGAGCGCGAAATCGGGCAAGCTCTGGATCGACTTCACCCCGACCCCGGTGTTCAAGAGCGTGCTCGATCCCTGGGGGCCCGACACGTTCCGCACCCGCTTCGCCAAGGATGCGGGGGAAGATGCCGTGGTGACCTTCAAGGTGGCGAACGGGGCGGTCACGGGGATCACGATGAAGGCGCTCTCGCCGCTCGCCGACTTCAGCTATGACTATCAGCATCTCGATTTCGTGCCGGTGCGCTGACGCCCCTACGCCGAACGCCCGAATTGGCGCGACCAGCGGAGCAGGCTAGGATTGCGGGAACGGGGCCGGTGTGTATTATTCACACAACACAGTAGTTTGAGCGCGGATGGCGAACGACGACGATTTTGAACGGCGCTTTCCGCTGCGGAGACCCCCTCCGGAGGCGGAGCCCGCGCCGCGTCCGGCGGCGTCGCAGGGCTGGACCGCGAAGAGCCAGTCGCGGATCAAGGATCTGCTCGATACGCTCGAGCTGAGCGGCGGCCTTCCGCCGCCCAATGCACGCACCGAAGCGCCGCGCCAGCGCGCCGCGTCGCCGCCCCCACCCCCGCCGCCGCTCGAATTGGCCGAGCCAGTGGCGGCGGGGCCCTATACCAGCAACCTGCCCGTCCTCTATCGCCCGAGCCTGTGGAAATGGGTGGGGCGCGGGCTGGGGGCGTTCACCTTCCTCTTCATCCTCGCGGTCGGCTGGCTGGCGCTCACCGCGCCGCTGTCCAAGTCGCTCCAGCCGCCCGCGCCGCCCTCGATCGAGCTGCGATCTGCCGAAGGGACGCCGATCGCGCGGCGGGGCGCGGTGATCGGCGAACCGATCAAGCCGGACGAGCTGCGCAAGCTGCCCGACTATGTCCGCAACGCCTTTGTCGCGATCGAGGACCGGCGCTTCTACAGCCATTGGGGGGTCGATCCGCGCGGGATCACGCGCGCGCTGGTCAACAATGTCAGCGGCGGCGGGCGCTCGCAGGGCGGCAGCACGATCACCCAGCAGCTCGCCAAGAACGCCTTTCTCAACGCCGACCGCACCGCGACACGCAAGTTTCAGGAGGTGCTGATCGCCTTCTGGCTCGAGGCGTGGCTGACCAAGGACGATATTCTCTCGCGCTATCTCAGCTACGTCTATTTCGGCGACAATGTGTATGGGCTGCGCGCCGCCGCGCAGCATTATTTCAGCTGCACGCCCGACAAGTTGACGATCAGCCAGGCGACGATGCTCGCGGGGCTGGTGCAGGCGCCGAGCCGGCTCGCGCCCACCGGCAATCTGAGAGGGGCGCAGGCGCGGCAGAAGCTGGTGATCGCGGCGATGGTCGATAGCGGGCTGCTCGGCAAGGCGGAGGCGAGCGAAATCCGGCTCGCGACGCTGAAGCTCGACCGCGTCAAGCAGCTGCCCAACGGAGGCTATTTCGCCGATTGGGTGCTGCCCCAGGCGCGCGACCGCGCGGGCGAGATCGCGACCCAGCAGGTCGTCGAGACCACGCTCGAGATCAAGGCGCAGCGCGCGGCCGAGCGCGCGGTGCGCAATGCCGGGCTGCGCAGGTCGCAGATCGCGCTCGTCGCGATGCATCCCGACGGGCGCGTGGTCGCGATGGTGGGCGGGACCAACTATGCCGCCAGCCCCTTCAACCGCGCTACCCAAGCGCGGCGCCAGCCGGGATCGACCTTCAAGCTGTTCGTCTATCTCGCGGCGCTGCGCGACGGGATGACGCCGGACACGATCGTCCAGGATACGCCCGTCAGCTTCGGCGGCTGGTCGCCCGAGAACCATAATGGCAAATATTCGGGGCCGATCACGCTGCGCCAGGCCTTTGCCAAATCGAGCAACGTGGTCGCGGCGCGGCTGACGCGCGAGCTGGGCGTCGCGGCGGTCACGCGCGAGGCGCGCAACCTCGGCATCTCGACGCCGATCGGCAACGATGCGGCGATCGCGCTGGGCACCTCGACCGGCTCGCTGCTCGAGATCACCGCCGCCTATGCCTCGATCGCTGCGGGCACATATCCGGTGCGGCCGCGCGGCCTGTTCGACACGGACGATCAGGGCTGGTTCGGCGCGCCGAGCAAATTCGACCGGCGGACGCTGACGGCGATGCAATCGATGCTCCAGTCGGTGGTCGAATCGGGGACGGGCACGGGGGCCCGGCTCTCGATCGACGTCTTCGGCAAGACCGGGACGACGCAGGACAATCGCGACGCCTTGTTCATCGGCTATGCCGGCGATCTGGTGGTCGGCGTGTGGGTGGGCAATGACGACAATTCACCCAGCCCGGGGCTTGCGGGAAGCGGGCTGCCGGTGCGGGTGTGGCGCGACTTCATGACGAGCGCGCTCAACGTGCCCGTCGCGCGCGAACCCGCGCCGGTGGAGAATCTGATCGACGATAATGGCTCGGTCGGGCTCGACGATGTGCCCGAGCTGATCTCCAAGGCGCTGGGCGACGGCAAGGTGGAGACCGAGGTCGAGACCGACGGGCCGCCGGACGCGCCCAGCCCCGACGCGCCGCGCCGCCGCGAGGACGCGACCGTGCCGCAGGGGCCGCGGATCGAGACCCGGGTCGAGCGGCCACCGTCTCGTCCCAAGACCAACGAGGGCAATTAGGCGCGGTTGACCTTGGCGCGCGAGCGCCGCAAGGGCTCCGCATGCGCTTCTTCTCGGACAATGCGGCTGCGGTCTGCCCCCAGGTGCTCGACGCGCTGGCGCGGGCGAACCATGTCGATACCGCCTATGACGGCGATGCGCTGAGCCAGTCGCTCGACGCGGCTTTCTCGGACGTGTTCGAAACGAACGTGCGCGCGCTCTGGCTGCCCACCGGCACCTCGGCGAACAGCCTTGCGCTCGCCGCGCTCTGCCCGCCCTATGGCGGTGTGGTGTGCCACCGTCATGCGCACATCCAGGTCGACGAATGCGGGGCGCCGGTCTTCTATACCGGGGGCGCGACCCTGCTGCTCGGCGAGGGGCCGGGGGCGAAGCTGACCCCGCAAGCGATCGGCGATGCGGTTTCGGGAATCCGGCCCGATGTCCACCAGGTCCAGCCGCACGCCGTCTCGATCACCAACGCCACCGAATATGGGCTGGCCTATACGCCCGCCGAGGTCGGCGCGATCGGCGAGCTGTGCCGCGAGCGTGGCTGGGGGCTGCACATGGACGGCGCGCGCTTCGCCAATGCGGTGGCGCATCTGGGCGCCTCGCCCGCCGAGGTGACGTGGCGCGCGGGGGTCGATGCGCTGAGCTTCGGCTTCGTCAAGAACGGGGGCATGAGCGCCGAGGCGCTGGTGTTCTTCAAGCCCGAGCTTGCCGCCGCCACGCTGATCCGCCGCAAGCGCGCGGGGCTGCTCTTCTCCAAGGGCCGCTATCTCGCGGCGCAGCTGCTGGCGATGCTGAAGGACGATCTGTGGCTCGCCAATGCGCGCGCAGCCAATGCTGGCGCGGCGCTGCTGGCGCGCGCGGCGGGGGACCGGCTGGTCTTCCCGGTCGAGGCGAACGAGGTGTTCCTGAGGCTCAGCGCCGGCGAGGCCGCGAGCCTGCGCACGCTCGGTTTCGATTTCTACGACTGGGGCGTCGGCGAGGCGCGGCTGGTGATCAGCTGGGACCAGAGCGAGGACGCGATCCGGCCGCTGGCCGAAGCGATCGCGGCGTTGTGAGTTTCAACACCGCCCCCCGCTCCACGCGCCTTTCGGTCCTGATCCCCTTCGCGATCGTGACGTTGATCTGGGGATCGACCTGGCTCGTCATCAAGGACCAGCTCCACACCGTGCCACCGAGCTGGTCGGTGACCTATCGCTTCATCGTCGCGGGCATCGCGATGCTGGTCTGGGCAGCGATGCGCAAGGAGCGGCTGGGGCTCGACGCGCGCGGGATGCTGTTCGCGGCGGCGCTGGGGGTCACCCAGTTCGTGCTCAACTACAACCTCGTCTATGTCTCCGAGCAGTACATCACCTCGGGGGTGGTGGCAGTCGTCTATGCGCTGCTGCTGGTGCCCAATGCGATCCTCGCGCGCATCTTCCTGGGGCAGAGGATGGGCGCTCAGCTGACGGTCGGATCGGCGATCGCGATCGCGGGCGTCGCGCTGCTGTTCGTGCACGAGGCGCGGCTCGACGGGGCGGAGACGCATGACGTGGTGCTGGGCATTGCGATCGCGTTCGGCGGCGTGCTCTTCGCCTCGATCGCGAACGTGATGCAGGCGACACGGACCTCCAAGGCCTATCCGATGGCGACGATGCTCGGCTGGGCGATGCTGCTGGGGGCGGCGCTCGACGGGGCCTGGTCGCTCGCGACGGTGGGGGCGCCGGTGATCGAGTGGCGCCTCGGCTATTGGGCCGGCATCCTCTATCTGGGGGTGCTTGGATCGGCGGTCGCGTTCAACCTCTATTTCAAGCTGATCCAGGCGATCGGGCCCGCCAAGGCGGCTTATACCGGCGTGGCGATCCCGGTGATCGCGATGATCCTGTCGACCCTGTTCGAGGGCTATCGCTGGTCGTGGATCGCCGCGGGCGGGACCGTGCTGGTGGTAGCGGGGCTGGTCGTCGCGCTGAGGGCGCGCAGGCCCAACCGGTAATTGGCGTAGCGCGGCCGCCAGCCGAGCAGCCGCTTCGCCTTGAGGTTCGAGACGCGGCGGTTCTCGCCATAGAAGGCGCGGGCCTTGGCAGAGAGTTGCGCCTCGTCCAGTGCGACGAGCGGCGGCGGTACGCGACCGAGCAGGCGGCAGGCATGGGCGATGACCTCGGCCTGCGGCGCGGGTTCGTCGTCGGCGAGGTTATAGGCGCCCGGAGGGCCGTCCAGGCCGGCGATCACGCCCGCGACGATATCATCGACATGGATGCGGCTGAAGACCTGGCCCGGCGCGTGGACGCGGAATTCGGGGATGCGGTCGAGCGCCGAGCGGCCGGGGCCGTAGATTCCGGGCAAGCGGAAAACGCGCGCGCCGAGCGCGAGCCACCCGGCATCGGCTTGCGCGCGCGCGGCGCGGCGCCCCGTGCCGATGGGGGCGGTTTCGTCGACCCATGCGCCTTCCGTGTCGCCATAGACGCCCGTCGAGGAGAGATAGCCGAGCCATGCCCCGGTGCGGGCGAGGGCGGCGCCATAGGCTTCGAGGACGGGATCGGTGTCGCCATCGGGCGGGATCGAGGAGAGGATATGGGTCGCGGCGGCGAGATCGGGCTCACGGCCCGTGAAGCTTTCGCGCGTGGTGCCCGAGACGATCCAGCCCCGCGCCTCCAGCGCGGTGGCGAGGCGGGTGGCGGTGTAGCCGAGGCCGAAGACGAAGAGACGCATCCCCGGCTCCTTACGTCATCCCGGCGAAAGCCGGGACCCAGCTTCTTCTTGGTGCCCTGATGGCTTTGTGTGAGCAAAAATGACTCACACAAAGACGCAAAGCCACGAAGAGAAGAAGGCTTAGCTGGGTCCCGGCTTTCGCCGGGATGACGGATATGGAAAAGGCCGAGGTCACCCCCGGCCTTCTCGATTTGATCGTCGGATCGGAGTCTATTTCGCTCCGTAGCCGTCGAACAGCACGCCGAAGAAATCGCCCTTGTTCCAGCTCGGGCGCTGGTCGGCATCGGCGATGATGCGCGCCACGCCGTAATTGATCCGCACGAACTTGGCGGCCGAATCCCAATTGAAGGGCAGGTCGATCTGGTCCGACGGCTTGTGGTAATTATTGTCGAGGAAATATTTCTGCGCCGCGGCCCCGGGGCCGCCCGGGCCGGTATCGATCGACACCGAAGGGATACCCGACTGGACGAAGCTGTAATGGTCCGAGCGGACGAAGAAATTCTCCTCCGGGGTCGGATCGGGGACGACCTTCAGCCCCTCGCCCGCCGCGACCTGCGCGACCACCGGGCCGATGCTCGACCGCTCGCCGCCCTGCACCACCAGATCCTCGACCGCATAGGTGAGGATCGGCATGTCGAGATTGACGTCCGCGACGATCTTCTCCTTCGGCACGGTCGGGTTGTGCGCGTAATAGGAGGAGCCGATCAGCCCCTTCTCCTCGGCGGTGAGCGACAGGAAGATGATCGTGCGGCGCGGGCGCTTGCCCGAGCGCTGGAACATGCGCGCGACCTGGAGGATCGAGGCCGATCCCACCGCATTGTCCATCGCGCCGTTATAGATGCTGTCGCCACCCACCGCCTCGCCGACGCCGACATGATCGAGGTGCGCCGAGAGGATGACATATTGGTCCTTGAGCACGGGATCCGACCCCTCGAGCACGGCGACGACATTGTGGCTCTTGGTGAAGCGGTTGCGGGTCTTGCTGACCGCGTCCATCGTCACCCCGAGCGCGCCGGTGGGGATCTTCGCGCCCTTCTTGTCGGCGGCGAGGACATCGGCCCATTTGATCTTCGAGCCCGCGAACAGCTTCTCCGCGCCCGCCCAGCTGACATAGGCAAAGACCGGGGCGGCCGGCGACACGTCGAACGCCTTGCCGTCGGGGCTGGCCCAGGTGGTGCGCTCATAGGCCCAATAGGGAACGATCCGGTCGAAGGCGTAATCCTCGTGGGTCTGGTTCGATTCGATCGTGACCACGCCGACCGCGCCGCGGGCCGCGGCGAAGCGCGCCTTCTGGTCGTCGTCCCCCAGATGCGCCGCGACCTCGGTCGGGAAGCCCTTGGGCACGCCCGGCAGGAAGGCGACGACCTTGCCGCGCACGTCGAGCCCCTTGTAATCGTCGCGCTTGCCTTCGGGATAGACGATCCCATAGCCGACAAACACGACCTGGCCCGAGGCCTTGAACTCGGGGCTGCTCGGCACCGGGCTCGACAGGAAATCCTTGCCATAGGCCATCGGGATCAGCGTCTTGCCGCGGGTCAGCGCCATCGTGCCGTCGCGCGTCGGGCGATAGGAGACGAGGCTGACCGGCTGGAACCAGCTGCCGTTCGCGCCGCCGGGCTTGAGCCCTGCGGCCATATATTGGCTGGCCATGAAATCCGCCGCGACATCGAAATCGCGCGTCCCCGCCTCGCGCCCGCGCATCGAATCCGCCGAGAGGAACTGGACGGTCGATTTGAGCTCGGTCTGCTCGGGGGTGAGGGGGGCGACCTGTGCCTGCGCGGCGAAAGGCGCCAACAGCAGCAGGGGAAGAAGCAACAATCTACGCAGCATCAGGCGCCTCTCGTAAAGAACACGCGGGCGGCGATGGCCGCCCGCGCGGGAAGAAGAAGGACATCGGGAGCTTATTTCGCCCCCGGCCCTCCATAGAGCGTACCGAAGAAGTCACCCTTGTTCCAGAGCGGCCGCACGTCCGCATCGGCGATCTCGCGCGCGATCCGATAATTGACCTCGATGAAGCGCACGCCCGATTCCCAATCGATCGGCGGAGTCTGGACGAGCTCGTCCGAGGGCCTGTGGTAGTTGTTGGCGAGGAAGGCCTCCACCGCCGCCTTGCCCGGCCCGCCCTCGCCCGGCCACAGGAAGACCGAGGGGATGCCCTGCTGGACGAAGCGGTAATGGTCCGAGCGGACGAACAGCCCCTCATCCGGAAGCGGATCGGGCGAGATCGTCACCCCGATCCCCTTCGCCGCGCGCTCGACGATCGGGCCGAGGGTGGTGCGCGGCGCGCCGAACACGATGATGTCGGTGAATTTGTAGGTGATGATCGGCATGTCGAGATTGACGTTGGCGACCAGATTCGCCTTGGGCACCGTCGGGTTGTGCGCGAAATAATCGGCGCCGACGAGGCCCTTCTCCTCGGCGGTGACCGCGAGGAACAGGATCGAGCGGCGCGGCGCCTTGCCCGAGGCCTTGAAGCGCTTGGCCTCCTCGATCAGCGTGGCGATGCCGACGGCATTGTCCATCGCGCCATTGTTGATCGTGTCGCCCTTCGCATTGGGACGGCCGACGCCGATATGATCGAGATGCGCCGAGAGCACGACGACTTCCTTCGCGAGCGTGGGATCGCTGCCCGGGATCATGCCGGCGACATTGTAGCTGGTGACCGGCGTCGTCTCGGTCTTGAGGCTGACGCTGAGTGTGGCCGGAAGGACTTCGGCCTTGAACTTGGCGGCGTCATCCTCGGCAAGCTTGGCGACGGTCGCCCAGGGGGTCCTGGAGCCCGCGAACAGCTTCTCGGCGGCGACCATCGAGATGCTGCCGAGCGCCGGCGTGCCCTCGGCGGCGAAGAAGCCGGTGCCGTCGGCATGCGCCCAGGTCATGCGGACCCGGTCCCAGCCTTGGGGACTGAAGGGGCGGGCCTTGGCCGCGGCCGGGGTTTCGATCGTGATGAAGCCGATCGCCCCATGCGCCCTGGCGATCGACGCCTTGGTGGTCGGCGAACCGAAATGCGCGCGCTCCTCGCCCGGGAAGCTCTTGGGCGCGCCGCCGAAAAAGGCGACGATCTTGCCGCGGACATCGACGCCCTTGTAGTCGTCGCGGCCGAGCGTGGGGGCGGTGAGGCCATAGCCGACGAACACGACCTGCGCGCTGACATTGGTCTCGGCCCTGGTCGGATCGGCGCTGGGGAGATATTCGGTGCCGAAGGTCAGCGCGACCGGCGCCGCGTTCTTGCCCTTTGGGGTGAGCGTGAAGCTGCCCTGGCTGACCGGCTTATAGGCGAGCAGCGGCACCTTCTGGAGATAGGAGCCGTCATCGCCCGCCGGACGCAGCCCCGCGGCATAGAATTGCGACGCCACATATTGCGCGGCGATGTTGAACTCGGGCGACCCGGCGTCGCGGCCGCGCATCTCGTCCGAGGCGAGGAACATGACGTGCGCCTTCATCGCCGCCTGATCGGCGGGAAGCTCGGCATTGAGGATGCTGTTCTTCTGGACGGGCGAGAGGTCTGCGGTCTGCGCGAAGGCAGTGGAGGCGAGCGCCATCATGGCGAGCGGTGCGGCGATAAATCGAAGCATATGGAAGGCCCCTGGGGTTTTAGCGTGGCGCTTGGGTAGCACGCAGGTTCGCGACCGCAACCTTCGATTCGCAATGTCCGCTCAGGGGCCGGGGCGTTTTCCGGTAGCGATGTGCGGCGTTGGTTCTATATCGCCTTGATCATGGCAGATATTCAGACCGCGACCCAGGCTCCCACGGTCACACGGCGCGAGGATTATCGCGAACCCGATTGGCTGGTGAGCGAGATCGACCTCGATTTCGAACTCGATCCGGCCAGCACGCGGGTGAAGGCCACGCTGCGGGTCGCGCGCAACGGCGAACATGACCGGCCGCTGCGGCTCGACGGCGACGGGCTGGCCGCGCTTTCGGTCAGCGTCGATGGCGCCGCCGCCGACTGGTCGATGGACGGATCCGACCTGGTGATCCCGCTGGCCGGCGCCGCGCACAGCATCGAGACCGAGGTGGCGATCGCCCCCGAGCGCAACACCCAGCTCCAGGGGCTCTATGCCTCGGGCGGGATGCTGTGCACCCAGTGCGAGGCCGAGGGCTTCCGCCGCATCACCTTCTTCCCCGACCGGCCCGACGTGCTGACTAGGTACAAGGTGCGGATGACTGCGGACAAGGCGCGCTTCCCGGTGCTGCTCGCGAATGGCGATCCGGTCGGCCAGGGCGATCTGGGCGACGGCAGGCACTGGGCCGAGTGGCACGATCCCTTCCCCAAGCCGAGCTATCTCTTCGCACTGGTCGCGGGCGATCTCGTCGCCAATCGCGGGACCTTCACGACGATGGGCGGGCGCGAGGTGCAGCTCGGCATCTGGGTGCGCGCGCCCGATCTGGCCAAGACCGACCATGCGCTCGCCGCGCTCAAGCTTAGCATGGCGTGGGACGAAAAAGTCTATGGCCGCGAATATGATCTCGACGTGTTCAACATCGTCGCGGTCGATGATTTCAACTTCGGCGCGATGGAGAATAAGGGGCTGAACGTCTTCAACAGCCGCTACATCCTCGCTGACCCCGATACCGCCACCGATTTCGATTATGACGCGATCGCCGCGGTGGTGGCGCACGAATATTTCCATAACTGGTCGGGCAACCGGGTGACGTGCCGCGACTGGTTCCAGCTCTCGCTGAAAGAGGGTTTCACGGTCTTCCGCGACCAGAGCTTTTCGGGCGACCAGGGCAGCAAGGCGGTCAAAAGGATCGAGGACGTGCGGGCGCTGCGTGCCTCGCAATTCCCCGAGGATGCGGGGCCGCTGGCGCATCCGGTGCGCCCCGACGCCTATATCGAGATCTCCAACTTCTATACCGCGACGATCTACAACAAGGGCGCTGAGGTCATCCGGATGATGGCCACCATCCTGGGCCCCGAGAAATTCCGCGCAGCGACCGATCTGTATTTCGATCGCTTCGACGGCACCGCCGCGACCTGCGAGGACTTTGTCCGTTGCATGGAGGAAGCGGGCGGGGTGGACCTGACCCAGTTCCGGCGCTGGTACAGCCAGGCGGGCACGCCGCGCGTCACCGCGAATTTGAAGCACGACGCGGGGGCACAGCGCGCGACGCTGACGCTCAAGCAGAAGGTGCCGCCGACCCCCGGCCAGAGCGACAAGGCGCCGATGGTGCTGCCGCTCAAGCTGCGCCTGTTCGGCGAGGCGGGCGCGGTGACCGACGAGCAATTGGTGCTGTTGAGCGAGCCGGTGGCCGAGCTGCAGTTCGAGGGTGTGGCGGCCAGGCCGGTGCTCTCGATCAACCGCGGCTTCTCTTCCCCGATCATCGTCGAGACCGACCGGACCGCGGCCGATCTCGCCTTCCTCTCGGCGCATGACGACGACCCCTTCGCGCGCTACGAGGCGATGCAGCAGCTGATGCTCGATACGCTGGTGAAGGCGGTGAATGGCGGCGCCGCGGACCATGGCCCGGTGATCGAGGCGGTGCGCAACACGCTGACCGACGCCGCGCTCGACCGCAGCTTCATCGCCGAGGCCGTGCTGCTGCCGTCGGACAGTTTCATCGGCGACCAGATGGCGGTGGTCGATCCCGAGGCGATCTTCACCGCGCGCGAGGCGCTGCGCCACGCACTGGGCAAGAGCCTCGAGGCGGAGTGGCGCGCGGCCTATGCCGCGGTACGCGCAAACCGGTTCGAATATTCGCCCGCCGGCAAGGGCGCGCGGCGGATCAAGAATGTCGCGCTCGGCTATCTCGCCGCAAGCGGCGCGGCGGATGCGGCGGACATGGCCTTCGCCCAGTTCGAAGACGCCGACAACATGACCGACCGGCAGGGCGCGCTCGGCACGCTCGTCAACGGCAATTCGGAGAAGCGCTCGGCGGCGATCCAGGGCTTTTACCAGCGCTATGCCGACAATGCGCTGGTGCTCGACAAATGGTTCCAGACCCAGGCACTGTCGACCCGCGAGGATACGGCCGAGTCGGTCGAGGCGCTGGCGGGACACCGCGATTTCACGCTGGCCAACCCCAATCGGGCGCGCTCCCTGGTCGGCGCGTTCAGCGTCAACCAGCGGGCGTTCCATCACCCCTCGGGCCGCGGCTACCGCTTCCTCGCCGACCAGCTGATCGCGCTCGACAAGCTCAACCCGCAGACCGCGGCGAAGCTGGTCCCGCCGCTCGGCCGCTGGAAGCGCTTCGATGCCGAGCGGGCGGCGAAGATGCGCGCGGAACTGGAACGGATCGTCGCGACGCCGGGGCTGAGCAAGGATATGTTCGAACAGGCGACGAAGAGTTTGGACTGACGGACAGTGATGTTCGCATCTCCGACATGTCAGCGATACGTGTTATCATTTTCTACTTTTTTTAACATGTTATCGCTGATATGTATGCGCATTGTCGAAACGCAAACATGAACGCCCGATGCTCAAAGCAACCTACGCCATTCCCGATCTTCCCCCAAAGGGCGAATTGGAGACGGGCGCAGTGTTACGCGCGACAGTAAGGGCGCACCGGCATCTTGCGGAGCTGAAGGGGCGCGCGAGTAGCATCCCCAATCAGGGAATATTGATCGACACGTTATCGCTGCAGGAGGCGAAGGCCAGTTCAGAAATTGAGAACATCGTTACGACGCAGAGCGAGCTTTTCCAGACCAGCTTGTTTCCGGAAAATCCAGCTTCAGCGGCGGCGAAGGAGGTGGCATTATACCGCGACGCGTTGAAGCTTGGACTTGATCGAATGCGGGAGCAGCAGGGCCTCCTCACGAATAACACGATCGTCGCGATGTTTCAGATCCTAAAGCGCACCGACGGGGGCTTTCGCGAAACCCCGGGAACCGCACTCAAGAACGAAAGCAGCGGGGAGCTCGTTTATATTCCGCCGCAGGACGGTGCTGTGGTCCGCGATCTCATGGGGCGCCTCGAAGCGTTCATCAACAATGACGATGCGTGCGATCTCGATCCGCTGGTCAAGATGGCGATCATCCACCATCAGTTCGAGAGCATTCATCCCTTCCCCGACGGAAACGGACGAATCGGCCGGATCGTCAACGTCCTCTATTTGACGCGACAACACCTGCTCGACATCCCGATCCTCTATCTCAGCCGCTTCATCACCGCGAAAAAGAGCGAATATTACAGGCTGCTGCAAATCGTGCGCGATCGGGGCGATTGGGAAGCGTGGCTGATCTACATGCTCTCCGCGGTAGCGGACACATCGATCGAGACGCTAAGACTGGTGGAGAACATCCGGATCCTGATGGCGGACTACAAGAACCGGATACGCACCGAGCATCGCCGGGTTTATTCGCAGGACCTACTCAACAGCCTGTTCCGGCACCCATATACACGCATCGAATATATCCAGCGCGAGCTTGGTGTGACGCGCCAGACGGCGGCGAGCTATCTCGACGAACTCGCGCAGGCCGGCCTGCTCTCCAAGCATCGGCTGGGTAAGCATAACTATTATATCAACGACCCGCTCGCGGCGCTGTTTCTGGACCCCACCTAGGCCATCACGTTCCGCCCCCGCGTCACCGTCGCGGTGTGGCCCACGCTCGCGCCCGGGTCGCTCTTCGTCACCGTGTCCACGAACACCCAGTCGTTGCTCGCCTTTTCGGGGGTGAGCGTCAGCGCCATGTAGCCCCGGCGCGAGGTGTCGCACCATTTGAGTTCGGGGTTCCTCGCGACCAAAGCTGCGGCAATCACCTTGGGGTCCGCCGCGAACGTCGCCTCGAAGCCGGCCGAGGTCACGCCCTGCCCCGCGAACTCGACACCCGCGGGCTTGCCGTCCTGGCCCAGGTCGAACGCCCAGCCATTGTGGCTGTCGCCGCAGACCACGACGAGGTTCGCCGCCGCCGCCTGCGCCGATTTGAGGAAGCGCGCGCGGGCGGCGGGGTAACCGCCCCAATTGTCCATGTTGAAGGGCAAGCCGGCCTTGGCGAGCGCCTCGCCGGCGACAACGCGGTCGCGCGCATATTTGGGCGCGTCGGGGCTGAGCCAGGCGAGCGCGCCATTGGGGCTCAGCGTGGTGCCCATGATCGTGCCGAAGCCGGTCACCTGCCAGTGCGTGCCTGCGCGGACCGAGGCGGCGAGCGCAGCCGAAAGCCACGCCTCCTGCGCCGATCCGAGCATCGTGCGGGAAGAATCGCGCCATTCACCGTCGCGGAAGGCGATCATCGCGGCGGCGGGGTTGGCGGCCTTGAAGAAATCGCCGGGGTCGGTCGGGCGCGAGCGGGCGAGCGCGCGGCTTTCGGTGCGGAAGAAGGTGGCGAGGCCGCCGATCTGATAGGCCTTCCACGGCTCGTCCGAGACCGGCATCCATTCGTGCCACGCCTGCTCGGCGGCGAGGCGGCGGGTCATCCAGTCGCCTTCGTCGGCCTGATGGTTCTGCGCGCCGCCCTCCCAGGTGTCGTTGGCATATTCGTGGTCGTCGGTCTGGACGAGCATCGGAAGTGCTGCATGGAGCGCCTGGCAATCGGGGTCCGAGCGGTAGCTGGCGTAGCGCAGGCGGTAATCGGCGAGGTGGAGACATTCGGCGAGCGGCTGGGGCAGGCGCGCGGCGATACTGGCCGTTTCGTTGGGGTACACGTTGGGGGCGTATTCGTAGATGTAATCGCCGAGATGCACCGCGAGATCGAGATCGGTGCGGCGCGCGGCGTGGCCATAGGCGTTGAACCAGCCGAAGGCGAGGTTCGAACAGGAGAAGATCGCCATTTTGTACGAGGCCGCGCGGCTGCCGGGCAGCGTTTTGGTGCGCCCGACCGGCGAAAAGCTGCCATCGGGGGCGACGAAGCGGTAGAAATAGCGCGTGCCGGGCTTGAGGCCGGCGACGGTGATCTTGGCGGTGTGGTCGCGCCACGGGCCGGTGACGGTCTCGCCCCCCAAGGCTTTTGTGAAATCGCTGGTTTCGGAGACTTCGACGCGGACCTTCGCCTCGCCGCCGCCGGGCGGCACGTAGCGCGTCCAGAACAGCATCGAATCCTGCCCCGGCTCGCCGCTCGCGACGCCGTGGGTGAAGCCGCCCGCCGCATCGGCGAGCATCGCGCGTGCGAAGCCCGGGATCGTCAGCGCGCCGATGCCGAGCGTTCCGGTGAGGACGAAGGTGCGGCGATCGATGCGAAGCGTCATGACAGTCTCTCCCTGGCACCGCCCTGCCCGCATCTGATGGCGAGTTCGTGACAGCGGCCGGCACCATGGCTAAGCGCCGCTTGTTTCCATCACAACACCGGATTGCCGTGTTCGACCGTCTCGCCCGCCTGCCCCGCTGGATCCAGCTGCTGATCGCGGCGCTGATCGCCCGCGCGGTGACCTTCGGCAGCCCGCTGCTCCATGTCGACGAAGAATTCTATTTCGTCACCGCGCAGCGCATGGTCGCGGGGGCGATGCCCTATGTCGATATATGGGACCGCAAGCCGGTGGGGCTGTTCCTGCTCTACATGCCGGCCGCCGCTTTGGGCGTACCGCTGGGGATCTGGGCCTATCAGGCGATGGCGCTGGCATCCGTGACCGGGACCGCGACGCTGATCGCACGGATGGCGGACAAAGCGGGGTTCGGGCGCGGGGCGCTTGCCGGCGCGATCCTCTATATCCTCTGCCTCAATTTCGGCGACGGGCAGGGCGGGCAGGCGCCGGTCTTCTACAATCTCTTCGTGGCGGGCGCCTTCGCTTTGGTGCTGCCGGCGCCGGAAGACCGCGCGGGCGATTGGCGGCGGATGGCGCGCGGCGTGCTCGCGCTGCTGCTGGTCGGGCTGGCGATGCAGGTTAAATATACCGTGCTGTTCGAGGGGATGTTCCTCGGGCTGTGGCTGATGTGGCGCGAGTGGCGGCTGGGGTCGGGACTGGCGAAGGTCGCCGCCTATGGCGCGGCGATGGTCGCGGCGGCGGTGGCGCCCACCGCGGCGGCCTGGGCCTGGTTCGTGGCGGCGGGACATGGCGACGCCTTTGTCTATGCCAATTTCACTTCGATCCTCGCGCGGCGGAGCGAGCCCTGGTTCCGGCTGCTCGGCGCGGCGCTCAAGGCGGCGCTGATCCTTGCACCCCTGCTGATCCTTGCGGGCTTCTCACGCCATACCCGGGTGGAGGGCGACCGGAAGCCGGTGCGCGACCTGATGTTCGGCTGGCTGATCGCGGCGGTCGGCGGGTTCGCGATCTTCGGGTCATGGTTCAACCATTATACGCTGCCGGTGATGGTGCCCGCTGCCATCTGCGCCGCGGGGGCGCTCGGCAGCCACGAACGCGGGCGCAGATGGGCGAAGACGATCGTCATCGCCGTGTTCGTGATCGGCCAGGCGGTGCTGATCAGCAACGCCTGGTTTCGCGGCAATGCCCGCCAGCTCGAGGCGCTCGCCGGGGCGATCGGGCATGGGCCGGGCTGCCTCTATGTCTATTCGGGCACGAGCATGATCTACGGCTATACCGGGCGCTGCGCGGTGACGGCGTGGATCTTTCCCAGCCATATCGCACGCGAACGCGAGAATGGCGCGCTGGGGACCGACCAGCTCGAGGAGGTCGACCGCATCTTCGCGCGCCGCCCGCAGTTCGTGGTGATGCGGCCGCCCTTTATCGGCGAGCGGATCGAGGCGCGCGATCGGGTGAGCGCGCATCTCAAGGCCGACGGCTACAGGCTCAAGGGACGCTGGCCGATCGGCGACCAGATGCTGAGCGTCTACGAAGCGCGCGCGAGCGGCGCGGTCTCGCCGCGCTTGGCGGCAACCAGCTCCGAATAATAGGCCATCAGGTCGATCGCATGGTCGCGGTCGGTGCGCACCTTGCCCGCAGCGTGGCGGGCGGCGGCGCGCAGGAAGCCCTGCTCGCGCGTGAACATGCGATGGATCGCCGCCGACGCCGAGCGCGGATCGCGCGCGCGATAGGTCTCGGCGAACAGCGGATCGGCGATCTCGGCGCAGCCGCCCTCGTCGGGGACGATCAGCGGCAGCCCCGAGGCGAGCGCCTCCGACGCGACCAGCCCGAACGGCTCGGTATCCGAACCGTGGATCAGCGCGTCGCAGCTGGCGATGATCCGCGACAGCCGCTTGCGGTCATAAACCGGGCGGAACATGCGGATATGCGGGCTGCCCGCCACCCGCGCCTCGAGCTTGCGGCGCTGCATCCCGTCGCCGAGCATGATGAGGCCGACCGGCATGTCCGCCCCCGCCGCCTCGACCGCATCGATCACCAGCGGCCAGCGCTTCTCGGGATGGTGCCGCCCGAGCCCGAGCAGCAAATGCCCAGTGGGCGGCAGCCCGCACTGGGCGAGCAAGGCCGCGCGGAGCTTCTCGTCGCGCAGATCGGGGGAGAAATCGCTGCGCTCGATCCCCAGCGCCATCTCGGCATGGACGGTCAGCCCGCGGCGGCGGAAGCGCTTGGCGAGCGCCGGGCCGTTGGTGACGAAGGCGTCGTAATGCTCGAGGAAGCGCGCCATGTAGCGCGTGTACCAGCCGAACGCGCGCTCGACCTGATCGTGGGTCGAGATGCCGTCGAGCCAGCGCTGCGGATAGGCGGCGAGATGGTCGTTGTGCGCGAAATGGACCTTGACCGCGTCGCCCTGCCAATGCGCGACCGACCAGGCCGACATGTGCGGGCAGCTATTCTCGACCACGTCGGGCTGGAGCTGATCGAGGATGCGCTGGATGCCGATCTCGTCGACGAAGATCGAATAGTTGCGGTCGACGATCAGCCGCGGCGATTTGAGCCAGTGGATCGCGCCGCCGCCCGGCCGCTCTTCGACATAGGTCCGGTCGCCCGGCGCGACCACGATCAGCTCATGGCCCAGATCGGCCATGATCCCCATCTTGCGGTCGAGATAGGTGCGTACCCCGCCGCCGGTGGGCGAATAATATTCGTTGACGTCGACGACGCGCATCAGTCGAGCCCCGCCTGGCGGGTGCCGCGGATGCTGCGGATCAGCGATTGCACGCCGAACGCGGCGATCAGTGCGATATGCGAGAGCAGGGTCAGCGCCGCGATCAGCGCGAGCAGCTCGGTCACCGATGCGCCCGATCCGCCGAGCAGGATCGCGAGCATCGGGGTCACGCCCTCCTTCATCGGGATGAAGGGCACGCGCGAGGCGAGCATGCGCAGCGCCGCATAGAAGAGCCAGGTGCCGACCGAGACCTCGGGCAGCGCGAAATGCCAGGCGAGCGCGACGAACAGGGTGCCGCTGGCGAGCCGCGCCATATGGAGCCCGAACACGCCCCACAGCTCGGACCGGGTCAGCGAGAAGACGCGCTTCGAGAAGAGGAAGAAGGGCAGGCTCATCGCGATCATCAGCGCCGCCGACGCGGTAATGGTGCCGGGATTCACTACATCCTTGGGCAGCATCCCCATGAACGGGATCACCAGCAGGATCAGGATCAGCGTGAAGGTGTTGCCCGCGATCGCCGACTGGATCGTCACGTCCTTGACCGCGCCGAAGGGCGCCGCGACCATCTGGGTCCGCTGCCGCGCCCAGGCATAGAAATAGGCCTCGCCCGAGTAGCCGACCAGCACCTCGTTCGCGATTCGTTTCTTGTGCAGCGCAACCATTCCGTCGAGCGGAATGCCCCAGAGCCGCCGGAAGATCAGGTAATCGAACGTCGGCGGACCAAGATAAAACAGCGCAAAAGCGATGTAGAAAAGCGGATTGGTTGGTATTTTATGTTGCAATCCAGCCAATCCGGACCCGAATAGCTCGCGCCCGAGCGCGGCCACCATCAACAGGCTCAGCACCGCGCCGAGGATCGTCGGCCAGCGCCGCTTGATCCGCTCGATCGGCTCCAAACCCGCGAGATCGGGCGCATTTGCGAGCGCCGTGCCAAGCACCGGCGTCAGCGAGGCTTCGGGACCTGTTCCGCTCACTTAGAAAAATTCCGCATCCGAAATGAAACTTTCGCGCAACAAACTTCGTTGAACTACGTACAAACCCCTAGAAAGGGATGCATCCGGCTGGTGACAGCCGAATGCGGTTTCTTCGGGGGGCGATTTGGGCATCAGAAAGGCCGTTCGCAAGCTATGCCGCACCGCAACGTTCGCATCGGTGAAAATATTCCCGCCGCGAAACATATTTTGGCCTTTGCCCAGACGCTGAAGGGCGGCGGGGTCGAGCGCGCGCTGATGCGCCTGTCGCGCGGATGGATCGGCGCCGGGCGCCGCGTCACCCTGGTGATCGGCAACACGGAGGGGCCGCTCGCGCAGGAATTGCCCGAGGGCGTGACGGTCCGGCATCTTCACAATGGCGACTACGGTTCACTCGTGCGGGAGGTTCCCGCGGCGGTGCGCGACACGAGTCCCGATCTGATCTTCTGCCCCGGCAATCATTACACCAGTGTTGCGGGATATTGCAGAGTGCGGTTGGGCCGCGATTGCCCGCCGATCGTCGGCAAGGTCTCGAACGCGCTCGTGCGCCCGGATCACCATCCCGCGCTCGCCTGGGGCTATCGCCGCTGGCTGGGCGCGCATCGCTGGTTCCTCGACCATGTCGTGGCGATGACGCGCGCGATGGCGGCCGAGGCGATGCGCGAGATGGGCTTCGCGCGCGATCGGGTCAGCGTGATCGCCAATCCGCTCGCCACCTCGATGCCCGGCGCGGTGCCGATAGCGCTGCCACAGGGCCGCTTCGTGCTCGGCGTCGGCCGGCTCGAGGCGCAGAAGCGCTGGGACCGGCTGATCGCGGCGATGCCCCTGCTCGACGACAGCGAGGCGCGGCTGCTGATCCTCGGCGAGGGGCGGCTGCACGGGATGCTGGAGGCGCAGGCCGCGCAGCTGGGCATCAGCGAGCGCGTCTGGCTGCCAGGCCATGCCGCCGATCCGCTGCCCGCGGTGCAAAAGGCCGCGGTGCTCGCGCTGACCAGCGAGTTCGAGGGCGTGCCCGGGGTGATCCGCGAGGCGCTGGCGCTCGGCACGCCGGTGGTCTCGACCGATTCGAGCGTCGCGGTGCGCGAGCTGATCGAGGTGCCGGCGCAGGGCGACGTGGTCGCGCGCGGCGATCAGGCGGCGCTGGTCGCGGCGCTCAACCGCTGGCTCGCGCCCGGTGCCGTCCGGCCCCAGCCGACCGGCGACAATGGCGGCGGCGACCCGGTGACCGACTATCTCGACCTGTTCGACCGGGTGACGGCTCAGCGCCGCGCGGCGTAACGCAAGCCCAGCCACAAGGTGCGCGGAGTGGCGCGCTCGACGATTCCCGGGCCGCTGATCCCCGCCTCGACACGCGCATCGAACAGATTCTCGCCACGCGCTTCGAGGCTCAAATCGCGGGCGAGCGGCAGGCGCAGCGCCGCGTCCACCGTGAAGGCCGGCGCGAGGCGACGGAGATTCTGATCGTCCTCATATTGCGCATCGGTCAGCCGAGCAGTGAGCGAGGCGCCCCAATGGCCGCGATGCCAGCCCAGGGTCGCCGAGCCCTGGTTGCGCGGGGTCTGGGCGGGGCGCAGGCCGTCGAGCGGGGCGGCGAGGCCCGAGGCGCGGACGCGCGAATCGGCGAGCGACCAGGAGGCGGAAAGGCTGACCTCGCCCGCCGTATAGCGCGCATCGGCCTCGATCCCCCTGGCCTCGACCGCGTCGAGATTCTCGCGCCGGCGGAACACCCCCGCCGCCGAGACGAAGCCCACGCCCGGAAAGGTGCCGGGGCCATTGGCGATGGTCACGTTGGCGATCGCGCCGTCGAGACGGCTCCAATAGGCGGTCGCCGACAGGGTGAAATCGGCGGAGGGGTTCAGGTCGATTCCGGCTTCCGCACCGGTCAGCCGCTCGGGATCGAGCGCGGCATTGGCGGCGGTGGCGTCGGCACCGACGCGGAAGGGACGGTAGAGCTCGTTGAGCGTCGGCAGCCGCCAGCCGCGATAGGCGGCGGCGCGCAGCGTGGCAGGGCCGGTGCGCAGCGCGGCGCCGATTCGCCCGGTCGCCTCCCAGCCGGTGCGATCGGGGAAGGCGCTGTTGGTCAGCGCCGCACCGCCCGCGAGCGGGGTTTCGAGCAGGTGCCCGCCGGCGATCGACCAATGATCGATCCGCCCGCCGAGATTGAACGTGAGCGCGCCCGATTCGAAACTGGCATCGGCGAACCCGCCGAGCGTGGTGCTGCGCCCGCCCGCCTCGCGGCGGCGGGTGGGCAGCCCGGCGACATAGGTGAACAGCTCCTGCGTGCGGCCCGAGACGGCGCGCGCGTCCATACCGAGGCGCAGGCTGATGCCGCCCCCGACCGGCGGGGCGATCTCGATCCGGCCGCCGATCCCGGTGGCGGGGACGCTATACTGGTCGAGCGTGGGCGTGGCGGCGGTGCGCGCGTCGTTGACGCTGGCGAAGCCGCTGCCGAAATCGCGCGCCTGGAGCCAGGCGAGCGCCGACCAGCCCCAGCGCCCGCGCGACACGATCCGCACGCTGGCATCGGCGCCGTCGCTGCGGATCGCGGTGAAGGGCACGCCCCGGTCGCGCCGGTCGCGAAAGGCCGAGACGTTCGCCTGAAGCTCGGGCCCGCCCAGATCGACGGCCGCGCGGACGGCGCCGCTCATCTGTTCATAGGGCGCGGCGCGGTCGATGGGGCCGCGGTCCTCGGCGGCGATCGGCACGAAGCCGTCGCCGCGGGCATATTGCGCCGCGGCGGTGAAGAAGCCCGAGCCGAGATCGGCCGATCCGACGAGGCTCGCATCGATACTGTCGCGGCTGCCATAGGCGAGGCTGGCGGTGAGCGGACCGAGCTCGCGGGGGCTGCCGCTGGTCAGCTCGATCGTCCCGGCGAGCGCCCCGGGCCCGGCATAGCCGCTCCCCCCGCCGCGGGTGACGCGGACCGAGCCGAGCCGTTCGGGCATATAGGCCGGGAAGGCGACCCAGCCGCCGAACGGATCGGCCTGGGGCACCCCGTCGAGGATCAGCAGCGCCCGGCTCGACGCATTGCCCCCCAGGCCGCGGAGCGTGATCCCCTGGCTGGTCGGATGCGCCGAACGCGAATCCGAACGGCGGAACGAGGCGATCCCGGCGGCGTCGCGCAACGCGTCTTCGAGGCGGTTCGAGGCGGTACCGGTGAGGCGCGTGCGGTCGATGGTGGTGTTGGCGTAGGCAGCCTCGCCGGGCGGGGCGTCGAGTCCGCGGCCGGTGACGACGATCTCGTCGGTTTCCTGCGCAAAGGCGGGGAGCGGGAGGAGAAGGGCCATGAAAAACACGGTTCCCCGGAACCATGGTTTCATACCGATGCGACCCGGTCCGGATGCGCCGCCGCGAAAGCCGGGAGCGCGGTCGCCGCCGCGTCCGCCGCCACCAGCCTGGGATAGTCCCCCAACGGCGTATCGAAGCGGCGCGCGTTGAACATTTGCGGCACGAGGAACAGATCGGCGATGTTCGGCGCCTCGCCCCCGAGGAACGGGCCGTCCCCCGCCATCGCCTCGAGCGCGGCGAAGCCCTCGGCGATCCAGTGGCGGGTCCAGTCGCCGCGCCTGGCTTCGTCCACGTCGAGCTCGTGCGCGAGATAGCGCATCACGCGCAGATTGTTGATCGGGTGGATATCCATCCCCACCGCCAGCGCCTGCGCCAGCGCGTGCGCGCGCGCCGCGGGCTCGGCCGGGATCAGCCGCGGTTCGGGATGGGCGTTGTCGAGCCAGTCGATGATCGCAAGGCTCTGGGTCAGCACCATCCCGTCCACCTCGAGCGCGGGCACCAGCCCCTGCGGGTTGAGCGCGAGATGCGCGGGGCTCCGCTGTGCGTTTTCGAGCAATTTCACCTCGTGCCGCTCGTACGGCAGCCCCTTGAGGTTCAGCGCGATGCGGACGCGGTACGCCGCCGAGGAGCGGAAATAGTCATGGAGCAGCATCGGGGGCCTCGTCGCGCTTCTTCCACCGCGATTTGCGCTCGGAGCGCGCCCCGGCCTTGGCCGCGCGCTCCGATTCGCGTTCGAGCGCGACCTTGATCATCGCGACCATCGGATCGGCCAGCGCCAGCCCCAGCACCCCGAACAAGGTGCTCGCCAGGATCTGCGCCGACAGCGTCAGCGCGGGCGGCAGATCGACGGTGCGCCTGGCGACCAGCGGGATCAGCACATAGCCGTCAAAGGTCTGTACCCCGAAATAGATGGCGATCGCCCAGAAGCCCTGGTCGGTCCCCGCGCTGAACCCCACCGAGACCATCAGCACGCCCGAAACGAACGCGCCGATATTGGGGACGAAGGCGAGGATGCCGGTGATGATCCCGAGCAGCAGCGCCATCGGCACGCCCGCGATCCCCAGCAAAATCCCCGTCAGCACGCCTTCGAACAGCATGCCGAGCAGCCGCCCCGCAAGCAGCACCCGGAGCGTCCGCGCCATTCGGGCGAGGGTCACCGCGAACTCGTCGCGCGCGCCCATCGGCACCATCCATTGCAGCCCGCGTTCGTAGAGCCGCGGCTCGATCGCGATGAACAGGCCGATCGTCATCACCATGATCAGGCTTCCGACCGCGCCGAGCACGGTCCCCACCGCCGAGGTAAGCCGCCCGACCGATCCCAGGGCCTGTTGCGCCATCCCCGTGAGGTCGGAGGCGCCGGGGGTGAATCCCAGGCTGGTGATGAAGGTGGTGACGCGGCTGGTCTGGTCGTTGAGCCGGCCGCGCAATTCCTCGATCTGCTGCGCGATCTGGATGCCGGTGAGATAGAAGATGCCCGAAACGAAGGCGATCACCAGCACCACGACGATCAGCAGCCGCAGCCAGCGCGGCAGGAAAGGCAGCCCGCGCCCGATCAGCCGCACGCCGCCGTCGAGCATCGAGGCGAAGACCAATCCGCCGAAGATGATGAGAAGCGGCTGGACCAGCAGCACCACCAGCGCCATCGCCGCACCGACCCCGAACCAGACGCTCGCCTTGCGCAGTTCGGCGCGGAGCACCGGATCGCGCATCTCGTTGGGACCGGGCTCGTGGACCACCGCGACGGCTTCGCGCGCGGCGTCCTCGGTGCCCGCGTCGCTCACTTGGCGGGTTGATCCTGGGGCGCGCGCTCGGGATGGAGCGAGGCGCCGGCGCGGCCGGGGCGGAACGAGCGGAACCAGCTCGCCGGGTTCCACCCCGCGCTGCCGTCGAGCGAGAAGGTGATGAACTCGGCGCGCCCGCCGATATTCTCCCACGGCACCGGCCCGCCCAGCCCGTCATTGAGCGTCGAATAGCGGCTGTCGGCGCTGTGATCGCGATTGTCGCCCATCAGGAAGACCGTTCCCTTCGGCACGCGGCGTTCGGCATAATTGTCGCCGGTGCTCATCCCCACGCCCAGATCGATCGTGTCGTAGGAGACGCCGTTGGGCAAGGTCTCGCGATAGATGGGCAGGCGGCAATATTTGCGGCCATTGGCGCCGATCGTCAGCGCGCCGGGATATTCGTCTGGCTTGCACTGGGTGTTGGTATCGACCGGGATCATCCGGAAGCCGAGCGGCTCGCGCGGCACCGCGACATCGTTGATATAGACCACGCCCGCGGTCACCCGGATGCGGTCACCCGGCAGCCCGATCACGCGCTTGATATAATCGGTGTCCTTCCCCGGCGGCGTGACGATCACGACATCGCCGCGCTCGGGCAGCCGGCCGAGCAGGCGGCCGTGCATGAAGGGCAGCAGATGGAAGGTCGGGGTGACGAACGAATAGCCATAGGGATATTTGGTCACGACCAGCCGGTCGCCCACCAGCAGGCCCGGCATCATCGATTCGGACGGGATGTAGAAGGGCTTGGCGATCAGCGAGTGGAAGCCGAGCACCGCGACGACCAGCCAGAAGATGCCGCGCACCTCCGCCCACCAATCGGTGCGGCGCGGCTCGTCCTCGATCTCGAACGGCAAGGCTTCGGCGTCGGTGGCCATCACTTGTCCCAAACTCTCACTCGCTCGGCAGCGCTTCGATGACCACAAACGCCATCGCCCATGGATGATCGTCGGTGAGCGTCAGATGAACCTTCGCGGCATGGCCAACGGGCACGAGCGCGTCGAGCCGCTCCCGCGCGCCGCCCGTCAGCGCCAGCGTCGGCGCTCCCGAGGGCGAATTGACCACACCGATGTCCTTCATGAACACGCCTGCCTTGAACCCCGTTCCCACCGCCTTCGAAAAGGCTTCCTTGGCGGCGAACCTTTTCGCGAGCGTCCCCGCCTTGGTGTGCGGCCGCCGCGCGGCCTTCCTTAGCTCGATTTCGGTAAAGACGCGGTTCTCGAATCGAGTCCCGAAACGGTCCAGCGAGTTCTGGATCCGCTCGATGTTGCACAGGTCGGAGCCCATGCCGATGATCATGTGCCCCACTCCAGCGTGGCGAACAGCATCGCGAACGACGCGACCGGCGCACCGAATAACAGCAGCACCCAGCGCTGGGGCAGACCGCCGCGCAGCTGGATGCGCCAGGCAAGCGTGATCATCGCCGCGCCGATCAGGAAGACCGGCAGCTTGCCCGTGACCAGCGCGGCCGGAAGCGATG
Organism: Sphingomonas caeni; assembly: GCF_026013415.1. Taxonomy (GTDB): domain Bacteria; phylum Pseudomonadota; class Alphaproteobacteria; order Sphingomonadales; family Sphingomonadaceae; genus Sphingomonas; species Sphingomonas caeni. Next base: position 757,836 of record NZ_JAPDOK010000001.1, read on the forward strand.
CGAGCCGGATCACCGCGAATGCCGAAAGCAGGGCGGGGCCCCAGAACCAGAGGTCCTTGCGCTTCATCCGCGCGCGCCGCTCACCTGGCGGCGTCCATCAGCGCGCGCATCCGCTGCACCACCGGCGCGAGACCGTCGAAGATCGCCTCGCCGATCAGGAAATGGCCGATATTGAGCTCGGCGAGCTGCGGGATCGCAGCGATGGGGACGACATTGTCGAAGGTCAGCCCATGCCCCGCATGCGGCTCGAGCCCCGCCTTGACGGCGAGCGCGGCGGCATCGGCGATGCGCTTGAGCTCCTCGGCGCGGGCGCTTTCATCGAGCTCGCAATAGCGGCCGGTATGGACCTCGATCACCGGCGCGCGCAGGCGCAGTGCCGCGTCGATCTGGCGCTCGTCGGGCTCGATGAACAGCGAGACGCGGCAGCCGGCGTCGAGCAGCTTGGCGACCATCGGCGCGAGGTGGTTGTGCTGCCCCGCGGCGTCGAGCCCGCCCTCGGTCGTGCGCTCTTCGCGCTTTTCGGGGACGATGCACACGGCGTGCGGACGGTGGCGCAGCGCGATCGCCAGCATCTCCTCGGTCGCCGCCATTTCGAGGTTGAGCGGGATCGTCAGCTCGGCCGAAAGCCGCGCGATATCCTCGTCGGTGATGTGGCGCCGGTCTTCGCGCAGATGCGCGGTGATGCCATCGGCGCCCGCCTCCGCGGCCAACAGGGCGGCGCGCACCGGATCGGGATAGCCGCTCCCGCGCGCGTTCCTGACGGTCGCGACGTGATCGATATTCACGCCAAGGCGAAGCCTGCTCACGCCGCCACCCGGCTCCCCGGCTTGACCGCGGGGATCGCCGCCAGCTCGGGCGGGAGCGCGTCAGCGGGATAGGCGGGAATGTCGAGCTGGGCGAGGCTCACCAGCGGAATGCCGACATCGGCCTTGCCGCCCGAACGATCGACGATGCAGGCCAGCCCGAGCAGCTCTCCGGGATATTCGCGGATCGCCGCGATGCATTCGCGCGAGCTGAGCCCGGTCGTCACCAGATCCTCGACCACCACGATCCGCTGGCCTGCATGGATCTCGAATCCGCGGCGCAACTGGAATTCGCCGTCGACGCGCTCGACGAACACTGCCTTGCAGCCGAGCGCGCGGGCGGTTTCGTATCCGGGGACGATCCCGCCGATCGCGGGCGAGACCACCAGATCGACCTGGCCGAACGATTCGCGGATCACCTCGGCGAGCGCGCGGCACACCCGCTCGGTGCGCACGGGATCCTCGAAGATGCGCATCTTCTGCAGGAACACCGGCGAGCGCAGCCCCGAGGAGAGGATGAAATGCCCCTCGAGCAGCGCGCCCGCGTCACGGAATTCGTCGAGAATTTCCTGGCCTCTCACGCTGACTCCCGGGGTTGGTTAGGGCGCGTGTCACTTAGGCGCGGTGTGGCCCCGCCGCAACGGGAAGCGATTCCCAACTCAAAAACCTGTTGAGAACGGGGTTGAGCGGCGTATAGGCCCCTGCCATTGGCTTCATTCCTGCCTCCGGCGCTCCTGAACAGGGTAAAAACAGACGATGCGCATCCTTGGGTTGACCACGATTGCCTTGGCGGCGGGACTGGCGTTCGCCACGCCCGGCCACGCCCAGGCGCCTACGCAACCGGCGCCGACGGCCGCCGCGCCGGCGGCTGACGCCACGCTGGCAGCGCCCGGCGCTGAAGCGGCGAAGCTCGCCAAGCCCGCCGACCCCACGCTCAACCCGGACGGTTCGCACAAGACCGGGCCGAAGCCCGGCATCGGCCAGCCGGTCGATCGCGAGATCGGGCTCCAGCCGCAGGTTTCGCCCAACGGCCGCGAGGCGCTGAAATTCCACAATTGGGTGCTGTTCCCGCTGATCACGGTGATTTCGCTCTTCGTGCTGGCGCTGCTGCTGTGGGTGATGGTCCGCTATCGCCGCGCCGCGAATCCGGTGCCGTCGCGGACCTCGCACAACACCGCGATCGAAGTGATCTGGACGCTGGTGCCGGTGCTGATCCTGGTCGCGATCGCGGTCCCCTCGATCCGGCTGCTCGCGCACCAGTTCACCCCTGCCCCCGACAATGCGATCACCCTCAAGGCGATCGGCAACCAATGGTATTGGTCGTACGAATATCCCGATCACGGGGTCAGCTTCGACGCCAACCTGCTCAAGGAAAAGGGCCAGCAGGAGCCCGGCCAGCGCTATCGCACCGATGTCGACGGGCCCCGCCTGCTTGCGACCGACAACCGCGTCGTGGTGCCGGTCGGCGTGCCGATCCGGCTGATCACCACCGCGACCGACGTGATCCACAGCTGGGCGCTTCCCGCCGCCTGGATCAAGCTCGATGCCGTGCCGGGCCGTCTCAACGAGACGAGCTTCATCATCGACACGCCGGGCGTCTATTACGGCCAGTGCTCCGAACTGTGCGGCGCGCGCCACGGCTATATGCCGATCACGGTCGAAGCGGTTTCGCCCGAAGTGTTCGCGGCCTGGGTCGCCTCGAAGGGCGGCCACATGCCCGAAGCCAACAAACCGAGCGCCGCAGCGCCCGCCCAGCCGGGCAGCGACAAGGCCGACGACACAGCGACCCCCGCCAATGGCGCGGGCCCGGTCGAGAACGTAACCGCCACGCCGGCGACCACCAATCAGGCCGCGACCGCGAACCCGGGCGCAGGGAACCACTAAGATGACCGATATCGCTCTCGACCATGGCGCCGCGCATGACGATCACGCGCACCACGACGCCGATCACAAGCCGGGCTTCTTCGTCCGCTGGTTCATGTCGACGAACCACAAGGACATCGGCACGCTCTACCTGATCTTCGCGATCATCGCGGGCATCATCGGCGGCGGAATCTCGGGCATGATGCGCCTCGAGCTCGCGCATCCGGGCCTCCAGTATCTCGGGGCGTGGTACGAATTCCTGCACGGGCCCGGCAAGTTCGACGATGCCACCGAATTCTGGAACGTGCTGATCACCGCGCACGGCCTGATCATGGTGTTCTTCATGGTGATGCCGGCGATGATCGGCGGGTTCGGCAACTGGTTCGTGCCCATCATGATCGGCGCGCCGGACATGGCCTTCCCGCGCATGAACAACATCTCGTTCTGGCTGCTGATCCCCAGCTTCTCGCTGCTCCTCGCCTCGCCCTTCTTCGGTGGCGCGGGCACCGGCTGGACGGTCTATGCGCCGCTTTCGACCAGCGGCTCGCACGGGCCCGCGGTCGACATGGCGATCCTCTCGCTCCACCTTGCGGGCGCATCGTCGATCCTCGGCGCGATCAACTTCATCACGACGATCTTCAACATGCGCGCGCCGGGCATGACGCTGCACAAGATGCCGCTGTTCGTCTGGTCGATCCTGGTGACCGCCTTCCTGCTGCTGCTGGCGCTGCCGGTGCTGGCGGCCGCGATCACGATGCTGCTCACCGACCGCAACTTCCACACCGCCTTCTACGATGCGTCGGGCGGCGGCGATCCGATCCTCTACCAGCATCTGTTCTGGTTCTTCGGCCACCCGGAAGTCTACATCATGATCCTGCCGGGCTTCGGCATGGTCAGCCAGATCGTCGCGACCTTCAGCCGCAAGCCGGTGTTCGGCTATCTCGGCATGGCGTACGCGATGGTCGCAATCGGCGTGGTCGGCTTCATCGTGTGGGCGCACCACATGTTCACCACGGGCATGAGCGTGCAGGTGAAGATGTACTTCACCGCCGCGACGATGGTGATCGCGGTGCCCACCGGTGTGAAGATCTTCTCCTGGATCGCCACCATGTGGGGCGGATCGATGAGCTTCAAGACGCCGATGGTGTGGGCGCTGGGCTTCATCTTCATGTTCACCGTGGGCGGCGTGACCGGCGTGGTGCTCGCCAATGGCGGCGTCGACGACTTCATGCAGGACACCTATTACGTCGTCGCGCACTTCCACTATGTGCTGTCGCTCGGCGCGGTGTTCTCGCTGTTCGCCGGCTTCTATTACTGGTTCCCGAAGATGACGGGCCGGATGTACAACGAGCTGCTCGGCCAGCTCCACTTCTGGATCTTCTTCATCGGCGTGAACGTGCTGTTCTTCCCGATGCACTTCCTGGGCGCCCAGGGCATGCCGCGCCGCATGCCGGACTATCCGGACGCCCAGGCCTATTGGAACCTGATCGCGAGCTGGGGCTATGCGATCATGGGCGTCGGCATGGTCTTCTTCTTCGTCAACATCTTCTGGTCGATGTTCAAGGGCGAGAAGGCGGGCGACAACCCTTGGGGCGAAGGCGCGACCACGCTCGAATGGACGCTGTCGAGCCCCCCGCCCTACCACCAGTTCGACACGCTCCCGGTGATCGAGGATTCGCATCACCACTGAGCGCAGCGCTCAGGCTGAGAACGAAGCGCCCCGGGGGAAACTCCGGGGCGTTTTCGTTTTTCGGGGCCAGCGCGCTATGCAGGTGGTCCGATGATTTCGCTTGCGGGGCGGCGGGATGCACTACGTCACATTGTACGACGCTTCCGAACACGCCTTTGAAAACTGGTGGGTGATCGGCTTTGGCCTGATCTTCGTGGGTATCGGCGCAGTGCTGGTGTTCGCGCCGGGCCTCGTCGCGGCTTTCACCCGCCGGCCGCGCGGCCCCTTGTTTGGCTGGTTCTTCCTCCTGTTCTCGATCTTCTGGACAGGGGCCGCAGCCATGTCGGTACTCGGTCACGATGGCGAAATCGCCGGACACGCCAAGCGGCACGAGTGCGCAACGGTCGCGGGCCGCGTCCAGAACTTCCATCCGGCGCCCTACGAGGGGCATGATCTCGAATCGTTCGATGTCGCCGACGAGCATTTCGACTATTCGGACTTCGTCGCCACCGCCGCGTTCCACACCAGCGCATCGCATGGCGGCCCGATCCGCGACGGGCTGCAGGTCCGCATCTGCCACCGCAACGGGGTTATTCTGATCCTCGAGGCGGCGCGCTGACGGGGGCCTCTTCCCCGACCGCCTCCCTCCCCCTATAGCGCCCGCATCATGTCCTCCGCGTCCACGCTTGTCCCCACCGCCCTCCCCGCCGACTGGCGCGATTTCCTCGCGCTGACCAAGCCGCGGGTGATGACGCTGGTCGTGTTCACCGGGCTGTGCGGCCTGCTCGCGGCGCCCGTCACCATCCACCCCGTGCTCGGCTTCACCGCGATCCTGTGCATCGCATTGGGCGCGGGCGCGGCCGGGGCGCTCAACCAATGGTATGAGAGCGATATCGACGCGGTGATGAAGCGCACCGCCAGGCGCCCGCTGCCCGCTGGGCGGATGGACCGCCAATCGGCGCTGCATTTCGGCGTGGGGCTCGCCGCCTTCTCGGTGATCCTGATGTATTTCGCGATCAACCTGGTCGCCGCGGCGATCCTGGCGGTGTCGATCCTGTTCTACGTCTTCGTCTACACCATCTGGCTCAAGCGCCGGACGCCGCAGAACATCGTCATCGGCGGTGCCGCGGGGGCCTTCCCGCCGATGATCGGCTGGGCGGCGGCGACGGGCGATGTGACGCTGATGCCCGTCCTCCTGTTCGCGTTGATCTTCTTGTGGACCCCGCCGCATTTCTGGGCGCTCGCGCTGTTCGTGAAGACCGATTACGCCAATGCCGGGGTGCCGATGCTTCCGGTCGTCGCGGGCGAGCGCAACACGCGGATCCAGATCGGGCTCTACACGCTGCCGATGGCCGCCGCCGCGGTGCTGCCCTGGTGGCTGGGGCTGACCGGCAACCTCTATGGCGTGAGCGCGGTGCTGCTGAGCGCGGTGTTCCTCGGCCTCGCCGCCCATGTCGCGCTGCGCAACTCGGGCGCGGACGACGCGATGCTGCCCGAAAAGCGCCTGTTCAAATATTCGATCCTCTATCTCTTCCTCATGTTCGCCGCGGTGGCGGCCGACCGGTGGTTCGCATGACCGATCTCTCCAAGCCCGAATCCGATGCCATCCGCGCGCGCCAGCGTTCGCGCGCCAGGGTGATGGCGCTGCTGCTCGGCGCGTTCGTCGTCCTCATTTTCGCGATCTCGATCGTCAAGATCCAGCTGGGCTACGGATGATCAGCCGCAACCTTCGCACCGCGCTGCTGGCCGGGGTCGGCGTCTGTTGCATGGGCGGTCTCGGCTTCGCGAGCGTGCCGCTCTACCGCATGTTCTGCGCGGCGACCGGGCTCAACGGCACCACCCAGCGCGGGCTCGAGGCCCCGGGCGCGGTGCAGGGACAGAAGGTGACGGTGGCGTTCGACAGCAACGTCTCGCCCGCGCTCGCCTGGGAGTTCAAGCCCGAGCGCCGGTCCGACCGGATCGATATCGGCGGGCGCGACATGGCCTTTTTCACCGCGAAGAATCTCAGCAGCCAGACGCTCACCGGGACCGCGAGCTTCAACGTGACCCCGGCCCAGGTCGGCAAATATTTCACCAAGATCCAGTGTTTCTGCTTCACCCGCCAGACGCTCAAACCCGGCGAGGAGATACGGATGCCCGTCATCTTCTATGTCGATCCGAAGATCCTCGACGATCCGGATGCGCGCGACGTGAAGGAAATCACGCTTTCCTACACATTTTACCCGGTGGATTCCGCCGAAACCAAGCGCTAGAGCACCCGCAAAGTTACAGACAGGGAAGACCGATGGCCGGAGCCAGGAACCACCAGTATCACATCGTGAACCCCAGCATCTGGCCGTTGTTCGGCGCCATGGCGGCGCTGGCGATGGCCTCGGGCGGGATCATGTGGATGCATTCGGCGCCCAGCGCGGCGTTGGTCTTCTTCGCGGGCGTGGCCGGCGTGCTGATCACCTTCTTCGGCTGGTGGTCGGACGTGATCAAGGAAGCGCATCAGGGCGATCATACGCCCATCGTCCAGCTTCACCTGCGCTACGGCATGATCCTGTTCATCGCCTCGGAAGTCATGTTCTTCGTCGGCTGGTTCTGGGCGTGGTTCGATTTCTCGCTCTTCCCCTCGATGGCCGAGGCCGTGGGCGGCACCTGGCCCCCCAAGGGCATGGAAGTGCTCAACGCCTGGCAGTTCCCGCTGCTCAACACGCTGATCCTGCTCTGCTCGGGCTGCACCATCACCTGGGCGCACCACGCCCTGATCCATGGCCAGCGCGGCGGCGATCTCAAGGGACTGTGGGGCCTGATCGGCGTGGGCGAGAATGACAGCGTCAAGAAGGGCCTGTGGCTCACGATCCTGCTCGGCATCTCGTTCACCTGCTTCCAGGCCTATGAATATGCGGAGGCTCCCTTCCCCTTCAAGGCGACCAGCGAGGGCGGCAGCTCCTATGGCGGCGCCTTCTTCATGGCGACCGGCTTCCACGGCTTCCACGTCATCGTCGGCACGATCTTCCTGATCGTCTGCCTGGTGCGCGTCTATAAGGGCCATTTCACACCGAAGCAGCATTTCGGCTTCGAGGCGGCGGCCTGGTACTGGCATTTCGTCGATGTGGTGTGGCTGTTCCTGTTCGCCTCGGTCTATGTCTGGGGCGGCTGGGGCGCACCGGTCCACGGGGGATAAGTGACTTCCGGCTGGCATCTCGCGCAGTGCAATATCGCGCGGCTGCTGCTGCCCTTTGACGACCCGCGGCTGAGCGAATTCTTCGGCGAGCTCGCCCGCGTCAACGCGATCGCGGACCGGACCCCCGGCTTTGTCTGGCGGCTGCAGGGCGATAGCGGCGACGCGATGGCGCTCGCCCCTACCCCCGATCCCCAGGTCGCGCTCAACATGAGCGTGTGGGAGGATGCCGAATCGCTGTTCGACTTCGTCTATCGCAGCGCGCACACGCCGGTGATGGCGAAGCGGCGGCAATGGATCGAGCCCTGGGCCGGCGCCTATCAGGCCCTGTGGTGGATCGAGGCGGGGACGATCCCGACGATCGACGACGCGCTCGCGCGGCTCTGGCTGATCGACCGTTACGGCCCCACCCCCCGCGCCTTCACCTTCAAGACGCGCTTCCCGGCGCCGGGGATGGGCGGTGCGCCGGTCGATATGAAGCCCGACCCCTGGTGTGCCGGAAACGCCTGATCCCATGACCGAGGTCGCGCCCGCCCAAGCCGCGCTCCGCGGCGTCTGTCCGCGTTGCGGCAAGGGCAAGATGTTCGCGGGCTGGATCGCGTTCGCGAAGACCTGCGCCGATTGCGGCTTCGACTTCACCCGCTTCAATGTCGGCGACGGGCCCGTCGTGTTCCTGACGCTCGGGATCGGCGCGCTGGTGACTTTGCTCGCGGTCAGCGTCGAGCTGGCGTTCGAACCCGGGATCCTGATCCATGCGTTGCTATGGGTGCCGCTGACCGCGGCGCTGGTGATCCTGTGCCTGCGCTTCGCCAAGGGGCTGCTGCTCGCGCTCGAATATAAGAATGCCGCGAGCGAAGGGAGGCTCAAGGAATGAGACTGCCGCGCCTGCCGCTGATCCCCACGGCGATCGTCGCGCTGTGCATCGCCGCGATGATCGCGCTGGGCGTGTGGCAGCTCCAGCGCCGCGCCGAGAAGAACGCCGCGCTCGCCGTCTATGCGCAGAATCTGTCCAAACCCGATATCGATTTCCCGCGGCTGCCGGTTGGCGACGACTATCTCTTCCGGCATGCCAGCGCCTTGTGCCTCGAAGTGGTCGGCTGGCAGACCCAGGGCGGGCGCAGCCGCAAGGGCGGCACGGGCTGGCGCCACATCGCCCAGTGCCGCACCGGCACCGAGGGACCGCTGCTGCTGGTCGATGTCGGCGTCGCGCGCGATCCGAACTTCAAGCCCGTCTGGGGCGGCGGCCCGATCACCGGCACCATCACCCACGCCCCCGATTCGCGCACGCTGATCGGCCAGATCTTCGACCACCGGCCCAAGACGCTGATGCTCGTCGCCGATCTCGCGGCACCGGGGCTCGAGGTGACCGCCAGGCCCGATGTGTCGAGCGTGCCCAACAACCACCTGGCCTACGCGGTGCAATGGTTCCTGTTCGCGGGGGTGGCGGCGGTAATCTACCTGCTGGCGCTGGTTTGGCGCGAGAAGAAGGCTGGCCCGCCTCCGGCTTGACCGGGCGAAAGATTTGGCTCGCTTGCTCCGTCACGCCCCCGCCGCTAACCCGCCCGCATGCGCTACCAGAGCACCCGTGGCACCGCGCCGATCCTCGGCTTTCGTGACGTGACCCTGACGGGGCTCGCCAGCGACGGCGGGCTGTACGTCCCCGAGACCTGGCCGCAGTTCAGCCGCGACGACATCGCCGCGATGGCGGACCTCTCCTATGTCGAGACCGCGGTCCGGGTGATGCTCCCCTTCGTCGGCGAGGACCTCACCGAAGACGAACTCCGCGCGCTCTGCACCCAGGCCTATGGCCGGTTCAGCCATGCCGCGGTGACCCCGCTCGTCCAGCTCGACCACCGCCATTTCCTGCTCGAGCTGTTCCACGGCCCCACCCTCGCCTTCAAGGATGTCGCGCTCCAGCTGCTCGGGCTGCTCTTCGAGAAATTCCTGGCGGGCAGCGCGGAGCCGCTCACCATCGTCGGCGCGACCTCGGGCGATACCGGAAGTGCTGCGATCGATGCGGTCGCGGGGCGGCACGGCGTGGATATCTTCATGCTCCACCCCAAGGGCCGCGTCTCCGACGTCCAGCGGCGGCAGATGACCACGGTGCTCGCCCCCAATGTCCATAATATCGCGCTCGAGGGCGCCAGCTTCGACGACGCGCAGGCGCTGGTGAAGGCGATGTTCAACGATGCGGGCTTCGCGGGGCGCTTCCGGCTGTCGGCGGTCAATTCGATCAACTGGGCGCGGCTGATGGCCCAGATCGTCTATTATTTCTACGCCGCCGTCCGGCTCGGCGCACCCGAGCGCAAGGTCGCCTTCGCGGTGCCGACGGGCAATTTCGGCGACGTGTTCGCGGGCTATGCCGCGGCGCGGATGGGCCTGCCGGTCGAGCGGCTGATCGTCGCGACCAACGTCAACGACATCCTCCACCGCGCGCTTTCCTCGGGCGACTATTCGGCGGGCACCGTCACCCCCACCGCCGCGCCGAGCATGGACATCCAGGTCAGCTCGAACTTCGAGCGGCTGTTGTTCGACGCGGGCGGGCGCGACGGCGGCGCGCTCGCGGCGCAGATGCGCGGGTTCGAAGCGTCCAGGGCGATGCGCCTCACCAACGCGCAGCAGACCAACGCCGCCGAAATCTTCGCCAGCGACCGCATCGACGCGGGCGAGATGGCGCAGGCGATGCTCTGGGCGAGCCAATCGGGCGAGACGATCGACCCGCACACCGCGATCGGCCTCGCCGCCGCGCGGCGGGCCGAGGTGCAGGGGCCGGTGGTCACGCTCGCCACCGCCCACCCGGCCAAGTTCCGCGACGCGGTCGAGCGTGCCACCGGCCTGCGCCCCGCGCTGCCGGCGCGCCTCGCCGACCTGTTCGACCGCGAGGAGCGCTACGACACCCTCCCGGGCAGTTTCGATGCCGTCACCGCCTATATCGCCGAGCGCGCCCAACCCCGCTAAGGGGGTCCGCATGAACCTCGTCACCCTCACCGGCGAACCCTGGGCGGACTATGGCCTGATCGACTCGGGCCATGGCCGCAAGCTCGAGCGCTATGGCGATTACCGCTTCATCCGGCCCGAGCCCCAGGCCATGTGGGCGCCCGCGAGCGAGCAGTGGGACGCGCATGGCGAGTTCATCCCCGCCCCGGACGACGAGGGCGGCGGTCGCTGGCATTTCACCAAGCCTGTCCCGCGCGAGGGTTGGCCGTTGTCGTGGCGCGAGGTGCGCTTCACCGCCCAGACCACCCCCTTCCGCCATCTCGGCTTCTTCCCCGACATGGCGCCCGTCTGGGACTGGATGCGCGAGCGGCTCGAGGGCGTCGAAGCGCCCGAATGCATGAACCTGTTCGGCTATACCGGCGTCGGCACGCTCGCGCTGGCCGCCAAGGGCGCCAAGGTCACCCATGTCGATGCGTCCAAGAAATCGGTCGCCGAGGGCAAGGCCAATGCCGCGCTGTCGGGGATGGAGGACAAGCCGATCCGCTGGATGATCGACGATGCCGGCAAGTTCACCGCGCGCGAGGGGCGGCGCGGGCGGCGCTATGACGGGATCATCCTCGATCCCCCCAAATGGGGCCGCGGGCCCGAGGGCGAGGTGTGGAAGCTCGAGGAGGGCCTGCCCGGCCTGATCGCGGGTTGCCGGGCGTTGCTCGACGCGGAATCGCGCTTCCTGTTCCTGACGGTCTACGCCGTGCGCATGTCCGCGCTGGCGATCGGGGAGCTGGTTCGCCAGCATTTCGCCGACTTGGGCGGAACGGTCGAATGCGGCGAGCTGACGGTGCGCGAGGAAGCGCGCGGGCTCGAACTGCCAACGGCGATCTTTGCGCGGTGGAGCCGCTAAGCCGCGCGCAGCGCGGCTCCCATTCTTCTTCGCGTCTTTGCGTCTTTGCGGAACCAAACTATTTTTCCGCAAAGACGCAAAGGCGCGAAGAATTTGATGAGCTGCTTCGCAGCTAGGAGCGTCCCATCCGCATCGCCGCGCCCGCGACGAACGGGCAGCCCGCCACCAGCAACAGGCTGAACGCCGCGAGCAGTTTGAGCGCGCCGGGCGTCCCTTCCACCGACCCCGCGCCGAAGATCAGCAGCGGTACCGCGAAGGGCAGCATCACCAATCCCGCCAGCGCCCCCGCGCCGCGCAGCCCGCTCACCAGCGCGGCGGTCACAACGCCCAGCGCCGCCAGCCCGGGCGTGCCGATCAGCAGCCCCAGCTCGACCTGCACCAGCGTCTCCCCCGGCAGCCGCAACAGCCCCGCCGCGATCACCGTCGCCGCGAGCAAGGCGGGCGCGAAGCCCAGCCAATGCCCCGCCATCTTCGCCGCCGCCACGCCCGCGTCGGAGAGCCCGCGCACCGCGAACTGATCGAGCACCCCGCTTTCGGCGTCGGGCGCGATCAGCCGCTCGACCGGCAGCAGCGCCGCGAGCAGTGCCGCCGCCCAGATCACCCCGCCTCCGATTCGCGCGAGCAATTTGCCGTCGGGCCCGACCGCGAAGGGAAACAGGATCGCGACGAGCAGGAAGAAGGCGACCGGCAGCAACAGCCCGCCGCTGCTCCACGCGCGCCTTATCTCGCGCAGCACGATCGCGAGGAAAGGCCTCAAAGCGCCACCTCGACCGCACCCGGCAGGCTGACAGGCAGATGCGTCGCGACCAGCACCGCGCCGCCCGCGGCCCGGTGTGCCGCGATCAGCCCCTCGAGCATTGTCACCGATGCCGCATCGAGCCCGTTCGCGGGCTCGTCGAGCAGCCACAATTTCGATCCGCTCGCCAGCACCCGCGCGATCGCCGCCCGCCGCCGCTGCCCGGTCGAGAGGAAACGCACGGGTACTTCGGCCAGATCGGCGAGCCCCACCGCCGCCAGCGCGGGCGCCACCGCGCCGCCGTCGAGCGACGCCCAGAAGCCGAGCGCTGCCGCCAACGGCAATTCCGGATCGAGCGCCGTGGATTCGCTGAGCAAGGCGGGCAGGCATCCGCGCTCGACCGATCCCGCAGCCGGATCGAGCAGCCCCGCCGCCACCCGCACCAGGCTCGATTTGCCCACGCCGTTGGGCCCGGTCACCAGGCAGGCGTCGCCCGGCCCCAGATCGAGGTTGAGTCCTTCGAACAGCATCCGCCCGCCCCGCGCGCAGGCGATATCGCGAAGGACGAGCAGGCTCATGCCGCCGCATCCTCGAGCGCGTGGATATCCGCGTCGCTCAGCCCGAAATGATGCCCGACCTCGTGCACGATGATGTGCCACACCAGCCATTCGAGCGTTTCGCCGCCCATCGCCCATTCGTCGAGGATGGCGCGGCGGTAGAGGTGGATGCGATCGGGCAGCGCCCCCGAATCCATCGAACTCTTCTCCCCCACCGGCCGCCCCACATAGAGGCCGCTCAGATCGTACGGGTCCTCGATGCCCATCGCGTCGAGCGTTTCGTCATCGGCGAATTCCTCGACGATCAGCACCACGTCGGCGAGGTGCGACTGGAACGGCTCGGGGATTTGCGACAGCGCCTCGCGCGCCATTCGCTCGATCGCTGCCGCGTCTGGGGCTTGCCCGCTCATGGCCATGGGCATAGGCCGGACTATGAAGCGACGGCAAGGAGCGGATGATGGTGACGCGGCTGACCGAGGGATTGCGGGACGAGGCGCTGGCATCGCTCCCCGACTGGACCCACGAAAGCGAGCGCGACGCGATCGTCCGGCGCTTCACCTTCAAGGACTTTGGCGAAGCGTTCGGCTTCATGACCCGCGTCGCGCTGCTCGCCGAAAAGGCCGACCATCACCCGGAATGGTCGAACGTGTGGAACCGGGTGGACGTGCTGCTCACCACGCACGACGCGGGCGGCCTCTCCACCCGCGACATCCAGATGGCCCAGGCGATCGACGCGCTGGTCTGATTTAATCCTCCCCCGCCAGGGGGAGGTGGCGCGCGCAGCGCGACGGAGGGGGAGGATTCCCGCCGCCGATGTTCCGGACCCGCCCCCTCCGTCAGCTTCGCTGACACCTCCCCCTGGCGGGGGAGGATGGAGATCACCCCCGCCGCGTTTCCAAAATCCGGTTCCTGGCCTGTTTCCGGATCGCCCCGGGCATCCAGCGCGCGGCGAAGGCGAGCCGCTTGGCGGTCTTGCCGACGATGAGGTGGACCTTGTCGCCATGCACCCCGTCCCACACCGCCTTGGCCACCACCTCGACCGGCGTGAACTCCAGCCCGGCGTCGCGCACGCCCTCGCGCGCGGTGCGGTTCGTTCCCGGCGCCACCGTGTCGAGCAACGGCGTGTCGATGAAGCTCGGCATCAGCACGCGCACCTTGATCCCGTCCGGCGCCCATTCGCCGTCGAGCGCCTCGCTCAGGCCCCGCACCGCGAACTTGCCCGCCGAGTAGAGCGCCAGCCCCGCCGAGCCATAGATGCCCGCCGCCGAAGCGGTGTTGACCAGGCACGATCCCGGCGTCGCCTTGAGATAAGGGTGCGCGGCATAGGCGCCGTAGATCACGCCGTTGATGTTGATGCCCAGGACGCGATCCATATCCTCGGCCGAGGTGTCGGCGAAGGTGCCGCCCACCGCGATGCCGGCATTGTTGAACATCACGTCGAGCCGCCCGCCGCTCGCCGCGACGAAATCCTTGAGCGCCGCATCCCATTGGCCACGGTCGCGCACGTCCATCACATAGGTGTTGACCTTGTCCGCGGCGAACCCGGCCTTGGCCGCCTCCAGTCCGGCCGCGTTGACGTCCGCCAGCCCCACCCGCCAGCCCTGCGCCGCGAAATGCTTCGCGACCGCGAGCCCGATGCCCGACGCCCCGCCCGTGATGAAGATCGCCTTCGCCGTCATTCCAGTTCCCCTCGTCAATTCTGAAGCATGCGGATCAGCGATCCGTCGAGATCCACCATCGCCGCCATCCGCCCGCCCCACGGCATGGCGTGCGGCGGGTGATCGAGCCGCGGCCAGCCCTTGCGTGATTCCGGAATCCCGGCAGCACGGCACTCAGCGTAAAAGCCGTCGAGATCGTCGAGCCTGAGGCAGCTGCCGAATGAACTCTCCCCCGGATCGAGATCGGGCCAGGGGAAGAATTCGAGCATCAGCGTGCCGCGCTCGAGGATCATCCACACCTCGTCGCGATAGCGCCGGGTGAAACCGAGCGGTGCGTAGAAGGCCTCGGTCGCATCGAAATCGCGCGCGGGCAGGTTGGGGGTCGCCTGATCGGTCATCCTCGCCATCGCCTTTTGACGTTTCCCGCTTCATCCCGCACAACTCGGCCCGATGCCAGAGCAATCGCGCACCGTTACCTTCAAAAATGTCAGCAAGCGCTATGCCGGGGGCGTGGCCGCGGTCGATGGGGTGTCGGTCGAGGTCGCGGGGGGCAGCTTTGTCGCCCTGGTGGGCGCCTCGGGCTCGGGCAAATCGACCCTGCTCAAGACGGTCAACCGGCTGATCGAGCCGAGCGAGGGCGAGGTGCTGGTCGGCGGCGTGGCCGTGGGCGCCGAACCGGTCCATCTGCTGCGGCGGCGGATCGGCTATGTCTTCCAGAATGTCGGGCTCTTCCCGCACATGACCGTCGGCGAGAATGTCGCGATCGGCCTCAGGCTCGCGGGCGAGAAGGACAATGCGGCACGGATCGCCGAGCTGCTCGATCTGGTGGAATTGCCGGCGGAGATGGCTGCGCGCTTCCCCGACGCGCTGTCGGGTGGGCAGCGCCAGCGGGTGGGCGTGGCGCGCGCGCTCGCCTGCGCGCCCGGCATCATGCTGATGGACGAGCCCTTCGGCGCGCTCGATCCGGTGACGCGCGATGCGCTCGGCAAGGCGATCCGCGCGCTGCACGACCGGCTGGGGCTGACCACGATCATGGTGACCCACGACATGGCCGAGGCCCTCCTCCTCGCCGATCGCGTGCTGGTGATGGCGGGCGGGAAGATCGTCGCCGACGCCACCCCGCGCGACCTGATCGCCGGCAAGGGCGGCGCGGCGGCCGACGCGCTGGTCGCGGTGCCGCGCGAGCAGGCGCACCGGCTGAAGGAACTGGAGGGGTGAGGGAGGGCATCACCCAATTCCTCCCCGAGCCCATCTCGGGGAGGGGGGCCACCGCGAAGCGGCGGTGGAGGGGCGCCGTCGAAGACGGCGGCTGCGCCGCCGCCCCTCCACCATCCTTCGGATGGTCCCCCTCCCCCAGCAAGCTGGGGGAGGAATGATGGCCCAAGCCTTCGCCCGCGTCCCCGAGCTGCTCGCCCAGCATCTACTGCTGGCGTTCGCGGCGCTGCTGCTCGGGCTCGTCGTCAGCCTGCCGCTCGCGATCCTGTCCGCGCGCAACAAGACCGTCGGCCGCGTCGCGCTCGGGCTCGCCAGCCTGATCCAGACCATCCCCAGCCTCGCCTTGCTTGCGCTCTTCTATCCGATCCTGCTGTCGGTCTCGGCTTTGGTCGGCGGCGGCATTCCCGCGCTCGGCTTCCTGCCGTCCTTGCTCGCGCTGTCGCTCTACGCGATCCTGCCGATCCTGAGGAACGGCGTCACCGGCCTCGCCAATCTCGACCCCGCCGTGCTCGAAGCCGCCGACGGCGTCGGCATGACCCGCGCCCAAAAGCTCCGCCTCGTCGAGGCGCCGCTGGTCGCGCCCGTGCTCATGGCCGGCGTCCGCACCGCCGCGGTCTGGACGATCGGCGCCGCCACCCTCTCCACCACCGTCGGCCAGCCGAGTCTGGGCGACCTGATCTTCGCGGGCCTCCAGACGCAGAACTGGACGCTCGTCCTCGCCGGCTGTGCCGCCGCCGCGGGTCTCGCCCTCTCGGCCGATGCCCTGCTCGGCCTCGCCGAACATGGCATTGCGCGGCGCAAGCGGGGGCTGGTCTGGGGCAGCCTGGGCGTCCTGCTGCTCGCAGTGCTGGTCGCGCTCGCGCCCGCCATGCCCTCGGGCAAGGGGACCGTGATCGTCGGCGCCAAGGGCTTTTCCGAACAATATATCCTCGCCCGGCTGATCGGCCAGCGGCTCGAGGATGCGGGGTACAAGGTCGAATATCGCGAAGGGCTCGGCTCGGCGGTGGCGTTCAGCGCGCTCGCGAGCGGGGATATCGATGTCTATGTCGATTATTCGGGCACCGTCTGGACCAACCAGATGAAGCGCGCCGACGTTCCCGGCCGCGAGGCGATCGTCGCGGGCGTGGGAGCCTGGTGCCGCGACAAATACGGCATGCGGATGATGGGCAGCCTCGGCTTCGAGAATGTCTATGCCTTTGCGATGCGCGGCGACGACGCCCGGCGGCTCGGCGTGCATTCGCTGGTCGATCTCGCGCGGATCGCGCCGACGCTCGATCTCGCGACCGATGTCGAGTTCCTCGAGCGCCCGGAGTGGCGATCGGTGCGCGACACCTATGGCCTGCGCTTCAAGTCCGCCCATCCCTATCAGCCGACCTTCATGTATCGCGCGCTGGCGAGCGGCGAGGCCGATGTGATCCCCGCCTTCTCGTCGGACGGCCGCATCGCCGCCGACCGACTTGCGGTGCTCAGCGATCCCAGGGGAGCGCTGCCCGGATACGACGCGATCCTGATGGTCAGCCCCCGGCGCGCGAACGATGCCCACTTCCAGGCGGTGCTGCGCCCGCTGATCGGCGGCATCCGCGTCGAGGACATGCGCACCGCCAACTATATGGTCGACCGCGACACCGACAAGGCGAGCCCCGAGGCGGCCGCGCGCTGGCTGGCGCGCCGTTCCGGATTGTAGTAGGCGAGTAACACACTTGGACGGAGAGGCATGATGGCAAGGATGATCGGCACGGCGGCGCTCTGGCTGATGGCGCTCGCGGCCCCCGCCCAGGCGCAGTCCGCGCCGCGCTGGATCCCCGAGGCCGGCACTCATAGCTATCGCTACGAATCGATCACCCATATCCCCAATGCCCCGGGACAGAGCTTCCGGCTCGATTACGACCTGATCTCGGACGGCAAGGGCGGGTTGGTCGCGGTGATCAAGGCCGCGGGGCACCGCGACCGCGATGCCGGCGAGTGGAGCGATCCCGAGATCGACGATGCCTGCCGCACCGCGCTCCACGCCCAGGGCAGCGAGCTCGCGCGCGTCACCCTTTCGCCGATCGCGCCCGATGTCGCGCAGAGCCTCGGCTCGGCCTTCATGCCCGACTGCGCGCCGCCCGACATCTTTTTCCCGATCACCGATGTGCTCAACGTCGCGCTGATCCAGGTCGCGCCGCAATTCCAAATCGCCCAGCTCGCCAAGCCGGGGGACAGCCGCCGCTTCCCCGGCTACAAGACCAATATCGACCGGCCCGATACCGTGGTTGGCCTCGAATCGACCGGCGGGACGATCAGCTTCGCGTCGCTCGTCCCCGGTCGCGCGAGCATCGACTGGGCCTCCGATCCGCTCAAGATCAGCCTGATCCACCGCCGCGCCTATAACGGCGCCGATGTGACGCTGACCGGCACCGAGATGTTCGTCTTCCGGCTCGAAATCGATCCGCGCACCGGCGTGCTGCTGAGCGCCGCGACGGTCAGCGACCAGCTCGACATGACCATGTCGCTCCCCGGCGGCTATTCGCAACCGCTGCCGATCACCCGCGAGGTTTCGATCAAGCCGCTTCCCTGATCGCGCGCCTGACACCGCTGACAGTTTGGCTGGCAATCGCCCGCCAATCGGCTATCCAAGGCCCCAAGAAAACACCTTGGGAGAGAATCGATGCGGCAGGCCACCTTCTTGCTGGCGACCACCGTCATGTTCGCCGTGCCCGCGGCGGTCGCCATGCAGGATCCGACGCCTGCGCCCACCGTCGCCGATCCGGCGAACTGGCCCGCCGCCGCGAGCCAGGGTCTGGTCGATCCCAAGACCGAGGCCTTCATCACCGAGCTGATGTCGCAGATGACGCTCGAGGAGAAAGTGGGCCAGATGGTCCAGGGCGACATCAGCTATGTGAAGCCCGAGGACCTGCGCAAATATCCGCTGGGGTCGATCCTCGCCGGCGGCAATTCGCCCCCGCTCGCGGGCAATGACCGTGCCCCGCAAAAGGACTGGGTCGATACCGCGCGCGCCTTCCGCGCGGTGAACATGGAGGACCGGCCGGGCCGCAAGGTCAAGATCCCGCTGATGTTCGGGATCGACGCGGTCCATGGCAACGCCAACGTGATCGGCGCAACGATCATGCCGCACAATATCGGGCTCGGCGCGATGCGCGACCCCGCGCTGATGCGCAAGATCGGCTGGGTCACCGCGGTCGAGACCGCGGCAAGCGGGATCGACTGGGCCTTTGGTCCTACGGTCACCGTGCCGCAGGACGATCGCTGGGGCCGCGCCTATGAGGGCTATTCGGAGAATCCCGAGGTCGTCGCCTCCTATGCCGGCGAGATGGTGCTCGGCCAGCAGGGCGTGCCCGGCACCGAGCGTCGCATCCAGCAGGGCTATGTCGCCTCGAGCGTCAAGCATTTCCTCGGCGATGGCGGCACCTGGAACGGCATCGATCAGGGCGACACCCGCGTCGATGAAGCCACGCTCGCGCGCATCCATGCCGCGGGCTATCCGCCCGCGATCAACGCCGGCACGATGACGGTGATGGCGTCGTACAACAGCTGGAACGGCGTGAAGATGCACGGCAACCAGTCGCTGATCACCGGCGTGCTCAAGGGCAGGATGGGCTTCCAGGGCTTCGTGGTCGGCGACTGGAACGGCCATGGCCAGGTCCCCGGCTGCACCAGCGAGGATTGCCCCCAAACCTTCATCGCCGGGCTCGACATGGCGATGGCACCCGACAGCTGGAAGAAGCTGTTCGAGACCACCGTGGCGCACGCCCGGGACGGCAGCCTGCCGATGTCGCGCATCGACGACGCGGTGCGCCGCATCCTGCGCGTCAAGGCCAAGCTCGGCCTGTTCGATCCCGCGCGCCCGCTCGAGGGCAAGGAGGGTGTGCTCGGCGCGCCCGAGCACCGCGCGGTCGCGCGCCAGGCGGTGAGCGAATCGCTCGTACTGCTCAAGAACAACGGCGTGCTGCCGGTAAAGGCCTCGGCGAACGTCCTCGTCACCGGCCCCGGCGCCGATTCGATGCAGATGCAGACCGGCGGCTGGACCTTGAGCTGGCAGGGCGATGGCAACCCCAACGAGATGTTTCCGGGCGGCACCACCATCTACAAGGGGATCGCCGACGCGGTGACCGCCGGCGGTGGCAAGACCGAACTCTCGGCCGATGGCAGCTTCAAGACCAAGCCCTATGTCGCGATCGTGGTGTTCGGCGAACAGCCCTATGCCGAGATGCGTGGCGATATCCGCACGCTCGAATTCCAGCCCGGCGACAAGCAGGCGCTTGCCGTTCTCAAGAAGCTCAAGGCAGCAGGGATCCCGGTGGTGTCGGTGTTCCTCTCGGGCCGCCCGCTCTGGGTGAACCCCGAACTCAACCAGTCCGACGCCTTCGTCGCCGCCTGGCTGCCGGGCAGCGAGGGCAATGGCGTCGCGGACGTCCTCATCGGCGACGCCGCCGGCAAGCCGCGCCGCGATTTCCGCGGCACGCTCTCGTTCAGCTGGCCCAAGACCGCGGGCCAGTTCACGCTCAACTGGGGCATGGCCAATTACGACCCGCTCTTCCCGTTCGGCTTCGGCCTCACCTACGCCAAGCCGGGCACGCTCGGCACGCTGAGCGAGGAGCCCGGGGTCGATGCCAGCCTCGCCAACACCAGCACCTATTTCGCGCGCGGCGTCACGCCGGCACCGTGGAGCTTCGCCGCCGATGCGGGGATCACCCGCAAGGTGGTCGAGGGCCCGGCGCAGCAGGAGGGCGCGGCGCAGCTGAGCTGGACCAAGCCCGGGTCCTTGCGCATCGGCGGCAGCGGCCCGCTCGATCTGCTGCGCGAGGCCAATGGCGATCTCTCGCTCCAGATCAGCTACCGGCTCGACACCGCCGCGACCGGCCGGGTCGGGCTGCTGATGGAGGGCGGCAAGAACACCGGCGCGATCGACGCGACCGCGCTGTTCACCGGCCAGACGGGCACATGGCGAACCCTGAAAATCTTCCTCAAATGCTATCAGGCCGCGGGGGTCGATCTCGGCAACGTCACCTCGCCCTTCGTGGTGCAGGCATCGGCGCCGCTCAGCTTCTCGGTCGCCGATGTGCGGATCGTCTCCGATCCCAACAACTCGATCTGCCCGGGGGCGAAGTGATCCGCGCCCTCCTCGCGCTCGCGCTCGCCGCCCTGCCGCTCCCGGCGCTGGCGGCGAAGGCGGAGCTGCCGCGCATCGTCACCCAGAATGGCCGCCACGCGCTATTCGTCGATGGCCGCCCCTTCCTGATGCTCGGCGTGCAGGCGAACAATTCGAGCAACTACCCCGCGATGCTCCCGCTCGTCTGGCCGATGGTCGAGCGCGTCCATGCCAACACGCTCGAAATCCCGGTCGCCTGGGAACAGATCGAGCCGGCCGAGGGGCAGTTCGACTTCTCGTACCTCGATGTCCTGCTCAAGCAGGCCCGCGAACACGATACCCGCCTCGTGCTGCTCTGGTTCGGCACCTGGAAGAATGGGAGCAGCACCTATGTTCCCGAATGGGTAAAACAGAATCCTGCCCGGTTCCCGCAGGCGCGCACCGCGAGCGGCGGCTATAGTTCGCTCTCGTCTTTCGGCAAGAATACGCTGAATGCGGATCGGCGCGCGTTCGTCGCGCTGATGACGTATCTGCGCGATCATGATCCCGACAACAGCGTCATCATGGTCCAGGTCGAAAATGAGTCGGGACAATGGTCGCTCGGGCGTGATTACAGCCCGGAAGCCACCGCCTTGTTCGAGGGACCGGTGCCCGCTGCGCTCGTCAAGGGACTCGGGCGCACCGGAGGAACCTGGCGGCAGGTGTTCGGCAAGACCGCCGAGACCGCCTTCTCCGCATGGTACACCGCGCAATATATCGATGCGGTCGCGGCCGCGGGCAAGGCCGTCAAGCCACTGCCAATGTATTGCAACGCCGCGCTCAGCGATGCCTTCAATGCCGAGCCCGATCCGATGGGCGTGCCCGCTGGTGGGCCCAATTGGCCCGTTATTCCGATCTGGAAGGCCGCCGCGCCGCACATCGATCTGGTCGCGCCCGATATCTACGCGCACGATTGGAAAGCCTATCTCGCCTATCTCGATCACTATGCGCGGCCGGATAATCCCCTGATGGTGCCCGAAACGGGCAACGCCCTCGATCAGGCGCGCTTTTTCTGGCCGGCGCTGGGCAAGGGCTCGATCGGCTTTTCGCCCTTCGGCTTCGACGGCGACGACTATACCAACTATCCGCTGGGCGCGAAGACGCTCGACGACGCCACGGTCGAGGCCTTCGCCGCCAACTATCGCCTGTTCCGGCCGATGGCGCGGACCTGGGCGAAGATCGCGTTCGAAAACCCCATATGGGGTGTCGCCAAGGGCCCTGACGCGGCTGACCAATCGACCGTGATGGGCCGATGGAAAGCGACCGCGATCTTCGAGCAATGGCAGTTCGGCGAGCCCGACTGGACCTGGCTTCAGCGTGACCCGCATCCCACCAAGGGGCAGCCCGTCGGGGGTGCGGTGATCGCTCAGATCGGGCCTGACGAGTTCCTCGTCGCGGGCGCGAATGTCCGGATGCGTTTCAGCCTCGCCAAGGCCGCGCCCGGCGAACGTTCGCAACTGCTCCGCGTCGAGCAGGGCAGCTTCGACGCCAGCGGCAACTGGGTGATGCGCAACGTCTGGAACGGCGACCAGGTCGACTACGGCCTCAATTTCACGGCGCGTCCGGTGATGCTGCGCGTCCGCCTCGGGAGCGTCCAATGAGCGCCAAGGAAATGAGTGGCTGGCTGGTACAGGGCGGCACGATCGAGACGATCGCCATTTCGCGCGGGCCCTTCCGCGCGCAGCTGCTCAACCTCGGCGCGACGCTGCGCGCGCTCGAGGCGCCCGACCGCAATGGCGACAGCGCGAACGTCACGCTCGGCTATCGCGATCTCGAGGAATATCGCGGCCATCCGCGCTTCTACGGCGCGGTCGCGGGCCGCTACGCCAACCGCATCGGCGGCGCCCGCTTCGCGCTCGACGGGCGCACCTACACGCTCCCCAAGAATAACGGCGAGAACAACCTCCATTCGGGGCCCCTCGGGCTCGACCAGGTCTTCTGGGACGTCAGCCACCAGACCGATCATTCGGTCACCTATTCGACGCTGAGCCCCGCGGGCACCAACGGCTTCCCCGGCAACCTCCATGTCGATGTCGCCTATGTGCTCGAGGAAGACGGCCTCGCGATCACCTTCACCGCGACCACCGATGCCGCAACCGTGGTCAACCTCACCCACCACGCCTATTTCAACCTCGCGGGCGAGGCGAGCGCGAGCACGGTGCTCGACCACTGGCTCCAGATCCCGGCGAGCCGCACCACCCCGACCGACCCGACGATGGTCCCCACCGGCGTCTTCGCCGACGTGGCGGGCACCCCATTCGATTTCCGCACGCCCAAGCCGATCGGCCGCGATATCGGTTCGCAGGACGTCCAGCTGCTCCAGGGCAAGGGCTACGACCACAACTTCGTGCTCGACACGCCCCCGGGCCGCATCCGCCGCGTCGCCACCGCCTTCGATTCCGTCAGCGGCCGCGTGCTCGAAGTCCATTCGGACCAGCCCGGCGTCCAGCTCTACACCGGCAACCACCTCGCCGGCGGCGCCGCGGGCACGTCAGGCGCCAACTATCCCTCGCGCGGCGGCTTCTGCCTCGAACCCCAGAATTTCCCCGACGCGCCCAACAAGCCGCAATTCCCGTCGGCCCGCCTCGACCCGGGCCAGAAATACACCCATGCGATGGCCTTCCGCTTCCGCACGGCGGCGGACCAGGGCGAGGCGTTTCCCGCCTGAAAATCCTCCCCCGGAGGGGGAGGATTTTACAAGGTCGGCTTCCCGTCCACGCGCCGCGGGATGCCCGCATCGCCGTCCGCCAGATCCGCCGGCAGCAACGCCGCGGGGATGTCCTGGTAAGACACAGGCCGCAGGAAGCGGTCGATCGCGAGCGTCCCCACCGAAGTGCTCCGCCCGTCCGAGGTCGAGGGGAAGGGCCCGCCATGGACCATCGCGTCGGTCACTTCGACGCCGGTCGGCCAGCCATTCGCCAGAATGCGGCCCACCTTGCGCTCGAGCAGCGGCAGCAGCTTGCGCGCCACGTCGGTATCGCTCTCGTCGAGATGCACGGTCGCGGTCAGCTGCCCCTCGAGATGCCCGATCACGCTCAGCATCTCGTCGGCGTCGGCGCAGCGGATCACGAGGCTGGCGGAGCCGAACACTTCCTCCGAATGCCCCTCGGCATCGGCGATGAAGTCCTTCGCCGCGATCGAGAAGAGCGCCGCGCGGCCGCAATGCGGCCCGCCGGGCTCCTGGCCCGCGGCAAGCTGGCTTAGCGCGGGCGACGAGGCCATGCGCGCGACGCCGCTCTCATAGGCCTTGTGGATGCCGGGCGAGAGCATGGTCTGCGCAGGCGCCACGCCCACCGCGTCGGTGGCGGCGACGAGGAAGCGGTCGAGCGCTGGCCCGTCCACTGCGAGCACCAGCCCCGGATTGGTGCAGAACTGCCCCGCCCCCATCGTCAGCGAGCCGACGAACGCCGCGCCCAGCGCTTCCGCCTTCGCCTCGAGGATCGAGGGCAGCAGGAACACGGGATTGATGCTGCTCATCTCGGCATAGACCGGGATCGGCACCGGGCGGCTCGCGGCGAGCTTCATAAGCTGGGTGCCGCCGCTGCGCGAGCCGGTGAAGCCCACTGCCTTGACGCGCGGGTCGCTCACCAGCGCCGAACCCACCGAATTGCCCGGGCCGTTGAGCATGCTGAACACACCCGCGGGCATGCCGGTCTTCTGCGCGGCGCGCGTCACCGCGCCTGCGACCAGCTCGGCCGTCCCCGGATGCGCGCTATGCCCCTTGACGATCACCGGGCAACCGGCGGCCAGCGCCGAGGCGGTGTCGCCGCCCGCGGTCGAGAAGGCGAGCGGGAAGTTGCTCGCGCCGAACACCACCACCGGGCCCAGCGGCACCATGCGCAGCCGCAGGTCGGGCTTGCGGATCGGCTGACGGTCCGGGATCGCATGGTCGATCCGTGCACGCAGATACTCACCGAGCCGCAGCTCCTTCGCGAACAGCCGCAGCTGCCCCACGGTGCGCCCGCGCTCGCCGGTCAGGCGCGCGTGCGGCAGCCCGGTCTCGGCCATGGCGCGCTCGGTCAGCGTCTCGCCCAGCGCGTCGATCTCGTCGGCGGCGGCTTCGAGGAATTCGGCGCGCTTCTCACGCGGCAGGTTCGAATAGATCGGGAAGGCGGCCTCGGCTGCGGCGCAGGCAGCCTCGACATCATCGACGGTGGCGAGCGTGAAGGGCGGCTCGATCTCGGCACCGGTCGCCGGCGAAACCGCGCGGAAGGTGCCGTTGGCCCCCGCAACACGCTGGGTCGCAATGAACAATTCGCCGGTCAGCCCCATGGGTCGCTCCTCACCTGATTCGCCAAAGTTAGCGGTAACAATTCGAGGCGGGATTTAGGGACCAAAGCCCGTTCGTTCAAGCCGCGAGGGCATGGGCTGAATAGCGCGCGCTAGCAGCAGCCGCGGGCTTCCATCGTATCAGTCAGCCCGCGATCCACCAGCCCCGCCATCGCGTCATGCGCGCGCTGGGGGTCCTGCGCCTCGATCGCATGGAACACTTCGAGATGGACCGGCAGCGCGTCGAGCGCAGCGGGCAGGCGGTCCTGCTTGAACGCCGTGGTCAGCTCGATCGCGGTCGCGACACCGTTGGTCAGCGAGATCACGAAATCATTATGGCTCGCCTCGAGCAGCGCCGCATGGAATTCATGGTCGCACGCGCGGCCTTCCTCGGTCGCGAAGGTGTGCTTCGCCACCCCGGCAAGCCCCTCGCGCATCCGCTCGAGCTGTTCGGGGGTGCGCCGGATCGCCGCCAGCCGCGCCGCGTCGGGCTCGACGATGCGGCGAAGCTCGAACAGGCTCTCGATCAGCGCGGGCTCGGGATCGGTGGCCGCGAACATCCAGCCGAGCACATCGGGATCGAGCAGGTGCCAGTCGGCGCGCGCGCTCACCTGCGTCCCGATCTTGGGCCGCGAATGCACCAGGCCCTTGGCCGCGAGGATCCGGATCGCCTCGCGATAGGCGGTACGCGAAACCTTGAACTGCTCGCTCGCCGCGATTTCGCCCTCGAGCAGCTCGCCCGGCTGGAGCGCGCCCGTGACGATTCGGATGCCCAGGTCGCGCGCCACCGTGCCGTGCAGGCGCAGCGATTTTGGCCGCGAAGCGCGCTTCGATTTGGAGATTTTCGCCGCCGGGGCCGATAGGGCCATCCGGCTCCGGGGCTGGCGAGAGGCGCTGGCGGAGACGGAGGGATTCGAACCCTCGGTACGGGATTTACCCATACGGCGGTTTAGCAAACCGCTGGTTTCAGCCACTCACCCACGTCTCCGGAAAAAGGGCCAGAAGCCGCGGCTATAGCGGCGCTTTTGGGCGAGGGTCAACGCCTCCAACCGATCCGGCTTGATTTAGACTCGTCTTGTCGCCCGTTCATTGCCGGTGCAGGGCCACGGGCATAGCGTTTCCCATGCGTTTCTATGTGGGGATGGGGTTTATGCGTCTCGTATCGAAGATGCTGTGCATCGCTGCCGCCGGGCTCGCGCTGGTCGCGCCCGCGACGGCCCAGATCACCCGGATCGATCCGAACACCCAGATCGATTCGGACCTGCGCTCGCCGCCGCCGCCCGCGCAGCAGCCGCAGGACGCCCCGCCGCCCCAGACCGGCACCCCGGCCGATGGCGGCGATGCCGATCCCACCGCCAATCCTGTGGCGCTGCAGCAGCCGGCCGATGCCCGCGCGCGCGCGGCGGGCACCTATCAGCGCGACGATCTGATCGGCGCGGCGGAGGGGGTGTTCGGCAAGGGCGCCTCGGGCCTCGCCAAGATCATCGAGGACATCCTCAAGGACCAGGGCGAGCCCAACGCCTATATCGCCGGGCGCGAGGCCTCGGGCGCGCTCGTCTTCGGGCTGCGCTACGGCTCGGGGATGATGTTCCACAAGGTCGAGGGCGAGCGGAAGGTCTATTGGACCGGCCCCTCGGTCGGCTTCGATGTCGGCGGCGACGCCAACAAGGTCTTCGTGCTCGTCTATAATCTCTACGACAGCCAGGAGCTCTACAAGCGCTTCCCTGCGGGCGAGGGCCATCTCTATCTGGTGGGCGGCTTCTCGGCGAGCTATCTGCGCCGCGGCGACGTGGTGCTGATCCCGGTGCGGCTCGGCGTCGGCTGGCGGCTGGGGGTCAATGCCGGCTATATGAAGTTCACCGAGCGCCGCCGCTTCCTGCCCTTCTGAGGGCGCGGCGGCCGGCCAATTCGGGCGTGGAACACGGCCCCCGCCCGCCTATAGTCGCCCGATGAGCGACGCGCTTCCCGATTCGGATCCCGAGGCGCCGCGCGGCTTGCTCGCGACGCTCGGCCCGGGGCTGATCACCGGCGCCGCCGACGACGATCCGAGCGGAATCGGCACGCACAGCCAGGTCGGCGCGCAATTCGGCTATGGGCTGGCCTGGACCTTCGTGCTCAGCTTTCCGCTGATGGTCGCGATCCAGCTCGTCGCCGCCGAAATCGGCCGGGTCACCGGCGCCGGGATCGCCGGCAATCTGCGCCGGCATTATCCGCGCCCGGTGCTCTGGACGATGGTCGGGCTGCTGCTCGTCGCCAATATCGTCAATCTCGGCGCCGATCTGAGCGCGATGGGCGCCGCGCTCCAGCTGCTCGCGGGCGGCAATGCCGTGCTCTACACCTTGCTGTTCGGCATCGTCTGCGTCCTGCTCGAAGTCGCGCTCAGCTACCGGCGCTATTCGGCGATCCTCAAATGGACGACGCTGTCGCTGTTCACCTATGTCGCGGTGGTCGCGGTCGCGGGGGTGCCGTGGGGGCGCGCGCTGCGTTCGCTGGTCGTCCCCGAGATCCAGTGGAACGCCGCCTATGCGACCGCGTTCGTCGCGATCCTCGGCACCACGATCAGCCCCTATCTCTTCTTCTGGCAGGCCGCGCAGGAAGTGGAGGAACAGCACCGCCGCCATGCCAAGCCGCTCTGCGTCGCCCCGCGCGATGCGGGCCCCGAGCTCCGGCGCATCCGCACCGATACGCTGGTGGGGATGGCGTTCAGCACACTCGTCAGCCTCGCGATCGTCTTCGCCACCGCGGCGACGCTCAACGCCAACGGGATCACCGATATCGCCACCTCGTCGCAGGCGGCGGAGGCGCTACGTCCGATCGCCGGGCAGTTCGCCTTCGCGATGTTCGCGATCGGAATCATCGGCACCGGGCTGCTCGCGGTGCCGGTGCTCGCGGGCTCGGCGGCCTATGCCGTGACCGGGATGGTCAACGCCCCCGGAAGCCTCGATGCCAAGCCGCTCAAGGCGCGGCTCTTCTATGCCACGATCGCGGTGACGACGCTCGCGGGCGCCGCGCTTCAGACGATCGGGATCGATCCGGTCAAGGCGCTCTACTGGGCGGCGGTGGTCAATGGCGTGCTCGCCGCGCCGCTGATGGTGGTGATGATGCTGATCGCACGCAACCGCCGCGCGATGGGCCAGCTTACCCTGCCCTTCGGCACGACGCTGCTCGGCTGGGGCGCGACGCTGGTGATGGCCGCCGCGACCGCGATCTTCTTCCTGTTCGCGCTGTAGAAACTACCAGGGCGAGGCGCGTCCGTCCTTGGGCCCCCAATCGTCGAACACCATCGCCACGCCATCCGCCCCCACGAAGAAGCTCAGCCGCATCACGCCCTGGCGCGGGCTGAAGTCGATCGTTACCATATTGCCGCTGACCGAATAGCGCCCCTCGCACGCCGCGGGTTCGCAGTCGCTATTGGCCGCCTTGCCCTCGCCCGCCTTGCGGCCGGCGCGAAAGCTCAGCAGCCGGCTGGCGCTATTGCGCTGGTGCCATACGGGCACGCGCGAATGCTCGGGATAGCTGCGCGGGGTCTTGAGCACGCGGACGACCTCGTCCTGCGTCATCGCCCGCAGCCCGGCCAGCGGCACGCTGGCATAGGCCCCGGTCGGCGCCTCGGGCCCCAAAGTCCTTGGCCCGGCGATCCCGGACTCACCGCCCGGCGCGGGCGCCGCGGCGAGCAGCACCGCCATCAATCCCAGTCGCATCGCCGTCTCCCTCCGCGGCGAGACTAGCATCACGCGGGTTACGGCATCGTAACCCGGCGGTTATCGGCCTGGGACTCCACCAATGCCGCCAGGTTGGCGAGCGACGATTTGAGCCCCGCATCATGGTCGCGCTTGGTGATCCCCTGCGGCACATCCTCGCAGACGACCGCCACCCGCGTCCCGCCATCCGCCGACGCGAAGCGCCAGGTCACCGTCATCGTCCCGGCAAAGGCCGGGTCGTCCGCGACGAACTCGGCCTGCTGGACGATCCGCCTGCCCGGATCGAGCGCGACGAACCGCCCCTCGACCATATCCACATCCTCGCCGCTCTTGCCCGCGGTCTCGTGTTCGGCATCCAGATAGTGCAGCGCCATCCGATAGCCGCCCCCCGGCCGCGCATCGAAATCGAGCATCTCGCCGCGCATGCCCTCGGGCGGCAGCCAGCGCATCAGCAGCGCGGGATCGACGAATGCGCGATACACCACATCCACCGGTGCCTTGATCAGCCGCGACGCGCGATCGGTGCGGGTGACCGTCCTCACCCGAACTCCACGCTCTCGAACCGCACCGGAATCCCCGCCGCCGCATTGGCGAGCGCGCCTTCCCACATCACCCGCTCGCCGCGGATGATCGTCCCCAGCGGCCGCCCGGTCAGCGCCATCCCCGTGAAGGGCGACCAGCCGCAACGCGACGCCAGCCAGCTCTCCTCCACCGTCCAGCGCGCCTTGAGATCGACCACCGAGAAATCCGCGTCATAGCCGACCGCGATCCGCCCCTTGCCCGCGATCCCGAAGATGCGCTGCGGGCCTGCGCTGGTCATGTCGATCAGCCTTTGCAGCGTGAGCCGCCCCTCCGCCACATGGTTGAGCATCAGCGGCAGCAGCGTCTGCACCCCCGGCATGCCGCTTGGGGAGGCCGGATAGGCCTGCGCCTTCTCGGCGATCGTATGCGGCGCATGATCCGAGCCGATCACATCGGGCACCCCCTGCCGCAGCCAGTCCCATAGCCCGTCGCGGTGCGCGCCCGATCGGATCGGCGGGTTCATCTGCGCATAGGTGCCGAGCCGCGGATAGGCCTCCTCCCCGGCAAGCGTCAGATGCTGCGGCGTCACCTCGCACGTCGCGATATCCTTGTTCGCCCCCAGCAGCTCGAGCTCGGCCGGGGTCGTCACGTGCAGCACATGGATCCGCCGCCGCGCCGCGCGCGCCAGCCGCAGGATGCGCCGCGTCGCCAGCATCGCGCTCTCGTCGTCGCGCCACACCGGATGCGACGAAGGGTCCCCCGTCACCCGCTCGCCCAGCCGGTCCTGCATCCGGAACTCGTCCTCGGCATGGATCGCCACGCGCCGGTGCCCGCTCGCCAGCACCTTGGCGAGATTGGCGTCGTCCGACACGAGCAGGTCGCCGGTCGACGCGCCCATGAAGATCTTGACCCCCGCCGTCCCCGGCAGCCGCTCCAATTCGGCCAGGCTCGCAGCATTGTGATTGGTCGCGCCGACGTAAAAGGCATGGTCGCACCACATCCGCCCCTTGGCACGGGCGAGCTTGTCGGCGACGGCCTCGGCCGTGTCGGTATTGGGCTTGGTGTTGGGCATCTCGAACACCGCGGTCACCCCGCCGAGCACCGCCGCGCGGCTCCCGCTTTCGAGATCCTCCTTGGCCTCGAGCCCCGGCTCGCGGAAATGGACCTGGCTGTCGATCACCCCCGGCAGCACGTCGAGCCCGGTGCAATCGATCGTCTCGCCCGCATCGCCGACCGATCCGATCGCGACGATCCTGCCGCCGGTCACGCCGATATCGACCGCGGCCGGCCCGCCCGGCAGGTGCACGATCCCCCCGGTCAGCTTCAGATCGACGCTCGCCATAATCGCCTCTTTCGCTAGGGACTGACGCCCCCTACCTCTTGACGATGAGCGAAGCCACCCTCCTCCCCAACCGTGCTCTGCTCCGCCTCGCGGGCGAGGACGTACGCGGCTTCCTGCAGGGCCTTTTCACGCAGGACATGGCGCTGGTCACCCCCGGGGCGCCGCAATGGGCGGGCCTGCTCACCCCGCAGGGCAAGGCGCTGTTCGATTTCATCCTGTGGGCAGAAGGCGAGTCGATCCTGATCGATTGCGAAGCCGATCAACGCGAGGCGCTTGCCCGCCGCCTCACCCTCTACCGCCTCCGCCGCCCGATCGCGATCGAACCCGTCGAGGGCGGCGTCCATTGGTCCCCGGGCGGCGAACACGGCGTCCCCGACCCCCGCCTCGCCGCGCTCGGCCGCCGCCGGCTCGGCCCCGCGGAGGGCGCCCCCGCCACCGCCTGGCGCGCGCACCGCCTGAGCCTCGGCGTTACCGAGGGCGCAGCCGAGCTCGGCCAGGACAAGACGCTCTGGCTCGAAGCCAATGCCGCCGAGCTGAACGGCGTCAGCTTCACCAAGGGCTGCTATGTCGGCCAGGAAAACACCGCGCGCATGCACTATCGCGCCAAGGTCAATCGCCGCCTCGTCGCCGCCCCCTTGGCCGAACCCGGCGAGCGCACCCGCGCCACCTACCCCGATCTCGGCCTGATGGTGGAGCTCCGCCGCGTCGAAGCGCTGGGCGATGCGCTGGTTCCCGAATGGCTGGCGACCGCGCTGGCTGAATCGGGGCCCGCCGGATGAGGGCCCTCCCCACGCTGGTGCTGGCGGTGCTGGCATCAGCCTGTGCGCCCGATGCCCCCCGACCTGCTCCCGCCGAACGCGAAGCGCTTCAGGCCAGCTGGCGCTACGATCCGCAGTTGATGCCCGACAATCTGGCGCTGACGCTGGAGAATCGCGGCAACGCCCCGGCCTGCGTCCCCCAGGTCGATATCGATGAGGGCCTTCAGCTCTCGCAAAACGGCGCCGTGGTCTTCCGGAACGATCAGTCCAACCGGCTAGTACTGCGATGGAAGGATGCCGATCTGGCCGGAGGCATGGCGGTCATCCCGCCCGGGCGATCGATCACGGTCTTCTCCCTGTTGCCAAAATGGCCATTACGGCCGGGCGCGGTAGCGGCGACGCTTCGGATTCCCGTCTATGACTGCGAAAGCTATTTCCGCCTGCCAAAGCCCACGCCGCGTCGACTGGAGTCGCGTTTCACCTTCCGGCAATAGGCCGGCGGGCCGAACCGGGCACGCCCGCAAACGTCCCGGAATGGCGCGGGCCGCATCTGCGCGGGCGGGCATGCCGTTGCCACGTCGATTTCGGCGCGTTAACCTTATTCCATGGACTATGACCTGATTGGGAACGCCGCCATCTACGGCGCACTGGCCTCGCTGGCGGTCGCCAGCCTGGGCCTTGGGGTTTCGGGCCGCTTCAGCGGCGGGCTGGCGCTGGTGATCGCGATCGCGGCGATGGCGCTCAGCGGCTGGGTGCTCGTCGATTGGACCCATGTCACGGGCGCGCAGGTCATGCAGATGCTGCCGCGCCTCGGCACGATCGCCGGGGGCGCGCTCGCGGGCGCGGTGATCGGCGTGATCCTCCCGCTGATCCTCAATGCGATCGGCGAGGCGATGCGCGGCGACATGATCTAGCCGGCCGGCGCACCCGTCCATCCCGCGAATCCGGGAGCGTAACGAACAACGCTTGCCGGGCACCGGCGCCCGCGACTAGCCTCGCGCCATGCGCAGCGCGCTCCTGCTCCTCGCCGCACTCCCGCTCGCCGCCTGTACCGGCGACGACTGCGCCGACACCGTCGCCGCCCGCGCTCTCTCTCCCGACGGCAAGCGCGAGGCGGTGCTGTTCGATCGCAATTGCGGCGCGACCACCGGCTTCTCGACCCAGATCTCGGTCCTCCCCGCCGGCGCCGCGCCCTCCGGCACGGGAAACGCCTTCATTGCCGACAGCGCCCCTGCCGCATCCTGGGGCGGCCCTTGGGCGGAGATGCGCTGGCTCGGCCCGGACCGGCTCGAGATCCGCTATGATTCGAGGGCGGATGTGTTCCTGAAGGCGCGTGTCGTGAGCGGCGTGCAGGTCGAATTCCGTGCCACCGACCCGCCGCCCGGCGCGGTCGCACCCTGAAGGCGCCGCCGGGTTCGCGCTGATCCACGCTAGCGGCATGCTTGCCGTCCGCTCCAGCCGCACTCGCGATTCGCACCCATCGGTCATGTACGTCGCGCAAAGAAAAGGCGATTATGTAGTTTGCAAACCCAATCTCTTTGCCCGCGGCGGGTTGAAAGCCACCATGGGCATCACTGCCCTTTCAATTCGCCTCGTCTTTCGTCGAACCACGGCTCAGCGACCTCTTCGAAGAAAAGGCCCAACTCCTGTAGGCACCGATCATAGGTGCTTCCCGTCTCAGCATTGAAGCGGTGATGGTAGCAATAGCCGGTAGGGCGACGGATCATCGTCGTGGTGTGGCGGCTGAGGTAGGCGCGCTTATTGTCGCTTACTCGCGTCGATGAGAGATCGAGTTGTAATGAAATGCTAGGCGAGTAGGGCGCACCATAAGTGGCTCCGCTTCTGGAGACATGAATAGTCTCCTCCAAGCCGTCGATCTGCCGCACCCATTTTCGTCCAGCCCCTCGTTTGAAGCCGACTGGCTGCACAATTTTCGTGAATGCGCTGCAAGCTCGCTTCATCCCTTCGGCAACAATCTTCGAATAGCTTTCCATGAGGCGAGTTTAGCCTTTGGGCTAAAGTCCGCAATTGGGTGCTAACGGTCGAGCGCTGGCGGGTTTGTAAAAGACATAAACCCAAAGAAAAAGGGAGGCCGGTCGCCCGGCCTCCCCGATTCTGTTCAGTCCCTGACGGGAACCGAGGCTTAGTTGCCCGAGCCCGGTCCGTAGGTGACTTCCACGCGGCGGTTCTGCAGCTCGCGCACACCGTCTTCGGTGGCGACACGCGGCTGGCTTTCACCGAACGCCTGGGTGGCGATCACGCCGCCCGGGATGCCCCGAGCCGTGAGGTACGCCTTGACGTTGTCGGCGCGGCGCTGCGACAGCCCGACATTGTAGCTCGCCGAACCCGAACGGTCGGCGTGGCCCGCCAGCATCACCGAAGCGTTGCCGCAATTCTGGTAGTTGCTGATGGCGTTGTCGAGGATGCCCGCGGCTTCCGCGGTGATGTCCGCCTTATCCCAGTCGAAGAACACGATATACGGTCCCGGGGTGCAGACGATCGGCGTGGGCGTCGGCGCCGGGGTCGGCGTCGGGGTCCATTCCGGGGTCGGAGTCGGGGTCGGGGTCGGGGTCGGGGTCACGACCGGGGTCGGGCCACCGAAGTTGAAGGTCAGGCCACCCAGGATCGAGTGCGAGCGGAACCGGCCCTCGAAGGAACGGCCCGTCACGTCGACCAGACGGACATTGTCGGCGTTGAAGAAGCGATACTTCAGCGTGACGTCGACATGATCCGAGAGCGGAGCGCGAACGCCGGCAAAGGCCTGCCACGCGAACACGGTGTCCGAATCGTCGAGCGTCGAACCGCGGGTGCTCAGCTCGAGGTTCGAGCTGACGCGGGCGATACCGGCGCCGCCGCCAACGAAGCCCGAAAGGACATCGTCGTCGCCGAAGTCGAACATGCCGTTGACCATGAAGCTCAGCGCCGAGTCCTTGCCGCCGGCATAGTTATACGTCCCCGCCGGAAGCGTGCCGAGCGTACCGTTGGCGTTGTACACCGGCGTGCGGAGACCCGAGGTCCATGCGGTGATGCCGGCCTCGCGATAGCCGACCTCGGCCTCGGCGCGGAAACCGCCAAAGTCGTAGCCGATGACGCCATCGACGTCCCAACCGGCATAGTGGTCGACCTTGCCAGCGCGCGGCGTGGTGCCGATGTCGAAATTGATATCCTCGACGAGCATCGCACCGCCTTCGACACCCACGTACCACGAGTCATCGCGGGCGAGGGCAGGCGTGCTCAGCGCGGTCGTCGCAAGTGCCATAATGACGGCAAGCTTCCGCATCTTAATCCCCTTTCTGAGTTGTCACTACGGACAGCGCAAACTCACTACCGAAACGTTGGTTTCCGCGCAAGCTCACAAATCAGGGGACTGTTGCATCCACGTCACAGGTTAGGCCGGATCGACGAGTCCATGTTCCCTCAGCGCAACGAGAATCGCCGCGATCGCCGCGCGCGCCTCGCTGTCGATCGTCGTGCCGCCATCGGGATCGTCGATCGCCTCGGCGCGCGGCCCCACCACCTGCTCGCCATCGACGATCAGCCGGCCATGCGCCTCGCCCACATGCCAGGCGCCCTCGGAAAACAGTGCGAATCCCGCGTCTTCCACCACCCATGCAGTCATGCCGTCCCGGGGATCGAGGAAGCGCCAGCCGGCCGCGGTCCAGCCCGCGATCGCCTTTGCGTGCCCCGCCCAGGCGTCCTCCGGGGTGCTTCCCAGGATCCAGGCATCGCCGGGCGCGGGGTCCGCGGGCGGAATATTCGCATCCGCAGCGATCACCGCGGGCTGCGCCGCCAGATCGAGCCGCGCCAGCGCCTCATTATGATACATTTCCTTCTGCGCCTGTCCCGGCTGCAGCAGCGGCAGCGCCAGGCGCGGAGTCGGCAGGTCGGTCATGGTGATTCTCTCCCCCTTGATTCTTGAGCTCATTCGGCAGCTTCGAGCGTCAGGCTGGCGGGCGGCGAGAGCCCGTGCGAGCCGATCTGCCGCACCGTCACCGTCGCGCCGCCGGCGCACTCCGCCGCGCTCAGCGTCACCGCCGCCTCGCCGGTCTCGGCCGTGCGCGCATCCCCGCCCGCGGGCGCTATCGTCACGCGATAGCGCTCGCTTTCCTCGCCCAGCGGCGCATCGACCCCGTCGATCCAGCGCCACCCGCTTCTGCTGCGCCGCACCCAGGTCACCTCCGCGCCGCCATCGCCGCCCCGAATCGCCGCGAGGTGAACCGGCGCCGGCGGCACCACCGAGGCGCCGGTGACCGCCGCTTCGGCCTCGACGCCCATACTGTCCCCCGCCCCCTCCGCCAGCACCGCTGCCGTCCCCCCGATCGCCTCGATCGGCAGCGTGACCCCGGTCAGCGCCTCGGCTTCGATCAGCACGAACGAATCGCCCGCGGCCTGTCCCCCGATCGCCGCCTCGGTCCCCCGCCGCCCGCGCCACAGCCCGCTCAACCGCCAGCGATTCGCGCCCAGCGGCGCGGCGGACGCAAACTGGATCAGCTCATCCCCCAGCATCGCCAGATTGGCCCCCGAATCGCGCGAGGCCGCATCGGCATCGCCCAGCGCCATCCCCGCATGCGCCAGTTCCACCACGACGCTGTTCGCCCGATCCTCCAGCCCGGCGGGCGCCGCGCCCGGCGGGGTCACGATGCTCCCGATCACCGCCGGCAGCGCGGTCGCCCCCGCGCCCGCCCAGCGCACCCCGCCGTCGATGCTCGTCAGCAGCGCCGCGCGGCGCCAGCCCGGCGCGCTCCCCGCCGCCGCGATCGCCAGCCGTGGCGCCGCGGCCAGGCTGCCGTCGAGCGGCACCAGCTCGAACGCCCGCAGGATCGTCTCGCCCAGCGGCACATCGGGCGCGGGCAGCACCCGTCCGCCGCTCGCCTCGGCCGCCATCGTTCCGGGAGCGAGCGCCACGCAGCCGAGCGTCACCACCATCGCCTCGAGGCTCCAGCGGTCGACCCGCCACAGCCCCGGCACGCCGTCGATGCTCACCCGCTCGCCGGGCCGCACCCCCAGCGCCTCCCAGCCCATCGCGATGCTGCGCCGCTCGCGCTCGGCATCCATCCGCGCCAGCGCCGCCTCGGCGATCGTCTTGGCGCTCCCCGCATCGATCGCCGCGGGCAGCTCGAGCCGCGCCTCGCGATTCCCCGCTCGGCGAGATGCTCTTGAGCACCGCGTCGATCTGCGCGTCGATGCTCTCGGGCACCGCATAGCCGCCGCCCGAGTCGCTCGTGCCGGTGAACGCCTTCATCTCGATCCCGCCGCTGCCCGACCGCAGGAAGCCCTCGAACGCCGCACCGCCCGGCGCCCCGCCCCCCAGCATCGGCCGCGCACCGGTATATTGGGCCGGCAACCCCATCTTCTCCACCGCCTCGAAGCTCGCCTCGAGCCCGTCCGCCTTGATCTCCATTTCCCGTCTCCCCACGCCAAAGAAAAAGGGCGCCGCAATCGCGACGCCCCTGGTTGTCCCCGAAAACCAAAATGCGGCCTAACCAGACCGCTTCACCCCTATCCGTCATCCCGGCGAAAGCCGGGACCCAGAGTCACAAACGTCGTCGCCCGCCACCCTGGGTCCCGGCTTTCGCCGGGATGACGTTCGTTGCTGCCCCTATTCCTCCGCCGCCGTGATGTTCGACGCCTGCTTGCCCTTGGGCCCCTCGATCACCTCGAACGCCACCCGCTGGCCTTCGCGCAACGATTTGAAGCCGTTCATCTGGATCATCGAGAAATGCGCGAACAGATCCTCGCCGCCATCATCGGGCGTGATAAAGCCGAAACCCTTGGAATCATTGAACCATTTGACAATGCCGGTCGCCATACGACTCGCCTCCCCCATAACCCCGCGCGCAGCCTATCCCGCCGCCGCGCACTCCGCCAGCCCGGCCTCCGTCACCGCATGCACCCGCGCCAGCGGCTGCATCGGCGACGCGACCAGGCTGACCTCCTGCAGCTCGACCTGCAGCAGCTCGCGCCACCTGTTCCGGGCCGCCTCGCGCACCCGGTATCCGAACGACAGTCCGTTCACCGCCCCGCTCGCCACCGCCGCCGCCAGCCGCGGCTCGGTCACCGATCCGATCACCCTGAGCCCTCGCGAATCCTCCTCGATCCGCTCGATCGCGCCCACCGGCTCGCCCCCATGCTGCCACAGCAGCGGCACGCCGCCCCGCACCCGAAACGCCCCCCGCCGCACCACATCGCCCCCCCGGTCCGGCGCATCGAACACCGCCGCATAACCAGCGAACCTTACGCTCCCTCTCCCCTCCGGGGAGAGGAGTTCCGGGTCGGCCATGCCCCCGGCATGGCCTGAACAGCGCGGGGCGCTGTTCACCCGGAACTGGGCCCGCCGCGAAGCGGTGGGAAGGGAGAGGGGCAGTGACGAGCCCCTCACTTCACCCACCCCCAAAACCCCAATTTCACCGCCAGCCCCACCAGCACCAGTGCCAGCACCAGCCGCACCACCCAGGCCGCGGCCTCCTTCACCACCGACCGTTTGGCATCGCGCCACGCCGCCAGCAGCTCGCGCAGCTCCGCCATATCCTTGCCCGCGCCGACATCCGCGAGCCCCAGCCGGGCCAGGGCACGCCCGGCCCCCAGCTCCCCGGCTTCCTCGGCGATCGCCCGCAGCGTCGAAAGGTCCGCCCCTTCCTCCGCCGCCTGCCCGATCAGCTGCGCCAGCAACGCCCCGTCACTCATTGTTTTCTCCTCAAATCCTCCCCCGGAGGGGGAGGAATGTTCACCCCGCCCCGATCCCCAGCACCGCCCGCTTCTCCTCGGGCGTCAGGAAATCCGCCGCGCCCACCTGCCGCCACAGCCGCTCGCGGTCCTCCGCCAGCGCGGTCACCCGGTCGGCATCCACGCTGAGCGCCGCCCCCGGAAACCAACCGCTCACCCCTTGCGCGATCCCGCTGAGGATCTTGTCCGCCAGCGGCAGGATCGCCAGCCGCCACAGCGCCCGGTTCGCCTCGCGATAGTTCGCATAGGCATTGTCCCCCGGCAGCCCGATCAGCATCGGCGGCACCCCGAAGGCCAGCGCGATCTCGCGCGCCGCCGCCGCCTTGAGCCCGACGAAATCCATGTCCGCCGGGGTCAGGCTCATCGCCTGCCACCGGA
The DNA here is from genome assembly GCF_026013415.1 of Sphingomonas caeni. GTDB lineage: Bacteria > Pseudomonadota > Alphaproteobacteria > Sphingomonadales > Sphingomonadaceae > Sphingomonas > Sphingomonas caeni. The sequence goes on from NZ_JAPDOK010000001.1 coordinate 796,162, forward strand.
CCCCGCCCTCGAGCAGCATCGGCCGCCCCGCATTCGCCGCCCCCGCAAACCCCGCCTCCATCTCGGCGCGCAGCCGCTCGAACTGGTCGGGCGCGAGCACGCTCCCGTCCCCCGGATCGTGCACCAGCGCGCCGCTCGGCCTTGCGGCATTATCGAGCAGCGCCTTGTTCCATTTGGCCGCTGCATTGTGGATCGCCACCGCCGGCGCCGCCGCGCCCAGGCAGCCCAGTCCATAATGATCGTCGAGCGGGTGAAAGGCCTTGATATGCACCACCCCCGGCCGCCCGCCCGGCGCCTCGGCCGCCAGCCGCATCCGATGCTCGCCCAGCCGATAGCAATACGCCGCCGGCCAGCCGCCGGCATCGGGCTCGACCGTCACCCGCTCGGGCCTCAGCGCGAACAGCTCGCTCACCGCGCCGTCGCCGTCGCACAGGATCTGGACATAGGCGTTGCCGTGGAGCAGCAGCTGCGCCGCCACCGTCTCGGTGAGCAGCTGCCCCCCCGACCGCGCCGTCGCCAGCCTGACCAGCGCCGGATCCGAGCCCTTGAGCGGCGCCCCGCCCACGCCCTCCGCCACCAGCTTCACCGCGCGCTGCGCCACCGGATTGGCCAGATACGCCTCGCGCAGCTGTGCATCGTAGCTCCGCGGCCATTCCCCGAACGCGCTCAGCACACCGGCACGCGACAACGCCGGACGCGCATCATCGCGCCCGGTCTTCCGCCCGAACCATTTCATCCCGTCGCTCCCCAATAGTTGCGCGCCCTCACGGGCTCTGCGACATTCCCGCCCCACGGAGGGACGCCATGAAATCGCTCGCGATCCTGCTGCTATTGCTGACCAGCCAGGCCGCTCCCCGCCCGGCCTGGGAAGTTGCGGGCAAATGGACCTGCGAAATGGCGCAACTCCGCATCTGCCAGGGGCTGGGCGGCAAGTGCGAGCTGATCCCCAATCAGGCCAGGTTCCGCATCGATTTCACCGGCAGCCGCTTCGGCGTCGATATCCCGGCCAGCATCTATTCCCAAAGCGCCGCCGCGACACCGGCGCATGATTTCTCCGAAGCGATCGTCGCCCGCACCTGGTTCGCGCCGAAGGACAAGGATCCCGGTTTCACCAAGCTGGTCCTCGACAGCGGCGACGGCGTCACCCTCGCCGGCCGCCCCCGCACCGGCGAAACCCGCGAAGCGATCCTCACCCGCAATGGAATCGACAGCCAATATCACTGGTACGGCACCTGCAGCCCGGATGAGGCCAAACCCTAGCGTCGCACCCCGAACCAGATCACATGCCGCGGCCCCTTGCCGTTCGCCCGCGCGCGCACCGCCACCTCTTCCACCGCGAAATCCGCTTCCTTCAACCGCCGCGCGAACCGCGGATCGGGCCCCGCCGACCACACCGCCAGCACGCCCCCAGGCCGCAGCGCCGCCCGCGCCGCCTCCAGCCCGCGCGCGGTATAGAGCCGGTCGTTCGCCAGCCGCGTCAGCCCGTCCGGGCCATTGTCGACATCGAGCAATATTGCGTCGAACGACCCGCGCGCGCCCGCGATCATCGCCGCCACATCGCCGATCTCGACGTGCACCCGCCGGTCGTCGAGACACCCCGCCGCCAGCGCCGCCATCGGCCCGCGCGCCCAGCCGATGATCTCGGGCACCAGCTCGCCCACCACCAGCTCGGCATGCGGCCCCGCCACCGCCAGCGCCGCGCGCAGCGTGAACCCCATCCCGTATCCGCCGATCAGCACCCGCGGCGCATCCACCTTGAGCCGCGCGAAGGTCATCGTCGCGAGCTGCTCCTCCGATCCGCTCATCCGGCTGTTCATCAGCTCGTTGCGGTCGAGCACGATCATATAGTCGCCCCCGCGCCGGAACAGCCGCAGCTCCTCCTCCCCGCCGGGGACAATCGCCGTATCGATCAGTTCGCGCGGTACCATCGGGGTCCCCTGCCAGCCCGGGCGCTTTCATGCTAGCCTCGCGCGCATGAACCTCCCGCTCCTCTTCGCCCTCGCCCCCCTGCTCGCGCAGGCCGCCGACCGTCCCGCCTGGGAGATCGCCCCGCGCTGGGATTGCCAGGCGGACAATCTGCGCATCTGCAAGGGGCTCGGCGGCGACTGCACATTCGCGCCCAACGCCGCCCGCTTTCACATCGATTTCGAGACCGCCCGCTTCACCCCCGGCATCGGCGGTGGCTCCGAGCATATCGTGGGGCGCAACTTCTACGAGGGCCGTTACGGCCCGGGCTTCACCAAGCTCGTCTTCGACAGTGGCGACAGCGCCGCTCTCGCCTCTCGGCCGAGCGCGGACGGCAAGAGCTGGGAGATGGTCGTCACCCGCGCCCAGCCCGCCCAGCAATACAGCTTTCTCGGCACCTGCAGCCCCGCCGCCTGAGCTACATCAGCCGCACCCGCGGCGTCCCCCGCTTGGTCAGCATCAGCTCGGAAAGCGCCCAGACCAGCGCATCCGCCCGGTCCGGCGATCCGCCCGGCCCCGCATAGCCGCCCCCCGCCATCAACCCGCACAATTCGTCCTCGAGCACGGGAAACGCCCCCGCATGCTTCACCCTCCCCGCCTCATAGAGCAGCGCCACCGGCTCGGCCCGCGCGCTCTTGCCGCGGCTGGCATGCACCAGCGCGAGCGGCAGCCGCGCATCCGCCGCGCGCAGCACGCTCGCCACCATCTCGCCGCCCTGGTTCTTCTCGGCGATCACCCGCTCGGCCCGATGCCGCGCCGCGCACGCCGCCACCGCCCGCGCCCAGCGCTCGGGCGAGGCGCCGGCCACGCTCGCATCCTCGATCACATAGCCCTGGCCGCCGCGCCCCAGCCCCACCGCCACGATCCCGCAGGCGTCCCCGCCCGCGCTCGCGGGCGGATCGACCCCCACCACCACGCGCACCAGCTCGGGCATTTCCGCCACCCGGCACCCCTCGATCATCGCCCGGCTCCACAGCGCGCCCTCGGCATCCTCGAGCATCTCCCCGTCCAGCTCCTGCCGCCCCAGCCGCGTGCCGCCATAATCCGCGGTCATCGCCTCGGCGAAGCTCGCGGGCAGCCAGATATTGTCGCGGGTGTGCCCCCGCGTCTCGATCATGTCCGGCCGCGCCATCACGCGCCGCATCAGCGCGACGGGCTTCGGCGTCGTCGTCACCAGCACGCGCGGATCATCGGTCAGGCGCAGCCCGAGCATCAGATTGTCCCAGGCCGCGCCCGCGCTCGCGGCGGGCCATTTCGCGAGCTCGTCGCACCAGGCGGCGCTATGCTCGGGCCCGCGCAATTTCTCCGCCGCCCCCGCCGAATAGACATAGCCGCGGGCCCCGGACGCAAAGATCAGCTCGCCCCGGTTGCGCAGCCATTGGTGGCGCTCGTCGGGACGCGCCACGCTGAGCAGCCCGCTCACCCCGCCGATCATCACCGCGCCCACCTCTTCGGCGGTCGCGCCGACCAGCGCGATCCGGGCCGCCGGATCGTTGCGCGCGATCTCGCTCACCCATTCCGCCCCGGCGCGCGTCTTGCCGAAGCCGCGCCCGGCACGGATCAGCCACACCCGCCATTTGCCGGGCGGCACGCGCTGGCTCGCCAGCGACCATTGCCACCAGCGCTCGTCATACTCGCGCAGCTGCGATTTGCTCAGCGATCGGATCACCTGCCCCCGCTCCTCCGACGATAATGTCAGCAGGCGCGCGAACACGGCATCGCTGTCCGGTTCACGCGCGGCGCGCCGTTTCCGCGCGCTCAAGCGACGCCGGCCTTCCGGGCGCGCTCGATCATCTCGATCTTCTTCAGGATCGCCATATCGGTTTCCTGGCGCGTCGCGCGCTTGAGCGGCGGACCGCCCCGGTACGCCTTGCCGGTCAGCGTCGCCCGATGCTGCGCGAGCAGCCGCAGCCCTGCCTCGAAATCGAGCTTGCCGAACGGCATCGCGACCGTCCCGTCATCGCTGCGCCCGAGCGCATGGCCGAGCAGCGCCGTCTCCAGCACGGCATAGCCCGCCAGCAGCGCCGCGTGCCATTCCGCCGCGAACGCCTCCTCGCGCCGCCGCAGGGCATAGGCGCTCTCCGTCGATACGCCCGCCGCCTTCGCCGCAGCGGTTACGTTGCAGCTCCCGGCAAGATGATCGAGAAACGTCGCACGGTCCTTCAATGGCCAACGCACCCATGTCCGCCCCGGCGTTCCCATCGCCCTCTCCCCAAACGCAATCGGGCCGGCGCACCTAGGGTGCCCGGCCCGACTCGCAATTCTCCGCATGAGGCCCAAGACCAGCGCGAAGCGCTGGGCGCGGACCAGCCGAATGCCGGCCGGCGCGGCCTTGCCGCGACCGACGGCGTGGCTTTGCCACGACGCTACGCCGCCGACCCGAGCCACCCGACTCGCAATTCCCCAGCGTTCCTGATTTGTACCAGATCAGCGTTACGATGTCAAGCGAAAAGTGCCTATTTGGTTATTTCTGTCTCGGAAGTTGAGCCTGCTTGGCCGCGGCTGTCTTCAGAAACTCCCCGACAGGCAATAGCCAGGTCCGCTGCAAGACAGTGTAACTCCCGTGAAGCGAGACTGGCACCACGAGTTGGACGCCATTCGCTTGCATCTGGCTGGTCTGAGCCTCCGAGATGCCGGTTTCAATCGTCACGAGATATTTCTGCTTCACCCGGGCGGCCTCAGGCAGAATCTGCCGCCACCGCTCCTTGCAGACCGATTTCGCGGCGAGCATCGTCAGCAAATTCTCCGGAAAATCCGGATCACTGTAAGCGGCTTGGCCGGGAAACAGAAAGTCCGGCTTGTTGCCAAGTTCCGTTACTGCCTGCCTGCTGAACAGCAGGCCATTGGCTTCAAACAGGGCGGCAAGCTGATTCTCGAATGAGTGTCCCATACGGGACTTCCGCCGGTTCTGCACGCCGAGCGAGAATTTGATGAAGCCATCAACATCAGCCTCACCATTCTCCATGAATCCGGCTTCCAGCCGCTTGCCGACGATCTTGCGCTCCAGCCGCCGGAACATCGCCTCTTCGTGATCGAGCCATGCCATGAGGGCGAGGTCAGGGTTGGCGACTGCATCGACTTCAGGGAGTGTCTGCCGCGCCAGTTTGGAAAACGGCGCGGTCTTCGGCCAGTTCAGGCCGAAAGGCTTGATGATCTCGTCAAGCGTGTTCGCATTGGGGTCCTCAAATTCGATCCCGAGTTCGTCGAGGATGAAGCGCGCGGTAAAATCGATCTCGGCATCATTCGAATTTTCGAACGGCTTGGCCTGAAACTCGAAGGTCGGCTGCGAATCGATACCGAACAGCCAGAGCAGTTGATGCTCGATCGTGCAGCCTTGCCGGGCGATGATGATGAGCAGCGCGTTCGCCCGGCTGCGCTTGGCGATGAACAAGGTGTCGCCCGGCTCCATCAGGGCGGTGACGCTATTGGAGTCGTAATATACCCGCCACTCCGCCGCGCGATGCGGCTGGTTTGCACGGGAATCATACATCGTCGCGGAACCATAGTCCGGCACGCCTTCCTGCTCGCCGCCGAACCAGACGTAGGTGGTGTCAAACTTCCGGTACTCGGCACCGAGAAATTCGCGCATTGCGCGTGTGGTGCCGAATTCGTGCTGATTGGAGACCGCAGGATCCGCTTCAACGTCCGTAAGGCGCTTGACGGCGACGCCGTCAAAATAGTCCGAGAGAAATCCCTTCTTCATTGCCAGCGACCTCGCCATCTCGTTCCGCGGTGAGAAGCCACCCTGCGCATCTGGATATGACATCTTCTGCGGGATGCCTATTTCGTCCTTTGAGCGCGCACTCCCAGACAGTCAGTTGACGCCAACCGAGTTCGCTGAGCTTGCCGTGATTTCTGGCATCCCGAACCTTGTTTTGCCCGATTTTCTCACGCCAGAAATCAGGTCTGCTGGTCGGCCATTTGAACAGCGGGCAGTCGTGCCCGTGCCAGAAGCATCCATTCACGAAAATTACGGCGCGGTGTTTCTGAAATACGAGATCGGGCCTGCCTGGCAAATTCCGCCGATGAAGCCGGTACCGGAATCCCTGCAAGTGCAATCCCTTGCGGATCACCAGTTCCGGTTTGGTGTTCTTGCCCCTGATTCCGGCCATCATGCGACTGCGGACCGCGGGCGTCACGACGTCAGCCATACATGAGCTCGCGGTTGCGTTGTCCAGGAGCCTGCGCATTCTCACCAGACGCGGAGACATAGGGCGCCATCGCTTTTGCCACCGCGCGGACTACCGGCACCGCCACGGCGTTGCCGAACTGCCGGTACGCCTGCGTATCCGACACCGTGATCTTGAACTTGCTTTCCTGCGGACCATCGAAACCCATCAGACGAGCGCATTCACGTGGCGTAAGCCGGCGAGGCGCCTTTCCTGCCTGGGCCACAAGGCATTCTGAGCCGTCCTTGTAGTACCGCGCCGACAGAGTTCGCGTTACGTCACCAACGTCGAAAACCGAGTAGCCAAAGCCGTTGCCAGCAAGAGCGTGCTTCGCCTTGTACCCCTTCAGATACTTCCAGAGGTGATCTGTAAGCGTGTATTTGTCCGACACCTTCTTCTCGAGAATATCACCCAGAACCGGCGCCCTGCCCTCGGGCATCTCGATCTGGTCGAAGCTGAAAGGCTGGGGCTCCCGGAACCCGACAATGAAAATGCGTTCGCGCTTCTGGGGCACCCAAGGCGCCGAACTGATGACCTTGAAGTGGACATCATATTCAAGCTCCTCCCTGAGAGCATGCAATATGGTCGCGAACGTTTTCCCCCCATCATGCCGCTCCAGGTTCTTGACGTTCTCAAGCAGGAAGGCCTGTGGCCGACGGTGCGCGATGATCTTTGCCAGATCATAGAACAATGTCCCTTGCGTATCGCAAAGGAAGCCATGCGGGCGGCCCAGCGCGTTCTTCTTCGAGACCCCGGCAATTGAAAAGGGCTGGCACGGAAATCCTGCTACGAGCACATCATGCTCGGGCACGCGATCCGGATCCTCGGCATAGGGACGAATGTCGTGCGCAAATTCATGCGTGAACGGATCGTCGTGAAAATTTGCCGTGTAAGTTTCTCGCGCGAACCGATCCCATTCCGCAGTGAAGATGCACTGCCCGCCGATCTCTTCGAACGGCTTACGCATTCCTCCGATGCCGGCAAAGAGATCGATAAAGCGGAAAGACTTCTCGATGGCTGGCACCTTACTCCGGTTCGCCTCCGCCATGCGCCGAATGAGGTCCATGTTGCCCGCACTCGGTTCGAAGCCCTTTTCGCCGGGAGTTTCATAGCGCTTGACCGTGCGGTCGCAGACATGAAGGAGCTGCGCCGCTTCCTGGATCGACAACGCTGCCCGTCGACGAAGAATCGCGAATTCGGTCTGCTCGTTCATCGTCAACTCCTGGGAATCTTGCGGACAAAATGTCCGAATGATTCCCAGGGTAAACAGCGCGAGAACAAAAGCAATACAAAAATAGTGCGGCTCGCGATCGCTCAATAGCCCACACCGGCCTCCGACGCGGCGCCTGAGGCCCGCACTACATTCTTCCTGCGGCCATTCCTGCCGCCCGTCGGTCCCGATGCACGTCGCGGCACAGCAGCATCGCCGCCACCCTTCGCCCCCGCCCTTCGGCAAAGCCCACCGCCACGCCATCGGCATGCGCGGGATTGGCATAGGTGCCGAAGATCATGTCCCACACCGGCAGGTCGCCGAAATTGCGGTCGTGCACCTCGCGCTCGTGATGCAGGCAATGCGCCTCGGGGCGCTGGATGAACCAGCCCAGCCAGCGCGGCGTGCGGATATTCCAGTGCTGCACCAGCGCGATCGCGAAGCCCGCGCCGCCGCCCAGCGCCGCCGCGTCGGGGGTCGCCCCCACCGCCCAGGCCGCGATCGCGGTCATTACGACCTGCACCGCGACGTCGATAGGGTGAAGGATCACCGCCGAGGCGATATCGACCCGCTGCACCGAATGGTGGAGCTGGTGTCCCATCCCCCGCCACAGCAGATCGAAGCGATGCTCGATCCGGTGCGTCCAATAGGTCAGGAAGGTTGTCGCCGCCACGACCGGCGCCGCCCCCCAAAGCCCGATCGAGCTCAAGTCGATGGGGCGCCAATCCGGCAGCCACGGCAGCAATAGCGGCGGGAGCATCGCATTGACTGCGAGGGTCGCGACCAGCCCGACCGCCCCGAGCACGCGCCAAAAGCGCACCTGCGCAAATTTGCGCCCGCCGCCGATCGCTGCCTCGGTGGTCATGAACAGGAGGAACAGCACGGGCAAAGAGAGCCCGACGATCATATCCAGCGGCATGCAATTGACTCCCTCTTTGTGGCCGCGGCCGGGCGATTTGCACAACCTCCCCGCAGTCCTTACACTGTATGCCTACTGAACTTACGCCGTAAGGTTGTCAAGATGGCCGATACCGAAGCCCCGACCCGCGCCGCCCCGCTCACCCCCGATCGGATGGAAAGCCTCGCGCTCGCGCTGATCGAGGAGGAGGGGATCGAAGGCTTCAGCATCCGCAAGCTCGCGGACCGGCTCGGCTGCAAGGCAATGAGCCTCTATCATCACTATCCCAGCAAGGCGCATCTGATGGACGCGATGCTCGATCGCGTGCTCGCCGACTTGCCGCTTCCGCCGCCCGATCTCCCCTGGCGCGAACGGCTTGCCCGGGCCGCGCGCGCCTTCCACCGGATCGCGCTCGCGCATCCGCGCTTCTTCCCCTTCTTCTCGACGCACCGGATGAATACCCGCGCCGGGCTGATCTGGCTCGACGGCATGCTGGGCCTCTTCCGCGACGCGGGGTTCGACGAGGAGCAGGCGGCGCGGCTGTTCCGCGCCTTCGGCTATTTCCTGATGGGCGCAGGCCTCGACGAGACCGCAGGCTATTCGAAAGGCCCCTCCGCCACTGCCGCCGACGCCGTGCTCGACGCCGAAGTCGCCCGGGTCTTCCCCAATGTCGCCGCCGCCGGCCCCTTCTTCCGTCCGGGCGAGCGCGAGGCCACTTTCGAGCTCGGCCTCGCATTGCTCCTCGATGGCGCCGAACAGATCCTCGAGGCCCGTCCTTGACCCTTACACTGTAAGCCTATATCAATCGGGACTTACAGTGTAAGGTAAAGGGAAAGATTCGCGTGACCTCCACCCCCCGTTTCGACACCGCCCGCACCCCCCGCATCGCCTCGCTCGACGTCCTGCGCGGGCTCGCGATCCTCGGCATCCTGCTGCTCAACATCCCCTTCATGGGAAACACGCTCGCGGTCTTCGCCGATCCTCGGCTGACCGGCTGGTCGCCCGCCGACCAGACCGCCTGGCATATCCAGGAGCTGTTGCTCGAAGGCACCCAGCGCGGCCTGCTCGAGCTGCTGTTCGGCGCGACCGCGTACATCATCGTCTCGCGCGCGCTCGGTCCGGAGGATCCGGTGCGCGCCGCCGATATCTATTATCGCCGCAGCCTTTGGCTGATCCTGTTCGGCGTGATCCACGGCACATTGCTGCTCTGGCCGGGCGACATCTTGTTCAACTATGGCCTCGCCGGGCTGGCGCTATTCCCGTTCCGCCGCCTGCGTCCGCGCTGGCTGCTTTCGCTCGGAGCGGCCGGGTTGCTGGTGATGGGCGCCGCCCAGCTCCCCGACTATCTCGATTATAGCCGGGCGCGGGCCGCCGCCGAGCAGGTCCAGGCGCATCCGCACGCCCTCACGCCCGCCGAAAAGAAGGTCGTCGCCGCATGGGAAGAGGCGCGCGGCCAGCGCGCGCCCAGCCCCGCCGGGCGCGCTGCCGAACGCGCGATGCGGCTCGGGGCCTATCCCACGATGCTCGGCTGGTCCTGGACCTGGGAATGGCGCTTCAACGCCTCGTACCAGCTCTGGCTGACCGAGATCGAGGCGTTGTGCACCATGTTGATCGGCATGGCGCTGTTCAAGCTCGGCATCCTGCAGGGCGAGCGCCGCACACCCTTCTATCTGGCGATGATGCTCGCCGGCTATGCGATCGGCGTGCCGGTGCGCTGGGCCGAGGCGCATTTCTGGGCCGAACAGGGTTTCGGCTCGCGCCCGCTCTATCCGGTGCTCGTCGATATCGGCAGGGTCGCGGTCACGCTGGGCCATCTCGGCCTGGTCCATCTGCTGCTGCGCGCGGCCCCCGGGCGGCTGCTGCTCGCCGCGTTCCAGGCGCCTGGCCGCATGGCGCTCACCTGCTATATCGGCCAGACCCTGATCTGCCAGTGGTTCGTCTTCGCCGGCTGGGGGCTGGGGCTTTGGGGCCGCTTCTCGCTCGCCCAGCTCTGGGGGGTCGCCGCGCTGGTGATCCTTGCCGAGATCCTGTTCTGCAATCTCTGGCTCCGCATCTTCGCAATGGGTCCGCTCGAATGGCTCTGGCGCCGGCTGAGCCATGGCAAGGATCCTGCCCGCCCCGCCGCGGCCGCCCCGGCGATCATAACGGAAGGCGCTCCCCTTCCCGCATGACCTCCCTCGGTCATGCGGGCCCCGCCGCGGTGTGCCAGCGCCGCGGCGGGAAGCCTGTTTCCGTCCCAGCCGCCGCCCGCTAGGTTCGTCCGAAACGATTGGGGGAGCGCACAGATGGCAGCCGGACGATTCTTGGCCATGGGGCTCGCCCTCGCCGCCGCGGCCCCCGCCCTCGCGGCCCCCGCCCTCGCGGCCCCCGCCCCGCGCTATGCCGCAACCATCACCCGCACCACCCAGGGCATTCCCCATATCGTCGCGCGCGACTTCGCCGGGCTCGGCTATGGCTCGGGCTATTCGGCCGCCCAGGACAATGGCTGCGTCATCGCCGAACTCGCCGTCACCGTGCGCGGCGAGCGCTCGCTCTGGTTCGGTGCCGAGGGCAAGGTTACGATCGGCTTCTCCGAAATCCCCAATCTGGAGAGCGACTTCTATTCGCGCGTCATCGCCGATCTGCCGCTGTTCGAGGCGGGTTTCCGCGCCTCCTCGGCGGACAATCGCGCGATGCTCGACGGCTTCGCGGCGGGTTACAACCGCTTCCTCAGGGACCACCCGGCTGGCCTCGCCCCCAGCTGCCGCGGCCAGCCATGGGTCCGCCCGCTCGGCCATGACGACATGCTGCTGATCATCAACGCCGCGATGGTCCAGGCGAGTTCGGCGCCGATGGCGCGCTTCATCGCCGGCGCCGCCCCGCCCGCGCGCCCCGCGGCGAAGGCCGCCAGCCTTGCGCCCGCCGCACTCATCCCCGCCGACCTCCCCCTCCCCGCGCCCGCCGCCGCGCAGGGCCTGGGCAGCAACGGCTGGGCCTTCGGCCGCGACCTCACCGCCAACCGCCGCGGCCTCGTCGTCGGCAATCCCCATTTTCCCTGGACCGGCCCCAACCGCTTCCGCCGCCTCCATTTGACCATCCCCGGCAGCTTCGACGCGATGGGCGCGGGCCTGGTCTTCACCCCCTTCGTCGCGATCGGCTTCACCCGCGACGTCGCCTGGACGCATACCGTCACCACCGCCCAGCATTTCACGCTGTTCGACCTGCCCCTCGACCCCGCGGACCCGACCACTTACCTCGTCGACGGCAAGCCCGAAAAGATGACCGAGCGGTCGATCAGGGTCGCGGTCAAGGACGGCGCCCCGGTCACCCGCACCCTCTATGCCACCCGCTATGGCCCGGCCATCGCCGCCCCCGCCGCCGGCCTCCCCTGGACCGCCACTCACGCCTTCGCGATCCGCGACGCCGGGCAGGGCAACCAGCGCGGGGGCGACGCCTGGCTCGCCATCGCCCGCGCGAGAACCGTCCAGCAGATCCGGCAGGCGATCGGCACCACCCTCGGCATCCCCTATGTCAACACCATCGCGGCCGACCGCTCGGGCCATGCGCTCTATGCCGATGTCACCACCGTTCCCAATGTATCGCAAACCAAATGGGATCAATGCGTCACCCTCGCTGGTAAGACGCCGATAGCCCGCAATGCTGGTGTAACCATCCTCGATGGTTCGCGCGCCGCCTGCGATTGGGACATTGCCCCCGGCACCCCCGCCCCCGGCCTGATGCCGATCGAGGACCAGGCGACGCTGATCCGCACCGACTACGTCCAAAACTCCAACGACAGCTATTGGCTATCCAACTTCAAGGCGCCGTTCGAGCCGCACTCTCCCCTGCTCGGGCCCTGGGGCACCCAGCAGAATATGCGCACCCGGATCGGCATTTCCCTCCTCGACGACCTCAAATCGATCGAGCCAGCAAGCGCGCGCGCCCTGATCCTCGGCAACCGCGTCTTCGCCGCCGAACTCGTCCTCGATCAGCTTCTCGCGCTCTGCCCCGCACGCGCCGATCTCGCCCCGGCCTGCGCGGTGCTCGCCAAATGGGATCGCCATGTCGAGGTCGACAGCCGCGGCGCGCTGCTGTTCCTCAATTTCTGGGGCCGCACCGGCCAGATCCGTAATTTCTGGGCCAACCCCTTCGACCTGGAAAAGCCGATCACCCGCCCCGCGGATCTCAACCCCGACGCCACCCCACCAATCCTCGACGCCCTGGCCGCCGCCGCCGCCGACATGACCCAGCGCGGCATCGCGCTCGACGCCCCGCTCGGCAGCGTCCAGGTTTCGCTCCGGGGCGGCGAGAGGATCGCGATCCCCGGCGGCCCGGGCAGCGCCGGCATCCTCAACGCGATGCAGTCCAGCTGGACGCCCGAGGGCCTCACCCCCGTCCATGGCAGCAGCTACATGCAGGTCGTCAGCTTCGATGCCAACGGCCCCGAAGCGCAATCGATGCTCAGCTATTCGCAGTCCACCAACCCCGAATCCCCCTGGTACGCCGACGGCACCCGCGCCTTCTCGGCCAGGCAATGGCTCCCGCTCCCCTTCACCCGCGCTCAGATCGCCGCGGCGCAGGTAGGCAAACCGCTGACCATTAGCGAGTGAGGCACCGCAGCGACTAGGGTCCGGGCTCAGTAGCGCACCAGGCTGGGGCGTCCCAGCATGTGAAAGTTGACACTGGCTTCACACTATCGCGCATGTTTTCCGCCGCGCAGTTCCCTCGGGGGAAACGCGTTGTTCGCTTTGGGCAGGTTGACAGGGTCAAAGAGCGGCCGGAGCGACCGGCTGCGCGAGCCAAGCAGGCGAAATCCTACATTGCAAGGGCTTGGGGACGGATCTCAACCAACCACGCCCTGCAAAGCCCAGAAGCTAATTGAGTACAGGCCCCAAAGGTGTAGCGAAACCAACTGAAGCGAGAGTTCGGCAACGGGCTTCGCATATCTCTAGATACCTGCAGAGCTTGGGATAAAGCAGGAGGCAGCCACAGCAGGCTCCTGCTCCCCTAAGCCAGTCCCACGAGCACAGCGCTCCACGCCGCCACCTCATCCTCGCGCCGCGCATGAACCAGCGGAGATCCCGCCGTCCCGCTCGCCGGATCCACCTCGATCGCCGCATCGTAGAGAAAGGTCGCGTTCCCGCTGATCGTCACGATCCCGTCGCGCGATGCGGTGCCGCGCACCATCCCGCCCTTGTTGAACACGATCGTCTCGGCCCCGAAGACGATGCGTCCGCTCAGCGCCGCCGCGAGCACCGATGCCGCCATCGCGCTCCCGCAACTATCGGTCAGCCCGACGCCGCGTTCGAAGGTCCGCACAAACAGGTCGCTGCCCCGCAGCTCGACGAACGACACATTCGCCCGCCCCGGGATCAGCGCCGGCCCGCCCTCGCACCATGTGCCCAGCGCCACCAGCTCCGCCTCGTCGATCGCGTCGACAAAGGTCACCAGATGCGGATTGGGCATCGCCACCGCGACGAACGCGCGGTCGCTCGGCAGGTCCGAAAGCGGCCCGGTCAGCCCGATATCGTGCCCCGCCGGCCCCACCACGGTCCGCACCGTCACCACCCCCGGCGCCAGCTCGGCCTCGCGCGCCACCTCGGCGCTGCTCGTCTTGAGCTTCACCCGCGCCGCATCGGTGCCGAGCAGCTCGAACCCCAGCCGCGCGACGCAGCGCAGCCCATTGAGGCACGTCTCGGCCTCGGACCCGTCCGAATTCCACATCCGCATCCCGAAGGCGTGCGATTCGTCCCCAGCGGTCAGTGCGAGCAGCCCGTCGCCGCCCACCGGCCCGTCACGGTCGGCGAGCGCGCGCGCCACCCCCGCCCATTCGCCATCTGACAGGGCGAGGCCGCGCGCGTCGATCAGCGGGAAGTCGTTCCCCGATCCATGGCATTTGATGAAGGCCAGCTGCATGGCCCCCATCTAGGAGGCCATGCCGCCGAACGCTACTGGCCGGTTATTGGGCGAGCACCATCTCGATCACCGGCCCGCCCAGCGACGCCACCAGCGCCTGGTCGGCCTCGAGCGCCGGCGCGAAGCTCGGCCGCGCATGGATCGCGGCGACATAGGCCGCGGTCTTGGGCCAGCGCGCCGGATCGGCGCACACGCCGATGCAGCCGAGCGTGGCGAACGGGCTCGCCACCGCAATGTCCGCCAGCGTCAGCCGATCCTCGACGAGGAAGCCCGATGCCGGGATCACGCTCTCCAGATAGTCGAAGATCGGCGGCAGCTGGTTGTTTTCGGCGGCATCCGCGGCGGCGTGGTTCGGCTCCTGCTTGAGAAAGCGCGGGCCGACGAAGCGGTTGAAGAAGATCGCGCCGCCCGCGGCCATCATGATCGTGTCGGCGAGCTCGTCATACCAGATCGTCCGCGCGCGCGCCTGCGGATCCTCGGGGATCAGGTTGGGCGAGGGATATTGCGCCTCGAGATAGGTCACGATCGCGCTCGAATCGGAGATCAGGAAGTCGCCGTCCTTGAACCCCGGCATCTTCCGAAACGGGCTCGCCGCCTCGAAATCTGGCCCGCCCCGCCCCATCCCCGCAGGCTGAAGCTCCATCGCGAGCCCCTTTTCCGCACCGAAAACCATCACCTTACGAACATAAGGCGACAAGGTTGAACCAAAGACGATCATGGCCGGATTCCTCTCCTGTGAGTCGCATCTTCATACCAGATTCAGTTGCAAATCACAACTTGATTTTCCTAGCGCGTCAGCGCGAGCTTCATCCCGAACCCGACGAACAGCCCGCCCGCCAACCGGTTCATCGTGAGCATTACGCGCGGCCGCGCCAGCCAGCGCCCCAGCGGAACCGTCGCCGCGATCAGCAGCGCGAACCAGGCGACCCCGAGCAGCACATGGATGCACGCAAGCAGGAACGAGAAACCCGCCACGCTCACCCCTGCCGGCACGAATTGCGGCAGGAAGGTCACGTAGAAGACGCCCACCTTGGGGTTGAGCAAATTGGTCAGCAGCCCGCGCCGCATCGCCGTCCAGGCATCGCGCGACACCGTTTCGCCGCCTTCGCCGATGCCGTTACGCGGTTTCAGGATCAGCCCGATCCCCAACCACAGCAGATAGGCCGCACCGAACCACTTCAGCACCCCGAACGCGAGCGGCGACGCCGCGATCAGCGCCCCCAGCCCCACCGAAACCAGCGCGCCCCATAGCATGCAGCCGAGCGCAATCCCCGCCGCCGCGAACGCTGCCGGCCTGGCGCCCCCGACCGCCGCGCACCGCAGCACCATCGCGGTATCGACGCCCGGCGTGATCGTCAGCAGCGCGGCCGCGGCGATGAAGGCGAGCACGGATTGAAGGATGGTCATCAACGATCTCCCTCAAAACAGATCCGCCGATCCCGGATCGAGCCCCACCAGGATCTGCCGCGTCATCGCATGGAACGCGCCCATCGACCGGCGATCGAGCTGGTTGGCGAACGCCACCACGCCCGCCTCGGCATGCGGCAGGAACATGCACATCGCGGCGAAGCCCGGCATCGTCCCGTCCTGCCAGATGCGTCGGCGGGGGCCGTCGATCATCATCTGCCAGTTGAGCCCGACCGCAAACTTGCCGTCGATCGGATGCGGCGCGTGCGACAGGCGCACTTCGGGACTCGTCTCCGCCATCTGCCAGCGCAGGTAGCGGATCATGTCGCCGATCGTCGATTTGATCGCCGCCGCGCCCAGCAGCGCGGCATTGTCCGCGCTCACCAGCCGCTCGCTTTCGTCATAGCCCCGCGCCAGCCGCGCCGCGCGCGCCGCGTCGGGCACGATCAGCGTATCGCGCATCCCCAATGGCGCCGCGATCCGCGTCCGCGCCAGTGCCTCGAACGGCTGGCCAAGCACCCGCTCGAGCACATAGCTCAGCAGCAAGGCCGCCGCGTTCGAATAGCTGAACCCCGTCCCCGGTGCGCGCAGCAGCGTCACGCCATGCAGGTCGCGGAAGAAATCGACGCGGCCATAGGCGGCCAGCCTTTGCTTCACTTCGGGCGAGGCTTCGGGAAAGGGCGGCCGGTTTTCAGCGATATCGGGCAGGTTGAACGGCAGCCCCGAATTGTGATTGAGCAGGTGCCACAGCAGCACCGGCTGCCCCTCGAAGACCAGGTTCGGATAGTCGCCGTCCAGAAAGCGGCGAACATCGTCGGCAAGCGCCACCTTGCCCGCCTGCACCGCCTGGCCGAGCAAAGCCGCGGTGAAGGTCTTGCTGATCGATGCCATCGGGAAGATCGTGTCCGCGCGCGGCTTCACGCCGGCGCCGCGCATCAGGCTTCCAAACGTACCGCGATAGGTCGCCGAACCGTGCACCACGCCGACCGAAAGGCCCGCCGCGCCGGGTGCATCCGCGAAATATTGCTTCGCGGCCGCCTCGGCCAGCGGCGCCACCGCATCGCGAAAGGCGCTGCCGCTTGCGGCGATGCACGCCAGCGGCAAGCCGGCCAGGACTTGGCGACGCCCGATCCGCATATCCCCGACTCCCCTCACTTCAGCCCATAATGATCCGCCACCCGGTCGAGCGCCAGCCCCAGCACCAGCTTGCCCGCGCGCGCCGGCCAGCCCAGCCCCTTCTCGGCGGCGGTCAGCCCCTCGCCCGCGCAGACCACGCGCCACAATATATCGGCCAGCCCCGGTCCCGCCGCCTTCACCGCGGCGTCGAAGCGGCGCTTGGCCGAAATCTGCGCGAGCGTCGGATCTAATCCGAGCGGCGGCCCGCGCCGCCCGCCGGGCCGCGGCGCGGCATCCCAGCGCATCGTCACCCGCGCGCCCAGCGACGCGGTCTCGTAATCGCCGCGCAGCCGCTCCCCCGCCTCGAACTGCCGCGCGCTCACATGCCCGCGCGATCGAAGCCAGCCCAGCGGCGATTCGGCAAGATTCACCGTGACGCTGCGCCGCCCTTCGCCGATCTTGCGTTCCGCCAGTTCGCGCATATCCGCCTCCGTTCCCGAGTCGCGGAGGGCTTGCCACAACGGCAAATCTGTAGGACAGATAAAAACCAGATCGGTTATGGAGCCTGTCATGATCACCGCCATCCGTGAGGTTCGCCGTGCCAAGGGGCTGACGCTCGACGATGTCGCCCGCCGCTGTGCCCCGCCCACCACCGCGCAGACGATCGGCCGGCTCGAGACCGGCACGCGCACCGTCTCGGTCGGCTGGCTCAACCGGATCGCCGATGCGCTGGGCGTCGATGCCGCCGATCTGGTGACGCTTCCCGACCGGCCCGAGATCGCGGTCGCCGCGATACTCGACGGATCGGGCGCGCAGGCGCCTCGCCGCGAGGCGCATCTCGCCCCGCCCCGCGCCGCTCCCGGGATGATCGCGGTCACCGTCACCGGCGGCATCGGCGACTATCGCAGCGGCGACGAGATCTGGTGCGAGCGCCTCGCGCCCGGAGCCTTCGCCACCGCGCTCAACCGCGACGTGCTTGTCCCCCGCCCCGCAGGACGCTTTCTGTTCGGCCGCCTGATCGGCCGGGAGGATGGCAAGTTGCACCTTCTCCCTCTGGGCGCGGGCGGTCGGCAGCAGGTCGTCGCCGATCCCGCCTGGATCGCCTGCGCCGTGAAGCTGATTCGCGCGCTCTAACTCTTGCCGAAAGGCGCGGAGAGGCGCAGTCTGTCGCCAACGCAGGAGGGGAATGCGCATGCGAAAGACGCTCATGATGGCGGTCGCGGCGATCTTGGTCGCGACACCGGCACTCGCCGACGAATGGGACTTCGTCCTGATCAACAGCACGGCCAAGGAGATCAAGCTGGTCGAACTCGCACCCACGGGCACGCAGACCTGGCAGCCCAACAAGGTTGCGGAGGGTCAGAAGGCCGGCGCGCTGACGCCCGGCAAGCGCGGCACCATCCATTTCGACAGGGGCGAGTCGTGCAAGTACGACCTCAAGGCGACCTTCGTCGACGATACGACGCTGATCTGGACGGGGATCAACGTCTGCGACAACGCCTATGTCACGCTCAAGGTGAATGCGAGCGGCGCGCCGACCTTCACGGCGAACTGATCGCATGCGGAACCGGCTCCTCGCGGCGGTCGCCGCGCTGGTGATTGCGACGCCAGCGCTCGCCGACGATTGGGATTTCGTGCTGATCAACAACACGGTCAAGGAAATCAATCTGGTCATGGTCGCCCCGACGGGCACGCAGACGTGGCAGAAGAACATCGTCGATGAGGACGCAAAGAGGGTGACCAGGCCCGGAGCGCGCATGACCGTCCATTTCGACAAGGGCGCGGGCTGCAAATACGATCTCAAGGCGACTTTCGCCGACGATACGTCGCTGGTGTGGACCGGCGTCAACGTCTGCGACAATTCCTATGTGACGGTGAAAATTAGCGCGAGCGGGACGCCGACCTTTTCGGCTAACTGAGCAGGACGGCTCGCTGGCCGATGCCCGTGCCGCACCAGCCCTCCTACGCTCTTCGCGCTTCGGCGGGCAGCCTTCGCCAAATCCCCGGCGGGCTCGCCAGCCGAAGCCCTCGTCAGAGGGCAGAGGCTGGTGGGCGCTGACGGGCTCGAACCGCCGACATCTTCCGTGTAAAGGAAGCGCTCTACCAACTGAGCTAAGCGCCCGCGCGCAACCCCATGGCGCGGCGCGATCGGTCAGGCAATACCCAGTCCCTGCCGCTTTACCGCAGCCAGATAGGCGCGCATCCCGTCCAGCCCCTTGGCGCTGAGCGCGATATAGGCGCGGCGCCGGTCGCTCGGATCGGCCTTGCGCTCGAACAGCCCGGCATCGTGCAGCGTTCCGATCCAGCGCAGCGCCGTGGTCGGCGGCACCGCCGCGGCGATGCAGAGGCTAGAGACCGAGACCTGGCGCCGCTCCAGCTCCGCCGCGAACAGATCGAGCAGCATGTCCCAGGCCGGATCGGCGAACAGCTCGCCCTGGAAGAATTGCCCGCGCAGCCGCCGCGAGCGGATCGCGAGGCGAATCTCCTGCGGCGTCACCCCCGGCGGATCGCCGTCGCCGGGCCCGCGATAGCCGGACCCCGGCTCGCGCACCCCGGCGCCCGGTTCGCTGTCCTCGCCGCGCGTCAGCCGCGCCAGCGTGTCGGCGATCCGCGCCACTTCCTCGTTGAGCCGCCGCAGCCGCTCATCCTCATTCTCGCGGGTCGCGTCGTTGACCCGCACCCGGCCGCCGCGCGCCGCGGCCAGCTGGGCCTTGGCCACGGCCAGCGCCGCGATCCGCTCGCCCATGCCCGGCGCGCACAGCAACTGGGCATGCCGCCCGAGCAGCTGCGCCGCGACCGCGTCGATCTGATCCTCGCCGATCGCCGCGACCAGCGCCGCGTCCCTCTCGCGCGCCGCCAGGTCGGCGCGCGCCAGGACCGCATCGAGCAACGCCTCCGGCGCGCCCACGGCCTCGATCACGATCAGGTCGATCCCCGGCCGGTCGTCGATCTCGTCCAGCGCCTCGGCGAAGCTCACCGCCGCTCCGGCCCGGATCCCGGCGAGCGCGAGCGCCTCACCGGCATCGCGGGCTTCCCCCGCATTTTCCGCAATCACCAGCGCGCTCAACGCGTCGCTATAGCTATTCCCCGGCGGCCCCGGGTGTGTCGACACGGTCGCCATAATTCCCCAAGTTCATCTTCTGTTCCGGAGTGGATGCCGCATTGCTCCGAAATGGTTGAGTCCGATTATCTCCGTTTCGGAGATTTATGGGGCGATCCGCGCGACGATAGGGTGGTTAATCCGGTCTCCATTCCGGATTAGTCGAAGACATTCTGGACGGCCTCCAGGCCGTCATCCTGCAGGAAACCGAGCGCCGCGGTGGCCATGATGCCGCCGTAGAGCGCGGTCGAAACCGCCTGGATGAGCGCGGACATGAGGATGATGAGTCCCATCATGCCGAAGGGCTGGCTGAACATCCGCTCCAACATGGCGAACACCGCCTGACGCACCGCCTCCGGATCGTCGCCCGCCGCCATCAGCTTGGGCATTTCGGCGAAGAATTGGCCCATGACCGGGATCATCAGGATCAGGGAAAGGACCATGACGATTGCAAAGACGACGACATAGGGCAGGAACAGTTTCCAGAAGCGTCCGCCCGAAATCTTCCATGCCTCGTCGATCACCAGCTTTTGCCGCAGAAAGGTCAGCGGAAAGATCAGCGAAATCCGCACCCAGACATAGACGATCGCGCCGATCGAGGCGATCACCAGCACCGCGATCAGCAGATATTGCAGCACCGGGACGCTCTGCAGCGCGAAGCCGATCAGGAGCCCCAGCAGCATGACGGTCAGCCCGAACAGCACGATCACGAATGGCGCGGCAAAGGCCAGCACCGCCATAATCCCGAAGGTGCGCATCTCGTCCCAGCCGAGACGGAGCGACGCGAATCCCGGCTCATCGGGCCTCAGGATCGTGCGAAACGCACCGCACAGCAGCACCGCGCCGACGAAATAGCCGCCGAAGCTGGTCAGGAAGTTGATCCCCTGAAAGGCGTTCATTCCCTGCATCGCGGCGAATTGCCCGGGACCCGGCTCGGCGGTCGCCATCTCGCGGAACTGGCGGAGGAACATCGGCATCACGAGCATCCAGACCGCCAGGACATAGGCCCCGTGGATCGCCGCCCAGGCCAGCACCGCGCCGGGGCGCCGCTTGATCACCTCGAATCCACCGTTCAGAAGATCGCCCGCGCTGGTCATTCCCCATCTCCCCCTTGCCGCGGCGCCCAGAAGATCGCGATCGTGAAATGTCCCCGGATCAATCCAGCGACTTCACGATCTCCTCGACCATCTTCTTGGCGTCCGCCAGCAACATCATGGTGTTATCGGCATAGAAGACGTCATTGTCCACGCCCGCATAGCCGACGCCGCCCATCGATCGCTTGATGAACAGCACGGTCTTGGCCTTGCCCACATCGAAAACGGGCATGCCGTAGATAGGCGAACTCTTGTCGGTCTTGGCCGCCGGATTGACCACGTCGTTCGCGCCGATGATGAACGCGACATCGGTCTGCGCGAACTCGCTGTTGATGTCCTCGAGCTCGAACACCTCGTCATAGGGCACGTTCGCCTCGGCGAGCAGCACGTTCATATGCCCCGGCATGCGCCCCGCGACCGGATGGATCGCGTATTTTACGCGCACGCCATGCTCCTTGAGCTTGTCAGCCATCTCGCGGAGCACATGCTGCGCCTGCGCCACCGCCATGCCATAGCCGGGGACGATGATCACCTGCTCGGCCTGCTGCATCAGGAAGGCCGCGTCCTCGGCGCTGCCGCGCTTCCACGGCCGCTGCTCCTTGGCCTCGCCGCTTGCCGCCCCGCTGTCGCCGCCAAAGCCGCCCGCGATCACGCTGATGAAGCTTCGGTTCATCGCGCGGCACATGATGTAGCTCAGGATCGCGCCCGACGAACCCACCAGCGCGCCGGTAATGATCATCGCGCTGTTGTGCAGCGTGAAGCCCATCGCCGCCGCCGCCCAGCCCGAATAGGAGTTGAGCATCGACACCACGACCGGCATGTCCGCGCCGCCGATCGGGATGATCAGCAGGAAGCCGATCAGGAACGAGAGCCCGGTGACGGTCCAGAACACCCAGGGGCTCTGGTCGGTCACGAAATAGCCGATCAGCCCCAGGATCGCCGCGAGCGTCCCCAGATTGATGACATGCCGCATCGGCAGCAGGATCGGCTTGCCGCTCATGTTTCCGTTGAGCTTGAGGAAGGCGATCACCGAGCCGGAGAAGGTGATCGCGCCGATCGCGACGCCCAGCCCCATCTCGATCCGGCTGACCTGCAGGATCGCGCCCGCCGCATCGGTGATCCCGAACGGCACCGGATTGAGGAAGGCCGCCGCGGCGACGAGCACCGCCGCCATGCCGACCAGGCTGTGGAACGCCGCCACCAGCTGCGGCATCGCCGTCATCGAGATCAGCCGCGCGGTGACGAAGCCGATCACGCCACCGATCGCGATAGCACCGCCGACTTCGGCCCAGTTCATCGGCACCGTCCAGTTGGCCACCGGATGCGTCCAGAGCGTCACCCCCACCGCGAGCAGCATGCCGAGCATGCCGAAACGGTTGCCCCTGCGGCTGCTCGCCGGACTCGAGAGCCCGCGCAGCGCGAGGATGAAACAGATGCCAGCGGCCAGATAGGCCAGCGCCACCCACGGATTGATGGGAGCCCCCTCGTGCATGTTCAGCGCCCCCTCACTTCGCTTTTTTCTTGTACATGGCGAGCATCCGCGCGGTCACCGCGAAGCCGCCGAAGATGTTGACGCTGGCAAAGCCCACCGCCACCAGCCCGAGCCATTTGGAGGTCTCGCCGGTCGCCCCCATGATCGGCGCCACGCTGGCGATCAGCGCGCCGACGATGATCACCGAGGAGATCGCGTTGGTCACCGCCATCAGCGGCGTGTGCAGCGCCGGCGTCACCGACCAGACGACATAATAGCCGACGAAGCACGCCATGACGAAGATCGAGAGGATCGAGATGAAGTCCATGGGCTAGCCTTCCGCCTGCCGGGTCACGCGCTGACCGATTTCAGATAATTGGTGGTGAGCGTGCGCGCCCAATAGCGCGGCACGCCGTGTTGCTGCTGAAGCAGTTCGACCGATTCGTTCGACTTGCGGCCGCCTGCGCCGAACGCTTCGAGAATGCCCGCCCAATACGCGATGGGCTGACCGGTCTTCTCGATCACCTGTTCGTCGGTTACGTCCCAATAGTCGGATCGCATCGAAGCCCCCTCAACCGAGCAGTCGCGGGTTCACGACCTTGCCGCCCTGGGTCAGCCGGATCGCGTCGCCAATCTCCTCGTCGAGCACCGGCGCGCCCTTTTCCTTGTCCCAGAAGGCCGAGAGGAAATTGAACAGGTTGCGCGCGAACAGCGCCGAGGCGTCCGCGGCGAGCCGCCCGGCGACATTCTTGTGCCCGACGATCTTGACCCCATGGACGGAGACCACTTCGCCCGCGACCGATCCCTCGACATTGCCGCCGGCCTCGACCGCGAGATCGACGATCACGCTGCCGGGCCGCATCGTCGCGATCTGCGCGTCGCTGATCAGCCGCGGCGCCGGGCGCCCCGGGATCAGCGCGGTGGTGATGACGATGTCCTGCTTGGCGATGTGCGACGAGACCAGCTCGGCCTGCGCTTTTTGATATTCCTCGCTCATCTCGGTCGCATAGCCGCCCGAGCCCTCGCCCTCGATCCCCGCGACATTCTCGACGAAGATCGGCTTGGCGCCGAGCGAGAGGATCTGCTCCCGGGTCGCCGAACGCACATCGGTCGCCGAGACCTGCGCGCCCAGGCGGCGCGCGGTGGCGATCGCCTGGAGCCCCGCCACGCCCACACCCATCACGAAGGCCTTGGCGGCGCTGATCGTCCCCGCCGCGGTCATCATCATCGGGAAGGCGCGGCCATATTCGGCCGCGGCGTCGAGCACCGCCTTGTAGCCGGCCAGGTTCGACTGCGAGGAGAGGATGTCCATCGACTGCGCACGGGTGATGCGCGGCATGAACTCCATCGCCAGCGCCTCGTAACCCGCCGCGGCATAGGCATCGACGCGCGCGCGCTCGCCGAACGGGTTGAGCCCCGCGACGATCCACGCTCCCGGCCTGGCGCCGCCCAGGCTCGCCGGATCGGGCCCCTGCACGCCCAGCACGATATCGGCATCCTTGAGCGTATCGGCGCGGCTGCCCACGCTCGCGCCCGCATCGGCGAAATTCTGGTCGGAGACCGAAGCCGCCTCGCCCGCGCCCGATTCGACCGCGACGGTCGCGCCGAGCCCGATGAACTTCTTGACCGTCTCGGCGGTGGCGGAGACGCGGCGTTCGCCCGCCGCGGTCTCCTTCAGGACAGCGATCTTCACTGGGCGATCAGAAAGACGACGAAGGCGCCGATCAGGAAGCAGCCGAGCGTCCCCCAGGTCATCATCGCCGTGAAGCCCTTGAAGGTCTCCTGATGCGCCTTGAGATCACCGTCGTTGGTACCGGCCATGCGTCACATCCCCTCAATCATGCCCCGTCATACCCTAACCGCGGCTTCGTCCGGCCTCAAGTGCGGTGGGCCCGATCAGGCTTAAGCCCGCCTTTACCCATCCGTTTTATGACTGGCGACCTGAAACGAGACACTGGGGACGAAAAAAACGCGATGACGCGAAATGGACAGCGCCTCCTCATGCTGATCGACGACGAGCCGGCCCAGCGCCGCCTCGTCGCTGCGATCGCTGCGCGCCGCGGCTGGCGCACCATCTTCGCCGGCGACGGCGAGACCGCCATCGCGACCCTCGGCACCCCCGACGGGATGGCGCTCGACGCGGTGATCCTCGATCACGCCTCGCCCGATTTCGATGCGACCGCGGTGATCGCCGAGCTGCGGGCGCGCCGCCCCCAGCTCCCGATCCTGATGCTCACCGCCAACGGATCGGTCGCCTGCGCGGTCGAATCGATGCGCGCCGGGGCCACCGATTTCCTCGTCAAGCCGCTCGCCTCCGAACGCCTGCTCGCAGCACTCGAAGCCGCGGTCGGCGGCAAGACCGCGGGCGAACTCCGCCCGCTGACCGAGAAGCTCTCGGTCCCGCTCGCCTTCGAGGAGATTGTGGGCAGCGCCCCGCAGTTCCGCGCCGCGCTGGCGATCGCCGCCAAGGC
Source organism: Sphingomonas caeni (assembly GCF_026013415.1). Classification (GTDB taxonomy): domain Bacteria; phylum Pseudomonadota; class Alphaproteobacteria; order Sphingomonadales; family Sphingomonadaceae; genus Sphingomonas; species Sphingomonas caeni. The sequence goes on from NZ_JAPDOK010000001.1 coordinate 820,958, forward strand.
CGCGCGGGCGCGCGTGCCCGTGCTGATCGAGGGCGAATCGGGCGTCGGCAAGGAAGTCGTCGCCGATGCGGTCCACAATGCCTCCCCGCGCAACCGCAAGGATGTGGTCCGGGTGAATTGCGGCGCGATCCCGGCCAACCTGGTCGAATCGGAGCTGTTCGGGCACGAAAAGGGCGCCTTTACCGGCGCGTTCGAGCGCAAGATCGGCCGCTTCCAGGAGGCCGACGGCGGGACCTTGTTCCTCGACGAGGTCGGCGAGATGCCGCTCGAGGCGCAGGTGAAGCTGCTCCGCGTGCTCCAATCGGGCGAGATCCAGCCGATCGGCGCGCGGCACGCCCGCGAGGTCGATGTCCGCGTGATCGCCGCGACCAACAAGACGCTGCTCGCCGAAGTCGAGGCGGGGCGTTTCCGCGAGGACCTCTATTACCGCCTCAACGTCGTCCAGGTGACGATCCCTCCCTTGCGGGAACGCACCGGCGACATCCCGGCGCTGGCCCGCCATCTGCTGGGCCGGATCGCCGAGCAGCCGGGGCTGCGTCCGCTGGGCATCACCGACGACGCGCTGGCGCTGCTCGGCACCTATGACTGGCCGGGCAATGTCCGCCAGCTCCAGAACGCCCTGTTCCGCGCCGCGGTCCTTTGCGACGGCGATGGCCTCACCCGCGCCGATTTCCCGCAGATCGCCCAGCTCGCGCTCGGCCGTCCGGCAGGCGGCGCCAGCGGCGGTCAGGCCTCGGGCGCGGCCGGGGTAACCCTGTTCCGCCCCGACGGCAATTTGCGCGCGCTCGACGAGATCGAGGCCGACGTCATCCGCCTCGCCATCGGCCATTATCGCGGCCGCATGACCGAAGTCGCCCGCCGCCTCGGCATCGGCCGCTCGACGCTCTACCGCAAGCTCGGCGAACTGGGGATCGATCAGAGCGCGGCCTAGGCGAAAGTTACGAAAGTTAGGGGGTAGCCCCCGCTTGCCGAACGCAAACGGGATCGTAGCGCCGCGCGGCGGATGCTAGGGCGCACCCATGCCAAGCTTTGCCAATCGCATCGCGCTGGTCACCGGCGCCGCTTCGGGGATCGGCCTTGCCGTCGCGCGGCACCTCGCCGCCGAAGGCGCCGCCCGGCTGATCCTGATCGATCGCGACGCCTTATCAGATCATTTCGATTGCGAAACGACTGTCGCGCAAGGCGATGTTCGCGACGAAGGGCTGTGGGACTCGCTCGATCTCGCCAACCTCGACCACGCCGTCATCAACGCCGGCATCGCGGGCGCGGGCGCGATCGCCGAGCTGCCCTTCGACGAATGGCGCCGCATCCTCTCGGTCAATCTCGACGGCGCCTTCCTGACCCTGCGCGCGGCGATGCGGGCGATGGCGGGGCGCGGCGGCAGTATCGTCCTCACCGCCTCCGCCGCGGGGGTGAAGGCCGAACCCGGCGTCGCTGCCTATGGCGCGTCCAAGGCGGCGCTGATCCATCTCGCCAAGGTCGCGGCCAAGGAGGGCGCGAAGGACCGGATCCGCGTCAACGCCATCGCCCCGGCGGGGGTCGAGACCGCGGTCTGGGACGCCGTCCCGATGTTCGCCGCGCGCGCCGCCGAGATCGGCCGCGACGCCGCCTTTGCCGAGATGGCGAAGCTCGCCACCCCGCTGGGCCGCTATGCCAAGCCCGAGGAGATCGCCGCGCAGATCGGCTTCCTGCTCTCCGATGAGGCCGCGCTCGTCACCGGCGCCTGCCTCGTCAGCGACGGCGGCTACACGCTGTGACCGGCGCGGCGGAGCTGATCGCCGAGCTTGAGGCCCATGCCGATCCGGCCTCGGTCGACGGCCTCAAGCGCTACGGCATCGTCACTGCCGACCGGGTGCTCGGCATGAGCGTGAACACGATCCGGCAGATCGCGAAGCCGCACCGCAAACAGCACGGCCTCGCGCTCCAGCTCTGGGAAGCCGGCATCTACGAGGCGCGATTCCTTGCCGTGATGGTCGACGATCCGGCGGAGGTTACGCCCGAGCAGATGGATCACTGGCGTAGCGGTTTCGACAATTGGGCGACCTGCGACACGGCGTGCTTCGACCTGTTCGACAGGACCCCGCACGCCTTTGCCGCGATCGACCGCTGGGCGCCGCTGAAGGGCGAATTCGACCGCCGCGCGAGCTTCGCGCTGCTGGCCAGCGTCGCGCTCCACTTGAAGAAGCTCCCCGACCAGCCCTTTCTCGACCGGCTGCCGCTGATCGAGGCCGCCGCCGCCGATCCGCGCAACTTCGTCAAGAAGGGCGTCAGCTGGGCGCTGCGCGGCGTCGGCCGCCGCAGCCCCGCGCTACACGCGGCGTCGATGGCGCTTTCCGAACGGCTCGCCGGGTCGAAAATCGCGAGCGAGCGCTGGATCGGCAAGGATGCGCTCAAGGACCTCAGCAACCCCAAATTGCTCGCCAAACTACGACCATGAGGCCTCTGGTACCGCTAACAGAAGCCGGTATATTCCGCTGAGCTGAGACCCGGCAGCAGCCGGGCTTGCAGGAGAGGTTCCCATGGCCGACTCGTCGAAGCTGTCCCGCCGCGCGCTGATCGAACTTGCCGCCGGTGCTACCGTCGCCACCGCAGCTAGCGCCAAGGCCGCATCCAACGCCAAGGGCGAACCGCCGCTCCCTGACGACCAGAAGCTGGGCGTCGCAATCGTCGGCATCGGCAAGCTCTCGCAGGGCCAGCTCATCCCGGGGCTGCGCAATACCAAGGGGGTCAAGCTCGCCGCGCTCGTCTCGGGCCATCCGGAGAAGGCGGCGGAATGGGCCAAGAAGGAAGGCCTCTCCCCCGACGCGATCTACACTTACGAGAATTACGACAGGATCGCGAACGATCCCCGGATCGACATCGTCTACATCGTGCTGCCCAACAGCATGCACGCCGAATATACGATCCGCGCGCTCAAGGCCGGCAAGCATGTGCTGTGCGAGAAGCCGATGGCGGTGAGCGTCGCCGAATGCGAGGCGATGATCGCCGCGGCGAAAGCGGCCAAGCGGCATCTGATGATCGCCTATCGCTGCCATTACGAGCCGCACAATCTCGAAGGAATGCGCCGCATCCGTTCGGGCAAATATGGCAAGCCGCGCCTCGTCGTCACCGAGATGGGCCGCCAATCCTCGCTCAGCGATCCGGCGGACGTGTGGCGGCTCGACATGAAGATGTCGGGCGGCGGCGCGCTGACCGATATGGGCATCTATGGCATCAACGGCACGCGGTACCTGCTGGGCGAAGAGCCGACCCAGGTCCGCGCCTGGGCCAATACCGATCACAGCGATCCGCGCTTCAAGGATGTCGAGGACCTGATCAGCTGGCAGTTCAAATTCCCGTCCGGCGCGCTCGCGCACGGCTCGACCAGCTTCTCCTATGCCGGCTGCATGAAGTGGGACGTGTTCTGCGAGAAGGCCCGCATCCGATCGGACCCCGGCGCCTATTATGGCGGCATCCAGCTCGACATCTTCAGCCATCCCGATCAGGGCACGGTCAAGATCGCCGATATCGACCAGTTCGCACGGGAGATGGACTGGATGGGCGATGTCGTGCGCGGCAAGGTGCCGATGGTGTCGCCGGGCGAGGAAGGGCTGCAGGACGTGCGTCTGATGACCGCGATCATGGAATCGGTCGCCAAGGGCGGCGCGACGGTGAAGACCGATTTCGGCTACAAGCGCGCGGTCGATCCGGCGGCGGTGGTGGACGTGCCCGTTTCGGGGTAAGAGGGCGGCCATGCTCGCCCTTCTCGCCCTCGTCACCGCCGCCTTGTTCACCGGCGCTTCCTTCTATGTCAGCTTCGCCGAGCATCCGGCGCGGCTCCGGCTCGACGACCGGGCGGCGCTGACCCAATGGAAGCCATCCTATGACCGTGGCGCGATCATGCAGGCGAGCCTCGCGCTGGTCAGCGGACTCGCCGGCATCGGCGCCTGGTATCGCTGGATGAGCGTCTGGCCCTGGCTGGCCGGCGGGCTTGTCATGCTGTCGATCATCGCCTGGACCTTCGCGGTGATCTGGCAGACCAACGGCAAGCTCAAGGCGACGCTGCCCGACGCCGCAGGGCCCGAGACTCGCGCGCTGCTCGTCAAATGGGGCCAGCTCCATCTCGGCCGCACCGTGCTCAGCATCGTTGCGACCGCCTTCTTCATCTACGGGAACTGGCCGAACAACTAAGGCTCAGCGCACCGCGGCGAGCTTCGCCGACTTGATGTGCCAATGCGCGTCGGCGCGGTTTGCGCTGACGCCGGCGACGACGCGGTGGAGCACATAGTTGCCCCGGAAATGCTGCGCCCGGCCATTCTTGAGCGTGGCGTAGACATCGACCGGCACGGTGATCCAGCGCTGGCTCATCCCGGCATCCTCGTCGAACGGCCTGCCGGTCACCACCCGGCTGCGCGCGGTCGCGGCGAAGCCGGCGCGGAAATTGGCGAAGCTCTTGCCGCTCGCCCGGCCATTCTCGTCCCACGCCGCATAGGCGGCGCGGAAATCGCCGCGGTCGATCGCGGCGTAGTAGCGCTCGATCAGCTGCTTGGCCTCGGCCGGACCGTCCTCGCGCGCGATCGGCGCGGCGGCGGCCAGAGCGGGCAGGGCGAACAAGGCGAGCAGGGCATGGCGCATATCGGTCTCCATCGTTGATCCTCCAACGCGCCGCCGCCCTAGCGGTTCAGCGTGTCACCAGTGCGGCATCGCGCATCCCACGCCAGACGCGCAGCGCCTGCGCGGTCTCGAACACGTCGTGCACGCGGATCAGCTGCGCCCCCAGCTCGGCACCTTTTAGCGCCAGCGCGACCGATCCGCCGAGCCTTTGGCCCGCGGGCGCCTCGGCCGAGAGCGCGCCGATCATCCGCTTGCGGCTCGCCCCGAGCACGATGGGACAGCCGATCCCGTGGAACAGCGCGAGGCCGTTGAGCAGCGCGAGATTGTCGGCGAGCGACTTGCCGAAGCCGATGCCGGGATCGATCAGGATCTTCGCGCGGTCCACCCCGGCGGCGGCGACCGCATCGACGCGCTTCTCCAGCCAGTCATAGACCTCGATCAGCACGTCCTTGTAGCCGTTTCCCCCATGCGGCCCTTTCGCAGGATCGGGCGAGTGCATCAGCACCACCGGGCATCCGGCCTTGACCACCACATCGAGCGCGCGCGGGTCCCACAGCAGGGCCGCCACATCGTTGACCAGATGCGCACCTGCCGCCAGCGCCGCCTCCATGACGGGCGCCTTGCGCGTGTCGATCGAGACCGCGGCGCCGCTGCGCGCCAGCCGCTCGATGACGGGCACCACGCGCTTGACCTCGTCGCCCTCCCAGAGCGGCTCGGCGCCGGGCCGGGTCGATTCGCCGCCGACATCGATCAGCGCCGCCCCCGCCGCGCTCAGGTCCACGCCGAACGCGGCCGCGCCTTCGGGGTCGGCATAATGCTGGTCGCCGTCGGAGAAGCTGTCCGGCGTGACGTTGAGGATGCCCATCAGCTGGGGCTGATCGAGCCGCAAAACGCGCTCGCCCAAGGTCAGCGGCGCACGCGGGGCGGTGATGCGCGCGGCCAGCTCGCCCAGCGCCCCGGGCACCTCCCCCACCGGCACCGCCTGCTGCAGCACCCGCCGGCCATCCTTCACCGCGATCAGTTCATAGGCCGAAAACCATTGCAGTCCGCCCGCGAGCCGGACCACTTCCCCATCGCGCCCGACAGGCGTATCGGCGAATGCGATCGGACGTAGATAGAGTTTCGCGGCCGGCGGCAGATCGATCATGCGCCCGGCTCTACCTTGCTCAGGTGAGGTTTGCGATGACGCAATTCGTACTGGTGACCGACTGGCATTTCACCCAGCCCCTCGACCGCGTCTGGGCGCTGATCGAGGATACCGACCGCTGGCCCGACTGGTGGCCCGCGGTGAAGAAGGTCGAGGCGATCAAGGCGGGCGACGAGACCGGGCTCGGCGCGGTCCGCCGGATCACCTGGGGGACGGCGCTTCCCTATACGCTCACCTTCGACGTCGAGGTGATTTGCATCGAGAAGCATGACAGCATCGAGGGCCGCGCCTCCGGCGAGCTCGAGGGCATCGGCCTGTGGAACTTCCACGAAGAACCCGAGGGCACGCATGTCCGCTATCTGTGGCGCGTCGACGTCACCAGGCCCTGGATGAAGCTGCTCGCGCCCATCCTCTCGCCGATGTTCGCGTGGAACCACAACAAGGTGATGCGGTGGGGGCTCGAGGGCGCGCGCAGGGCGCTGGCGGGCTAACGCCGCCCCTTCATCGAATCGGCGATCAGGCGCGACAGCGTGCGCCCGGTCGCGAGCACCCCGGTTTGGAAGGCGCGGTCGTCGACCACAAAGGCATAGTCGCCGCGCTTGCGGCCCCATTCGCCATAATCGTCGTCGACCACCGAAAGCTCGCGGAAATCGCCCGCACGCGTCGCCGGCACGCGCTGGCCGTGCTCGGGCACGAGGATGCTGCACCAGCCGCCCTTGGGGGTCGCGCCATAGACGTTGGCGCCGGCCAGGTGCATCGCCGGATCGAAGCTGATCGATGCGCTCGAGCTGCGCCAGGTCTCGGTCTCGGTCGTGTTCGCGGTGGCGCCGAGCTGGGGCAGGGTCAGATAGATTTCGGGGAGCAGCAGCGTCGCGCCGGTGCGCTGGCTGGCCTTGCCGAAATTGGCGGCGGGCCCGGTCAGGCCATAGTCGAGCGTCTGCTCGTCGCTGGGGGTCGCGACGACGAAATCGGTACCGGGAAAGGCGCGCGCGTCATGGGTGGGCATGCCGTAGCGCGGATTGGGCGCCATGCGCGACTTGGCGGCGACATCCTCGCGGACATCGTCGAAGGTCAGCACGGTATAACCCTCGGCCCGGAGCGCGCCGATGACCTGGTTCTGGATCTGCGCGGCGAGGTTCTGGAGCTCGCGCTTGGTCGGCCCTTCGACGAACACCCGCGGCTTGGCGCCGACGCCGCGGATCCCGCCCCCGGCGCTCAGCTTGGTGCGCGCGGTGACATAGAGATAGGTGGTGGGGACGAGGAAGGTCGTGCTCTTGGCGCAGGTCCCGATCGTGCCGAGGCGGACCCGGTCGCGATTGATCTCGAAATTACCGTTGCTGAATTGCTGCGCGGACTGCATCTCCGCCGAAGTCGGCGTGGCGAGCATGCAGAGCAGGCCCGCGGCCAGCGCCAGATTAGCGGTTCTCATCGTGGATTCCCCTCCTGATGAACGGCCGCATCATATCAAAGCGGCCGCGAGGGGAAAACCTCAGGGCTGGGTCGCCAGCAGATAGGTCTGGCGGAGCGCGTCGATCGGCTTGAGGCCGTCCTCGGCCTCATAGTGCCAGAAGGTCCAGCCGTTGCACGAGGGCGCGTTCTGGAGGGTTGCGCCGACCTTGTGGATCGACCCCGTCACGCCCTCGCTCTCCAGCGACCCGTCGGCGCGGACCATCGCGCGCATCCGGCGCCTGGAATCGCTGAGGATCGTGCCGGGCTCGAGATAGCCATTCTCGACCAGCGCGCCGAACGCGACCCGCGGCGCGCCCTTGGGGGCCTGCATCGTCCGCAGCGCCGATTCGTCGAGCGGCATCTCGGCGTCGATCCGCTCGATCGCCGCGGCGCAATAGCCGGGCTCGCGCTCGATGCCGATCCAGTGGCGGCCAAGCCGCTTGGCGACGGCGCCGGTGGTGCCGGTGCCGAAGAAGGGGTCGAGCACGACGTCGCCCGGCTGGGTCGAGGCGAGCAGCACGCGGTAGAGCAGGGCCTCGGGCTTCTGGGTCGGATGGACCTTGTGCCCGTCCTTCTTGAGCCGCTCGGGCCCGCCGCAGATCGGGAATTCCCAGTCGCTGCGCATCTGGAGCTCGTCGTTGAGCGTTTTCATCGTGCGATAGTTGAAGGTGTAGCGCGCCTTTTCGCCCATAGACGCCCAGATCATCGTCTCGTGCGCGTTGGTGAAGCGGGTGCCCTTGAAATTGGGCATCGGATTGGCCTTGCGCCAGACGATGTCGTTGAGGATCCAGAAGCCGAGGTCCTGGATCGCCGAGCCGACCTTGAAGATATTGTGATAGCTGCCGATCACCCAGATCGTGCCGGTATCCTTGAGGATGCGCTTCGCCTCGGCGAGCCATTCGCGGGTGAACTTGTCGTAGATGGCGAGGCTGTCGAACTTGTCCCAATCGTCGGTCACCGCGTCGACATGGCTGCCGTCGGGCCGGTTGAGATCGCCGCCGAGCTGGAGGTTGTAGGGCGGATCGGCGAAGATCATGTCGATCGATTTCGCGGGCAGCGAGCGCATCGCGGCGATGCAATCGCTCATCAGTATCTGGTCGAGGGGCAGTTCCGCAGATGCCGTAACGGACGCTGCAACAGGCGCACGCTCGTGCTGCTTAACCTTAACTTGAACGCCCATCGATGCTGATCCCCTTGCCGGACAGCCATTTTCGGCGGGCTCGGACTCCGCCGTCAAGCGAAGATTGGTTAATGGATAAGCCTTAAGAATCCTTAACTTGGGAGAACATTTCGGCACCGGACCAGATGTTGAGTCTCAAAGTTATCCACAGGCACGAGGGATAGCGGTGTGGCCGCAAAGACTCACTTTTCTTGTGCGCTGCGCTGGGCTTGCGGTGCCGGCCCGCTCCCCCTCCCGGCCACCCTTACTATAGTAGCCTATGGGTGGCCGGGAGGGGGAGCGGGCCGGCACCGCTTCATCGGCGTGAGCCGATCAAAAACAAACACGCCATATTTAAGCCATGCCGAAACCGCGTATGAAGGCCGCAAGAGGAGACGAGTTCGATGCTGTTGCCGTTGCTGATGATGATCGCCGCCCCGGACGCTCAGGACGGCGACAAGCTGGCCGAACCCGTCGCGGTCGCGCCGAGCCAGATCCGCTACGCACCGTCGCGCGCTTTGGTCTCGGCGACCGCCGAGGGCGTGGCGGGCCTGCCCGCGGCGCCGGTGTCGATCAGCTTCGAATGCCTGGTCGACGCGCATTTCGGCGAGGCGCAGCATTGCATCGCGCTCGGCGGCGCGGCCAAGCCGGCCGCGACCCGCGCCGAGTTCGACAGGCGCGCCGCGGCCTGGAAGCCGACCCCGATCGAAGGGATCGCGCTTGAGCGCATCCGTGCGACGCGCCTCAATCCGCTGACCGACGCGCCCTATGACGCGGCGCATCCGATCCTCATCCCGATGCTCTTCACCCAGACGGTGAGCGTGGGAGACGTGGTGAAGCTCGGCCCGCCCACCGCGGTGATGGAGGCGCGCGACGTCGAATATGACGAGCGGCCCGACGGGGTGCTGCTGACCAGCTATTATCCACCCCGCGCGCTGGCCGCGGGGATCGAGGTTCGGATGACCGCGACCTGCCGCGTCCAGCCCGACCGCACGCTCTTCTGCCGCAACGCCCGCCCCGCCAGCCCCGATTCGCGGATCGACGCGCCGATGGCGCGCGAATTCGCGCTGGCGACCTATCAGGTACTCGCCGCCGTCCGGCTGATGCCGCTCACCAAGGCGGGCGATCCGGTGGTCGGCCGCGAGGTCGAGATGCGGATCGCCTTCGCCGCGGGGGGCTGAAGCCCCGGTCCGGCTATTCCGCCGCCGCCGTCCCGAAATCGAAATGCGCCTGCGCGACCGGCGCGAAGCTGCGGCGGTGGTGCGGGGTGGGACCGAGCGTGCGCAGTGCCTCCTGGTGCACCGCGGCGGCATAGCCCTTGTTGCTCGCCCAGCCATAGCCGGGATGGAGCGCGTCGAGCTGGATCATCATGCAATCGCGCCGATGCTTGGCGACGATCGAGGCGGCGGCGATCGAGAGGCACAAACCGTCGCCGCCGATCACCCACTGCGAGGGATGGTCCCAGCGCGGGCAGCGATTGCCGTCGACCAGCACCATCGCCGGGCGAAAGCCGAGCGCATCGACCGCGCGGGTCATCGCGAGCATCGTCGCCCATAGGATATTGAGCGCGTCGATCTCCTCGACCGTGGCGATGCCAACGCCGACCCTGGCGCAATCGAGCAGGCGCGCGCACAGATCGGCGCGTTTGGCGGCGGTCAGCTGTTTCGAATCGTTCAGACCCTCGGGAATGCATGCCGGATCGAGCACCACCGCCGCCGCCACCACGGGCCCTGCGAGCGGCCCGCGGCCGGCCTCGTCCACGCCCGCGACCGGGCCCGCATATCGGCTCTCGTGAGAGAAATCAGGCATCGTCGATGCGCCATGGCGGAAAGCGGCGCATCTCGCCAGCCTGGTAGAGGCAGACCGCATTCCCCGCCGGATCGCGCAACCGCGCCTCGCGCCAGCCCCAGCTCTCGTCGCGCGGCTCGCGCTCGAAGCGCAGTCCCTGCTGCTGGAGATAGGCGACGGTGACGTCGAGGTCGCCGCATTCGAAATAGATGACCGGGGCGGTATAGCCCTTATCGGTCGCGATCGAGAAGGTCGCCCCGCCCTCGGCCTCGAACCGGGCATAGCGCGGGGTGGCGCGGACGACCTGCTTCAGCCCGAGCAGGCGGTAGAAACGCTCGCTCGCGGCCAGATCCTTCGCCGGCACGGTGACCTGATTGAGCATCGGTTCGAAGAAGCTGGTGTTGAAATCGAGCCGCACATTCTGCTGCCCCATCGGGCCGGCGCCACGCCCCAGCCCCGGCGCCTCGCGCATCGCGATCCGCACGAAGCGGCGCGCGCGGGCCACCGCCTCGGGCAGCTCCCATTCTGCGGCGAGGGCGCAGGCGATTGCGCTCGCCAGCGTGCAGCCGGTGCCATGGGTCGCATCGGTCTCGATCCGCGGATCGGTCCAGTCGATCTCGGGGGGACCATGCGGCGAAAAGAGCCGGTCGGTGATCTCGCCGCCCTCGGCATGCCCGCCCTTGACCAGCACCGCGCAGCCATGCGCCCGCATGATCGCTTGCGGGTCGCCGCCCAGCGCCTCGAGTTCGGGCAGGTTGGGCGTCACCAAGGTCGCGCGCGCCATCAGCCGCTCGAATGCGGCGATCGTCGCGCCGTCGGCGAGCGCCGCGCCGCTGGTCGCGACCATCACCGGATCGAACACCACCGGAATGCCCGGCAGCTCCCCGAGCTTATCCGCCACCGCCAGCGCGGTCCGCGCCGATCCGATCATTCCGATCTTGACCGCGTCCACGCCGATATCGCGCACCACCGCGTCGATCTGGGCGATCACCATCTCGGTCGGGATCGGATGGACGGCGTCCACGCCCTGGGTGTTCTGCGCGGTGATCGCGGTGATCGCGGTCATGGCGTGGCCACCGAGCATGGTGACGGTCTTGATGTCCGCCTGGATCCCCGCCCCGCCGCCGGAGTCCGACCCTGCGATGATGAGAATACGCGGTACCATGCTTACCCTTTGAACTTGCGCTCCGTGGATGCGGGGTTGCGCGCGAGCGCCGCGCCGACGCGTGTGGGCCGGTCGAGCAACTCGCCGCCGCAATTGGGGCAGCGCTCGTCAAGCGCATCGGCGCAGAGCGCGCAGAAGGTGCATTCGAACGAGCAGATGAACGCCCCGCCCTGGTTGGCGGGGAGATCGGTGCCGCAGCGTTCGCAATCGGGGCGCATGTCGAGCATGACGGTGGCCTTAGCAAATCCTCCCCGGCACGGGGAGGAATTTACGCCGCCGCCTTCCGCACAGCGTCGCAGATCCGCTCGACGACCGCCTCGACCTGGCCCTTGTCGTCGCCCTCGGCCATCACGCGGATCACCGGCTCGGTGCCCGAAGGCCGGATGACGAGGCGGCCCTTGCCGTCCAGCTCCGCCTCGGCGGCGGCGATCACGTCCTTGACCGCCTCGTCCTCGAGCGGCTTGCCGCCCTTGAAGCGTACATTCTTCAGAAGCTGCGGCAGCGGATCGAAGCGGTGGAGCACGTCGCTCGCCGGAGCGTCCGCGCGGACCAGCTCCGCCAGCACCTGAAGCGCCGCGACCAGCCCGTCGCCGGTGGTCGCATAGTCGGAAAGGATGATGTGCCCGCTCTGCTCGCCCCCGACATTATAGTCCGAGGCGCGCATCTTCTCGAGCACGTAGCGGTCGCCGACGCTGGTGCGCACCATCCCCAGCCCCTGCGCGGCGAGATACCGCTCGAGCCCGAGATTGGACATGACCGTGGTCACCAGCCCGCCGCCGCGCAGCCGCCCCTGCCGCGCCCAGCCGGTCGCGATCAGCGCCATCAACTGGTCGCCGTCGATCACCCGGCCGGTCTCATCGACCACGATCAGCCGGTCGGCATCGCCGTCGAGCGCGATCCCGATCGCCGCGCCGCTGCCGACCACGGTTTCGCAGAGCGTCGCGGGCGCGGTCGAGCCGACTCCGTCATTGATGTTCTTGCCATTGGGGGTGACGCCGATCGCGACGACCTCCGCGCCCAGCTCCCACAAGGCCGAGGGCGCGACCTGGTACGCCGCGCCGTTCGCGCAATCGACGACGATCTTGAGCCCGTCGAGCGTCAGCTCCTCGGGAAAGGTCGATTTGGCGGCGTGGATATAGCGGCCGCGCGCATCCTCGACGCGCCGCGCGCGCCCGATATCGCCCGACGCCGCGAGCGCGACCTCGCCGTCGATCAGCGCCTCGATCGCCAGCTCGTCCTCGTCCGAGAGCTTGTAGCCGTCGGGTCCGAACAGCTTGATCCCGTTATCGGCGAAGGGATTGTGGCTTGCCGAGATCATCACGCCGAGATCGGCGCGCATCGAGTGCGTCAGCATCGCCACCGCGGGCGTGGGCATCGGCCCGACAAGGACGACGTCCATCCCCACGCTGGTGAACCCCGCCACCATCGCATTCTCGATCATATAGCCCGAGAGGCGGGTATCCTTGCCGATCACCACGCGGTGGCGGTGATCCCCCCGCCGGAAATGCGCGCCCGCCGCCATGCCGACCTTCATCGCCATCGCCGCGGTCATCGGCGAGAGGTTGGTCGCCCCCCGGATCCCGTCAGTGCCGAAATATTTTCTTGCCATGCCCCGCCTTCTCACGGCCTTGTGCGCCATCTCTCAGGCCCTGATAGCGCCGGAAACTCGGAAGGGCGAGCATGTCGCTGATACGCAATGCGCTGAATCTCCTGCTCGGCAGCGCGAGCAAGCCCCAGCCGCTGCGCATCCTGCTCGCGCTGGTGCTCGGGCTGGCCATCGGCATCACCCTGTCGGCGCAGGCGCCCGAGGCAGCGACGCGTGCCAGCCTCTATGCCGCCCCGGTCGGCACGCTGTGGCTCAACGCGCTGCGCATGGCGATCCTGCCTTTGGTGGTGGGCCTGCTGGTGAGCGGTATCGCCCAGACCGCCGAGGCGGCCCGCGCAGGCCGCATCGCGGGCCGGGCGATCGCCCTGTTCCTCCTGATCCTGTGGAGCTCGTCGATCCTCGCGGCGTTGCTCACCCCAGCGCTGCTGGGCCTCTTCCCGCTCGATCCCGGCTGGGCCGCCGAGCTGCGCACCAGCTTCGCCGCCGCCAAGCCGGCCGGCCCGGTGCCGGGTTTCGGCGATTTCCTCGTCTCGCTGGTGCCGACCAACCCGATCACCGCCGCGGCCAACGACGCTTTCCTGCCGCTGATCGTCTTCACCACCGCCTTCGCCTTCGCGGTCACCCGCCTGCCCGAGGCGCCGCGCGAACTGCTCACCAACCTCTTCCGCGCGCTCGCCGACGCGATGCTGGTGGTGATCGGCTGGGTGTTGTGGCTCGCGCCGGTCGGGGTGCTCGCGCTCTCCTATACGGTCGGCGCGCAGACCGGCGTCTCGGCGTTCGGGGCGCTGGTCCACTATGTCGCGGTGGTGAGCGCGGTCGGCGCGGTGGTCTGGTTCCTCGCCTATCCGCTCGCGGTGATCGGCGGGAAGCTGCGCCTCATGGCGTTCCTGCGCGCCAATGCCCCGGTGACCGCGGTTGCGATCAGCACCCAGAGTTCGCTCGCCTCGCTGCCCGCGATGCTCAAGGCCTCGGGCGAACTCGGCGTGCCGGTCGCCAAGTCGGGCGTGGTGCTGCCGCTCGCGGTCGCCTTGTTCCGCGCCACGGGACCGGTGATGAACCTCGCGGTCGCCATCTATGTCGCGCACATCATGGGGGTGCATCTGGGCCCGGCGCAGCTCGCGGCGGGCGTCGCTGCGGCGGCGATCACGACGATGGGCGCGGTCAGCCTGCCCGGATCGATCTCGTTCGTCAGCTCGATCGCGCCGATCGCGATCGTGATGGGCGTGCCGATCGAGCCGCTCGCCTTGCTGGTCGCGGTCGAGCCGCTGCCCGATCTGGTGCGCACGCTCGGCAATGTCGCGATGGACGTCGCGGTCACCGCCACCGTCGCCGCGCGCACCGGCGACGAAAACGCGAGCGAGGCCGACGCGATCCTTGCCGGCGGCTGATCCCTAACAAAAGCTTCGGGGCCCGCTAAGTAGCACCCCCGGCAGCAGAATCCCTGAAATGCGCCTTCCCTTGGATGGGCCTAGACAACAGGCTCGAGAGGGATTGGCTTATGTCGGTTATTACCATTCTGATCGTCGATGATTCGACCACCATTCGGGCCATGCTCGAGGAAGTGCTCGGCCGTGAGCCGGGCTTTCGGCTGATCGGATCGGCCGCCGATGCCGAGACCGCGATCCGCCTCGTCGCCGAGCATCACCCCGATGTCACCACGCTCGACATCGCCATGCCCGGCGTGGACGGCCTGTCGCTGCTCGACACGATCCATCTGCGCACCCATGCGGTGATGCTCACCAGCCGGTGCGAAGCGGCCAACGACTCGTTTCACCGCGGCGCGCTGGGCTTCTTCGACAAGAGCCGGATCATGCGCGACGGGGCCAAGCTGGTGAAGATCGTCCGCGCCGCCGCCGAGGGCAAGCAGACCCGCGCGGTCGCCTGATCGCCACAATCCAGGCGCAACCTCGCGCCCATGCTCATGACGCCTGCGCTCGCCCTCGCCTTGCTTCCCGCGCCCGCTGCGCCGGAAGACACCCCCAGCTTCAACCAGGTCGAGATCGAGGCCTATGGCCCGATGCCGGCCGCCGGATCGTGAGTCTTCATGATCCTCCGTTCGGTCGTAGTGGTGACGCCCCAGGGCGAGAAGCGAACACTCTTCTTCATCCATGGCGCGGACGACGTGTTTCTCGCCGATGCCGACAGTGAACATTATCCCGCGCCGGGATCAGTCTGCGATCTGTCCACCGAGACCCGCCGGATCGCCGGAGGCCGCAATCCGAACGGCCCCTTCCTTACCGGCGATGGCGGCCCCGGCGAGCCCGAGGGCGAGGTGATCCTGAAGGTTCGCTGCCGGCGCTGACGTTACTTCATCAGCACCAGCTCTTCGGCCATGGTCGGGTGCAGCGCCACGGTCTGGTCGAACGCGTCCTTGGTGAGGCCCGCCTTCACCGCCACCGCCGCCGCCTGCAGGATCTCGGGCGCGTCGGGGCCGATCATGTGCAGCCCGACCACCCGGTCGGTCGTGGGATCGCAGATCATCTTGTAGAGCGAGCGCTCGTTGCGGTCCGCGAGCACATTCTTCATCGCGCGGAAGTCCGACGTATAGACCTTGACCGCGCCGAGCTTGTTCCGGGCCTGGCTCTCGGTCATCCCCACTCCCGCCATCGGCGGATGGCTGAACACCGCGCTCGGGATATTCTCATAATCGACCTGATGCGGCTTGCCGCCGAACACCGTGTCGGCGAACGCCTGCCCCTCGCGGATCGCGACGGGGGTGAGCTGGACCCGGTTGGTCACATCGCCCACCGCATAGATGCTGTCGATGCTCGATCGGTTGTCGGCATCGACCACCACCGCGCCCTTGTCGTCGAGCGCGACGCCCACCGCCTCGAGCCCCAGCCCGCGCGTATTGGGCACGCGCCCGGTGGCGAACAGCACGAGATCGACCTCGATCGGTTCATGCCCGGTCATCGAGACCTTGAGCCCGCCCTTCACCTTCTCGATCCCCTCGAACTTCGCGTTGAAACGGAAATCGATCCCCTTGGTCATCGAGATCTGGAGCAGCCGGTCGCGAATCTGCTCATCATAGCCGCGCAGGATCACGTCGGTGCGGTTGATCAGCGTCACCTTCGATCCGAATTCGTTGAAGATCCCCGCGAATTCGTTGGCGATATAGCCAGCGCCCGCGATCAGCACGCGCCGGGGCAATGCCTCCAGATGGAACACCTCGTTCGAGGTGATGCCGAGTTCGTGCCCCGGACAGCCCGGCACCGCGGGATGCGCGCCGGTCGCGATCAGGATCACCTTCGCGCTGACCTTGCGCCCGCCGGCCAGCGTCACCTCGTGCTTGCCCGTAACGGTCGCGCGTTCGAGGATCACCTCGACCCCGGCATTGCCGAGCGTCTGGTTGTAGAGCCCGTTGAGCCGGTCGACCTCGCCCAGCAAATTGTCGCGCAGCAGCTTCCAGTCGAATCCGCAATCGGGCACGTCCCAGCCGAAGCGCCGCGCATCCTTCAGATCCTCGGCGAAATGCGCGCCATAGACGAGCAGCTTCTTGGGCACGCAGCCGCGGATCACGCAGGTTCCGCCGACGCGATATTCCTCCGCCACCGCCACCCGGGCGCCGTGCGCCGCCGAGATGCGTGCCGCGCGGACGCCGCCCGATCCCGCGCCGATGACGAAGAGGTCGTAGTCGTAATTGGCCATAGCCAGTCCTTTGTTGCCGTCATCCCGGCGAAAGCCGGGACCCAGGATTACTCAGCGGTGCCGCCTGTGGCTCTGGGTCCCGGCTTTCGCCGGGATGACGAACATCAGGGGAATGCCCGCGCAATCAGATCGGTAGTGGAAGGATCGAAATCCAGTCCCCCCTGCCCCGCCGCCTTCGCCATTTCCTTGCCCAGCTCGACCCCGAACTGGTCGAACGGATTGATGCCGAGCAGCACCGCGTTCACGAAGGTCCGCGCCTCGTAAAAGGCGAGCAGCGCCCCCAAAGTGCGCGGATCGAGCCGGTCGAGCAGCAAGGTCGCCGAGGGGCGGTCGCCCGGATAGGCGCGTGCCCGGTCGTCATTGGCCCGCCCCGTCATCAGCGCCGCACCCTGCGCGAAGGCATTGAGGAGGAGCTGGCGGTGATGCTCCTCGTTCAGCCCGTCGCCCGGCTCGATCACACCGAGGATCTCGAGCGGCACCAGGTGCGTGCCCTGGTGGAGCAGCTGGAACACTGCATGCTGCGCATCGGTGCCGACCCCGCCCCAGGTGATCGGCGCGGTCGGCCAGGTCACGGGCTCGCCCGCCACCGTCACCCGCTTGCCGTTCGATTCCATCTCGAGCTGCTGGAGATAGGAGGGCAGCAGCCGCAGCCTTTGGTCATAGGCGAACACCGCGCGCGTCTCGCAGCCGCGTGCCTGGGTGTAGTAAAGGTCCGCGAATGCCGCGAGCACGGGGGCGTTCCCAGCCAGCGGGGTGAAGCGGAAATGCCGGTCCATCTCGGCCGCGCCTTCGAGCAATTCCTCGAACGCGTCCCAGCCCAGCGCCAGCGCCGCCGGAAAGCCGATCGACGACCAGAGCGAATAGCGCCCGCCCACGCTCTCCGCGAAGGGCAGCACGCGCGTCTCGTCCACCCCCCACTCGACCGCCTTGTCGGGCGCGGCGGTGAGCGCGATCACCCGGCCATAGGGATCCTCGACGCCATGCTCGGTCATCCACGCCATCGCGCTCTCGGCGTTGAGCATCGTCTCGGTGGTGGTGAAGGTCTTGGAGGCGATCGCGACCAACGTGGCCTGCGGATCGAACCGGTCCATCGCATCCTCGAGCGCGACCCCATCGACATTCGAGACGATCGCCACCTCATAGCGGTCCATGTCGCGCCCCAGCGCATCGACCAGCAGGTCCGGCCCCAGCGCCGATCCGCCGATGCCGATATGGAGGATGTGCCGGACCGGCCCGAGCGCCTCGGCCTCGATCGCATCGATCAGCGCGCGCATCCGGCTGTGGAAACCCCGAGCCCGCACCACGCTCGCGGGCGCGCCCTCGCCGCGCTCGGCGCTATGCTCGGCGGCGCGGCCCTCGGTCACATTGACGATCTCGCCCGCGAACAGCGCATCGCGCTTGCCCGCCAGCCCCATCGCCTCGGCAATGGCCGAAAAGGCGACAATCGCTTGCGGCGTCAGATGCGTCTTCGACCAGTCGAAATGGATTCCCGAAACATCGGCGCTCAGCATGCCGAGTCGCGACTCGTCCTCGGCAAAGAGCCGGGTCAGCGGGGTCTGGGGCAGCGATCGGATCGCCGACCAGTCGGGGGTGGCCATCATGCTCTCCTCGGCAGGGGTGCGGCTCCCCTAACGTCCCGGAACCGGCGCCGCCACCGGATTCCCCCGCTTGACGCCATCGCGCGGCCCAAGCAGAGCTAGCGCCCATGGAACAAGGCTATACCGTCGATCCGCAGGCGCCCGACAAGCCCAAGTCCGAATGGGGCGACATCGTCTCGTTCGTGATCAAGCTGGTGCTGATCGTGTTCATCGTCCGCAGCTTCATCTTCTCGCCGTTCAGCATCCCCAGCGAGTCGATGCTGCCGCGGCTGCTGATCGGCGACTATCTGTTCATCACCAAGTTCAACTACGGCTATTCGAAGCACTCGCTGCCGTGGAGCCTGCCCTTGCTCCCCAACATGCAGTGGAGCACGCCGTCGCGGGGCGACGTGGTCGTGTTCAAGGCGCCGCCGACCAACAATGAGGACTGGATCAAGCGCGTGATCGGCCTTCCCGGCGACACGATCCAGATGCGCGACGGCCAGCTGATCCTCAACGGCAAGCCCATCCCCAAGCAGCCGGTCGCCGATTTCGTGGTGCCGATCAGCCCCAACTTCCCCGCCGCGACCGAGGCGATGCCCGATCGCGGCTGCAAGATGCAGTTCCAGGAGACCGGCAAGGACGGCGAGCAGGTCTGCCGCATCCCGCGCTTCCAGGAGACGCTGCCAACCGGCAAGCAATATTATGTGCTCGATCAGGGCATGGGGCCAGCCGACAATACCGGCGTCTATACCGTGCCCGCCGGCCATGTCTTCATGATGGGCGACAATCGCGACGATTCGGCCGACAGCCGCTTCCAGAGCGGGATCGGCTTCGTGCCGATGGCCAATATCGAGGGCAAGGCAGTGGTCAATTTCTGGTCGACCGACGGCAGCGCCGCCTGGCTGCTCCCCTGGACCTGGTTCAGCGCGGCGCGCTGGAGCCGGATCGGGGAGGGATTTTGACCGCTCCCGATCTGGGGGGATGGATCAGGACTGAATTCGGCCGCGAGCCCGGCGAACTGGCGCCGTTCGAACGCGCGCTGACGCATGGCAGCCAGGCTGCCGCCAATTACGAACGGCTCGAGTTTCTGGGCGACCGGGTGCTTGGCCTCGTCGTCGCCGAATGGCTGTTCGAGCGTTATCCGCAAGAGCCCGAGGGCGCGCTGTCGCGGCGGTTGAACGCGCTGGTGACGGGCGCGGTCTGCGCCGATGTCGCGCGGCAGGTCGGGGTGGTGCCACATCTCCGCCTCGGCAAGCAGGCGCGCGAGGACGGCGCGCATGACAGCGACAATGTGCTGGGCGATGTGATGGAGGCGCTGATCGGCGCCTTCTATCTCGACGCGGGGCTCGACGCGGTCCGCGCCTTCATCCGCAAGGCCTGGACCGCCCAGATCGACTCGCACCGCGAAGCCCCGCGCCATCCCAAATCCGCCCTCCAGGAATGGGCCGCCGCGAACAATCGCCGTCCGCCCGAATATGAGGTGATCGACCGTTCGGGGCCGAACCATGCGCCGCGGTTCAAGGTCCGCGTGAGCATCGGCAAGCTCGCCGATGCCGAGGCGGAGGGTTCGAGCAAGGGCGCGGCGGAGACGGCAGCGGCGGCGGCCTTGCTGGAGAAGCTCGCGCAGTGACCGGAGAGCGCCTTCGACAAGTTCAGGGCGAACGGAGTAGGGGGTGGCGATGAGTTCCGATTCCCCCCAACGCTGTGGCCTGATCGCCGTGCTCGGCGCCCCGAATGCGGGCAAGTCCACGCTGGTCAACATGCTCGTCGGCCAGAAGGTCGCGATCGTTTCCCCCAAGGCGCAGACCACCCGCGCGCGCCTGATGGGGATCGCGATCGAGGGCGAGGCCCAGCTGCTCCTCGTCGATACCCCCGGCATCTTCGCGCCCGAGCGGCGGCTCGACCGGGCGATGGTCGCGGCCGCGTGGGAGGGGACCGAGGGCGCCGACGCGATCGCGCTGGTGGTCGACGGCAAGGGCGGGATCGGGCCCAAGGTCATGCAGATCCTCGACAGCCTCGCGGGCCGCCCCGAGCCCAAGATATTGATCCTCAACAAGGTCGACATCGCCGACAAGCCCAAGCTGCTCGGCCACGCCGCCAGGCTCAACGAGGCGCTGGCATTCGACGAAACCTTCTTCGTCTCCGCCCAGACCGGCGACGGCGTTCCCGAACTCAAGGCCGCGCTCGCCGCGCGCCTGCCTGAGGGGCCGTGGCATTTCCCCGAGGACCAGGTCAGCGACGCCACCGAGCGGATGATCGCCGCCGAGGTGACGCGCGAGCAGCTCTACCTCCAGCTCCATGCCGAGCTGCCTTATGCCAGCGCGATCGAGACCGAGAAATATATCGAGCGCGCCGACGGATCGGTCGAGATCCACCAGCAGATCCTGGTCGGGCGCCCCACCCAACGCGCGATCGTGCTCGGCAAGGGCGGCGCGCGCCTCAAGGAAATCGGCAGCCGCGCGCGCGCCGAATTGAGCCGGATCACCGGCGTCCCCGTCCATCTCTATCTTCACGTGAAAGTAAGCCCGAAGTGGGAAGACGACCGCTCACTATATCGCGAGATAGGGCTGGACTGGGTCGAATGAGCAAGAATGTGAAAGCGGCGATCATCCAACAATCGCCGCTTCCGCTGGCGATCACTGCCGGGATCGAACGCGCCGTCGGGCACGTCAAGGACGCCGTCGAGGCCGGCGCCAAGATCATCGCGTTCGGCGAGAATTTCCTGGGCGGGCATCCGGCCTGGCTCGAACATGTCCCCGGCCCCTCGCTCTGGGACCATCCCGGCACCAAGGAGCTGCACGCGCTGCTGCTCAAGGAAGCGGTCCGCGCGAACGATCCGCGCTTCCAGCAGCTGCAATGGGTCGTCGATATCGCGGGCGTGGTGGTCTCGATCGGCGGGCATGCGCGGGTGCGCAACAGCCTGTTCGGCACGCAATTCCTGTTCCGGCCCAAGGCGCCGGTGCTCGTCCACCGCAAGCTCGTCCCCACGGCGCCTGAGCGGATGCTCTTCGGCAGCGGCGACGGTTCCACCCTCGACATCCACGAATCGCCCTGGGGCAATATCGGCCAGCTCGCCTCGGGCGAGCACTGGATGCCGCTCACCCGCGCGGCGATGCATCATTCGGGCGAGGCGATCCATATCGCCGCCTGGCCCACGGTCGAGGATATCAGCCTGCTCGCCTCCGCCCATTATGCCTATGAAGGCCGCGCCTTCGTGCTCGCGGCGGGGACGGTGCAGACCAAGGAGGACCTGATCCGCGGCCTGGCGCAGGCAGGCGGCGAGCGCGCCGCGCGCGAACTGCTCCGCCAGCTCCCCGATGGCGTGCTCCAGCGCGGGCGCAGCGCGATCGTCGCGCCCGACGGGGTGGTGATCGCGCAGGCGGGCGAGTCGGCGGAGATGCTGATGGCCGACCTCGATCTGAGCGAAGTCGATCGCGGGCTCGCGACGATGGACATTGACGGCCAGCACGCCCGCCCGGACATTTTCGAACTCCGCGTCGATCGGCGGCCGCGCAAGGGCATCGTCGATCATGAGGATGAGAGCGAAGCGGCCTGATCGGGGCATCGAAAGTTACAAAAGTTAGGGGGTAGCCCCAGTTTCCTGAACCTCGGCAGGCCCTGGAAATCCAACATTTCCAACCTTGGCCTTAGGCCAGCATTTCCTCCACCCATTCGGGCACCAGCACCCCAGCCGGCCCCAGCCGGCTCTCGGCGAACCAGCCCGACCCCTGCGACGGATCGAGGTTCATCTCGAGCGTATCCGCGCCGTGATAGCGCGCGGTCTGGACGAAGCCCGCGGCGGGATAGACCGCGCCCGAGGTGCCGATCGAGACGAACAGATCGGCCTCAGCCAATGCCCGCTCGATCGCCTCCATCCGGTACGGCATCTCGCCGAAGAAGACGATGTCGGGCCGCAGCAGCGGCGCCCCGCACACCGTGCATTCGCACCCGGGCGGCAGCGATTCTTCCCAGGCCTCGCGATGCCCGCATCCCGCGCACAGCGCCGATTTCAGCTCGCCATGCATATGGATCAGCCGCATCGAACCGCCGCGCTCGTGCAGATCGTCGACATTCTGCGTGACCAGCAGCAGCTCCCCCGGCCATTCCGCGTCGAGCCGCGCCAGCGCCAGATGCGCGGGATTGGGCGCGACGCTCGCCAGCTTCGCCCGCCGCTCGTCATAGAAGCGGTGCACCAGCGCCGGATCGCGCGCGAGCGCCTGGGGCGTGCAGACATCCTCGACGCGCTGGCCTTCCCACAGGCCGCCGGGGCCGCGGAAGGTCGCGACCCCGCTCTCGGCGGAAACGCCGGCGCCGGTGAGGATGACGACGTTGCGGATGGCGGCCATGTCAAAGCTCCCGGAACATCATCACCGTATCGACATCGCCCAGCACGGGGTGACGGAAGCCGCCGGGCACGCGGCCGATGATCGCGAAGCCGAGCGACTGCCAGAGGTGCATCGCGGGCGCATTGGTGGTGACGACGAAGTTGAATTGCATCGCGCGGAAGCCGCGCGCCCTGGCGGTCTCGAGCGAGTGCAGGCACAGCGCGCGGCCGACGCCGCGACCGACCGCATCCTGCGCGACCATATAGCCCGTATTGGCGATATGCGCGCCGCCACCGCCATGGTTGGCGCGGAGGAAATAGGCGCCGAGCAGCCTGCCGTCCGCCTCGGCGAGGAAGGCTTCGCGGTCGGGGGCGGTCCAATAGGCCCAGCCCGCTTCCTCGCTCATGTCGCGGTCGAGCGCCCAGGTCTCGCCCGCGCGCACCACGGGCTCGACGATCGCCCAGAGGCCGGGGCGGTCGGCGGGGGTAAGGGCGCGAATCTGCATGGGGCGCGCCTAGCGCCCCGGCAGCGCGAACGCGACATAGGCCGAGCCCCTGGGCCCTTTCGGATCGCGCGCGCCGCTGGTGGCGATCACGACGAACTGCCGCCCGCCGGCCATATAGGTGATCGGGGTCGCGGTGCCCGCAAAGGGCAGCGCACCCTCCCATAACAGCTTGCCGGTCCGCGCATCGAAGGCATGGAGCCGGCGGTCATAGACGGTGGCGCCGATGAACAGCACCCCGCCCGCCGTCACGATCGGCCCGCCATAATTCTCGCTGCCGGTGCCTTGCATCCCCTTCGCGACCAGCTCGGGATAGCTGCCGAGCGGGACCTGCCACAGATAGTCGCCGCTGTTCATGTCGATCGCGCTCAGCGTCCCCCAGGGCGGGGCGATCGCGGGATAGCCCTCGGGGTCGAGGAACTTGTGGTAGCCGGTGAAGCGATAGGCGGCCGCGCCCGTGCCGCCGACCTCCGCCTTGTCCGGCGCCGAATCGCGCAGATAGCCGATCAGCGCGTCGAGATCGTCGCCGGCGATCTGCGGAAAGCCCGGCATCCGCCCCTTGCCGCCATGGATCACCGCCTCGATCTGCGCCCGGGTCAGGCGCTTGCCGATATCGATCAGCGACGGAAAGGCCGGCGGATCGCCGGTCCGGTCGAGCCCATGGCAGGTCGAGCAACGATCCTCATAGAGCATCGCCCCGCGCTCGGCGCGCGCCCGGGTGAGCACCAGCCCGCCGGTCCAGGCGATATTGTTGCTGTTGATATAGAGCACGCCGCTCGGATCGGCGGCCTGCCCGCCCCATTCGGCGCCGCCGTCATAGCCGGGGAAGACGATCGCGTTGCCATCGACCGGCAGCGGCGTGAACGGGCCATCCGACCGCATCCCCGCAAACGCCTTGCGCGCCCAGGCATTCGCCTCCGGCGTGCGCTGCGTCAGCGTCTCGGCGGTGAGTATCTGGCGGGCATAGGGGGCGGGCTTGAGCGGGAAGGGCTGGGTCGGCGCGGTCGCCTCGCCCGGCACGTCGCTTTGCGGCACGGCGCGTTCCTCGATCGGGAAGAGCGGCTTGCCGGTGACGCGATTGAACAGGAAGACGACACCCTGCTTGGTGGCCTGGGCGACGGCGTCGATGCGGCGCCCACGCTGCGTCACCGTGAGCAGCACCGGCGGCGAGGGGAAATCGCGGTCGAGCACGTCATGGTGCACCGCCTGGAAATGCCAGAGCCTTTTGCCCGTCCGCGCATCGAGCGCGACCAGCGAATTGGCGTAGAGATTGTCGCCCTTGCGGTCGCCGCCATAGAAGTCGTCGACCGCGGAGCCGGTGGGGACGAACACGATCCCGCGCGCGGGATCGACCACCATCCCGGCCCAGTTGTTGGCGGCCCCGCCGCGCTCGGCGCTGCCCGGCTCCCACGTCTCGTAGCCCGGCTCGCCCGCCTTGGGGATCAGGTTGAAGGTCCAGCGCAGCGCGCCCGTGCGCACGTCATAGGCGCGGATCGCGCCGGGGGCGGCGGGGCGCGTTTCGGAGGTGCGGAAGCCGGTGATGATCAGGTCGCCGAAGATCACCCCCGGCGTGGTCAGATAGGTCGCAAGCGTCGCCGGATCGCGGCCCAGCCCCTCGCGCAGATCGACCCTGCCCTGCTTGCCGAAGCCCGGGATCGGGCGGCCCGTCCTGGGATCGAGCGCGATCAGATAAGTGTCCGCGCTGGTGAACAGCCTTTGCTCGCCGCCGCTCTGCCACCAGGTCAATCCGCGCACGCCCTGCTCGGCATGCGATTCGGGGACATATTCCCAGACCGGCTTGCCCGTGGCCGCATCAAGCGCGATCGTGTGCTGCTGCGGCGTGGCCGCGTAAAGCATGCCGCCGGCCATCAACGGCTGGGTCTGCAGCCCGCCCTCGCCCGTGTCGAAGCGCCAGACCTGTTCGAGCCTGGCGACATTCTTCGCGGTGATCTGCGCGAGCGGCGAATAGCGGTCGCCGTACGCGCCACCATAGACGGCCCAGTCGCCGGCGGGCGCGGTCGGGCCGGCAAGGCCCAGCGACACGATCGATAGCAGGACCCCCCAGCGCATGAGGCGGGCATAACCCGCCGCTCGCGGCTTTGCCAGCAGGCGCCGACGTGGCAGAACCTGGCCCATGAGAAAGCCGCCGCTCTGGCTCTGGCCGATCCTCGCGCTGGCCGCGGCAGACCTGCTGCTCGCGGCCACGGGCACGCAGCTGCTGATCCGCCAGCAGCGCGGGCAGGCCTGGCTGGTCAATGGAAGCGTGATCGTTTCAACCCACCGCGACGTCTCGCGCTATGCCGACAAGCGCAAGATTCCGATGCTCAGCTGCACCTATTGGACCGGGCTGGGCACGAAGATGACACCCTATCCGTTCGCGCCGCCGGCACAGGATTGCGCGTGGATCGCGCGATAAATCCACTCTTCCAATCCGCGCCACTTGTGTCACAGCAGCGCACATGACCAGCATCGGCATCTTCGGCAGCCAGGGGCGCATGGGGCAGACGATCGCCGCGATCGCGCCGGGGCTCGGCGCGCAGCTCGCGGGCGGCGCCGATGTCGGCGACGATCCCGCCGATCTGGCGCGCAAGGCCGATGTGCTGGTCGATTTCTCGACCCCCTCGGCGCTCGAGGCGCATCTTGCGGCGGCGCGTGCCGCGCGGACGCCGATCATGATCGGCACCACGGGACTGGGCGAAAAGCATCACCGCATGATCGACGAGGCGGCCGCCGAGATCCCCGTGCTCCAGACCGGCAATACCTCGATGGGCGTCGGGCTGCTCGCGCGGCTGGTGCGCGAGGCGGCGGCGCGGCTGGGGACCGATTGGGACATCGAGATCGTCGAGATGCACCATCGCCACAAGGTCGATGCCCCCTCGGGCACCGCGCAGATGCTGGGCAAGGCCGCCGCCGAGGGGCGCGGCACCACGCTCGCCGAGGCGGGCGTCACCGATCGCGCGGGACTTACCGGTGCGCGCGCCGAAGGGACGATCGGCATGGCATCGCTGCGCGGCGGATCGGTGTTCGGCGATCACAGCGTGATCTTCGCCGGCCAGGGCGAGCGGATCGAGCTGATCCATCGTGCCGACAACCGCGAGATCTTCGCGCGCGGCGCGGTGCAGGCGGCGCTGTGGCTCGCGGACAAGGAACCTGGCCGTTACACCATGGCCGAGGTTCTCGACGCTTGAGCGCCTGATATGAACAAGGCCCAGGTCTTCGACTTCTTCTCGCGGCTCGCCGAGGCCGATCCGCACCCTGAAACCGAACTCGAATATGGCAACCCGTATCAGCTCGTCGTCGCGGTCGCGCTTTCGGCGCAGGCGACCGATGTCGGGGTCAACAAGGCTACGCGCCGCCTGTTCGCCGAGGTGAAGACCCCCGAGGCGATGGTCGCGTTGGGCGAGGAAGGCCTCAAGGCGCACATCAAGACGATCGGCCTGTTCAACACCAAGGCCAGGAACGTCATCGCGCTTTCCGAAATGCTGATCCGCGATCATGGCGGCGTGGTGCCGCGGGACCGCGAGGCGCTGGAGAAGCTGCCCGGGGTCGGGCGCAAGACCGCCAATGTCGTGCTCAACGTCGCCTTCGGGGCGGAGACCTTCGCGGTCGATACGCACATCTTCCGCGTCGGCAACCGCACCGGCCTCGCCCGCGGCAAGACCCCGCTCGCGGTCGAGCTCAAGCTCGAAAAGGCCGTCCCCCAGCCCTTTCGCCTCCACGCTCATCACTGGTTAATCTTGCACGGCCGCTATGTGTGCAAAGCTAGGACCCCTGAATGCTGGCGATGCCCCGTCGCCGATCTCTGCGCGTTCAAGCCCAAGACACCGCCGCCCCGAACCTCGGCAAAGGGGCGAGCGGCATCCAACGGAGGATAGACGATGCGCCTGCTGCTCATTCCCGCCGCCCTGATCCTCGCCTCGCCCGTGGTGGCCGGCCGCGATCCCCAGGTCCCCGAGGCGACGCCGATCGGCACGCCGGTCGATTGCATCCCGCTCAGCCATATCCGCAACACGCGCGTGCGCAGCGATCAGGTGATCGACTATTATGTCGGCCGCAAAGTCTATCGCAACACACTGCCGATGCGCTGCCCCGGGCTCGGCTTCGAGCAGCGCTATCTGCACAAGACCTCGACCGGCGACATCTGCTCGCACGACATCATCACCGTGCTCGAAGCGAGCGGCAACATGCCCGGGCCGAGCTGCGGCATGGGCAAGTTCCAGGAAGTGACGATCGCCGGAGGGAAGTAATCGCCTCTGGCGCACCGCGTCCGGCTTTGCTACGCGGCGCGTCCACGCACCCGTAGCTCAGCTGGATAGAGCGCTGCCCTCCGAAGGCAGAGGCCAGGGGTTCGAATCCCTTCGGGTGCGCCATTTTTTTGCCTCAAGCGCCGGCGGCGACATCCGTCGCTTTGGCTTTCCTCGCATAAGCTCGGGCGGCCTTGCGGGCCCTTCGGGCCCGAGGTTTTATTTTCCGCGCTGGTCCCTTTGGGCTCAATCCCAGACGGCGAGCGGCATGTTCAGTCCCTTGTCGGCGGGGCTGGTCGAAAGGATCTTCGACCCCGGCAGGCCGAGATTGCCGAAGATCTTGACCACCTCCTTCTCGCGCTGGGCGAGCGGGGCGATCACCAGCAGCTCGTCGCCGCCCAGAACGAACTGGTTGCCCACGACGCTGACGAACTGGCCCGGCAGTACCGACCGCGTCGACAGGACCCGGTTGCGCTCGAAGCGGGTGAGCACCGGCACGTTGAGCAGCGCGATGCCTTTGGGTGGCCGCTCGTCGAGCCCGACCTTGACCGCCAGCGTGTCGGTGACCCTCACCTCCCACAGCACATTGTCGAGGATCGTCAGCAGCCCTGCATTGCCGAGCGGGAGCGTGATCGGATGCTTGTCGTCCTGCAGATCGGCGAGATAGGTGGCGTAGTTGAGGTTGCCGGGCTCTCCCCCGCCGAAATTGATGGCGCCGTTGATGCGGTTGCGCAGGATGCGGACGTCGCTGTCGAAATCGGCGAACAGGATCAGGTCTTTCGCCTGTACCAGCGCGGTAGGCCCGCCGATGAACTTGGACGGCTCCAGCACCTTCAGATCGAGGAAGACCGATTTCTCGAGGTTGCCCGCCAGCTTGGCCTCGTTCACCTTCTTGCGCTTGGTCTTGATGCCGCGCTCGGCCCCTTTGACGTCATTGGGATCGACATGGCTCAGGTCGCAATCCTCGATCGTCACCGTAGTGCATTGCTGGCTGGCGAAGATGTAGCGTTCGCCCGAGGCGGTCACCCGGCGCAGCGTAGCCGATGGCATCGCCAACGCCACGATCGAGCCCTTGCCGGCGATCAACTCGAGATCGGCCAGTTCGAACGCGCCCATTTGATAGAGGTAGAAGTGCCGGTCACCGATGTGCAGCCGCGTCGCCGGGCCGCAGCCATGGATCATCAGATTGAGCCCGTCGCGCTGATAGATCACGATATTCTTGGTGAGCACATGATCGCCCGCGGTGAGGCAGATGCAGATATCGTTGATCTCGTCGTCGGCGAGCAGCGTCTCCATCGCCTCGTCGAGCGTCTCGAAATCGCCGCCCTTGCCCACGGTGACGCAGCATCCGCCCCTGGGCAGATCGATCAGGCTGCCCGAGAAACGGATGTCGGGCGCGCCCCAGGGGGTGGCGGCATTCTTCATCAGCTTGGCGACGACATGGCTCGGCGGGTCGCCGGGGACGAGCGTCCACAGGCATTCGGCGAAGCCGTTCGCATCGGTCTGGATATCGACCGTCGCGGCGCCCGCCCCGCCACCGACCGCGCGCACCGTCCCCGTTCCGCCGACGACGCTGAAGCGGACCGGCGCGTTGACCAGCGGCCGGTTGGCGCGGGTGACGAGGACGCGGAGCGGTTCGGCCAGCTCGACCGTGGCGGCGCCGTCGGGGATGACCTGGGTCTGGGTGTCGCCCCCGGCGAGCGCCATCGCGCGCAGCTCGAAGGCACGCGCGGCGAACCGGACGGGATTGCCGAACCCGGTGCCGCCATCGTCGAGCATCCGCGCCTCGACCCGCTGGCTGAGATCCTCGACCCCGGGATCGAGCGCCCAGGCGCAGCTGGCGACCCCGTCGGCGCCGGTGAGCACGGTCACCGGGCTCGCGGCCCCGTTGAGCTTGCCGCCCGGCCCCGCGGCGATGCTGAACTTCACCGGCGCGCCGGCCACCGGCAGCTTGCCGCGCATCACCGCGACGCTGATCGGCTCGGCGAGCGCCAGCGCGGCGGGATTGCCCGCCTCGTTGCGCACGGCCTCCTGCCCGTCGCCGCCGACATAGAGGAGCGAGATCATCGCGCTGAGCGGCGGGAAGAGGATGCGGCAATCGCCGAGCAGGGTGATGTTGCCCGCGCCGTCGACCCGGATCCGCGCGAGCGGAGTCAGCAGGTGCGGCGGATTTTCGGGCGGCAGCTTGACTGCGGGCCATTCGACCGCATTGGTCGCGGTGCGCGCGATAAAGGCCCAGTCCTGGCCGGTCTTGTAGGCCGCGCTCTTCTCGAAACGAATGCGCACCCCGTCGGTGCCGAGCGGCTGCCAGCCATTGGCGTTGGGGATGGTGAGCGGACCGATCCAGCGCCGCACGCGCAGCCGGCGCGCCTCCGCGGTCGCCCCGCTGGCCGCGGCGCCGAGCCCGTGGGGGGTGGAGAAGGTGATCGTCTCGCCGACGATATCGCCGATCACCAGCATCTTGCCGGGCAGCTCGCGCAGCTCGGTCGCGACGTCGATCAGCTCGACCGTGTCGCCGATCTGGAAGCCGCGCGTCAGATCGCCCGGCGCGCTCGCGATCGTCAGCGTGTTGCCATTGTCCCAGCTCGTCGCGAGCGACGCGAACGAGGCGTTGTCGATCGACCATTTATAGGTCGCGCTGCCCCCGGTGCCGGGGGTGTGGATCTCGACGCGGTAAAGGTCGTTCTCGAGCCCCTGATAGCCGCCGCTGGGGCTCAGGTCGCATTTGTCGGGCGCGGGCGGGGGCGTGTCGGTTCCCGCCTCCATCAGCGCGGTGACCGGCGCGGCATTGGCCAGCCAGGCCGGGGTGCCCTTGACCCCGCCACAGGCGGTGTTGGTCGGGATCTTCATGAGCTTGAGCTGCCACACCGACTGGAGACGGCTCGCGGTGGTGACGCCGCCGAGCGCGGGCTCGATCAGCTCGGGCATTTCGAGCGCGGTGACGTGGCGCACCCAGCTGTCGAGGATCACCGCATAGTCGCCCGCGGCGAGCGCCGCGACGTCGAAGGCGGGATTGCCCGTGTCGAGCACGCAATAGCCGCCGCTGAGATGCGGCTGGGCGGGGAGGGTAACGACCGCATCGTTCTCGAGCAGCCGCCCGCCGACATAATAGCGCCCGGCCGAGACGGTGATCTTGTTCGCCGCGATCGCGACCTTGAACGAATCCGGATCGACGGGCGCCGCGGCGTCGCCGATCACGTCGCGGAAGCTCAGATCGAGCCTGTGGCCGAGGATGTCGTGCTCCTCGTTGATGTCGGCATCCTGCAGGACACGCCCCTGCTGCATCCGGACCGCGGTGAAGTGCCGCTCGGAATGGAAGGTCTGCCGCGAGAAATCGCCCTTCATTGTCCGCCCTTTCGTGTCATCGCCCGCATCACGTCGCGATCAGGATTCCGGCGGCCATGCCGAGCCGGAGATATTCGTCGAGGGTCGCATCCACATTCGCCTCGAGCAGCGCCGAGGAGGGAGTGCGGAATGCGCCGATCTCGCCGCCATCGTCGCCGCCCTTGCGCAGCGCCGGATGGGCGAGGGGATGGAGCTGGCCGTACCAGGGGCTGGCGCGGTCGAGCGAGACGATGTGCGGCTTGACCCGCGCCGCCGGCGCCCCGGCATCGACCGCGAGCTTCGACTGGCAGCGATGGCGCCGCGGCGTGCGCGAGCCATCGGGCACATAGCAGAAGCGCGTGCAGCCATATTGGGTGCGCGAGGTGGTGACGATGCCGTTGAACAGCGTGTTCGAGGCCCAGAGCTCGCGCACCGGCCCGGTGGTGCCGAACACGCTGCACGATTCGATCGTGAGCTTCGCTCCCCTCGCGATGATCGCAGCACCCCCCAAAGGCGCATGGACGATGCTGTTCGACAGCCGAAGATCGGGAAGCAGCGGATCGAGCGACAAGGGGCCGCACAGGCAATGGTCGAGCGTGATCACCAGCTGGGTGTTGAGATCGGCGACCAGCGGCTGGCCGAGATCGAAGGTGCAATGGCGCGCGGTAAAGCCTTCGAGCAGGCCCGGCTGGATCCAGCATTTGCCGGTCTGGAAGATTCCGCTCATCCCGAACTGCGAGGGGCCGTTCCCCTTGACCCGGATATTGCCGGTCAGATGCGGGCGGCAGGCGCTCGCCTGGAAATGGCCGAAGCGCTTGGGCAAAGGCTGGGCGAGATCGGCGGGCCAGCGCCCCGCGGCGATGGTGAGGCCGGTGCCGGGCTTGAGCGTCGCCGTCACCCCGGCGCCCAGATCGTGCCGCGCGCTGTCCTCGATCAGGATCAGCCCGTTGCGCGGGCCCGCCGGAAGCGCGTTCCACGCCGAGACCGCCGCGTTGAGCGTGCCGAACAGATTGTCGGCGGGAATGTCGGCGCGCCCTTTCATGACGCTCGCCTGCCAGGTGACGGGCGAACCCGCGCCGACCGCGCCGATCAGCGCGGCAAGCTCGCGGTTGCGGTCGAACGGCCCTGCCCCGATCTCGGCGCCATAGCCCTGGAGGTGATTGGTGCGCAGCGCCACCGGGGTCGCCACGCCCAGGGGAATCGCCACCCGGCCGAGCGCGGGATCGACCAGTATCTCGGCATCGGTAAAGGGAGCGACGCCGCCTTCGCGCACCGGGATCGCCTTGTCGGGCTGCGCGATCGAGGCGGGGGCGCCGCCCAGATGCACCACGCGGACCGCCTCGGGCTTGATCGTGCGCCAGGCGCCGCCCACGACATCCTGCACCTCGATCCGGAAAGCGGGATCGTCATCGGGGAAATAGTTGGAGGGGGGCGTCTGGGCCGCCGCGCTGGCGCGGCGGCGCGCGGCGAGTTCGTCGACCAGCGGACGGCGGCGCAGCGGCACCGGCAGATCATATTCGTGCGCGCGCTGGTCAACATCGGAATCGGTCCGCGCCCAGTTGAACCAGGGCCGTGCGCGCAATTCCGGATCGGCGTGGAACAGCCAGGGCGCCACCGGATCGGGCACCGCCTCGATTGCCTCGAGCAACGCCGCTTGCTGGCGCCACAGGAACAGCGCGATCGTCGGAATGCTCCAGCGCGCGCCGCGCTTGCCTGGGCGGCGCACGTCGAGCGTGTGCGAGAAGGCGTCGAACGGCGTGCCCGCCGCGCTCGCCCGCGTCGAATTGCGCACGTCGGCGGTGCCGTGGCGGCCCGGCCGGACATGGAGCATCGCCTGGGTGAGCGCGAGCCCGCGAAAGCTCTCATTGGCGAGCGCGGGCCAGCCGGTCACATCGCGCGCGAGCTGCTCGATCACCGCCACCGTGCCCTTGCGGCGGCGATAGGCGATGGTGTTGGCGATGTAGCGGCGCTGGCCGTCAGGGGTGGCGCTGGGCAGCGCGCGGGCGCGGACCAGAGCGCCGATATAGGGGATCGCCCAGTCGCTGCAGGTCTCGATGAACCAGTCGTCGTAGAGCCGGGCGATGTCCGCCTCGACGATCTCGCCCTGATGCGCGAGGATATCGAGCAGCGCCTGGAGCGGGCCGACATCGTCGATCGCCGCCGGATGGAGCGCATCGGCGCTCTTGTAGAAGGCCGGGACCAGCGCCCGGAGCGCCGACTGGGCGAGGGTCGGGTCGTCGGTCATGGCTGGTCCATCCGGATGATGTTCAGCTGATCGAGCAGCAGCAGATCGGCGGGCAGCACCGCGGTGCCGCTCATCCGCGCCGGCAGCGCGATCAGCCCGCCATTGGCGAGGACATTGCCATGATCGTCCTCGAGCTTGTCGAGATCGATCGCGACCACCCCCGGCACGCTGTGCGCGAGCGCCATGATCGCGCTGCTCGTGATCGGATGCGCGAGCCCCTGCGCGGCGCGGCCGAACGCGGTGGCGAGCTTGAGCGCGAGCGCGTCGCGGACATCGTCATAGCGGCGGTCGGGCGCGGCCTTGAGCTTCAAGTCCATCCGCACCTTGCACGGGCGGTGATCATCGACGCGGAAGGACTGGGTGATGTCGCGCGCGCGGTCGATCGCCTTGCGCAGCGTCTCGAGCAGCGGATCCTTGGGCGGCAGCGGCGCGCCCGAGACCGAGGCGACGGTCAGATGCGCGAGCCAGCCATGCCCGGTCCAGAGCCGCGCCGCGCGCGCCTTGGCGATGCCGGCGAAGCCCAGTGCGAAATCCTCGAAATCGCTGAGGCTGACGATCCGGCCGAGCGCGGTGACCGTGCCGGGCGCGCTGGCGCGGGCGGCGTCGCGCGGCTCGGGATCGGCGCCGCCGGTCGAGGGCGCGGGGTTGAACACGTCGGACAGGCCCAGCGGGCGCGTCATCAGCAGCGCGATCTGGCGGTCATGCACCCAGCCCGGCGCGCCGATCCCGACGCGGTAGCGCGCAACGATATTTTCGCTCCCGCTCGGCAGCCGCGCGCCGTTGATCCCGTCGCCGAAGACGATCGTAACGGTGCCGTCATCGGCGCGGCGGGTGACATAGATCTTGGCGTCGGGCGGCTGGCCGACAAAGCTCTCGACCTCGCGCCACAACAGCCGGTTGACCCAGATCTGGAGCGTCGTGGCCCGCCCGCTCGCCGTCTCGGCCGAGACATAAGTGAGCGGCTTGCCCGAAAGGGTGAAGGTCTGGAACGCCAGCGCCGCGCTGCCGCTGCCGAGCACCTCCTCGCGCGCCGCGCCATGCGTCGAGCGCGCGACGTTGAAATGGGCGCGGAAGGCCGCGCGCGGATAGGCGCGGGCGAGCGCGCGATCGAAGGTGATGGTGGTGCTCGCGGCGTTCTGGACCACGGTCTTGATCGTGAGCACCTCGCCCGGAAGGATCTTGACCGGCGGCACCCCCGGCGGCGCGGGCGGGGGCAGCGCCTCGCTCACCGCGACGGTCTGGCCGGGCTTGAGCCCCGGGACGAGCCGTTCGAGTTCGACCGTCGCCCCGCTCACCGTTGGCGGCGCGGGCGGCTCGGCAATGACGAAACGGCGGGTGGCGCGCCACAGGGCGGTGTCGCGGACATGGCTGTTGAACTTCGACTTGAGATTCTCGCCGCGCAGCCTGGTCAGCGTCGTCTTGCCGGTCAGGGTGAAGGCCTCGGCCGAATTCTCGGCGGCGCTGACGACATCGTAGAGCTCGACATAGGCCGCCCGCGCGAACACCAGCCAATCGCCCTCGACCAGCGGTTGCGCCCCCTCGATCTGGACGGTCCCGCCGGTCCCGTCCTTGTCCAGCTTGGCGCCGGGGATCTTGCCGATCTTGAGATCGTCCCACTCGACAGCGTCGTCGGGATCGGACTGTTGATAGGCGACGCGGATGTCCCGGTGCAGCGAACGGACGTCGGGCGCCGCCGCGCCGAACAGCCGCGCGCTCGCGCCCAGATGCCAGACCTCGAGCGTGCCGTCCCCCGCCGCCGCGTCCATCGCCGGCTTGGTCGAGCCGAGCGGCTCGCGCCAGGTGACATGGGTGCGGTCGCGGCCGGGATCGAGCGTCACCGTCTCGACCGGGCGCACGTCCCAAAGCTCCGACTTCCTGTCCTTGCGCCGGTCGCCGCCGACCAAGAGGATATGATCGCCGCGCTTGAGCCCGGCCTCGATCCCGGCGAGCCAGATCTCGGTGGTGCCGGTGCCGAGCCTGGGCGCCTCGGTCAGCCGCGCGCCGACGCTGTTCCACGCCGCGCGCGCCTCGATCGGTTCGACCGTCTCGAAGGTCGCGGGGGACTCGCCCGGGCCCGGGATCGATTGCGCGGCGAGCCCGGCATCGAGCCGCATCGCCTCGGGCAGCCCCGGCGCGCCCGCCTGCCCGCCCGCGAGATCAAGCCCGAAGGCGAGATGCGCCTCGGCGGCGACCCCGGGCGACAGCTCATAGCCGATCGACCGCGCCAGCTCGAGCACCGAACGCCGCTCGGTCGCGGTGCCGAGATAGCCCTCATTGGCGATCCGCTCCTGATAGAAGGTCAGCACGTCGAGCGTGACCGCCCAGGCATCGAGCAGCCCGATCGTGAAATCGTCGCCCTCGCGGATCTTGAGCCCATCGAGCTGGGGCGCCCGGATCACGTCGTCGAGCAGGCTTTCGAGGAACGCGCCATGATCGCCGACGCGCGCCTTGAGTGCGGGCTGTCCGGGCGGGTTGACCAGCGGGCGCGGGGTCGCGAAGCCGGCCTCGCCGGGTTCGCAGCCACAGGGCTGAGGGATCGGATCGTCCATCACAATCCTCCCACCATCTGGAGTTCGAGCCGGCCGTTTTCGGGGAAGTTCGCATCATTGTCGCACGAGACGATCTCGCGCTCGCCGACCGGCAGCACCCCGGTGTCGAGCTCGTTGCCCGCCGCGCGGCCCCAGCGCTGGAAGCGCGTGGCCGAGACATGGTCGATCCCGTTCACTCCCGCCGCAGTGGCGATCAGCGCGCTCAGATAGACGGGATCGCCGAAGCTGAACCGGTCGGGATCGAAAAAGCCCTGGGTGCCGAGCGCGCGGCGCAGCGCCAGCTCGACATCGCGCGCGCGATAGCCCTTGGCGAGGCAGACCCTGAGCGCGATATCGAGCGGCACCCGGCGCGGCGGCACCACCGCGAGATCGTCCCCCGCCATCCGCTCGGGCTCGATATAGGCGAGCAGCGCGTCGATGAAGCGCATATCGAGTTCGGCGCCATCGACGCGGTCGATGACGATGAAGGTCGAGTACCAGCTCCGCGCCCAGGCCCGGTACGCCTTGGCGCGCTGGACGCCGGGGAAGGTCTCGGCCTTGGCGGCATAGTCCTCGGGCGTGACACAGCGGCGGTTGCGCTTGAAGGCATAGGGGGCGGCGAGGCGGACCGCGGCGAGCGGCTCGGGATCGCGCGCGCCCTCCGCCGGCAGCGGATTGGTCGCGCGGACGCCGGTGACCCCGGGAACGACGGTCAGCGTGTCCGCGCCGATATTCCCCGCGACGCCGATCCCCGCGACGAAATGGAGCGTGAACTTGCCCACCGGATTCCCCGGCTCGCGCCCGAGCCGGCCGTCGCCGAAGCGCAGCGCGCTATCGTCGGCGCCGCCGCTCTCGACCACGAATTCCTGCGACGAGGGATTGGCGCCAAGCAGATCGGGCACCGCCTCCCAGCGCAGATTGTCGCCGTCGAGATAGATTCGCGGCACCGCGAGGCTGCGGTCGGGGCGGAGCGCGGCGGTGGCGGGGAGCTTCCGCGCGGCGGTATCGTCGTACGGGACGCCGACGGCGATGCGGATGCCGGGCAGGCGGACGCGGCGCGGGAGCGTATCGCGCGCGATCGCGCCGCTGCCGGCGGGCCGGGTTTCGTGCGCGCCCTGTTCGGCGAGGATCACATTGGCATTGGCATCGGCGAGCGGCACTTCGACGCCGAGATCGTCGGTCTTGACCAAGGGCAGGTCGAAGCCGAGCGCGTCCTCCGCATCCCAGGCGACGCTCAGCGTCGGCGTGTTGGTCAGCCGGTCCATCACGCCCTCGACCTCGGTCAACCGCACCACCTGGCGCATCCGCGGATCGGGCATCTGGGTCTGGCCGGTCACCGGATCGGCGATCAGCCGCAGCAGCAGCGCGTCGCCCGGCTTCAGCACCAGCCCGTTATCGGCCAGGCTCGCACGCGTCGCGCCGCGCGGCAGGCAGCAATTCTGCCCGCTCCAGGTGTGGAAGGCGATGCTGGCGTGCGCGAGCCGGATCGTCCGGTCGTGGAGCGTCTCGAACATCACCGGCGGCTCGGCGCCGCTGTCGGGCGGGCCCAGGCTCTCGGTCTGGAGGCGCTTCGGCGCGACTAGGTTGAAGCCGTCCTTGCCCGCATCGACCGGATCGACCACCACCCAGGTGCGCGCGCTCAGCCCCTCGTCGAGCCGGTAGTCGAGCAGCCGGGCGAGGCGGCGGATCGAGCTGCGCTTGCGCGCGGTCGAGAGATAGGCCTCGGTCGCGACCGCGTCCTGGAAATAGCTGAGATCGTCGGCGGTCTGCGCCAGCGCCTCGATCAGCATCACCCCCATGTCGGCCGGATTGCGCTCGGTCCAGCTGGGCGTGGTGACGCTCATCCGCTCGAGCATCTGGCGGCGGATGCCGGGATAATCCTTGGCGAGATAGTCGATCACAGGCGGCGGCAAGGGCGAGCGCGGCGGCGGATCGCCGGGCTTGCAGTCGAACGGGTTCGGGCAGGCGGCCTTGAAGTCGATGTCGACCGCCGACAGCGCGATGTCGAAGGTGTGCGGCGGCACCTCGCTGCCCAGCCCCGACACGAGCCGCAGCCGATAGAGCGAGAAATCGCCGGGCTCGCTGACCGTCAGCGTGACCGTGCCCGCGGCGACATTCTTCGAGAAACCCACGATGCGGATCGGGCGGATGCGCTTGCCGCCCTCGATCCGGAAGTTGAGCGCCTCGAGCGTCGGGGCGCCCGCGACCGCGTTGAGCGGATGGATGAAGGTGATGGTCAGCAGCGTCTGGCTGGGCGAGACCTCGACGAAATCGATGCCGTTGAGGATCGGCACGCCCATCGGCTTGGTGTTGCGGACCAGCAGGCGCCGCCGCTCGCTGCCGCAGGCGATGCAGAGGCCGGTCATGCCGCCGTCCCCGTGATCCGCGCGCGGCCGCGTGACCCGGTGCGGCGCGAGGCATAGACCACCTCGACCGTCAGCGCGGCATCGACCGCATGGACCTCGACCGCCTCGATCACGATCCGGTCGCCCAGATAGCGCTGGAGCGAGGCCTGCGCGGTCGCCTGGGCGGCGGCGGCGAGCATCTCGCTATTGCCCGCGAATACCTGGCCGGTGATCGCGCTGCCGAATTCGGCGCGGTTCACCCGCTCGCCCGGCATGGTGAAGAGGATCTGCCGGATCAGGTCGCGGATTGCGCCGTCATCCTCGTCGAGCGCGGTGCGCCCGCTCCTGAGGAAGCGATAGGGGGGGCTGACCGTGGTCATGCGTGCGGCCCCGTCACTGCGCGATCACCCGTGTCTGCGCGACGGTGGGCGTCGCGGGCGTGCCGGTGGGCACGCAGGTCGAGGTCGAGGACATCAGCAGCAGCGGCTGGCCGCCGCACAGCACCCGCGTCGATCCGACCAGCCAGGTCGCCGTGACGCACGGGCCGTTGCCCGCATTGGGGGGCGGCATGGTGCAGCCCGCGATCGTCCACGGCGCGCCCAACGTCGCCGCGGGCTGGCCGCCGAGCAGCACCCGTGGCGAGGTGACCGTCGGCGTCGCCTGCCCCGCATGCGCGCAGAGCACGGTGCAGCCGAAGTGCAGCACGGGTCCGGGCATGATCGAGCCTCCTCATGTGATCGCCAGCGCCCCGTTGTTGATGGTGACGCTCGGCCCGTTGAGCATGATCGTCGCGCCCTGGCCGTTGGTGATGGTGATGCCGGTCTCGTTGATCGCGATCATCGCGCCGGTCTTGGTCTTGAGTATGATCCCGCCGGTCGGGCCGGGCACGTCGGAGATCATGAAGGTGGTCTGCCCCATGGTCTGCATCACGAAGCAGCCGAGCGGGGAGATGGCGGGCGCGGCAAGCGAGGGGACCTCGGCGGCGGTCGCGTACCAGCAGCCGGTCCAGATCGGCTTGTCGAGATCGCCGCCCTCGAACTCGATCCACACCCCGGCCTGCATCGGCGGCACGGTGTAGAAGCCCGCCTGCGTCCCCGCCGAGGGGAAGCAGGGCATCGCCCAGCTGGTCGGCACGAACCCCTCGATCGAGGGCACGTTCGCCATCAGCCGCCCGCGCTTCTCGGGGTCGATATTGTTGATCACGACCCCGCGATATTTGCCGAAATAAGGGCCCCCGCTCATGCCGCCACCGCCGGAACCGTGGAGACCAGCCCGTTGCGGACAAGGGCGAAGCGCTGGGTCAGCGCGCCCGCCTTGATCGAGGTGGTGACGCTCTTGACGAAATAGAGCCCGTCGAACGCCATCCCGGCGCCGCGCATGCCCACCAGCCCGCGCGAGCGCAGCAGCCCGCCATAGCGGACCGGATCGAGCGTGCCGGTCGCGGTCACCGCATCGGCCGACTTGGCGCTCGCCGCGAGCCCGCGCAGCATCACCTCGGGCGCGCTCAGCGATCCGAGATCGTCGAGCACGCGGATGCCGGTCAGCCGCGGCGGCACCAGCCCGAGCGGGGGGTTGGCGAGGCTGATATCGGGCACGGGGATCGGGATCGAGACCTTGCTGAAGGGCTCCTGCACGATCATCACCGGCAGCTCGTGCTGCGCGGCGTCGATCCCGAACTCGGCCGAGAGCACGTTGGTGAAGCCGTCCGAATTGATGTTGAGCGCGCGCTGCGGGATCCCGACGCGGATCTCGGGGCCGAAATAGGCGGTGTTGGTGCCGGGCACAGGTCCCGGCTCGACATAGAAGACGTAACCGGCCTCGGCGGCCATCTGGCGGATATAGGCGAGGTCGGTCCCCTTGTGCTTGGGGATCTCGGTGGTCGGCGATTTGGTGACCGGGAAGATCGGCGGGATCGCCACCGGGATCATCCCATAGGGCGCATAGGTGGCGAGGCATGCCAGCACGCGTGCCGGAACCGGCATTGCCGGATAAGGCAGCCCGGTCTTGTCGATGCGGTTCATCACCGAGGTGAGGTCCTTGCCGAGCACGGTGAGCATCGCGGCGCCGCTGCCGCCGCCGCTCATCTCCTGCTTGTCGATCACCCCGTCCATCAGGACCTGCGGCAGCCCGCCGATCGTGACGACGACGATCACCCTGAGCGCGGGGACCTGCTGCCCGCCGACGAGCAGCAGCGTGTGGAGCACCGAGTGGGTGTCGATCGAGAATTTGAGCGAGAAGCCGCTCTCGCCCTCGGTGGTCTGGGTGACC
The DNA here is from genome assembly GCF_026013415.1 of Sphingomonas caeni. Lineage (GTDB taxonomy): Bacteria > Pseudomonadota > Alphaproteobacteria > Sphingomonadales > Sphingomonadaceae > Sphingomonas > Sphingomonas caeni. The sequence continues at coordinate 860,874 of NZ_JAPDOK010000001.1, forward strand.
TCGATCTCCTCGAGCGCCTCGAGCGCGACGCGCGGGAGCGGGATCGGCACGGTCGGGCCGACCAGGATCGAGACGAGGAAGGCGCCCTCGTTCATCTATCCCTCCTCGCCCGCCAGCGGCGGCGCGGGGACGCCCGCGGGCAGCGGCACCACGAGCAGCCGCCCAACGTCGCGCATCAGTTCGCGCGGATGCATCGCGCCGTTCGCGTCCTGGAGCCGCCAGGCGAGCATCGGATCGCCGAGCCGCGCGGTCGCGACCAGATCGGTGCGGTCGTAGTCGGTCACCTGATGGCCGCCGAGGCTCGCATAGGCGTTCGGCGAGGGGACGAAGCGGCGCGCGAGATAGCTGACCTCCTCGCCGGCGCCCGCGACCGTTATCGTGATCGTCTTGACCGCGATCCCCGCATAGCGGCTGTTGGCGGGGAAGGACGCGCCGCCGATCCCGAGTGCGTCGATCCGGCTCATGGCGGCCCTCCCAGACCCAGTTCCTCAAGCGTGCCGGTCGCGATCTTGCGCGCGAGCCCTTCCTTGCGGACGAGGTGGTTCATGAACAGGGCCGAGCCGCGGTGGCGGAAAGGCAGGTCGCTCGTGTTGAGCACCTTCATCCCCATCGACACGCGCGCGCGAATCGGATTGAGCGCGGGATCGAATTCCTCCTCGGTCACGCTGAATTCGGTGATCCGCACCGGCAGGATGCGCGTCTTGCTCCACACGAACAGGATCAGCGGCGATTCCATCGGCACGATCTCGAGCGTGCCCATGTCCATCAGCCGGTTGTTGTTCTCGAGCTGGCCGCTCTCGGGATAGAGGACGAGTTCGAGCGCGGCGAGCGCGGGCTGGAGGCCGAATTCGACCACCGCGGGGTTGGCGCTGGGCGCCGCGAGCTGGTCGGTCGCGTCGAGGATCGCGTCGAGCTTGAAGGTCTCGGCGGCGGGGCCGGTCAGCCGCAGCGGCTCGGAGCGACCGCCGGCAGGGGGCGCGGCGGGGGTGAGCGAGCGGCTGAGCTTTTCCGGCGTATACTGGAGCACGATCACGCGCTTCACGGCAGCGGTGACCGGATCGGTCAGCACCAGCCCGCATTTGAGCGGCGCGGCGGCGGAGGCGAGCCCGCTCATGCCGGAGGCCCCGATTTCCGGGCGCCGTCGAGGATCTTCTTGAGCAAGTCGCCTGCGTCGATCTTCTGCGGCGGCACCCAGGTGATGTTCTTGGCATCGGGCGGAGTGAAGCCCTGGATCGAATGATAGCTGACCGGCGCGGAGAAGGAGAAGCCGAGCCCGGTCGGGACCAGGAAGTCCGCCAGCTGCCATTCCCATTTGGCGCCGGGGCCCCAGCTGCCCAGGATCGTGGTCAGCTCGACCTCGGCGGCGAGCCCGAAGCGCAGATTGAGTTCGGCGCTGGCCTTGGCCACCGCGCCCAGCGCGTACCAGCCCTTTTCGTAATGGGCGGTGGTGATCAGGCTGGCATTGCCCTTGGCCTCGATCGCGGCGCTCACGATGATGCTGCCCTTGGCCTTGGCCAGCCCGCCATCGACGATCAGCGACCCCTTGATCCAGAAGCCGAGCGACGCACCGGCATCGACCGACAATGTGCCCTTGAAATCGAGCACCGGATCGGGATCGGGCGCGAAGGGATTGAGCTTGCCGCCGACCTCGACATCCTTGAGCACCGCGGGGCCGAACCAGTATTTCGCGTCGATCCCCGCGCCGATGCCGAATTTGAGCCCGATCGGCCCGGCCGAAACGCCGGGGATCGGCACTTCGATATTGAGCAGGGTCATGCTGTACTTGCCGCCCCTGGCCGCGAAGAGCGGGATCGGCCGGGTCAGCTTGGCGGTGCCGGTGGTGGTGACGTTCTGCTGCTGGTCGACCGCGACGCCGACCTCGACGGTCAGGTCGTCGCGCACCGGATATTTCATCTTGCCCGCCGCGCTGATCGCGCCGTTTTCGTGCAGCGTCACGGTCAGCGATCCGTTGAGCTTGGGCCGCGCCACCAGCAGCGTGCCGGTGCCGCTCAACCTCGGCTTCTCCTCGCCCTTCTTGCGGACGAACTTGGCCGCAACCTTGGGGGTGAGGCCCAGGCTGGGAAAGCCCATCGTGGCGTCGCCCCAGGCGGTGAAGGTATCGCCGTCATCGGTGATCTGGACGTTGACCGTGCCCAGCTTGGAATGCTTGATCGTCCCCTTGCCGCCATAGGTCCATTTGCCGCCCGCGAAACTCAGCTTGATCTGGCCGGTGCCGTTGCCGGGCAGATCGAGATCGAGCGTGCCCTGCGCGCCGAACCTGCCCTTGGCATAGGTGGCGGTGAGCTCGCCGCCCTTGAGGTAAGGCAGGTCGAGCTGGCCGGTGGTGACCTTGGCCTCGAGCGACCATTCACCCTGACGATATTTGATCTTGCCGGTCGCGCTCTTCACGCGTGGGATGTGCAGCGTGACATCGCCATCCGCGGCCAGCGCGCCGTCCTCGGCGAAGACCCTGACCGCGGTGCTGAGAATCTTCCGCTTCCCGACATCGTAATCGAAGGCGAAATTCCCCTCCGGCTTGAATTCGGGCATCAGCTGGACGGCGAGCGACGCTTCGGTGATCTTCGCGCCGGGGATGGGCGATTTCTTGGCCAGCGCTTCCTTGTCGAGCTTGGTCGCGACCGTCAGCTTCTCGTCGGCATATTTGATCTCGAGCTTGGGCAGGAATTTGTGGGTCGGCGTGATCATGCCGGTCCAGTTGATCTTGTCGCCGTCGATCTTGACCTCGGTGATCTCGCCCGGGCTCATGAACAGCAGGTCCACCGGAATCTTGGTCTTGTTGGTCTTCAGCACCGGCGGGGTGTCGGCGCGGACATTCATCTGAATGTCGCTGTCCTTGGACTTCTTGATCTTGATCGGCAGCCGCGACGTGGCAGTGTCGATCCGCGCGTGGAGCACATGCGTGCCCGCCTTGTTGGGCGCGTCGAGCTGCGACAGGATCAGCCCGGCATAGACGATGCGCAGCGAATCATTGTCGGGATCGCCCTCGATCAACGCCGCGAGCGTGTCGTCGACCGAGAATTGCGCATTGCCGCCCTTGAGCAGGAGCGTGTGCGGCTGGCGGCCCGGCGCGAGCTGGAGGGTGCCCTGGCCGCCGGTGAGCGCCTGGGTCTCGATCTCGACGCATTTGGTGACCGAGGGCGGATCGCCATAATATTTCACGCCCTCGAAGCGGATGCGCATCATCAGGTCACGCTTCTTGCCGTTGAGCCCCAGCGTCTTGTGGTCGGCGATCTCGGTGGCGAGGTCCGCAAGCTGATCGCGGATCATGCCGCCGCTGGTGATGTTGGGCTTGGGATCGAGCGCCTGGATATTCTCGGGATGGCCGCCGCCGCTCAGCTGCAGCTCGATGATGTGGTCCATGTGGCAGGCTTCGCCCTTCACCTTGGGGAACCAGCTGTCGCCGCCGCATTTCTTCCATAGCTTGTCAGCCTCCGCCGCCTTCCAGCCGACGCGCTGCAGCCAATTATCGCGCAGGTCCGGCGTGTCCTCGCGCTTCTGCTTGAGCGCGGCACGGTTGCTCTTGTCCTCGGCCTTGGGCACGCGCATCAGCGGCGCGGGCGGATTGGCGCGCATCACCTCCAGCGCGCGGCGGCCCTTCATGCGCGGCACGTAGAAGGGCTTTACCAGCAGCTCGACCGTCACCTCGTCGACTCCATCGACCTTTTGAGGGGCGGTGGTGACGGTGACATTATATTTGAGGTTGTCGGCGCCGATGGTGAGGTCGGCGTTCTTGCCCTTGGGCTTGGCGGCAGGCTTTGCCGCCCTGGCCACCGCCGCCGGCGCTGCGCTGAGCGGTGGGAGCGGGGCATAGGCGAGCGCGGCGCTGGCGGCGGCATCGGCCTCGCGCTCGAGCGCGCCGTCCGAGGCGGCACCCCGCTGCTGCACCCCCTCGGACCCTTGCGATTGCTGGACGGTGTGCGCCAGCTCGTGCGCGATCAGCCAGCGGCCGTCGGGCGTGTCGGGATCGAAGCGGCCCGGGCCGAAGGCGATGTCGTTGCCATGCGCGAAGGCTTGGGCGTCGACCGCGTCGGCGGCGCGCGCGCCCGCGGCATCGTCATGGATGCGGACCGCGCTGAAATCGTGCCCGAAGCGCGCCTCCATGTCGTTTTTCAGTGCAGGCGGCAGCGGGCGCCCGGGGTTCGCCAGCACCGCATCGACCTCGGCGGCGTGCTTGCGTCCGGGCGCGCCACCACGTTCCTTGCGCTGGACCGCGCATTTGGGACATTCCTCGCCCGCGCCATGGTTCTTGCACCGCCGCTGGACGGCGGTCCGCGCGGGCGAGAGGATCGGCGGCGCCGGGTTGCGCAGCGGCACGCGCGCCTCATGGACGGGTCCGCTCATGAGCCCCTCCCCAGCCCGCGCGTGACCGCCACCGCCAGCGCATCGGCGATCGCCGCGCCCGATCCGGCCCCTGCCCGCTCGCGCAAGGTCGCGGTCGCCGAACCATCGCGCGCGCCCGACCACAGCCCGGGGCTGCCTGCCACCTTCGCGCTCACCGCCGCTTCGATCGCCGCGCTCAGCGAGGCCCGCGACACGGGCGCGGCGCCGCGCACGACGACGCGGTCGATCGTCAGCCGGACGACCGGCGCGGGCGGGGGCGCCTGCCGCCTCATCCGCGTTCTCCCGGCGGCAGGGGCTGGCCCAGCTTGACCAGCTCGGCATGCACCGCCGCCAGCAAATGCGGCATGCCGACCGGCACGCCCTCGGCGGCCGCGCGGAAGGCGGCGTTGAGCGCGACGGTACGGATCGATCCGCCCGCGAGCAGGAAGCGTGCGAGCCGCGCGAGGTCGAGCGGCTCGCGCGGCATCGCGGGCGGCAGCACGCTCGCCCAGATCGCCTCGCGCTGCGCCTGATCGGGAAAGGGAAAGGCAATGACGAAGCGGAAGCGCCGCATGAACGCCGGATCGATCGCCTCGGGCAGGTTCGAGGTGAGGATCGCCAGTCCGCTGAAACTTTCGAGCCGCTGGAGGAGAAAGCTCACCTCCTGATTGGCATAGCGGTCATGGCTGTCGCGCACCGCGCTGCGGCGGCCGAACAGCGCATCGGCCTCGTCGAACAGCAGCACGACCTGCTCGCGCTCGGCGGCGTCGAGCACCGTTTCGAGATTCTTCTCGGTCTCGCCGATATATTTGCTGACCAGCGCGGCGAGATCGACGCGGTAGAGCGGATAGCCGAGCTCGCGCGCGATCGTCTCGCTCGCCAGTGTCTTGCCGGTCCCGCTCGGCCCGGTGAACAGCACGGAGAGACCGAGCCCGCGGCGGCTGCGCGCGGCGAAGCCCCAGTCGCCGAGCACCTGATCGCGGTGGCGGACATGCCCCGCGACCTGGGCGAGCATGTCGCACTGCTGCTCGGGGAGCACCAGTGCGTCGCCGTCGCCGCGCAGATCGATCCGCTGCGCGAGCGCGTCGAGCCCGTCGCGGCGGCGGCGATGGAGCAGCCGCGCGACGATTGCCTCGGGCGCGCCGCCCTCGCCGAGGCAGGCATGGAGCAATTCCTCGTCGACCGAGAGCATCCGCTGGGTCAGCCCCGGGCCCTCGTCGAGCCGGAGCCAATCGTGGCGGCGCAGCGGCGCGTGCGGGGTGAGCGCGCTCCAGTGCGGCTCGGGATGGCAGGCGAGCGCCAGCGCGAGGCTCGGCCGGTCACGCGCCGGATCGCCGTGCCAGGCCGCGCACAAGGCGCGCGTATCGGCATCGACCTCCGCCCCCGCGCAGAGAAGGAGCAGCCAATGCTCGAACGCGGTGAGCCCGGCCCCCGCCGCGAGCTGGGCGTGGACCGGCGGCGGATCAGAGCCCAGGATCGGGACCTCGGCCAAGCCCTCGCCCGCCAGCGCCATCGCGAGCATGCCGCGCGCCTCGGTCACCGCGGCGACGAACGCAGCCTGGTTGGCGGCGCGCCACGCGGCGGGAGCGGGGGCGAAGGCGGCGGTCATGTAAGGGTGACCTTCACATCGGTCGCGACGCTGTGCGGGATCGAGGCGACGCCATCGACCGAGGCGAGCACGCGGTAATCGCCGGGGGCCGCGCTGGTGTGCGCCCAGACGCGGTTGAGCTTCACGCGCGCCGGGCGCGGCGCATTGGTGGGCGGCGGCACATCGGGATTGCCCTCGGGCACCACCGCGGCGAAGCGGACCCCGGTGAGATTGCCCGCGACCACCTCCTCGAGGGTGATCCGAACGCTCTGCCGCTCGCCGATCTCGTGCGCGAAATCGACCAGCACCGCGCGCACCGTCCCGCCATCCTGCGCCGCCGCCGCGACGCGCGGGTGGAGCACGAACGAATCGACATTCGACCCGATCAGATTGCGCGGCACCGGGTCGCCCTCGATCAGCACGCCGTGGCGAATCTCGACGGTCTGGATTCCCGCGACCATCTTGGCGGGCAGCGTGGCCGGGAGCGGAACGGTGAGCGTCGCGGGATGGCCTTCGCCCGCCGGATCGATCAGCGTGGTCACATCGACGTCCGAGACGAGCAATGTCATCGTCGGATCGAACAGGCTGTCGCCCGAGATGAGGATCGTCGTGCCCGGCTCGACCGGAAGCAGCGCGCCGCCCTTGGCATGGACCGAAGCGATCACCGGGCGGTGGAGCGGCACGGTGGTGATCGTCCGCGCGGTGACCGGCAGCGGGGTCTGCGGCGTCGTCCGGCTGCTCAGCAGCAGCACCGTCGCGAGCAGCGAGACGCTCGGCCGCATGCCCAGTTGATATCCCGACCAGAGCCGGGCGAGATCGTCGCCGCTCAGATTGTCGAGCGACAGCCGCACCGATTCGACCTGCTCGGCGAGCCCCGAGGCGGCGAGATGCTTGTCGATCGCGGTGGGCGAGCCCGGCAGCTTGAGTGCGGCGGCGATATAGTCGCGGGTCAGCACCGGCCGGTCGTGGAGCGCGAGCAGCGCGTGCCCGAGCAATGCCTCGGCCTGATAGGGCTGGCTGCCATAGGCGGTGATCAGGTAATGTAGATCGAGCGCGAGCGGGGGGGCGGCGATGCGCTGGCCCGCGGCATCATGCGTGCGCGCGTCGCGATTGCGCCAGCCGGGGTTCTGGGCGACCTGATAGAGATAGAGGTTGAGCAGCGGCCCGTCGGTGTCGCCGCGCTTGATCAGGTCGGGCGGGAGCATGCTCACCTGCCAGCCGCCCATGCCGAGGAAGGAGAGGTCGCTGTTGGGCGCCGCGTCCATCAGCAGCTGGCGAAGCACATGGCCCAGGGCGGGAAGGGCGAACGGGTTGGCCACCGCTCAGCCCCGCGCAAGATAGCGGTCGAGCCGCGATCCGCCTGCCGCAGCGGCAGGCGGCGCGGCGACGACTGGGGCGGGGGCCTCGGGCGCATGAATCTCGATCCGGCCGATATGGACTTCGACGACCGGCAGCGGCGGCGGCTCGGCGATGGGGGCGGCGATCTCGGGCGCGGGCTGGGGCTGGAGCGGGGCAGCGGCGAGCGGCGGGGGGAGCGGACTGAGCGGCTCGCCGGCTTCGGCGTGGGGACCAGGTTCGGCGGGACCGGGCGACGGCGCGGCAGCCTGCTCGCCCGGCTCCGGCGCGCCCGCGGGTTCGAGCGGCGCACCCGCTATAGGCTGTTCGACGATCGTCTGCGGCGCAGGATCGCGCGCGTCGTCGCGGGCGGGTTGCGTCACCGGCGCCACGCTCTGCGGCACGATCTCGAGCAGCTGTTCGAAGGTCGAAAGCTCGCGGATCACCGGAGTGGTGATCTCGGTCACGACCGGCGCGGGCAGCACCGGCTGGAAGGCATCGGTTTCCCGCGTCTCGATCGCGGGCGCCGGCGCGAACGGTGCCGCGGCTTCGATCGCAACCGGTCCGTGCGCGCGCTGCGGCGGCGGTTCGGTCTCGGCGGCGGGGGCAGCGGTCCGCGGCATCGCCAGCACGCCGGGCGCCGGATCGGCCTCCGCCACGAAATCGATCCCGCCGCTCTCGTCGATCGCCGCGCCCCCCTCGAACCGCATCAGCGGCAGAGGGCCCAGCGCGGGCTGGCCCTCGGGGCGCGCCTGGGCGAGGAGATGGCCGAGAAAGTCGCTCATGCCGCCGCCAGCGCGAGATAGGTGCGCCGCCGCTGGGGCGAGAGCGCGAGCACGTCCGCCTCGCGCCAGCCATAGGCGCGCGCGAGCCGGTCGACCTCGTCGAACCGCGCGCGCGCCCAGCCCGCCATTTCGCGCCACAGGAACGGCTCGACGAAGAGCGGCGCGCTCCACGGGGCCGCGCATTCGGTGCAGGTGAGGCGCAGGCGGATATCGGCCTGGGGGTCGAGCGCCTGAAGCGCCGCCGCCGCTTCGGCGAGCAACGCCTCGCTCCACCCCCGCTTGCGCGGCGCGCCGGCGACGACGCAGGCCTGGGCGAGCGCGAGCCGCGGCTCGGGGCTCGCGAGCGCCAGCGCCAGATCGCGGCTGGTCGCGGCGCGCAGGCGTATCCCGCTCTCGAGCGCCGCCTCGTTCTCGGCCGGATCGTCGACCGCGATCGCGGCGGCGTCGAACGCGGCCTCGACCTCGGTGCCGCACGCCGGGCAGGCGGCGGTGGCGCAGATTTCGGGCCCGATCAGCATCGCCCGCGCCGCGAGCAATGCGCGGTCGCGCCGCCCGATCGGCCAGTCGGCGATCGCCTCCGCCCCAGCATCGACGAACAGCGCCAGCAGGTGCAGCGCGCGTTCGAGCGGAGGCAAGGTGCGGGCGCGCTCCCACCAATCGAGCACGGCGCCGTCCTGGGGCCGTTTCATCGCCCGGGGCCCGGTCACGCCGGTTCGGTGAAGCTGGGCTCGGTCGGCTCGGTCACCGCATAGTCGCGCTCCCAGCCCTCATTCTCCAGCTTGATCAGCTGGATCGCGACGGCATTGGCGTTGGCGTCGAGATCGGGCATCGCCCGATATTCGGAGACCCAGCAGCGGAAGATCTTGTAGGCGATCACCACCTGCCCGGCCTCGTTGAGCAGTTCGAGGATGATGTCCTTGCGGAAATCGGCGAGCGAGGTCTCCGCGCCGAGGCCCGAGCCATAGTTCCACACCTTGTTCGCCCATTGCTCGAAATCGACGTCGTGGGTGACGCCGCGTTCGAGCGTGACCGGATCATAGGCGGTGCGCCCCGGCGAGCTGCGGGTGTTCGAGGGATCGCCGCCGACGCGGTGCTTCACCACCTCGGTCTTGCGCATGAGCATCGAGACCTTGGAGATCCCGGCGACATATTTGCCGTCCCATTTCACCCGGAACTTGAAGTTCTTGTACGGGTCGCGGCGAGTGGCGTTGGCGGTGAATTCCGGCATTTCTGCCCCCTTTTCAGGATATGAAGCGGATCAGCTCGCGACCTGGCCGGCCAGCTGCTGCAGCTTGATCAGGACGAATTCGGCGGGCTTGAGCGGGGCGAAGCCGACGATGATGTTGACCACGCCCTTGTCGATGTCGCGCTGCGGGTTGGTCTCGCGGTCGCACTTGACCAGATAGGCCTCTTTCGGGGTCTTGCCCTGAAAGGCCTGCTGCTCGAACAGCCCCTGCATGAACGCACCGATATTGAGCCGGATCTGAGCCCAGAGCGGCTCGTCATTGGGCTCGAACACCACCCATTGGGTCGCGCGGTAGAGCGTTTCCTCGATGAAATAGGCGGTCCGCCGGATCGGCAGATACTTCCACTGGTCGGCCAGCGCATCGGCACCACGAAGCGTACGCCCGCCCCACACGATATTGCCGATCACCGGGAAGCTGCGCAGGCAATCGATGCCAAGCTTGTTGAGCCGCCCATTCTCGGCATCGGTCATCTTGACCGCGAGCTGGGGCACGCCGACCAGGGTCGCGTCGGTGCCCGCGGGCGCCTTCCACACGCCGCGCGTCGCATCGGTGCGCGCGATCACACCCGCCACCGCGCCGCTCGGCGCGAAGCTCGCCAGGCGATTCTCCTGGAGCGGATCGGGCGCCATGATGCGCGGGAAATAGATGGCGCCATTGTCGAGCTTGGTCACCAGCGCGTCGAAGCCGGTCTCGGCGGCGTTCACCGGATCGGCGGCGCTGCTCCACGCGCCCGGCGCGTCGAGCAGATAGACCGCGCGGCGCTCGCGCGCATAGGAGAGCGCGGCATTGTGGGTCGCGCTGCCGATATCGTCGGTCAGCGTCAGCGGCGGGATGCACAGCAGGTTGAACAGATCGGCCTTTTCGAGCGCGTAGAGCCCGCTCTTGGTGGCGCGCAGGGGCGCGGCCGAGAGTTCGGCATCGGTCAGCGCGACGCTGTCGCTCCCGCCGACAAAGGGCTGGAAGGCGACTGCGGTGGGCCGGTTGGTCGGCGGCGCGCCGAGCACCGAGGCGAGCGCCGATTCCTGATCGAGGATCGTGCCGACATAGCGCTTGTCGCCCGGCGTGGTGGTGAGGTTGAGGAATATCTCGGTCGCGAGCACCACGGTCGGATCGGCAAGATCGACCTCGCGGATGGTCAGGTTGAACGCGCCAGGGAATGCGGGGGCCGAATCCTCGACCATCACGCGCAGCTGATTGCCCCAGTCGCCGACACTGTCGGCCTCGAGCGTCAGACTGCCGCCCACGCCCGCGGGCAGGATGACCTTGGCGGTCACCCCGCCCTTCTGCACGCGGACGATGATCGCGTCGGCGCCGCCATTCATGAAATATTGGGCGACCGAATAGCTCATCGGGCTCGAGCGCGAGAGCCCGCCGAAGCGGCGGGAATAATCGCCGAAATTGGCGATGCGGACCGGCGTATCGACCGGCCCGCGCGGGGCGGCGCCGATGAAAGCGGTGATCGAGGTCGCCACGCCGACGATCGTCCGGACGCTGCTGGGCGTCTCCTCGATATAGACGCCGGGATGGGCCAAAGTCTGGGGCATGTTCGCCTCCTGTCATGAGGGTCGCCGGGCGCGCCGGCGGAGGAGCCGGCGCTCAGGTCTTGCGCGCGGCGACCAGCTCGATCGTGGCCCAGATGTCCGGTGACCCCACCACCTTGGCGAAGTTGAGGATCGCCTTGAGCGGGGCGCCGGGCAGCAGCGAGAGCGAGGCGCCCGCCAGCAGCAAGGGCTGCGTCAGCGGCAGCTTGCCGGTCTTTTTGGGGGTTCCGGCGCCATCGCTGATGATGACGGTCACATCGGCCGTCGGGACCGAGCTGTGCACCACGAGCAGGAGGAGCTTGTCGAGAGCGGCGGGTTGAAGATCGACCTCGACATCGTTTCCGTCGTTCTTGATCTTGACCACGGCCTTGTCGATCGCGCCGATTTCGGGACTGCTGGTCGCGGTGACCGCAGGTCCCCCAGCGACTTGTGCGGCGAAATTCCAGACGAGTTGGAGCATTACAGAATCCTCCTTCGGATCTGCATGATGAAAAACAGGATTTTAAGCACGCAATTCAGTACAGAAGCCGAAGAATATATTTACCTTTCGGCGACTCGCCCGACCGTTAGCCACATAAGGCTGCATCAACTGGATGGTGTTGTAAACACTATTACTCGGATAAAAGTAAAGCGTGCGCTATTGCCAATTTGGACCTAATCGAATCGCGCCTATTACATAGGGATAGCCGCGATTCCCGGTTCCGGGCGGGCGGAAAGCATCCGCTATCAGCCAAGTATTCGTGGGACCCGGTTTCGCCCGGCTCGACCTGATCTTCGCACGGTTCGACCGCGCATCCGGGCATCAGACGAGGTTGTGCTTCGCCGGGATCACTTCCATGAGTGCGCGCGACCATGGGTACGAACACGGGGCTGATCGCCGTCGACTGGGGCACCACCAACCGCCGCGCCTGGGCGCTGGCGGCGGACGGCGCCGTCGAGGACCGCATCGCCGATGGGCTGGGCATTCTTTCGGTCCCCGATTTCCCCGCGGCGATTGCCGCGCTGCGCGCACGCTGGGGCGATCGGCCGATGCTGCTCGCGGGGATGGTGGGGTCGAACCGCGGATGGATCGAGGCCCCCTATGTCCCCTGCCCCGCCGGGATCGCCGAACTCGCGAACGGGCTGATGCGCGCCGAGGGCGCCGCGATCGTGCCCGGTGTGTGCGATATCGAGGATGTGATGCGCGGCGAGGAGGTGCAGCTGATCGGCGCGGTCGCGGCCGGGCTGATGCCCCGCGACGGCGCCGCCTGCCTGCCCGGCACCCACGCCAAATGGGCACGGATCGAGGATGGCGCTATCGCGGGGTTCCGCACCGTGATGACCGGCGAGATCTTCGCGCTTCTCAAGCAGCATTCGATCCTGTCGGCACAGCTCCAGGCGCCGGTGCGGGTCGGCGACGCCTTCATCGAGGGCGTGCAGCGCGGGCTCGACGAGGGGGAATTGCTCGCCGACCTGTTCACGATCCGCGCCCGCGCGCTGCTCGGCGGGATCGACGATCCGGCGAGCCATGCCAGCGGCCTGCTGATCGGCAGCGACGTCGCGATCGGGCTCGGCGTGGCCGATGACGGGCCGGTCGCGCTGATCGGCGACCCCGCACTCACCGCGCTCTACGCCGCCGCGCTGGAGGAAGCCGAGCGGGACTCGGTCCAGATCGACGGCGAGACCGCGTTCCTCGCGGGAATCCATGCTATCGCGAGCGCGCTATGACCCCTGACCAGATTCTCCGCGCCCATCTCGACCGTTGCCCGCTGATCGCGATCCTGCGCGGGGTGCGGCCGGACGAGGTCGAGGGCGTCGTGGACGCGCTGATCGCGGCGGGGATCGCGATCATCGAGGTGCCGCTCAACTCGCCCGATCCGCTCGCGAGCATCGAGCGCGCGGCGCGGCGCTTCGGCAGCGAGGCGCTGATCGGCGCAGGGACGGTGCTGAGCGTGCAGGACGTGCGCTCGGTCCGGGAGGCGGGCGGGCGGATCATCGTCTCGCCCAACGCCGATGTGGAGGTGATCGCGGCGAGCGTGGATGCCGGACTGGTCTCGGCGCCCGGCTATTTCACCCCGAGCGAGGGGTTCGCTGCGCTCAAGGCGGGGGCGCATGCGCTCAAGCTGTTTCCGGCCGAGGCCGCGACGCCCGCGGTGGTGAAGGCGCAGCGCGCGGTGCTGCCGAAGCGGGTGCCGCTGCTGGTGGTCGGCGGGGTGACCGCCAGCACGATGCAGCCCTGGCTCGATGCCGGGGCGAACGGGTTCGGGCTGGGATCGGGTCTTTACAAGCCGGGCATGACGGCGGCTGAAGTCGCCGCCAACGCCCGCGCCTATATCGAAGCGCTCGGCTAGAGCGGTTTCACGCTCACCGCCTCCGCCGCCGCATCCGCCATCCCGTTGTGCAAGGGCAGCAGGAAGGCATCGGCCTCGATCTCGAACCGGTCGCCGGGCTGGACCTTGATCCCCTGCGAGAAGGAGAAGGCCGCCGCGCCCAGATAATGGACATGCGCGTCGCCGGGACGGCGGAACAGCGGATATTTGAAATGATGCGCCTCGAGATTGGCAAGGCTGTGCGACATATTGCCCTCGCCCGAGAGGAAATTTTTCTCCCAGATCGTCTCGCCGTCACGCACGATCCGGCTGGTGCCGCGCACGCTTTGCGGCAGTTCCCCGACGCGCAGCTCGGGGCCCAGCGCCGAAGGGCGGAGCTTCGAATGGGCGAGATAGAGATAATTTTGCTGCTCATGGACATGATCGGAGAATTCATTGGCGAGCGCATAGCCGAGCCGGTGCGGCGTGCCGTCGGGCCCGATCAGATAGAGCGCGGCGATCTCCGCCTCGTCGCCGCCGTCGAGCGCGAAGGCGGGGCTGACCAGATCGGCCTCGGGCGGGGTGAGCAGCGACCCGTCGCCCTTGTAGAACCATTCGGGCGCGACGCCCTCCTCGCCCGGCGCGGGCTTGCCGCCGTCGAGGCCGAGCTTGAACATCTTCATCGAGTCGGTGAGCGTCTCGGCGGTGAGCTTGGCGTGCATCCGGTCGCGCTCCTCGGCGGAACCCAGATGGGTAAGCCCGGTGCCGGTGAGCAGCAGATGCGCGGGATCGTCATGGTCGATCGGGGGGAGCACGCGGCCCTCCGCCAGCGCCGCGGCGACATCGACGCTGTCACCCAGGCCCTGCGCCGCGACCTGCTCGGCCAGCCCGTGACCGGCGGCGATGGCGGCCTCGGCCAGCGCGCGCGTCGAGGCCGCGCCGACGATCAGCCGCCCGCCCGCCTCGCTGAGCGAGGCAACGCCGCGCGAACCGTCGGACAGGCGTAATTGAACGAGGCGAAGCGTCATCAGTGATTGTCCCTTGGAATGCCGCGCGTCTGATCGATGCGCTGAAATTGCTCGCTGCCTTCGAGGATCGCGCCGCTCTCCATCTGGCCGACCAGCGCGCGCTGGATCGACTGCCACGGCGTCTGCGAGGGCGGATAGGGATAGCCCTGAGGCCCCAGCGCCTCGCGCCGCCGCGCCAGCTCCTCCTCGGGCAGCAGGATATTGGCGCGCCCCTTGCGCAGATCGATCCGTACCCGGTCGCCGGTCTGGAGCAGGCCGAGATTGCCCCCTGCCGCCGCTTCGGGCGAGGCGTTGAGGATCGATGGGCTTCCCGAGGTGCCCGATTGCCGCCCGTCGCCGATGCAGGGAAGCGAGGTCACGCCCGCCTTGATCAGATAATCGGGCGCCCGCATGTTCACGACCTCGGCGGCGCCCGGATAGCCCACCGGCCCCGCGCCGCGCATGATCAGGATCGTGCGGTCGTCGATGCCGAGCGCGGGATCGTCGATGCGGTGGTGATAATCCTCAGGGCCGTCGAACACGACGACCTTGCCCTCGAACGCCTCCGGATCCGACGGATCGGAGAGATAGCGCGCGCGGAATTCCTCGGAAATCACGCTGGTTTTCATGATAGCGCTGTCAAACAGCGACCCGCGCAGCACGAGGAAACCCGCGCGCTCCTTGAGCGGCTGGTCGAACGGGCGGATGACCTTCTCGTCCTCATTCACGGCATCGCGGCAATTGTCGCCGATGCTGCGGCCATTGGCGGTCACCGCGCTCTCGCGGATCAGCCCCTGCCGCATCAGTTCGGCGACCACCGCGGGGACACCGCCCGCGCGATAGAAATCCTCGCCCAGATATTCGCCCGCGGGCTGGAGGTTCACCAGCAGCGGCACGTCGAGCCCCACTTCCTGCCAGTCATCCAGCTTGAGTTCGACGCCCATATGCCGCGCGATCGCGGCCAGATGGATCGGCGCATTGGTCGAGCCCCCGATCGCCGAATTGACCGCGATGGCATTGAGGAAGGCGTCGCGTGTCATGATGTCCGAGGGGCGCTGGTCCTCGCGCACCATGTCGACGATGCGCAGCCCGGTGCGGTAGGCATTCTCCTGCCGGTCGCGATAGGGCGCGGGGATCGCCGCGGAGCCAGGGAGCGACATGCCGAGCACTTCGGCGAGCGAATTCATCGTCGTCGCGGTACCCATCGTGTTGCACCAGCCGGTCGAGGGCGCCGAGGACGCGACCAGCCGGATGAACTCGGCATGGTCGATCTCTCCGCCCGCCAGCATCTGGCGCGCTTTCCACACGATGGTGCCGCTGCCGGTGCGCTCCCCCTTGTGCCAGCCATTGAGCATCGGCCCGACCGAGAGCGCGATGGCGGGAATATTCACGGTGGCGGCCGCCATCAGGCAGGCCGGCGTGGTCTTGTCGCAGCCGATCGTCAGGATCACCCCGTCGATCGGATAGCCGTAGAGCAATTCGACCAGCCCCAGATAGGCGAGGTTGCGGTCGAGCCCCGCGGTCGGGCGCTTGCCGGTTTCCTGGATCGGGTGGACGGGGAATTCGATCGCGATCCCGCCCGCCTCACGGATGCCTTCGCGCGCCCGCTCGGCGAGGACGAGATGGTGGCGGTTGCAGGGCGAAAGGTCGCTGCCGGTCTGGGCGATGCCGATGATCGGCTTGCCCGATTGCAGCTCCTCCTGGCTAAGCCCGTAGTTGAGGTAGCGCTCGATATAGAGCGCGGTCATGTCGATATTGTCGGGATTGTCGAACCAGGCGCGCGAGCGGAGTTTCTTGTCGGTCATTTTCTTTCCCCGGAAACGCGGGCGAAGCCCTCGTCGATAACTGTGAGCATGGCGTGGGCGGCAGCTTCGGTATCGCCTGCCTCGATCGCGTCGGCGATGGTGCGGTGACGCGCGACATTGGCGGCGGCGGCGGCGGGATCGGCCGGCGAGCTCACCGAGAAGGACGCCGCCAGCGCGGTTTCGACCACGCCCGAAAAGGAGCGGAACAGCGGATTGCCCGAGGCCGCGCTCACTGCGATGTGGAAATCGAGATCGGCCTGGGCAAAGGCGCGCCGGTCATTCCCCGCCGCCGCCATCGCATCCAGCGTCGCGCGCATGTGCTCGAGCTGCTCCGCCGTCCGGTGCCGCGCCGCCAGCGCCGCGCCGGCGGGCTCGACCGCGCGCCGCATCTCGGCTAGCCGCACGAGGAAATCCGCGTCGAGCCCCAGCCGAACCCGCCACGCCAGCACTTCGGGATCGAACCAGTTCCAGTGCGAGGGATCGAGGACATGCGTGCCCACGCGGCTCTTCGATGCGACCATGCCCTTGGCTGTCAGCGTCTTGATCACCTCGCGCATCAGCACCCGCGACACGCCGAACCGGTCGAACATCTCGGCCAGCGTCGGCATCCGCGATCCGGGCGCACGCGCGCCGGACAGGATCTCCGACCCTAGAATCGCGGCGATCTCGTCATGACCGCTGAAATGGCGCGGCGTGTGGCGGCTTCCCTCCATCGCGATCTGGTATTATCAATCATCCCAGAGCGCAATTGCTCAGTGACAAAAGGGGATGATCCGATGGCGATTCGCATGATGGCGGCGGCCTTGCTCGCGCTGGCCACGCCCGCCCTGGCGGGCACCGTGACGGCGAGCGGGACCATCGACACCGCGGCGAAGGGCGTACGGATCGCCCCCGAAATCTACGGCCAGTTCGCCGAACAGCTGGGCAGCGGCATCACCGGCGGCATCTGGGTGGGCGAGGATTCGTCCATCCCCAATATCCGCGGATACCGGCGCGACGTGGTCGAGGCGCTGCAGAAGCTGCACGTGCCGGTCATCCGCTGGCCGGGCGGCTGCTATGCCGACATCTATCATTGGCGCGACGCGATCGGGCCGCGCGGCAGCCGCCCGGTGACCCTCAACAAATGGTGGGGCAACAAGGAGGAGGACAACCAGTTCGGCACCAACGAATTCTTCGATTTCGCCGAGCTGCTCGGGTCCAAGACCTATCTCAACGTCAATGTCGGCAGCGCCGGCCCCGCCGAATCGATGGACTGGATCGAGTACATCACCCATGGCGGCAATTCGACGCTCGCCAAGCTGCGCCGCGCCAATGGCCGCGACAAGCCCTGGAAGCTCGATTATGTCGGCATCGGCAACGAGATGTGGGGCTGCGGCGGCAATCTCCGGGCCGAGGAATTCGCACCGATGGTCCGCCGCTGGGGGACCTTCCTGAAGCAGGACGGCACCCGGCTGATCGCGGGCGGCGCAACCGGCAGCGATTATCACTGGACCGACGTGCTGATGTCGGAATCGCGGGCGCGGTTCGACGATATCTCGCTGCATTACTACACGCTGCCGACCGGCGATTGGGGAAAGAAGGGCTCGGCGATCGGCTTCGACGAAGCGGCCTGGACGGCGACCTTCAAACGCACCCGTGCGCTCGAAACGATGATCGTCGGGCACGATGCCGCGATGACCAAATATGATCCGGAGAAGAAGCAGGGACTGATCGTCGCCGAATGGGGAACCTGGTACGATCCAACGCCCGGAACCAACGCCGCCTATCTGGTGCAGGAAAACACGCTGCGCGACGCGCTGGTCGCGGCGACCAACTTCAACATCTTCCACCGCCATGCCGATCGGGTCCACGGCGCCAACATCGCCCAGATGGTCAACGTCCTCCAGGCGATGATTCACACCGATGGCGCCAGGATGGTGCTGACGCCGACATATTGGGCGTTCCTGCTCTACCAGCCCTTCCAGGGCGCGACCGCGCTGCCGGTGGGCGTCACCACGCCCGATTATGCCGAGGGGCTGCCCGCGATCGACGTCACCGCGGCGCGGGGCGCGGACGGCAAGATCCATGTCGCGATCACCAATGTCGATCCGAACAATCCGGCGACGCTGAACCTCTCCGGCCTCAAGCCCGGCACGATCGCCGGCCAGATCCTTACCGCGAAGACCATGGACGCGCGCAACAGCTATGCCGCGCCCGGCATCGTCGTTCCGGCGGCATTCGCCGGGGCGAGCTGGCAGGGCGGCAAGCTGGTGGTGAAGCTCCCCGCCAAATCGCTGGTGGTGCTCACGCTGGGCTAGGGCCAATCGACATTCAGGATTCCCAAGAGGGAGGATGCGTGATTCATAGGGTTCCGCTGGTTGAGGCGGAGGA
>NZ_JAPDOK010000010.1 GCF_026013415.1 Sphingomonas caeni
CGCGCCGCATACTTCCTCGCCTTCATCCACCTCGCCGCAGCCATGATCTGGATGCGTTGAATGTCGATTCGTCCTAGAGCCCGCTGAAGAAGCGGACCCAAGTCTGCGCAACCCTCTCCCGATGGGAGAGGGGCAAGAAGATCGGGCTCAAGCGAAACGCGAATGCGATAAATTGGTGCGCCGCATCATAGGTCGTTAACCATCTCTGCGCTACGCATTCCGGATCGACCGGGGTGGGTGAGATGACCGAATTCTTCGTCTTCATGTACGCGATGCTGGCCATGTTCGTGCTGACCACGATCCAGCAGAACCATCGACTCCAGCGGCCGACACCGCAGATGGTGACCGCGGTGGGCTGGGGGCTGTTCTCGCTCTCCTCGACGCTCGCGGTGCTGCTCGGCGCAGTCGCGATCGCGCTGATGCTCGGCATGAAGATCCCGCTCGGCAGCTTCGAGGTTGTCGGCTAACACTCGGCCTATGCCGCTCTACGAAATCGCGGGCCAACGCCCTGTCCTCGCCGAAGACGCCTGGATTGCCCCCAGCGCGGACCTGATCGGCGACGTCCATCTGGCCAGTCTCGCCAGCGTCTGGTTCGGCGCGGTGATCCGCGCGGACAATACTCCGATCAAGGTCGGCCCACGCAGCAACATCCAGGAAGGCGCGATGCTCCATTCGGACCCGGGTATCCCCTGCACCGTGGGCGAGGACGTCACCATCGGCCACCACGCGATCCTGCACGGCTGTACCGTGGGCGACCGCAGCCTGATCGGCATGGGCGCGACGATCCTCAACCGCGCGGTGATCGGCGAGGATTGCATCGTTGGCGCCGGCGCGCTGGTGACCGAAGGGAAGGTGTTTCCGCCCGGCTATCTGATCGTCGGCTCGCCCGCCAAGGCGATCCGGCCGCTCGACGATGCTGCCAAGGCGATGCTGCGGATGTCCGCGGCGCTCTATGCCAGCAAGCAGCGCGAATATGCCGAAGGGCTCAAGCGGGTGGATTGACCCGTCAGAACCTAAGCATCATCCAGTCGAACAGATAGAAGAGCGTCCCCAGTGTCGCGACCACCGTCACCGCAGCCCGGCTCCGCAACGCGAGCAGCACCAGCACCAGGCCGAACGGGATCGCAGGCAGCATGAACTGGCCGAGATACTCGCCAAAGGGCGCACCGCCCGTGTCCACGTCCAGCCGCAAATAATTCGAAATCGCCGTCGCGATCAGCATCACGAACGCCGCCGTGCACGCGATCGCCGCCTCGTTCGAATAGGCCCGAGAATAAGCCCGAATCGCCCCCATCGTCACAACCCCTCCCCCAAGCCCTTTTCGGGCCCTGGCGGAAACAGATCAGACATATTCACGGCGCGCAAGCTCGGGAAGAATCCCGAGGGCCTCAGTGCGGGACGACGAACACCAGCGTCAACGGTATCGCAAGACCGGCGCAGAGCGCGAGAAACCACAACCCGTTATAGACACGGAGCCGGCGGGCAAGCGGCGTGCCGGGTTCCGCGTCCACATCGCGCAGGCGCCGACCATCGACGAACCATCCACCAAGCCGATCCATCTCATCGGGGTCGCTCTTGTCGATCATTCCAATGATCCGCCCCTTTTCGACGCCGAGCGCGACGACACAGGCGAAGAAGACGCCGAAGGGAATGAGCAGATAGGCCAGCATCGCCCGCCACATAGCATGACCGAAGGGCCGCGATCACCTTCCCCTACGTCAACTGGACAGCCATTCCGGTTGCGCTATGAAACTGGGCCCATGGCCCTTCCTCCGCTCTTCGATCGCCTCCGGCTCCCCGTCATCGGCGCGCCGCTCTTCATCATCTCGGTGCCCGATCTGGTCATCGCGCAGTGCAAGGCGGGGATCGTCGGCTCCTTCCCGGCGCTCAACGCCCGGCCCGAGACCCTGCTCGACGAATGGCTCCACCAGATCACCGAGGAACTGGCGGCGTGGGACCGCGACCATCCCGACACCCCTGCCGCCCCCTTCGCGGTCAACCAGATCGTCCACAAGTCCAATGTCCGGCTCGAGCATGACGTGGCGGCGTGCGCCAAGTGGAAGGTGCCGATCGTCATCACCTCATTGGGCGCGCGGCCCGAACTCAACGACGCGGTCCATAGCTGGGGCGGGACCACCCTCCACGACGTGATCGACGACCGCTTCGCGCACAAGGCAATCGAGAAGGGCGCCGACGGGCTGATCCTCGTCGCGACGGGCGCGGGCGGGCATGCCGGGCGGCTCAACCCCTTCCCCTTCGTCCAGGAAGTCCGCGAATGGTTTGACGGGCCGGTGATCCTGTCGGGCGCGATCGCGACCGGGCGCTCGATCCTCGCGGCGCAGGCGCTGGGCGCCGATCTCGCCTATATCGGCTCGGCCTTCATCGCGACCGAGGAGGCCAATGCGGTTCCGCCCTATAAGCAGGGCATCGTCGAGGGGCGCGCGGCCGACATCGTCTATTCGAACCTCTTCACGGGCGTGCACGGCAATTATCTGCGCAGCTCGATCGTCGCAGCGGGGATGGACCCGGACAATCTGCCCGAGGGCGACCTCAGCACGATGAACTTCGGCGGCGCCAAGGCGTGGAAGGAGATCTGGGGCTCGGGCCAGGGAATCGGCGCGGTCACCTGCGTCGAGCCCGCGGCGGTGAAGATCGATCGGCTGAAGGCGGAATATGCCGCGGCGAAGGGGGCGATCTGTGGGTGAACCCATAATCCGTCATCCCGGCGAAAGCCGGGACCCAACTTCTTCTTTGCGTCTTCGCGCCTTCGCGGAAATTCTAGGAAGCTAGAGATTCCGCCAAGACGCAAAGACGCGAAGAGAAAGAGGAATGGTTGGGGCCCGCTTTCGCGGGGATGACGGTCGGATCAGAACGCCAGCGCCAGCCGGTCCATCATGCTCCGCGCCGGGCTCGACGGCACCGGCTCCTCGAGCGCGTCGTCCAGCCGCGCGACGCGGCGATAGAGATCGATGCTGGTCAGCATGATCGTCGCCGCCTGCGCCGGCATCGCCGCGAGCACCGCGCCGTCGGTCTCGGGCGCATTGCCGAGCCGCCTGGACGGCGAGAGGGCGTCGCGCGCGGCCAATTCCCCCGAATCGACCGCGCGCTGGGTGAGCAGCCAGGCGATGACGTGCATCAGCCGGGTCGTCACCTTGAGCGATTCGCACGAGAAAGCGACGCGGTTGATCGCCTCGAGCATGTCGCGCTCGTCGCGGCCGATCTCGTCGAAATAGGCGCGCGCCTCATCGGCGAGCAGCATCGCCTCGACATATAGCGAGTCTACCAGCTTGCGATGGATCCGCGATGCGCCCTGTTCCCCGTGCATCCGGAATGGGTGCCACAGGGTTCATGGTAACTGAATGCTTAATCTGTGTCCCGTTCCGGATCAGGGGTTTTTGCGTCGGCAAGGTTGCGGCGCCTATCGCCGCGAGGCGATCAAGCAATGATATCGGGGATCAGCTGGTCTTCGAGGAGCGCGATCTCGTCCTTGAGCCGCAGCTTGCGCTTCTTCAAACGCGCCACCTGGAGCTGATCAGCCGGACCCGTCGAGAGCAGCGCGCCGATCGCCGCATCGAGATCACGGTGCTCGGATCGCAGAATCTCGAGGCGGTGCCGGATCTCGGTATCGTCCATCGCCTTCCCCTGCCCGGAACATCGGCATCCCGCAACGCACTATCGCGGGCACAAACGGCCTGGCGTGCGATTTTTACGGGCCGCCGAAAATGGCGCGAACTGCATAGCGACAACGGATTGGAAAGATGTTCTAATCATCATTCCGGCCTGAATCCTGAAGGAGGAACGCATCCATGCACACCGCGCATTTCTCGGCACTCACCGCCAAGCATGCCGTGCTCGATCAGCGAATCGCCAGCGAATCGCAGCGTCCCAACCCCGACTCGATGCTGATCGCCCAGCTGAAGAAGCAGAAGTTGCGCGTGAAGGAAGAAATGGCCGCGGGCTAAGCGCGGCCGTCCTGGCGGCGGAGGCGCAGGGTGGCGCCTCACGCCTTGCCCTAGCCCCGGACGCGGTTCGGAGCCCAGTGATCCTCACAAGCTGAAACCCCCCGGCGTTGCGGCCGAGGGGGTCAGGTCGCATGGTCTTGTGAAACGCGCTTAGCGGCGTGCCGGCAGGATCGGCTTGACGAAGCTCGGGGTCGAAGGGCCCTTGCCCACCGGCTTGCGCGCCAGCATCGGATCGATGTCGTGATCGAAGGCGACGCCGACCCGGCCCTCGGCCGACCAGGCGATTCGCCCGCTCACCCAGCCCACACCGCGGACATCGACATCCACCGGGGTGCCGGTCGTGATCGGCTGCGCATATTCCGCCATCAGTCCACCCGAAGAAAGATTGCGCACGCGCACCTGCGTGACCTCACGATCGGCAATGCGGAACTGCGCGGTCAGCATCAGGCTGTCGCGCGCGCCCGCCCGCTGACCCGTAAAGTCATCGGCCGACAGGGCAGTCAGGGGATCTTGCGAAAACTGGTCCATTCAAACCGCTCGAAAACACATGGTGTCGTGCGGAAGGAATACGGCGAGAATCTTATCGAAAGCGTTAACCGGACAGGGTTTTCGGGGGTCCGGGCGGACAGATTTCGCGACGCTGTCCCATCGCGGCGCATTGCATTCCCCGGCGGACGCCGGGGACGGCACGAAACTTTCGGAAAACAGCGCCCGAGGGGGCAGCCTATTCCTCGCGCGAGACCTTTTCCTGCCGCTCGTGGCGCTCCTGCGCCTCGACCGTCATCGTCGCGATCGGCCGGGCTTCCAGCCGCGCGAGGCTGATCGGCTCGCCGGTCACTTCGCAATAGCCATATTCGCCATCCTCGATTCGGCGCATCGCGGCGTCGATCTTCGAGATCAGCTTGCGCTGCCGGTCGCGGGTGCGCAGCTCGATCGACCAGTCGGTCTCGCTCGATGCACGGTCGGTGAGATCGGCCTCGCGGAGCGACTCGGTCTGCAACTGGGAGAGCGTCCCCGCCGCTTCGCGATAGATCGCATCCTTCCAGGCCAGCAGCTTGTCGCGGAAATATTCCAGTTGCCGCGGATTCATGAACGGCTCGTCGGCGCTGGGCCGGTATCCGTCTTCGCCATCGTTCGCCGCATGCGGCGGGCGTTTTCCAGGTTCGTCAGCTCGATCCAAAACCGAAGCCATCCCCACTCTCCACACCGGTCTCGAGTGACATGCTGCCGCTCGTAAACCGCCTCTTGCCCGAGGGCCCTATACTTGCGCGCAAACCCGATAACAAGCCGATGAATCCACGGGGTTACACGTCAAATGTCCCATAAATCGGGGGAAATTGCTCGTTGCTGAACCAGATCACGATTCGCAAACTGGCGCGATTAACCAGTCATCTTAACAAACAGATAATGAATAGAGCGGGACTCTGTACCGAAGTCGAACATTAACCACCACCCGTGCGCCGCGCCCTGCAAATTTCGTCCAAGAAGAAGGTAAACAGCGCTTAACAGAGTTGCACTTAATAGTTTGTTTTGCACTTTTATCGCATGAGCTTGCGTGAGAGCTGCTGACGTTCCGTCGGGGAAAGCACGCCAGCATCGGGAAGAGTGGGACATCATGTCGGTTCGCATGGCCTTGGCAAAACTTTGTGCCTGCACCTGCGGGGGCGCGCTGGTGGGCGGTGGCGGCGTTTATGTCGCCGAGCAACAGCAGCAGCCACGCCGCGTCTATGCCGCGCCGCATCGCGGGCCGGTCGCCACCTATCGCCGCACCGCGGTCCGCCGCGTCGCGGTGCGCAGCTATACGCCGCGCACCGTCCGCCGCGTGGTGACGACGACGCAGCAGCAATGCCCGCCCGCGGTGGTGACCGTCACCACCCAGGGCGCGCCGATCCCGCTGCCTCCCCAGAATTACGGCTCGGGCGTCGCCTCCTCGGCGGGCGCGAGCAGCGCGGCGGTCACCGGCGGTTCGTCGGGCGGCGGCTTCATCGGCGGCTTCTTCGCCGGCGGCTTTTTCGGCAGCTCGGGCGGCAGCGGCAGCTCGGGCAGCAGCGGCATCACCATCTCGTCGACCAGCACGTCGAGCGGCGCGGTCTCGACCTCGTCGGGCGTCTCCTCGACCGGCTCGACGGGCTCGTCGACCAGTTCCTCGACCGGCGGCTCCTCGACCGGCGGCTCGTCCACGAGCAGCTCGACCGGCGGTTCCTCGACCTCGACCGGCGGCAGCTCGACCAGCTCCTCCACGGGCGGCTCCAGCTCGTCGAACAGCTCCTCCACGGGTGGATCAAGTTCGTCCACGTCGAGCGGCGTCAGCACGTCTTCGTCGAGCGGCGTCTCGACCAGCTCGTCCAACTCTTCCTCGACTTCGAGCGGCGTTTCGACTTCGTCGTCGAACTCTTCCTCGACTTCGGGGTCAACCTCGTCGTCCAACTCGTCGAGCACCTCGAGCGGATCGAGCAGCTTCGGCTCCTCCAGCCACGGTTCGAGCAGCTACGGGTCGAGCTCCAAGGGTTCGAGCAGCTATGGCTCATCGAGCCATGGTTCGAGCGGGTGGAGCAATTCGAGCGGCTGGAGCACCAGCAGCGGCCACGGCTCGTCGGGCGGTCACGGATCGAGCGGTTCGAGCGGCGGTTCGTCGGGCGGCCCCTCGCCGGTTCCCGCCCCGCCGATGATCCTCCTCTTCGGCGGCGCCGCCGCAGCCCTGGTCGCGCGCAAGCGGCTGGCGAAGAAGAAGGCCGAAATTACGGCCTAACCCACTATCGTCATCCCGGCGAAAGCCGGGACCCAGAGTTGCAAAGCGCAACGCTCGGGGCTCTGGGTCCCGGCTTTCGCCGGGATGACGGCTGGTAGTTTCACTCCGCCTTCAACAGGACTTCCTCGATCTGCGGCACCGTGTGCCCGGTCAGGTCCTTGCCGATCTCGCCCGCCAGCCGGTCGGTCACTTCCTTGTGATAATGCTTCCTCAGCTCGCCCAGCGTCCGCGGCGGCGCCACCACGATCAGCGATTCGAACTCATCCCGCAGCGCCCATTCCTTGAGCAGTCCCGCGGTCTCGGCCGCGAAGCGGTCTTCCTCGAGCTGGTGGAAATCCGCTTCGTCCATATTGCCGCCGCCCCATTGGGCACCCGCAGTCCGCGTGCCCGGCGCGCCGCCGGCCAGATCGGTCGCCTGCTCGTTATGATCGGGATTGTGCCGGTCGACCCGCTTCTTCGCGACCTGGAGATTGGGGATATCGGCGTCGCCCTCGTTCCGGAGGAACAGCATCTTGCGCCCATCGGCGACGAGGACGAAGGCGTTGTGCGGCACGCGCATGGCAAGGCTCCTTGGTTGCTTGCCGATGTAACGCGGAGGGAGCGACGGCGGTTGCGGTTTCCCACCAAACCGCTGCAGCAGAACGCCGGTCCCTCCCCCAGGCCGGGTTGCGCCCGCCGTCGCTCCCGGTCATAGGCCTCGCCCATGCACGACATTCGCGCCATTAGGGAAAATCCCGGACTTTTCGACGAGGGCCTGGCCAAGCGCGGGCTCGCGCCCATGGCCTCGCAACTCGTTGAACTTGATCAGCGGCGGCGGGACAACATCGCTCACACTCAGTCGCTTCAGGCCGAGAGGAAGGAGCTTTCGCAGCGCTACGGACAGCTAAAGGCGCGTGGCGAAACTGTCCCCTCCGAGCTCGAACTTCGAGTGCAGTTCCTTAAGCAGCATGTGCCGCAGGCTGAGGAAGAAGAAGGCAAGCTTCAAAGCGAGTTAGATAGTCTGCTCGCCGCGATCCCCAACCTGCCGCTCGCCGATGTGCCCGAGGGCGCGGACGAGGAGAAGAATGCAGAGATGCATCTGATCGGCAGCCAGCCCGACTTCGATTTCGACCCCAAGGAGCATGACGCGATCGGCCCTGCCCTCGGCCTCGATTTCGAGACCGGCGCGGCGCTTGCCGGTTCGCGCTTCACCTTCGTCCGCGGGTCCGCCGCCCGCCTCCACCGCGCACTCGGCCAGTTCATGCTCGATACGCTGACCCGCGATCACGGTTATGAGGAAGCCGTGGTGCCGCTGCTCGTCCGCGACGAGATCATGTTCGGCACCGGCCAGCTCCCCAAATTCGCCGAAGACAGCTTCCGCACCGAGGATGGCCGCTGGCTGATCCCCACCAGCGAAGTCAGCCTGACCAACAGCGTGCGCGAGCAGATCCTGTCCGAAGCCGAGCTGCCGCTGCGCTTCACCGCGCTCACCCCCTGTTTCCGCTCCGAAGCCGGCGCAGCGGGGCGGGACACGCGCGGCTATATCCGCCAGCACCAGTTCGAAAAGGCCGAGATGGTCTCGATCACCACGCCCGAGACCAGCGACGCCGAGCATGAGCGGATGACCGCCTGTGCCGAGGATATCCTCACCAAGCTCGGCCTGCATTTCCGCCGGATGAAGCTGTGCACCGGCGACATGGGCTTCTCCGCCGCGCGCACCTACGACCTCGAAGTCTGGCTCCCCGGCCAGGCGCGCTACCGCGAGATTTCGAGCTGCTCGACCTGCACCGATTTCCAGGCGCGCCGCATGAACGCGCGATACCGGCCCGAGGGCGAGAAGGGCACGCGCTTCGTCCACACGCTCAACGGTTCGGGCCTCGCGGTCGGCCGCACGCTGGTCGCGGTGATCGAGAATTACCAGCAGGCGGATGGCTCGGTCGCGGTTCCGCAAGCGCTCCAGCCCTATCTGCGCGGGCTCAACCGGCTCGAACCCTCCGCATGACATCTGAGTGACGCGCGCCACCGCGTGCGATATGAAGCGGGCGGGAGTTGGGGAAAGGGCGATGGGGAGAAGGGCATATCTGCTGCCGGTCGCGCTGATGCTGCTGTCCGGCTGCATTCCGCGCATGGCCAGCGAGCGCTACGAGCCCGCGCCGCCGGAGCGCACGGTGCCGCGCCCGACGGCCACGCCGACTCCGCGCCCCGGCCTTCAGCTTGAGCCCGGCACGATCCCCAATGGGCAGCAAAGCTGGGAAATGCGCCCCGTCACCCCCGATGCGCGCGAGGTGCCGGCGAGCACCTATGTGGTCCGCAACGGGGATTCGCTCCGCCTGATCGCGGTCAAGACCGGCGCCGGATCCGAAGCGATCGCGCGCGCCAACGGGCTCGCCCCGCCCTATACGATCCAGCCGGGCCAGCGGCTCCAGATCCCCGCGGGCCGCTATCATATCGTCCGCGACGGCGAGACCGGGATCGCGATCGCGCGCGCCTATGGCGTCGACTGGGGCCGCGTCGTCACGGTCAACTATCTGGAAGAGCCCTATATCCTGCGCACCGGGCAGCGCATCCTGATCCCCGATGCCGGGCCGGAGACGCTCGAGCAGCGCGCCGCGCGCTTCCATCTCGACATCGACGATATCGTGACGGGCGGCCAGCCCGCGCTCGCCGCCAACCAGCGCCCGCGCACGCCCACCACCTCGCCCAGCCGCCCCCTGCCCCCGACCGCCACCGTCGCCACCCCGGCGCGGCTCAGCACCCCGTTCCAATGGCCGGTGCAGGGAACCGTGGTTAAACGCTTCGGCCCCGGCGCCAGCGGCGAGGTCAATGACGGGATCAAGATCGCGGTCCCGCTCGACACCCCGATCCTCGCCGCGGCGGACGGTGTGGTCGCCTATGCCGGGGGTGATATCCCCGCGCTCGGCGGGCTCGTCATCCTGCGCCATGGCGATGCCTGGACGACGGTCTATGGCCATGCCGGCCAGATCCTCGTGCGCCGCGGCCAATCGGTGAAGCGCGGCCAGATGATCGCGCTTTCGGGCAATTCGGGCTTCGCCGCGGACCGGCCCGAGGTGCATTTCGAGATCCGCCAGGGCCGCACGCCCGTCGATCCGCTCCCGAGGCTCCCGGCGCGCTGATGCCGGAGCGCATCCTCCCGATCGCGATGCTGATCGCGTCGAACATCTTCATGACCTTCGCCTGGTACGGCCATCTGCGCTTCAAGGCCGCGCCGTTGCTGCTGGTCATCCTCGTCAGCTGGGCGATCGCGCTGCCCGAATATATCCTCGCGGTGCCCGCCAACCGCTGGGGCAGCAGCGTCTATTCGCCCGCGCAATTGAAGGCGATCCAGGAGGTGGTGACGCTCACCGTCTTCGCGGGCTTCTCGATCCTCTATCTGGGCCAGAAGATCACGCTCAACCATGCGATCGGCTTCGCGCTGATCGCGGCGGGCGCGTGGTTCGTGTTCCGCGCGCCTGCCTGAATGGACTGGACACGGGCGCGCTAGGCCATAGGCTGACGTCGAGATAGCCGGGGCAAAAAGATGATTTTTCTGACGATCCTCGCCAGCGCAACGATGGTTCAGCCACAGGCTGCGCCTTGCGGCCCGCCGCCGAACGGCAGCCGCCCATGGGTCAGCAGCGCCGACTATCCGCGCGAGGCCCGGCGCAAGAACATGCGCGGTGTGGTGACGTTCAGGCTGGAGGTTTCAGCTGCGGGCTGCCCTACCGCGTGCACGATCGTGAAATCCTCCGGCTACCCGCTTCTCGACGACACCACCTGCGAGCTGATGCTCGCACGCGCCCGGTTCAAACCGAAGTTGGATGCGGACGGGCAACCGGTCGCGGCAAGCGTGACCAAGCAATTTAGCTGGGATTTCTAGCCGGCTTGGCGCCGGATCCAAGCCGATTGGACCTCGCTTGCCGGAGCGGAATGGGCCCGATCAGCTCAGCAGGCTCAGCACCGCCCCCATCGCGAGAAAGGCGAAGAACCAGTGGCCTGCGTCGATCAGGATCAGGTTCCGGCTGGCTTGCTGGTAGAGATAATTGACCAGCATTGACGGGATCACGAAGCCCAGCGCGATCCCGCCCGCGATCAGCAGCGTCCCGGTCAACGGCGGATAGTGATACGTTCCGAGCACATGATCGAGGATGAACGCCATGAACAGATCGAGCAGGAAGGTAATGCCGAACAGCAGCTTCACATTGCCCTTCTGCATCGAATCGGGGGTCACCCCGCGCGCGGCCATCCAGAGTTTGCCGAACAATGCGCTGTACCAAACGCCGCCCACCATGAACGCGGCCACGCCCGCGGCGATCACTGCCAACCAGTGAATCTCGGTCCCCATTTGCCCCTCCGTCATTCTTGTTTCGGATGGGGCACGATAAACCTGCGGAAACCCCTCAGCTAGCTTTTTCCCGCGAAACGCCTATGTGCGCGGCCAATCATGGCAACCAGACTTCCCGAAGCCCCTCGCGTGGGCATGGTCTCCTTGGGCTGTCCCAAGAACCTCGTCGACAGCGAGCGCATCCTCACCAAGCTCCGCTCGGACGGCTATTCGATGTCGCCCGATTATGCCGGCGCCGACGTGGTGCTGGTCAATACTTGCGGCTTTCTCGACAGCGCCAAGGAGGAGTCGCTCGAGGCGATCGGCGAGGCGATCGCCGAGAATGGCCGCGTCATCGTCACCGGCTGCTTCGGCAAGGAGGCCGAGGTGATCCGCGCGCGCTTCCCCCAGGTACTCGCGATCAGCGGCGCGCAGCAATATGAGGAGGTCGTCGGCGCCGTCCACGAAGCCGCGCCGATGCCGGCCAACGCCTTCCTCAACCTGGTGCCTGAGGCGGGACTCAAGCTCACCCCGCGCCACTACAGCTATCTGAAGATCTCGGAGGGGTGCAACCATCGCTGCGCCTTCTGCATCATCCCCTCGATCCGCGGCGACCTGGTCAGCCGCCGCCCCGACGCGATCCTGCGCGAGGCCGAGAAGCTGGTCGAGGCGGGGACCAAGGAGCTGCTGGTCATCAGCCAGGACACGTCCGCGTACGGCGTCGATATCCGCAAGGAGCCGCGCATGTGGAAGGGCCACGAGGTGGTGCCCCACATGACCGATCTCGCCCGCGAACTGGGCAAGATCGCGCCGTGGGTGCGACTCCATTATGTCTACCCCTACCCGCATGTCGACCAGGTCATCCCGCTGATGGCCGAGGGGCTGGTGCTCCCCTATCTCGACATCCCCTTCCAGCACGCCAGCCCGCGCGTCCTGCGCACGATGCGCCGCCCCGCCAACGAGGCGAAGGTGCTCGAACGGCTCAAGAGCTGGCGCGAGATCTGCCCCGACATCACGATCCGCTCTACCTTCGTCGTCGGCTTCCCCGGCGAGACCGAGGCGGATTTCCAGTATCTGCTCGACTGGATCGACGAAGCCCAGCTCGATCGCGTCGGCGCCTTCCGCTTCGAGCCGGTCGAGGGCGCCGCCGCCAACGCGCTCCCCGACCCGGTGCCCGAGGAGGTCAAGGAAGAGCGCTACGCCCGGGTGATGGAAAAGACCGCGGCGATCTCGGCCGCCAAGCTCCAGGCCAAGATCGGCCGCACGCTCGAGGTGATCATCGATGCGGTCGAGGGTGAAGGCGCCACCGGCCGCTCACAGGCCGACGCGCCCGAGATCGACGGCGAAGTCCATCTCCGTGACGCCGGGCATCTGAAGCAGGGCGACATCCTGCGGGTCGAGATCGAGGATGCCGACGAGCACGACCTGTTCGGCGTGCCCGTCGGTTAGGGTCCGAACTCAATGCCCGCGATGGCCATGATCGCCCTGTGAGAGGCGCTGGCAAGGAACGGTGCGCAGCCGCGTAGCTGAAGCTACGCGCAAGCAGCGGTGACGCAGCCAGCGCCTCTCACAGGACGACCCCTTCGGGGCGGGCATTGAGTTCGGACCCTAACCTCAGGGCATAGCGGTCCGCGCGGCGATGGTTTTCGCATAGCCCGCGGGCACGTTCGGATCGCCCATCACCATCGTGTCGAACACGCACTCGTTAAACGCGGCCTTGTTGCCCTTGAACTTGCTGCACAGTTGCTCCGCCCGTTCGCGCGGGATCGGCCGGATCGTCGGCTTGCCCGGACCCGGGATCGACGGCACCGTCGTCGCAGAGCAAAGCGTGCCCACGTGCGGCCAGGCCGGATCGGTGAAGGTCGCGGTCGAGGTGCCGGGCGCATAGTCGAACATGCTGGTCGCCGGAGTCACCCGCCACGCATTGGCGAAGGTCTGGTTGAGCAGCAGGTCGCGCGCGGGGATCGTTCCCGGCGCCGCGCCGAACCGCGTGCCGGTGGGCCCCAGCGGCAACCATTGCCCCGCCAGGATATGCCCCATCAGCCCCTCGCGCGCGGGCGAATTGGTCACCTCGACATCGAGATACCAATAGCCCTGCGACGACCAGAAGATCGGCGTGATCACCACGCGCGTCCCGTCCGCCGCATAGGCCGAGACCCCGCTTCCCGAGGCCGGGGTGACGATGCGGTTGCCGCCGCCCAGATCGATGCCTTTGCTCGGGATCGTCGTCACCTTGCCGTCGACGCGCAGCAAGGTCCGCTCGCCGGTCGACTGATAGCTGACCCGGTGCCTGCCCAGCCGGACCGCGGCAGCGGTGTTGAGGCTCACGCAGCTCTGCAGTCCGGTATAGGGATTGGGGTTGGGGATGAAGGTGGTGGTCACCGGCGTCTGACGCGTCTGCAGCTCGAACCCCGTGGCCGAATTGCGCAGCGCGGTGAACTCGCCCGCCGGCTGGAAATCATAGTTGACTGCATTGACGGTGCTCAGATGCGGGTCGCCGCGGTCCGATCCGCCATTGGGGTTGCCGGTGCCGGGCTCGAGACACCAGTTTCGGAAATCGATCACCTCGGGATCGCTCAGCGAGCTTCCCGGCGGCGCGCCCTGCGGCATGGTCCGCTCGACCGCCTGTTTGAGGATGGTGTTGCAATAGCCTGACGGGTCCTGGAGCGTGCCGTTGAGCGCGGTCGAGAGGTGCGGGAAGCGGCCGGCGCGGGTCGGGCCCTGGCGGTGGCAGCCGACACAGGCGCCGGGGACCAAAGGCTCGGCGTGCGACAGGTCGTTCTGCGGCCAGGACGCGGCCACGATCGGATCATAGCGCTGCGGCGGCATCATCGGCAGCGTGGTTCGCAGGTCCGCCATGGTCTTGCCGGGGGCGATCGTGACGAGGGGATGGATGATATAGGGGTTCTCGCCGGCATGGCAGTCGGTGCAGACGCCGCCGGTGCCATTCTCCAGCCCCGCGCCGCCGGCCTGGAACTTGCCGCTGGGATTGATCCCGAGATTGGCGACCCCGATCGGAATCTGCTCGGTCGCACCGAAATTGAAGCCCTTGGGCTTCATCGTCACCGGATCGAATTTCTGATTGTCCCAGATGCACACCTTGGAGGTGGTCCGGCTGAGGCAGATCACCCCATCGAGCTTGACCACCGTCTTGCTGTTGTCGGTATAGCGCGGCAGCGCGATGCACACCCCCTTGGACGAGGTGAAGCTGCGGATCTCGGCGGGCGTGCCGGTGATGAACTGGTCGGCCGGGGGGATCGAGCCCTCGATCTTCCAGCCGGCGGTGCCGTTGGTGTCCATCACGTTGATCGTCGGCGGTTTCGGCACGTCGTTCGCCGCGTCCGTGCATTGGTCGATATAGGGCTGGCCCTCGTTGGTGGTCGGCAACAGCAGCGCGTTGACCGCGTCGGCGAGCATCGCCGATCCGGCGCCCCCGCCCCGCTTCGCGCCGACCCTGAATTCGGGGGAGTCGAGCATCCGCGCCACTTCGGGATCGAGCTGGTAGAGCCCGCCATCCTGCTTGGGCTGCACGCCCGGAACGGGCAGGCGGAAGTTGAGCTCATATCCGATCGCGTTGATCTTGCCGATCGTGCGGTTGTCGGCGGCGGCGCGGGGCGCGTTGACGATCAGCCATTCGAGCGAGCGCTGCCGGACGATCAGGCGCGCCTGTCCTTCGGCCTTGATGGTGGAAAGCCGCCGGTCGAACGTCGCGAATGCCGCCTTGCCCTTCGAATCGAGGCTGCGCGACAGCTTGGCCCGGTACCAGTCCTGCGCCTTGGCCACCCATTCGGCGGTGGGCACGATCTGCTTGCCATCGCGTTCGAAAAACGCGCCATGGCCGATATAGGCGATCGGCTCCTCGCCCTGCGCTTGCGCCGACAGGCTGCTCGACATGCCGAACATCCCCGCCATGGCGCCCAGCGCCAGCACGCCGCCCAGCGGAACGAAGCGGATAAGCTTGGATGAAATAATAGCCATTGGACCACTCCTGCCAGAGCGCGACCCCGGACTCGAAATTCCAAATTTCTATTTCCGCTACATTATCCTGTGGCAAGTATTGCCGTCAACGATGGAATCGAAAGACTCCATGACAATTTCGTTACACAGAATAATCGACGCAAATAACATCATGATTATTGCGCGTATAAGTATAAGCTTGGGCCGATAAGCCCCTGTATCGCCTCGCTGCGCCCAGCATTCGCGCTAGTCGAAAATCTCCGCCTCAGCTTCGGGATCAGGATCGAAGGCGCCGCTCGCCTTGCGGATCAGGAAGAGGATCGCGACGACGGGAATCGCGAATTGCAGCAGGGGGCCGCCTTGCAGGTCCAGCTGAAAATAGGCCGCGCCCAGCACCAGGAACGAGATCGGGGCCACGCCCATCATGCCCGTCTCCCAGGCCAGCGTGAAGGTGACGAACGAGAAGAGGCAGCCGATGGCCCAGAGCCATTTGAGCTTGAGCCCTCGCGTACGGAGCACCTGGACGAAGCCCATCAGCGACAGCCCCACCGCCAGCGCCATCGCGAACAGCCAGAAATAATGCGCCGGCCCCGCTCGCGCGAAGCTGAAGCCGCTCGGCGCGTGATCGACCGGCCAGACCCGGTACCCCGCGAACACGGTCTCGCGCGGAGGCGCGACGCGCAACGTGATCTGTACGATCGCCCAGCGGTCGCCGCTGCCGACCTCATAGTTGAAGCTCTTGAGCGTGGTGGTGACCCCGTCCACGGTCGTGCTCCGCATCGCCATGGTCTTGAGCGCCATCTCACCCCGCGGCACCATCGGCTTGATCTTCGCCAGGGATTCCGGAGTGAGTTCGTCCCGCAGCGGCGGATCGATCATCCGGTCGAGCGTCTGATAGTCGCCCGCGGCGAGCGCCTTGGCCGCCTCGAGCGCCATCGTGCGCTCTTCTGGCGTGCTCATGCGCTCGATCATCTGCTCGGCCGAGCAGCCCGCCAGAAACAGCAACAGGATCACGATCGTGCGGCGCATGGTATCCCCCCGCGCCCGCCTGTGAGCGCACGACGACCCTAACCCAGCCGCCGGGCGACCGCCACTAGCCGCGGCGCGCGGCGACTCTTACACCGGCGCAATGATCCGCCGCGCGCTCCTCCTGCTCGCCGCCCCGCTGCTGGTCGGCATCGGCGCGCCGGGCGGCGATACGGTTCAAGTCGATCCCCTCACCCTCGCCGACGACGATTTCGCCCGCCATCGCGATGCCGCCGAATGGCGCGGCCTGAGCGTCGAGCAGGTCGAGTTCCGCGAGGATCAGGTCCGCTGGCGGATCTGGCGGATCGTCAACACCGCCCGGCCCAGGGGTCCGCTCTGGCTCGTGCTCCACGATAACGAGAGCGGCGCGTTCGATGCGGCACTGGTCGCCGTACGCGCCTATGGCGGGACGATGGTCGCGGTCGATACCGGCGTGGATCCCGAGCATGACGGCCAGCGCTTCAACTATGCGGTCGATCGCGGCTGGCCGGTCGATCCCAACCGCAATTTCGATCCCTCGATCCCGCTCTACGCCGCGAACATGCTCGCCGGCTGGACCCCCGCCGACGGCCCGGTCATCGCGCTCCACACCAACACCAGGGGCTTCGACACCCGCCTCTCGACCTGCAACCGCAGCGACCGCCCGGGCAATGGCGTGATCTCGATCCGCTACTGCGACGGGCGCTACATGCCCTATCCGTCGCTCGCCAAGGCCTGGCCGTTCGACGATGACGACACGCTCGTCTTCATCCCCCAGCTCGCCGGGCGCGACATCCGCAGCGCCTTTTGCTGGAAGCTCAACGAGGGCGATTTCAATATCGTCGCGGAGACGGTGACGGTCAGCGACCGTTCGATCTCGAACTATGCCGCGCTCCACGCCCTGCCCTATCTCACGCTCGAGACGCTTGATTCGGGTCTTGCGCCCGCCGCGCTGGCCGGCCAGCGCGACCGGCTCGTCGCGATGGTCGATCGCGCCTTCGAAATGTGCGTTCCCCAGATCCGCAAGGGCGGTTAGCGGCGCTCCCCGCCGGGAAGCGCCGCGTTCGATGTCAGCCCGCGACTTCCTTGCCGCCCAGCCCCAGCCCGGCGAGCACCAGCGCCGAGGTCGCGCCGCCGAAGAAGGGGATCGCCGCGGTCGCGAGGAAGCTGCCGTCCGACACTTCCTTGAGCACGATCGACGCGCCGATGCCCGCCGCGGCGCCGATGACGATCTCGATCCACCACCAGGGATCGGGCTGCGGTTTTTTCGGACCGCGCCACCAGCCGGGCCATTTGGTACCGCACATCCCCATCATCGCTGCAAAGGCGTACATCATCCTGCTTCTCCCAAGTTGTTCGTACACAACTCACGGAGCACCCCGGTATCCGTGCTGGGCCATTATCATCGTCAATCTATCGGGTAAAGCAGACTCTACTAACCTCGACTCAGGCACTTCTATCCGGCGACTCAGATTAATTTAGACTCATTGAGTGGATATTTGCCAGACGCCCCGCAAACCCGCTCATCCCACAAAAACCGCCGGGGCTGGCGAAACGCGTCTTACGCGACTAGATCAGCCTCATGCCTGATCTCAGCACCCTCGTTCAGCCCGATCGCGGCCAGGCCGCGCGCACCATCCACCTGATCGACGCCAAGGGCTATGACGCCTGGCTCGCCGCCCAGCCGCCGCGCCACCGCGCCGCGCTGACCGCGCAGAAATTCGCGCCCACCAGCTCCGCCACCGCGATCCTGCCCGGCGATGCGCCCGAGGACTGGTCCGCGCTCGGCGTGGTCGCCAATGTCGATCGGCTCTCGCCCTGGTGTGTCGCCAAGCTCGCAGAAGTCCTTCCCGAAGGCACCTATCGCGTCGAGGGCCGCGAGCCCGGCACCGCCATCTATGGCTGGCTGACCGCGCAATACAGGTTCGACCGCTACAAGAAGAAGGACGAGAAGGCCCCGGGCCCGCGCGTGCTGCTCACCGGCGATCCCGCCAGGATGGACGAGGCGCTGCGGCTCGCCAGCGTCACGTACAAGATCCGCGACTGGGTCAATACCGGCGCCAATGATTTCGGCCCCGCCGATGTCGAGGCCGCCGCCGCCGAGATCGCCAAGCTTTATGGCGCCACGCTCAGCGTGGTGAAGGGCGCCGAGATCGAGAAGGGCTATGGCATGCTCCACGCGGTGGGCAAGGCCGCGGGCAAGGGCCGCGAGCCGCGGCTGATCGAGATCGAATGGGGCAACCCCGATCACCCGCGCATCGCGATCGTCGGCAAGGGCGTGTGCTTCGATTCGGGCGGGCTCGACATCAAGCCGGCCGCGGGCATGCGCCTCATGAAGAAGGACATGGGCGGCGCCGCGCACGCGCTGGCGCTCGCCGAGATGATCATGGGCGCGCGGCTGCCCGTGCGGCTCCACATGCTCGTACCCGCGGTCGAGAATTCGATCAACGGCGAGGCGGCGCGCCCCGGCGACGTGATGATTTCGCGCAAGGGCATCACCGTGGAGAACAGCAATACCGACGCCGAGGGCCGCCTCATCCTGGGCGATGCCTTCACCAAGGCGGAAGAGAAGAAGCCCGAGCTGATCTTCAACTTCGCGACCCTGACCGGCGCCGCGCGGGTCGCGCTGGGGCCGGACCTGACCGCGATGTTCGCCAATGACGACACGCTCGCCGCCGAGCTGCTCGCCGCCGCCGAGACCGAGGCCGATCCGATGTGGCGCCTGCCGCTCTACGATCCCTACAAGGAAATGCTGAAGAGCGACGTCGCCGACATGGTCAACGCCGCCGAAGGCCCCTGGGGCGGCGCGCTGACCGCAGCCCTGTTCCTCAAGGAATTCGTCCCCGCGGGCGCGCAATGGGCGCATTTCGACATTTTCTGCTGGCAGGGCTCGCCCAAGCCTGGCCGTCCCAAGGGCGGCGACGCGGTGAGCCTGCGCGCGACCTGGAAGGTGCTGAAGGACCGCTACGCGGGATGAGCCGCAAGGCATCCGCCCTCCCCGGCCTCGCCGAATCGATCGCAGGCTATGAGGCGTGGATGCGCAAGCAGCTGGGCGACGAGCTCGTCGCCAAGGATCTGAAGCGCAAACATGAGCGGATGCGCGAGCATCCCTTCCTGTTCCTGCGCGCAACCTGCTGGCGCTGGGCCGAGGCCGCGCCCTCGCTCTGCTCCGAGCTGATGGATGCGCCAGCCGTAGCCTCGGTCGGCGACGCGCATGCCGGCAATTTCGGGCTGTGGCGCGATGCCGGGGCGCGGCTGGTATGGGGCGTCAACGATTATGACGAGGCGGCGGTGCTGCCCTGGTGCCTCGATCTTGTCCGCCTCGCCGCGAGCATCGCACTGGCGATCCCCGATCCCGGCCCGGCCGAGACCGCCGCGGCGATGCTCGATGCCTATGCCCGCGCGCTCGCGGCGCCCAGGCCGTTCGTGCTCGAACGCGATCATCTCTGGTTGCGAGACGCCTTCGCCGCCAACGACGCACAGCGCGAGGATTTCTGGACCGAGCTCCAGGGTGCCAAGGCGGCGCGTACGGTGCCCGATCGGCTGCGCAAGGCGCTGACAGCCACGCTTCCCAAGGGCGTGGAGGCGCGGATCGCCGCGCGGGTCGCAGGTGCGGGCAGCCTCGGGCGCCCGCGCTTCACCGCCTGGACCGAGCATCAAGGGGGCCCGCTCGCCGCCGAGGTCAAGGCGCTTCTTCCCTCATGCTGGAAGGGGGGGCGGGAGGCCGGGCTCGCGGCGAAAATGGCGGCAGGGCGCTTCCGCTCGCCCGACGCGAGCCTCGACTATCGCGCGCGCCGTGTCACCCGACGCCTCTCCCCAAACGGCCGCAAACTGACCTTTGAGGAGATCGGGCCCGAACTCCGCCTCCAGCTGATCGGAGCAATGGCCGCCGATCTCGCCGCGATCCATGCCGATGGCGCGGGCGCGTCAAGGGCGATCGCGACGGACCTCAAGCGCCGCGGCCCCGCCTGGCTCGCGGCGGCCGCGACCCGCGTCGCGGAATGGACCGCCGGGGAGCACGCCAGCTACCGCGGCTAGCTCAGCCGTAATGCTCGATCCCCTCGCCGGCGATCTCCACCCAGCCATGCTTGCGCCCCTCATAGACCGAATATTCGGGCCAGGGCGTGAACCCCGGATCGGCAAAGGCGCCCACCGGCACCGCGATCAGCCCCGGCTGGCTGTCGAGCACATAGGCGATGTCCGATCCGCACGCGGCGCAGAAACGGAAGGTCGCGCTGCTGCCCGAATCGTTGACGCGGGTCCATTCGCGCGTCTCGCCTGCGATCGTCACCTGCGCTTCCGGCCAGCGCGCCTGCACCGCGAACGCGCTCCCGCTGCGCCGCTGGCAGTGGAGGCAATGGCACACCGACACCCGCACCGGTTCGCCCTCGCACACCGCCGTGGCTGCACCGCACCGGCATTCGGCCTTTCGTGTCGTCACCCGCGATCTCCCTGATCCACCGGGGAGGGTAATTCCCCGCAACCCGCATTAATAGCGCTGCGATGAGCAACCGAAAGCGCGGCCGCCCGCCCCATGCGGACATCCTCACCCCCGCCGAATGGCGCGTGGTCGAGGCGGTG
Organism: Sphingomonas caeni; assembly: GCF_026013415.1. Lineage (GTDB taxonomy): Bacteria > Pseudomonadota > Alphaproteobacteria > Sphingomonadales > Sphingomonadaceae > Sphingomonas > Sphingomonas caeni. The sequence goes on from NZ_JAPDOK010000010.1 coordinate 20,555, forward strand.
CGCCACGGCATGACCAACCCCGAGATCGCCCGCCGCCTCGGGCACAGCAACGACGCGGTCAAATATCATCTCGCCAATGCGATGGCGAAACTCGGCTTCACCCGCCGCGCCGAGATCCGCGACTGGACCGGGATCAGCGCCGCCAGCCCCTTGCACGGAAAGGAACCCGATATGAGCGAAGCCCTTGCCCTCGGCCCGATCGGCCAGATCGCGCGCAGCGTCGCGGAGATCGGCGCCGCGACCGCATTCTACCGCGACATTCTCGGCCTCCCCTTCCTCTACGCCTTCGGCAACCTCGCCTTTTTCGATTGCGGCGGCACGAGGCTGTTCCTCTCCGAAGGCGATGGCGGCCCCGCCGAATCGATCCTCTATTTCCGCGTGCCGAACATCCACGCCGCCCACGCCCAGCTGATCGAACGCGGCGCCACCTTCGTCGATGCCCCGCACATGATCCACCGCCACACCGACGGCACCGAGGAGTGGATGGCGTTCTTCAACGACAATGAAGGCCGCCCGCTGGCGATCATGGCGCAGGTGCGCACCCCATGACCGTCATCCCGGCGAAAGCCGGGACCCAGAGCCAAGCAGGGCATCGTTCGCGACTCTGGGTCACGGCTTTCGCCGGGATGACGGTTGCAGGTTTTTCCCTTAAGCCACTCGCGTGGCCGCCAAATCCCATCCCCGCCTGACCCTGGTCGCCTGCATCCTCGCGTCGAGCCTCGCTTTCATCGACGGTTCGGTCACCAATGTCGCCCTGCCCGCGATCGGCAAGGACCTCCACGCTACCCCCGCCGAGCTGCAATGGACGATCAACGCCTATCTGCTTCCGCTCTCGGCATTGCTGCTGATCGGCGGCGCGGCGGGAGATCATTTCGGGCGGCGCAAGCTGCTTGTCGCGGGCATCGGGCTCTTCACTTTGGCCTCGGTCGCCTGCGCCCTGGCGGGCGACCTCGCCCTGCTCCTCGCCGCCCGCGCGGTGCAGGGCGTGGGCGCGGCGATCCTGCTGCCCAACAGCCTCGCCGCGCTCGGCCACGCCTTTACTGGCGAAGAGCGCGGCAAGGCGATCGGCACCTGGGCCGGGGTCGGCGCGATTGCCGGCGCAGTGGGGCCACCCCTGGGGGGCTGGCTGGTCGATGCGGTCGGCTGGCGCGCGATCTTCTATGTCAACGTCCCCATCGCTCTCGCCGCGATGGGGATCGCGCTCCTCTATGTCGAGGAAAGCGCGGAGGGCGAGCTCCCGCTCGATCTTCCCGGCGCCGCCACTGCGACGCTCGCGCTGGGCGCGATCACCTGGGCGCTGACGCTGTGGTCGAGCCACCACGATATCGACGCCACCGCCGGGGTCGGCCTCGCGGCGGGGATCGCCTGCACCGCGCTGTTCCTGTGGATCGAACGCCGGCGCGGCAGCCGCGCGATGATGCCCATCGCGATGTTCGGCTCGCGCGCCTTTACCGGGCTCACCCTGCTCACCTTCCTCCTCTACGGCGCGCTGGGCGGGGTGCTGCTCCTGCTCCCCTATGTGCTGATCCAGGCGGGGGGTTACACCGCACTCCAGGCGGGGCTCGCCCTGCTGCCGATGCCGCTCGGCATGGGGCTGGCCTCGCGCGTGATGGGACACCTGACGGCGAAGGTCGGCCCGCGCTGGCCACTGACCGGCGGCGCGTTCGTGGTCGGCATCGGCTTCGCGCTGTTCCTGCTCGTCACCGATGGCGCACCCTATTGGAGCTCGGTCTTCCCCGGGGCACTGGTGATCGCGGTCGGCATGTCGAGCGTCGCCGCGCCGCTGACCACCGCTGTGCTCGCCTCGGTCGACGACAGCCATGCCGGCACCGCCTCGGGCTTCAACAGCGCGATCGCGCGCGCGGGCGGGCTGATCGCCACGGCCATTGCCGGCGCGGTGATCGCCACTGCGGGAAGCGGCCTGATCCAGGCCTTCCATGGCGCCGCGCTCACCGGCGCCGCAATGGCCCTGCTGTCGAGCGCCACCGCATTCTTCACGCTCGCCGGCGCGCCGAAAGGCAAGGCTGATTGAGCGAGCGCAGGCAAGGACGATGGCTTGGCTGGGCGTTCGCGGCGCTCGCACTTGGCGGCCTCTTCTTTGCCGTGCTCCACTTTGGCGACCTTTCGCGCTTCGCGGAACTGGCACGCCGCGCCCAGCCGCTATGGCTGGTTGCGGCCCTTTGCCTTCAGGCGAGCACCTATGTCTGCATCGCGCGGGGATGGCAGGTGATCCTGCGTCACGCCCAGGCCCCGCAGCCGCTGGGCCGTCTGCTCCCGGTCGCGATCCTCAAATTGTTCGTCGATCAGCTGGTCCCCACCGCCGGCATCGGCGGAAACGTCCTGCTTGCGGAACGCCTGACTCGCCTCGGCGCGCCGCGCCCGGCCGCGATGGGGGCGGTGCTGGTCTCCATGATCGGCTATTATCTGGCCTATGCCGCGATGGCGCTGGCCACGCTCGCGCTGCTCTGGATCGATCATCGCATGACCCCGGCGCTGCTCGGGCTGATCTCGCTGGTCCTTCTCTTCCTGCTGGCCGTCACCTCGCTGGTGCTCTGGCTGCATCGCCACGGCAAGCGCGCGCTTCCGGGCGGGGCGCTTCGGATAACGCCGTTGCGCAGGCTGTTCGAGATTCTCGGCGAAACGCCCCGCGAACTGCTCCGTGACCGCCCGCTCATCGCCCGCGTATCGATGTACAACGCACTGATCTTCGTCGCCGATGCCGCCACGCTGGCCCTTTGCCTCGCCGCGCTCGGCGAACCGTTTTGGCCGGTGGCGGCGTTCGCCGCGTTCATGGTGGCGACGATCGTGGCGACCCTGGGGCCCATTCCGATGGGGCTCGGCACATTCGAAGCGGCATCGACCGCAACGCTCCACGCGCTCGGCGTTCCGCTCGAAGCCGCGTTCGCCGCGACCCTGCTCCTGCGCGGGATGAGCCTTTGGCTGCCGATGTTGCCCGGCCTGGTGCTCGCGCGGAAAACGCAGCCCTAGCCGGCGCGCGCCGCCGCGGCGATGATCGGCACGAACTTCTCCGCGGTCAGGCTCGCCCCGCCGACCAGCGCGCCATCGACATTCTCGGTCCCCAGGATCGCCGCCGCGTTCGCCCCGGTCACCGATCCGCCGTACAGGATGCGGATCCCGTCCGCCGCATCGCCCACCATCTGGCGCAGCTTGGCCCGGGCGATCGCGTGGATCGCGGCGATATCCTCCAGCGTCGGGGTCTTGCCCGTGCCGATCGCCCAGCGCGGCTCATAAGCGAGCGTCAGCCACTCGCCCGAAGCGCCATCGGGCAGTGATTTCTCGATCTGCGACTGGACGATGCGTTCGGCGCGGCCCGCATCGCGCTCGGCCTCGGTCTCGCCGCAGCACAGTATGACGCCCAGCCCGTTGCGGCGCCCCGCCGCCGCCTTGGCCCAGGCGTCGTGGCTGGTCTCATGCTGGTCGCCGCGCCGCTCGCTATGCCCGACGATCACCACGCTCGCGCCGGCTTCGACCAGCATCGGGCCCGAGATGCAGCCGGTATGCGCGCCCCTGTCATTCTCGTGCAGGTCCTGCGCCCCCACCGGCATCGCCCCCGCGACGCCCGCCCCCGCCTCGATCAGCGTGAAGGGCAGGCACAGCGTCACATCGACGCCCGGATGCGCCGCCGCAGCCTCGGCGATCGCCGCCACTTGGGGCAAATCGGCCTTGAGCCCGTGCATCTTCCAGTTGCCGGCCACCAGCTTGCGGCGCATTCGGTATCTCCCGTGACAATGTCCCGCCGATAGCAACCCCACGCCGTCGCACAAGCTTGAAGGCGGTGAAGACCCGCCCTAAAGCACGCCACAACTTCCTCTTTCGAACGGCCCTCCATGCTCGACGCATTCCGCAATTTCACCAAGTCGCTCTTCGGCAAGATCGTCGTGCTCATCGTGCTGGGGGTGATCGCGATCGCCTTCGCGGCGGGCGACGTCACCGGCCTGCGTGGCAGCGGCGCGGGCAAATCGGCGACGCTCGCCACGGTGGGCGACTACACGATCACCGAGGCCGAGGTCACGACGCGCCTCCAGGACCTGCTGCGCCAGCAGAACAATGGCGGCGGCCCGCAGATGACGATGGAGAATCTGCTCCAGCGCGGCGGCTTCGAATATGTGATGAACGAGCTGCTCGCGGTCCATGCGGTCGAGGAGTTCGCCAAGCAGAACGGCATGATCGTCGATCAGGCGATGATCGATTCGGACATCGCCAACAACCCGCGCTTCATCGGCATCGACGGCAAGTTCGATCAGAAGCGCTTCGACGCCGAGCTGCAGCAGACCAACCGCTCGGCCCGCCAGTGGCGCGACGATATCGCGACCGAGCGCTATATCCGCTGGCTGCTGCCCAACCCGCAGATCCGTACGCCGGTCGCCGACGGGCTCGCCGCCCCCTATGCCTCGCTGATCCTCGAGCGCCGCACCGGCCTCGTCACGCTGATCCGCCCGCAGGACATGGACGCCGGCGCCGAGCCCGACGACAAGATGCTGACCGCCTTCTACACGCGCAACAAGGCCCGCTATCAGATCCCGCCGCGCCGGATCATGCGCTACGCGATCGTCCACCCGGACCAGTTCAAGGCGCAGTCGGCCGCGACCGATGCCGAGATCCAGCAGGCCTTCGCGGCTTCGGGCGGGCGCTATGCCGCGACCGAGAAGCGCACCGTGCGTCAGATCGTCCTTCCCGATCAGGCGGCAGCCAACGCCGTCGCCGCCGAACTGCGCGGCGGCAAGTCGGCCGAGGCCGCCGCCAAGGGCCGCGGGCTCGAAGCGACCAATTTCGACGGCGTCGAAAAGGCCAAGCTCTCCGCCCAGACCTCGCCCGCGATCGCCGATGCGGCGTTCGGCGTGACCGCGGCCGGCGTGGTCGGCCCGGTCAAGACCCCGCTCGGCTGGGCGGTGCTCAAGGTCGAATCGATCCAGAAGATCGCCGCCAGGACGCTCGATCAGGTCCGCAGCGAACTCGCCGACGAGATTTCCCAGCGCAAGACCGCGCAGGCGATGGTCACGCTGCGCCAGGCGCTCGAGGACGATATCGGCAATGGCGGCACCTTCGACGAGGTGACGGCCAAGGGCAAGCTGACCGTCCAGCGCACCCCGGCGCTGACCGCCGAGGGCATCGATCCCGATCATCCGCCCCAGGGCAAGGACGCCAAGCCCGATGCGACGCTCGCGATGCTTGCCGCCGCCGGCTTCCAGTTCGATCCCGACAGCCAGGAGCCGCTGCTGATCCCGACCGACAAGGACGGCAGCTTCGCGGTGATCATCCTCGACAAGGCGATCGCCGCGACCCCGCGCCCGCTCGAAAGCATCCGCCCGCAGGTGCTCGCCGACTATCGGCTCGACCAGCAGCTGTTCAAGGCCCGCAAGGCTGCGCAGGACCTGCGCGCCGAGATCAACAAGGGCACGCCGATGCGCGAGGCGCTGGCCAAGCTCGGCATCCGCGCGCTTCCGCCCAAGGAGTTCAGCCTGGTCCGCGGCGACCTGAAGCCCACCGATGCCGCGCAGGTGCGCATGGCCTTCTCGATGGCGCCGCACAGCGCCAAGTTCGTCGAGGGCGCCAGCCGCGAGGGCTATTATGTCGTCTATGTCGACACGGTCCAGGATACCGACGGCAAGGGCAATGCCGCCGCGATGGAGCGTGCGCGCGCCGAATTCCTGCCCGGCGTGCGCCAGGAGCTGGCCGAGCAGTTCGTCGAGGCGATCAAGCGCCATGTCGTCGTGAAGCGCAACGAAGCCAATATCACCGCCCTGCGCGCCCGTCTGGGCCGCTCGGGCGCGGCCAGCCAGTAAGCGCGGGCAGGTGATCGAAGGGCTGGAGGCCGCCCGCGCGGCGCTGGCTGCGGGGCGGCCGGCCTTGCTATGGCGCCGCCAGCTCGCCGATACCGAGACGCCCGTTGCGGCGGCGCTCAAGCTGATCGAGCCGGGCCGTGGCGATTTCCTGCTGGAGTCGGTCGAGGGCGGATCGGTCCGCGGCCGGCACAGCCTGATCGGCCTCGCCCCCGATCTCGTCTTCCGCGCGACCGATGGCGCGGCGGCGATCAACCCGCACTGGCTCACCGACCGGACCGCCTTCGCGGCCTGTGGCGCGCCGGCGCTCGATGCGCTCCGGACTCTCGTCGCCGAGTGCCGCATGGAGGTGCCCCCCGAGCTCCCGCGCGCGCTCGCCTGCCTCGTCGGCTATTTCAGCTACGAGACGGTCGGGCTCGTCGAAAAGCTCCCGCGCCCTCCCGCCAACCCGATCGGCGTCCCCGACATGATGTTCGTGCGCCCCACGGTGGTGCTGATCTTCGATCGCCTCGCGGACAGTTTGTTCCTCGTCGCCCCCGTCTGGCCCGGCGGCGATGTGGACGCGGCAGCCGAACGGATCGACGCCACCGCCGCGCGCCTCGCCACCGCCGCGCTCCCCGCCCCGGTCCGCGCCGATCCGGCGCCGGTCGCGCTCGAACCGGTGCTGCCCCCCGGCAGCTATGCCGGGATGGTCGCCAAGGCCAAGGCCTATATCGAGGCGGGCGACATCTTCCAGGTCGTCCTCGCCCAGCGCTTCACCGTCCCGTTCGCCCTGCCGCCATTCGAGCTCTACCGCGCGCTCCGCCGGGTGAATCCCTCGCCCTTCCTCTATCATCTCGACCTGCCCGACTTCACCCTCACCGGATCGAGCCCCGAGATCCTCGTCCGCGCGCGCGACGGCGAGGTGACGATCCGCCCGATCGCCGGCACCCGCCCCCGTGGACGTACCGCCGCCGAGGACGAGGCCAACCGCGCCTCGCTGCTCGCCGATCCCAAGGAATGCGCCGAGCATCTCATGCTGCTCGATCTCGGCCGCAACGATGTCGGCCGGGTGGCGGAGGCGGGCAGCGTGCGCGTGACCGACAGCTACACGGTCGAATTCTACAGCCATGTCATGCACATCGTCTCGAACGTCGTCGGGGCGCTCGGCAAGGGCAAGGACGCGCTCGACGCGCTGTTCGCGGGCTTCCCCGCGGGCACCGTCAGCGGCGCCCCCAAGGTCCGCGCGTGCGAGATCATCGCCGAATTGGAGCCCGAGACGCGCGGCGCCTATGCCGGCGGCGTCGGCTATTTCTCGCCCGACGGATCGATGGATTCATGCATCGTGCTGCGCACCGCGCTGGTGAAGGACGGAATCATGCACGTCCAGGCCGGCGCCGGCATCGTCGCGGACTCGGACCCGGCCTATGAACAGCGCGAATGCGAGGCGAAGGCTGGCGCCCTCCTGGCCGCCGCCCGCGAGGCGATCGCCCAGGCAGGCGAGGCGGGCTTCGGGCAGTAATCTCCTTCTCCCGGAGGGAGAGGGATAATTATCCAAATCGATACCCGCTCACCGCCCAGCCGAGCACATGATCGGCATAGTCGCGCACCGCCGGCCCCTCCCCGCCCGCGCCGAGCGCGACCATCAGCGGAAGGAGATGCTCTTCCCGCGGATGGGCGAAACGGGCGTGGGGGAGCCGGTCCCAGGCCGCAACCCGCTCCGCCCGGCGCGCCGGATCCGGATCGATGACGGCGTCCGTCAGTGCAGCGTCCCATTCATCGGCCGGACCGGTCGCCTGGCTCCCTCGCACGCGCAGATTGTGGAAGCTCATGCCGCTGCCGACGATCAGCACGCCCTCCTCCCTCAGCGGCGCCAGCGCCCGTCCGATCGCGATATGCGCCGCCGGATCGAGGTCCTTGCGCAGCGACAGCTGGACGAGCGGGATGTCCGCCCCCGGCACCGCGACCATCATCGGAATGAACACGCCATGATCCCAGCCGCGCTCGCGCTCGACGCCCACCGGGAAGCCCGCGCCCTCGATCAGCGCCTTGGCCCGCATCGCCACCGCCGGTGCGCCCGGCGCGTCCCAGCGCAACCGATAGGTGTGCTCGGGGAAGCCGTTATAATCGAACAGCAAGGGATGCCCGTCGCCCGCATGGACGGTCACCTGCTCCTCCTCCCAATGGCCGGAGATCAGCAGGATCGCGCGGGGCCGCTCGGGCAGGCTGTCGATCAGCCCGGCGAGATAGGTCTGCATTGGCCGCCACATCGGATCGGGCGGCCCGCCGTCCGGATCCATGAAGAAGCAGGGGCCGCCGCCATGGGGCACGAAGAGTGTGGGAAGTGTCATGCCGCGAATGTCGGCCCGGCGCCCGGTACAGACAATGCCCGTTTCGGAAACGGCGCGTTTCCCGCTAAACCCGCTCCATGACTCGCTTCACCGTCAACAAGCACCCGGTCGAGTACAAGATGGACCCGCGCACCCCCTTGCTCTGGGCGCTGCGGGACGCTTCGAACCTCACCGGCACCAAATATGGCTGCGGCACCGGCGATTGCGGCGCCTGCACCGTCGACATCGATGGCGAAGCGGTGCTCGCCTGCCAGGTGACGATCGCGGGGATCGAGGGAAGCTTCGTCACCACGATCGAGGGGCTGGCCGAGGATCGCGGCCATCCGATCCAGCAGGCGCTGATCGCGGGCAATGTGCCCCAGTGCGGCTATTGCGTGCCCGGTATCGTCATGGCCGCCTCGGTGCTGCTGCGCGCCAACCGCAATCCCGGCGAGGACGATATCAAGGCGGCGATACCGAACATCTGCCGCTGCGGCATCTATCCCCGGCTGATCGAGGCGGTGCAGCACGCCGCCCGCATCGCCCGCGGCGACGACCCCTCGCCGGGCCCGGACGATGCCGAGGCCGCCGGGAACCAAAGCAGCGGCAATTAACTTAGCTTTCAATTAGCTGACAGGCGAATTCAGAAACGGCTCATGGACCTTTCCCTAAACGTCAAAAGCATAAGAAAACCGGCGACGTGCCGGGCAAGCCGGAGACAGTGTAATGTTTAAACCCATGATCGCGGCGCTCATCGCCGCCACTGCGCTGGTTCCGCCAGCGCTCGCGCAGGACCGCCACGGGCGTGGCGGCGATCGCGGCTCGCGTTCGGAATCGGCGGGTGACAATCGCGGCGATCGCGGCGGTTGGCGGCAGCGTAACAATGATTCGGGCGAAGCGCCGCGCAGCAACTGGCGCGAGTCGCAGCCGCAGCAGGTCCAGGTCCCCCAGCAGGTGCAGCAGGCTCCGCAGCCCCAGCAGCAGCAGTTCCGCGGCGACCGCGGCAATCGCGGCCAGTGGGGCGGCAACCAGCAGGGCCAGGGCCAGCGCTGGAACGGCGGCAACCAGGGTCAGCAACAGCAGGCCCGGCAGCAGCCGGCGCCGCAGCCGCAGTTCCGCGGCAATCGCGGTGACCGCGGCCAGTGGGGCCAGCAGGGCGATGGTCAGCAGTTCCGCGGCAATCGCGGCCAGTGGAACGGCAACACCGGCGTCGTCCCCCCGCAGCAGCGCCAGCAGGGCAATCGCGACGGCAATTGGCGCGACAACAACCGCCGCGACGGAAATTGGCGCGGCGACAACGGCTATCGCGGCAACGACAATTGGCGCGGCAACGATAGCAACCGCCGCTGGTCGCGCGAATGGCGGGGCGACAACCGCTACAATTGGCGCGACCGCCGGGCGCACGACCGCAACCGCTATCGCCTGCCCCGCTATTATGCGCCGCGCGGCTATGGCTATGGCTATAACCGCTTCTCGATCGGCATCACGATCGGTTCGCTGCTCTTCTCGCAGCAATATTGGATCGAGGACCCGTTCTACTACAACCTGCCGCCGGCCTATGGCCCGTATCGCTGGGTGCGCTATTACAATGACGCGCTGCTCGTCGATATCCGCACCGGCATGGTGGTCGATGTCGAATATGATATCTTCTGGTAAGGCGACGGCCTGACCCGAGGAGGCACGGGAGGCCCGGAGCGCAAGCTCCGGGCCTCTTGCCATTCTTGAGCGGGGAGGCAATTTGCACGGCATGAAGCTCTTCTCCCGCAAGACCGATCCCACTGCCGAGCGCGCACGCCGGAGCAAGGCGATCACCGCGCGCCTCGAGGCCAATCCGGGCGTCCGCCGCGCCCCGCCCGCCGGCGCGCAAATCTATCTGTTCGAAAATTATCTGACGCCCGAGGATTGCGGCATCCTCATGAGGCTGATCGACAGCAACCGCCGCCCCTCGACCCTGCTCGCCGAGACCGCCGACAAGGAGTTCCGCACCAGCGAGAGCTGCGATCTCGACCGCTGGGACCCCGATGTCCGCCGCATCGACGAACGGATCGCCGCGCTGCTCGGCCTCGATCCGGAATATGGCGAGACGATGCAGGGCCAGCGCTATGGCCCCGGCCAGCAGTTCAAGGCGCATTATGACTGGTTCCACGATACCGAGGAATATTGGGATGCGATGATGGAATCGGGCGGCCAGCGCACCTGGACCGCGATGATCTATCTCAACCAGGTCGAGGAAGGCGGCGCCACCTGGTTCCCCACCGCGGGCATCCGCATCGCCCCCAAGCCCGGCCTGATGCTGCTGTGGAACAATATGGAGCCCGACGGCACGCCCAACCGGCAGACCCTCCACGAGGGCATGCGCGTGATGAAGGGCACCAAATACGTCATCACCAAATGGTTTCGCGAAAGCCATTGGCTCAAGACCGACTTCAAGAGCTATTGACGGCTTTCACGTCATCCGGGCTTGCCGCTCCCAACACCGTTCGTCCTGAGTAGCGATCGAGTAGCCCGCAGGGCGTAGCGAGAGCGCGTATCGAAGGACATCGCTTGGCGAGACGGGTGCTTCGATACGAGCCCTCGATACGGTGCTGCGCACCTACTCGGTCTCTACTCAGCACGAACGGTGGGGGTTTGAGGCCGTTGCCGCGGAACGGTCAGCCCCCTAGGGTCCCCCCGGTGACTTCCCTCCTCAACATCCAGCGATCGATCACCGGCCAGGCGTGGCGCTGGCGCGGGCTGGCGGCGGATGCGCGCGATCCGGGCTTCGCGCCCGACGATCTGGTGACGCAGCTGCTGCTCGCCCGCGGCTGCCCGCGCGACGAACTCGAGGCGCATCGCGCGCCCAGCATCCGCGCCTTCATGCCCGATCCGTCGATCTTCAACGATATGGACAAGGCCGCCGAGCGGCTCGCCGACGCGGTGCAGGCGGGCGAACAGGTCGCGATCTTCGGCGATTATGACGTCGATGGCGCCACCTCCGCCGCTTTGCTGATCCTGCTGCTGCGCGATCTCGGGCTCGAGGCGCGGCCCTATATCCCCGATCGGCTGATGGAGGGCTATGGCCCCTCAGGCGAGGCTTTGGTCAAGCTCAAGGCCGAGGGCGCGAGCCTGATCGTCACCGTCGATTGCGGCGCGCAGGCGTTCGAGGCGCTCGCGATGGCGCAGGGCGTGGGGGCGGAGGTGATCGTGGTCGATCACCACAAATGCGCCTCGGAACTCCCCGTCGCGCTGGCGCTGGTCAACCCGAACCGGCTCGACGAGACCGCGGGCGCCGCGCACGGCCATCTGGCGGCGGTCGGCGTCGCCTGGCTGCTCGGCGCCGCGCTGATCCGCACGCTGCGCACGCGCGGCTGGTTCGAGAACCGCCCCGAACCGCGCCTGCTCGACCTGCTCGATATCGTCGCGCTCGGCACCGTCGCCGATGTGGCGAGCCTGAAGGGCCTCAACCGGGCCTTCGTCGCGCAGGGACTGAAGGTCATGGCCCAGCGGCGCAACATCGGCCTCAACGCGCTGATCGAGGCCTCGCGCCTCACCCGCGCGCCGGTCTGCTCCGATCTCGGCTTCGCGCTGGGGCCCCGGATCAACGCGGGCGGGCGCGTCGGCCGGTCGGATCTGGGCGTCCGCCTGCTCACCACCCGCGACCCCGACGAGGCGCGCGCGATCGCCGCCGAGCTCAACACGCTCAACGAGGAACGCCGCGCGATCGAGGCCGAGGTCCAGCGCACCGCCGAGGAGCTGAGCCTGACCCAGGGCAACCGCGCGGTCGCGATCGTCCATGCCCACGGCTGGCACGCGGGCGTGATCGGCATCGTCGCGGGCCGACTCAAGGAAAAGCTCGGCCGCCCCGCCATCGTCATCGCGCTCGACGAGGCCGGGATCGGCAAGGGGTCGGGCCGCTCGATCCCGGGCGTCGATCTCGGCGCCGCCGTGCTCGCCGCCAAGGATGCCGGGCTGCTCCATGCGGGCGGCGGGCACGCCATGGCCTGCGGCGTCACCATCGCCGAGGACAGGCTCGATGCCTTTGCCGATTTCCTCGAGGAGCGGCTCTCCGAAAAGGTCACCGCCGCGATGGGCGACCGCGCGCTGCTCTTCGACGCGGTCGTCGCGCCCGGGGGCGTCAACCCGGCGCTGGTCGAGGCGATGGAGGAAGGCGGCCCCTATGGCATGGGCTGGCCCGCCCCGCGCATCGCCGCCGGGCCGGTGACGGTCATCAAGGCGGATATCGTCGGCACCAACCATGTCCGCGCGATCGTCGCGGGCGATGACGGGCGCAGCATCAAGGCGGTCGCCTTCCGCGCCGCCGAGACCGAGCTGGGCCAGGCGCTGCTCTCCGCCCCGCGCCACCGCAAGCTCTGGCTCGCCGGCCGCGCCAGGATCGACGATTGGGGCAGCCGTCCCGCCGCCGAACTCCATATCGACGACGCCGCCTGGTGCGATTGAGGAGGAACTCATGTACAGTCACACCACGCTCGGCACCGCCGACCTCGACCGCGCCCGCGCCTTCTACGAGCCGGTCATGGCCGCGCTTGGCATCGCCCAGCCCTTCCAGCTCCCCGGCAGCATCGTGTTCGGCGAGCTGATCGGCCCCAAGCTCTTCATCCTCAAGCCCTTCGACGGCGCCCCCGCGACCGTGGGCAACGGCACCCATATCGCCCTGCTCGCCCCCAACCGCGCCGCGGTCGATGCCTTCCACGCCGCCGCGTTGGCGAACGGCGGCACCGATGACGGCCCGCCGGGCCCGCGCCCGCACTATCACGCCAATTATTACGGCGCCTATGTCCGCGATCCCGACGGCAACAAGCTCCAGGCGGTGTGCCACAGCGGCAAGGCTGAAAAGGGGGCCTGAACCGCCTTGACCCGCCGCACGCCTTTCCCTAGGGGGCGGCTCCACGCTCCGGCATGGCCCCTTCGTCTAGCGGTTAGGACGCGGCCCTTTCACGGCTGAAACACGGGTTCGATTCCCGTAGGGGTCACCACCGACTCGAAAACATCGCGGGGCGATGTTTTCGGCGAGTGGTGACGGCGGCGAACAGCTGCCTCCCTCAGCTCCCGAACCCTCCTGATTGCTGCCTGCGAACGCTTCGTCGCACAAACGCCACGCCTGCGGCTTTCCCTAATACCCAATGGCACCCCGCGTTAATCAAAGCGGAGCAAGATCGCGAGCGTGAGACGTTCGGATCAACGCGCCCCGCGAGATCGGCGGCGGATTCCGGGGCTCCTGGCTCGGCCTGCCCCGCTTCCGCAACCCGTCTATCGCGAATTCATCGACATGCTGTTCAGCATGCGATTGCCGATTCTCGGGATGGGTCTGGTGGTCGCGGGCGTCGCGGGGCTGACCGCCTTCGAGTGGCACGATCCCGTCAATGGCGCGCTCGCCGCGCTGGCCCTGATCCTGACGCTGGCGCGGCTGCTCGTCCTCCAACTTTATTGGCGCGACCGGCCGATCGTCGACGACGCGCAGCTCCGGCACTGGGAGCGCCGCTACGCCATCGGGAATTACGCCTTCGCATTGCTGCTCGCCGCGCTCAACATCAACGCGCTGACGATTCACCAGCCCCTTTTGCACCTGATCACGGTCAGCCTGGTGTTCAGCTTCGGCGCCGGGGTGGTGTCGCGCATCTCGATCCGCCCGGTGATCTGCGTGGTGAGCCTGCTCCTCGCCACCGTTCCCACCGCCGCCGCGCTGGCGGTGCACGCCTTCATCCCCCACGGCGCGGAACTCCATTCCGAGCTGTTCGCGATCGAAGCGCTGCTCGTTGCGATGATCACCGCGCTGAGCCTGCAGACCGTCGCCCATCTCTATCGGTCGGCGGTGGTGCACCACACCGCCAAGCACGACCTCGCCCAGCTCGCCCGGTACGACGCCCTCACCGGCCTTCCGAACCGGCTGCTTCTGCGCGAGCGTTTCCGCGAAAGCAGCCTCGCCGCCGCGCAGACGGAGACACGGCTCGCGGTCCATTTCATCGATCTCGATGGCTTCAAGGGCATCAACGACCGTCATGGCCATCCCGCCGGGGATTCGGTGCTCCAGCAGGTCGCGCGCCGCCTCGAGGGGATCATCAGGGCCGACGACACGGTGGCGCGGCTGGGCGGGGACGAGTTCATCGTGCTCCAGACCGATGTCGGCCATGGCGACGAAGCCGAAATGCTGGCGCGCCGGATCATCAAGCAGCTGAGCGCCCCCTATGAAGTGGAGGGCGAGCCGATGCGGATTTCCGCGAGCGTCGGCATCGCGATGATGCCCGATTATGGACGCGATCTGGAGGAGCTGCTCTCCTGCGCCGATGCCGCGCTCTACCGGTCAAAGGGCGCGGGCAAGGCGCGCGTGAATTTCTGCACCCGCGAGGACGCGGCGAGCGCAAGGCTGGCCGCGGCTTAGTTGCCCGCTCGCCACCCCTTCGCCACCGCCGCCTTCTCGCCTGCGGCATCCAGCGCCTCGCCCTTCATCATCTCCTGCGCATCGGCCATCACCGCCGCCGATCCGGCCTGGCGATACTCGCCCTTCTCCGCCGCCCCGCTCGCGCGATAGTTGCGGATCGTCCAGCCGCCATCGCCCTTGCACGCCACGCCGCTGCGCCCCGCGGTTTCGAAGACGCGGCAATAATTGCCCTCGGCGTTGCGGAAGCTCAGCCGCACCAGCCCGTCCTTCGACGCGAGCTGGGTGTCGAGCGCCTTGGCCATCTCGCCCTGCGCGACCAGATCGCCGCTCTGCGCGCCAAAGGAAGGCCCCCCGCCAAGGCCCGTGCGCGAGGTCAGGCCCAGCGCCACGCCGAGCACCAGCGCCGCGGCGATCGCGCCGGCGTTGCGCCAGAAGACCGGCCTGGGCGGCTTGGGCTGCCGCGCCGCGCGCGCCGCGCCGAGATCGACCACCTTGGCCGAGCTGCGCAGCATCGCCGCCAGCCGGTCGGGCGCGGGGGCGGCCGCGACCGGATCGAAATGCGCGCGGAGCCTGGTCCGGAGCAGCCGGTGCTTCTCGACCTGCTCGGCCAATGCGGGATCGGCGGCCACGGCCTTCTCCACCCGCTTCGCGGTCACCGCGTCGAGCTCGCCATCGGCATAGGCCATCAGCGTCTCGGCGGTGATTTCGTTCTTCGGCGTCATGCCGCCTCTCCCAGCCGCGCCATCAGCGCCTCGCGTCCGCGTACCAGCCGCGAGGTCAGCGTGCCCATCGGTATCTCCAATATTTCCGCCGCTTCCTTATAGGCAAAGCCTTCGACCAGCACGAGCGCCACCGCCTCGCGCTGCTCGGGGGGCAGCAGCGCCATCGCGCGCCCGACATTGCCGAGTTCGACCGCGGCCTCGATCCCCGCATCCCCGCGATCGCCGACATCCTCGCCGGCTTCCGCGCCGACAAAGGTCTCGCCGTGGCGCGTCCTCGCGCGGGCGGTGTCGATCCAGTGGTTACGCATGATCCGGTACATCCAGCTATCCAGTCGTGTTCCCGGCTCCCATTGCGCGCGGGACTTGAGCGCGCGCTCGATCGCCGATTGGCAGAGATCGTCGGCGTCGGCCGCGTCGCGGGCGAGCGCATGGGCAAAGCGCCGCAACCGCGGCAACAGCGCCAGCATCTCGTCCTCGAACGCCACCTGCGTCTTTTCTCCGCCTTCGATGGATGAAACGAGCGGCCTGCCCCGTTTCATCCGCATGCATGACAGATTTTTGAAGCAGGTCTAGAAAGATGGCGATGCGGTACAGGCTCTGGACCTTGCTGGCGATACTCCTCGCCATGCCGGTGGCGGCAGGCGCGCAGATATTGCCGCTGCCGACCCTGCCCAACACAGGCGGCGTGACCGGGCAGGTGGGGCAGCTGGTACCGCGCGTGCCGGTTGATCAGGTCCTTCAATCCGCCACCGATCTCGCACAGGCGCGGATCGACCGGCTGCAGACGCTGGTACGCCGCAATCCGGACCGCATCGCACTCGATCGCCAGGGCAATCCGGTCCGCGCGGGCGAGGTCGTGCTGACCGACCCCGACGACGCCAGCATCGCCGCCGCCCAGGCCGCGGGCTTCCGGCTGATCGAGCGCGACACCGTCCCCGGGCTCGACATCGGCTTTGCCCGTTTCGCGGCACCGCGCGGCATGTCGATCGAGAGCGCGCTCAAGCGGATGCGCAAGGCAGCCCCCGATCGCGAGGTCTCCGCCGATCCGCTCCATTTCGCGAGCGGCGGTGAGGCCCCCGCGCCCTTCACTGCCCCCTTCTTCGCCCCTGCCCCCTTCGCCGCCGCCGGCGCACGGGTCGGCATCATCGATGGCGGCGTGAACACCCAGGTCGTCGCCCCGCCCGTCACCCAGACCGGCTTTGCGACCGGTGCGCCCTATGTGAACGACCATGCCACCGGCATCGCCTCGCTGATTTCGGGCGGCTCGGGCGTCCGCGCGGCAGCGCTCGGATCCGCGCTCTATGTCGCCGACGTCTATGGCCGCGATCCTGCGGGAGGCAACGCCACCGCCATCGCCCGCGCGATCGGCTGGCTAGTCACCCAGCAGGTCGAGGTGATCACCGTCAGCCTGGTCGGCCCCGCCAACCCCCTGCTCGCGCGCACGATCGCGGCGGCGCAGGCGCGCGGGGTGCTGATCGTCGCGGCGGTGGGCAATGACGGCCCCGCCGCGCCGCCCTCCTATCCTGCCTCCTATCCGGGCGTCATCGCGGTCACGGGCGTCGACGGACACGACCGCGCGCTGATCGAGGCGGGCCGCGCCGAGCATCTCGATTATGCCGCCCCCGGCGCGGACATGCTCGCGGCGAACAGCGGCGGGCGGCTGGTGGCGGTGCGCGGCACCTCCTTCGCCGCCCCGCTGGTCGCGGCGCGCATCGCCGCCACCGGCAGCCCGGCGGCACTCGACCGCGAGGCGCGCGATCTCGGCCCGCGCGGCCCCGACCGCATTTTTGGCCGCGGGCTGGTCTGCGGCGATTGCAGGACCTCGCGAAAATAATTTCGCGATCCCGGGATTAAATCCCGACTCCCTCCCGTTCTCGAATTGAGCGCACCGAAACCGGCGCGCCAGGCATTCGGAAAGGGTCCGACCATGAAAGCTCTCTTCATCACTTCAGCGGCCGCTCTCGCCCTGATCGCGGCTCCCGCTTCGGCGCAGATTCTCGGCGGCGGTGGCGGCGGCGGCCTTGGCGGCGGTCTGGGCGGCAGCCTCGGCGGCGGCGGTCTTGGCGGCGGCCTGGGCGGCAATATCGATGGCACGCTGCGCGGCACCTTCGATCGCGCGGGCGATCCGATCCGCTCGACCACCCGCACCACCGACGACGCCCGCACCAACACCCGCGTCACCCCTCGCGCCGATCGCCGCCGTGGCCATGCCAGCGCCGATGCGGCGACCACCACCACCGGCGACGCGATGCTCGACAGCACCACCAGCGCGCTCGGCCGCCCCCTCGGCGCCTCGGGCCGTGCGAGCGGTTCGGGCTCGGCGAGCGGTAGCGCCGACGCGCAGCTGATTGGCACCGACACGGTCCGCGACACCGTCCGCGGTACCCGCGAGCGCGGCCAGGAGGCGGCGGGCAACGCCGTCACCCGCACCCGCGGCGCCGCCGACAACACCCGGGATCGCGCCGGCACCGCCGCCGGCAACGCCCGTGGCCGCGCTGATGGCGCGCTTGGCCTGATCCCCAGCCCCAGCGGCATGCTCTCGGGCAGCGCCTCGGGCAATGGCTCGGCGAGCGGCTCGGCCGGACGTGGCGGCGCTTCGGGCAGCGGCAGCGCCTCGGGCGGCGGCATGCTCGTCCTCGACGGAACGCCGGGCGCGAACGTCCCGGGCAACGTCCCCGTCAGCCCGGGCATGCTCGTCCAGGACGTCCATGGCCGCGCCGTCGGCCGGGTCGAGCAGGTCAAGGCGACCGGCAACGGCACCGTCCGTTCGGTGGTCGTCCGTTCGGGCGACACCGTCCAGACGCTTCCCGCCGCGAACTTCTCGGGCTCGGGCAATGCGCTGGTGACGGGTGCGCTCTCGGCCAACGGGTCGTCGAGCGGCAGCGGTTCGGGCAGCGGCGCGGCGACCGGCGGCACGCAGTCGTCGAACGGCAAGCCTGCCCGCGCGCATCCGCGTCCGCAGGGCCGTGGCGAGGATCATGAGAAGCCGCGCTACTCGAACAGCCAGCCGACCGAATAACCTCCGCGGGCCCCGCCCTCTCTGGCCCGCTCGATGCGCCCGGCTTCCCCGCCGGGCGCATCTTTCTTTGCGAGGGGTCAACGGCTAGACCCGCCCCCATGAAGATCGCCTTTCTCGGCCTCGGCATGATGGGCTCCGGCATCGCCGGAAACCTGTTGCGCGCGGGCCATGAGCTCCGCCTTTGGAACCGCTCCCCCGAAAAGGCCGACGCGCTCGTCGCCGCGGGCGCCACCCTCGCCGCTACCCCGCGCGAGGCCGGCGAAGGCGCGGATATCGCCTTCACCATGGTCGCCGACGATCACGCGCTGCTCGGCCTGCTCGAAGGCCCTGACGGCCTGATCGCCGGGCTTCCGACGGGCGCGATCCATGTCTCGCAGAGCACCATCTCGGTCGCCGCCGCCGATCGCATCGCCGCGCTGCATGCCGATCGCGGCCAGACGCTCGTCTCTGCCCCGGTGTTCGGCCGTCCCGCGGTCGCCGAGGCGGGGCAGCTCTGGATCGTCACCGGCGGCCCCGCCGCCGCGCTCGAAACCTGCGCGCCCTTGTTTGATGCGATCGGCCGCGCGGTCTTCCCGGTCGGCGACACCGCCTCGGCGGCGAACCTCGTCAAGCTGTGTGGAAACTTCATGATCCTCGCCACCACCGAGGCGATGGGCGAAGCGATGCTGCTCAGCGAACGCGGCGGCGTCCCCCGCACCAAGCTGCTCGAGGTGCTCCAGGGCACCCTGTTCGACGCGCCGATCTACAAGATCTACGGCCCCCTGGTCGCCGAGCAACGCTGGCGCCCGGCAGGATTCGCGGCGCCGCTCGGCCTCAAGGACATGCGGCTTGCCTGCGAGGCCGCGGACGCGGTCGGCACGACGCTGCCGATCCTCCACATCATCCGCGACCATCTCGAAATCGCGATCGAACGCGAGGGCAGCGACGTGGATGTCGCCGCTCTCGTCTCCGCCTTGCCCTAGGCGCCAACCCCTCTCCGTTCAAACGCCGCGAAGTCACTCGCGCGTCAAAAGGCGCGCGTCAGGTCGATGACGCCGCGGCCATAGATGGGGTCGATCCCCACCGCGCCCGCATCGCGCGCGGAGCTGTACAGCCGGTCGACCAGCTGCGCGCCGGAAAAGCTCGGATTGGCCTGTGCCAGCAGCACCAAAGCGCCCGACACCAACGGCGTCGCCGCCGAGCACGAGCCTTCATAGGCGGTGATGAAATGATCCGCGCTGGTCCCCGCGCGGTTGCTGAAGCCCTGGATCGTATCGGTCGCGGTCACCGTGCCCACCAGGACGACGAGCCCGCGCGCGATCGCGGCATCGTTCGCCAGCGCTGCACCCCAGATCTGCGGCTGGGCCTGCGCCTCGTTCCCCGCGCAGATCGTCACCACGATCCCGGCGGCGGTGGCGCGATCGACGGCGTCGCGCATGTCCGCCGCTGGCGCTGAATCGCCGATCATCGACAGGTTGATCACCCGCGCTCCCGCCAGCCGTGCGCGATCGACGCCCTCCGCCACCGCAGAGAGCCGCAGGAAGCACGACGTGGTGCAGGCCGGCTCGACGCGATAGGCGATGATCGTCGCGTCGAAGGCGACGCCGTGGATCCCCGCCCCGTCGCGCCGCGCCGCGAGAAGCTTCGCGACCGCGGTCCCGTGTCCGTTCGCATCGTCGAGCGTGCCCGCGCCAACCAGGTCGGCCGACTCGGGATCGATCCGTCCGGTGAAATCGGGGCTGTCGATATCGATGCCGGTATCGATCACCGCCACCTTGATCCCGAGCCCGGTCGCGCCGTGATTATAGGCCGTGACCGCGTTCATCGACACCGCACCGATCGAGGCGCGATATTCGGCAGTGTCGAAACCCGCGGTCGGCGACGGGGTCGCGCTTGGCGCGGGCGTCGGGGTCGGGGTCACGATGGTGCCACTGCCACCACCACCGCCGCCTCCCCCGCCGCTGCACGCCGCGAGCGCCAGCAAGGCGGCGGCCGGGAGCGAGCCCGATAGTGCTAAACGAAGCATCGCCCAGCAGTATCGCGTTCCCGGCCGCAATGCCAGCCCGGGGTCCGGACTAGTCCTCGATCTTGCGCTTCCGGGTCTCGGGCAACAGCAGCAGCCCGATCACGAAGGTCGCGCCCGCCGCCACTACCGGATACCATAATCCGTAATAGATATCCCCCGTCGCCGCGACCATCGCGAAGGCGGTCGCGGGCAGGAAGCCGCCGAACCAGCCATTGCCGATATGGTAGGGCAGGCTCATCGAGGTGTAGCGGATCTTGCTCGGGAAGAACTCCACCAGCATCGCCGCGATCGGGCCATAGACCATCGTCACCAGCAGCACGAGCAGGGTGAGGATCCCCACCACGCGCACCTTGTCGATCCGCGCCGGATCGGCCTTGGCCGGATAGCCCGCCGCGGTCAGCGCCGCCTTGGTGCGGTCCTGGAAATCGGTGATCAGCGCCTTGCGCCCCGCGGCATCCGCCAGCGCGGCGGTCTGCGGCACCGGCACGGTCACCTCGCCGATCGCCAGCACCACCTGGTCGTCCGCCGCACCCGGCATATCGGCCTGCTTGTACGGCACGCCCGCCTTGGCGAGATAGGATTTGGCCACGTCGCAGGCATTGGTGTCGAACTTGTTCTTGCCGATCGGGTCGAACTGGAACGAGCATTGCGTCGTGCCCACATCGATCCGCACCGGGGCTCGCCCCTGCGCTTCGACGAGCGCGGGATTCGCCGCCTGCGCCAGCATCCCGAACAGATAGAAATAGCTCAGCGCCGCGAGCAGGCAGCCCGTCAGGATGATCGGCTTGCGCCCGATCTTGTCCGACAGCCAGCCGAAGAAGATGAAGAAGGGCGTGCCGATCGCGAGCGCAATGGCGATCAGCATGTTGGTCGTCGCCAGATCGACCTTGAGCGTCTTTTCGAGGAAGAACAGCGCGTAGAATTGCCCGGTATACCAGACCACCGCCTGCCCCACGACCGCGCCGAACAGCGCGATCAGCACGAGGCGCAGATTGCCCCAGCGCAGGAACGCCTCGGTCAGCGGCGCCTTGGAGGTCGCGCCGGTCGCCTTCATCTGGGCATAGACCGGGCTCTCCTGGAGCTGGAGCCGGATCCACAGCGACACGAGCAGGAGGATCGCCGAGGCAAAGAAGGGCACACGCCAGCCCCAGCTCGCGAACGCCTCGGCCCCGAGCACGGTCTGCGCGCCGATCACCACCAGCAAGGCCGCGAACAGCCCCAGTGTCGCGGTCGTCTGGATCCAGCTCGTATAGAGGCCGCGCTTGTTGTCGGGCGCATGCTCGGCGACGAAGGTCGCGGCGCCGCCATATTGCCCGCCGAGCGCCAGCCCCTGGAGCAGCCTCAGCCCCACCAGCAGCAGCGGCGCGGCGACGCCGACGGTCGCGAAATTGGGGAGCAGGCCGACGCAGAAGGTCGAAAGCCCCATGATCGTCATGGTGACGAGGAAGGTGTTCTTGCGCCCGACCAGATCGCCGATCCGCCCGAACACCAAAGCGCCGAACGGCCGCACCGCGAACCCCGCCGCGAACGCCGCCAGCGCCAGGATGAAGCCCGTCGTATCGTTCACGCCCGAAAAGAATTGCGCGCTGATCGTCGTGGCGAGCAGGCCGTAGAGGTAGAAATCATACCATTCGAAGACGGTGCCCAGCGACGACGCCGCGATCACCATCTTCTCCTTGCCCGTCGCCTCGTGATGAAAGGGAAGCTCTTCCCCCGCGACCCCGACCTCGGCCATCCCACTCTCCCTGTTCTATAGTTAGCGCTACCAAACCACATCGCGGACGCGCTGCAAAGCCGGATCGTCGCGGCAGCGCTTTCCCGAATCGCTCGGGCCCCCTAGAGCGGAGCCGGCTAGTCACAACGGAAACGACATGATCGACCGGATCTTCCTCTCGCATCCCCGCAGCGTCGGCGAATCCTATGCCGAGCATGCCGGCGTCGCCGCGAAGTTCGGCGCGACAATGGTGGTGGGGGGCGTCGCTTGCATGATCCATGCGGTGCTTCCCTCGGTCTTCCCCCGCGCCGCCAGCGACCGGGTGAAGAAGCTCTACGCCCAGATGGTCGCGCGCCAGCCGAACATGCGCCGCCCAGCTTTCGAAGAGCCCGAGTGGCAGATCGAATACGAAATCTGAGCGCTGGTTCGGTGCGCCACCCTCACCGCCTTGCTTCTCGCCGTGCTCCGGCGCAGGCCGGAGCTCTGGCCGCAACTACACCACAAGTCTCCAGCGCTCCGGCCTTCGCCGGCGCACGAATCTCTCTGGCACGGTTGATGGTGTCGGCCGCATGATCAACCACGTCGCCATCATCGGCGCCGGCTTTTCCGGCACGCTTCAGGCAATCAACCTGCTGCGTCATGACGGTCCCCGCGCCACGCTGATCGAGCGCGCGCCCGAGCCCGGCGTCGGGCTCGCCTATGGCGCCGCCCATCCCAGCCATGTCCTCAACGTCCGCGCCTCGAACATGAGCGCGCTCCCCGACGATCCCGGCCATTTCGTCCGCTGGCTCGAAGCGCGTGGGGTGGCAAATGCCGCTGCCGCCTTCATCCCCCGCATGATGTACGGCGAATATCTGCGCCAGATGCTCGACGAGACCCGCCGCGCCGCGGGCGACCGGCTGACGGTGATCCAGGGCGAGGTCGAGGATCTCGAGGTGGGCGAGACCGCCACCCTCACCCTCGCCGGCCGCACCCTCCATGCCGACGCCGCGGTGCTCGCGGTCGGCAATCTCCCGCCCCATTCGCCACCGGGCCTCGACCCGGACGCGCTCTCAGCCGACCGCTACAAGGGCAATCCCTGGGACCCCACCATGCCCGAGGGTCTCGCGAGCGAGGATACCGTGCTGATCATCGGTACCGGCCTGACGATGGTCGATGTCGCCCTTACCCTCGACGCACAGGGCTATACGGGCAAGATCGTCGCCCTCTCCCGCCGCGGCCTGCTCCCGCGGCCGCACGGCCCCGGCGCCGAGTGGAAGAAGATCGACGAACGCCCCGACACCCATGCCTCGACGCTGCTGGGCGAGGTCCGCGCCCGCGCCGAGGCGATCGGCTGGCGCAACGCGGTCGATGAGCTCCGCCCCTTCACCCAGCCGATGTGGGGCAACGCCACCGAGGATCAGCGCGCGCGCTTCCTCCGCCACCTCCGCCCCTGGTGGGACGTCCATCGCCACCGCCTCGCGCCCGAGGTCCATGCCCGGCTCCACGCGATCATCGATCGGGGCCAGCTGAGCGTCGTCGCGGGCAAGACGCTGGCGTTCGAGGAAGGCGACGGCGGCGTCGCGGTCACGTGGCGCCCGCGCGGCTCGGACAGGGCCGAAACCCTCACCGCGCGCCGCATCGTCAACTGCACCGGTCCGCTGACCGATCTCGCCCGCACCACCGAGCCGCTGCTCCGCAAGCTAGCCGCGCGCGGGGTCATCCGCGCCGACGAGGCACGGCTCGGCATCGATGTCGATAATCAGGCCCAGACGATCAACGCGCGCGGCCGGATCAACCCCGCCCTCTATGCGCTTGGGCCCATGACGCGCGGCGCATTCTGGGAAATCGTTGCGGTTCCGGACATTCGGACGCAAACTTGGAACCTCGCGCGGCGGCTTTCCAACGCGCACTGGGTCGGGGGGGAAGGTCTGTGAAGCGAACCGCGCTGTTGCTCGCCCTGCTGGCGTCCGCCTGCGCGCAAGCGCAGCAGCCCGCGAACAACGTCGCCGAAGCAGCACCCTCGCCCGCCCCGACCGGCTATGCACTCCGCTCGAACGTCGCGGGCGCCAGCCTCGTCAGGGTGACGGAACTCCCCGCCACCACCACGCTTCCCGCCGAGGGCAATTGCGATCATTTCGTCGAGCCCGTCTCGCCCGCCGCAAAACTCGCCGCGCAAAAAGGCTGGCGCGTGCTGGGCGAGGAGCGGTTCAAACAGTTCCAGGTCGTGCTGATCGCGCGCGGCGGCGATGCGATGACCAGTGGCCGCTGCAACTATATCGATTCCAATCTCGCCTTCTTCGAAGGCGGCCGCCTGATCGGCATCCTCTACCCCAAGGGCAAGGACAGCACCCCGATCGCGGGGATCGAGCCCGTCGACGGCCATCTGCGCGTTTGGAGCACCGATCCGATGGCGCTGGGGCAGGTCAACCTGACCGGTACCAACCTCAGCTATGACGAAATCAGCGGCGGCGATCGCGTCTGCGGCGGAAAGTACAACGTGCCGACCGTGTTTGGCCTTCCCTATGCCGAGGCGCGCAAGAAGCTGATCGCCGCAGGCTGGCGCGCGCTGCCGAGCAAGGAGGAGGTCTCGCAGATCGCCGACTATGCGGCGGCCCGGCGGCGCTTTCCCGAGCTCGATACCTGCGCGGGCACCGGCTATGGCGAATGCGGCTACACGCTGACCGCGGCGGATGGGGTCACGACATTGGGAGTCGTCACGCTCGGCGATGTCGATGACGCAACGGTCAGCGGCTATGACGTCGCCTGCGACGGCAAGCCCGAACAGGACCCGAACGGCCCCTAAAGCTCCAGCCCCTTGGCGAGCAGCGCCATGTGCCGCCGCGACAGCATCCGCGAGGTCGCATAGGGCGGCCCCTCGAGCGCCCATTGCGCCACCAGCCCGATATGCATCGTCCGGAACGAGAGCACGAGCGTGTCCACCGGCAGCGCGCGCTTCATCCCGGGCCGCGCCAGCAGCCGCTCGAACAGCGCCGCCAGCGTCGCGTCGACCTGATCACTGAATTCGGCCAGCTCGGGCGCCGCCTCGTCCGCCGCGAACAGCCGCGAGAGATAGACGCGGACATAGGGCAGATAATCCACCTTGTTGTCGATCAGCCGCCACGAGGCGCTGTCGAGCGCCTCGGCAACGCTCATCCCCTGCCGCGGCAATTCGGCGATCGTCGCCAGCGCCGCCCGGTCGAGTTCGACCAGCAGCGCGACGACGAGATCCTCCTTCGCCTCGAAATAATTGTAGACAGTGCCCTTCCCGACATCCGCCGCGGCGGCGATCTCGTCGACCGTCACCGCATCGATCCCGCGCTTTGCGAACAGTCCCGACGCCGCCTTGGTCAGGCGGTTGCGCGTATCGAGACGCTTGCGTTCGCGTAGGCCGACGGCGGTCATAGATGACTAAGGTCATATTTACCGTGAAGATGCAAGAGCGTGCATCTATATAGTATCAATTGACACTAAATGACCCATCGGCTAGCGGCCCGCGTTGAGGAGCATGCCCATGACCGACCCCGCCAATCCGCTCGGCCTCAACGGCTTCGAGTTCGTCGAATTCACCTCGCCCGACCCGCTGGCGATGGCGGCGCAATTCGAGCAGCTCGGCTTCGTCCCCTCGCACCGGCATCCCACCAAGAACATCACCCGCTACAAGCAGGGCCGCATAAACCTGATGCTCAATCGCGACGCCGACGGCCGCGTCGCCCAGTTCCGCAACGAGCATGGCGCGTCCGCATCGGCGATGGCCTTCCGCGTGGCGGACCCGGAGGCCGCGATGACCTGGGCACTCGAGCATGGCGCCGAGCGTACCGCCGAGGACGACACGGTGATCATGGGGATCGGCGGCTCGTACCTCTATTTCATCAAGGACGGCGAGGATCTCTACGCCGACTGGGCTGAATTCCCGGGCTGGCGGGAGGCCGAGGCGGCCAACAATGTGGGGCTCGACCTGCTCGACCACCTCACCCACAATGTCCGCCGCGGCCAGATGCGGGTGTGGAGCGAATTCTACAAGACGCTGTTCGGCTTCGAGGAGCAGAAATATTTCGACATCAAGGGCCAGGCTACGGGCTTGTTCAGCCAGGCGATGATCGCGCCCGACAAGGCGATCCGCATTCCCTTGAACGAGAGCCAGGACGACAAGAGCCAGATCGAGGAATTCATCCGCGAATATCATGGCGAGGGCATCCAGCACCTCGCGCTGACCACGCCGGACATCTTCGACACGGTTGAGCGCCTCCGCGCGCGCGGGGTGAAGCTTCAGGACACGATCGAGACCTATTACGAGCTGGTCGACAAGCGCGTCCCCGGCCATGGCGAGGACCTCGAACGCCTCCGCAAGAACCGCATCCTGATCGACGGATCGGTTGGCGACGAGGGCATTTTGCTCCAAATCTTCACCGAGAACATGTTCGGCCCGATCTTCTTCGAGATCATCCAGCGCAAGGGCAACGAAGGCTTCGGCAACGGTAATTTCCAGGCGCTTTTCGAGAGCATCGAGCTCGATCAGATCCGTAGGGGCGTCATTAGAGTCGACGCGTAAGAGTTGGAGAGGAAGGGTCGGGAGAGCGGCGACGCTTATCCCGGCCCAATTTCCCTCTCCCTTTGGGAGAGGGAGGGAGCCGCGAAGCGGCGGAAGGGTGAGGACAGCCTGTCCTCATCCTCCCACTTGGCTGCGCCAAGCGGGCCCCTCCTTCTCCCAAAGGGAGAAGGGTTTTAGGATAGCCCAATGACCGACTATTTCCCCGGCTTCGGCAACCATGTCTCGACCGAGGCCGTCCCCGGCGCGCTCCCGATCGGCCGTAACTCGCCGCAAAGGCCCGCCTACGGCCTCTACACGGAGCAACTCAGCGGCACCGCCTTCACCGCGCCGCGCCACGAGAATCGCCGCTCCTGGCTCTACCGCCTGCGCCCCACCGCCGAGCATCCGCCCTTCGTCCGTTACGAAGGCGCGAGCAACTTCGCCCCCGGTACGGTGGATGCCGCCCTGCCCCCCAATCGCCTCCGCTGGGACCCCGTCGCCGCGCCCGCCCCGGGCACGGACCTGATCGACGGCATGACCACCATGCTCGCCAATCGCGATCCCGCCGACCTCGAAGGTGTCGCGGTCCATCTCTATGCCGCCAACAAGAACATGGAGACCCGCGTCTTTTCCGACGCGGACGGCGAGCTGCTCTTCATCCCCCAATCGGGCCGCCTCACCCTTCTCACCGAGCTGGGCAAGCTCGACATCGCCCCCGGCCAGATCGCGCTGATCCCCCGCGGCGTCCGCTTCCGAGCCATCCTCCCCGATGGCGAGGCCCGCGGCTATGTCGCGGAAAACCACGGCGCGCTGTTCCGCCTCCCCGATCTCGGCCCGATCGGCGCCAACGGCCTGGCCAATCCGCGCGATTTCGAGACGCCGGCGGCGTGGTTCGAGGATCGCGACGAGCCCTTCGAGGTGATCCAGAAGCATCTCGGCAGCCTGTGGAGCACCACGCTCGACCACGGCCCGCTCGACGTGGTGGCATGGCACGGCAATCTCGCCCCCTGGCGCTATGACCTCGCCCGGTTCAACACGATGAACACGGTGAGTTTCGACCATCCCGACCCCTCGATCTTCACCGTCCTCACCTCGCCCTCGGACGTCCCCGGCCGCGCCAATGCCGATTTCGTGATCTTCCCCCCGCGCTGGATGGTCGGCGAAGACACGTTCCGCCCGCCCTGGTTCCACCGCAACATCATGTCCGAGGCGATGGGGCTGATCCACGGCGCCTATGACGCCAAGGCGGAAGGCTTCGCGCCCGGAGGCCTTTCGCTCCACAACCTCATGGCCGGCCACGGCCCCGATGTGACGAGCTGGGAAGGCGCGACCAACGCCGATCTCAAACCGCACAAGATTGAGGGCACCATGGCCTTCATGGTCGAGACCTGCTGGCCCTATCGCCCGACGCAAGTCGCCCTCGACCGCGCGCAGAGCGATTATGACGCGTCGTGGAAGGGGTTTCCGAAGGCGAAGCTCCCATGAAATTCCTCCCCGGCACGGGGAGGGGGACCGCGCCCGCAGGGCGTGGTGGAGGGGCCGCCGCGCAGACGGCGGTGTCGCGTGCCGCAAGCGTTGCCCCGCGCCTGCGGCGCGGCCCCTCCACCAGCTGCGCTGGTCCCCCTTCCCGTGCCGGGGAGGAATTATGACGGGCGACCGCCTCACCGCCACCCCCGCCGGCGTCACCCTCGGCCCGCTCGATCTCATCGCCGACGGCAGGGCGCGCAACTTCGTGCTCGAAATGCGCGCCGGCCGTTTCCACGGCTTCGTCGTCCGCCGCGGCGAGGCGGTCCATGGCTATGTCGATATCTGCGCGCACATGGCGCTCCCGCTCGCGCAGCAGCTCGACCAGTATCTCACGCCCGACGGCAGCCTGATCCAGTGCAGCTGGCACGGCGCGCTCTACCGGATCGAGGACGGCGAATGCGTGGGTGGCCCTTGCGCGGGCGCCCGTTTACAGGCTTGGCCGGTTGCTGTGCGCGACGGCATGATCGTGACAGCGTGAGAGGATAGACAATGCAGACCCTGGATTTCGGCCTCGGCGAAACCGCCGACATGATCCGCGAGACCACCGCGCGCTTCGCCAAGGACAAGATCGAACCGCTCGCCGCCAAGATCGACGCCGACGACTGGTTCCCGGTCGAGCTCTGGCCGCAAATGGGCGAGCTGGGCCTGCACGGCATCACTGTCGAGGAAGACTATGGCGGGCTCGGGCTCGGCTATCTCGAGCATGTCATCGCGTGCGAGGAAGTCTCGCGCGCCTCGGCCTCGATCGGCCTCAGCTACGGCGCGCATTCGAACCTCTGCGTCAACCAGATCCGCCGCTGGGCCAGCCCCGAGCAGAAGGCGAAATACCTCCCCAAGCTCGTCTCGGGCGAGCATGTCGGCAGCCTCGCAATGTCCGAATCGGGCGCGGGCAGCGACGTGGTCGGGATGAAGCTCCGCGCCGAGCACAAGGGCGACCGCTTCATCCTCAACGGCACGAAATTCTGGATCACTAACGCAGCTTATGCCGACACCCTCGTAGTTTATGCGAAGACCGGGGAGGGATCGCGCGGCATCACCACCTTCCTGATCGAAAAGGGCATGCCCGGCTTCAGCATCGGCCAGAAGATCGACAAGATGGGTATGCGCGGCTCCCCCACCGCCGAACTGGTGTTCAACGATTGCGAGGTCCCCGAAGAGAATGTGATGGGCCCGCTCAACGGCGGCGTCGGCGTGCTGATGTCGGGCCTCGATTATGAACGCACCGTGCTCGCGGGCATCCAGCTCGGCATCATGCAGGCCTGTCTCGACGTCGTCCTGCCCTATATCCGCGACCGCAAGCAGTTCGGCCAGCCGATCGGCAGCTTCCAGCTGATGCAGGCCAAGGTGGCGGACATGTACGTCGCGCTCAATTCGGCGCGGGCGTACGTCTACACCGTCGCCAAGAATTGCGACGCGGGCAACACCACCCGCTTCGACGCGGCGGGCGCGATCCTGCTCGCCTCGGAGAATGCCGTGAAGGTCAGTCTAGAGGCAATCCAGGCGCTGGGCGGCGCGGGCTACACCAAGGACTGGCCGGTGGAACGCTTCGCCCGCGATGCCAAGCTGCTCGATATCGGCGCGGGGACCAACGAGATCCGCCGGATGCTGATCGGACGCGAGCTGATCGGGGCGGCCTAGTTGCCGATTGTCGTTTGCGTCACATACGACTTTGCGTAAGCTCGACGTCAAAGAGACGGAGGGGGCATCATGATCTTGCGGTGGATTGTCGGCGCGCTTGCGGGGCTCATGTTGCTCGTCTCACCGGCCTGGGCGCAGGTCACGGTCGACAAGGCCAGCGTCCATAGCGCGTCGGTCGCCGGCAATCTCGAAGGCAACAGTGCCGAGCGCGAGGTGTTCGTCATCCTCCCCGCGAGCTATGCCAAGTCGCCGCGCCGCCGCTATCCGGTGCTCTATTTCCTCCATGGCTTCACCGCGACCGCGGCGGGCTACATGGACTATCTGAAATTCAGTGAGGCGATGACGGCCACGGGTGCCGAGATGATCATCGTCGTGCCGGACAGCTATACGCGCCACGGCGGCTCGATGTGGTCCAGCTCGCCGACGGTGGGCGATTTCGAGGGGTTCATCGCGCGCGACCTCGTCGCCTGGGTCGATGGCAAATACCGCACGCTCGCCAGGCGCGAATCCCGCGGTCTCGCCGGCCATTCGATGGGCGGCTACGGCACGCTCAGGATCGGGATGAAGCATCCGGAGGTCTTTTCGAGCCTCTATGCGATGAGCTCGTGCTGCCTCTCGCCGCGCACAGCGACCGCAGCGATGCTGAAGCCGCTCGAGTCGATGACCGTCGATCAGGCCGTCGCCGGCGATTTCCTCACGCGCGCCAATTTCGCGGTCGCAGCGGCATGGTCGCCGGCGCCCGACAAGCCGCCTTTCTTCGCGGATCTCGGCCTCGACAAGCAAGGCGCGCCGGACCCGCTGGTATTCGCCAAATGGGCCGCCAACGCGCCGCTGGTGATGGTCCCGCAATATCTGCCCGGGCTCCGATCGATGACGGCGATCGCGCTCGACGTCGGCGACAAGGATTTCCTGCTTGGCGACAATCAGGCGATCCACGCCGAACTGACGCGCTTCGGTATCCCCCATGACTGGACGCTCTATGACGGGGACCACGGCAACCGCATCCCCGAACGCTTTCGCCAGTTCGTTCTGCCCTTTTTCGCAAAGCATCTGGTGGCGCGGTAGCGTCTCCCTCTCCCCTCCGGGGAGAAGGACTATTTGAACAACCGCAAGTCGATCGCTTCGCCCATCCGCGTGTGTCCGCGGCCATCGGGATGGAGATTGTCCCCACCCTGCAGCCCCGCCGCCAGCCGCTTGGGATGCCCCGGCTCGCCCATCACCTTGTCCATGTCGATCACCCCGTCGAACGCGCCCGAGGTACGGATCCACTGGTTCACCGCCACTCGGATCGCCTCGCGCTCGGGCGCATAATATTGCGCACCCTCGAAGGGCAGGATCGTCATCCCGATCACCTTGATCCCCCGCTCATGCGCGCGGAGGATGATCTGGCGGTAGCCCGCGATCAGGTCCGCGGCGGTGATCACCGGGTTGGTCGCCCCGTTCTTCTCGCGCCCCGAATTGCCGATATCGTTGATCCCCTCGAGCAGGATGATGTACGTCACGCCCGGAACGCTCAGCACGTCGCGGTCGAACCGCGCCAGCGTGCTCGGCCCCCAGCCCGGCGCGAGCACCCTGTTGCCGCTGATCGCCTGGCTGATCACCACCTGCGGCATCCCCGCCTTGGCCATTCGCCGCGCCAGCACATCGGGCCAGCGGCACAGGATCTCCGCCTCGTTGGGGCAGCTCGGATTGTCGGTGATCGAATCGCCGACCGCGACCACCACCGGGCGCGCCTTTGCACCGAGCACGTCGATCCCGGCCAGCAGCGGCCGGTTGCCCATGCGCAACACCTGATCGACGGCCGGGGGGTGGTCGCCCTGCACATACAGGGTCGGATTGGCATTGTCGTCGTGGAGCGTGTTGAGCACGACCTTTTCGGGCAGATACAGCGACACCTCGACGATCCCGAACGCCGTGACGGGCAACGCGACCGGATCGCTCACCAGCGGCGCTCCGGCTCCGATCACCGCGCGCGCCGATCCGCCGAACGTCACCGCCACCCGCTTGCCGCCGAAGCTCACGAACGCGCGGCCGATCTTTACCGGGGCGGTGCCGTAATCATTCCCCAGCCGGATGCGGATCGCGCTCCCGCTCGCTGCGACGCGAACCGAGGAAGTCAGCGTAACATTCTCGACTGTCTGAGCATTCTCGACCGGCATCGGCCAGTTGCTCGACGTCCAGGCGCGCGTCCATTTGTCGCCGGAGGGTGCCGCGGCGACCAGCAACAGCGCCGCGGCGATTGCGAAACCGCGTTTGAAATTCATGTGATCCCCTCTCCGGCTTCATCCTCCTTCTCCCCTTGTGGGAGAAGGAAGGGGCCCGCTGCCGAAGGCAGTGGGAAGGATGAGGGGGACGTACGCGCTCTCGCCCGACTCCCCCTCACCCTTCCGCCGACTTTGTCGGCTCCCTCCCTCTCCCACAAGGGGAGAAGGAGTTAGATCACCAAACGTGTACCCGCTTGTCGGGCGCCAGGTACAGCTTCTGCCCGGGCTGGACGTTGAACGCCGGATACCAGGCATCCAGATTGCGCACCGTCATCGCCCGCCACCGCGCCGGGGCGTGCCCGTCGGTCGCCACCCGCGCGCGGAGTTGCTGCTCGCGCTGCTTGGACCGCCAGCTCTGCGCAAAGGCGAGGAAGAAGCGCTGGTCGCCGGTCAGCCCGCCAATCACCGGCGCTTCCTTGCCGCCCAGCGAAGCGTGATACGCCTCATAGGCCGCGGTCAGCCCCGCCACATCGGCGATATTCTCGCCCAGCACCTGCTTGCCGTTGAGGAACAGCCCCGGCAGCACCTCGTACGCGCTATATTGCGCCGCCAATGCCGCGCCCGCCGCCTCGAAATGCGCGAGGTCCTCCTTGGTCCACCAGTTGCGCAGCTTGCCCGAGCTGTCGAAATCGGCGCCGAGATTGTCGAAGCTGTGGCTGATCTCGTGCCCGATGATTGCGCCGACCGATCCGTAATTGGCGGCCGCATCGGCAGCCGGGTCGTAATAGGGCGCCTGCAGGATCGCCGCGGGGAAGTTGAGCGCGTTCTGCAGCGGCAGATTGACCGCGTTCACCGTCTGCGGGGTCATCCACCATTCCTTCTTGTCGACCGGCTTGCCGATCTTGCCGAGCTGGTGGCGATATTCGGCCTTCTCCGCGCGGCGCAGATTGCCCACCGGATCGTCGGCCTTCACCTCGAGCCCCGCATAGCTGCGCCATGTCTCGGGATAGCCGATTCCGACCTGCATCGTCGCGATCTTCCGGCGCGCCTCTTCCTTGGTGGCGGGAGTCATCCAGGTCAGCGCTGCGACACGCGTGTCGAACGCGGCGAGGATGTTCTTCACCATCGCCTGGATGTCGGTCTTGGACGAGGCTGGGAAATAGTCCTTCACGTAGAGCTGGCCCATCGCGTCGCCGAGCCAGGTGTTGACGCTGTTGATCGCGCGCGCATCGCGCGGGCGGGGCTTTTGCTGGCCGTTGAGCGTCGTGCTGAAGAAATCGAAATGCGCCTGGTCGATCGCCGCGGGCAACACTTCGGCCACCTCGTTGATCCGGTGGAAGGTCAGCCAGTCCTGCCAGCTCTGCAGCGATTCACTGCCCACCAGCTGCGCCGCACCGACCACCGCGCCCGGCTGCCAGACGATGAAGTCGTTCTGCCCGGCGAGCCCCGCCGAGGTCCAGAAGGCGTTCCAGTCGATCCCCGGAGCCTTTTTCGCGAAATCCTCCTTCTTCCAGCCATTGTTCGCCTTGTGCGCGTCCTGGCTGGTGAGGATATCGACATGGCTCGCGGCGATCTTGGTCTCGAGCGCGAGGATGCGGTCGGCGCGGCCCGCGGGATCGCTGATCCCGGCAAGCGTCAGCAGCTTGACGATATAATCCTTATACTGGCCCCGGATCGTGACCATCTCGGGCTTGCTCGACAGGTAATAGTCGCGGTCGGGCAGCCCCAGCCCGCCCTGGAGCATGTACGGCACCGTCGTATCGGGCGTGTCGAAGCCCTGGCTCACGAACAGGCCGAACAGATTCTCGGTCTCGAAATTGGTGGCATTGAGCGGATCGACATCGGCGCGCAGGTTCGCGCCCAGCATCGCCGAAAGCGCACTCTTGTCCTTCAGCCCCGCGATCGCCGCGAGTTCCGCCTGCATCGGCGCCATGCCGCGCTTCTCGATCGCATTCACGTCGAGATAGCTGTTGTACCAGTCGGCGATCCGCCGCTCGTCGGTCCCCGGCGCGGCATTGGCCTTGAGCACGCCCTGGATGATCGCGACATTGTTGGCATCGGCCTTGAGCGACACGTCATATCCGGTGCCCACGCTCGAGCGGTCGGCGGGGATCTCTGCCTTGGCGCGCCAGGCGCCGCTCGCATATTCGTCGAAATCGTCTCCCGGCTTTACGTTCTTGTCGATGCCGGCAAGGTCCACGCCGATCCCTTTGCCGGCTTCGGCGCTGATGTTGGCGGTAGGGGTGCCCGCGGGGGTGCAGGCGGTGGTGGCGAGCAAAGCCGCCAGGAGGATGGTGCTGTGCTTCACAGGGCTCTCCGGATCAGGTGTATGGGCGAATTGCTACACTCGGGCAGATGCGCCGCCAATGCCTTCCCAACGCTCCGCGCACCAGTTAGTCACAAATTTGACGAGTTGAGAGGATGACCCAGCATGAGCGCCCCGGTGCTCGACACCAAGATCAACGCCGAAGATCCCGGCTTCCGCGCAAACGCCGACCATAACCGCGCGCTGGCGGACCGCCTGCGGGCGGATGTGGCGCAAGCGGCGCTGGGTGGCTCCGAAAGCTCGCGCGAACGCCATATGGCGCGCGGCAAGCTACTCCCGCGCGAGCGCGTCGAGCGGCTGCTCGATCCCGGCGCGCCCTTCCTCGAAATCGGCCAGCTCGCCGCGTGCGACATGTACAAGCGCGAGGTTCCCGGCGCGGGGATGATCGCCGGCGTGGGCCGCGTCTCGGGCCGCACCGTGATGATCGTCTGCAACGACGCCACGGTGAAGGGCGGCACCTATTTCCCCATGACGGTCAAGAAGCATCTCCGCGCGCAGGAGATCGCCGAGGCCAACCGCCTGCCCTGCATCTACCTCGTCGACAGCGGCGGCGCCAACCTGCCCCACCAGGCCGAGGTCTTCCCCGACCGCGACCATTTCGGCCGCATCTTCTTCAACCAGGCGAACATGTCCGCGCTCGGCATCCCCCAGATCGCCTGCGTGATGGGCAGTTGCACCGCGGGCGGCGCCTATGTCCCCGCGATGAGCGACGAGAGCGTGATCGTCCGCAACCAGGGCACGATCTTCCTCGCCGGCCCGCCCTTGGTGAAGGCCGCGACGGGCGAGGTGATCAGCGCCGAGGACCTGGGCGGCGGCGACTTGCACGGGCGCAAGTCGGGCGTGGTCGATCATGTCGCCGAGAATGACGAGCATGCGCTGACCATCGTCCGCGACATCGTCAGCCACCTCCCCGCCGACCGCACGCCCGACATCGCGCTGATCGAGCCCCGCGCGCCCAAATATCCCGCATCGGACCTGTACGGCATCCTGCCCGACGACGTCCGCGCGCCCTATGATGTCCGCGAGGTGATCGCGCGGCTGGTGGACGGTAGCGAATTCCACGAGTTCAAGGCGCTTTACGGTACCTCCCTGGTCTGCGGCTTCGCGCATATCTGGGGCATTCCGGTCGGGATCATCGCCAATAACGGCGTGCTGTTCAGCGAAAGCGCGGTCAAGGGCGCCCACTTCATCGAACTCGCCTGCCAGCGCCGCATCCCGCTCCTGTTCCTCCAGAACATCTCCGGCTTCATGGTCGGTGGGAAATATGAGGCAGAAGGCATTGCAAAACATGGTGCAAAGCTCGTCACCGCCGTCGCGACAGCCACCGTCCCCAAGATCACCGTGCTGATCGGTGGCAGCTTCGGCGCGGGCAATTACGGCATGTGCGGCCGCGCCTATTCGCCGCGCTTCCTCTTCACCTGGCCCAATTCGCGGATCTCGGTGATGGGCGGCGAACAGGCCGCTTCGGTCCTAGCCACCGTCCACCGCGACGCCGAGAAATGGACCCCCGAGGAAGCCGAAGCCTTCAAGGCCCCGATCCGCCACCGCTACGACGACGAAGGCAACCCCTGGCACGCCACCGCCCGCCTGTGGGACGACGGCATCATCGACCCCGCCCAGACCCGCGACGTGCTCGGCCTCGCCTTCGCCGCCACCCTCAACGCCCCGATCCCCGAACGTCCGGCGTTCGGCGTGTTCCGGATGTGAGCGAAGAATCGTCCCTATTCCTCCCCCAGCTCCGCTGGGGGAGGAGGACCGTCCGAAGGACGGTGGAGGGGCGCGCGCTCGCGCGCGGACTCGCTGACCAATCGCACCACAGCCTCGAGATTGCGCAACACGTCAGCTGCCGGAATCCGCAAGGTGGTTACGCCGTTCGCAGCCAGCCAAGCGTCACGGCGCGCATCTCGTGCAGGTCGGTCGCCCCGTTCATGCGCTTCCCCATCAACCTCAACGCAGAGCTTGGCGGCATCGCAATAGAAGTCCAGCGAATAGGGGCCCGCCGGATGTTCGTGCCGCCAATGATGCCCCGTGCCGTTGCGGCGCAGCTTTTGCCAGAGCAGCACTTCCGGGAGCGTCATCTCACGCCGCCGCTTCTTGGCGCGCCGATAGGCCTTGCCGGTGCCTTTGATCATGCGGCTCCCCTTCCGCGCCTGCGGCGCGGCCCCTCCACCATGCTTCGCATGGTCCCCCTCCCCGAGACAAGCTCGGGGAGGAATTGATCGTGAAAACCGATCCGCCCCCCTCCCTAGCCTCGCGGATCGTCCGCCGGCTCATCCTCTGGTACTACCGCACCCGCGGCTGGAAGGCCGTCGGCACGCCCCCTCCCGACCGCCGCTGCGTGATCATCGCCGCGCCGCACACCTCGAACTGGGACTTCGTCTATTTCCTCGGCCTCACCGACGCGCTCGGGATCAAGGCGCATTTCATGGGGAAGATGAGCCTGTTCCGCTGGCCGATGAAGCGCTTCATGCTCGATATGGGCGGGGTCCCCGTCGATCGCTCCGCCTCGCGCAACTATGTCGATGCGATGATCGCCGAATTCGCCCAGCGCGACGAATTCATGCTGGTGATCGCCCCAGAGGGCACCCGCAGCGCGGTCAGCCAGTGGCGCACCGGCTTCTACCACATTGCGATGGGCGCGGGGGTGCCGCTGGTTTGCGGGCTGATCGATTACGCGAAACGCACCGGCGGGCTCGGCCCGGCCTTCATGCCGACCGGCGATTACGAGGCCGATATGGCGCAGGTGATCGACTATTACCGCACCGCCGTCCCCCGCCATCCCGAGCGCGCGATCACCGACTTCTCGGTCATCACGCGGAGCGCCAGATGACCGCCGCGCTCCTGATCAACGCCGCCGCGCTTGCCGCCGCCATGGCGCTGCTCTGGCTGCTCGCGGCACGGATCGGCGACGTCAGCTTCATCGACGGCGTCTGGGGCCTCGGCATGGCGGCGCTGGCGCTGCTGAGCTGGGTCCAGACCGTCCCCTCTCCCCGCGCCACCCTCATCGCGGCGATGACGATCCTGTGGGGCGTCCGGCTCGGCCTCCACCTCCTCGCCCGGTGGCGCACGAGCGGTGAGGACAACCGCTATGCCAGGATCCTCGGCAAGGCCAGGCGCGAGGGCCGCTACGCCTCCGCCGCGCTCGCCAAGGTCTTCGCGCCCCAGGCGATCCTGCTCTACCTCACCTGCCTCCCCGCCCAGCTCGGCATCCTCGCCGAGCCCACCCCCATCGGCCCGCTCGCCCTCGCCGGCGCCGCGCTCTGGCTGACCGGCTTCGCCTTCGAGGCCATCGGCGACGCCCAACTCGCCCGCTTCCGCGCCGATCCGGCCAGCAGGGGCAAGGTGCTCGACACGGGCCTGTGGCGCTACACCCGCCACCCCAATTATTTCGGCGACGCCTGCGTCTGGTGGGGCATCTGGCTCGCTGCGGCGGAAGCAGCGCCGTGGATCGCGCTCGCCAGCCTGATCGGCCCGGCCTTCCTCACCTTCACCCTCACCCGCTGGTCCGGCAAGCCGCTGCTCGAAGCGGGCCTGAGCAAGTCCCGCCACGGCTATGCCGACTATGTCGCCCGCACCTCCGGTTTCATCCCATGGCCTCCGAGACAATGACCAAGGACCGCCTCTTCATCCTCGAGCACGACTTCGCCGATCCCGGATTGGGCGGCGAGCGCCACTTCTACTGCAAGGATTGCATGACCGTGGAGGGCCTGCTCGCCAGCTTCCCCGCCCTCGCCGACCGCGTCGATGTGATCCGCGTCCCCTGGCCCCGCCCCCGCGCCGCCGTGGTCGAGGCGATCGGCGCCGAGAACCAGAACCTGCCCGCGCTCGTTTTCGCCACAGAGGATGGCGTCGTCGGGTTCGTCAACGAGATTGAAGCCTTGCTCGCGGCGCTCCATAGCCGCCACGGCATTCCGGAACGACATCCATGATCACCTCCCTTCTCATCGCAAACCGTGGCGAGATCGCCTGCCGGATCATCCGCACATGCCAGGCTATGGGCATCCGCACCGTCGCGGTCTATTCGGACGCCGACGCAAACGCGCTCCATGTCCGCCAAGCCGACGAGGCCGTCCATATCGGCCCCTCCCCGGCGCGCGAGAGCTATCTGGTCGGCGAGAAGATCGTCGCCGCGGCCAAGGCGACCGGCGCCGAGGCCATCCACCCCGGCTATGGCTTCCTCTCCGAAAACGCCGATTTCGCCCAGGCGGTGAAAGCCGCCGGGCTGATCTGGGTCGGCCCCAACCCCGACTCCATCCGCGCCATGGGCCTCAAGGACGCCGCCAAGGAACGGATGATCGCCGCGGGCGTCCCCGTCACGCCGGGCTATCTGGGCGAGGACCAGTCGCCCGACCGCCTCCAGGCCGAAGCCGACGCCATCGGCTACCCCGTCCTGATCAAGGCGGTCGCGGGCGGCGGCGGCAAGGGGATGCGCCGCGTCGATGCGGCGGCGGAGTTCCGGGATGCCCTCGCCAGCTGCCAGCGCGAGGCCGCCAGCTCGTTCGGCGATGATCGCGTGCTGATCGAGAAATACATCCTGTCGCCGCGCCATATCGAGGTGCAGGTGTTCGGCGACACCCACGGAAACCTCGTCCACCTGTTCGAGCGCGACTGCTCGCTCCAGCGCCGCCACCAGAAGGTGATCGAGGAGGCCCCCGCCCCCGGCATGGACGAAACCACCCGCGAGGCGATCTGCGCCGCCGCGGTGCGCGCGGCCAAGGCGGTCGACTATGTCGGCGCGGGCACGATCGAGTTCATCGCCGACGCGAGCGAAGGCCTGCGCGCGGACCGCATCTGGTTCATGGAGATGAACACCCGCCTCCAGGTCGAGCATCCGGTGACCGAGGAGATCACCGGGGTCGATCTGGTCGAGTGGCAGTTGCGGGTGGCGTCGGGTGAGCCGTTGCCCAAGCGGCAGGAGGAACTCGCCATCAACGGCTGGGCAATGGAGGCGCGCCTCTATGCGGAGGACCCGACCACCGGCTTCCTCCCCTCGATCGGCCGCCTCGATCGCCTCGCGCTCGGCACGGACTGGGACGATCGCCAATCGGGCCAGCGCGCCCGCATCGAGACCGGCGTCGAACAGGGTGACGCGATCAGCCCCTATTACGATCCAATGATCGCCAAGTTGATCGTCCACGCCAAGACCCGCGCCAACGCGGTCGAGCTGCTCGAGCTCACCTGCGGCCAGATCAAGGTCTGGCCCGTCCGCACCAACGCCAACTTCCTTGTCCATCTGCTGCGCGAGCCCGAATTCATCGCCGGCGGGGTCGAGACCGGCTTCATCGCCGAACATGCCGACCACCTGACCGCCCCGCCCGAACTGTCGCCTGATCTCGACTACAAGGTTCGGCTCTGGCTGATCGACGCCTTCCCGGCCGCCACCGGCCCCATGGGCTTCCGGCTCAACGCCCCACCCGCGCTCGATCGCGCGGTCTTCATCAACGGCAAGCGCCACGTCTTCGACGCCGATGACGGCCTCACCGCGCTGATGCCGTCAAGCCTCACCGCCCAGTTCGAGACAATGGGCATCTACAAGCAGGGCGAGGACGCGGTGATCTTCTCCGACGGTCTGGCGCACCACCTCACCTTCGCTTCACGCGCCTCCGCCGCCGGCACCGCCGGAGACGGGGCGATCCTCGCCCCCATGCCCGGCCGCATCACCGTGATCGACACCAAGGCCGGCGACCTCGTCGTCAAGGGCGAGATGCTCGTCACGCTCGAGGCGATGAAAATGGAGCATGCCCTGCGCGCCCCCTTCGACGGCACCGTCATGTTCATGGACCTGACGGTCGGCCAGCAGGTGACCGACGGCCAGCTGCTGGTGCAGGTGGAGAAGGTTGAGGCGGCGCAGTGACGCCAACTCTCTCCCCGTTCGTGCTGAGCTTGTCGAAGCACAGTCCTCCTGCCTCGACCCGCTCGCGAAAGAAGAGCTGCCCTTCGACAAGCTCAGGGCGAACGGGTGCTGGGTGGGTGGCATGAGCGCGCCCATCTTCCGCGAGGCCGTGCCTGCCGACCTGCCCGCAATCCTCGCCATGCTCGCCCAGGACACCTATCCCGCCGACCGTGAGACCCATCCCGCCGATCCGCGCTACGCCCAAGCCTTCAACGCGATCGCCGCCGACCCCAACCAGCTGCTCGTCGCCGCCGAGCTGGACGGCCGCGTGGTCGGCACGCTCCAGCTCAGCTTCATCCCCGGCCTCTCCTTCCGCGGGGCGTGGCGCGGGCAGATCGAGGCGGTGCGGATCGCCGAGGATCTGCGCGGGCAAGGCCTTGGCGCGGCGCTGATCGACTGGGCGGTGGACCGCTGCCGCCAGCGCGGCTGTTTCATGGTGCAGTTGACCTCGTCGAATGAACGCACCGACGCGCACCGCTTCTACGAACGGCTCGGCTGGAAGCAGAGCCATACCGGGTTCAAGCTCAAGCTGATGGAGGCACGCTGATGGCCGGACGCTATTTCGACGAATGGAAGGTCGGCGACACCATCGCCCATGACCTCCACCGCACCGTGACCGAGACCGACAACCTCCTCTTCTCCACCCTCACCCACAACATCCAGCCGCTCCACATCGATCTGGAGGCGGCGAAGAAGAGCGAGTTCGGCCAGATCCTCGTCAACGGCACCTTCACCTTCAGCCTGATGGTCGGGATCACCGTGGGCGACACGACCGCGGGCACGCTGGTCGCGAACCTCGGCTATGACGAGCTGCGCATGCCCAAGCCGGTCTTCATCGGCGATACGCTGCGCGCCCAGACCGAGGTGATCGAGCTGCGCCCGAGCAAGTCGCGCCCCGGCCAGGGGATCGTCACCTGGGCGCACCGGATGCTCAACCAGCGCGACGAGGTGGTGTGTGAGTGCCGCCGTTCGGCGCTGCTCAAATCCAGGCCGGCCTGATCAGCGCTTGAAATGTTGGATTTCAACTGCTTGACTTGGAGTGCCGGGGCATTCCGGGCCGCTCTTTGAACGTGTCGATCCTCAGACGTGACGGCTGACGCAACGCGTTCAGCGCGCCGCCGCAAAAAGAGCGGATCAGTGTAACCCTGGTGTTACCTTCCGCACTGCAACATCTGCGAACGAAAGTGCCCGACCAGTGTCAAGTTCGTGTCAACTTTGGCGCGTCACGCCGCCTTCGCCGCCTTCGGAACCGGGTTCGAAAACTCCATCTCCTGATCGATCCCGCCAAAGCGCAGCGCCATCAGGTCGC
Source organism: Sphingomonas caeni (assembly GCF_026013415.1). Lineage (GTDB taxonomy): Bacteria > Pseudomonadota > Alphaproteobacteria > Sphingomonadales > Sphingomonadaceae > Sphingomonas > Sphingomonas caeni. The sequence goes on from NZ_JAPDOK010000010.1 coordinate 61,908, forward strand.
GCGTATAATTCTGGTTGAGCCGCCACGGCTTGCGCGTCCCCTGCTTGGGGAAGTTCGCCATCGCGCGCTGGACATAGCCCGAGTTGAAATCGAGGAAAGGCACCTCCTCGACCGGCCCGGATAGCCGGGGCGTCACCTGCCTGAGCCCGCGCTTCTTCATCGCATTGAGCAACCGGCAGACATATTCGCAGGTCAGATCGGCCTTCAGCGTCCAGCTGGCATTGGTATAGCCGAACGACAGCGCCAGATTGGGCACGTCGGAGAGCATCATCCCCTTGTAGGTGGTGGCCTTGGGGATATCGACGGCCTTGCCATCGACCGTGAGCGGGATGCCGCTCATCACCTGCAGCTCGAGCCCCGTCGCGGTGACGATGATGTCGGCCGGCAGCGTCTCGCCATTCTGCAGCCGGATGCCCTCAGGCACGAACCGGTCGATATGCCCCGTGACGACCGACGAGCTCCCCTCGCGCAGCGAGGCGAACAGATCCTCGTCGGGGATCAGGCAGAGGCGCTGGTCCCACGGCTTGTAGGTGGGCGTGAAGTGCGTCTCGACATCGTGTCCGGGCAGTGCGTCGCGCACCATCGAGATCAGATTCTCCTTCGCCTTGTCCGGGTGCTTGCGCATCAGCCGGAAGAAATATTGCTGGCCGAGCACATTCTTCCACCGCGTGATCGCATAAGCGGTCTTGGACGGCAGCCGCCTGCGCAGCCAGTTGGCGATCGAATCCTCGCTCGGCCGCGCGACGATATAGGTGGGCGAGCGCTGGAGCATGGTGACGTGTGCGGCGGTCTTGGCCATTTCGGGCACGAGCGTCACAGCGGTCGCGCCGCTGCCAATCACCACGACGCGCTTGCCCGCATAGTCGAGATCCTGCGGCCAGAATTGCGGGTGGACGATCTTGCCGGCGAAGTCGCCCGTTCCTTCCCATTCGGGCGTGTAGCCGCGGGCGTAATTATAATAGCCGGTGCACATGAAGAGGAAATTGCAGGTGAAATGCTGCTCCTCTCCGTCGCGCTCGGCGACCACCGACCAGGCGGCGTCTTCGGTCGACCAGGCCGCGGACTTCACCCGGGTGCGGTACCGAATATGCTTGTCGATCCCGTAGTCGCGCGCCGTATCCTCGAGATAGGTCAGGATCGAGGGACCGTCGGCGATCGACTTGGCGTTGGTCCAGGGCCGGAAGGAAAAGCCGAGCGTGTACATATCCGAGTCGGAGCGGATACCGGGATAGCGGAACAGGTCCCAGGTCCCGCCCATCCGCTCGCGGCCCTCGAGAATCACATAGCTGCGGTCTGGGCTGTTGGCCTGCAGGTGATAGCCCGCCCCCACGCCCGAAATCCCCGCGCCCACCACCACCACGTCGAAATGTTCGGTCATCCGGCTCTCCTGCGTACCGGATATTCGATTTTCCGTCGCAGATCAAAACCGATCAATAATCCCGCGAATAACGCAGGCTCACCCCGGTCCCGCCGAACGAGCTGGTCGATGAGAGGATGCTCAGCGCCCGGCTGAGCGCGATCTCGAGCTGGGTTGCGGTGAATCCCCGCGCGTCGGTGATCACCTCGATATAGATGTCGTCGGTGATGTACTGCCCCGCCGCCAGCGCGGTCCCGCGGCCGCTGGCATCGTCGGGACTGAGGATGCGGAGCCGGTCGATCCCCACCACCGACCGCAGCTTGCCCAAGGGATTGAGCCCGCCGCCCGAACCCGTGAGCGAATTGAGCGCCGCGGCGAGCTGGATCGCCTCGGTGGCGGAGAGATTGGTCACCGAGCTGCCGAACAGGATGCGCGAGAGCACCTCGTCCTGCGGCAGCGCGGGCGATGAGGTGAAGGCGACCCGCGGCTGCTGCGCTGTGCCCGAAATGGTGAGGATCGCGGTGATCCCCTCGGCATTGGCGGTCGCGCCGATATCGATCGCCGGGTTGGTCAGCTTGCGATCCTGGAAGCGGATCGTGCCGCGGTTTATCGTGAAGCGCCGGCCAGCAAAATCATAGGTGCCGCGCACCACCGTGGCGTTGCCGCCGATCAGCGGATCGGCGGTGGTGCCGCCAATGGTGATGTTCGCCCGCCACTCGGATTCGAGCCCCATCCCGCTGACGAACAGCTGGTTGTCGGCGCGGATGCGCAGATCGAGATCGAACGCGCCATAGCCCTTCGCATTGGCGCGCTGCTCGGGGGTCTTGAGCACATCGCTCTTGCGCCGCACCCCGGTCAGCTGGGGCACCTCCGCCGCGCCCTGGCGGATGACCTGATAGCGCGCCTCGGGGATATCGAGCCGCCCAGCGATCTTGTGGCCCTGTGCGTTGCGGGTGACCTTGATCTGCCCCGTCGCGGTGGCGCCCAGCGCGTCGCTGCGCGCGAGCCGGGCGTTGGCAAGGTCGACCGTCACATCCATCGGATAGTCGTCGCGCGACGCGAGGCCGATGGTCCCCCTGGCGCTCACCGTCCCCGTCCCCGCGACGGCGGTCATCGAATTGAGGATCAGCTGGTCATTCGAGAAGCGCCCGTCGATCTTCATCCCCGAAAGCCGCGTGCCGAACGTCTCATTCTCGTAGGTCAGGTTGCTCGCGCGGACGACGCCCGTGAGCTGCGGGGCGTTCAGCCGCCCGGTGAAGTCCGCCGCGACCCCGATCGGCCCCTCCAGATGCTGGTCGGAGAGCCCCGCGAGCGAGAAGATCACCGCCGCGGGCCCGTTATAGCGGATTCCCCCGGCAAGCGGCGCGGCCCAGAGCCGGTTCTGCCAGCTCCCGCCCTCGGGCCCGATCGGACGCAGCGTCACCACCATCCGGCCCACCGTGGTCGCGCCGCGCCTGATCAGCGCCCGCCCCTCGCCGCCATCGGGGAAGAGCTTGCCGACAAAGGTCAGGTTGACGGGGGTGGAGACCGCCGAGAGGCTCGACCGGGTGAAATCGGCGATCTCCAGCCGAGCGCTTGCACCCGGGAAGGCCGAAGGGCTGGCCTGCGTAAAATCGACGCTGCCGGTGGCCGATCCGCCGACGCCCAGTCCAGGAACGAAGGCGTTGATCACCGAGAGATCGAGGCTGTCGAGCCGCGCCTGGAGCGTCAGTCCCTTCCCATAGGTCCCCGCGATCCGCGCGCTGCCCTTGTCGAGGGTCACCCGCGTCGGGAGCAGCCGGTACGTCCCCTTCTCGACCGCGATGCGCGCCGGCTGGGCGGTCTTGAAGTTGATTCCGTCGCCCTGCCCCGCAACCGCGACGATCCATTCGCGCGGACTGAGCCTGGCGTTGGCGGCGATGCGGAACGGCACGCCCGAAGAGCCGCTCGCGAGCAATTGCGCGGTACCGCTGCCGCCCCGATAGTCGATCTTCACCCGCGCGGTCTTGATGATGAAATCGCCCTGGCGCAGCGCCGCGACCTGCGCATCGCCGACGATCTGCGGGGTTTCCGTCAGCACGATCGATCCCTTGACGACCGCCCGGCCGATGGTGAGCTCGGCCACGCCGGGGATGGTCGCGTTGGTCGCGGTCGCATCGACATCGGCACGCTGGACCGACCCTTGCGCGCTCAGATGTGCCGTCCCGTTCACCCCCGATCCGTTGAAGGCGAGATCGCCGGAATAGGGGCCCGCCCGCGTCTGGATGAGCCTGCCGGTGAATCCCATTCCCGCGAACCGCCCCGCGCGGACATCGACGGTGATCGCCGTGCCGCTGCGCACCAGCACGTCAGCGGCGAAGGGGCCATAATCGGTGCCGCCCTTTGCATCGATGGCATAGACGCCGTTGTTGCCGCGAATGACGGCTTCGAGATCGGCGAGGCCCACACCCAGGCCCGGATGTGGCACGCGCAGCAGCACAACGGGGGCGCCAAGGCTGCCGGTGACGTGCGCGGTCATCGGCCCGTACGGATCCGAAACACCCTCGGCATCGAACAGGATCGAGCCATCGGCATTGTACCGGCCGTTCCCGCGCGTCAGCCGGAAGCGCGGCGCATCGCCGCGCATATTAGTGAAGCGGATCACCCCCTCCGCGTCGATCGTCACGTCGCTCGACGCGACCGCATCGCCGCCCATGAAGTCGCGGACAGTCTCGGTGTAATAGCGCGTCGTGGCGGCGATCACATGGCCGCTGATTCCCCAGCCCCCGCCCGGCGCAGGAAACAGTTTGGCGTCGGTGACGAGGTTGACCTCGCCCAGCCCCGCCACCTCGTAATCATTGACCCGGCCCTTGAGCGCCGCGGTGTAGCGGCCTTGGCTCAGGTCCGCGGCGACGATCACCGTCGCGTCGATCCGGTCCGACTTGAGCTTGAGATTGTCCGAAAGCAGCTGATCGCCATTGATGCCCAGGCTGCCCTCGAGCGTCATGTTGGTGACCAGCCCGCCCGCGGCCTCGTTGAGCCCCGTGACCCGCGCCGCCTTGGCCTTCACGGGCACCAGGATGCGGTTTGCGTTCACCCGCGCCTTGCCCTCGGCATAAAGCCCCTCGACCCGCGTCTCGCCAAAGCCGATCACCGCGGCCTGGAGCTTGTAATCGACCACCGGCCGCGCGAACGGCCCGTTGAGCAGCACCCCGACACGCACCTCGCGCCCATTGAGATTGGGCGCGATCGATCCGGGGGTGAGGAGCAGCGCCTCGGCGCGGAATTCGCCCCAGCGGTTGTGTGCGAGATCGATCACGCCGTCGCACGTCACCTCGGCCGCCTTCGATTTGAGCACCAGATGCGTGTCCGCCACCCGGTCGCGCCACTTCACCTCGAGCGCGACATCGACCTGCGGATCGGCCAGCCGCTCCACCGGACCCTTCATGTAGAGCCCCGGTTTCGCGGGCCCGCGCAGCGAGAAGGTCCCCGAATGCGCCTCGACCTGCAGGTCAGCCAGCTCGGCCCCGCCCAATGTCCCGACCGCCTCGCCCTTCCAGCTCGACCAGCTCCCCTTTCCCTCGACCGACAAGGTCAGCGGCTCGCTCACCCCGGCCAGGCCGGCGACCAGCCCGTTGGCGGGCGCGGTCAGCCGCAGGTCGATGTCGAGCTTGTCCTGATCGGGCACTGCGTTGAGCCGGACCGCAACCCGGTCACCCCCCGCTATGCCCGGCGCCACCAGCGTCGCGGCATTGGCGTCCACCACCGCTCGTCCATCGGCGATGTGCGCGCTCCCGCTCAGCTGCGCGACATGGCGCCGCCCCGTCACGCCCTCGGCGATCTCGATCCGGGCCAGGTCGAGATTCGCCACGTCGATCTTGATGTCGGGCAGAGTCGGCGCATTGGGATCGCCCGGCTTGAGCTCGGGCAGCCGCGCGATCTTCACCACCGGGCTCGCCACCGAGCGCACATCGATCCGGTTCGCGAAATAGCTGAACGGCCGCCAATCGAGCGCGACCTGCTGCGCCGAGCCGAACGTCCCCTTCGCGTCGCGCACCTCGACATCGCGCAGCACCAGCGCGCCATAGAGCGACCCGTCGATCCGCCCGATCCTGATATTGAGCCCCGATGCGAAGGTCGTCCCGCTGATCTGCCGCGCCACGAGAGCGCGCCCCGGCCCGGTATTGAGCCCCAGCAGCGCCGCCCCCGCGAGCACCGCCAGCGTCACCACGACGCCAACGCTCCACTTGGCCACGCGCCGCCACACCGGCTCGCGGACCGCCACCGTCTCGGCGACGGGCTCCTGGGGGGTATCGAGCACCATCAGAATGCCTGCCCGATCGAGATATAGAGCGAGACGCGCGATTCGCCCGGCTGGCGGTTGAGCGGTGTCGCCAGGTCCACGCGGAGCGGGCCGAAATTGGTGTAGAAGCGCCCACCGATACCCAGCCCGACACGCATGTTGCGCAGGGTGGGATAATTGCCCTCATAGACCTGCCCGGCGTCGATGAACGGCACAATGCCGTAATTGCCGAAGCGGTAGCGCGCCTCCACCGCGAACTCGACCAGGCTGCGCCCGCCTACCGGCTTGCCGTCGGGCGAACGCGGCCCCAGCTCCTGATAGCCGAACCCGCGCACCGATCCTCCACCGCCGGCATAGTAGCGCCGCGAGGGGGGCAAGTCGTTGCGGTCGATCCCCTGGATCGAGCCGACCCGTGCGCGGCCCGCGATCACGATATTGGGCGTCACCGGATAATAGGCGGTCCCCTCGAGCATCATCCGCGCATAGGGCCGCACCGCGCCGCGCACCGAGGTTTCGGGACTGACATTGGCTTTCACGCGGAAGCCACGCGTCGGATTGAGCAGGTCGTCCGAACTGTCGAACCCGACAAAGCCGGGAAGCGCCGCGATCAGGTAGGTCCCGCGGTCGCGCCCGCCCGCGGCGAAATTGTAGCGGTCCTCGTTCGCCCCGACGATCTCCAGCCCGTAGGAATAGGTCCAGCGCTTCTGCCAGATCGGGGTCGACTCGTAGGAGACGCGCGCGGTCAGCGCACCGGTGAAGCTCTCATAGGCGTCATAGTCGTTATGCTGCGCGCCCAGGCCGATCGAGAGGGTGCGGTCACGCCGGCGCCAGTTGGAGCGGCGGAAGGTCACGGTGCCGCTCTGCTCCTGCGTCCCCACCACGCCCGCGAGGATCAGCGCGCCTTCGGGCGGGAACAGGTTGCGGTGCGTCCAGCTCGCCTCGAGCCGCAGGCCCTGGCCGGTGCTGTAGCCCAGCTCGCCCGCGATCGTGCGCGGCCGCCCGCGCTGCTGACGAACGAGCAGATCGACCACCTCGGTCCCGTCGGGCCCGATCTCGCCAGTCCGTACCGGCTCGACCGTCACGGTCGAGAACAGGCTGGTCGCCACCAGCGCGTCGCGCAGGTCATCGACCCGCCGGCTGTCGTAGATCTCGCCCCGCCGGAACCGCGCAAGCACCGCGATATGATCGGCCCCGAAGACCTGGCGCCGCCCCTCGGTCCGGAACCCGCCAAAGCTCGCGCGCGGCCCCACCTCGATCGGCAGCGTGTAGTCGCCGGTGTGCGTGGCATCGTCGAGCAGGATGTCGCGCTCGCCCAGCCTGGCGAAGGGATAGCCCATTTGCGGCAGGCGCAGGCTCACATTGGCCTCGGCGCCCTGCACCCGGGCGGCCTCGATCGGATCGCCGGGGTGGAGCGGCAGTTCCTGGTCGATCAGGCCGGGGGGCACGGTCGGTCCGGCATTCACCGTCACCGAGGCCAAGGTGTAGCGCGTCCCCGGGGTCGCGGTGATCGTCGTGACCAGCTGGCCCTTGCGCGCCGGATCGGCCTCGATCGTCGCGATGGCGGTGCCGTCATAATAGCCGAGCGATTGCATCAGCCGCACCGCCAGCCGTTCGTCCTCCTGCGCGCGCGCGGCGATCATCGCCGAATTGGCGGCCTTGCCCCTGCCTTTGCGCAGCGCCGAGAAGTTCTGGAAATCCTCCTGCGCGCCGATCGCGCCAAGCCCGGCGACCCGGGTGGAATAGAGGATGACGACGGTCTCGCCGTCCTTGACGCCGGTGATCTCGATCGCCGGATTGACGTCGAACGCGGCCAGCGCGGGCAGCGGTTCGGCGAGTTCGGGCTCGTCCGCGACGATCGGTTCCAGCGCGCGCTGGACGAGCGAATCGAGGATGGCGGACTTCTGGCTTGCCGGGTTGGCGGCCACGGGCTCGAGTGGCGCGTTGATGTCGCCGGTGATGGCGGGCATCGAGGCTTCAAACTCGGCATCGGGGACGATCGCGGCGTCATCGGGCGTGGGCGCCGGTGCGGGGGCCGGCGCGGGCGCGCCCTGCCCCGGCTTCGGGGTGCCGATCTGCGCATGCGCAACGCACGGTACTATCATGGGCAGCACCGCCGCTCCGGCCAGCGCCGCGACCCAGACCACCTTCACCCCTTTACGCACAAAACTCCTCCGGGAGCCGCGCCCGGTGCCGTCTCTCCCGCCAGCGTAACGATCCAGTCCTGCTTTGGGTTCATGCCCGACCCTAGGCGAGGGCGCGGAGCCATGGAAGGCGGATCGTTACGCCCCCGATTTCACCCGCGCGCGGAAGGCGTGGAGCAGGGGCTCGGTATAGCCGCTCGGCTGGCGCACGCCCTCGAACACCAGCGCGCGCGCGGCCTGATAGGCAAGGCTGGTCTCCGCATGCCCCGCCATCGGCCGGTAGAGCGGATCGCCCGCGTTCTGCGCATCGACCTTCGCCGCCATCCGGGTGAGTGCGGCGTCGATATCGTCCTGGGTCGCGACCCCGTGGAGCAGCCAGTTGGCCATGTGCTGCGACGAGATGCGCAGCGTCGCGCGGTCCTCCATCAGGCCGATATCGTGGATATCGGGCACCTTCGAACAGCCCACGCCCTGATCGACCCAGCGCACGACATAGCCGAGAATGCCCTGCGCGTTATTGTCGAGTTCGCGCGCGACTTCCTCGGACGTCCAGTTGCGTCCCTTGGCGACCGGCACCGTCAGCAGGCCGCCAAGCGCGGGAATCGCCTCCGCCGCAATCTCCTTCTGCCGCGCGAACACATCGACCTGGTGATAGTGGAGCGCATGAAGCGTCGCCGCGGTCGGGCTCGGCACCCAGGCGGTGTTGGCGCCGCTCAGCGCGTGTGCGACCTTCTGAGCGAGCATGTCGCCCATCCGGTCGGGCGCGGCCCACATCCCCTTGCCGATCTGCGCCTTGCCCGAAAGCCCGCAGGCGAGCCCGATGCGGACATTGCGGTCCTCATAGGCCTTGATCCAGTCCGCGCCCTTCATTTCCCCCTTGGGGATCATCGGCCCCGCGCGCATCGAAGTATGGATCTCGTCGCCGGTGCGATCGAGGAAGCCGGTGTTGATGAACGCAATCCGGTCCTTCACCGCATGGATGCACGCGGCGAGATTGGCCGAGGTGCGCCGCTCCTCGTCCATCACGCCGACCTTGATCGTGTGGCGGGCGAGCCCGAGCAGATCCTCGACCGCATCGAACAGCCGGTTGGTGAAGCCGCACTCCTCGGGCCCGTGCATCTTGGGCTTGACGATATAGACGCTGCCCGCGCGGCTGTTCGCATGCCGCCCGCGCAGGTCGTAGAGCGCGATCAGGCTGGTCACGATCGCGTCGAGAATGCCCTCGGGCGCCTCGCCGCCGTCCGCCAGCAGCACCGCCGGCGTCGTCATCAGGTGCCCGACATTGCGGACGAACAGCAGCGCTCGGCCCGGCAGGGTCAGCTCGCCGCCGGGCGTCCGATAGGCGCGATCCGCATTCAGCCGGCGCGTCATCGCCCGGCCGCCCTTGTCGAAGGTCTCCTCCAGATCGCCCTGCATCAGCCCGAGCCAATTGGCATAGGCCGCGACCTTGTCCTCGGCATCGACCGCCGCGACCGAGTCCTCGAGATCGACGATAGTCGTCAGCGCCGATTCGAGGATCACATCGGCGATCCCCGCCGGATCGCGCGATCCGATCGGGTGGGTGCGGTCGATCACCACCTCGATGTGCAGGCCGTTATGCGCAAACAGCAAAGATTCGCCGCGATGCCCGACAAATTGCGCCGGATCGGCGAGCGGCAGATCGCCCGAGCTGAATTCCCCCCAGCTGATGCCCGTCAGCGGCACCGCGGCGTCGAGGAACGCCCGCGCGAACCCGATCACCGCCGCGCCGCGCTCCTCGTCATAGCCGCCGGGCTTCGCGCTCCCGGGAAGCGCGTCGGTGCCGTAGAGCGCGTCATACAGGCTCCCCCAGCGCGCATTCGCCGCGTTGAGCACGAAGCGCGCATTGAGGATCGGCACCACCAGCTGCGGCCCCGCCATCAGCGCCACCTCGGGATCGACGTTCGCCGTGCCGATCGCGAAGGGCACCGGCTCGTCCACCAGATAGCCGATCTCGCGCAGAAAGGCCTCATCCGCCTCCCGGCCCGCGATCAGCCGGGCGTCGATCGCCGCCTGCAGCGCATCGCGCCTGGCCAACAGCGCCGCATTCTCGGGCGCGAAGTCCGCGAAGATCGCCGCCACGCCGCGCCAGAAGCCCTCGGCCTCGATGCCGAGCCCGGGCAGCACGCGCGTCTCCACGAATTGCGCGAGTTCCGCCGCGATCTTGAGACCGGCACGATCGACATAAGACATGGGAGACTCCTCCAGCTGAACCGACTGCCTGGGGAGGGCGTCCCGCGCTTAGGCGAGGACCGGCTTGGAGATCAACCCTCCAACGCGCCCGTCGCCGCCTCGAGCCGTTCGAGCATCGCGCGAAACGCCTCGATATCCTTCGCGTCGATCCCCTCGAAAATGCGCCGCTCGAGCTCGAGCGCCTTGGGAGCAACCTGCTCGTAGAGCCCCCATCCCTCGGCGGTAAGCCCCAGCAGATGCGAGCGCTGATCCTCGGGATTGGGCGTGCGCTCGACCAACCGCCGGTCCGCCAGCGCGATCGCGGCGCGGCTGACGGTGACCTTGTCCATCCGCGTCCGTCCGCACAAAGCCTGCTGGCTCATCGGCCCGTCTTCGGCGAGCACCGCGACCAGCCGCCACTCGGGGATGCGCAGCCCGAACAAGGTGCGGTACGCGGTCGCCACTGCCTCGGACACCGCGTTCGAGGCGATCGAGAGCCGGTAGGGCAGGAACTGGTCGAGCTTCAGCGTTGTCGGCATGTCGCGCCGTCATCCTCTCACTTGCGTCACGCGGTTTACGATTGCATTTATTGCAATGATACCGCTAACATTTCGCACTTGCAACATAGTCTGCTGCGGCGCACATAGAGCGGGCCTTTCAGGCATCCTCTCCTAAACCTTTCAAGGCCGCCCTTTCGGGGCGGCCACTTTTTTTCGTCCTTCCCCACCCTCCCCCTGCGGGAAGGACGAGCGCCGGGAGCGCCGCCGGATCCCCCTCCCCCTTTGGATCCGCTGGCGCTCCCGCATCGCTCACCAAAGCCCGGCCCCCCGCGCTGCCAGCGCAACGGCGGACCCGCCTACCAGTATCGCCCAAGCGCCGACGAGCTGAATCCTCAGACGAAAACGGCCCGATTCGAAATAGCCGACCCGCCATTGGTGCAAGAAGGCTGGCGCCCAGCCCCTGCCGCGTTCGATCTGGCACCGCTCGGTCTCGATCAGATAGCTGGGCCTCAGCAGCATCCATAGTCCAAACCCGGCTACGGCAAGACCACCGAGCGCAATCCCCAGGTCCTCAAGCACCGCCTCACCCCTTCATCTGCCGCGCGACCGCCTTCATCACCGCCTTGCCATAGGGCGGCTTGAGCCCCGCGAGCTTGTGAACATCGATCCGCGGCTGCCGATAGACCGCTCGGGCATGGCTGAAGGTCTTGAAGCCGACTTCGCCATGATAGGCGCCCATCCCCGAGGGCCCGACGCCGCCAAAGGGCAGTTCCTCCTGGCTGACATGGAAAATCACGTCGTCGATCGTGACCCCGCCCGAGATGGTCCGGTCGAGCACCTGGCGGCGCTCGCCCGCATCCTTGCCGAAATAATAGAGCGCCAGCGGCCGGTCGCGCCGGTTCACTTCCGCCACAGCGCCCTCGATGCTCTCGTAGCTGCGCACCGGCAGCACGGGGCCGAAAATCTCCTCCTGCATCACCGTCATCTCGTCGGTCGCGTTGCGGATGATGTGGAGCGGCATCTTGCGGCTGTTGGTGTTCGAGAAATCCTCGTTCGCGGGATTGACCGCAATCACCTCCGCGCCGCGCGCCCGGGCGTCGTCGATCCAGGTAGTCAGCCGCTGGAAATGCCGGTCGTTGATCACCGAGGTGTAATCGGGATTGGCGAGCAGGCTCGGATAGAGCGACGAGGCCGCCGCGGTCAGCCCGGCGACCACTTCCGCCTCCTTCTCGGCCGGCACGAGCATGTAATCGGGAGCGAGACAGATCTGGCCCGCATTCATCATCTTGCCGATCGCCACCCGCTCGGTCGCCTGGGCGATATCGGCGTCGCGGCCGAGGATCACCGGCGATTTGCCGCCCAGTTCGAGCGTCACCGGCGTGAGGTTGTCGGCCGCCGCATGCAGGATGTGCTTGCCGATCCCCGTCGCCCCGGTGAACAGCAGATGGTCGAAGGGCAGCGCCGCGAAGGCCTGCCCCACCTCGGGCCCGCCGCTGACGAACGCCAGCTCCTCCTCGGCGAAGAAGTGCGGCACCAGTTCCTCGAACAAGGCCGCCACCACGGGCGTATATTCGCTGGTCTTGACCATCGCCCGGTTGCCCGCGGCGAACACGCCGGCGAGCGGGCTCATCACCAGGTTCACGGGGAAATTCCACGGCGCGATCACGCCGACCACGCCCTTGGGCTGAAACTCGACCCGGCCCTTCGCCCCGAGCAGCCCCAGCGGAAAGGTCAGCGGCTTCTTCTCGGGCCGCGACCAGCGATCGACATGCTTGATCGCATGGTTGAGCGGCGCGACCGACGCGGCGATGTCGGTCAGCATCGATTGCTCGCGGCTGCGATGCCCGAAATCCTCGCTCAGCGCGTCGCAGAAGCGCCCGGCATTGTCCGCGATCATCGCAGCCGCGCGCTTGAGCCGGTCCTTGCGAACCGACAGCGGCACCGGGAGTTCGGCCATGAACGCCGCACGCTGACGGTCGAGAATGTCGCGCATCACAGGAACCTTTCCACGATCCACACAACGAAGGCGGCCACCGCGAGATAGACACCGAAGGGCAGCTTGTGATCGTCCCCCAGCTTCACCCCGCGCAGCCGCATCACGCCGACATAGGCGAGGCCAATGACGCATGCGCCCAGCAGCACCCATGGCAGCATCCGCCACCCCAGCCACAGCCCGATCCCCCCGAGCATCTTGGGGTCTCCCCCACCCAGGCCGTCTTTGCCGCGGATCACGCGATAGGCCGAAGCCGCGAGCAGCAGCCCGAAAAAGCCCGCCAGGCCGCCGATCAGCCGCTCGAACAGTTCGGGCTGAAGGCTGGCGATGCCCGTCAGCACCCCCGTCGCCGCGAGCGCGCCGGTGAGTTCGTTGGGCATCCAGAAGGCCCGCAGGTCGAGCGCCGCGAGCGCCAGCAGCAGCCAGCCGAACACCGCCCCCGCCGCGCCGTCCACGCCCGGCGCGACAATCCCCGCAACGACGCCGATGATCGCCGCGATCAGCTCGATCTCGACATGGCCCGGCTTGATCGGCGCCGCGCAGGTCCGGCAATTGCCGAGTTGCACGGCATAGCTCGCCACCGGCACCAGCTCGTACCAGGCGAGTTCCTTCCCACAGCTGTCGCACGCCGACCGCCCCTTCAGGATCGATCGTTCGGCGGGCCAGCGGATCGCGATCGTCGCGATGAAGCTGCCGAACACAAGGCCCAATACGCCGAGCAACACGGACCAGAACCAGATCTCAGCCATGCCCAATTTCACCCATGAACTGACTTCTTTCTAATCAGATAGCGATAGACGCCAAACAGGTTGATGCCGAACAGGAACAGGTTTTGCGACCAGAGCGCCTCGTCGCTAGCCATCATCGCCCCCGCGATCCAGCACAGACTCGAAAAGACGAACAGCGCGAACCCCCATCCCGTCACGCGCCGCCCCATGTCGAGCGACACCATGAACGCGGCGATCACCCCGCTGACCGAGGCGGACCATTTGAGGATATCGACCAGAGTCATGCGCCGACCCTAGGCGTTGCGCGCGAAACGGAATAGTCTCGCGGGCGATGAAAAGGCTGTTGACGCTCTTCGTCCTCGCGCTGGCCGGTTGCGGCCCAGGCGGAAACGGCAACCTCGCCGCGGTGAAGCAGCAAGAGGCCTGCCGCGTCGCGCTCGCCTATATCGTGCTGGCGCACGAAACGAGCAGCGCCAAGCTGCCGATGATGGTGGTTTCGAGCGACTCCCAGCCGCTCGATCCCCAATATGTCGAGCCGGTGAGCAAGGGGTTCGAGAAGGACCCGGTGCCGGTGCCGCTCCTCCGCCAATTCGCCGCCGGCCGCGGCAAGAGCGCGCTGACCGCCTGCCCCGAGCTTGGCGCAGAACTCACCAGGCGCGGCATCGCCCATGACCGCGACGGCAGGAAACACGATACGGGCAAGGCGGCCCCCGAGCCGGACGGCATCGACGCCGAGATCATGATGGTCACGCTTCCCGTGCTGAGCGCGGATGGCAGCGAGGCGGTGCTCGAGGACGGCAGGGTCTATGGGCCCGAGGCGGGCGGGGGGCAGATCGTCCATCTGCGCCGCCGCTTCCTGCTCGGCTGGCAGGTCACCGACCACAACCCCACCTGGGTCATCTGAGCGGCTTGCGTCCGCTCACACTGGTCGCGCAGCCGAAGAAATGGCGGCGGAACACCACCTCCAGCCCCTCCGCCCGCAGCATCTCCGCAATCCCCGAAGCGTCGCCGAAATTGGTGCTGTAGGTGCCGATCATCGAAAAATCCTGCGCCCCGCGCAGCATCAGCCGCTCGACCAGCGGCAGCACGGTCTTGAGGTGGAAGAGATAGAGCGGCCTGAGCAGCCAGCCCTTGGGGTCCGACGCCTCGATCATCGCGAAGCTTCCGCCGGGCCGCAGCACGCGCGCGACCAGCACCGCCAGCCGCGCATGCTGCCCCGCATCGAAGGTCTTGAGCCCGAAGGTCGAGATCAGGAAGTCGGCGCTCGCATCGGGCAGGTCGCTCGCCAGCACATCGTCCTCGATAAAGGCGATGCGGTGCGAACGGTGGCGGTGGAGCCGCGCGATTGCGCGCGCATGCATGCCCGACGAGATATCGACCGCGGTGATCGGCCCGGCCTGCGGAAAGCGACGCAGCAGATGCGGCCAGGCCTCGCCGGTGCCCGCCATCAAGTCATATCCCTCCGGCCCCGGCGGCTCGGGCAAGGCCGCGACGCATTCGCGCCGCCAGCGCTCGGTGAAGCCCATCGAGCAGAACCAGCTGAATGCGATATACGTGCCCGAGCAGCGGTCGAACACGCCCTTCACGAAGGCGGGGTCATAGATATCGGTGGCCATATGCCGCTCTATCGCGGCGATGCGGCGGCTAGAAGTCCTTGCCGAAGAAGGAACTGATATCGAACCAGATCTCGACCTTGTTGCCGGTCTTGGGATCGACCACCGTCATCAGGTCGTAGGGCTTGTTGTCCTTCATAATCAGCGACTGCATCTCGGGCTGCAGCCCCAGCTCGCGGATCACCATATATTCCTCGGCGACGCTCTTCACGACATAGGCGGTCTCGGCGCTCTTGCCGTCGCCCGTCTTCAGGATCTTCGCGACCCGGCCGGAGGAATTCTGCTGGGCCGGCGCGGTGACCGGGGTAAGCAGCATGAGCGCGATGGCGGCAAGGATCATGGAAGCACCTCATTGGGCTCGACGCCCCAGATATGGCTCTGCTCGACATAGCCGCCGCGCCCGCGCACATCGAACCAGCACCAGCCATGCGCGCATTTGCTCACCCGCCCGACCACGCCCGGTGCCGCGCGCCAGTTGACGCGCGAGTCGAAGCGGGGCGCCTCGCGCATCTCGACGATGCGGCCGACCACCATCGCGGTGCGCGTGTCGCTGAGCATATTGACCTGCATCCAGCCCTGGGTGCCGTCCGGATCCTCGATCTTGCGCCAATCGCCATAAGTGTCGATCACGCGGATCGGCAGGTCCTCGCGCTGATAGAGCCAGCTCGCCGGATAGTTGCGCCCCGGGCCGGTGCGCATCCGCGCCTTGCCCGACGCGATCGATGCAAAATAGGGGGGCTTGCGCTGGGCAAAGGCATCGCCCGCGCTCATCGCCGTCAGCGCAAGCGCCGCAAGCGAGAGCGCCAGCCAGTTCCACAACCGCATTCGAACCCCCAGCAACGCTTCCCTTGATCCTAACCCGGCCACGCGCATCGCTTCAACCCGTTGACTGGCACGCGCGGGAACGCCAAGCCGCCCGCTATGGCACAATCGTCCCGTCCCTCCCGCCCGAAGGTGACCGTGACGCGGGCGCTGCCCGAATCGGTCGAGGCGCGGATGGCCGAGCTGTTCGATACATTGCCCAATGCGGGTGACGCGCCGATGAACCGCAAGGCGCTTGCGCGCGCGATGGTCGACACCGACGTGTTCGTCCCCACCGTCACCGACCGGATCGATGCCGCGCTGATCGAGGGCGCCGGCGAGCGGCTCAAGCTGATCGCCAATTATGGCGCGGGCGTCGGCCATATCGACCTCAAGGCCGCCCGCGCGCGCGGCATCGTCGTCACGAACACGCCCGGCGTGCTGACCGAGGATACCGCCGACATGGCGATGGCGCTGATCCTCGCAGCGCCCCGGCGACTGGTCGAGGGCGACAAATTGGTCCGCGCGGGCGCGTGGGACGGCTGGCGCCCTACCGGCATGCGCGGGCACCGGATCGGCGGCAAGAAGCTCGGCATCCTCGGCATGGGCCGGATCGGCCAGGCGGTGGCGCTGCGCGCGCGCGCTTTCGGGCTCCAGATCCATTATCACGGCCGCCACCGCGTTCCCGAGGTGCTCGAGGCGCAGCTGGGCGCGACCTATCACGCCGATCTCGATGCGATGCTCGGCGCAGTCGACATCCTCACCATCCACTCGCCGCATACCCCCGAAACCGATCGGCTGATCGATGCCCGCCGCCTCGATCTGCTGGGTCCCAAGGGCTGGCTGATCAACACCGCGCGTGGCGAAGTGGTCGATCCAGAAGCGATGGTCGCGGCGCTCCAGAACGGCCGCATCGCCGGCGCGGGGCTCGATGTCTATGTCGGCGAGCCCGCGGTCGATCCCCGTCTGACGGGCCTCGATAACGTCATCCTCCTCCCCCATCTCGGCTCGGCCACTTTCGAGGGCCGCGACGCGATGGGCGCGAAGGTCATCACCAATATCCGCGTCTGGGCCGATGGCCATCGCCCGCCCGATCAGGTGCTCGACGGATGGCTCTGACGGCCATGGACCCGACCGCGCACATCCGCGCCACGATCATGGCGCGGCGGCAATGCCTGGTCACGCCCGGCTATCTCAGGCCGGACGAATGCGGGACGCTGCTCGACTGGGCGCGGCGCATGCCGCCGCACATGAGCTTCAGCGAGGGAAACCGCTATTTCGGCAAGCTCGTCGACCTGCCGGACGTGCCCGCGCTCGCCACCGAGCTGCGGTTACGGCTCGAGCAGGCCTTTGGCCTCGAAGGCCTCGGGGCGGAGGAATGCCGTCATGGCTGGTTCCTGAGCATCGGCAATCCGGGGAGCGGGATCCGGCCGCACCATGACCTCCCCCCGCCGGGAACGCGGATCGTGCGCTGCAACCTGTTCCTCCAGGTCCCGACGCGCGGCGGCCGCCCGGTGATCGAGAATGTCCCGTTCGAGGTGGAACAGGGGACGCTGCTCGCCTTTCTCCCCAGCGACTTGTTGCACTGGTCTCCGCCCGTCGAGGGGCGCAAGCGCAGGATCGTTCTGAGCTTCGGCTATACCGTTCCGGGCAATTATCTCCTGCCTGCATCGGCCTGTCCGACGGCGAAGGTCGCGTGAATGGATCAGGCCAAGCTCGCCCGGATCGCGATGATGGGCCGGCGGCAATGCTATTTCCATCCGGATTTCATCACGCCCGGGGAGCGTAGCGAGCTGCTCGGCTGGGCGCGGAGCATGCGCCCGCATCTGCCCCCGGGCGATCCAGGCCGCTTCTTCCGCAAGGTCGCCGAGCTGCCGCGCCAGTCGCCGCTCTACACGCCCCTGCGGCTGCGGCTGCAGGCCTTGTTCGGCCTGGGCGAGGATGCCGAGCCCGAGCCGCATCTCGGCTGGTTCCTCGGCATGGGCGATCCGGGCAGCCGCATCGTGCCGCACCACGACAATACCCCGCGCGGCACCTGCATCCTGCGCTGCAACCTGTTCCTTCAGCTGCCCAGCCGCGGCGGCCTGCCGGTAATCGAAAACGCACCGTTCGAGGTGAAACCGGGCACGCTTCTCGCTTTCCTGCCCAGCGAACTGCTCCACTGGTCCCAGCCGGTAGAAGGCCGAAAGCGCAGGATCGTGCTGTCGTTCGGCTATCGCGTCCCCGGCGATTATCGCCTGCCGCCAACGGCACATCCATAGCCCGCCGCACGGTCTCTCCGCCGAGCGGCCAATTGCGTAAGTAACATTACAGTGAGCTGCAGAAAGGGGTTGGAAATCGCGCAGGCGCATTCCGCTTTCGAGCGGGATGGGGCGGACATGCAAGAGCGCGAGCCAAGGCGACAAGTGGTGCTCAACGCAAGGATGCGGCTCGGGCAGAGCTGGTCCGATGTGGTGATCCGCGACCTCTCTTCCCGCGGCATGCGGCTCAGCTGCACCGCGCCGCCGCCACCCGGCGCCTATCTCGAAATTTGCGGACCGGCGACCACGCTGGTGGCGCGGACGATATGGGTGCGCGAGGAGCAGTTCGGCGTGCGCATCCAGGATCGGATTGACGTCGAATCGGTGCTGACCGCCGGCCGGCTGCGCGCGGCTGCAGCGCCAATCGTGCGGGTGCGGCCCGTGCGCCCCGCCGACCGGGAACAAAGCCACGCCGAAAGCCGCCACCGCGCGTCTGCGGCCGAATATGCCGCCGCGCTCATCTTCATCCTGATCGCCGCGACAACGGCGGCGATCCTGCTGCACAGCCTGTTCGCGCTGCCGTTGCAGCGTGTCGCATCGAGTCTTGGAGCCAGTTGACGGCGCCGGCCTTCACAGCTGCCCCAGCCACTCCGCGATCATCCTGCGGCCCGCCGCCACCGCGCCGGGTCCCAGCGCATCGTGCTCGGCGCGCAGCCCTTCGCGCGCATGGTCCTCCGCGCCGTCGAGCCACGCCTCGAACCTCGGGTCCTCGCCCATTTCGGCGTGGAATTGCAGCGCGAGCAAATTGCGCCCGCGGCGAAAGGCCTGGTGCGGATAGGCCATGGTCGAGGCGAGCAGTTCGACGCCCTCGGGCAGGTCGAACGTATCGCCATGCCAGTGCAGCACCGGCACGTCGGCCACATGTCTGAGCGGCGAGTCCGCGCCCGCATCGTTGAGGCTCACCGGCCCGAACCCGATCTCGGGGCCCGGCCCCTTGCGCACCTCCGCCCCCATCGCCGCGGCGATCATCTGTGCGCCGAGGCACACCCCCAGGGTCGGCAAGCCGCACGCGATGCGCTCGGCCAGCCGCACGATCTCGCAATCGATCCAGGGATGCCCGGCGCGCTCATAGACCCCCATCGGCCCGCCCATCAGCACCAGCAGGTCGGGCGACAGGAAATCGATACTGGCAAATCCGGCATCGCCCACATCGACGCGTTCGAGCGCGAAACCCGCCGCCTCGATCGGTTCGCGAAAGCCGGCAATGCCCTCATAGGGAACGTGGCGGATGATCAGCCCGGTAAACATGCCCCTGCTTAGTGGCCCCGCGCGGCGACGCGGGGCAAGGCTTTCTTGGGCCTGGCCAAGCCGACCTCGCGACCGGGCCTAGTCGGTGGGGAAGCCCTTGAGCACATTCTCGGCGGTGGCTCCGATCGCCTCGAAATTCGCCACCGCCGCGGCCATCATCTGCTGAGTGGCCGCGATTGCCGCCGCATATTGCTCGGGCGCGGCGGGATTCGCGAGATATTGCGCCATCGCCACGCCTGCGGCCGTGGTCGCGATCGTCGAGACGTTGCGCAGATAGTCGGCGGCATCCTGAATCGCGATCGCGGCCGACTGGGCGACGCTCTGATAGGCCTTGCCCGCCAGCCCGGCCGGATCGACCGCGAGCACCGGCGGCGCCACCTTGTTCACCGCGTCCGCAACCTGGGAGGCGACCGCAGCGGGCTGCTGTGCGGCCGTGTCCGCCACAGAGGGCGCGGGCTGCGACTCGGCCGTTTCGGCGACCCCGAGCGACAACATCGCGGTACACACCATCGTCGCCGCAGCCTGCCGGACGACCGCGCCCTGCTGCTGCGCGCTGACGGCGTTGTACATCGCCAGCGCGATCGCATGCGCCTGCGCCGCGTCGAGCATCGTGCCGGGATTGTTCGGATTCGCCATCGTCTCGCCCTCCCCCGGCATCACTTATCGAGCAGCTTCTTGCTGGCGATACCCAGCGTCGCGGTATCGACCGAATAGAGGGTCGCAACCCCCATCGTCGTCGAAGCCTGCGCGCTGGTTGCGATCTGTTGCTGCTGCGCCGTAGCGTTCAGCGCAGCCATCGCCAGTGCGCGCGAAATCGCTCCCACAGGATCGACGCAGCCGCTGTCGGCCAGGATGTCATCGGAAGCCATGTCGCCGCCCTCCCCAAATAGTCGGAGCGAAGAAGACGCGTATCACGCCAATCCGTCAATCCCCGGTAAGGATGCGATCCACCAATTGCTTCACGGTCGGCACGAACCCGTTCGAGTAGAAGGGGTCCTTCTTGAAGTTATACGCCGAATGTCCCGCGAACATCAGGTTCTCGTCGGTGGGTCCTCCATGCGCGATGTCCTGCAACGTCTTCTGGATACAGAAGCTGCGCGGATCCGCCAGCCGCCCGGTCGAATTGCTCTCGCTGTCCATCCACGACGAAAAGGCGCACTGGCTGAGGCAGCCCATGCAATCGGCCTGGTCCTTGCGGATGATCGCTTTCTCGTCCTCGGTGACAAAGACGAGCGTGTTGTCAGGGGTCTTGAGCGCGCTGGTAAAGCCCAACCCGAACCATTCGCGCGCGCGCAGCAGATCGTTGCGCGTCACCCAGAAATTCTTGCCCTTCACGCCGACATCGAGCTGGAAGGTATGATCCCCGGCATGCTCGGTCGAATAGGGAATCTGGCGCTCGCTGCGCGCCTCGAGGTTGCGCAGGAAGGGGTTACGGACCGCGCTCGAATAGAAGCCGGTCGGCGAGAAGCGGTGGAGCAGCACCTCGCCTTCCTCGATCCCGGTCAGCTTCGACTTCCACGTCTCGGGAATCGGGCTTTCCTGGGTCAGAAGCGGGCGCGTGCCGAACTGGAAGACGATCTGGCCGAGTTCGGGATTGTCGATCCAGTTGTTCCAGTCGCGCAGATACCAGACGCCGCCCGCCATCACGATCGGCACCGTGTCCGGAATCCCGCCCTCGCGCATCACCTCGCGCAATTCCTTGACGCGTGGATAGGGGTCCTGCGGCTTGAGCGGGTCCTCGGCGTTCGACAGGCCGTTATGCCCGCCCGCGAGCCAGGGGTCCTCATATACCACCGCCGCCAGCCATTCCGCCGCCTTGCTGTATGCCCGCTTCCACAACGCGCGGAAGGCGCGGCCCGAGCTGACGATGGGGAGGTAATTGACATTGTACGACGCCGCGATCTCGCTGAGCTTGTACGGCATCCCCGCGCCGCAGGTGACGCCGGTCACCATGCCCTTGGTCCGCTCGAGCACGCCGTGCAGCACCCGCTGCGCGCCGCCCATTTCCCACAGCACGTTGATGTTGATCGCGCCCTTGCCGCCCGCGATCTCGAACGCGCGCTTCACCTGCTGGACCGCGCCCTCGATCGCGTACTGGATCAGCTCCTCGTGACGCTCGCGCCGCGTCAGCGCGTGATAGATCTGGGGGATGATCTTGCCCTCGGCGTCATAGCTGTCGGCATTGACCGCGCTGACCGTGCCGATGCCGCCCGCCGCCGCCCAGGCGCCCGCGCTCGCGTGATTGGTCGCCGCAACGCCCTTGCCGCCCTCTACCAGCGGCCAGACTTCGCGGCCACCATACATGATGGGCTTGAGACCCTTGAACAAACTGCCCTCCGAAATGATCGGCGCGGACGCTAGACGCATTGCCGCTCCGACGCGAGTAACATTTACACCTGTGTCAGCCGAGAACGCCCGGCCGGCCCATCGCCGCGGCATAGAGTTCCGCATAGGCGGCCACCATGTTCCGCTCCCCAAATAACGCACGGGCGCGCTTCCGGTTCGCTTCGCCGACGGTGCTGCGCAGCCCGGCATCCTTCGCCAGCATCTCGAGCCGGTCGCGCATCGGGATTTCATAGTTATGCGGCGCCAGATAATCGGCATTTTCGGGCGCTACCATGTTGGGGATGTCGCCCACCCAGGTCGACATCACCGGCAGCCCCGCCGCCATCGCCTCGATCACCGAAATCGGCGCCTGCTCGCTCTTCGAGCTCAGCGCGAAAATGTCGAAATGGCCGATATAGCGATGCGGATCGGGCAGGAAGCCGGGCATCACCAGTTGATCCTCCAGCGCCATCAGCCGCGCGGTCTCCTCGATCTTCGCGCGCTCGGCGCCCTCGCCGACGATCACCAGCCGCGCCCGCGTGCTCATCCCCGCGACCGAGCGTACCAGCAGCGGAAGATCCTTGACCGGGCGCAGGCCCGCGATGCTGCCGATCACGATCTCGCCTGGCTTCTTCCTGAAGCCGGGAATCGCGCCCGCCACCGGCTTGCCGCCGTAAAGCTCGGTCTTGATGCCGTTGGGGATGCGCCGCAGCCGCTCGGCGGGCTGGCCCCAATGTTTCATCGCGATCGCCTCGAGCTTGCCCGAGGGGACCACCAGCGCATTGGCCGCGGGCAGCGCCATGCGGCGATAGGTGTTGCGCATGATGTTGAGCCGGATCGCCTCGTCGGCGTTGAACCCGTCCTCGTGATGGACGATCGGGGGCAGCCCCTTGCCGAACACCCGCGCCGCCATCACCCCGTCGATCGCGCCCCAATTATAGGTGAGCACCAGATCGAAGCGCCGCATGAAGCGCGCGATATCCTCGTAGCGCCGGATCGACGGCCGTCCGCTCAGCGGCGGCGGATCCTGCGCGATCTCGTACTTGATCCCGTTGGCGATCGCATCGCGCGCGCTCAGCTGATCGGGCATCGCCGAGACGATGGTGTGCCGCGCGCGATCGCCGAACGCGTTCATCAGCTGAACCGCGCGCGCTTCCTTGCCGCCCAGGTTGAAGGTCGAGTGGAGATGGAGGATGTGGATGGGCATGTGGGCGGGGTGCTTAGCGGGGAAATCGCGCTCCGTCATCAAGCTGGTATCTTTGCCGCCTTGGCCACCTTCGCGAGCAATTTGTCGATCGCCGTCACCACCTCGGGCTCATCGAGCGTGGGCGCATGGCCCACATCCGGCACCGTCACCAGCACCGCCCCCGGCACGCGCTCGATCATCTTCTCTGCGACCGGCGCGCGCAGGATATCCGACAGCGCCCCGCGCACGACCAGCAGCGGCTTGCCCTTCAGCGCATCGATCGTCGGCCACATGTCCGGCCCCGCTTCGTTGCCCGGCACGCGGAAGGGCTCGGCGATCTTCATGTCGTAGTCGAGCACAATCCGCCCCGAGCTGTTGAGCCGGAACAGCCGCTTCGCCATCCGCAGCCAATCCTCGATGCCGTAGCCCGGATAGACGTCGGCGTTCGCCTCGCCGAGCGCGCGTGCCGCGTGCATCCAGGTCGGATGCTGGACCGCCTTGCCGACATAGGTGCGGATCCGCGCCAGCCCGCCCGGATCGATCTCCGGCCCGACGTCGTTGAGCACGGCGCCGGCGAGCCGCTCGCGGTCGGTGGCCGCGATCAGCATGGTCACGATCCCGCCGAGCGAGGTCCCCACCGCGACGAACCTCTCGATCTTGAGTTCGGCGATCAGCGCCTCGACATCCTGGAGATAGGTGAGCGGCACATAGGTCATCGGGTCCTTGGCGTAGGCGCTCTCGCCGCGCCCACGGAACTCGATCAGGATCACGCGCCACTCGCCCGCCAGCCGTTCGGCGAGCCCCTCATAGTCGCGCGCGTTGCGGGTCAGCCCGGGAAAGCAGATGACCGGCGGGCGATCCTGCCGTCCCGCATAGTCGCGATAATGCAGCCGCAGCCCGTCATTGGACCACCAATAGCCGTCGACATATCCATTGCGGTTGCGCGCTTCGCCCATCGCTCCCCATATCGCCGCATGATCTTCTCTCCGCAACAGGCGATCCTCACGCTCGGGCGAACATATTTCGACCCCGTCGAGGCGGCGAATTTTCCCCAGGCGCTCCTGCGCTTCCGCAACGATCGCGCCGCGGCGACGGTCGGGCTCGATAGTCTGAGCGATGCCGAGTGGATCGCCCATTTCGGCCGCTTCCAGCCGCTCCCGGGCAGCCTGCCCCAGCCGCTGGCGCTGCGCTATCACGGGCATCAGTTCCGCGTGTACAATCCCGAGATCGGCGACGGGCGCGGTTTCCTGTTCGCGCAGATGACCGACGATCGGGGCCGGCTGCTCGATCTCGGCACCAAGGGTTCGGGCCAGACGCCGTACAGCCGCTTCGGCGACGGCCGCCTCACCCTCAAGGGCGGCGTCCGCGAAATCCTCGCGACCGAAATGCTCGAAGCGCTCGGCGTCGAGACCTCCAAAACCTTCTCGCTGATCGAAACCTGCGAGGAACTCCATCGCGGCGACGAGCCCTCGCCTACCCGCTCCGCGGTGCTGGTCCGTCTCAGCCACAGCCATATCCGCATCGGCACCTTCCAGCGCCTCGCCTATTTCGAGGAGAAGGACGCGCTGCGCGCGCTGACCGCCTATTGCCTCGACCATTATTTCGGCGAGCCGGCAGGCGACGACGCCCCCGAACGCCTGCTCGCGCATGTCGTCGATGGCACCGCACGCATGGCAGCCCAGTTCATCGCCGCGGGCTTCGTCCACGGCGTGCTCAACAGCGACAATATCAACGTGACGGGCGAGAGCTTCGACTATGGCCCGTGGCGCTTCGCCCCGAGCTGGGACCCCGGCTTCACCGCCGCCTATTTCGACCATGCCGGCCTCTACGCCTTCGGCCGCCAGCCCGAGGCCATCTATTGGGACGTCATGCAGCTGGCCATCTCCCTCCGCCGGATCGCGGAGGAAGAACCGATCGTCGCCGCGCTCGACACTTTCCCCGATCGCTACCGCGCAGCCCTTGTCGAAGCGACGCTCTGGCGCCTGGGCGTGCTGCCCCATGACGATGAACGCGACCGCGCCCTGACCGCCGCCATCGAAGCCGCGCTGACCGCCAGCGGCGCCTCGCTCGACCATTTCTACTTCGACTGGTTCGGCGGCGCCGTCCCCGCCGACTACGGCCCCGAATTCGACGCGGTCCGCGATCTGCTCGGCCCCTACATTCCCCGCAAGCCGCGCAACCATCCCTATTGGTCCGATCCCGCCCCCTGCGCGATGCTGATCGAGGAGGTCGAGGCGATCTGGAGCCCCATCGCCGAGGCCGACGATTGGACCGCCTTCGAAACCAAAGTGGCGCAGATTCGCCGCATGGCCGAAGCTCTCGCCTAAGTGAACGTTCCCGGTGTGGCGTCGCGTGACGAATTCGTGCAAGAGCAGCCGCAACATTCGAAAAGTCCCGCAAAACAGACCCTGATGCCCGCCCAGGAAATCATCTCCACCGAACCCGCGACCGGCGCCGTCCTTTGGCGCCAGCATATCGGCAACGCCGATGTCGAGGTTGCGCACGCCCGCCGCAGCTGGGCCGAATGGGCCGCGCGCCCGCTCACCTATCGGGTCGAGGCGCTGCGCCGCTTCGCCAATGTCGTCCGCCAGAAAACGGATGCGCTCACCGATCTGCTCGCGCGCGAAACCGGCAAACCGCTCTGGGAGGCCCGCACCGAGGTCGAGGCGGTCATCGCCAAGGTCGACATCTCGATCGCCGCCTATTCGGAGCGCACCGGCCAGCAGCGCGTCGAGGGTGCCAACCGCATGGCGCTGCGGCACAAGCCGCATGGCGTGCTCGCGGTGCTCGGCCCCTATAATTTCCCGATCCATCTGCCCAACGGCCACATGGTCCCGGCGCTGCTCGCGGGCAACGCGGTCGTCTTCAAGCCCTCGGAAAAGACCCCCGCGTGCGGCGCTTTTCTTGTCGAATGCTATCACGCCGCGGGCATCCCGGAGGGTTGCGTCCGTCTGCTGATCGGCGGGGTCGAGCAGGGCAAGGCGCTCGCCGCGCATCCCGATATCGACGGGCTGCTCTTCACCGGCTCCGCCAATACCGGCATCGCGCTCAACCGCCAGTTCGCGACCCGGCCCGAGAAGATCCTCGCGCTCGAAATGGGGGGGAACAACCCGATCCTCGTCTGGAACACGCCCGATCTCTATTCGGCCGCGGTGATCGTGGTCCAATCGGCCTTCACCACCGCCGGCCAGCGCTGCACCGCCGCGCGCCGCCTGATCGTCGATGCGAAGCTCTACGAGCCGCTGATGGCCGAGCTCCACAAATTGATCGGCCGCCTGATCATCGGCGAACCGCATGCCGATCCCGCCCCCTTCATGGGCCCGGTGATCGACAACGACACCGCCGACATGCTGACCGAGAGCTTCCTCGCACTCTCCACCATGGGCGGGCGTCCGCTCAAGCACATGTCGCGCCCGATCGAGGGCCGCCCCTTCCTCACGCCCGGCATGATCGACATGACCGAGGCGAAGGAATCGCCCGATGTCGAGCTGTTCGGCCCGATCCTCCAGGTCTACCGCAAGGCGAACTTCGAAGACGCGATCGCCGAGGCGAACAATACGCGCTACGGCCTCTCCGCCTCGCTGATCAGCCAGGACCCCAAGCTCTACGACCAGTTCTGGGCGAATATCCGCGCCGGCATCGTCAACTGGAACCGCCCCACCAACGGCGCCTCCTCGTCGGCTCCGTTCGGCGGAGTGGGCTGGTCGGGCAACCACCGCCCGAGCGCTTACTACGCGGCGGATTATTGCGCCTATCCGGTGGTCTCGTCCGAGGCGGATCAGGCCCGCGCTTCGATCGGGCTGGGACTGCGCGACGCCTGATCGCGACGGACCGTTCTTCCGGGGCTTGAAACCGAAGCCCCGCCTCCGTAAATCTACGGAGCGGACCGGGCCCCTCTGGCGAGGGCTTACCAAAGCCCTCGTGATGTCGGACCGCATCGAGCGTCGCTCGGTGCAGTTTGGTGGCCCCTCCCCCTGAGTCCCCACCCCATGCACCAGGCGGCGCTCGATCGATGCAACCATCGATGGAGTGGCTAGTGACCCAGTTGATCGAGCGGCTGATCGCCGCGCACCGCCTTCTCAACCGCGAAATCCGGCGCGAACTCGCGCGCAGGAATCCAGACCGCTTCCGCCTCACCCGGCTGAAGAAGGAACGGCTCGCGATCAAGGACCGGCTCTTCCGCCATTTCCCCGACGCTTCGGAGATGCGCCGCGCCGCGCGCGTCATGCTCCGCCGCGCCCGCACCGCCTGAGGAACTCCAATGGACAATATCTCGCACTTCAACCGCACCGCCGCCGCCGGGGTGCAGGCCCGTTTCGATGAAGGTCTGCGCCGCTACATGCTCGGAATCTACCGCAACATGGGGTTGGGCCTCGCGATCACCGGCCTGGTCGCGCTGGCGATCGCCGCCACCCCGCCCCTCACGGCCCTGATCTTCGGCACCCCGCTCAAATGGGTGGCGATGTTCGCGCCGCTCGCCTTCATCTTCTTCTTCCAGTTCCGGATCGACCGGATGACGACCGCCGGTGCGCGCACCGCCTTTTTCGCCTTCGCCGCGGTGATGGGCGTCTCCATGGCGAGCATCTTCCTCGTCTTCGCCGCCACCAGCATCGCCAGCGCCTTCTTCGCCGCAGCGGCGATGTTCGCGGGGCTGAGCCTGTGGGGCTACACCACCAATCGCGACCTGACCCAGCTCGGATCGTTCCTGGTCATGGGGCTGATCGCGGTGCTTCTGGTCAGCCTGGTCAATATCTTCCTCGGCTCGTCGATGCTCCAGATCCTTATCTCGATCGTCGGCGTCGGCGTGTTCGCGGGCCTCACCGCCTGGGACACGCAGCGGCTCAAGAGCGACTATCTCCACTATGCCGGAAGCCAGATCGCGGAGAAGCTCGCGATCATGGGCGCGCTGTCGCTCTATCTCAACCTGATCAACATGTTCCAGCTGCTGCTGGCGCTGTTCAGCCCGCAGGAGGAGTGACGCGGTAGCAGGGCGCGTTTTCAAACCCGCCGCGCCTTTTCAAGCGCGGCGGGGCCGCTATGATCCCCTGACACCGATATCAGGGGAGGAAGTTCGATGGTCACGCGCAGGCAAACGCTCACCGGAGCCGCCGCACTCGCGGGCACGCTCGCGACGCCGGCCACCGCCCGCCCCGCCAAGCCCAGCCCCTTCGTCCAGCGCAAGGGCACCGGCTTCGTCCTGAACGACAAGCCCTATCGCTATGTCGGCACCAACATGTGGTACGCCGCCTGGCTCGGTGCGCCCGCCGATTATGGCAACCGCGACCGCCTCCGCCGCGAGCTCGACGCGCTCAAGGCATTGGGCGTCACCAATATCCGCGCCAATGCCTCGGCCGAGGAATCGCCGCTCAACCACTCGGTCAAGCCGACCTTCCACGGCAAGGACAGCAGCAACGCGGACCTGCTGGTCGGCCTCGATTTCTTCCTCGCCGAAATGGCCCAGCGCGACATGAAGGCGGTGCTCTACCTCACCAATTTCTGGGAATGGTCGGGCGGAATGCAGACCTATCTCTACTATGTCACCGGCAAGTACATGGACATGAACGATCCCGCGCACCCCTGGCCCGCTTTCCCCAACGCCACCGCGCAATTCTATGCCAATCCCGAGGCGATGGGCCTGTTTCGCGACTGGGTGAAGACGATCGTCGGCCGCACCAACAGCATTACCGGCAAGCTCTATGCCGACGATCCCACGATCATGGCCTGGCAGCACGCCAACGAGCCGCGCCCCGCGGGCGACGCCGCCACCGCCGAGCCCTTGCTCCCGGCCTATTATTCGTGGATCCGCGAGACCGCGAAGCTGATTAAGACGCTCGACAGGAACCATCTCGTCTGCACCGGCAACGAGGGGCTCAAGGGCACGGTCGAGCGCGCCGATGTCTACAAGACGATCCACGGCTTCCCCGAGGTCGATTATTGCACCGCGCATATCTGGCCGCTCAACTGGAGCTGGGTCGACGCGAAGGATATCGCCGGCACCAACGCGGCCAGCTTCGCCAAGGTGCACGACTATCTCGACCGGCACCTCGCCATGGCCAAAGAGATCGGCAAGCCGCTGGTGATCGAGGAATTCGGCTATCCGCGCGACGGCGGCGGCTATGACACCGACAGCGCGACGCTCTACAAGGACGGCTATTACAAGCTGATCTACGACGCGGTCGAGGCGAGCGCCAGGAGTGGCGGCCCGCTGCAAGGCTCGAACTTCTGGGCCTGGAACGGCGAAGGCCGCGCGGTCCATGGCGACCATAAGTACAAGACCGGCGACAATGC
Organism: Sphingomonas caeni; assembly: GCF_026013415.1. GTDB lineage: Bacteria > Pseudomonadota > Alphaproteobacteria > Sphingomonadales > Sphingomonadaceae > Sphingomonas > Sphingomonas caeni. The sequence goes on from NZ_JAPDOK010000010.1 coordinate 90,839, forward strand.
CTGGCTCGGCGATCCGCCGCATGAACCGCAGGGCTGGTATGGGGTGTTCGACAGTGACGCGACGACGAAGGCGGTGATCGCGGCCCACGCAAAGGCGCTGGCGGCGACTTTCTGACAGTCAAGAGCCAATTCCGGGGAATCGGCTCTTGACCGGATGCCAGAGCATCGATGGGAGCAGCGGAGAATACTCTTCAGGGAGAGCATTTTCGTTGCAACTCGAAAGTAGCATCAAAATCGTCTCTGGTATTTACCAGGATCAATATTTTGGATTTGGTTGGAGCCGTAACAATTTTCTTTTTTGTAGAAGTACATTACTATTGATCATGATCAATATTATTGGTTTCGGCGAGCGTAAATTGTCCTTCTCCAGGGGAGATGAGAAATGCGCAGCGACGATTCGGGCGACTATTATCGCGGACGTGAGCAACAAGCGCTGGCGCTCGCGCACGGCGCGGTGGATGACAATATCCGCGCGATCCACCTTCAAATGGCCGAGGAATATGGCCGGCTGGCGACCATGCACGGTTCGTACACCGGCGCGCGCGAGAAATTGGCGGCCGGCTGAAAGGCCGCGCCCTCCCGGCGTGTCGCGCAGGGGCGGGCTCAGGCCGCGCGGCGGAGCCGGCGGTGCAGGTAATTCTCGTCGAACCCCGCGATTTCCGCCAGCTTGACCGGATCGAGCAGCAGCAGGCTCTTCTCTTTCAGCTCCATTACTCCCTGCTCGCGCAGCTTGCGCAGCACACGATTGATGTGCACCGGCGTCATCCCCAGCGCATCGGCAAGCACGATCTGGGTCATCGGAAACTCGAGCTCGTTGCCATGAACCAGCCCGATATTGCGGGCGCGCACATAGAGTTCGCACATCAGATGCGCGACGCGCGCGACGCTCGATCGCCGCCCCATGCTGACGATCCAGGCGCGCAGCGTGCCCTCGTCCACCAATTGCGTCGACCACATCGCCCTCGCGATCTGCGGCCGTGCCTCCAGCAATTCCTGAACCACCGACCGCTCGATCATCGCGACCCGCGCCGGGGTCAGCGTCTGGATGCTGTGATCCATTTCGGCGAGCAGCGCGATGTGGAGGTCGCAGGCATCGCCCGGCATCAGGAACGCGACGATCTGCCGCCCCCTTCGGGCAGGATCTTGTACCGGCATGCCCAGCCTTCAAGGATCACGAGCACCGGGCCCGGCCGGTCACCCTCGCGGATCAGGTCCTGCCGCGCAGCAATACTCCGGCACTTCGCGGTCGCCACCGCCAACAACGCCTCGTCTTCGTCGTCGAGCGGCGCGAAACCCCGTAATTTCTCGATAAACCGGTTCGGCATCGCTTACCCTTTGGGCAATGGATAGCGCGCTGACGCTACGGGGCATTGATCGATGTTTATGAGCCTCGTTAAGGTGGGTTGTAGCGCAAACCCGCCAAAGCGCCTAACGCTGGCCCTATCGTCGACATGCACCTTGGGCGCCGGCGGCTGGGAGACGTGTCTGCTCCCGCCTGTCCAGCCTGGGACGCGCAGCGAATGTCCGATGAAATCAACGACAACGATAGCCGCGAAGCAGCTGCGCGCCTGGATGAACCGGATGCGCACGGGCAGGCCGCGCTGCTGCTCGCCGAGAGCATCCTGCACGCGCTGATCGAGCACGGAACGCTGACGAACCCGCAAGCCATCGCGGTGGTCGAGAGCGCGGCGGAGGTGAAGGTCGAAGTGGCGACCCTTGCCGGCGAGTCGCGCAAACGGATGGAGGAATCGCTCGCGTTGCTCTCGAGGATCACCATCTCGATGCAGACCGACTCGCAATAGCGCCGTTGCCGGGCAAAGTTTCCCTACCCGCCCCCCAAACCATCCTCCGTTGCCCGCCGCGGCTACCGGGCCCATCTCCGCGACCATGGCGACACTCCTCGATCCAGCGGCGCGCGGCCGCGTCATCCTTGTCGGCGCAGGGCCCGGCGACCCCGGCCTGCTCACCGTGCGCGCCGTCGAGGCGCTTGGAGCGGCCGATGTCCTCGTCCATGACGGCCTCGTCGATCCGCGCGTGCTCGATCTCGCCCCGCAGGCGCACCGCATCTCGGTCGCCAAGCAGCGCTCCAGACACACGCTGTCGCAGGATGGGATCAACGCCCTCATCATCGCGCATGTGAAGACCGGCGCGATCGTCGTGCGTCTGAAGGGCGGCGACCCCTTCATCTTCGGGCGCGGCGGCGAGGAAGTCGAAGCCGTCCGCGCCGCGGGCCTGCCCGTCGAGGTCATCCCCGGCATCTCCGCCGCGCTCGGCGCCGCGGCCGAGGCGATGCTGCCGCTCACCCATCGCGACTGGTCGAGCGCGGTCAGCTTCGTCGCGGGCCAGTGCAAGGGCTTGAGCGAACAGAATTGGTCGGGCCTCGCCGGCAAGGGCCGCACCCTCGTCATCTATATGGGCGTCGCCACCTGCCCCGAGATTTCGGAGAAGCTGATGGCAGAGGGCGTCGCCCCCGACATGCCCGTCGCCGTGCTAGAGCGCGGCACGCTCGAGGGCAGCCGCCGCCTGCGCACCCTGCTCGCCGATCTCGGGGCGATGGTCGAGCGCGAGAAGGTCAAGAGCCCCGCGATCATCGTCGTCGGCGAAGTCGTGATGCTCGCCGATGCCGAGGACAAGCTCGCCGCCTGGGCTAACACCGCGGAGATGCTGGCATGAGCATGAAGCTGTTGACCGGAAACGACCTGCGCACCGGCGAGGTCACCTGGTGGACCGGCACCGGCTGGTCGCGCTTCGTCGAGAATGCCGTCGATGTCGACGAGCATGGCGAAGCGATCGCGACCGAGGAAATCGGCGCCCGCCGCGTCAACGCTGCCTATGTGATCGACGCGGTCGACACGCCCGAGGGCCCCCGCCCCGCGCACATCAAGGACCGTATCCGCGCGCTGGGCCCCACCGTGCGGCTCGATCTGACCCTCAAGCCTGCCGATCCCGACGCCGGAAGCTGGGTGATCTGACATGTACAAATACGACAAATACGACCAGGCGATCGTCGATGCCCGTGTCGAGGAATTCCGCGATCAGGCGGCGCGGCGCATTGCCGGCGCGCTGACCGAGGACCAGTTCAAGCCGCTCCGGCTCAAGAACGGCCTCTATCTCCAGCTCCACGCCTATATGCTGCGCGTCGCCATCCCCTATGGCACGCTCGACAGCCGCCAGATGCGGATGCTGGGCCATATCGCGCGCAAGTACGACCGCGGCTATGGCCATTTCACCACCCGCCAGAACCTCCAATATAACTGGATCAAGCTCGAAGAAGCCGCGGACATCCTCGCCGATCTCGCCAGCGTCGAGATGCATGCGATCCAGACCAGCGGCGAGAGCATCCGCAACGTCTCGTCGGACCAATATGCCGGCGCCGCAGCCGACGAGATCGCCGATCCGCGCCCCTGGGCCGAGCTGATCCGGCAAGCGACGACCTTCCACCCCGAATTCAGCTACCTCCCCCGCAAGTTCAAGATCGCGGTGACCGCCGCCGAAGAGGACCGCGCCGCGATCCGCCTCCACGATATCGGCCTCAAGCTGGTCAGGAACGGCGCGGGCGAGCTCGGCTTCGAAGTCTATATCGGCGGCGGCATGGGCCGCACGCCCTTCGTCGCGCCGCTGATCCGCCCCTTCCTGCCCGCCGAACATCTGTTCAGCTATTGCGAGGCGGCGCTGCGCGTGTGGAACCGCTGGGCCCGCCGCGACAATATCCACAAGCAGCGGATCAAGATCCTCGTCCACGATCTGGGGCAGGAGGAATTCACCCGCCAGGTCGAAGAGGAATGGCAGGCGATCCTGCCCAACCAGTCCGACGTGCCGATGGTCGAGTTCGACCGTATCGCCGCCTATTTCGTCGATCCGCCGTTCGAAGCCGGCGCGCCCGACGAGATCGACCGTAGCGATCCCGATTTCGCGCTCTGGGTCGATCAGAATGTCGTGGCCCACAAGGCGCCCGGCTATGCGATCGTCAATATCAGCCTGAAGCCGATCGGCGGCATCCCCGGCGACGCCAGCGCCGAGCAGATCGAGCTGATGGCCGATCTCGCCGAACGCTATAGCTTCGACGAACTCCGCGTCACCCATGCCCAGAACATCGTTCTGCCGCATGTCCGCAAGGCCGACCTCTACGCGCTGTGGCAGACGCTTTCCGAAAACGGCTTGGCCGAGGCTAATCTCGACCTGATCAGCGATATCATCGCCTGCCCCGGTCTCGATTATTGCAGCCTCGCCAATGCCCGCTCGATCCCGATCGCGCAAAAGCTCTCGCAGCGCTTCGGCGACGATCGCCAGCGCGAGATCGGCGAGCTCAAGCTCAAGATCAGCGGCTGCATCAACGCCTGCGGCCACCATCACGCCGGCCATATCGGCATCCTCGGCGTCGATCGTAAGGGCACCGAGAATTACCAGCTGCTGCTCGGCGGATCGGGCGCGGAGGACGCCAGCCTCGGCAAGATCACCGGCCCCGGCTTCGACGAGGACGGCATCGTCGATGCGGTCGAGAAGGCGACGCAGGTCTATCTCGACCGCCGCGAGGAAGGCGAACGCTTCCTAGACACCTATCGCCGCGTCGGAATGGAGCCGTTCAAGGAGGCGATCTATGGATAAGGCCCATATTTTGCCTGCGAACGCCAGCGGGCTCCGCTTCCGCGACGACCCCGTGCACGAAGAGCCCGCGGTCACGCTCGACGCCTTCCTCACCCAGCCCAATGCGACCGCGGTCCGCGTCGAGGCCGGCGAGGACGCACGGCGGCTCATCCCGCACTTCGATCGCCTCGCCTTGGTCGAAGTCGATTTCCCCCGCTTCCGCGACGGCCGCGGCTATTCCTCGGCCAAGATCCTGCGCGAGGCGGGCTATACTGGCGAGCTCCGCGCGGCGGGCGATGTGCTGGTCGACCAGATGCTGTTCATGCGCCGCGTCGGCTTCGACAGCTTCGTGCCCAACGCGCCGGTGGACGAAGCCGTCCTCGCCGCCACGCTCGCGCGCTACGACTTCGTCTATCAGCCCGCCGCCGACGCTGCGGTGCCGGTATGGAAGCTCCGCCATGGCTGATGCGGGCGTGCGCAAAATAGACCGCATCGACGTCGCGCCCCGCTTCACCGAGGCCGACGCCGTGCGCCTCAACAACATGTTCCGCGGCACCGATACGCACGAGATGCTGAAGGCCGTGCTCGGCAATCACATGCTCGGCGAGGTCGCGGTGGTCTCCTCGTTCGGCGCCGAATCCGCGGCACTGCTCCACCTCGTCGCCAGCGTCGATCCGGCGACCCCGGTGCTCTTCATCGACACCTTCAAGCATTTCCCCGAAACGCTCGCCTATCGCGACCAGCTCGTCGACCTGCTCGGCCTCACCAATCTCCGCATCCTCACCCCCGACGCCGAGCTGCTCGCCAAGAAGGACGCGACCGAGCTGCGCTGGTCCTACGATCCCGATGGCTGCTGCGAGATCCGCAAGGTCCAGCCGCTCGAAAAGGCGCTGGCGGGCGTCGATGCGACGATCACCGGCCGCAAGGCGTTCCAGGCGAGCACCCGCAACGCCCTGCCCCGCTTCGAGATCGACGGGGATCGCCTCAAGGTCAACCCCCTCGCCAACTGGACCAAAGCCGATCTCGACGCCTATTTCGAAGCGCACGACCTCCCCAAGCACCCGCTCGAGGCGCAGGGCTATCTCTCGATCGGCTGCGCGCCCTGCACCAGCGTGGTCAAGCCCGGCGAAGACCCCCGCGCGGGCCGCTGGCGCGGCTGGGAGAAGACCGAGTGCGGCATCCACACGCCGGTCGAGGACAACGACCCTAACCTCCCGGTCTTCTGATCCCGTCGATTAGCCGTTCGGCTCGGAAAGCCATGCCAAGGCCTCTCCGCGGTCGGTAAAAACGCCATAGCCGGGGGCAATGTGGCGCGTTTGCAGCGTGACCAACGCGCTTGAGACCAAAACGGCAATCCGCCGGGAACCGATTGACGGATCCGCCGCCATGCCGGCAAGTTTCGCCAGCACCTCCTGCGATTGCACGGCATATTGGGTCGTGTCGAAGAGCGTAACCTGCTCGCCGATCCGGCATCCGCCCACTGGCAGCGCTCGCAACAAGCGGCGCAGCTCGCTGTCGAAGCGCTGTATGGTTGCGGCATCCCAATAGCCACGCATGCCAATTTCGACGAACTTGCGCGCAGGCTCGATCCGGATGGTGAAGGAAGGATCGTCAAGCCGCGGCATAAGCGCCTCTATTGCATCTCTGGTCCCCCGCGCCGGAGCAGGAGAAGAAGCTGACCCGGCACTGGAAATAACCGGCCCGCGCAATTCCTGTTCCAGCCAGTTTGACATATTTCGATGTTTAGCTAAACATCAACTCATGAACGCCGTCTTCAAAGCGCTGTCCGACCCAACTCGCCGCAAGGTGCTTGAGCTGCTCCGCCAGCGCCCGATGACCGCGGGCGAGCTGAGCGACCAGTTCCAGGTGTCCAAGCCCACCATGTCCGCCCATTTCGCGGTGCTCCGCGAGGCCGGACTGGTCGACGCCAGCAAGCAGGGCGTCACCATCACCTATCGGCTCAAACTCTCGGTGCTCGAGGATGCGCTGCTCGGCTTCGCGCAGGTTTTCGGCATCGGCGCCGCCCAAGGGGCGATAGCACCTGCATCCGAGCCCACCGAAATTCAGGAAGGAGAATCCCCATGAGGTCCATCGCCTCCGCCCTCGTCCTCGCCGCTGCCTTCCTCGCGCTGTCGGCGGGGCTCCGTTACGCCGCCAATATCGACCTGATCAGCGACGAGACCATGAAGCGAACCGTCCAGGTCGTGATCGGCCTCGGCCTCGCCATCTATTCCAACTTCACGCCCAAGCAGATCGGACCGCAGGGTTCCCCCGCCATCGAGGCGTGGAAGCAGAAGATGCTGCGGGTCGCCGGCTGGTCGATGGTGCTTGCGGGGCTTACCTATGCCGCGCTGTGGGCCTTCGCGCCGCTGGGCTTCGCCGGCACCGCCTCGGTTGCGGTGGTTGTCACCGCGATGGTCGTCTCGCTCGGCTACGCGATCCGCTGCATCGCCGCCTGCCAGATACTCAGCACGCGCGGAGCCTAGGGTGTGTCCTCGCTACCCACGATGGCCGTGATCGCCCGGAGAGGGGCGCTGGCAAGGAAGGTCGCGCAGTCGCGTAGCGGTGCTACGCGCAAGCGGCCTGACGCCGTCCAGCGCCCCTCTCCGGGCGACCCCTTCAGGGCGGGCGCCTTTTGGCGCACAGCGGCGTCGCGCGTCGATCACGATGGAAACCCATCGCTCTCTCCTTGCTCCTACCCGTGCGCCAAAATGCGCTCCGTCACGGCCATCGCGGGTAGCGAGGACACACCTTAGTGCCCCGGCATCAGATCGCTGAACTTGGTGAACTGCCGGTCGAAGCGCAGGTCCACCGAACCGGTTGCGCCGTGGCGCTGCTTCGCGACGATCACCGTCGCCTTGCCCGCCACGCGCAGCTGCTCGTCCTGCCAGGTCTGGTATTTCTCCAGATCGTCGGCGGACGAATTGGCGTCGGGGGCTTTGGGCGCCTTGAAATCGTGATAATATTCGTCGCGATAGACGAACAGCACGATATCCGCGTCCTGCTCGATCGAACCCGACTCACGAAGGTCGGAAAGCTGCGGGCGCTTGTCCTCGCGCTGCTCGACCGCGCGGCTCAGCTGCGAGAGCGCGATCACCGGCACGTGCAGCTCCTTGGCCAGCGTCTTGAGCCCGCGCGAAATCTCCGAGATTTCCTGCACGCGCCCGTCGCCCTGGCTACGGCTGCTGCCCTGGAGCAGCTGGAGATAGTCGACCACGACCATCCCGATCTTGTGCTGCCGCTTCAGCCGCCGCGCGCGTGTCCTGAGCGCCGCGATCGTCAGCGCAGGCGTATCGTCGATGAAAAGCGGGAGCTGCTCCAGATCGGCCGCGGCGCGCGCGAATTTCTGGAAGTTGGACGGGCTGATGTCGCCGGTGCGCAATTTCTCCGACACGATCTCCGATTGCTCGGACAGGATACGCATCGCCAGCTGGTCCGCCGACATTTCGAGACTGAAGAACGCCACCGGCGCGCCGATCGATTTGTCCTCGGGAATCCCCGCTTCGCGGTCGTCGATCCAACGCCGCGCCGCGTTGAAGGCGATGTTGGTCGCGAGCGAGGTCTTGCCCATGCCCGGCCGCCCGGCGAGGATGATCAGGTCGGAGCGGTTCATGCCGCCGGTCATCGCGTTGAGATCGGCCATGCCGGTGGTGATGCCCGAGACCGAGCCACCCGAATTCATCGCCCGCTCGGCCTGCTTGACCGCCAGCGCGGCGGCGCGGGTGAAGCTCTTCGCCCCGCCGTCATTCGCGCCCTTCTCGGCGACCTCGTACAGCTTCATTTCGGCGATTTCGATCTGCGCCGCCGGGTTGATCTCCTTGCTGGTGTCGAGCGCCTCATCGACCATGTCGCGCCCCACCGTCACCAGCGCGCGCAGCATCGCTAGATCGTACACCTGCTCCGCGAACGCCCGCGCGCCGATCAGGCTCGCCGGATTGCCGGTCAGCTGCGCCAGATAGGCGGGCCCGCCCAGCTCCTTCATCGCCGGATCGGCGGCGAACAGCGGGCGCAAGGTCACCGGGCTCGCCAGCCGGTTTTCGCCGACCAGGAACGCGATCTGCTCATAGATCCGCCCGTGCAGAGGCTCGAAGAAGTGCTCGGGCCGCAGCCGCTGGAGCACATCCTCGGCGATCCGGTTGTCGATCATCATCGCGCCCAGCAGCGCGGCCTCGGCCTCGACATTCTGCGGGAGGGTCACGCCCTCGGGCGAACCCGGGGCGGGAAAGGGAATCGGTTGAGCCATCGGACTGTCCTATATGCGGGACATCATACACGCCCGCCGAAACCATGGTCCATGCTTGTGGAAAACGTGGAATGAACAGATAGGGGCGCAAGCATGGCCGATCCGCGCATCATCGACGTGACTCTCGACGAGCGCACTATCCTGTGGCGCTCGGCCGATATCGAGCAGGAGCGCCGTATCGCGATCTTCGACCTGCTCGAGGACAATCATTTCGCGCCCCACAAGCACGCCGACACCTATCCAGGGCCCTACAAGCTCCATCTGCGCGTCGAGGAGGGCCGGCTCGCGCTCGAGATTCACCGTGCCGATGGGTCCCACCTCGAAACATTGGTGCTCGGTCTGGCCCGATTCCGCCGCCCGATCCGGGATTACTTCGCGATCTGTGATAGTTATTATGCCGCCATCCGCAATGCCACGCCCGCCCAGATCGAAACGGTCGATATGGCGCGGCGCGGCATCCACAACGAAGCGGCAGAGCTGCTGCGCGAACGGCTGGAGGGCAAGATCGACGTGGACTTCGATACCGCGCGCCGCCTGTTCACGCTGATCTGCGTCCTCCATATCAAGGGCTGATGGCCTCCGCCCGAATCTGGTCGCGGCGCATCCGCATCACGGGCGGGATCGCGCTGTCGCTGGCGCTGGTCGGCCTCACCGCATGGCTGTTCGCGATCAACTGGACGCCCGACCGCGACGCCTTCCCCGTCCAGGGAATCGATATCAGCGAGGCGAACGATCCGGCCGATTGGTTCGCGGTCAAGGCCACCCACCAGATCCAGTTCGTCTATGCCCGTGCCTCGATGGGCGCCACCGGCCGCGACAAGCGCTTCCCGATGCACTGGAGCGGGCTCGGCCAGGCGGGGATGCGCCGCGGCGCCATCCATGTCTTCTCGCTATGCCAGCTCGCGGCGGACCAGGCGGGCAATTTGGTCGGCGCGATCCCGCCCTCGCCCGATCAGCTTCCAGCGGCGCTCGATCTCGCCTTCCAGCCCGGCTGCACCGCCCACCCGGAGCGCAGCGTCGTGCTCAGCGAGATCGCGCGCTTCGTCAGGGGCGTCGAGAGCGCCACCGGCAAGCCCGTCATCCTGCGCATCACCCCCGAATTCGAGGCGCGCTACCATGTCAGCAGCGCAATCCCGCGCAAGCTGTGGAGCGTGCAATCCTTTTTCCCGCCAGCCTATTTCGACAAGCGCTGGACCTTGTGGCAAGCATCCGGCTTCCGTCGCTTTTCCGGGATCAGCGGCGCGGTGAACTGGAACGTGATGGTCAAATGAGCACGCCCGAGGAACTGATCGCCGCCGCCCGTCAGGCCGCGCGTAACGCCTACGCCCCCTATTCGCATTTCGGCGTCGGCGCGGCGGTGTTGCTGACCGACGGCACGGTCGTCACCGGCGCGAATTTCGAGAATGCCAGCTACGGTCTCTCGCTCTGTGCCGAGACGGTCGCGCTGGCGACGGTCAACGCTCAGGGCCGCCTGGCGGACGTTGCCGCGATCGGCGTGATCGGCGGCCCGATTGGCCCGCTCGGCCCCGAAGGCGACCAGCCCGTCAGCCCCTGTGGCCGCTGCCGCCAGGTGATGAACGAAGCCGCCCAGGTCGGCGGCCGCGACTTCCCCGTCCATTGCGGCGCCGCAGAGGGCGATGCGATCGCGACCTGGACGGTTTCCGAGCTGCTCCCCGGTGCCTTCGGGCCGAGGGATCTGGGCGCGCTCTAGGCCCCACCCCAACTGTGCTTGCCAACGCTGTCACGCTCGGCCCATGGTGCGGCAAAAGCCCTGGGGAGAGCGAAATGCCTGGATTGATCGCGCACCTGTTCGCAGTAGTCGCCCTGTTTACCGCCCTCCCCGCCGCCGCGCAGGCCGCAGCGCCGCCGCTCCTCCACCCGCTCTTCCAGGATCACGGCGTCCTCCAGCGCGACCGCCCGATCGCGGTCTGGGGCCATGCAGCCCCGGGCCAGTCCGTCCATGTCACCCTCGCGGGCAACCGCGCCGACGCCACCGCCGACAAGACCGGCATCTGGCGCGCCACCCTCCCCGCGCTCGCCGCCGGCGGCCCCTACACGCTGACCGCGGCCGCGCCCGATCGCACCCAGACCGTCAGCGACGTGCTGATCGGCGATGTCTGGCTCTGCTCGGGCCAGTCGAACATGGAGATGGCGGTCTCGGGCGCGCTCAACCCGCAGGTCGAGATCAACAACGCCAACGATCCGCAGACGCGCATCCTCTCGATCCAGCACGATATCGCCAACGCGCCCCAGACCGACTTCATCCGCCCCGTCGAATGGAAGCTCGTTTCCCCCCAGAGCATCGGCGATTTCTCCGCCGCCTGCTGGTTCATGGCGCGGGAGCTGCGCAAGTCGCAGAACGTGCCCTTCGGCCTGATCGACGCGAGCTGGGGCGGCACTGCGATCAACGCCTGGCGCCCCGAAAGCTCGATGGCGGGCGACCCCAGCGTCAGGGAATCGCTCGATCTGCTCGCGCTCGCCCGCATCGATCCGCCCAGGGCCGCCGCGCGCTGGGGGACGATGTGGGGGACATGGTGGCGCAGCAAGAATGTCGGGGCCGAGCCCTGGGGCCCCGATGCCCCCGGCGACTGGAAACCCGTCCCCGCGATCACCTATTGGGAGCAATGGGGCGTCCCCGAGCTCGCCAATTACAACGGCCTGCTCTTCTACCGCACCGAAATCACCCTCACCGCCGCGCAGGCCAAGCAAGGCGCGACGCTCAATCTCGGCGTCGTCGATGATGTCGATATGAGCTTCATCAACGGCACCGGCGTCGGCAGCATGTCGAGCTGGGACGTCGCGCGCAGCTATCGCCTCGCCAAGGGCGTGCTCAAGCCCGGGGTCAACCGCATCACCGTCGCTGCCTTCGACAGCTGGGGCCCCGGCGGCATGGCCGGGACCGCCGAGCAGCGAAAGATCAGCTTCGACGACGGCACCAGCCTGGCGCTGCCCGAGGCCGCCAAATGGCAATATCGCATCGCCCCGGGCATGGAGCCGCCCCACGCGCCCTGGGAAAGCGCCTCGGGCATTGCCGGCATCTATAACGGCATGATCGCGCCGCTCGGCAATTACGGACTGCGCGGCGTCGCCTGGTACCAGGGCGAAAGCGATGCGGGCACGCCCGAGCCCTATGCCGCCAAGCTCGGATCGATGATGGGCGCGTGGCGCGGCCAGTTCGGCAATGGCGAGCTGCCTTTCCTGATCGTCCAGCTTCCCGATTGGGGCGCCCGCGTCACCGCACCTGCCGAGAGCGGCTTCGCCAGCATCCGCGACCAGCAGCGCCGCGCCGTCGCGGCGGACAAGCATGCCGCATTGGTCGTGACGATCGACGTCGGCGATCCGATCAACCTTCACCCCGAGAACAAGCAGGCCGTCGGCCACCGCCTCGCGCGCGCGGCCGGCATCCTCGCTTATGGCGCCCCGGGCTCGCCCTCCGGCCCGCAACCGAAAGTCGAAGTATCGGGCGACCACATGACGACGCTGTCCTTTACCGGTGTTGGTGGCGAGTTGCTCACCTATAGCGGCTCGCAGGTGCTCGGCTTCGAGCTATGTGGTCCCGCTCCCGGAACCTGCCGCTTCACCGCCGCAACCGTGAAAGGGAATCTCGTCGGCGTTCAGCACGACTTCCAGCCCTTCACCCGCATCCGCTACTGCTGGGGCGAGAGCCCGGTCTGCAATCTCTATGACAAGACCGGCCTGCCGGTGACACCGTTCGAGATCAAGGTGGAGTGATGGGCGTCGTGCTCGCGATCCTCGCCCAGATCGCCCGCGCCATCGTCGCGGGCCTTCTCGGCAGCGCGCTCGCGACGCCCATCGCCGCCTGCTTGCTCTTCAACGATCCGTTCGGCCGCGATTCGATTTACCTGGTCGTCATCTACGTGATCAGCCTCGCCTTCACCCTGCCCTGCGCGCTGCTGATCGGCGCCCCGCTCACCTGGCCGCTACGCGACCGGATCGCCGCCCGGCCCGGACTCGCCACGCTGGCGCTCGGCGTCACCGGCGCACTCGCGGGCCGCGCGACGACCCTGTTGCTGACCTGGGCCGGCTATATGAACGGCTTTCTCGAAGTCGAGGGCTGGGCGAGCCTTCTCTTCGGCGCACTCACCGCCATCGCCTTTGGCTGGGTCATCCGCCTCACGCGACGGCGACCGCTCGTCGAAAACGACGCGTTCTAGGACGAATCGACATTCAACGCATCCAGATCATGGCTGCGGCGAGGTGGATGAAGGCGAGGAAGTATGCGGCGCG
>NZ_JAPDOK010000011.1 GCF_026013415.1 Sphingomonas caeni
CGACATAGCCGAGGCCGATGATGCCGATGGTGAAGTCGCGCTGGTCCACCTTCTCGAGAAGCCGGTCGAGCATCGGGGCAGGGGTTCCTTGCGTCATGGCGCGATCGCGCGCTGCTTGATGGGGAGGGCGGGGGCCCCCGCATAGACGGTCCATGCGTCGAGGTCGCGCGTCGCGACGCTGCCGAGTCCGAGAACGGCACCGCGGCCGATGGTGACGCCCGGGCCGACCACCGCCCTGGCCGCGACCCAGGCGCCGGGCTCGAGCGTGATGGGGCGCGTGATCAGGTCGAAGCCCCGGGCGGACCAGTCATGGCTGCCGGTGCACAGATAGGCGCCCTGCGACACGCAGCAGTCGGCGCCGATGGTCACGGGGGCGAGATTGTCGATCCACGCCCGCTCGCCGATCCAGCTATTGTCGCCGATCGCCAGCCGCCACGGGAATTTGACGCGAACGCCGGGCTTGAGGACGACCTTCGCGCCGATCTTCGCGCCGAACAGCGAAAGCAGCGCGCGGCGGTGCCAGCTGCCGGGCAGGAATGAGGAGACGAAGATCGCCTCGACGAGAATCCACAGCAGTTCGACCAGCGCCGGACGGCCGCGCGTGAAATCCGCGGGCGGGCGATAGGCGCCGAGATCGGGGACGGGGTCGGCCACGCGTCAGGGCGCCAGCAGCGCGTCGTAATGGCGGTGAAACTGCATTGCGATACCGCCCCATTCGAACCGCTCCGCCACCATGGCGGCGCCCCTTTCGCCCATCGCGCGCCGCGTCGCGACCGGACAGGCGATCGCGGCGCGGAGCCCTTCGAGGATCGCATCCTCCTCCGGATCGACCCACCAGCCGCAATCCTGCGTAACCAGCAGCTCCCAGGGCGCGCCCCGCGTGGTGAGCACCGGGACCTCATAGGCGAGCGCTTCCGCCACCGCCACGCCGAAATTCTCGCTATGGGTGGGGAGGACGAACAGGTCCGCGGTCTGGAACAGCGCGTCCTTTTCGGCCCCATAGACGGGGCCGCGCAGATGGACCTCGGCGCCGAGGCCCAGTTCGGCGATCAGCGCGGCGATCTCGGCGGCGTGGCCGTCCTCGTCGGGGCCCGCAATGACGAGCTGCCAGCCCCGGGGGCCAAGGCGGCCCCAGGCGCGGACCAGCATCGGCAGGCCCTTTTTCGGGTGGATGCGGCTGACGAACAACGCGGTGCGCAGTCCGCGCGGGGTGGGAGCGACGCGGTCCGTCGCGGCGTGATCGGGGAGCGAGACGCCGTTGGCGACCACGGCGAAATTGCCCTTGAGGCCGAGCGCGCGGGCGTTGGTCTCTTCCGCCTCGGCAGTGGCGTGGAGCAGATCGGCGGTGGCGAGATCGCGGCGCTGGTAGAGCGCCCAGGCGATGCGCTTCTTGAGGCGGCGATGGTTGATCGCCCAGGGTTCGAGCATGCCCCTGAGGCTCACCGCGCGCGGGATGCGGCGCCTGCGGGCAACGCCGGCGATGGCGTGGTTGTGGGGGAGCCAGATGCCGTTGTCGTGAATGATGTCGGGCGTGCCGAACCGGTCCAGCGCCTCGCCCAGCGTGCCGGAAAGCGGGGTCAGGCCGGGCTCGGCGGGGACGGTGGGCGAGGCGGTGGCGGTGCCGTCGGGCGACCAGAGGCCGACCGCGATCCCGCGCCGGGCCAGCGCCGCGCCGAGTGCAGGAACCGAATAAGCGGGACCTCCGGTATCCGGATCGAAGCTCGCGCCCGCGAGGAACAGCCTCATCGCGCCGGCAGCGCGGCGCCGGCGGGGTACGGCATCGGCGGGACCTCGCGGCGGATCACCGCGCGGATCTTCACCTGGGTCTGATGGTGGATCATCCACACCCAGGTCCAGAACAGCAGCATGTTCGCATTGCCGGCCGCCAGCAGCCAGGATTCGAATACGGCATGGCCGAGCGCACCGACCACCAGCGCGAAGGGCAGGGCGGCGAGCGGCCAGCTCTCGCGCGGGAGCACGCGGGCGCGGCCCGAATGGGCGATCGCGCGGATGAGCGTGAAGCCGATGGCGGTGAGGAGGCTGATCAGCCCGAAGATGCCGAGCTCGACCATCGCCATGATGTAGGAGGAGTGGAAGTGCAGCCCCTGGTGCCGCACGAACTTATAGGCCTCCGCCCTAATCAGATCCTGCGAGGTGCCCAGCCCATAGCCGGTCACGGGCCGTTTCTGGAACAGGTCCCAGCCGATCCGCCAGACCTCTTCGCGGCCGCTCAAGGGGCTGATGCCGACGTCGCGGATCGACCAGTTGAGGCCCAGGGTCTGGATCATGTAGATCTTGATCGGATACCACCAGCCGATCAGGATGATCAGCCCCACCATCGCCAGCAGCACGGTGAATCCGGGCCCGCGCCGGTACATCCAGAAGGCGCCCATCGACAGGCCGATCCAGATCACCGCGGCGCGCGAATTGGTCGCCCAGACGAGGAAGAAGCCGACAATGAAGAAGGCCGCGTGCCAGACCACCCAGCCTGGCCGCCGCTCGATGCAACCGGCGAGGAAGATCACCAGCGACGGCGCCAGGATCATGCCGAGCGTGTTGGGATTGTCGGTCCAGGCGGTCAGGCCCGCTCCGCGCCCGAGGTTCAATCCGGCGAGGACGAAGAGCACGGTGATGACGATCATGACCCGCCCGAAGGTCGCCAGCAGCTCGAAATAGGCGCGGCGCGAATCGGTCGCGACGACCAGCGCCGAGACGACATAGCCGACAAGGATCGTGCCACCGACGGTGATGAGCGAAAGCAGGCTGAAGCCGCGATCGACGCTGCTCCAGATGGTCATCACCCCGACGACGAACAGTGCCGACATCGGCAGCATCACAGCCACCGGAAGCGTCGGAGAGGGGCGCGCCGCGAGGATATAGGCCGAGGTCATCAGCAGCAGGATGAGCGGCACCCACTTGGCCTGGATCAGCAGCGCGGTGAGCGGCGACGAGAAGGCGTTGGCGAGATAGAAGGCGATCAGCGTCAACACCAACACCGCCAGGAAACGCGGCGGCATCCGCGGGGACCGCTGCACGGCCTGATCGAGACCGAGCAAGGTGGGGAACAGCTTGTTGCTCACGGCTTGCGGCACTCGATTCCGAGACAGTCGATCCAGCGGCTCTCATCCTCGATGGCGGAGAGGGCGGGGTTGGCGTTGTCGCCGAACTGCGCGCGCCGGATCGCGATGAAACCCGTGGCGGCCAGTTCGCTCGCGAGCGACCTGTAATCCCACATCCAGCGATGCTGCGCGTTGCCCAGCATGTCGCGGATCGAGGCGCCGAGTCCGCGCGGGCGGGTTTCCTGGCCCATGATCGTATCGCGGACGAACTTGACCGCGGCATCGTCGTCGTTGCTCGCCTTGTACTGATCGATCAGCACCTCGAGATCGGGGACGACCAGCCGGAAGATGCCGCCGGGCTGGAGGATGCGGAAGGTCTCGGCGAGCGCGGCGCGGAAGCCGTCGAGCGGGAGATGCTCGAGCACATGCGAGCAATAGACCAGCTCCGCGGCATTGTCCGCGACCGGCAGGCGGCGGGTGACATCGCCGAACTCGGCATTCTCCGGAAAGGGCGCGCCCACCCGGCGCAGCAGCAGCCCGAGCAGCGGCAGCCTTTTGGCGCGCAGCGTCGGCGAGGCGTCGAAGTTGCGCCAGCCGGCGGGCGCCGAAAGCCCGCAGCCATATTGAACGAAACGATTGGTGGCGGCGTCAGCCATTCAAGCTTTCCTCGGTCCGCTGCTTCGTCGCCGCCAATGCGCCCGAAATCAAGTTGTTCGCGGCGAATTCCTCGCCCTGGGCGATCGCGGTCGCGCGCGCGGCGGCGCCGAGGCCGGCGGCGAGCGCGGGATCGGCGAGCAGTTTCTCGATCGCCTGGGCATAGCCGCCGATCTCGCCTACGGGCACGAGATAGCCATTCTCGCCATCCTGGACGAGCTCGGTCGCCGCGCCGACACGGTCGGAGGAGATGACCGGCGTGCCCGCCGCCATCGCCTCGTTCACCACCGCGCCCCAGGGCTCGTGCGACGAGGGCAGGATCATCGCGGTGGCGATCGACATCAGCCCGGCGATCAACGCCGGATCCTTGAGCCAGCCGGTAAAGATCACGCGCGGATCGCCCGCCGAGGCCTCGCGCAGCACGCCCATCTGGTCGCCATCGCCGACGATGACGAGCACCGCATCCTCGGCGCTCCTCGCCCGGCGGAAGGCCTTGATCGCATCGAGCGGGCGCTTGGCGTCGATCAGCCGGCCGACGAAGAGCAGGATCGGCGCGTTCGAGGGGATGCCGAGTTCGGCGCGGAGCGGTCCCTCGCCGCCGACCTCGGCCAGGCGCTTTGCCTCGGCGACGATCGTGCTGGTGTCGGGGGTGTTCGGGAAGAAATGCATCGGCGCGTTGCTCGGGCCGAAACGCGCGAGATAATCGCCCGCCTCACGCCCGACCGGAAGGCCGAACGCCATGCCGCGCACCATCCAGCCCGCCACCACGCGCTTGACGAACCAGCGCCAGCCGCTGGTCGAGGAGCTGCGCGCGCTGGTCTCGCAGCTGATGCCGTAGGGGACGCCGTTGCGGCGGCACCAGCGCGCCGCCGCCCACATCGTCGGATGGACATAGCCGGAAAGGATCACGACGTCGGGCTTGAATGCCGCGAGCGCATTGCCGACGCCGGGGTTCCATTTGATCGAGAAGGGATTGACCTGTCCGGCGGGGCGCCACTGATGGCCTTCGAGGATATCGGGCTTCAAATCGCCGAAATCGAGCGTCCAGTCGCGCCCGGGTTCGCTTCGTGCGCAATAGGCGAGGCGGAATGCGCCGGGCCATTCGTCGGCGACGCGCTTCTGGACGCCCAGCCGATAGGGCGTGGGGATATCGTCGAGATAGTAGAGGCGCTTGCCCGTCATGCGCGCACCCTAAGCCGGCGCTCGATCGTGTCGAGCGTGGCGCGAGCGACCTGCTGCCAGGTGAAGCGCGCCTCGACGCGGCGGCGCGAGACTTCGCCCATGCCTTCCCGGGCATCGGTGGGGAGCGCGAGGAAGGCGCGGATCGCCTGCGCGAGCGCTTCGCTCGATCCCGGGGCAACGACGAAACCATTATCCTTGCCGACCATCGTCGTCACCGCGCCGATATCGGTCGCGATCACCGGCAGGCGACAGGCCATCGCCTCGAGGATCACCGTCGGCATGCCTTCATAGAGGCTGGCAAAGATGAAGCCGTCGCTGGCGTGGTAGCGCGCGAACAGCTCGGCATCGTCGAGGCGGCCGGCGAATTCGATGCTCGGGCCGGCGAAGCGCGCCTTGAGATCGTCGCCGAGGGGCCCCGAACCGACGATGGTGAGGTGCGCGCCCTCGATCCCGGCGAACGCCTCGCAGAGATAGGCGACGCCCTTGTTGTGTTCGAGCCGCCCGACAAAGACGAAGCGGGCCGGGCCGGGTTCGGGTCTGGTGCCGGCGGGAAAGCTGTCGATGTAGTCGAGGTCGACCGCGTTGGGCAGGACATCGACCTTGTCGTCGGGGACGCCGAGGAAATCGCGCACCTCTTGGGTCATGCCCCCGCCCAGCGAGACGGTGCGGTCCGCCAGCCGCGCCTGTTTGCGCCCGGCCCAGCGCATCGGGAGCGACTTGAGCGTCTGGGTGAGGCCGACGGTCTTGAACATCTCCAGCCCGTGGGGATTGTAGAGCGTGAGCGCCTTGGGACCCTTGCCGGCCAGATAGGCCCAGCCGTTGAAGCCCTGGCAATAGACCGCGTCGAAGTTCCCCGCAGCGAGATGCGGCGCGGCGAGCTTCGAGAAAAGATAGTTGGCGCGCAGCCAGAGGCGCGATTGCGGCCAGGGGAATTGGGTGAGTTTGTACGGGTTGCCCGCCGCGGCGAAGGCCGCCGCCTGATCGGGCTCCAGCGCGGGGATCACCACCTCAACCTCCGCTCCCAGGGCCGCCATGTGCGTCGCCAGGAAATGGGTATGGCGCTCCATCCCGCCCATCAGGAACGGAAAGATGCCGTGATTGATGATCGCGACGCGCATCGCCGGAGTCAGGCCACCAGCTCGGCAAGGGTGCGTTCGAGGGGGATTTCGGGCTTCCAGCCGGTCGCATGGTTGAGCTTGGCGATGCCCGCGAGCAGGCTGGGGCGCTCGACCTTGCGGACACGGGCCTGGTCCTGGACGATCTCGATCTTCTCGCCGAGCGCGGCCGAGAACATGTCGACCACGTCCACGACGCTGTACTGCCGGTTCGCGCCGATGTTGAACACGTCGGAGCCGGTTGCGACATGGTCGCTCGCGGCGAGGATCGCGCGGGCCATGTCGCGCGCGTCGATATAGTCGCGGCGCGGATCGAGATTGCCGAGCGCGATCGTGCGCTTGCCCGCGATCAGCTGGACCATGATGTCGGGCAGCAGATGCGGGTTGGTCTCGCGGTGGCCGACCGCGTTGAACAGGCGGCCGACCGCGACCGCCTTGCGGTGCGCGGCGCCCCAGCCGCGCACCAGCGCCTCGCCCGCGGCCTTGGTGGCGCCATAGACGTCCATCGGGTCGATCGGGTCGGTCTCGAGATGCTCGCCTTCCTTGGGGGGATAGACCGCCGCGGTCGAGGCGAAGAACAGGCGTTCCGCGGGCGTGCCGGCCAGCGCATCGAGCAGGTTCTGCGTGCCCTGGATGTTGATCATCACCGATTCGGTCGGGTGCTCGTTGCAATAGGGGATGAAGTGGATCGCGGCGAGGTGGAAGACCCGCTCGGGCGCGAGCCCGGCGACGGTCTTCGCCATCCAAGCCGCGTCGCGCAGGTCGCCCTCATGAACCTGCTTCACGGGCAGGCCGGGCAGATGCTCGCGCCGCCCGTTGAAGAAATTGTCGATGACATGAACCTCGTCACCGCGCGCCATCAGCTCGTCCACGACATGCGACCCGATGAACCCCGCACCGCCGGTAACAAGAACTCGCTGCATGTGATCCTCTGGCTGGCCCCGCGGCGCGAACGGCCCGGCAGGGGCGCTATAGTCAGGAAGTGTCCGTGGAGAAAGGACTATGCGCGGCCCGCATGGCCCCGCTATCTGCCGCGCCATGATCCGGGTCGGCTATACCCAGCGCCACTATGCCGCGGCGCGCAACTTCGTCGAGGCGCAGACGCCGGGCGTCGAGCTGGTGCGCGCGGGGAATGTGTTTCGCTATCCCGATTACGCGCTGTTCAAGGCGTTCGGACATGTCGATCCGCTGCTGGGGAACCTGCATTGGGGCGGGGGCGGGGTCGATCTGCTCCATTTCTTCAACACGATGAGCCTGGGCCGGACGCCGTGGGTGACGACGTTCGAAACCATCCTGCCGCGCTGGACCGAGACACGCGGCTGGGCGGTGCGGCCGGGGCTCAGGCTGCTTGCGGGGAAGCCTTGCCGGCGGCTGATCGCGCTTTCGCAATGTGCGGCGGATTTTCAGCGGGGGTTTCTCGCCGACACGCCCGATATGGCCGAGGCGATCCGGGCGAAGGTGACGGTGCTCCATCCGCCGCAGCGGTTGCTGGCGGATGCGCCTGCGGCGGCGGAAGCGACGATCCGGCTGGCGATTGTCGGGGCCGATTTTTTCCGCAAGGGGGGGCGCGAGGTGCTGCGCGCGGTCGATCGCTTGCTGGCAGAGGGCGCACCGCTGCACCTGACGATCGTCTCGACCATGGCGATCGGGGACTATGCGACGCATGCGACGGCAGAGGATCTGGCCGAGGCGAGGCGGGTGATCGCGAAATGGCCCGGCGCGATCGAGCGTATCGCGCGCTTGTCCAATGATGCGGTGCTCGACCTGTTCCGCCGCAGCCATGTCGCACTGCTGCCGACCTGGGCGGAGACCTATGGCTATTCGGTGCTTGAGGCGCAGGCGGCGGGGTGCCCCGTGCTCACCACCGACATCCGCGCGCTGACCGAGATCAATGACGACGCGGCCGGCTGGGTAATCGCGGTGCCGAAACTGGCGAACGGCAATGGGGTGATCGGGACGGCGGCGGAGCGGGCGGTGTTCGCGGAGCTGCTCGAGGCGGGCATCGAGGCGAAGCTGCGGGCGATTCTGACCGATCCGGGGGTGATTGCGGCAAAAGGTGCGGCGTCATTGGCGCGGATTCGGGCGCAGCATGATCCTGCCGCGCATGGGGAGCGGCTGGCGGAGATTTATCGGGAAGCTTTGACCTAGTTGCGCCCCTGCGAAGGCGGGGCCCCAGCCTTGTCAGTACACGTCCCAGTATGTGAAAGTTGACACTAACTTTACACTGATCGCGCATGTTTCCCACCGCGCGGTTTCCCGGGGGGAACTCCAGGTTCGGCAGGTGCGGACCGACAGGGTCAAAGAGCGGCCGGGGCGACCGGCCGCGCGAGCCAAGCAGGCGAAATCCTACATTGCAAGGGCTTGGGGCCGGCCTCGATTAACCGCCCCCTGCAACGCCAGTCGAGTGCAGACCGTGGCGGGCGGCAACGCTCGCGAGGAATTCGAGGCGATGGGCCTCGATCGCCGTGCCGGTGAGGAAGGTCAGGTCGTCGATCACGCGCCGGTTGGTCCACTCCCGCGCGAAGGCGATGATGCGGCCGATATTGGCGGCGACATTGTCCTCGGCGTTGCCGATCGGGAGGACATAGGGCGCGGTGTTGAGCTCGGCCTGCGCCTCGCGATAGCCGATCACCACCGCGAGCCGGTGCATCAGATAGTCGCGGACCTTGAGCGGGCAGGCCTCTTCCATTGTCTTGCGGTGGAGCGCGAGCGTGCCGAAGCCGATGTCGCAGCGGGCGTAGAGCGTCGAAAGGGCCGCCGCATCGAGCATGCCGTGGAAGGCCATGTTGGCGGGGGCGCCGGGAAAGTCCTTCGCCTCCATGCCCGCGATGTTGAAGCGGCTCTTCGGCATTGCCGCCGCCAGCGGAAAGAGTTTGTCGACGCCGTGCCAATTGGCGTCGGTCCCCAGGGTCATCGGCGATCCGGTGAAGACGAATTCGGGCTCGCTATTGCCGGTGGGGACGGGGTCGAGCGGATCGGCCCAGAGCGGGTTGCCGATGATCGCGGCGGGCTTTTTCGCCCAGGCCTCGTGGTCGGCGATCTCCTGCGTCATGCAGACGAAGCCGCCGACCGAGCCGAGCACGCGGCGGCGGGTCGCTTCCTGGAAGCGGCGGAAGGTGCCGCCCCACAGTGCATTCTCGGCGCCCTCATACGTGTTGATCTCGGCGACCGAGGGCCAGGCACGCAGGATGGAGCCGAGCCCCGGATACCAGGGGCCGTTCTGGCGGTAATAGACGATGTCGGGCGCGAACGCCTTCAGCGCCGCGCGGAGTTTCGGCACGCTGACGATCTTGTTGAGGAAGCCGAGCCGGGCTTTGGGATAACGGTCGAGCTGCGCCTGGGTGAAGCTGCCGATCACCCGGCCGTGCTCGGCGAAGCCCGGCGCAGTGGGGGCGTCGCGGGGCGGGACGACGGTGAAGATCTCCGCATCGTGGCCCGCCGCGCGCCACGCTGCGATCTGGCCGACCATCTTCCGCAACACGCCGCTTTCGGCATAGGGCGGCCATTCGGTGAGATAGGCGATGCGCATCAGCCGCGCGCGCGCTTGACGCTGCGATAGACATTCTTGGCGGCGCGGGCGACCGGGCCTTCGAGCCGTTTCCCCCAGCTGTCGAAATCGTCGAAGAAGGCGGGCGGCGCGGCCATGATCGCGTCGAGCTCGGCGCGGGTGAAGCCCAGTTTTTTGGCGACGAAATCGCAATCCTCCTCCTGCAGCGCCTCGTCATAGGTCGGCTGCTGGAGCTGCGCGCGGGCCTGATCGCGGCTGATCTGGCCGGTCGAGATCAGGCTGGAGAGGTGCATCTTGCGCTTGTCGAAATCGAACTTGCGCGGGAGGTAGACGCCCTGGAACCAGCGCGTGAACACGCTCTCGTGATGCTTGCCGCCATAATCCTTCCAGCCGAGATCGCTCTCGATCCGGGCGAGCGCCTTTTCGCGGCTGTAATCGGCGAAGTTGAGGATATCGATCGTGTCGACGAAGCCGCCGCGGAACAGCTGGAGGAATTGCAGGAAGTTGAGGTGGGGGAAGGTCTTGACCTTGCCCGATCCGAATTTGGCGTGGACGTCGTGGATATAGCCATAATCCATGTGCCCCTGCGACCAGCGCGGGGGATGGTGGCTTTCGGTGTTGACGTTGCCGCCGCGCATCACGGTGCGGATGCCGAACTTCTGCGCGACGCTGAACATGATCGCGTTGATCGCGTGATCGGTGGGGACCTCGACATCGGGGACCGACGCCTTGAGGAAGGCGCGCTGGATGTCCTTATACTCCTCCCAGTCGATGACATGGGTGTAGAGGTCGATATCGAGCGCCTCGATCTGGTGGGCGATGTTGCTGACCGCGATCACCGAGTTCCAGCCATTGTCGAGATGGACCGCGAGCGGGCGCAGGCCGAGGTCCTTGACCAGCCAGGCGGTGTAGCTGCTGTCGACGCCGCCGCTGACGCCGATGATGCAGTCGTACGGCTTGTCGCGGTTCTGGCGCTTGATGTCCTCGGCGATGGCTTCGAGCCGGTTGCGGCCGTCTTCCCCGTGAAACACGTCGGTGGCGATCGCGCGGAGATGCTCGTGGCAATGGTTGCACACGCCGTCGGCGTCGAAGACGATGTCCGGATCGGTGGTGTCCATCACGCAGCGCGCGCAGACGCGGTAGGAGAGGCCGGCCATCAGGCGCTCGTAGGTGCGGCGAGCAATTCCCGCAATCGCGGACGCTTGGGATAGTTGACCAGCACCGCGCGGTGGGGTCCCTTGTAGATGAACAGGCTGCCGGCGGCGGCCGCCGAAGCGCCGGCGTCGATCGCCTGGCGGATATGCGGCAGCTCGCCCGCGCCGCCATGCGCGATGACGGGGATCGGGACGGCGGCGCTGACCGCGCGGACCAGATCGAGGTCGTAGCCCTGGTAGGTGCCCTCGCGATCGACCGAGGTGAGCAGGATCTCGCCCGCGCCGAGATCGGCGGCGCGCTTGGCCAGCTCGACCGGATCGTACGCGGTCTTGCGGCTGCCGCTGCGGATCATCGTGCGGGGCTTGCCGAGCCAGTCCTTGCGGACGTCGATCCCGGCGACCACCGCCTGCTCGCCGAACGTGTCGGCGATCTCGCGGACCAGCTCGGGCTTTTCGACCAAAGCGGTGGTGAGCGCGACCTTCTCGACGCCGGATTTGAACAGGCGCGCGGCTTGTTCGAAGCTCGTCACTCCGCCGCCATAGCAGATCGGCATGAACGCCTCGCCGGCGATCTCGGCGATGCGTTCGTACTGGGGCTCCCGGCCCCTGGGGGTCGCGTCGATATCGAGGAAGATCAGCTCGTCGACCTCGAGATCGTTGAACAGGCGGACGGCGTTGATCGGGTCGCCGATATATTTGGCGTCCTTGAAGCGGACCGTCTTCACCAGCCCCTCGCCGCGCAACAGAAGCGCGGGGATCACGCGGGCGCTGTTGCCGATCACAGGCCGGGCACCTTCTCGATGAAGTTGCGGATGAAGGTGAG
This sequence comes from Sphingomonas caeni, assembly GCF_026013415.1. Lineage (GTDB taxonomy): Bacteria > Pseudomonadota > Alphaproteobacteria > Sphingomonadales > Sphingomonadaceae > Sphingomonas > Sphingomonas caeni. Next base: position 11,496 of record NZ_JAPDOK010000011.1, read on the forward strand.
GCCGTATTTGTGGCTCTTCTCGGGGTGGCACTGGATGCCCCAGACATTGCCGCGGCGGACCACCGAATCGAACTCGCCGCCATAATCGGTGCGCGCGAGAACGTCCGCGCGATCAGTAGCTTCAGCGTAGTAGCTGTGGACAAAATAGAAGCGGGCTTCGTCCTCGAGGCCCTGGGTGAGGACGTCCGGCCGGGTGAAGTGAAGGTCGTTCCAGCCCATGTGCGGGACCTTGAGCGGGGCGGGCAGGACGAAGCGGCGGACCTCGCCCGCGATCCAGCCCAGCCCGGCGGCATCGCCCTCCTCGCTGTGGCTCAGCAGCAGCTGCATGCCGAGGCAGATGCCGAGGATCGGGGCGCCGCGGGTGTGGGCCGCGTCGAGCGCGGCGCGGATGCCGCTGGCGTTCAACCGCTCCATCGCGCGGCCGAAATGGCCGACGCCGGGGAGGATCAGCTTGGCGGCGGCGGCGATGCGTTCGGGGTCGGCGGAGATCTCGGCCTTGCCGCCCGCCTTTTTACAGATGTTGGCGACCGAGCCGATATTGCCGGCGTCATAATCGACGATGACGATCATGGCGTCACCGGCAGGCTGGCGATGGCGTCGGCGACCTTCGCGGCGTTGGCGCGGATATCGTATTGGGTGCGGACCAGCTCGGCGCTGGCGTGGCGCTTGGCGAGCCTCATCGCAGGGTCCGCCGAGGCGAAAGCGGCGATCGTTGCCCAGATGGCGGCGGGGCTGGCATCGGCGGGGATCAGGCATCCCGTGGCATCGGTGACAAGCTCGCGCGTGCCGCCGACATCGGTGGCGAGTGTGGGGACGCCCGCGGCCATCGCCTCCATGATCGCGACGGGGACGCCCTCGCTCTCGCTGACGTTGAGGAACAGGTCGTAAGGCGTTGATTGATAGTGTTCGGGAACCTCGGGCGGGAGCATCGCGCCCTTGAGTTCGACCGTGACATTGGCGGGGAGCTTGGCAGCGAGCTCGCGCAGGCGCGCGAGTTCGGGGCCGTCGCCGATATGCGTCCAGCGGACCGGGATGGCGGCGGCGGCGAGCGCCTCGGCGATCAGGTGGAGGCGCTTGACGGGCTTGGCGTGGGCGCAGGAGATGAGCTTGAGCACGCCGTCCTCGGCATGCGGGCCCGGCGGGCGCGGGAGGGTGCCGAGGCGGAGGCAGGCGATCTTGTGCGCCTGCGCCGGGAAGCGGCGGGCGAGATCATCGACGCCGTCCTGCGAGACCGGGGCGATCCGGCCCGCCGCGCGGACGATCGCCGAGTGGAAGGGCATGTAGCCGCCATTGGTCTCGGGATAGAGGTCGTAGCGGTGCATCCGCACCAGCGCCGCGGCCTGTTGTTCGCGCGGGAGCAGGGGGAGGATGTCGGCGTAGCCGCGGCCCCAGAAGAAGTAGAGATGGCTGCCCGGAAGCAGCGGCGCGACATGGTTGCGATAGGTATCGCTCGCCATCAGCGCGTTGAGATCGCGCCACGAGCGGGCGAGATACTTGATCCGCGCGGGAGCGAGGCCGGCGTCGTTGAGCGACGGGTGGGTGATCAGGCTCGCGAAATCGCCAAGGCCCAGCCGGCCGCCGGGCGCCTGGCCGGGGGCGAAGATCGGGGGAAGGATGTTGACGTTTACCGGCAGGTTCGGGTCCGGATCGTCGCACAGCGCCAGCCGCGCGGCGACATGGACCTCGTCGAACCGCTCGGCGAACAGCTCCAGCTCGAACCGCTTCCATTCGTCGGCCCGCGCATAGGGGTAGCAATCGGTGAACATCACCAGCCGGGTCACCCTGCCGGTCACGGCGCGAGCAATCCGATCAGCGTCTCGCGCAGCATCGGGTGGCGGCGCTGGAGCCAGCCCTTGATCCCGCGCACCCCCGGCCAATCGACATAGTGGAAGCTGTCGAGCCGCCAGCCCGCGTCATGCGCGACCTTTGCAAGGGTGAAGGGGGTGAACCAGTAGCGATGGTCGGTGTTGATGAACTCGACATCCTTCCGCGCCATCGCGAAATTCTCGAGGAAGAAGGCGTTGGGCACGGTGACCACGAGGTGGCCGATGTTCGCCCCGTATTTCTCGCGCAGCGCGGCGAGGAAGGCGACCGGGTTGGGGACATGTTCGAGGATCTCGCCGAGGATTGCGATGTCCCATTGCGTGTCCCGGATCTCGGGCAGGGCCGCGTCGGCGATGATGTCGTGGACATGGATGTCCGAGATGCCGAGCATGTCGCGGCAATAGGCGACGGCGTCGGCGTTGATGTCGACCCCGAGCACGCGGGTGGCGGCCTTGATCAGGCGGGCGTGGAGCCACTGGTCGATCGGGATCTTGGCCTCGATCGATTCCTGGTGATCGGTGAAGCCGATGTGCAGCACATTCTTGCCGCGCGCGATTTCCTCCAGATAGTCGATCCGGGCGGTGGCGGCGGTGTTCGCGCCGATGATCCTGGCCTTGAGCGAAGGCGAGAATTCGGCGCCGGTGATGAAGGGATCGGCGGATTTGTCGAACTGCATCAGCCTTCCCCCCGCGCGGCGGTGAGGCGGGTGTGGAGCCCTTCGCCGATGAATTCGTAATCGACCTGCGGATAGACCGGCCCCACCCGCGCCGCGGGGAGCTGGACCGCGCTCACCATCCCCTCGATGGCCAGGGTCACGCAATGATCCTCCGAGAAATAGGTGGTGTAGGCGTCGCCGAGGAAGATCGAGACGAGGTACGAGCCGTCGAGCAACCGCGGCTGCGAGATCGTCGCGCGGACGGTGCCGGTGCGGGGGAATTCGAGCCCGGCATAGCTGCCCTCGATCACCGGATTGTGGCCGAGGATCGGGCGGCCATCGGCATCGTGGATGATGTAGCCGAAGCTCGGAATGTCGAGCTGCTTGTCCGCATCGTCATAATCGCATTCGAGGACGATATTGCCGCCCTCCTGCCGCACCGCGACGCGCTTCACGAGCTTGCCGTTCGGGTAGAGTTTCTCGCCCGCCTGGGCGCTGGCGTTGGTGTAATGCTCGATCGCGCCGGCGATGGTGCCCGAAAAGGCGTTGCGGCCGTTCTGGAGGACGAGGCCGTGGGTGCACAGGTCGCGCAGCACATGGATATTGTGGCTGACGAAGATCACCGTGCGGCCCTCGCCCGCGACGTCGCTCATCCGGCCGATGCACTTCTTCTGGAAGTCGCGGTCGCCGACCGCCAGCACCTCGTCGACGATCAGGATTTCGGGCTCGAGATGCGCTGCGACCGAGAATGCGAGGCGGACATACATGCCGCTCGAGTAGCGCTTGACCGGGGTATCGAGGAAACGCTCGACCTCGGCGAAAGCGACGATCTCGTCGAAGCGGCGCTTCGTTTCTTCGCGCTTCATGCCGAGGATTGCGCCGTTGAGGAAGATATTCTCGCGGCCGGTCAGCTCGGGGTGGAAGCCGGTGCCGACCTCGAGCAGGCTGGCGACGCGGCCGCGGATCGTGGCACGGCCTGCGCTCGGATCGGTGACGCGCGACAGCAGCTTGAGCAGGGTCGACTTGCCTGCGCCGTTGCGCCCGAGCACGCCGAGCACCTGGCCCTGCTGGACCTCGAAATCGAGATCCTTGAGCGCCCAGAAGGTCTCGACATTGCCGGCGGCCTTGCCGGTCAGCCTGCGGGCGAGCGCGGCGGGAGCGCGGGCGATCGTGTCGCGCAGCGCCTGGTAGCGCATCCCCTCGTCGCGGTGGAGTAGCCGATAGGATTTACCGAGGCCTTCGGCGTGGATGACGGGGGCGCTGGTCATCAGATGATGTCCGCGAAGGTCTTTTCGGTGCCGCGGAAATAGGCGATCCCGAGCAGCATCATCACCAGTGCGACGCCGATGCTGATCGACAGCGAGACCCAGTCGAGCGGATTGGCGCCGCGCAACAGGCTCCAGCGGAAGGCGTCGATCACCCCCACCATCGGATTGAGCGAGAAGGCGAGCTGGTATTTCTCGGGCACGATGGTGCTGCTGAAGCCGACCGGCGTCACATACATGCCGATCTGGATCATGAAGGGCACGATGTAGCGGAAATCGCGATACTTCACGTTGAGCGCCGAGATCAGTAGCGCCGGACCCATCGACACGAACAGCGCGAGCAGCGTGAACACCGGGAAGAAGATCACCCGCCAATCGGGCAGGAAGCCGTACCAGGCGGCCATCACCACGAAGATGGCGATGCTGATCACGAAATCGATCAGCGCGACCAGGCAGGTCGCGACGGGGATGATGATGCGCGGGAAGTAGATCTTGCCCACCAGGGGCGCGTTGTTGATCAGGCTGTTCGATGCCTCGTTCATGATCCCGGCGAAGAGCAGCCAGGGGAGCATGCCGGCGAGGACGAGCAGCGGATAGGGGGTCGAGCCCTCGCTCGGCAGCTTGGCCAGCACGCCGAAGATGAAGGTGAAGATCAGCATCGTCAGCAGCGGGCGGATGATCGCCCAGCCGCTGCCCAGCACCGCTTGCTTGTAGCGAACCGCGACGTCGCGCCAGGCGAGGATCGCGAGCAGCTCGCGGTACGACCAGACGTCGCGCCAGTAGCGCAGCTTGCTGCCGCCCGGTTCGATGACGAGGAGATGCTTGGAGTTGCTCAAGGTGGGTCCGATGGTCAGGCGGCCGCGCGGGCGGCGGGGGCGGAACCGCCCCATGCCTGTTGCGAGGCGATATGGAAAGCCCAGCGGCGCGCCCAGGGCGCCTTGGGATTGGCGACGAGCCCGGGGGCGCGGCTGCCCGCGATCATCGCCTCGACCCAGTTGCCGACGGGGGTGCCGAAGCCGGTCTTGGCGCGGTGGAGGATCGCGTCGGGGAGCGGCTTTTTCGGGGCGCGCGCGAGCGCCCCCTTGCCGGTGACCGCGCCCGGGCCGACCATCGCGGGGGCGATCGTCTCGAGAAGCTTGGCATCGACCAGCGGCACGCGGACCTCGAGGCTGTGCGCCATGCTCGCCCAGTCGGTGTCCCGGAGCAGCTGGTTGCGCATGTACAGCGATGTTTCGAGCGTCGCGACCTTGCCGAAGGGCGTGGCGGGTTGCGGATCGAAGGCGCGCGCGGCGCCGAACTCGGCGCCGAGCCGATCGAGGCCGGTCTGGAGCACGTCGCGGTCGAGCAGGTCGGTCAGCTCCCAGGGCATGAACAGGCCGCGGCGGAGCAGATAGGCGCCGGTCCAGCTGCCGCCATATTCGAGCATCCCGGCGGCCTTGGGGTTGATCCCCAGCATCTCGGCGCCGAAGCCGCTGAGCACTTGCCTTGCGAGCGTGCCGATGGGGCGCGCGCGGGCGAATTTGGCGGTCCAGCTCGGCAGGTCGCGGAACGAGGGATAGCCGCCGAACAGCTCGTCGCCGCCGAGCCCCGAGACCGCGCCCTTGCAGCCGATCTCGGTCGCGGCCTTGCTGACGAACCAGCTATTGACCCCGTCGATGGAAGGCTGGTCCATCGCGTCGAGGATCTTCGGGAGGTCCGACTGGAACTCGGTTTCCGAGATCAGCCGGATATGGTGCGGCATCTCGTAATGGCGGGCGACCTCCGCCGCGAGGGTGGTTTCGTCGTCGTGGCGGCCGGCGAATTCCTCGAAGCCGAGCGTGACCGTCTGGACGTTGCTCGCCCCGGCATCGCGCATCAGCCCGAGCAAGGCGCCCGAATCGACGCCCGCCGAGAGGAAGCAGCCGATCGGGACGTCCGAGACGAGGTGGTGGGCGACGCTGTCGGCGAGCGCGGCGGCGATCTCCCCTTCGCTCAGCTTGTGTGGTTCGCGTTCGGCGGCGGCGTAGATCTCGGCGACCGAATGGTAGCGCTGGGGCTCGCCCGCGCCGGCCTCGGTGACCAGCATCGTACATCCCGCGGGAAGGGCGAACACGCCCTCGCGGATCGTCCAGGGCTCGGGGACACTGCCCCAGAGATAGAAGCCGGTGAGCGCGGCGGGCTCGATCCCTCCCTTGACCGCGCCGCCCGCCACCAGCGCCTTGACCTGGCTGGCGAAACGGAAGCTGCGGCCATCGTCATGAGTGTAGAGCGGCTTGATGCCGAGCGGGTCGCGGGCGAGGAAAAGCTCGCGCTTTTGCCGGTCCCAGATCGCGAACGCGAACATGCCGCGCAGGTCCCTGACCATCGCCGCGCCCTTGCGGGCATAGAGTTCGAGGATGACTTCGCTGTCCGACTGGGTGCGGAAGACGACGCCCTGGGCCTCGAGATCGGCGCGGAGCGCACGGTAATTGTAGATCTCGCCGTTGAAGACGAGCATCAGCCTGCCCGCGGCGCCCGCCATCGGCTGCAGCCCGCCGTCGGACAGGTCGATAAAGGCGAGGCGGCGGTGGCCCATCCCCATGCGGCCATCGTCCGAGACCCATTCGCCGGTGCCGTCGGGCCCGCGCGCGGCCATACGGTCGCGGGTGCGGATCAGTTCGCCGCGGTCGACCGCGCCGTCGCGCCAGGCGAAAATGCCGTTGATTCCGCACATGGATTCGGATTCGCCCTGCCAGTCTTGGCTTTGCCTTAAGCGGGGCCCCCGTTTACCGCAACGGAAACGCTATGCGTTGGTCTCGGCGGCTTCGGGATGCGCTTCGTTATAGGCGGCTTCCATCTTGGCGGTGATCGAGAGTGCGTCCTTGGCGGCGCGAAGCCCCCCAGCGCGCACCGCGGCATCGAGCAACCCGGCGAGCGCCCGGAATTCGGCCTCGTCGAGCACCACGGTGATCTTCTCCGACATTTTCTTCTCGTGTCTACGCGGCAACGCAGGGAACCTTATAAGCCGTGCCGGCGGCGTCATAGAGCGTCAGGGTCGAATCCGGGGTTATCGTCTCGCTAACCGCGATCTGATCGGTGGTCAGCTTGCCCTGCACCGTGCAGAAATCGCTGTCGTCGGCGAGGCGGCCCTGGATCGCGGTGCCGATGCCCTTGATCGCCGGGCGATCGGGCGCCGCAGCGCCGCCGATCGAAAAGAGATTGGGACCGGCACGGTAGATATAGGCATCGAGCGCCGAATTGCCCGTGCCGAAACCGATAAAGCCGTTATCGTTGCGGTCGAGCCCCTGGAACACGCGCGCCGTCAATTCGCCGGTCACGCGTGTCGATACTCCACGGAACACGCCCGTGGCGCCATAGGCGGAGAGGCTGCGCGCATAGAGGCCGCCCGATCCGTCGAAATAGGCGGTCGTGCTGAAGCTGCCATTGTTCCAAAGGCCGATCTGCAACGCGATCTGGGTAGATACATCAACCGCGACCTGGACCACCGACTCGGCATAGACCGTCTGATTGTGGTTGTTGAACATGATCGGCACGCCCGACGAGCCCGACGCCTCATAGCCGACGAACTGGATGGGGGTGCCGTAGGTCTGGGTCTCGAACTCGTAGCGGCCGTTATTGGCGATGTGGACCATCGTGCCGTTGCTCTCGATCGAGAGGCGGTTGTTGCCCATGCCGCGCAATACGGCAACGCTGTCCGGGTCGCTGCCGATATGATTGGCGTCTTCCCAATAATAGCGGAGCACATGCGCGCCCGCGCCCGTGTTGGTATCGATCTGCGAGGTGAGCCCCATCTCGCCCGAGGCGCCGGCAAGCGCCATGCCGCCGCGCGAGGTGCCCGCCGGGTTGCTGAGATAGGTCTCGCCGGTCTTGAGCACCGTATAGACCGGCGCACCGTTGAGCAGGAATTCGAGGAATTTGGAATCGGCACGCGAGGCGGTATCGGTGATCGCGACCTCGATTCCGCCGAACACCGCCTCCGCGTCGTTCCACGGGTCGCCCACGATGTTCAAGATGTCGAAACCAGCCATCAGCTACCCTCTTTACGTATAGTTACGTAGGCAAGGCGTATCCGGATGTCGATAACGTTGGTGTAACAAATTGTCGCAACTTTGTCGCAACACTGCCGCAATGCCGGGATTGGGTCCGATTTGACATTGGCTGCGAGCCAATACAGGTTCGCCTGCAATCCGCACGGAGCACGCCCATGAACCGCAGACAAGTCCTGTTCGGCGCTGGTGCCACGGCGCTTGCGTTCAGCGGTTTCGTGCCCTGGGCCAGCGCCGAAACCCTCGCCAATGCGCCGATTTCGACGAGCGTGACCTTCGAGGCGTTCACGATGGGAATTCGCGGGACCTATACGCTCAACGGCGTGGTGGCCGGGCTTGCCGGGATCATCCCGCCGCTTGTCCCGGGGGCCACCAGCGGCAGGGTTACGACCGCGGTGGCGCCCGCGGCGATTGTCCAGGAGCCAGCCGCGCCCGCGCCTGCCATTACCGCGCCGGTGCAGGCTCCGGCCCCTGTGCAGGCCGCCCCGGCGCGTCCGCCGATGATGTCGATCGTGCCGGTTCAGCGCGGATCGCGGGCGGCGCAGCCACTCGACTGACATCTGCTTGTTGCGCCGCAGCACGCCGCGCCGTATCAGCGCGCCCCAGCGAGGGAGCAACACATGACGATCAAGCCGCTGCGCAAGGCCGTATTCCCGGTCGGGGGACTCGGAACGCGCTTTTTGCCCGCGACCAAGGCGATGCCCAAGGAGATGCTGCCGGTCGTCGACCGCCCGCTGATCCAGTACGCCGTCGACGAGGCGCTGGAGGCCGGGATCGAGCAGATGATCTTCGTCACCGGCCGCGGCAAGAGCGCGATCGAGGATCATTTCGACATCGCCTATGAGCTCGAGACGACGATGTCGTCGCGCGGCAAGTCGCTCGAGGTGCTCGATGCGACCCGGCTCAAGCCCGGTGCGGTCGCCTATGTCCGCCAGCAGGAGCCGATGGGGCTGGGCCATGCCGTATGGTGCGCGCGCGACATTGTCGGCGACGAGCCGTTCGCGGTGCTGCTCGCCGACGATTTCATGCTCGGGCGGCCGGGCTGCCTCAAGCAGATGGTCGATGCGTACAACAAGGTGGGCGGCAACCTGATCTGTGCCGAGATCGTGCCCGACGACCAGACGCACCGCTATGGCATCATCACGCCGGGCGCCGCCGAAGGCGCGCTGACCGAGGTGAAGGGGCTGGTCGAGAAGCCCGCGCCGGGGACGGCGCCGTCGAACCTGTCGGTGATCGGCCGCTACATCCTCCAGCCCGAGGTGATGCGCGTGCTCGAGGGGCAGGAAAAGGGCGCGGGCGGCGAAATCCAGCTGACCGACGCGATGGCCAAGATGATCGGCGGCCAGGCGTTCCACGGCGTGACCTTCAACGGCGTGCGCTACGATTGCGGCGACAAGGCCGGTTTCATCCAGGCGAACATCGCGGTGGCGCTGGAGCGCGAGGATATCGCGCCGGCGGTGCGGGCGTTCATCGGGAAGCTTTAGGGGCTCGCCGGGGAACGGAAGCTAGACCGTATCCAGCCGGTCGTCGCCGAGATCGGCGAGGAGGCCGATCAGGCCGCCGGTTTCGACGCCTTCCGGAAGCTCCTCCGCGCTGAGCCCTGCGGCGGCGAGGCCGGTCTGGCAGGCGATCAGCGTGGCGCCGGTTTCGATCGCGGTGGCGATCAGCGGATCGGGGTTCGCGAGCAGCGGGACCGCTTCCTCATGGAAATAGACGCGGGTGCGGCCGCCCAGCGCGGCATTGGCGGCGGCGAGCGTGAGCGCGGCGCGGAGGCGCGCCGGGTCGCGGGTGGCGATCAGGAGCGTCAGGCCGCGCATGACGGGCATCCGGGGTCCTTGGGAAGGCTGAGGGTGCGGAAGCGCAGGTTGAGGGCGTCGACCAGCAGCAGCTTGCCGGCGCTGTCCTCGCCGAAGGGGACGATCGCGCGGATCGCCTCGAGCGCGGCGAGGCTGCCCATCACGCCGGTGAGCGCGCCGAGCACGCCCTGCTCGGCGCAGCTCACGCCTTCGCGCTCGGGATCGTGGCCGACGAAGCAGCGATAGCAGGGCTTGTCCGCTTCCCAGCCGCGGAACACGCCGAGCTGGCCTTCGAATTCGGCGACGGCGGCGGAGACGAGAGGGATGCGGTGGCGCAGGCACGCATCGGCGACGAGCAGGCGCGTGGCGAAATTATCCGTGCCGTCCACCACCACGTCGAAGTTGCGGACCTGGTCGGCGTTGGCGGTGTCGATACGCTCAATCGCGGCAGAGACGTCGACGTTGGGGTTCAGGGCAATGGCGCGCACCGACGCCACCAGCCCCTTGAAGTCTCCGATATCGTCGGTGGCGAACAGCGTCTGGCGCTGGAGATTCGAGAGATCGATCAGATCGTCATCAACGACAGTGATCCGCCCGACGCCGGCCGCGACGAGATACTGGATCGTGGGAGATCCGATCCCGCCCGCGCCGATCACCAGCACCCGCGCCGCCTTGAGCCGCACCTGCCCCGCGCCGCCGATCTCGCGCAGCACGATGTGGCGGGCATAGCGCTCCAGCTCTTCGTCGGAGAGGCTCACTTGCGCCAGCTGAAGGTGAGGCTGGTCTTGTACCATTGATCGGCCGCGGCGCTGCGCGGAAGGAGGTTGTTGCGCGCGAAGCCCGCGGCGAGCCCTGCGGCATATTGCTCGACGGTGGCGCACTGGATCGCGCGGGGGATCACGGTGCGCACGTCGCCCTCGCCGGTGACGAGCACCGCGAGTTCAACCGTCAGGCGCTGGGTCGGGCCGCGTGCGATGGGGAGCGGGCAGCGGCGCGCGCGGGCTTCGCGGGCGGCGAACTGGCTCATGCTCGTGGTGACGGCGGGCTGCGCGCGATAGGGCAGGGCGGGGAGCGCCGCCCAGTCGATGCTGCCCACCTGGAGCGTGAGGGGGGGCGCCGTCGCCAGCAGGAGGGCAATCGCGATCATCTGCCCGTCGACCCGAAACCCCCGCTGCCGCGCGAGGTTTCGTCGAGCGTTTCGACCATGTCGAGCGTCGCGCGTTGGACCGGGGCGGGGACGAGTTGGGCGATGCGGTCGCCGCGGTTCACGACGAAGGGCGCCTCGCCGAGATTGGCGAGGATCACCTTCACCTCGCCGCGATAATCGCTGTCGATCGTGCCCGGCGTGTTGAGGCAGGTGACGCCATGCTTGAGCGCGAGGCCCGAGCGCGGGCGGACCTGGACCTCATAGCCTTCGGGGATCGCCATCGCATAGCCGGTCGCCACCGCATGGCGCGCGCCGGGGGCGAGGGTGACGGCCTCGGCGGCCACGACATCCATCCCTGCGGCGCCGTCGGTCGCATAGGCGGGGGGCGGCAGGCCCTCGCCATGCGGAAGCCGGAGGAGCGCGATACGGATGGGGGCGGGCGTCATGATTTCTCCGGAAGGCCGGCGGCGAGCCGGGTGAGGGCGGACATCGTCTCGGGGTCGCCGAGCAGATCGTGCCCCTTGCCGGGGACGATGCGGTAATCCGTGCCGATGCCGCGCAAGGTGAGCGCCTCGACATAGGCGCGCGACAGGGCGACGGGGGTCACCGCATCATCGCCGCCGACCAGCACCGCGACGTGCAGATCGGTCGAGACCCCTCCTGCGAATTTGAGCGGATCGAGGCTGGCGACGGCAGCGGCCCAGGCCGGGTTTCCGGTCTTCGCCGCCATATGCTTGCGCCATTCGGGAAGCGCGCAGGGGCAGCCGACCAGCAGGATGCCATCGGCGAGATCGGGGTGGAGCCCGGCCAGGTCCGCGACCAGCGCCGCGCCGCCGCCGTCGCCGACCAGGATCAGGTTCGCGTGCGGGAAGCGGTGCTTGATCTCCTGGATCTGGCGGCCGAAGCGGATCAGCCGGTCGAGCGTGAAATTGTCGCCGGTGTCGGTGCCGCGCTCGCCGCTCGAGCGGTTGCCTTTCGCGTCGGCGCTGCCGGGGCGGAGCAGGGTCATCGCGAGTGCGTTCGGCACGGCGCGGATTACTGCATCGGCGAAGGCGGCCTCGTCGCTGCGGGTGCCGGGATCGCCATCGTCGTGGATGACCAGGATCAGCGTCGCGGGCGGCTCCTGCGTGATCCGGCCATGGGTTTCGGCATAGAGCGGCGGATCGTCATGGCCCGAGACATTGGGGCGCGGCGTCGCGGTGCAGGCGGCGAGCGCGAGCGCGAGGATGAGGGGCCTAAAGCGCATCGGCGATCCGTGCAGCCAGACGCGCGGCGACTTCGCTCTTGGGGAGGCGTTCCCAATGCTCGACGCCCTCGGCGGTGACGAGATGGACAGTGTTGGCCTCGCCCCCCATCACGTCCCCGGAAACGTCGTTGGCGACGATCCAGTCGGCATTCTTGCGCTGGCGCTTGGCGGTGGCGTGTTCGACGACGCGCTCGGTTTCGGCCGCGAAGCCGATCACCAGCCTGGGACGTTTGGGCGAGGCGGCGAGGGCGGCGAGGATATCGGGGTTTTCGGAGAGGGTGAGCGACGGCGGACCGCCTTCGCCCTTCTTGATCTTCTGTCCGGCGGCGGCCTCGGCGCGCCAGTCGGCGACCGCGGCGACCATCACCGCGGCGTCGGCGGGAAGCGCGGCGGCGACCGCCTCGGCCATCTCGCGCGCGGTCTCGACATCGATTCGGATGACCCCGGCCGGGGTTGGGATCGAAACCGGGCCGGCGACGAGGGTGACGCGGGCACCCAAGGCGGCGAGCGCCTCGGCGATGGCGAAGCCCTGGCGGCCCGAGGAGCGGTTGGCGATGTAGCGGACCGGGTCGATCGGCTCGTGGGTGGGGCCGGCGGTGACGAGGATGTGCTTGCCAGCGAGGCGGCCGCGATCGGGGGGACCGCCCAGCGCGCGCTCGATCGCGACGAGGATCGCCTCGGGTTCGGGGAGGCGGCCGGGGCCGTACTCGCCGCACGCCATCGGGCCCTCGTCGGGCTCGAGCACGGTGACGCCGTCGCCGCGCAGCCGGGCGACGTTGCGGCGCGTGGCGGCGTGCTGCCACATGCGGACGTTCATCGCCGGGGCGGCAAGGACGGGCTTGTCGGTGGCGAGCAGGAGGGTGGTGGCGAGATCGTCGGCGATACCTGCGGCCATTTTCGCCAGCAGATCGGCGGTGGCGGGGGCGACAACGACGAGGTCGGCCTCGCGGCTGAGCTGGATATGCCCCATCTCGGCCTCGTCCTTGAGGTCCCAGAGTGTGGTGTGGACCTGGTTTTCCGAGAGCGCGGCGAGGGTCATCGGGGTGACGAAATGGCTGCCGCCGCCGGTGAGGACGCATTTCACCGCGATGCCGGCCTTGCGGCACAGGCGGATCAGCTCGCACGCCTTGTACGCGGCGATCCCGCCGCCGACGATCAGGAGGATGCGCCGGGTCATCGCCACCGCCAGTGGCGCACGCCATAGGCGATCGTCGCGCCCAGCAGGCCGACGCCGTAAATCCACAGCAGCGGCACCAGATAGGCGGCCGCCGTTACGGGCGCGCATTTGCCGAAGCAGTCGCCCATGTGCATTGCGATCCATAGGACCAGGGCGAAAGGCGAGGTCGCGAAGAGGCCGGCGAGCAGCCAGGCCGGAAGGGGCTTGGCCTCGCGGCGCTCGGCGATCGCCATGGCGATGGCGAACAGGACCACGCAGGGGATGCCGACAAAGGCGAGTTGCGTCAGGACGATCGAGACGCTCGACGCATAACCCGCAAGGGTCCAGGCCGGCTGGGGCAAGGTGGCCGCGTTCGCCGCGGACATCCAGCTCTCGATCAGCATCGCGCCGAGCAGATGGGCCGCGAGCCCACCCGCCAGCACGGCGAGGAGCAAGGGGCGCGGCGCGGGCAGGGAAGGCGCTTCGCTCATCGCGCTACTCTTGTCACGGTGATCCGGCGCTTGTCGAGCGACTGGCGGATCAGGTCGCGTAAGGCATCGGGGACGAAAACCAGTCCGACGAGGAACACCGGCGCGGCCATCAGGCCCCAGTAGAAGGTGTCGAGCCGCGCGAACAGGCCGATCGCAGCGGCATAGGCGGCGAGGATCGTGACCATGCGCAGCGCCAGCGGATCGTCCCATGCCGCCCAGCCGAACAGGGCGAGCCCGACGAGCAGCGCACCGGCGGCGAGCGGGAAGAGCTGGAGGCCGGTCGCGAGCGTCATCGATTTGACGAACAGGCCGAAGCCCTGGAGCCCGGCCCAGCCGGGCGACATCGGATCGAGCGGGCCGGTGACGCCTGCGACGGCCCAGGCATGGACGCCGAGCGCGGCGCCGAACAGCGCGAGCGCGACGCCCCAGCCCAGCGCTTCCTTCCGCTCGCCCTCGAGCCAGGCGAAGATCGCCATGAGGACGACATAGAGCGCGGCGGTCTCGCGGATCAGCATCGCCGCGAGCGCGATCGCCACGGCCTCGACCCAGCGGCCGGGGCGCCTGAGCGCGAGCGACCAGGCGATCAGCGGCCCCGCCCAGATTTCGTGGAATGCGATCAGGTCGCCCTGGATGAAGGCGAGGATCGAGCCCGCGCCGAGGATCGCCGCCGCAAGCAGCGCGATCCGCCCCGAGAGCGCCTCGCGCAGCCGCTTGGCCCAGCTCCACGCCATGCCGAGCAGGACCAAAGCGAGCAGCGCCTTGGCGGGCCAGCCCTCGGGCAAAGCGGCGAGGATCACCGCGAGTCCCGGCATCCGGAAGGTGAGGAAGGGCCGCAGCGGATAGCCGCCGGCGCGCAGGGCATCGGCGGCGACCTGATAATAATTGCCGCCGCCGCGCACCCCCGCGACGATCGTCTCGTAGAGCATCAGGTCAGTCTGCGGCCGCGCCCCCTCCGCCGCGGCGCCCAGCGCGGGCGGCTCGGGGACGAACAAAGCGAGCATGCACGCGGCGAGCAGGGCGATGAGCAGCACCAGCCCCAGCCGCGCGCGGCCGCTGCGCAGCGCGGCGAAGCGCGTCGGGGCGGCGGTCCAGAAGGTCGTGCGATCGGCCATGGGGTCAGCTATAGGGGGCGCGGCCCTCAAGTCGAGATGGGTTGGGTTGGGGCGCCGATACCGGGGCTAGTGCCGCGGAATCCGGTTGGGGTTACGCGCTCGCGATGAGATCGTGCCGCAGGCGATTCGGGAGGAAATACCATGCACATCTGCTGCGTTTTCTATGGCCCTACCTCGGATAACGTCGTCCAGATGGCGCAGGAGGGTGGCTGGAACCTGATCGTCCCGCCCGAGGAGTTCGACACGCTCGATTCGATCCAGCAGGGGTTCCTCCAGAACACTGGCGGCGATCTCGGGGTCCCGGGGCCGGGCTGGGTGGGGTTCGCGCACAAGGAAGTCTGACATGGTCTGGATACCGCAGGACGGGCAGCGTTTTCGCTTCTTTTCAAAGCTCGGCACCGATGTCGTGCTCGCGGCCACTCTGGGCAAGTACACCGACTTCACCCCGCAACCCGGTCCATCGGATATCTGCTGCTACGTCCATCGCCTTGCGAACGGGCCTGCTCCCGAGGCGACGGTTTTCGAGGTGCAGACGAACGACGACGGTTCCTTCGGACTGTTCCTGACTCAGCCTACTCCGCTCCAGCCCCAAATCCTGACCCTGTCATGGGACAGTTATGGTGATTACAGGGTGGCGCCTAACCTCACCGGGTTTACGCGTTTCTGGGCCGATCCGCTGGACCCCGATCCCTGGATCGCGCTGAACAATTACGACCGCGACCATGTCGTCGATGTGTTCGAGAGCGACATCAGTCAGGGTGCGCTGATCAACGCATTCCCCTGGAACGGCGGGGACAATCAATGGTGGCGGCCGGTGGGCGCCGATTGACCGGGGCTCAGCCCAGGAGCCACACCGTCGCGGCGGCGGTCACCGCGGCGCTGAGCACCGCGACCGCGACATAGCGCCAGCCGCCGACGACGGTGATCCTCTCGATCTCCTTGAGCGGCGGAGCGGGGGGGGCGCCGCCCGGGGTGGGGAAGCGCGCCTCGATGTTGCGGATCAGCTGGGGCAGGCGGGCGAGGGTGCGGAAATCCTCGACGAGGCGGTCGGCGATCTTGGCTTCGGGCCCCAGCTCGGTGCGGATCCATTCGCGCACGAACGGGGCGGAGACGTCCCACAAATTGATGTCGGGATCGAGCGTGCGCGCGACGCCCTCGACCATCACCATCGTCTTTTGCAGCAGCAGCAAATGCGGCTGGGTCTGCATGTCGAAATCGCGGGTGATCGAGAAGAGGCCGTCGAGCATCGCGCCCATCGACATGTCCTTGACCGGCTGGCCGCGCATCGGCTCGCCCACCGCACGCAGCGCGGTCGCGAACTCGGCGACATTATGGTGCGGGGGCACGTATCCCGCCTCGAAGTGGATTTCGGCGACGCGGGCATAATTGCCGGTGATCAGGCCATAGAGGATCTCGGCGAGCCAGACCCTCGCGCGGCGATCGATCCGGCCCATGATGCCGAAATCGATCGCGGCGACGCGGCCATCGGGGAGCGCGAAGAGATTCCCCTGGTGCATATCGGCGTGGAAGAAGCCGTCCGAGATCGCCTGACGGAGGAAGGCGCGGATCATCGTCTCGGCGAGCTGGCGCGGATCGTGGCCAGCTTCGATCAGCTTCTCGCGCTTGGAGAGCTTGATGCCATCGAGCCATTCGAGGGTCAGGACCTTGCCGGTGGTGCGCTGCCAGTCGATCGCGGGGACATAGTAATTGGGCTCGGCGGCCATATGCTCGGCGAGCTCGGAGGCCGAGGCGGCCTCGCGGCGCAGATCGAGTTCGCGCGCGGTCCAGCGCTTGAAGGTTTCGATGACGAGGCGGGGGCGCAGCCGCGCGGCCTCGCCGCCCATCGCCTCGATCTGCGCGGCGGCCCATTCATAGGTGTCGATCGCCTTGGCGAACTCGGTCTCGATGCCGGGGCGGAGCACCTTGATGGCGACATGGCGGCCGTCGGTGGTCATCGCGCCATGGACCTGCGCGATCGAGGCGGCGCCGATCGGCTCGGGGTCGATCGAGGCGAAGAAACTCTCGATCGGGCGGCCAAGGCTCGCCTCGATCCGGGCGCGGATCGTCTCGAAGGGGACGGGGGGCAGCGCGTCCTGGAGGCGGAGCAGGTCGTGCGCGGCCTCCTCGCCGACCAGGTCGGGGCGCGTGGCGAGCGTCTGGCCGAGCTTGATCGCGGCGGGGCCGATTTCCTGGAAGGCGGTGGCGTAGGTAGGCACGGCTGGCACGCGCGCGCCGAACCGGGCGATGCGCGCGAGGCGGCGAACGGGTTTCGGCGTATTCGGATCGCGCTCGATACCGCGCAAGGCGCCGTGGCGCGCGAGGATGCGGCCCCATTTGAGCAGGCGGAACAGGTGGATCGCGGGGGCGGTCACTTGGGCGTCAGACCTTCCAGCCGCTGTGGATCGCGACGAGCCCGCCGAGCATCGGCTCGACCCGGGTCTGGACGAAGCCGGCCTCGCCGATCATCCGCTGGAAGCTGGGCATGTCGGGGAAGCGGCGGATCGATTCGATCAGGTAGCGATAGCTGTCCTCGTCGTTCGCGAGGAGCTTGCCGAGCTTGGGCACGACATGGTGCGAATAGGCGTCATAGACCTGCGCGAAGCCGGGCCAGACATTGGTCGAGAATTCGAGGCAGAAGAAGCGGCCGCCGCGCTTGAGCACGCGGTGCGCCTCGCGGAGCGCCGCGGGGATGTCGGTCACGTTCCGGATGCCGAAGGCGATGGTGTAGGCGTCGAAGAATCTGTCGGGCCATTGGAGCGTCTCGGCATTGGCCTCGCTCCACACCAGGCTCCCGATATCGGGCTTGCGCCCGTTGGCTCGCCCGCGCTCGGCGGCGCGCTCGATGCCGACGGCGAGCATCTCGGGGTTGATGTCGGCGACGGTGATGCTCGCGCCCGATTCGGCCATGCGGAAGGCGATGTCGCCGGTGCCGCCGGCCATGTCGAGGATGTGCTCGCCCGCGCGCGGCTTCACGCGGCGGACGAATGCGTCCTTCCAGACGCGGTGGAGCCCGCCCGACATGGCGTCGTTCATCAGGTCGTATTTGGCGGCGACGTTCGAGAAGACCCCGCGGACGCGGGCGGTCTTCTCCTCGGGGGCGACGTCTTCGTAGCCGAAGGAGACGGTATCGGGCATGCGAGGGGCTGTAGCGCCACCCCAAGAACAAGGCTAGTGACCTCCGCCTAGCATTATGCATAAATAATATTGCATTTTGCTTTTTATCTGATATGCGGGTGGCATTGAGGGGCGGATTGGAGGCGGTAATGACGAAGAAAGAGGCTTACGAGCGGATCAAGCGCGCCATCGATCGCGCTCCCAGAAATGCTTATGTGGCAGAACTCCATCTGCAGTGCATCAAATACGCTGATGTTCTGGAGGGGATTTCGGGGCGGGAATTCTCTGAGAATGTCGGACTCACTCCTGCGTGGGGCACCGAGTTCGTCAAGATGCGCAAGATCGTCGAGCGCCTGAAGGTAGCGGGCTTGGATACGGATCGGATTTAATACATGCCCGAGCTTCCCGAAGTCGAAACCACCGTTCGCGGCCTGGCCCCCGTGCTCGAGGGGCAGGTGATCGCGCGGGTGACGCTGCGCCGCCCCGATCTGAGGCGGCCCTTTCCCGCGGGGCTGGGGCAAAGGCTGACCGGCGCGCGGGTGACGAGCCTGGGGCGGCGCGCAAAATATGGGCTGATCGACACCGATCGCGGCGACACGATGATCTTCCATCTCGGCATGTCGGGGCGGTGGCGAATCGATCCGGGGGAGCTGCTGACGCACGATCACCTGCTGATCGAGACCGCGGCGCACCGGCTGGCGCTCAACGATGCGCGGCGATTCGGGTCGGTCGATCTGGTGCCGACCGAGGCGCTGGCGGCGTGGCCCGCCTTCGCGGCGCTTGGGCCGGAGCCGCTGGGTCCGGAATTCGACGCCGCCTATCTGGCGCGGGCCTTCGAGGATCGCGTGGCGCCGGTGAAGGCGCTGCTGCTCGATCAGCGCGTCGTGGCGGGGCTGGGCAATATCTATGTGTGCGAGGCGCTGTTCATGGCGGGGATCGCGCCGACCCGGCCCTCGGGCCAGGTGGCCAGGGCGCGGCTGGTGAAGCTGGTTGATGCGATTCGCGAGGTATTGGCCGCGGCGATCGAGGCGGGGGGATCGACCCTGCGCGACTATGCCCGGCCCGATGGCGAGCTCGGCTATTTCGCCAAGCAGTGGCGGGTTTATGGGCGCGAGGGTGAGCCGTGCGAATGCGGGGAGAAGGTGGCGCGGCGCGCCGATGGCGGGCGCTCGACCTTCTGGTGCCCCAAATGCCAGCGCTAATGGTTGACCCGACTCACCTCTGCCGCTAAGGGGCCCCTCTTTCCGGCGTGGACCCGCTTCCACGCCTTTCTATTTTGAGCAGGACGACAGACGCATGGCGAATACGCCGCAAGCGAAGAAGCGTATCCGGCGCAACGAGCGCCGCGCCGAGATCAATGGTGCGCGGGTCAGCCGCATCCGCACCTATGTGAAGAAGGCGGAAGCCGCGCTGGAAGCCGGCGACAAGGCCGCGGCCTCCGCCGCGCTCGCGGTCGTCCAGCCCGAGTTGGCGCGCGGCGTCGCCAAGGGCGTGCTGCACAAGAATACCGCGTCGCGGAAATATTCGCGTCTCAACAAGCGTCTCGAAGCGCTCGCATAAGCGTCACTTTTTCGTAACGATCACCCCGCCGGAGCTGCTTCGGCGGGGTTTTTCGCGTGTGCGAAGGGCTAGCCTAGAACGAATCGGGGACATGACGGAATCCCGCGAGTCGCGGGGTTCGCAGCTGCGTTAACCAAGATTAACCCCATGATTTCAATGCGATGAAAGAATGCCCCACGCATTTCCTTTGATTGCATTGAGTCAACAAAACTATTTCAATTTTTTTACGCCCCGCGCTCTTGCCCGACTCAGATTTCGCTTTCTAAATGCCCCTCCCCGGCACGCAGTCTCGCCGGGGTCAATCGATGTGTGGCAGCGCCCCGCGGGTCTCGTGATTCCCGCGTGAGGGAGCTTTGTCGCAACGAAACAGGCGCGCGGAAGGGGCAATGGTTTCCGCGGATAAGGAGGGGTGAATCGGCAAATGGCGGAAGCGCGGGTCTTGGAAGCGGGTGAAGTGACGGCGGTATCGAAGGCCTGGACGCATGTGCGCGCGAATCTGCGCCGCTCGGCGGGCCAGCGGCTGTTCGACCAGTGGCTCAAGCCGGTGGTGCTGGTCGAATCGAGCACCATCGACTCGATTCGCCTCGGCCTGCCGTCCGCCTTCCTGACGCAGTGGGTGCGCAACCATTATGCCGAGCGGCTGCTGCTCGAATTCAAGGCGGTGCTGCCGTCGGTGACCGCCGTGTCGATCGACACGATCTCGGACGAGCCGAAGCGCGTGGTGACCGCCGAGGACCGGCCCGCGATCCCGCTCGCGCCGCCCGCCGAGCGTCCGGTCTTCGATCCGCGCTTCACCTTCGACCGGTTCGTGACCGACGCCTCGAACCGGGTGGCGTTCAACGCCGCGCGTTCGCTCGCCGGCGCGGGCGATCCGGTGTTCAGCCCGCTCTATCTCCATTCGGGTACCGGGCAGGGCAAGACCCATCTGATGCACGCGATCGGGCACGAGTTCCTCGCCGCCAATCCGATGGCGACCGCGATCTACATGCCCGCCGAGCGCTTCATGTTCGAGTTCGTCCAGGCGCTGCGCGCGAAGGACACGCATGCTTTCAAGACGCGGCTTCGCGGGGTCGATCTGCTGATGATCGACGACCTCCAGTTCATCGGCGGCAAGGATTCGACGCAGGAGGAATTCTTCCACACGGTCAATGAGTTCATGAACTCGGGCAAGCGTCTGGTGATCGCCGCGGACCGCGCGCCCCAGGCGCTCGAGGGTTTCGAGACGCGGCTCGCGGGCCGGCTGGGCTCGGGGCTGGTCGCCGACATCAAGGTGCCCGAGCTCGACCTGCGCCGCGCGATCGTGCAGCGCAAGCTCGAGGACATGCCGCGGGTCGCGATGCCGGCGGAAGTGATCGAGCTGCTCGCCGCGCGGATCACCACCAATGTCCGCGAACTCGAAGGCGCGCTCAACCGGCTCGTCGCCTATGCCCAGCTCAACAGCGAGGCGATCACGATCGACTTTGCGACGGTGACGCTGGGCGAGGTGCTGCGCAGCGTTCAGCGCCGCATCACCATCGACGAGATCCAGCGCGCGGTCTCCGCCCATTTCGCGGTCAAGCAGATCGACCTGATTTCGGAACGCCGCGCCGTTGCGATCGCGCGCCCGCGCCAGATTGCGATGTATCTGGCGAAGCGGCTGACGACTCGCTCACTTCCCGAGATCGGGCGCAAGTTCGGCAACCGCGACCATTCGACGGTGATCCATGCCGTCCGCCGGATCGAGGATCTGCGCGGCAAGGACAGCGAGATCGACAGCGCGGTGCGCACGCTGATGCGGCAGCTCGAGAGCGCCTGAGGCGCCGACTGCCTTCCTGCCCCTCCGGGGGTGGGGGCGGGGTGGAGGAGACGAGAGCGGGGCAACGCTAGGGTCACGCCTCCACCCCGCTGCCGGTTGCATCGATATTCAGCCCAGGGCGGCCTGCAAATGGCGGTTGTCCGCGCTTCCGGTGCTCACGTGCTTGAGCACGCTGCGCTCCGGGTCACGGCCAACCACCATTTTCGACTCGCCCTGACCTGAATCTCGACGCAACCGCGCCCCTTGGCCTCAGGGAATGATCCGGAAGAAATAGGTGTAGCTGCGCGCGGACCCGTTCACGCCGACGTTCGCGATCGTCACGTCGTAGAAGGTGTTGGTCTTGAGCCCCGTCACCTTCCACTGGAGATTGTTGGGCAGGCCGAAGCCGTCATTGTCGAAGGCGATCTGGCTGACCGCGAGCGTGCCGGCGCCGCGTTCGCGGACGGTGATCGTGGCGGCGGAGAAGTTGACGGTGGCGTTGGTGCCGAAGGCGCTGTTCTTGTTGGCGAGGACGCCGAAGGAGAAGAGCGCGCCGTTGGCGAAATAGCGCGCCGGGTAGTCCTCATAGGGATAGGCGACGAAGTCGGGCAGGCTCGCGGGGGTGGCCTGGCTGGTGTTGATCACCTTGAGCGCGGAGGCGTCGGCCTTGTTCGAGAGCTGGTAGCGCCCGGCGACGCGGCCATAGGCGATAGTGCTCAGGAACGGATAGAGCAGCCACCGCCTGTGGCCGACGCTGTTGAGGACGAGATTATCGACGTCGGTCAGCCAGCCGATCACGATATCGTCGTTGCGCGTGTAGGACAGGCCCGAGCCGAGCCCGATATAGAGGTTGCTCTGCGCCGAGGCGTTGGCGCCGGCGGCGGTGTAGCAGTTCCAGCTGGTCGGGGGCGTGTGGCTGAGCGCGCCATTTGCGGCCTGCATCAGCGCCGACTGCATCTCGTCGGCCTCCTCGGCGGTGGCGTAGGCGACCGGGGGCAGGCGGTGAAAGGCGCGGATATTGTTGAGCACCGCGAGCACCCGCTGGCCGACCTCGGGCTTGAGGATGCCCGCGCGGCAGATCGAGAGATCGGGCTGGACCGAATAGAGCGTCGCGATCGAGCCGAAGAATTCGGACCCGTTGGCGGGCTCGGTCGAGGAGGGCGTTGGGGTCGGGGTTGCGCCCGGGGTCGGCGTGGGGGTGGGCGTCGGGGTGACGATCACGCCACCTCCGCCGCCGCCGCTCTCGAGAGAACCGCTCCCGCCGCTGCACGCGACGGCGAAGGAGGCAAGCAGCAGGGGGACGAGTTTACGCATCGATACTCTCGATGCGATGAAGCGCTTGGGGCTGGTGATGGTTCCAAATGTCGTCATCCCGGCTTTCGCCGGGATGACGAACGTTATTCAGACCTGCAGCCCGACCGCCTCCTGCGCGGCGCGGAGGGTTGGGGCGGCGAGCGTTTGGGCCTTTGCCGCCCCCTTGGCGAGCTCCGCGCCGACGTGCGCCCGGTCATTGTGCATGCGCACCAGCCGATCGCGGATCGGCCCCAGCACCGAGATGGCGAGGTCCGCCAATGCGGGCTTGAGCGCGCCGAAGCCCTTGCCGGCGAACTCCTCGACCACCGATTGCGGCTCGCGGTCCGATAGCGCGGCGAAGATCGTCACGAGGTTCTTCGCCTCGGGGCGGCCTTCGAGCGCGTCGAAGCTGTCGGGGAGGACGTCGGGGTCCGACTTGGCCTTGCGGAACTTGGCGGCGATCGTGTCGTCATCGTCGCTGAGGTTGACGCGCGACAGGTCCGACGGGTCGGACTTGGACATCTTCGCGCTGCCGTCGCGCAGGCTCATGATCCTGGGCGCGGCCTTGCTGATCAGCGCGTCGGGCAGCGGGAAGAGATCGACATTGAAGTCGAGGTTGAACTTGGTGGCGATGTCGCGCGCGAGCTCGAGATGCTGGCGCTGGTCCTCGCCCACCGGCACATGGGTCGCCTTGTAGACGAGCACGTCGGCGGCCTGGAGCACCGGATAGTCGAACAGGGCGACGCTCGCGCCCTCGCGGTTCTTGCCGGCCTTGTCCTTCCACTGCGTCATGCGGCTCAGCCAGCCCATCCGGGCGGTGCCGTTGAGGATCCAGCACAATTCGGCATGCGCGGGGACGCGCGCCTGGTTGAACAGGATCGAGCGGTCGTCGATGCCGGCGGCGAGCAGGGTCGCTGCCATCTCGATCGTCGAATTGGCGAGTTCCTGCGGGCTGACGGTGCCGGTCAGCGCATGGAGATCGGCCAGGAAGAACAGGCATTCCCCCTGGTCCTGCATCGCCACCCAGTTCTTGATCGCCCCCAGATAGTTGCCGAGATGCAGATTGCCGGTGGTCTGGATGCCTGAAACGACTCGCATGCTTATTCCTGTATCCCATCGCTGGGTTTGCGACGCCTGATCAGCGCGGTGATGTCGCTGATCAGGAAGGCGCGGGTGACGAAGCAGGCGACGCCATAGATGGCGACGCCGCCCGATACCAGCGCCGCCAAAGCGGCGTAGCGCTGCCACATCATGCCCGACAGCCACGGATCGAGCAGCCGGTCGAAGCCCCAGACCGCGCCGCCCATCAGCAGCGCCGCGAGCGCGAGGCGGGGGAGGCGGCGGCGGAGCTGCGCATCGGCCTTGAAATGGCCGCGCTTCACCAGCGTGACGTACAGCATCCAGACATTGACCGACGATGAGAGCGCGGTCGCGAGCGGCGGGCCGACATGGCCGATGGTGGGGATGAGGATCGCATTGGCCGCGATGTTCACCCCGACCGACCAGATCGCGTAGCGCACCGGCGTACGGGTATCGTGGCGCGCGTAGTAACCGGGGGTGAGGACCTTCACCATGACATAGGAGGGCAGGCCGAGCGAGAAGCCCGCGAGCGCGAGCGAGCAGAGGCGCGCGTCCTCGGCATCGAACTGGCCGTACTGGAACAGGCCGCGCACGATCGGCTCGGCGGCGACGATCAGCGCGACCATCGCGGGGAGCGTCAAGAACAGCGCGAGCTCGATCCCGCGATTCTGCGTCTCCATCGCCTCGGCCTCGCGGCCCGTGGTGAGCAGGCGCGAGACGGTGGGGAGCAGGATGGTGCCGAGCCCGATGCCGATCATGCCCAGCGGGAGCTGGTTCACCCGGTCGGCATAATAGATGTAGCTGAGCGAGCCCGCGGTCAGCAGATAGCCCGCGAGCGCGCTCGAGATCAGCAGGTTGATCTGCGACGCGCCCGCGCCCGCCGCGGCGGGGAGGATCTGCTTCATCAGGCTCCTGACCTCGGGATTGAGGCGCGGGCGGCGCGGGCGGAGCGAAATGCCGGTGCCGCGGCAGGCCCAGGCGAGCCAGGCGAGCTGCATCGCGCCGCCCACGGGAATCGCGATCGCCTGGGCGCGCGCGGTTTCATACGGGTCGCCGTTGAAGAAGATGAGGGCAGTGACCATCGCGATGTTGAGCAGCACCGGCGCGGCGGCATTCACCCAGAATTTGTCGAGCGAATTGAGGATCCCGCCGAGCAGCGAGGCGAGGCTGATCAGCATCAGATAGGGGATGGTGATCCGCGACAGCTGGACCGCGAAGGCGAACTGGTCCGGGGTGGGGTGCTGCTTGGTGAAGCCGCCCGAGATCGCCCAGGTGAGCGGCCAGGCCGCGGCGAGCATCACCGCGGTCAGCACCAGCAGGATCACGAACAGCACCGCCAGCGCCTGCTCGGCAAAGGCGAGGCCGGCGGGGAGGCCACCGTCCTCGTTCACCTTGCGGTTGAACATCGGGATGAAGGCGGCGGAGAAGGCGCCCTCCGCGAAGAGGGCGCGGAACATGTTGGGCAGGCGGAAGGCGACGGTGAACGCGTCCGACGCGAAATTCGCCCCGACATAGCGCGCCTGGAGCGAATCGCGGACCAAAGCGAGCAAACGGCTGGCGAGCGTGAGCCCGCCAACCGATCCAAGCGTGCGGACGAGTTTCATGGCGTGGTGCTCAACTCAAACCCCGTTCGGGCTGAGCTTGTCGAAGCCCGCCCCTCCGCTCGCGAGGGTTTCGCCCGTGGAGAACCGCCCTTCGACAAGCTCAGGGCGAACGGTTGGGGGGGAGGCCCGCATGACGGATACTCCCCCCATCCGTTTCAGGCCGTGCCTTCGGCCCCGGCGGCCTCGGCGGCGGCGCGCTGCTCGAGCTGCGCCTGATAGATGCCGTTGAAATCGAGCGGCTCGAGCATCAGCGGCGGGAAGCTGCCGTCGCGGACGGCGTCGGCGAGGACGCGGCGCGCGAAGGGGAAGAGGATGCGCGGGCCTTCCGAGAGCAGGAAGGGTTCGATCGCCTCGGCGGGCACGTTGCGCAGCCCGAAAAGCCCGGCATAGGAGAGATCGACCAGGAAGGCGACCTGACCCTCATGCTCGGCCTTGACCTCGATCTTGAGGACCACCTCGAACACTTCCTCGCCGACCTGGGCCGAAGCAATGTTGAACTGCACGTCCACCTTCGGGGTGATCTGGGTCTGATAGATGGCGGGCGCGTTCGGGTTCTCGAACGAGAAATCCTTCACATATTGCGTGATAACGCCGACCGCCGGGGCGGTATCTTCGCCATTGGCATAGGGCTCGGCAGCGGTCTCGTCGGCCATCGTAATTCGTCCTTCGTTTACGGATAATTCGCGCTTCCCGCGCGTTCGTGCGAGCGCCGCGCCTAGCAGGGGTGCGGCAGGGTTTCAACGGGCGGTTAAAGGTGTTGGGTCAAGGCTATTTGAAACCATATGCGCTTAGCCCTATGTATAGTGCCCGCGTAGCGTTGGAGGTCCGGTGATTTACATTGTTCTGTTCGCGATGGTGGCCGGTTTCCTGGCGCTGCGTCTCTACGCGGTGCTCGGCAAGCGCACCGGTCACGAGCAGCCCCTGCCCAAGCCCGCGGACGAGCGCATGGTGCCGCCATTGCCGCGCACGATCGACGTGGTCCCGGAGGTCCGCGAGACCGGCGGCCGCACGATCGAATCGGGCGCCGAGACCGGCCTGCGCGCGGTGATCGCCGCCGATCCGAGCTTCGACGTCGCCCAGTTCGTCGATGGCGCCAAGGCCGCCTATCGCATGATCCTCGAAGCCTTTTGGAAGGGCGATGTCGAGACGCTGACCTGGCTGGTCGAGGAGGATGTCCGCGAGGGCTTCTCCGAGGCGATCGCCGAGCGCGAGGCGCAGGGTCATGTCCTCGAGAACCGCCTGATCGTGATCGAGCGCGCGCTGATCGCCGAGGCCTCGGTCGAGGGCAAGGTGGCGCGGATCACGGTGCGCTTCGACGCCGATATCGCTTCGGTGACGCGCGATCAGGAGGGCAATCTGGTCGCCGGCTCGATGACCGACGCGGTCGAGGCGCACGACGCCTGGACCTTCGCGCGCCACCTGAAGAGCGACGATCCCAACTGGAAGCTGGTCGAGACCGACGAGGCCTGAGGCTTCGGCTTCTCCACTCCCGGATAATCACCGTGCTCCGGCGAAGGCCGGAGCCCTGGCCGCAACCGGCTTACGCGCAACCCAACGCTCCGGCCTTCGCCGGAGCACGAGTGCGCTTTCGCCGGGATGACGATCGGGTATAGGCAAAGCGAGGCTGGCGGTTCGGGAGGAAGTTATGCGCGTCTGGGGCTTGATCGCGCTGGGGGTCCTGCTGAGCGGATGCGCCGGCACCGTGGTGCCGCCCTATGTCGAGCGCGGCGCGCCGCCGGTTCAGCGTTCCACCGATATTCCCGCCAACGATCTGCCCGCGCGCCAGCCGACTCCGGCGGTGCCGCTCGCGCCGGTCACCGCGCCGCCGGTCGCGGCGGGAACGGCGAGCGCCGCCAAGGCGGGGGTGATCGCCGGACCGCCGGTCGACAGCCTGCCGATCAACCAGGCCAATGCCGAACGCGCGCTGACCGCCTACCGGCTGAGTTGCGGCACGCTCCAGCGGCGGACCGATGCGTCGGGGCTGACGCGCGGAAGCGACTGGGCCGAATCGTGCGCCGCCGCGCAGAGCTGGCCCGCGCGCGACGCCCCCGCATTCTTCGCGCACTATTTCGAGGCGGTGCAGATCGGCGACGGCAAGGCCTTCGCGACCGGCTATTACGAGCCCGAGATCGCCGGATCGCGCGAGCGGCGGCCGGGCTATGAGGTGCCGATCTACGGCAAGCCCGACGATCTGGTCGAAGTCGATCTCGGGCTCTTTTCCGACGCGCTCAAGGGGAAGCGCATCCGCGGGCGCGTCGAGGGGCAGGCGTTCGTCCCCTATTATGACCGCGCCGCGATCGAGGAAGGCGCGCTGCACGGCCGCGCCCCGGTGATCGCCTGGGCGGCCGATCCGGTCGAGATGTTCTTCCTCCAGGTCCAGGGTTCGGGGCGGCTGCGGCTGCCCGACGGCGGGGTGATGCGGATCGGCTATGCGGGGCAGAATGGCCGCGACTATACCGGCATCGGCAAGCTGATGCGCGACCGCGGGCTGCTCGCCCCCGGCCAGGCCTCGATGCAGGGGATCATGGGCTGGCTGCGCGACCATCCCGACGAGGGCCGCGCGATCATGCGCGAGAATAAGAGCTTCGTGTTCTTCAGCGAGCTTCGCGGGGCGGGGCCGCTGGGCGCGCTGGGGCATCCGGTAGTCGGCTGGGTGAGCGCGGCGGCCGATCCGGCGTTCGTGCCGCTGGGCGCGCCGGTGTTCCTCTCGATGGACCGGACCGATGCGACGGGGCTGTGGGTGGCGCAGGATACCGGGGGGGCGATCAAGGGCGCCAACCGGTTCGACACCTTCTGGGGCGCGGGCGACGATGCGCGCGCGATCGCGGGGGGCATGTCGGCGCGGGGGACGGCGTGGCTGTTGCTGCCGCTGGGGACGGTCGATCGGCTCACGGCGACGCCGGTCCAGTGATCTTCCAAAATTCCGTTCGCCCTGAGCTTGTCGAAGCCTGTCCTGAGCGACGCCGCAGGCGGCGTCGAAGGGGGCTGCCTTTTTCTCTTCGGCAGAGAAGAAGAACGGTGCTTCGACAAGCTCAGCACGAACGGGGAGAGTGGGGGTGACCCGCCGAAAGCTGGCGCCCGAGGAAGCGGCGCTGTGGGAACGCGTGATCGCGACGGTGACGCCGATGGCGAAGCCTGTGGCGGTGCCCGCCGCGGAACCCAAAGCGTTCCCCGGCGAAGGCCGGGGCCCAGTTGCAAGCGCTCCGAAACCGGACCCCGGTTTTCGCCGGGGAACGGCCGGGGCAGCACCGAAGCCCGTGCCGACCAAGTCGCCCGGGAACACCCTCGATGGCTCCTGGGACAAGAACCTCTCCCGAGGCCTGATCTCCCCCGAAAGCTCGGTCGACCTCCACGGGCTCACCCTCGCGGGCGCATATGACCGCCTCGACCGCGGCCTTGCCGAAGCGATCGCGCGGGGCGACCGCGTCCTGCTCCTCGTCACCGGCAAGCCGCCGCGGCCGACCTCCGAGCGCCCCTATGCGCGCGGCGCGATCCGGGCGGCGGTGGGGGATTGGCTGGCGGCGTCGCGGCATTCCTCCCGCATTGCCGCCGTCCGTGCGGCGCATCCGCGTCACGGTGGGACAGGTGCACTCTATATCGTGCTGCGGCGCGCAAAATCGATCGTTCCGAAACCGAAATCTTAACCTCTGGCTGCAACATTGTTGCTCGGAGCAGGGCAGGTTTTGCCCTGGACAGTGCGGGGGATCGCGCGGGCCAGTGGAAGGATTCTCGCTAAAGAGCCGTGCCATCGCGTTCGCGATGTGCGCCGGGGCGGTAGCGTTCATCCTGGCGCTCGCCGCCACGTCGCATGGCAGCGTCACCATGGACGGGGCCGCCCGCGCGCTGATCGCCGCGATCGTCTGCGGCGCGATGTGCTGGGCCTCGGCCGAGCGCACCATCGCCTCGACCGCGGGCGCGATCGACGCCGCCATCGCCCGCCTCAGCCGCGCCGCCAATGGCGATCTGGAGAGCGAGATCCCGCTCGAGGTGCACGAATGCGTGCCGCCGCTCGCCGACGCCATGGACGGGCTGTTCCGCCAGCTCCATGCCAATCTGGAGAGCGTCCAGCGGCTCGCCATGTTCGATTCGGTGACCGGGCTGCCCAATCGCACCAATTTCCGCCGCACCTGTGAGCGGATGCTCGCCGAGTTGCCCCCGGGCGCCGAGGCGGTCCTCTATTTCATCGATCTCGACCGGTTCAAGCATGTCAACGACACGATGGGTCATGCGACCGGCGACGTGCTGCTCGGCATGGTTGCCAACCGCCTGCGCGCGGTCGCGGACCGGTTCGCGGCGGAAGGCGCGGGGCGGCCGCTGATCGGCCGGCTCGCGGGTGACGAGTTCACCATGTTCTTCCCCGAACTCAAGAGTTTGCGTGACGCCGAGCGGATCGGGCGCGGGGTGCTCTATGCGCTGTCCGAGCCGTTCGACCTGGCCGATCAGGAAGTGTCGATCGGCGCCTCGATCGGCATTGCGCTGCGTCCCGAGCATGGTACGACGCTGCACGAGCTGATGCGCGCCGCCGATGCCGCCATGTACCATGCCAAGGCGCAGGGCCGCGGGCGGACCGAGCATTTCACCGAGGCGCTGGCCAACGAGATCGCCGAGCGCGCCAAGCTGGAGAGCGACCTGCGCGAGGCGATCGACAAGGACGAGTTCACGCTCGCCTTCCAGCCGCAGGTGCGCGCGCAGGACGGCGCGATCGTCGGGGCCGAGGCGCTGTTGCGCTGGCGGCACCCCGAGGGCGTGCGCCTGCCCGCCAACTTCATCCAGCGCGCCGAGGAGACCGGGCTGATCGTCGAGATCGGCGAATGGGTGGTGCAGAATGTCGCCGAGACGATCTCGCGCTGGGGCCGGCTGGGCATCCAGCAGCGGCTGGCGGTGAACATCAGTCCGCGCCAGCTCGATCATGCGAGTTTCTTCCGGCGGCTGCGGGAGGCGATGCTGGCGGCCAAGGCGCCGGCGCGGCTGCTCGAGCTCGAGATCACCGAGACGCTGGCGATGCATTGCTCCGAGGATGTGATCGACGCGATCGCGGCGCTGCGGGCCGACGGGGCGACGATCGCGATCGACGATTTCGGGACGGGCTATTCGAACATCGCGCGGCTGCGGCATCTGCCGGTCGACCGCGTCAAGCTCGACCGCAGCCTGATCGAGCATGTCGCCGAACAGGCCGAGGCCAGGACGATCGCCCAGGCGGTGATCGCGCTGGTGCACGGCCTTGGCTGCGAGGCGGTGGCCGAAGGGATCGAGACCGAGGCGCAGGCGACCGTGCTGCGCGTGATCGGCTGCGACGTGCTCCAGGGCTATTCGATCGCGGCGCCGATGGACGAGGATGCGTTCCTCGGCTGGGCGCGCGATGAAGGGCGCGAGCAGGCGGCGGGGTAAGCCTCCGGTCCGACCGGCTGCGGGCGTGATCGATCAGTGCGGGCCGGTGGTATTCGCCTCACGTAATGTGCCGGTCCATTCTTCGGCGAACAGCGCGCTCCAATCGGCAAGAACGCGGTAGAATGCGTCTCCCTCGATCCATGCTTCCCGGAGGGAGTTGATGGCATCGGTGCGGCAATCCAGATTTCGGAATGCGAGCAGGCGGACACGGTCTTCGACGTCGAATTGCAGGATATGCGATCCGTCATCAAATGCCTCGTCGCCATCCGGCGCCCATATCAGGCGGTTGCCGTAAATCGCGTCGGTGAACTCGGATGACGTCATGCCGAAATAGCTGCTTCGCCCGCTATTCCCGTAGATCGCGTCCAGAACAGCTTCGGCGACAAGCGGGGCGTCGATGCCCGAAAGGTTCGGCATTCGATGCGTTCCGCGCCCATCGAGACGCCGTTTCACTTCGTCGAACGAACATGCCAGCATCGATGCGTCCGGCGTTCTCACGCCGAAGACGCTTCCTCGGATGTGAACGATAAAGAAGCCCAGTGCGCGTTGGGAGGTGTCCGCGATTGCCATCGTGATCGCGCTTTCGATCGCGAACGACTCCGGGTCACCGACGATCACTCGAAGACCCGCCTCAGCACTTCCTCGTAAACCCCCGTCAATGCCTCGAGATCGGCGATCGCGACCGCTTCGTCGAGCTTGTGCATCGTCGCATTGACCAGCCCGAATTCGACCACCGGGCAGAGCTTCGAGAGGAAGCGCGCGTCGGAGGTCCCGCCCGTCGTGGACAGCTCGGGCCGGATGCCCAGCCGCGCCTCGGCGGCGTCCTGGACGAGCGTCGAGAGCGCGCCGGGCTCGGTGAGGAAGGCCTCGCCATAGACGGTGCCCTTCACGCTCGCGGCCGGCGCGTGGCGCTGCACGATTTCGGTGATCCGCGCGACCAGATCGGCGCCCTTGTGGCGGTCGTTGAAGCGAATCGAGAGCCGCGCCGAGGCATGGCCGGGGATGACATTGCTCGCCGGGTTGCCGACGGTCAGGTCGATCGGCTCGATGTTCGAGGGCTGGAACCAGTCGGTGCCCTGGTCGAGCACGATCGCGTCGATCTCCGCCAGCGCGCCCACGAGGCGCGGGATCGGATTGTCGGCGAGATGGGGATAGGCGACATGGCCCTGCTTGCCGGGCACGTCGATCCAGATCACCGTCGAGCCCCGGCGCCCGATCTTGATCGTGTCGCCGAGCCGGTTGGCCGAGCTGGGCTCGCCGACGAGGCAGAGATCGGGGATCAGGCTGCGTTCGCGCATCCGCTCGATCAGCTTTTGGGTGCCGTAGGTGGCGGGACCTTCCTCGTCGCCGGTGATGATCAGGCTGACGGTGCCGTCGGTCTCGATACGGCCCGCCGCTTCGACGAAAGCCGCGATCGAGCCCTTCATATCGACTGCGCCGCGCCCGTAGAGCAGGTCGCCGCGTATTTCGGGCCCGAACGGATCGCTAGCCCAGCCCTTGCCGGGGGGCACCACGTCGAGATGGCCGGCAAAGGCGAAGTGCCGCCCGCCGCTGCCGCGCACCGCGAGCAGATTCTCGACCGGGCCGTCGGGCGCCTCGCCTGCGACGAAGCGCTCGACCGCGAAGCCGAGCGGCAGCAGCGCGGCTTCGAGCACGTCGAACACCTTGCCCGTCGCTGGGGTGACGCTTTCGGCGGCGATCAGCGCCTTGGTGAGCTCGACGACGTCCATCCGCGTTTCATCCCGGGGTTCCCAATCTCCGCGCCCGGCCATAGCATGTCCGCTCCCCGCGTCGAGGACGGCCGATGATCGGATTGACGATTGCGATCCTGATGGCGGCCCCTCCGCAGGACGTGGCCGGCCGGTGCCGGTCGATCGCGCTGCGGATCGAGCGTACCAGCCGCATCGCCGTTACCAAGCTCGAGACGCATTATGCGTCAGAGCCACAGGCGGCGCGCGACGCTGCATTCCTGCGGCGCGTGGGGCAGGTACGCACTGCGCAGGTGCTCGCCAGAGCGATCCGCGCCCGCTATCCAGGCAATGCGGCCCGCAACGCCACAGTCGATGCAATGGCATGGAACGATGTCGTCGCCGCGGGCGAGGCGTGCCGCGACCGGAGGGACTAGAATGCCCAAGCTCGATCTGTCCGCGATCCCCCAGGTCAACACCACCGGCTATCCGCCCGAATATGCCGACAAGGTCCAGGGCCGCTGGTATCGCCGCATGGCGCCCGCGAGCGGGATCACCGATTTCGGCTATAGCCATGTGACGCTCAAGCCCGGCGCTTGGTCCGCGCAGCGACACTGGCATGACGGCGAGGACGAGTTCGTGGTGATGCTGGCGGGCGAGGCGGTGCTGATCGATAATGACGGCGAGCACGCGATGCTGCCGGGCGATGTGGCCGCCTTTCCGAAGGGGGACGGCAACGGGCATGTGCTGGTGAACCGCAGCGAGGCGGACTGCGTGTTCATCGCGGTGGGCAAGCCGAGCGCGACCGACTGCCACTATCCCGATATCGACATGCATTTGTTCGAGGGGGTCGGGTTTCGGCGGAAGGACGGGAGCGAGTTTTGATGCGCGAGGGGATTCTTGCTCTGGTGCTTGTGGCGGGTTCGGGCGGGAGTGCGGTTGCACAGCAGGCCGAGCCCGAGATCTCCGGCCAGTTCCTTTCGCTCAGCGTGATGCCTTCGCTAACCCACGCCAACATGGTGTTGCACGTGGGGCTGCGCGAGCGTCCGCCGGAAAAGGTCGGCAGGTTGCCGGACGCGTCCCTGATCTGGTTCGCGGCTGATTTCTCAGGCGCCGATCCGGGGGATACCAAGCGGCGCTGGACCGATGGGCGTCGCTGCCCGGCGGCCGTGCCGGTCCTGCAACGCGTTGAAATGCTCTCGGGGCCGAGCCCACGCATTCCACTGGAGGGCGGACGGCCCTGGGGCGGCAGCGTGCTCGATGGCACCTGGTACACGCTCAATGTACAGATGGGCGTGCTGGGGGATCAATCGGTCGGGCCGGTCCGCATTGAAAGCAATGTCGGTACCGATCTGGCGCGCTGGGCGCATGACCTGACCCAGGCACTCAAACCCTGCTGGTCGGACGTGATGCCGATGGGCGTCAGTGTGAAATAGGCGTCAGGTGCCCGCAGGCGTCTCGAACTGCTCGATCACCCAATCCTCTTCCTGCGCGCCGGCGATCCAGTCCTGCATGAAGGGATGCTGGAGCACCGCCTGCATATAGGCCGGGGCGAAGCGGGGGACGGGGAGGGAGTAGGTGACGAGGCGCGTCACCACCGGCGCGAACATGATGTCCGCCGCGCCGAATTCGCCGAACAGGAAATCGCCCTCGCCGCCATAGCGGGCACGGGCCTGCATCCATAGCTCCATGAGCCGGGCGAGGTCCTGGAGGACGTCCGCGTCGGGGGTCTTGGGGGGATAGACCTGACGGATGTTCATGCTGTGCTTGCGCCTGAGCGCCGCGAAGCTGGAGTGCATCTCCGCCGCCATCGACCGCGCCATCGCGCGCGCGGCGGGATCGGTGGGCCAGAATTTCTCGTTGCCGGTCTTGTCGTTCAGATATTCGACGATGGCGAGGCTGTCCCACACCACCGCGTCGCCGTCCCACAGGATCGGCACCTTGCCCGAGGAGGGGGCGAACTCGTCGCCCTCGCGGCGCTTGTCCCATTCGGCATCGTAGAGGGGGACGACGACTTCCTCGAAGGACAGCCCCGATTGCTTGCAGGCGAGCCAGCCGCGGAGCGACCAGGACGAATAGGCCTTGTTGCCGATGATGAGCTTCATGGGCGCGGGGGATAGCGATGGGGGGAGGAAGGGGCAACGGCCTTCCCAAAGCTGGCGTCACCCTGAACTTGTTTGGCATTTATCCCCTTGCGACATGTAAGGGTTAGTGCTATACAATATGTATGAGCACGAAAGCCCCCACGCTTCGCCAGTTTCAGGACCGCTTCCCGACTGAGGAAAGCTGCCTCGATCACCTGTTTCAGGTTCGGTACGGCTCGAACTTCGATTGCCCGAAGTGCAACCGCCCAGCGAAATACTCGCGGGTGAAGGCCCGGCGCTCGTATCAGTGCAACTGGTGCGCGAACCAGCTCTACCCGACTGCCGGGACGCCGTTCGAGCGCACCCGCACCAGCCTGCGCGACTGGTTCTTTGTGATGTTCCAGTTCTGCGCGAGCCGGAACGGTGTGGCCGCCAAGGAAGTCGAGCGTCAGCTTGGCGTGACCTACAAAACCGCTTGGCGCATGTGCCACGAAATCCGGAAGTACATGGGCTCGCTCGACAGCGACGATCCCTTGGGCGGCCCCGGCGAAACTGTCGAAGTCGATGAGACGCTGATCGGCGGTTCGGTGTCGGGCATGGGCTCGGGCTACAAGGGCAACAAGACCTGCGTTGTCGGCATGTTGGAGCGTGGCGGCGAACTCATCACCCGCGTTGCTCCCGCCCGCCACAAGATCGCCATGCACGCCCTCATCAACGAGCACGTCCTTCCCGGCACCACGATCAACACCGATGAGTTTGGCGGCTACAAGGACCTGAGCAAGAACGGCTACCGTCACGTCACCGTGAACCACGCAAACAAGGTCTATGCGACCAAGGCGGGCGCTGGCGTCAACGCGATTGAAGGCTTCTGGGCTCAGCTAAAGCGCGGGATCAACGGCACTCACATTCACGTCAGCCCGCAGCACCTTTCGAAGTACCTTGGCGAGTTTGAGTTTCGCTGGAACATGCGTCAGGCCCCGCACCTGATGCTCGACCGCCTGCTTTACTCTTTCGTGCGGTAGGCGGTTCGCCTGACGCCATCGCCTTCAAGAGGCGGTCAAAGCGGGCGTTAGTATCGTCGGTCATGTCAGGTCCTTAGCATGGACTCGCCCTGAAATCTCGTGGACAAGATCAGCCGGGGTAAATTCGGGGCGGCAGTCAAATGCCTAAAATCAATTGGCGCGTTATCTGTGCAGTCGTCGGAGGCCTAGCCGCTTTGGTCGGTGGGATCGGATACGGATTATCTGAGCAATCCCGATATGAGCAAGAAGCCAAGTACTGGAGTGCCGATTACGCCCGCAAGTCCGCCGACGAGATAGCCCAGTCCTGTCTCATCGGCACCCGCCTCGAACAGGCGAAATGCCTTGAGAACGGTGCCGCAGAACAGCGCCTCAAGACCCGCGACAATCAGCGCGAGTATGAGGATCTCGCCGCGCAACGCACGTCCGCCCTGTGGACTAGCATTATGGGCGTCGCCGCCCTGATTGGGATGTTCCTGAGCGCGGTGGGCGTTGCGCTGGTCTGGACCACTTTCCGGGCGACGCGCGAGGCGAACACCATTGCCCGCGATGCGGTTCAGGGCGAATTGCGGCCATGGATTAGATTCACCATCGATGGCTCGCTTTGGGGCCGGATAACGAAGATTGATGGTGGCGGTTACGACGTCGTAACGGACGTGACCTTCAAGAATATCGGCAACAGTCCGGCGATTGGGCTCTCCTATTGTGCGTCGATTGTCTTCAGCGAATTGAACCGGGAGCATCTGCTGAGCCAGGTTGCGGGATGGTTCGATGTCGATGGAGAGGATTGGCGCGACAAGACCCTTTTCCAAGGCGATGAATGGGAGCGCAAGGTGGGAGCTATTGTGGTGGAGGAATGCACCACGCGTAGTCCCGTTCTGGTGATCGCGGCGAGATACCGATCGCCGTTCAGCGACATTGACCACTTTACCGTGCGCGTTTTCGATATGCGAGACACACACCATCGCACCGATGACGTGGTTCACTTCCGTGACGACCTGCGAGCGGTCAAGCTCGCCGACAAGCAGCACTTCGCTGGCACCGCCACCTAGCGCGAGCGCTACAGCAATAATCCAAACCATCTGTCATTCCTGAACAAGATGGCGCTAAACCCCATATATGGACTTACATGTCCGAAAGGGATAAGCGCCAACTTGTTTCAGGGTCCAACCCTCCACGGGCGATGTCGTCGCTTGTTGCACGGTGGATGCTGAAACAAGTTCAGCATGACGGAGAAATTTGGAGCACGCTGGTGGGATAAATCCCGAGCGTTGTCAGGCGGCCTTCAAATTCCCCAGGAAGTGGAGCGTTTCCTTCATCAGCCCCTGGGTCTGCGCGACCAGATCGGTGGTGGAGCGGCCCAGTTCCTCGGTCACGCGCGCGGCGGCGTTCGAGGCTTCGCCGGCATTGGCGACGCTGCCGTGGAGATCGGTGGTGAGCGAGGCGGCGACCCCGGCATAGCGCTGGATCGATCCGATCACGTCGCCCTGGCTGGAGACGGCCTGCTCGACCGCGCCCGCGACCTCGCCGATCCGGTCGAAGCTGGCGCGCATGTCGGCGACGAGCGAGGCGGTCGAGGTGACGGCCTTGGTGATCTCGCTCAATTGCTCGCGGATGCTGCCGGTGGCGCTCGCGGTCTGGGCGGCGAGGCCCTTGACCTCGGAAGCGACGACCGAGAAGCCGCGGCCGGCCTCGCCCGCGCGCGCGGCCTCGATGCTGGCGTTGAGCGCGAGCAATTTGGTGCGCGCGGCGACGTCGCCGATCGTCTCGGCGATGCCGTCGATCCCGGTGGCGTAGGTGACGAGGTTGGAGAAGCGCTCGTCGGCGAGGCGCGAGAGTTCGCGCATCCGGCGGGTGATGGTTTCCTGTTCGGCGATGCGCGATTCGACCAGCGCGAGGCTGCGGCCGAGCTGCGCCGATTCGTCGAGAAGCTGGGTCGCGCCCATATCGGCCTGGTTGGCGCTGGCGGCGACGCTGCCGATCTCGTTGTGTGTGGTCAGCGTGGTCGAGACGAGCCGGTCGGCGGCGCCGCGGGTGCGGTCGGCGGCCTCGGCGAGGCGGTGGATCGTCTGGACGAAATGGGTTTCGAAATCGCGCGCGACGCGGTCGATTTCCTCGCGGCGGCCCTGGACTCCGGCGGCCTGGACGCGCGCGGCTTCCTGCGAGGAGGCGGCGAGGCGCTGGGCTTCCTCGCGCTGGGCGTTGGCGAGCAGCAGATCGCGCTCGCCTGCGGCCTGGGCGAGCTGGCGGCCCGACTTGAACTGCTTGGCGATCATCGCCGATTGGCCGAGCACGGCGCGGCCCAGCATCAGCATGAACACCCCGAGGAAAACGAACACGCCCATCGGCAGCGGCGAGAAGGCCGAAAGCGCGACGAGCACGACGAGCGCGGTCACGAGCCACGCAATGCTCGCGACGGGGACCGGCGCGAAGCGCATCGCGCCGACCGCGAGCACGCCGGTGATCACCGTCGCGACGACCACCTGTTCGGCGGGATCCGCACCGGCGACGCCGAGTGAGAGAAAGGTGAACCAGCCGAACGAGATCGCGACCGCTTCGGCGACCGCGGCGAGCATCGCCGTCACCGGATTCGTCACGCGCCAGTCGCTTGCGCGGCGGCGGCGCCAATGGATCAGGACGCCGAACGAGATCGCCATGTGGAGCGCATAGGCGGCGACCATCCATTTATGGACATGGCTGTCGCTCAGCTGGAACAGCAGCGCCGTGCTGACAAAGGCGACCACGATGACCGTCTGGGGATAGTTTTGCGAGGCGGCCCTGACGCGCTCGCGCGTCAGCTCGGGGGACATCTTCTCCCAGCGGGCCTTGAGCGCAGCAATCGGGTTTTCAAGCACTGGACGCATGATCTTCTCGGGACCGTTCAGCGCAAGACCTAGGCAATCATGCCTAACAGACCGTTAACTAGGTGCTTTTCCCTAAGCCTTTACATAGACCCAGGCGCGCGTGCCCGAGGCGAGGGTGACCTCGATCCGGCGATACTCGTGGCCCTCATAGTCGTCGAGCGCGGGGAGATCGGCTTCGGTGACATGGAGCAATTTGCCCGCGATCCGCGCATCGGGTGCGCCGGGGACGAGGCCGAGATGGGTCGAACTGCCGCTGAACTCGATCACGTCGGGATGGTCGATCTCGACGGGGACGGTTTCGAAACCGAGCAGCGCGTCGTCCTTCATCTCGACCTGCCGCCCGAACAGCTCTTGCTGGACGCGGGGCATCTGGAGCGTGCCGTAGGAGAAGATCAGGACGGGCGCGCTCACCCGACCGCTTCGATCACCGCAGCGCGCAGTTCGGGAATGCCGCCGCCCTTTTCGCTCGAGGTGGCGAGGATGTCGGGGTGTGCGGCGGGGCGCTTGCGGGCCTCCGCCTCGGTGCGGGCGAACACCTCGGCGAGCTCGGTGGCCTTGATCTTGTCGGTCTTGGTGAGGACGATGCGATAGCTGACCGCGGCGCCATCGAGCATGTCGAGGATCTCGCGGTCGACCTCCTTGATGCCGTGGCGGCTGTCGATCAGCACGAGCACGCGCTTGAGCACGTCGCGGCCGCGCAGGAAATCGTTCACCAGGTAGCGCCACTTGCGGACCATGTCCTTGGGCGCCTTGGCGAAGCCATAGCCGGGCATGTCGACGAGGCGGAACCTGAGCGGCTCGCCCACGTCGAAGAAGTTGAGCTCCTGCGTGCGCCCCGGCGTGACCGAGGTGCGCGCGAGGCTGTTGCGCCCGGTGAGCGCGTTGAGCAGCGACGATTTGCCGACGTTCGATCGGCCCGCGAACGCGACCTCGGGCACGTCCGGCTCCGGCAGATGCTCGAGCGCGGGGGCGGACTTGAGGAAGGTCACCGGGCCGGCGAAGGTCTTCCGCGCCGCCTCGATCGTCTCCGCGTCGAAGGCGGGTTCGTCGCTCACTTGGCGGGTACGTCCTTCTTCACCGGTTCCTTGAGTGCCGGATGCTTCGAATAGAGCCAGGTCTGCTGGAGGATGGTGATGATGTTCGAGGTGATCCAGTAGATCTGGAGGCCCACCGCGAACGGCGCCATCACGAACATCAGCATCCACGGCATGATCTGGAATATCTGCTTCTGCATCTCGTCCATCGGCGCCGGGTTGAGGCGGATCTGGAAATACATCGAGATGCCGAGCAGCACCGGGATCACCCCGATCGCCAGGAACGAGGGCGGGGTGAACTGGAGATAGCCGAACAGGTTGATGATCGTCGCCGGATCGGGCGCGGAAAGATCGTGGATCCACAGCGCGAAGGGCTGGTGCCGCATCTCGATCGTCAGCAGCAGCACCTTGTAGAGCGCGAACATGATCGGGATCTGGAGCAGGAGCGGCAGGCAGCCCGCGAGCGGGTTCACCTTTTCCTCCTTGTAGAGCTTCATGATCTCGGTCTGCTGCTTCTGCTTGTCGTCCTTGTAGCGTTCCTGCAGCGCCTTCATCTTGGGCTGGATCGCGCGCATGTTCGCCATCGAGGCGAACTGGCGCTGGGCGATCGGGAACAGCAGCAGGCGGATCGTGAAGGTCAGCAGGATGATCGCCACGCCGAAATTGCCAACGGTGTGGAACAGCAGGTCGAGATACCAGAAGATCGGTTCCTCGATCAGTCCGAACCAGCCCCAGTCGATCGCCCGGTCGAACTGGACGATGCCGAGATTCTTCTCATAGGCGTCGAGCACCTTCACTTCCTTCGCGCCCGCGAAGAAGTGGCTGGTATAGGTCATCTGGGTGCCGGCTTCGACGATGCGCGGCTTGAGCGTGTAATCGGCGAGGAAGGCCTTGTTCGGCGTTTGGAGCTGGGTGAGCGTGACGTCCGAACCCTGTGCCGGGATGACCGAGGTGAGCCAGTAATGGTCGGTGAAGCCGGCCCAGCCGCCGCGGGTCTCGAACTTGGCGGGCGCCTTTTCGATATCGCCATAGTTGAGATAGGCGGCGCTGCCGCCCGAGACCACCATCGGGCCGACATTGGCCGCGAACTGATCGAGATCGGTCGATTTCTCCGAACGGACGATCTGGGCATAGGGCGCCGCTTCGATCGGGCCGCTGCCCAGATTGGCGATGCTCTGCTTCACCGTGAACATGTAGTTGGCATCGACCGACAGCTCGATCGTGTAGCGCTGGCTGCCATTGACCGCGGTGAGCGTGACGGGGGTGGCGGGGGTCAGCTTCGGCGCGCTCGCCTGCCAGACGAGATTGGCGGGGGCGAGCAGCACGCGCTGGTCGCCCTGGACGCGGCTCCAGTTGAATTGCGCGAAATAGCTGCCGGCCGCGCCCTCGGGCGAGAGCAGGCGGATCGGCGGCGAGTCCTTCTTGACCGTCTCGGCATAGTCCTTGAGCTCGAGATCGTCGAACCGCGCGCCCTGGAGGTTGATCGAGCCCTTGAGGCGCGGGGTCTCGATCAGGACGCGCCGGGTTTCCTGGAGCACGATCGCACGGTCGCGATTCGCCTTGGGCGCGTTCGCGGTGGGCGCGGTGCCGGGGCCGGCGGGCAGCGGAACGCTCTTCCCATTCTCCACCTTGGTGACCGGCGGATTCGCGGGCGGGAAGAAATAGTTCATGATCGGCGTCCACGCGAACAGCGCGAACGCGGCGATCAGCGCGAAGATAAGGATATTCTTCTGGTCTTCTTTCACCGAAATTTCCCCGGAAACTCTCTTTGGCTCACGGCACCGGATCGTAGCCGTGGCCGCCCCATGGATGGCAGCGCCCGATTCGCCGGATGGCGAGCCAGCTGCCTTTGGCCGCGCCATAGCGGCGAAGCGCCTCGATTGCATAGGCCGAACAGCTGGGCTGGTAGCGGCAGCTGGGCGGCAGGATCAGCGACGGCCCCAATTGCCAGCCGCGCGCGATCAGGATGAGGAGCCTGGCGATCATTTGCTCAGCTTCGCGCAGGCCTTGGCCAGTTCGGCCTTGAGATCGGCATAGGGGCGCTCGATCCCGCCGTTCCGGCCGATCAGCACATGATCGGCGCCGGGCAGCCCCGATTCGGGCAGCACCTCGCGCACCAGGGCGCGGAAGCGGCGCTTCATCCGGTTGCGGGTGACGGCGTTGCCGACCTTCTTCGAGACGGTAATGCCGACCCGCATGACCGGATCGGCATCGTCGCGCGCGCGAAGCAGCAGAACGAAACCCGGCATCGGGGCCCGCTTGCCGGCGTTCGCCGCGAGATAGTCCTTGCGCTGCGTGAGCCGCGCAACCGCTGCCGGAATTACGCCGACAGCTTGTTGCGGCCGCGGGCGCGGCGCGCGCGGATCACGTTGCGGCCGCCGGGCGTCGCCATCCGGGCGCGGAAGCCGTGCCGGCGCGCACGCACCAGGTTGCTCGGCTGAAAGGTCCGCTTCATCGCTCATCCTCGAGTGTCTAGAACGTAAAAGGGCCGCCACGCGGACGGCCTTGTGTGGGGTGCCCATAGAGAAGCCCCAATCCCAAGTCAACGCTCCCCAACTCAACGCGGGGGACCGCCAAAACCCATGGCCTCGGCTTCGGCGGCCGCGAGCGCCATTTCCTTGGCGCGCGCCTGGCGGCGGCGGAAGCTGCGGCGGCGCAGCGCCATATCGGCATAGTGGCCGAAACGCGGCCAGCGGCGCTTGAATCTGGCGAACCGCTTCCGCGCCCATTCGGAATTCCGGAGGATCAGCACCAGCCCGCCCGCAAAGACGAAGACGCCGCCGGGGCCCGGGATCGGCCCGACGATCGGGGTCAGCGCGATCAGGAACAGCCCGGCGGCGATCAGCGCATAGCGGATCAGCGGGTTCTTGCGGCGTCGCGCGGCCTTCATGCCAGGCGATGTGGGGAGTGTGTGTTGCCTGTGCAATACGCTCTGGCGTGCGGCGCTATCCATTCGGCGTGAACGCATGAGGCCCGCCTTTTGTTGACGGGACGGTCGCCGCGGCGCATGTTCGTGCTTTGATCCCGCCAAGCATAGGGGTGCGGCATGATCCAGGAATTCAAGACCTTCATCGCGCGCGGCAATGTCCTCGATCTCGCGGTCGCGGTGATCATCGGCGCGGCATTCGGCAAGATCGTCACCTCGCTGACTGAGGATCTGCTGATGCCGCTGATCGGCT
The DNA here is from genome assembly GCF_026013415.1 of Sphingomonas caeni. GTDB lineage: Bacteria > Pseudomonadota > Alphaproteobacteria > Sphingomonadales > Sphingomonadaceae > Sphingomonas > Sphingomonas caeni. The sequence goes on from NZ_JAPDOK010000011.1 coordinate 53,894, forward strand.
GGATTTTCGGCGGGCTCGACTTTTCGAGCTACTTCATCGCGCTGGGGCCGATCCCCGACAAGCTCGCCGGATCGACCGATTATGCCGCGCTCAAGGCGGCGGGCGTGCCGCTGTTCGGCTATGGTGCGTTCGTGACCGCGGCGGTCAATTTCGCGATCATCGCCTTCGTCATCTTCCTGATCGTGCGCGCGATGAATCGCGCCATGCCCAAGGCGCCCGAGGCTCCCGCCGCCGAGCCCGCCGACATTACCCTGTTGCGCGAAATCCGCGACGCGTTGCAGAAGCGCCCCGGCGCCTGATCCGGGGCATTGGGGGGCGCGGGGGAGCTTCATGGGCGCACCGATCAGGGACATCGTCATCGTCGGCGGCGGGACCACCGGCTGGCTGACCGCGGCGCATCTCAACCATCGCCTGCAATGGGGGCTGGGGCATGGCGGGGGCGTGCGCATCACGCTGATCGAATCGCCCGAGATACCGATCATCGGTGTGGGCGAGGCGACGATTCCGCCGATCCGGAATACGCTGGCGATGCTCGATATCGACGAGAATGAGTTCATCGCGCGCACCCAGGCGACCTTCAAGCTGGGGGTGCGCTTCGAGGATTGGGACCGCGATGCCCGGGGTGCGCCCCGCAGCTATTTCCACAGCTTCACCGGCGGGCTCCAGATCGCCGGGCGGAATCCGGCGGCGTCGTTCCTCGCCTATGGCGCGCCGCCGGAATTCGAGCCCGGGACCAATCTGAGCAATGTGATCGGGCATGCGGTGGCCGCGGCGGGCGCGCACAAATCGCCGCGCCGGCCCAGCGACCGGCCCTATAGCGGGGTGCTGAACTACGCCTATCATTTCGATGCGGCCTTGTTCGCGGACTTCCTGAAGGAGGTCTGCATCGCACGCGGCGTGGCGCATGTCAGCGACACCGTGACGGGCGCCGAACGCGATTCGCGTGGGAATATCGCGGCTCTGCACCTGAAGCAGGGCGGGCGGCGGCCGGTCGAGCTGGTGATCGATTGCTCGGGCTTTCGCGGGCTGCTGATCAACGAGACGCTCGAGGAGCCGTTCGTCTCCTATGCCGATTACCTCATCAACGACCGCGCGATGGCGGTGCAGATCGCGCATGATGAAGCGCGCGCGCTGTTCCCGGCGACGGTCTCGGCGGCGATGGATTCGGGGTGGAGCTGGCGCATCCCGCTGCGCTCGCGGATCGGAACCGGCTATGTGTTTTCGAGCGCCTTCGCCTCGGACGCCGAGATCGGCGATGCGCTGACCGCGCGCAACGCCGGGTTCGGCACGCTCACCGATCCGCGCCCCGTCCCGATGCGGGTGGGGCGAAGCCGGCGGTCATGGGTCGGCAATTGCGTCGCGATCGGGCTGGCGAGCGGGTTTCTCGAGCCGCTCGAATCGACCTCGATCCAGTTCGTCGACTATGCCTGCCGCCGGCTGCTCCAGATCATGCCGACGCGCGATTTCGAGCCGGCGCCGATCGCCAAGTTCAATGCCGAGATGGAGAAGATCTATGAGGAGATCCGCGATTTCCTCAGCCTCCATTTCACCCTCGGCAACCGCGAGGACACACCCTATTGGCGCGCGGTCCGGCATGAATCGAAGCGTTCGGACGCGCTCGAGGCGTGTCTCGATATCTGGCGCCACGCGCTGCCCGACGTCTACGATCCGCGCCATTCGAACGTGTTCAGCTTCTGGAGCGTGAGCAGCGTGCTGTTCGGCAAGGGTTTTTACACCCAGCCGCTGGCGACCGGCACCGATTTACTCCCGCGCGAGATGTGGGACCGGCATATCCGTGAGACCGTGGCGGTGCGGCAGGCGGTGCTCGCCTCGCTGCCCGATCATGCCGAAATCCTCGCGATGATGACCGACGCGGCGGTGCCCGGGGCAACCGCCGCGCGGGTGCCGCCGACGCGGTCGATGCCGAGCCAGGCCAATGCGCTCGGCCCAGGCACGACGGTGATGGGCACCGCGGCGACCGCGGGGTGATCGCGAGCGTCTCCACCGTCGCCTATCTCGGGCTCGAAGCGCGCGCGGTGGAGGTGCAGTGCAACCTGGTCGCTGGGCTGCCGAGCTTCGTAGTGGTTGGGCTACCCGACAAGGCGGTGGCGGAGAGCCGCGAGCGGGTGCGCGCCGCGATCGCCGCGATCGGGCTGGCGCTGCCGCCCAAGCGGATCATCCTCAACCTCTCGCCCGCCGACCTGCCCAAGGAAGGATCGCATTTCGACCTCCCCATCGCGCTCGCGCTGCTCGGTGCGATGGGGGTGGCGGACGCCGAGACGCTGGCGGGCTATGTCGTGGTCGGCGAGCTGGGCCTCGACGGGCGGATCGCGCCGTCGCCGGGGGTGCTGCTCGCGGCGATCCATGCGGCGGAGATGGGGAAGGGGCTGGTCTGCCCGGTCGCGCAGGGCCCCGAGGCGGCCTGGGCGGGATCGGTCGAGGTCGTGGCCGCGCCCGACCTGATCGGGCTGCTCAATCACTTCAAGGGCAATCAGCTGCTCGCGGCGCCGCCGCCGGGCGAGGCCGATGCGCCGGATCATGGCCCCGACCTCGCGCAGGTGAAGGGGCAGGAGACCGCCAAGCGCGCGCTCGAGATCGCGGCGGCGGGCGGGCATAACCTGTTGATGTGCGGGCCGCCGGGGGCGGGCAAATCCCTGCTGGCCTCTTGCCTGCCGGGGATATTGCCGCCGCTCGACGCCGCCGAGGCGCTGGAGGTGTCGATGGTGGCCTCGGTCGCGGGCGCGCTGCAGGGCGGGCGGCTGACGCGGACGCGGCCGTTCCGCTCGCCGCACCATAGCGCCTCGATGGCGGCACTGGTCGGCGGCGGGCTCAAGGTGAAGCCGGGCGAGGTGAGCCTCGCGCATCTGGGCGTCCTGTTCCTCGATGAATTGCCCGAATTCCAGCGCGCGGTTCTCGATTCGCTGCGCCAGCCGCTCGAAGCCGGGGTGGTCAGCGTGGCACGGGCCAATGCGCATGTGACCTTCCCGGCGAGGGTTCAACTTGTGGCCGCGATGAATCCGTGCCGGTGCGGGCATCTGGGAGACCCCGCGCTCGCCTGCGCGCGGGCGCCGCGCTGCGCGGCCGATTATCAGGCGAAGGTCTCGGGGCCTTTGCTCGACCGCATCGACCTGCACGTCGAGGTTCAACCGGTCACCGCCGCCGATCTCGTCCTGCCGCCGCCGGCCGAAGGGTCGGCCGAAGTCGCGGCGCGCGTGGCGGCGGTGCGCGCGGTGCAGGGCGAGCGCTATCGCGATGCCCCGGCGCGCACCAATGCCGAGGCCGAGGGGGCTTTGCTCGAACGTTTCTCCAGCCCTGACGAGCCCGGGCGCAAGCTGCTCGCCCAGGCGGCGGAGGCGATGCGGCTCTCGGCGCGCGGCTATACCCGCGTGCTCCGCGTCGCGCGCACCATCGCCGATCTGGCGGGGGCTGAGGGGGTGGGCCGCATCCATGTCGCCGAGGCGCTCAGCTACCGGCGGCAGGCGCCGCGAAATTAGCCTCGGTTTTTTGGGGTTGAGCATAAGCCCCTTGTGGCGCAACCTGCGCCCGGAGCCGAACACGGCCACGGGCACGCATCACACGCAATCTGAGAGGGGGATTGTCATGAATTACATGTTGTTGCCGCTGAAGCGCTACGCCGATTTCTCCGGGCGTTCGAGCCGGATGGAATTCTGGATGTTCGTCCTGTTCCAGCTCATCGTGAGCTGGGGGATCAGTTTCGTGGTCAATATGATCTTCCCGCCGGCGATCCCGGTCTACGATCCCGCAAATCCGGAAGCGGCGATGGCGGCGATGGGGTCCATCTATTCCTCGCCCGGCTTCATCGTGTCGTGCCTGGTCGGCCTGTTCTTCCTCATCCCGGGGCTCGCGGTCTCGGTGCGGCGGCTGCACGATCAGGACAAGACCGGCTGGCTGCTGCTGCTGGCGTTCATTCCGCTCATCGGTGCGATCATCCTGCTGGTTTTCTACGTCCTGCCGGGCACGGTAGGGGACAATCGCTACGGGCCCGATCCCACGCAATCCGATATCTGACCGCACGCCGTCCCACGTCCGGAGACCCTAGGGCATGAAATGGATGTTTCTGCCGCTGAAGCGCTACGCCGATTTCGACGGGCGCTCACCGCGGATCGAATATTGGATGTTTCATTTGCTGATGTGGGGGCTCATCCTCCCCCTCTTCTTTGTGCCATTCATGCTCGTCGACGGCTTTGCCCTCAGCGGAGAAACGCCCTCGGGCGAGGGCGGGGAGCCCAATCCGCTGATCGGACTCCCGATGGTGATCGGGGTGCTGGTGTATCTCGCGCTCTGGATACCGTCGCTCGCGGTCACGATCAGGCGGTTGCACGACCGCGACATGTCGGGCTGGTTCTTCCTGATCAACTTCGTCCCCTATGTGGGGGGGCTGATCATCTTCGTCTTCATGGTGCTCCCGGGCACGCAGGGCGAGAACCAATATGGCGACGATCCTCTTCTGGAGGGGCACAAGCCGACCGAGCTGGAAGAGATATTCCACTGATCCAGCCCTCACGGGGCGCCGGAAGCGGTTTCCGGCGCCCCGCGGCGGTGCTAGCCATGTTCCGGAGCCGACTCGATCCTCGGGAACGGCATGGCGAGGCAACACAGCGAGGTGGGGCCATGGGCATTCGAAATCGCGTGATTCTCCTGGGGCTGGGTTTTGCCGCGCTCGGCTTTGCCGCGCCGGCACAGGCGCAGGTCGATCCGGGGGTCGAGATCGACCGGCTGATCGATGCGTCGCAGGGCGTGGGGCCCGCCATGGCGCTGGCGCGGCAGCAGATCGCCGGGGACGACCTGATCGGTGCGGTGGCGACGCTCGAGCGGCTGCTGGTCGATCATCCCGAGGCCGATGACGCGCTGCTGCTCCACGCCAGCCTGCTGTGCCGGCTCGACGATGCGCCCGGCGCGCGGATGGAGATCGAGCAGTTGAGCGGGGTGGAGGGCGACGCCGCGGCCTGGGCCGAGGTTCGCGCCGCCTGCGGACCCATTCCGCGGGGAGGAGCCCGGCGATGAAGCGCGCCTATCTCTTCACCGGCGTCGCGATCGTCGCCGCGCTGCCCGCCATTCCCGCCGAGGCGCAGGTCGTGGGGGTCACCTCGGCGGTCAAGAACGACGTCCGGCTGCGCAAGCCCAACGCGCCGATCGCCCGGCCCGTCCAGCTCAAGCAGCGGATCGCGACCGCCGACCAGATCCAGACCGGCGCCAAGAGCCAGATGCAGATCGTGCTGCTCGACCGCTCGATCTTCACCGTCGGCGCCAATGCGCGCCTGACGATCGACCGCTATGTCTATGATCCGCAGCGCAACAGCCGCAACATGGGCGCGACGGTGGCGCGCGGCGCCTTCCGTTACATGTCGGGCCGGCGCACCTCGGGCAGCACGACGATCAACACGCCCACCGCCGCGATCGGCGTGCGCGGGACGATGGTCGAGGGGATCATAGGCCCCGACGCGGTGCTGATCGCCAATAACGAGCGCGGCGTCGGCCGCGGCGTGCGCGCCGATCCGGAGACCGCGTCGCTGATCGTGCTGCGCGGGCCCGGGCGCGGGACCAGCGCCAATGTCCTGCCCGGGATCATCGACGTGACCTCCGGCGGGCGGACGGTGACCGTCGATCAGCCGATGCTGGCGGTCTATGTGCCCTATCCGGGTGCCACGCCGATCGGACCCTTCACCATCTCGCCGGAGGGGCTGCGCCAGATCCAGGCCCTGCTCTATCCCTCGGTCGCGCAGCGGCTGGGGCTGAAGGGGCCGTTCGACCCCAGCCGCACCTTTGTGCCGGCGCCGCCGATCGAGGAGGGGCCGACCTCCGGGCCGCGCCGCCTCCCGCGCCGCGCGGGCGACTATCCCGAGGCGCGCGGGCTGCCCGGCGACGACGGGCCTCCGGGTACCGACATGGGCGTTCCGATGCCGCTCGACCGGTTGCGCGACGCACCGCAGCCCCGACCGCGCCGCACCCAGCAACAGCCGGCCGCCGCGCCCGCGCCGACACCCACGCCTTCGCCCGCCGCGATCGACCGGGCGCCGAACCCCAACCAGGGCAAGCCGTCCGCCCCACCGCCTCCGCCACCGCCGCCCCCTGCGCCGCCGCCATCGCTCAAATCGGCGCCGCCGAGCCCGGCTTTCGTCGCGCCGACGCCTTCGCCGACGCCCACGCCCAGGCCGACGCCGACCCCATCGCCGAACCAGAAGCCTCCGGGCAAGCCGCCAGGCTGATCGGCCACGCAACGCTCGGGTTGCGGCGCGCCGGACGATCGGTTAGCCACGCGCCTCGCTGCCCCTGTGGCGAAATGGTAGACGCGACCGACTCAAAATCGGTTGCCGCAAGGCATGCTGGTTCGAGTCCGGCCAGGGGCACCAGTTTTTGATTCGCCTCGGGCGCCGCCCGCTTGGCTTTCCGCACATAAGCGCGGGCGGCCGTTCGGCCTTGCGGACCCCGAGGGTTCGGAGATGCTTCCGGCCGCCGCTCCTGATTATTATACAATCCATACGCACTGACCGGCATTCGCTCTCGCTTCAAAACGGCCAGCGCACCTAATCGCGCATCTTCGAAAGTGGAGATGCACACGTGCAAGACCTTCTCTGGATCGGCCTCATCCTCGGGCTCGTAGCGGTGACGCTCGGCTATGCCCGTCTGTGCGACGAGGCCTGACCGATGACCCTCGATCTCTGGCTCGCAGGTGCGACCGCGCTTGGCCTTCTCGCATATCTGGTCGCGGTCCTGCTGCGCCCCGAGCGATTCTGAGGGAGCGATGAAATGACCTGGCAAGGATGGGCGCTGATCGTCGTCTTCGTGGGCATCTTGCTCGCTCTCACCAAGCCGATGGGGCTGTGGCTCCACGCGCTCTATGAAGGGCGGCGCACACCGCTGCATGTCGTGCTCGGCCCGGTCGAGCGGGGCTTCTACAAGCTGGCGGGGATCGACCCGACCGTCGAGCAGAGCTGGCGGCGCTACGCGGTGCACATGCTGCTGTTCAACGTGGCGTTGCTGCTCTTCACCTATGCGATCCTGCGATTGCAGGCGTTCTTGCCGCTCAACGCGTCAGGGATGCCGGGGATCGCTCCGGACGGCGCGTTCAACATCGCGACCAGCTTCACCACCAACACCAACTGGCAATGGTATTCGGGTGAAGTCGCGCTTTCGAACCTCAGCCAGATGCTGGGGCTGACGATCCACAACTTTCTCTCGGCCGCGACCGGGATCGCGCTCGCGTTCGCATTGTTCCGCGGGTTCGCGCGGCGGGAGGCGGGGAGCATCGGCAACTTCTGGGCCGATTGCACCCGCATCACCCTCTATCTGCTGCTACCGATCTGCGTGATCTATTCGGTGTATCTGATCGCTGCGGGGGTGCCGCAGACGCTGACCCAGCAAGTCGCCGCGACGACGATGGAGGGCGCTCGGCAGACGATCAGCATGGGCCCGATCGCTTCGCAGGAAGCGATCAAGATGCTCGGCACCAATGGCGGTGGCTTCCTCAACGCCAACTCTGCGCACCCGTTCGAGAATCCGGACGCGCTCACCAATCTGATCCAGATGCTGTCGATCTTCGCGATCGGCTTCGGGCTGACCTGGTGCTTCGGCAAGACGGTGGGCAACACGAAGCAGGGCTGGGCGATTCTCTCGGCGATGCTCGTGCTGTTCCTCGCGGGGGTCACCGTCACCTATTGGCAGGAAGCCGCGGGCAACCCGATCCTCCACCAACTCGGCGTGGCCGGGGGCAATATGGAGGGCAAGGAAGTCCGCTTCGGCGTCGCCGCCTCGTCGCTGTTCGCGGTGGTCACCACCGCGGCCTCGTGCGGCGCGGTCAATGCCATGCATGACAGCTTCACCGCGCTCGGCGGCATGATCCCCTTGTTCAACATCCAGCTCGGCGAGGTCGTGGTCGGCGGCGTCGGCGCGGGGATCTATGGCTTCCTGCTGTTCGCCATCCTCGCAGTGTTCGTCGCGGGACTGATGGTGGGGCGCACCCCCGAATATGTCGGCAAGAAGATCGAGGGACGGGAAGTGAAACTGGCGGTGCTCGCCATCGCCATTCTGCCGCTGGTGATCCTCGGCTTCACCGCCATCGCGTCGGTACTACCCGCGGGGCTGGCGGGGCCGCTCAACAAGGGGCCGCACGGCTTCTCGGAGATCCTCTACGCCTTCACCAGCGCGGTCGGGAATAACGGCTCCGCGTTCGCAGGGATCACCTCGGGCACGCAATTCTACAACGGGATGCTCGGCGTCGCGATGTGGCTTGGACGGTTCTTCGTGATCGTTCCGATGCTCGCCATCGCCGGGAGCCTGGCCGCCAAGAAATACACGCCGGAGACCGCGGGCTCGTTCCCGACCACCGGCCCGCTCTGGGTCGGCCTGCTCGTCGGCACGATCCTCATCCTGGGCGGCCTCACCTTCCTGCCGAGCCTCGCGCTTGGCCCCATCGCCGATCATCTCGCGATGATCGGCGGCACCCTCTCCTGATTTCGGGAACCGCCAAAATGGCTAGGACCGCATCCCTGTTCACCGCCGATCTGCTGCTTCCCGCGGCCGGTGATTCGTTCCGCAAGCTCGATCCGCGCCAGTTGATCCGCAATCCGGTGATGTTCGTCACCGCCTGCGTCGCTGCGTTGCTCACCGTGCTGCTGTTCGTCGGCAACGATACGCTGAGCCTCGGCTTCAAGGTCCAGCTCGTCCTCTGGCTGTGGCTGACCGTGCTGTTCGGCACCTTCGCCGAGGCACTCGCCGAAGGGCGCGGCAAGGCACAGGCGGCGTCGCTACGTGCGACCAAGGCCGACCTGACTGCCAAGCGGGTCAAGGGCTCGGGCACCGAATCCATCGCGGCCGGCGCGCTCAAGATGGGTGATGTCGTCCTGGTCGAGACTGGCGACCTGATCCCCGCCGATGGCGAGGTGATCGAAGGGGTCGCCTCGGTCAACGAAGCCGCGATCACCGGCGAGAGCGCGCCGGTAATCCGCGAGGCGGGTGGCGACCGTTCGGCGGTGACCGCAGGCACGCGTGTCATCTCGGACTGGGTCCGTGTCCGCGTGACGGTCAATCCCGGTCAGGGCTTCCTCGACCGGATGATCGCGCTGGTCGAGGGCGCCGAGCGGCAGAAGACGCCCAACGAGATCGCGCTGACGATCCTGCTGGTGGGGCTGACCATCATCTTCCTGATCGCGGTCGGCACCATCCCCGCCTTCGCCAGCTATGCTGGGGGTGCGATCCCCATCGCGATCCTCGCGGCACTGCTGATCACCTTGATCCCTACGACCATCGCGGCGTTGCTCTCGGCGATCGGCATTGCGGGCATGGATCGGCTGGTGCGCTTCAATGTGCTCGCCAAGTCGGGCCGTGCGGTCGAAGCCGCGGGCGATATCGATACGCTACTGCTCGACAAGACGGGTACGATCACGGTGGGCGACCGCCAGGCGAGCGAGTTTCGCGCGGTTACCGGCGTGAATGTGCTGGAACTGGCGGAAGCCGCGTTGCTCGCAAGCCTGGCCGATGAAACACCCGAGGGGCGGTCGATTGTCGCGCTCGCGCGCGCTCGCGACAGGTTCGAAGTGACCACCACGGAGCTTCCCGAAGGCGCGGAAGTCGTTCCGTTCACCGCCCAGACCCGGATCTCCGGGGTCAAATTCGGCGCAACGCTGATCCAGAAAGGCGCGGTCGATTCGATCCTCAAGGCCAATCCCGGCATCGGCGACACGCCTGCCGCCGCCGAACTCCGCCGCGCCACCGACGAGATCGCCCGCGCGGGCATGACCCCGCTCGCGGTCGCGAAGAACGGCCGCATCCTTGGCGCGGTTGCGCTCAAGGACGTGGTCAAGGCCGGCATTCGCGAGCGTTTCGGCGAGCTGCGCCGGATGGGTATCCGCACGGTGATGATCACCGGCGACAACCCGCTCACCGCCGCTGCCATCGCTGCCGAGGCAGGGGTGGACGATTTCCTCGCCCAAGCGACCCCGGAGGACAAGCTCGCGCTGATCCGCAGGGAACAGGCGTGCGGCAAGCTGGTCGCGATGTGCGGGGACGGCACCAACGATGCGCCTGCGCTCGCCCAGGCCGATGTCGGTGTCGCGATGAACACGGGGACGCAGGCCGCGCGAGAGGCGGGCAACATGGTCGACCTCGACAGCGATCCGACCAAGCTCATCGAGATTGTCGGCCTCGGCAAGCAGCTGCTGATGACGCGCGGGAGCCTCACGACCTTCTCGGTTGCCAACGACATCGCCAAATATTTTGCGATCATTCCAGCGATGTTCGCCGTGCTCTATCCGGGGCTCTCGGTGCTCAACGTGATGGGGCTGGCCTCGCCGCAATCGGCGATCCTGTCGGCGATCATCTTCAACGCGCTGATCATCCCTGCGCTGGTTCCGCTCGCGCTCAAGGGCGTGAAGTACCGCCCGATCGGCGCCGGCCCGTTGCTGCGGCGAAACCTCGCCATTTTCGGGCTGGGCGGCGTGATCGTTCCCTTCATCGGCATCAAGGCGATCGACATGATCGTCACCACCATCGGCCTTGCCTGAGGAGCTGACCCATGTTTGCAGACATCAAAACCGCGCTCCGTCCCGCGCTCGTTCTCACCATCCTGTTCGCGCTGCTGCTGGGCATCGTCTATCCGCTGACGCTGACGGGGATCGGCCAGCTGATCTTCCCGAGTCAGGCAAACGGCAGCCTGATCCGCGATGCCAAAGGCAATGTGATCGGATCGAGCCTGATCGCGCAGGCCTTCACCGGCGACCAGTATTTCCATCCGCGCCCGTCCGCCGCCGGCAAGGGCTATGAGGCGAACAACAGCTACGGCTCCAACCTCGGCCCCGCCAGCCAGGCGCTGCACGACCGGGTGCAGGCCGATGTCGCCGCCTACCAGGCGAAAGCACCAGGACAATCTGTCCCCGCCGATCTGGTGACGACCTCCGCCTCGGGGCTCGATCCCCATATCAGCCCCGAGGCGGCGTTTTATCAGGTGGTCCGCGTCGCCAGGGCGCGTGGATGGCCTGAGGCCCGCGTGCGCGCCATGGTCGATAAGGCTGTCGAATACCCGCTGCTCGGCTTCCTCGGCGAACCCCGCGTCAACGTGCTGCTGCTCAATCGACAGCTCGATGCGGAAGGCGCTAAATCGCCATCGTGAAGCCGCCCAGCGACCGACCGGACCCCGAGGCCTTTCTGCGCGCCGCCGCGCAGGAAGGCCGCGGCCGTTTGAAGGTCTTCCTCGGCGCCGCGCCGGGGGTCGGCAAGACCTTCGAGATGTTGCGCGAAGGGGCCGAGCGAGTGCGCGCGGGGGTCGATGTCGCGATCGGCGTGGTCGAGACCCATGGCCGCGCCGAAACCGAGGCGCTGACCCGCGGGCACGACGTCATCCCGCGTCGCCAGGTGGCCTATGAGGGCCGCACCCTGCCGGAGATGGACATCGACGCGATCCTCGCGCGCCATCCTCAACTCGTGCTGGTCGATGAACTCGCCCATACCAACGCGCCCGGCAGTCGCCATCCCAAGCGCTATCAGGATGTCGAGGAACTGCTGGCCGCAGGGATTGACGTCTATTCGACGATCAACATCCAGCACATCGAGAGCCTGAACGACGTCGTCGCGTCATTCACCCATGTCCGGGTCCGCGAGACGGTGCCCGACCGCATCCTCGAAACCGCGGAGATCGAAGTCGTCGATTTGCCGCCCGACGAACTGATCGAGCGACTCAAGGACGGCAAGGTCTATGTCCCCGAGGAAGCGACGCGGGCGCTCCAGCATTTCTTCTCCAAGTCGAACCTGTCGGCGCTGCGCGAACTGGCGCTGCGCCGCGCCGCGCAGGCGGTCGATGTCCAGATGCTCGACTATCTCCGCAGCCACGCGCTTGCCGGAAACTGGGCAGTCGGCGAACGGCTGGTGGTCGCGGTCAACGAGCTGCCAAGCTCCGAGGGGCTCGTCCGCGGCGCCAAGCGGATCGCCGATGCGTTGCGTGCGCCGTGGACCGCGCTCCATGTCGAGACGCCGCGCGAGCAGCAATTCGGCGAAGAGGAGCGCCGCCGCCTCGCCGCCGCGCTCAATCTCGCGAGCCAGCTCGGTGCCTCGGTGGTGTCCGTGCCCGCCGACTCCGCACTGGATGGGATCAAGGCCTATGTGGCCGAGGCGCGCGCCACGCAATTGATCGTCGGCAAGTCGGCGCGGTCGCGTTTGTTCGAGCTTCGCCACGGGTCGATCGTCGACCGGCTGGTGCGCGAGACGCCGGGCGTCGCGGTCCATGTTCTGCCGATGATCGGCGAAGCGCCCAAACCGGCCGCGAAGCCGAAGCGCGTGTTCGGGTCGCCTTCAAGCTACGCCTGGACCACGCTGATGGTCGCCGCGATCACCGCGGGTGGATCGGGGCTGTTCCATATCCTCAATCTCGCCAATGTCGCGCTTCTCTATCTGTTGCCGGTGATGGTGGCGGCGAGCCTGTTCGGGCGATGGCCGGCGCTCTACGCAGGCGTCGTCTCGTCGCTGGCCTACAACTTCTTCTTCCTGCCGCCGACCGGCACGTTCAGCGTCAACAATCCGGAAAATGTCGTCACCATCATTGTGCTGCTGGGCGTTGCGGTAGCAACCAGTCACCTTTCGGCGCGGGTGCGCGCGCAGGCCGATCTCGCGGCGGGGAGCGCGCGCCAGAATGCGGCGCTCGCCGGGTTCCTGCGCCAGCTCGGCGACGCGGCGAACGAGGAGGAGCTGATGCAGGCGGTCTGCGCCGAGATTGCGCGGCTGCTCGACGTCCGTACGACGATGCTGGTGCCGTCGCCCGATGGTCCCGAACTCCGCGCGGCCTATCCGCCCGAAGACCGGCTCGAGACGATGGAACGCGCCGCCGCGGGATGGGCGCTCGACAAGGGCCTGCCGGCCGGACGCGGATCGGACACGCTGACAGCGTCGGACTGGCTCTTCTACCCGCTCAAGACCAGCGAGCGGACGATCGCCGTGATCGGCCTCGCCCGTGACGATGCGCGCGATACCGTGCGGTCGGACCAGATCCCGCTGCTGATGAGCCTGCTCGATCAGGCAACGCTTGCGCTCGAACGGATGCGGTTGGGGGAGGAGATGCGCGGGGTCGCCGAACTGCGCGAACGCGACCGGCTTCGTGCGGCATTGCTGTCGTCGGTCAGCCACGATCTTCGGACGCCCTTGACCGCGATCCTCGGCTCCATTGCCGAGCTCAAGCACAAGGAGAGCAATCCGCTGATCGACACGATCGACGTCGAAACCCAGCGGCTCAAACGCTTCGTCTCGAACCTGCTCGATATGGCCCGCGTCGAAGCCGGCGCGCTCAAGCTCGGCATCGAGCCGGTCGATCTCACCGACGCCGTGGCGAGCGCGGTCCATGATACCCGCGCCACCCTCGAACCCCACCCCATCGATCTTCAGGTCTCGCCGGGCCTGCCGCTGGTCCGCGTCGATCCGCAGCTATTTCATCATTGCCTGATCAACCTGCTCGACAATGCCGGGCGCTACGCCGACCCCGACACGCCGATCACGATTCTCGCCGAACGCTCGCCGGGCAGTCTTGCGCTCTCGATCCTCGACCAGGGCCCCGGTCTGCCTCCGGGGCGCGAACGCGAGGTGTTCGAGACCTTCCGGCGGCTCGAAGGTTCGGACCGCTCGAAGGGGGGGACGGGGCTGGGGCTTGCCATCGTCAAGGGATTCGCCGAGGCGATGGGGCTCGAAGTGGAAGCGGCGAACCGGGGCGAGCCCAGGGGCGCGCGCTTCACCTTGCGCTTCCCAGAGGCGCTGCTGGTCCGCGAACCCGAGGATTTCGACGAATGAGCCCAAGAAAATGAGCAATGCCGCGACCATATTGGTTGTCGATGACGAACCGCATATCCGGCGCCTCCTCAACGGGACGCTGGAACGCGCCGGTTATCGGGTCGCCGAAGCGGCGTCTGGACGGCAGGCGCTCGAAGTGCTGGGCGAAGCGCTACCCGATGTGGTGCTGCTCGATCTTGGCCTGCCCGACCGCGATGGGCTCGAACTGATCCCCGCGATCCGCAAACAGTCCAAGGCGGCGATCCTGATCGTCTCTGCCCGCGATGCGACCGAGCACAAGGTAACCGCGCTGGATCTCGGCGCGGTCGATTATGTCACCAAGCCCTTCGACACCGAGGAGTTGCTGGCCCGCGTCCGTGCGGCGCTGCGCGGCCGGATCGGCGCGGACGGCGGCAAGGCCAGCGTGACCGCCCATGGTGTGACCTTCGACTTGCTCGATCGGCGCGTAATGCGGGGGGATGAGGAAATCCACCTGACGCCCAAGGAGTTCGCGGTGATCGCCGAACTCGCGCGCTTCCCCGGCCGCGTGATCACCCATCAGCAGCTGCTGAGCGCGGTCTGGTCGCACGATTACGAGCGGCACATCGAATATCTGCGCGTGGTGATCCGCAACATCCGCCAGAAGCTCGAAGCCGATCCCGCGCAGCCCGCGATCGTCGTCAATGAACTGGGCGTCGGCTACCGGCTGATGGGCGTCGAAAACTAGATTTCGAGCTGGCTGCCGAGTTCGACCACGCGATTGGTGGGCAGCTTGAAGAACTCCATCGCGCTCATTGCATTGCGTACCATCCAGGCGAACAGCTTCTCGCGCCAGATTGCCATGCCTGGCCGGCTTGACGCGATCAGCGTCTGGCGGGCGAGGAAATAGCTGGTGTCCATCGGCGTGAAAGGGCCGCCGCAACCTTGGAGCCGCGAAAGGATGGCGGGCAGATCGACCTCGTCCATGAAGCCGTGGCGGACGATGACGCGGTAGAAACCCTCGCCGAGCGCGAGCACGTCCGAAGCGTTCCCGTCCGGCAAATGCGGCACCTGCTCGGTCATGACCGTCAGCACCACCACGCGATCGTGCAGCACGCGGTTGTGCTTCACATTGTGGAGCAAAGCGGGCGGAATATCGTCGGGGCGCGAAGCGAGGAAGACTGCGGTTCCAGGCACGCGCTTGAGCGAATGCGCGGCCGACTGGATGAACAGTTCGATCGGCATGGCGCCCTCGTGCAGCCGCTCGCGAACCAGTCGCCGCCCGGTTTGCCAGGTCGTGAGCACCGTGAACACGACCGCGGCGACGAGCAGCGGGAACCAGCCGCCATCGGGCACCTTGGTGAGGTTCGACGCGAAATAGAGCGCGTCGATGATCAGGAACGTGCCGGTGACGAGCACCGCGACCACCGGCGGCCATTTCCACACCGCGATCGTCAGCACGCCCAGCATGCAGGCGGTGATGAACATCGTGCCGGTAACCGCGATGCCATAGGCCGCGGCGAGGTTGCCCGAGCTGCCGAAACCCAGTGCGAGCGCGATCACCATCACCAGCAGCGCCCAGTTGACCAGCGGCACATAGATCTGGCCGGCGGCCTTTTCACTGGTGTGGGTGATCTTGAGCCGCGGCAGGAAGCCGAGCTGCACCGCTTGCTGCGTCACCGAGAAGGCGCCCGAGATCACCGCCTGGCTGGCGATGATCGTCGCCACGGTCGCGAGGATCACAAGCGGCAGCCGCAGCGCTTCGGGTGCCATCATGAAGAAGGGGTTCTCGACTGCCGCAGGGGTGCTCAGCAACAGCGCCGATTGGCCGAGATAGTTGAGCATCAGGCAGGGGAAGGCGATGTAGAGCCACGAAACCATGATCGCCTTGCGCCCGAAATGCCCCATATCGGCGTAGAGCGCTTCCGCCCCGGTGACCGCGAGCACGACCGATCCGAGCGCGAGGAACGCCAGCTTGGGGTCGATCAGGAAGAAATCGAGCGCATAATATGGATTTAGCGCGCCGAGGATTTCCGGGTTTGCGACGATCCCGGTGATCCCCATCACGCCGATCACCAGAAAGTAGAAGATCATCACCGGCCCGAACAGGATTCCCACCGCCGCCGTCCCGCGCGACTGGATCGCGAACAGTCCGATCAGGATGGCAATCGTGATCGGCAGGACGAGCGGGGTGAGGCTGCTCTGCACCACCGTCAGCCCTTCGACCGCCGACAGCACCGAAATCGCCGGGGTGATGATCGCGTCGCCATAAAAGAGCGCGGTTGCCAGCACGCCCAGAGTGACGATCGCCGGGGTCCAGCGCCGGGTGCCCGCCTTGCGCATGATCAGTGCGAGCAGCGCGAGACTGCCGCCTTCGCCCTTGTTGTCGGCGCGCAGGATGACGAAGACATATTTGATCGTGACGATCAGCATCATCGTCCAGAAGATGAGCGACAGCACCCCGAAGATATGCGCCCGATCCACCGCCAACGGATGGTGCCCGACAAAGCTCTCCTTGAGCGCGTAGAGCGGCGACGTGCCGATGTCGCCGAACACCACCCCGATCGCGCCGAGCGCGAGCGTCGAGAGGCGGTCCTGCGGGCCGTGATGGGCCTCAGCGGTATCGGTGGTCGCGGCAGTCAAAGGGCGCACTTTCAGTCGAGCCGCTGGGAAGCGGCGCATGTGCGGCCAATCACATTTGCTTTCGAGCGGTATTCGGGAAGCGCTGCATATGTTTTCCATATGCTTGTCCGATCCGCGCGAGCCGAAAACCTATGCAATCCCAATGCGCGCGGGCCTGGCTCGATCTCGAATGCCTATGCCGAACGGCATAGCTACCGGGCCGACGAAAGGCGCGAGAAATTCAAATGGTCTGGTATGAGAAGGCTGGTGCGAGCCTGCTGTTGCGCGTCGCGGGTGTCGGGACACTGGCGATCGCCTATTTCGCGGGCGCGGCGCTGAGGAGCAGGGCCGGGACGGTGGCGTTGAACAGCGATCCCGTCGCCTATCTTCTGGCAGCCACGACCTTCCTCTGCGCCAGCTTCGGCAGTATCCTCACTGTGCTGGGCAAGCACATTTTCGACAAGGTCGAGGTGTCGCGGCGCTGGAGCCGCGCTGATCGGGACTAGCGACAATCGGTCCGTTTTTCCGGCGGAAGGGGCCCTTT
The DNA here is from genome assembly GCF_026013415.1 of Sphingomonas caeni. Lineage (GTDB taxonomy): Bacteria > Pseudomonadota > Alphaproteobacteria > Sphingomonadales > Sphingomonadaceae > Sphingomonas > Sphingomonas caeni. The sequence continues at coordinate 70,800 of NZ_JAPDOK010000011.1, forward strand.
TGGGGGCCCTTGCGGAAGTGTCGAAGTTGATATCATCAGAAATCAAAAGCTTATTTCGCTTCTTCAAGTCCAGCCAGGCACCAATTTTCGACTGGCCTCGCCGGCCTTGCCAACCCAGCGGGTTCGGATGCTTCCCTTTTCTGGCCGACGTGACGGGATCGCAGCGTTGCCCCCGGTGGCGGGGTACGTTAACCATCGGATAGCGCGCGTCCGGCCGGTTCCCCACCGTCGCCCGGCGCGGACGGGGGAGACATCGCCATGGCTTATCGAGCCGAAACGCTTATCCGCGCCTTTGCCGGCGACGATAGCGCACACATGCTCGCGGGCATGCTGGGCGAGCCCAGCGGGTTCGCCACGGTCGGCGGCACGACCGGGCCGGATACGCTCTACGGCACCTCCGGCGACGACGATATCGATGGCAGCGCGGGCGCGGATACGATGATCGGCGGGCGTGGCAACGACACCTATCATGTCGATAACGCCGGCGATGTGGTGATCGAGTACGGGGACGGGGGCACCGACACGGTCTATAGCGCGGTGAGCTTCTCGCTCGTCGGCCAATATATCGAGAATCTCTATCTGCTGTGCGGCGCCGACATCAACGGTACCGGCAACGGGCTCGACAATCTGATCGTCGGCAATTGCGGGATCAACGTGCTGCGCGGCGGGGCGGGCAGCGACACGCTCGACGGGCAGGGTGGCGCCGACACCATGTATGGCGGGACCGGCGACGATTATTTCTACGTCGAGAATGCCGGCGACGTCGTGATCGAGGCTGCGAACGAAGGGCATGACACCGTCTATTCGTCGGTCGGCTTCTCGCTGGTGGGCCAGTATCTCGAGGACCTGATCCTTTCGGGCACCGCCGACGTCAACGGCACCGGCAACAGCCTCAATAACGTCATCATCGGCAATGACGGCGCCAACACGCTGAACGGCATGGACGGCAATGACGAGATTTTCGGCGGTGCCGGCATCGACACGATGATCGGCGGAAACGGCAACGACATCTTCCACATCGAGGATGCCGGCGATACCGCGATCGAGACCTCCTATGGCGGTTATGACAAGGTCTTTTCGTCGATCAGCTATTCGCTCGCGGGCCAGTATATCGAGGATCTCGAGCTGGTCGGCACCGATGCGATCAACGCCACGGGCAACAAGCTCGACAATTATCTGACCGGCAACAGCGCCGCCAATATCCTGACCGGGGGCCTGGGCAACGATACGCTCGACGGCGCGGGCGGGGCCGACACGCTGATCGGCGGCGAAGGCGACGACATCTATTATATCGACAATGCCGGCGACGTGGTCACCGAACTCAACGGCCAGGGCTACGACCTCGTCTATTCCTCGGTCAGCTTCTCGCTGCGCGGCCAATATATCGAGGACCTCACCCTCACCGGCACCGACGCGATCAACGGCACTGGCAACAAGTTCGGCAATATCCTGGTCGGCAATGACGGCGCCAACACGCTCGACGGGCGCGAGGGCGACGACATTCTCGACGGCGGCGGCGGCGCGGACACGATGATCGGCGGCGACGGCGACGACCAATTCTATATCGACAATGCCGGCGACATCGCGGTGGAGCTGGCGAACAATGGCGACGACGTGGTGATCGCGTCGGTCAGCTATTCGCTCGCCGGCCAATATCTCGAGGGCTTGGTTCTCACCGGGACCGATGCGATCAACGGTACCGGCAACAGTCTCGACAATCTGATGCTCGGCAACGACGGCGCGAACACGATGGATGGCGGCGCGGGCGATGATGCGATCGACGGCGGTGTGGGCGCCGACACGATGATCGGCGGCCTTGGCGACGATGTCTTCTACGCCGACGATGCCGGGGACGTGGTTATCGAATATGCGAACCAGGGCCATGACACGGTGTTCAGCGCCGTGAGCTATTCGCTGGTGGGCCAGTATATCGAGGACCTGTTCCTCGATTGCGGCGCGGATATCGACGGCACCGGCAACAGCCTCGACAACCTGCTGGTCGGCAATTGTGGCGCCAACGTGCTGATGGGCATGGACGGCAATGACACGATCGACGGCGATTTCGGCGTGGACACCATGTATGGCGGGCGCGGCGACGACACCTTCTATGTCGATGACGATGGCGACCTGGCCGTTGAATATGGCGGCGAGGGGCATGACACCGTCATTTCCTCGATCACCTACTCGCTCGCGGGCCAATATATCGAGGACCTGTTCCTCCAGTGCGGCGCGGACATCGACGGCACCGGCAACAGCCTGGCCAATACGCTGATCGGCAATTGCGGCGACAATGTCCTCAGCGGCATGGACGGCAACGACAAAATCTATGGCGATGGCGGCTATGACACGCTGATCGGCGGCAACGGCGCGGACGAATTCTGGTTCGATACCGCCGATGACGGGACGTTCGACACGATCGCCGATTTCCAGGCGGGGCTGGATTCGATCCATCTCGACCTGTCGGTGTTCACCGCATTGGCCGGCGAGGGCGCGCTCGATGCGGGTGCGTTCGTGATCGGCAGCGCGGCGCTCGATGCCGACGACCGCATCATCTACGACGATACCACCGGCGCGATCTGGTATGACGAGGATGGCGACGGCGCAGCGGCGGCGATCCTGTTCGCGCAGGTCACCCCGGGCACCGTGCTGACCGCGGGCGACTTCATCGCCTTCGATCCGCTTTCGTCGAGCTCGAGCCTGTTCTCGTTCGGTCCCGAGGATCAGCCGGCGCTGGTCGATGTGACCGATCTGGGGCTCAATGGCTTCACCTCGGCGATGATGGAGGGCGGCGGGCCCGCCGAGCTCCTGTTCACCCTGTGAGCCAGGGTGCATCAAATTCGGGTTTCGAGACGTTACCGGTTATGCAAGCGTAACAAAGGGGTTCGATGGCGCGTCCGGCAGTCCTGCGATCGGAATTGGGTTCGGCACTCGCGAGCTTTCGCGGCGGGCTGATCGGGGTGGGCGTGCTCAGCGCGATGCTCAACATCCTGACGCTCGGCGGATCGCTCTACCTGATGATGGTCTATGACCGGGTGCTGCCCTCGCAGAGCCTGGCGACCTTGTTCGCTCTCTTCTTCATGATCGGCGTCGCGTACCTCTTCCAGGGCGCGTTCGACGTGATGCGGTCGCAGCTGCTGGCGGACATCGCCGCCTCGCTCGACCGCCGCATGACCGCGCGCACCCAGGCGATCGAGATGCGCCTCGCGCTCGAACGGCCCGACGCGCAGGGCAAGGTGAGCCCCAGCCGCGACCTCGATCAGCTGCGCGGTTTCATCGCAAGCCCCGGGCCGAGCGCGCTGATGGACCTGCCCTGGATCCTCTTCTTCCTGTTGGTCCTGTCGCTCGTCCATGTCTGGCTGGGCGTGGTGACCCTGGTCGGCGCGATCGTGCTCGGGCTGCTCACCTGGAGCGCGGACCGGGTGACGCGAAAGCATGTCGCGGGGGTGACCGATGCCGCCAATGCCCGCCGGAGCCTGGGCGACCGCAACTGGCGCCATGCCGAGCTGATCGCGAGCCTGGGGATGCGCGAGCGGGTGATGGCGCGCTGGGACAAGGTTCATCTCCACTTCCTCGACGAGCAGGCGCGGCTGACCGGCAACAGCTCGCTGCTGAGCGGGATCAGCAAGATCTTCCGTCTGTTCCTCCAGTCCACGGTGCTGACCGTCGGCGCGATCCTGGTGATCAAGGGCGAGGCGACCGCGGGCGTGATCTTCGCCAGCTCGATCCTCTCGGGCCGCGCGCTCGCGCCGGTCGAACAGGCGATCGCCAATTGGAAGGGCTTCGTCACCGCACGGCAGAGCTGGGCGCGGCTCGACGCGCTCTATCGCCAGGTCCCTGCCGAGACGGGCGTGCGCACCATTTTGCCCCCGCCGGAAAAGGCGCTCGCGGTCGATCGGCTGGTACTCTCGCCCCCCGGCGTCAGCCGCGCCGTGGTCGCCGATGTCCAGTTCAGCGCGAGCGCGGGGCAGGCGATCGGGATCATCGGGCCCAGCGCCTCGGGCAAATCCTCGCTGCTGCGCGGGGTGATCGGGGTGTGGAAGCCGGTGCGCGGCGCGGTCCGGCTCGACGGGGCGACGCTCGATCAATGGGATGGCGACGCGCTCGGGCGGCATATCGGCTATCTGCCGCAATCGGTCGAGCTGTTCGCGGGGACGGTGGCGGAGAATATCGCGCGGTTCGAGCCCGATGCGCCCTCTGAACTCGTGCTCGCCGCCGCCGAGGCCGCGGGGGTGCATGCGATGATCCTCCAGCTTTCCGAGGGCTATGAGACCCAGGTGGGCGAGGATGGGCTCAACCTCTCCGCCGGCCAGCGCCAGCGGATCGCGCTGGCGCGCGCGCTGTTCCGCGATCCTTTCCTGGTCGCGCTCGACGAGCCCAATTCGAACCTCGATCCCGAAGGCGAGGCGGCGCTTGCGGCGGCGGTCACCGGGGTCAAGGCGCGCGGCGGGATCGTGCTGCTGATCGCGCACCGTGCCGCGATCCTGGGCACGGTCGATCTGATCCTGGTGATGCAGGGCGGGGCGGCCAAGGCCTTCGGCCCGCGAGACGAGGTGCTCGCGCGGATGAACGGCAAGCCCCCGGCCCCGGGCGGGTTGACCGTCGTTGCTTGATATCGCTTCCCCGATGCCCGCCGAACTCTCCGAAGCGGACCTGCGCCTGCGTACCAGGACGCGGCGCGCGCTTGCCCTGGTCGGGCTGCTGCTGCTCTGTTTCCTGATCCTCGCCTTCTTCCTCCAGGTCACCGGCGCGGTGACCGCTTCGGGCGAGGTCGCGGTCGAATCGAGCGTCAAGACGATCGCGCATCCCAGCGGCGGGGTGCTCATCGCGATCAGCGTCCATGACGGCGACCATGTGACCGAGGGGCAGGAATTGCTGCGCTTCGATTCGTCGGTGTCGCAGGTCGGATCGGCCTCGGCATCGCAGGGGCTCGAGGGACTGCTCGGCACCCGCGCCCGCCTCGAGGCCGAGCGCGACGGGGCCGGGGCGATCAGCTTTCCGCCCGAGCTGGCGAACAGCAAGGATCCGGGGGTCCAGGAGATCATGGCGCGCGAGCGGCGGCTGTTCGCGCTGCGCATGCAGGACCGGCGCGGGGCGCTGTCGCTGCTGACCGAACGCGTCAACCAGTATGAGGACCAGATCCGCGGCTATCAGGCGCAGATCGCGGCGATCGACGATCAGGTGAAGCTGATCGAGCCCGAGCTGGCGGGCCTGCGCGAGCTCTATGCCAAGCAGCTGGTCACGCTCGGGCGGATCAACCAGCTCGAACGCACCGCGGTCCAGCTGCGCGGCTCGCGCGCCGAGCTGACCGCGAACATCTCGCAGACCCGCGCGCGCATCTCCGAAACGCGTGAGCAGATGCTCAATATCGACAAGACCAGCCGCAGCGAGGCGGGGACCCAGCTCGCCGCGGTGATGGCGCAGCTCAACGAGCAGCAGGTCCGCCTCGCCTCGGCGCAGGACACGCATGGCCGCAGCGTGATCCGCGCGCCGCAATCGGGGACGATCGACAAGCTCGCCTATACCACGATCGGCAGCGCGGTGCCGCCCAACCAGCCGATCCTGCAGATCGTCCCGGATCGCGACGCGCTGATCGTCACCGCGCGGGTGCGCCCTGCCGAGGTCGAGCAATTGCGGCTGGGGCAGAAGGCGCGGGTGACCTTCCCGGGGCTCGACCGCCAGACCACGCCAGACCTTGCGGGGACGCTGATCTTCATCTCGGCCGATCTGGCGCAGGACCAGCATAGCGGGCAGAGCTTCTACCGGATCAAGGTCCGGCTTAATCCCGATCAGGCGCCAATGATCTCACGCCTCGCGCTCAAGCCCGGCATGCCCGCCGAGGTGTTCGTCGAGACCGGCGACCGCTCGATCCTGTCCTTCATCCTGAAGCCCTTGTTCGACCAGCTCCGCCACGCCTTCCGCGAGGGCTAGACGCAGCTCCGCGTCTTGGCGGGCGACGCCCAGCCGAGCGCATTGTCGATCAGCCGCAGGTGGAGCGGCTCGCCATACGTCTCCGCCTTGTGTCCCAGCGCCGAGAAGAAGACGCGTCCGCGGCCCACGCAGCGCGTCCAGATGATCGGATGGGTGCCCATGCGCTGTTCGGGCGCGGGCTCGTAGCTCGCCTCGTCGAGCGTGGCGAGGATGTGGGTGCGGTTGCCGCTCGGCACCCGATCGAACGCATACCATTCCTCCTCGCGCGTCCATTTGAGCGGGATCCCGTGCAGGGCGGGGTGGCGCGGATCGGCGATCAGGATCGTGCCCATCTGGAACTGTTTGGGTTGATAGGTGTGGCCGATGAACTGCGCGCCGATCACCGTGTCGACATACCATTGCCAGTCATAATGATGGTCGCCGCCCGAGCCATGGAGCGCGACCAGCCCGCCGCCGCGCTCGAGCCAGGCCTTGAAGGCGGCACGCTGCGGATCGGTCCAGACATTGCCGCTGATGCTGTTGAGCACGATGACATCGAATTCCTGCAGCTGTTCGCGGTTGAACAGCGCGGCATTCTCGCTGGCGTAGAAGTCCCAGCCGCGCGTGGTCGCGAGCCGGATCAGCGCCCGGGTAGCCGCCTTGTTCTGCGGATCGTCGCGAAAGCCGTTGGTCTTGGAGAAGATCAGCACGCGGTGCGGCCGGTGGAATCGCGGCAGTTGCGGCCGGACCTGATCCATTACCGGCGTCGGCCAGTAGCGCGGATCCTTGACGAAGGGGGTGGGGGAGGGCGTCGGGGCCGGCACGGTCTGCTGCGAGCTGCCTTGCGCCGCCGCACCCAGCATCAAAGCCGCGCCCGTGGCGCTCAACAGCAACCGGTTCAGCCTCATCCTGGACTCCTTTGTTCTAATGTCTGAGTATTGTGGGTACCCTTTGCCGCGCAAGCTAGCCGGACCGGGGCAAGACGCATACTATTTTCGGGAGAGAGCGATGGGGATCAGCAGGCGCGAAGCCTTCGGGATTGCGGGCGCGGGCGCGGCGAGCGCGATGCTGGGCCGCGGCACGGCGGGGGCGGCACCCGGCGTGCCCGACTGGCGGCGCGGCTTCGACAATCAGCGGATCGCCGATCTGGGCGACGGCCGCTTCCTCAATCCGGTGCTCGGCGGCGACCATCCCGATCCGGCGATCCTGAAGGACGGCGCCGATTACTACATGACCTTTTCGAGCTTCTTCTCCTATCCCGGCCTGACGATCTGGCACTCGCGCGACCTGGTGAACTGGCAGCCGCGCGGGGCGGCGCTCAAGAAGAATATCGGCTCGGTCTGGGCGGTGAGCCTGGTCAAGCACCGGGGCCGCTATTTCCTCTACATCCCGACGCGCAGTCCCAACGCTACCTGGGTGATCTGGGCCGATCATATCGACGGGCCGTGGAGCGAGCCCGTAGACCTGGGCCTGCCCAACCATATCGATCCGTGCCACGCGGTGGGCGAGGACGGGTCGCGCTGGCTGTTCCTGTCGGGCGGCGACCGCATCCGGCTCGCCGATGACGGGCTGTCGACGGTGGGGCCGGTCGAGCATGTCTATGACCCGTGGCGCTATCCCGACGACTGGACGATCGAGGGCTTCTCGCCCGAGGGGCCGAAGATCCACCGCCATGGCGGCTGGTTCTACATGATCCTCGCGGTGGGCGGAACCGCCGGGCCGCCGACCAGCCATATGGTGATCGCTGCACGCTCGCGTTCGATCCACGGGCCGTGGGAGAATTGCCCGCATAATCCGCTGGTTCGCACCACCCACAATAGCGAGAAATGGTGGTCGCGCGGCCATGCTTCGCTGGTCGAGGCGCCCGACGGCAGCTGGTGGTCGCTCTATCATGGCTTCGAGAATGGCTATTGGACGCTGGGGCGCCAGGCGCTGCTCGATCCGGTCGAATGGACCGCGGACGGCTGGCTCCGGATGAAGGGCGGCGATCTCTCGCAGCCGATCGCCAAACCGAAGGGCGGGTCGGCGGTGCCGCATGGGCTCGAGCTGTCCGACGATTTCCGCACGCTCGAACTCGGCACCAAATGGAATTTCTACAAGCCTGGACCCGGCGAGGCCGACCGCGCGCGGGCCGAGAACGGCACGCTGATCGTGCGGGGGAAGGGGACGGCGCCGCCCGATTCCTCGCCGCTGCTGCTGATCGCGTGCGACCAGGCCTATCAGTTCGAATGCGAGATCGAGATCTCGGCCGGAGGGTCGGCGGGGCTGCTCTTCTTCTATGACGAGAAGCTCTATGCCGGGCTTGGCTTCAGTGAGGAGCATTTCGTCGCGCACCAATATGGCGGCGAACGCGCCCGGCCCGAGCGGCCCGGCGGGCGGCGGCTGCGGATGCGCGCCACCAACGATCATCACATCGTGACCTATCACACCAGCACCGATGACGGCGCGACGTGGAAGCGGTTCGAGCGCAGCATGGAGGTCTCGGGCTACCACCATAATGTCCGCTGGGGCTTCCTGATGCTGAGGCCCGGACTCTACGCCGCGGGGCCCGGCGAGGCGCGATTCCGGGACTTCCGCTACCGGGCGCTGTGACCGCGAGGCGACACCCCTCCGCAAATGTGTCTGGCTGATAACTCAGACTATATTGACAGAAGTACTCATACAATTTTATTTGTCCGAGTTAGCGCTACCAACGCGCCTGAGTCACGCCTGCGCAAAGCAGGGTTTGAGGGGAGGAAATCGATATGAGTCGCTTCACCACTTCGTTTGCTGCACGCCGGGCCGCGATGCTCGGCGCCGTGCTACTGGCCGGGACGGCCTGGCCCGCGCTTGCCGCCACCACCGATCCGACGACCGATCCCACCGCGGAGGCTACCGCCGCCGCGCCGCAGGACGGCGACAGCCAGGACGGCCAGGAAATCATCGTCACCGGCTATCGCGGGTCGCTGCAGAGCTCGACCAACGCCAAGCGCAACGCGACCGGGTTCACGGATACGATCTTCGCCGAGGATATCGGCAAGTTCCCCGACACCAACATCGCCGAGACCTTCAACCGTGTCCCCGGCGTGACGATCAGCCGCGAGATCACCGGCGAGGGCCTGCAGATCGCGATTCGCGGCCTCGGCACCAACTTCACCCGCGTCCTGCTCAACAATGCCCCGATCCTGGTCGGCTCGACCGGCCGCGACGGCGCGCAGAGCACCAACCGCGAAGTCGATCTCGATGTCTTCCCGACTGAACTCTTCACCCAGCTGACGGTGCAGAAGAGCCCGACCGCCGAGATGCTCGAAGGCGGCGCCGCGGGCAGCGTCAACATGCGCACCGCACGTCCGTTCGACAATCCGGGCACCCATGTCACCTATTCGGGCCAGTTGACCAACAACACCAATTCGGGCGGCAAATGGGGGTATCGCGGGTCGATCCTCGCCAGCTACACCTCAGGCAATTTCGGCGTCCTGCTCGGCGTTGCGGGCGTCCATAACGAGATCCGCACCGCGGGTTACGAGACGGTGGGCTGGACCAACCCGAACCTGTCGGCCACCCAGAGCACGTCCGCCACGCGCAACTCGACCGGCGGCGGCAACTGGACGATCCCGCCGACAGTGCCCTCGAACGCGGGCATCCCCGGCGTAGCCCCGGGCACCACGATCGACCAGGCCTTCCTGCTCGCGCAGAATCCGGGCGCGAACATCACCCAGATCGACAACGGCATCATCCCGCGCCTCGGCCGCCCGGTCGCCGAGTTCGGCTCGAAGGAGCGGCTGAACTTCATCGGCAGCCTCGAATATAAGGGCGACGGGATCCACATCTATATCGACGGCATGTTCGCGCGCCGGCTGAACGAGATGGAGCGCGTCGACATGAACTGGGTCGGTCGCAATGGCGCGATGATCCCGGTCAACACCCAATATGACCGCAGCGACTGCACCAGTGGCTGCGTCGTCACCAAGGGCACCTATTACAACGCGCAATGGTTCCTCGAATATCGCCCCTATATCGAGCACCTTCAATATTGGGGGGTCAATCCGGGGCTCGAGGTCGAGCTGAGCGACAACCTCAAATTCGATATCAACGCCAACTATACCGAGAGCCGGTTCCACCGCGAATCGCCGACGGTGCTGGTGATCACCCCGGCCAATTCGGGCGTGACCGTCAATTACGACAACACCAATGGCGGCGTGTTCCCCACGGTGACCACCAACGTCAATCTGAACAGCCCGGCGAGCTTCGGCTGGCCCGGCGGCCGCGTGAACATCCAGGACGAGCGGCGCCAGACCTACACCAAGGGTGTGCGCGGCAATGTGCAATGGGGCGACAGCCAGCTGAACCTGCGCGTCGGCGGCGCCTATGACGATACGTCGCGCACGATCCGCGGCTATGACAACAGCCAGGCCTGGCAGAATGCGGTCTGCGGCGACCGTCCGAGCGTCAACCTGCCCGGGCCCAACCGCCAGCCCAATTGCGACGGCCTCAACACCGCGACCCCGGCGGGCTATCCGACCTGGCCGGCCTATGGCACCGGCTATACCGCGGGTGCCGCGGGCCCGATCACCTATGCCGGCTCGCTCGTGCCCAACGGCGCGCCGCTCCAGGCGCTGCTCAAGCCGGGTCCCGAGGGCTTCCTCACTGTCGACTGGGAGAAGTTCAAGGCGGCCTCCAACTATCAGGCCTTCCACGATGCGGCGCCCGAATCGGGCGGCTCGAACACGGGCGCGAGCGGCGGCTATGTCCGTGAGCGCACGCTCGGCTTCTATGGCGAGCTCAACGGCGACACCCCGATCGGCGACAACCGCCTGACCTGGAATGTCGGCGTCCGCTGGGTGCAGACCAAGCAGACGATCGGCGGCCGCGTGACGATCCCCGATCCGCGCAACAATGTCGACCCGGACGGCGCGGGCCCGCTCCCCGCCGACTGCCCGGGCACCGGCGCCAACGCCAATGCGCGCGACGGCAGCTGCTACCCGAACATTGTCAACTTCGTTTACACCGACAACACCTACGACAACTGGCTGCCCTCGGCCTCCGGCGCGTTCCACATTGGCGACAATGCGGTGGTGCGCGCGGCGGTCTCGCGGACGATGACGCGTCCGAACCCCAGCCAGATGCTGCCGGGCCTCAACTTCTCGAGCCCCTCGGCGGATATCGGTTCGGTCGGCAATCCGGCGCTGTCGCCGTTCATCTCGGACAATATCGATGTCGGGTTCGAGTTCTACACCGGCAAGGAAGGCTATATCGGCTTCACCGCCTTCCGGAAGGCGGTGACCGGCTTCACCGTCAACGGCAACGTCACCGTGCCCTTCTCGTCGCTTGCCCAATATGGCGTCACCTACGCCACGCTGAGCCCGACGCAGCAGGTCGCGATCGATGCCCGTGGCGGTCCGAACACCGCGACGGTGGTGCTGACCCAGCAGGTCAACGCCAGCGGTACGCTCAAGGTCAACGGCCTCGAAGTGAACTGGGTGCAGCCGCTCGACTTCCTGCTCGGTCGCTATCTCGGCATCAACGGCTTCGGCTTCAACGCGAACCTGACGCTGATCAGCCAGACAGGTTCGGGCAATGCGCCCGCAATCGCGACGGGCGTGGCGCCGGTGACCTACAACGTCACCGCCTATTACGAGAATCACGGCGTCTCGCTGCGGCTCTCGACCACCTTCACCCAGGGTTCGGTCTCGTCGGGGGCGAACCAGAACGGCATCACGCTCGCCTCGCTCTATGGCGACGATTACCAGCAATGGGATTTCGGCGGGTCGGTGGATCTGGGCGAGGTGCTTGGGATGAAGGGGCTGCCCGAGCTGACGCTCGACGTGCAGAACATCAACAAGGCGGCGCAGCGCAGCTACTTCCAGTTCCCGAACGCGGCCTTCTCTTACTTCAACCCGGGCCGCCAGGTGATGGTCGGCATCCGCGGCCGCTTCTGATCCTCGAAAAGGGGGAGGCGGCCGGCTTACAGACCGGCCGCCGCTCCCCGCCTCTCAAGAGCTACCTCCTCGGCCGCCTTCGGGCGGCCTTCTTTTTTGGGGGGGATGGCGCTACCGTTGCGGCAGCAACCGGAGAGGGCATGAACCAGGAGACGCGAAAGACGCTGCGGCCGCGAATCCACGGCACCACCGCACGCACGATCGGGACGGCGATCCTGGCGGGCGTCTACCTGCCCGGCCATGCCTTTCTCGGCGAGATCGAGCAGGCCGAGGCGCTGGGCATCTCGCGCACCGCCTATCGCGAGGCGATTCGCATCGTCGCCGCCAAGGGGCTGGTCGACAGCCGGCCCAAGGCGGGTACCCGCGTCAATCCGCGCGGCATGTGGAATTTGCTCGATCCGGACGTGCTCGCCTGGATGTTCGAGGGCGAGCCGAGCGAGGAATTCATCCGCGACCTGTTCGAGCTGCGCGGGGTGATCGAGCCCGCCGCGGTCGGATTCGCGGCGCACCGGCGCGAGCAGCGCCACCTCGACGCGATGCGCGTCGCGCTCGACGAGATGGCGAAACACACGCTACGCACGCCCGAGGGACAGGCGGCGGACCAGCGCTTTCACCGCGCGATCCTCGCCGCGACCGGCAATGAGACGATGAGCGCGCTGGCCACTACCGTGGGCGCTGCGGTCCATTGGACCACCGAGTTCAAGCGCCGCAAGGGCGCGTTCGGCGAGCGCCAGCGCGATCCGGTGCCCGATCATGAGCGCGTGTATGACGCGATCCTGCGCTCGGATGCGGGCGCGGCGCGCAATGCGATGAACGACCTGCTCGAGCTGGCGCTGCACGATATGGGGATCGAAGGGATCGGATCGCCCGCGCGCCGCCGCCGGATCGCGCGCGCTTCCTGACAGCGCTGGCGGAACGCGGTTGCGCGTATCGGCTGGGCAAAATATACTCGTACCATATATTGAGCAGGAGGGGTCGTTGACGAATGAAACTGGTGTGCCGGCTGGCACGCGATATGGCGGCGCGCTCGTGCTGCTCGCCACGCTTTTCTTCATGTGGGGCTTCATCAGCGTCATCAACGGCACGCTGCTGCCGCATCTGCGGAGCGTCTTCGAGCTCAGCTATTTCCAGACCGGGCTGATCGAATCGGTCTGGTTCATCGGCTATCTGCTCGCCTCGATTCCCGCCGCGAAGCTGATCGAACGGATCGGATATCAGCGCGCGCTGACCACCGGGCTTGTGGTGATGACCGTGGGATCGCTCGGAATGATCGCGGCGGCCAACCTCGTCTCCTACGAGGTGACTATCGCGTCGCTCTTCACGGTCTCGTGCGGCATCGCGTTGCTCCAGGTTGCTGCCAACCCCTATGTAGCGGTGATCGGCCCGCCCGAGAGCGCAGAGTCGCGCCTGACCTTGGTGCAGGCGTTCAACACTACCGGTGACGTGCTCGCGATCGTCTTCGGCCAGCAGCTGATCCTCGCGCGCACCATCGGCGGCACCGCCGCGCCGGGCACCCAGCTCACCCATGCCCAGCGCATGGCCGATGCTCAGGCGACCGAGCTGCCCTATCTCATCGTCGCGATCGTGCTCGCGGTGCTCGCAGTGATGATCGCGCGCGCCAAGCTGCCCGCGCTCGGCGCTGCGACCTCGCGCGTTTCGGTCGAGGCTCGCCGGGGCCTGTCGCTGTTCAACCACCGCAACCTGATCCTGGGCTGCGTCGGTATCGCGCTGTGCGTGTTCGCGGAGATCGGGGTCGGCAGCTATTTCATCAACTTCGTCTCGCAGCCGAGCGTCGCTAATATCCCGCAGGATCAGGCCGCCTTCTATCTCACTTTCTTCTGGGGCGGGATGATGGTCGGGCGCTTCATCGCCGCCGGGCTGATGCGCAAAATCGCGCCCGAGCGCGTGCTGGCGCTGTTCTCGCTCATCGCGATCGGCGGCTCGCTCGTCGCGGTGTTCGTGCCGGGTCCCGCCGCGATGTACGGTCTGATCACGGTCGGGCTGGGCATCTCGCTCATGTTTCCGGCGATCTTCGCGCTCGCGATCCGCGGGCTGGGGCCGCTGACCGAAGAGGGGTCGGGTCTGCTGATCATGTCGATCGCCGGCGGTGCGCTCGCCTCGGTCCAAGGCAAGATCGCCGATGCCTATGGCCTGCACTGGGGCTTCATCCTCACCGCTTTGTGCAGCCTCTATGTGCTGTTTTACGCGCTATGGGGCTGTAAGGTGACAGGGCAGCGCGCTTCGCAATAACTCAGACTATATTGACTTAAATACTCGTACCATTTCTACTGCTCCTCGAGATGAGGAGCGCCACGCCCGATCGCGATCGATCGCCGGCCACGATCCGCGACATCGCCGATCGTGCCGGCGTATCGCGGATGACGGTGTCGCGCGCGATCAATGCGCCGCACCGCGTGTCGGCGGAGACGCTGGCGCGGGTGGAGGCCGCGATCGCCGAGACCGGCTATCGCCCCGATCCCGCTGCGCGCCAGCTCGCGCTGGGCGGTGACGGGGACGCGCGGATCGCTCTGGTCTATCCCGAGGCGGAGGAGGCGCGGCTCGGAACCTATCTGACGGCATGCATCGCCGGTGCGCGGCAATCCGGGATGCAGCTGGTTCCCTTCGCGGTGGGCGCCGGCCGCAGCGAGCGCGAGGCGATGCGGCTCGAGCGGCTCGATCCCCAGGCGCTGATCCTGTTGCGCGGGGCGGGCGCGTCGCTCGTCCGCGATGCGCTCCCGGCCTGTGCGATCGCTGCCGAGCCGGAAGGGCTCGCAGCCGTCTGCACCGACGAGACGGCGGCGGCCTATGACCTTGCCCAGCGGCTGATCTTCCTCGGCCACAAGCGGATCGGCTTCATGGGCGCGCTGAGCGATTCCCTCACCGACCGGGCCCGTTTCGAAGGCTATGCCCGTGCGCTCACCAATTTCGGGCTGGGCGTGGCGCCCGAACTCGTCGTCGATGCCGAGCGTTCGGCGATCGAGGCGGCGACCAGGCTGGCGGGGCGGGCCGATGCGGCGAGCGCGATCCTTGTCTGCCGCGAGGATCAGGCCGCAGCCTGCCTTGCCGCGACGCATTTGCGCGGCCGCAGCGTCCCCGAGGACGTCGCGGTCTGTTATTTCGACGATTATGGAATCGGCGATGGCATCTGGCCCGAGCTCACGCGTGCGGCGCTCCCCGTTGCCGAGATGTGCCGCGCCGCCTTCCGCCTGCTCGCCGAACGGATCGAGTGCGCGCGGACCGGGCGCCCCGCGCCGCCGATCCGCCGCATCCTCTTCCCCCGCGCGGTTTCGGGCAGCATCGGCCGGGCGAAGCGCCGTGACGCGCAGCCCGGCTCCCTCCGCCGCGTCGGCCTCTAGACGAAAGCTCCCCATGCCCCTGCTCCGCTTGCTGGCGCTCGCCCTTCTGCTGACCCCCGGCGCGGCGATGGCGGGCGAACCGCGCGAGCGGCTGTCGATCAATACCGGCTGGCGTTTTCACCTGGGCGATCCGCAGGGGATGGCGGTCCGGCTCGACTATGATGTCCGCCCGGCGGGGGACGAGAGCGGCGACGGCAAGGCTGCCGATGCCCGGCCGGAGGATGCGCAAACGCTCGGCGGGGCAGGGCTGTCGGTGCTCAAGCCGTGGATCCTGCCGACCGGCAACGCCTTTATCCGCGATCCCGTGAGGCGCTACGTCCGGCCCGCGGGCGATCCCGGCGGCGATCTGCCCTTCGTCCAGTTCGGCTTCGACGACAGCGGCTGGGGCGCGGTGACGCTGCCGCACGACTGGGCGATCGCCGGGCCGTTCCTCACCACCGGCCCCTATGGCGGGATGGGGCGGCTGCCGAGCTGGGGGATCGGCTGGTACCGCAAGAAGCTCGACATCCCGGCGCGCGACAAGGGCCGTTCGGTCTTCCTCGATGTCGATGGCGCGATGGCCTACGCGACAGTCTGGCTCAACGGGCATCTGGTGGGCGGCTGGCCCTATGGCTACAATTCGTGGCGCGTCGATCTGACGCCCTATGTCGTCCCCGGCGGCGACAACCAGCTCGCGATCCGGCTCGACAACCCGCCTGCTTCGTCGCGCTGGTATCCGGGCGGGGGCATTTACCGCAATGTCTGGCTGACCAAGACCGACCCGGTCCATATCGGCCATTGGGGCACGCAGGTGACGACGCCTCAGGTCTCGGCGGCTTCGGCGGCGATCGATCTGACGGTGACGGTCGACAATGATTCCGGGGTGGCCGCGCCGGTCGAGGTTTCGACGAGCATCTACGCGCTCGACGCTTCGGGTCGGCGCACCGGCGCTGCGGTCGTGCAGATCGCGGCGGCGAGCACGCAGGTCCCGGCGCATGGCAAGGCCGAGGTGAAAGCTGGCACCACGCTCGCCAATCCCCGCCTCTGGGGCCCGCCGCCCGAGCAAAAGCCGAACCGCTATGTCGCGGTCACCAGCGTCACCCGTGGCGGCAAGGTCGTGGACCGCTACGAGACCAAATTCGGCATCCGCAGCATCCGCTGGGATCCCGACCGGGGCCTGATCGTCAACGGCCAGCATATCGCGCTCAAGGGCGTCAACAACCACGCCGACCTCGGCGCGCTTGGGGCCGCCTGGAACACTCGCGCCGGCGAGCGTCAGCTCGAAATCCTGCGAGACATGGGCGCCAATGCCTTGCGGATGAGCCATAATCCGCCCGCGCCCGAACTGCTCGACCTGACCGACCGGATGGGCATCCTCGTCATCGACGAGGTGTTCGACGTGTGGCTCAAGAAGAAGACCCCGCTCGATTTCCACCTGATCTTCGCCGACTGGCACGAGCAGGATCTGCGTTCGATGCTGCGCCGCGACCGCAACAGCCCCTCGGTGGTGCTGTGGAGCATCGGCAACGAGGTGGGCGAGCAATATTCGGGCGAGGAGGGGGCGGCGATCGCGCGCGAGCTGGTCGGCATCGTGCGGCAGGAAGATCCGACGCGCGGCACCATGACCGCGATGAACTGGGCCAAGGCGGACATGGCTTTGCCGCGCGAAGTGGACGTCATCACGCTCAACTATCAGGGCGTCGGGGTGCGCAGCCTGCCCAGCCAATTCCCTGCTTTCCGCAAGGCCTTCCCGGGCAAGGCGATCCTCAGCAGCGAGAGCGCGTCGGCGCTGAGCAGCCGGGGAGAATATCAGTTCCCGGTGCCGGGCACGATCAGCGGCCCGGTGCGGCCCGGCGCGGGCGGCGATCCGGCGACGCTCCAGGTGAGCAGCTACGAGCTGTTCGCGGCCGATTTCGGCTCGTCGGCCGATCGCAGCTTCGCGCTTCACGACCAGCATCCGTGGAACGCGGGCGAATTCGTGTGGAGCGGGTTCGACTATCTCGGCGAGCCCACACCCTATTATGCCGCGCGCAGCTCCTATTCGGGGATCATCGACCTCGCCGGTTTCCCGAAGGACCGTTTCTACGCCTATCAGGCGCGGTGGCGGCCCGATCTGCCGATGGCGCATATCCTGCCGCATTGGAGCTGGCCGGGGCGTGAGGGTCAGGTGACCCCGGTCCATGTCTTCACCTCGGGCGACGAGGCCGAGTTGTTCGTCAACGGCAAGTCGCAGGGGCGGCGGAAAAAGGCGCCGTTCGAGTATCGCCTCCGCTGGGACTATGTCGTCTATGAGCCCGGCGAGCTGAAGGTCGTCGCGTACAAGGATGGCAAGCGCTGGGCCGAGGCGGTGACGAAGACCGCAGGCGAACCGGCGGCGCTCGGGGCGACGGCGGACCGTTCGACGATCGCATCGGACGGCTATGACCTGAGCTTTGTCACCGTACGGGTGACCGACGCGAACGGCATCACCGCCCCGCGCGCGCGCAATCCGATCGCGTTCACTATCGAGGGACCCGGCGAGATCGTCGCCACCGACAATGGCGATCCCGCCGATTTCGAGCCCTTCCCCTCGCCCCGGCGCAAGGCGTTCAACGGCTATGCGCTGGTGATCGTCCGCTCGAAACCGGGCAAGGCGGGGACGATCACGCTCCGCGCCGATTCAGGCTCGCTTAGAGGCGCATCGGTCATCATCCGCGGCCGGCGCTAGCCGCTTTCGCGCCGGGCTTGACCCGAATCGTGGCGCGCGACAGGGTTGGCTACCGGTGTCAAACCGGACAGCCGACCCTGGGAGAGCACCATGCTGATCAGACCTTCGCGCCGTGACGTGCTGCGCTATGCAGGCGCGGGTGCGGGCGCGGCAGCGATTGGCGCGGTGGTGCCCGGCGCGCTCGCCCGCCCCGCCGACCCTTGGGACCGCGCCGCCGATATCGCCCGCACCGTCCGCGCGCCCGAATTCCCGGCGCGCGATTTCGACATCACGGCCTATGGCGCGAAGGGCGACGGGACGACGCTCAATACCGCCGCTATCGCCAGGGCGATCGAGGCGTGCGCGGCCGCCGGGGGCGGGCGCGTGGTGGTGCCCGCCGGGCGCTTCCTCACCGGCGCCGTGCATCTCAAATCGAACGTGAACCTGCATCTGGCCGAAGGATCGAACCTGCTCTTCAGCACCGATCCCGCCCACTATCCCCTTGTTTTCACGCGCTGGGAGGGGATCGAGCTGATGAACTACTCGCCCTTCGTCTATGCGCGAAAGCAGCGGAATATCGCGATCACCGGCAGCGGCATACTCGACGGGCAGGGGAGCGCCGAGCATTGGTGGCCGTGGAAAGGCCCCTGGGGCGGCACCGCGGAACATGGCTGGCGCGAGGGCATGCCCGACCAGCGCAAGGCGCGCGCGGTGCTGTTCCAGATGGCCGAGGACCGCGTGCCCGTCGAGAAGCGCGTGTTCGGCGAGGGGAGCTACCTGCGCCCCGCCTTCGTCCAGCCCTATGATTGCGAGAATGTGCTGATCGAGGGGATCAAGCTGCGCGGCTCGCCCTTCTGGCAGATCCACCCGGTGCTCTGCCGCAACATCATCGTCCGCGGCGTCGATATCATGGGGCATGGCCCCAATAATGACGGCTGCGATCCCGAATCGGTCGATATGATGCTGATCGAGCGCTGCACCTTTGACACCGGGGACGATTGCATCGCGGTCAATTCGGGGCGCAACGAGGATGGCCGCCGCCTCGCCACGCCCGCGCAGAATATTCTGATCCGCGATTGCCGGATGAAGGAAGGGCATGGCGGTGTCGTCGTCGGATCGCAGATTTCGGGCGGCGCGCGCTGGGTATTCGCCGAGCGCTGCGTGATGGACAGTCCCGATCTCTGGTACGCAATCCGCTTCAAGAACAATGCGTTGCGGGGCGGGCTGCTCGAGGATTTCTATTATCGCGACCTGGATGTCGGCACGGTGAGCCGCGCCGCGGTCACCTGTGACTTCAACTATGAAGAGGGCGCGAGGGGGCGGTTCGTGCCCAGGCTGCGCAACGTCGTGGTCGAGCGGCTGCGTGCGGCGAATGCGCTCCGCGTGATCGACAGCCAGGGGCTGCCCGGGGCTCCTGTCACCGATATCACCCTGCGCGACTGCAGTTTCGATGGGGTGAGCCAGCCGAGCGTCGTGCGCTTCACCGAGCGATTAACGCTGGAAAATGTGCGGGTTAACGGGAGGCCGGTCGAGACGCTTGGCTGAACGAGTCCCGCGAAAGCACGAAAATCCGCAAACGGCTGCGTTGACGCAGGACTATGACACCGGTAGCAAGAGGGACAGCTCACCGGACCTGTCCGTCAAATGGATTCGGGGGCTCAGAGGAGGTGGAGATGAGAAAGGCAGTCGTTTCGACGAATTTTCGGCGTGCTTCGGGGGTTTCGCTGGCCGCATTGACGCTGGCGACGCTGATGCCGTCGCAGGCGATGGCGCAGGACACCGATCCCAACGCTCAGGAAGAGCAGGAGATCGTCGTCACCGGTTTCCGCGGTTCGGTCACCGCAGCGCTCGACGAGAAGCGCCGGTCGAGCGGCGTGGTCGACGTCATCAAGGCCGAGGACATCGCCGACTTCCCCGACAACAACCTGGCCGAATCGATCCAGCGCGTCCCCGGTGTCGCCATTGCGCGCGACGGCGGCGAGGGCCGCAGCATCTCGGTCCGCGGCCTCGGGCCGGGCTTCACCCGCGTCCGCATCAACGGCATGGAAGCGATCGCGACCACCGGCAGCTCGGATGCCGGCGGCGGCGTCAATCGCGGCCGCGGCTTCGATTTCAACGTCTTCGCTTCGGAGCTGTTCAACTCGATCACCGTGCGCAAGACCGCGTCGGCCGATGTCGAGGAAGGCTCGCTCGGCGCGACCGTCGACCTGCAGACCGCGCACCCGTTCGATTACAAGGACGGCCTGGTCATCGCGGGCTCGGCGCAGGCCGGCTATAACGACATGAACGACAAGGTCTCGCCGCGCTTCGCGGGGCTGGTGAGCTGGCACAATAGCGATTCGAGTTTCGGCGTGCTGCTGTCGGCCGCCTATTCGCAGCGCAAGGTGCTCGAGACCGGCCATTCGACCGTTCGCTGGAGCCCGACCGGCGCCAATGGCGGCTTCAACGCCGCCTCGACGCTGGCCGGCTTCACCGTCGCCAAGATCAACGAGGTCCCGGCGAGCAACGGCAGCAACTGGGACACGCTGATCTATCATCCGCGCATCCCGCGCTACGACACCTGGAATTACGACCTGCGCCGCCTGGGCATCACCGCCTCGATCCAGATGCAGCCGTCGGACGACACGCTGATCACCTTCGACGCGCTCTATTCGGATTCGAGGACAACCCGCACCGAGAATTATATCGAGGCGATCTCGTTCAGCCGCACCGGCACCGGCAAGCCCCAGACGATCATCCGCTCGGGCACGGTCAATTCGCAGAACGAGCTGGTCCAGGGCGTGTTCGACAATGTCGATGTGCGCGTCGAATCGCGCCTCGATCATCTTGAGACCAAGTTCCAGCAATATACGCTGACCGTGAACCAGGATTTCGGCGGCGGCTTCCGCGGCACGCTGTTTGGCGGCTATGCCAATTCGGACTTCAGCAACCCGGTCCAGACGACGATCACGCTTGACCGGCTCAATACGAACGGTTTCTCGTGGGATTATCGGGGCAATGACCGCGAGCCCGTGATCAACTGGGGCTTCGACATCAACAATCCGGCCAACTGGTCGATGACCAACGGCGCGTCGGACATCCGCATCCGTCCCCAGGGCGCGATCAACAGCTATCGCTCGCTCAAGGCGCTGGGCGAATGGGACGTCATCCCCGATCACTTCACGATCAAGGCCGGCGCGGAATATCGCCAGTTCAACTATCGCGGCAGCGAGAAGCGCCGCCTGGTCGCCGAGACCGTCTCGCCGACGCTGACCGCGGCGCAGGTCGCTTCGCTCACCACCTCGCTCCCCGGGGCGACCGGCGATCCGGCCTATGGCAGCTATATCATCCCGAACTTCGCGGCGTTCGTCTCGACGCTCGGCATCTATTGCGACTGCGTCCAGAACATCAACGGCACCAATATCGATTTCCGCCTGGGCGGGGTCGAGAACACCAATGCGCGGTCGAGCTTCGTCGATGTGCAGGAGATCGAGAAGGCGGTCTATCTGCAGGGCGATTTCCGCTTCCCGATCGGATCGATCCAGATCCGCGGCGATGTCGGCATCCGCTATGTCCGCACCGGCCAGAACACCGCGGGCTATGCCGCGGTCAATGGCAGCATCCAGCAGCTGCGCGTGATCCGCGATTATGATCACTGGCTGCCGGCGGTGAACCTGGTGGCGGAGATCACTCCGAACGTGCTGTTGCGCTTCGGCTATGCCGACGTCATCACCCGTCCCGGCCTCGCCGCGCTGTCGCCCGGCGGTTCGCTGACGATCCAGGCGTCGAACCGCGGCTATTCGACCGGCAACCCCTTCCTCGATCCGACCAAGGCGACCAATCTCGACCTGTCGGCCGAATGGTATTTCGGCAAGGGATCGCTGCTCGCGGTGGGGCTGTTCCAGAAGAATATCAGCACGCTTTCGGGCACGAGCATCACCGAACTGGTGCCCTACACCCAGCTGGGCCTCCCGCTCGATCTGCTCAACGGCACCGGCGTGCTGCCGACCGACCTGTTCCAGTACACGCGTACGGTCAACGGGCAGGGCGGCAAGCTCAAGGGCTTCGAGATCAACTATCAGCACCAGCTGACCTTCCTACCGGGCTTCCTCAGCCATCTCGGCGTGCTGGCGAACTACACCTATGTCGAAGCGAACATCACCTATCCGGGGCCCGGCGGCGTCGGCACGGTGGTGGGGCCGCTGACCAACCTCTCGAACAAGTCGGCCAACGGCACCCTGTTCTACGAGGACTCGGTGTTCAGCATCCGCGGTTCGGCGACCTACCGCTCCTCCTATCTCACCGCCTTTGCGGGCGGTGCGCGCGAGCAGAGCACCGAGGAAGGCGTGAACGAGACGCTCAACTTCGACGCTTCGTCCTCGCTCAAGATCACCGACAATGTCACCCTGACGTTCGAGGCGATCAATCTCACCGACGAGCCGCAGGACTTCTACATCGACAAGGACGATCAGGTCGTCCTGTTCCACCACACCGGCCGCCAGTTCTACGCTGGCGTGCGGGTGAAGTTCTGATCGGGCGGGCGGCGCGTTGCCGTCCCGACCCAAATGCTTCCCTGGTTCCGGGACAGGCGCGGGTGCGCGCCTTTTCCGGGCCCTCGCAACCTCGCTCGGCGTGCCTCACGCCGAGCGATTTTTTGCAAATGACCGGGGAGCATGTTTGTGACCGCACGGCGATCGATCGAGAAGGAAGATGCGTTGAGTGAAGGAAGACAAGCAGCCGAAGCGATCGCCCGCGCATTCGTGGATGCCCGCCACGCCGGCAGCGCGCTGGCCGATTATCCGGGCGAACTCCCCGAATCGCTCGACGATGGCTACCGCATCCAGGAGCGCGCGATCGGCCTGTTCGGCGGGCGTATCGCGGGCTGGAAGGTGGGCCGCATTCCCGAGCCTCTGGTCGCGCAATATGGCACCAACCGGCTCGCGGGGCCGATCTTCGCCGCAGGCGTGGTCCACGCGGGCGAAGGCTCCTCGCCGATGATGCACGCTTTCGCCGACGGATTCACCGCCGCCGAGGCGGAATTCCTGCTCAAACTGGGCGAACTGCCCGCGAGTTTCGGCCGCGAATGGACCAACGCGGCGGTCGCCGCCCATGTCGACGAGATCCGCATCGGCATCGAGGTGGCGGGATCGCCCTTCGCGGGGATCAACGAACATGGCCCGGCAGTCACCATCTCCGATTTCGGCAATAATAACGGGCTCGTCATCGGCGCTGCGGTGGCGCCCGATAGTGGTTTCCTTGACTGGCCGGTAGCGCTAACAATCGACGGTATCGAGGCCGGGACGGGGACGGCCGGTACCATGCTCGACGGGCCGTTCGGCGCTGTGCGCTTCCTGTTCGAGCTGGCGGCATCCCGCCCCCTGCCATTGGCCGCCGGCCAATGGATCTCGACCGGCGCCGTCACCGGCGTCCATCCCGTGCGCCCCGGCGCCGCGGTGGAGGCCCGGTTCGGCACCGATATGCGGGTGCGGTGCACGATCGGCCGTTAAGGCCGGCTGCCTCGATAACGAGAAAAAAGGAGAGGGGAATGGCGAGTTCGGGTGAGGCGGCGATTGCCGGCGCCGTGGAGCGCGTCGGGCGCTATCGCTGGGTGATCATCGCCCTGTTGTTCGCGGCGACCGCGATCAACTATATCGACCGCCAGATGATCGGGCTGCTCAAGCCGATCATGATGGAAGACCCCGCGCTCCATATGGACGAGCGCATGTATGCCGATGTCGTGGTCTGGTTCCAGATCGCCTATGCCGTCGGCTATATCGGTTTCGGCAAGGTGGTAGACGCGATCGGCGCGCGGCTGGGCTATGCCGTCGCTGTTGTCGTCTGGACGATCGCGCATGTCGCGTGCGGCGGCGTCTACAGCGTCAGCCAGTTCGCCGCGGCCCGCTTTGGCCTCGGCATCGGCGAGTCCGGCAACTTCCCTGCGGGCGTCAAATCGGTCGCGCAATGGTTCCCGCAGAAGGAGCGCGCCTTCGCGATCGGCCTGTTCAACGCGGGCTCGAACGTCGGCGCGATCCTGACGCCGCTGATCGTCTTCGTGATGATCAAGTACATGCATTTGAGCTGGCGGATGGTGTTCATCGCCACCGGCATCTTCGGCGTGCTGTGGCTGATTGCCTGGCTGGCGATCTACAAGGACGATCCCGCCAGCCATTCGAAAGTCGGCGCCGCCGAGCTCGCGCACATCACCCAGGATCCGGCCGATCCCGATGTGAAGACGCCGGGCCTGTGGCTCAAGCTGCTCGCGACGCGCGAAACCTGGGCGTTCGCGCTGGGCAAGTTCTTCATCGACCCGATCTGGTGGTTCTACCTGTTCTGGCTGCCCGACTTCCTGGGCAAGCAATATGATCTCGACCTCAAGACCTGGACGACCGCGACCGCGGCGCTGGCGCTGGGCGCGATCTACCTGATCTCGGACGTTGGCAGCGTCGCCGGGGGCTGGCTGTCGGGCCGGCTGATGAAATCGGGGATGAGCGTCAGCCGGGCGCGCAAGATCACCATGATTGTCTGCGCGATCTTCGTGCTGCCGGTGATGTTCGCCACCTCGGTTTCGAACCTGTGGGTGAGCGTGCTGATCATCGGCATCGCCGCCGCCGCGCATCAGGGCTTTTCGGCGAACCTCTATACGCTACCGTCGGACACCTTCCCACGCTTCGCGGTTGGCGCGGTGATCGGCATCGGCGGGACGGTGGGCGCGCTCGGCGGGGCGCTCTTCTCCAAATATTCGGGCGACGTGCTCGACCGGTTCCACAGCTATGCACCGATGTTCATCGCCGCGGGCGCGGCCTATTTCCTCGCGGTGCTTTCGGTGCACATCCTCTCGCCGCGGCTCGAGCGGGTCGAGCGGTTCCCGGCGTCGACACCTTGGGCCGTCATCCTCGCGGTGGTGTCGGGCATTGCCGGGATGGTGTTCTTCCTCGCGTCGAGCAAGACCGCGGTGGGCGGCTGCACCCCGGTGTGGATGGGCGCCGCTTCGCCTTGCTTCGCTCCGGCCAGCTATTACGGGGTGCTGGCAGCGTTTGCGGGAGTCGCCATCCTGGGCGTGATCGTCAACGCGCTGACCCGCAGGAAGGTGTGAGGCTGACGATGGCGAAACCCCTCAAGCTCGATCCGGACCGGCTGTTCCCGGCGGAAGGGCGTACGCGCGACGTCGCGCGCGCACTCTACGCCGAGGTTGCCGGGCTGCCGATTATCAGCCCGCATGGCCACACCGATCCGACCTGGTTCTCGACCAACGCCAATTGGTCGAACGCGAGCGAGCTGCTGCTCGCGCCCGATCATTATCTCTACCGGATGCTCTATTCCCAGGGGATCGCGCTGGCGGACCTGGGGGTGCCCGACAAGAATGGCGTGCCGTCGCATGATCCCCGGAAAGCCTGGCGGATCCTCGCGGAGAATTTGCACCTGTTCCGCGGCACGCCGTCCTCGATGTGGCTTGGCCATGTGTTCGGCGAGGTGTTCGGGTTCGACGTCGCACTCGATGCCTCGACCGCCGACTTCTACTACGACAGCATCAACGAGAAGCTGGCGACCGACGCGTTCAAGCCGCGGGCTTTGTTCGACCGGTTCGGGATCGAGTTCCTCGCCACGACCGAAGGGCCGCAGGACGATCTGTCGCCGCATCATGCCATCCATGCGAGCGGCTGGAACGGCCGGGTGGTCACGACCTATCGACCCGACGCGGTGATCGATGTCGAGCATGAGCAGTTCGCCGGGGCGATGAAGGTCTTCGCCGAGAAGACCGGCGAGGACGTGTATAGCTGGGACGGCTATCTCGCCGCGCACCGCAAGCGCCGTGCGGATTTCCGTGCGGCGGGGGCGACCGCGACCGATCATGGCCATGTCACTGCCCAGACCGCGAACCTCTCGCCTGACGAGGCCGAGCGGCTGTTCCGCACCATCCTTTCCGACAGCTGGACCCCGGCCGATGCCGAGCTGTTCCGTGCGCAGATGCTGACCGAGATGGCGGCGATGAGCGCGGACGACGGGATGGTGATGCAGATCCACCCGGGCTCCTTCCGCAATCACAATGGCGGGCTGTTCGCGAGCCATGGGCGCGACAAGGGCGCCGACATTCCGCTGCGCACCGACTATGTCTCGGCGCTCAAGCCGTTGCTCGACCGGTTCGGCACCTCGACCACCCTGTCGATCATCCTCTTCACCCTCGACGAGACGACCTATGCGCGCGAGCTGGCACCGCTCGCCGGCCATTATCCGTGCCTCAAGCTCGGCCCGAGCTGGTGGTTCCATGACAGCCCCGAGGGCATGCGCCGCTTCCGCGAGCAAGTGACCGAGACGGCGGGCTTCTACAACACCGTCGGCTTCAACGACGATACGCGCGCCTTCCTCTCGATACCGGCGCGGCACGATGTCGCGCGGCGGATCGATTGCGGCTTCCTCGCGCAGCTGGTGGCGGAAGGCCGCCTGCTCGACTGGGAGGCCGCCGAGCTGGCGCACGAGCTCACCAACGGGCTGGTCAAGCGGGCCTACAAGCTCGACCAGCACGCCCCAACCCCGGTCGCCGCGGCGGCCTGATCACAACCGGAGATATCATGTTCGACCGTACCTATTACGCCACTCACCCGGACATGATGGAGTGCGTCTCCAATGACGAGCTGCGCGACCGCTATCTGATCGGCGACCTGTTCCGCGAGGGCGAGTGCGTGCTCAACTATACGCATGCCGATCGCTTCGTGATCGGTGGGGTGCAGGTGGGTTCGGCCCCGGTCGCGCTGCCCGCGCAGACCGAGCCGGCTTCGGCGGTGGGTCACCCCTTCCTCGAGCGGCGCGAGCTGGCGATCGTCAATGTGGGCGCCGCCGAGGGGACGGTCACCGTCGATGGCGACAGCTACACGCTGGCGAACAAGGACTGCCTCTATGTGACGATGGGCGCGGCGGAAGTCGTGTTCAGCGGCACAGGTGCGCGTTTCTATCTGGCCTCGTGCCCCGCGCACAAGGCGTTCGAGACGCGCAAGCTCTCGATCGCCGACGCCAACAAGCTCGAGCGCGGCACGCTGGAGGAATCGAACGAGCGGACGATCTGCCAGCTCGTCATCCCCGGCGTGTGCGACAGCGCGCAGCTCGTCATGGGGCTCACCATCCTGAAGCCCGGCAGCGTGTGGAACACCATGCCGCCGCACATCCATGAGCGCCGCAGCGAGATCTACTTCTACTTCGATCTCGACAATCTCGAGAAGGACCGCGTCTTCCACTATATGGGCCAGGGCGACGCGCTGCGGCATATCGTGGTGCAGAACGAAGAGGCGGTGATCTCGCCCCCCTGGTCGGTCCATATGGGCTCGGGAACCAAGGCCTATGCCTTCATCTGGGCGATGGCTGGCGAGAACCAGGACTATACCGACATGAACGTCCTCGACATCTGCCAGCTGGCCTGATGTCGAGCCCCTTCGATCTGAGCGGCAAGGTGGCAGTCGTCACCGGCGCCAATACCGGCATCGGGCAGGGCATCGCGCTGGCGCTGGCGGCGGCGGGGGCGGATATCGCCGCCGTCGGCCGCAGCGCCGCGACCGAGACCGTCGAGAAGGCGCGCGCGATGGGGCGCAAGGCGGAGATCGTCTCCGCCGACCTCTCGTCGATCGAGCCGGTGCAACGGGTGGTGGACGAGGCGGTCGAGAAGCTCGGGCGTCTGGACATCCTCGTCAACAATGCCGGGATCATCCGCCGCAATGACAGCATCGACTTCACCGAGGAAGACTGGGACGCTGTGGTCGACACCAATCTCAAATCGGTGTTCTTCCTGTGTCAGGCGGCAGCACGGCACATGATCCCCAATGGCGGCGGCAAGATCATCAACATCGCCTCGATGCTGACCTTCCAGGGCGGCATCCGCGTGCCGAGCTATACCGCGTCCAAATCGGGGATCGGCGGGCTGACCAAGCTGCTCGCGAACGAATGGGCGTCGAAGGGCATCTGCGTCAACGCGATCGCGCCCGGCTATATCGCCACCAACAACACCGCCCAGCTCCAGGCCGACGAGACGCGCAACCGGCAGATCATGGAGCGCATCCCGGCGGGCCGCTGGGGTTCGCCCGACGATATGGGCGGCGCGGCGGTCTTTCTTGCGTCCAGCGCTTCGGACTATGTCCAGGGGCATATCCTGGCGGTGGACGGGGGCTGGCTGGCGCGATGACGATTGCTTTCTTCGGTGAACTGATGCTGCGGCTCTCGCCGCCCGGCCGCGAGCTGTTGCTGCAGACGCCCAAGCTCGAAGTGAATGTCGGCGGGGCGGAGGCGAATGTCGCGACCGGGCTGGCGTGCCTGGGGCATGCCGTGCGGATGGTGAGCGCTGTGGCCGACAATCCGCTGGGCGCATCGGTGATCGGCGAGCTGCGGCGGCGGGGGGTGGATACCTCCAGCGTTGCGGTCGAGCCGGGCCGGTTGGGACTCTACTTCCTGACGCCGGGCGCGGGGCTTCGCGCCTCGGAGGTCGTCTATGACCGCGCGCATTCGGTGTTCGCGGATCGCGCGGCAGAGCGTTGGGACTGGGATGCGGCCCTGAACGGCGTGACGCGGCTTCACCTGTCGGGGATCACCCCGGCGCTTGGGCCGAACACTGCCGCGGCCGCCATCGCGGCTGCCGAGGTGGCGGCTGCCCGCGACATTCCGGTCTCGTTCGACGGCAATTACCGCGCGAAGCTGTGGGAGGCATGGGACAGCGATCCGCGTGGCGTGCTGACCCAGCTGATCGGCCATGCCGATATCCTGTTCGGCAACCACCGTGATATCTCGCTGCTCCTCGGCCGCGACTTTTCGGGCGAGGGTTCGGACCGGCGCCGCGAGGCCGCCGAGGCCGCGTTCGCCGCGTTCCCCAAGCTCGGCATGATCGCCTCGACCGCGCGCCATGTCGTCGATGCCGACAGCCACCGCATCGCCGCGCGGATCGACACGCGCGAGGGCGCGCACCAGACCGACGAGATCCTCGTCGCGGGGATCGTCGACCGGATCGGCGCGGGCGACGCCTTTGCTGCGGGCGTGCTGCACGGATTGCTGCAGGGCGGGGACAGCCGCGCCGCAGCAAAAGCGGGTCTCGCACTGACCTGCCTCAAACATTCGCTGCCCGGCGACGCGAGCCTGTTCACCCGGGCCGATCTCGCCGCGTTCGGCGAAGGGCTGGACGTGCGGAGATGACGACACAGAGGCGAACGATCGCCCGTGGGAGGGGAATCCGTCATGAAGGGGAGCCGTTCACCCGCCGAGGATGAGGCGCTGCCCCACCAGAAGGTGGCGCAGCTCCGCCAGGCCTATTCGATCGACGCCGTCTGGGAGGCCGAGCTGGCTGAAGCCTGGTCGCTGATCGAACCGCAGATCGAGGACATTGTCCGCGATCTGCTCGCGCGCCGCGGGATCGCGGTCACCGACGAACTGGTGCGCGCGCGCATCGGCTATGCCCATGCCAAGCTCGCCTGCCCGGTCGATCAGCAATGGCTCGACACCATCATCGCCGAAGCCGACCGCATCTCGCAGCTCGAGCTCGAATTCTGGGTCGTCGCCGCGTCGATGGCGGTGGCTCAGATGCGGGTCCATGCGCTGTTCTTCGAGCTGACCGATGACCTCGCCAAGATCGAGCGGGTGACTCGCGCCACCCAGAAGCTGGGGATGATCGAGTTCGAGGTGATTGCCAGCCGGCTGCGCGCGATCGCCCGGCAGCGCGCGGCGGCGGCCCGGCGCGACGCCGCGGTGGCGGTGCGCGACGAGCTGGGCGAGGCGGTGACCGGGACGGTGCGGGCAAGCCGCGACGTGGCGCGCTTCACCGAGCAGACCGCGGCCGAACTCCAGGCGCTGCGCATGCCGGCGACCGAGGTGGCCACCGCGGCGGACCAGTCGGCAATGGTGATGGCCGAGGCGACGGCGAGCGCGGCGGGGCTGATCGCGGTCTATGAGCAGGCGCGGGCCGACACGCTGGCGGCGGCCGATGTCGCGGGGCAGGCGGACGCGGTGGCGGTGACCGGCGCCGATCATGCCGCGAGCCTCGCGGGACATACCGCGCGTATCGAATCGGTGGTGACGCTGATCGCCGATATCGCCCACCAGACCAAGCTGCTCGCGCTCAATGCGAGCATCGAGGCGGCGCGTGCCGGGGAGAGCGGCCGGGGCTTCGCGATCGTTGCGCAGGAGGTGCGCAGCCTCGCCGACCAGGCCGCCGACGCGACCGGCGGGATCACCGTCACGATCCGCGAGGCCCAGGCGGCGGGCGACCTGGTCGCGGAGACCAACCAAGCGATCCGCACCACGGTGAGTGCGCTGCTCGATCGGGTGCGGACCGTGTCGGGCGCGATGGAATCGCAGGCGGCGGTGATGGCGGGCATCCTTGCCTCGATCGACGAGACCGCGGTCTCCTCGCGCGAGATCGCGGCGCTGATCGCGACGATCAGCGAGCGGGTGACCTCGCTTGCGGGTGCCGCCGAAAGCGCCGGGCGGCAGGCGGCCGAGGCGGGATCGACGCTCGAGCAGGTCGAGCAGCGGGTGAGCGCGTTCATGATGGGAGCGGACGATGACGACACGGCGGAGCGTGCTGGCGGGCGGGCTGGCGCTGGCGGCGATGCCGGGGGTGGCGCGGGGGCAGAGGCTGGCGGCGGACCCCCGGACGGCGCCGAAGCCGGCCCGTGAGGTCGCCATCGCCGGTGGGCCTGACGGGGCCTTCTCCGGCGACACCGTCAACGGCGTGCACCGATTCCTCGGCGTTCGCTACGGGCGCGCCGAGCGGTTTCGCGCCCCGGTAAGAGCCTCGCACGAGGGCGAGATCGTCCCGGCCAATGAATTCAGCGCGATGGCGCCGCAGCGGGGGAACGGGGCGCAGTCCGAGGACTGCCTCAAGCTCAACATCTGGACGCCTACCATCCTCGCAAGCGCGCCCAAGCGCCCGGTGATGGTCTATATCCATGGCGGCGCCTATTCGGGCGGGACGGTGACGGTGCCGCTCAACGATGGCGAGACGCTGGCGCGGACCGAGGATGTGGTCGTCGTCACGGTCAACCACCGGCTCAACGCGTTCGGATACCTCTATCTCGCCCGGCTCGATCCGCGCTTCCCCGACAGCGGCAACCTGGGGCAGCTCGACCTGATCCTGGCGCTCGAATGGATCCGCGACAATATCGCGGCCTTCGGGGGTGATCCCGGTCGCGTGTTCGTGTTCGGCCAGTCGGGCGGCGGCGCGAAGATCGCCACGCTGATGGGGATGCCCGCCGCGAAAGGCCTGTTCCATTCGGCAGCGACGATGAGCGGGCAACAGGTGACCGCTTCGGGGCCGATGAACGCGACCAGGAGGGCGCAGGCCTATCTGGCGAAGCTCGGGGTGAAGGAGAGCGACCTGTCGCCCTTGCTCGACATGCCGATGGAGAGACTGGTCGAGGCGCTCGACGCGACCGATCCGATCCTGGGCGGGGGCGTCTATTTCGGGCCGGTGCTCGACATGAAATGGCTGACGCGCCACCCTTTCTGGCCCGACGCCAATCCGCAGTCGCTGCACATTCCCATGATCCTCGGCAACACCCACGACGAGACCCGCGCGTTCGTCTCGCCCGATTCCCCCAAGGTGAAGGGGCTGACCTGGGACAATCTGGCGGCGGCGATGGCGCCCGAGCTGCGGATGGACCTGCTGCCCGAATGGATCGTCGGCGAGTATCGCGCGCATTTCCCGAATGATACGCCCGAACAGATTTTCTACCGCGCGACCACGGCGGGCCGGAGCTGGCCGGGGCAGGTGATCGAGGCCGATGCCCGCGCTGCGGCAGGGGCGAAGGCGACTTGGGTCTATCAGGTCGATTTCCAGTCGCCGATCCCGGGCCGCGGCGCGCCGCATACGATGGACATCGCGCTCGCCTTCGGTACGCTGGGCGCGCAGGGATCGTTTACCGGCACGGGGCCCGAGGCGCAGCGGCTGAGCCGGCAGGTGATGGCGGCGTTCGCGGCGCTGGCGCGGACGGGGAAACCGGTGGCGAAAGGCGTGCCGGCATGGCCTGCCTATACGCTGCCGAAGCGCGCAACGATGCTGTTCGACGTGAACAGCCGCGCGGTCAACGATCCGCGCAAATGGGAGCGCGAGCTGTTCGCGCGGGTGCCCTATATCCAACCGGGGAGCTGAGGCGCGGTCGCCGAAAGGTTACACTAGGGTGACACTGGTGCGCCGGTTTTCGCGCTTTCGCTTCCGCCCCTGAATTCGCGATGTCAAAGAACGGCCCGGGCGGCCGGGCGCGCTGAGCCAAGCAGGCGAAATCCAACATTGCAAGCCGGGCCGGGGCGATGTCTTTTTCCGGGCGAGCGCTAGGACGAATCGACATTCAACGCATCCAGATCATGGCTGCGGCGAGGTGGATGAAGGCGAGGAAGTATGCGGCGCG
>NZ_JAPDOK010000012.1 GCF_026013415.1 Sphingomonas caeni
TGGCCATTCGGCGGCGAACAGCCGCGCCATCTCCGCCGCGAAGGGCGCCGCCTCGAAGCGCTTGCGGTCGATCACCGGTTCGCTGGCGACGCGGCGGTACGAGTTGATGAAGCGGCGAAGGCCCTCGGCGCGGCGCTCGAGCGTCGACACGGCGAGACGCGCATCGGCGAGGCGCGGATCGTCCAGCCCGGCGAGCAGGGTGGAGGCGGTCGCGGCGAGCGAGGTCACCGGGGTCAGCGAGTTGAGGATCTCGTGCGTGAGCACGCGGACCAGGTCGGTCTGCGCGGCCATCTCGACCGCATTGAGCGTCTCCTGCACCGGCTGGACGATCACGACGCGCGCGCGCCCGCCGAGCCGGGTGAGCGCCGCCGAACGCACGATGGCCCGTTTGGCGCGCCCGCCGATGGTGAGGATCAGCACATCCTCCTTGAGCGGCCCTTCGAGATCGAGCCGGCCGGCGAAGGTCGCGCCGTAGATCAGGAAATCCTCGCCGCGGACGCCCTGATGCTCGGCGAACAGCCGCCGCGCCGCCTTGTTGGCGAGGTTGATCCGCCCGTCGCCGGTAACGGTGAGCAGGGGCACGGGCGTATCGTTGACCAGCGCCTCGAGGAAGCCGAGCTCGTCGCTTGCGGCGCGCCGCTCCTCGCGCAGCTTGCGGATCGCGCCGTCGAACGCCTGGCCCATCTGCTCGAACCCCGATCCGGGCCCGCGATCGAAATGCACCGAGGTATCGCCGTGATGGAGCGCCTCGACGAAGCGCGACACTTCGACATTGGTGCGCTGGACATGGTTCCATAGCAGCCAGCAGGTCAGCGCGACGACCATGCCGGCGAGCACGCGCGTCGCCCCGAAACCTGGCGTCGCGGCCACCCAGGCAAAGCCGATCAGCGCGATCTGGACCAGCAGCAGCCGCCACAGCAGGCCGACGGTGAAATTAGAGCCCATCAATTCAAACTCACTCCCCTCCCTGCTTGCAGGGAGGGGCTGGGGGTGGGTGCGCGCGTCTGCGCGCTCAAGAGACCCTACTGCCGTCGCGGCAGAAGCACCGGCCGGGGCATCGAGCCCCGTCCGGCGCTGACCCACCCCTGGCCCCTCCCTTGCAGGGAGGGGAACGACTGATCCTAGAGCCCATGCTTCTCCATGCGCCGATA
This sequence comes from Sphingomonas caeni, assembly GCF_026013415.1. Taxonomy (GTDB): domain Bacteria; phylum Pseudomonadota; class Alphaproteobacteria; order Sphingomonadales; family Sphingomonadaceae; genus Sphingomonas; species Sphingomonas caeni. Next base: position 1,152 of record NZ_JAPDOK010000012.1, read on the forward strand.
GAGCGCGGCACGCGAGAGCCCGAGTTCGTTCGCGGCGAGCGAGATATTATAGCCGTGCTTCTTGAGCGCGGTCTCGACCAGCTTCTTCTCGACCCGGTCGATGTTGAGATCGTCGCGCTCGGCCGCGACCACCGCGTCCTGCGCCACGCGCGGGCCTGCGGCATCGAGCGAGAAATCGTCGGCCTCGAGCGTGTCGCCGCGTCCGAGGATCACCGCGCGCTCGATCGCGTGACGCAGCGCGCGGACGTTGCCGGGCCAGTCGTGCGCAAGCAAAGCCGCGTTGGCGCTTCCCGATAGGCGCGGCACGTCGCGATTGTAGCGCTTCGCATAGAGTTCGAGGAAATGCTGCGCGAGTTCGGGGATGTCCTCGCGGCGTTCGCGCAGCGGCGGCAGGACGATCTCGACCGTGTTGAGGCGGAAGAGCAGATCGGGGCGGAACACGCTCTCGTCGGTGAGCCGCGCATGCGAAAGGTTGGTCGCGGCGATCACGCGGATATCGACCGGCACCGACTTGTTGGCGCCCACCGGCGTGACCTTGCGCTGCTCGAGCACCGTCAGCAGCTTGGGCTGGAGCCGGAGCGGCAGGTTACCCACCTCGTCGAGAAACAGCGTGCCGCCGTCGGCCGCCTGGACGCGCCCGATCCGGTCGCCCTTGGCATCGGTGAAGGCGCCCTTCACATGGCCGAACAGTTCGGAATCGATCAGGTCCTCGGCCACCGCGCCGAGATCGACGGTGAGCATCGCGCGCTCGGCGCGGAGCGAATGGCGGTGGAGCGCGCGCGCGACCAGCTCCTTGCCGGTGCCGTTCTCGCCGAGGATCAGCACGTTGGCGTCGGTCGGCCCGGCGCGCTCGATCAGCGAATGGACGCGCGCCATGGCGGGTGAGCGGCCGAGCAGGGGCGAGCCGTCGCCCGGCGCCGCGCTCGCCACCGCCACCTTGGCGCGTTCGGTCGCGACCGCCCCGCGCGACCGGCGGAGCGTCGCGGCGGTCCGCACCGTCGCGAGCAGCCGCTCGTTCGACCAGGGCTTGGCGACGAAATCGGTCGCGCCATGCTTCATCGCCTCGACCGCGATCTGGACCCCGGCATGCGCGGTGATCATCACCACCACCATGTCCGGGTCGACGGCGAGCAGCCGGTCGAGCCAGGCCAGCCCCTCGCGCGCATCGGTCGCGCCGCGCGCGAAATTGGCATCGAGCAGCATCACATCGGGCACGCGGGCGGAGATCGCCGCCATCGCCTCCTCGGGGCTGCGCACCGTCGTCACCTCGGCGAAGAGCGTGCGCAGCAGCAGCCGGGCGGCGAGCAGGATGTCATCGTCATCGTCGACGACGACGCAATAATCGAATTCCTGCCCGTTCCCCATCGTCCGCTCCCGTACAGCGACTGTGCGGAATCGGACAATCAAATTGCGTGCCAGAGCGGCCAGAAGCCCCTGCACCCTGCAAAATCGCACTTGGCACGGCTCCTGCTTTTATCCCCGCAACGAACGCAGGGGGACTGCGGGAGGAAGGGATGATGGACGCAAACAAGCTGAGACTATGGGCGCGGACGGTGGTGATGCTCGCCGCTATTCTGCTCGCCGTGTCGCTCTACCGGGCCCAGCCGGCGGGGATGGACCTCGCGGTCAATGAGCGCGGGCTGTCGTTCCAGTTCCGGGTCGCCCTGCTCAACATTGCGTTCGATATCGGACAGCATTGTCCGGAATCGAACAGTTGCGGGAGGCTCGTCTGAGCATCGTCAAAATGCTTCGCCGCGAAGGCGGCCCCGAATCCGGCGCGGTGAGCGGCAGCGGCATGGACCGCGTCGTCGAGCGGCGCGGCATTCCGATGAAGGTCAAGATCGCCGGCGGCGCCGCGGCGCTGCTGCTACTGCTCCTCGCCTTCTGGTGGTTCGCGCCGCGCAGCGGCAGCCAGACGATCGAGGCGAGCCGGCTGACCCTCTCCGAGGTCCGCAAGGGCAATTTCGACGATTTCATTCCGCTGCGCGCCCGCGTCACCCCGCTGCTGACCGTCTATATCGACGCGGTCGAGGGCGGCCGGGTCGAGAAGATGCTGGTCGAGGACGGCGCGAGCGTGGTGCAGGGCCAGCCGATCGCGGTGCTCTCCAACGCCGATCTCCAGCTCTCGACGCTCGCGCGCCAGACTGAGGTCGAGCAGCAGATCAACAATATGCGCAGCCAGGAGCTCGCGCTGTCGCAGACCCGCCTCTCGAACGAGCGCGCGATCCTCGACGCCGAACTCGCGCTGCAAAAGGCGCAGCGGCAATATGACCGCGAAAAGCCGCTCGCCGAGCGCGGCTTTGTGAGCGCGAAGCAATTCGCCGACACGACTGACGAGCTGGCATTCCAGCGCCGGCGCCTCGCCGCGCTGCGCCGCAGCCAGTCGAACGACGAGCGGCTCCAGGGCAGCCAGCTGTCGCAGCAGCAACAGGCGGCCAGCTCGATGCAGTCGGGCCTTGCGCTCGCCCGCGCCAATCTCGATGCGCTGAGCCTCAAGGCGCCGGTCTCGGGCACGCTGTCGGGCTTCAACATCCAGATCGGCCAGTCTCTGCAGCGCGGCGAGCGGATCGGGCAGATCGACAGCCCCGGCCGCAACAAGCTGATCGCGGGCGTCGACGAATTCTATCTCGGCCGCGTCGCGATCGGGCAGAAGGCCGAGGTCGAGGCCGGCGGCAAGCGCTACGAGGTCAAGGTCACCAAGATCTACCCGCAGGTGCAGAACGGCCAGTTCCAGATCGACCTGCAGTTCGTCGGGGCCGAACCCGCCGACCTCCAGCGCGGCCAGACGCTCCAGACCAAGCTGATCCTCGGCGATCCAACCCCCGCCCGCCTAATTCCCAATGGCGCCTTCTACAACGAAACCGGCGGCGCCTGGGTGTTCGTCATCGCTCCCGACGGGCGCTCGGCGGTCAAGCGCCAGGTCCGCCTGGGACGCCGCAACAGCGATTTCATCGAGGTGCTCGACGGGCTCGATCCCGGCGAGCGCGTGATCACCAGCCCCTATACCGGTTTCGCCGACAAGGACCGGCTCGACCTCACCCGCGCCAATTGAAAGGAATGAAGATGCTCAAGATGCGCAACCTGTCGCGGGTCTACCGCACCGATACGGTCGAGACGACCGCGATCGATTCGATCGACCTCGATATCGATCAGGGCGAGTTCGTCGCGATCATGGGGCCTTCGGGGTGCGGCAAGTCGACGTTGCTCAACCTGATCGGGATGCTCGATTCGCCCAGCAGCGGGTCGTACATCTTCAATGGCGCCGAGGTGGCGGGGCTCTCCGAGGCCAGGCTGTCCGACGTGCGCAAGTCGAACATCGGCTTCATCTTCCAGAGCTTCAACCTGGTCGACGAGCTTTCGGTCCGCGAGAATATCGAGCTGGCGTTGCTCTATCATGACGTCTCCGCGGGCGAGCGGCGCCGCCGCACCGATGCGGTGATGGACCGGGTCGGCATCGCGCACCGCGCCAAGCATCGCCCGAGCCAGCTTTCGGGCGGACAGCAGCAGCGCGTCGCGGTCGCCCGCGCGCTGGTCGCCGAGCCCAAGCTGATCCTGGCGGACGAACCGACCGGCAACCTCGACACCCAGCATGGTGAGGAAGTGATGAAGATGATCCAGCAATTGAACGCCGAAGGGTCGACGATCGTGATGGTCACCCACTCGCCGGCCCATGCCGATTACGCGACCCGCGTCGTCAACATGCTCGACGGCCGCATCCTGCAAGAGCGCCGCCGCGCAGCCTGAACCGGGACCCAAGGAGAAGAGCCATGTGGCGCAACTATATGATCGTGGGCGTGCGGGCGCTGATGAAGAACCGCACCTATGCGCTGATCAACATTCTCGGCCTCGCGATCGGCATGGCCGCGTGCCTGATGATCCTGCTCTTCGTCCGCTACGAGTTCAGCTATGACAAATGGCTGCCCAATGCCGCGAACACCTATCAGCTCCAGAGCTGGTACCGGCCGCGGATCAATACCGGCGGCGACACCAAGCTCCAGATGACGCCCTATCCCAGCGGCGCGGCGCTCCAGAAGGATTTCCCGCAGGTCGAACGCTGGGTCTATGCCATGAACACCTCGCCGGTGTTCAAGGATGGCGGCCAGGTCTCGACGATGGAGGAATTCCTCTACACCGACGATGATCTGCTCGCCGTGCTCCAGCTCCCGCTGCTGCGCGGTTCGGCGAACGCGCTCAGCCAGCCGGGGACGGCGGTGATGACCCAGTCTGAGGCGATCCGCCGCTTCGGCACCGACAATGTCGTCGGCCGCACGATGAGCGTGATCAGCCGCGGCAAGACGCGCGATTTCCGGATCAACGCCGTGCTGCGCGATCTGCCCAAGAATTCGCACCTCAAGATCAACACGATCGCCCGCATCGACATCCAGGCCTATTTCGCGGATCAGCCGCAGGGCCTGGCCTGCTGGGGCTGCCAGAATGGCTGGATCTGGGTGAAGCTGAAGCCCGGTACCGACGCCAAGGCGATCGAGGCGCAATTCCCGGCCTGGGAGAAGCGCAACATCCCCGACGAGGTGAGCGGCGATTCGCGCTACAATCAGGGCGAGGATCAGGACTGGAAACTGGTCAACGTCTCCGACATCCACCTGGGTGCCGCGCAGGGCGGGGCGATGACCCCCGGCAATGACCGCGGCACGATCCTCACCTTCGCCGTCATCGCGCTGCTGATCCTCGGCATGGCGATCATCAACTTCACCAATCTCGCCACCGCCCGTGCCAGCCAGCGCGCCCGCGAAGTCGCGTTGCGCAAGGTCCTGGGGGCGACGCGCAAGCAGCTGATCTTCCAGTTCATCGCCGAATCGGTGCTGATCTCGGTGATCGCGATGCTGATCGCGCTGACCTTCGTCGAACTGCTGATGCCCAGCCTCGCGGCCTTTCTCGAGGCGGACATTCCGGTGCACTATTTCGGGAGCGACGGCATCCTGTTGCCCGTGATCGGGTTGATGCTGGCGGTCGGCGTGCTCAGCGGCATCTATCCCGCCTTCTTCCTTTCCCGGTTCCAGCCCGCCTCGGTGCTCAAGGCCAACAAGTCGGCCACCGAGGCGGCGGGGACTGGCCGGCTGCGAAACGTCCTCGTGGTCGGCCAGTTCGCGGTTTCGATCGGGCTGATCGTGTGCACGGCGGTGGTCTATACCCAGACCGTCTACGCCCGCACGGTCGATCCCGGCTACAAGCGCGATCATATCCTGCAGGTCGATGAACTCAGCCGCTACGTCGTGCTGGGCAAGGGCGAGACGCTGGTGGCCCAGGCCTCGCGTATTCCGGGCGTCAAGGCGGTCGGCCGCACCGATATCGGCATCGCCACGCCCAACAACAATAACACCGGGATAATGGTGCCCGGCGCCACCGAGGCGGTGCCGATCGGAAACTATGGCGTGGACCCGGGTCTGAAAGACGCGATGGGGATCGAGATGATCGCCGGCCGCTGGTTCGATCAACGCCCCGCCGATGACATGACCTTGCCCTTCCCGCCCACCCCCGAGGCCCAGCGGGCGCTGCAGGCGCGCGGGGCGAACATCGTGATCAACGAACTCGCGACCCAAAAGCTCGGCTTCAAGAATCCCGCCGATGCGGTGGGCAAGACGGTTCGCGCCTCGATGCTCGACAACGAGATCGGTCAGTTGCCGGTGACGATCATCGGCGTGATGAAGGATGCGCGCTTCCGCTCGATCCGCGCGCCGCTCGATCCGCTGTTCTTCTACAGCGAGCGCGACGGCCAGAGCTATATGATGGTTCGCTTCGAAGGCGATCCGGCGGTGCTGCGCGCACGGATGGAGGCGATGTGGAAGACCGTCGTCACCGACGTGCCCTTCAACGCCAAGTTCAGCGACGACATCATGGTCGAACTCTACAAGGCGGAGGATGCCCGCGCGAAGAGCTTCGCCGGCTTCGCGGTGCTCGCGGTGATCGTCGCCTGTCTCGGCCTGTTCGGGCTCGCCGCCTTCACCGCCGAGCGGCGGACCAAGGAGATCGGCATCCGCAAGGTTCTGGGCGCGCGGACGCGGGACATTGTCCGGTTGCTCGTCTGGCAATTCTCCAAGCCGGTGATGATCGCCAACATCATTGCCTGGCCGGTCGCCTGGTGGGCGATGCAGGAATGGCTCAACCGGTTCGATGCGCGAATTCCGCTGGGGCCGGTGCCTTTCCTGCTCGCGGGCGGGCTGGCGCTGGCGATCGCGGTCGTGACGATCGGGGCGCACGCCTTCCGGGTCGCGCGCTCCAACCCGGTGGTGGCGCTGCGCTACGAGTAAGCCTGCTTCTTTTGCTCGGCTCACGCCGAGGTCGCGGCACCAGCCCGCTCCCCCTCCCGGCCGCCCTTACTCTAGTAGCCTATGGGTGGCCGGGAGGGGGAGCGGGCTGGTGCCGCCCCACTGCAAGCAGCGCTTGCTCCGGGCGGTGCATCCGGCGTACCGGGCGTGCCATGGAGCTGGACGAGATCGTGGCGCGGCATATCGGGCGGGAAGGGCCGTTGCTGCCGATCCTGCATGATGTGCAGGCGGCCGCGGGCTTCGTCTCCGAAGAGGCGATCCGGGACATCGCGCAGGCGCTGAACCTGAGCCGTGCCGAGGTTTCGGGGGTGGTGAGCTTCTATCACGATTTCCGCCGCACCCCCGATCCGCGCCCGGCGATCCGGCTGTGCCGTGCCGAGGCGTGCCAGGCCCGCGGGAGCGAGGCGCTGGCCGCGCATGCCGAGCGCGTGGCGGGCGAGCGGGTGCGGGTCGGGACGGTCTATTGTCTCGGGCTGTGCACGGTCGGGCCGAACGCGATGGTGGGCGACGAGCTGCATGCTCGGCTCGACGAAGGCGCGGTGTCTGCGCTGATCGGCGCGATGTGATGACATTGGTTCGGATCCCGGACGATGCGCTGGCGGTGGCCTGTGGCGCCGACCGGGTAGCGCGGCGGTTCGAGGAACTGGGCGCGACGGTCGAGCGTGTGTCGAGCTGGGGGATGCACTGGCTCGAGCCGCTGGTGGAGATCGACGGGATAGGCTTCGGGCCGGTCGGTGTTGCCGATGTCGAGGGGGTCCTGGCGGGCGGTTCGGACCTGTCGGTCGGGCGGATCGAGGACCATCCCTTCATCGCCTCGCAGACCCGGTTGACCTTCGCACGCGCGGGGAAGACCCGGCCGCTGAGCCTCCAGGACTATGCCGCGACGGGCGGCTGGAAGGGGCTCGAGCGAGCCCGCGCCATGACTGCCGAGGCGATTACCGCCGAAGTCACCGCCTCGGGCCTGCGCGGGCGGGGCGGGGCCGGCTTTCCGGCGGGGATCAAATGGGAGACGGTCCGCACCGCCAACGGCGTGCGCAAGTACATCGTCTGCAACGCCGATGAAGGCGACAGCGGCACCTTCGCCGACCGGATGCTGATGGAGGGCGATCCCTTCGTGCTGATCGAGGGGATGGCGATCGCGGGTCTTGCGGTCGGGGCAGCGAAGGGGTTCGTCTATATCCGCTCCGAATATCCGCATGCGGTGCGCAAGATGGAGGCAGCGGTTCGCCTCGCGGCGCCTTTGGTCGCGCCGTTCGAGATCGAGGTGCGGGTCGGTGCGGGCGCCTATGTCTGCGGCGAGGAGACGTCGCTGCTCAACAGCCTGGAGGGCAAGCGCGGAGAGGTTCGCGCCAAGCCGCCTCTGCCCGCGCATGAGGGGCTGTTCGGCTGTCCGACGGTCATCAACAATGTGCTGACCCTGGCAGCCATCCCCTACATTCTTGCCGAGGGCGCGCAGGCCTATGCCGATTACGGGATGGGGCGGTCGCGCGGGACGATGCCGGTGCAGCTGGCGGGCAATATCCGGTTCGGCGGGCTGTACGAGACGGCGTTCGGCGCGACGCTGGGCGAATTGATCGGGATCGGCGGAGGGAGTGCTTCGGGCAGGCCGGTGAAAGCGGTGCAGGTCGGCGGGCCGCTCGGCGCCTATTTCCCGCCTTCGCTGTTCGATACGCCCTTCGACTATGAAGCCTTCACCGCGCGCGACGGGCTGATCGGGCATGGCGGCGTGGTCGTGTTCGACGACAGCGTCGATATGGCCGCGCAGGCGCGCTTCGCGTTCGAATTCTGCGCGGCGGAGAGCTGCGGCAAGTGCACCCCGTGCCGGATCGGCGCGGTACGGGGGCGCGAGACGATCGAGCGGGTGATCGCGGGCGATCCCGACGGGCTCGCGCTGGTGGCGGATCTTTGCGAAACGATGAAGTTCGGCTCGCTCTGCGCGCTGGGCGCGTTCACCCCCTATCCGGTGATGAGCGCGATCACGCACTTCCCGGCCGATTTCGTGGTAGAAGAGCGGGTATGACGTATCAGCCGCAGTCCGATCTCGGCACGCCCGCCGGCACCGGCGAGCCGGTCACGCTGACCATCGACGGGCGCGCGGTGACGGTGCCCGCGGGCACCAGCGTGATGCGCGCGGCGGCGGAGATCGGGACGGCGATTCCCAAGCTCTGCGCGACCGACAACATGAAGGCGTTCGGATCGTGCCGGCTGTGCCTGGTCGAGGTCGAGGGGCGGCGGGGGACGCCAGCGTCCTGCACGACGCCGGCCGAAGCGGGCATGGTGGTGCACACGCAGACGCCGCAGCTCCAGAAGCTGCGCAAAGGGGTGATGGAGCTCTATATCTCCGATCACCCGCTCGATTGTCTCACCTGCGCGGCCAATGGCGATTGCGAGCTGCAGGACCAGGCGGGTGCGGTCGGCTTGCGCGACGTGCGCTACGCGGCGGGCGACAACCATCTCGGCCAGGCGAAAGACCTGTCGAACCCCTATTTCGATTTCGACCCCTCGAAATGCATCGTCTGCTCGCGCTGCGTGCGGGCGTGCGACGAGGTGCAGGGGACCTTTGCGCTCACCATCGACGGGATGGGGTTCGGCTCCAAGGTTTCGGCGGGGACCGCGGCGGACGACTTCCTGTCCTCCGAGTGCGTCTCGTGCGGGGCCTGCGTTCAGGCCTGCCCGACCGCGACCCTGCAGGAGCGCGCGGTTGTCGAGATCGGGACGCCCGAGCGATCGGTGGTCACCACCTGCGCCTATTGCGGGGTGGGCTGCACCTTCCGCGCGGAGATGCGCGGGGAGCAGCTCGTCCGGATGGTGCCGTGGAAGGACGGCAAGGCCAATCGCGGGCATAGCTGCGTCAAGGGGCGCTTCGCCTGGGGTTATGCCAATCATCAGGAGCGTATCCTGAACCCGATGATCCGGGCGAGTATCGACCAGCCGTGGCGCGAGGTTTCGTGGGACGAGGCGTTCGCGCATGCTGCTTCGGAGATCCGGAGGATCCAGGCGAAATATGGCAAGGACTCGGTTGGCGGGATCACCTCGAGCCGGTGCACCAACGAGGAGACCTTCCTCGTCCAGAAGCTGGTGCGGGCGGGGTTCCAGAACAACAATGTCGATACCTGTGCGCGGGTCTGCCATTCGCCGACCGGATATGGGCTGAAGACGACCTTCGGCACCTCGGCGGGGACGCAGGATTTCGACAGCGTCGAGCAGTGCGACGTGATGCTGGTGATCGGCGCCAATCCGACCGACGGCCACCCGGTCTTCGCCAGCCGGATGAAGCGGCGATTGCGGCAGGGGGCCAAGCTGATCGTCGTCGATCCGCGCCGGATCGACATGGTGCGCACCCCGCATATCGAGGCCGAGCATCATCTGCCGCTGCGCCCCGGCACCAATGTCGCCGTGCTGACCGCGATGGCGCATGTCATCGTGACCGAAGGGCTGGCGGACGAGGCGTTCGTCCGGGAGCGCTGCGACTGGGACGAGTATCGCCATTGGGCCGATTTCGTCGCCAATCCGAGAAACGCGCCCGAGGCGCTTCAGCCCGTCACCACCGTCGATCCGGCGGAGCTGCGCGCCGCGGCGCGGCTCTACGCGACCGGGGGGAATGCCGCGATCTATTATGGGCTGGGCGTGACCGAGCATTCGCAGGGCTCGTCCACCGTGATGGCGATCGCCAACCTCGCCATGGCGACCGGGAATATCGGGCGGCCCGGGGTGGGGGTGAACCCGCTTCGGGGGCAGAACAATGTCCAGGGCGCGTGTGACATGGGGAGCTTCCCGCACGAGCTTTCGGGGTACCGGCACATCTCCGACGCGGCGACGCGCAAGCTGTTCGAGGCGGACTGGGGCGTGGCGCTCGATCCCGAGCCGGGCTTGCGCATCCCCAACATGCTCGACGCGGCGTGCGACGGGAGCTTCAAGGCGCTCTATGTGCAGGGCGAGGATATCCTCCAGTCGGACCCCAATACGCGCCATGTCTCGGCGGGGCTGGCGGCGATGGAGTGTGTGATCGTCCACGATCTCTTCCTCAACGAGACCGCTAATTACGCGCATATCTTCCTCCCCGGATCGACCTTCCTCGAGAAGAACGGGACCTTCACCAATGCCGAGCGGCGTATCCAGCCGGTGCGCAAGGTGATGACGCCGATCAACGGGCTTGAGGATTGGGAGGTCACCCAGGGGCTTGCGAACGCGCTGGGGCTGGGGTGGAACTACCGGCATCCGAGCGAGATCATGGACGAGATCGCGCGGCTGACGCCGACCTTTGCGGGGGTGAGTTTCGACCGGCTCGACGAGCTGGGATCGATCCAGTGGCCTTCGACCGCGGCGGCGCCCGAGGGTACGCCGGTGATGCACATCGACGGCTTTGTGCGGGGCAAGGGCAAGTTCGTCGTCACCGACTATATCCCGACCGACGAGAGGACCGGGCCGCGCTTCCCGCTGCTGCTCACCACCGGGCGCATCCTCAGCCAGTATAATGTCGGCGCCCAGACGCGGCGGACGGCGAATGTGGTGTGGCACGAGGAGGATCTGCTGGAGATCCACCCCGTGGATGCCGAGGACCGGGGCCTCAAGACCGGCGACTGGGTGCGGCTCGCCAGCCGTTCGGGGGAGACGACCCTGCGCGCGACCGTCACCGACCGCGTGGCGCCGGGGGTGGTCTATACGACCTTCCACCATCCGGCGACACAGGCCAATGTGGTGACCACCGACTATTCGGACTGGGCGACCAATTGCCCCGAATACAAGGTGACCGCGGTGCAGGTCGCGGCCTCGAACGGGCCGAGCGACTGGCAGGAAGATTATGAAGCGCTGAGCGAGCGCTCGCGGCGGATTGAGGCCGCCGAGTGAGCGGCACGCACGACCATCTCGTCTACATGGCCAACCAGATCGCGGCGAACCTGGCGATGGAGGCCGATGCCGTGAAGGCGACGGCGGATCATATCGAGGCGTTCTGGGACCCGCGGATGGTGGCGGCGGTGCTGTCCGATGGGGCCGGCCTGTCGCCGGTCGCGGCGGCGGCGTTCGAGGTGCTACGCGGCGCGGAAGTTTAATAAAGTTCAGGCCAATGCGCGTTCGCGCCGGCCCGCTCTCGCTCCCCGAAAGTTACGAAAGTTAGGGGGTCGGCATGGTTTGCCGATGACTGACTGACGGTTTCAAAGAGCGGCAGCGGCGGGCTTCCCGGCGATCTCAGCAGGCGAAATCCAACATTTCAAGCTGCTTGGCTCCCCTCCCTGCAAGGGAGGGGCAGGGGGGTGGGTGGCGAGCGCAGCGAGCGAGCCGTTTGGTCGAAGTTGAAGAAATGCCGGGGCATCGAGCCCCGCCTTTTCTAACCCACCCCTAACCCCTCCCTTGCAGGGAGGGGAATCAATTGGGACGCCGCTTCAGCGCCACCAGAGCCGTATCCAGCGCCTGCAGGAAGCGCGAGCGGTCGGTCTTCGAGAAGGGTGCCGCGCCGCCGATCTGGTCGCCGCCGGCGCGCAGGTCCGCCATGATCGCGCGAACCGCGATGGCCGAGCCGATCGAGGCGGCGGTGAAGGGTTTGCCCGTGGGGCTGAGCACCATCGCGCCGGCCTTGAGGCAGCGGTCGGCCAGCAGGATGTCGGCGGTGATCACCACCGATCTGGGCGTGGCCTGCTCGGCGATCCAGTCGTCCGCCGCGTCGAAGCCGTCGCTGACCGTCACACGCTTGAGCAGCGGGTGCTGGGGGATGCGCAGGAAGCTGTTGGTTACGACCGTGACGGGCACGTCGTGGCGGAAGGCGACCTTGTAGATCTCCTCCTTCACCGGGCAGGCATCGCCATCGACGAGGATGGTAGGGGTCAATGCGCTATCGGTGCTCCGGCGAAGGCCGGAGCGCAGGAGGTCAAGGGGCGACGCCCGCGGCCAGCGCTCCGGCCTTCGCCGGAGCACGGACAGGGAAGGCCCGCCGCCACATTCACTTCGGGCGCGGGCCCTTCGGTCCGCCATGGGGCTTGTTCGGACCCTTGCCGCCGAACGGCTTGGCATAGTGTTTCGGGGCCGGGCGGCCGTCATTGCCGCGGGCGTTGCCGGTGCGCGGCGGGCGAGGCGGCGCTTCGGGGCGGGGACCATCGACGCGGAAGCCGCCATCGCCGGGTGCGGTGCGGTGGAGCGTGGGGCGCGGGGCGGGGCCGGAGCGCTGGCCCTCGACGGGGCCCGGCGATGGCTCGATGCGGACATCCTCGCCGCCTTCCTCGGTCGCGGTGCGAGCGACGGCGGCGGTGAACTTGGCGGCGAGCGCGCGCGGAATCTGGAAGGCGGTCTCGTTCGCGGCGATGCGGATCGCGCCGACCTCGTTCTTGGTGACATGGCCGCGGCGGCAGATCAGCGGGAGCACCCAGCGCGGATCGGCATTCTGGCGGCGGCCGATATCCATGCGGAACCACACGACATCGTCGAAGCCGGGGCGGTGCTTTTCCTGCTGCGCGGCGCGGCGCGCCTCCGGAGTTGCCTCGATCATCTCCTCGGCCTGCGGCATCGCGGCGCGATGGGCATGGACGAGCGCGGCGGCGATCTCCTCGGCGCTCTTCTCGGCGAGCAGGCGTTCGGCGAGCAGCTTGTCCTCGTCATCGACTTCGACGGGCGCGAGCAGGGCCGCGAGCAGGCGCTCGCGATCATTGGCGCGGATCATCTCGGCGGTCGGCGCCTGGATCCATTCGCACTGGATGCGCGCGCCCTGGAGCATCTGTTCGACGCGGCGGCGGCGCGGATAGGGGACGATCAGCACCGCCGTGCCCTTCTTGCCCGCGCGGCCGGTGCGGCCCGAACGGTGCTGGAGCGCCTCGGCATCGCGCGGCAGCTCGACATGGACGACGAGGCTGAGGCTGGGCAAATCGATCCCGCGCGCGGCGACATCGGTGGCGACGCAGACCCGGGCGCGGCGATCCCGAAGGGCTTGCAGCGCGTGGTTGCGCTCGTTCTGCGAATGCTCGCCGGAAAGCGCGACGACCGAGAAGCCGCGATCCTGGAGCGTCGCGTGCAAGTGGCGGACATTGTCGCGGGTCGCGCAGAACAGCATCGCGGTCTCCGCCTCGTGGAAGCGGAGCAGGTTGATCACCGCATGCTCGATGTCCGAGGGGCTGACGGTGACCGCCTGATACTGGATGTCGCCATGGCCGCGATCCTCGCCGACCGTCGAGATGCGCAGCGCGTCGCGCTGGTAGCGCTTGGCCAGCGCGACGATCGGCTTGGGCATCGTCGCGGAGAACAGGAGCGTGCGGCGTTCGCCGGGCGAGGCGTCGAGGATCGTCTCGAGATCGTCGCGAAAGCCCATGTCGAGCATCTCGTCGGCTTCGTCGAGCACCGCGACGCGCAGCGCCGACAGGTCGAGCGCGCCGCGCTCGAGATGGTCGCGCAGCCGCCCCGGCGTGCCGACGACGATATGCGCGCCGTAGCTGAGATTGCGGCGCTCTTTCGAGGCGTCCATCCCGCCGACGCAGGTGGCGATGCGCGCGCCGGCCTGGCCATAGAGCCACATCAGCTCGCGGCTGACCTGGAGCGCGAGCTCGCGCGTGGGGGCGATGATCAGCGCGAGGGGTTCGCGGCTGGGTTCGACCCGGCCTTCGGAGGTGAGCAGCTCGCCGGCCATGGCGAGGCCGAACGCGACGGTCTTGCCCGAGCCGGTCTGGGCGGAAACGATCAGGTCGCGGCCGAGCGCCTGCGCCTCGAGCACGGCGGCCTGCACGGGCGTGGGCGCGGCATAGCCACGCGTGGCGAGCGCTTCCGAAAGAAGCGGCGGGAGTTCTGAGAATGACATGGAGGGCGCCACATGGGCGTGAAGGGGGGAAAGGGCAAGCGCGAAGTTGTGCGGAGGGGGCTTCTCTTAGCCCCTCCCGCCTTCGCGGGAGGGGGCATTCTATTCGAAGCGGGGCCTTCTCTTTCTCCCCTCCCTGGAAGGGAGGGGCTGGGGGTGGGTATCGCCGAGGAACTCGGCGACTTGGTGCAGGATGTGTTCGGTGGCGCCATCTGGGTTTTCGAGGACGTCGGGGTTCCAGAGGCGGATGACGCGCCAGCCTAGGGATTCCAGATAGGCGGTGCGCCGGTGATCTTCCTCGACGGTGTCGAGATGCTGGCTGCCGTCGAACTCAACCGCCAGCTTCGCTTTGCGACAGACGAGGTCGATGATGAAGGGATCCTCGATATACTGACGCGTGAACGCGGGACGATAGCGGGAGGTGCGGTGCCAGATCGCCAGCTCCGCCGGCGTGGGGTTGTTGCGCAGCTCGCGGGCGCGGTCAGTCAGGTATTTCGGGATACGCCGATTCATTTGGCGAGGGTAGATTGGCTGCGCTTCGCTTGCCATACCCACCCCTAACCCCTCCCTTTCAGGGAGGGGGATCAGATTGCGTTGCCCGCAGCGACCCCGCTCGCCCAGGCCCATTGGAAATTATAGCCGCCGAGCCAACCGGTAACATCGACCGCTTCGCCGATCGCGTAGAGGCCGGGGGCCTTCGCCGCCTCCATCGTCTTCGAGCTGAGTTCGGCGGTGCTGATGCCGCCGGCCGTCACTTCGGCCTTGGCGAAGCCTTCGGTGCCGTTGGGGTGGAAGGTCCATTCGGACAGTCGCCGTTCGGCTTCGAGAAGCGCTCGGTCGCGCGTATCGCCGAGCTTCGTTTGGATGCCGAGTCTGTCTGCCAGGACCTCGGCGAGGCGATCCGGCATGTTGATGGCCAGATATTTGCGCAGCGTTGTATTCGGTCGGTCCCATTTGGCGCCGAGCAGCCAGCCCGGATCGACATCGGGGACGAAATTGATCTCAATCGGCTCGCCGTGGCGCCAATAGCTGGAAATCTGGAGGATGGCGGGCCCCGATAGCCCGCGGTGCGTGAACAGCGCCGCCTCGCGGAACGCCGCCTTGCCAGCATAGGCGATGACCTGGATCGACACCCCTGAAATGTCGCGGAACAGGATTTCGTCGCCGCCGAGGGTGAGGGGCACGAGCGCGGGGCGGGGCTCGACCACCTTGAGGCCGAATTTCCGGGCGAGGTCGTAGGCGTAGCCGGTCGCGCCCATCTTGGGGATCGAAGGGCCGCCGGTGGCGATGACGAGCGCGGGGGCGCTTGCCTCGCCGACGCGGAAGCGGGCAT
This sequence comes from Sphingomonas caeni, assembly GCF_026013415.1. Lineage (GTDB taxonomy): Bacteria > Pseudomonadota > Alphaproteobacteria > Sphingomonadales > Sphingomonadaceae > Sphingomonas > Sphingomonas caeni. The sequence goes on from NZ_JAPDOK010000012.1 coordinate 16,540, forward strand.
CGGCATGCTCGACCTGGGGGGAGAGGCCGGTGACGATCTCGACCCCGCCCCGCGCGCATTCGTCGAGGAGCATGTCGACGATCTGGCGCGCCGAGCCGTCGCAGAAGAGCTGGCCGAGGGTCTTTTCGTGCCAGGCGATGCCGTGCTTCTCGACCAGGGCGAGGAAGTCCTGCGCGGTGTACCGGCTGAGCGCGGACTTTGCGAAATGCGGGTTCTGCGAGAGATAGCGGTCGGGCGCGGTGTGGATATTGGTGAAGTTGCAGCGGCCGCCGCCGGAGATCAGGATCTTCTTCCCCACTTGGCCGGCCTGCTCGACCAGCAGCACCCGGCGCCCGCGCTGGCCCGCGGTCGCGGCGCACATCAGGCCCGCGGCGCCGCCGCCGAGGATGATCGCGTCGTAGTCGATGATTCCAAACTCCGTTCGTCCTGAGTAGCGATTGAGTAGCCCCGAAGGGGCGTAGCGAAAGCGCGTATCGAAGGACTTGTGCTTCGATACGGGTCTTCGACAAGCTCAGCCCCTACTCAGCACGAACGGGTGGGAGAAGGGGCGAGCCTATCCTACCGCAGTTTCGCGATGTTCAGCCCGTCCGCCTTGGCGCGGTCCTTCACCGATTCCTCGCTGCGGGTCAGCGCCTTGGCGATGGCTTTCAACGCCATGCCCTTCTTGGCCAGCGTATGGAGTTTCTGGACCTCGTCGGGGCGCCAGGGCTGGCGGTGGCGTTCGAATTTCTCGCTCATCGTGCCGTCCTAGCGCACTCCACGCATCCGGGCGAGGTTTCGAAACGAAGCTGTTATGATATGCAGATACCGGAGGGGATCGGGGCATGCGCGACTTCTGGATCAGGTTCGGGCGCAAGTTGGTGCTCGCGGTGCCGGGGCTGCTCGCGGTCGCGCTTGTGCTGGTGCTCAACCTGACCGGAATCGGCGGGCTCGATCGCGCCGGCATGCTGCTGTTCGACACCTACAACCGCATCGCGCCGCGCGAATATAAGGACGCGGGCGTGCGCGTCGTCGATATCGACGAGGAATCGCTCAGGAAGCTCGGGCAATGGCCGTGGCCGCGCAGCGACATGGCGGCGCTGACGCAGAAGCTGGTCGATGCGGGCGCGGCCGTGGTCGCCTATGACATCGTCTTTGCCGAACCCGACCGGACCTCACCCGCGCGGCTGGTCGAGCGGGCGAAGCGCGAGAAGGCCGATCCCGCCGCGATCCGCGCGCTCGAAGCGCTGCCCGACAATGACGCGATCTTCGCGGACACGCTGAGCCGCAATCCGGTGGTGCTGGGCTTTTTCCTGGGCCAGGGACCGAAGAGCGAAACCGTCGAGCCCAAGGTTGGCCCGGCCTGGGGAGGCACCGAGCCCAAGAGTCTGATGCTCAACTTCACCAGCGCGACCCAGCCGATCAAGCCCCTGCGCGACGCCGCGCCGGGACTGGGCGCGGTGAGCCGGATCGGCGACGATGACGGCATCGTCCGCCAGGCGCCGATGGTCATGATGCAGAACGGGACCTTCCTCTTCTCGCTGGTGATCGAATCGTTGCGCGTCGGGCAGCACCAGCAATCGACCATGATCAAGACCGACAATGCCAGCGGCGAGTTCGGCGAGGGCAACTCGATCGCCTCGCTCAAGACCGGTGACGTGGTGGTGCCGACCGATGCCGACGGGCAAGTCTATGTCTATTACACGCGCGACGAGCCGAGCCGCGTCGTGCCCGCGTGGAAGATCCTGACCGGCGCGATCCCGCCCGAGAAGCTGGCTGAGATGTTCGACCAGACGATCGTCTATGTCGGCACCGGCGCGCCGGGACTGCAGGACCTTGTCTCGACTCCGCTCAAGAAGCGCGAGCCCGGGGTGATGGTCCATGCGCAGGCCACCGAGCAGGTGCTGCTCGGCCAGTTTCTCCAGCGGCCCTATTGGGCGAACACCATCGAGCGCGGCAGCCTGATGGTGCTGGGCGTGCTGATGGCGCTGCTGCTGCCATGGATGGGGGCGACGCGCGGTGCGGTGCTGGGCGTGCTGATGGTGGGCGGGATGGCGCTGGGGAGCTGGATGGCCTTCCGCCAGCAGATGCTGCTGCTCGACCCGACCTATCCGATCCTCGGGCTGATCCTCGCCTGGGTCTCGGTGACGGTGTTCACCTACTATCGAGAGGAGCGGCAGCGAGCCTATATCCACCAGGCGTTCGACCGCTATCTCTCGCCCGATCTGGTCAAGCGCATCGTCGATGATCCGAGCCGGCTCCAGCTGGGTGGCGAGGAGCGCGAGATGACCGTGCTGTTCTGCGATATCCGCGGCTTTTCGCGGATTTCGGAGAAGCTCGATCCGCAGGAGATCATCCGCTTCCTGATCGCGTTCCTGACCCCGATGTGCGACATTTTGCTCGCGCGGAAAGCGACGATCGACAAGTTCATCGGCGACGCGATCCTCGCCTTCTGGAACGCGCCGCTCGACGATCCGGACCAGTATGGCAACGCCGCGCGCGGGGCGCTGGCGATGGTCGAGCGGTTGAAGCAGCTCAACAAGGAGATGCCGGGCGGGGCCGAGCCATGGCCCGGCGATGTCGGCATCGGGATCGGTCTCAATTCGGGGCCGTGCTGCGTCGGCAATATGGGGTCGGCGCAGCGGCTCAGCTATTCGCTGATCGGCGACACGGTGAACCTCGCCTCGCGGATCGAGGGGCTGACCAAATATTATGGCGTGACGATCGCGATGGGCGAGGATCTGCAGGCGCGGCTGCGCGAATTCGCGACGATCGAGCTCGACCGGGTGCGCGTGGTGGGGCGCGACGCGCCCGAGACGGTGCATGCGCTGGTGGGCGACGAGGCGCTTGCCGGGAGCGAGGCGTTCCGGGCGTTTGCGGCGGAGCATGATGCGGTGCTGCTGGCCTACCGCGCGCAGGCCTGGGACGAGGCGGCGGCGCTGCTCGCCAAGGGCGAGGCGGCGGCGAAAGGCTATGGGCTCGGCAAGCTCTATGCGCTGATGGGCGAGCGGGTGGCGCGGTATCGCGATAACCCGCCGGGGGCGGATTGGGACGGGGTCTACGGGGCGACGGAGAAATAGGTCAAACCTATCGTCACCCCCGCGAAAGCGGGGGCCCATCTCCTGCGCGACGACCGGAACGGGGCGGCTGAATGGGTGGCTACGTTTACATCATCACAAATCGCAAGAACGGTGCGCTGTACACCGGCGTGACCGCCGAAATCACGCAACGCATCGTCCAGCACCGCGAACGCACTGGAAGCCGCTTCGCGAGCAAGCATGAGATCTACCGCCTCGTCTATATCGAGCCGCATGACGAAATTGAGGCTGCGATCGTCCGGGAGAAACAGATCAAGAAGTGGAATAGGGCGTGGAAGATCGCGTTGATCGAGCGGGACAATCCTGATTGGCGGGATTTGTGGTTCGATCTCAACCGTTGAGTTGCGGGTGAGGGCAGGAGATGGGTCCCCGCTTTCGCGGGGATGACGTTGTTATTTTGGAACCCCCAGCGCCGCCGCCTCGGATTCGAGCTGGGCCTTCGCGCCCGGATTGGCGGCGATCGCGTCGCGCAAGGCCGCCTTCGCCCGATCCGGTTCGTTCAGCTGCATCCGGCTGCGCATCAGCATGATCCAGCCGGCGAGGTTCGAGGGATCGGCCTCGAGCTTGGCCTCGAGCCGCTCGACCATTCCGCGGCCCATTTCCATCTGCTGGCTGGGCGAGAGGCGGGCGCCGTCCTGGACCTGTTCGGCGGTGGGACCGGGGAGGTTCGCGACGGCCGTCGGCGGCGCCCCCGCGCCCGGAGGCGTGGGCTGCTTGACTGCGGCGAGGCGCGAGGCGGTCTCGATATGGTGGATCTTGCCGACCTGCTCGATCGTCTGGCGCAGGCCCGCTTCATAGACCGAGCCCGGCGGCGTATCGGCGAGGAGCGCGAGCCAATCGGTGATCGCGCCCTCATGATCGCCGTCCAGTTCCCTGGCGACCGCGAGATAGTAGCGCGCGGACGGGTTGCCGGGATCGATCGCCAGCGCCTTGCGCAACGCCACCCGCGCCTCGGGCGACATCGAACTTTCGCCCGTCGCCTTGAACATCGCCTCGCCCAGCAGCGCCCAGAGATCGGCCTTGCCCGGCAGAAGCGCGGCCGCGCGCTGGAGGGCGGGGACGGCGAGGGCGAACTCCTCGCGGTCGAACCGCGCCATGCCGAGGCGCGACCAGGCGGCGCCGTCATCGGGGTGAACATTGGCGGCGTCTTCGAGCGCGTCGATTGTCAGTTCGCCGGCCATTTCGTTGGCCGGTGCGGGCGCGGCGCCGCGCAGCGACGACCAGAGGATTGTCCCGCCAAGGATCAGCAGCGCGGCGATGAGCGCCACAAGCGCCCATTTCCGCGCCTTTGCGTCCGCGTCCATTGCCCCGTCGTACCTCCGTAATGGGTGGCGCGTACCGCCTCGCGTGATAGTGTGCGCGGGCGTGCAGCTAACGCAAGGGGGCGTGAGGGGTGGATCGCGTACGCATAGCGATCGTCGGTTCTGGGCCCGCCGGGCTCAGCGCCGCCGCGCGCGCGGCGCAGCTGGGGCTCAGCCACGTCCTGCTCGAAAAGACCGATCACCTCAGCGATACGATCTACAAATACCAGAAGGGCAAGCATGTGATGGCGACGCCGTCCGCGCTGGTCCTGCGCTCCGACCTCGATTTCGATGCGGGCAAGCGCGAGCTGGTGCTGGGGACCTGGGATAGCCAGACCGCGAAGCACAAGGTCAATGTCCGCTACCGGAGCGAGATCAAGGCGATCGAGGGCGAGGCTGGGGCATTCCGGCTGGCGCTGACCGACGGCGCGGTGATCGAGGCCGAGACGGTGGTGCTGGCGATCGGGACGCAGGGGAACCCCAATCTTGTGCGCTGCCCGGGCGCGAATTTGCCGCACGTCCAGTATCAGCTCGACGATCCCGGCGAATATGTCGACGAGCATATCACCGTGATCGGCTCGGGCGACGCGGGGATCGAGAATGCGCTCGGACTCGCGGCCGATGCGGCGCAGGGCAATACCGTGACCATCCTCAACCGTTCGGGCGATTTCGCGCGCGCCAAGGGGGCGAACGTCAAATTGCTCAACGAGGCGGCGGAGCGCGGGCGGATCACGATCCGGCTGGAGACGACGCCGGCCGAGATAAGACCCGGCGAAATGGTGCTCGAGACGCGTGACGGGCAGGAGACGATCCGGTGCGACCGGGTGATCGCGCGGATGGGCTCGGCGGCGCCGCGTGCGTTTGTCGAAGCGTGCGGGATCGAATTTTCGAGCGCCGACCGCGAGGCTTTTCCCAAGCTGTCGCCGACCTTCGAGAGCACCAAGCCCGGCATCTTCGTGATCGGCGCGCTCGCGGGCTATCCGCTGATCAAGCATTGCATGAACCAGGGCTATGACGTCATCGAGTTCATCAACGGCAACAAGGGGCTGAAGCCCGCCGACGAGCCGCTGCTCGAGGCCAAGTTCGCCAAGTTCAAGGCGCGGCGCAGCGTCGACGAGTGGCTCGAACTGCTGCGGACCAATGTCGCGATCCTGCACGAGCTGTCGCCGCTGCAGATGCGCGAGTTCATGCTCGACAGCGAGGTGCGCGCCTACAAGCCGGGCGAGATGATCTTCGAGCGCAACGATCCGGGATCGTCGCTGTTCGCGATCGCGCAGGGGAGCGTGCTGGTCGAGGTCGACAAGGACAATCCAAGGATCACCGTGCCGATCGAGCAGGGTTCGGTGTTCGGCGAGGTCGGGCTGATCTCGGGCCGGCGGCGCGGGGCGACGATCCGTGCGGGCGAGAATGCGGTAATCGTCGAGGTCTCGCGCACGGCGGCACTGAAACTCATGGCATCCGTGCCCGCCGCCAAGCGCGCGCTGACGCGCATCTCGGTCGAGCGGCAATTGCTGCAGATGTTCGGATCGGGGCTGACCGCGGCGGATCTGGCGGAGGTGATCGATGCGAGCGAGGTGATCACCGTCCCCGCGGGCAAGCACATCATCACCGAGGGCGACGAGGGCCAGGACATCTTCGTGATCCGCGTGGGCTCGATGATCATCGAGAAGCAGGTCGGCGGGAAGCCGGTGTTCCTCAACTATCTGCCCGCGGGCTCCTATGTGGGCGAGATGGCGCTGATCGCGGGGGGCAAGCGCACCGCGACGGTCAAGGCCGCGATCAAGTCCGAGGTGATCAGGCTGCCCGGCGATGCCTTCCTCAAGCTGGTCAAGGCCAGGCCGCGGCTGCTCGACAAGCTCCGCGCCGACATGGCCGACCGGCAGAGCATCAACAGCTTCATCGAGAGCCGGAAGGACAGTTTCTCGGGCGTGGTCGACATGTATTCGGCGACCGCGGGCTTCCTGATCGAGAACGGGATCGGCGAGGCGACCGACGTGCTGCTGATCGACGAGAATCTCTGCGTCGGCTGCGACAATTGCGAGAAGGCGTGCGCGGATTCGCATGACGGGCTCAGCCGGCTCGATCGCGAGGCGGGGCGGACCTATGCGCACCTGCACGTGCCGACCTCGTGCCGCCACTGCGAGCATCCGCACTGCATGATCGATTGCCCGCCCAACGCGATCCATCGCGGGCCGGATGGCGAGGTCTTTATCGACGAGAAATGCATCGGCTGCGGCAATTGCCAGCGCAACTGCCCCTATGGCGTGATCCGCATGGACAGCGTGCCGCCCAAGAAGCCGCCGCTCTTCGCCTGGCTGTTGCTGGGCCTCGGGCCGGGGCCGGGCGAGCCGGACAAGGCGTGGAAATACAAGGACAAGAAGGAAGGCGCCGAGAAGCCCAAGAAAGCGATCAAGTGCGACATGTGCGCCGGGATCAAGGGTGGGCCGGCCTGTGTGCGGGCGTGCCCGACCGGGGCGGCGATCCGCGTCGCGCCCGAGCAGTTCCTCGGCGTGTCGCGGCTCGAGCGCGAGACCGACTAGTGGCGGGGGTCTTCAGAGACCGCGACCTCGATCGCCGCGGGCGGGTGCGCGAGGTGACGCTCCACGACGGGTTCCTGCGCCACAAGAGCTTTCGCTGGCTCAAGATCTCGGCGGCGCTGAGCCTCGCGGTGACACTGGGCTATTTCATGGCCGACGTGACGCCGCGGCCCAATGGCGGGAGCTGGTACGGCTATACGCTCGGCACGATCGCGGTGCTGTTGATCCTGTGGCTGACCCTGCTCGGGGTGCGCAAGCGCTGGATGACGCGGGGGCGCTGGAGCCTCAAGGCCTGGACGAGCGCACATGTCTATCTGGGGCTGAGCCTGATCGTGATCGGGACGCTTCACACCGGGTTCCAGCTCGGGTGGAACGTCCACACCCTGGCCTGGGCGCTGATGATGCTGGTGATCGTCTCGGGCATCTGGGGGATCATTGCCTATGCGGCGTTGCCCAAGGCGCTGAGCAGCAACCGCGAGGAACTGACCCAGACGCAGATGCTCGAAGGGCTGCGCGCGATCGACCGGCAGCTCCACGAGGCCGCGCAGCCGCTGGCGCCCAGCCAGGCGGCGCTGGTGCAGAAGTCGCTCGACCAGAATGTGTTCGCGGGCGGGCTTTGGCGGCGACTGTCGGGACGGCATCGCGGCTGCGCGACGGCCAGGGCCTTGCGGGGAATCCGCCGCGGCGACGGACTCGAAAAGGTCCAGTCGCTGCTGGAGCGCAAGAGCGCGATGCTCGCGCGCCTCCGCCGCCACCTCCAGCTCAAGGCGATGCTCGAGGTGTGGCTCTATGTGCATGTGCCCGCCACCTTCGCGCTGATCGCGGCGCTGACCGCGCACATCACCAGCGTGTTCTTCTTCTGGTGAGGGGGGACGCATGGCCTTCCTGATCCGCAGCGTCACCCAGACCGCCGATCACCGCGAGATCGTCCGCGATACGCGCATCGACAAGGAGGTGCTCGGCATCGGCCGCGCGGCCGAGAATGAGGTGTCGCTGCCCGATCTCAGCGTCGATCCCCGCCATGCGCGGATCGAGGCGCGCGATGGGCGGCGGATCGCGGTGATCGCGAACGGGACGCTCGGCTTCGAGGTCGATGGGCGGAGCACGCGGAGCACGACGATCGACAGCGGGCGCGGGGCCGAGCTGGCGTTTGGCGGGCACCGCATCACCGTGGGGCATGAGGGCGCGGACGTGGTGCTCACGGTGCGCCGCGTCGATGCCGTCTCGGACGCCGAGGAGGAGCGCGACGAGGCCAGGGCCTTTTCGCTCAGGGGCAAGCTGCCCGGGCGGCGGCTGACCGCGTGGCTGCTGGTCGCGGCGGTGCTGCTCGGCTTCCTTGCGGTTCCGGTCTGGACCTTCATGAAGGGGCCGGAGAAGACGATCTACGAGGCGCAGGCGCAGCATAGTTGGTCGAGCGGGCCGTTGAGCGCGGCGCATCACCAGCTCGAGGGCAATTGCGAGTCCTGCCATGTCCAGGCCTTCGTCTCGGTGCGCGACAGCGCCTGCGCGTCGTGCCACAAGGACGTCCACGACCATGCCCCGCCCGAGCGGATCGGGCGCGCGCGCGCGAAACCGACCGCGTGGGGGTCGCTCCTCCAGGCGGTGGCGAAGACCTTCGGCAAGCCCGGGCCCGGCGCGTGCGTCGATTGCCATACCGAGCATGAGGGCGCGGGGCGGATGGCGGAGACCAAACAGGCCTTCTGCACCGATTGCCATTCGACGCTCAGTCAAAGGCTGGCGGACACGAAGCTGCCCAATGCGGGCGATTTCGGGACCGCGCACCCCGAGTTCAGACCGACCTATGGCCAGGGCCGGGTGGCGATCGGCGCCCAGATCGCGAGCGGGCTGAAGTTCCCGCACGACCTGCACCTCAACACGCGCGGCGGGGTCGCGCGGATGGCGCAGACCTTGCGCGGGCGCTACCCGTTCGGCGACGCGCTCGACTGCAAGGACTGCCACCGGCCCGATCGCGACGGCGTGCGCTTCCAGCCCGTCGAAATGGAGAGCAGCTGCGGCATGTGCCACAGCCTCGCCTATGACAATGTCGGCGGCACGGTGCGGACGCTGCGCCACGGCGATGTCGCCCAGGCGATCGCCGACCTGCGCGCCTCGACCAAACACGCGCCGCGCCCGCCCGCGCTCGATGGCGGGCGGCGGCGGCCGGGCGAGTATCAGCAGGGCCGCGTCTACAGCGCCTATTTCGGGCCCGCGTCGCAGCGCGGTTCGGACTATGCCGTCCGGCTGCTCTTCTCGCAGAACGGGGCCTGCGCCGAGTGCCATACAATCACGCCCGTCGGGAATAGCTGGACGGTCGCGCCGGTCGTCCAGCCCGGCCGCTATCTGATGCATGGCTGGTTCGATCACGCCGCGCACGCGACTGAGACCTGCACCAGCTGCCATAAGGCTGGCACTAGCGGCGCTTCGTCCGATCTGCTTCTGCCCGGAATCGAGACATGCCGGACATGCCATGGCGGGGAGAACTCGCGGGCCAAGGTTCCATCGAGCTGCGCCATGTGCCACAGCTATCATATCGCCGACGGAGCGCCCTGGGCGCCGAGCCGGCCAGTGGGTCGTACCACCGAGGACGCCGCGCCCAATCGCGGGCGCGAGCGAAGATAGGGGGAGGGCAAGCCATATGCTGATCGCCCAGATCACCGATATCCATGTCGGCTTCGAGCCGGGGAATCCGGACGAGTATAACCAGAAACGGCTGGCCAAGGTGCTCGAGCGCGTGCTCGAGGGACCGAACAAGCCCGACCTGATGCTCGTCACCGGCGACCTGACCGAGCGCGGCGATGTCGACAGCTACAAGCGCTGCAAGGAGCTGCTCTCGGCCTGCCCCTTCCCCTGGTACCCGATCGTCGGCAACCATGACGACCGCACCAATTTCTCGCGCGCCTTTCCCGACGTGCCGACGCCGGGCGGGTTCGCGCAATATGTGGTCGAGCTCGACGGGCTCAGGCTGGTGATGCTCGATACGCTGGAGGAAGGGCGCCATGGCGGCGCCTTTTGCGAGGTGCGCGTGGCGTGGCTCAAGGAGCAGCTCGCCGCCAAGCCCGACGTGCCGACGGTGATCGTGATGCACCATCCGCCGATCGATGTGGGGATCGACTGGATGCGGACCGACAAGGACGAGCCCTGGGTGGCGCGCTTCGCTGACGCGATCGCGGGACACCGGCAGGTGCGCGCGATCCTGACCGGGCATTTGCACCGGCCGATCGTCTCGCAGTGGAGGGGCACGACCGTGTCGATCTGCCCGGCCACCGCGCCGGGGGTGGCGCTCGACCTGCGCCCGATGGACCCGGACGCGCCCGATCTGCGCCCGATGGTGGTCGCGGACATGCCGGGCTTCGGGCTGCATTGGTGGGACCGGGGCGAGCTGGTGACGATGTTCGACTTCGCCGAAGACCCGGTGCCGCTCGCCAAGTTCGACGGGCGGATGCAGGGGCTGGTACGGCATTTGATGGACGAACGGCCGGGCGGGGGGCAGGGTTCACATTAGCTTCTTGGAGCATCGCAATAAATGACAACCTTAAGCTTCACCTGAAGGAGAACTACAGGTACGGGTGAAGCTCAAAGGGGGAAGGAAAATGAAGGCAGCGCTGATCGCGACACTTACAGCAGCGTTAGGAGCTGTTCTTGGTTCGATCGGCTACTCCCAATATCAACATTGGGAAGTGTCAGAGGCACAGCGATTAAGGTACGAAGCAAATATCTACAGCCGAACAGTTCTCACAGTAGATCTTATGTCTGCACTCAAGGCGTCCAAGCCTGGTTCGGTCCTGCACAACCTTATCATCACGAACTCCGGTAGCGATGACTTGGACAACTTAACCGTTGATATTCATCCAGATATCAAATCAGGCGAAATGAGCTTCGGCTTCTTAAACGCCTTGGACGGGGAGAGCGACAGGCCGGAAGTGCGTAAGACCGAAGACGGATACTCCCTCAACTACAAACTGCTCCGCAAAGGCGAAGGCGCCCAGCTGTGGGCCATTACTGATGGCCTCGCTCCGCCGAGGGCTGCCTCAACGCGGAAGGGGTTGCGGTTGACGACTGTCACCTTTCCGAATGACGCCGACTCTTTCAGCTGGGTCCTGTGGGCCGCGGGAGGTGCCGCCGGTATTCTTGGCCTCATTATCGGAGTGTTGCTCGGAGATGTAGCGAATCGCTCCGTCCTGAGGGCCATCGGCCTAGATCCGAAGGAGGTGACCGAGATGTACCTTGCGGAACAACGCAAAGGGAAAAAATAGCGTTCTCAAAGAGCAACCGGGTTGATCGCTTGGGTCGGGAGCGCGTCGATAGTTCTGAGGCAATACCTGGCTACGATACCCCCGCACTCCCTATCGAGCCGATCACCGCCCGGGCCGCCACGCCCGCATATCGACATCGTCGCTCACCTTGAACGACACGCCCCGGCGGTTGATGAACAGCTTCTCCATCTCGGGCCGCGTGAACGGCCTTGAGCCCAGCCGCCCGAACACCGCGATCTGGCCGCCGGTTTCGTCGACCGCGCGGTCGCGGTCGAGGCCGCGGGACATGGCGAGTGCGGGGGACGGCGTGCGGGCCCAGGCGATCAGCTCCGGCATCGGCGCGGGAGAGAAGCCGTAGAAATTGGGCTGGCTCGCGGGGGAAGTGAGCTGGATCACCTTGAGGCCGTTCTTCCCGTCGGCGACATAGGCGAACAGGCTCGCGTTGGTGGCGCCGATGATCACGTCCTGCGCGTCGTTGAGCTGGCCGTCGAAGGTGACCGCTTTGTACCAGACGGGTCTTGTCGGGTTGGTCACATTGACGATCGCGAGGCCCTGCCTGCCTCCGGCGATATAGGCATAGGTGCGCGCGATATAGAGGCGGCGGGCGTCGGGCATGGCGATGGTGCCCGAGGGGACCGCTTGCGGATCGCGCAGGTTGGTGACGTCGAACAGCTTCACGCCCTCGGCATCGGTGACCCAGAGATAGCGGAACTGGATCGCACTCGCCCGCGCGTCCTTGAGCGGGCGGATGGCGGCGAGCCTGGGGTGGAGTGGGTCGGCGAGATCGACGACGACCAGGCCAACGTCCGCTGTGATATACGCCACCTCCCCCGCGAGGATGATGTGCCGCGCGCCTTTCAGCACGCCATTTTCGTTCCACGTCGCCGCGCGCTTGAGGAAATTGTTGCGCAGCTCGCCGTCCGCCAGCGTGTCGATATTGACGAGGATCAGCCCCTCCTCGGAATCGGTGACCGCGGCATAATTGTAGATGGGCAGGAAGGGCTGTTCCTGGTTCGCCTCGCGCATCGGCGCGGTGTTGCGCAGCGGATTGATCGGCTGGTTGGTGGGGAGCGCCATGCAGGTGGCGTTGGCGGACTTGACCCGCGTATCCTGCCCCAGCGGCGAATAGGGGGCGGTGACGACGGCGTCGGAGAAGCCCTTGTTGGCGACCGAGGCGACGTCATAGGCGCGAAAGCCCCCGGCCCCTTCCGCCACATACATATATTCGCCGCGCAGCTGGAGGCAGCCGACCCGGCCGGCTGTGCCCTGCACCACGTTGCGGAACTGTTCGAGCGGGCGCGTCTCGCCCGACATGCCGGGGCCGAACGTGTCGCCGCGGGTCCAGTTCTTCAGCTCGCGGCGGTTCTGCTCGACATGGAGCCGGTAGTAATCGGGGTACGCATAGTGCTGGAGATAGGAGCCGATCACCGCCTGGGGCTCGTCCCATTCGGTGACGCGGGTGGCCTGGAAGCCGCCGTCCAGCCCGGTCCAGGCATTGAGCCCGACGAAATTGACCTGGCCGGTGCCGAGCAGCAGCAGCTGGGCCATGATCGCGTTATTGTCGTCCTTGGCCGAGAGGTGGCAGTCGGTGCAGGTCTTGGTCTCGGTCGTGCGCACCGTGTGCGGGAAGTGCGGCGCGAAGGCCTGGCTCGAGAAGCCGATCGACGAGATCGGGGGCTGCTGGACGTAGATCCGCTCGCGGTTTGAATTGGTCGAGGACAGCACGAGCGCGGAGGTACTTCGGACCGGGGCGACCTGGTTGCCCTTGGTGGTCATGTGGCGGCCGAGCTGGAACATGTCGTCGCGCGCGACTTGCGGGTTGTAGGTCGCGAAGTTTCTCGTTTCCTCGCCGTCGAAATGGTGGCTGCTGGTCTTCCAATTGGCTTCGATCGGGAGGTGGCAGCCGCCGCAGCTGGTGGTCCAGCTCAGGTGGCAGGTGAAGCAGGCCATCTGGTTGTCGTCATGCGCGCGGTCCGAGCGGGCGATGCCGGGGCCGAAGGCGAAGCTGCCGTCGTCGGCGCCCGATCGGCTCATCAGCTTCGCGCGGGCTGCCTTTTCGTTGAAATAGGGGCTGGCCGGATCGACGCTGTCGCGGACCAGATGGACCTCCCAGACGAGCTTGGGATCGACGATGGAGCGCTGGATGAGCTTGCGCCGCCCGCCGCCGTCATCGATCCATTCGAAGCGGCGCTGGCCGTCGGGGTTGCGCAGCAGCTCGAGGTTGCTCCCCTGAGGGCGTGCGGCGGGGCCCGAGGTGCGCAGTGTGGGGTAGGCGTCAGCGGTGCCGTGGCAATCCTTGCAGCCGATCTCGACCGCGTTGGCGACCTCGCCATAGATGAGGCCATTGCCATGCGCATCCTGCGCGAAATGGCAGTCGGCACATTGCATGCCCTTTTCGGCATGGATGTCCATCAGATGGACCGCCTTGCCGGGGTTGGTGCCCGGCTGGACCCATTTGCCCTCGCCGTTGCGGCGCCATTTCTCGGGATCGTCGGGGGAGACGATCTTGCCCTCGGCGTCGAGCAGATTGCCCTCGCGGTCGCGCTTGAACACCGCGCGGAAGTTCCAGCCGTGCGAGTGATAGTCGGCGAACTGGGTGTCCTTGAGCGTCGGGTTGAGATCGTAGACGTTGCGGAGGAACTCGATATTGCCCCATTTGCCGCGCACCGCCGCACCCTCCGGGTTGCGTTCGAGGATCGCGTGCATCTCGGAAGCGGTGGGGTATCTCTGCCTGGCCGGCCACATCGAAGGGGCGTCGGACTCATAGTCCCACATCGTGTAGCCGAGATACGAGTTCAGGAAGATATTGGGCTGGTGCATGTGGCACGACATGCACTGGCTGGTCGGGATCGCGCGGGTGAAGGCGTGGCGGATCGGGTGGCCGCTTTCCTTCTCCGCGCCGGGCTGGATCAGCTCGCCATGCGCGCCCTTTTGCACCAGCGCGGCGATGGTCGGATCGATGCTCGCCGACTGGCCGTCGCGGCCGAATTTCGCGTAGGTCAGGCTGTGCCGCGGTTCGCGGTCGTTGGCGTAGATGACGTGGCAGCCGGTGCAGCCCGATCCGCGATAGTCGCCGGGCTGTTCGTTGGTCCCCATGAACCACATCAGCGGATCGTTGAGCCGGGTCTTGTGGATGTTGAGGATGGGGATCGCCACCCGCAGCCCGGTGGCGGGGCCGCGGTTCGACTGCTTGAGGTCGGGGCGGCCGGGTTCTTCGAGCCGCTGGATCTGGCCGGTGGGGTTGGGCAGGCCGACCTCGGCGAACTGCGTCCCGTTGTTGCGCCCGCCGCGCTCGAACACGCGGAAGATGTCGCCGGGCGGGACGACCTGCCAGTTGGGGAGCGGATAGAGCGCGGTGAGCGCGCCGCGGTTCGCCTCGGCCAGGGTGACGGTGGCGGGGGGCGTGCCGGCGGACTCGATCTTGGCGGGCTTGCCGTCGCGGGTATAGGCCTCGCCGAAGACATAGTTTTTGTAGGGGACGATGCCGTTATTATAGGCCGCCCCGCCCCACAGCATCGATCCCGACGCCATCATCGATCGCTCGGCAGCCTCGATCACCTCGATATGGCAGGCGCCGCAGCTTTCGCGGGCGATTCGATAGTCGCCCGGATTGACGAAGCGGATATATTCCGGGGCCTCCCGGTTGAGGAGGGTATAGCTGCGCGTGGGATTGGCCGAACTCGGATAGTTCCAGCTGTGCGGGTAGCGCGGCAGGACGTGCGCGCGTTCGCGGGCCGCGACATAGACCGGGTCTTCGAAGCCGAGGTCCGGATTGCCCATCACCGTGGCGTCGCCGCCATGGCAATCGGTGCAGCCGAGCTGGACCGCCTTGCTCTCGTGCATCGAAGGGGCGTCGGTCTGGGTGTGGCACGAGTTGCAGCCGGCGGACTTGGCGAGGACCTGCTCGGGGGTCTGGTTCTTGGGCGCGGGCGGGGCGGTGACATAGGCGCGCTCGACCGGCTTTTCCTCGTCGCTCGCGCGCAGCATCGCCGCGGGCACGATGAGTGCCGCGAGGATCAGTGCCGCGATCAGCGCGAGTTTGTGAAAGCCGCGCATCAGTAGCTCAGCACCACGTTGGCGAGGACCGAGACATAGCGCCGGTCGCGCGCGCGGTTTTCGAACAGGTCGCGAAAGCCGCTGTCGGGCTGGAGCACCGCGCCCGACAGGCGGAACACCATGTTCTGGTTCGCGCGCGGGCGGTAGATCAGCGCGGCGGAGAGGTCCCAGCCGATGCCCTTGGGAATGCTGCCCTCGTTGCGCAGCGTCTCGAGCGAGCTGGTGTTGACGAAGCTCAGCCGGTTGGCGTTGCCCGAGACGCGCAGGCCGGGCGTGATATCGAAATCGACGCCGACACCGATCAGGAAGGTGCCGGGATTGTTGAAGTTGCTCTGCCCCTCCTCCTTCGACGAGCGCAGCGAATTGAGCACGCCGTTGCGGCCCGAGAGCGACACCGCGCGCCCGCCGCCGGCGAAGGGGATCGACTGGCGGATCCAGTAGCTGGTGTCCGCGCCCGCGAAGACCGGGTTCTCGAACACCGCGTCGTAACCGCCCTCAGTATCGTCATACGGGTTCTTGTCGCCGCTCGCATAGAGCGCGGAGACGCGGAAGCGCATCCAGTTATGGTCGTAGCTCAACTCGGTCGCGCCGAAATAGGCGCGGATCTTGGCGGGGCGGCCCGTGAAGAAATTATGACTGTCATGCCCGATCGCCCCATAGGCGGAGGCGGTCAGGTTGAGCCGTCCGATCCGCCCGTCGGCGTTATAGCCGAGATAGGCGACGTCGTAATCATGCCCGCGCAGGTCCCCGAGCAACGCCGGGCGCACCGGGAAGCCGTTATCGTCGATCTGGATCCCGTTGCCCTCGCGGTTATGGTTGAAGAGAGCGATGACCTGGCTGGTGAGGCCGGGGACGAGGAAATCCTGGCGATAGACATTGGCGACGAGGACGAAATCGTCGCGCGGCGCGGTCATCACGCGGTTGAGCCCCGAATTGGTGTCCTTTTCGAGCCGCCAGAACAGCGCGAGATTATATTGGAGCCGGTTGCCGTCGCGATTGCCGAACAGGCGGATGCCGAGCTGCTGGTCGTTGAACAGGAAGCCGCGGAAATCGCTCTGGAAGGGCTGGATGCCCACGCGGACGCTGTCGAAATCGTAGCGGTCCGAGACATTGCGGATGTGATAGTCGACGAACAGCTCCTGGACGCCCAGGAAGCTGTCGGTGCGGTGGCTGGGGCGGCTCGGGCGGACGTCGAGCACGCGGCGCTCGGCGACGTTGACATGGCTGATGTTGAACGCGAGCGCGACGCGATACTCGATCTCGGGCGGCTTGAACGCGGTCGAGCCCTTGAACAAGGACGCGCTGACGATGACGGTCTGCGAATAGACCACGCTGGCGTCCTTGCCGAACACGTCGAGGCTTTGCGGACGCTCGGTGGTCTGGACGCCGACCGGGATCGGGAAGGTGCGCGGCTCGACCACGGTGTCGCTGATGGCGCCCGCGACGAAGAACCAGTCGTCGCCCTTGATCGGCAGCCAGGGGACCTTGGCGCGGTCGATCGGGCGGTCGCCCTTGAGCGTGTTCTGGTGATAGGGATCGAGCGGGTTTTCGGTGACGAGGCCGAGCGACTGGATCAGCCGGTAGCGGTCGGGGATCGGGATCTGGTCGGTCGGGAAGGCTTCGGGCAGCGGCGCGCGGACCGCGCCCGGGTTGCTCTGGACGACTGCCGGGGGAAGCGGGCGCCGGAAATCCGGGCGGCGGCGGCCCTCGATCGTGGTCGCGGGATCATGCGTGTCGTCGCGCTTGTCCGGCGGAGGCGCGTCCTGCGTCACCGGCGGGTCCTTCACCTCAGGCGGCGGCGCGTCCTGCGGGGGCAGGCCGGTCTCCTGCAGCGCGACCGCGAGGATCATCGGGAGGATTGCCGCCATGCCCTAGAGCCCCGCGCAGACATTCGATGTGTTGGTGTCGAGGAAGGGCGCGAAGGGGCAGTTGACGTAGCGCAGCCGCACCGGATTGCCGCCCACCGGCACGGTGATGTTGTCGGCGCGGATCGCCGCGGGCGCATTGCCGATCCCGCCGACGCGCACGCCCGCGAAATGGAGCCCGAGGAACGAGATCATGTCGTCCTGGTCGATGCCGTCGCCCGACACGCCGATCGCGCCGACCAGCGTGTTGCCGCGATAGACCGGGACCGAGCCGGGGAAGATCTGGATGCCGTTGCGGACTCGCGAAATCGAAGTGCAGCCTTGCGGTGTATCGGTGATGCTCGCGCCGGTGACGAACTGGAGATGCGCGCCGAGATTGCCGAGCACCAGCGCCGATTGCAGCCCGGTCGAGAAGGGATTGAACTGGGCGACGGGGCGCGAGAAGGGCCCGTTGGGGCGGCCGACTTCGCCATCGGGGAAATAGGGGCGCGAAAGATTGCCGTTGGCGCGATCGGTGAAGGCGTGGGTGCCGGTGAGCGCGTTCGGGTCGTTCAGGAAGGTGCGCGCGGCGGGGACGAAGGCGCGGACATCGGCGCTGGGATCGGCGAGCAGCTGGGCGCCTGCGACGCTGTTCGAGAAGAAGGCGGCGGTGCGTGCCTTTTGCAGCGACACGTCGATCCCGAAGATCGGCGCGTCGGGCGAGCGGACGATGCCGAGCGCGACGCCGTTGGTGTCGACCAGGCTGATGCTCACCTGCGCGCGGCTGTCGAGCGGCTGGCGGATCTGCGCGCGCGCGCGCGTCATGATCGTGAAGGCTTCCTCGAGGATCGCGCGCGCTTCGCTCGCGGTGATCGCGCCCGCGCCGTCGGTGCCGGCGATTACGGGAAAGCGATTTGCGCCGAAGCCGTTGGTGAGGACGAACGCGTTGGAATTCGAGAATTCGCCCGAGGTCGCGGCGCGGACGCCCGAGGCTTCGCTGCCATAGATGGCGCCGGCGGTGATCGCCGGAATGGCGGCGGTGTAGCCGCGCACCGCGACGAGGCTGCCCAGCGCGGGGCTGGTAGCAGCATAGGTGGCGGTGCCGGGAGTGATCAGGCCGGTATACGGCATGTCGGTGTAGCGAAGCTGGGTGCCGTCGGCGTAGATGTGGTCGGCGCGGATGGCCTCGGGCGCCTCGAAGCCGCGCGTGCCCGCGAGCGCGATCGCCTCCTCGGGATCGGCATCGACATCGGTGACGTTGGCGTCGAAGCCATAAACACCGTCGGCCATCACCCCCACGCCGCCCACCGCGACGCCGTTCTTGTAGAGCGGGAAGCCGCCAGGATCGGCCGCCAGCCCGAGCGGCGAGCGCTTGGGCCCGATCAGCGCGTCGGCGCCGAGCGAGCCATAGCGTGCCGAGAGGTCCGAGCAGGGGAGCTGGCTGAACTGGACGCCGAACAGCGGGCCGCTCTCCAGTCCTGCCGTGCTCGGCGCGGGCGGGAAATGGGTCTGGACGATCATCGAGGCGGTGCGCGTCGAAAAGGCGTTGCCGCCGCTGGACAGATACGCGCCGGTCACCGCCTTGGCGATCGCCCCGGCCTCGGCGGGGATGGTGAGGTTCTGCGCGTCGATATTGGCGCCGTTGGGGGCCGGGCTGGTGACGGCGTTGGCGGGGGCGCCGGTCATGCGGAACACGGCGAGGACGTTGCCGACGCGGTCGACCACCGCGATCACCCCCGGTTTCCCGCGCGCCTGCGCCTCGGCGGCGGCATGGGCGATGACGTTCTGGACGTCGGCGACGCTCAGGCTCTCGGGCCCCGGAATCGCGTAAAGCCCCGCGGGAGCGGGGCCGGGGGTGGGCGTCGGGGTGGGCGCGGGGACATTGCCCCCGCTACTCCCGCCGCTGCTGCACGCCTGGAGCAGCAAGGCGGTGCCCGCGAGCAGGGCGGTGACGCGCCTCATCGCAGCGCCCGGATCGCGCGGACCGCGCTGCCCAGCGACGCGCGGAATGCCGCGGGGCGATAGGCATTGGGTTCGTTGACCGCGGCATAGGCGCGGTTGATGTCGCCGCGGATGCCCGCCGCCGCGCCGGTGCTGATCCGGCCCTGCTTGACCAGCGCGCTGAGCAGCGTGTCGACCCCCATCACCGCCTGGACCGACCCCTGATAGTCGGTGAAGCGGCCCGAGATGGCTGGGGCAGCGATCGCGTCGATCATCGCGAAGGCGAGATCGGGGGTGCCGTTGATGCCCGAGAGGGTCGAGGCGAGCGCCTGCGCGGTCGCGGCGAGCTTGCGCGCTGCGGCGATCGATGCGGCGCGGTCCTGACCCATCGACTGGTGGAAGGCCTTGACGTCGGCGTCGAGGCGGGCGGCCATTCCGGGCGCGGCGATCTTCGCGGCGGCCGAGAGCAGGATCATGTTTTCGTCGTTGAAGGGCGGCTGGCCGAAGGCGATCGGGCGGCCGGGATTGGTCTCGAAGGTCAGGCTGCGATCGGCCTGGTCGTAGATGCGCCGGTGGCAGCTATGGCAGTCGAAAAAGGTGAATTCGGGGAAGGCGCCCTCGGTTCCGCGGCCGCTGGCGAACAGGGTCATCGAACGGTTGAGCGCCATCGCCTGACCGACCGCCCACAGGCGGACGCTGTCGGTACGGCCCTTGCGCTGGGCATAGTCGGCATCCTCGTCATGATGCTGCTGCATCGTCGAGAAGAGGTCGAGCTCGAACGACAGGCGCGGGTGGCCGGCGGCCATCATCCGGTGGGTGACATATTGACCCGTCCGCGCGCTGCCGAGGTGGCAATCGAGGCAGACCCCCGCGCGAGTGGTGGGCTTCTCAAGCGCGGTCATGCCATTGGCGACGTTGCTCGCATGGCTGGCGCCGACCGCATAGTGCGAGGCGATCCAGCCCGAGGCACCGCCATGGCAGCCTTCGCAGCTGACGCCGTCATTGGTGAGGAACTTGCGGCCATGCTCGCCATCGGCGGGGGTCGAGTGGCAGCCGAGACAGGCGGGGGCGGAGGTGGGATCGCCGAGGCCGAGCGTCGCGGTGATCTGGTGCGCGCGGCGGCCGTTCAGCACGGCGAAGGCGCGGCTGTGCGCGCCGCCGGGGGTCGAGGGCTCCTGCCAGCGCGCGAGTTCGTCCTGGCGGACCACCGCGCCGTCCGCCTCCATGCGGCCATGGCAGGTCGATCCCGCGCAGCTCGCGACGCCCTCGAAGCCCTGCGGTGCAGGCGGGGCGGCGGTCGCGGCGGTCATGATCAGCGCGCTCAGCAGGGCGAGCAGCAACGCCGCGCCCAGCATCAGCGCGCCGCCTTTCGCTCCGGTCAATTGACCCCCAGCCTGCATCAAGCGTCACATCCCCTTGCCGCCTGTCTCTCAATCTGCCCCAAAGCGCATATTCGTAACAGGATTAAGTTGCGGTTCGGGTGTGTCGGGCGGGGAATTCGGCCTCTGCTTGCCGTCATCCCGGCTTTCGCCGGGATGACGGACGGGTCACCGCCGCCGGATCACGAGGTTCCGGATCTCGGTCATGTCCTCCATCGCGAACTTGACGCCCTCGCGGCCGAGGCCGGAATCCTTCACCCCGCCATAGGGCATGTTGTCGACGCGGTAGCTGGGGACGTCGTTGACGATCACCCCGCCGACATCGAGCCGGTCCCAGGCGTCGAGCACCTGGAACAGGTCGCGGGTGAAGACGCCCGCCTGGAGCCCGAACTTGCTGTCGTTGACGATGTCGAGCGCCTCGTTGAAGGTCCCGAACGGGATCAGGAAGGCGACCGGGCCGAACGCTTCTTCGACATTGAGCTTGGTCTCGCGGCCGACGCCTTCGAGCAGGGTCGCCTCAAGCATCGCGCCTTCGCGCTTGCCGCCGCAGAGCAGGGTGGCGCCCGCGGCGATTGCCTCCTGGATCCAGCCGTCGAGCCGCTTGGCTTCGCCTTCGGAGATCATCGGGCCGATAAAGGTCTCGCGCTTCTTGGGGTCGCCCGAGACCAGCGTTTTGGTCCTCGCGACGAGCATCTCGCGGAACTGCACATAGACCGCGCGGTGGATCAGGATGCGCTGGACGCCGATGCACGACTGGCCCGACTGGTAGAAGGCGCCGAAGATCACGCGTTCGAGCGCGTCCTTGAGGTCGGCGTCATGGTCGATGATCACCGCGGCGTTGCCGCCGAGTTCGAGCACGACCTTCTTCTTGCCCGCCTTGGCCTTGAGGTCCCAGCCGACCGCGGGGGATCCGGTGAAGCTGAGCAGTTTGAGCCGCTCGTCCTCGGTGAACATGTCCGCGCCTTCGCGGTGCGCGGGGAGGATCGAGAAGGCGCCCTTGGGGAGGTTGGTCTCGGCGAGCACCTCGCCCATGATGATCGCGCCCAGCGGCGTGCGGCTCGCAGGCTTCATCACGAAGGGGCAGCCGACCGCGATCGCCGGGGCGATCTTGTGCGCGGCGAGGTTGAGCGGGAAGTTGAACGGGGAGATGAAGCTGCACGGGCCGATGGGGACGCGCTTCCACATCCCCTGATAGCCCTTGGCGCGCGGCGAGATGTCGAGCGGCTGGACCTCGCCGGTCATGCGGACCGATTCCTCGGCGGCGATGCGGAAGGTGTCGATCAGGCGCGTGACTTCGCCTTCGCTGTCCTTGATCGGCTTCCCCGCCTCGACGCACAGCGCATAAGCGAGTTCTTCCTGGCGCTCCTTGAAACGGTCGACGCAGTGCTGGAGCACGGCCTGGCGCTCGTAACTCGGCATCCGCGCCATCGGCTCGGCGGCGCGGACGGCGCCGGCGATGCCCTGTTCGATGATCGCGGGGGTCGCCTGCGCGACGCGGAATGCGACCTCGCCGGTGAACTTGTCGGTCACCTCGAGATCGGTGTTGGGCTGCTGTGCCTCGTTGTTGAGGTAGAGCGGGTAGACGGGTTTGAGTTGGGTCACAGCGCGGCGCTCATTTCCTTGATCTCGCGGTTCAGGATCCGGTCGTTATCCGAATAATCGACCGGGCAATCGATGAGGTGGACACCGGGTTCCGAGAGCGTCCGGCGGAGCAGCAGCGGGAGGTGCGCGGCGCTCTCCACGCGGTGGCCCTTGGCGCCATATGCCTCGGCGTACTTCACGAAATCAGGATTGCCATAGGTCAGGCCGAAATCCTTGAAGCCCATATTGGCCTGTTTCCAGCGGATCATGCCGTAGCTGCCGTCGTTGAGGATCAGCACGGTGATGTTGAGCTTGAGGCGGACCGCGGTCTCCATCTCCTGCGAGTTCATCATGAACCCGCCATCGCCGCAGATCGCCATCACCTTGCGTGTCGGATAGACCATCGCCGAGGCCATCGCGCTGGGGAGCCCCGCGCCCATCGTGGCGAGGGCATTGTCGAGCAAAACCGTGTTGGGCTGGCGCGCGGTATAGTTGCGGGCGAACCAGATCTTGTAGACGCCGTTATCGAGGCAGATGATCCCGTCTGCCGGCATCGCCTTGCGGATTTCCTTGACGAGGCAGGGCGGGAAGATCGGAAAGCGCTCGTCGCATTCGAGCTTCTTCGTGTGGGCGACTTCGGCGGCGCGATAGGCGAGCATCTGATCGAAGTTCCAGCCCGGAGCGGGGACGATCTCTTCCTTGATCTGCCAGATCGCGTTGGCGATGTCGCCGATAACCTCGATCTGGGGGAAATAGACCGGATCGACCTCGGCGGTGCGCGTCGAGATATGGATCACTTCCGCGCCGCCGGGCTTCATGAAGAAGGGCGGCTTCTCGATCACGTCATGCCCGACATTGAGGATCAGGTCGGCGTCCTCGACCGCGCGGTGGACGAAATCCCCCGCCGACAGCGCCGCGCAGCCGAGGAATTTGGGGTGCGCCTCGTCGATCACGCCCTTGCCGAGCTGGGTGGTGAGGAAGGGGATGCCGGTCTTCTCGACGAACTCCAGCAGCATCTTGCCGGTAAGCTTGCGGTTCGCGCCCGCGCCGATGACGAGGAGCGGCGCCTTGGCGGCTTCGATCCGCCTGACCGCCGCGCGGACCGCCTTGGGATCGGCGGAGGGCCGCCTTGCGAGGCTGGGCTTGAGCGGGCGGCTCTCGGTCTGCTCGTCGGCGACGTCCTCGGGGAATTCGATATGCGTCGCGCCGGGCTTCTCCTCCTCGGCGAGCCGGATCGCCTCGCGCACCCGGCTGGGGATATTATCGGCGCTGGCGAGCTGGTGGGTGAATTTGGTGAGGGGACCCATCATCGCGACGACGTCGAGGATCTGGAAGCGGCCCTGCTTGGACTTCTTGATCGGCTTCTGCCCGGTCACCATCAGGATCGGCATCCCGCCCAATTGGGCATAGGCCGCCGCGGTGACCAGGTTGGTCGCGCCGGGCCCCAGCGTCGCCATGCACACCCCGGCCTTGCCGGTATGGCGGCCATAGGTGGCGGCCATGAAGCCCGCGCCCTGCTCGTGCCGGGTGAGGATCAGCCTGATCTTCTCCGACCGGCTGAGGCTGTCGAGCATGTCGAGATTTTCCTCGCCGGGGACGCCGAAGATATATTCGACGCCTTCTTCTTCGAGGCACTGGATGAACAGGTCCGAGGCTTTCATCGGCGCTCTCCCCGCCCGGCATTTCGGGCACGCAACAAACTAGGGTAATCTGACTCCACAAGAAAGCTGCGACTCACTGAAGCTATTCCGGGAGAGAGACGATGGCGCTGGGGGATCATGTCGACCTGCCGACCTTCATGGAGGGGGTGAAGAAGCGCAATCCGGGCCAGCCCGAATTCGTCCAGGCGGTGCAGGAGGTCGCGGAGGACATCTACGACTTCATCGCCGACAAGGAGGCCTACCACCATTACCAGATCCTGCGCCGGATCGCCGAGCCCGACCGGATCGTCAGCTTCCGCGTCTGCTGGGAGGACGACAACCACAATATCCGCGTCCAGCGCGGCTGGCGGGTGCAGAACAATAATTCGATCGGGCCGTACAAGGGCGGCATCCGCTTCCACCCCTCGGTCACCGAGAGCGTGCTCAAGTTCCTGGCATTCGAGCAGACCTTCAAGAACGCGCTCACGGGCCTCCCGATGGGCGGCGGCAAGGGCGGGGCCAACTTCAATCCCAAGGGCAAGAGCGATCACGAAGTGATGCGTTTCTGCCAGAGCTTCATGACCGAGCTGTACCGGCATGTCGGGGCCGACATCGATGTGCCCGCGGGCGATATCGGCGTGGGCGGGCGCGAGATCGGCTACATGTTCGGCCAGTACAAGCGCATCACCAACAGCTTCGAAGGCGTGCTGACCGGCAAGGGGCTCGAATATGGCGGCTCGCTGATCCGCACCGAGGCGACGGGCTATGGCGCGGTCTATTTCCTCCAGAACATGCTCAAGGCCAAGGGCAACGACCTGGCGGGCAAGCGCGCGGTGATCTCGGGATCGGGCAATGTCGCGACGCACGCCGCGGAAAAGGTGGTGCAGCTGGGCGGCAAGGTGCTGACGCTGAGCGATTCAGAAGGGTTCATCCACGATCCCGCCGGGATCGATCAGGAGAAGATCGACTGGGTGAAGGCGCACAAGACCAAGCGGCGAGGTCGCATTTCCGAATATGCCGTGCAGTTCCCGGGCGCGACCTTCCACGCCAACCTGCCGCCCTGGGGCGTGCCGTGCGACGTGGCCCTGCCCTGCGCGACGCAGAACGAGCTGCTGGGCATGGATGCGCGCTCGCTCGTCAATAATGGCTGCATCGCGGTGTCCGAGGGCGCGAACATGCCGACCAATCTCGAGGGCGTGCACGTCTTCAAGGAGGCGAAGATCCTCTACGCGCCGGGCAAGGCGGCGAATGCGGGGGGCGTCGCGGTGTCGGGGCTCGAGATGAGCCAGAACAGCGAGCGCCGGGCATGGAAAGAGGCCGAACTCCAGCAGATGCTGGTCGACATCATGGACGGCATCCACGCCCGCTGCCTCGAATATGGCCGCGCCGCCGATGGTCATGTCGATTACGTCAAGGGTGCGAACATCGCCGGGTTCAAGAAGGTCGCCGACGCGATGCTGGCGTTCGGGGTGGTGTAGCGGCGCCCGAGCGCCGGTTGTCGCTGGAACGGCCGAGTTCACGCCCCGGCGAGCCGGTGACGCTGAACGGCTTTATCGGGTGAGGGGGCGGCCTAGATCCGCGGCGGGATCGCCGGGGTCTGGCCGCCCGCCGGGCCGCCTGCGGGATTGACGGGATCGACGCCCACGCCACCGCGCGTGGCCGGCAGCTGACGCACCGGCGCTTCCCCGCCCGGCCACGCCTTGTTGACGAAGCCCGGGTTCAGCGGCGCGTCGCCGCCGGGCCCGGGATCGAGCAGCAGCGAGGCGAGCATCCGCGCGGGCTCGGGCGCGATCCGGAACGGGCCGATCGGCTCGGCGCCCGGACGGGGGATGAACACGGCCCAGCCCGATCCCTCCATCGAGACGGTCTTGCCGCCCGCAGTCACGTCGATCGCGCCCATCGGCTCGTCGGCGGTGGCGACGCCGGGGCCGCGCAGCAGGATCAGGGTCGCCGTCTCGGGATCGGCGTCGAAGGCGGGGAGGCCGGGCTGGCCCATCGCGATGGCGATCGCGTCCTCGCCCACCACGCCGTCGATCATCGTGCCGCGGATGCCGATCGAGGCGGTGGGGGTGCGGATGTTCGACTGGCCGGGCGCATTGTGCGTCGGGCGCCCCGACATGAAGCGGAACGCACCGCGCCCCACGGTCGCGCCGACCGAGCTGGAGTTGCGTTGCGGATCATAGACGAAGCGGTCGATCCGCAGGCGCGCATTGGCGCCGACGGTGAAGGTGGTCCGATCGAGCAGCAGGATCTGCGCGCGGCTGCTCTTGCCGGTGAGCACGTCATTGCCGAGCGCGACACGCTCGCGCACCGCCGCTTTGTGGAGCGTGGCGTTGGCCTGGGTGGTCATGCGGACATCGTTGATCACCGCGGCGGTGACCCCGACATTCTGCGCGGCGGCCGGAGAGGCTGCGAGCGCAACGCCGGCGAGGAGAGCAAGGCGGAGGAAGTGCCTGGTCATGAATCCGCTCCTAGTTTCCGAAGGTCCAGACGAGCCGCAGCTCGGCGCCGACATTGTCGTAGTTCCGAAGCGTGCTCGTCGCATTGTAGCTGCGCGACGCGTAGCTGCCCGCCGCCTCGACATCGAGGCCCTCGATCCCGAGCGGGATGCCCAGCGCAGCGCGGCTGAGGAAGCGCGTCTCGGCGACGGGGGTGAAGCCGTTCTCGTTCCGGTACTCGACATAGCGCAAGGTCGAGGTGACCGAGGCATAGGCGCCGCTTTGGGTGAGTCCCTGGCGCAGGCTGCCGCCGACGCGGAAGCCGCCATAGCCGGTGCGGGCGGTGTCGGCGGTCTTGAGCTCATATGCACCGCCGAGCGCGTAGCGCGTCGCGCCGCGGCTGCCGGAGTAGCTCACCCCGATATCGTAGCGGCTGCCGTCGCGCGAGAAGGCGGGGGTCGATCCCATGAAATCCTGCCGGACCAGCTCGCCCCGCAGCGCCAGCCGGCCGCCGGGGCCATCGAGGACCGCGATTTCGGCCTCGCCGCCCAGTTCGGTGACGAAGGGATGGCCGCCGATGCGGGCGTGGCGGACGACCGCGCCGAGCGAGAATTGGAGTCCGCCGCGCTGGGTTCCGATGCCCAGCGACGCGTCGGCGGTCTGGAAATAGGGGCTGGTGCCCTGGAGCGGGTTGCGGCTCGCCGCGCCCATGGTGCCGTAGAAAAAGGCGCCGCCGCTGGGCGCGCGGAAGCCGGCGCGGAGCGACTGGGTGTAGGAAACGCCGTCGTCCGAGGCCACCAGGGGATAGCCGGGCAACGCATATTCGATCAGCAGCGAGCGTGAGAGATCGCTGTCATAGGCGAAGCCGACCGAGGCCTCGCCGCCGAAGCTGAACCCGTCATCGTCCGAGGGGAGCGCGACCTCGCCACAGGCGGCGCGCGTCTCGGCCCAGGCGGGGCTGTCGGCGTCGATATGGCCGGTGCTCGCAATCTCGCCCAGCGCGGTCTGGCGGTCGCCGAGCCGGCACAGCAAGGTCGCGTAATAGAGCCGGACCTCGGCGCTGTTCTTCGAGTGGGTCATCAGGGCGCGTTCGAGCGTCGCCGCGCCGCCGAGCGTATCGCCTTGGCTCGCCTGCTTGCGCGCGAGCGACAGCGCCTCGGCGGGGGTCGCCGATCCGTCGATCAGCGCATCGAGCGCGGCATCGTCCTGCGCGAAGGCGGGCGCCGCCACCGTCATCGCCAGTGCGGCGACTGCCATACCCATGGCGGTTGCAATCCCCGAACGCATGCGTTTCCCCTGACCCTTTGTTTCGGGGAAGATACGCAGATATTGGGCTAATGTACTAGCTGGACCCGCAAGCCCTTGAACCGAGTCGCTTATTTGGGCGGCGCGGCGGCGCAGTGGTAAACCAGCTTCTCATTATAGGCGGGCGGGAGCGCCGCGCGGATTTCCTGCTGACGGGTCGCGAGCTGGCCGCGCGCCGCCTGATCGGACGAGCAGACCTTGAGCGTCACCTGGGTGCGCAGCTGGCGCGCGCGGGTCATCTGATCGGCGGAGAGCATGTAGCGCGTGTTGGTGTAGGTGCGGGCCTGAGGGTCATAGTCGAGCACCGAGACGGTCGCGTCCTGTTCGGGCACCAGCACGCGCAGCCAGTTCTTGCCGTCCTCCGAATATTGGGTGCGGCCGTTGATGCAGCCATCGGGACCGATATCGAGTTCGACCTTCTCGACGGTCGAGACGGTGACGCGGCTGCGCGACGGATCGAGCGTGCAGACCATCTTGCCGAGTGCCGCCTCGGGCTCGGCCGCGGCTTCGCTGTCGTTGGTGATCGGCACGACGCGGTTGGGATCGAAATTGGGGCGGCTGAGGAACAGCGCGACCGCGCCCACGAACAGCACGCCGCCGCCCACCAGCACCCACACGCCCTCCTTCTGCCGCCCGCGCGTCATCAGCAGCACGCCCCCGCCGACGCAGAGCCCGCCCGCGACGAGCAGCAGCGCCGCGATCGCCATGTAATTCTCGCGGGTCGCCTCGTTGGTGGCGCGCGCCTGCTGGATCGCATTCTCGCGCTCGGCGGCGCTCCTGGCGTCCCCCTGGCGCTTGGCCTCCTCGGCGGCGGCGCGCGCCTGTTCGTCGGCATTGCGGTCCTGCGCCATCCGCTCCTCGACGCTGACGCATGCGACCGCGACCGACTGGAAGCTCTGCTTGGCCTCGGTCAGGAAGGCGGCGAGCTCGCTCTGCGAGACGGCGAGTGCGAAGTTCGAATCGCCCTGCTCGCCATTGGTGACGAGCGCGTTGACCCCGAGAACGCGGCCGCAGCGGTCGAGCAGGGGCCCCCCCGAATTGCCGCGCGCGATATTGGCGGTGTGGAGCAGCATCGCGGTGCCCTGCACGGTGCGCATCCCCGCAAAGCCGCCCTGCGAGCGGACCGGGGACATCGGCGTGATGAAGTCCTTGGCGCTCTGCGCGGTCGCGACATCGACATTGCCGGGATAGCCGAGCGCCACCAGCGAATCGCCCTCGCCGGGCGTGCCCTTGAACAGGGTCAGCGGGGGCAGGCGGACGCCGGTGAAATCGATCAGCGCCAGGTCGCGGCCCGGGTCGATCTTGACGAGGCGGCCCTGGAAGGACTTGCTCCCCTCGGACGGGACCACGCCGATCACGACATTGTCGGGGTAGCGCGACGCCAGCTCGACGACATGCGCGTTGGTGACGATCCGGTTGGGGCCAACCGCGAAGCCGCTGCCATGGCTGAAGCCGACCACCTCGTCGCCGACCACCGCGATCACCACGATCCGCACCACGCCGCGCTGCGACGCGGAGATATCGTCGGCCTGCGCGGGCGCGATCCATCCGAAGATCAGGACCAGAAGCAGCAACAGCCGACGCATCGTGCGAAATCCTACTCGAAGTGCCCCCGGGCTTTCGGGCAAAATCGCGGACGGTTCAAGGGATGGATCAGTCGGTCGTGCCCGTCGCCGCCGGCTTCGGCTCGCCCTTCGGCCGCGCATCGATATCGGCGATCATCTTCGCCGCGACCGCCGCCAGCCCCGGATTGTGCGGATCATAGGCGAGCGGCAGGAGCAGCCGGCGCGCCATCACCGGGTCGCCATCGTTCAGATAGACCGCGGCGACGTTGAGCCGCAGGCTGCGGTCCTGCGGCGCAAGCTCATAGGCGTAAAGGAGGCCGGTGATCGCGTTCTTGGTCGGGCGCTGATGCCCCTCCAGATAGCTCTGGTAGAAGAGGATCAGCGGTTCGGGATCCTCGGGATCGAGCTTGTTGGCCGAGGCGATGATCGCGCGGATGCCCCGCCAGGTCTCGGGCTTGAAGTCGTCGGCCTTGGCCGCGACCGCCATCTTCGCGCGCGCCTTGTAGAGCAGGGCATCGACGCGGTTCGGATCGGCGGCGAGCGCGCGGTCGGCGGCGGCCTCGGCACCGGCGAAATCGTCGGCGTCATAGGCGGCTTCGGCGAGGACGAGCTGCGCGCCGGGATCGTTGGGGAAGGGCGCGCACGCCTTCTTGGCGGCGGCATAGACCGCGGGCGCGGTCTCCTTGGTGACGCCGTTCTTGGACTGCATGCGGACCGCGATAGTCGCCGCCTCGCCGGGGGTCAGCTTGCGGACGGTGACCTCGCCGATGCTGATCTTGTCGGCGGGGACGCGGTAGCCCGCGAAATTGCCGAGCTTGTAATGTTCGAGTTCGCGGTCGAGCGCGCGCAGGTCGCCGAAGACCTGCGCGGCCTCGAGCGGCGTCTTTCCCGAGTTGATCGCGAGCAGATAGTTCACGAGCTGGCCGGGGCGCTTGCCGCCGAAATAGAGATAATGGGTGAGCAGCCAGCCGCGGCCATAGACCGCCTCGCGCTGGCTATCGTTGAGCTTGAGCGATTCGGCGGTCAGAAGCTTGTCGACGGGGAGCGCGTTGCCGCTCATCAGCCCATAGCCGCGATGCTGCGGCGGATAGCCGAAGATCACCCCGGTCTTGTCGAACACGGCGGTCGAAAACAGCTCGGCAAAGCCTTCGGAATACCAGAGCGGAAAGGCGGCGTTGGGGAAGCTGTTGAACATGAAATGGTGGGTATATTCGTGCAGCAGGATCACCATCGGCGTGAAATCATTCTGATCGGCGCCGGTGCTGCGCGGCACGAACGCCAACGATCCTTCGGCACGCGGCAGGTAATAGCCGGCCAGATTGGGGTTCTTGGCGAGCTTCTGCACCGCCGCGACATCGTCGAGCACATAGACGACGACCCGGTTCGCCTTGCCGACCGGCAGGTCCTGCACATCGCCGTAGAGCCGCAGCGCCTTGTCGAAGCGCTCGAGATTGGTCGCGAAGCGCTGCATCCGCTCGGGCTGGTCGTTCGAGATGACGACGAAATGCTCGGTGCCGACCTCATACCATTCGGCATGCGCGACCCCCGGCAGCACGAGCAGCAGCAATGCGAACAACAGCTTGCGAATCATGGATAAACCCCCCGGCTCCAAGTGCCGCGACGATAGCGCCAAGCCGGCCGGGCTAACAATGGAGATTCGATGCACTCAGACGAAGCTGTACGGATCGACATCGACCGCGACGCGGACCTTGGCGGGCCATTCGAGGCTGCCCAGCCATTCGCGGATCACGTCCTGCACGTCGAAGGCGCGCTTGGCGTGGACCAGCAGGCGGAAACGGTGGCGGCCGCGCAGCATCGCCAGCGGGGCAGGGGCGGGGCCATAGACGAGCATCTCGGGCAGTCTGGGGGCGGAGCGGCCGATCAGGCGGGCGATCTCGTCGGCAGCACCCTTGTCTTCGGATGAGACGATGATCGCGGCATAGCGGCCGAAGGGCGGGGCGTCGGCCTCGCGGCGGGCCCTGGTCTCGGCGGCGTAGAAGCTCTCCGCGTCGCCGCTCACCAGCGCCTGCATCACCGGGGCGTCTGGCGAGTGGGTCTGGATATAGACGGTGCCGGGCTTCTCGCCCCGGCCCGCGCGGCCGGAGACCTGCATGATCTGCTGGAAGGTGCGTTCGGACGCGCGCAGATCCCCGCCGTCGAGGCCCAGATCGGCATCGACCACGCCCACCAAGGTCAGATTGGGGAAATGATAGCCCTTGGTCACGAGCTGGGTGCCGATGACGATGTCGATCTCGCCATGCTCCATCCGGTGGACGAACTCGGCGGCCTTGGCGGGCGACCAGAGCGTGTCCGAGGTGACGATCGCGGTGCGGGCATCGGGGAAGAGTTGCGCCACCTCGTCGGCGATCCGCTCGACCCCGGGGCCGCACGCGACCAGCGAATCTTCGGCCTCGCATTCGGGGCAGATTTCGGGGGTGGGGACGGTGTGGCCGCAATGGTGGCAGGTGAGGCGGCGAATCAGCCGGTGCTCGACCATCCAGGCGGTGCAATTGGGGCATTGGAAGCGGTGGCCGCATGCGCGGCACAAGGTGAGCGGGGCATAGCCGCGGCGGTTGAGGAAGAGCAACGACTGCTCGCCGCGTTCGAGCGCGGCGTCGATCGCGAGGACGAGCCGGGGCGAGAGCCAGCGGCCCCGCTCGGGGGGCTCCTGGATCAGGTCGATCGCCTCGATCTCGGGAAGCTCGGCCTTGCCGTAGCGGCCCGGCAGCCTGAGCTCCTCGTAGCGGCCGAGCTCGACCTGGTGCCGCGTCTCGATCGCGGGGGTCGCGGTGGCGAGAACGACCGGGCATTGCTCGAACCGGGCGCGCATCACCGCGACGTCGCGCGCGTGATAATGGACGTCGGCTTCCTGCTTGAAGCTGGTCTCGTGCGCCTCGTCGACCACGATCAGCCCGAGATCGGGATAGGTCAGGAACAGTGCCGAACGCGCGCCGACGGTCACCATCGCCTGGCCCGAGGCGATGGCGCGGCGGGCGCGGCGGCGCTGCGATTGACGCAGCCCCGAATGCCAGGCGACCGGCTGGCAGCCGAAGCGCTCGGTGAAGCGGGTGAGAAAGGGCTCGGTGAGCGCGATCTCGGGAAGCAGGACGAGGCTCTGCTTCCCCGCCGCCAGCGCCGCGGCGATCGCCTCGAAATAGACCTCGGTTTTTCCCGATCCCGTCACCCCGTCAAGCAGGAATGGCTGGAAGGCGGCCGCGCCGATCGCCTGGCGCAGGATGCTCGCGGCATCGGCCTGTTCGGGGCTCAGGTCGGGCGGGGCGTGGTTGGGATCGGGGACCGGGAAGGGCGTGTCGGTATCGATCACCACGGGCTCGATCGCGCCGGCCTTCACCAGACCCCGGATTACCGCGTCGGAGACGTCGGCGATCGTCGCCAGTTCGCGCACCAGCCCCTGCCGCTCGCCGATCCGCTCGAGCGCCTGCGCGCGCTGCGGGGTGAGGCGGGGGGGCACCTCGCCGGTTGCGCGATATTCGACGATGGTCGGCGCATTCTCGAACGCCGCCGAAGAGGAGACCGCCATCCGCAGCACCGAGGCGTGGGGCGCGAGATAATAGTCCGCGGTCCATTCGACGAGGCGGCGGATCGATGCGGGGATCGGCGGCGCATCGGCGACCGCGATCAGGTTGCGCAACCGGTTGTCGCCCACCTCCTCGCCCCCGGGCAGCCGTTCGGGCTCCCACACCACCCCGGCATATTGGCGTGGCCCGATCGGCACCACCACGATCGATCCGGGCTCGACATGCATGCCGTGCGGCACGCGGTAGTCGAGCACGCTCAGCACGGGATGGAGGACCAGGATACGGGCGCGGTTGCCGGGCATGAGGCCTCATATGGGCATTTGAGCGGCATTATGTAGCAAATGCACCAAGGCGATGACACGAGCATCCCTTGGCGTGGCGCTTGCCATCATATGCAGTGCGGTTCCCGGATCGGCGCTGGCGCTAACTAGCTCTGTTCCAATGGGGCGTGATTGCGCCTTCGATATAATTCGGACCGGTGAATGCCCGCTGGAACTGGGTGTAGTAATCGTTTCCGAAGGCATCCGTGTATTGGATTTGCCCTTCTACGAAAATGGATCGCGTTCCAGCGGCGACATCTACGCGGGCCGTCCGGAACCCATGCCCAAAGTATCCATCCTGCCTTCGATGATCATTGGTGGGAACATCGCCGAGGTCCACCTTGGTGACGGGCAATTCGGCTTGCGGACGATCATTCCACTGTTCGCCGATATGGACGGCGGCCCACATAATGACGGATTTAGCGGGGCTCTGTCCGAAATTGCGCAGATTGATAATGCCTTCGATCCTGTCGTCTTGGCCGCCGCTTACCGTACTGCCAATCACAATTTGAATGTCTTCTACATACACGTAGGGTCTGAGTTGCATTTGCATCGCCTCGCGCGCGATAGCGTTGGCCTCGCCAGTGGAGATTGCCGCGCGGGCGGCATTGGAAGCGCTTCGCTCCGAGGCTTTGATAAGCGCCCTGCTGTCCTCAGCGGAGGACGCCGCATCCGCTCTGGAGGCCTCAAACTCGTCTCTGGAGAGTTTGTTGGCCGCGTCCGCCTTCTCCAAGGCAAGCCGCCCCTGCTTGATGGTCTCAAGCAGGGCCAAAAGGCCAGCGAGGCTGAGCAACAACTGACCGCCAGAGAGAACAACCATCCAAAACGCCCAAGCGGCGGTGTTCTCTTGGGCGGCGAGATCGCGCTTTTCGCGCTCGGTGCCATCGGCGGGTTCTGGATTGGATATGAAGCGCTGCGCAGGGCCCGGAACGCCAGCATGATCAGTATCGGACTGCTGTTGACGCCCTTCATCGCGGGCGCGCTGCTGGTTAGCAGCTACTGCTTTCTCATGCTCCTTTTGAACGTAGTTTAGCGACGTAATGCCAGCGCCCAGCCCGAAGGCTAGGCATCCGATAGCCGCAATGATGAGGCCCCGATTGCTTCCAGACACTGGATCAGAAACACCGCTGTGAATTTACCCCGGCTGATCTTGTTCCTGATATTCGGCTCCGAGTCCATGACGCCAATGTCGGCCAGCCTCCCGACCAGCTGCGCATAGGTGATCCCCTTCCGCGCCAGCTCGCCTTTCAGCAGCAGCTTGACCTTGGTTTCCCACTCTTTCTCTGCCACCGGCATTTCGTCGCTCCATTGATGCGTTTTGTCATCATATGCGATACAAAGGCCATTGACAACAGTGCATCATGTCATCATACGTAGTGCATAAGCACTGGAAGCGATGACATGCAACACTTTCTCCTCTCCGCCGCCGCCCGCACGCTGAGCCTCAAGCAGGTTTTCCGCATGACGGAGACCGAGGCTTACGAGACGTTCTGCCAGCTTCGCTGGATCGATACGGACGGCGAGGCCGTGTGCCCGAAGTGCGGTTGCACCGAGACGTACAACATCACGTCGCGCCGCCGCTTCAAGTGCGTTGCCTGCCACCACCAGTTCAGCGTCACGAGCGGGACGATCTTCGCCAGCCGCAAGCTGTCGTTCGTGGATCTACTCGCTGCCATCGTCATCTTCGTGAACGGTGCCAAGGGCGTTTCCGCGCTCCAGGTTAGCCGTGACCTGTGCGTCCAGTACAAGACCGCGTTCGTTCTCTCGCACAAGCTGCGCGAGGCGATGGCGCTTGAAGCCGCCAACCGCTCGCTGAACGGCATTGTGGAAATCGATGGTGCCTATTTCGGCGGCTACGTGAAGCCCGAGAATGAGAAGGCGGACCGCAAGGACCGTCGCCTTGTCGCGAACCAGACCGGCAAGCGCCAGTGCGTCGTTGTGATGCGCGAGCGCGGCGGCAAGTCGCTTACCTTCATTGTCCGCAACGAAGGCGACGCGGTGCCTTACGTCCGCGATCATGTCGGCACGCTGGCGACCATTCACGCCGACGAAGGCACGGGCTGGGATGCGCTGCACGCGGGCTGGGATACCAAGCGCGTCAATCACTCGGTCCAGTTCATGGACAAGGGCGTTTGCACCAATCAGGCCGAAAGCTACTTCTCGCGCCTGCGCCGCATGGAAGTCGGCACGCACCACCATATCGCGGGCCCCTACCTCAACGCCTATGCTGGCGAGGCTTCGTGGCGCGAGGATAACCGTCGCATCGCCAACGGCTCGCAGGCTGTACTCGTGATCGAAAGCGCTATGGCTTCGCCGGTGTCGCGGACGTGGGCGGGATATTGGCAGCGAGGAGCCTAATTCTTCTTCTCGTCCTTCTCTATGAAGTACGCCTTGGCCACTAGCGCGATTGCGCCCCCGACGACGCTACTGAAAATCATGCTGTGGATGTGCTGCAATTCATCCGATGTGAGCCATCTGTACCCAGTCGGCACCACTAGATGCCAGACGTAGACGATCCCTAGCGCTAGGAATCCTAGGAACGCGACTACCAACGCCACAGGGATCAGGACGCCGATGGTCTTGTGAACTAGTAGGGTGTTGTTGCGCTTCGCCTTGCTGATAGCGGCGTAGTCCGACCAGCCCTTTTCCTCCTGCGTAGCAAGCGTATCCGAATCCGCTCCCGAGGTATCCGGCTCTGGAATGAGGGGCGTAGTCCTACCGTCAGACACCTCTCAGCAGGTCCTCGTAGTGGCGCCGGATATCTTCGTCATCCAAATCTATGCCGTACTCATCCGGGCGATAGGCGCGCTCCCACGGCGTACCCTTCTTGTGAGTTAGATATGACAACTGTAGCCCGGACAAAGGCCCGTACTTGGCATATACCGCATCGATCAGGGCGGCATCATCGTCGGCAAGAGTTTCGGCGCGCAAACTTCGAAATGCCGGGCTGATCGGCTTATCAACGGGACCCGAGCCATAGCTCTTGAGCTTTCGGTAGAGACTCGGAACCACGGGGCCGTAACGCCATGCCTCGACGCTTTCGGACAACAGCGGGCGGCGGTTGATCGCAAGCGAAAACCCGTGTGCAATATACGACAGCTTGATAAGCTGCATGGGCGTCATCTGACGCCCTTCTTTTGCCGCCAACTCTAGAAAGCGGTTGGCGACGGTAGTTGCGTCATATGGCGCAGACACAGTTCGCCTCCATGGCAGGATGGAGCGAACATATAGGGAATCGGCGTACCTCTGTCCACAAACACCGCGATTATTTCGCGGTATGTGGTGCTAGGCGTCGTTCCGCGCGAGCCCCCAAAGCAACCGCTTCCCTTCCGCTATGCCCGACACCAGCCCCCGCGACCGCAGCTTGTCGAGCGACTTGTAGACGCGCAGCCGCTGGCGGTGGAAATCCTCCGCACCCCGCGCCACCATCACGAACCGGGTAAGGTCCCCGCTGCCTAGGGGCCTGTCTGCGATCCGCAGCGCGTCCAGTAGAAGCCGCGCCATTTCTCCGGGCTTGGCGCTGTCCGCTGGTTTGTTGCCCGCTAGCGCCGGGAGGGAAGCGGGCTCCATGCCGGGGCCGTACATGCACAGCACATGGTCGATTGCAGCTAGGTCACGCTGTAGCGTGGCGATGTCTCGGGCCAGCTCGCGGCGCTTCCGGATCAGAGAATTTATCGTGCTCGCCATACGGTGATGATACGCACCGCAGGCGATGACATACAGCTAGACGTTGGTGCATTTGCTACATAATGCCGCATTTGAGCGCGAACGGGAATCCCCGTATCGCTCGCGGCCTAATCCCCACGGAGATTCGCCGATGTTCCTCGCCGCCCTGCTGCTCGCCCAGACGGCTCCCCAGCAGCAATGCGCCGCGATGGACGTCAATCTGCCGGCTGAACTGTCGATGTGGACGGCGCCGCCGACCGCGGGTCCCACGAGCGTTCCGCACCCCTTCCTTCTGCCGGCGAGGCCGAAGGCCGAGGTTGCGGGTGTCCCGGCTGGTGCCAAGGAAGGTGGCGTGGCGACGCTGGCCTTTCGGATCGATTCGTCGGGGCTTTACGCCATCGCGATCGATCAGGGCGCGTGGATCGATGTCGTGCCGGACGGCGGCGCGCCATCGGCCTCGGTCAAGCACGGACATGGGCCCGAATGCTCGACGATCCGCAAGATCGTCCACTTTGAGCTGAAGCCCGGGCGATATACGATTTATGTCAGCGGGTTGACCGTACCAACCGTCAAGCTGCTGCTGGACGAGATCGAGCCCCGCCCCCAGTCGCCGGGTAAATAGGGGACTGTCCCCTATTTATGCTCCCCGGCCGAACCGGTTCCGACGCTTCTCGGCTTGCAATGTAGGATTTCGGCTGCTTCCGTTCGACCTGGCTCTTTGAACCCGTCGAACCTTGTGCGCATGGCGCTCCGCAAATCCATCAAGGCGCACGATTCCCCTCGGGCAAAGGTCACCAATGGAGTGAAAGTGCGCGACCTTAGTCGCCATGCCCGAGGGTGGCGACGTTGAAGTTGAGCGTCAGCGTCAGCGCATGGTCCATCTGGTCGCGCCTGCCGTTGCGGCCGAAGCGGTACTGGTTGAGATAGCCGACTTCGCCCCGGACCTTTCCGCCGAGCGGGATCGAGACGCCGATGGCGTTGCGCATCCGCTCATATCCGCCGCGCTGGCCCCAGGCGGTGGTGTTGATGTTGACGAAATGCTCCTGCGTCGCGAACAGCTTGAGTCCGCCTGATCCGAGCGGCATTTCGTAGCCGAGCCGCGGGCGCAGCCGGAAGCCGACCGCGCCGCCCGCGCTGTAGAAGCGCTGCTCGAAGCGGAAGCGCGCGTTGAACCCGGAGCCGAGGGGCACGAGCACCATCTGGCGGATGCGCTCCTCGTTGGGCAGCGTCACGCCCTTGCTCCAGTCGGCGACATGGCGATAGCCGAACGAGATCTCGATCCCGCTCTTGAGCTTGTGGCTGACCAGTATGCCCGCCTCGGCATGCGAAACCCCGTCGGCGGCGTCGCTGAAGCGCAATATGCCCTCGAGCGTCACCTTGTCGCGATCGCCCAGCTCCACCGAGCCGTTGGTCTGGAGCCAGAGCTGCTCGTCCTGCTGCTGCGCCAGCGCGGGGAGCGGCGCGAGGAGGAGAATCATGACGGTTATGTGACGATGCATGACGGCGCCCTATCGCCATTTGGCGCGGCGCGCTATCGGGGCGCAAAGCTTTTGAGGACGACCCGATGAAATTTTTCGCCGACACCGCCGACACCGCCGACATCCGCGATCTTGCCGACGCAGGGCTGCTCGACGGGGTCACCACCAATCCCTCGCTGATCCACAAGGCGGGGCGCGATTTCCTCGAGGTGGTCGCGGAGATCTGCCGGATCGTCGACGGCCCGGTCTCGGCCGAAGTCGTCGCGCTCGATTTCGAGGGGATGATGCGCGAGGCCGAGATCGTGCGGAAGATCGCCGACAATGTCGCGGTCAAGGTGCCGCTGACGATCGACGGATTGAAGGCGTGCAAGGCGCTGACCGACGACGGGACGATGGTCAACGTCACGCTCTGCTTCTCGGCGAACCAGGCTTTGCTCGCGGCCAAGGCGGGCGCGACCTTCATCTCGCCCTTCGTGGGGCGGCACGACGATATCGGCTATCCGGGAATGGACCTGATCGCCGATATCCGGACGATCTACGACAACTACGCCTTCGAGACCGAGATCCTCGTCGCGAGCGTGCGCAACCCGATCCATGTGCTTGAGGCCGCCAAGATCGGCGCCGACGTGATGACCGCCCCGCCCTCGGTGATCCGGATGCTGGTCAAGCACCCGCTGACCGACAACGGCATCAAGGCGTTCATGGCCGACTGGGAGAAGACGGGGCAGAAGATCGGGTAATTCCCTCTCCCTGAAGGGGAGAGGGAGGGAGCCGACGAAGTCGGCGGAAGGGTGAGGGTCTGAGACTCCAGGGCCCTCACCCTTCCCACTCGCTACGCGAGCGGCCCCCTTCCTTCTCCCCCGAGGGGAGAAGGAGTAAGTAGCGCGCGTGACCGAACCCCTGCCCCTTCTCTACGCCCACCACCTCGCGCGCGACCGGCGGCGGTCGGCGCATACGGTTCGGGCCTATGAGGCGACGGCGGTGCGGCTGGTTGCCTTCCTGCAGGCGCATCTGGGCGAGGCGGTGACCCCCGAGACGCTGGGCCGGGTGAGTGCCGCTGACCTGCGCGCCTATCTCGCCCATCGCCGCGGCGATGGACTCGTCAACGCTTCCGCCGCGCGTGAGCTTTCGGCGGTGCGCGGGTTCCTCAAATGGGCCGGCGCTGAAGCGCCGCGACTCAAGGGCCCGCGCGTCAAGAAGGGCGTGCCGCGCCCCATCGCGCCGCACGAGGCGGTGGCGCTGGCCGAGCTGGTGTCCGAGGAGGCGAGCGAGCCCTGGATTGCCGCGCGCGACTGGGCGGTGCTCTTGCTGCTCTATGGCGCCGGGCTGCGGATCGGCGAGGCCGTGGGCCTGACCGGCGCGGTGCTGCCGCTCGGCGCGACGATGAGCGTCACCGGCAAGCGCGACAAGACGCGGATCGTACCGCTGCTGCCGCAGGTCCGCGCGGCGATCGAGGCCTATGCGGCGATCACCCCCTGGGGCACGGCGCGCGACGCGCCGCTGTTCCGCGGCGCGAAGGGCGGGCCGCTCCCCGCCGGCGCGATCCGCAAGTCGGTGCGGTCGGCGCGAGCGGCTTTGGGGCTGTCCGAGCGGACCACCCCGCATGCGCTGCGCCACAGCTTCGCGACGCATCTGCTCGGCCGCGGCGCCGATCTGCGCGCGCTGCAGGAGCTGCTCGGCCATGCCAGCCTGAGCTCGACCCAGATCTACACTGCGGTCGATGCCGCGCACTTGCTCGACGTCTATCGTAACGCGCACCCGCGCGCCTAGTCGCGCGGACGCGGCTTCCAGCGGATCACGCGCCACAGATAGGCAGCCACCACCGCGGCGACGATCACGGTCACCACCGGGCCGACCCAGCGGTCGACATCCTCGAT
Organism: Sphingomonas caeni; assembly: GCF_026013415.1. Lineage (GTDB taxonomy): Bacteria > Pseudomonadota > Alphaproteobacteria > Sphingomonadales > Sphingomonadaceae > Sphingomonas > Sphingomonas caeni. The sequence continues at coordinate 56,337 of NZ_JAPDOK010000012.1, forward strand.
CCCCGCGCCCAGCCCATAGCCGATGCCGACGAGGAAGATATTCCAGACGATGCTGCCGCCCGCAGTGTAGAGGACGAAGCGCCAGAAGGGCATGTGCATCAGGCCCGCGGGGATCGAGATCAGCGTCCGTCCCACCGGCATGAAGCGGAAGATCAGCACGGTCGGCCCGCCCCAGCGGTCGAAATAGGATTTGAGCCGCTCGATATCCTCCCACTCCATCGTCAGCCAGCGGCCCCAGCGGTCGACCAGCGGCTTGAGGCGCTTATAGCCGAGCCGCCGCCCGATCTCCCACCAGAAGAGGTTGCCGACGATCGTCCCCGCAGTACCCGCGGCGATCAGCAGGAAGGGGTCCATCTGGCCCTTGGCGACCGCGATGCCGCCCATGCTCATGATCGCCTCGGACGGGACCGGCGGGATCACATTTTCGAGGAGCATCAACAGGAAGACGCCCCAATAACCCCAGTTTGCAGCATCCATCATAGTGTTTGGTTCAGCCGCGCTCTGCCACGCGGCGCTCGATCGCCGTCCAGATCATCGCGCCGGTATCGGTGCCGTTGAACTTGTCGATCGCGACGATGCCGGTGGGGGAGGTCACGTTGATCTCGGTCAGCCATTCGCCGCCGATAACGTCGATGCCGACGAAAAGGAGCCCGCGCTTCCTGAGCTCGGGGCCGAGCGCGTCGCAGATTTCCTGTTCGCGCGGCGTGAGTTCGGTCCTGGCCGCGGTACCGCCGACCGCGAGGTTCGATCGGATCTCGCCCGCGCCGGGGACGCGGTTGACCGCCCCCGCGACTTCGCCGTCGACCAGGACGATGCGCTTGTCGCCTTCGGCCACGCTGGGAAGGAAGGCCTGCACCATGTGCGGCTCGCGATAGGCGGTGTTGAACACTTCGATCAGCGAGGCGAGGTTGGCGCCGTCGCGCCCGACCTTGAAGATCGCCTTGCCGCCATTGCCGTGGAGTGGCTTGACGACGATCTCGCCATGTTCGGCGAGGAAGGCGCGCGCTTCGTCGAGGCTGCGGGTGATCAAGGTCGGCGGCATGAAGCGCGCATAATCGAGAACGAACACCTTTTCGGGGGCGTTCCGAACATTGGCGGGGTCGTTGACCACCAGGGTTCTGTGCGCGACCCGCTCGAGCAGATGGGTGGCGGTGATATAGCCCAGGTCGAAGGGCGGATCCTGGCGCATCAGCACGACATCCGCCTCGTCGCCGAGGTCGAGCTTCACCGGGTCGCCGAAGCTGAAATGATTGCCTTGCACGCGCTGGACGGTGACCGGGTGCGCCCGCGTCCACACCCGGCCGTCGCGATAGTTCAGGTCCTCGGGCGCGTAATGGAACAGCCGGTGCCCGCGCGCCTGTGCCGACAGCATCAGCGCGAAGGTCGAATCCCCCGCGATGTTGATCGCGTCGAGCGGGTCCATCTGTACGGCGACGGTCAGCGGCATATCGGTCTCCTAGGTGACTTATTCGGATAAGTCACCCCATCCAGGCGTTCTCGATATGGCGAGGCAGGGTGCGGGGGGCAATGAGGATCACATCGACGCGGATATCGTCGCCAGGCCCGGCATAGCGCGGCATCAGCACTTCGGCCGCGGCGGCGACGCGGGCGAGGCGGCGCTCGTCGATCGCGAAATCGAGCTCGGCGGCGGTCTTGCGGGTTTTTACCTCGACGAAGGCGACGAGGTTGCCCTTGCGGGCGACGAGGTCGACCTCGCCCGCGGGGGTGCGGACGCGGCGGTCGAGGATTTTCCAGCCCTTGAGCCACAGCCAGATCGCCGCCCGGCGTTCCCCGTCGCGGCCGCTGGTTTCGGCGGCGCGGCGGTCTCGCATCATCTGGATTTTTCCTCGGCCGGGGAAGGGGTCTTCATTTCCATCGCCCGGGCGTAGAGCGCCTTGCGGTCGAGGCCGAGTTTCCTTGCGACCTCGCCCGCGGCCTTCGAGGCGGGGAGGCGGGTAAGCGCTTCCGCGAGCGCCGAATCGGCATCCTCCTCGCTCGCGGGGGCAGCCTCGCCGGGCGGGGCTACGACCACCACGATCTCGCCCTTCGGCCCGCCATCGGCGTAGCGCGCCGCAAGCTGGGTCAACGTGCCCGTCACGCATTCCTCGAACTTCTTGCTGATCTCGCGCGCCACTGCCGCCTCGCGGTCGCCAAGTCCTTCGGCGAGGGCGGACAGGCAAGCGGAGAGGCGCGGCCCCGATTCGTAGAGGACCAGGGTCGCGCGGACGCCCGCAATCTCCTCGATCGATTGCGCCCGTGCCTGCAGCTTGGGCGGAAGGAAGCCCAGGAACAGGAACCGGTCGGTCGGCAATCCCGCAAGTGTCAGCGCCGCCACCGCCGCGCAGGGCCCGGGGATGGTCGTCACCGCATGCCCCGCGGTGCGCGCATCGCGGACCAGCTTGAAGCCGGGGTCGGAGATCAGCGGCGTCCCCGCGTCGCTCACCAGCGCGACCGATTCGCGCGCCATCCGTGCGATCAGGCCGGGGCGGACCGCATCGGCATTGTGATCGTGATAGGGCGTCATCCGCCCTTTGGCCCCCAAGTGACGAAACAGCCCGGCTGTCACACGGCTGTCCTCGACAGCAACCACATCGGCGTTCAGGAGTATTTCAGATGCGCGCGGGGAAAGGTCGCCAAGATTGCCGATCGGCGTGGCGACGATATAGAGGCCGGGCGCGAGAATTGAGTCCATCGGGGAGAGTCATGGCAGACGCCGCAGTGAAACCGCAACCGCGACTCGTGTCCGCACTCAAATGGGCGGCGCTGGGCGCGGCGATGTTCCTCGCTTCGTGCGCCAGCGGGCCGCGCGTGATTCCCGAGGCGCAGAAGCCGCCGGTGGTCGAAGTGCCGCGCGAACGGCCGGTGGAACGCCCGATCACCAACGCGCTGCCGCAGGATGTCGAGCGGCACCGGGTCGCGCTGCTGGTGCCGCTCTCCGGGCCCAATGCGGGCATCGGCAAGTCGCTCTCCAACGCTACCCAGCTGGCGATCCTCGACACCAATACCGACGCGATCCGCATCACCACCTATGACACGGCGGGTCCGGGCGGCGCGGTGGGCGCCGCGAAGCAGGCCATCGCCGACGGCAACCGGCTGATCCTCGGGCCGCTGCTCGCTGAGGAGGCGCGCGTGGTCGGGCCGATCGCGCGCGCGGCGAACGTGCCGGTGCTCAGCTTCTCGAACGATGCGAGCGCGGCGGGCGACGGCGTCTATCTGCTCGGCTTCTCGCCCGCCCAGTCGATCGAGCGCGTGGTCGATTATGCGCGCCAGAACGGCGTCACCCAATTCGCCGGGCTGATTCCCTCCGGCCTCTATGGCGAGCGGGCATCGGTCGCCTTCACCAATGCCGTGCGCGATGCGGGCGGTTCGGTCGTGGCGCTGGAGACGTATGACAATCGCCCGGGATCGTTGACGACCGCGATCACCAAGGTCCAGCGCTCGCCCTTCCAGGCGGTCCTGATCGCGGGCAGCGGCGGCAGCGCGGTGGCGGCCGTGCCGGCGATCCGCCGCGGCACGAACGGCAAGACCGCCCGGATCCTGGGGCCGGAGCTGTGGAACACCGATTCGGGGATCGGCGCGAATGCGGCGCTCAACGGCGCCTGGTTCGCGAGCGTGCCGAACAATTATTACCGGACCTATGCGGTCAAGTACCGGACGCGCTTCGGCGTCGCGCCCTACCGCCTGTCGACGCTGGGCTATGACGCGGTGCTGCTGACAGTGCGCATTTCGCGCGACTGGAAGCCGGGGACCGACTTCCCCGAGCGCCGCCTGACCGATCGCGACGGCTTTGCGGGCCTCGACGGTGCATTCCGCTTCGGCCGCGACGGCGTGGCCGAGCGCGCGCTGGAGGTGCAGGAAGTGGGCGGGGGAACGACCCGGACGGTCTCGCCCGCGCCGCCGAACTTCAAGGGCCAGCCCTAAGCGAGGACGATCTCGCGCAGGATCGCTTCGAGCACGGGCATGCCGGCGGCGGTGACGCGCAGGCGCGTGCCCTGGCGGGCGATCAGGCCCTGGGCCTCGATTCGGGCGAGGGCCTCGAGGTCGAGCGGCGGTTCGCCCGCGATCCGCGCGAGATCGACGCCCTCGTCGAGCCTGAGCCCCATCAGCAGCGCCTCGACTCCGCGTTCGGCCCGGGAAAGCGCGTCCTCGCGTTCGATGCCGTGCGCATTGCGCTCGACCGCGGCGATCCAGTTCTCGGGCTTCTTGCGGCGGAAGGTGGCGGCGCCGCCCCTCCGCCCATGCGCGCCGGGGCCGATGCCGGCATAGTCGCCGTATCGCCAATAGGTGAGGTTGTGGCGGCTCTCGGCGCCCGGGCGGGCATGGTTCGAGATTTCATAGGCCGGGAGGCCGGCGGCGGCGGTGATCGCGCGGGTCGCCTCGAACAGGTCGGCGGCGGCGTCTGGATCGAAGGCGGCGAGTTCGCCCTTCTCGAACAGCGTGGCGAAGCGCGTGCCGGGCTCGATGGTGAGCTGGTAGAGCGAGAGATGCTCGGTGCCGAAGCCCAGCGCGCGGCGGAGCTCAGCCTCCCAGTCGGCAAGCGTCTGGCCGGGGCGGGCATAGATCAGGTCGAAGCTCGCCCGCGCGAACACCGATTGCGCGGTATCGAGCGCGGCCAGCCCCTCGGCTACGTTGTGCGCACGGCCCAGAAAGGCCAGCGCGGTGTCGTCGAGCGCCTGGAGGCCCAGCGATACCCGATTCACCCCCGCCGCCGCCAGATCGGCGAAGCGCGCGGCTTCGACCGAGGAGGGGTTGGCCTCGAGCGTGATCTCGATGCCGGGTTCGAAGCCCCATAGCCGCTCCGCCTCGCCGATGACCGCCGCGACCGTCTCGGGCGGCATCAGCGAGGGAGTGCCGCCGCCGAAGAAGATCGAGGAGAGGGTACGCCCCGGGAGCTGCTCGGCCTCATGGCGCAGGTCCGCCAGCATCGCCGCGCGCCACGCGGCCTGGTCCACCTGTTCGCGGACATGGCTGTTGAAGTCGCAATAGGGGCATTTCGACACGCAGAACGGCCAGTGGACGTAGAGCGCCAGGGGTTCGGATCCGCTCAAGGCGTTCGTCCATGAAGGAGTGGAGCGGGTAGCGGGAACCGCGAACGCTTTATTAAAGCGCGGTTTTCCGCCATTCCTGTCAATCTTACTATTCAAGTGGCCCCCAATGTGGCCCCCAGGGCAAGTTTCCTGCCCGACATAATTTGTAGAGGTTCTGCTTCGAAATTTCGAGTGCACGCCGTGCTTTCCCTCGGGCGGGCACCTAACAGCAATTGTCCGCCAGCCGAAAGGCCCTAAATCTCGGCTTGATACTTTCGCACAGTTTCCGCGACCATCGCCGCCAGCCGTTCAGCGCCTTCAGCGGGTGAGCGCTTCCCCATTGCGCGAATCAATTCGGCCTGCCGCTGGGAGGACATCTGCCCGTAACTGGTGAAGGTGGTCAAAACCCCCTGGTGCCCGAGGTTCAGTGACCACGCCCTGAAGTCTTCGGGCGTGGTGCAGATGCGCTGGCCACGCTGAACCAGCGTGTCGGGGAAGCTGCGCGGGTTGAAATAGGGGAGCCCAGCCGCCGTGAAAGCATCCTTGAAGATCGCGCGGATCGGACCTGCATCGCGCCAGCCCTCCCGGCTCAGCCCGGTGGCGGCAAAGCCGCCAGACTCGCCCAATCCCACCTGCGTTTTTGGAAACAGGGGGTCTTCTTCACCCCACAGCAGCACCGTTCGCAAATGCTGGCACCAGTCCGTCACCATTTGCAGCGCTTCGCCGCCCACCGGGAAAACCAGGTCGTGAAGCTCTTGGACGCCTTGGTCCGCACGTCCCGCGCGTCCTGAAAAACCTCGCCTTCCCCAAGATTGACATGGCGCAGCTTGAAAGAGGCCAAGGCGCCGTCCCTCGCGCCCGTCAGGATCGCGAAAGCGATCAGCGCCCGAATGCGCCGCTCGATATCGGTCACGGAAGGCATGGTGGCCAGCACATGGTGTACTTGCTCCAGCGTAGGCACCGGCTTTGGGCGGCTGGCGCGGGCGATCCGCACATCCTTTTCCGACAGGTTGAAATAGTCGGCATCCGAATACTGGATTCGCGATTTGTAGCCCGGCTGGCCCGCCAGCCACACGAAGAATGCGCGCAAGTTCGAAAGGGTCGAATGCACCGTCGCGCGCGCCAGCGGCTTGCCCGTGCGCGCGTTGGTTTCGGCGTCGAGCTTGCGCTTGAACGCCTTGGCCTGTTCCCGGTGGAAATGCTTGAAGTCCTTTCCCCCGGTCGCTGCCTCAAACCGTGCCAACGCCTTCGCGACCGCGTCGATCGAGGCTTCGTCCCGCCGGTTCGCCTCCTTCAAATAGTCGAAATATTCCCGCTTGATTCGGGTGTTCGCTGCGTTGTGCCTTGCCATGGTTCAAGCTGCCTCTGGATTGTCAGTGTTTAGGGAGGGGCGCGCTCGCCCAGTTAGGCGTGGCGGTGTCTGTCTGCGCTGGACCTCCATTCCCGGCATGATCGCGTCGATTGAGCCCAGCCGCGCCCGGCGGTGCATCATCGTGCCAAACGTCTCGCAAAGAGCCTTCAGGTTGCCCGTGGTACCGTTCGGCGTGGCATACTCCACCATCCCAAGCGCCGGTGACCTGGCTGCGCGGCATTTGAGACAATAGAGCTGGCCCGGTTGCAGCGGGCGCTTTGCCTTCCCGCGCCGCTTGGCCCACCAGTCCTGAAACTCGCTGCCGTGAATCAGGACCGGGCGTGTTCGGTCCACCGTGGGGAGGCCCGCCTTGATCCAGCCGCGCACGGTATGTTTGTGCACGCCCAGCAACCTCGCCAACTCCGGAACACTGTAGGCGTGGTGCAGCTTGGCGAGTCGGGGGTTGATTCGGCGGGGAGGCACGGTGATTACGCCCGCTCCGCGACCAGCCGCTTGATCGATTCGGCGCGGATCAACGTGCGCCGCCCCAGCTTGAAAGCGTCCAGCCGATTGTCCGCGATCATCGCGTAAATCGACGTCCGCCCCAGGCTTAGGATGCGGGCGGTTTCGTTGATCGAGTAGGCGAGGCGATCCATTTGCGTTGCTCCGTTTGTCCGTCCGGATGCTGGCGGACGCTGGAGTGCTTTTGAATCGAGCGGATTGGGCCGTCTATTTCAGCTGTAATTGGGCCGAATTTATTGGCCCATTTGTTTAGGGCCTCGCTTTCGACCCGGGGTGTGCTCCCGAATCCAGTCTCGTGGCACGGGACTCGCGCGCTATGCCGCCGAGATCGAGCGCAACGTGGCGCTTCGCCGCGCCGCGGTTGCGGCGGACGACGCCGCGCGGATCGCCGGGCTGCGCTTCGATGCGGGGCGCGACAGCTTCTTCCTGCGCCTCGACGCCGAGCGCCAGCGCGCGACGGCACGCGCCGCGCTCGCCCAGTCGAACGCCGCGCTTGCCGAGGCGCAGATCGCCTTGTTCAAGGCACTGGGCGGCGGCTGGGAGAATGCTCCCGAGCCGAGCCGAATCTAGTCTGGATCAAAAGCCAACATAACCGCGCGAAGCTGCCAATTATTGCAATAATAATACAGTTTTATGGGGCTTCTTTACCGGGCCTCCCTCTGTTACGTTTTCCCCTCGTTCCGAGTGCTATATCCTTGTGGGGGGGATTCTATCTATGCCGCGCCTTGCTCGCCGCGCGTCCGTTTGTGCGGCCGTCGCCCTCGTCTACCCTATTCTGATGGCGGCGCCCGCCGCGGCGCAGGTGCTCCCCACCCGCGAGCAGGTCGACGTGCCGCGCGCCTCGGATCAGCGCCCGGCGACCGGCGTGACGGTGCGCGACGATACGCCCCGCGCGACCGAATGCCCGTTCGCCGATTCGCCGCTGACGGTCGAGATCAACCGGCTGCGCTTCGTCCAGCCCGACGGCAGCGCGCTTCCGCCCGAAGTGCAGGCGGCGCTGGCGGGCATCGCGCCCCAGGCAGGGCCGCAAAGGCTTGCGCAGCTCTGCGACATTCGTGACGCCACCGCCGGCGCCCTCAGCCGCTCGGGCTATGTCGCGGGAGTCACCATCCCGCCGCAGGAAATCAACAATGGCGAGGCGCGCTTCACCGTCATCCTGGCGCGGCTGACCGACGTCACGATCGTCGGCAATGCCGGACCGCACCAGCGGAGCCTCGAATCGCGCATCACCCAGCTCAAGGGCATGTCCGCGGTCAACACGCGCGAGATCGAGCGCATCCTGGTCGGCGCGAACAATGTTCCGGGCTTGAGCGTCACGCTGTCGCTGCGCTCGGCGGGCAGGGGCCCGGGCGAAGTCGTCGGCGAGCTGCGCGTCAGCTACACGCCGTTCGTCCTCACCGCGAACATCCAGAATAGCGGCTCGCGCGCGCTCGGCCGCGAGAGCGCATCGCTCCGCGCCGAATATTACGGGCTGACGGGCCATGGCGACCGCACCTTTATCGGCGGCTCCTCGACGCTCGATTTCCGCGAGCAATATGTCGTCCAGGCCGGGCACTATATGTCGACCGACAGCGGCACGACCTTCGGCGTGCGCGCCAGCTATGCCTGGTCGCGCCCCGATGTCGGCGGGCTCGATCTGCGCTCGCGCTCGCTGATCGGCGGGTTCGACGTCACCACCCCGCTCCACCGCAGCGTCCGCGCCAGCGCGGACATCGGCGCCGGCTTCGAGATCATCGAGCAGAATATCCAGCTCAACATCCCCGGCTTCGGCGGCATCCCGGTCACGCAGGACAAGCTCCGCGTGGGCTATGTCCGCGCCTCGTTCAGCGAGCGCGAGCCGCAGTTCGGCGGGCCCGACAAATGGGGGGTCGCCGGCTCGATCGAGCTGCGCCAGGGCTTCGACCTGTTCGACGCGACCAAGACCGGGGTGATCACCCCCCAGGGCTATGCCCCCAGCCGCTTCGACGGCAGCGCGACCGCGACGGTGGTGCGCGGCGGGATCGACGGCTTTGTCAGCATCGGCCCGCGCTTCACCTTCAACATCACCGCCCAGGGCCAATGGGCGACCGGCGCGCTGCTCAGCTTCGAGGAATATTCGGTCGGCAGCCTCACCATCGGGCGCGGCTATGATCCCGGCGTGACCGCGGGCGACAAGGCAGTCGCGGTCCGGCTCGAGCCGCGCTTCAACCTGCCGCTCCAGGGCCGTCCGCAGGCGCAGCTGTTCGGCTTCTTCGATGTGTCGCACATCTGGAACGACGATCTGTTCACCACCGAGAATGACCGCAGCCTGCGCTCGTTCGGCGGCGGTGCGCGCTTCTATCTGCCGGGCGTCGCGATGCTCGATGCGAGCTACGCCCATCCGATGGACCCGGAGCTCCGCTTCCCCGGCGCGCCGCGCGCATCGGATCGCGTCCTGCTTTCGCTCACCGTTCAATTCGGCCCGCGCCGCTGACATCCGCCGAGAGGAAATCGACATGACCAACCCGGCCAAGCTCCGCACCGCCCTCTGCTCCACCACCGCGATTGCGGCCGCGCTCCTGTTCGCGGCGGCGCCGGCGGCGGCGCAGAACCTGCCCGATACGGGCAATGTCACCACCACGACCGGCGGTCTTAGCGGCGGCGCGCCGGGATCGACGACGCCGACCTTCAGCACCAGCGGCGCGCCGGGCGGGCAGACGCTGCGGGTGGACCTGCGGGACAACCGGACGATCCTGAATTGGGGCGGCAGCGGGTTCGATATCGGCGCCGGCAACACCGTCGATTTCAAGGATTCGCGCGCCACCAGCGGCGTCACGGGGCGGACCGACAATATCGCGGTGCTGAACCGCGATCTGAGCGGCGGCGCGTCGAACATCGCGGGCAACCTGCGCTCCGATTCCAACGTCTCGGTCTATCTGATCAATACCAATGGGATCATGTTCGGCAACGGCGCGGCGGTGAATACCGGCTCGTTCCTTGCGAGCGGCCTCGACATGACCGACGCCGATTTCCTCGACGGGAACGGTCAATCCTCCTTCAGTGGGCTGTCGGCATCGAATGCGACCATCACCGTTCGAAGCGGGGCCACGCTTCAGGCGTCGGGCTCGGGCACCGGCACCGGGGAGCGGACGGGCGACGTGGTCCTCCTCGCGCCCAAGATCACCGCGCAAGCCACCAGCAGTCTCCTTGCTCCGAACGGCGATGTCGGCATCGTCGGCGCGACGGATGTGAGGCTTCAGAACGCTCCCGGCAGCCCGCTCTCCTTCACCGTCAATCGCGGAACCGGCGTCACCCAGGCGATCACGCTTTCGGGTTCGATTTCCGGCCGCAACGTACTGGCTGCCCTGTTCACGCGCGGCAATGTGGCGACGCCGGAAATGTTCATCGACGGCACGATCACCGCGACCGGCGCGACCGCGACCGATCGCGGCATCGTCCTGACCGCGGGAAGCGCGGCGCCCGGCGTGACCCTCGGGAGCCCGGCCTCGACCGCGCCCGGCGCGGATATCCAGGCGTTCGGAACCATCTCTGCCGTGCCGACGAACCAGGCGAATGCGAGCTTCGTCAGCGCGAAGGACATCTCTTTCTCTGCCGCCGAGTGGGTGAGCGTCGCCGGCATTTCAGCGGCGGGAACGCTCCAGTTCAACGGCGCTCGCACGACCGTCTATGGAAGTTTTGGCGTCAAGGCGGCCGACATCAACTTCGCGACCTCGCAAACCTATATCGATACGAAAACCGAGACGACGGTTGGCGATATCAGCTTCGCCAACGGCAGCACCGTCACGATCAGAAAGCCCGTAACCTCGGCGCGCGACATTCGCGGCGAGTCGCTGGTGCGGCTGGATGCCGGCAGTGCGAACGGCGATCTGCTCGACATGAGGGCCGGTCGGGACATCATCTTTTCCGCCGACCGGCTGGCCCTCAGCTTTAACGTCATCGCCGACGGGAAGATTTCGCTCAGCAACGATTTCGCGGGTGCGAGCAGTTCCGATGCGCTGTTCTATCTTACGCTGAACAGCGCCGGCGACATCACAATCCGTTCGCGCACCGTTGCCGACGGCTACTATGCCACCAGCGCCAACGGCGTTTTGTCGGTCACCGGCACCAACGTCGTCGCAGTCGGCCTCAGCGGCGGCGGCGGCGTTTCGCTGACGGCGACCGACCCGAATGGCGAGGTTCGCGTCAACTCGATCACGGCTTCGGGCGCGAATGCCGATGTGACGATCAGCGCGGGGGGAGCGATCACCAACCGGAACAGCCCCGGCCTGAACGATATGAAGATTGTCGCGGGACGCGACGTCCTGCTGACGGTCAGGAGCGCCGCGTCGGCGATCCTCGACACCGTTCAAGCCGGGCGAAATGTATCGATTCATGCCGGATCGATCCGCGCAAGCGGCATCACCGCGACCACCGGACATGTCGAGGCGATTGCTGACGCGCCGGTCGGGAGCCCGAACGGCGGCTCGCTGTGGGTCAGGGACGGCAATGTGCGGGCCGGAACCTATGTGAGTGCCTCGGGAACATCCGTCGCGATCAGCGGCGTTGTGTCGGCTGCAGCCGGCGACATCACGCTCACGGCGACCAACGGGAGCTTGACGCTTCAGAATGCGAGCGCAAGCGGTGCGGTGACGCTGACCTCAGGTGGTACAGTCGATGGGCGCACGGAAATCTCCGGCGGCGCCACCGCCGCGGGCGGAGACCTGATCATTACTGGCAAGAGCGTGTCGCTGGGCAATTTTCTGGATGACAATTACCGGGCAAGCGGCGCGGTGACGATCACCGCCACGACGGGTTCCGTCAGCACCCAGAGGGTAACCATTCAAAGCAATTCGGATGGTGTTGGCGAAGAGCCGCTGACCATTTCGGCAGGCACCGGGCTAACGTTGGCCACGCTCCTGGGCGGATCGAACCGGCAATCGGATGTTCGCCTTCGCTCGAGTGAAAGCAGTGCTGTATCGATAGGGTCGGTCACCGCACGCAGCCTGCTCGGTGCGACGGGCAACAACCCGTTCGAAAACGGCATTATCCGGAATTTCACGATCAGGGTCGACAATGCGAACCTGGTCAATTCGCTGATCCTGCGCGGCAGCAACGTTACGGTTGGCAGCTCGGGCGAGTCCAGCTTCGGCAATATCGTTGTGAGCAATGGCAACATCGAACTGAGTTCGAACAGCCAGGTCGTGCTGTTCGGTTCGATCAATGCGTCGGGCGATATCACGGTCAAGACGAGCAGCGGCAATATCCGGCTCGACAAGGCGATACCGCCGCTCACCATGACGACCAGCATTACCGGCCGGAACGTCGTCCTCTCCACGCCAGACCGGTTCATCAACTTTGCGGGCGCCAACGCCGTCACCGCCAATGGCGGGCATTGGGTGATCTATTCCGGCAATCCCGCGAACAACACGTTCGGCGGGCTCAACAGTGGCAACACCGCCATATGGGGCTCGACGCTCGCCACGCGCGCACCTGACAGCGTCTCGGGCAACCGCTATGTCTTCTCGGTGACGCCGACGCTGACAGTCAGCGCAGTCAACTTCACCAAGACCTATGGCGACGACCTGACCTTCCCGGCCGGGCAGACCCAGCTCTACACCATCACCGGCTTCAATCCGGGCGTGGCCAACGCCTTCCTGGGCGATAGCGCCGGCAGCGCGCTGTCGGGCGGGCTCGTGATCAGTTCGGGCGGCCTCGCGATGCGCGCGAGCGTTGCCGGGGGTCCCTATCCAATCACCATCTCACAAGGCACGCTGACCAGCCCGACCGGCTATGCCATCGCGATCAGCAACACCCCCGCCAGCATCACGGTGAACCCCAAGGCGCTGGCGATCACCTACCTCGCCAACAACAAGTTCTACGACGGCACCACCGCGGGCACCGGCACAGTGCAGATCGACGGCATCGTTGCCGGCGATACGGTGAACGCGACCGGCACGACCTGGACCTTCGACGGCAAGAATGCTGCCAACGGCCGGACCGTGACCGTCGCGGGCACGGCGATCGGCGGCGCCGACATCGGCAATTATACCTTCACCTTGCCCTCGGGCACCGTCCTCGCGGACATCCGCAAGGTGCGGCTCAACGTCAACATCAACGCCAACGACAAGACCTATGACGGCACCGTCGCCGCGACCGGGACGGTCTCGCTGCTCGGCGTGGTCGGGACCGAGGATGTCCGGCTGACCGGCGGGCGGCTCGAATTCGTCAACAAGAATGCGGCGGGCGACCGCGCGGTGAATCTGGTCGGCAACTATGCGCTGACCGGTGCCGACGTCGCCAATTACGAGCTCGACACGCTGACCTCGGGCCATGCCGCGATCTTCCAGAAGGCGATCGGCGGCACGGTGACCGCGAACAGCCGGACCTATGACGGCAGCACCGCCGGCACCGGCACGGTGACGCTGAACGGCGTGATCGTCGGCGATGCCGTTACGGCGAGCGCGATCTTCACCTTCGACAACCGCAACGCGGGCACCGGCAAGACCGTCACCGTCTCGGGCGCGTCGCTCGGCGGGGCGGATGCGGGCAATTACACGCTGTCGGGGCTTCCCGCGACCGTGCTGGCCGATATCTTCAAGAAGGCGCTGACCGCCACGGTGACCGCGACCAGCCGCACCTATGACGGCACCACTGCCGCGACCGGCACGGTGACGCTGAACGGAGTCGTGGCCAACGATGCGGTCGGGGCCACGGGCACGGTCTTCACCTTCGACAACCGCAATGCGGGTACCGGCAAGACGGTCACCGTCTCCGGCACGACGACGCTGACGGGCGCGGACGCGGGCAACTACACACTGTCGGGGCTTCCGGCCACGGTCCTCGCCGACATCTTCAAGAAGGCGCTGACGGGCACCGTCACCGCCAACGGCAAGACCTATGACGGCAACACGAACGGCACCGGCACGGTCGCGCTGAACGGGGTGGTCGGCGGCGATGCTGTCACGGCGAGCGCGATCTTCACCTTCGACAACCGCAATGCGGGTACTGGTAAAACCGTCACCGTCTCGGGCGCATCGCTCGGCGGCGCGGATGCGGGCAACTACACGCTGTCGGGGCTTCCTGCGACCGTGCTGGCCGACATCTTCAAGAAGGCGCTGACCGGCACCGTCACCGCGAACAGCCGCACCTATGACGGCACCGCCGGCGCGACTGGCACGGTGACGTTGAACGGCGCCGTCAGCGGCGATGCGGTCGGCACCAGCGGATCGGTGTTCAGCTTCGCCGACAAGAATGCGGGGACCGGCAGGACCGTAACGGTCACCGGCACCGTGCTGACCGGCGCGGACGCGGGCAATTACACGCTCAGCGTCGGCACGGGCCTCGCCGATATCTTCCGCAAGGCGCTGACGGGGACGGTGACCGCCAACAGCCGCACCTATGACGGCACCGCCACCACCACCGGCACGGTGACGCTCGTCGGCGTGGTGGGCGGCGATACCGTGGGAACGGCCGGGTCGGTCTTCAGCTTTGCCGACAAGAATGCGGGGACGGGCAGGACCGTGACGGTCACCGGCACCACGCTCACCGGCGCGGACGCGGGCAATTACACGCTCAGCGTCGGCACCGGCCTTGCCGACATCCTCCGCAAAGCGCTGACCGGCACCGTCACCGTCAACAGCAAGACCTATGACGGCACCACCACGGGCACCGGCACGGTGACGCTGGGCGGTCTCGTCAGCGGCGACAGCGTCGGCACCACCGGCACCGTCTTCACCTTCGCCGACAAGAATGCCGGCACCGGCAAGACGGTGACCATCTCCGGCACGACCAGCCTCACCGGCGCGGACGCGGGCAACTACACCCTCACCCCGCTCGCCGACACGGCGCTGGGCGATATCCTCAAAAAGGCGCTGACGCTGGGCGTTACCGTCAACAGCCGCACCTATAACGGCACCACCGGTGCGACCGGCACGGTCACGCTGAACGGCGTGGTGGGCAATGAGGATGTGGGCGTCACCGGCACCACCTTGTCCTTCGCCGACAAGAATGCCGGCACCAACAAGCAGGTGAACGTCACCGGCGCCACGCTGACCGGAACCGACTCGGGCAACTATACGCTCACTTTGCCGACCAACGCGGTGGGCACGATCCTCAAGCTCGGCATCACCGGCACCGTCACGGTCAACAACAAGACCTATGACGGGAACAGCGCGGGCACCGGCACGGTGACGCTCATCGGCGTGCTCCAGGGCGACAGCGTCGGCACGACCGGCACCGTCTTCACCTTCGCCGACAAGAATGCGGGGGCGGGCAAGACGGTGACGATCACCGGCACCACGCTCAACGGGGCCGACGGCGGCAACTACACGCTGACGCTCCCCGCGAGCGCCCTTGCGGACATCTTGCGCAAGTCGATCACGGGCACGGTGACGATCACCTCGCGCCAATATGACGGCTCCACCGCCGCAACCGGCACGGTCGCGCTGAACGGCGTGGTCGCGGGCGATACGGTCACCACCTCGGGTACCGTCCTCACCTTTGCCGACAAGAATGCCGGCACCGGCAAGACGGTGACGGTGAGCGGCACCACGCTGGGCGGCGCCGATGCGGGCAATTACACGCTCACCATGCCTGCGAGCGCGTTCGGCGATATCCTGCGCCGCGCGGTCTCGGTCTCGGCGGACAACAAGGACAAGTATCGCGACGACGCCGATCCGCTGCTGACCTTCACGATCAGCTCGGGCTCGCTGGTGGCGGGGGACAGCTTCACCGGCGGGCTGGTCCGCGCGCCGGGCGAGGCGCCGGGCAGCTATGCGATCACGATCGGGTCGCTGTCGCTCGGCAACAACTATACCATCACCTTCTCGCCGGGCGTGCTGACGATCCAGCTCAATCCGGCCGAGAACCAGCAGCAGGTGCTCAAGTCGATCCCGCTGCCCTCGCAGGCCAGCGTGCCGGCGACGCCGGGGACCGAGGTGGTGATCGACAAGGATGCGTTGTGCGGCGAGGATGCGGGCTGCGTGGTGCAATAGGCGACACGGGGGCTCCGTCGCGGAGCCCCCGGCCGCGGATCAGCAGTCCCCGGGATTGGCCTCGGTCACGAAGACATAGAGCGTGCCCTGCGCGCCGCCGCTGAAGCCGGTGACGGTCAGACGAGGATTTCGAACCGGGCGCCGCCCTCGGGCCCGTCGCGAACCTCGATCGTGCCGCCATGCGCGAAGACG
>NZ_JAPDOK010000013.1 GCF_026013415.1 Sphingomonas caeni
GCTTCACCCCAGGACCCGCACACACCGAGACCATGATGCGCAACCTCACCAACGCGCTCGTCGAAATCTGGGGCCGGATCGAACGCAGGATGGCCGCGTGAGGCCGCAACATCATGATTTGACGGCGAAGCTTCGCGCGCCGCGCGGCGGCCGCGGGCCGGTCATTTCCTTAGCAGGGCGAGGTCGATGGAAGACGAAGTAACACTCAAGGCCGGGCTGTGGCTGTTCGCCGGCATAGGCGCCATCTTCATGGCGGCCATGGCCGCCGACGGGCCGTTCGCGGTTCACATGACCATCGTCTTCTGCGCGGCGGTTCTGACCGCCTTCGTGACGATGCGCGGCGTATCCGACACCGTCCGGTCCGCGGGTGCTGCCTCGACCGACCAGCGTTACTATGACGATGTCATTCGCTGGGGCGTGCTGGCCACGGTCTTCTGGGGCGTGGTCGGCTTCCTGGTCGGGATCGTCATCGCCGCGCAGCTCAGCTTTCCGCTGCTGAACCTCAGTTCCGAATTCACGACCTTCGGGCGCCTGCGCCCGCTGCACACCTCGGCGGTGATCTTCGCATTCGGCGGCAACGCGCTGATCGCGACCAGCTTCTACGTCGTCCAGCGCACCTGCCGCGCGCGGCTGGCGTTTCCGGGGCTCGCCCGGTTCGTCTTCTGGGGATATCAGCTCTTCATCGTCCTCGCCGCAACCGGCTATGTCATGGGCGTGACCGAGGGCCGCGAATATGCCGAGCCCGAATGGTATGTCGACATCTGGCTGACGATCGTCTGGGTCAGCTATCTGGCGGTGTTCGTCGGCACGATCGTCCGCCGGTCCGAGCCGCATATCTACGTCGCCAACTGGTTCTACCTGGGCTTCATCGTCACCGTGGCGATGCTCCATCTGGTGAACAATCTGTCGCTCCCGGTCTCCTGGGTGGGCTCCAAATCCTATTCGCTCTTTTCGGGCGTGCAGGATGCGCTCACCCAATGGTGGTACGGCCATAACGCAGTCGGCTTTTTCCTGACCGCGGGCTTCCTCGGCATGATGTACTATTTCGTGCCCAAACAGGCCGAGCGGCCGATCTACAGCTACCGGCTGTCGATCCTGCACTTCTGGTCGCTGATCTTCCTCTATATCTGGGCCGGGCCTCACCACCTCCATTACACCGCGCTGCCCGACTGGGCGCAGACGCTGGGAATGGTCTTCTCGGTGATGCTGTGGATGCCGAGCTGGGGCGGCATGATCAACGGGCTGATGACGCTCAACGGCGCGTGGGACAAGATCCGCACCGATCCGATCATCCGCATGATGGTCTTCGCACTCGCCTTTTACGGGATGAGTACCTTCGAAGGCCCGATGATGTCGATCAAGAGCGTCAACTCGCTCTCGCACTACACCAACTGGACGATCGGCCATGTCCATTCGGGTGCGCTCGGCTGGAACGGCATGATCACCTTCGGCGCGATCTATTACATGGTCCCGCGCCTGTGGGGCCGCGAGCGGCTCTATTCGCTGCGCATGGTCAACTGGCACTTCTGGTGCGCGACCCTCGGGATCGTCCTCTACGCCTCGGCGATGTGGGTGGCGGGCATCACCCAGGGGCTGATGTGGCGCGAATATGGGGACGACGGCTACCTCGTCTATTCCTTCGCCGAAGTCGTCGCCGCGATGCACCCCTATTACGTGATCCGCGTGACCGGGGGCCTGCTCTACTTCGCCGGCGCGATCTTCATGGTCTGGAACGTCTGGATGACCATCGCCGGCAAGCGCCGCGCGGAGGCCCCGATGTCCGCGCCCGCCTTCAATCCCGCGCTCGATCGCCCGACGCCTCGTGCCGCCGCCGCCGCCGCCGCCGCCGAATAGGAACCAGCGATGAACCTTGTTCAAAACCACAAGAAGATCGAACGCAACGTCACGCTGCTGGGAGCGCTCGCGCTCGTCGTCGTCGCGATCGGCGGCATCGTCGAGATCGCGCCGCTCTTCTGGATCCAGTCGACGGTCACCCGCGTGGACGGCGTGCGGCCCTATACCCCGCTCGAGCTGGCCGGCCGCAACATCTATGTCCGCGAGGGCTGCTATGGCTGTCACAGCCAGATGATCCGTCCGTTCCGGGACGAGACCGAACGCTATGGCCATTACAGCCTCGCTTCGGAAAGCATGTACGACCATCCCTTCCAATGGGGATCCGAGCGCACGGGCCCGGACCTGGCGCGCGTCGGCGGCCGCTATTCGGATGAGTGGCACGTCCAGCACCTCAGGGACCCGCGCGCCGTCGTGCCCGAATCGATCATGCCGCCCTATGCTTTCCTTGCCGATCGGGATCTGAAGACCACCGGCATGGCGCCCCATCTGAGGGCGCTGCGCGCGGAGGGCGTTCCCTACACCGATCAGGATATCGCCAAGGCCGATGACGACCTGCAGACCCAGGGCTACGGCGAAGGCGGCACCGCCGATCTCGCGCGCCGCTACCCCAAGGCTCAGTCGCGCGACTATGACGGCAACCCGGGCCGCCTGACCGAAATGGACGCGCTCGTGGCCTATCTCCAGGTGCTCGGCGTGCAGGTCGATTTCTCCAAAGCGGCCCCGCAGGAGCGCGAGAAATGACCTATGACGCGCTCCGCCATTTCGCGGACAGCTGGGGCCTGCTCGCCATGGCACTGCTGTTCCTGACCTTTATCGGCTGGACCTTCCTGCCCGCCGCCCGGCGCAGCCATCAGCGCGCCGCCCACAGCATCCTTGAAGATGAGGAAATGATCGATGGCTGAGAACAAGCGCATCGACCCCAAGACGGGCACGTCGACCGTCGGCCATGAATGGGACGGCATCGAGGAACTCGACACGCCGATGCCGCGCTGGTGGCTGTGGACCTTCTACGCCACCATCCTGTTTTCGATCGGCTATTGCATCGCCTATCCCGCATGGCCGCTGATCGACCGCGCGACGGCGGGCGCGCTGGGCTGGACCAGCCATGGCCAGCTCGAAAGCGAATTGTCGGCGGAGCGTGCGCGCCGCGCCGACCTCGTCCGCGCGCTGGCGGGCATGCCGATCGAGGAGCTGCCCGCCCATCCGGACCTGCTCGCCGCCGCCGAGCAGGGCGGGCGATCGGCATTCAAGGTGCATTGCGCGGCATGCCACGGCGCGGGCGCTGCGGGCAGCCGCGGCTATCCCAACCTCAACGATGACGACTGGCTGTGGGGCGGAAGCTTGACGGCAATCGAGCAGACGCTGCGTCATGGCATCCGCCAGCCGGGCGACGATGCGACGCGCCAGTCGCTGATGCCGTCGTTCGGCCGCGATGGCATCCTCAAGTCCGAACAGATCGACGACGTGGTGTCGTTCGTGCGGGTCGTGTCGCGCCAGGAGCGGCCGAGCGCCGCCTCTCGTCGCGGGGCTGCGCTGTTCGCCACCAATTGCGCCGCCTGCCACGGCCCCGGCGGCGAGGGCAAGCGCGACCTGGGCGCGCCGCGGCTGAGCGATGGCATCTGGCTCTATGGCGGCGACCGCACATCGCTGACCGACACGGTCACCAATGCGCATGCCGGGATGATGCCGGCCTGGGCCGACAAGCTCGATCCCGTGACGATCAAGATGCTCGCGGCCTATGTCCACTCGCTCGGGGGCGGCGAGGCGGCGCAACCCAGGCTCGCGCCTGCGCCAGTGCGGCGATAGCGATGACCGCCCATACCAATGTTCCCAGCCCGCCGCGTCTGTTCGAGGCGCGGCGGAAGATCTTCCCCAAGGCGGTCAGCGGGCCCTTCCGGCGCTTCAAATGGGCGGTGATGGGGATCACGCTGCTGATCTACTATGTCACGCCCTGGCTCCGCTGGGACCGCGGCCCCTATGCCCCGCATCAGGCGGTACTCGTCGATCTCGAGCACCGCCGCTTCTACATGTTCGCGATCGAGATCTGGCCGCACGAATTCTATTATGTCGCGGGGCTACTCGTGATGGCCGCGATCGGGCTGTTCCTGGTCACCTCCGCGGTCGGCCGCGCCTGGTGCGGCTATGCCTGCCCGCAGACGGTGTGGACCGACCTGTTCCAGCAGGTCGAACGGCTGATCGAGGGCGACAGGAACGCCCAGATCCGTCTCGCCCGCGCGCCCTGGAGCGCCGGGAAGATCGCAAAGCGCGTCGCCAAACATGTGAGCTGGATCGCGATTGGCATCGCCACCGGCGGCGCCTGGATCTTCTATTTCGCGGATGCGCCGACGCTCGCACGCGCGCTCTTCAACGGCAACGCCGCCCCCATCGCCTATGCGACCGTCGCGATCCTGACCGCCACCACCTACATTCTGGGCGGGCTGATGCGCGAGCAGGTCTGCCAGTTCATGTGCCCCTGGCCACGCATCCAGGCGGCGATGATGGACGAGCGCTCGCTCACCGTGACCTACAAATTCTGGCGGGGCGAACCGCGCAGCCACGGCACGAAGCGCGCCCAGGCCCGCGTTCCCGTCGAGCCGGTGCGGCCCGTTCCGTCGCTCGCCCGGCTTGCTGACGACCCAAGTCTGCTCGCGGGTCCCGGCGATTGCATCGATTGCGGCGCCTGCGTCGCGGTGTGCCCGACGGGAATCGACATTCGCGAGGGACCCCAGATCGGCTGCATCACCTGCGGCCTGTGCATCGATGCGTGCGACGATATGATGGTCAAGATCGCCCGGCCCACCAAGCTGATCGGCTATACGACCGAGCTTGATGCGCGCGCCGAGCAGGCGGGCCGCCCGGCCCAGCCTCCGCTCCGCCGACTGCTGCGGCCGCGCATGATCGCCTATCTGGCCATCTGGTCGCTCGTCGGCCTGACCATGTTGTTCGCGCTAGGCGCCCGGACCCGACTCGATCTCAGCGTGCTCCAGAACCGCAATCCGCTCTGGGTCCGCCTGTCGGACGGCGACATCCGCAACACCTATCAGGTCAAGATCCGCAACATGGAGGCGCGCCCCCGCGAGGTCGAGGTGTCGCTTGCCGGCATCCAGGGTCTGCTCTGGGACGAGCACGGATCGCGCGCGACCGCGGGACACAGCCTGCGGCTTCGGGTCGAGCCCGACAAGGTCGCCAAGGTCCAGCTCTTCGTCGCCGCGCTCGCCGATGGGCCCCCGCGAACCGATATCAGCTTCTCGGTCCGCGCGCTCGATCGCGAAGGCGGCGGCGACACCGATCACAGCTTCTTCGAACGGCCGGAGACCCCGCAATGACCAGGCAATTCACCGGCCGCCACATGACCGCGATCATGGTCGCCTTCTTCGCGGTCGTGATCGGCGTCAACGTCGTGATGGCGCGCAGCGCGATCGGCACGTTCGGCGGGGTCGTCGTCGATAACAGCTATGTCGCGAGCCAGAAATTCAACACCTGGCTCCGCGACGCCGATGCGCAGGACCGTCTGGGTTGGCGCGCGCGCGCTTCGGCGGAGCCCGGCGACCGGCTTGTCGTGACGCTGGCCGGACCGCGCGAACCCGTCACCCGTGCGACCGTGACGGTCGAGGCCGAGCACCCGGTCGGGCGGCTCAAGAGCCAGCAGCTGACGCTGACCGAGGAGCGCCCCGGCGTCTATACCGCCCCGCACGCGCTTCCCCGCGGCCGATGGCGGCTGCACATCGAGGCGCGGGCGGCGGCGGGCAGCGCGCGTTTCATCCAGGACATCCGGCTGTGAACGCCGTAGCGGCGATCCGGCCCGATAGCGCGACCGGCCGTACCGAGCTGGCAGTCGAAGGACTGCGCTGCGCCGGGTGCATCTCGAAGATCGAACGCGGGCTGCTCGACATCCCGGGCGTCCACGCCGCACGCGTTAATTTCACCGCCAAGCGGCTCGTCGTGGAGCATGCGGCACCGGTCGATGCGCCCGCGCTGGTCGATGCGCTCGAGCGCCTGGGCTTCACTGCGCATGGCATGGTCGATGCCCCCGCCGGCGCCCAGGATCGCGAGAGCAAGCGGCTCGCCAGGGCGCTGGCCGTGGCTGCCTTCGCCGCGATGAACGTGATGCTGCTCTCGGTATCGGTCTGGTCGGGTGCCGAGGACGCGACCCGCACCCTGTTTCACTGGGTGTCGGCGCTGATCGCGCTTCCCGCGGTCGTCTATTCCGGCAGGCCGTTCTACGAGAGCGCCTGGCGCGCGCTGCGGCACGGGCGGACCAATATGGACGTGCCGATCACCATCGGCGTGGCGCTCACCTGCGCGATGAGCCTGTACGAAACCGCCACGGGCGGCGCGCATGCCTATTTCGACGGCGCGATCATGCTGCTCGCCTTCCTGCTCGGCGGCCGGTTGCTCGAT
The DNA here is from genome assembly GCF_026013415.1 of Sphingomonas caeni. Classification (GTDB taxonomy): domain Bacteria; phylum Pseudomonadota; class Alphaproteobacteria; order Sphingomonadales; family Sphingomonadaceae; genus Sphingomonas; species Sphingomonas caeni. The sequence goes on from NZ_JAPDOK010000013.1 coordinate 6,256, forward strand.
ACGGTGATGCGCGAACGCGCGCAGGACGGCGTCACCGCGCTGCTTCGTCGGCTTCCCGAAGCCGCCACCATTCTCGCGCAGGACGGCACCGCACGGCAGGTCCCGCTGGCGCAGCTCCGCGCCGGAATGCGCGTGCTGGTCGCCGCGGGGGAGCGTTTCGCCATCGACGGGACCGTGGAAACCGGCGCCAGCGACGCGGATTGCAGCCTGGTGACCGGCGAGAGCGCCCCCGAGGCGATCGCAGCCGGCAGCAAAGTCCTTGCCGGGACGGTCAACCTCACCTCACCCGTCACCGTGCTGGCCTCCGCGGCGGCGGACGATACCGCGATCGCCGAGATCGCGCGGCTGATGCAGTCCGCCTCGCAAGCCAAGTCCCGCTACGTCCGGCTCGCCGACCGTGCCTCGCGGCTCTATGCGCCCGCTGTCCATATGCTCGCCTTTGTCAGCCTCGCCGGCTGGCTGATCGCGGGGGCCGGCTGGCACCAGGCGCTGTCGATCGCCGTCGCGGTGCTGATCATCACCTGCCCCTGCGCGCTCGGGCTCGCGGTCCCGGTCGCGCATGTGGTTGCCGCGGGCGCGCTGATGCGGCGCGGCGTCCTCGTCCGCGACGGCGCGGCGCTCGAAAAGCTCGCGAGCATCGACCGGGTGCTCCTCGACAAGACCGGCACCGTCACCTGCGGCAAGCTGGCGCCCGTGGCCGGCCTGCCCACCGGGGGACGCGAGCGGGGCATCCTGCTCGCGCTCGCCCAGGCAACGCGGCACCCGATGGCGCAGGCGATCGCCCGCGCGCTCGAAGCCGAGGGTGTCGCCGCCGAGCCGGTCACCGAATTGCGCGAACTGGTGGGCAAAGGAATCGAAGGCAGGATCGACGGCGTCCGCGCAGCGCTCGGCCGCCCTGACTGGGTCGGCGGGGTGCTGGCCGCCCAGCCAGCCATGCTCACTGCCTTCCGGCTGGGGTCCGGACCTGCCAGCGCCATCGTCTTCGACGATGCGCTGCGGCGCGACGCCTCGTCCGCGATCGACCGCATCCGCGCACTCGGGCTCGACGCGCAATTCGTGTCGGGTGACAGCTGGACCGTGGTCGAGCCGCTGGCGCGCCGGCTCCGCTTGTTCGCCCGTGCGCGCATGTCCCCCGCCGACAAGTTCGAAACGGTCGCGCGGCTGGAGGATGGCGGGCATCGCGTCCTGATGGTGGGGGACGGCGTCAATGACGGCCCCGCGCTCAAGCGCGCATCGGTGGCGATGGCACCGTCCGTGGCGAGCGATGTCGGGCGCCAGGCCGCCGATCTCGTCTTCTTCGGCGATCTGCTGATGCCGGTGCCCCAGGCGATCGCGGCGGCGCGGCGTACGATGCAGGTGGTGCGCCAGAACTTCGCGCTCGCGATCCTGTACAATCTGCTGGCGGTGCCGCTCGCGATTGGCGGGATGGTCACGCCGCTGGTCGCGGCCTTGGCGATGTCCGGCTCGTCGGTTCTGGTGGTCGCCAACTCGCTCCGCCTGCGGAGCGCCGCGCGATGAATATCGTCGCAGTCCTCATCCCGATGGCGCTGCTGCTCGGCCTGCTGGGTCTGGGCGCGTTTTTCTGGGCGTCGTCGAGCGGCCAGTTCGAGGATCTGGACGGCGCCGCCTTGCGGATCCTGATCGAGGACGAACCGGAGTCGAAGCCGTGAACCCGGAACACCCTGCAAGCTGGCCCTGGCATCCCGAGCTGCTGGCCAGGCCCGTCCCGCGCTACACCAGCTTTCCCACTGCTGCCGAGTTCGGGGAGACCGGGGCGGACCCGTTCGCGTCGAACCTGGCGGCGCTGCCCGAGGGCGAGCCGGTCTCGCTCTATCTCCATATCCCCTATTGCCACGAAATCTGCTGGTATTGCGGATGCAACACCGGCGCCGCCAACCGGCGCGGCCGGCTGGCCAACTATGTGCAGCGATTGCGCGACGAGATCGCGCTCGTCGCCGCGACCATCGGGCACCGCGCGCGCGTGAGCCGGATCGCGTGGGGCGGCGGCAGCCCGAACGCGCTCGAGCCTGCGCAATTCATCGGCCTTGCCGAGGCCGTTGCCGATGCTTTCGACACGAGCAGCGCGGTCATGTCGGTCGAAGTCGACCCGCGCGCCTTTACGCCCGCCTGGTCGGACGCCCTGTCGGAGAGCCGGACTTCGCGCGTGAGTCTGGGGGTTCAGACATTCTCGCCCACGATCCAGGCCGCCATCGGCCGCGTGCAGCCCGAGGCGAGCATCGTCCAGACCGTAGCGCTGCTGCGCAAGGCGGGGGTGGAGTCGATCAATTTCGACCTGATGTACGGCCTGCCCGGACAAACCCCGGGCGATCTGCGCGAAAGTATCGACCGCACGATTGCCCTGTCCGCGGATCGCGTCGCCGTGTTCGGCTACGCGCACGTGCCCCACCTGATCCCCCGCCAGCGCCGGATCGATGCCGTCAACCTTCCGGACGCGGAGCAGCGCTTCCGCAGCGCCGAGCTGGCCTATCGCTGTTTCACGGCCGCAGGCTATGCGCCGGTCGGTTTCGACCATTTCGCCAAGCCCGGCGACGCGCTTGCCATAGCCGCGCATTCGCGCACGCTGCGGCGCAATTTCCAGGGCTTTACCGAGGACAGCGCCGAGGTCCTGATCGGCCTTGGTGCCTCTGCGATCAGCGCCTTCCCCGGCGCCTTGCTGCAAAATGAAAAGAATGCCGGCCGCTACGGCATGCGGATCGAAGCGGGCCAGCTCGCCACCGCGCGCGGCATCATCCGGCGGCGCCCCGATCGGGTTCGCGCCCGCGCCATCGAGCGCATTCTCTGCCAGGGTGCGGCGGACCTTTCGGCGCTGCCCGATCTCGACCGCGTGCGGCGCGCCCTCAGGCCGTTCGAGCTTCGCGATCTCATTGAGTGGCGGGCCGGCGTCGTTCAGCTGACGCCACCGGCCCTGCCCTATTCGCGCGCAATTGCCGCCACCCTCGATCCCTTCCGCGTCGAGAATAGCGGGGCATTCAGCAATGCGGTTTGACGCCTCCCGGCTGCTCGCCTGCGGCGTCGCGGCCGGGCTCGCGGCATCGCCGCTTGCCCCCTCGCCCACTCATTATCTCGAGCTGTCGATCTGCGGAATCCAGGACAGAAAAGTCCACATCCCGATCCCCGGGAAATCCCCGCCCCGTCCCGATTGCCCGACAGCATGCCATGCGCTTGCCTGCCGCCGGGGCGAAGTGGAGGAGGATCCGGCGTGATACGGGCGCGGGGCTAGCGCTTCGATGCGTCCGAACCGGATCGGCACATCATGGACAAGGGGTTCGGCCCCTTCGCGGTGATGAGCCCGAGCCGGTAGGGCAGGTTGATATAATCATAGGTCCCGCCGGGCGCGTAGCCCTGGTAGAGGAATCGAAGCGGTTTGCACGGATCGATGGTCAGGTTCTGGTCATTGCCTTCACGGATCATCTCGCCGTGCGAGATGTCCATCGACCAGCGTCTGCCCTCATAGCTCACATTGGCCGGGCCCGCGAACGGCTCGCTCACGCTGCCCGCCAAAGGCGTCCAGCTGCCGTCGAGCCGGTCGCTCGTCCAGGACCGGAAATAGCGTCCCTGCGGTCCGATCGCCTCGATCATCGTGACATAGCTGTCCGTGCCGGCGACCCGATAGGTCATGCTCGCCTCGAACAGCCGGTCGCGCTGGTCCTCGAGAACGACCCGGGTATTCGTGAAGCCGTGCGGGAACGCCCCGAGCGTGGTTTCCGAACGGTAGAAGCGCCCATTGTCGCCGGTGTTGAACAGATAGCATTTGGCCGTGTCGCAGATCACCCAGAAGTCGAGCCAGACGGGCCTGCCGTCGCTGCCCTTCACCGCATCGGGCACCTTTTCGAACAGGGGCCTGGGCGCGCTCCACGACATCGGATCGCCGATCGTCCGGGTCGTCGAATAGAAGGGGTCGCCGCCCTGGAAGACCATGTACCACAGGCCCTGCGGCCCGAAGTAGAAGACCTGCGGCGCGGCATGATAGCCGCCGCCGATCGGTGTCGTGTCAAGGAAGGTCAGCGGCGCGGACGGCGCCTCGTCCCAGTCCCTGAAGCTCGCATAGGCGAGCCCCCAGCCCTGCGCGCCGGCGGTGGTCATGAAGACATGATATTTGCCGTCGGCATGGACGATCGACGGATCCTTGACCGCGACGATCGCGTGGTTGGCGTCGGGCTTGGGCAGGATCAGCGGCTGGCTGGAGGCCCAGCGGAACAGCGCCGGGGGGGATGCGCCCGCCCCGCCAAGCCGCTCGCCGCCGGGGGGCCCACAGCTGGCGGTCAACAGCGCAACCGCCATTGCCATACCCGCACAGTGGCGCCTCAGTTTCATATCCATCCCCCTTCAAACCCCCAAGCTAGCCGGCGCCGGACATCTCCACGCCTGCGCGATAGGTGAGCGTGCGGAACAGGACCGAACCCGGGCCCGCGGCGTAGAGCGCGGGCCTGAGACTCAGAAAGCCGTCCGCCATATTGTGGTTGTAGCCCGCGATCTCGAACGAGCGCTCCTTGCTCCAGCGCTGGCCGTCGGTGCTGTAAAAGAAGGTCGCGATATTCTCATGGTTGCGGACGCGCAGATACATGCGCCGCGTCGATGCCGGCCCGCCGGGCGGCCAGCGCTCCTCCTGCCCCAGCCGATAGGCGTGCAGCCTGCCCTCGCTGAGGCCGAGGCCGCAGAATAGCCGCTCATTGTAGAAGAGCAGCAGCCCGCCCTGCGCGCCGCTGTCGATCTCGATTTCCACGGTCACTTCATAGGACCGGTCCCCCGCCACGAAGAGCAAGGGCGAGGCGTCGGCAGGCCCGCTGCCCTGCCCGGCAAGGCGCAGCGTGCCTGATTTGAGCTGCGCGCGGTCGGGACCGTCCGCGCGAGGCGAGAAGAAGGCGAACTTGGTCTTGAACGCATCGGGCGCAAAACCCGACAAAGCGAGACCGTGCGGCCCGGCCGCGGCGCCCTTCGGCTTGGCGAGCGGCCGCGACAGATCGGCGCCGAGCGCCCTTGGCCAGCCGTCGGCGGTCCACTCGATCGGCTCGAGCAGCATCTGCCGCCCGAGCGTCCGGTAGCCATTCTCATAGCCATGATAGACCAGCCACCAATCGCCCCCCGGACCCTGAACCGGGGTGGCGTGGCCGCGCGACCACCAGGGCTCGCCGGCGCTTTCGGTGCGGACGATCGGGTTTTGCGGGCAATTCTCCCAGGGCCCCTGGATCGAGCGCGAGCGCGCGACCACGACCATATGGCTGGTCGGCGGGCCCGCAGTGCCGCCCTGCCCCGAGAACATGTAGAACCAGCCATCCTTGCGCAGCAGCTTGGGGCCCTCGAGCGCGAAGCCTTCGATGATCCAGTCTTCGGGAATCGGCCAGCCGCTATAGACATGTTTGGGCTCGCCATCGGCCGAAAGCCCGTCGTCGCTCAGGCGAACGCAGTTCCCGCCGTTGAAGAAGAGATAGCGTTTGCCGTCTTCGCCCACGGCATGGCCGGGATCGATGAACCCGTCGAGGTGCAGGTCGATCGGATCGCTCCACGGCCCGCGCATATCTGCGGCATGGATCACCCAGGTCTTGACCGGCCGCGCGCTATCCACGAGATCGAGCGCGGGAATGTAGATGAAGTAGCGGCCGTCATGCTTGGCGATGTCGAGCGCCCAGACGATGCCGATATTCCGGGTCAGCGCCGCGGTGACCGGGGTCCAGTTGACCAAGTCGCGCGAATGCCAGATCGGGATGCCCGGATAATATTGGAAGGACGAAAAGGTGGCGTAGTAATCGTCGCCGTCCTTCAGGACATTGGGATCGGGACGGTCCCCCGCGAGCACGGGATTGAGATACCGCCCATCGCCGAGATCAGCCTTGCGCTGGCCTTCGATGCCGGCCCTCCAGCGCGGGTCCGGCGCCTTGCAGTCGCGGGCGCCGTTCGGCGTGGCGTGTGCCGGAAGGGCAAATCCGGCGCTTCCCAACGCAAGGGCGAGAGTCTGGCGGCGTGTGGGTTTCATACGTCTTTCAATCTCTCGCGTGCCCGCAAACGGGACTGATTCAGGGGCGGCGCCGGCGTTTGGCGGGCTCGATGAGCGCCAGAACGACGTCGTTGGTGCGCATCGGTATGCGAAGCGTGTAGCGACCGTTGGTACCGATCTGAATGACGATGTTCTTCTCAGGGCGGTCCCGCGTAAGCGCCTGGAGTTCGCTCAGCTGCGTGGGGCTGAGCGCTTTGGGCGACCCCATTTCGAGGTAGCGCGTATGGGCGTCGTTCGCGTGGAAGCCGGTGCGGCGCACCGTCAGGCGATAGCTGCCCTTCGCCAGCCCGGCGAAGCGGATCTCGGTCGCGGGCAAATCCGTGGCGGGTAGTAGCTTCGTGAAGAAGGGCCGATTGCTCAGCGTCTGATCGGGCTGCCGCCAGCTCCAGGCGAGCACGCCGGTCCGCCCCTTCTCGGTCGCGGCAAGCGTTTGATTATCGGCCGAGGGCACCTCGCGCCCGCGCAGCAGGTTCAGATATTTGTACGCGAACCAGGCGGGCTTGCGGATGCCCTCGCGATTCATCAGCCCGAATCCGCCATGGAACGGCGTCGGCGGCGGACCGGCTTCCTCGAACAGGTCACTGTAGGTCCAGTAGCTCATGCCCTGCGCAAAGGGGCGGGCCGCCTTGAGCTTGCCCAGAATATAGGCCGCGCTGACATAGGAATCGTGCACCGGATCGCGCGGATTGTAGCTCGTGCTCCATTCGGTGAAGAAGAGCGGGAGGCCCGGGAATTTCGAGGCCTCGATCTGCTGGCGCACGCGCCGCACATCGCCGGTCACCGCGTCGGGATTGGACGACAGCCTGTTGTCGTCATGGCCATTCTCGTCGAGAAAACCGCCATCGACGCCATAGGTGTGGGTGGAGACGAAATCGACGGCGATCCCGCGCTCCGCCGCAAAGCTCAGCAGCTCGGGAACCCAGGCCGCGCCCGCGGTCGAGGGACCACCGACCCGCAACGCCGGATCGATCGCCTTGATGGTGCGGGCGGTGTTTTCGTAGAGTTCGAAATAGGCCTTCTGGTCAGCCTTCTCCCAAAAGCCGTCGAGGTTGGGCTCGTTCCACACCTCGAAATACCAGGTGCGGACCTCAGCTGCGCCATAGCGGCCGCGCAGATGCCGGATGAAGGCATCCATCAGCGCGTGCCAGGCTTCGGGCCGGGGATGCGACGTATTGCCCTTCCAGTAGAAGATCGTCTGCGGCGAGGTCGCCATCGCCTCGGGGGTGAAGCCGAGTTCGACGAACGGCTTGATCCCCATGCCGAGAAAGGCGTCGTACAACCGGTCGATTTTGGTCCAGTCATAGACGGTCTTGCCGTCCACGACGCGCACCGTTCCCAGCGCATCGTGGAAGATCGCATGGAAGCGGACGTAGCGAAAGCCGAGCTCGCCGGCCGCGGTCTTGAGGTGGCCCAGCGCATCCGGGCGGATCATCGTCCCGGCATAGTCCCCGCCGACCGAGAAGTTGAACGACCGGTCCAGCGGCCGGCCGGCCTTCGAGATGTCGATATCGATGCGGCGCGGATCTCCAGGCGCAGACGCAGACGCTGCGGACGCCCACAGCATCGCCGCCGCTGCCGCGATGGCCGCAAACCGCGACCTCCACTTTCCTGGATTCATTCCTGTCACCTTGCTTGTGCTGAAAGGCCGAAAGGCGAAATCCCGGCGCGTTCGGGCGGCGCGTCCGACTCCTGATAGGCTATCGCGTGATCGACGACGGTGTTTTGAATCAAGGGCTCCTCGCCCCGGCTCAGCGCGACAAGTTCCTCAAAGAGCTGGCGGATACCCCAGCTGACCATCTTTGCGATGGGGCGGCGGACCATCGTCAACCGCGGACACGTCATTAACACGGCCTCGCCATCGTCAAAGCCGCAGACGGTCAGCGAGCGGGGCACCGCGATCCCGCGTCCGATCGCCATATGGATGACGGCGGCGGCCATATCGTCGTTCGACGCGACAATGGCGGTCACGCGCGGCTGCAGGGCGAGCGCATCGGCGGCAGCGATCGACGAGTCGAAGGTGTAGGGGGCTTCCCATTGCAGCGCCTTGTCCGGCTTGATGCCCTGCTCGATCAGCGCAGCCTCATGGCCCGCCCTGCGCTGGGCCGAGGAGCAGTGGCGCGGATTGCCGGCGATGAAGCCGATGCGCCGATGCCCCAGTTGGAGCAGATATCGGGTCAGATCATAGGCCGCGCGCGCATCGTCGATGCCGATGCTGGAAAGACCCGGATCGGAGTCGCTGGAACCGACCGCGACGAACCGCATGCCCGCTTCGCGCAGGACGACCCGCAGCCGGGTATCGTCGCAGAGCGGCGCCGACAGGAGCACGCCTCTGATCCCGAGATTCTCCAGCGTCTCGAGGGTGTGGATCGGGTCATCCTCCCTGCGCACCCTGACAAACACCAGCTTCACGTTCAGCCGCGCGGCCTCGTCGGAACCGATGCTGACCATCTCTCCCAGAGCGGTCACGTCCCGGGTGTCGAACAGAAGCGCGATCTTGTCGGTCAACTGGGTCTTCGCCAGCGCCTGCGCGGCAAGGTTCGGGAAATAGTTGAGCTCCCGCATCGCCCGCTCGACAAGCGCCCGCTTGTCAGGGCCGACACCGCGCTCGCGGTTGATCACCCGGGACACCGTCATGTTTGAAACGCCGGCCCTTTGCGCCACGTCGCGAAGCGTGGGGCCCCGCCTCGCGCGCCGGGATTTGGGTCGCTGGGTCGGTGCCGCGGCGGCTCCCGGAGATGCATCGCCTCTCATCGGAAGGTCGGGGAACGCCCCGGAAGCGTCTAGCAAAGCGGACATCTCACACCGTCTCCGCCGCCTTCGCCGCGCAGTTTTGCGCGATGAAATCGCCGTGACTGGGCATCGCCGCCGCGGTCTTGCCGATCACGTCGCGCAGGTGAGCCATGAAGCGGCCGGCTTCCTCCACCGGCAGCCCGTGGACGAGCGGGTCGAAGGATTGCGGGATGATGCGCTGGCCGAACAGCACGGCATACCAGCTGTCTTCGGTGAACAGATCGTCCTGCTCCCGGATGCTGCGCGCCTTGCCGCGCCACAGCGCCAGCTTGGCGGCCAGGCTGTCGGGCACTTCCATCGTCCGGCAATGATTCCAGAAGTCGGAATCGCTGCGCTCGGTGGCGTGATAGTGGAGGATGATGAAGTCGCGGATCAGCTCATATTCGGTGATCAGCCAGCGATTGTAGCGGTCGATCTCGGCCTGGGCGAAGCCCTTGTCGGGGAACAGCGCCATCAGCCGCGTGATCCCCTGCTGGATCAGGTGGATGCTGGTCGATTCGAGCGGCTCGATGAACCCGCTCGCCAGGCCGATTGCGACGCAGTTCTTCTCCCAGAGCCGCTCGCGCCGCCCGGCGGTGAAGCGAAGCAGCCGCGGATCCGCGGCGGCGGGCGCGTCGAGGCCGTCGAGCACCTGCCGGGTCGCTTCGTCGTCGCTGATGTGGGCGCTCGAATAGACAAGGCCGTTGCCGACACGGTGCTGGAGCGGGATGCGCCACCGCCAGCCGGCATTGCCCGCGCTCGCGCGCGTATAGGGAACCGGCGGCCCGGCGACCTCGCTCGGGACGGCGACCGCACGGTCGCACGGCAGCCAATGCTGCCAGCTCCGGTATCCGACGCCGAGCGTCTGGCCGAGGAGCAGCGACCGGAAGCCGGTGCAGTCGACGAAGAAATCGCCTTCGACGCGGCGGCCGTCCTCGAGCGTCAGCGCTTCGAGGAATCCCGTTTCGCCATTCTGCTCGACCGAAGCGATCTTCCCTTCGACACGGCGTACGCCCCCCTCCTCGGCAAAGCTGCGCAGGAAGCGCGCGTAGAGGCTCGCGTCGAAGTGGAAGGCATAGCGAAGCGTCGAGAGCACCGCCGCGGGATTGGCCGAGGGGCGCGTGAAGCGGCCCATGCGGGCGGCGACCACCGACAGGCAATAATCGTCGATCGGGCCGACATCCGCGCCGCCCTCCAGCCGCGACTGGCGCAGCCAGAGCTGATGGAATTTCACGCCCTGGACGTCGCGGCCATAGACGCCGAACGGGTGGATGTAGCGGTCGCCGATCCGGGCCCAGTCGACGAATTCGATGCCGAGCTTGAACGTCGCCTGGGTCTGGCGAATGAAGTCATTCTCGTCGAAGCCGAGCAGGCGATTGAAATCGTGCAGCGGCGGGATCGTCGCCTCGCCGACACCGACCGTGCCGATCTCCTCGGACTCGACCAACGTCACCGACACGTCTTCGCCCAGCATCCGCGCCATGGCGGCGGCCGTCATCCAGCCGGCGGTGCCGCCCCCGGCGATCACGATCCGGGAGATCGGCTCCCCCGTCATGCGGCTGCCGATTGCGGGCCGAAGCCGCGGGTCTGGGCATATTCGACGAGTTGGCGGTTCGAAGGCAGGTTCGCGATCGCGTAATCGGCCTGACGCCGGACCTCGGCAAAGGCGGCACGCGCATCGTCGAAATAGCGATAGGCGCCGGCCTTGGCGCTCAGATCGGTCTTCCAGCCCATGCCGTAAAGCACATACTGCCAGCTTGCTTCGGTGAAGATGTCGATCCTGGGGTCAATGTCGAGTTCGGTCGGCGGACGAAAGCGCCATCGGTCGAGCAGTTCGTGGAGGCTGTCGCGCACGCTGCCCGGATCGACATTGTCGCGCCAGAACTGCGTGTCGCGGCGTTCGGAGATGCAATAGTGCAGCTTGATGAAGTCGAGCGCCCGCTCGTAGCGCTGCCGCATGACCGTGTTGAACTGGCGCGCCGAGGTCTCATAGTCGCCGCCCCAGGGAAAGAGATTGGCGACCAGCGCGGCGGCGATTTCGGAGAAGACGATGCCCGTAGCCTCGAGCGGCTCGAAAAAGCCGCTCGAAAGGCCGATCGCGACACAATTCTTGCGCCAGTTGATCTCGCGATAACCCGCTTCGAACCGGAACTTGCGGATCTCAAGACCTTCGGCCTGGGGGCCGATATAGGCGCGGAGCGCAGCCTCCGCGCTCGCATCGTCGCTGTGATCCGACGAATAGACATGGCCGATGCCGCGGCGGTGATCGAGGCCGATGTCCCAGATCCAGCCCGATTCCTGCGCGGTGGAGATGGTGTAGGAGGCGATCGGCGCGTCCGGCCGGGCGTACGGCACCTGCATCGCCAGCGCGCTGTTGCAGAACAGCACGTCGCGGCACGAGCGGAAGGGCACGCCCAACGCCTTGCCGATGAGCTCGGCGCGAAATCCGGTGCAGTCGATATACAGATCGGCGTCGAGGATGCCGTTGGCCTCGGTACGGACGCCGGCGATCGCGCCGTCCTCGCCGACCAGCACCTCGGTGACGGTGTCGACGAGATGCTCCACCCCATTCGCCACTGCCTGGTCGCGCAGCAGCTGCGCCAGGGTCACCGCGTCGAAATGATAGGCATAGTTGAGCGGGCCGGCAAAATCGGGATGGTTGGGGAGCTTGGGCGCGCGATGCGCGTCCGCCGCCTTTTTCTGCGGCGTATTCACCTCGTCCCAATTCTCATCCCCGGCGACGCCGAGCAACCAATAGGGCAGCAAATCGAGTCCGCCGCGATCCTCGGTGGTCTGGAACGAATGGAAATAATGATCGTGCGGGCCCTGGCCGGGGGTAAACCGCCAGTGCGCGAACTTGGCGCCCTGCTTGAAGGTGGCACCGCACCGCCGGACCATCTCGGCCTCGTCAATGCCGATCGTCGCCAGGGTCTTGCGGATTGTCGGGAAGGTACCCTCCCCGACGCCGAGGATACCGATCTCGCGGGACTCGACGAGGCGTATCGAAACCGCATCGGGAAGATCGGCGCCAAGGCGCTTGGCCAGATAGCCCGCGGTCAACCACCCCGCGGTCCCGCCCCCCACAATCAATACGCGCTTCGACATGGTATTTCCAAAAAATGCGGCCGGCCGCCCTTGGGGATTGGGCGGCCGGCCTGTCGGCATCAGAAGGCCAGATTGATGCCTGTGCTGATCCGCCGGTCGCTCTGGAACCAGCTGCGATTATAACGCACGCCGTTAGGATACCCACCCATTTCGGTGCGGAACGTCGTATTCAGCAGGTTGGTACCCTGGACGCTGAACGAGAAGTTCTCCGTCACCTTGAACCGGACGCCCGCATCGAGGGTACCGTTGGGAGAACCATAGACCGGCAACGCGGTCTGGATCCCCAGCCCCTGAATCCCCGGTCCGGAGACATAGGTATATTGCGCATTGGTGCCGTTGGCGTTGGTCGTTTGCAGGTAACGCGACCGCCAGGAGTAGGAGAGACGGAACGAGATCGGATCCATCTCATACAGCAGCGTGGCGTTGAAGTTGTGCTTCGACAGACCCTGCAGGGTCGCGTCGTTGTGCGCCACTCCGTTGATGTCGAGATACCGGTCGCCCGGATTCTTGCTGTCGACAAAGGTATAGTTGGCCTCGACGCCAAAGCCGTGGAGGAAACCCTTGTCGAAGAACATGCGCCCGCCGACTTCGATGCCCTTGACCTTCGCGGGAACCGTCGCATTGGCGACGTCGGTCGACGTGACCATCTCTATGGAGCTGGTTCCGCCGGTGTAATAGACCGGCACGGGCTGCTGCGTGAGCGTATAGATCGTCAGGTTCGTGATGGTCTTGTGGAAGGCGGCGACGTGGAAGGTCGTACCCTGGCGGGGGTACCATTCCATCGACAGGTCGAAATTGTTCGACATCGTCGGCTTCAGCGTCGGATTACCCGTGTTCGTCGTGAAGTTGACGAAGATGGGCGGAAGCTGCGGCGCCGGCGACGGCGGGTTGTTCGGATTGGTCAGTGTCGAAACACCGAGCGATCCGGAAGCCCGCAGCGCGTTGAACGAGGCATTGTCCGTCGTGATGTTGTAGCCAAACCGGACCTTGGTCGTGCTGCTCGGCGCGAAATTGAGGTTCACCGAGGGAAGCACGCGCGTGAACTCCGCGCCAGCCTTACGGATTGCCGAAAACTGCGCCAGCGACACCGTCTGCCCGTTGCGGATGTATGTGGTAGGGTTCTGCTGGTAGAAGCCCGAACTCTCGTTCTGGATGTTCACCACGCGCACGCCGATGTTGCCGGTGAAACCGAGCCAGTCCTCTTGCCCCACCCGCAACAGCGCATAGCCGGCCAGCGTCCGGGTCAGATAGTCGGTCTGGTCCGAGGGCAGGAAGCCGGGGGTGCGGTAGTCGGGCCCGCCATAGCCGGACTTCGGCAGCGGGCCTGCGGACGAGCAGTTGAAATAGGTGGCATTGCCCCAATCGGCCGGACCACAGAAATTGGTGGGCGGCGGGGAGTGGAGCAGGTTCCGGTCGAAGGTGCTCACCAGCGCCGATGACGGGAAGTAGAGATTGGCCGGAAGCACGGCCTGGCCGTGGAAGAAGTTCTTGAAGATGTGCAGCCCGACATCGCCCGGCGCCGCGTTGGCATAGGTCAGCTGCGGGGCCTGCACGGCGCCGAAGCCGTTCCAGCCGCGTCCGAGCGCCGTCCAGTTGTAGCCGTTGTCGAAGTCGCGCTCGGTGCGTTCCGCCCAGCGCCCGCCGATCTTTACCGAGCGGAAGAAGTCGTCGCCGAACTTGTACTCGAGGTCGAGAGACGCCGAATCCAACCGGCCCCTGTTGTTCGCCTCATGCGGCATGTCCGCCGACCACACATAGCTCGCCGGATTGGCGAAGATCGCCTGGGCGCTCGCCGGCACGGTCACCAACGGCAGGTCTCCGGTGAGATCCATCCCGAAGGTTCCCGGGAACTGCACGTCGCGGAACACGTCGAGACGGTGGGAGATCGAGGTCGACTCGACGCGCTGCACCGCTCCGCGGATCGCCAGCCGGCTGTCGTCGGGCGCCCAGGTGAAGGCCAGCGAATAGTCGCGCGTGACCGAATTGTCGCGATACTCGCCCTTGTTGCCGCCGCTCGTGATCGGCGAGTTGTTCGGCTGCAGTGTCGCAGGATCGCGCGTGAAATAGCTGGTTGTGGAAAGCAGCCCGTTGTTGGAGTCGAATTTGCTGGTCGCGGGATCGACCGCGAGATTCTGGGCGGCGACAAAAGCGCCCCAATCGCCCGAGTTATTCTTGTAGCGCGACTGGAAGAAAATCCCCGTCAGGGTCAACGAATCCGTGGGCGCCCACTGCACCGCGCCATAGATGCCCGTGCGCTGGCGTTCGAACTTCTCTTCGCCATAGGTGTAGCCGCCCGGGATATAATAGTCGGTCGCGCCGATGCGCGTCTTGTAATAGGTTTCCGCACGGAAGAAATTCGAGACAGACGAGAATTTGCTGTACGCGACGTCGACGAGCACACCGATGTCGCCGATCGGCGTGGACCAGCGCCCCGCGGCCAGAGCCGAACCCGAATAATCGGATTTCCGCGCCAGGTCGCCCATGCTCAACTCGCCCGTCGCGGCGACGTGGAGGCCAGCCTTGAAGTCGAAGGGCAGCTTGGTGCGCAGATCGATCTGGCCGCCGGTGCCGCCTTCGATGAGGTCGGCCGTGGAAGCCTTGTAGACATCGACCGCCGCCATCAGTTCGGGGGTCACGTCGCCCCAGAGCAGCGCGCGTCCATTATTGGCGCTGAAGATTTCGCGGCCATTGAGGCGCGAAGCGACGCCGGAGAGGCCGCGGACCTGGACGCCCGAGCCCTCGGAGGAGAAGTGGTCCGGATCGCCGAGCGCGCGGAAGCGGACGATCGTTACGCCCTGGACGCGCTGCAGCACTTCGGTGATCGAATTGTCGGGGAGCTTGCCCGCCTCGTCGGCCACGACCGAGTCGATGATCGTCTCGCTCCTGCGCTTGCGCTCGTCGGCCGCCTGAAGCGCCGCGCGCCGGCCGGTGACTGTGATAACGCTGTCATCCCGGGCGTCAGCATCTTGCGTCGCTGCTGGCGTATCCTGGGCCCAGGCCGGCGCGACGAAACCGCCCATCGCCAACGCGCACAAGGAAACTCCGGCGTAGGCGAGACGGCGCGCCCGGCCAGGCACCCGATTCACACGAACTTGCTGCATTTGAAACTACCTCCCCTATTTCATTCTCGACCCGCCGCGATCGCACTGACGGTCTCCGCCGCTAGCGCTGGCTCGCCGGTTGATTTTTCAAATATGCGATCGACCTCGCATATTTGAGAATTGTGCCTATCCAAAATGGCCAGACCCAATCAAGATTATTATTTAATCGAAGCCCCAGGCGGGCGCCACGAATCTCATGCTCCAGACCTGCGGGGCCGGGCGCAAAACACGCGTGAAATCAGCCATATAGTCCAGCTCGCCAATCCATGGACCGGATTGCAAACCCAGAGTCCGTTTCGGAACATTTCCGACAAGTGGCGGGCCGCGAGGCTTGGCCGGGCCCACTTTCCGGCCATAACAGCCGGGTCAGGCGGCCCGGCTTCCGCGCGGGCGCCCGAATCGCCCCACTACCCCCTTGCGGTCCGGAGGCGGCCAGCCGATCCTTCTCTCGGGTAAACGGGGTTTGCGGAGGCCATGAAGTTCGTCTGTCGTTCAACCACAGCAATCGCCGGATCTCGGTGGGCGCCCTTCGTCCGCCGCCGCAAACTGAGCGGGCATTCCGCTCACGGTTTTGCTATTGGCTGCAACCAGCGATGAGTACCGCCCCGCCCGATCCGACAATCCTTGCGCGCGGTGCGCCACGGCGCGCGCAGCCCGCCGAGGCAGGCGCGGAGGAAGGTCGCGCCCTGCTTGCCCGGCTTCGCCCGGCGATCCTCACCTTCCTGGTCTGGACGTCGGTCGGCGTGTTCCTGGCGGCGGCCGATGCCCTCAACGGATATTTCGAGTGGCACCGTTTCGTGGCCAAGATGATGGAGTCCTGGTCATGGGCATTGCTGACCCCAGTCCTGTTGCTGATCGACCGCAAGCTCGCTTCGGGCGAACAGAACATCGTTCGGCTGGCGTTCCTGTTCCTCGTTCTGAGCGTCCCTTTCAGCCTCGCCCACACCTATCTTACCGGCCTGCTCCTCTATCCGATCACCGAGATCTGGTGGAACCCGCTACGCCGTCACGATTATGCGGTCTTCTATTTCCTCGGCAGCTGGCAGATGTACTGCGGGCTGGTCGGCGTCCTCTACGCGTTCAAATATTACAACCGGCTCCTGACCAGCCAGCTTCAGCTGGAGCGCGTGGAAAAGAGCCTGCTTGAATCACGCCTCAACGCGCTGCGCCTGCAGCTTGAGCCCCATTTCCTGTTCAACGCGCTCAACGCCATCTCATCGGAGGTCGCCTCCGACCCGAATTTGGCGCGGGACATGATCGGTGACCTGGGCGCGCTGCTGCGGCAGTCGCTGGACTGCAAGGACAGGGCGGAAATAACGCTGGCGCAGGAGCTGTCGCTGCTCGAGCATTATCTTTCCATCCAGCGCGTCCGATTCGGAGACAGGATCGAGATCGAGATCGAGATCGAGCCTCGGACGCTATCCGCCATGGTGCCTTCCATGCTGCTGCAACCCTTGGTGGAAAATGCAATTCGCCATGGAATCGAAGGCCGGCTGTCCGGGGGGAAGGTCATGATTTCGGCGTCGCGGTCGGGAGACCGTTTGCTGCTCCTCGTGCGTGACGATGGCGTCGGCCTGCCCGCCGACTGGCGCATGGAAGCCTCGACCGGACTTGGCGTGCGTGTGGCGCGCGAGCGCTTGGCCGCGCTATACCCCGATATGGGTGAGAATGGTTTCCTGATCCGGCGCCGCGAGAGCGGAGGTACGGAGGTGGCGATAAGCATCCCCCTGCACGGTGCGGGCGACCGCGCATGAAAGCCGCGTCTCAGTCGATCCGTGTGCTGGTGGTCGATGATGAGGCACCCGCCCGCAAGCGCTTGCGGGATCTGCTCTCCAAAGACCGCGACGTCAGCCAGCTCTTCGAGGCGAAAAATGGTGTCGAGGCGGTCGCCCTGATCCAGGGCGAGCATCCGGACATCGTGTTTCTCGACGTGCAGATGCCGGGCGTCGATGGCTTCGGCGTCATCGATACCCTGGGCGCGGGGAATATGCCGCTGACGGTTTTCGTCACGGCGTACGATCAATTCGCGCTCAGGGCATTCGAGGCGGAAGCGCTGGACTATCTGCTCAAGCCGTTCGGCGACGCGCGCTACCGCACGATGATGGAGCGGGTCAAAAAGCGGCTGAGCGAGCTCCGTGCGGACAATGCGGGCGATGCCAATGCCTTCGGTCCGGAGCTGCTCAAACTGGCTGCCGCGCGGGCGAAGCCCGGTGAAATCTGGAACTGGATGGTGGTCAAGAAGCGCGACGCCACCCAGCTGGTGATGACCGAGGACATTGACTGGATCGAAGCGGCCGGAGTCTATGTGACCTTGCATGTGGAGGGGCAGGAACTTCTGTACCGCGCCGGCCTGGCCACGGTCGCGAAGAGACTCGATCCCTTCCGCTTCGTCCGCATTCATCGGTCCAGTCTTGTGAACCTGAGGTCCGTCGCCCTTCTCGAGCGCCGGTCCCATGGCGAGTTCGAGGTGGTGATGAAGGACGGCAAGCGCTTGACGCTCAGCCGGAGCTACCGCGCGGACGTCGAAGCGATGCTTGGCCAATCGCTTTAGGACCGGTCGCCTGCCTGCCCCTTTGGGAGCGCGTGCTCAGGCTGGCCTGTCCAATCTCGGTTCCGCGCTTGAAATGCAGCTTGCAGGGGCTACAGCCTGTCCGGAGCATTTTAGGTGAATAACTCTGATTATTAAGTATGAAAGCGTTATCGGCGCACCGGCGAGGAGGAGCGACATTCATACGCAGTTGATCATCACCCGGGCATCTTCTGTTCGAACCCGCACGGTCGGGCTTGCCGCGGGAGGCAGGTCTGCTGATCGTCGTACGTCGGATTCCCATGCGTAGCAGTCGCGTAGCCGGTCACGACGAAATCGTCGCCATTCTGGGCTCCCAGATCCTGTCGGGCGAGCTCCCGCCGGGCAGCCGCCTCCCGACGGAGGAGGAAATGCTTGCCCGTTTCGGCGCATCGCGGGTGCTGATGCGCGAAATCACCAAGACTTTGGTCGCGAAAGGGCTGGCGGTTGCCAAGACCCGCGTGGGCACACGCGTCTCGCCGCCGGAACAGTGGAGCTATTTCGATCCCGACGTGCTTGCCTGGCGCGTGCGTCTCGGTTTCGACCATCAGTTCCTCGAGCAGCTCGTTCAGATGCGCCGCGCGGTGGAGCCGGCGGCGGCCGCGCTTGCGGCGGAGCAGCGTACCGGCGCTCATCTTGCGGAAATGCGGAAAGCGCTGGCGGCGATGTCGGATGCGGGCAGCGACAGGCGCGCCTTTTCGGATGCCGATCTGGACTTTCATATCGCCGTCGCGGTCGCTTCGGGGAACCCCTTGTTCCGGTCGATCGCCAGCGTGATCGAAACCGCGCTCGAAGCCTATTTCGCGCTCAGCACGCCGCTGCAGATCGCGTCCATGGAGGCGGCCGTTGCCAGCCACACGCGGATTGCCGACGCCATCGAGCAACGCGACGGCGAGGCGGCGGCGCGAGCGATGCTCGCGGTCATCGATGAGGGGCCGGATCGGGTACGACGGCAACTCTTGGGGCTTACAAAGCCGGCCGAACCAAGCATCGACGAAGCGGCGAACCCGTCCGTGGTGACCTGCAGCTAGCCTTTGGCCGCTCCCGGCTCCGACCGGCGCGAGCGTGGCCAGCCGACTGCGCGCCGCCCCGAATCCATACCGGAATCGCATAAGTGAAAATCGAATTGCATATATAGAATTATGGCCTAAGCATCGGTGCGAGGATGTGAAGGGTAGCCATGAAAGCCGTGATTTGTGCCAAGCCCTTCCAGCTGGGCATTGTCGATTATCCGGCGCCGCAGCCCGCCGAAGGCGAGATTCTCGTGCGCATCCGCCGGATCGGGCTGTGCGGCACGGACTATCATATCTTCTCCGGCCGCCATCCGTTCCTGGTCTATCCCAGAGTGATGGGGCACGAGCTCGCCGGCGAAGTCGAAAGCGCGCCGCCCGGCTCGAGCTTCCGCCGGGGGCAGCAAGTGGCGATCAATCCCTATCTGCCGTGCGGCGCGTGCATCGCCTGCCGCAAGGGCAAGCCGAACGCCTGCGCCAATGTTCAAGTGCTCGGCGTCCATATCGATGGCGGCATGTGTGAGCTGCTGGCGGTTCCCGAACAGGCAGTGCTCGACGCGACCGGACTGACGCTCGATCAGGCCGCCATGCTCGAATTCCTCGCGATCGGCGCGCATGCCGTCGCGCGCGCGCGCCTCAGGCCGGGCGATCGCGTGCTCGTCCTGGGTGCCGGGCCCATCGGCATCGCGACCGGCCTCTTCGCGCGCCAGGACGGCGCGGTGGTGACGTTGGCCGATATGCGCCAGACCAGGCTCGACTATGCGCGCGCGCAACTGGGTTTCGATGACGTCGTCGCCGTGGACGCGGAACTGGCGGCAGCGCTGGCACGGCGCACCCGTGGCGAAATGTTCGACGCGGTGTTCGATGCCACGGGCTCGCTGGAATCCATGGGGCAGAGCCTGACCCATGTCTGCCATGGCGGCACGCTGGTGTTCGTCGGCGTGGCGCCTGGCGACCTCGTCCTTTCCGACCCCGAGTTCCACAAGCGCGAGACGACCCTGCTCGCGAGCCGCAACGCGCGAACCGAAGATTTCGAACGCGTCATCGCGGCGATGCGGGCGGGGCAGATCCCGTCAGAGGCACTTCAGACGCATGGCTTTCCCGCGGAGGAACTGCCCGAGCGTATCCCGCAACTCATCGCCGACGCCGATCACGTCCTCAAGGCCATCGCGAGCTTTTAAAGCTACTATCTCAAGCGCTTGAGCAGGATCGCCGCGCCGCCGCCTGGGCTCATCCGGACATGCAGCGTCTGCCGGCGCGTCACCTCGGCCGACGTTCGCCCGACATCATTGGCCGAAGCACCGTCCTGCCAGATCGTCGCGGCGTATTTTCCATCCCCGAGCATCCGAAGCGGAATGTCGATCTCGCGCCCATCCTCGTTGGTCATGGCGCCGATATACCAATCCGTCCCCTTGCGCCGGGCAAGGACGACGTGGCTGGTGGGCGTTCCGGTGACGAACCGGGTCTCGTCCCAATCGGTCGGAACCCCCTCGATGAAGTCGAAGCCGGCGGCGTTTTCATAGGCGTCCGGTGAATCGGCCACCATCTGCAACGGGCTATCATACACCACATATTGCGCCAGCGCCTGGCCCCTTGTGTGCCGGGTCCGCGGCATGACCTCACGCTGCTCATAGGAGTTCGGCGCGCTGTTGCGGAACCCGCCGGGCGTATAGTCCATGGGCCCCAGCAGCATTCGGGTATAGGCCAGCTTCACATTG
The DNA here is from genome assembly GCF_026013415.1 of Sphingomonas caeni. Classification (GTDB taxonomy): domain Bacteria; phylum Pseudomonadota; class Alphaproteobacteria; order Sphingomonadales; family Sphingomonadaceae; genus Sphingomonas; species Sphingomonas caeni. The sequence continues at coordinate 26,538 of NZ_JAPDOK010000013.1, forward strand.
TGTCCGGGCGTCACGCGCCCCCAGGGAAACTTGTTGTACTCGGCGCCCATGACGCCTTCCTGGGTGATGTAATTGGGATAGGTGCGCGCAAGACCCGCGGGCGGGAAGGCGCCGTGCATGTCGAGCAGCAGATGGCGCTGCGCCGTCGCCCTGGCGAGGCGGACATAGAATTCGACCATCTCCTGATCGTCGCGCTCCATGAAATCGACCTTGACGCCCTTGATGCCCCAGCGCCGATAGGTGTCGAGGATCTCGTCCATGCGCGGCGCGATATGCTGCCAATGGACCCAGAGCAGGAGGCCGACGCCCTTGCTCGATGCGTATGCTACCAGCGCGGGCATATCGATGGCCGGGTCGCTTCGGGTGATGTCGGTCTTCGGATCCGCGGCGCAGCATGGTCCCGCGTTGAGGGCCCAGCCGGCGTCGATCAGGAAATAGGGGATGTGTGACGCTGCCGCGAAATCGATGAAGCGGCGGAACCGCTCCATGGTCGGCCGTTCGCCCACCGTGGGTCCGGACCACCAGTCCCAGGCCGTCTTCCCCGGCTTCACCCATGAGAAATCGCCCTGGGGCGCCGGGGAAAGGCTCTGGATCAGCGTGGACTCGATCAGGTCGCCCGCACGATCGCCCATCATCACGACCCGCCACGCGCTGTGCAGCCCGCCGGGCGAGAGAACCGCGACCTCCGGGCGGTCCTTTCGGGGCGTCACCCGCACCTGCAGGCCGCCGCTGACGGGCCTGAAGCTCGATCCGGCGTAACCCTCGATCCCCGCCTGGGCGAGCGCGAAATGGGTGCGGCCCGACATCGACGCGCAGACAACGGGCACGTCGTAGAGCTTGGCCGCATCGAGCTGCGAGACCTTCAGCGTCTGGAACGCATTTTCGTGTGAACCCGAATATTCGGTGACCTCGCAGGTCGGGTCGCCCGCGAAGCGGAATCCGGTCGTCTCACCCTTGAGCGCGACCGGCGTGCCACCCGGCAGCACATAGCGAAAGGCCACGCCGTCATCATAGGCGCGCAGTTCGATCGTGATGTCGCGCCGGGCGCCCGAAACCTCGCGGAAGTGGATCGTCGCGCCATTGTACCAATCCCGCGCCCGGGCCGCCTTGGCCGCGGTCAGCGTGAGTTCGCCGCGGTGGCTTTGCCGTCTGACATCGACGATCCTCAACCCCGAAAAAGCGCCCCCATCGGCGAGCTCCAGCCCCAAAGGCGCATCCAGCAGAATCCGCTCCCGATTGCGCGTCACCGAATAGCGCGTGCCATCGGCGGCGACCGTGATGCCGATGCGCTTGTCGGGCGATGCCAGCGCCACCTGAGACACGGCAAGCGCCGAGGCGAGCAAGATCATCTTTCCCTCGTTTCAAAAGGCGATTTTGAAGACGCTGGCGTGGCGCGTCGGCAAGGACGGGGGCAGGTTCACGATCAGCCCGGCGTCGGTCTGGCGGAACGCCAATGGTTTTGGGATACCCAGCAGATACACCCGCTTGACGGCAGCCGCCTGATGGCCGGCGGACCGGCCCAGCGACGTGATGACGACGCTTTGTGCGGGTTCGCCGAGCGTGATGGCGTAGAGCGTCTTTCCGCGCGTGGTGAAGCGAATGTCCTGCGCGGTGTAGGCGACATTTTCCCGGAACGCGCCGCCCGCCACTTCGGTCGGCCCTTCGCCATGGATCGTCCACGGCCGCGTGCCGTGAATGGCTTCGGAATTGACCTTCATCCAGGCCGCGAGCTCGTCGAGCAGATGCTGGGATTCGGGCGGCAGGCTGCCGTCCGGATCGAGCACGACGTTGAGCAGCAGATTGCCGTTCTTGCTCACCACGTCCGCAAGCATCGAGATCACGTTCGCCGGCGTCTTGTACGTGTCGTGATCGTTGAAGAACCAGTCGCCGTTCGAGGTATCGGTCTGCCAGGGCAGCGGGCTGATGCCCTTGAGCACGCCGCGTTCGACATCCTGGACACAGGCTTCCTTGTGGAATTCGCCCGACTCCATCTCCTTGCAGTTGTAGACCGCCTCGAGCTTTCCGCTGCGCGCAATGCTGCTGTTGTAAAGATGGGCGATCAGCGACCGGCCGACCTCGCCGAACGGAATCCCGCCGTCCGAATAGAGCAGGTCGGGCTGGTAGCTGTCGATCAGATCGCGGATGCGGTTGAACCAGATCTGATGGAATTTCGGATCGGCGGTGTACCAGGTCCGGCCGCTGCCGCGATAGGGCTCGTTGTGCGGCGGATGATAGAGATCGGCATAGGCGGGATTCGCGCCGTCATAATCGACCCCCATTTCCGGCCAGAACTGGTTGTACAGGTGGCTTGGGTAGAACCAGTTGTGGCTGGCACCCAGATGCTCCGACACGCCGAAGCGCAGGCCCCGCTTGCGCGCGGCGGCACGCCAGGCGCCGACGATATCGCGCTTGGGGCCCATCGCCGCGGCGTTCCACCGGTGATGCACCGAGTTCCACAGATCGAAATTGTCGTGATGGCACCCCATGCTGACGAAATATTTGGCGCCCGCCGCCACATATTTGTCCATCAGACTCTCGGGGTCGAACTTGTCGGCCGTCCAGAGCGGGATGATGTCCTTGTAGCCGGTCTTGGAGGGCTGGCCCCAGGTCTTCACATGATGGTCGTAGTGGGGGTGGCCCGGAACATACATGTTCCGCGCATACCAGTCGCCGGAGCGCGCCACGGCCTGCGGGCCCCAATGCGCCCAGATCCCGAATTTGGCGTCGCGAAACCAGTCGGGCGCGCGATATTGTTTCAGCGATTCCACATCCGACTGGAAAGGTCCGTCCCTCACCGGCAAAGTATGATCCGGCTCGCCTGCGGAGGCGCTGGCCGCGACCGAATAGCCAAGCGCCGCGAGAAGAGGCGCCCCCAGAAACTCGCGCTTGCTGATCCTCACCACATTTCCCCTCATCATATCGTCCAAACCGACCCGCGCCGGAGCGCGGAATCAAGAAGTCAGGTCGAGCCGGACCCGTTGCACGGGCAGTCCTTCGACTTGGACTTCCACGACGATCTGCCCGGCCTGGCCGCCTGCCTGGACCACCGCCACGGCGCGGCCGTGAAAACTCATGCGATCGCCCGACTGCAGGCTGGATGCGTCTTGCGGGTCGCCATTGCCCATCCCGGCCAGGCGGCCCGCGCCCATCACACGCACCTTGATCCGGCGCTCGTCGCGCCGCGCGTAGATTGGCGTGCCCGCGGCATCGGCCAGCTCGACCGTGACATAGGCCAGGTCCTGGCCGTTCGCCGTCAGTTTCCGGCGATCGACCGTCACCCTGGCGGTGGCCGGGGCGCCCGCCGTGCGCAATTCCCAGCGTCCGGCTTGCTTTCCATCCCTGTAACCGACCGCGACCAGCCGGCCCGCTCGGTAATCGACCCGATAGGAGGCCTTGTATTCGCTATCGAGACCCGCCGGTTTCCGGCCCAGACTCCGGCCATTGAGGAACAGCTCGACTTCGGGAAATTCGGAATAGACCACGACCTCGAGCCGCCTTCCCTCCTGGCCGGGCCAAGTCCAGCTCGGGTGAACATCGTCCAGCGACCAGTCGAGGTGCGGCGGCACGATCGGGAAGAAGTGGCGGTCGGGCAGGTCCGCGGTGCCTTCGGGCTGCCGGACGAACGCCGCGATCGGGGCGATCCCGGTCTTCCACAGGATCTGGCGGTAATAGGCCGCCGGCCGCTTGCGCCCGGTCGCATCGATCTCGCCGCAATAAGCGAGGTTCCAGGGATAGGGTCCGAGCTTCTGCCAATCCTGGCTATAGCCCATCCACCCGATCCCCGCCTCGCCGAGATAATCCACCGCGGTCCATACGAAGTCGCCAATGACCCACGGCTTGGTCTCGACCTCCCGCCAATAGGGAAACGCGTCCTTCGGCAAGGATTCGGCCGTGTACATCGGCTTGTCCGGCAGCTTCTCATGATCCTTGCTGAACAGCTCGGCGTGATAATTATAGGCAGGCACGTCCAGCACCGCGGCCTGGTTGGTGCTCAGCGGCACGTCGTTGTTGATGGCCTGGGTGACCGGGCGCGTGGGATCCAGCGCGTGCACGCGTGCGGCCAGGCGTTTGGCGGTTTCGATACCCTGCGGCGTACCCGTTTCGGGGATTTCGTTGCCGATGCTCCAGAACAGCACGCTCGGATGATTGCGCCCGCTGATCACCAGGCTGTCGATATCCTGTGCCCAATTGTCGGCGAAGAAGCGCGCATAGTCTTGCGGCCGCTTGCTCCTGTTCCAGGCGTCGAAGGCCTCGTCGATGACGAGCATGCCCAGTTCGTCGGCCGCATCGAGCGTCGCCTGGCTGGCGGGATTATGGGCGTTGCGGATGGCATTGTATCCGGCCGCCTTCATCAGCGCGACCTTGCGGGCATCGGCAGCCGGCACCCCGGCGGCGCCGAGCATGTAATTGTCGTGGTGGATGTTCCCGCCGCGCAGCTTCACCGGCTTGCCGTTGATGCGCAGGCCGTGCTGCGCGTCGAGCGTGATGGTGCGGACGCCGATCCGGATGCGGCGGGTGTCGACGACCGCTTTCCCCAGACGCACTTCCTGCACCAGCGTGTAGAGATTGGGCGCATCGGGCGACCAGAGCGCGGGGCGCTTGATCTCGAGCGACTGTACGCCCTCGGCGCGCGCGCCCGGCTCGATCGACCGCGTCTCGCGGGCCTCGGCCACGGTCTTGCCCGTTGGGGAGATCAGGCGGGAAACCAGTTCGATGGTTTGCCGCTTCGTTGAGCGGTTATTGACCGCGGCGCTGACCGAAACCAGGCCGCGCGCCTCGGTTGCGACGGGCGTGGTGACGAACAGGCTGTCGCGATCCACATGGACGCGATCGAGGATCTCGAGGCTGACCGGGCGGATGAGCCCCGATCCGGCATACCATCGCGACGAGGGATCGGCGTGATTGGCACGGACGACGACGACATTGTCCCCGGCGCGCACCTTGCCCGTCAGATCGAGCGAGAAGGCGGTATAGCCATAGCGGTGGCGCGTCAGATGCTCGCCGTTGAGCCAGATGTCGGCGTCCATATAGACGGCTTCGAAAGTCAGCCGGACGACGCGGGCCGCCTCGGCGGCGGTCAGGTTGAGGTGGCGGCGGTACCAGCCGAGCCCGCCTGGCAGATAGCCCGAGTCCTGGCCCGCCACGGCCCCCGGATCGAAGGGCGGTCGGCCGTCGGGCCGGTCCATGATCGACCAGTCGTGCGGCACGACGACCTGCTGCCAGCCATGATCGTCAAAGCCGGCCCGCTCGGCGCCGGGGACATCGCCGGGCTCGAACCGCCAGTCGCGGGACAGCTCGGTCCGCTGCGCGCCGGCGGGCGCCATGATCGCGGCGGCGAGCAGCACGCCGAGCGCGAGCTTGCCCAGCAGGCGAGACCCGGCCTGCCGTTTCACGATCCGGCCCGCCGGATCTCGAGGATCGTCACCGGCGCCTGGTTCGGATGCGCGGGGGCGGAAATCCGGATTCCGCCCGGCTGCGGCTGCCACGACACCCGCGCGCCCGACATATCCCGGATCGACGCGATCCTGCCTTCAAGCGGCAGCGACAAGCCGCCCTCGGGCCAGCGCAGCACATGCACGAACACGCTGCGGCCCTTTTGGGTGGTGCCGTAGACGCCATCCACCGGCTGCAGCGGACCCGGGCGGGTGCCGTAGACCGCGCGCCCATTCTGCCGGAGCCAGGCCCCCACCGCACGCAGCGTCGCAACCTGCTTGGGCGGTATCACGCCGTCGGGATCGGGCGACATGTTGGCGAGGACATTGCCGTTGCGGACCACGGCGTTGACGATCAGCACGATGACGTCGTCGGCGCTCATTGCATTGTCGCCGGGGGTGAAGCCCCAGGCCGCGGGATTGAGCGAGAAGGTCTTTTCCCACGGGCGCGCGCGGATCGGCCCGGTGATCGGCGCCGGCCCCTCGGCAATGTCGAAATCGCCCTGCCAGCCCGATCGGGGGTTGATCACGATCTTGGGCTGATAGCTGCGGACCATGCGGTTGAGCCGGTCCGATTCCCAGAACCATGCCGCGTCGGCATCGGTCCCCTGATGCGCCAGCCAGCCGCCATCCCACCACAGGATGTCGATCTTGCCATAGTTGCGCATCAGCTCCTCGACCTGGCCCCAGGTCTGCTGCTTGAGCAGGCGCGCATTGTCCGGCAGCTCTTTCGGGCGGAAATAGGCCGGGAAGCGCCAATCGAGCGGCGAGTAATAGAGCCCGACCCTGAGGCCCTTGCGCCGCACCGCGGTGACGAAGGGCGCGATCAGGTCGCGCCCGGCGGCCGAGTGCATCGAATCGAAATGGCCATAGCTCGACGGGCTGTCGAACAGCGAGAAGCCGTCATGATGCCGCGCGGTCATCACCATGTAGCGCGCGCCGGCATCGCCCGCGAGCGCCGCCCATTGGTCCGGATCATAGTGGCGCGGCCGAAAGAGCGCGGCGAGCTTGGCATATTCCTCGGCGGGCACATGATCGGCGAACATGTGCCATTCGCCGCGCCCCGGAATGGCGTAGAGCCCCCAATGGATGAAGATGCCGAACTTGGCGTCGCGCCACCACGCCATGTCCTTGTCGGGCAGCAGCAGATCGGGCGCGAGCGCCGGGTCGCCCCCCGAAACCTTGTTGGCCGAACGCTGCTCGTCGGTCAGGATCTGCGCGCTGGACACCATCGGCGCCAGCAGCAGCGCGAGTGCCGCAACCCCCAGCCAGCGGACAAGGGGCGCTGCGGCCCGCCGCGCGGTAACGCTCCGTTCCCGGCTCATTTGGCCGGGTCCACGATGGCCTCCATCCGGTCCGGGCAAGCTTGAACCCCCATAGGCTGCGGGATCATTGCGCAGGCAGCCGGAGCAGTGCCGCGGCGTTCTGGTCGCCGGGCAGTTTTCCGGAAGCCGTGAGGCGCTTCGCCGCATCGTCCCAGCGCAGCGTCACGCGCGTGCCGCCGCCCTTGCGATAGGCGTTGGTCACGCCGTCATCGTCGTAGAGCGTGAAGCTCGCGTCGCGGCCCGGATAGACGCGGATCGCCTCGAGCGGCTGACGCGCCGACGTGTTCGGCACCTGCACGCCCATCGGCACGATCGAGCCGGCACGAACGAAGAGCGGGATCCGGTCGATCGGTGCGGCAGCCTCGATCGTCTGGCCGCCCGTATATTTGCGGTCGGTCCAGTAATCGTACCAGTCGCTGCCGGCGGGCAGATAGACGCTGCGGCTGGTCGCGCCCTGCTCGGTCACCGGCGCGACGAGGAAGGCCGGCCCGAACATGTACTGATCGCCGATCGTCGCGGCCCTCGGATCGTCGGGGAAGTCCATGAACAGCGCCCGCATGAACGGCGCGCCGGTTTCATAGGTGTGGTACCCCAGCGAATAGAGATAGGGGATCAGCGCGTAACGCAGCCGCAGCGTCTGCGCGAGCAGCGGCTCGGCCGCCTTGCCATATTCCCAGATCGCCAGACTGCCCGGGCGCTGGCCGTGGATGCGGAGCGTGGGCGTCAGCGCGTTATACTGGAACCAGCGGACGAACAGCTCGGGATAGTCGGTATAGTCGGGGCTCATCGCGGTCGCGCCGGCCGGATCGACCAGCACCGGATGCTGGGCCTTGGGCCCCTGCGGCCATTGCCAGCCGCCGGTGTCGCTGCTCCAATAGGCGATGCCGCTGGCGGTGAAATTGAGCCCGGTCGGCACCTGGCGCTTCAGCGCCTCCCACGATCCGTGCACGTCGGACGACCAGAAGATCGCGCCGGTGCGCTGGGAGCCCAGATAAGCGGCGCGCGCGAGGATCATGTTGCGCATGTCGGGACGGTCGCGGGCGCTGCCTTCCGCGACACCGCTGGTGTGCACCAGCGGAAACAGGTTGTGATAGCGGTCGCCCGAGCCGATCGAATAGAAATAGCCGTCGGGGACGAGATCGGGCTCGGTTTCGTCGAGCCAGAACCAGTCGAACCCTTCGCTCGCGATATTGTCGCGGATCTTGCCCCAGAACCAGGCGCGGGCTTCGGGATTGGTGCTGTCGATCAGCGCCCCCGCCCGGTCCGAGCGGACTTCCAGCCCATCGACAGGATTTCCGTCGGCATCCTTGAGCAGCCAGCCCTTGGCGGCGAGGAAATTATAATAGCGGGACTCGCGCTCGTAGCGCGGCCAGACGCTGATGATCGAATGCATGCCCCAGGCATGAAGCTGGCGGTTCATGCCCGCGGGATCGGGAAAGGCGCTGCGATCGATATCCATCTGGCCCATCCGCGTCCAGTGGAACCAGTCGAGCACCATTACGTCGATCGGATAGCCGCGGCTGCGATACCCTTCCGCGACGCCCATCAGCTCGCTTTGGCTCTCGTAGCGGGCCTTGCTCTGGATCAGGCCGAACACGGCCTTGGGCGGCAGCGGAGTCTCGCCGGTCAGCCGGGCATAGCCGGCATAGATCTCGTCCGCCGTCGCGCCGGTGATGACGAAGAAGGAGACGCGCTCGCCAACCTGCGACTGGAAGCTCGTCACGCGGTTCATGCCCGGCGTAACGGTGGTCGCCGAGGGGTTGTCCCAGACGATGCCATAGCCCTTGTTGGTGATGAGGAAGGGCACGCAGACCTGTTCGCCGGCGGGCGCATCGTAATAGTGGCGGCAATCGATCGTGCGGCCGCGCAGATCGAGGATGCCTTCCTGATTCTGCCCCAGCCCGTAATAATGGGTGTCCGGCGTATCGGCGAAGGTCGCGCCGACGCGGAAGGTCCGCTCGCCGTTCACGCGCTGCGGGGCCATTTCCCAGCCCAGCATCTGGGTGACCTCACGCCCGTCGGCGCGGGCGATCCCGATCGAGACCGGCGGAAGCGAGGGCGCGAAATAATGCTGCCCCTGCGTGGGCCGCTGGGGCCAGGGCTGCGGCTTGACGGTGACTGACAGCGTTGTCGAGCTATAGACATCGCCAGTGGCGTCCGCGCGATGCGTCCAGCCTGTGAGATTGGGCTTCGCGCTGATGCCATAGCCGGCCCCCGACGCGATCTCGTTCGGATCGAGCGCGATCGTCACGCGAACGATGTTCGGGGCGTAGGGCTCGACGGCGACGATGCTGCCGTTGCGCTGGACCGTGCCGGGCAATTGCGCGGCAGCGGGTGAGACCGACAGCAAAGCGGCGATCGCGAACAACATCTTCCGGAAATTCATCAAACCACCCTCTCGCCTATGTTCTTGAGCGCCCGTTCGCCGCGCTCTTGTCGGGGCCGCTATCATGGCCGCATGCGCTGTTCCACGAAAAAGGATTACTAATTGTATTTTCACTGATGGCAATAATTTTTCGCTACTGAACATTGCCGGAACGCACCGGACCGGCACGAGTCAGACACTTGGGCGGACGGCGCAGGCTGCCTTCGCGCCGGGATCAGTCGGCCTTTGTGTGGCCGAGCGCGAAGGAGATGCGCTGCGCGGCGGCGCGCAGCAGCTCGGTAGCGGTGGACAGATCCACTTTCTGGGAGCCGTCGATCAACTCCAGAAAGGGGATGGTCAAAGCACCGGCCACGCCGCCATCGAAGCCGAAGACCGGAAAGCTGATGTCGGTCACGCCATAGGTGATGGGGCTGGGCCGGCGGTCGAAACCCCGGGCACGCAATGCCGCGAGTTGCGTGGAAAGCCATTCCGGATCGACCGGCGCCTGCCCGCTCTCCAGCGCCTCCGCGGCGATCTGCTCGGCCATGGCGGGATCGCTGAACGCAAGGATGGTATTACCGGAACAGCTGCGCAGCAGATCGATCACCGCCCCCAGCCTGAGCGAGAAGCCGCGCATCCCCGGATTCTCCTGGCGCGCGATCACCAGCCCGCGCCCGGCATTCGGCACCACGAAATGACAGGACTGCCCGGTTTCCGACGCCAGAAGGCGCATCTCCGGCAACGCCGCGCCGAGCAGGTTGGCGGCGGGCGTGGCACGATGCGCGACGTCGAGCAGCTTGTAGGCGACGGTGTAGCGATCCGAATTGGGAGCACGCTGCAGATAGCCGAGCTGCTCCAGCACCACGACCATGCGAAAGATTTCGCCGACGGACCGGCCCAGGCTTGCCGCCATTTCGGTGACCATCGCGCCGTGCGGATAATCCGCCAGCAATTCGATGATCTCGAAGCCCTTTTCGAGAGCCGGCGCTGCGTATTTCCGTTTGGGCCTTTGGACGTTCATGCGGGCTCTCTGCTGGGCGCCGGGATATTGACCATCGTGGGCATGCATATGGCCGCGAAGTCAATCCGCGCGCGCAGCGACATCAAGTGATCGCAGGCGCGGGCCAAAACCGGTCCGCGGCACGGCGGCCAGGTCGGCTCGATCCGCTTTCCCACGGCCCTTGCCGACCCAGGCGCGAGCACGTTTTCATAAACGCCTTGTCTTTTTGCAGATAAAATAGTATTACCAATCAGATATGGAAACCGTCTTCCATCTACGAAAAATGGAAGGCACTTTCCATCTCGCAATTTCGCGGAACCGGGTTCCTCCCCGGTCCCTCTGGAGGGGCCGGCGCGCATGACACGCTTCTTCGCGCCGGCCTCTCCCTTTTCGGTTTTCCCGTCATGCGGTCCCGCCGCGACGCCGGAAACCGGCATCCGCCCGTTCCTGCCAAGACTTGCCGACAAGGACCATCGCATGCGCAATCCGTTCTCCGCCCGCTGGTCGAAACGCTGGCAGGCCATGGCCGCGCTGATGCTGGCCCTTCTCCCGCAAACCGCACTGGCGCAGCGGGCGACCGACGTGCCGCGCATCGAGAGCCGCGACGGCCGGCACGCGCTGATCGTCGATGGCGCTCCGTTCCTGATGCTGGGCGCGCAGGTCAATAATTCGAGCAACTATCCCGCCATGCTGCCCGAGATCTGGCCGGTGATTCGCACCATGCATGCGAACACGGTGGAGGTGCCGATTGCTTGGGAGCAGGTCGAGCCGCAGGAGGGCAAGTTCGATTTCTCCTTCCTCGACGCGCTGCTGAAGGAGGCGCGCGAGAACGACGTGCGGCTGGTGCTGCTCTGGTTCGGGACGTGGAAGAATACCTCGCCCACCTATGCGCCGGCCTGGGTCAAGCTCGACAATGACCGCTTCCCGCGGATGACCAATGCGCAGGGCGAAACCCATTACGCCCTGTCGCCGCACTATCGCTCGACGCTCGAGGCCGACAAGCGCGCCTTCGTCAAGCTGATGGAGCATCTCCAGCGCAACGATCCGCAGAACACGGTCATCATGATCCAGCCCGAGAACGAAGTCGGCACCTATGGCAGCGTCCGCGACTTCTCGCCGCTTGCGCAGAAGCTGTTCGATGGCCCGGTGCCCGAGGCGCTGCTCAAGCGCTTCCACAAGCGGCCGGGGAACTGGAAAACGGTGTTCGGGGCCGATGCCGACGAATATTTCCATGCCTGGCACATCGCGCGCTACATCGAGGAGATCGCCGCGGCCGGGAAAGCCGTGAAACCGCTCCCCATGTATGTGAACGCAGCGCTGGCCTCGGCATTCGGCCGCCAGCCGGCCAGCACCTATTCGAGCGGCGGGCCGGTGCATCATGTGATCGACGTCTACAAGGCCGCGGCGCCCTCGCTCGATTTCGTTGCGCCCGACATCTATGCGCGCGATCACGCCGCCTATCTCAACTATCTCGGTTTCTATCATCGGCCCGACAATGCGCTGATGGTTCCCGAGACCGGGAACGCGCCCGAATTCGCGCGTTTCTTCTTCTCGGTGGTCGGCCAGGGCGGTATCGGCTTCGCGCCGTTCGGGATGGACGCCACCGGCTATTGGAACTTCCCCCTGGGTGCCGAGGAACTCGACGACAAGACGCTCGACATTTTCGCGCGCAACTACCGGCTGTTCGGGCCGATGCAGCGCGAATGGGCGCGCTGGGCCTTTGCCGGCAAGACCTGGGGTGTCTCCGAGCCGACCGACCCCGCCGCCGAACACCGCCAGGTGATGGAGCTCGGCAAGTACCGGGCAACCGCAACCTTCGGCCAACGGCAGTTCGGTACCGACAAGCCCACCGGCAATCCGGCGCCGGTGGGCGGCGTGGCGATCGCCGAGATCGGGCCGGACGAATATCTCGTGACCGGCTTCAACGCGCGCGTGAGCTTCGCGTTGGCCTCGCCGAAGCCCCGGGAATCGATGATGTCCGTGCGGGTCGAGGAAGGGCGTTTCGAGGGCGGCAAATGGATTTTCAAACGCGTCTGGAACGGCGATCAAATCGACTATGGTTTGAACTTTACAAACCGCGAGCAGGTCCTTCGCATCACTCTCGTCAGCTACCGCGGCAATCCCGTCATCCCGGTCGGCAATCCGAATTGAAACGCGCTTCGGCGCGAAAACGAGCCGGCCGAGCCTTAGGGTAACGTTAACATTGCTACCCGGATGAATCCGGCTTGGGCGGGCGAGCCTCCACCGCCCCAAATTGGCGCAATCGCGCCGCTCCCCGGCCCCGGGGACTGAGCGCCGAAGCAATAATTCTCATTATTATTGTTCTATACCAATATATTAAAGCACATCCGTCACTCGGCGCGGCGCGGCTTCCCTTGCCGCGCCGAGCGATGAGCCACCCCCGGAAAATGGCGATTGACAGGGGAGAGGATAATAATACTAATGTTAACGTTAACGTTCCTCAGACACCGCACCCGAATCGGGGCGGCGTCGAAAAGGGAGGACGGACAAGCGCCGCAACCAAGCGGCGATGGGAGGAGGGGAAGACAATGTTGAAAATCAATAGTTTATTGCGTCATCGTCCGACGGCGGCTCTGCTGGGCAAGGCCAGCGCAATCGCCTTGGCGTGCTCGGTCCTCGCCCAGCCGGCGATGGCTCAGACGACCCCGCCGGCGCAGGCCGACGATCAGTCGAATGACGAGATCACGGTCACGGGCTCGCGCGTGATCACCAACAATCTGAACTCGCCGACGCCGATCACGACCGTGGATGTGGGTCAGCTGGCGAAAACGACTCCGAGCGACATCGCCGACGGGTTGAACAAGCTTCCCCAGATCATCGGCGGCCGCACCCCGCGTACGCAGGGCAATGGCGGCACCAATAATGGCGGCAACGTGCTGTCGCTGCGCAACTTCGGTCCCTCGCGCACGCTGGTGCTGCTCGACGGCCATCGCGTGCCTTCGTCGAACCAGGACGGCACGGTGAACATCGACATTCTGCCCCAGATGCTGGTGAAGCGGGTCGATATCGTCACCGGCGGTGCCTCGGCGGTCTATGGTTCTGACGCCGTGGCCGGCGTGGTCAATTTCGTTCTCGACAAGGAATTCACCGGTCTCTCGATCCGGGCCGATGCCGGCATTTCCAACTATGGCGACGGCGAAGAATGGCAATTCGGCGGGGCCTGGGGCACCGACCTGTTCGACGGCCGCGGCCATTTCGAGGCATCCGGCCGGTACCGCAAGCAGGCGCTGATCCCGCTCGACGCCCGGCCCTATGCTGCGGACGGCCAAGCCTGGCTGCTCGCCGGAAACGGTTCGCCGGGCAATCCCTTTGTAAACGTGCCTTACTCCCGCGTTTTCAACAGCGGGCAATTCGGCAACGTCCAATGCGGCAGTGCCTGCGGCTTCAACAATTATACGTTCAACACCGCCGGCGTGCTGAGCCCGATGATCCATGGCATCCCGACGGGGACCGCCAATCTGGAATCGGGCGGTGACGGCTCGTACAATAAGAACGGCACGTTTCGCTCGGAGATCGAGATGTACGACGCGTTCGCGCGCCTCGACTATGACGTCACCGACGACGTGAACGTCTATGTCCAGGCGACCTACGGCCGGGCGTTCAACAAGTCGAACTGGATCAGCTGGGTGGTGAGCCCGTCGGCCAACCGACCCAACACCCTCTTCGCCAACAATCCGTTCCTGGCGCCCGCGACGCAGGTGCAGCTGGGCGCGAACATCGTGTGCGGCACCCCGGCCGCGGCGGGCTGGCGCTGCCTGCCAGCCATGCCCGCGACCTCTCCGCAGACCAACACGACGCCGCCGGTGCCGCCCACCACCCCGTACTTCTCCGCCCCGTCCTATATCTGGCAGAAAATCGGCGGCGAGGACGTGAGGGACACCAATCGCCTGTACAGAACCGAGTCGGATCAGCAGAATATCAATGTCGAGGTGGGACTCACGGGTTCCCTGGGCAAACTGCGGTGGGACCTTTTCTATAGCCATGGCGAAAGCCGCCTGACGGTCACCAATCCGAACAACACCGACAACGCCAAATATCTCGCTTCGCTCGACGCGGTCATCGCGCCGCCGGGGACGACGGTGAACGGCCGCGACGTGAGCGGCACGATCGTCTGCTGGGTCCTGACCCAGCCGCAATATGCCGGCCTCTACCCCGGCTGCGTCCCGACCAACATCACCGATCCCAACGGGCCTTCGCTCGGCGCGTACAATTACCTCCGGACGCCGACCTCGTGGACCCTCACGCAGCGGCTCGACAATATCGGCGGCTCGATCGGCGGCGATATCGGTTTCGGCCTGCCCGCCGGCAATATCAGGGCCAACGTGTCGTTCGACCTGCGCTGGGCCACGTACAAGATGGAAAGCGCCTTCCGGCCGACCGACTTTGTCGATTGCACCGGCCTGCGCATGTGCCTCGCGAATGGCGGCGCCCCGGTGCGCTGGGTGCAGAACACCAATAACCCGGTGGACGCGAACAACAACGTCTATGAGGTCGCGGGCGAAGTGAATATCCCGCTGGTCAAGGACTTTGCCCTGGCTCAGGAACTCTCGGTCAACCTGGCGGGTCGCTATACCAAATATTCGACCTTCAGCGCGGTCAAGTCCTGGAAAGCCGGCGTCGACTGGCACGTGAATCCGTCGATTGCCTTCCGCGGTACCGCTTCGCTGGATATCCGCGCACCGAACCTCAACGACCTCTACCAGCCTTCCGGCGTTTCATCGACCGGCTTCCTCGATCTGCTGACCAACGGCAACAACAGCCTGCGGCTGATCACGAGAGGCAATCCCAACCTCACGCCCGAAAAGGCGCGAACCATCACGCTGGGCGTGGTGCTGACGCCGGAATTCCTGCCGAACTTCGGTGTGTCGTTCGACTATTACCGGACGCGCATGACCGACGCGATCACGCAAATCAGCTATCAGAGCACGGCGATCCAGAACATCTGCCTCGCCAGCGCACCCAACTATGATTCGCCGTTCTGCTCGCTCGCGGTTCGCCCGATCACCAATCCGGCGGATCCCAACTACAAGAATCCGAATTTCAACTTCCCGACCGAAATCCGCAACTCGCCGCTTAACGCGGCGCGCCAGGAAACCGAGGGCTTCGAAATTCAGGTCGATTACCGCTTCGACACCGCGCAGCTCATTTCCTGGCTGCCCGGGAGCATGTCGATGCGGCACATGCTGGCCTATCAGCCGGTGAACACGACGGTGAACATCCCCGGCGCCTTCCCGACCTGGGCCGTTCAGCCCAAGCTCCGGCAGACCACGTTCGTATCTTATCAGAACGAGGCCTGGGGCCTGTCGCTGCAGAACCAGTGGCTGGGCAGCGTCAGAATGGCCACCAGCGACAATGCCCTGAACGGCAACAGCCAGAATTACGTCATTCCGAAGCTGAAGCCGTTCAACCTGCTGGATGCCACCGTCAACGTGCGGATGCACCTGCTGGGTGGGGACGGCGAAGCCTTCCTGACGGTCAACAACGTCCTGAATGCCCGCGCGCCGCTCTATCCGTCGAACTCGGGCATCCCCAACCTCTTCTACCCGACGCTCGGCTTCCACGACGATATGGGCCGCTTCTTCACCTTCGGAGTCAGGGCCAAGTTCTGATGATCGTGTCACGGGCGCACCGAAACCCGGTCCTGGTGCGCCCGTGGCCTGCAAGAATATGAACGATACTCTCCCCTGTCCCGGCCTCGCGCCGGGACATTTTTTCGCGCTGGCGTGTCGCCGAGACCGGAACAGACCAACCCTGGACCATCAGCAGCTTGCGCCAGGCGCAAAAAAAACTAGCAGTCCAGCGGACATGACGGGAGACTATTGTTGGACAAGCCTGGCGGGCGGGTGCGCCGCGCTACGATAAAGGACGTGGCGGCACACGTCGGTGTGTCTCCAATGACCGTCTCGCGGGCGATCAATGGCCGCGCGGGCATGCGGCCCGACACCAGGGCGGCGATCATGGCCGCGATCGAGGCCCTCGCTTACAAGCCCAACGCCGCGGCTCGCAGCCTCGTCACTTCGGCCGAGCTCCGAATCGGCCTCATCTATGCCAACCCCCGCGCGGCATTCATGAGCGAATTCCTCATGGGCGCCTTCGAGGAAGCCGCATCGCGTGGCGCGCGTCTGATCATCTTGCCCGCCCCGCGGGACAGGGCGCTATCCCCGAAGGCCTTGAAGGATTTCATCGCCTCGGGATTGTCGGGTGTCCTGTTGACCCCGCCGCTGGGCGATTCCCCGGGGCTCTTGAGGTTCTTCGCGGATGCGCATCTGCCGACGGCGACGATCGGCGCCTATCCCGCCGAAAGCACGATATCGGTCCGGATCAACGACCGGCAAGCGGCCTATGAGATGTCCCACCACCTGCTGAGCCTCGGTCACCGGCGGATCGGCTTCATCATCGGCAATCCCGACCAGGCGGCCTCGGCCGAGCGCATGGCCGGCTTTTTTGCAGCCGTTCGCGAATTCGACAATGTCGAGGCCAGCGTCGTCCAGGGGGACTTCAGCTTTGCCTCCGGACTGGCCGCGGCGGAGCAATTGCTCGATCGCGATCCGCCCCCCACGGCAATCTTTGCCAGCAACGACGACATGGCGGCCGCGGTGGTCTCGGTCGCGCACCGGCGCCATCTGGACGTACCGCAACAGCTGACCGTGGCGGGTTTCGACGATACGATGACAGCGGTCACTTTATGGCCCCCGCTGACCACCGTGCACCAGCCGGTTCGCCAACTAGCCGCGGAGGCGTTGCGCCTCCTGGCGGAGCAGGTATCGACGCCGGCCGACCAGGCAGGGCCGTTGGGCGATCACTTGCTGGATCACACGATCGTCCACCGCCAATCCGTCGCCCCCCCGGACTATGCGGGATCGCTGCCGAAGGTGGTCACCGGCTGATCGCCCCGGCGGGCTGCCCGCCGCGACCCGCCCCGCGCCCATCGGGTTCCAGGTTCGATGAGGCGACCACGGAGCATCCGCGACGAGGCCGAGCAGTCGGAGCGGTTTCGGTGCGGCAACTGCCTGAAAAAAAAAGCCGCCCCAAGGGGGCGGCGAGGGAGAGGAAGCGCGTGGCACACCAAAGACGGCCGACCGAGGCCGGCCGCCTGATGTTTCAGAAGCGGCCGCGAAGACCGATCATCACCTGACGCCCCGGCCGGTAGACCGTGAACGCGGCATTTTCGAACTGGAAGTAGCTGCGCTGTTGGGCCTTGGTGATGTTCTGCACATCGAGCGTCAGTTGCGGCAGCCCCTTGGTTCCCAGGATTTCGGAAAGATCGAGCGAGCCACCGAAATCGAATTGCTGGTAGTCATCGCTGAAGATTGCGGCGGCAGGAATGCCGTTCTGGTTCGTTCCCGAAGCGACGAAGCCCTGGTTGAACGTCGTCGAGAAGCGCAGCGAGACACCATGGCCTTCATAATAGCCCGTCAGGTTGTAGGTCACGGGGGACACCCCGGTGGCGACCGCCGGCGCGTTGCCGGATCCCGTTTGGCTTATCAGCGTCAGGTTGGCGTTGAAGCCGAACCCGTTGAGACCGAGATAGCGCCCGAGCAGGAAGTCGAGCGGCTGCACCCAGTTCACTTCGAGGCCGTTGACCTTGAGCGTGCCGCTGGCATTGACCTGTTGGGTCAGCACCACCGTCGCCGCGTTGGGGCCGCCGCGACTATCGATCGCGGCCTTCTGGGTCGCACCAAGTGAGGCGTAGGTCACGCCATATTGCGCCAGGTCGGTGAAGGGGACCGTCGTGTTGCCGTTGACCGTGAAGCCGACGACGGCCTTCCGGAACGCCGCAAAGCCGATATAGCCCTCCGCGCCGGTGTAATATTCGAAACCGAGATCGAGATTGTCCGAGATGAAGGGAGTGAGCGCCGAGTTCCCCACGCTGCCGACGTCCGCCGATGGGCTGGAAAAGTTCAGGCCCGGAAGCATCTGACTGGGGTTCGGCCGAGTCATCGTCCGCGACACCGACGCACGCACGACCGCGTTATCGCCAATATGGAAAGCGCCGCTCGCCGAGGGGAGCCAGTTGTCATAGGTGTTCTCGGTGTAGACGACGCTCACGACGTTGGGGTAGCACGAGCCGTCGCGCAGATTGCCGGGCCCCGGGCACGTGTCCGGCAACGGGCCCGCGCCGTCCGGATCGGTGTTGTTGCGGGGGTCGGTGATGCTCGTGCGTCCGCCGATCCGCTGTTGCGTACGAACCCAGCGCACGCCGACATTCCAGGTGAGGCGATTGTCACCGAACGCGGTGTCACCGTTCAATTCCGCGTACGCGCCCAGCGTCCGCTCGCGCACATAACCCCCGCTCGCGCCGGTGTTGGAGCCACCAACCTCGGGTGACTGGTTGTGATAGGTATCGTAGTTGGTCGCGGCCTTGAACGCCTCCCAGTTGACCGCAAGAAAAGCCCCGGGAGACGGACGGAGGAAGCTCGGCAGCTGAGCATTGGTGACGAGCGAGCCGCCATAGGTGACCGGACCGGCCGAACCCGCGGTGTAGCCCGTGCCATAGGCCGGGTAGGTAGGATATCCGGCCGGGTTCGGCGTGTTGAGGCCTTCACAGAGCGGGGACCGGTTCGGTGCGGGCAGGTTGACGCTCGGCCGATCGCCGCAAGTCGCGTTCTGCCAGGGACCGGTATTGTCGTATCCGCTGATCTGGCGGGCGACATCATCATAGGCCGCGCCGACACGCAGATTGAGCGTCGAATCGCCCCATTCGAGGTTGCCGCGAACCCCCTTGGTGTAGGTAGACCGCCGTTCGTCCTGCATGTTCAGACGACCGCCGGGCCACCCAAAGCTCGCCGGATTGGCGAGGTCGATGTTGGTCGTGATCGTCGGCTCATAGCCGTCATTATTGTTGAAATTGACCGTGACGCCCGAGCTTGCGGGCGTGACCGGACCCACGGTCGGGGACTCGCGGTGGAAAATCGACTTGGTGTAGTTCGCGTTGATGTCGAATTTGAGGTCGTCGCTCAGTTCGACCTCGAGGCCGGGGTTCACGCCCCAATACTGCACATGCTCGATGAAGGGGCGATATTCGAAGAAGAACTGGGCGTTGTAATAGGTGCCCTTGGTGACGACGCAGCCATTGGTGCAATCGGTGCGGTCATATTGGGTGTTGACCGGGATGATGGCGCCGTTGCGCCCCACCCAGTTCATATCGATGCGCTCCATCTCGTTGAGCTTCCGGCCGAACATGCCGTCGATATAGGCGTGGATGCCGTCGCCCTTATACTCCAGGCTGCCGACGAAGTTCAGTCGCTCCTTGGTCCCGAACTCGACCATCGGGCGCCCGAGGCGCGGAAGAAGGCCGTTATCGATCTGGGTAATGTTCGCACCCGGATTCTGCGCGAGCAGGAACGCCTGATCGATCACCGTGCCAGTGGCGACGCCGGGAATATTGGCGTTGGCCGGAACCGAGCCGGGAATCGTCCAGTTGCCGCCGCCGGTCGAATTGCGCGTGGCGGACGTGTTCTGTGTGGCCGACAGGTTCGGGTTGGTGAGACCGATCGTCTCATAACCCGTGGTATTGATCCGGTTGCGGACGCCCGAAACGCCGAGGAGGATGCCGAAATTGCCCGAGGTGTAGCTGGCGAGGATCGACCCGCGATACCCCCATTTGCTGCCTGCATTGCTGCTGTTGGTCAGCTGACCCGAATAGGTGATGTGCGTACCCGGATTGTCGAACGGGCGGGCGCTGCGCATGTTGACCGTGCCGGCCGCGCCGCCTTCGAGCATGCTGGCCGTCGGGCTCTTCTGGACCGTCAGTTGGGTGAACAGCTCGGTCGGGAACAGGTCTAGATCGACTTCGCGGTTGGTGCCCTGGGCGTCGGACCGCCCCGTGGACGAGACCGCCACCGGGGCATTGTTGAGCAGCACGCGGGTGAAGTTGGTGCCGAGGCCGCGGATCGTGACCTGCAGGCCTTCGCCGGTGATCTCGCGGCTGATCGTCACGCCGGGGACGCGGTTGAACGATTCGGCGATGTTGGTGTCGGGGAACTTGCCGATATCCTCGGCAAAGATCGAGTCGGTGAAACCGGTCGCGTTGCGCTTGGCGTTGGTCGAGCTCTGCAGCGACCCGCGATAACCCGTGACGATGATTTCCTGGCCGTCCTGGCTGTCGCCGTCCTGCGGCGCGGCGGCGGTGGCCTCCGCGGTGGGATCGGTCGTCGGATCGGTGGTGGCGGCGAGAGCCGGCCAGGCCGTGCCCGCGAGCAGCACGGCAGCGAGCCCCGCGACGCGGCGTTTCGGATTCATTCCGGAAATACCAATCATGTCAGCCTCCCCAATTCGCGCATGCTTCACACGGAGTTGCGAGCCGATGCGCCGCAGCTCCGGAATTGGACCGGTAACCTGCGTTGTCAGTCCTCTTGTTATTTTTGGCCTTACCAGTCAACCGGTTTTGGTAATGATTGCGCTTGCCGCCTCTCAGCGCTATCGGCGGGGCATGCAGTCTCCAAATACGCGGCTATACGAGAAGGTCTCGGCGGCGCTGGCTTCCCGGATCGCGTCCGGTGAATTCCGGATCGGTGACCGCCTGCCTTCGGAGCGGGAGCTCGCCCAGTTGCATGGCGTATCCCGGCCGACAATCCGCGAAGCGATCATCGCGCTTGAACTGGATGGATTGGTGGACGTGCGGATGGGCTCCGGCGTGTACGTGATTGCGCGTCATCCAAAGGGCGGCATCGCCGGCGTTACGGATGTCGGGCCATTCGAATTGCTCGAATCCCGCCGGGCGATTGAGGCCGAAACCGCCGCGCTCGCTGCCCTGCACATCACCGACGAACAGTTGGAGGAACTCGAGGTCCTCTTGCATGAGATCAACGCCGGAATAGATTTTGGCGTCTCCGAAGAGGCTGACCGCAAGTTCCATATCGCGATCGCGGAATATACGGGCAACAGCGTGCTACATGGCGTTGTCGAAACGCTTTGGGAATCCCGAGACCGGTCACCCCAGTATAATCTGCTTGCCCAAAAAGCGCATGAAGCAGGCATCGGCCCGGACATGGATGAGCATGCGGAGATTCTCGCCGCACTGAGGCGCAGGGATCCGATCGGAGCGCGAAACGCGATGCGCACCCATTTGAGCCGCGTGATCGAGACCCTTCTCGAGGCAACCGAGGTGCATGAACTCGAGCAAATCCGCGAACGTGTCGATGCTCAGCGCAAGCGATTCGGCAGGATGCTCTAGACCAGTCCCGCGATACGGGAGAGCGACGACGCCAGGCTGCCGGGACAGCGGCCAGCGCAGATGAATTGCGCTTTTCGGCTTGAATTAAGGGCGAAGATTGGTCAGGCCACATCAACCGGCACACCTTCGATGCCGGCTCGCCGCTGAGGCGAGAATGGCCGGAGAGACCGAATGGACATGTCCACGAAGCCAGCTGTCTCGCGCGGCGATGTCGCCATCCCGCAGAAGATCGTGGACGCCAGGGTCATCGTCACCTGCCCGGGTCGCAATTTCGTTACGCTGAAGATCGTCACCGACCAGGGCGTCCACGGCGTCGGCGACGCGACGCTCAATGGCCGCGAACTCGCTGTCGTCAGTTATCTGCGGGACCACGTCATTCCCTGCCTGATCGGACGGGATGCGCACCGGATCGAGGATATATGGCAGTATCTCTATCGGGGAGCCTATTGGCGCGGCGGCCCGGTGGGGATGTCGGCCATTGCGGCGGTCGACATGGCCTTGTGGGACATCAAGGGCAAAGTGGCCGGACTTCCGGTCTACCAGCTGATGGGGGGGCGCTGCCGGGACGGCGTGATGGTCTACGGGCATGCGAATGGCGAGAGCATCGACGCCACGCTGGCCGCCGCGAAGGAATATGCAGCGCTAGGCTACAAGGCGATCCGCCTCCAGTGCGCGGTTCCCGGCCTGCCGTCGACCTATGGCGTATCGAAGGACAAGCTTTTCTACGAGCCCGCCGACGCCGACCTCCCGACCGAGAATCTCTGGTCGACCGAAGCCTATATGCGCGTCGTGCCCGAATTATTTGCGCGCGCGCGGGCGGAATTGGGCGATGACGTCCATCTGCTCCACGACGTTCATCACCGGCTGACACCGATCGAAGCGGCGCGGCTGGGCAAGGATCTGGAGGCCTATCGCCTATTCTGGCTCGAAGACGCCGTGGTGGCCGAAAACCAGGAGAATTTCCGCCTGATCCGGCAGCACACGACCATCCCGCTGGCGGTTGGCGAAATCTTCTCGTCGATCTGGGACTGCAAGGATCTGATCCAGAATCAGCTGATCGATTATATCCGGGCGACGGTGGTCCATGCCGGCGGCCTGACGCACCTCCGCAAGATCGCCGCGTTCGCCGATATCCACAATGTTCGAACCGGGTGCCATGGCGCAACCGACCTTTCGCCGGTCAGCATGGCGGCGGCGCTCAATTTCGACGTGTCGATCCCGAACTTCGGCATCCAGGAATATATGCGCCACACCGATGCGACCGATGCGGTGTTTCCGCACGCTTACCGGTTCGAGGACGGCTATCTGCACGTCAATGAAACGCCCGGACTTGGGGTGGACATCGACGAGGATCTCGCCGGGGAATTCCCGTATCGGCGCGCCTATCTTCCGGTCAACCGGTTGCGCGACGGCACGATGTACCACTGGTAAGGCCTCCTGCACGGCCGCCGCGGCGAGCGAGACAGGTTCGGGCCGATCATCTCGAAGGGGCTCATCGCCAACCTTGTCCTCGCCACATGGCAACAATTCCGTGCGATCGGGGAAAGGCCCGATCGGACCGGACGCTATTGGAGCAATTCCACGCCGAAAGGACCCAGCTCGATCGTCCGCGAATATTCTCTGTGCGTCAGCACGCCCGTCTTCGTTCCGGCGAAGGTGACGGTTGCGGGGAGGGCGGTCGTGTTCACGTACAGGGTTCTTCCATCGACGCTGCGAGCAACCACCCCCGGAGGGGTGACCGGCCCGCGTTCGATCCCGAGCCTGGCATATAGGCTGCGGATCAATGGGCCGATGAAGCTCGGCTGGGCGGCGGTAGCGAGATAGATCGCCTGGCCCTTGCCGAACCTGTTGATCGAGATGGCCGGACTTTTCCCGGGCGTGTTCTCGAACGTCGCCAATGGCTGCGCCGTGCTCAGTTCGAGCACCTCGTAATAATTGTCGGTTCCCGTCAGCACCTCGCCGCCGAACCGAAATTTGAGCGGCTGATCGGAACGATAGAATTCATTCGTTCGCAGACCGAAGACGTCGGAAAGGCGACCGGGGAGCGGCGTCTCGAACCATTTCCCCGTTTCATCGGCCTTGGCGGAATAGCCGGTCATGATGACCGTTCCACCCTCGGCGACATAGGTGCGGACCGCCTCCGCGGTTTCCTTGTCCATGAGGTAGGCGCTCGACAGGATGAGGAGCTTGTAGTTCCGGATCGGGTCGTGTCCGGCATCGATCACCGCGGCATCCAGATTGTCCTGGAACAGCGGCGCGAACGCGGCCTTCACCTGGTCGCCATAGTCGCCCTTGAAATACTCCTTCATCGTGTTGGGGCCGGGCGGCGGGCTGGTCAGCCAATTGGTCTCGAAGGAGTAATGGACCGCGATTTGAGGCTGGCCGTAGCGCGGAAAGCCCAGCTTGCGCAGCGTGCCGAACTCGCGGGCGATCTGCCCGAATTCATCGACTTTCCAGGAGGGACGGCCGTCATGGTCCACCAGGCCGAACAGCGACTGCTCCTCGCCGCCGATATGCGAATTGAACGTCCAGGCCAGGAAGGTCTGCGAATAGTAAAGCAGCCCGAAATAGGCCCACATCCGCGAGCGCCCCGGCGTGCCGTAATAGCCGCCTCCGCCGGCCGTGAATTCGTTGAACCAGACGGGCGTCTCGTGCGACGCCCTGTTCATCATCACCTCGAACCCCGCGCCCAAGGGATCGCCCGGATAGAAGCCCTGAGCCCCATAGGTCGATATGCGATCCCACGACCGGAGATAGTTGAAGCCCTTCGTCCACGCCGTCGGCCAGAGATTCGAGGCCACTGGAAGATTGGGCGCGAAACGTTTGCGGACCGCCTCCAAATCCTCGAGGGCGCCGATCGTGTCGTCCGACCAGTAGCGGCGCAGGTCCAGATAACGTTCGTTCGGCCCCGGGCCGCGGACATAGGGCAGATCGACCTGGTCCCAGCTGCTGATCCGGCGCGACCAGCGCTGGGTGGCCCATGCCCGATTGAGCGCTTCGATCGAACCGTATTTCCGCTGCAGCCACGCCACGAACCGGTCGCGATCGGCAGGGGAATAGGAAAGCTGGCCGTTGCCGATCTCGTTATCATATCCCAGCGCGATCACCGCCGGGTGCTTGGCGTAGCGCTGCATCATTCTTTCGGCGAGCCGCTTGGCGAGGCGGCGATAATCGGGGTCGCTGATATTGTCCCAATAGCGGGTCGCGGCGTTCAGCCGCACCCCCTCCTGATTGACGATATCGACGCCGGGATATTTCTTGTGCAGCCAGATCGGCGCGGGCTGGCCGGGGATGTCGAGCACCACCCCGATCCCCGCGGCGTGCATCTGATCCAGCACGTCGTCGAACCATTCGAAGGTGAAGCGCCCCTCCTCCGGCTCGAACGAATCCCATGAGAGGTCGCCCATCCGTACCAGGTTGAAGCCCGCAGACTTCATGATCGCGATGTCCTGCCGGATCTGTTCGGGGGAGCGATCGATCGGCTGATAATTGACACCCACGAACAGCTGACCCCTGCCCGGCCATTCCGGATGCCCGACCGCGCTTTGCGCCTGGGCGGGCGGGGGCGCGACCATCGGGGTGCCGGTGAGCGCCATCGCAAGTGCGATACCGACGGTTCGGACGATGCTGGGCTTCATTGGTGAGATTCCAATCCCTCGGAGACATCAGACGCAGGCCGAGCGCAGCTGCCACCCGTACGGCCAACATCAGCCTGTGTTCGGCAAACGGTCGCGACGCTCGCTGCAGTGACCCTAGCCGCGCCGTTCGCGGACGCGCAAAAATTGTTCCGGAATGGAGAGCCGGCCCAACCAGGCGGCTGAGACAGCAGCGAGCCGGAAAATCGTGGGCCTGGAGCGACTGCCCAAGCATCGATCCCATGGTTGCCCTCAGCCGGACGCCCGGCGCCGACGATCGAAGCGGGCAGCTCGCTCAGACCGGGATCACCGAGTCTCTCGGGCGACAGGGCCTTGCGTCGATCACCTGCCGCGCCGGCAATATCGGCGCGAAAGCGGATTCCGTCGCCGCCGCCTCTATGACGATACGGCCGCGCTTCCCGTTCGACCGCACGATCGCCTGCGCCAGCCCGTTGAAAAGCGAGCGCGAGGATCCCTTGTCGCTCTCGAGCGAATTGGGATTGCCGTTGCCAACGCCGATCAGTTCGCCGGGGCCGTCGATCGTGAAGACGAGCTTGTGCTTGGCCCTCGGAATGGGCCTGCCGCGGGAATCGAGCATCTCCGCCTTGACGACAACGACATCTTCGCCATCCGCGTCGATCGCCTGGCGATCGGCAGTCAGCCGGATCGAGCGGGCCTCGCCGGTCGTCTCGCGGCGCTGCCGCAATACCACGCGTCCGCCGCGGTAGCCGCGCGCCTCGATCGCGCCGGGCTGATAGGGCACCGCCCATTCGAGATGGCCAAGGCGCGGCATCGGTTTCCTGCCCAGGCTATGACCGTTCACGAGAAGCTCGACCTCGTCGAGGTTGGAATAGACCCAGACGGCGATGTTCTCGCCTTCGCGCCCCGCCCAGTCCCAGTGCGGGAAGAGGTGCAACGTCGGCGCCCTGCCCCACCAGGCGCGATAATAGTGGTAATAGTCCTTCGGGAAGCCGCACATGTCGACGATCCCGAATTGGGAGTTGATCGACGGCCAGCCATAGGGCGTGGGTTCGCCGCGATAGTCGAAGCCGGTCCAGGCGAAGCCGCCGGCCAGCCATTCGCGCGTCGCATAATATTGCCACCATTGTTCGGGCGTATTCCCCCAGGGCACTACGCCGTCGTAGCTGGAAACCGTGTTGTGCGCGGCGTCGTTGGCATATTCGCCGCGAGTCGAGATCGCGCTCGACACCTCGCTGCCGACGACCGGCCGGTTCGGATATTTGCGGTGGAATTCGTCGGGAAACTGCTGGTTGTAGTTGAACCCGATAAGGTCGAGCGGTTCCGACACGCCCTGCTCGTTGTTGCCGTTGACCGCCGCGGTCACCAGGCGGGTGGGATCGAGCGCGTGGCAGCGCTCGACCATGGTTCTTGCGATGCGCGCCCCCTGCGGCGCCAGTTCGCCCTGCTGGAGCAGCCATTCCTCATTGCCGATCGACCAGGCAATGATCGAGGGCGAGTTGCGATAGCGCTTCAGCATCGCGTCGAGCTGCTGCATCCCTTCGGAATTCGAGCTCATCAGGCGGGTTTCGCACAGCATCATCACGCCCATGCGGTCGCACGCCGTGACCCATTCGGGGGTCGGCATGTTGTGCGAGGTGCGGACGGCGTTGCAGCCCATGTCGCGCAGTATCGACAGGCGGAACGCCTGCAGCCGATCCGGCACCGCGGCGCCCACGCCGGCATGGTCGTGATGGTTGCACGTCCCCTGGATCTTGAGCGGCCGGCCGTTGAGAAAGAATCCCTTCTGCGCATCGAACCGGACGGTCCGCACCCCGAATTCGACGCGCTCCCCGTCGCGCACGTCCGAACCGGTTACGACCTTGACCATCGCCGTGTAGAGATTGGGCGTTTCGGTCGACCATAAAGCCGGCGCGGCGATCGTCGTGGCGGCGCGCATCGGCACGGAAGCGCCGGGCGCGATCCGCTGCGGGGGGCTGGTGACGTGCGCGACCGCGCGGCCGCTGGAATCGAGGATCGTCCAGTCGACCATCGCATCGACCGGTGCCTTGCCCTCATTCTCCACGACCGTGGCGAGATCCAGCGCCGCGCTTTCACCGTCCAGTTCGGACCGGACGACCGTCTCCCATTTGCCGAGGTGTACCGGGTCCATCTTCGTCAGCCAGACGTGGCGATAGAGACCGGCACCTTCGTAGAACCAGCCATCCCCGAACGAGGCATCGACGCGCACAACGACATAGTTGCGGCCCCCATAGGTGAGGAAATCGGTCAGATCGAAGCGGAAAGGGGCATAGCCATTGTCGTTCCGGCCAATGAAGCAGCCATTCACCAGAACCACCACGTCGCGCAACGCCCCGTCGAACTCGATCCAGATGCGCCGGCCAAGATCGCTTGCCGGAATGTCGAACGCGCGCCGGTACCAGCCAACGCTCGTCTCGGGATAGCTGCGCCCCAGCGGCTTGTATCCATGCGAGCGCAGCCGGCTGTCGCCCTCACCCGATTCGTCACGCACAAACGGCAGCTCGACCGCCCAGTCATGCGGCAGCGTGACCGGGGCCCAGCCCGATGTGTCGAACCCCTTCTTCGCCAGTTTGAAGTCGCCCGTCTTGGCGAAATCGGCCTGGCCCCGTCCGAAGCCGAAGTCCTTCGACGGATCAGCGCCATGCCCAAAGGCGAAGCGCCAGCCGAAATCGAACAGCAGCTGCTCGCGCGGGGCAAGTGCGGGAATGGCTGCGGCGCTGGGCTCGGATACGGGCTCCGGCGAAGCGATCGCGCGAGCCGGCGCGCCGAGCAGGCCCGGCACCGAAAGCGCGACACTGGATGTCATCAGGTTCCGGCGCGTGAGATCGATCATGGTTCCTCCGGAAGTAGAGGGGACGCGGAGACGCAGGTGCCCGCCCCTGCCTCCCGCGCGCGGTGTGCCGCGGCAGGCGCGGCAGGCGCGGCAGGCGCGGCAGGCGCGGCAGAGATCGCAAAACAGGCGGCGAAAAGGAATAGCGCCGCCAGAATGAAGCGGACCCGGATCGCCAACGCTCCCGTCGCCCCGCTCAGGGCTGCACCTTCAGCATAACCACCCCATGGCCTGGAACCGTGGCGGAATAGCCCCCCACGGCGGGCTTCAGGTCCTTGTGCGCCCAGAGGTCGCGAATGCTCGCCTTCAGCGTCGCGGGGTAGCCGAGCGCCTCCCAGCCCAGGGAAATCGTCTCGGGCTGCGCGCTCCGATTGAACAGCACCACCGCGCGGCCTCCACCGGACAGCGGTTTCACCCACACTTCCCGGTTGCCGTCGCGGCTGACGCGCCGCCCCTGAACGCCGAGCGCGTCCTGGTTCACGGCGATAACGTCGCGGTTGAGCAGGATCTCCCTGGTCGCCGCATCCATGTTGGCGATGTCGTTACCCGCGATCAGCGGCGCGGCCATGATCGCCCAGAGCGAAAAGTGCGAACGATATTCCGCGTCCGTCATCCCGCCATTGCCGACTTCGAGCATGTCGGGGTCGTTCCAGTGACCGGGGCCCGCAAACGGCCAGAGCGGCTCGTTCATGTCGAGGATGTTGAGCATCCCCCAGCTATAGCCGTATTTTCCTTCCCACTTGTCGGTGATGTCCCCCGTGGTTCGCCACAGGTTGCCGATCTTTTGTCCCCATAACCACGGCCGGTTATTGCCCCATTCGCAAAGCGAGAACACGATGTCGCGGCCGGTTGCGCGCAGCGCGTCCGCCATCAGCGCATAGGCCTCCTCCGCATTGCGCGTGCCCGTGTTGCACCAATCATATTTGAGGTAATCGACACCCCATCGGGCATAGGTCAGCGCGTCCTGATATTCGTGGCCCTGGCTGCCCGGCCGTCCGCCGCAGGTCTGGCGCCCCGCATCGGAATAGATGCCGAACTTCAGCCCCTTCGAATGGATATAGTCGGCCAGCGCCTTGATGCCCGAGGGAAACTTGACGGGGTCGGCGGTGACGAACCCGTTCTCATCGCGCTGCCCGTGCCAGCAATCGTCGATCACGATATATCGATAGCCCGCGTCCTTCATCCCGTTGGAAGCCATCGCATCCGCCGTGTCGCGGATGATCTTCTCGTTCACGTTGCACGCGAACTTGTTCCAGCTGTTCCATCCCATCGGCGGCGTCAGGGCAAGGCCGTTGGCAACCCGCTTCGGGTCGCTCGATGGCGCAAGCGTATTGGGATCCGCCTCCTGCGCGAAGGCCGGCATGGTTCCATTGAGGAGGAGCGCCGCGGCCAGTGCGCGAAAGGCCGTTTTTCCAGTCATTGGCGGTTCCCTTAGAACAGTTTTTGTTCGCGCGCGAAGTTGAGGAAGAGCGGCAGCCACAGGCCGTCGGGGCTGCCCGGCCTGGCGCCCACGCTGAAGCCATGCCCGCCATGGGCAAACAGATGGGTCTCGACCGTGATCCCGCCCGCGACCATGGCGTCGCGCAGCCGCGCCGTATTGGCGACCGGCACCGTGCCGTCGTCCTCGGCATGCACCAGGAAGGTCGGCACCGCGGCGGGCGTGACATTGAGATCGGGCGACCACTCGCGGATCTGGGCCGGTGTCGGCGGCCCCCCGAACAGCGACGGCGCGACGCCACCATAGGCATAGGCCGGATCGACCGACTGCACCGGATAGATCGGCGCCGCCAGCAGCGGCCGCGCGCTGAGCTGGTCCGTGGCGTCGACCGGAGCGTAAAGGGGGGCTGAGTGCCGTGTGGCGAGGGTCGATGTCAGGAACCCCCCGGCGCTGAAGCCCAGGACGCCCAGGCGGGCCGGATCCAGATGGAAGCGCCCGGCATTGGCGCGGATGACGCGCATCGCCCGCTGGGCATCGGCGGGCCCGACGCTTGCCGGATCGCGCCACCCGTCCTGGGCCAGGCGGTAGAACAGCACGAAGCAGGTGATGCCGGCGCGATTCAGGATGTCAGCGATGTAATGGCCTTCATGCTCGAAATAGTTCCAGGCGAAGCCGCCGCCCGGAATGAGCAGCATGGCCGATCCGTTGGGCTGGGCCGCCGGAAACACGGTCATGCGCGGCCTCGAAATCCCCTTCATGCGCCGGCTGCTATAGTCGGGGTTCGACGAGGACTGTTCGACCAGCTCGGCCATGCCAGGATTCAAGGCGCCCGCGGGCGGGCGGGGCCACAGCTCGATCGTCTCGGCCGCCTCTCTCGAACCCGTCCCCGCCCGCGCCGTGGCCACCGTTCCCACGCCGATCGCCGAAGCGCCCGCCACGACCAGGGGCGTTTTTACGAAATCGCGCCGTGAAAGGCTCATCGAGGCTCCCCCCTGTCGCGCCCCGTCCGAGGCGCGTTCATCCGAAAACGCCGGCGCGCCCGGTCACTTCTTCCCCGCGCCCTCGAGCAATGCGTCCAGCCCCTGCTGGTCCTTAACCGCATAGGTGGAGCGATTGATGAGGTCGCCCGTGTCCCACACGAACGGCATGATGCCATTCGCCAGGGCTTGCTGCGTCACATATTTCATCCAGTGCGCGCGCGAAGCCAGGTGCTTGGTCAGATCGAGCGGATTCGAGCGCCGCGGCGCGCCATATTCGCCGAGCAGCACGGGGATGCCCTTGCTCACGAACAGGCTCTTCGCCAGCGCCATATGGTCGTCGACCGTCTCCTCCTCGCCCCAGGTGGCGTTGCGGTCCGGCTCGATCGTCGAGTGATAGTCCTTGCCCCAATAATAGAACATTTTGCCCCAGCTCGCATCCTCGGTCAGGATGCAGAAATTGGGCGGCGTGTAGAAATGCGGCTCGACCACCAGGCGGTTCGCCGCCGGATCGGTCGGCGTCTTCGTCCAGAGCGTCTTGGCCAGGTCGGTGCTGGTGCTGGGCAGCTGCAGCACCAGCGTGCGGTATGCGTTCCTCCCGCCGGTCGAGCGGACCGCATCGATGAAGGTCTGGTGATAGGCGAACAGCACATCCATCTGCTCCGCGGTGTCGCAATTCGGCTCGTTCGCGCTGGCGAACATCAGCCGCTCGTCGAAATCGCGCAGATGCGTGGCGATCTGCTCCCAGAACGCCTTCTGTTTCGCGACCACGGCATCCTTCTTGGCGACCGTGACATTGTTCTCGAGCCAGCCGTCGTCCCAATGGATGTTGAGCAGGACGTACAGGTCGGCGTTGATGCAATATTGCACCACGTCCTTCACGCGGTTGAGCCAGAAATCGCCGATCTTGGCGGTCGAGGCATTCGCGTACTGATCCCAGGAGCAAGGCAGGCGGATCGCATCGAAGCCGAGCGCCTTGTACTTGTCGACCAGCCCCTGGGTGATCGCCGGGTTGCCCCAGAAGCCCTCCTGCGAAGTCGTGTGCGGGATGCCGCTGTTGTTCACCGCTTCCAGCGTGTTGCCGATGTTGATGCCGAGCTTGACGCGCGCGGCGATGGCCGCGGCCGTGCTGCCCATGCCCGTGGGATCCGCCGCCGCCGCGCTGGTATTGTAGCTCGGGTACAGGCTGGTTGGGGTCGGGGTAGGTGACGGCGAAGGGGTGGGCGCCGGAGGCGGCGGGGGGGGAGGCGGGGGCGGCGGCGACGGCGTTGGGCTGGCCGCGCCGCCCGAACAACCTGCGGCGACCAGTGCGATCGCCGACGTAAGAATTTGACGCCTCACAAGCTTCACGCGCACTCTCCCGTTCCTCATTTTCTTGATCCGAGCGCGGCGCCGATCCTGCGGGATCGGCGTCTCTCGATCTCTGAGACAACGTTGTCTGTATCTTCCAAAATCGAGAAGCTCAATAAGAATATTATTCGTATTTAAAAGTATGAGTTATCATTGAAAATAGAATCGGGCGTGGCATCCGGCGTTCGCGGGCGCCCTTGCCGGGCAATTTCGACGTTGATCTGGGCAGGGACACCCAATACCCGTCGTCCCGAATCGGGAGAGAGATGGCGTGGATACCGAAGGAATCGCGGAGCGCCGTCCGGATCCGGGCTGCTCGCTGGCACGGCCCATCGCCCGGCGAACATTGCTGGGCGGCGTTGCCGCATTTGCCGCCGCGCCGGCACTGTCGGGCATGGCCGCCGAACCCGGCCTGCCGCTTCCGACAGGACTCGATGCGAACGGCCATTTCCGTGCCGTTGCGCTGCCGCCGAGCGGCTTCGCCTATGCGCGGCTGCGCGAGGGCGTGCAGTTGCGGGTCAACGGCGTTTCGAAGAACCTGATCTTCCACGCGCCCGACACGGTGCGCGTGAACACGACGCTGGGCGAAAATTATTGGGCGGCTGCCAGTCTCGTCGTCACCGCCCGGCCGCAGGCGGTGCCATTCTCGATCAGCGAGACGCCGGCGACGCTGACGATCGTCGGCGAAAAACTCCGGATCGAGATCGACAAGGCCAGCGGCGCGCTTCGCTTCCTCGACTCCCGGGGGCGACTGTATACGAGCGAAAAGGCCGACGCCCCGCAGGCTCTCAAGAAAGTCCTGATCTCGGCCGCGCCGACCTACGAAGCGCAAAACACGCTGACCCTTCAACCCGACGAGGCGATCTACGGTTTCGGCTTTACCGCCGACGACAAGAGCAACCGGCGCGGCAAGGATCTGCTCCTGGTCCAGACCAATGTCGGGATCATCATTCCCGTGATGATGTCTTCGCGCCGGTACGGCGTCATGTGGGACACCTATTCGCAGATGCGGTTCAAGGACGGTCTCGAGGGAGCGTCATTATGGGCCGAAAGCGCGCCTGGCGGCAGTGACTATTATTTCATGGCCGGCGAGACGCCCGACGATGTCGTCCGCGCCTATCGCGCGCTCACCGGTCCCGCTCCCATGTATCCGAAACAGGCTTTCGGCCTGTTCATGAGCAAGGAGCGCTACCAGACGCAGGGCCGGCTCGTGGAGGTCGCGCAAACCTTCCGCGCGGAACGCTTCCCGCTCGATTACATCGTCCAGGACTGGCAATATTGGGGCAGCGACAAGGACGGCAGCTGGAGCGGGATGATCTGGGACCCGGTTCGCTTTCCCGACCCGGAGGGCATGATCCGGCAAGTCCACGGCCTAGGCCTGAAGCTGATGGTCTCGATCTGGCCGTCGATCGGCAATGACACGGCCCTTGCGCGCGAGTTGGACGCCCACGGCCTGCGCTTCGAACCGCTGCACTGGATTTCCAGGCACGCCCGCGTCTACGACGCCTACAGCCCGCTCGGGCGCCGCATCTATTTCAAGCACGTCAAGTCGGGACTGCTCGACAAGGGCGTCGATGCGCTGTGGATGGACGGCACCGAAATCGAAGTCAGCAGCGCGATGTGGAACGCCGCCGACAATGTCCGCGACACCAAGGCGCTGGGCTCGAACGCGCTGGGCGACTTCACCCGCTATCTCAATCCCTATTCCCTGATGACGACGCTGGGCACGTATGAGGGACAGCGCGCGACGAGCGACAAGCGCGTCTTCACCCTGACCCGCTCCGCCTGGGCCGGGGCTCAGCGCACCGCGGCGGCTTCGTGGAGCGGCGACGTTTTCGCGAGTTGGAAGACGTTCCAGCAGCAGGTTTCCGGCGGCGTCAACGTGACCGTCACCGGCAATCCCTACTGGACCCATGACACGGGCGGCTTCTTCGTCTCGGCTTTCCCGGGCGGCGAAAAGAATCCCGCATGGCGCGAATTGTTCGCCCGCTGGCTCCAGTTTTCCGCCTTCAGCCCCCTCATGCGGATCCACGGCACCGACGTCGAGCGCGAGCCCTATATTTTCAAGACGCTCGACCCGCAGGTTTACGACTCGCTGCTCAACAGCGTTCACCTGCGTTACCGGCTGCTTCCCTATATCTACTCGCTGAGCTGGAAGGTCACCTCCGACGGCTACACCTTGATGCGGCCGCTGATGATGGATTTCCCGGACGACCGCGCGACCGACACCATCGACGACAGCTTCATGTTCGGGCCCGCCTTCCTGGTCCAACCCGTTACGCGGGCCATGTACCATGTCGAGCCGCCGCCGCCGCAAACTGTTTCATCCGAGTTCCTGCGCACGGCGGACGGCCAACCGGGACTGGCGGCGCAATATTACGAGGGAGTCAATTTCGAGACGCCGAAGGGCCAGGTGGTCGATGCTAAAATCGATCATACATGGCCTGACCCTCCGCTTGCGGACATTCCCGCCGGCCTTTCCAGCCTGAACAATTTCTCGGTGCGGTGGCAGGGAT
This sequence comes from Sphingomonas caeni, assembly GCF_026013415.1. Lineage (GTDB taxonomy): Bacteria > Pseudomonadota > Alphaproteobacteria > Sphingomonadales > Sphingomonadaceae > Sphingomonas > Sphingomonas caeni. The sequence goes on from NZ_JAPDOK010000013.1 coordinate 60,603, forward strand.
TCCTCATCGCGCCCGAGGATGGCGAGTATGAATTGGGTCTCAGCGGCAATGATGGTTTCCGGCTGATCGTCGGCGGCCAGACCCGCATCGAAGCGTGGTCGAATGGTGCGGAGCGGTACCGATCCACGATCCAGCGGTTTCGCAAGGGGCAGCGCGTGCCGATCGCGATCGAGTTCTTCCAGGCGAGCGGCAACCGCAGTCTTCGTTTCGGATGGCGCCTGCCGAGCGAACGCGCGGCGCTCAGCGCGACGGAGCCAAGCGTCGACCTCGATATGGAAACCTACCTCCCCGCAGGATCGGACTGGTACGATTTCTGGACCAACGAACGCTTCCACGGTGGCCGGCGGGTGTCGCGCCGAACGCCGCTCGACATCCTGCCGCTCTATATCCGTGCGGGATCGATCGTCCCAATGGGCCCGATTGTCCAATATGCAACCGAGGCTCCCGACGCGCCCTACGAGATCCGCATCTATCCTGGCGCGCATGCGCGTTTCACGATCTACGAGGACGACAACGAGACCTACGCCTATGAAAAGGGCCAGCGCGCCACCTATGATCTGGTCTGGAATGATGAAGCGCGCACGCTGACTATCGGAGCGCGCCGGGGTTCGTTCCCAGGCATGGTGCGGCAACGCCAGTTGAATCTGGCGTTGATGAGCGCCGACAATGCCACGGGCATGGCGCCGTCGGCGGTTACGAGGGCGGCTACTTATAGCGGCAGGGCAATCACGGTTTCATTTGCCTCATGAACGCGAGCGCCCGTCTTCGCGCAACGCGTCGCGAGTCATTCGGCTTCGCGACATCGTAAAGGAGCGAGCGAAGACTGCAGAGATAACCGCGGCCTCCTCGTCTACGTAACAATCCCGATTCCGATTGCTGCCTGCCTTGCGAAAACGGCTGCATGACTTGGCACATGATCCGCTTCGATCTCGCGCGTTCGTCCGAATTTCCCGAGGGCTCGCGCGAGCATTCCTATCTCCTGCGCGCGCCTCTCGATGCGCGCCAAATCGTCGATCTCGCCGCGCTGCGTGCTGCCCCCGAGCGTGCGGAGGTGCTGCGTTCCTGGCCAGACGAGCCAGACATGCGTGGCTACCTCGTCCACAAGCGCAAGGGCTGGGTCTTCTCCTACGGGCCGGGCGATGCCGACGACGAGCCTCTGTTCCACCTCGAGGCGCATCCCTTGCGCGTTGGCGAGTATGTGACTGTCATCGAGCGCGACGGCACCCCGCTCGCGTTCCTGGTGTCTCTCTGCGAACCGCTTACGGCCTGACAAGGCGGCTCACCCTGCCCAGCGGGTCCGCCAGCGCCGTTTGAGTATTTCCAGCAGGAGAAGAACCAAGGCTCCGGAAAGCGCAACGGCGACGCTCTGCGCGGGCGCGATCGGCGCCAGCCGCAGCAGGCCGCTCACCGGCGGCGCGAATTGCGCGAGGCCGAATACAAACAGAATAGTCGCCACCACCGCGACAAGGGCCCGGTTGGGGCGCAGCAATGCGCTGGCGACCGACGCCGAGAAGGAGCGATTGGCGAGCACGAGGCTGAGGATCACCGCCACAAGCGCGAAAAAGGCGACCGCGCGAAGCTGGGATTCAACCACGCCGCTATTCACGCTCCAGAGCAGCACCGCACTTATCGCCGCCAGCGCGGCCGCGCCCTGAACGCCGAACCATAGCATCAACCGGCGCGGCAGCAGCCCACTATTGGGCGCGCGCGGTGAGCGACGCATGACATCCCTCTCCTCGCGCTCGGCTTCGAACACGAGCGAGCAGACCGGGTCGATGATCATCTCCAGCAAGGCGATATGGACCGGCGCAAGCAGAATCGGCAGCCCGAACAGAAGCGGCATCAGCGCGAGCCCGGCAATCGGCATATGGACCGCGACGATGAAGCCCATCGCCTTGCGCAGATTGTCGTAGATCCGTCGTCCCACGCGGATCGAGGTGACGATCGATCCGAAATCGTCGTCGAGCAGTACGATCGACGCGGCCTCGCGCGCAACGTCGGTGCCGCGCGCGCCCATCGCGATGCCGATATCCGCCGCCTTGAGCGAGGGCGCGTCGTTGACGCCGTCGCCGGTCATCCCGACGATCTCGCCTGCAGCCTGGAGCGCCTGGACGATGCGCAGCTTTTGTTCGGGCATGATCCGCGCGAAGATCGTGATTTCGCGCACGCGTCGCGCCAGCTCCGCATCGTCCATTTGCACGAGCTGGGCGCCGGTAACCACCTCCCCTTCGGCGATCCCGGCCTCCCGCGCGATCGCCCGCGCCGTTTCGGGATAGTCGCCGGTGATCATCACCACGCGAATCCCAGCGCTGCGGCACTGGCGTACCGCCTCGGGAACGGCGGCGCGCAACGGATCCTGCAGCCCGACGAGCCCGCGATAGGCGAAGTCGAACCCGCGCTGGCTGCTCGGAAACGCGGCTCCCCGCCAGCGCGCCTCGGCGACAGCAAGCACGCGCAGGCCCCCAGCCGCCATTTCGTCCACCGCCGCGTCCATCGCGGCACGCTCGGCGAGGTCCAGGCCGCACAGTTCGGCGATAGTCTCCGGAGCCCCCTTCGAGGCGATGACATGCTCGTCATCCCCGGCGCCGGTGTCCCAGATCTGCGATACTGCGAGCAGCTCCGGCGCGAGGGGATAATGATGGCGCAGGCCCCAATCGGTCCGGCGGCGCTGCGAGGCTTCGGCCTGATCGCTGCCGCGGCCGACATTGTGGAAGGCGACCTCCATCGGATCGAAAGGCTGCGGTGCGCTGGCGAGAACGCCAAGCTCGGCGAGCTGCCAGAACTCGTCCGGCAGCGCGGCGGCACCGTCATGTTCGAGGAGACGCCCATCGGGGAGGCGAAGCTGCAAGACCGTCATCCGGTTCTCGGTCAGCGTTCCGGTCTTGTCCGTGCACAGCACCGTTGCCGAGCCCAAAGTCTCGATCGCCGAGGCTCGCCGGGCCAGCACGCGCACCCGCGACATGCGCATCGCTCCCATCGCCATGAACACCGCAAGCACGACTGGAAACTCCTCGGGAAGCATCGACATGCCGAGCGCGATCCCGGCGAGCGCGGCGTCGAGCCAGCTGCCGCGCAACAGGCCGTAGAGCAGCACCGCGAAGGCGCTGACCAAAGCGCCGGCCACCGCGAACACAAGCACCAGCCTGCGCGTCTGGTTGCGGAGATGCGGCGATTGGGTCTCGAGCGTCGAAAGCGACTGGCCGATGCGCCCGATCTCGCTCCGCGCGCCGGTCGCGGCGACCCGGCACAGTCCGCTTCCCGCCACCACCAGCGTACCCGAAAAGACATAGGCGAGGCCGTCGCCTCCGGGCCTGGGAAGCGCATCGCCGCCGCCTTCGCCGCGCACCGCCTTGCCGACCGGCGCACTTTCGCCGGTCAGGAGGGATTCGTCGAGATGAAGTCCGTCATTGTCGAGAACCCAGCCATCGGCCGGCACGCGGTCACCCTCGGAAAGCACGAGCAGATCCCCGCGCACCACCCCGCGGCCGGCGATCCGTCGCCGCACATGGTCGCGGATCACCAGCGCGCGGGGGCTGGCGATGTCGCGAAGCGCTTCGATCGCACGTTCGCTGCGCGCCTCCTGAACGATCGTGATGAGGATCGAGAAGCCGGCGAGGACGATAAGGACGATCGCCTCGGTCAGGTCGCCTAGCGCGAGATAGACCACGCCCCCGGCGAGCAGCAGGCCAAGCATCGGTTCGCGCATCACTTCGAGGACGATCCCGATCAGCGAGCGCCTCTTCTCCCGCGGGAGCTCGTTGGGACCTTCCAGTTCGAGCCTGCTCGACGCCTCCGTCTCGGACAGGCCGCTCGGGATGTCGCGAGCCGGCATCTCAATCGCGAACGACGAAGACCGAGCATCGCGCGTGCCGCACGACGCGCGATGCGTTCGCGCCCAGAAGATAGTCCTTCATCTCGGGGCGGTGCGACGAGAGCACGATGAGATCGGCGCCGATCCGCTCGGCGACGGCGAGAATCCCGCCATAGATGCTGCCGGTCTCGACATGATGCTCGATACCGGAAAGGTCGGTTATCGAATCCGCCAGCGTCGAAAGGCGCGCCCTCGCGACGTCGAGAAACTCGCGATACGCGATCGGGGACCGCTGGACCTCCAGAATCACGTTCCAGTCCGGCACTACCGTCGCCAGCGCCAGCGACGCGTCGAAGCATCGGCAAAGGGCGACGGCGGTCGGGAGCGCCTTCTCCCACGAGCTTGAATGATCGAGATCGACGGGGAGCAGAATGTTTCGGTACATTGCGGCCTCGCGCGGCTAGAGGGCACGCGCGTTCTACTGCCCTGCCGAACCATCGCGCCTGTGGATGTTACCTAGTGCCCCGCACCCCATGGCTTGGCACGATGCGGCACATGAGCCGATTGCGCCTCCATGCCGAACGCCACCCCGTCGCCCGGATCGGATGGCTCCGCGCCGCGGTCCTCGGCGCCAATGACGTTTGAGGGGGCAAGTGTAACCCCGGAAGGACTGGAGAAGAACATGGATACTTCACAGGATTCACCTGCTCGCGGCCGGAGCATAGAGGTCTGGGATTTTCCGCTACGCCTGTTCCACTGGTTGCTGGTGGTTGCGATTGCCCTGGCCTTCCTTTCCTCCGAGGAGGAGAGCCCCCTGGCAGCCTGGCACGTTCCGGTCGGCTGGAGCATCGCGGTGCTGCTCGCATTTCGCCTGACATGGGGTTTCGTCGGCGGCGAGCATGCGCGCTTCGCGCAGTTCGTGAAGCCCTCGGCGCTTGCAGCGCACATCAAGGGCCTGCTCCATGGCCGGCCCGAAGCGACGCTCGGCCATAATGCGCTGGGCGCACTAAGCGTCCTCCTGCTGCTCGGACTTATCGCGGCAACCGTCTGGACGGGTGCGGTTGGCGTGGACGAAGAAGTCCACGAGCTGATTGCCTATACCCTGTTGGGGCTCGTCGCGCTGCACATCGGCGCCGTGGTCATGATGTCCTTCCTCACGCGCGAGAATCTGGTGCGCGCGATGATCACGGGTCGCAAGCGGCGCGATCGCCACCCGACCGCGGACGACGCTCGCCCCCCGTCACCACTCGCGCTGATCCTCGCCACCTTGGCGGCCGCGGCGACGGTTATCGGCGTTCTCGCCTATGACCCCCATTCGTTCCAGCCTCAGACGCGCGAGGCCGGCGAGCACAGCCCCGACGTGGATTCGGTGAAAGCACCAGACGCGGAGGCTGACCGATGACGCTCGATCTCACCGTCCACGGCGCGGCCGGAGCGGTGACCGGCTCCTGCATGGAGTGAAGGCCGGCGACAAGTGAATCCTGGTCGATTGCGGGCTGTTCCAGGGTTCGCGCAGCCTGGAGGCGCGGGTGCCCTGGACCGCGATACCTGCCTGCGACCGGGGCGCCGGTCGGGGGACGCAGCGCCCCGGTTGCGGCCTCAGTGCCCGAGGAAGAGCGGCACCGGGCTT
>NZ_JAPDOK010000014.1 GCF_026013415.1 Sphingomonas caeni
GAATTCGCGGGCCGCAAGTCGGTCGCGCTCACGCCCGAAAACCTCGCAACCTACGACGTCGTCCTCATCGCCACCGATCATGACGGGATCGATTGGGGCCACCTCGTCGAGCATTCGAAGCTGGTGGTCGACACCCGCAACGTGTGCGCTAACCTGCCGTCCGACAAGGTCGTGCGCGCTTGACGCGCGGCCGGAACCCAGGGGCCGCATGACCTTCGAATCCCCAAGCCCGAGCCAGGGGCGGAAGCTGGCGGCGATCCAGTATCTGCGCGGAATCGCCGCGGCGATGGTGCTGGTCGCGCACTGCATCCAATATAGTGTCGAGCGCGTTCCCGCCCTCGCCTGGGCTGCCAAGGCCGCCGACTATCGCATCCTCGGCGTGGCGGTGTTCTTCATCATCAGCGGTTTCATCATGTATTATACCTGCCGTGACAGCTGGGCGGGCAACCCGGCCTCGGCGGGCCGTTTCCTCAAACGGCGGCTCCACCGGATCGTGCCGCTCTACTGGCTGCTGACCGGCGCCACGCTGGCGCTCCTCCTCGCGGGCAAGGGCAGCGCTCCCCTGCGCGAGATCCTGCTGTCGCTCGGCTTCATCCCCTATGATTTCGACGGCCTCAAATTCCGCCCCATCCTCGGCGTCGGCTGGACGCTCGACTATGAGATGTTCTTCTACCTGCTCTTCGCCTTTGCGCTGCTCTTCCCCAAGCGGCTCGGCCTGCCGCTGGTGCTCGCGCTGATCGCCGGCACCGTCGCGCTCGGTCAGACCGGGCTGCTGGGCCACGGCATTGCCGGCGCGCTCGCGCAGCCGATCGTCGCGCTGTTCGGCCTGGGGATCCTGGTCGGCTGGTCGCACGAGCGGTTCGGCGGGAGATTGACGCATCGCGCGGGGATCGGCGTGCTCGCGGCGCTGATGCTGGTCAGCCTTCCGATCCTGTGGGCCGCCCCGCCGGTCGCGACCCAGCTCTGGCCCAACTGGCCGCTCTGGGGCCTGTCGCTCGTGGTGGTCGCCGCCGCGGCCTTCACCACCGCACCCGATGACGAGCGGCGCTTCGCGGTCCGCGCCGGACTGCTGCTCGGAGACGCCTCCTACTTCCTCTACCTCGTCCATGTGCTGGTGATGCTGGTGATGGAAGAGATCGGCGAACGGCTCGGCCTGGTTTCGCCAATCGAAACGGTCGCGCTCGCCCTGGCGATGTTCGCCGCCAGCATCACCGCGGGCATAATCGGGCACAAGATCGTCGAGAAGCCGTTGACGCGCCTGACCGCACCCTTGTTCGGTCACCGCAAGGCTCGCTAACCGGACCCGAAGGGTCCGCAAGGCCGAACGGCCGTCCGACCCCGGACTTGATCCGGGGGAGGATAGCCAAGGCGGCGGATGCCGCCGCCGGCGCCTGAGGCAAAACAAAGAATGGTGGTCCCGGAGGGACTCGAACCCCCGACGCCCACTTTAGGAAAGTGGCGCTCTATCCGGCTGAGCTACGGAACCACGCGGGCACCCCATAAGGCGCACCGCCATCGGCGGCAACTAGTTGCGCGCCTCGGGCGGTACCACCGGGAAGGGCAGCGGCGAGACGGCCACGCCATCCTCGATCAGCTCGCGTGCCTCGTCGGGCGTGGCCTGGCCGTGGATCAGGGCATGTTCCTCATCGCCCTCATGCATCGCCCGCGCGCGCTTGGCGAAGCTGCCGCCGACCCATTGCGACCCTTCCAGCGCCTTGGCCTGCAGCCTGGCGAGCTCGGCCATCGCCGCCTTGACCACTTCGGGTGGAGGCTCCGGCATCGTCGAGGTCGGAACCCCGGGCTCGGCCGGAACCGTCGCGCCCGAACGCCGATTGCCCTTGGCCGCGACATTGGGCGCCATCACCGCCTTGGTCACCTCGCTGTCGCCGCACATCGGGCAGGCGATCATCCGCCCCGCGCGCTGCTCCTCATAGGCCGCGCTCGATCCGAACCAGCTCTCGAACACATGGCCCGCGCCGCATTTGAGATCGAAGACGATCATAGCGCCTCGACCTCCGGGATCGCCCGGCGATGCTTGAGCACCGGCACCCGGCTCCGCGCCGCCTCGACCCGGCCCTGGTCGATCTCGGCAAAGCCCAGTCCGGCGGGCTCGCCCATGTCGAGCAGCACCTCGCCCCAGGGATCGACCACCAGGCTGTGGCCATAGGTCGCACGGCCATCCTCATGCTGCCCGGTCTGCGCCGCCGAGATCACGAACGCCGCCGCCTCGATCGCGCGCGCGCGCTGGAGGATGTGCCAATGCGCCGCGCCGGTCGGCCGCGTGAAGGCCGCGGGCATCGCCAGGATCGTCGCCCCCGCATCGCTCAGCGCGCGGAACAGGTCCGGAAAGCGCAGGTCATAGCAGATCGCCGGGCCGAGCACGCCGAGCGGGGTCTTCACCGTCACCGCGCGCTCGCCTGCGGTATAGCTGTTCGATTCACGCCAGCTTTCGCCGGTGGGCAGGTCGACGTCGAACAAATGCATCTTGTCGTAACGCGCCCGGATCGTTCCGGTTTCGTCGATCACATAGCCCCGGTTCGCCAGCTTGCCGTCCTCGCGCAGCACCGCGAGGCTGCCGAGATGCACCCAGATGCCCTGCTTCGCCGCCTCCTCGCGCACTGCGGCGAGCACGCGGTCGTCGCCCTCATGCGCCAGCGAGGCCGCCGCCCGGCCGCGATCGCCATCGACCAGGCCGGACATTTCGGGCGTGAACAGCATCGCCGCCCCGCCCGCCCTGGCGTCCGCGATCCCCGCGACGAGCGTGCGTGCATTGGCGGCGGGATCGATCCCGCTCGTCATCTGCAGGATCGCAGCCCTAGTCACCTCTGCACCTCATGCCGCCAGCAATGCGTCGAGACCGCCGCGCCGATCGAGCGCCGCGAGATCGTCCGATCCGCCGATATGCTTGCCGTCGATGAAGACCTGCGGGACGGTGGTGCGTCCGCCCGCCCGCTGGATCATCTCCTGCCGCCGGGGGCCGCCCAGGGTGATGTCGATCTCCTCGAACGCGGCGCCCTTCGAGCGGAGCAGCGCCTCGGCGCGGGTGCAATAGGGGCAGAACGCCTTGGTATAGACTTCGATCTTGGCCATTTCGCAATCCGAGGTGCGGTGGGCGGGGCCGCTTGTCAATCAGGGTATCGATCACCGGCCTCCTCGCCCAGAACGCGCGCCCAGCACAGAAGGATCACGCGATCCGCACCGCCACGCTTGAGAATCCGCGCGCAGGCCCGTGCGGTCGCGCCGCTGGTATGGACATCGTCGACCAACACGATCGTCTTCCCTGCGATCCGTTGCTTCGCCTCGGGCGCCAGCGCGAATGCCCCCGCCACCGCCTTGGCCCGGCCCCTGGGTCCCAGTCCGCGCAACACCGGCGTCGCCTTGATCCGCCGGAGCAGGAACGGATCGGCCGGCACGCCGCTCGCCTTCGACAGGGCCGCCGCGATCAGCGCCGCCTGGTTGAATCCCCGCCCCCAGATCCGCCAGCGGTGCAGCGGCACCGGCACCAGGAGCCCCGCCCCTTCGGGCATCAGCCGCGCCATCGCTTCCGCCATGGTCGCGGCATGCGCCGTTTTCCCGCTATATTTGAGCCGCAGCGCCACGTGCCGCGCCACCTCGCCATAGGCCACCGCCGCGCGCACCCCATCGTGCAGCGGCGGTTCGGCGAGGCATTCGCCGCATACCGCCCCCTCGCCGCGGTCATAGTCGAAGGGCATCTGGCAACTGGCGCACCAGGGCGGCCCGAGGAATCTCAGCCTTCCCCAGCATGCCGCACAAAAGCGATGATCCGCCCCTACCACCTCGCCGCATCCCGGGCAGCGCGGCGGCAGCGCGAGATCGGCGAGATAGCGCAAGGGGGCGGCGGCGCGCATCCCGCCTTGTCCCCCGGCCTTAGCCGCTGCACAAGCGCCGCGTGAGTCCCCCCGAGATCTTCGACCGCAACCTGCGCCGCAAACGCCGCGACCGCGCCGCCGCGCATTATCGCGACTTCGCCTTCCTGCGCGATCATATGCTCGAGGGCATCGCCGAGCGGCTCGCCGCGGTGAAGCGCGCGTTCCGCGACGTGCTCGATCTCGGCAGCTTCGACGGCAGCTTCACCTTGCCCGGCGCGGCCATCACCCGCCTCGATGCGGGCGCCGAATTCGCGCGCCTCTCGGGCGGTGTCCACGCCGACGAGGACTTGCCCCGCTTCCCCGAAGCTTCGTTCGACCTGATCGTCTCGGCAGGCGTGCTCGACCAGGTCAACGACGTCCCCGGGGCACTTGCCCTCGCCCGCCGCGCGCTGCGCCCCGACGGCCTGTTCCTCGCCGCCTTTGCGGGCGCAGGCAGCCTCGCCGCGCTCAAGGCCGCCTTTCTCGCCGCCGAGCCCGCCGCGCGCTTCCACCCCCAGATCGACGTCCGCGCCGCGGGCGACCTGCTCACCCGCGCCGGCTTCGCGCTGCCTGTGGCCGATGTCGAAACGCTCACCGTCCGTTATGCCGGCATCGCCAATCTGCTGCGCGACCTGCGCGGCATGGCGGCGACCAGTCTGTTGCCGAACGCGCGTCCGCTCACCCGTGTCACGCTCGCCCAAGCCGCCGAACATTTCGCCGATCAGGCCGGCCCCGACGGCCGCACCGCCGAGCGTTTCGAGATCGTCTACATGACCGGCTGGGCCCCGGACGATTCCCAGCCTCGGCCCGCCCGCCGCGGCAGCGCCACCGCGTCGCTGGCGGAAGCGCTGAAGGGCAAATAGCCCTCTCCCCGGAGGGGAGAGGGAGCTTAGACCAGCGCCTCCAGCAGCCCGATCAGCGGCTTGTCCGCCGGCGGCATCTCGAGCCCGTGCAGTTCGAGCGGCCGCACCCATTTGAGCGCGCTGGCATGGTGCGCCGCCGGCACCCCGCTCCATTTCCTGAGCGCATAGAGCAGCAGGATCAAATGCCGCTCGCCAAGCCTTTCGCTCGCGAAGGTCGCGGGCGCGAGGCACGCCGATTCGACCGCGATCCCCAGTTCCTCGGTCAACTCGCGCACCAGCGCCGCCTCGGGCGCCTCGCCGGGTTCGACCTTGCCGCCCGGAAACTCCCACAGCCCCGCCATCGGCTTGCCGGGCGGCCGCTGCTGGACGAGCACGCGCCCGTCGCCGTCGATCAGCGCCGCTGCAACCACGAACAGTGTTTCTACGGAGGCCCTCCCGGACACATCGCTCAGCACTTCGTTAAGGACCTTTCTCTAGATTCACGCGACGGTGAAGGGGGTTTTCGCGCCGAAATGCGATCCATGATGCGCCTTGTTCAATCTCTCTGCCGCGACCGCAAGGCCGCGACGGCGGTCGAATATGGTCTCATCCTCGCCCTTGTCGTGCTCGCGATCATGACCGCGATCATCCAGCTCGGCACTACCACCACGGGCATGTGGAACAATGTCAGCACCAAGGTGCAGCAGGCGGGATAGTTACCAGCGCGTAACGGTGCGGTTTAGCCGTTTGTTTACTCCCCATCTCTAAGTTCGAATCTGCCGTACCGGAGTCTCCGGGCCGGCCGGGTGAATGAAGCACTATTGAACCATGGAGACCGGTATGACCAAGATTCGCAACTTCCTGAAGAACTCCAAGGGCGCCACCGCGATTGAGTATGGCCTGATCGCCGCTCTGATCGCCGTCGCCGCCATCGCCGCGATGCAGGGTCTGGGCAACCAGCTCAACAAGACCTTCGGCAACGTGACGTCGAACATGAAGGCTTCGTAAGCCTTCGACGACTGAAGCGAACGAAAGAGGGGCGGCGGAACTTCGGTTCCGCCGCCCTTTTTCATGTCCCGCGCTTGACCGGCAGGCGCCCGGGGCTCCAGCGACGCGACCTTTGTTGCGCGCATGAAACAAGATGAACGCGGCCTTCTCCTTGATCCTTGTTAATCCGTGAAGGCGGATACGTAAAACCACCTATGCCGGGGCGGGCCTTTCGCGCGCGCCGAGCGGGAGGGACTTACGATGATTCGCAAGCTTTTCCGCAGTCGCAAGGGAGCGACTGCGATCGAATATGGATTGATAGCGGCGCTCATTGCCGTGGCGGCGATCGGCGCGATGCAGGGGCTGGGCAACCAGCTCACCAAGACCTTCGGCAACGTCACCGATAATATGAAAGCCAGCTAGGCCCCCGCCTGGCTGGCGGAGGGGGCGTCGTTGCTAGCCGCGGGGCGTCTGCGGCGGCGTCCCCTCCACCACCGCACCGGCGGACGCTAGATCCGCCCCATTGCGAGGAACTTGCCCCGCCGCGCCTGGCGCAGCTTCTCCGCCGACATCCCATCGAGGCTGTTCAACGACTCGGCGATCGCATCGCCCAGCGCCTGGATCGCCATGCCGGGATCGCGGTGCGCGCCGCCCAGCGGCTCGGGCACGATCCGGTCGATCACGCCGAGTTCCTTCAGATGCTGCGCGGTGACCTTCATCGCCTCGGCGGCCTCGGCGGCCTTGTCGGCGGTGCGCCACAGGATCGAAGCGCAGCCTTCGGGCGAGATCACCGAATAGACCGCATGCTCCATCATCAGCACGACATTGCCCGCCGCCAGCGCCACCGCGCCGCCCGAACCGCCCTCGCCCAGCACCGCCGCGACCAGCGGCACGCCGAGATTAAGGCATTGCTCGGTCGAGCGCGCGATCGCCTCGGCCTGACCGCGCTCCTCGGCCTGGACGCCCGGAAAGGCACCCGAGGTGTCAACCAGCGTCACCACCGGCAGGTCGAACCGGTCGGCAAGCTGCATCAGCCGGATCGCCTTGCGATATCCTTCCGGCTTGCCCATCCCGAAATTATGCTTGAGCCGGCTCGCGGTATCGTCGCCCTTCTCATGGCCGATCACCATCACCCGGCGCCCGCGAAACCGCCCCAGCCCGCCGATGATCGCCTGATCGTCGGCAAAGGCGCGGTCGCCGCCCAGCGGCATGAAATCTTCGATCAGCGCGGCGACATAATGCTTGAAGTGCGGCCGCTCGGGATGCCGCGCCACCTGGGTCTTCTGCCAGGGCGTCAGCTTCGAATAGGCCTCTTTGAGGAACTTGTCGGATTTCGCCTGGAGCGGGCCGATTTCCGCATCGATATCCACGTCGCTGCCATCGGCCGCCTTGCGCAGCTCGTCGATGCGGTTCTGCAGCTCGGCGAGCGGCTTCTCGAAGTCGAGGAATGTAGCCATCAGGCGCGCCGGTTAGGCCGGGCGGGGCTTCGCGTCAACGAGCGCTTCGCCCAAGGGGTGCCGCGAATTCACCAGCTCCACCAGCCGGCGGCTATCCACATGGGTGTAGATCTCGGTCGTCGCGATGTCCGCATGCCCCAGCATCGCCTGCAACGCGCGCAGATCGGCGCCGCCCTCGAGCAGGTGGGTCGCAAAGGCGTGGCGCAGCACGTGCGGGCTCACCCGGTCGGGCGGAATCCCCGCCTCCGCCGCCAGTCCTTGCAGCATCTGATAGAGCCGCACGCGCGAAAGATGCTTCTTGCCGCTCGGAAACAGCCACAGCCGGTCGCTCGCGACATGCTCGCGCCACAGCCCCACCGCCGCCCGTGCCCGGTCCGAGATCGGCACCAGCCGCTCGCGCCCGCCCTTGCCCTTGAGGATCAGATAGGGGCGGTCGGGATGGATCGCGTTTCGGGGAAGCGACACCAATTCGGTCGCGCGCAGCCCCGATCCATAGAGCAGCTCCACCAACGCCGCGAGCCGCAGGTCGAGCGGATCGGCGGGAATGCGCGCCTGCCGCGCCGCGATCGCCTCGAATAGCTTGTCGACATCCCCGGTGCTCAGCACCTTGGGCAGGGGCCGCCCCGTCCCCGGCCGCGGCAATGCACCGCCGGGATCGTCCCCCCGCAGCCCCTCGTCATGCAGAAAGGCGTAGAAGCGCCGCAGCGCCGCCGATTTCCGAGCCACCGTCGCCCGCGCGAAGCTCTGCCATTCCGCGCCCAGCCGCTCCAGATCGCCCGCCCCCGCGCTCCCCAGCCGCCCCTCGAGCGCCTCCGACGCCAGCCGCAAATCGGTGCCATAGGCCGCCAGCGTATTCCCCGCCGCGCCCGCCTCAGCCGCCATCATTTCCAGAAAGCGCTCGATCAGCGCGCGATCGTCACCCGAACTCAAACCCGCGTGATCGCCTCGACGGCGACCATCCGCGCATAATTGCCCAGCCCCGCCGCGCGCATCGCCGAGATGATATGGTACAGCGCCTCCGGGCTCACCGGCGCCCAGCCGCGCGCCTGCAGCCCCGCGGCCGCGAGCAGGATCACCGTCCCCGATTCGCCGCGCCGCCCCGCCGCATCGATCGCGCGCGTCCACGCATTCTCGCCGCGAACATCGACACCAAGCGTCCCGGCGAGCGTGATCACATCCCCGTTCGCCAGCCGCCCCATTCCCGCCAGCCCGGCAAAGGCGAGCTGCGCTTTCCGCCGGTCCGCCGATCCGCGATAGCTCTCGAAATCGGCCGAGCTCACCACCGCGTTCGCCGCCGGATCGGCGAGCGCGAGCATCGCCCAGCCATCGCTGCCGCGCTTGACCACCGGCCGCCACGCCATCGCCTGGCTATCGAGCCCCGCGCTCAGCATCGACGCGATCAGCTGGTCCGCCTCGCCCGAACGATCGCTGCTCACCGGGATCGACGCCGAAGCCCGCCCGGTCAGCACCAGCCGGGCATAGCGCAGCCGCTGCGATTCGGTGTTGTTCCACAGCCGCTGCAGCGCCGCGATCCGATCGGCCATGTTGGCGCCGGTATGCGCGGTGCGCAGGTCGCGCGCGACCGCCACCGCCGCGCTGTCGGCGCCATCCTCGGTCTCGATCTCGCCATAGAGCTCGACCAGCCCCTGCTCCGAGAAGACACCCTGCGTCGCCGCCAGCTCCGCGGCATTTGCGCGCGCCGCCGAACTCGGCCCGGGCGCCAGCGCCAGCCATGAGGTCACTTGCGGCCCCGCGCTGCGATAGAGTTCGGCGGGCACCTCGACCCCTGTCGCGGTCGCCAGCCCCCAGCGCCACGCGGTCAGCGTCGTCACGCCATCCCATTCGATCGTCACCGCGCGGCGGCCCTGCGCGCCCGCACCCATCACCTTCTCGGCGACGAGCGTGTCGATATTCTGCCGCCCGCCCGCAGCCTGGTCGAACAGCTGGCCCGCGCGGCTCGGATCGCCCGCCAGCCCGGCGCACATCGCCTTGGCAAACGCCCAGCCGCGCTCGGGCAGCCGCTTCGATCCCGGCTCGGCGATCCCGCACAACGCCCCCGGATCGGCGCTCGCCAGCGCGCTCTGCATCGCGACCTCGAACATCAGCGGCGTGTAATTCTCGACATCGACGTCCTGCACCACGCCGCGCGCCGCGATCGATTCGCCCATCCGCAGCAGCAGCCAGGCGCGCTCGGCGGCGAAATCGGCGCCGTCATAGCTCTTGGGCGTGTTGATCCGCGATTGCAGCGCCCGCCGCAGCGCGATCGATACCCAGCGCGACGCGATCGGCGCGTCGATCCGGCGCATCATGGTCGCGAGATATTTGCCGTTCGAGGCGCCGAACGCATTGGCCGGAAAGGCCGGATTGCCGAGCACGCTGATCCCGATCCGGCCCAGACCGTGCCGGGCCTGTTCGGGCAGCTCATATTTGCTTAGATCGACCGGCGCTGTGGGCTGGTCCTCGATCGCCGCGGTGTTGGTCATCGCGTCGCCCACCGGCGCGGAGGTGCTCGAATCCGAAGGGATGCTCGGCGCCGGGGCGGGAGCCGGTCGTGGCGCGGGAGCAGGCGCCGGGGCGGGATTGTCGAACCCCGGAGGCAGGATCGATTCGGGGCTGTCCTGCTGCGCGTACACCGCCGTCGCGGTGCCGGTCAGCAGGACGGCGGCGAAAGCGAGCTTAGTTCGCGAGATTTTCAAGCGGGACCGCCTTGTCGATTCGCGTGGGTTCCTTGTGGGTGTCGCGCATGGAAAGCAGCACGATCCCACCCACCAGCAGCACCGCCACCACGATCAGCACGATAATCGAACGGGGCATAGAAAACTCTCGCCTGACCAAATGAAGCCTTTGCGCCGGGGCTTTTGCCCGAGCGGGACCCTCGCTGTATAGCCCCCCGGGAGATGTTACAAATGCATCACGAAGCGGGGCCCTGGACCGGCAAGCCGATCGTGCTCGTCGGCCTGATGGGCGCGGGCAAGACGACCGTCGGCCGCCGCCTCGCGCAGAAGCTCGACCTGCCCTTCATCGACGCCGATGCCGCGATCGAGGAAGCCGCGGGGATGACCATCTCGGAGATTTTCGACCGCTTCGGCGAGGCGCATTTCAGGGATGGCGAACGCCGCGTCATCGCCCGGCTGATCGACGGCACGCCCAAGGTGATCGCCACCGGCGGCGGCGCCTTCGTCCAGGAACAGACGCGCGAACTGATCCTCGATCAGGCGCTCGCCATCTGGCTCGAGGCCGAACCCGGCGTGCTCGCCGAGCGCGTCCGCCGCCGCGACACCCGCCCGCTGCTGCGCGGCCGCGATCCGCAGGAGGTGCTCGCCGAGCTGGCGGCGGTGCGCAATCCCTTCTACGCGATGGCGCCGATCCGCGTGCTCAGCGTCGCCGCGCCGCACGACGCGACGGTCAACGCGATCCTCAAGGAACTGGAAGCCGTTCGATGACCGTCGTCCCCGTGTCGCTGGGCGACCGCAGCTACGAAATCCGCATCGAGGCCGGGCTGCTGGCGAAGGCGGGCGAGATCCTCAGGCCGCTGTTACGTGGCCGGACGATGGCCATCGTCACCGACGACCATCTCGAGTTCCATCTCGCCACGCTCCAGGCTTCGCTCGAGGCGGCCGGGGTCGCCAGCGAAGCGATCGTGCTGCCCGCGGGCGAAAGCACCAAGAGCTGGCCGCACCTCGAAACGCTCACCGACAAGCTCCTCCAGCTCGGCATCGAGCGCAGCGATCACATCATCGCGCTCGGCGGCGGCGTGATCGGCGATCTGGTGGGTTTCGCCGCGAGCATCCTCAAGCGCGGCTGCAACTTCGTCCAGATCCCAACCACTCTGCTCGCCCAGGTCGACAGCTCGGTCGGCGGCAAGACCGCGATCAACAGCCGCGCCGGCAAGAACCTCGTCGGCGCCTTCCACCAGCCCGCGCTCGTGCTGATCGACCCCCAGGTGCTCGACACGCTCCCGCCCCGCGAGGCCCGTGCCGGCTATGCCGAGGTCGTCAAATATGGCCTGATCGATGACTTCGCCTTTTTCGAATGGTGCGAGGCCAATGGCGCCGCCCTCCTCGCCGGCGACCCTGCCGCGCGCGAATATGCCATCGCCCACAGCGTCGCCGCCAAGGCCCGCATCGTCGCCCAAGACGAGCGCGAAACCACCGGCAAGCGCGCGCTGCTCAACCTCGGCCACACCTTCGGCCACGCGCTCGAGGCCGAAACCGGCTTCTCCGACAAGCTCCTCCATGGCGAGGGCGTGGCGGCAGGCATGGCGCTGGCCTTCGCCTTCTCGGCCGAACAGGGGCTTTGCCCGAGGCAGGACAGCGAACGCGTCGCCGCCCATCTCCGCGCGGTGGGCCTCCCCGACGGGCTCAAGGCCGCGGGCATCACCGCGAGCGGCGGGCGCCTTGTCGAGCATATGCTTCACGACAAGAAGATGGAGGCGGGAACGCTGCCGTTTCTCCTCGCGCGGGGGATCGGGCAGACCTATCTCGACAAGACGGTGAATCTTGGCAACATCGCGGCCTTTCTGGACGCGCAGCCGCGTTAGGAGCACAGACGTTGCTCTAGCCGCGGCAGGCGAAGCGGCCGACACTGGAAACTTTGCAGTCAGGCACCTTCGTCTGTGGTGAAGCCTGAGCTGGCTGTTGGCGAACGTTGGTGGCACGAGTTCCCCGTAAGGGCATTCCGAATCTCATAAGCCGCATCCAATTTGGCTCAAGTGTGAGCCACCGAGCGGAAGGAAGTGAAAAAGCTTACAGGGGGTCATTATGAGCGTCCACGACCGTAATGGGTTGAACCGATATACCGGTCTGTATCTGTGGATGGTCATCCCGATGGCGATCATGCAGATCGGGATATTCCATGACTATTGGGGTGACCTGACCGAGAACGCATGGCCGGTCCATGTCCATTATTGGACCGCGACTCTGTGGTATCTCTTTCTGATCCTCCAGCCCTATTACGCCGAGCGTCGGCAATTCGACCGGCACCGGACGAATGGGATCATCGGGTTCTTTCTCGCGGGGGGCGTGGCCTTGACGGCATTGAGCGCGCTGAACCGCGATATTGTCAATGCGGGCCTCTCCGCGCAGATGCGCGATCAGTTCGGACCTTTCGAGCCCTGGTTCTTCTACGGTGTAGCGACGGTCGAGCTCGTCATGATGTCGGCCTTCATTTTTGCCGTCATACAGTCGATTCGCCATCGGCGATCGCTGCAAGATCACGCCTGGTGGCTGATCTCGACCGTCTTCATCATCATGATGCCTGCGCTGGGCCGGGGATTGCAGTTCCTGTGGGTGGTCCTCTTTGGAAAAGACGGTCCCGGGCAGGTTATCATGCCCTTGTATCTCGCGACGGGGATCATCGTTGTTTTGCTGATTTGGGCTGCGCTCAGATACGGCCGCTTGAATCACCCCGCAACGTGGCTGGCACTGGGAGCCAACCTCTTCAACCTGCTTATTGAACCACTCGGAAAATGGGAGTGGCTGCAGAGCGTTCTCAGAGCGACGATCAAAGGCTAGCTTTGTGGCAGCTTCGGGTCGTCAGCGGAACGCCGCATGATCGCATCTCGCAATCCATCCTGTCCCGCACTGGCAGCCCCTCCGACCAAGTCTGTCCTACAACCCCCGAATTTGTCATGATTCGCCAATGTTCGCCCTGTTCTCCTTGCCCATCGTCGCGATCCTCGCAACATTCTTTCACGACCACGCAACGAAATTTCACGATTCGAATGAAAAGTGCGAAGCTAGGCGCCTTCAATTCAACCGCTCGCCCACCCGCCATCAGTTGCCGTTCAGCCGCGATGCGCATAGCACCCCCGCCATGCGCATCATCCTCGCCGCCATCGCCACCCTGCTGCTCGCCACCCCCGCCGCCGCCCAGGTCGCCAAGGTCGCCCCGATCCTCACCACGCCCGAGGCTCGCGACGTCTGGACGCATGCCCAGCCGCAAATCGCGCGCGTCACCCATGTCGATGTCAAGCTGACCGCCGACTTCATCGCGAAGACCATGTCGGGCACCGCGACGCTCGACATCCTTGCGGCACCCGGCGCCAAGGAGATCGTCCTCGACATCGACGATCTCGATATCGCCGCGATCACCGACGCAAAGGGCAAGCCGCTCGCCTTCACCGTCGGCGCCGACGATCCCGAGCTGGGCAGCGCGCTCACCGTCCGGCTGAACGGCGCCAGGCGGATCGTCATCCGCTACGCCAGCCGCCCCGACGCCGGCGCGCTGCAATGGCTCCCGCCGGAGCTGACCGCGGGCAAGGTGAAGCCCTATCTCTTCAGCCAGGGTCAGGCGATCAACAACCGCAGCTGGATCCCCACCCAGGACAGCCCCGGCATCCGCCAGACCTGGTCGGCGACGATCACCGTCCCGGCCGATCTGGTCGCCGTGATGAGCGCCACCCGCGTCGACGGCGCCAAAGGGCGCCCCGCCGGCAAGGGCATGCGCAGCTTCCGCTTCCGCATGGACAAGCCCGTCCCGATCTACCTGCTCGCGCTCGCGGTCGGCGACTTGAAGTTCAAGGCCACCGGCCCGCGCTCGGGGGTGTGGACCGAACCCTCGATGCTCGACGCAGCCGCGCACGAGGTCGGCGATGTCGAGAAGATGATCGACGCCGCGCAGAACCTGTACGGCCCCTATCGCTGGGGCCGCTACGACATGCTCGTGCTGCCGCCCAGCTTCCCGTTCGGGGGCATGGAGAACCCCACGCTGACCTTCCTGACGCCCACGATCATCACCGGCGACCGCTCGAACACCGATGTCGTCGCGCACGAGCTCGCCCATTCCTGGTCGGGCAACCTCGTCACCAACGCCACCTGGTCGGATTCATGGCTCAACGAGGGCTTCACCACCTATTTCGAGAACCGCATCATGGAGGCGGTCTACGGACCCGAGCGCGCCGCCATCTATGCCGACACCGATTGGGAGGGGCTGCAGCGCGATATCGGCAATGCCGGCGGCCCCCAGGCCCCGCGTACCCGCCTCCACGGCGATCCCGGCCAGACTTGGGGCCAGCTCGACTATTTCAAGGGCTCGACCTTCCTGCGCACGATCGAGCATATCGTCGGCCGTCCGAGGTTCGACGCCTATCTGCGCTCCTATTTCGACCGCCACGCCTTCCAGCCCCAGACCACCGCGGGCTTCCTGGCGGATATCCGCGCCAATCTGGTCGAGGGCGATGCGAACCTCGAGGCCTTGCTCCAGCTCGACGCCTGGGCGTACGGCCCCGGCCTCCCCGCCAATGCGGTCCACATCACCTCGGCCACGCTCGCCGCGATCGACGCCAAGCGCGCGGCGTTCGTCGCGGGCGGTCCGGCCAGCGCGGTGCAGACCAGGGGCTGGAGCACCCAGGAATGGCAGCGCTTCCTCGTCGGCCTGCCCCGCCAGCTTCCGCCCTCGCGCCTCAAGGAGCTCGACGAGACGCTAGGCCTCTCCGCCTCGACCAACGCCTATGTCCGCTCGGCCTGGCTCGAACTGGCGATCGCCAACCGCTACGAGCCCGCTCTCCCCTCACTCGAACAGTTCGTGACGCATGTCGGCCGCGGCCTGCTGATCCGCCCGCTCTATTCGGGGCTGATGAAGCAGGGCGACTGGGGCCGCCCGATCGCCGCGCGGCTGTTCGACAAGGCGCGGAGCGGCTACCATCCGGCCACCGCCAGCGGCGTCGAACGGATCGTGCATCCGAAATAAGGGCTGCTACAGCCCGCCCGCGAACAGGTCCGGCTTGCCGATCGCCGCGCCATTCGCGCGCAGGATGCCATAGGCGGTCGAGAGGTGGAAATAGATGTTGGTGGTGGCGAACACGCTCAGCCACTGGCCCGAAGGCATCGTCGGCTCCATCCCCGGCCCGATCTGGTGGGTGAAGGGCACGTCGTCGCGCCCGGCGAATTGCTCGGCGGTCAGCCCGCCCAGATAGGCCCGCGTCTCCGCGATCGCCGCGCGGAATCCCGCCACATCGAGATCGGCATCGATCCCCTCAGGCACCGCCAACCCCGCCACCCGCGCCGGCCACCACCGCGAGAAGTTGACCACGACCATGATCTGGAACCCCAGCGGATTCATGTCGCCGATCAGCCGCCAGCCGAGCATCTCGCCCTCGCCGACGCCCAACTCCTCCGCCCGCGCCACGCCCTTGGTCAGCAGGTGATCCAGAGTCACCAGCGCGCGGCTGTAGAGGTCCACGAAGGTGAACAGCGTAATCGTCATCGTCCCGTCTCCCGTTTGCCGGCTTCCCAAGCCAGCCAAAGCCACCCGCCGATCAACGCCGCTCCGCCCAGCGGCGTCACCGCCCCCAGCCAGCGCGGCAGCCCCAGCGCCATGAGATAAAGCGTCCCCGCGAATAGCGCCGCGCCGCCGACGAACAGCCAGGCCGGGCCCCGCGCCTCCATCCGCGCCGCCACCAGCGCCGCGACCGCATGGATCAGCTGATACTGCCCGCCCGTCTTCAGCCACTCCGCCGCCTGCCCGCTCGCCCCATGCGCGCCGAATGCCCCCGCGGCCACCGCGAGCGCGCCGGAGAGCGCGGCCAGAACCGTAATTGCCCTCACCACAGCCCGATCTCCACCAGAAGCCGCGGCGCATTCTCCACCACCATCGCCACCCCCACCACCAGCGAAGCGCAGCTCATCACCAGCACCGCTCCCGCCAGCATATCCTTGGTGAGCTTGATCGAGGGATGGATCCCCGGATGGAGCAGGTCGATCACCGCCTCGACCGCCGAATTGATCAGTTCGAGCGCGAGCACCAGCGCGCAGGTGAGCCCCACCAGCGCCCACCAGACCGGCGCGGGCCGCAGCACCAGCAGCGCGGCCAGCGCCAATCCGGCCATCCCCGATTGCGTCCGAAAACTGCTCTCCCGCGCGAAGGCCTCGCGCCATCCGGCCAGCGCAAAGCCGATCCGCTCGCGGAACGACCGGTTCTTCACCCCGTCGCCTCGAGATCGAGCACCTGCGCCTCGGCCATCGACGCCTGGGTGATCGCCCCGTCGCGGCCCGCGCGGATATCGCCGGTCTCCTTCTGGAGCTGGAGCCGGGCATAGTCGCGGCGGCGATATTCGGCTTCGGTCCGGTCGATCTCCTGCCCATCGACCCCCACCGCCTCCATCGCCATCCGGCCCATCATGACGGCGCTTTCCATCAGCTCGCGCACGATCCCGCCCACCGGCGCGCCGCGCATCTTCATCACCGATCGCCGGTCATAGGCGCGCACGAAGATCGTCGCCTTGGGGAAGGCATGGTGGATCGCCTCGAGCAGCTCGGTATCGAGCCCGTCGCCATCCTGGCAGAAGAGCAGCAGCTCAGCATCGGCGGCGCCCGCCTGGCGCAGGATGTCGATCCGCGTCCCGTCGCCATAATAGACCTTCATCCCGAAATCGCCCGCGACCTGGATCATCTCGACATCGGTATCGACGAGCGTGACCGGGATCTTCTGGACGATCAGCATCTGCGCGACCGTCTGGCCGAACCGGCCATAGCCGACCACGATCGCGTTGCTCCCGTCATGGCTCGGCCCGTCCAGCCCCTCCGCGCTCGGCTCGGGCTCGGCGCGCAGTTTCTGGGTCAGCATCATCAGGAAGGGCGTGGTCGCCATCGAGAGGGTGACGATCGCGCCGAACAGGCTCGCCGCCTCGCCCTCCACCAGCCGCGCCGCCTGCGCCTGCGCGAACAGCACGAAGCCGAACTCGCCGCCCTGACTAAGCAGCACCCCCAGCGCGAACGCCGAGCGCCGCTTCATGCCGAACAGCATGCCCAGCCCCATGATGATCGCGGTCTTGGCGATGATCACCGCGATCGCCATGCCGATCACGAAGAAGGGGTGCGAGGCGATCGCACCGAGGTTCAGCGTCATCCCGATCGCGAGGAAGAACAGCCCGAGCAGGATCGAACGGAACGGCTCGACATCCGCCTCCAGCTCGTGCCGATAGGGCGAGTCCGCCAGCATCACGCCCGCGACGAACGCGCCCAAAGCAGCCGACAGCCCCAGCCACACCATCAGCGCAGACGCCGCGATCACGGTGAAGAGCCCCGCGAAGACGAACATCTCGCGCTCGCCCAGATTGCCGATCAGCCGGAACAGCGGGCGCAGGCCATAGCGCCCGACCGCGACCAGCCCGATGATCGCGGTCAAGGTGTAGATCGCCAGCAACCAGCCCGGCGTGCTCAGCGGCGCGGGCATGCCGAATGCCCAAGCCAGCCATTCGGTCAGCTGCACCGGCTTGGTGCTCTCGGGGTTGCGACTCATCGCCGCGGTGATGGTGATCAGCGGGATCAGCGACAGGTCCTGGAACAGCAGGATCGCAAACGCCTTCTCGCCCAATGGCGTGCGCAGGCGCCCCGCCGATTGCAGCATCGGCAAAACCTGCGCGGTCGAGGAGAGCGCGAGCGGCAGCCCCAGCGCGATCACCGCCTCGATCGAAACATCGGTCCCCACCGCGACGATGCCGACGATCGCCAGCCCGCACGCCACCACCTGCAACAGCCCCAGCCCGAAAATATCCTTGCGCATCCGCCACAGCCGGCTCGGGCTCAGCTCCAGCCCGACCAGGAACAGCAGCAGCGCGATGCCGAGCTCGGCGATGCCCATCTTGCCCTCGGCATCATGGACAAGGCCCAGGATATGCGGCCCGACCAGCGCACCCGCGACGAGGAAGCCCAGGGTCGCACCCAGCCCGAGCCGCCGGAACACCAGCACGGACGCCAGCGCGAAACCGAGCATCGGCACGGCATCGCCGAGCAGGGAACCATGCTCCTCCATCAAAGCCTGCCCCGGGCTTGAACCGGGGCCGCCTCGTGCCGCGCGGCAAGCGCCGCCGCTTCCGCCGCGGCCTCGAACGCCAGCCGGATCGAGGGATGCCGCGCGCGATGCGGCAGCGCGGGCGCGAACAGCTCGAGCCTGGGCCATTCGGGCGGATCGGCGCGCTCCCCCGCGAGCCAGGCGGTGAGCTGGTCACGCGTCTCGGCCAGCTCCGCGGCGCTCCTGCCCAGGACATGCGCCGACATCAGCGCTGCGGACGCCTGGCCGAGCGCGCATGCCCGCACCAGCATCCCCACCGCCGCCACGCGTCCTTCCGCATCGAGATCGACATCGACCGCCACCCGGCTCCCGCACACCGGCGATCGTTTCTCGACGCTCGCCTGCGGACGTTCGATCCGCGCATGAAACGGGATCGAGGCGGCGAGGCGGAGGATCTCATTATTGTAGAGCGGCGCGTTCACGCCCCCCATCTAGGGGACCCAGACGCGAAGGGCGAGCCCCTCAGCGACTCTCGCTAGCGTTGCTCGAATTACCCGTCTCCGGCGCGGTGCGGTCCCCGAACACCGGCAGGCCCTTGCGCCGCCGGTCGACGAAATCCGCGATCCCCGCGCTCGTCCAGTTGAGCAGCGGATAGGTGGTCGAGGTCGTCATCCAGTCCGGCCGCTTCGAGGCACCGCCGCGCACCGTATCGACCACCAGTACGACCAGCAGGAAGCCCAGGCTCACCAGCACCAGCCCCTTGAGCGCCCCGAAGCCGAACCCCAGCGCCCGGTCCACCGGCCCCAGGAACGAATCGCGCGCGCTCGCGCCAACCACATTCGCGACCAGCCGCCCGCCGAAATAGGTCACCCCCGCGATGATCGCGAAGGAGAGCACCGCCGCCCCCTGCACCGTGCCCACCGGCCCCGCGAGCATCTCCGCCAGCGGCGAGTGGAGGAACTTCAGCGCGACCACGATCAGCACGAACGCCAGCAGCGCCAGCGCCTCGGTCACGAAGCCGCGCACCAGCCCCATGACGGCCGATGCCCCGATCGCGAGCAGCACGATGATGTCGAGTGCGGTGAATGCCATGTCGCGCTCCTCCCAAGCCGGCGCCTTGATACGCTTAACCATGAAATGGCGAAAGCCGGTCCGCGCGCTCAGGCGTGGCGCGTGGCCCGGAGCGCCCAGCGGTCATAGCCGAGCGCCTCGACCCGCTTCAGGATCGCCTCCGCCACCGCCGGCGCGGGCTTGGGCTCGCGCGCCAGCACCCACAGATAGCGCCCGCTCGGCTCGCCCACGATCGACCATTCATAATCGTCGCCATGATCGAGGATCCAATAGGGGCCCACGTAAAATGGCCCAAGGAAAGAGACCTTTAGCTTGGCGTTGGTCGCCCGGTCCGCGACGATCGCATGCCCTTCGACGCTGCTCCGCTCACCCTTCGGGCTGCCCTGGCGTCCGCTATTGACGATCCGGATCGTGCCGTCATCGTCGAGCGAATATTCCGCGGTCACCGCGTCGAGCCCCTTTTCAAAGCGGTTCTCGTGCCGTGCCAATTCGAACCACTTGCCAAGGTAGCGCGCCAGATCGACCGGCTCGGCGGGCTCGGGCACCTTGGGATTGATCACCGGCGGCCGCGTCGAGCGCGAATAGAGGAACGCGCCGCCAATCGCGGCAGCCGCGACCCCCGCGGCGATCTTGAGGGCGGTGGATTGCTTCATAGGGGCATAGTGCGATGCCACGCGCCGAATTGGTAGCCCCACCTCACCTATCCTCCCCCGCCAGGGGGAGGTGGCCGCGAAGCGGACGGAGGGGGAGGAAAGCGTCAGATTTCGAATCGATCCCGTCGCTCGACCGCCAAAGCCATGATTTGCTCGACAACGCCTTCCAAATTCGACAGCACATTGCTGGCCGAATAGCGTGCCACACTAACGCCTTGCGATCCAAGCCAAGCATCTCGAACTGCGTCACTCGCGGGACGATAGCCACGGGCATGCGCCTCACCATCGACTTCGATCGCGAGCCTCGCCGGCGCGCAATAGAAATCGAGCACATAATCACCCGCCGAATGCTGCTTTCGAAAGCGCAGCCCAGCCTTATTGCCGCGAAGCGCCAGCCAAAGGCCGATTTCGGGCGGCGTCATTTGCTTGCGCAGGCGCTTCGCATTCCGACGTCCGCTACCTGATCCATCTAGCCGCATCGCCTCCTCCCCCTCCGTCGGGCTGCGCCCGCCACCTCCCCCTGGCGGGGAGGATTTCGATCTCACCGCCCCAACAGATGATCCACGAACGCCCCCAGCGTCCGAAACGCCGATAGCGCCAGCGGGCTCTCTCCCGAGGCGCCCGAAGGCCCCAGCGCCCGCCCGAACCCGAGCTTGGCCGCTTCCCGGCAGCGCAGCGCGGAATGCGCCACCGGCCTTATCTCCCCCGACAACGCGATCTCGCCGAACGCCACGCAGTCGCTTGCCAGCGACCGCTCGGCCAGCGACGAGACGAGCGCCGCCGCCACCGCCAGATCCGCCGCCGGATCCTGCACGCGATACCCGCCCGCGATGTTCAGATAGACCTCGCACGACGAGAAACTGAGCCCGCACCGCGCCTCGAGCACCGCCAGCACCATCGCCAACCGCCCCGAATCCCAACCGACCACCGCCCGCCGCGGCGTCGCGCCCGACGCCAGCCGCACCGTCAGCGCCTGCACCTCGACCAGCACCGGCCGCGTCCCCTCGAGTGCCGGGAATACGATCGTCCCCGTCACGCTCTCGTCGCGCTGGGTCAGGAACAGCGACGAGGGATTGGCGACCTCCGAAAGCCCCTCGTTCGCCATCGCGAACACGCCGATCTCGTCGGTGCCGCCGAAGCGGTTCTTGGTGGCGCGCAGGATGCGATACTGGTGGCTGCGCTCGCCCTCGAACGCCAGCACCGTATCGACCATATGCTCGAGCACGCGCGGGCCCGCGATGCTGCCGTCCTTGGTGACGTGCCCGACGAGCACCACCGCAGTCCCGCGCTCCTTGGCGAAGCGGATCAGCTCGCCCGCGCTCGCGCGCACCTGGCTCACCGTCCCCGGCGCGCCCTCGATCAGGTCGGAGTGCATCGTCTGGATCGAATCGATCACCAGCAAGGCGGGCGACGCCCCCTCCCCCAGCGTGGTGAGAATATCCCGCACCGACGTCGCCGCCGCGAGCTGCACCGGCGCATCCCCCAGCCCCAGCCGCCGCGCGCGCAGCCGCACCTGGTCCGCCGCCTCCTCGCCCGAGACATAGGCCACCTTGAGCCCGCGCATCGCGATCTTCGCCGCCGCCTGGAGCAGCAGGGTCGACTTGCCGATCCCCGGATCGCCCCCGATCAGCGTCGCCGAACCCTCGACGAATCCGCCCCCCAGCGCCCGGTCCAGCTCGGCGATCCCGCTCGCCATCCGCTCGGGCAGCGCCACATCGGTATCGAGCCCGGTCAGCATGATCGCCCGCCCGCCGCTCTGCAGATTATGCCTGGCCTGAAAGGGCGTCACATTGGAGCCAGCGGCATCCTCGACCAGCGTGTTCCAGTCCCCGCAATCCCCGCACTGCCCCGCCCATTGCGACGAAACCGACCCGCAGGCCTGACAGACATAGCGTTTCCGGGGCTTGGCCATGGCGCGATGCTAGCGATGGAACAAGAAGGGAACAAGCTTCTTCTTTTCGTCATCCCGGCGAAAGCCGGGACCCAGAGTCGCGAGCGGCATCCCGTTGGGCTCTGGCCCCCGGCTTCCGCCGGGGTGACGGCGGAAGGTGGACGCATCGCCCCCCGCCCGCTATGCGCCGCGCGCAATGCAGGCATCCGATCTCCGCGTCGCGCTCTTCAGCGGCAATTACAATTATGTCCGGGACGGCGCGAACCAGGCGCTGAACCTGCTGATGGGCCATGCCATCGCGCAGGGCGCGCAGGTGCGCATCTATTCGCCGACGACCGACACCCCGGCCTTTCCCCCCACCGGCGATCTGGTCAGCGTCCCCGCCTTCGCGATGCCGGGCGGGCGCGGCGAGTATAAGGTCGCCAAGGGGATCAAGGCGGTGCTGCCCGATCTCGAGGCGTTCAACCCGAACGTGGTTCATGTCTCGGCGCCCGAAATCCTCTGCCACCGCGCGGTCAGCTGGGCGCGCGAGCAGGGCATCGCCACGGTCGCCTCGGTCCACACCCGCTTCGAAACCTACCCGCAATATTACGGCCTCGGCTTCCTCGCGCCGCTGCTGATCAAGGCGCTCACCCGCTTCTACAACCGCACCGATATGGTGATGCCCACCGGGCGCGGCATGGTCGAGTTGCTCCAGGGCTGGGGCGTCACCAAGCCGATGCGGATCTGGTCGCGCGGCGTCTATCACGACCGCTTCAACCCCGGCATGCGCAGCCTCGAATGGCGCCGCGAGCATGGCATCGCCGACGATGAGGTCGTGATCGGCTTTCTCGGCCGGCTCGTGCTCGAAAAGGGGCTCGACGTCTTCGCCGAGGTGATCAAGCGGCTCCAGGCGCGCGGCGTGAAGCACCGCGTCATGGTGATCGGCGAAGGTCCCGCGCGCGAATGGTTCGCCGAACGCGTGCCGAACGCGGTGTTCACCGGCTTCCAGTCGGGCGCCGATCTCAGCCGCGCGGTCGCCTCGATGGATGTGTTCTTCAATCCCTCGGTCACCGAGAGCTTCGGCAACGTCACGCTCGAGGCGATGGCGTCGGGGGTCGCGGTGGTCGCGGCGGTCGCGACCGGCCCGGTCGGGCTGGTCGAGGAGAATGTCAGCGGCATTCTCTGCGATCCCAAGGACATGGACGCCTATGCCGACGCGCTCGCCCGCTTCGCCACCGACCATGATTTCCGCCAAGCCGCCGGCCAGGCCGGATTCGAGCTTGCCAAGGGTTACGAGTGGGACAAGATCAACCAGGTGGTGGTCGATACCTATCTCGAAGCGGCGGAGAAGAAATCCAAATAGCCGTCATCCCGGCGAAAGCCGGGACCCAGGTTTACTCAGCGGACCGCCCGCGGCTCCGGGTCCCGGCTTTCGCCGGGATGACGATCATTTCCAATCGTAGCGCAGCGGCACTTCCCGGAACGCGAACCGGTCGAGGTGCCGGACCACGGCGCCCTTCAGCGCCTCCAGCTGCGCCTCCGAACTCGCGTCGATCCGCACCGCGAGCCCGGTTTCAGCGACATTGAAGGTCACCACCGCATCGCCCGGAAAGTCCGCCCCGCGCGCATCCTTCGGGAAGATCGCCGTCCCATTCTCGGGGGTGAACTCGACCTGGAGGTTGTGCTCCCAATGCTTGCAGAGCTGCTGGAGATATTTGCTGGCGCTTGCGGTGGGCACCAGCGCGCTCGCGGAAACCACGGTCAGGGTCATCACAGCCTCTCGATCTTCTGCACCGCCTCGTCGATGATCGCGGCGACCTCGTGCAGGATATCGGCGTCAACGTCCCCGCGGCCCAAACGGTCCTGCAGCGCGGCGCCGAGATTGCTCATCGCGCGGCGGATCGGGCCACCGCTGGTGCGCGCGCTGCGCGAGCCCAGCTCCGCGAGCCGCGCGAACAGCGCCTCCACCTCTTCCTCGCGCTCGGTCAGATGCGCCTGGCCCGCGGTGGTGATCGCGAACTGCTTCTTGGCGCCTTCGGTCTTCTGTTCCTCGACGAGGCCCATATCGTCGAGCATCGTCAGCGTCGGATAGACCACGCCGGGGCTGGGCGCATAGGCGCCGCCCGAACGCTCCTCGATCTCGCGGATCAGGTCGTAGCCGTGGCGCGGTTGCTCCTCGATCAGCTTGAGCAGGATCAGGCGCAGCTCGCTCCCGTCGAACATCCGCCGCCGCCCGCCGCGGCCGTGATGGTGCGCGTGATGATCGGCCATATGCTCGAAAAAGTGACGGCCCCAGCCGCCCCTGCGGCCGCCCGGGCCGCACTCCATGCCGTGCTCGCCACGCTCTGCCTGACGACCGCGGCCATGATGATGAAATCCAAATCGCATGTGTAAAATCCTATATTAGCGAGTCTTGATGTGTCTAAGATATATCTTGAGTCAGTTTTGACAAGCCCCGACACCCTCACCTTCCTAACTTTCGGTCCAGCCCCTATCTTGACCCCCAATGGCCGACCTGTTCGCAACCCACGAAAGCCCGCCTCAAAGCGAGGAACCAATCGGCGGCCCCCTCGCCGATCGCCTGCGCCCCCGCGCGCTCGATCAGGTCGTGGGCCAGGAGCATCTCACCGGCCCCGAGGGCGCGATCGGGCGGATGGTCGCCGCGGGCCGGCTCTCGTCGATCATCCTCTGGGGCCCGCCCGGCACCGGCAAGACCACCATCGCCCGCCTCCTCGCCGATGCGGTCGGCCTGCGCTTCGTCGCGATCAGCGCGGTGTTTTCGGGCGTGGCGGACCTCAAAAAGGTCTTCGCCGAGGCCCGCGAACATGCCCGGATCGGCCGCAAGACCCTGCTCTTCGTGGACGAGATCCACCGCTTCAACCGCTCGCAGCAGGACGGCTTCCTCCCCTTTGTCGAGGACGGCACCGTCACCCTGGTCGGCGCCACCACCGAAAACCCGTCGTTCGAACTCAACGCCGCGCTCCTCAGCCGCGCCCAGGTCCTGATCCTCCATCGCCTCGACGCCGCCGCGCTCGGGCAGCTCCTCACCCGCGTCGAGGAGATCGAGGACGCGCCCCTCCCCCTCACCCCCGAGGCGCGCGACGCCCTGATCGCCAGCGCCGATGGCGATGGCCGTTTCCTGCTCAACCAGGCCGAAACGCTCTTCTCGGTGAACCTCCCCGCGCCGCTCGACCCCGCCGGCCTCTCCGCGCTGCTCCAGCGCCGCGTCGCGGTCTATGACAAGGACCGCGAGGGGCATTACAACATCATCTCCGCGCTCCATAAATCGGTGCGCGGCAGCGATCCCCAGGCGGCGCTCTACTATCTCGCCCGGATGCTCACCGCGGGCGAGGAGCCGCTCTATGTGCTGCGCCGCCTCACCCGCATGGCGATCGAGGATATCGGCCTCGCCGACCCGCAGGCGCTGATCCAGTGCATCGCCGCCAAGGATACCTACGAGTTTCTCGGCTCCCCCGAGGGCGAGCTCGCGATCGTCCAGGCCTGTCTCTATCTCGCCACCGCCCCCAAATCGGTCGCCAGCTACAAGGCGATGGGCGCGGCATGGAAATCGGCGCGCGAAACCGGCTCGCTGATGCCCCCGCAAAACATCCTCAACGCCCCCACCCGGCTGATGAAGGAGATCGGCTACGGCAAGGGCTACACCTATGATCCGGACACGGCGGAGGGCTTCTCCGGCGACAATTACTGGCCCGAGGAGATGCAGCCCCAGACCTTCTACGTCCCCACCGAAAAGGGGCTGGAGAAGCGCATCGCCGAACGCATGGCCTATTGGGAGGAGTTGCGGCGAGGGAAGCGCGACTCCCGTTAGTTCTGCTCGATAATCTCGCGAATCCGGCCGGCGAGCACCTCCATCTGGAATGGCTTGGTCAACACGAACATCCCGTTTTCGAGGCGACCCCGGCCGATCACCGCATTTTCGGCATAGCCGGTGATGAAGAGCACCTTGAGGTTCGGCCGGCTCGCGCGCGCCGCGTCGGCGACCTGCCGGCCGTTCATTCCGCCCGGCAAACCGACATCGGTGATCAACAGGTCTATTCTCGTGTTCGATTCGAGGATCCGAACGCCCGACGGGCCGTCCGCCGCCTCGATGACGGCATAACCCGATTCCCCGAGCACCTCCGCCACCAGCATCCGGACCGTAGGCTCGTCGTCGATGACGAGCACGACCTCCCCGTCTCCGACCGGACCCGACCGCGCCGCGGACCTGTCCACCTCGTCGGCCGGCGCATCGCCGTCGTACCGCGGCAAATAAAGGCACATCGTGGTGCCCTGCCCAACTTCCGAATAGACCCTGACCTGGCCTCCGGACTGGCGCGCGAACCCATAGATCATCGAAAGCCCGAGCCCGGTGCCTTCGCCCAGCGGCTTGGTCGTGAAGAAGGGTTCGAATGCCTTGGCGATGACATCGGGGGTCATGCCCGTGCCCGTGTCGGTCACGCAAACCGCGACATATTGGCCAACCGGCAGATCCTGCTGCCGCGCCGCGCGCTCGTCGAGCCATTTGTTGGTGGTCTCGATCGTAAGCTTGCCGCCATCGGGCATCGCGTCGCGGCCATTGATGCAGAGGTTCAGAACGGCGTTTTCGAGCTGGTTGGGATCGACCAGCGTCGGCCAAAGGCCGCTTGCGCCGACAACCTCCACGTCCACGCTCGGACCGACGGTGCGGCGAACCAGATCCTCGATACCGCCGAGCAGGCGATTGACATTGGTCGGCTTGGGGTCGAGCGTCTGGCGGCGCGAGAAGGCCAGCAGGCGGTGCGTCAGCGAGGCGGCGCGCTTGACCGCGCCATGCGCCGCCATGAAGTATCGGTCGAAGTCGGCGGTACGCCCCTGCGCCCACCGCATCTGCATCATCTCGAGGCTGCCGCTGATGCCGGTCAGGAGATTGTTGAAGTCGTGCGCCAGTCCTCCGGTGAGCTGACCGACCGCTTCCATTTTCTGTGACTGACGAAGCTGCTCCTCGATCGCGCGCTTCTCGGTCAGATCGCGGGTGACCTTGGCAAAGCCGATCAGCCGGCCATCGTCGTTGCGGATCGGGTCGATCACCACGCTCGCCCAGAAGCGCGACCCGTCCTTGCGAACCCGCCAGCCTTCGGCTTCGAACCGCCCTGCGCTCCGGGCGGTTTCGAGCGCGGCCTCCGGGACGCCCGCCATGCGGTCCTCTTCGGAATAGAAGCGCGAGAAATGCTCGCCAATGATCTCGTCGGCCACATAGCCCTTGAAGCGCGCCGCCCCCGCGTTCCAGCTACTCACATGTCCGGTCTCGTCCAGCAGGTAGATCGCATAGTCGGTGACGCCCTGGACGAGCAGGCGGAAGCGCTCCTCGCTCTGGCGAAGCTCTTCATCCGCCGCCCTGCGGTCGGTCAGATCGCGGGTAATCTTGGCGTAGCCCACCAGATTGCCGGGCGGGTCCCAGATCGGATCGATGACCACATTGGCCCAGAACCGGCTGCCATCCTTGCGCACGCGCCAGCCCTCGGCTTCGAAGCGGCCTTCGCGTCTGGCGGTCTCCAGCGCGATTCTCGGGATTTCCTGCGCGCGCTCCTCGGGGGTGTAGAAGCGGGAGAAATGCTCGCCGATAATCTCTTCAGGCTCATATCCCTTGAAGCGGCGGGCGCCGGGATTCCAGCTCGATACGCGCCCCTCGGTATCGAGCATGTAGATCGCATAGTCGGTGACGCTTTGAACCAGCAGCTCGAATCGGCTGCCGATAGTTACGGGGTCCTCGAACTCTGTCATGTGCCCCGCCAAATCGTTGCAAGAACTAAACATTAGCCAAGGGCAGGTGTTCCGTCGGGCTCCTGATGGCAGGTCCTGAAGCGTGGAATGGCATGTTTCCCGACAAGGCTTCCCATGAAGGACCCGCTCTGCTTTCCTCCGCGCGATGATCAGCCTCCGTCCGACTCGCGCGTTCCTCGCCCTGGCCGCCGCCGCGCTGCTCTCCTGCCCTGCCGCAGCCCAGCAACCCGCGCCCAAGGCCCCGACGACCTGGGCCCGCAGCATCGCCGCCGGCTACAAGGCGCTCACCTTGTGCGGGGCGATCTTCAACGGCGGGCGGACCCAGGCGCAGGCCGAGGCGCTCGAGCTGACCGGCATCTATCCCGAATATGAGGCGATCGTCCCCACCCTGACCGCCACAGTCACCCGCCGGGAGGACAATCCCGCCGTGCCGATGCTGTGGGACGGCCTCGTCACCGTCCCCTTCGACGAGACCCTCCCCCCGCGCGTCGCGACCTGGACGCCATGGGACGGCTGCACAATCTATCCGCTCACGCCGCCCGAGCAGATTCCGGTGATCGTCCGCTCGGGCAACGTGCCCCCGCTCGTCCCCGGCAATCTCGATCAGCGCGACTGGCCGACGGGCGAGAAGGGGATCGTGGTCCGCACGCCGCCCGCGCTCCAGCCGGTCATCGCGAAGGCATTCGCGGGCGGGTTTTCGGGCCGCACCACCGGGGTGGTCATCGTCCAGAACAACCTCATCATCGGCGAGAGCTATGCCGAGGGCTTCGGCCCGCACACCAGCCAGCGCACCTGGTCGGTCGCCAAATCGATGTCGGGCTCGCTGATCGGCATCGCCAGCCGCGAGGGGCTGCTCGACGTCAACAAGGCCGGCGTCGTGCGCGCCGACGCGGATCTGCGCGGCACCATCACCATCGACAACCTCCTCCGCATGGCGAGCGGCCTCCACGGCGACACCCCCGGCAACCGCACCGACGCGCTCTATTTCGGCGGCGCCACCGTCGACGACGAGGCCGCGATCGCCGGGCTCGATGCGATGCCGGGAACGCGCTTTCGCTACGCCAATCTCGACATCCTGATCGCGGTCCGGGCGCTCCGCCGCGCGATCCGCGACAATTTCCGCTATGAGGCCTATCCGCGCGCCAAGCTGTTCCAGCGAATCGGCATGACCCGCACCATCGCCGAGCGCGATTCTGGCGGCAACTTCATCCTGTCGAGCCAGGTCTGGTCGACCGCGCGCGACCTCGCCCGGCTCGGCATCTTCTGGCTCAATGACGGCGTGTGGAACGGCGACCGCATCCTCCCCCAGGGCTGGATGACCTACATGACCACCCCCAGCGGCCCCCAGCCCGCCACCGGCCCCGGCTATGGCGCGACCCTGTGGCTGTTCGGGCCTGCGCAGGGGCTTCCCGAGGGCAGCTATGCCGCGCAGGGCAATCGCGGCCAGTTCGTCATGGTGATCCCCTCGCGCAAGCTCGTGATCGTCCGCCGCGGCGAGGATGCCGGCGGCGCGCCGTTCGACATCGCCAGGTTCAGCGCCGAGGTGCTGAAGGCCGTGCCATGAAGGACTGGGACGACGTCGTCGCCTTCGCCTGCGCGTTGCCCGAAGTCGTGATGGCATCCTATTACGGAACGATGGTTCCCAAAGTGAACGGCAA
This sequence comes from Sphingomonas caeni, assembly GCF_026013415.1. Classification (GTDB taxonomy): domain Bacteria; phylum Pseudomonadota; class Alphaproteobacteria; order Sphingomonadales; family Sphingomonadaceae; genus Sphingomonas; species Sphingomonas caeni. The sequence continues at coordinate 28,902 of NZ_JAPDOK010000014.1, forward strand.
GCCCTTCGTCGCACCCAGTCGCGCGCTGGACAGCTTCTGCCTCTATGTCTCGAAGCCCGAAAAGGCGATCCTGCTCGAAATCGCCCCTGAAAGCTTTTGGGTGACCGGGCATTTCCTCAACTATCCGGCAGTTCTCGCGCGCTACGATGCGCCGGCGAATGATTTGGTCGAAACCCATATTCGCCGCGCGTGGTGGGACCGGCTGTCGCGCGAACAACGCCTCGCCCACGGCGCGCGGCCATGAGGGATTGGGCCGAGGCGGTGGCCTATGCCTGTTCGCTACCCGAAGTGGTGATGGAGAGCCACTGGGGCGCGCTCTGCCCCAAGCTCAACGGCAAGGGCCTGTTCGCGCCCGGCCGCGAACCGGGCAGCTTCTGCCTCTACGTCACCAATGCCGAAAAGGAGGTGCTGCTCGAAACCGATCCGGACACCTTCTGGCAGACCGACCATTATCGGAACTACCCCGCAATCCTCGCCCGCTTCGGCACCGGCGCGCAGGATCGGATCGCGCTCTACATCCAGCGCCGCTGGTGGGATCTCGCGAAGAAGCCCCAGCGCATCGCCGCCGGGCTGGAAGAGCGGCCCTGACCGCGCCCACCCACTTCACCCGCTTCGCCGCGATCGACTGGTCGGGCGCACGCGGCGAGCATCATCCCGGCATCGCCATCGCACTCTGCGAAGCTGGCGACACCGCCCCTGCGCTGGTCTCCCCGCCGAGCCGCGCCTGGTCGCGCGCCGACGTCCGCGATTGGATGCTCGCCCAGGCGGATACTCCGACGCTGATCGGCCTCGATCTCTCCCCCGCTTTGCCCTTCGTCGACAAGGGAAGCTATTTCCCCGAATGGCCCGGCTCCCCGGCGGACGCACCCAGCCTCTGGAAACTGATCGACGAATTGAGCGGCGGCGACCCCCATCACGCCGCGAATATCTTCCTCGATCACCCCGAAGTGGCCCGCCATTTTCGCGTCCAGGGCCGGCCGGCCGGCGATCTGTTCTCGCCAAGGAACGGCCGGCTGCGCCGCTGCGAGGAGGCCCAACAACCCATGGAACTCGCCCCGTCGAGCTGCATGAAGCTGATCGGTGCCAACCAGGTCGGCAAATCGAGCCTCACCGGGATGCGGGTTCTTCATCAACTCGCGCGCCGCATCCCCGTCTGGCCCTTCGATCCGGTCCCGCCCGCGGGCCCGCTGATCGTCGAAATCTATACTTCCCTGGCCGCCCGCGACGCCGGTATCCCACGCGGCCGATCCAAAATGCGCGATTCCGGAGCGCTGGACCGGGCGCTCCGCAAACTCGGCGTCGACGAACCCGCCAAGCTCGACAGCTATGACGATCACGCCACCGACGCGGTCCTCACCGCCGCCTGGCTGCGCAGGAATGCCCGCCGCGCCGATCTCTGGCATCCGCACGGGATCGGCGATGTTGCCGCCACCGAGGGCTGGACCTTCGGCGTCGCCTGACGCAAGGAACGCCAGATGCCGGTTTAGCTCAGCTGGTAGAGCAGCGGTTTTGTAAACCGAAGGTCGCGGGTTCGATTCCTGCAACCGGCACCAGAATATGGGGGATGCTTATGATGGAAGGCCTGACCAAAGAGAGCTTCGAGCCGCATATCGGCACGGGCTTCACCATCCATACCGCCGAGCTGGACGAGGTGTTCGTCCTCACCGAGGTGACACCCGGCAAGCCCTCCTATGCGGGCGGCCGGGAGCCCTTCTCGCTGATGTTCAACGGATCGAGCACCGAGCTGATGTTCCATTCGCAGCTCATCGTCTTCGAGCATCCGGAAATGGGCGGCCTCGCCATCTTGGTCTCGCCCCTTGGCCGCAACGATGACGGCACCTACCGCTACGAGGCGGTGTTCAACTGACGAAGAGCGTGCGCACCGCCTGCGGCTGACGCTCCATCACATAGTCGCCGCCCTCGATCCGGACATCGGCAAAGCCCTTGCGCAGATAGAAATTATGCGCGCGGTTGGTGAGCGAGCAATGGAGCATGATCGCGCGGCCCACCGAATCCGCTTCCGCGGTCATCTCGTCGAACAGGGCGTCGCCGATGCCCTGTCCGGTGAAGGGCGGCGCCAGCGAGATGTCGATCACCGTCCAGATGTCGGGCCCGCGCAGCAGGTAGAAGCGGCCGATCGCCTGTCCGCCGCTGGTCACGATGCGGCGATCCGTGTCCGGGAAGAATTTCCGGAAGTGGAAGTCCTGCAGCTGGAACTGGTTCTCGAGCAGCGCCAGCCGCTGCTCGTCCGTGCCCGCCATCCCCTGAAACAGGGGCCAGCGCGTGGACACGAAAAGACGGCGGATGAACCCCAGGTCACCCGCCGTCTCTTTTCGAAGCCGATACTTGACCAAGCAATCAGTTCCGCGACGGGAAGATCCCCTGGACGGCAATGCACCAGTTGATCACGAGCAGCGGCTGAAGATTGTTGTGCGGTTGGCCGCCACCGTTCGGCGTCACCACCTGGGGCGCCAGCGTGGTCGCCGTCGGTGCGGCGCCCGGCTTGTACCAAGCGTTCGCGGCGGTGTTCTGGTGGTACATGAACCGGGTGATGAAATAGCCGGCCGTCGGCACGTCGGTCATATGCGTCGTGCCGCTGGGATCGTTCTTGGTGGTCACCGTGTGGCTATGCGACGGCATCTCGGTGCTGAGCAATTGCACCGTCTCGCTGCCAAATGTCTCGCCGAGCACGACCGGGCCGAGCCCCGGGCCGCTGCCGTTGCCCACCGGAATCGCGCCGTTGAGGTTGGGCAGCGCGAAGTTGGTCGTGCCGTTCCCGCCATAGGTCGTGCCCAGGATCGAGAAGAGCGCGGTATATTGCGCGATCGGCAAAAGCTGGCCGCTCGCGAACATATAGCCGCGCGGAGGGAAGTTGAATGCGAAGGGCTTAACTTCGCCGACAAAAGGTGCTGTCATGTCCCGCTCTCCCTTTCTCAGTTCCGGCTGGGGAACACGCCCTCAAGGGCGATGATGTAATTGAGGACCAGCGACGGCGCCTGATTGTTGTGCGGCTGGTTGCCGCCCGCAGGCTGGATCGTGTCGGCGGCGAGCACCGGCTGGTTCGGCGGCGGATTGATCACGTCGGTGTTCAGATAGAACAGGCTCGACTGTCCCGAAATCGCATCGAGCGGATTGGCGGGCGCCAGGCCCGGTCCCGGCGTCGCCGCGGTCGCGTCGATATTGTACGCCTGCATCGTATGATTGTGCGCCGGCATCTGGGTGGTGAGCAGCGTCACCGACTCGGTTCCCGCCATCTGGCCGACCACATAGCCGCTGAGCCCGGGTCCGGTGCCCTGCCCGATCACCACGCGGCCGCGCAAGTCCGGCAGCCCGAAGGTTACCTGGCCGTCGCCACCGAAGGTGGTGCCGAGCAGCGCGTAAAGCGCATCATTTTGCGAAATCGGCAGCAGCTGCCCGGCGCAGTACGCCCAGCCGCGCGGATTGAAGTTTCCCGCAAAAATGCGGATTTCACCAAGAAAAGGGTTCGACATTTCTTATCCCCCTGAACGGAGTGGCCGCCGATGGCGTCAGTTGCGTGACGGGAAGATTCCCTGAAGTGCGATGCTGTAGTTCAAGCACGTATAGGGCTGGATGTTGGTATGCGGCTGGCCGCCGCCCTGGTTTCCGATCGTCGTCCCCAGCACGACCCCGTTGCCCGCGGGCGCGACATAGCCCGGAATATTGCCGGCATTGGTCTGGTTCACCGTCGCCAGATACGCGCTCAGCGGCACGGTCGAATTGCCGGCGGTGGTGACCGCCTTCCAGAGGTGGATATGCTGCGGCAGCTGGTTGACGTTCAGCGTCACCGTCTCGGCGCCGGTGCGCTCGCCCCAGACATAGTTGGAGCCGCCCGCGAGCTGGCCGATGCCGACCGCGACGCAGCTGCGCAGGTCCGGCAGGCAGAAGGTCGTGACGCCATTGCCGCCATAGGTCGTGCCGAGCAGCGAGAACAAGGCCTGGTTCTGCGCGATCGACAGCGCCTGGCCTTGCGCCAGCGCCCAACCGCGGACGGACCAATCCCACGGGAATACGCGGATCTCACCGATATAAGGTTGTGTCATGAGCCTCCCTCTCCAATCAGCAATGGTGGCCAAGTCATGTTGCAGCGCGAGTGCTTGAATACGAAGTAACAATACTGCCATTACTTGAACACGTAATGGGAATGCCACCAAAACGGCGTCATTCCGACTACACAACTGTAAGCAACCCGCTCGAACAAGAAGCAGCCCCATTGTTCGCGCGGAGAGGGCGGTCCGGTCAAGCGGAATCTGGCAGGCGGACAACAAATCGCGACAGTTTCGTAACGAAACCCTGTCCGGTCAGCAGATCACATCCCCATCGGCCACGCGGATCACCCGGTCGCACCAGCCCAGGCTCTCCTCGCGGTGCGAGATCATCAGGATCGTCGGACGCGGTTCGAGCGCCTTCAGCCGGTCGAGCAACGCGGCCTCGCCCGGCGCGTCGATCGCGTTAGCCGCCTCGTCGAGCACCAGCAGCCGCGGCTTGCGCAGCATCGCCCGCGCCAGGGAGATCCGCTGCCGCTCGCCGCCCGAGAACAGCGTCCCGCGCTCGCCCACCACCGTATCGAGCCCCTCGTCGAGCCGCGCGACGATCTCGCTCGCCCCGGCAAAGTCGAGCGCCGCCGCGATCTCGGCCTCGGTCACCTCCGGGTTCGCCCAGCGCAGGTTGCGGCGGATGCTGTCGTGGAACAGAAAGCCTTCCTGCGAGACATAGGCGATCGCCTGGCCCCATCCCTGGCGCACTGCCCCCGTCAGCGGCACACCACCGATCCGGACCTCGCCCGTCTCGGGCTCGAGCAGCCCGACGATCAGGTCGACCAATGTCGTCTTCCCCGCTCCCGAAGGCCCGGCGATCCCGACGAACTCGCCCGGCGCGATCGTGAGGCTCGCGTCGCGCACGCCGCGCCCGCCGGGATGCATATAGCCCGCAGCGATCAACTCGATCGGCCCCTCGGGCGGCGCCTCCGCCCGGGTCTCGGCGCGCTCCCCATCCCCGCGCAATTCGGCCTGGAGCGCACGCACCGATTCGAAGCTGGGCAGCGCGAAGACGAATTGCTGCCCCGATTGATAGAGGATCATCCCCGGCCCCGTCATCCGCGCGAAGACATAGATAAGCGCGAGCAGGGTAGTCGGCGTCGCCCGCATGAAGCCGAAGCCGACCAGCACCACCGCCGCTCCCACCGCGCTCGAAATCAGCGCGAACACCAGCCGCCCCCGCGCCTGCCGCCGCTGGAAGACCAGCTGGTGCGTCCGGATCTGGTGCTGGATGCTCTCGAATTCGGCGACGAAGCTCGGCTGGGCATTCTGCGCCGCCGCGGTCTTGAGCCCCGACAGGAAGCCCTGCGCGTTCGCCATCATCGCCTGCGCCGCCTTGACGACCCCGCCGCCCAGCTCGCGGGTCGCGCCTTGCGTCGCCACGAACACCAGCCCGCCGAGCAGCAACAGCCCCAGCACCAGCGCCGCCAGCGCCGGCGCGAGGCTGAAGGCGATCACGGTCTGGGTGACCAGCATCGCCACCGTCACCACGCCCTGCACCAGGAAATAGGAGGCGCTGGAAAGCCGCTGGATCTCGTTGGTGATCAGGTTGATCACCCGCGCGTGGCGCAGCCCCACCACACGGCTCCAGGGCGCGCTGGCCAGCACGCGCATCGCGCGGTTGCGCTCATCCTCGATGAACCCGGTCTGCAGCCGCGCCAGCGCGGTATCGCGCGCATAGAGGGTGAAGGCACGAAGCATGCTCATCACCACGAACGCGCCGATCAGCCAGGCGAGCTGGGCGAGCGGCGTCTCCGCCCCCAGCCGGCGCAGCGTGCCCGACACCCAGCCGGTCCCGCCCTTGCCCTGGCTGGTCTCGACGACGAGGCCGAGGATCGGCACCAGCACCAGCAGGGTCCCCAGGCCATCGAGGATCGACGAGGCGGCCAGCAGCAGCCCGGCGCGCACGCCGCGCCATCCGGCATAGCGCGAAAAGGCCCCGACGAAATCGGAACCCGACCGCGCAAGCCCGCGCATCTGCGAAAGGATCGCCCCCATGCCAGCCGCTTAGCCCGGCGCACGCGGACTGCCTAGCGCCGTTGCGTGCCGCGCCGCGATGCTGTCAAAGACGCGGCTCCCCCGGACGGAGTTGCGCGATGGCCGAGATGATCGTCACCACCTATGACTGGGTCCCCGACCTTCCCCGCGGCTTCGTCCGCGATCTGCGCGTCCGCTGGGCGCTCGAGGAAGCCGGCCTGCCCTATCGCGTCGAAAGCACGCCCTTCAGGGACCGCGGCCCCGATCATTTCGCCCACCAGCCCTTCGGCCAAATCCCCTGGCTCACCGACGGCGATCGCACGATCTTCGAAAGCGGCGCGATCCTGCTCCATATCGGCGAGCGCAGCACGAACCTCCTCCCCACCGATCCCAAGGCCCGCAGCGAAACGATCGAATGGGTCTTCGCCGCGCTCAACTCGATCGAGATGGCGACCCAGCCCTGGGCCCTGATGCGCTTCTGGGACATCCCCGGCGACAATATCGTGCGCGAGCGCTTCGACGGCTGGGTGCCCATGCGCCTCGCGCAGATGGACGCGCTGCTCGCGGGCCGCGAATGGCTGGTGGGCGACTTCTCGATCGCCGACATCCTGATGGCGGACGTGCTGCGCCTGGTGGACCGCTTCGATGGGCTGGCGGAGTATCCGGCGTGCAAGGCCTATGTCACCCGCGCGACGGAACGCCCGGCCTTCATCAAGGCGCATGCCGACCAGATGGCGCATTTCGCGGCGGGGGATTGAGGGGAGGCCGAGTTTGGTTTGCGACCAATCTTAGACGCTCTATCTGGCTTGCAGGGCCCGCCTTCGCTCAGTGATCGGCCAAATGAGCTCTTGGCCTATCTTGTCGATCTACCATCCGGGTAGCTCTGCGGCATCCAATCGAACGAATGCTTCTTGCACCGGCTCGGGCAGTAGCCCTTGCACAAGCGGGTCCAGCCATTGGGTCAGCACGTGGTCGAACATCAGATTGCACTCGGCCCTGACTGTTTCGTGGTGCTCCGCGCTGGCGCTCACAACTAGGACGAATCGACATTCAACGCATCCAGATCATGGCTGCGGCGAGGTGGATGAAGGCGAGGAAGTATGCGGCGCG
>NZ_JAPDOK010000015.1 GCF_026013415.1 Sphingomonas caeni
GTCAAAACAAGTCTGTCCATCCGCAGTTTGAATCAGAATTTACACTCTTAGGGAATCCTGAATCTCAACAGACCCTAGGACGGATCGACATTTAGCTCAGACCGAGTCGAAAATGGTGGTTTTGCGTGACCCGGAGCGCAGCGTGCTTTCGGCACGTGAGCACCGGAAGCACGTGAAACCGCCACTTTGCAGGCCGGTATGGGCTGAATGGCGATCCTTCCTAGGGCGCCACGCCCTCGACGATATAGGCCGGGCCATGCGCCGCCGCATGCCTGAGCGGCGCGATCGCCTGATAGGCGGGCGAAGCGTAAAAGGCCTGCGCCTGGGCCAAGCTCGGGAATTCGATCACGACCACCCGGTCCCCCGGCACCTTCTCCTCCAGCGTCACCAGCTTGCCGCCCCGCGCCAGATAATGCCCGCCGAACGGCGCCAGGATCGCCGGCACCTGCGGCGCATATTTCTGGAAGGCGGCGGCATCGGTCACCGTCAGTTCGGCGATCATATAAGCCTTTGGCGCGGCCTGCGTGCTCGCACCGGTTAGCATCAGCGCCGCAATCGCCAGTCCCACTCGTTTCATTCGCGCTCCCCCGCTTGCCAGCCTCCGCATTTGCCGCGAAAGCTTCGCGCATGATCTTATCCGACCGCTGGATTCGCGAACAGGCCCAGAACCATGGGATGATCGAACCGTTCGTCGAGGCCCAGCGCCGCGAGGGCTGCATCAGCTACGGCCTCTCTTCCTACGGCTATGACGCGCGCGTCGCCGACGAATTCAAGATCTTCACCAATATCGACAGCGCCGTGGTCGATCCCAAGGACTTTGCCGCGACCAGCTTCGTCGATCGCAAGACCGATTGCTGCATCATCCCGCCCAACAGCTTCGCGCTGGCCCGAACGGTCGAATATTTCCGCGTGCCGCGCGATGTGCTCGTCATCTGCCTCGGCAAATCGACCTATGCGCGCTGCGGGATCATCGTGAACGTCACCCCGCTCGAGCCCGAATGGGAGGGGCATGTGACGCTCGAATTCTCGAACACCACCCCGCTCCCCGCGAAGATCTACGCCAATGAGGGCGCGTGCCAGTTCCTCTTCCTCCAGGGCAACGAACCCTGCGAGACCAGCTATGCCGACCGCGCCGGCAAATATATGGGCCAGCGCGGCGTGACCTTGCCGCGGCTGTAGCGCCCGCGTTCCTGCACAGGCAGGCGCCGCCAGTATCCCGTGCGTAACGACGGCCCAACGCCAGGGCTTGAGGAGGGGTAGGAAGCACGATGACCATCCGCGACCAGATCGACCGCGACGCTCTTCCCTACGCCCTGGGCGCGATCGGGCTCGGCATCGCCTCCCTCATCGCCCGCGATTTCGCCTTCCAATGGCAGCCCGTTCCCCAAACCATCCCCGCGCGTGACCTGCTCGCGCTGGCGAGCGGCGCACTGCTGGCCGCGGGCGGGCTCGCAGCGGCGTGGCGAGGCGCGGGGCTGGCCCGGCTGATTCTCCCCGCATTCTACCTGCTCTGGGTGATCGCGCTCCATCTGCCCGTGGTCGCCGCCGCGCCGACGGTCGGCAATCTGCTCGGCGTCGCGGAAATCCTCGCGCTCGCCGCGGGCGGCAGCGTGCTTGCGGACGAACGCGGACCGAAATGGCTTCCGCTCGCCGCGCGCATCGCCTTCGGGCTGAGCGCGCTGGTCTTCGGCCTCAGCCATTTCGTCTATGCCGATTTCACGGCGAAGATGGTACCCGGCTGGATTCCGCTGCCGCTGTTCTGGGCCTATGCGACCGGCGCGGGTCATGCCGCGGCAGGCCTTGCGATCCTGAGCGGGGTCAAGGCGCGGCTCGCGGCGGCCGCGCTCGCGGGGATGTGCGCTTCGTTCGTCCTGCTGCTCCATTTGCCGCGCGTGATTGCGGCGCCGGACAGCCGGTTCGAATGGACGATGCTGTGCGTGTCGCTGTCGATCACCGGAGCAGCGTGGCTGCTCCGGCGTATCTTGCCGCGATGACCGGGATCAGCGCGACGCGCTGACCTGCACCGTCTCGAGCCGGCGCAGGCCGGCGGTCGCCACCGCATGCGATCCGGCGGTGCGGTCGGCGGAAACGTCCATCAGCACATCGTCCTGCGCGAGCACGCCCTCATAGAGCGCACGGGCAGCCTCGCGGCGCCCCGTCTTGGCGTAAACGGCGGCAAGGTTGAGCATCAGCTCGGGCCGGTTGGGATGGATGCGCAGTTCCTGCACAAGCGTGCGTTCGGCAGTAGCGAGATCGCCGCGCGCGATCGACGCGCTGGCGACGCGGTCGCCATCCTGGGCATAGGCCGGCACTGCGGCGACGGTCAGCGGAACGACAAGGGCGAGGCCCGTAATCAGATAACGCATGCAACTCTCCTCCGTTGTTACGCCACGAAGTCGGTTTCGTGACTTTCAAGTTGCATCAACGTGACAGTTTTATTTCATTCTCACAACAGAAGTGTGACAGTTTCGCGCCCTGGGCGCAAAAAAAGAGGCGGCCCAAAGGCCGCCTCTCTCATGTCCGATCGAACCCCGAAGGGTTAGAAGGCGCCTTGATACTGCTCGTTGCCGACAAAGCCGAGCTTGGTCACATTGGCGCGCTTGACGATCGCGAGGACCTCATCGACCTTTTCGTAGCGCGCGTTGGGGTCCGGCTGGAAGTGCAGCTCGGGCTCGGTCGGCAGCTGGGTCGATTGCTCGAGATATTGCTGCAGCGTCACGTTATCGACCGGCAGCGCGTTCCAGTACACCTGGCCCTGCGCGTCGATATAGACCTTGTTCTTGTCCGGCTCGACCACGTTCTGCGGCTGATTGCTCTGCTGTGGCAGATCGATCTTCACCGCATGCGTCTGCACCGGGATGGTGATGATCAGCATGATGAGGAGCACGAGCATGACGTCGATCAGCGGCGTCGTGTTCATCTCCATCATGGGCTGGCCGTCGTCGCGGCCACCGCTCATTGCCATTTGGCGTACTCCTTGAAAACGATGGCGATCACTGCAGGGCCGAGTTGGGCGGCGGTTCGGAAATGAACCCGACCTTCACGAAGCCGACGGTCTGCATCGTGTAGATGGCGGCGCCGATGCAGCGATACGGGGTGTTGATGTCACCGCGGATATGCACTTCGGGAATGTCATCCGGCTTGAGGTTGGCACCAAAGTTTTTGACAACGGCTTCCAGCCGCTTCCTGCCCCGCTCGTACAATTCCGGCCCGGTCACTTTGGTCATGCTCCAATAGACCTCACAGCCATTCTCGCCGCCGCGCACCTGAAGCATGATATTCTCAGGCTTGGTCTCGGTCGGAATGTAGGTCACCTTCGGCAGCTGGAGCGGGATCGACTGAACCACGACCGGAATCGCGATCAGGAAGATGATCAGGAGCACCAGCATCACGTCCACCAGCGGCGTGGTATTGATGTCCGACATCGGAGTTTCGGCGGAACCTCCGCCAGTACTAATCGCCATTGCGTGCTATCCTATTCTGCACTTCTGCGAAGGCCGTATCTGCGTGGGAAGCCGCCCGGGAACCCCGCGCGGCTTCCCAGGAACATCACGCGGTGGTCGTCGCCTGCGGAGCCTTGGCAGCCGGCGCGCCCTTGCGGCTCGCAACCGCCGGACGGACGCGGCCGTCCGAGGCCAGGAAGCCGAGCACGTCGTTCGAGAAGGTGTTGAGCGCCTCCTGGATCGACTTGTTGCGGCGCTGCAGATAGTTGAACGCGAGCACCGCGGGAACCGCGACGACGAGGCCGAGCGCGGTCATGATGAGCGCTTCACCGACCGGGCCGGCGACGGTGCCGATCGAAGCCTGACCTTCCGCACCGATCTTGATCAGCGCGCGGAAGATGCCGACGACAGTACCGAACAGACCGATGAACGGCGCGGTCGCACCGACGGTCGCGAGGAAGGCAAGACCGCCGCCCAGATCCGAGTTGATCGAATTCTCCGAACGGGCGAGCGAGCCGTGCAGCCAGTCATGCGCCTCGATGGGATCGGTCAGTTCCTTGTACTGCTCCTGCGCCTTCAGGCCGTCATCGACGATCTGGCGATAGGCCGAGTTCTTCTCGAGCTTGGCAGCGCCCTCGCGCAGGCTGTTCGCGCCCCAGAAGGACTGGCGGACGCGGCGGCCCTGGTTGATGATCTTCTGCTGCTCGAACCACTTGGTGAACAGGATGTAGAAGGTGAAGAACAGCATGCCGGTCAGGATGATGGCCGTCGTCCACGAGATGAACCCACCCTGGTTCAGCGCGTGCAGCATGTCGAAGTTTGCGGGCGGAGCACCAGCGGTAAGAATGGTCGTGAGCATGTTCAGTTCTTTCCTCTAAAAGCTTCGTTCGTTCATAAACCGGGGGCCGGCCTTGGGGGCCGGCCCGCCACCTAAATCAATCCTTGGGCAGCTCCCAACGGAACCGGCTCGACCAGCTCGCGGGGATCTTGTTGCCGCTCGCGTCCTCGGCCGGGCTAAACCGGGCGCGGCGCTTCAGCAGCGAGCACGCGGTGTTGTCCAGCGCGGAGGAACCGCTCGACGACGTCACCGTGCAGTTGGTCACGCGGCCGCTCGCATCAACGTCGAGGCGGAAACCGGTGGTGCCCTGCTCCTCGCGGTTCAGCGAGCTGGCGGGATAGTCGTCATTGGTCACCCAGCTCTGCGGCGAACCGCGCGGCGTGAGCTTCTTGGCAACAGCAGGAGGTGCCGGCGGCGGCGGCGGCGGCGCGGGAGGCGCGGGCGGCGCGGGCGGCAACGTCGTCACGACGACCGGGCGCTCCTGCGTCACCGTCATCGTCGGCGGCGGGCTAGGCAGCGGCACGGCGGCCGGCGGCGTATAGACCTGAGTCGGCGGCGGCGGCACGGCCTTGTCAGGCGGCGGCGGCGGCGTCTCCTCGGGCGGCGGCGGCGGGTCCTTCACATCGAAGGCGTTCAGATCCTCGATCTTCTTCTTCACGAAAGACATGGCCAAGCCCGTGACGAAGGCATAGCCCAGGGCAGCCACGATAATGGAGACGATGATGATCGCCACCACGCGGTTGCCACTTACATTACGATCAGCGTAAGCCATTCGGCACCGTCACTCCTCTATCCCATGCGCGACCCCGGCGTGATTGATCCACGCACGGGCCCGTCCGCGGCACCCCTAGAGCGTCCGTCGGCAGAGCGCGAGTCTCTATCGTCGTCACTGGGGGGACGCAATTCCTTAATCGGACATTTCATCCCTAAGGACCGTCCATGGCAGAATTATTTCTGTATAAGAACGGTACAATCCGGTAACGCAATTGCCCATGATCCGTATCCCTTCACTGATGTTTTGTTGCGCCGCCGCACTTGCGGCCTGCGTTCCCGCCGGCGCGCAACCGACGCAAATCGCGGCACAATCCGCGCCCGTGCTGCCCAGCTATGCCAGGATCGCTTCGCAGGTGCTCGGCGCCCCGCTGGTGATCGATGCCCGCATCCGCTCCGCCAGCCGGGTCAAGGATGCCGAAGCGACCGGTCTCACTCCGGGACGCGCGCGCTTCTATATCGAGGCCGATGTGCTCGCCCTGATTCGGGGCGGCACGGCGATCCCGGCGCGGCTCGTCTATCTCGCCGACGTGCCCCTCGACGCCCGCGGGCGCCCGCCCAAGCTCAAGAAGCTGCGCGTGCTGCTGTTCGCGCGCCCGATCGCCGGCCAGGCAGGCCAGATCCAGCTTACCGGGCTCGACAGCCAGCGCGAATGGCAGCCCGCGCTCGATGCGCAGGTGCGCGGCATCGTCCGCGAGGTGATCGCGCCCGACGCGCCGCCCGCGATCACCGGGATCGGCAACGCCTTCCACGTGCCCGGCTCGCTTCCCGGCGAAGGCGAGACGCAGATCTTCCTCACCACCGCGAAGGACCTGCCCTTCTCGATCCAGATCCTGCGCCGCCCCGGCGAACAGCCGCGCTGGTCGGTTTCGACCGGCGACATCGTCGACGAATCGGCGGGCGCTCCGCCCAAGGACACGCTGCTCTGGTACCGCCTCGCCTGCGGCCTGCCGGCGCAGCTGCCCGCGGATGCACTCGGGTCGGAAGAGCCCGACAATGCCCGCGCCGCGCGCGAGGATTATGCGCTGGTGCGCCGCGAACTGGGGCCGTGCGCGTAGTTGGTGTCGCGGTGCCGGCCCGCTCCCCCTCCCGGCCTCCCTTACTCTAGTAGCCTATGGGAGGCCGGGAGGGGGAGCGGGCCGGCACCGCCCATCGGCACAAGCCGATCAAATCAACGCCGATACCTGACCAGCGTGATCCCGATCGATTCGCCATTCTCCGCGATCGCGAGCTTGACGATCTTGACCTCGGCCCGCGTCACGCGCGCGTCGGAGACGAAGATCGTGTCGCAGATATGCTCGGCCACCGCCTCGACCAGCTTGAAATGCACGCCCGCGGGCAACGCGGTGGTCGCGGCGTGCTTGAGGTCGATATAGCTTTTCGAGGCGCTCAGCGGGGTTTCCGGCGCGAAATGCTCGACCGGCACCACGTCCGCGGTCACCGAGATTCGCAGCGGCTGCGGCAAATGGGTTTCCTCGGAATAGATTCCGGTCAGCACCTCGACCTCGAGATCGTGCACCTGGAGCTGGAGAAGATCGTTCAAACCGCAAGCCTTTGTGAAACCGGACCGCGCCTTAGGGCCCACACTTGATAGCCGCAATGGCCATGATCGCCCGGAGAGGGGCGCTGGCAAGGAAGGTCGCGCAGTCGCGTAGCTGAAGCTACGCGCAAGCAGCGGCGACGCAGCCAGCGGGCTTCTCCGGGCGACCCCTTCGGGACGGGCGTATTTTGGCGCACAGCGGCGTCGCGCGTCGGTCACGATGGAGTTCCATCGCTCCCTCCTTGCTCCTAACCTGTGCGCCAAAATGCGCTCCGTCCTGGCCGTTGCGGCTATCAAGTGTGGGCCCTCTGCAGAAGCGGGACGGCGCGAAAGGCGATTCAGCCTTGCGTCATCGTGCGGGGGGTCTAAAGGCCGCGCCCCCAACCCTCATTATAAGGAGCCAACGCCGTGACCGTATTGGTCCCGCTCGCCCAGATCGACCCCCAGGCTGTCGAGTCCCTGCTCGACCGCGCCTTCGGGACCGATCGACGCGCGCGAACGGCCTATCGGGTCCGCGTCGGCACCGCGCCCATCCCCGAGCTGAGCTTCGCGGCGTTGCTCGAGGATGGCAGCCTCGCGGCGACGATCCAGTGCTGGCCCGTCGCGCTCGCCTGCGACGGCGGTGATTCGGTCGCGATGGTGATGGTCGGCCCCGTCGCGGTCGAGCCCGAGCTGCAACGCGACGGCATCGGCCGCATGCTGATGGCGCACATGCTCGAAGCCGCAGGCGACCAGCCGCTGATGCTGATCGGCGACCCTGAATATTATAGCCGCTTCTTCGGCTTCGTCGCGGACAGGACCGGCGGCTGGCGCCTGCCGGGTCCGTTCGAGCCGCGACGCCTGCTCGCGCGCGGCGATTCGGTCCCCGATTGCGCGGGGATGCTGGGGCCGCGGCTGCTCAAGGCTGCAGCCTGAAAACCACTCCCGTTCGCCCTGAGCTTGTCGAAGGGCAGTCCTTCTTCTTCCCTTCCGGCGAAAGAAGAACGGGGCTTCGACAAGCTCAGCCCGAACGGGCTAAGGGGTTCGAATGCCCACTCCCCCGCCCCCCGATTTCGCCAGCCTCTCGCTCGCCGAGATCGCGCGGCTGGCGGCGGAGCACAGGCTGCCCCCGGTCGAGAGCTGGAATCCCGAGCATTGCGGGCCAAGCGACATGCGGATCGCGCGCGACGGCACCTGGTTCCACCAAGGCTCGCCGATCGGGCGTGCGGCGATGGTCAAGCTCTTCTCGACGATCCTGCGGCGCGAGCCCGACGGGTCGTTCGTGCTGGTGACCCCGGTCGAGAAGCTCGACATCGAGGTCGAGGATGCGCCGTTCCAGGCGGTGGAGCTCAAGGTCGAGGGCGAAGGCGAGCGGATGCGCCTCGCCTTCCGGCTGAACACCGACGACCTCGTCACCGCCGGGCCCGAGCATCAGCTCCGATTCGAGGAAGGCCCCCGCCCCTATCTCCACGTCCGCCGCGGCCTCGAGGCGCTCGTCGCGCGCAGCGTCTATTACGAACTCGCCCAGATCGCCCTTTCGAACGGCAGCGAACCGCCTGGCGTGTGGAGCAACGGCGCCTTCTTCGCGCTGGAGCCACAGGCATGACGCTTGCAGAGCGCCTCCGCGCCGCGCTCGAAACCGCGCATGAGCCGATCCTGCTCACCGGGGACCATCACGATTTCGATCCCGAGGAGGTTACCCATCCCGCCGCCGTCCTCGTCGCCGTCACCGATCGCGCCGATCCCGGCGTGATCCTCACCCAGCGCACCGAGACGATGCGCCGCCACGCCGGCCAGATCGCCTTCCCCGGCGGCCGCATCGATCCCGAGGATGACGGCCCGATCGCCGCCGCGCTGCGCGAGGCCGAGGAGGAGATCGCGCTGCCCCGCGCCGATGTGCAGATTGTCGGGACCGCCGACCGCTACCGCACCGTCACCGGCTATTGCGTCACCCCGGTGATCGGCGTCGTCGCCGCCGACCTTGCATTCGTCCCCGCCGAGGCCGAGGTCGCCAATGTGTTCGAAGTGCCGCTGCGCTTCCTGTTGGACGAAGCCAATCATAAGGAAGGGCATATCCTGTTTCAGGGCAAGGAGCGGCGCTATTACGAGATCTGGTGGAACGACCGCCGCATCTGGGGGGCGACCGCGGCGATGATCGTCAATCTCTCGCGGCGGCTGCTATGGCCGGCATGATCCTCCCCGACGCCGAGTGGCGCCGCCGCCCGGGGCTCGACCGGCTGGTCGCGGCGCTCGGGGAGGCGCGATTCGTCGGCGGATCAGTGCGCGATACGCTGCTCGGGCTGAGCGTCGCCGACATCGACATCGCCACCCCGCTCGCGCCCGAGACGGTGATCGCGCGGCTGAAGGAAGCGGATATCCGCTGCGTGCCCACCGGGCTCAAGCACGGCACGGTCACCGCGGTGCTGTCGGACGGCCCGGTCGAGGTGACGACGCTGCGCCGCGATGTCGATACCGACGGCCGCCGCGCGACCGTCGCCTTCACCGACGACTGGCGCGAGGACGCCGCGCGCCGCGACTTCACGATCAACGCGCTCTACGCAGATCCGCTTTCGGGGGAGGTGTTCGACTATTTCGGCGGCCTCGCCGATCTGGCCGCGCGCCACATCCGCTTCATCGGCGACCCCCTCGCCCGAATCGCCGAGGATCATCTCCGCATCCTCCGCTTCTTCCGCTTCCTCGCCCGATTCGGCGACGCCGCCGATCCGGGCGGGCTCGACGCCTGCACCGCCCGCGCCAGGGACCTGATGGCGCTCAGCCGCGAGCGCATCGCCGACGAACTGCTCAAGCTGCTGGTGGCGAAGGACGCGGTGCGCGTGGTCACGCTGATGATCGAGCGCGGCATCTTCGTGCCCGTGCTGCCCGAAATCACCTCCGCCGAGCGGCTCGCCACCCTCGCCGGACGCGAAGCCGCGTCGGACACGCCGCCCAACGCGATCCGCCGCCTCGCCGCGCTGCTGCCGGTCGATGCGGCGGTCGCCGAATCGGTCGGCGCCCGGCTCAAGCTTTCCAATGCCCAGCGCCAGCGCCTGATCCGCGCGGCGACGCCCGAGACCGGCGAGGTCGCGAAGGCACTGGGGTTCCGCATCGGGACCGAACAGGCGACCGATGTACTGCTGCTGTCGGCGCGCGATCTCGGTGATGTCCGCGACCTTCGGGACTGGGAACCGCCGCAACTTCCGATCGGCGGTGGCGCGATCGTCGCGCGCGGGGTGAAGGCCGGACCCGATGTCGCGCGCCTGCTCGGCGTGGTGCGGGATCGCTGGGTGGCCGAGGGCTTCCCCGGCGCGGCGCGGGTCGAGCAGCTCGCCGACGCCGCCGTGGCCGAGGCGCTCGGGGCGACGTGAAGGCGGGCCGCCTCCCCAGCGGCACGCCGCTTCCCGAGACGGGCGCCGGAGCGGACATGCCCGAGGAGCTGGTCGCGACCCTCGGCCCCAAGGCGATTTCGCCCGACGACCCGGTCAGCAGCGGCCCCGCCTTCCTTAATCCCGGCGGCTTCGCCTCCGCCACGTGCGACGAGGAAGGCGTCGTACGGTTTGCCGAGGATCGCTTCGGCTTCGCTCCCGGCGCGCAGCTCGATCGGCTCCCGGCGCGCGGACAGGCCCGGGTCTCGCTGCTCACCGCTTCGGATGGCCGGACCGCGGCGGTGGCGGTGGCCGGACCCCAGGCCGCCGCCGAGTGGCCGCTCGCCGAAACGGTGCGCCGCGCGCTGCTCGCCGGGGAAGCCCGATACGCCGTGCTCATCTGCCTTTCCCCCGCCGCCGCCGACCCCGCCAATACCCAGCCCGCCCGGCTGCTCGGTCTCAGCGGGCCCGAGGCGCGCGTCGCTGCCGGGCTGGTCGAGACCGGTGACATGCGCCGCGCCGCCCAGCGCGCCGGCATGGGCTATGAAACCGCGCGCAAGCTCGCCAAATCGGCGATGCGCAAGGCCGGGGTGCGCCGCCAGGGGGAGCTGGTCGGCCTGTGGGTCGCGCTCCAGACCGGCGAGACGGTGAGCCAGCCCGCCCTCGCCGCCGCGCTGGGCGCGCTCTTCCCGATCGGCGCGCGCCAGGCCGAAATCGCGGCGATCGTCGCCGATGGCGGCAGCCGCAAGGACGCCGGCGACGCGCTCGGCGTGTCCGAACATGCGGTCAAGGCCGAGCTCAAGGCGGTGTTCACCGCGCTTCAGGTCCCCACGGTCGCGGCGCTTTCGGTGCTGATCAGCGAAGTCCGCATCCTCACCCGCCTCGTCCATGCGGTCAGCCTCGAAGCGACCGCGACCGCACCCGCAGCCGATCCGCTACGCCTGATCCCCCGGGTCGGACGGCCCGGGCGGATCGCGCTGCTCGATCACGGGCCCCGCGGCGCGCTGCCCGTGCTGATCCTCCACACCGCCACCACCAGCCGCCACAACCCGCAAAGCTTCATCCGCGCGCTGCAATCGCACGGCCTTCGCCCGATCGCGTTCGACCGCCCGGGCTTCGGCCTCTCGTCGATGGTCGAGGGCGATTATCTCGCCCAATCGGCGCAGGACATGGCCGACATTCTCGACACGCTCGGCATCGATCGCGCCGCGGTGATGGCGCGCGGCGGGACGATGGTGCTCTCGCGCTTCGCCGCGCGCTGGGGCGACCGGATGCTGCGCGCGGTCGCGGTCAATCCCGAGCCCCCGTCGGGCGTGGACCGGAAGCGCGTCGGGCTGACCGGCGTGGTCAAGACCCTGGTCTATGGCAAGCCCTGGCTCACCGGCGCGCTTGCCAGCTATCTGGGCCGCAACGCATCGGCCGGGATCGTCGAGCGGCTGGTGCTGCGCTCGCTCGAATCGAGCGAGGCCGACAGGCGCGTGCTGAGCGATCCCGAGGTCCGCACCGCCTATGTCCAGTCCTCGCAGCTGAGCGCGTTGCAGGGCGCCGCGGGTTTCCGGGCCGTGGCGGGCGCCGAACCCTTCCAGCCCGCGATCCCGATTGCCGACGGCAGGCGGATCACCATCCTGTGCGGCGCGCAGGACCCGCTCTACAACGCCGCCGATTCGGTACCCCCCTGGGAGGCGGTGTGGCCGGGCGCGTCGGTGGTGATCGTGCCCGATGCGGGGAGGCTCGTCCATTTCCAGAAACCCGAGCTGATCGCCCGGCTGCTGCTGGATTAGGGGCCCTTCCGCGCCTTCAGATAGGCGAAGGCGTCGTCCTTCTCGAGCGGACGGGCATAGAGGAAGCCCTGGCCATAGGTGCAGCCGAGCGCCGCCAGCGTCTGCGCCAGTTCGTTGGTCTCGATGCCCTCGGCGGTGGTCTGCATGCCGAGCGCCTGGGCGAGGCTGAGCACCGCGCGGACGATCGCGATCTTGTCGCGGTCGGCGAGCATGCCCGAGACGAAGCTGCGGTCGATCTTGAGCAGGTCGATGGGGAGCTTCTGGAGATAGGCGAGGTTCGAGTAGCCGGTACCGAAATCGTCCATCGCCAGCGTGGTGCCGAGGTCCTTGAGCGCCTTCATCGTCTGGGCGATGCGATCGGGATCGGTGACGATCGCGCTTTCGGTGAGCTCGAGCGTCAGCCGGTCGCCGCCGATGCCGTGGCGGTCGAGCGCGGACTTGACCATGGTCGGGATCTGGTCGCGCTGGAGCTGGATCGCCGACAGGTTGACCGCGACCTTGATCCCGCAATCGCCGCCCGCGGCGGCATCCCATTCGGCGAGCGTCCTGGCGGCCTCGTCCATCGCCCAGCGGCCGAGCGGGACGATCAGGCCCGATTCCTCGGCGACGGGGATGAAATCATTGGGCGAGAGCTTGTGGCCCTCCTCGTTGGTCCAGCGGGCGAGCGCCTCGAACGAGGTGGTCTTGCCGCTGGCGAGATCGCAGATCGGCTGGAAGCTGAGCGTCAGCGCGCCGGTCTCGATCGCGCGGCGCAATTCGGTCTCCATGCCGAACTGTTCGCGGGCGATGTCGAAGGCGCGGGTGTGATAGACTTCGGTGCGGCCGGTCTGCTTCGAGCGCTTGACCGCGAACTGGGCGTTGCGGACCAGATCCTCGGGGTCGCCGTCATTGTCGGCGCCCATCGCGATGCCGATCGCGCAATCGACGCGGATCTCGAAGTCGGAAAGCCGGAAGGGATTGGCGAGCGCGGCATGGATGCGCTTGGCGACGTGGAGCGCGTCGGTGGGACCTTCGTCGAGGGTCAGCAGCACGCCGAACTCGTCGCCGTTGAGGCGCGAGAGGACGTCGCGGCCGCGCAATGCGCCCTTGAGGCGGCGGGCGACCGAGATCAGCAGCTCGTCGCCGGCCAGGCCGCCCATACAGGCATTGACCCGGCTGAACCGGTCGAGATTGACCACCATCACCGCGTGCTGCTCGCGATTGTCGGGCCCGATCACCGCCTCGACCTCGTCGCTGAACCCGGCGCGGTTCGGCAGGCCGGTCAGGCTGTCGGTCATCATCTCGCGGCGAAGGCTATGCTCGGTGCGCAGCTCGGCGGTCTGATCGACCAGCGTGACCATGCAGCGCATGCCCCCACGCTTGTCGGCGCGCCGCGCGAACATCACCCGGAAGTACCGGCAATCGACCTCGTCACCGAACTGCCACGCTATTTCCTCATGCGTCTCGTTCGATTCGAGGAAACGGCGCAGGCGCATGCCGAGCAGCCGGATCAGCGGCGATTCGCTTGCAACCGTGCCCAGCCCGGCAAGGCGGAAGGGACGGTTGACCGCCTCGAATTCGAAGCCGCGTCCGCGCATTTCGACGACTGCGGCGGGGACGGGCAGCAGATCGAGGAACATCGCCGCATTGCCCGGACCGAAGGCAGCCGCAGCCGGCACCTGCGCATCGCGCGGCGCGGCCTTTGCCTCGTCCGGTTTGGCCCTCGTGAACCCCATCACCGCCCGCGCTAACCGGAATTGGTTAAGACCGGCTGAAGCAGCGACGATTACGCAGGCTAATCCGGACGTTGCTTGTCAGAAACGATTGTCTCTGGGAAACCCGTTCGGCGGCATCCGCCCGGCCGCGCCGCGCGCCGCGCGCCAGGGGGCGAGATCGCTCTCGGTCCGGGTTCGCCCGCTGTCGCCCCCCATCGCCCAGCTGAGCCCGTTGGCATGGACGAAGGTGACCGCGTCCGAGAGCCCGCCGTCGCGGTAGCGCTGGAGCTGAACCCCCTGCCCGCGCGCCATTTCGGCGACCTCGGAGAGCGGGAAGACCAGCATCTTGCGGTTGTCGCCGATCGCCGCGACGAAATCGTCCGCGGGGCCGACCGGCTTCATCACCTTGAGCTGCGCGCCGGGGCGCGGCGTCACCACCTGCTTCCCCTTGCGCGTCTCGGCGATGACATCCTCGGTCTTGACGAGGAAACCGCGCCCGTCGCTTGCCGCGACCAGCAATTTCTCGGTCGCGCTCGCCGCGATCAGGCCGACAATGCTGCGGTCGCCATCAAGGTCGATCATCAGCCGCACCGGCTCGCCGAAGCCGCGCCCGCCGGGCAATTTGTCCCCCGCCAGCGTGTAGAAACGGCCATTGTCCGCCGCGAGCAGGATCTTGTCCGTCGTCTGGGCATAGGCGGTGAAGGCAAGCGCATCGCCCTCCTTGAACTTGAGCGCTTCGCCCGAAACCTCCTCGACATGCCCCTTCATCGCGCGGATCCAGCCGCGCTGCGAGAGGATGACGGTGATCGGCTCCTTCTCGATCATCGCCTCGAGCGGGATTTCGCGCGTCGGCCCCGCCTCGATCACCGCGGTGCGGCGCTTGCCGAGCAATGTCTCGGGGCCGTAGCGCTCGCGCACCTTGCCCAGGTCGCGCTTCATCCGGGTGCGCTGGCGGCCATCGGAGGAGAGCAGAAGCTCGATCTCGGCCGCTTCCTTTTCGAGCTTTTCCTGCTCGGTCCGCAGCTCCATTTCCTCGAGCCGGCGAAGGCTGCGCAGCCGCATGTTGAGGATCGCCTCGGCCTGGCGGTCGGTCAGGCTGAACTCGGCGATCATCACCGGCTTGGGCTCGTCCTCGGTACGGATGATCTCGATAACCCGGTCGAGATTGAGGAAGGCGATGATATAGCCGCGGACCAGTTCGAGCCGGTCGGCGATCTTCGACAGCCGGTGCTCGGAGCGGCGGCGGAGCACGATGAAGCAATGCTCCACCCACTGGCTGATCGCCTCCTTGAGGCTCATCACCCGCGGGGTGCGCTTGGCATCGAGCACGTTGAGGTTGAGCGGCACGCGGTTTTCGAGGTCGGAGAGGCGGTACAGGCTCTCCATCAACGTCTCGGCATCCACGGTGCGGCTGCGCGGCTCGATGACGATGCGGATATCGTCGGCGCTCTCGTCGCGGACATCGCCCAGGATCGGCAGCTTCTTCTCGTTGATGAGGTCGGCAATCCCCTCGATCAGCTTGCCCTTCTGGACGCCATAGGGGATCTCGGTGACGACGAGGTGCCAGCCGCCGCCCTTCTCGATCACCTTCTCGATCTTCGCCCGAACCCGGAAGCTGCCACGGCCGGTGGCGTAGCTCTCGGCAATCGCGGCGGGACTATCGACCACCACGCCGCCGGTGGGGAAATCGGGGCCCTGGACATAGTCGAGGACATTGGCTTCCGGATTGTCGATCAGCGCCACCGCGGCGTCGAGCAGCTCGGCGGCGTTGTGCGGCGGGATGCTGGTCGCCATGCCCACCGCGATGCCCGCGGCGCCGTTGGCGAGCAGGTTCGGGAACAGGCCCGGGAACAGCTCGGGCTCTTCCTCTTCCCCGTTGTACGTCTGGCGGAAATCGGTGGCGTTCTCGTCGAGCCCGTCCATCAGGTCGATCGCGACCTGGGTCAGCCGCGCCTCGGTATAACGATAGGCGGCGGCGTTATCGCCGTCGATATTGCCGAAATTGCCCTGCCCGTCGACGAGCGGGTACCTGAGCGAGAAGGTCTGCGCCAAGCGGACCATCGCGTCATAGACCGACTGGTCGCCATGCGGATGATATTTGCCGATCACGTCGCCGACGACGCGCGCGCATTTCTTGTAGCCGCTCGCCGGATCGAGCTTGAGCAGCCGCATCGCCCAGAGCAGGCGCCGGTGCACCGGCTTGAGCCCGTCGCGCACGTCGGGGAGCGAGCGCGCGGTGATCGTCGACATCGCGTAGACGAGGTAACGCTCGGAAAGGGCGCTATCGAAGGGAACGTCGCTGGGGCCGGAAGTCGGCGCGAGATCGTCAGTATCTAAAGCCATTACCCCTTCCCGTTAGCAGCGAGTGCCGGGCGTTGCGAGGCGGGGCGGGGACGCCTAGGCCGATTGTCCACAGCTTTCGGATGAAGTGAGGGCGATATGAACGCTTATGGCCTTGGAAAGCTCGTGAAGATCGAGCTCCGCGATATCTGGATCAGCGAGTCCTCCGACTTCACGCCTTGGCTGGCGCGAGAGGAAAACCTTCTTACCCTCGGCGAGACCCTCGGACTCGAGCTTGAGTTGGAGGCCCAAGAAAAGGCGGTGGGGCCGTTTCGCGCCGATATCCTGTGTAAGGACATCGGGACAAATGCATGGGTACTGATCGAGAATCAATTGGAGCGAACCGATCACGCACACCTTGGCCAACTGCTCACCTATGCCTCCGGCCTCGAAGCGGTAACGATCGTCTGGATCGCCGCGCGATTCACCGAGGAACATCGCTCCACGCTCGATTGGCTGAACCGCATCACCGACGAAACCTTCAGGTTCTTCGGCGTCGAGGTGGAGCTTTGGCGGATCGGCGACTCTCCCGCTGCCCCACGCTTCAATATCGTGTCCAAGCCCAACAACTGGAACAAGCTCGTGACGCAGGCGGCACGGGCGATCGACGATGGAGAACTGACGGCCACCCGATCGCTTCAAATCGCCTATTGGAGCGCGTTGGGGAACGTCCTGGTGGCGAATGGCGGACCCATGGGCCGCGAACGCAAGCCGCAGCCCCAGTCATGGATGTCCTATTCCATCGGCCGCACCGGCTTCAGCGTGAACGCCTCGATGGCGAGACCGAAGCGGCAGGTGCGTGCCGAAATCTACATTTCAAACCCGCACGCCAAGGCATTTTTCCACCTCCTGTACGCGCAACGCGAGGCGATCGAGGCCGAGCTTGGCTACGCTCTCGATTGGGAAGAACTGCCGCTAGGCAAGGACACGCGCATCTCGACAGCGCTGAGCAATACCGACCCGGAAAATCAGGCGGATTGGCCCCGGCAGCATGGGTGGCTCGCGGCGCGGCTGGACGAATTCTATCGGGTCTTCGTGAACCGCGTGAAGGCTCTGGACGCCACCGCGTGGCAGCCAGAAAACGCGGAATGAAGCCGCTGTCACCGCGATTGCCCGACACCGGCGGCACCCGGGCGCAACTCGATTGTCCACAGCTTTCAGCCTGAAGAAACCGCTGTCCTATTTGGATTTCGCCTGCTTCATCCTCAACGATGCGGCACGTCACTTCTCCCGAACGGCGCCGGGCATGGCGCCCCACAAATCCATCAAGACGCACATTTCCCCTCGGGCAAAGGTCATCAATCAACCCGCTTTGCGGGACCTTTCCGCATCGGTCACACGGCTTGCCCCGCCCCGACGCCCGGTACCAGCGCGCCATAGGGATCGTCGCCCAGCGCGGTCTTCACATCGTCGAACAGCCATTCGCGAAAGGCACGGACCTTGGCGAGATTGCGCTTGTTCTCGGGGTACACCAGCCAGAAGGCGTTGCGGTAATGCGCGACATGATCGCCGAGCGGGACGAGCTGGCCCGCCGCGATCGCCGGCAGCCACATGGGCGGGCTGAGGATCGCGACACCATGCCCGGCAATCGCGGCGTTGCCGTCGAGCACCTGGGAGTCGAAGCGTACCGCGGGGCGCTCGCGGGGCTCGTACGCGCCTTCCATCGCGGTCTCGAACCACAGGTCCCACCAGTCGTCGGCGGGCGAGAGGCGAGGCAGCGCGAGCAGATCCTCGGGCCTGGTGACGGGCGGATAATTGGCGAGGAAAGCCGGATTGGCGAGCGGCAGCACCGGCATCCGCATCAGGAAATGCGAGACGAGATCGGGCGACGGCTTCGAGATTCCGCGGATGCCGAGGTCGAATTCGCCGGTCGCGAAATCGGTCATCGTGTCGGAGACGTCGAGCCGCACCGCGAGATCGGGCCGGGCGAGCTGGAACGAGCCGAGCCGGGCCGCAAGCCAGTTGGTCGCGAAGGTGCGCGGCGCGGTGATCGTCAGGATCGACTCATTCTCGGCGCGCACCGCGGCGAAGGCGTCCCCCAGCGTGTCGAACGCGGCGGTGACCTGCGGCGCGATCCGCCGGCCCATATCGGTGAGCGCGATCCCGCGCCCGCTGCGCGCGAACAGCGGCACCCCCAGCCGCTCCTCGAGCAGCTTCACCTGATAGGAGACCGCCGCCTGGGTCATCCCCAGCTCCTCGGCGGCGCGGGTGAAGTTGCCGACGCGGGCGGCAGCCTCGAACACGCGGACGGCGGCTAAAGGAGGAAGGCGGCGCATCGCTTCTTATAAGTTCAACTTATGGATCATGTCCAACGATTTGTTGGCGCGGTGCATCCATCCGGGCCACATGGCGGGTATCGAGATCAAACCAAGGAGCCTACCCCATGATCACCTCGCTCATCGCACTTTCCCTGCTCGCCGCCCCCGCCATCACCCCCGATCCGACGGCGGCGGCCAACAGCGTCACGGTCAGCTATCGCGACCTCAATCTGCGCGATGCAGCCGACCGCGCCGAGCTCGACCGCCGCGTCACCCGGGCCGTCCGCACGGTTTGCCCGGTGGCTGACAACCACCAGCTGCAGCAGGTCCAGTCCGCCGAAGCCTGCCGCATCGCCACTACCGAAGCCGCCAACCGGCAGCTTCAGGCCGCGCTCGCCTCGGCCGGCGTCGACACGGTCCAGATCGGTTCCAGCGGGCGCTGACTTTCCCTGAAGCACCCCCTGGAACCTGGCGGGCGGCGTTGCGGAACGCCGCCCGCTTTCACCTGTACGTTTCACAAGCCCTGCTGATAGGGTTTCAACCCGAACCGCGTGCTGAGTAGGGGCTGAGCTTGTCGAAAACCCGTATCGAAGCGCCGCTCCTTCGATACGAGCCCTCGATACGCCGCTGCGCGGCTACTCAGTCTCTACTCAGGACGAACGAGGAGGATGCCCTCGCCTTCGTTCCCGAAACGGAACAGCGCCCCATGGGCGGAGTTGGGGCATGGTCAATTCTCCGGTAAGGCTGAATCCGATCAGGGAGGGATGAGATGCGAGTCGTTGCGGCATTGCTGGCGTTGACGTTGCTGGCGGGATGCGATGCGGGCCAGACCGGCACGCCGACCGCCCCCGATGGCGCACAGGCCGGCCCCGGTGAGAGCATGGGCGCGTTCGACTATCGCTATGCGTATCGCCTGCCCAGCGACCGGCTCAAGGCAGTGCTCCAGTCCAACGCCGATGCCTGCGACAAATTGGGGCCGACGCGGTGCCAGATCGAGGGCATGCGATACAGCGTCGATGACGCCAACCGCACCCGCGCGGTGCTGATGCTCAAGGTCGATCCGACGATCGCGCGCCCCTATGGCGAGGCGATCACCAAATCGGTCACCGGCGCGGACGGGGTGCTGGTCAACAGCGCGGTCACGGGAACCGAACTCACCACCCAGGCCCGCAGCATCGCGGTGATCGATCGCCTGCGCGACCAGCTCAAGAACGCGCAGGCGATCGCCGGCTCGGATTCGCCCAACGCCGCCAACGCCAAGGCGCTGGCCGAGCGTACCCAGGCCGCGCTCGACACGATCGCCGAATCCGAGGCCAAGCAGGGCGCGACGCTCGCCACCGCGCCGATGCTGCTCACCTATGAATCCTCGACCGCGCTGACGGGGCTCGGCACCGCCGACGCCAATTTCCGCAATGCGGGGCAGACGCTCGAAAATTCGCTCGCGCGCCTGCTGATCGTGCTCGGATCGATCGGGCCCTGGCTGCTCGCGCTGCTGCTGATCATCGTGGTGCTGCGCTGGATCGTCCATGGCCGCGGCGGGATGCTGCCCGCCAATGGCAACGGCAATGGCCATGAGCAGGACGCGCACGAGCCTCACGATGAGCCCCATCGCGACAATCGCAACCTGATCCAGCGCTGGTTCGCCCGCGACGAGGACGAGCCGCGGCACGAGGAACAGCAGCAGCACTAGGGCCTGTTGAGATTCATCGTGAGTTGATGACGGCTGCGGCGAGATAGATGCAAGCTTTGAAGCTCTGATCGGTTTTGTCGGCGCGCATGGCG
>NZ_JAPDOK010000016.1 GCF_026013415.1 Sphingomonas caeni
CGTCTTCGCGCATGGCGGCACGATCGAGGTTCGCGACGGGCCCGAGGGCGGCGCCCGGTTCGAAATCCTCGTCTGACGGTTACGCGGCCGTCAGTGATGATTTGCGCCCGATCGCCGGTTGACCGAATCCCGCGCAATCGATAACTCATACAAGCAGGTCGCAAAGCCTCCAGGTCAAGGAGGCACCATCAACAGCGCAAGAAATCGCCCGCGCGAATCCCCAGGTTCGCGCGCGCGGATGCCTGCGCCCCGCGAAGATCCATCAGTCAAAGAGGAGAGTGGCTATGCGCGTTCGTTGGAAGATCATGCTCGCGGTGCTCGGCTGTTCGGCGGCCAGCCCCGCTCTTGCCCAAAACCATGCGCCCGTGGCGAACACCGACTATATGTATGTCTCGGCCTGCAACTTCAATCGGATCAACGTCGCCGCCAACGACACCGATGCGGACAACGACACGCTGACCGTCACCGGCTTCAGCGGCGGCGGAAGCTGGGGGTGGTGGAATCCCGGCGCGTCCAACGATCTCGAATATTGGGCCTGGTGGTACCCGGGCACCGACGTCCTCACCTACACCGTCGAGGACGGCCATGGCGGCAGCGCGCAGGGCACGCTCTACGTCTTCGTGACCGAGGCCAATCCCGGGGACTGCTGATCCGCGGCCGGGGGCTCCGCGGCGGAGCCCCCATGTCGTCAGAACCGCCGGCTCGGCTCGGGAGCATTCTCCCAGCCGCCGCCCAGTGCCTTGAACAAGGCGATCTGCGCCTCGGCAAGCGCGGCGTTCGACTGGGCGAGCGCGGCGCGTGCCGTCGCGCGCTGGCGCTCGGCGTCGAGGCGCAGGAAGAAGCTGTCGCGCCCCGCATCGAAGCGCAGCCCGGCGATCCGCGCGGCGTCGTCCGCGGCGGCCGCGGCGCGGCGAAGCGCCACGTTGCGCTCGATCTCGGCGGCATAGCGCGCGAGCGCCTGCTCGACCTCCTTGAGCGCGGTCAGCACCGTCCCGTCAAAGGTCGCGAGCGAGGCATCGACGCCCGCCCGGGCCTGCGCGATCCGCGCGCGGGCGGCAGTGACGTTGGGGAAGCTCCAGCTGAGCAACGGCCCGAGCGAGAAGTTGAACGACCCCGACTTGCCGAGATCGTCGAGGCTGCGCGCGCCGAGCGAGACCGATCCGAGCAGCCGGATCGAGGGATAGAGCGACGCGGTCTCGACGCCGATCCGCGCGGTATCGGCGGCGAGGCGCTGTTCGGCCTGGCGGACATCGGGGCGGCGCGCGATCAGCGCCGCGCCGTCGCCGACGGGGATCAGCGCGGTGACGCCTGGCGGGGTCGCGCATTGCGCGGCGGCAGCGTCGATCTCCGAAGGCGGGCGGCCGGTGAGCGTGGCGAGCGCATAGAGCGCGGCGCGGCGCTCGGCCTCGAAGCCGGGGATCTGCGCACGGGCATTCTCGGCGAGCAATTGCGCCTGATCGACTTCGCGCTGGGTGCCGCGCCCGGCCTCGAACAGGCGCTGGGTCAGGCCGAGCGTCTGCTGCTGGAGTTCGAACGTCTCGCGCGCCACCGCGGCCTGCGCCGCGAAGCCGCAGGCCTGGGCATAGGTCCGCGCGGTCTCGGCGGCGACGGCGATGCGCGAGGCATCGAGCGCCGCCTGCGCCGCGCCGACATCCCCCCGCGCCGCCTCGATCGAGCGCGAGACGCGGCCGAACAGGTCGATTTCGTACGAAGCGTCGAGCCCGGCGGTGAAGAAGTCGTAGGTCGAGGTCGGCGCACCGGTCTGCTCCGATCCGACGCGCTGGCGGGTGGCCGAGGCGGTGACGTCGGTCGTCGGCAGCCGCTGTCCCCGCGCCTGCGCCAGCGTCGCGCGGGCGCGCTGGAGATTGGCGGCGGCGACGCGGACATCGGTGTTGTGGGTGAGCGCCTCGGCCACCAGCCGGTCGAGCGCGGGGTCGTTGAACAGGTGCCACCACTGGCCCTCGGCCGGGCCCGAGGACACCCTGGTCGTGCCGGGATCGACGAACGGGCCCGCGGTCGCCGCGGGCGTCGCCGGACGCTGGTAATCGGGGCCGACGGTGCAGGCCGAGGCCAGCAATGCGGCGAGGAGCGAAGCAGCGGTCAGGGGGCGTCTCATGCCACGGCCTCCGGTTCGGTCGGCTTGCGCGTGTGGAACCGCGCCGAGATCCAGTCGCCCAGCTTGCGGCACAGCACATAGAAGGCGGGGGTGAAGAGCAGCCCGAAGATCGTCACGCCGATCATCCCGAAAAACACCGCGACGCCCAGCGCCTGCCGCATCTCGGCCGCCGCGCCGCTGCTCACGACGAGCGGCACCACGCCGAGGATGAAGGCGATCGAGGTCATCAGGATCGGCCGCATGCGCTGATGCGCGGCGCGTTCGGCGGCATCGCGGGGGCTCAAGCCCTCCTCCTCGCCCTGCCGCGCGAACTCGACGATCAGGATCGCATTCTTGGCGGCGAGGCCGATCAGCACGATGAAGCCGATCTGGGTCAGGATGTTGTTGTCCATCCCCATCAGGTTCACGCCGAGAATCGCGGCCAACAGGCACATCGGCACGATCAGGATCACCGCGAGCGGCAGCACCAGGCTCTCATAGAGCGCGGCGAGCAGCAGGAAGACGAACACCACCGCCAGGGCAAAGGCGATCAGCCCGGTATTGCCGGCCTGCTTCTGCTCGAACGCGATCTCGGTCCATTCATAGTCCATGCCCTTGGGAAGCGTCTGGCTGGCCAGACGTTCCATCTCGCCCAGCGACTGGCCGGTCGAATAGCCCGGCTTGGTGTCGCCGATCAGCTCGGCGGCGGGATAGAGATTGTAGCGGACGACGCGGAACGGGCCCGAATCGTTGCGGAGCGTCATCACCGAGCTCATCGGCACCATCGCGCCCGAGGCCGACCGCGTCTTGAGCAGCTGCACGTCGGTCGCATCGTCGCGATAGGGCGCGTCGGCCTGCGCGGTCACGCGGAAGGTGCGGCCGAGATAGTTGAAGTCGTTGACATAGGCCGAGCCCAGATAGGCGTTGAGCGTCGAGAAGATGTTCTGGACAGGCACGCCCATCCGCTCCGCCCGCTCGCGGTCGACGTCCGCGGTCAGGCGCGGGGTGCCGATGTTGAAGGTCGAGAAGGCCCCGGCGACGCTTTGCTGCTGCATCGATCCGCCCATCATCGCGCCCGCGGCCTGGGCGAGCGCGGCATAGCCGAGCCCGGCGCGGTCCTCGATCATCATCTTGAAGCCGCCCGCGGTGCCGATGCCCTGCACCGGCGGCGGTGCGATGACGAGGATGTCGCCGCCCTTGATCGCGCCGAACGCAGGGAAAAGCTCGCCCTGCACCTGGGTCACATGCTCGCGCTTGCCGTGGGGCTTGAGCGCGAAGAAGACCACCCCCGAATTGGGCGCATTGCTGAAGGTCGCGCCGTCGAGCCCGGCAAAGCCGACCGCGGTCTCCACCGCGGGATTCTTCATCGCGATGTCGATCGCTTCCTTCACCACCGCGTCGGTGCGCGCGAGGCTGGCGCCGGGAGGCAGCTGGACGACGCCGATCAGATAGCCCTGATCCTGCTGCGGGATGAAGCCGCTCGGCGTCGCGGTGAAGCGCCACCCCGCGACGCCGATCAGCAGCGCATAGGCGATCGCGACGATGCCGAGCGAGCGGACCACGCGCGCAGTCACCTTCCCGTACCGGCTGGCCAACCCCTGGAAGCCGCGGTTGAACGCCCGCGCCCCGCGCGCCGGCAGGCCGAGCAGTCCTTCGCGCGGCTCCATCGGATGCGGCGGCTTGAGCACCAAAGCCGCGAGCGCCGGCGACAAGGTCAGCGAGACGAACGCCGAGATCAGCGTCGCCGACGAGATGGTCAGCGCGAACTGCTGGTAGAAGGCACCCGAAACGCCCGGGATGAACATGGTGGGCACGAACACCCCGACCAGCACCAGCGCGATCGCGATCAGCGCGCCCGATACCTCGTCCATCGTCTTGTGCGCGGCTTCCTTGGGAGAGAGGCCCTCCTCCTCCATCAGCCGCTCGCAGTTTTCGACGACGACGATCGCGTCGTCGACGACGATGCCGATCGCCAGCACCATGCCGAACATCGACAAGGTGTTCAGCGAATATCCGAACCCCGCCATCACCGCGAGCGTGCCGATCAGCGAGATCGGAATCGCGACGATCGGGATCACCGATGCGCGCCAGCTCTGGAGGAAGACGAGCACCACCAGCGCCACGAGGATGATCGCCTCGAGCAACGTCTCCTGCACCGCGGTGATCGATTCCTCGATATAGGTGGTGGGGTTGTAGTCGATCGAATATTTCATCCCCGGCGGGAAATCCTTGGCGAGCGTATCAAGCTCCTTCTTGACCGCTGCCGCCGTGGCGAGCGCGTTCGATCCCGGGAGCTGGAGCACGCCGACACCGATCGCGGGCTTCTTCGCCAGATAGCCGTTGAGCCCGTAATCCTGCGCGCCCAGCTCGATCCGCGCGACGTCGCGAAGGTGCGTGAGCCGTCCCTTGTCGTCGCGCTTGATCACGACCTGACCGAATTCCTCGGGCGTCGAGAGCCGGCCCTTCGCCTGGATACCCAGCTCGACCGCGGGGCTGGTCTTGCCATAGGGCGGCTGGCCCACGGCTCCGGCCGCGACCTGCACATTCTGTCCGCGGATCGCATTGACGACCTCGTCGATCGTCATGTCGCGCGCGGCGGCGAGGCCCGGATCGATCCAGATCCGCATATTGTAATCGCGCCCGCCAAACGCCTGTGCCTGACCCACGCCGGGCAAGCGCGCGATCCGGTCGAGCACCTGCAGGTTCACGTAATTGCCGATATATTGGAGATCGAGCGAGTTGTCGGGCGAGGTGAAGAAGGCAACCAGCAGGATATCCGGCGAATTCTTGTTCACCGTGATGCCGATGCGCCGCACTTCCTCGGGCAGCCGCGGCTCGGCGGTGGCGACGCGGTTCTGCACCAGCACCTGCGCCTGATCGACATTGGTGCCCTGCTTGAAGCTCACCGTGATCTGGGTGAGCCCGTTACCCGTGGACGAGGAGGACATGTAGAGCATGCCCTGGACGCCGTTGATCGCTTGTTCGATCGGCGCCGCCACCGTCTCGGCGAGCGTTTCCGCGCTGGCGCCGGGATAGGTGGCGGTCACCACCACCGTCGGCGGAGCGATGTTGGGGTATTGGGCGACCGGCAGCGTCGGATAGGCGATCACGCCGACGATCACGATCAGCACCGAGAGCACCGCCGCGAAGATCGGGCGGTCGATGAAGAAATGGGGGAATTTCATCTGGGCTTACCGCGTCGTCGCTTGGCCGGACGCGGGCTCGGCGACCGGGGCGGTCGGCGGAGCCTGAGCCTCTGGCCGGGCCGTGATCCGGGTGCGCTTGGGGGCGACCTGCATGCCGGGGCGCAGGCGGCCGATGCCGTCGAGCACCACCACATCGGTAGGGGCGAGGCCGGCGCGGACGACGCGCAGCCCCTGCACCCGCGCGCCCGTCTCGATCACGCGCTGCCCCAGCTTGCCGTCGGCGCCGACGACGAACACCAGCCGCCGCGTCTGATCGGTGACGATCGCCTCGTCGGGGACCAGCATCGCGCGATAGGTGCCCGAACCGAGCAGCCGCGCGCGGCCGAACATGCCGGGGGTCAGGAAATGGGTCGGGTTGGCAACCACCGCATGCGCGCGGATCGTGCCGGAGTTCGGATCGACCGTATTGTCGAGGAACGCCATCTTGCCGTGCCAGCGATATTCGGTCTCGTCGGCGAGCTGGATGTCGATCGGATTGGCAGTGTAGCGCGAGGAACCGCGCTCGCCGCGTTGATCCTGGCGCAGATTCTTGAGGTAGAAGCTCTCGGCGCCCTCGAACTCGAACCAGATCGGGTCGAGCGACACGAGGCGGGTGAGCACGGTCTGATCGGCCGTGACCGAGTCCCCAAGGCTCACCTTGCGGTCCGAGACGCGGCCCGCGAACGGCGCGCGCACGATCGTGAAGGAGACGTTGAGCTGCGCGGTACGCACCGCGGCGCGCGCGGCGGCGACATCGGCGGCGGCGCTGCGCTCGGTGGCGATGTTGGTCTCGAGCTCTTCCTTGCTCACCGCGTTCGCCTCGGCGAGCTTGCGGCTGCGCGCGGTGACCTGCCGCGCGTTGGCGAGCGCCGCCTCGGCGCGCACCTGCTGCGCCTGTGCCTGAGCGAGCGCTGCCTGATAGGGGCGCGCATCGAGCGCGAAGAGGAGCTGCCCCTGGCGCACATCCTGCCCGTCGCGGACATAGATGGCGGTGACCACACCGGTCGCGCGCGCCTTGAGCTCGACATCCTGCGGCGCAACGAAACGCCCGGTATAATCGTCCCAATCGACGACGTCCTGCTGAAGCGGCGTGGCGACCGAGACCTGAGGCGGTGGCGGCGCGGGCGGCGCTTTGCCGCCGCCGCAACCCGCCAACAAGAGGAAAGCCGCTATTCCGAGCCGGAGTTTCAAACTGCTATCTCCCCTCTTCGTTGCAGTGCACCAATTAGGTGCGCCAAGGGGTGATTCAAGGCAGAAACGAAAATAGTTCGAAAATTTGGGACAAACCGCGCTATTTTGGCCGCGACCGCCGGAGCGGGATCACCGACGCCGAGGCCGCGAGGTCGCGCAGCGCCGCCGCGAGCGCCTCCTGCGTGAAGGGCTTGGCGAGGTTGGCGAGCCCCCTGGTCACCTCGCATTCGAGGTTGAAGAGCCCCGAGATCAGCAGCACCGGCAGCTCCGGCCATTCGCTGCGGATCGCCGCGGCCAGCTCGCTGCCGGTCATGCCGGGCATCAGGTGATCGGTGATCACGGCGTCGATCCGTTCGCCCGCGCGCAGCCGGTCGAGCGCCTCCAGGCCCGATGCGGCGAGCACCACGCCATGCCCCAGATCGTCGAGCATCGCGGCGGTGTTGGCGAGCACCAGCGCGTCGTCGTCGACGAGCAGCACCGTCATCGCCTTTTCGGGCGCCCGGGGCGCCGCGCGGCGCGGCACCATCCGGCGTTCCTCACGCACCGGCTCGGCGACGGGGAAATAGAGTTCGGCGGAGGTCCCGCGCCCGGGGGCGCTGCACAGCACCAGCCGCCCGCCGGATTGCGCGGCGAGCCCCTGCACCATCGGCAAGCCGAGCCCGGTGCCCTTGCCGACATCCTTGGTGGTGAAGAAGGGCTCGATCGCGTGCGCCAGCGTCTCGGCGTCCATCCCCGCGCCGGTATCGGCGACGGCGAGCTTCACATAGCGGCCGGGCGCCAGCTCCTCGTCCATGCCGGCGCAATGCTCGGACGCGGTGATATCGACCACGCCGCCATCGGGCATCGCGTCGCGCGCGTTCACCGCGAGGTTAAGCAACGCCATCTCCAGCTGGTGCGCATCGACCCGGGCGAGCGGCAGATCGAGCGGGAAATGCGTCTCGACACGGACCTGCGGCCCCAGCGAGCGGCGCAGCAGGCTGGTCATCCCGCGCACCAGTTCGGGCACGTCGACCGGCTCGGGGCGCAAGTCCTGCCGCCGCGCAAAGGCGAGCAGCCGCTGGGTCAGCGAGGCGCCGCGCTGCGCGCCCTCATAGGCGCTGTCGAGCATCCGCAGCGTCTTGGGATCGCCGGGCAGCCGTTTCCGCAGCAGCTCGAGATTGCCGATGATCACCGCGAGCAGATTGTTGAAATCATGCGCGACGCCCCCGGTCAGCTGCCCGATCGCCTCGAGCTTCTGCGCCTGGCGGAGCGCCGCCTCGGCCTGTTTGCGCCCCGTCACGTCGGTCAGCCCGCCGACGACGTAGAGGAAGCCGCCGCTGCCGTCGCGCTCGACCTTGGCGGCCGAGACGACGTCGATGAAGGTGCCGTCCTTCGCCACCGCGCGATAGTCGCACGGTTCGAGCGCACCCTCGGCAAGCAGCCTCGGCCAGTCGCTCTGCAGCCATT
The DNA here is from genome assembly GCF_026013415.1 of Sphingomonas caeni. Taxonomy (GTDB): domain Bacteria; phylum Pseudomonadota; class Alphaproteobacteria; order Sphingomonadales; family Sphingomonadaceae; genus Sphingomonas; species Sphingomonas caeni. Next base: position 7,918 of record NZ_JAPDOK010000016.1, read on the forward strand.
GGCGTCCCGATGCCTCGGTCAGGAAATTGACGAACGGGCGACCGGCCACCTCGTCATGCTCATACCCCATCAGCTCGAGCCAGGCGTTGCTGACCTGCTCGATCCGCCCCTCGCGGTCGAGCGCGTGGAGCGGCAGCGGGGTGTCGCGATAGAGCGAGCGAAACCGCTCCTCGCTCGCGCGCAGCGCCTCGGCCTCGCGCTGCGCGAGCAGGGCGAAGCGGCGGTCGAACATCGCCGCGACCAGCGCCATGAAGAGGATCAGGAAGGCCGAGGTCGAGACCGCGATCGCCAGGGTCGCCTGGCTCACGCTCGGTGCGCCATGGGTGGCGCCGGTTTCCACCATAGCGAACCGCGCGGCGCGCATGCCGGCGAAATGCATGCCGGCGATCGCCGCGCCCATCAGCGCCGCCGCGCCGAAGCGCTCCACCGGGTGCCGGTCGCGCGAGGCCAGCCACAGCGCCGCGGTCGCCGCGACGATCGCGATCACCACCGAAATGCCGACCCAGACCGGATCGTAGCCGACCGTGCCCCGCATCCGCATCGCCGCCATGCCGACATAGTGCATCGCGACCACGCCGAGCCCCATGAACAGGCCCGCCGCGCCCAGCCGCGCGATCGATCCGCCCGCCCGGCTCATCACCGCGAAGCCGATTCCGGTGACGAGCACCGCGACGACGAACGACAACAGGGTCAGCTCGAGGTCATAGCCAACCTCCATCCCCGGCATCCGAAACGCCAGCATCGCCACGAAGTGCATCGCCCAGATGCCCCCGCCCATCGCCACCGCGGCGGTGGCGAGCCAGATGCGCCGCAGCCACCCCTCCGAAGCCCGGACGCGGCCGGCGAGATCGAGCGCGGTATAGGAAGCGACGATCGCGATCAGGATCGAGATGGCGACGAGCAGCGGATCGTGCGTGCCCGACATGGTCATGGCGAACCTGCCCTGTCTGGCGACCGCATCGCTGCCCTCCCCGCGAAGCGCGTTTACCCGCGCGCGTCGCGATCGGGGTTATGCGCGTTTTGCCCGGAAATCCAAAACGGACCTGCTTAAGCGCCGGACAACCTTGTCGAGTTCCGGGATGCCGCTCGAGGCAAGCACTTGCCCCAGGTCGTACGCGAGCACGGTTTCAACACCACCGAGACCCAATCGGGAATTCCCGTTCGGTCCATCGCCTTGTGGATGTTACCTAGTGCCCGCGACGGCCCGGCTTGGCACGATGCGTGGCATGAGCCGATTGCGCCTCCATGCCGAACGCCACACCGTCGCCCGGATCGGATGGCTCCGCGCCGCGGTCCTCGGCGCCAATGACGGCATCGTCTCGACCGGCAGCCTGATCGTCGGCATCGCGGCATCGAACGCGGACAAGGCGAGCGTGCTGCTTGCGGGCGTCGCCGCGCTGGTCGCGGGCGCGATGTCGATGGCCGCGGGCGAATATGTGTCGGTCAGTTCGCAATCCGACAGCGAAAAGGCCAATCTGGCCAAGGAGGCCAGGGAACTCGCCGATCAGCCCGAGTTCGAGCGCGAGGAACTTGCCGCCATCTATATCGGGCGCGGCCTCGACCGGGAGCTGGCACTGGAGGTCGCCGATCAACTCATGGCGAAGGACGCCCTTGCCGCGCACGCCCGCGACGAGCTGGGAATTTCCGATCTCACGACCGCGCGTCCCCTCCAGGCCGCCGCCGCCTCGGCCGCGACCTTCGGCGTCGGCGCGGCGGCGCCGTTGCTCGTCGTCGCGCTCGCTCCCGAAAGGCTCCTGATCCTGCTGGTCACCGCAACCTCGCTCGTCTTCCTCGCCGCGCTGGGTGCGCTTGGCGCGAAGGCGGGCGGCGCGGCGCCGTGGCGCTCGGTGCTGCGTGTCACCTTCTGGGGCGCGATGGCGATGGCGCTGACCGCGGGGATCGGCAGGCTCGCGGGAACGGCTGTCTAAAGGGAAGTGGCGACATGGCGCTCGAACTGGATTTTCACGGCGCGGCCGGAGCGGTGACCGGCTCCTGCATGGAGCTGAAGGCCGGCGACAAGCGAATCCTGGTCGATTGCGGGCTGTTCCAGGGTTCGCGCAGCCTGGAGGCGCTCAACTATGAGCCGCTTCCGTTCGAGCCGCGCAGGATCGACGCGGTGGTCCTGACGCACGCCCATCTCGACCATTCGGGCCGGCTGGGGCTGCTCGCGCGCCAGGGATTCCGCGGGCCGATCCATTGCACCCCGCCGACCCGGCATCTGCTTGCGCCGCTGCTCACCGATGCCGCACGGTTGCAGGCGTCGGACGCCGAGCGCCGCAACCACAGGCCCGACCGCATCGGACGCCCCGCGTTCGAACCGCTCTACGACGATCACGACGTGAGGCAGGTGTTCGAACAGGCCGAGGAGCTTCGCTACGGCCAATGGGCGGAGATCTCCCCCGGCATCGCCATCCGCTTCTCCGATGCGCATCACATCCTCGGCGCCGCCTCGGTCGAAGTGCGCGCCGAGGGCCAGCATCTCCTCTTTTCCGGCGATATCGGCGACGGCGCGGCGACCGCCAACGGCCCTCCTCGGCCGGAAGGAGGCTGGGATCACGTCATCTGCGAATCCACCTATGGCGATCGCGACCGAGTCCGGCACACGCCCGAGGAGCGCCGCGAATTGCTCGCCGCCATGGTCGAGCCTGCGCTCGCAAGGGGCGGCAATCTGCTCATCCCCGCATTCGCGCTCGAACGGACGCAAATCGTGCTGGCGGATCTGGTCGCGCTGTTCGCCTCGGGGCGGCTGCGCCCGTCGCCGGTATTCGTCGATTCGCCGCTCGCCGACCGCGTGACCCGGACCTATCGCCGCTTCGGCGGCATCCAGGACAGCCCCTCCCCGTTCGACAGCCCCCATGTCCGCTTCACGACGAGCGTGCCGCAATCCAAGGCGCTCAACCGCGTCACCGGCGCGATCATCCTCGCCGGATCGGGCATGTGCACCGGCGGCCGCATCCGGCACCATCTCGTCCGCAACCTGCCCAAGGGCGAAGCGACGGTGCTGATGGTCGGCTATCAGGCGCGCGGCTCGCTGGGCGCGGTGCTCGAATCGGGGGCGCGCGCGGTCCGTATCTCCGGCAATGACGTACCCGTGCGCGCCCGGATCGAGAAGCTCGACGTCTATTCGGCGCACGCCGACCACCAGGCGCTGCTCCAATGGCTCACCCGGCGCGCGCCGGTTCGCGGCAGCATCTTCCTCGATCATGGCGAGCCGCCCGCGCTGGAGCGGCTGGCGACCGATGCTGCCGCGATAGCCGGACTTCCGCATCCGATCGTGCCGCTGCTCGGCGAACGCTTCCGGCTCGATGCCGGCAAGCCCGCCCAGCGGATCGGCAAGCCCAGGCCGGACGCGCCCGAACTGATCGCGCGCGAGGACTGGCGCAACCGCTATGCCGCCTTCGCGGCGTCGCTCGAGGAACGGCTTCGCGCGCTGCCCTCGGATGCGGCGCGCCGGCATGCTCTGGAAGCCGCGGAGCGGGCGTTCGAAGGTCAGGCCGGCGAGCGTGCCGGGAAAGACCAGGCGCAGGCGCTCTAGGTCCGGACTCGATTCGCGCCTGGGCCTTGCCGAGGGGTGGTAAGTTGAGACCGCTCCCCAAGCCCTTGAAATGTAGGATTTCGCCTGCTTTGCTCTCGCAGCCGGTCGCTCTGGCCGCGCTTTGACCCTGTCGATCCGCACCCCGGCGAACCAAGTCTTTTCCCCGGGGAACTGCGCGGCGCAAGACATGCGCGATAGTGTGAAGCTAGTGTCAACTTTCGCATGCTGGGACGGCCCAGCCTGGCGCGCTATCGAGTCCGACCCTAATCCAGCAGTGGCGGCCGCCCCCTCTCGAGGCGCGGATCGACGGTGCTCCGAAGCGTGTCGGCGGTCAGGATGATCGTGGTGCCCGGCACCACGACGCCTGCCACCGCTTCCCGGAACGCCGCGCTGACCTCGAATTGCTCGCCCAGCCCCGTGACCGGCGCTTCGGGGACGCTTTGCCCCGGAAGCGGGACGCCGAACCAGCGGCCATCGGGCCGGAGAATATAGGCGGCGGTCCCGATCAGCGGCTGCTTGATCGAAACCGGCGCCGATCCGATCTCGCGCCCATTGCGCAGCACGATCACCCGCTGGTCAGCGCCGCTGACGACGATCGAGACCTGGCCAATCGGAGCGTTCTCGGGATGCCAGCGCTCGCCGTCCGCGGCCACGCCCGGATCGCCGGGGGCGATCCGCGGAAGCGCGGGCACATCGGTGACGATCACCGTCATGCCGATATGGGTGACGCCGTAGAGCAGCCGCGCGAATTCGGCCGGCAGGCGAATGCAGCCATGCGATGCCGGATAGCCGGGCAACTGGCCGCCGTGCAACGCGACGCCGCCCCAGGTCAGGCGCTGCATATAGGGCATCGGCGCATTGTCGTAGATGCTGGAATAGTGCTCGGCATCCTTTTCGAGCACCGTGAAGACGCCCGTCGGCGTCGCATAGCCCGGGCGGCCGGTCGAGACGGTGGAGATCCCGATCGGGACGCCGTTCCGGTAGAGCACGGCGCGCTGCGTCGCGAGGCTGACGATCAGCAGCACGGGTCCGGCCGGCGCGATTTCGGGGACCCAGAGGAACTCCCCGGGCTTGAGCCGCTCGACCGCCTCCATCACCGTCGGCGTGTCCAGCGGTTGCTGGGCATGGACCGGAGCGCAATGCAGCGCGGCAAGTCCGGCGAGTGCGAGAAGCGCAACCTTCATCATGGGTTATCCTTGCGACCGGGGCGCCGGTCGGGGGACGCAGCGCCCCGGTTGCGGCCTCAGTGCCCGAGGAAGAGCGGCACCGGGCTT
>NZ_JAPDOK010000017.1 GCF_026013415.1 Sphingomonas caeni
TCCTCCGCCTCAACCAGCGGAACCCTATGAATCACGCATCCTCCCTCTTGGGAATCCTGAATGTCGATTGGCCCTAGCCAATAGCGTCATCCCGGCGAAAGCCGGGACCCAGAGTCACAAGCGATATCGCTCTTGGCCCTGGGTCCCGGCTTTCGCCGGGATGACGGATGGGGTTTGGAAAGGGCAGCCCCTCCCCACCCGGATCAAATAAACTCGATCGCCGAGACGAGATAATAGCGGTCGCCCGCGGGCACGCTCACCTCAACCTCTTCGTCCACCTTGCGCCCGATCAGCGCGCGGCCGATCGGCGAGTTGTACGAGATGCGGCCCTTGCTCGCATCCGCCTCGGTCTGGCCGACGATCTGGTAGCGGATCGGCTTCTCGTCTTCGTCGAGCAGCGTCACCGTCGCGCCGAATACGATCTTGTCCCCCGAAAGCTCGGCGGGATCGATGATCTGGGCGCGGCTCAGCTTGTCCTCGATATCGGCGATGCTCGCCTCGATCTGGCCCTGGCGCTCCTTGGCGGCGTGATATTCGGCGTTTTCCGAAAGGTCGCCATGCGCGCGGGCTTCCTCGATCGCGTCCACGATCAGCGGACGCTCGGCTTTGAGGCGTTTCAGCTCCCCCGTGAGAGTCTCATACCCCTCAGCCAGCATCGGCATCTTGTCGACCGTCGCCATCTCTCGCTTGTCCTTCGTCAACGCCCCTTTCCCCAAGCGCCTCCTTGCCGGGACGCCCGCACAGTCACTCCATTGGTGGGGGATTCAATTGTGCGACTGCGAATAGTAGGAGTGCGAAGGGCAAGTTTCAAGAGTCTGGCGCACCATTCACGCTCACCGGGTTCGGCGCGGGACAATATGGAGGATCGGATCATGCCGGTAATGCAGAGCGCGGGCGGCAATGGCGCGGTGACCGTCAGACCAAACGCGCAGGCGTCGATCGTGATGGATGACGGCCCGCGCACCGTGACTGTGACGAACATATCGGCGTTCGACGGCGATTTCATCTGCGTCTGGCTCTATGCCACCGCGGCGAGCGTGACCCCGCTACAGCTGACGATCGGTTCGGAAGCGAGCCTCAGCTTGCGCCCACCGCCGCCCGACTCGAACAACAATTCGCCGCGTACCCTCGTGATCTTCAACACCAGCGGGATCGAACTCAGCGTGATCAAAAGATCGAACTGACCGGCGGTCAACGCCCGCTGGCGTAATAATCCTGCAGCGGCCGCACTCCCAGCTCCTCACGGCTCAGCGCCTCGATCGCCCGCGCCGCGGCCAGGCTGGCCTGCGCGGTCGTGAAATAGGGCAGTTTCTGGTTGAGCGCCGAGCGGCGGATATCCGACGAATCCTTCAGCGACTGCCAGCCCTCGGTCGTGTTGAAGATGATCGCGATGTCGCCGTCGATGATCCGGTCGACGATATGCGGCCTGCCCTGCAGCACCTTGTTGACGCGCTCGACCGCAATGCCGTTCGCCTTGAGATAGGCGGCGGTGCCGTCGGTCGCGACGATCGAAAAGCCCTGTTCGGCCATCAGCCGGACGCCCGGCAGGATCACATCCTTGTCGCTATCCTTGACGCTGACGAACAGCTCGCCGGACGCGGGCAGCACCGTCCCCGCCCCCAGCTGCGCCTTGGCGAAGGCGGTGGGGAAATCGCGGTCGATCCCCATCACCTCGCCCGTCGATTTCATCTCGGGGGAAAGCACCGGATCGACGCCGGGGAAGCGGTTGAACGGAAAAACCGCTTCCTTGACCGCGATATAATCGATGTTGCGGTCGATCGCGGGCAGGTCCTTGAGCTTCTCGCCCGCCATCACACGGCTCGCGATCTTCGCGATGGGCACGCCGATCGCCTTGGCGACGAAGGGCACGGTCCGGCTCGCGCGCGGATTGACCTCGATCAGATAGACCGTCCCGTCCTTCACCGCGAACTGGATGTTCATCAGCCCCTTGACGCTCAGCGCATGCGCCAGCGCCACGGTCTGCCGCTCGATCTCGGCGACGATTTCGGCCGACAGGCTGTAGGGCGGGATCGAGCAGGCGCTGTCGCCCGAATGGACCCCGGCCTCCTCGATATGCTGGAGCACGCCGGCGACCACGACATCCTCGCCATCGCAGATCGCATCGACATCGACTTCGATCGCGTCGCGCAGATACTGGTCGATCAGCACCGGGCTGTCCCCCGACACCTGCACCGCGGTCTGGATATAGTCGTCGAGCTGCTGGAGGCTGTCGACAATCTCCATCGCGCGGCCGCCCAGCACATAGCTGGGCCGCATCAGCACCGGGTAACCGATCCGCTCGGCCACCGCGACCGCCTCGTCGCGGCTGCGCGCGATGCCGTTGGCGGGCTGGGCAAGGCCGAGCCGGGCGATCAGTGCCGCGAACCGCTCGCGGTCCTCGGCCAGGTCGATCGCGTCGGGGCTGGTGCCGAGGATCGGAATCCCCGCATCCTCGAGCGCCTGCGCCAGATTGAGCGGCGTCTGCCCGCCGAACTGGACGATCACGCCGACCAGTTCGCCATTCTGCTTCTCGATGTGGAGGATTTCGAGCACGTCCTCGGCGGTCAGCGGCTCGAAATAGAGGCGGTCCGACGTGTCGTAATCGGTGCTCACCGTCTCCGGATTGCAGTTGACCATGATCGTCTCATAGCCCGCATCCGCCAGCGCGAAGCAGGCGTGGCAGCAGCAATAATCGAACTCGATCCCCTGCCCGATCCGGTTCGGCCCGCCGCCGAGGATGACGATCTTCCTGCGGCCGCTCGGATTGGACTCATTCTCGGGCTCGCCGAAGCTCGGCGCCTCATAGGTCGAGTACATGTATGGCGTCTTCGCCTCGAACTCGGCTGCGCAGGTGTCGATCCGCTTGAACACGGGGCGCACGCCGAGCCGGTGGCGCAGCGCCCGCACCTCGGCCTCGGTCACCCCGCCCGTCATCGCCGCGACCACTTCATGGATCAGCCCCGATCCGCGCGCGATCCCGCGCTCAGTGCCCGCGCGCAGCCCGGCGGACTGGAGCGCGAGCCAGGCGAGGCGCTTGTCGCTGAAACCCATTGCCTTGAGCCGGCGCATCCCCTGCGCGTCCTGGGGCAGCCCCCCCGCCATCACCTCATTCTCGGCCGCGACGATCTCGCCGATCCGCGCGAGGAACCAGGGGTCGAACTTGGTCAGCGCATGGACCTCGGCCTCGGTGAAGCCCTCGCGCAGCGCCTGCGCCGCGACCAGCAGCCGCTCGGGCGAGCGCACCGCCAGCTCGGCCTCGATCACGTCGCGCGGCGCGCCGATCAGCCGGTCGACATGGTTGAAGCCGGCAAGGCCCGTCTCCAGCCCCCGCAGCGCCTTCTGCATGCTCTCATGGATCGAGCGCCCGATCGCCATCACCTCGCCGACCGATTTCATCGCGGTGCCCAGCACGGCCTCGGCGCCCTTGAACTTCTCGAACGCGAAGCGCGGGATCTTGGTGACCACATAGTCGATGGTCGGCTCGAAGCTCGCGGGCGTCGCGCCGGTGATATCGTTGGTGATCTCGTCGAGCGTATAGCCGACCGCCAGCTTGGCCGCGACCTTGGCGATCGGGAAGCCGGTGGCCTTGGAGGCGAGCGCCGAGGACCGCGACACGCGCGGGTTCATCTCGATCACGATTAGGCGGCCGTCCTTGGGATTGACCGCGAACTGGACGTTCGAACCGCCCGTCTCCACCCCGATCTCGCGCAGCACCGCGATGCTGGCGTTGCGCATGATCTGATATTCCTTGTCGGTCAGCGTCAGTGCGGGCGCGACCGTGATCGAATCGCCGGTGTGGACGCCCATCGGGTCCACATTCTCTATCGAGCAGATGATGATGCAGTTGTCCGCGCGGTCGCGGATCACCTCCATCTCATATTCCTTCCAGCCGAGCAGCGATTCCTCGATCAGCACTTCGGTGGTCGGCGAGGCGTCTAGCCCCTTGCGGACGATGTCGAGGAATTCCTCGCGGTTGTACGCGATCCCGCCGCCGGTGCCGCCCAGCGTGAAGCTCGGCCGGATGATCGCGGGCAGCCCGACCTTCTCCAGCCCTTCCAGCGCCTCGGCTTCGGTATTCGCGATCGCCGAGCGCGCGGATTCGAGCCCGATCTTCGTCATCGCATCTTTGAACTTCAGCCGGTCCTCGGCCTTGTCGATCGCCTCGGCATCGGCGCCGATCATGATGCAGCCGAACTTCGCCAGCGTGCCGTCCTGCGCCAGCGCCAGCGCGGTATTGAGCGCCGTCTGCCCGCCCATCGTGGGCAGCACCGCATCGGGCCGCTCCTTCTCGATGATCTTGGCGACCACCGCGGGGGTGATCGGTTCGACATAGGTCGCGTCGGCCAGCTCGGGATCGGTCATGATCGTCGCCGGGTTCGAATTGACCAGGACGATGCGATAGCCCTCTTCCTTGAGCGCCTTGATCGCCTGGGTGCCGGAGTAATCGAACTCGCACGCCTGGCCGATCACGATGGGCCCGGCGCCGATGACGAGGATGGAGGAGATGTCGGTGCGTTTGGGCATTAGTCTCTGTGCTTCTTCGGCTTGCGCGGCGTGGCAACGACGCCAAGCGCGGCATAGGTATCGTCACGGTTGAGCCGGAGCTGGACCGCGAACGCCGAGCATTCGTTCGCCTTTGCCGACAAGGATGCCGCCAGAACGACCTGGATGCTCTGGGCCGGGGTAACATAGCGCGCCAGCCTCCCGTCGAACATCGCGCGTGCTGCCACCGCTTCCGAAACCACGCCGGGGCAGGCCGAGGACCGCAGCTCGAACGTGACCTCATCGTTCACCCGCCGGGCAACGATGCTGATCCCGGACACGGTGATCACGCCTTCGCACTGGACGCGTCCGAATTGGTCGCGCGCGTCTTGGGGGCAGCGCACGCTCCATGCGCCATAGCTTCCCACATAGTCCGGATCGACGATCTGCGCCTCGGCCGGAATCTGGCTGAGCGAAACGACGAGCGCGAACGCGGCCGCGAAAGGGAAAGCGCGAGCGATCATCCGGCCATCATGTCCACGAACTTCTCGAACAGATAGAAGCTGTCCTGCGGCCCCGGGCTCGCCTCGGGGTGGTATTGCACGCTGAACGCCGGGCGATCGACCAGCTCGAACCCGCAGTTGGAGCCGTCGAACAGCGATACATGCGTCTCGCGCGCATTCGCGGGCAGCGTTTCACTCTCCACCGCGAAGCCGTGGTTCATGCTGGTGATCTCGACCGCGCCATCGCTGAGCCGCTTGACCGGATGGTTCGCGCCGCGATGGCCCTGGTGCATCTTCGAGGTCTTCGCGCCCACCGCGAGCCCCAGCATCTGATGGCCGAGGCAGATGCCAAACACCGGCTTTCCGCTCTCCAGCATCTGGCGGATCACCGGCACCGCATATTCCCCCGTCGCGGCGGGATCGCCCGGGCCGTTCGAGAGGAAGAAGCCGTCGGGATTGAAGCTCATCGCCTGTTCGAAGGTGGCGGTGGCGGGCAGCACCGTTACTTCAGCTCCGGCCTTAACAAGGTTCCGAAAGATATTACGTTTGCTGCCATAATCGATCGCGACGACATGCGGGCGCTTTGGCCCTACCCCATCACTTTCGTAACCTTCGCCCAGCCGCCAGACCCCGCCTTCCCAGCCGAAATGGGTCTCGCAGCTGACGGTGATGGCGAGGTCCATCCCCTCCAGCCCCGGCCAGGCCCGCGCCATCTGGAGCAGCAGCGGGATATCGAACGTGCCGCTCGGCGAGTGCGCGATCACCCCGTTGGGGGCACCCTCCTGCCGGATCTTGCGGGTCAGCGCCCGGGTATCGATCCCCGACAGGCCGATCCGGGCGTGCTTCTTCATCCAGGCATCGAGATGCTCGGTCGCGCGGAAGCTCGACGGCGCGGTCACGTCCTCGCGCACGATCATGCCGAGCGCGTGCGGGTCGTCCGCCTCGACATCCTCGGGATTGGCACCGACATTCCCGATATGGGGGAAGGTGAAATTGATGATCTGACCGGCAAAGCTCGGATCGGTCATGATCTCCTGATAGCCGGTCATCGCGGTGTGGAAGCACACCTCGCCCACCGCCTGCCCCTCGGCTCCGAATCCGCGGCCCCACACCACATCGCCCGATGCGAGCACCAATACGCCGGTGGCTCCTTGAGGCATGGGCATGGGTTTGGCGTCGGCCATTATGGGGTGGCGCTCCATTGGTGTTGCGGCGATGTCGCTAAGTGGCGGGCGCTAGACCCCTCCCCCCCTCGCGTCAACCGGTTCGCGGGTCTACAGCGTCACATTCCCGATTCACGAGAGAGCAAATGATCCGAGACGACATCAAGGCCGCCCAGATCGAGGCGATGAAGGCCGGCGACAAGACCAGCCGCGGCGCGATCATGCTGATGCAGAGCGCGATCAAGAACCGCGACATCGAGGCGCGCACCGGCAAGGCGCCCGAGGATGACGACGCGCTGGTGGTGGAAGTGCTTCAGAAGATGGTCAAGCAGCGCCGCGAATCGATCGAGATGTACGCAAAGGGCGGCCGCCAGGAGCTGGCCGATGCCGAAGCGGCCGAGGTCGCCGTGATCGAGCGCTTCCTGCCCAAGGCGATGAGCGACGCGGAGACCGCCGCGGCGATCGAGGCGATCAAGGCCGAACTGGGCGCTACGGGCATGAAGGACATGGGCCGCGTGATGGCCGAACTAAAGGCGCGGCACGCGACCACGCTCGACATGAGCAAGGCAAGCGCCGCGGTGAAGGCGGCGCTCTCCTGACGTGAGCCTCACCCCCGCCTTCCTCGACGAACTTCGCGCCCGCACCCTGCTCTCGGGCCTCATCGGCAAGTCGGTGAAGCTCCAGCGTGCGGGACGCGAGTGGAAGGCGTGCTGCCCGTTCCACAACGAGAAGTCGCCGAGCTTCTACATCAACGACGACAAGGGCTTTTATCATTGCTTCGGCTGCTCGGCGCATGGCGACGCGATCCGCTGGCTGACCGAGCAGCGCGGGCTGCCCTTCATCGATGCGGTGAAGGAGCTGGCGCAGGCCGCGGGCATGGAGATGCCCGAGCAGGATCGGCATGCCGCCGCACGCGCGGAGCGGGCCCGCGGGCTGCATGAGGCGATGGCCGACGCGGCCGCATGGTTCACCGAGAAGCTGGGCGGGATCGAGGGCGGTGAGGCGCGCGCCCTGCTCGAACGGCGCGGGATCAAGCCCGAGGTCGCGCGGGCGTTCGGCATGGGCTTCTCCCCCGATTCGCGCGGCAAGCTGCGCGATGCGCTCAAGGCCTATGGCGATCCGATGCTGATCGAGGCGGGGCTGCTGATCTCGGTCGAGGGGAAGAAGGAGCCGTACGACCGCTTCCGCGGCCGGCTGATGATCCCGATCCGCGATGCGCGCAGCCGTGTGATCGCCTTTGGCGGCCGCGTGATCGGCGACGGCGAGCCGAAATATCTCAACTCCCCGGATACCCCGCTCTTCGACAAGGGCCGCACGCTCTACAATCTCGATCGCGCCGCCGCGGCTTCGCGCAAGGCGGGGCGAGTGATCGTGGTCGAGGGCTATATGGACGTGATCGCGCTCGCCCAGGCCGGGTTCGGCGAAGCGGTCGCGCCGCTCGGCACCGCGCTGACCGAGCATCAGATCGAGCGGCTGTGGCGGCTGGCCGAAGTGCCCCTGCTCTGCTTCGATGGCGACAGCGCCGGGCAGAAGGCGGCGATCCGCGCCGCGCATCGTGCCTTGCCCCATCTCCAGCCGGGCCGCAGCCTCGCCTTCGTGACCTTGCCCGAGGGGCTCGATCCCGACGATCTGGTGCGCACCAGGGGCGCCGCGGCGTTCGAGGCGCTGCTCAAGGAGCCCCAGCAGCTCGCCGACCGCCTTTGGACGAGCGAACTCGCAGCCGAACCGCTCGAGACGCCCGAGGCCCGCGCCGGGCTCAAGCGCCGGCTCGGCGAACTGGCCAACAGCATCCAGGACGCTGGCGTCCGCACCGAATATCTCGCCGAGTTCCGCAACCGCTTCGACGCGCACTTCGCCAAAGCGCCGCGCGAATTCCGCCCGGGCGGGGCGCGGGGCGAATGGAAGAAGGGCAAGTGGAAGCCCCCCGAGCCTCCGGTCGGGCTCGTCCCGCGCGGCGTCCGCGCGAGCGGTCTCGACCCGATTCTCGCCCGCGCCGTCCTAGCGGGCCTCATCCGCCATCCGGCCGAAATCGCCCGCCATGTCGAGGTGCTTGGGAGTCTCCGCAGCGCCTCGGGCGCGCTCGGCAAATTGTTCGAGGCGGTGATCGATGTGGCGCTCGAGGACCAGCAGGTTGATAGTGCGGGAATCCTCACCATATTGGCGCGGTCCGGGTTCGGCGAGATCGCCGACCAACTGCTGCGGGCCGATGGACTCAATTACTCGTTCAACCGGTCCGGTGTGCCGCCTGCGCGGGCGCTGGAGGATCTGAACGAGGCGATTGCGGTCATGATCGCCCAGCCTGCCGTCGATGCCGCGCTCGCGGAGGCGACGGCGGCGCTGCAGGAGCGGTTCACCGACGAGGCTTTCGCCCGTCAGGTGGCCCTTTCCCGCAAGCGATTGGAGCTGGAAACGCGGCTTGCGAATCTGGCTGTTGCGGAAGAAGGCGATTTGGACGATTAGGGCGGCGTATAATAGCCGCCATCCGGTATTCGAGTATTCGAGGGCAATTGATGGCGAAGGCACCCATGGCGGAGGTTGATCCCGGCGAGACCGGCGATGCTCCGCTGATCGATCTCAACGAAGGTTCGATCAAGAAGCTCGTCGCGCGGGCGAAGAAGCGCGGTTACATCACCGTGGACCAACTGAACGAGATGCTGCCGCAGGACCAGATGTCCTCGGAGCAGATCGAAGATGTCATGGCCAATCTCAACGACATGGGGATCAATGTCGTTGAGAATGAGGATGTCGGCGAGGATGCCGAGCCGGAGGATGACACCCCGGATGAGGTCGATGCCGAGAAGGACGGCGACGAGCCTGCCTTTGAAATGGCGAAGAAGAAGGAGGTCGTCGATCGCACCGACGATCCCGTGCGCATGTATCTGCGCGAGATGGGCGCGGTCGAGCTGCTCAGCCGCGAGGGCGAGATCGCGATCGCCAAGCGCATCGAGGCCGGCCGCGACACGATGATCCTGGGGCTGTGCGAAAGCCCGATCACCTTCAACGCGATCATCAGCTGGTCGACCGCGCTCAACGAGGGCACGATGCAGCTGCGCGAGATTCTCGATCTCGACGCGATGCTGTCCAAGGATCCCGCCCCCGAATCGCTCAGCGACGAGGAAGCCGAGGGCGATGGCGAGATCAGCGAAAAGACCGCCGGCCCCTCTTTCAAGGAAGAGGAGGAGCCCGAAGAGGCGCCCGCCGACGAGGAGGACGAGGATTCGATGACCGAGCGCCGCACCCCGCGGCCCTCGGACGACGAGGAGGAGGACAATACCCTCAGCCTCGCCCAGATGGAGGAACAGCTTAAGCCGCAGGCGCTCGAGAAGTTCGCGAACATCACCTCGATCTACAAGAAGTTCAGCAAGGTCCAGCTCCAGCGGCTCGACGCGATGTCGGCCGGCGGCGAGCTCGCGGCTTCGGACGAGCGCAAATACCAGAAGCTGCGCGAGGAACTCACGGCGGAAGTCGAGAGCGTCCAGTTCCACCAGGCCAAGATCGAATATCTGGTCGACCAGCTCTACAGCTTCAACCGGCGGCTTACTGCCCTCGGCGGCCAGATGCTGCGCCTCGCCGAGCGCCACAAGGTGGGCCGCAAGGACTTTCTCGACCGCTATGTCGATCACGAGCTCGACGAGAATTGGCTGCCGACCGTCGAGGCGCTCGACAAGAAGTGGCGCGCCTTCGCCGAGAATGAGGCGGGCGCGGTCGACCGCATCCGTACCGAGATCGCCGAGATCAGCCAGGCGACCGGCATGAGCCTCGCCGAGTTCCGCCGCATCGTGAACATGGTGCAGAAGGGCGAGCGCGAGGCGCGGATCGCCAAGAAGGAGATGGTCGAGGCCAATCTTCGGCTCGTCATCTCGATCGCCAAGAAATACACCAACCGCGGGCTGCAGTTCCTCGACCTGATCCAGGAGGGCAATATCGGCCTGATGAAGGCGGTCGACAAATTCGAGTATCGCCGCGGCTACAAGTTCAGCACCTACGCCACCTGGTGGATCCGCCAGGCGATCACCCGCTCGATCGCCGATCAGGCGCGCACGATCCGTATCCCGGTCCACATGATCGAGACGATCAACAAGCTGGTGCGGACCAGCCGCCAGTTCCTCCACGAGCAGGGCCGCGAGCCCACGCCGGAGGAAATGGCCGAGCGCCTTTCCATGCCGCTCGAAAAGGTCCGCAAGGTGATGAAGATCGCCAAGGAACCGATCAGCCTCGAAACGCCGATCGGCGACGAGGAGGATTCGCACCTGGGCGACTTTATCGAGGACAAGAACGCGGTGATCCCGGTCGATGCCGCGATCCAGGCGAACCTCAAGGAGACGGTGACCCGCGTGCTCGCCTCGCTCACCCCGCGTGAGGAACGCGTGCTGCGCATGCGCTTCGGCATCGGGATGAACACCGATCACACGCTGGAGGAAGTCGGCCAGCAGTTCAGCGTCACCCGCGAGCGCATCCGGCAGATCGAGGCGAAGGCGCTTCGGAAGCTGAAGCATCCGAGCCGGTCGCGGAAGATGCGGTCGTTCTTGGATCAGTGACGGCTAGCGTTGCGTTGGAGATTTTTTCTCACGCAGCTTCCGGCTTGATTGAGAGCGCAGGTGAGCTGTACGGAAATGTCGACACTGGTTTGGCCACGCGTTAGGATCGTGGCTCCGGACGCTTGGCCTGCTTTGGCCGGGGAAGGCCCGTCAACTGGTTCCTGCTCGTGGTGTTCGGCTGTCGTAGACATCAGACACGGGGGAATGACGCCATGATCCAGCAACGCATCGCTGCCGTGGACGACTACATGCGGATGTACAACGGCTTGCGGGAAGTGGAGGAGGTCGAGCGCGAACTCGGGCGGATCGGTTTCTTCGAAGGTGATTTCGATCGTGTGGCCAGGATATTCCAGCGACATAGCGTGACGGACATTGTGGGCATCTGCCTGCTGCACAATCACTGCTCGGTTACCGAGGGTGAGATCATGGTGCAGCGCCTGCCGGAGGTGATCTGCGGAAAGCCGAGCCTCGTCACCGCGCCGGCGGCGGCTGACGGCGAGCTAGCACAAGCTTCCGTGCCGTGGAGCTTCCGATTGGAAAGCACTGCCGATGACGGGCCTTTCGTGCCAGTCGAATGGAGCCTCGATCCGTTGGTGCAGGAGGACTTCGTGCGGCTCAGCGGGGAGACCGCGTTCCTCGCAGAGCTGGCAGACGCATTGCGCGCGCACGGTTTAACCGACCTCGTCGGCCTTGCGCTCTATCGCCGGGCATTCGAGCCCGCGGCGCCCGAATTGCTACTGATCGAGCGGAGCGACACCGCTTCGCGCTCGAATATCCTGACGTTCGACCCTGACACCGAGGTAGGGGGCGAGACCATCCAGACAATCTATTACATGGGCGACCTTGCGGATTCGCCGATGGCAGGGTGCACGGTCGTCTGTCAGCGCCTCCCCCATTGCGTGAAGCGATCTCCCGGCCATGGACGAGAGATGGTCCATACCGGCCAGCAGGTCCATTCGGTCGACGTGTGACGCTGCCCTTCATCATCGCGAGGGTGCGCACCCTCGCGATGTGATCAGCGGAGCGCGTGCTGCGCATGCGCTTCGGCATCGGGATGAACACCGATCACACGCTGGAGGAGGTCAGGCAGCAGTTCGCGGTGACCCGCGAACGCATCCGCCAGATCGAGGTGAAGGCGCTCAGGAAGCTGAAGCATCCGTCGCGGTCGCGGAAGATGCGGTCGTTTTTGGATCAGTGACGGTTTAGGGTCTGTTGAGATTCAGGATTCCCTAAGAGTGTAAATTCTGATTCAAACTGCGGATGGACAGACTTGTTTTGAC
>NZ_JAPDOK010000018.1 GCF_026013415.1 Sphingomonas caeni
TCCTCCGCCTCAACCAGCGGAACCCTATGAATCACGCATCCTCCCTCTTGGGAATCCTGAATGTCGATTGGCCCTAGTCTACCCCGCGAAGGGATATCGCCCACGGAATAGACAAGAGCGTCTACTTCCTTTTCCCTCCCAGGCCGGAAGTCAGCACATTCAAGACTTGCAGTTCTAGCCCCCGAGATTGCAGGCCGCTCTCGCCAATAGAAACGCGTGGGGTCCCGAGGTTTATTCAGCCCCGCCAGAATCGAGCCGTCGAAGGACTTGCGACGCGGCGGCTCCGGCGGCTTCGGCAAAACGATTGGACCCAAATGCGATTCTACGTCCTGTCGATCCGCAAGAAGCTCAATTTGCCCCTCTGCATATATATTGAGCGTGAGATTTTTTGCTGACACGTTTCCGGCATTATTGACGGTGCTGGGGACCTTCTGCGCCAAAGCGTGACGCGCTACGCTCTCGTGAAGCGTCGTAAAGTATACGTGCATTTTCGATACGAACTGATCGTACTCATCGTGATAGGCGTCCACGCCTGTCTGCCCGATCGCGAAGGGGTCTCTAAGGACTGAATAGCGATTAGTGCTGACGCGGATATCTGCCCGGGGAAAATGCTCCAGCGTTAGAGCTGCTAGTTTACCCACAACCGGGACGCCAAGATATGGGACGACGGTAGCTCTCAGCGTGAGGGGGTCGTCCAGTGGCATGACAATATTCAGGCGAGGCCGAGCGTTGTGAGCCGCTTCCAACTCACGGGTGAGCTGGCCGATTTTGCGCTGATCGTCGGTCTGTTCGGCGGGCAATAGCCAGTCGTCGAGTGGGCATTCCGCACGGACGCCGGCGATCCTCGCTCGAATGCGCGGGCCAGTATCATGGGATAAAACAATGCCATGTACCTCCGTTGCCGCAGCGGCAACAAGATAGTCGTCTGGGTTGGCTGGATCCAAATCCGGAAAGTCCAGCCAGATGGGCCTCCCACGCCATATTGCCAGATCGACCTTTGGCTTATCTGCACCTACCGACAGAGTCATATCGGGTGCGGCAGCGGCCTCTTCGATCAGGCTGAGCGATTTGCGAGCACGATTACGTCGCCGCTGATTGGTCGACGTCTTGTGCTTGTCCAACTCCGCGATCACCACGTTGCAGACAAAAAGCTTGATGCTGTCAGCCTGCGGAAAGAGTTCGCGCCACGCGACTTGGTTGAAGTCTTTCATTTGAAGAAAGCTATTCGTGTCAACGAACAGCGAGATAGTCGCATCAACCATGCAACCAATGTGGCGGCCGGCACGATTCTCGACAAGTGGCCTTTAATCCCCCCCAAAACAGCGACGGCGCGGCCCGCGGTTCAAGGGCTGTCCGACCCCCTCCCCGCTTGCCGCGCCGCCTGCGTTCCTGGCCGGAAACGCAGTCTCTCGAGCGCCTAGAACCGCAAGCGCGCGCCGATCCGGTAGATCGGGCCCGAGCTCGCATATTGGGTCACCGCTTCCTGACCCGCATAGGCATAGCGGTCGCTGGTCTGGTTGGTGAGGTTGAGCCCTTCCGCGGTGACCGAGAACCAGTCGGTGAACGAATAGCTCATCGATGCGTCCACATTGGTCGTACCGCGGCTATAGACGAAGTCGTTGATCAGCGGGCCGTTGCACTCGGTGCCGGCGGTCGCCGGGTTGGTGGGGACCGGCGGCTGGAGACCCGGGCTGCACGCGCCCGCCGCGATCGGATAGGTGGTCGAATAGCCCTTGCGGTTCGCGACCGAGACGCGGGCGCGGAAGCGCTTGGTCTCGAAATAGAGCGTGGCGTTGAGCGACTGGGGCGAAACGCCCAGGAACGCGCCCTTGCCCAGGATCTGCGGGCTGGTCTGCACGCCCTGGGCGTTCTGCGCGCCCGGATCGAGGATGTAGTTCAGCTCGGACTCGATATAGGTGTAGTTCACCTGCGCGCCGAAATATTTGAAGATCCAGGGCAGGAAGGTGAAGTCCGCCTGCGCGCTGACCTCGATGCCCCGCAGCCACCCGCCCGGCGCATCGCGGAACTGGCGCGCGGTGAAGGTGTAGCCGCCGTCGATATAGGCGAGCTGGTTATTGTTGGTGAACTGTGCGCGGATCGCGGTGATCGTATCGGCATCCGCGAACTGCGACAGCGGCGCGGTGAAGAGGATCGTCTGCGGGAAGCTGTCGATCTTCTTGTAGAAGCCCGCCACCGAGATCAGGCCGCCCGGCGCGAAATACCATTCGAGGCTCGCGTCGAAATTGGTCGAGCGGAACGGATTGAGCTGCGGGTTGCCGACCGTGAGCGTCGCGCCCGTGGTCGAGCCGTCGTTCGGCACCGTGATCGCGGTGATCGACGGCGAGAGGTTGCCCAGCAGCGGACGCGCCATCACCTTCGAGACCGCGAAGCGCACCAGCACGTCGTCGATCGGCTCGTAGACGAGGTTCATCGAGGGCAGGAAGTCGGTATAGGTGTTGCGGCCCACGATCGCGCGGCCCGCCTGGCTGGTGCCGTTCGAGGTCACGTCGGTCACCGCGACGCGCATGCCCGCATTGCCGCGGAACGGACGGCCGAGGAAGGTGGTGTTCCAGTCGATCTGGAAATAGCCGCCCTCATCGACCTCGGAGACCCCGAAATTCTCGCGGCCGCCGTTGCGCTTGCCGGTCAGGCGCCAGTCGCCCCATTTGTTGATGCAGTTGCAGTCGAAGTCGAACAGCGTCTTGAACGCGGCGATGCTCGGCACGATGAAGCTGGTCATCGTTCCGGCGGGCACGTTCAGGCCCTGGCCGAAGCTGATCGTCCGCGCCACGCTGGCGGTCGAAACGCCCGCTTCCCTGAGCGTCGGGTTGAGCAGGTCGTTGTTGCGCTCGAGCAGCGAGGTCTCGAACGTATATTTGCGGTAGTTGAGGCCGAAGGCGAAGTTCACCTCGTCGGTGAACTGCCAGTCGAAATCGACCTTGCCCTGGGCATAGGTGTTTTCGACATGGCGCTGATAGTGGCGGATCGCCGAGAAGCCCTTGACGGTTTCCCAATTGGCGGGGTTCGACGCGTCGAAGCCGAAGTCGATCTTCGGCATCGAGCCGTGGCCGCGCTCGTCATAGACGAACAGCCCTTGCGAATCCATGCGGTTGAACTCGACGAGCAGCCCCTGCGTATCGTTCACCGAGGTCGAATAGCCGCCGATGATCTGCATCTTGAAGCGGTCGGTGAAGCTGTGCTCGAAATTGGCCGAGCCCTGCTTGAACACCGTGGTGTAGTTCGCATGGTCCGCCGCCGAACGGAAATCGACGTTGCGCATCACCAGATAGTCGGCAAGCCCGTTCGTGACGTGCGCTTCCATCAGCTCGACTGCCGGACGCCCGATCAGCGCGCCGCGGAAGGCGAGCCGGTTGCTGGTCGGGATGTAACCGACCGAATTCGGGTTGTTGTAATAATCGTACGGATCGAGGTTGTTCGGATTGGTGCTGAAGATGTTGGCGTTGGCCGGCGTCGTGCCGCCCGGGGTCACCGCCGCATTGCCCAGGATCGCCGCCACCGTGTTGTTGTTCGCATCCTTGGCGGTCGTGAAGGCCGGGGTCGTGCCGTAGAGGCTCGTGCCGCAATCCTGCTCCGGCGCCAGCGCCGAGGGGCCCGCGGGCACGCACAGGCCGGGATAGAGCGCACGCGCGTTCACCGGGGTGATGGTGTTGGTCGCGGTGTTGTAGGTCGCGTTGGTATTGTTGCGGTTGAGGCCCACCGACGAGACCTGGTTGTAGGTCGATTCATTGTGGAAGCGCGAATAGGCGCCGTCGATGCTCAGCCGCGTGTTCGGCCCGATCTGCCACTGATACGAGGCGGTGACGCCGATGCGCTCATTCTGCACGTCCTGCTGCTCGACCGAGGCGAGCGCGGGGATGCGCACCAGCGAATCGTCGAAGCGGCCCGGCGTGTTGAACGGCGCGCCCGGATAGAGCGCGGCATAGGCGGCGGGATCCGAGCCCGTAAGCTGCGCGATCGCCTCGGGATTGGTCACCGCCGAGCCGAAGGTCGTCCCCGTCGGCGCGGCGAAGCCGGCGCGCTGGGGGTTCTCGTTGCCCGCCCATTGCGTGCCGCGATAGAGATAGTCGGCCGAACCCGGCGCGCGGCGATACTGGTCGAGCTCGTTCTGGCTCTTGCTGTACGCGCCCGAGATGAGCAGGCCCATCGAATCGCCGAAGAAGCGCGTCGAGACCAGCCCGGCGATGCGCGGCGACCACTTCCCGCTATTTTCCTGATAGCTGCCCTCGGTCGAAAGCCCGAGCGCGAAGCCCTTGTAATCGAACGGGCGGCCGGTCTGCAGATCGATCGTCGCGCCCAGCGAGCCTTCGTCGGTCTCGGCCGACGGGGTCTTCTGAACCTTCAGGGAGCTGAACAGCTCCGACGCGAAGGTGTTGTAGTCGAACGAGCGGCTGCGGTTCGGGCTGGTGCCCGCGTCGTTCGCGCCCGCGGTCGACAGCGCCTCGAGCCCGTTCAGGCGCGTGCGGTTGAAGTCGCCGCCCAGGCCGCGAACCGTGATGCCGCGGCCTTCGCCGTTATCGCGGTCGATCGACACGCCCGGCAGGCGCTGGAGCGACTCCGCCAGGTTCGCATCGGGGAAGTCGCCGATATCTTCGGCGGTGATCGCATCGACCTGGACGTCCGAGTTGCGCTTCTGGTTGATCGAGTTGCGCAGCGACCCGCGATAGCCGCGAACGACGATGGCATCGCCCCCGGTGTCATCCTGCGCGCCGGCGCCGTCCTGATCCTGCAAGACCGCGCTGGGGCCGATCGGCACCGTGTCGGTCTGCGCATAGGCCGGCGCGGCCATCGCCAGCGCAATCCCCAGCGCCCCCAGTGCCGTCGTCCCCCGCAATCCGATCATGGCGCTCAGCGCCAAACTCTTGCCACCCATCGATAAACCTCCCCAGCCCAAATACCGAACGCCAGGCGCACCGGATCGCCTGCGCCTGGGGATTTCGCCGGATCGGGATTTGCGACGGTGCGACGGTGCAGCGCTTTCCCTGCGCATGCGATCCCGTGCGATGTCGCGATTCGCCTCTCCCACGCCCCTTCGCGGATCTTGAACGTCCGCTCTGGCGCAAGCGCTTCGTCACGCTTGGTTGAGGCCATACTTTCGATTGCGCCGGGTTATGTCAACCGGTGTCATAACCCGATGTCGGTGAATTGGCCCAAGCTGGGGCAAATTTGCAACAATGAAAGAGGTTTTCGTCTATGCGCTCAAGGCTCGCGCGCGGGGGCGACCGAGGCGCGATGGATCAGCGTCGAGGGGAAGAGCGAGGGCTCTTCCGCCGCCAGATTATCCCCGAAGAAATCGGCCAGCAGCTTGAGCGCGGCGGACCGCGCCATCGAGATGATCGGCCAGTGCACCGTCGTCATCGGTGGCCAGATATGGCTGGCGATGGTGGTGTCGTCGAAGCCGATGATCGACAGGTCGCCGGGCACCTCGATCCCGCGCTTGTGCGCCGCGTGGAGCACGCCCGCCGCCATTTCGTCGTTCGAGGCGAAGATCGCGGTCGGCCGCGGCGACAGGTCGAGCAGCCGGTCGGCCGCCGCGAGGCCCGTCTCGAACGTGTAGTTCCCCTCGGCGATCAGGCTGCGCGGCAGACGGATTCCCGCGGCCTCCAGCGCTTCCTCGAACCCCTTGCGCCGCTCGCGCGCCGAGCGGAAGCCGTGCGGCCCGGCGACCAGCCCGATCCGCTTATGCCCCAATGAAATCAAATGGTTGACGGCCTCGGTCACGACTTCGCGGTCGTTCGAGGCGACCATGTGCTCGGGCTTGTCGAGCGCCACCGACCCCATCCGCACATAGCGGCAGCCGACATCGCGGCAGAGCTCGGCGAGCAGCTCATTCTCCGAAACCGGGGGCAGGATCAGCACCCCGTACAGCCGCTGCCGTTCGAGGAAGTTGCGGACATCGGCGAGCATCGTCGAGGAGCCGCGGTCGATCGGGCGGACGATCAGCTCGAACTCGGTGTCGCGGATCGCCTCCAGGATGCCCGCCTGGACGTGCATCACCGTCTGCGCGTTGGGATTGTCGTGGAGCAGCCCGATCAGGAAGTTGCGCCTCAGCGCCAGCGCGCGCGCCTGGACGTTGGGGACATAGCCGATATCGGCGATGACCTTCTCGACCTTGGCCCGCGTGTCCGCGTTGAGCAAAGGGGATCGGTTGATCACCCGGCTCACGGTTTTCTTGGAAACGCCCGCCAGCCGCGCGACGTCGTTGATCGTGTTCTTGCCTTCGCTCCGCATGGGGACATGCCTACAGGACAGAGGTGGACAAAGCCATACTGTCCCCTGGACAATGATTTGCAGGCCGGAATCCGGCGAAGCCGGCTTCATCCGTCTCTTTCGTCGCGGCCGTTGCGCCGCCGCGTGAACCCTTCCTCTTCCTCCGCGTCTCCGCGTCTCCGCGCGAATCTCTCTCTTCTTTTGTTCACGCAGCGACGCCTTGATCGCGACGAAGAAGAAGGAAGAGGTTCGCGCGGAGACGCGGAGGCGCGGAGGAAGAAAGGTTGAGTTCCGGCTTCGCCGGAGCGGCGGGAAGCCCCGACCCACCCCCCTAAACCCATTCCGCCCTAGACCCCGGCGGTAACCGGTGGCACAAACCCGGCATAATCGGAGAGGCCCTCAATGCGATTCCTGCTCACCCTGCTGCTGGCGCCCATGCTCTTTGGCGCCTGCGCTACCCCCGCCGCCGCGCAAACCGCCCCGACAGCCCCGAAGCTCGCCTTCCCCGGCGCCGTCGGCCCCGCGGCGACCACCCCCGGCGGCCGCGGCGGGCGGATCATCCGCGTGACTTCGCTCGACGCCGCCGGCCCCGGGACCCTCCGCGAGGCGATCGACGCCAAGGGCCCGCGCATCGTGGTGTTCGAGGTCGCAGGCGTAATCGATCTCCACCGCTCGGTGCTCACGATCCGCGAACCCTATCTCACTATCGCGGGCCAGACCGCGCCCTCCCCCGGCATCACGATCATCAAAGGCGGGATCGATCTCGCCACCCACGACGTGATCATCCGCCATATCCGCGTCCGCACCGGCGCCGATGGCCAGGCCAAGCGCAGCGGCTGGGAGGCCGACGCCTTCTCCACAGTCGCCGCGCACGACGTGATCCTCGATCACAACACATTCACCTGGGCGATCGACGAGAACATGTCGGCCTCGGGCCCGCGCTTCGACGGCGGCGACACGCCCGAGGCGTGGCGCAAGCATACCAGCTACAACATCACCTTCTCGAACAACCTCGCCGCCGAGGGCCTCGCCGATTCGAGCCATCCCAAGGGCGAGCACAGCAAGGGCTCGCTGATCCACGACAACACCACCGGCATCGTTTTCTACCGCAACATCTGGGCGCACAATGTCGAGCGCCACCCGCTGGTGAAGGGCGGCGCGCAGGTGCTGATGGTCAACAACCTGATCTACAATCCCGGCCACCGCGCGGTGCAGTATAACCTCATGGCGCTCGAATGGGCCGGCCACCCCTATGTCACCGGCGAGATCACCGCGATCGGCAACGTGCTGCGCGGCGGCAACGACACCGACGAGGGGCTGCCCTTCCTGATGCTCGGCGGCGCCGGCGACCTCGCATACTATGGCAAGGACAACCGCGCTGTCGACCGCCACGGCAATCGCCTCCCGATGTTCGGCCGCTACGGCGAGACCCGCGCCCGGCTGATCGAGCGCAACAAGCCGATGATGGACACGAGCGGCATGACCATCCTCCCCGTCGACGATGTCGAGACCAGCGTCCTCGCCACCGCCGGCGCCCGCCCCTGGGACCGCGACGCCGACGATATCCGCGTGCTGTTCTTCGTCGCCGAAGGCCGGGGCTTCATCATCGACGACGAGACCGAAGTCAGCGCCTATCCCGATTTCAAACCGACGCGCGCCAGGTTCGTCGAGGAGGATTGGGATCTCGGCACGATGGAGCCCAAATCGGGCCGCTATCCGGGGCAGACCGCCGGCGCGCAGGAACACCTCACCACCCGCGACCAGCAGATGCGGACGGGGAACTAGGGCCAATCGACATTCAGGATTCCCAAGAGGGAGGATGCGTGATTCATAGGGTTCCGCTGGTTGAGGCGGAGGA
>NZ_JAPDOK010000019.1 GCF_026013415.1 Sphingomonas caeni
GGGCCGTTATGCCCCGCAAAGCACCGCGCATTGGGATAGGCGCCCTTGTTGCGCAATATGTCGATGAACACACGGTATCGACCCTCGGCATGAAGCCGGTCGATCGCCGAACTGAAGACAGCTTCGTAATTCACCCTGGACGGCCCACCTCGTTACAGGCCGCCGGTCTAGGTCCGCCGATTTTCGGCTCCTATTGTGGATATTCCCTATGGGCGCGACCGGGAGCACGGGGGTGAGTGCTACGGGAATCACCGCATTGGCTGTCGTCGCCGCATGGCTACAAACGGCGCGGTGACGCTCCTTCTTCAGCTCGCCATCGCAACCGCAATCGTCATCGGCACCGTCGCGCTTCACCTTCTGGGCCTGGCGATGCTGCTCCGGCTGTTGCGCCATCACCGGACCCACGCGCCCGAGCGCGGGGCGTTGGCCCACGAACTGACGGGCATCGTCGGCGCCGCGTTCGGGCTTTTCATCCTCCATGCGTTCGAAATCTGGAGCTATGCTGCGCTTTACCTCGGGATCGGCGTGCTTCGCACGCTCGAGGAGGCGCTCTATTTCTCGACCTCCACCTATGCGACCATCGGCTATGGCGACATCGTCCTGCCGCCCGACTGGCGCGTGCTCGGCGCCATCGAGGGAATCAACGGCGTGATCCTGCTGGGTTGGTCGACCGCGTTCTTCGTCGCCGTCGTCGGCAGGCTCAGATTGCTCGAGATCGAAGCCCAGGGGGGCTGAAGGCTCAGGCTGCCGCCATGCCGAGATTGAGCAGCGTATCGAGCCATTTCTCGCGGGTCTCCGCGTCGCCTTCGACATTGCCGATCAGCGTGTGCTCGACGGGCTTGATCCCCACGAATTTGAGGATGTTGCGCTCGAAGCTCTTCACGCTGTGGGCGGCGAAATAGAAGCGGTAGAAAAAGGCCGGCATCCCCATCGTGACGACGAGGCGCGCCGAACGCCCCTTGAGCATCGGCTTGGGCATCGTTCCCGGCGAGAGGGCGAAGCCCGGTCGTGCGACCTGCTCGAGAAACGCCTTGAGCAGCGCCGGCACGTCGCCCAGCCAGAGCGGATAGAAGAACAGGATATGCTCCGCCCAGCGGATGGCTTCCTGCGCGGAAAGGATTGCCGGCCCCGGCGTCCCGTCGGTCCAATCCGCGCGCGAGCGCAGGAAGGGGATGTCCATCGTGGCGAGTTCGAGCCGGCGGACCTGGTGGCCGCCCAGCCCCGCTCCCTTGGCATAGGCATCGGCCAGCGCATGAACGAGACGGCCGCGATCCGGGTCGGGATGGCCATCGATGATCAGGATTTTCTTGCTCATGCGGCCAGCTTGCGAGGCAGCCGGCCCGATCGGAATAGGGAGTTCTCCTAGGTCCTGTCGGCGCCCATGCCCGCCGCGAAGGCGATGCGGAGCGCATCCGACAGGCTGCGCGCGCCCAGCTTGGTCATGACGTTCGAGCGATGGACCTCGACCGTGCGGGCCGAGATGCCGAGATCATAGGCGATGGTCTTGTTGGGCAGGCCCTGCGCAAGCCCATCGAGCACCTCGCGTTCGCGGGCGCTCAGTGCGCCGAGCGCGACATGCGCCTCTTCGGCCCGCACGCTGGCGTCGCTGCTCGCGTCCAGCCGCTCGAACGCGGCCTCGATGGCGGTCATCAGCACCGCCTTGTCGATCGGCTTCTCGATGAAATCGACCGCGCCATTCTTCATCGCGCGCACCGCGATCGATATGTCGCCATGGCCGGTGAGGACGATGACCGGCATCATCACCCCCATCTCGCGCAGCTTCTGCTGGACTTCGAGCCCGTCCATCTCGGGCATGCGCACGTCGAGCAGGATGCAGCCGGTCTCGGCATGGCGGACCGCCTTCAGAAACTCGACCCCCGTCGCCCAGGTCTCGACCGCGAAGCCCGAGGTCTTGAGCATGAAGCTCGCGGCGCGGCGAATGGCGTCCTCGTCATCGATGACGTGGATCAATCTTGTCTGGCTCATTCCGGCGACTCCGGTTCGACATGGGGCAGGGTGAAATGAAAGCAGGTGCCGCCGCCATCGCGGGGCTCCATCCAGATGCGGCCGCCATTCGCCTCGACGATCGTGCGGGAAATCGACAGGCCGAGGCCCATGCCGCTGCTCTTGGTCGTGTTGAAGGCGTCGAACAAATTGGCGGCGATTTCGGGGGCGACGCCGCGGCCCGTATCGGCGACGCTGACGCGCACGAAGCCGCCTGCGTCCATCCTGCTCGAGACGGTCAGATCGCGCACGTCGCACCCCGTCATCGCATCGACGGCGTTACGGATCAGATTGATCAGCACCTGCTGGGTCTGGACCTTGTCGACCAGCACGGGCGTCGCTTGGGGATCTAGCGCGAAGGTCACCGCAATGCCCTTCTCGCGGGCGCCGATCAGGGCGAGCTTGGCCGCCTCGCCGATCAGTTCGGGCAGGTCGGTCACGCGCTTGTCCACCTCGCCGCGGGCCACGAACTCGCGGAGCCGCTGGACGATATGCCCGGCCCGCATGGCTTCGCTCTCCGCGTCCGCAAGCGCTTCGAGGATGACCGGCAGATTTTCCGGCTTGGGATCCTGCATCAGGTTGCGGAGGCCCTGCATGTAATAGGCGACGGCGGTGATCGGCTGGTTCAGCTCGTGCGCCAGCGTCGATGCCATGGTGCCCATCGCGCTGACGCGCGCGACATGGATAAGGTCGGCGCGGAGCGCTTCGATATGCTCCTCGGCCGCCTGCTTTTCGGAAAGGTCGCGGATGAAGCCGGTGAAGATGCGCTCGCCGTCGGTCAGTGCCTCTCCGACCGCGAGTTCCATGGGAAAGGTCGTCCCGTCGCGGCGCTGGCCGACCACGACGCGGCCCAGCCCGATGATCCGCCGCTCGCCGGTCGTCAGGTAACGCTCGAGATAGGCGTCGTGGCGCTCGCGGTCGGGGGACGGCATCAGGATGCTGACATTCTTCCCGCGGATCTCCGCCTCCTCGAAGCCGAACATGCGCTCCGCGGCCGAACTGAACGAGAGGATGTTGCCGCCGCTGTCGATGACGATCATCGCGTCGGGCACTGTCGCCAGGATCGAGCGGAACTGCGTCGCGCTTGCGCTGAGCTGGCGTTCGCGGGCGCGCTGCTCGGTGACGTCGCGGATCACCTTGCCATAGCCGCGAAGCGCGCCGGAGGGATCGTGCAATGCCGTGATCGAGACGTGTGCGAGGAACTCCGAGCCATCCTTTCGGACGCGCCAATCTTCCTCCTCGAGCTTCCCCTCGATGCGCGCGCGTTCGAGGTCCCGCTCCGGCTTGCCGGCCGCGCGCGCTGCCTCGGGGTAGAAGACCGACGCGTGCCGTCCGACGATTTCCTGCTCGGTCCAGCCTTTCAGGCGTTCCGCGCCCTTGTTCCAGATCGCGATCCGGCCTTCGGGGTCCAGCATGTAGATTGCATAGTCGGTCGCGCCATCGATCAGGAGATTCAGTTCCTCCGCAAGCTGGTCGGCATGCGCGGCCCGTCGTTCGGCGTCGAGTTCAGTGGACACGGCGGTCGCATATCATATTTGCGTGCAGCACGCATATGGCCGCGGTCCGCGTCGGTGACATCAGGCAGCGGCCGCCCGGCCAAGGGCCCCCAGCAACGCCTCTTGCCGCAGCGGCTTCTCCATGACCGCCGCATAGCCGACGGCCTCGGCTGCCTGCCGCAGTTCGTCCGATGGAAAGGCGGTGACCAGAACGGCGCCTCCGGACCAGCCTCGCGCGCGGAGGCCCCGAAGCAGCTCTACGCCGTCGCTTTCGGGCAACATGAAGTCGGCCACGAGATATTTCGCCTCGATCGCGATCGGATCGGCAAGCGCCGCCGCCGACGACGCGAACGAGCGGACCCGATAGCCGCTTCCCGAAAGCAGGAGCTGGAGCGAACGGCGCACCGCATCGTCATCCTCGACCAGGAGGAGGATCGGGCGCAATTCTTCGTTCGCCCCCGTCGCGTGTTGAGGTTTCATCCGGCCAGGGCTCGCGCATATGTGGGAACGGTCTTCGCCGGGTTCATGTCAGGCGGCCAAGCAGCAGTGAGGTCGTGAACTCCAGCGCCACGATCGCGCCGAACGCGCGTGCGCCGACAACGAAGCGGGGATGCCGAAGCGCTGACGAGAGGCCGTCGATTTTCCGGGATGCAACAGGGGTCATCATCGCCTCCGAGGTGAGCGTCGGCGGCAGTTTGGCGCACCCGGAGCGGGGGCGACATTGTGATAATTACGGACTCCCCCTTCGTAACCTTCCGTAGTGCGAACGCCGGCCCGATCCGCGAGTTTGCCTTCCCGACACGGAGGAAGCGATGGCTGTGCGCTCGCAGAAGAAATCCGTCACCCAGCAATGCGCCATCTGGCTGCTGATGACGGCGCTTGCATCCTTCACCCTGTGGTTCGCTTACGCGACGTTGAGCGATCTGTGGGTGCTGATCATCATCTGGGCGAGCGGCTAAGGCTCAGCCGCTGACGGGCGCCCCCCGGGGCAATGATCCGCTACGGTGAATCCACAATATTGGCGATCGGCGGCGCTCCATAGCTTCCGGATCGTTCCAATCAATGGAGGCGACGATGAAGAATATTCTGGCGCTGATGCACGACGATGTCGGCCAGGAAGCCCGGTTCCAGGTCGCGCTTGACCTGACCCGCGCGCTCGATGGCCATCTCACCTGCCTCGACGTCGCGATCATGCCCGAGGTGGTGGCGGACTATGCCACGCTCGGCGGCGGCGCGCTGCTGATCGGCGACGAGCGGGCGAACGAGTCGGCAAATCGGGCGCGGATGGACGCGCGGCTCAGGATCGAAGGCGTGCCGTACAGCTGGATCGAGACCACCGGCTTCGCGAGTCCGGCCGTCCGCGACGCGGCGGGGCTCGCCGATGTCATCGTGCTCAACCGCGACATCGAGCACGCCTATCCCGACAT
>NZ_JAPDOK010000002.1 GCF_026013415.1 Sphingomonas caeni
CGCGCCGCATACTTCCTCGCCTTCATCCACCTCGCCGCAGCCATGATCTGGATGCGTTGAATGTCGATTCGTCCTAGTTGACCGCATCCGCTCCCTGCTTACAACGATGTAAGCTCAGGAGAGGATCGCATGGCCGAAGCCTATATCGTCGAGGCGGTTCGCACCGCCGGAGGCCGCCGCAACGGCAAGCTGATGGGCTGGCACCCCAATGATCTGGGCGGGGCGGCGCTGTCGGCGATCGCGGCGCGCAGCGGGATCGATCCCAAGGCGATCGACGATGTGATCATGGGCTGTGTCGGCCAGGCGGGCGAGCAGGCGCTGCATATCGGGCGCAACTGCGTGCTGGCTTCGACGCTGCCGCAATCGGTGCCGGCGGTGAGCATCGACCGGCAATGCGGCAGCTCGCAGCAGGCGATCCAGTTCGCGGCGCAGGCGGTGATGAGCGGCACACAGGACGTGGTGATCGCCGCGGGGGTCGAACATATGAGCCGCGTGCCGATGGGGACCAGCGTCGCGGGCGGCAAGCCGTTCAGCGACGCGGTGTTGGCGCGATTCGGGGTACGCGGGTTCAGCCAGTTCACCGGCGCGGAGATGATCGCGAGGAAGTACGGCTATTCGCGCGAGCAGCTCGATGCCTATGCGCTGGAGAGCCACCGCCGCGCCGCTGCGGCGACCGAGCGGGGGGATTTCGATGGGGAGATCGTGCCGCTCGAGATCGAGGGCGGACATCATACGATCGACGAGGGCATCCGCTTCGACGCGACGCTCGACGGACTGGCCTCGCTCAAGACCCTGGTCGAGGGCGGCGCGATCACCGCGGGCAATGCCAGTCAGATCTGCGACGGATCCTCGGCGGTGCTGGTGGTGTCGGAACAGGCGCTCAAGGATCACGGGCTGACCCCGCTGGCGCGGATCGTCAACCTGACGGTGACCGCGGGCGATCCGGTGATCATGCTCGAAGAGCCGCTGTTCGCGACCGACAAGGCGCTCAAGCGCGCCGGGATGACGCTCGCCGATATCGACCTGTACGAGGTCAACGAGGCCTTCGCCCCGGTGCCGCTCGCGTGGCTGGAGCACACTGGCGGCGACCCCGCGAAGCTCAACGTCAATGGCGGCGCGATCGCGCTGGGGCATCCGCTGGGGGCCTCGGGCACCAAGCTGATGACGACGCTGATCCATGGCTTACGCAGGCGCGGGCTCAAATACGGGCTCCAGACGATGTGCGAGGGCGGCGGCATCGCCAATGTGACCATCGTCGAAGCGCTGTGAGGCTGGCCTTCTTCATTCCTCCCCGGAACGGGGAGGGGGACCGCCGCCGAAGGCGGTGGTGGAGGGGGCCCCGCTCTCCCCAAATTCCAGCGCTCGCGGATGGCGGGGCTCCTCCACCAGCCTGCGGCTGGTCCCCCTCCCCGTCCCGGGGAGGAATTTAGTGGGCGCCCTTACCGGCGTCCGCATCATCGAGTTCGCCGGGATCGGCCCCGCGCCGTTCGCGGGTATGATGCTGGCGGATCATGGCGCCGAGGTGATCCGGATCGAGCGGCCGGGCGAGGGCTTCATGCCGCACTCGCTGGCGCGCGGGCGGCGGTCGATTTCGCTCGATCTCAAGACTGCCGAGGGCGCGGCGCTGGCCCGCCAGCTCTGCGCGACGGCCGACGGGCTGATCGAGGGCAACCGGCCCGGCGTGATGGAACGGCTGGGGCTGGGGCCCGAGCTGCTGCTCGGCGACAATCCGAAGCTCGTCTATGGCCGCATGACCGGCTGGGGACAGAGCGGGCCGCTCGCCCAGGCGCCGGGGCACGACATCAATTACATCGCCGTGTCGGGCGTGCTCGAGGGGGTCGGCCATCCGGGCGGACGGCCGGTGGCGCCGGTCAATTATGTCGGCGATTTCGGCGGCGGGGGCATGCTGCTCGCCTTCGGGATGGTGAGCGCGCTGCTCGCGGTGAAGATGGGCGCGCCGGGGCAGGTCGTCGATGCGGCGATGACCGATGGCTCGGCTTTGCTCGCGACGATGAGCTGGGGGTTCAAGCGCGCCGGCCTATGGCCCGACGGTCCCGGCAACGCCATGCTGAGCGGCGCGGCGCCCTTCTACCGGACCTATGAATGCGCCGACGGCAAGTTTGTCGGGGTCGGCGCGATCGAGCCGCAATTCTGGGCGGCGCTGCTCGCCGGATTGAGCCTGAGCGACGATCCCGATTTCGCGCAGCAGCGCGATCCCGCGGCCTGGCCCGCGCAGACCGCCAAGCTCGAAGCCCTGTTCGCCGAACGCACCCGTGACGACTGGGCCGGGCATTTCGCGCCCGAGGCGTGCGTGTCGCCGGTCCTGACCTTCGACGAAGCCGCGGCGCATCCGCACAATCTCGCGCGCGGAACCTTCGCCTCGGGAGAGCCGGCCCCCGCCCCGCGCTTCTCGGCCACCCCCGCCGCCGCGCCTCGCCCGCCGGTGGTCGAAGCGGCGGACGCGGTGATCGCCGAACGCAAGGAACGCTGACATGCCCGTGCTCGACGTACCCCCTCCGGCTTGCATGCAGGACCCCGAGATCGTGCTGCTCGCCGACGCCGCCGCGCGCTTCTTCGAACGCGAGGCGACGCCCGAGCGCATCCAGGGCTGGCGTGACGCCGGACAGGTCGAGCGCGCCTTTTGGCGGCAGGCGGGCGAGGCGGGGCTGCTCGGCGCATCGATCCCGGCCGAATATGGCGGCGGCGGGGGCGATTTCCGGCATGAGGTCGCGCTTGTCGAGCAGGTCGCGAAGCATGGCGTCGAGGGCTTCGCGCTCTCGCTCCACAACGTCATCATCCTGCCCTATGTCCTCGCGCACGGGACCGACGAGCAGAAGCAGCGCTGGCTCCCGAAGCTCTGCTCGGGCGAGAGCGTCGCCGCGATCGCGATGAGCGAGCCGGGCGCGGGATCGGACCTGCAGGCGATCCGCACCACCGCGCTCAAGGACGGCAATGGCTACCGGATCAACGGCGCCAAGACCTTCATCTCGAACGGGCAGATTGCCGACTTCATCATCGTCGTCGCCAAGACCGATCCGGCGGCGGGCGGCAAGGGCGTGTCGCTGCTGATCGTCGATACCAACGATGCCGAGGGCTTCCGCCGGGGCAAGGCGCTCGACAAGATCGGGCAGGATGCGCAGGACACGTCCGAGCTGTTCTTCGACGATGTCTGGGTGCCCGCCGACAATCTGCTGGGGCACAGCGAGGGCCAGGGCTTTCGCCAGCTGATGGCCGAACTCCCCCGGGAAAGGCTGATCATCGCGGTCGGCAGCATCCAGACGATGGAACGCGCGCTTGCGTGCACGATCGACTATGTCAAGGAGCGCGAGGCGTTCGGCCAGCGCATCTTCGATTTCCAGAACACCCAGTTCAAGCTCGCCGAGTGCAAGGCCAAGGCGACGGTGGCCAAGGTGTATGTCAACGACTGCGTCCAGCGCTACATGGACGGGACGCTGGACCTGACCACCGCGGCGATCGCCAAATTGTTCGCCACCGAGGCGGAGTGGGAGGTGGTCGATGCCTGCCTCCAGCTGCATGGCGGCTATGGCTATATCAACGACTATCCGATCGCGCGGCTGTGGCGGAATGCGCGGGTCCAGCGCATCTATGGCGGATCGAGCGAGATCATGAAGCTGCTGATCGCGCGGTCCTTGTAGGCGGGCGGTGCCGCCCTATGTCGGGGAGGTGACCGAACCGCGCGCCTCTGACCCGAGCGACGTGCCGACGCCGCTGCGTTCGGCGGCCGGCGCGGTGTTCGGGATCGCGGCGGCGCTGCTGCTGTCGCTGCTCGGCGGGGGCGTCCATGCCACAAGGGCGCATTCGGCGGTCAGCGTCGCGGTGGCGGATCAGTGCCTGCCGAGCGCGGGCGACCGCGCCGGCGATGCGCGGCGGGCGGTCCATCCCAAGGGGGCGAACGCACGGCGCCCCGATTTCGACAGCGGGCTCGCGCTGGCCGCGTTCGGTTTCGCGCTTCCCTGCGCCGCTCCGCAAACGGCGCGGCACCGGGCGGTCGCCGGCGCGCAAGCCCGGACAAGCTGGCCCTCCACCACTCGGGCACGCGCGCCTCCGCGCGCCTGAGTCCTTCCCCCGTTGACGCAATCGCCCGCCCGGCCCCGCGCCGCGCGGGTTCCGACGACTGCGCGCGGCCGCCCCCAGGGAGCGGCTGCGCGAAAAGAGGCAATTCGCATGATCATCGAACATGAAGACAATCCGAGCTGGTCCGTCCCCGCCACGCGCAAGCCCGCGCCGGGCCCGGTCGACGAGGTCGAGACCCTGCTCAAACGCTATCCACTGCTGAGCACCGAGGAGACGCGGCGCTGCGTCGCCTTCCTCGCCGAGGCGCCGATCGCCGAGCGCGGCAGGCTCTCGGCGCGGCCCGGCATGGCGGCGAAGATGGACCAGCTCCGCCGCGACCATCCCAAGCCGTTCAAGCCCTCGATCGCCAGCTATCTTATGTTCGGCACGCTGATCGCCGCGATCCTGGTGTCGGGTTTCCTCGTAGCTGGATGATGCCCCAAGGTCCGCGCGCGACTTCCCGGTGCGCGCGGACCCCGGCGCGGCGTGGCGCCCCTCCCGTCTTTCCCCGGGGGGCGTCACGCCGTTGACCGGCGGCTAGAGATCGAACTCCACGCCCTGCGCGAGCGGCAGCGTCCGGCCGTAATTCACATTCTGGGTCTGGCGGCGCATATAGGCTTTCCACGAGTCCGAGCCCGACTCGCGCCCGCCGCCCGTCTCCTTCTCGCCGCCGAACGCGCCGCCGATCTCGGCGCCGCTGGTCCCCATATTGACGTTGGCGATGCCGCAATCGGAGCCGGTGGCCGACAGGAACGCCTCACCCTCGCGCAGATCGTTGGTGAGGATCGAGGAGGAAAGGCCCTGCGGCACGTCGCGCTGGATCGCGATGGCCTGGGCGAAGTCGGTGTAGCGCAGGACATAGAGGATGGGCGCGAAGGTTTCCTCGCGCGCCAGGTCGCTCTGCGCGGGAAGTTCGGCGAGCGCGGGGCGGACATAATTGCCGTCGAGCTGCTCGCCGCCGGTGACCTCGCCCTCGGCGCGGGCGCGGGTCAGCGCCGAAGCCATCGCGGCGACGGCCTGGCTGTCGATCATCGGGCCGATCAGCGTCTCGGGATCGCGCGGATCGCCGATACGGAGCGACGCGAACGCCTTTTTCAGCCGCGGGATCAGCGCGTCATAGACCGAGTCATGGACGATCAGCCGGCGCATCGTCGTGCAGCGCTGGCCGGTGGTGCCCGCCGCGCTGAAGGCGATCGCGCGCACGGCGAGATCGAGATCGGCCGAGGGGCAGACGATCGTCGCGGCATTGCCGCCGAGCTCGAGCAGCGAGCGGCCGAGCCGGGCGGCGACGGCCTGCGCGAGCGCGCGGCCCATCGGCACGCTGCCGGTGGCGGAGACGAGCGGGATGCGCGGGTCGGCGGCGAGCGCCGCGCCGGTCTCGCGGCCGCCGGTGACCAGCTGGGCGAGGCCTTCGGGAGCGCCGAAATCCTTGGCGACGCGGTCGAACAGCGCCTGGACGGCGTGGGCGGTGACGGGGGTCTTCTCGCTGGGCTTCCACAGGACCGAATCGCCGCAGACCAAAGCGATGCACGCGTTCCACGCCCAGACCGCGACGGGGAAGTTGAACGCGCTGATCACCGCGACCGGCCCCAGCGGATGCCACAGCTCGCGCATATGATGCTCGGGGCGCTCGCTGGCGATGGTGAGGCCGTAGAGCTGGCGCGAAAGCCCGACCGCGAAGTCGCAGATGTCGATCATCTCCTGCACTTCGCCCACGCCTTCGGAGAGGGGCTTGCCGGTTTCGATGGTGACGAGGCGGCCGAGCGCGTCGCGGTGGGTGCGCAGCGCCTCGCCGAACTGGCGGACGAGTAGGCCACGGACCGGAGCCGGCACGCTGCGCCAGGCCTCGAACGCGGTCACCGAGGCGGCGATGGCGGCGGCGGGATCGGCATGGTCGGGAACCTGCGGCATCGGCGTGCCGTCGATGGGGGAAGGCAGACCGGTTTGCGGGAGGGGACAGCCCAGGACCTCGAGGATGGCGGCGGCCTCGGCGCCGGCGGGGGGGAATGTGCTCATGATGGCTTCCCTACCCTCACCGTCATCCCGGCGAAAGCCGGGGCCCAGAACCACAGGCGACGCGGCAGCGTTACGCTGGGTCCCGGCTTTCGCCGGGATGACGATTTAGGGGCAGGGTTGAAGCCGGTTCGGCCGAGGCGTACCTCGCCTCCATGACCGACTCCACCGCCCCGCTCGCCTATATCGAGAGCCATCTCGACGACACGCTCGACCGCCTTTTCGCGCTGATGCGCGTCCAGTCGGTCTCGACCGACCCAGCCTATGCGCCCGAATGCCTAAAGGCGGCGCAATTGCTTGCCAACGAGCTGACCGGGCTCGGCTTCGATGCCCGCGTCGCGCCGACGCCGGGGCACCCCATGGTAGTCGCGCATCACGACGGCCCCGGCCCGCATATATTCTTCTACGGCCATTATGACGTCCAGCCCGTGGACCCGCTCAACCTGTGGCGGCGCGATCCGTTCGACCCCGCGATCGAAACCAAGGCCGATGGCGCCAGGATCATCGTCGGGCGCGGCGCCTCCGACGACAAGGGGCAGTTGCGGACCTTTGTCGAGGCGTGCCGGGCGTGGAAGGAGACGACGGGCGCCCTCCCCTGCAAGGTGACGATCCTGTTCGAGGGCGAGGAGGAATCGGGATCGGTCAGCCTCGATCCCTTCCTGCGCGCCAATGCCGAAGAACTGAAGGCCGATTTCGCGCTGATCTGCGACACGCTGATGTGGGACGCGGACACGCCCGGCCTGACCATTGGCCTGCGCGGCATGGCGGCGGGCGAGGTGACGATCCACGCGGCCAGGCGCGACCTCCACTCGGGCCTGTACGGCGGCGCCGCGCGCAATCCGATCCAGCTGCTCGCGACGATCCTGGGCGAGATGAAGGACGCCGACGGCCATGTCACGCTCGACGGCTTTTACGACGGCGTCGATCCGGTGAGCGCCGATGTCCGCAAGTCATGGGACGCGCTCGGCTTCGACGATGGCGAGTTTCTCGGCGATGTCGGCCTGCGCGTCCCGGCGGGCGAGAAGGGCACCGACGCGCTCGAACAGATCTGGGCGCGGCCGACCGCCGAAGTGAACGGCATCTGGGGCGGCTATACCGGCGAAGGGTTCAAGACGGTGATTCCCGCCGAGGCGCATGCGAAAGTCAGCTTCCGGCTGGTCGGGCGGCAGGACCCCGACAAGGTCTGGGCGGCCTTCGAAAAACATGTCCGCGATCGCCTCCCCGCCGATTGCAGCGCCGAGTTCGCCTCGCGCGGCCCCGGCAGCCCGGCGGTCAGCGTGCCGAGCGACAGCCCGCCGCTTGCCGCCACCCGGGCGGCGCTCGACGCCGAATGGGGCAAGGCGGCGCTGATCGGCTGCGGCGGGGGCATTCCCGTCGTCACCTCGATCCGCACCATCCTGGACATGGACACGGTGCTGGTCGGCTTCGCGCTGCCCGACGACAATATCCATTCGCCCAACGAGAAGTACGAGCTGAAGAGCTTCCACAAGGGAATGCGCAGCTGGGTGCGGATCCTGGGCGCGCTGGGCGAGATGAAGGCCGCGAAAACGGTACAGGCGGCTGCGGCGTGACATTGTCCTCACCCCGGCGAATCGGCTAGAATCGCCGCGTTCGGGGTTGGGGAGTTGCTCATGTCGCGTTTGCTTGCCCTATCTGTGTTGGCGTCCGCCGCGCTGTTGCTCGCCGGCTGCAACCCCGCTGCACCGCCGCCCGCCAACAATGATGCGGCCGCGCTGGTCAACGAGGCCGAGCCCGCCGCGCCGCCACACCTCGCCGACACCGCGCCGCTGCCCGCAGGGGGCTTGAGCGAATGGCTGGTCGGCACCTGGTCGTTCGAGAAGGAATGCGCGAGCGACTTCGTAGTCCACTACAACGCCGACGGCAGCGTCGATAATTCGGGCGATGTCGGCACCTGGAAGGTCGCCGACGGCAAGATCACCGAGACGATCACCGAGCGCGGCGATCTGGGCGGCGAGGCTGCGCAGAAGGTCAATCCGCCCGAGGTCCGCAGCTTCGCGGTCGAGCGGATCGACCAGAATCACGGCGTGGTGACCTCGCCCTTCAACGGCAAGAAGGTCCCGATCCTGCGCTGTTGAGCCCGCCGCTGGCGGGGTGTTGAGCCCGCCGCTGGCGGGGTGTTGAGCCCGCCGCTGGCGGGGTGTTGACGGCGTGGGGCGTCAGGGCGATAGCAGGGCATGGTTCCCCTTTCGTTCGCCGGCCACGATCTGATGGCGCTGCCCGAGGGCGCGCTCTACTGGCCGGCGCGGCGCGCGCTGCTGGTGGCGGACCTGCATTTCGAGAAGGCGAGCTGGTTCGCTGCGCGCGGGCAGATGCTGCCGCCCTATGATTCGATCGCGACGCTGAGCGCGCTGGGCGGCCTGGTCGCGCGGACCGGCGCGGCGGAGCTATGGTGCCTGGGCGACAGCTTCCACGATTCGGCCGGGTGCGAGCGGCTGCCGGCGGAGGCGCGGACGTTGCTCGAGGGGCTGACCGCGCGGCTCGACTGGCACTGGATCACCGGCAATCACGATCCCGTGGTCGATCCGTTCGGCGGGTCGATCGCCGAGGAGGCCGAGGTCGACGGGCTGCTGCTGCGCCACGAGGCCGACCCATGCGAGGTGCGGCCCGAACTGTCGGGGCATTTCCACCCCAAGCTGCGCGTCAGCGTGCGCGGGCGGCTGGTGTCGCGGCGCTGCTTCGTCGCGACCGGCACCAAGCTGATCCTGCCCGCGTTCGGTGCGCTCACCGGCGGGCTCGACGCGCATCACCCCGAGATCGTGCGCGCAGTGGGGCCCCGGGCGGAGGCTTTGGTCGCGGTCGAGGGGCGGCTGCTGCGGTTCCCGCTGGCGGCCTAGGGAGGCCGTGCTCCGGCGAAGGCCGGAGCGCTGTGTTCGAGGGACATCGGTTGCGGCCAAGGCTCCGGCCTTCGCCGGAGCACGGGATCGATTCAACGCGTCCGGATGATCTGGCCCGCGCATTCGACGGGCCCGGGGCCGCTGATCGTGCAGGTCGGAGTCCCCCCGATGGTCACCCGCCCCAGCCCGAGCGCGAAGACGCGGACCGTATAGCGAACGCCGAGCCCGATATCGCCCGAGCTTTCCGAGACGATCGTCGCGTCCCCCGCCTGCAGCTTCGCCGCATCGATCTGCCCTGCCCCGTTCAGCCGCAGCCGGGCGCGGCGCGCGTTTCCGGCGGCGGCGATCCGGCCGGTGCCGATCAGGGTGAGGTTGAGATCGTCGGTCTGGAGCGCGGCGATATCGATCGTCCCCGCGCCGCTCACCGCGACATCGATGCGGTCGCCGCGCATATCCTCGACCTTCACCTGCCCGCCGCCATTGACGAGCAGCCCGCGCAGCGCCGGGGTGGTGAGGATGATCCGGGGCGACCCCGCCGCCTCGCCGCGGGCGAGGTTCCAGCCCTGCGCGCCTGCGCCGACGACGAGGGTAGTTCCATCGACATGCAGGTCGAGCCGGTCGAGCAGCTTCGAATCGCCCTCGGCGCTGGCGTGCGTCGGCCCGCGCACGATCTCGACCGTGAACGGCCCGTCGACGCGGACGCGGTCGAAGCCCGAGACGATGAAGGTCTTTTCCTGCGGCGATGCCGAGGCGGTCAGCAGGAACAGAGCGACGAGGGCGAGCCAGCGCATGACGCTGACTCGCACTCCGTTACGTCACGCGCAAGGCGCCGGCCGCCCAAATTATCCGCAATGCGCCTCGCCCGATCCGATCGTGCTGACCTTGCACTTGGCCGCGCCGCCCAGATCGACATCGCCCGAGCCCGTGATGCTGATATCGGCGTCGCCCTTGACGGTGCCGGTCACGTTGCCCGATCCAATCACCGAGACGCGCGCGCTGGTCGCGGTCATGCCCTTGGCGTCGATATCGCCCGAACCCGCAACCGCCGCCGAAAGCTGGCTCGCAGTGCCCGAGACCTTGAGGTCGCCCGATCCGCCGATCGCGAGATCGACATTGCCGCCGGCCACCGCCGCGACGGTCAGATTGCCCGATCCGGCCACGGCGCCCTTGAAGTCGCCCGAGACCTTGTCGACGTCGAGATCGCCCGAGCCCGAGACGGTCGCCCCGCTGAGCGCCGGCATGGTGACATGGATGCGAATGCCATCGTGATCGCCCCAGTTCCAATGGCTGTTGCCCTTGCGGCTGATGCGGAGCGTGCCGTTGGTGACCGTGATCTCGAGCTCTTCGAGCAGCTTGGAATCGCCCTCGGCCTTGACCGAGAAGGCGCCGCCGACCTTGACATCGACATCGTCCGATCCGCGCAGATCGATCGCGGTGAAGCCGGTCGCATCATAGCTGCGGCTGGCTGCGACACCGCTCAGCTTTCCGTCGTGGCGGCTGGCGCCGTCATGGTCCCAGCTCGCATGGCAGGCGCCCAACAGCGGCAGGCAGGCGGCGATCAACAGGATGCGCATGGCTTTCCCTCTCTGATATCTCGTGTGTTGGTGATGCAATACACTAGTTCGCGGGCGATGGGAAGACCCTTCCCCTTCCGTCATCCCCGCGAAAGCCGGGACCCAGCTTCTTCTCCGCGCGTCAGCACAATTCAAAAAGAGGAAGGAAGAGGCTCACGCAAAGACGCGAAGGCGCAAAGAGCGTGATCCTTGCTGAAACCTCTTCGCGTCTTCGCGTCTTTGTGGGAAATCTGGAATCAGCTGGGTCCCGGCTTTCGCCGGGATGACGGTTGGTTAGGCTACTGTCCGGACAAAACAAAAGGGGCGGCCACAAAGGGCCGCCCCTGTTGCTTGCCGGAAAGGTCCGCGGCTTATGCCGGCACCTTGTCCTTGTTCCAGATCGCCGCAGACTTGCGCAGGATATCGAGGATCTTCTCGAGCGCGGCCGGCTCGAGCACTTCCTCCATCGCGGCCAGCTCGCGGGCGAGGCGCGAGGCCGCCGCTTCGAAGATCTGGCGTTCGGAATAGCTCTGCTCGGGCTGGTCGTCGGCGCGGAACAGGTCGCGGACCACTTCGGCGATCGACACCAGGTCGCCCGAATTGATCTTCGATTCATATTCCTGGGCGCGGCGCGACCACATGGTGCGCTTGACGCGCGGCTTGCCCTTGAGCGTCTCGAGCGCTTCCTTGAGCGTCTTGTCGCTCGACAGCTTGCGCATCCCGACGCTCTCGGCCTTGTTGGTCGGAACGCGGAGCGTCATCCGCTCCTTTTCGAAGCGGAGCACATACAGCTCAAGCTGCATGCCCGCGATTTCCTGTTTCTGAAGCTCGATCACACGGCCAACGCCGTGCTTGGGGTAAACGACATAATCGCCGACATCGAAGGACAGCGCCTTGGCAGCCATTTGCACTTAGCCTTTCCGTGAATACCGGCCCCGACGGGTTAGTGGCGTCGCTCGCTGGCGCGAAGCGGCGCTGCGGGCGGCGAATCGGGGCAATTTTCCTTGCGTTCTCCGGACGAAGGGCAATTTTTCCTCCGTCTCCGCCCATTTAACACGTTTGCAACAAAATTACCAGTGTTGCATCGCACACACGCGCAAGAAAGTTGCGCGATGCTGAAGGTTCCTGTGGACGGAGCGCAGGGCGCCTTGTGGATAACCGCCAAAACGGCGGGGAATTACGATCCCGAGCCCGGATTCGACGAGAAATATTTGTCGAACTTGCCGTCTTCGCCCTTGTGCGCATCGGCATCGGCGGGAACGTCGCCCTTCTGGGTGACGTTGGGCCATTCCTCCGAATAGGTCTTGTTGAGCTCGAGCC
Source organism: Sphingomonas caeni (assembly GCF_026013415.1). Classification (GTDB taxonomy): domain Bacteria; phylum Pseudomonadota; class Alphaproteobacteria; order Sphingomonadales; family Sphingomonadaceae; genus Sphingomonas; species Sphingomonas caeni. The sequence continues at coordinate 11,816 of NZ_JAPDOK010000002.1, forward strand.
ACTGCTCCAGCCCGTTCTCGGTATCGGGCAGGATCGCCTCGGCCGGGCATTCGGGCTCGCACACGCCGCAATCGATGCACTCGCTCGGATTGATGACGAGCATGTTCTCGCCCTCGTAGAAACAGTCGACCGGGCAGACCTCGACGCAGTCCATATACTTGCACTTGATGCAGGCGTCGGTGACGACATAGGTCATGGCGATGCGGCTCCGTACGGTGTTGCGCTCCTGCTATGCCCGTGATTCGCGCCCGTCAATCAATCGGGGCTTTCTGCGAGACGTTCTTATCTTTTTGCGCTGCGCTGGGCCGCGGCACCGGCCCGCTCGTCGAGCGTCAGCTCGACATAACAAGCCCGCGCCTCGGCCGGGGGGCCGCGGCGCGTGGGGAGCGCTTCTATCCGGACGACGCGGATCTTGTGGTCATGGGTCAGGAAGGCAAGGACGTTGCCGGGGCGTACGGCCGCCGCGGCCTTCTCGATCCTGCGGCCGTCGATGCGGAGATGGCCGCCATGCGCCAGATCCTGCGCCCAGCCGCGCGTCTTGGTGAGCCGCGCGAACCAGAGGAAGCGATCGAGGCGCATGCTGTCAGCCATCGCGCAACCCTGCGAGCGCGGCGAAGGCGTTGCCCTCGGGCGCGGCCTTGGGCTTGGCCGCGGGGGTGAGGCCCTGCCAGATCCACGCGCCCTCCCTGCCCCGCGCGGTGCGGAAGCCGAGCTGCGCCATCAGCCGCGCGAGCGTCTCGGGCTGGAGCCCCATCGAGGTGGCGAGCGCGGGATCGGGGATGAAGGGCTTCCTCCCTTTGCGCGACTCATGCGCGGCGCAGGCGATGCGCTCGACCAGATCGACGCGGACGGCCTGGCTCCCAAGCGGGCGGAAGCCGTGCGCGAGATCGGCGCCGGGGGCGCCCCGCGGGAGGACGGTGGCGCCATCGGGCGGGCCGGTGTCGAGCCCCACCAGCATCCGCCGCCAGCGCGCGGCCCCTGGCTTGAGCAAGCCCGGGGCGAACAGATCGAGCGTGCCGATGGTCACCCCGATCCGGCGCAGCGCCTGCCGCGCCTGGGTGTCGAGCGCCTCGACCATCGGCCCCGCGGCCCGGCGCGGAAGCAACCCGCCCGCTTCGATCAGCGCGCCGGCGATGGCGCGCAGGCGCGGGCCGGCCTGCGGATCGCGGGTGGCGGCGTCGAGCTTGGCGAGGACGGGGAGATGGCGCGCGAGCTGGGCGGCGAACCACGCCTCGAGGCGCGCCTGGATCGCGCCGCGGGCCTGTGCATCGAGGACATCGAGCGCGCGGTCGAGGATGATGCGCGGCCGGGCGAGGTTGGCGCCGGGGTGAAGTTTGGCCACCACGCTACCCTCCCAAACCACCGTTCGCCCTGAGCTTGTCGAAGGGCTGTTCTTCTTCTCGGCGGAAGGGAAGGACTGTGCTTCGACAAGCCCAGCACGAACGGATTGAAGGGTCAGTTCGTGATCCTCAGCTCCCGCCAGCGCCTCCCCCCGCTTCCTCAACTCCGCCCCCAGCCGTTTCTCCGCCGCCGCGAGCAGCATCCGCTTGTCCGCCGCACGCGCATCGGGATCGACGATGAAACGGAACCCCTCGAGCCGCCCCAGCGCATGTTCCTCGACGCTCACCTCGCCATCGTCGCCGATCGTCACCGGCAGGCTGCTCGCCCCCGCCCCGATCTGGCGCAGCAGCACCGTGGTGCGCTTGTCGACGAAACGCTGGGTGAGGCTGGCGTGGAGCGCGTCCGAGAGCCGCTCCTCGATCGCCCGCGTTCGCTCGGCCCAATGCTCGGGGCTCTCCAGCCAGTCGGACCGGTGCGCGATATAGGCCCAGCTGCGCGCCGCGGCGATGCGGCCGGCGATCGTCTCGACATCGCCGCCCATCTGATCGAGCCGGGCGATCTCGTCGGCGAACCATTGATGGGGGACGTGGCCCTGCCCCTCGCTCAGATGCCCGAACAGCCGCCCAACGAAACGCGCATGCGGATCGGCGCCGAGCTTGCGGAAATCGGGCAGCCCGCACGCCGCCCAGAGCCGCCGCACCATGACCCGAGAACCTACTCTGTCGCGCACCCAGGGCTCGTCGGCGAGGCGCTTGAGCACCGCGAGATCGACCGCCTCGGGGGCAGCGCGGAGCACCGGTTCGAACGGCTTGCGCTCGAGGCTGGCGATGAGGTCGTCGATGCTCGAAAGGTCGGGCTCGCCCTCGCGCCAATAGAGATGTTCGAGCCGGGGCACGCGGTGCGCCTCGATCGCGAGCACCTCTTCCGGGGTGAAGGCCTCGGGCCCTTGCTCGTGAAGCGCGCCGAACGTCCCGTCCTTCTGGTGCCGCCCCGCGCGCCCGGCGATCTGCGCCATTTCGGCCAGCGTCAGGCGGCGCTGGCGGCGCCCGTCGAACTTGTGGAGCGAGGCGAAGGCGACATGCGCCACGTCCATGTTGAGCCCCATCCCGATCGCGTCGGTCGCAACGAGATAATCGACCTCGCCCGCCTGGAACATCGCGACCTGGGCGTTGCGGGTGCGGGGGGAGAGCGCGCCCATCACCACCGCCGCGCCGCCGCGCAGGCGCCGCAGCGCCTCGGCCACGGCATAGACTTCCTCCGCCGAGAAGGCGACGATCGCCGAGCGGCGCGGCAGCCGCGACAGTTTCTTCGCCCCGGCATAGCCGAGCGTCGAGAAGCGCGGGCGGCCGACGATCTCGGCCTCGGGGACCAGCGCCTTGAGCATCGGCTTCAGCGAATCGGAGCCGAGGATCATCGTCTCCTCGCGGCCCCGCGCGCGGAGCAACCGGTCGGTGAAGACGTGGCCGCGCTCCGGGTCCGCGCCCAGCTGCGCCTCGTCGAGCGCGACGAACGCCAGCTCGCGGTCCAGCGGCATCGATTCGGCGGTGCACAGGAACCAGCGGGCATTGGCGGGCAGGATCTTCTCCTCGCCCGTGAGCAGCGCGACTTCGCCCGGCCCCTTCATCCGGACGACGCGCTCATACACTTCCCGCGCGAGCAGCCGCAGCGGGAAGCCGATCATGCCCGAGGCATGACCGCATAGCCGCTCGACCGCCAAATGGGTCTTGCCCGTGTTGGTCGGTCCGAGAACGGCAGTGATGGAGGAACGCGCGAACCGACTCATTATGCTCTTTTGCTTGATCGCCTCTCGGCGATGAGCGGTGCCGGCCCGCTCCCCCACCCGGCCTCCCATAGGCTACTAGAGTAAGGGAGGCCGGGTGGGGGAGCGGGCCGCACCGCGACTCAAAGACAGTATAATCTCGTACCGAGTCGCGCCTTAAGCAACACTCCCGGATAGCCATTTGTCGTTAACCATGTTGGTTTAGTTAGCGAATATCGTGAAAGCTTCCCTTCATCTTGGGTGTGGCACAGGTCACCGCAGGGTGAGCTGCCGTAAGGGCCGGTTAGTTTGACTTTAAGCACCTCCTTCCACAGTGATCATGGCCATGCCGGGGGTTACGGCACGACCATCGACAACGATCCTTTGTGGGGGCAGCGCGCCTTGTTCACGCGCAATGACTATGGACTGGAAGGTGGCGGCGGGAGCGCGAAGGCGCGGCCCGGACTGATCCAGCGCCATTTCCCCGATCTCGATCTCACCCCCGATCTCGGCTCGCGGATCGGCACGCTCACTTGGTATCGCGGCGCCGCGACCTGCATCGGGCTTTGCGCGCTCACCTTCCTGATGTCGCCGGGCTTCGAAAATCCGATCTACGGCTTCGCCCCCGCCGCGCTCAAGGGCAAGGACTATGAGGCGACCAGGGCGCAGTCGATCGCGCCGCTCGCGAAGGGCGCCACCACCGGCTATCACATGGCGGCGACCAAGTTGGTCGCGCCGCTCGCCGACACCCCCGAACGCCCGCAGATCGAGATCAACGCCAAGCTCGCCCAGGGCGGCTCGCTGATGAGCGTGCTCAAGCGCTCGGGCGTGGGCGGCGGCGATGCCGATGCGACGGTCGCGCTGATCGGCAAGGCGCTGGCGCTCGGCGATATCGAGGGCGGCGTGCCCGTCGACATCACGCTCGGCCGCCGTTCGGACAAGACCCAGCCGCGGCCCCTCCAGGCGCTGGCCTTCCGCGCGCGCTTCGATCTCAATCTCCAGATCACCCGCGGCGCCAATGGCGAGCTGTCGCTCAAGGAAATGCCGATCCGGATCGATAACACGCCGCTGCGCGTCCAGGGCGAGTTCGGGCAGAGCCTCTATCGCGCCGCGCGCGCGGCGGGCGCGCCGGCCAAGGCGGTCGAATCCTTCATCCGATCGGTCGGCACGCGGATGCCGATCAGCCGCATGGGCGCGGGTTGCCGCTTCGACATCATCGTCGAGCAGGCGCGCGCCGAGACCGGCGAGGTCCGGATGGGCGAGCTGATGTATGCCGGGATCACCGGCTGTTCGAACAAGATGCAGCTCGTCCGCATGACGATCGACGGGCGCGACGAATGGGTCGACAGCTCGGGCCGCGGCGAGCGCCGGGGCAGCATGGCGATGCCGACCCCCGGCCGCATCTCCTCGGGCTTCGGGATGCGCCGCCATCCGATCCTCGGCTATGTCCGCATGCACAAGGGGATGGACATCGCCGCGCCCTGGGGCACCCCCGTCTATGCCGCGAGCGACGGCGTGGTCCAGTTCGCGGGCCGCGCGAGCGGCTATGGCAACCTCATCCGCATCGCGCATGCCGGACCCTATGGCACCGGCTACGGCCATCTCAGCCGCATCACCGTCCGTCCGGGCCAGCGCGTCCGGCGCGGCCAACTGATCGGCGCGGTGGGCAATGTCGGCCTCTCGACGGGGCCGCACCTCCATTACGAACTTTACCGCAACGGCATTCCGATCAATCCGCGCTCGGTCGCCTTCTCGGTCGAACGCCAGCTCGACGGCGGTGCGATGGCCGCGCTACGCTCGCGGCTCGGACGGCTGATGGCGGTGCCCGTCGGCGCCGGCGCACGCCCGCACGAGGACGACGAGGACTGAGTCACCTCCCGCGAAGCGGGAAATCAGCTGAACCTTCTTCTCTTCGTGTCTTTGCGTCTTTGCGGAAATCTATTTTTCTAGAATTTCCGCAAAGACGCGAAGACGCAAAGAAGAAGCCGGATCCCGCTTTCGCGGGGATGGCGTTTTGGGGTGGGAACTTATTTCCCCTGCGAGCGCCAGCGCTTGATCGTGCGTTCGAGGATGCCGTCCTCGCCGCCTGTCTCGCGCCACAGTTCGGAGAAGAGCGGATCCTCGGAGGCCGGGCGCTTGCTCTCTTCGAGACTGTCGAACAGCAGGCGGACCGGGGTCGAGACGCCCTCGCCCACCGCGATGCATTCGCGGTTCCGAAGCGCGGGAATCGAATCGAGGAAGCCGCGCGCGCCCTCGGGCATCGCCGCGCGGACGAACGCCTGGTCGCGCTCGTTGTTGAGGCGCATCGACAGGATCGTGCCGCACTGCGAGAGCACGCCCTCGGCCAGGTCCGAGGGCCGCTGCGTGATCAGCCCCAGCGACACGCCATATTTGCGGCCTTCCTTGGCGATCCGGCTGAGGATGCGCCCCACCGACGAGCCATCGGCGTTGCGCTCGTTGGGAACGTAGCGGTGCGCCTCCTCGCAGACGAGCAGGATCGGGCGCTTGGCTTCGTTGCGCGACCAGATCGCGAAGTCGAATACCATGCGGCTGAGCACCGCGACCACCACCGACGTGATTTCGGAAGGGACGCCCGACACGTCGATGATCGAGATCGGCTTGCCGTCTCCGGGAAGCCGGAAGATGCGTGCCAGAAAGGCCTGCATCGTATCCGCGACGAGCATGCCCGAGAACATGAAGGCATAACGCGGATCGGCCTTGATCTCGTCGATCTTGGAGCGGAGGCGCAGATAGGGCGCCGTATCGGTCGCCTTGTCCATCTTGCCCATTTCGAGCTGGATGATCTGGGTCAGGTCGCTCAGCAGATAGGGGATCGGCGCATCGACGGTGAGCTTGCCGATCTCCTGCGACAGGCGGTTCTTGCCCTTGGCGAGCAGGATGCACTTGGCGAGGATATCGGCATCGACCTGACGGTCCGATCCGTCGGTGGTCACGAAGACCTCGCAATGCTCCTCGAAATTCATCAACCAGTACGGCATCTGCAGGTTCGAGACGTCGTAGAGCGCGCCGATATTCTTGAACGCCGACGAATATTCGCCGTGCGGGTCGATCATCACGATATGACCCTGGGGCGCGGCTTCGCAGATGCGGTGGAGGATCAGCGCGGCGCTGGTCGATTTTCCGGTACCGGTCGAGCCCAGCAGCGCGAAATGCTTGCCGAGCATCGCATCGATATAGAGCGCGGCGCGGATGTCCTTGGTCGGATAGACGTTGCCGATCTCGATATGCGCGCGGTCCTCGGCGGCATAGACCTGCTTCAAGTCGGCGGTCGAGACGGGGAAAACCTGGGTGCCGGGCACGGGGTAGCGAGTGACGCCGCGGCGGAAGCGGTAGAGCTTGCCGGTCAGTTTCTCCTCATCGCCTTCGCCCAGGAAGTCGATCTGCGCGGCGATCCCGCCATCGGCGAGCTTGAGCGAACGAACGTTCGCGATGAGCCAGGTGCCGCCGACGCGGACCTTGACCTGGCTGCCAACCGTACCGGCATTGGCGATCGCGATATCGGTGCTGGCGTTGCAGGCCTCGAGCGCGGCCGAATCGAACATCACGACGCTCGACGAACCGGCGATCTCGATCACCGCGCCGATCGCGCGCAAGGGCGTCTGGGAAGGCAGGGCCTCCGCTGAAACTGGCGCTGCACCTTCAAACGCGCGCGCGCCAAACTGGCCTTCCATCGGCTGCTCCCCGTTACCCCGGAGATCACCATGCGCAAGTGGAGGTAAAGATTAGGTGTTTGCGCGCTTTTTGTTTGGGGTACCGCACCAGCCCGCTCCCCCACCCGGCCTCCCTTACTTTAGTATTCCATGGGAGGCCGGGCGGGGGAGCGGGCTGGTGCAGTAAGCTCAGCGCAGCCGAAAAAAGCGTTAGAATCTTCGCCAGATCGCGCCGGCGCCCCAGCCGAGCAGCACCGACAGCGCCACCGCGACCAGGCCGTAAATGACCGAATAGCGGTCGGCCGAGCGCGCCACGAAGCGCTCGAACCCCGATTTGCGGATATCGATCGGGCGCACCGCGGCGGCGAGGACGCGGCCGTCGCGAATCAGGAAGGTCTCGGCGGTGAAGCGCCCGACCGGCACGCGCGCCGGGATGGTGAGCCGGGCGCGATAGAGCACGCCGCTGGTGATCTCGACCGCGCCAGGCGCCTCGTAATAGAGCCCGCCGCGCTTGCGCAGGTCGACCAGCCCCGCGTCGAACCGCCGCTGGACGTCGGGCGAGGCGCCCGAAGCGGGGGACAGGGCGAGGCTGTCGACCCCGAGCTCGTAGATCGCGCGGGTGCGCTCGTCGACCAGGGCCTTGATCGGCTTGGACGAGGCGATCGCGTAGAAGCTCGGCGCCGAACGGTAGCGCATCCGGTCGGCATTGACCCAGATGCCCGCGACCTTCTCCTTCTCGCGCACCAGCACCGATTGGGTGGGCCCCTTGATCACCACCACCACGTCGGTCCTCCCGCTCTCGGCCGGGGCCTGGCCCTTGGGATAGAGGATCGCGCCGAACAGCAGCAGGTCCGCGCCGGTGAAGGAGTAAGCGATCTCGATATCGCGCTGCGACACATCGGGGATGAGGACCGGCTTTGCCGGACTCTGGGCCTGGCCCAACAGCAACGGCGCCAGCAGGATCAGGGCGCTTTTTCTAATGAGTGCCGCACCGGCCCGCTCCCCCACCCGGCCTCCCTTACTATAGGGTATCCTATGGGAGGCCGGGTGGGGGAGCGGGCCGGTGCGGCGTTTCAGCGAAGCTGAAACCTGACGGAGAAAATCGCGCTTCACAGCAGTTCGACCGAATAGATCTCGTCGGGCCGCCAGGCGAGACCGAGCAGCATGCGGATCGCGACGACGAGCACGATCACCGCGAGCGCGAGGCGGAGCTGCTCGGGCTTGGCCTTGGAGGCGAAGCGCGCGCCGAGCTGCGCGCCGACCACCGATCCGAGCAGGAGGAGCGCCGCCAGGACGATATCGACCGCCTTGGTGGTGGTGGCATGGACCATCGTCGCCCAAGCGGTGACGAACAGGATCTGGAACAGGCTGGTGCCGACCACCACCGCGGTTCCCATGCCGAGCAGATAGATCATCGCCGGCACCAGGATGAACCCGCCGCCGACCCCCAGCAGCATCGTCAGGATGCCGGTCAGGAAGCCGAGGATCACCGGGGCCAAGGGCGAGATATAGAGCCCCGAACGGTAGAAGCGCCACCGCAGCGGGAGCATCGCCACCAGCGGATGATGCCGCTTGCGCCGCGGCCTGGGCGCGATCCCGGCGCGCGCCGCGCGCATCGAATAGATGCTCTCATAGAGCATCAGCCCGCCGATCGAGCCGAGCATGAGGACGTAGAGGATCGCGATCACCGTATCGATCAGCCCGCGCGCCTGGAGCAGGGTGAACAGCCCCGCACCGGCGAAGCTGCCCAGCACCCCGCCGAAGACGAGCACCATCCCCATCTTGATATCGACCCCGTCGCGGCGGAGATGCGCGAACACCCCCGAGACGCTGGCGCCGGTCACCTGGCTCGCGGCGGAGGCGGCGGCGACGGTGGGCGGGATGCCGTAGACGATCAGCAGCGGCGTGGTGAGAAACCCGCCGCCCACCCCGAACATCCCCGACAGCAAGCCGACGCCGAGCCCCAGCGCGACGATCACGAACGCGTTGACCGAGAGATTGGCGATGGGGAGGTAAAGGTCCACGATGGAGGCGATAACGCGGCTGGGCGCTGAGCAAAAGGCGTCGGGTTCAGAAATCGCCCTTCCTCAATCCTCCCCCGCCAGGGGGAGGTGGCGCCGAAGGCGTCGGAGGGGGAGGAAACGTGCCGCTATGTTGGGGATTCCTCCCCCTCCGTCAGCTTCGCTGCCACCTCCCCCTGGCGGGGGAGGATTTCAGAAATCGCTCCCCAGGGTCAGCGCCACGCCCGAGCCGGGCCGCGCATCGCCCGCGACGCGCTGGCGCCAGTCGAGCGCGAGGCGGAAGCGCTGGCCGCGAACGGGGACGGTGAGCGTCGCCGACGGCCCCAGATCGAGCCGCGCCGCGTCGCGCTGCGCCGCTCCCCAGGCGCCCGCCCCGAGCGCGAGCCGCGTGCCCCCGATCGGGTGCGTCGCCCGCACCGCGCCATCGGCATAGGGCTCGATCCGCGCGCGCCGGATCGCGCCCGCCTGGCCGTAGGATTCGAGCCGGAAGCCGCCGGGGATGCGGGTATCGACCCCCGCGACCAGCCCCAGCCCCGGCCCGCCCTTCCCGCCATCGACGGCGATCCGCTGCTCGGCGACGAGGCGGACGGGCGCGCGCACCGGCTGCCACTCGACCCCGACCGCCGCCTCGCGCCCCGGGCCCGAGAGCGGCGTCACGAAGCGGCCGAACAGCGCGATCCGGTGGCGCCGGTCGGCCAGCCACGCGATCCGCATCCCGGCCTGGCTCCCGCCCAATTGCCCGCCGGGCGCCGCGCCGATCCCGCTCCCCTGCCGCAACGTGAGCCAGCCGCTGGCGGACCAGCGCGACGGCGCGGGATCGAACCGGGTCTGGGCGGCCTCGGGCGCGGCGGGACCGGGGGGTGCGTCGGTATATTCGGCGGCGCCGAACTGGAAGACGCCGAGCGTCGCCAACTCGACCCGGACCGGATCCGAGGCCGGCGCCGGAAGGATCGCATGGTGCAGGCGGAGCGGAACGGCGGTGGCGGGGATCACGGGGGCCGGCGCAGCCGGGATCGCCCGCGCCTCGGGCACCGGCGCCTCGCGCGGCGAGAAGGACGGGAGCGGCAGCGCCTGCCGGATCGCCTCCGGAAGCGACCCGGTCTGGGGCCACAGGATCGCGACCCGCACCACCACCCAGCCGATGGCGACCAGCGCCAGGAACCGCAGCGGGCGTCCCTTGCCGTGAACCATCGCGGTCATGCGGCGGCGCGCTCGTCGTCGGGGAAATGGTGGGCGGTCTTGTCCCATTCCGGGACGGCGCCGGCGAGCATGCGGACATAAGCGAACATCGCCCGCCGCGCCGCCATCAGCGCGATGACGTTGCCGATGATCACGCGCGGGATCGAGAGCAGGGCGTCGCGCCAGCCATAGGCGCCGCCCGTCACCGCCGCGCGCACCAGCAGCCGCCAGCCGAGCAGGCCGAAATTGACCGCGAGCAGCCAGCGCATCGAGGGCGCCAGCGCACCTGGGGTGATTCCGCTCAGCGCATGCACGGTGAAGGAGAGGCCCCATAGCAGCAGCGCGGCATAGGCGAGCGCCAGCACCGGAATTTCGAGGATCGCGCGCCGGTCGCGCATCCGCATCCAGTGATCGCCGATCCGTCCGGGCGCGCCCCAGCCGGTCCGGTCCCAGCCGGCGAGCGCGATGCCCGTCATCCAGCGCGCCTTTTGCCGCACCGCCGCGCCGATCTGGTGCGGGAAATAGGCCTCGACCGCGATCGGCCGGCCATAGGGCCGCTCGGGCGCCCGCACGAACGCGGTGCGCCCGCCCATCGCCGCGACGGTGAGCCCCAGCTCATAATCCTCGGTCAGGCTCGCCTCGTCGAACGGCGCCCCGCCCCGCGCCGCGGCGATCCGCGCCAGCATGCCGCGCCGGATCGCGCAGCCGACGCCTGCGAACGGCATCGCCGCCCCCAATGCCTGCCGCACCACCAGCTCGCGCGCATGCGCCTGGGCGAACTCGTCGCAATAATGGCCCGAAACCAGAGGCGACCCGCGCTTGCGCAAGGGCCGGACGGGCAGCTGGACCGCGTCGAAATCCACCAGGCGCTCGGCGAACAGCCGCAGCTCGAGCGGATGGACCCGGTCCTCGGCATCGTGGAGCACCACCGCCAGCACCTCGTCCCCCGCCTCGTCGCGGAGCAGGGCGCGCCACAGCGTGTTGAGGCAATCGGCCTTGGTCGTCCCCCCCGAACGCGACCCGATCACGAGGCGGATCCGGTCATCCTCCTCGGCGACATCGGCCACCGCCGCGATCGTCATCGGATCGTTGGGATAGGTGCCGACATAGATGCGGTAATCGGGGTGATCGAACCGCGCGAGCGCGGTACGCAGCATCGGACCGATCACGCTCGCCTCGTCCCAGGCGGGCACGAACACCGCGATCCGTCCCGGCGGCAGCGCGGGAGACCGCTTTTCGGCCGCAGACGGACCATAGAGCCAGCCGCGCATCCAGCCCCGTGCCGCGCGCGCGCCATAGACGAGATCGACCAGCAGATCGTCGAGCCCGCCGATCAGGAACCAGATCGCCGCGAACAAGGTCGCCTCGCGCATCAGCGCGTCGAGTATGATGAGACCGGCTTCCCCCACCCCGTTCCCCCCGATTCGGAGGAGACCTTATCCGAAGCGGAGAGACCGCGATCAACCCGCTGTCCCGGAACATGCTTAATTCATTGCTGGACTCGGCCCCGCGCCGGTTTAGTCTCCCCGCGCTGCCTGTAGGGGGACGGTCGAAATGAAGCTCGCTGCACGTGTCGCGATTCTGGCTCTGGCACTGTCGCCGATCGGTGCGTTCGCCGCCTTCGGCGACAATAGTCCCCAGGTCGAAATGGCCACCCCCGGCATCGGCGACGGCGCGATCGAGCGCTTCACGGTGCGCTTCACCGAGGCGATGGTGCCGCTGGGCGATCCCCGCGCCGAAGCCCCCTTCAAGGTCGAATGCCCGGTCGCGGGCGAGGGCCGCTGGGTCGATCAGACCACCTGGGTCTATGAATTCGCCAACCCGCTCCCCGGCGGCACGACCTGCAAATTCTCCTTCCGCGACAAGCTGCGCAGCCTCGCCGGCTATGCCGTCACCGGGCAGAGCGAGTTCACCGTCGATTCGGGCGGGCCGATCGCGCGTGCGGTGCTGCCGGGCGCGTTCGGCGACGATATCGAGGAAGACCAGGTCTTCCTCGTCGCCGCGAACATGGGCGTCGACCGCGCTTCGGTGTCGGCGAACGCCTATTGCTCGGTCGACGGGGTGGGCGAGAAGATCCCGGTCGACGTGCTGGGCGCCGACATTCCCGCCAAGCTGCTGAGCGACCTCGGCACCGATCGGTGGGAGGTGCGCAACTTCCTCGAATCGGCGGGACTGCCGCAGACGCTCCCCGCCAAGGCCGAGGACCGCGCCAGGGCGACCGAGAGCCTGGTCGCGGTCAAATGCCATCGTCCGCTCCCGCCGGGCCGCGACATGGCGCTGATGTGGGGCAAGGGGATCAAGAGCCCCTCCGGCCGCCTCGCGGGCGCCGATCAGCGCTTCGACTATACGGTGCGCAAGCCCTTCACCGCGCGCTTCGAATGCTCGCGCGTCAATCCCCAGGCCGGGTGCAGCCCGGTCGAGGATGCCTGGGTCCGCTTCAGCGCGCCGATCCCGCGCGAACAGGCGGCGGCGGTGCGCATCAAGCTTGCCGACGGCAAGGAATTGGCGCCGGTCATCAGCAAGGAGGATGAGCGCAAGGCGACGCTCTCCGATCTCAAGTTCAAGGCGCCGCTCCCGGTCGCGCAGACCGCCAAGCTGGTCCTGCCCGCCGATGTGAAGGACGAGAGCGGGCGCGCGCTCTCCAACGCCGAGCGCTTCCCGCTCGACGTGCGGTTCGACGAGGCGCCGCCGCTGGTGAAGTTCGCCGCGGACTTCGGCATCCTCGAATGGAAGGAAGGCGGCGTGCTGCCGCTCACCGTCCGCAATGTCGAGGGCCAGCTCGCCGCCAGCCAGCTCACGCTTTCGGGGCAGTCGCTCAAGGTCGACAGCGACGGCGAGGTCGCGCGCTGGCTGCGGGTGATCGACGATGCCGGCGACGACAAGTTCGACGAAGTGAAGCGCGGCAAGGAGACGCTGCGCATCAACCAGACCGGCACCAAGTCGATCCTCAAGGGCGTCGCGGGCGGATCGACCTTCAACCTCGGCCTGCCGAGCGCGGGCAAGGAATTCGAGGTGATGGGCATCCCGCTCAACAAGCCCGGATTCTATGTCGTCGAGATCGCGTCGCCGCGGCTCGGCGAGGCACTGCTCGGGCGCAAGGCAACGCGCTATGTCTCGGCGGGGGCGCTCGTCACCAACATGGCGGTCCATTTCAAATGGGGCCGCGAGGGGTCGCTCGTCTGGGTGACCGCGCTCAACAGCGGCACCGGCGTCGGCAGCGCGGACGTGCGCGTGACCGACAGCTGCACCGGCCAATTGCTCGCCCAGGGCAAGACCGACGCCTCGGGGCGCCTCGGCGTCCCCGCCGGGCTGCCCGAGCCGGCGAGCTATGGCAGCTGCAACGACAATAGCAGCCAGCATCCACTGATGATCTCGGCGCGTTCGGGCGAGGATTTCAGCTTCAACCTCACCGCCTGGGGCGAGGGCATCAGCCCCAGCGATTTCGAGCTCTCCTATGGCTGGAGCAAGCCGGATCAGATTCTCCATACCGTGTTCGACCGCGCGCTCGTCCGCCAGGGCGAGGCGATCCATATGAAGCATATCCTCCGCCTGCCGGTCGCCGCCGGCTTCAAGGCGGGTGAGCCCCTCACCGGCACGCTGCGCCTGTCGCATCGCGGCTCGGACACCCAGTTCGATATCCCGCTCAAGATCGACGCGAGCGGATCGGGCGAAACCGACTGGACCGCCCCGCAGGGCGCGCCGATGGGCGATTACGACCTGCAGGTGATCGCCAAGGACAAGGATGGCGACGAGCGGACGATCTGGACCGACCAGTCGTTCAAGATCGACGAATATCGCCTGCCGACGATGAAGGCGAGCGTCAGCGGTCCCAAGGACCCGGCGATCCGCCCAACCACCATGCCGCTCGATCTGTTCGTCGGCTATCTCTCGGGCGGCGGCGCGTCGAACCTGCCGGTCGAGGTTCGCATCGGCTATTTCGACGGCAGCCGCACTCCCGCCGGTTATGACAGCTACACCTTTGGCGGCCGCGCGCTGGCCGAGGGGGTCACCGACCTGAACGGCGACGGCGACGAGGAGGAGGATAGCGGGTCGGCGCTGCCGCCGACCCAGACGCTGCCGGTGACGCTCAACGCCGAGGGCTCGGCGCGCGCCACCGTCGATGTCCCTGCCACGCTCGAGCTCGACAGCAACATGCTCGTCGAGATGGATTATCAGGACGCCAATGGCGAGGTGCTGACCGCATCGAGCCGCATTCCGCTCTACGCCTCGGCGGTCCAGCTCGGCATGAAAACCGATGGCTGGCTGATGAAGCAGGACGATATGCGGCTGCGCTTCGTCGCGCTCGACGTGTCGGGCAAGCCGATCGCCAACCAGGCCATCTCGGTCGAGCTCTACAGCCGCGAGATCCTCACCGCCCGGCGCAAGCTGATCGGCGGCTTCTACGCCTATGACAACAAGGTGAAGGTGACCAAGCTGGGCGCGACCTGCTCGGCGACCACCGACAGTTTGGGGCTAGCCCAGTGCCAGATCAACCCGGGCGTGTCGGGCGAGGTCTATGCCGTCGCCACCACCAAGGATGCCAACGGCAACGTCTCACGCTCGGTGCGCTCGGTATGGCTCGCGGGCGAGGATGAATGGTGGTTCGGCGGCGACAATGGCGACCGCATGGACGTCATCCCCGAGAAGCAGGAATACAAGGCGGGCGAGACCGCGCGCTTCCAGGTGCGCATGCCCTTCCGCGAGGCGACCGCTTTGGTCACCGTCGAGCGCGAGGGCGTGCTCTCGAGCTTCGTCGTCGGCCTCAGCGGCACCGATCCGGTGATCGAGGTGCCGATGCCGGGCGATTATGCCCCCGACGTCTATGTCTCGGTCATGGCCGTGCGCGGCCGCGTCGAGGGCTGGTCGCTCTGGTCGTCGAACACCGCGCGCGACTGGGGCCTGCCCTTCTTCTCGAAGGACGGCGCCAAGCCCACCGCGACGGTCGATCTCGCCAAGCCCGCCTATCGCGTCGGCATCGCCAAGGTGAAGGTCGGCTGGGACAGCCACCGGCTCGGCGTCACCGTGAAGGCCGACCGCGAGAAATATGCCGCGCGCGATACCGCGACGGTCGATGTCGCGATCAAGGGCCCCGACGGCAAGCCCGCCGCGAGCGCCGACGTCGCCTTCGCGGCGGTCGACGATGCGCTGCTCCAGCTCGCGCCCAACCCCAGCTGGGATGTGCTCACCGCGATGATGGGCGAGCGCCCCCTCTCGGTGCTCACCTCGACCGCGCAGATGCAGGTCGTCGGCAAGCGCCACTATGGCAAGAAGGCGGTCGAGGCCGGCGGCGGCGGCGGCGGCGATCTCTCGGGGCTCAACCGCGAGAATTTCCAGCCGGTGCTGCTGTGGCAGGGCAAGGTGGCGCTCGACGCCAATGGCCATGCCCAGGTCAAGGTTCCGCTCAGCGACGCGCTCACCAGCTTCCGCCTCGTCGCGATCGCGACCAACGGCGCGCAGCAGTTCGGCACCGGCGAGACCAGCGTGCGGACCGCGCAGGATTTGAGCCTCTTCTCGGGCCTCCCGCCCCTGGTGCGCACCGGCGACAGTTTCGGCGCGACCTTCACGCTCCGCAACGGCTCCGACAAGCCGATGCGCGTCACCGCCTCGGTCAAGCTCAACCCCGAGATCGCCAAGGGCAACCCGATGACGGTCGATGTGCCCCCGGGCGGCGCGGTGCCGGTGGTGTGGAACCTCAAGGCCCCCGCCAACGAGAGCAATCTCAGCTGGACCGTCACCGCCAAATCGGCCGACGGCAAGGCCAACGACCAGATCACCGTCACCCAGGAGGTCGCGCCCGCCGTGCCGGTCGAAACCTGGCAGGCCAGCATCGCGCGGGTGGGCCCCAATACCAGTTTCACCATCGCCCCGCCCGTGGGCTTCATCCCCGGGCGCGGCAGTATCGACGTGACGCTGATCGATACGCTCGCCCCGCCGCTCCAGGGCGTGCGCGATTACATGACCATGTACCCGTATAATTGCCTCGAGCAGCGCACCTCGCGCGCGATCGCCAATGGCGATGGCGGCGCCTGGACGCTGATCGCGAGCGAGCTGCCCGCCTATCTCGATGAGGACGGGCTGCTGCGCTATTTCGCGTCGGGCAATTTGCGGGGCTCCGAAGCGCTGACCGCGTACATCCTCTCGGTCACCGCCGAGGCCGGATTGCCGCTGCCCGAAGGGCCGCGCGCCAAGATGCTCGAGGCGATGAAGGCGGTGCTCGACGGCCGCCTGCGCCACGAGGATTATGAGGATGTCCGCTACCAGAAGGTCGCGGCGTTCGCGGCGCTGGCGCGGCAGGGCGCGGCGACCCCGGCGATGCTCGGCCAGCTCGCCTTCCCGCCCGCCGACATGCCCACCGCCTTGCTCTCCGACTATATCGTCGGGCTGCAGAAGACCGAGGGCCTCGCCAACGGCAATGCACTGCGCGCCGATGCCGAGAAGATCCTGCGCACGCGGCTCGTGTACGAAGGCACGCGGATCGATCTGGTCGACAAGGACAACCAGCCCTGGTGGCTGATGTCCTCGGGCGACGAGGCCGCGATCAAGGCGCTGCTCGCCACGCTTGGCCGGCCGGGCTGGCAGAATGACTCGGGCAAGATGATGATCGGCGTCGGCGCCCGCCAGACGCGTGGCCATTGGGATACCACCACCGCCAATGCCTGGGGCGCGATCGCCGCGCGCAAGTTCATGGCGCTCTATCCCGCCGAGGCGATCGCCGGAGTGACCACCGCCAGCCTCTCCGGCACGTCGATCACGCGCAGCTGGCCGTTGCTCGAGCCGCAACGCAGCTTCAGCTTCGCGCTGCCTTCGGCCAGCACGCCGCTGACGATCGGCCAGTCGGGCGGGGCCGGGCCCTGGGCGCTCGTCTCGGTCAAGGCCGCGGTGCCGCTCACCCAGCCGCTCAACGCCGGCTACAAGATGACCAAGTCGATCGAGGTGGTGCAGGCGTTCAAGCCGGGCCAGCTCACTCGCGGCGATGTCGTCAAGGTGACGATCACGGTCGAAGCCACGGCGGAACGCAACTGGGTGGTAATCAGCGATCCCGTCCCCGGCGGCGCGACGGTGGTGTCGAACCTGGGCGGCCAGTCGCAGATGCTCGCCGATGCGGCGGGCAGCGGATCGGGGGTCCAGCCCAGCTATGTCGAACGCGGCCGCGACGCCTGGCGCGCCTATTTCGGCTGGGTGCCGCGCGGCAGCTTCACCGTCTCGTACGTGATGCGGGTCAATTCGGCGGGCACCTTCAGCCTGCCGGCGACGCGGGTCGAGGCGATGTACTCCCCCGATATCCGCTCGCAGGTGCCCAACCAGCCGATGACGGTGGCGCAGCGGTGACGTGAGCGACGATCAGAGTGAAACGAGTACGTCACCCCGGCGAAAGCCGGGGCCCAGCTTCCTTGCTCTCCGCGAGCGCGCCGGCACTTGGGTGGAAAAGGTAAGAAGCTGGGTCCCGGCTTTCGCCGGGATGACGGTTGGGAGAGTTCGCGGCCTGATCCGCGATTGGGACGAACGCGGCTGGCGCGGAGTCTTCACCCCACCGCGCATCGTCCTGATCGCCTCGCTCACCCTGATCGCGGCCTATGCCGCGCTCGACTGGCGCACCCTCCCCCCGCCGCTCCCCGATTACGCCACCGCCAAATCCGCCTACACCCCGTCCGAAGCCTGGCTCTACGACCGCAACGGCCGGCTGATCGACAGCGCCCGCGTCAATTTCGCGGTGCGCCGCCTCGCCTGGACCCCGCTCGACCAGGTCTCCCCCGCGGCGCGCACGGTGATCCTCGCCGCCGAGGACAAGCGCTTCGCCAGCCATGGCGGGGTGGACTGGCTCGCGGTCGGCGGCGCGATCCGCAACAGACTTGAGGGCAAAAGCGGTCGGGGCGCCTCCACCCTCTCGATGCAGGTCGCCGCCTTCCTCGCCCCCGAGCTCGACCGGCCGGGATCGCGGGGCGCCTGGACCAAGCTGCGCCAGATGCGCGCCGGCATGGGGCTCGAAGCGCGCTGGTCCAAGGACCAGATTCTCGAGGCCTATCTCAACCTCGCGGGTTTCCGCGGCGAGGCGCAGGGGATCGGCGCGGCGGCGCTCGGGCTGTTCGGCAAGACTCCCGCGGCGCTGACCCGCGACGATGCGCTGCTGCTCGCGGCCCTGCTCCCCGACCCCGGGGCGAGCGCGGACAAGATCGCCAAACGCGCCTGCGCGCTCGCGCATGAAAGCGATTGCACCCGCTTCACCGGCATGGCCGCCTCGATGCTCGGCCCCGCGCGCAGCCTTGCGCTCGATCCCGGCCTCGCCCCCCACCTCGCCAACATGCTGCTCACCGAGCCGGGGATGAAGATCACCACCACGATCGACGCCTCGGTCCAGCAGGTCGCGATCGAGGCGCTCAAGCGCCAGCTCCAGGGCCTGGGGGGAACGCGCGCGCGCGACGGGGCGGTGGTGGTGGTCGACAATGCCACCGGCGATATCCTCGCGATGGTCGGCGGGATCGGCGGCAATTCGACCGCACCGTCGGTCAACGGCGCCACCGCCTATCGCCAGGCGGGGTCGACGCTCAAACCCTTCCTCTACGCCCAGGCGATCGAGAAGGGCTATCTCACCCCCGCCTCGATCCTCGACGATTCGCCGGTCCAGCTCGACACCGCCTCGGGGCTCTATGTCCCGCAGAATTACGACAAGGGGTTCAAGGGCCCCGTGTCGGCGCGGGTGGCGCTTGCGGGCTCGCTCAACGTCCCCGCGGTTCGCACCCTGCTGCTGGTCGGGGTCGAGGCGTTCCGCGACCGGCTGTTCGACACCGGCTATGCCGGGCTCACCGAAGCGGGCGACTATTACGGCTTCAGCCTCGCGCTCGGCTCGGCCGAGGTGACCCTGGTCGAGCAAGCCGCCGCCTATCGCAGCCTCGCGCTCGGCGGGCGCTGGACACCGTTGCGCATCGTCAAGGGCGACGCGATCGACGGCGAGCGCCGCACCACCAGCCCCCAGGCCGCCTGGATCGTCGCCGACATGCTCGCCGATCCCAATGCCCGCGCCGCGACCTTCGGGATCGATTCGGCGCTGCGCCTCCCCTTCTGGGCCGCCGCCAAGACCGGCACGTCGAAGGCAATGCGCGACAATTGGTGCGTCGGCTTTTCGGACCGGTTCACCGTCGCGGTCTGGGTCGGCAATCTCGAGGGGGATCCGATGCGCGCGGTCTCGGGTACCAGCGGCGCGGCGCCGGTGTGGCGCGACGTGATGATGGCGCTCCATGCCGGCCAGCCCGGCAAGGCGCCCGCGCGGCCCGCTGGCATCGACGAGCGCCGCGTGACCTTCGCCGGCGGCATCGAACAGCCGCGCCGCGAATTTTTCGTGGCGGGCACGGGCATGACCCAGGTCGCCGCCACGCCCCCCGAATCGCGCCGCCCGCGCATCACCAATCCGGTCACGGGCAGCGTCTATGCACTCGATCCCGACATCCCGCCCGAGCGCCAGCGGATGGCGGTGGCGGTGGGTGGCGATGTGACGGGGCACCGGCTGCTGCTCGACAAGCGCGATCTCGGCAGCGCCGACTCGCACCCGATGATCCTCGCCCCGCCGGGGCGGCACACGCTGAAGCTGATCGATCTGAGCGGACGCGTGGTGGACCAGGTTCTCTTCACGGTGCGCTAGAGTCGGATTCATTCCCCTCTAACCCGTCATCCCGGCGAAAGCCGGGATGACGGATAGGGTTCAATCTTGGCGGATCACACTCTAGCGGGCTCCTGCTTTCCGCAATCCCGATCAATTTTCATTTCCGAGGCGAACCAAATGCGGATTCCCGCGTTGCGCACCTTGGTCCCTCCCCTTTCGGGACTGGTGCCTGGGGCACCGGCCGCGCCGTCCCCCAACAGCGGCGCGGCCAGACCCCGGGGCGGATATCTCCACCCCGGGGCCCGGCTTTGCTGCGGTGACGAACCTCGCGCTACCGGGGTTACCAGTAGAAGTTGTCGATCACCCGGATCACGACGCCGCGGCGGGTATCGACCAGCAGCAGATCGTCATAGTGACGCACCCAGACCCGGCCATAGCCGGCGCGCGGCAGGTGATAGCGCCACGGGTCGTTGATCACATAGCGCGGACCGAAATAGTCGAACCCGATGCGCACGCCCGGACGGAAGTGCTGATAGCGGAACGGCGCGCGCCAGTTGCCGCGCGAATAATAGCCGCGATTGGAATTGCGGTGATCGCGCCAGTCATTGTCGCGCCAATTATGGTCGCGCTCGTCGAACCGGCGATCGGACCAGCCGCGGTCGCCGCGATCATGGCGGTCACCGCGATAATCATGGCGGTCGCCCCGGTAATCGTGGCGGTCGCCGCGATGCTGGGCCTGGGCCGCAACCGGCGCGGCCATCGGAACGATGACGGCGGCGGCAAGCGCGGCGGCGATGAGTTTCTTCATGATGTCCTCCTCAAAAGCAGTTTACCTGCTGGCAGGACGTCCTTCCCGGGACGTTCCCGCCTGCAGTTGCGTTTCTGGAGGAGTCGCGGTGAACCGACTTCGAACGCGACCGTCAGCCAATTGACAGAATGGTTACCGGACCGCCTTCTTGCGAAACTCGCGAAACAGCGCGTTTCGATACGGTGCCGGCCCGCTTCATCGGCGTGAGCCGATCAGATCATTGCCCTTCGCCGCCCGCCGGTGCGCCGCCCGCGCCGACCTGGCCGATATTGCCGAACAGATCGTCGAAGAAGCTGCGCTTGCGGCCCAGGGTCGGGGTGGTCTTGTTCGACGGATTGACCGAGGCGACCAGCTCGATGCCGGTCTGCTTCACCTCGGCGACATTGCCCGCGCCGTCGAAGGTCACGCGCAGCGTGACCTGGCTCTTCGCGTTGGGCGAGTTGTACGCCATGTTCGAGCTGTCGCGCGCGACATAATACCATTCCTTGCCGTCGAACTGGCTCACAAAGGTCGGGCGGCCGAGCGTCTTGAGCACCGAGTCGCGGTTATCGACGCCAGGCTGGATCGACGCGACGAGCTCGCCATCGACGACATAGCCCTGATGCGTGCGCACGGGGGTGCACGCCGCGGTGGCGGCAAGGGCGATAAGGACCGCGGCCGACGCGAGAGCGCGGACGGGAGCGCGGACAGAAAACACCGGCATCGAATTCTCCAGGCAATACGCCACACGCCGCGCATTGCGCGGCAACCAAGGCCTCAATATGCGCCTAATTGCGGCCAAACAAGGTCGCGGCTTATACGGAAACAAGATGCGACTGCTCCAGCGGCTGTTCGGCCGTCCCGATCGGGGAACGGCTCCCGCACTCTATCAGGCGGTGGTGGCGCGTGCGCGCGAGCCGCATTGGTATGCGCAAGGCGCGGTGCCCGACACGCTCGACGGGCGATTCGACATGATCGCGGCAATGCTCTCGCTGGTGCTGATCCGGCTCGAGGGCGATCCCGCGGGCGTGGCGCAGGGCGCGATGCTCACCGAGGTGTTCATCGAGGATATGGACGGCCAGCTGCGCGAGATCGGCATCGGCGACATCGTCGTCGGCAAGCATGTCGGGCGGATGATGGCGATGCTCGGCGGGCGAATCGGCGCCTATCGCGAGGGGCTGGCCGCGCGCGACCTCAAGGCGGCGCTGGTGCGCAACCTCTATCGCGGTGCCGAGCCGGCCCCCGAAGCGCTGGCGCATGTCGAGTCGGCCATGACCGCGCTGAGCGAATCGCTGGGGGGCGCGAGCATCAGCTCGCTGCTCGCGGGCGCGCTGCCGCGATGACCCCCGAATTCAGCCGCCCCCACCCGCTCGACCGGATCGGCGCGGGCGAGGTCTCGGTCTCGGTCGCCGCCGACGAAGGCGAGCGCGCGCGGCTGGCGCGGCGGTTCGGCCTGATCGCGATCGACGCGCTCTCCGCCGATTACCGCCTGCGCCGCGAGGGCGAGGCCGTCCATGCGGGCGGGCATCTCTCGGCCAGGGTGACGCAGGCCTGTGTCGCGACCGGCGATCCGGTGCCCGCGAGCGTCGAGGAGGATTTCGACCTGCGCTTCCTCCCCGAATCCGCTGCCGGCGACGAGGTCGAGATCGATTCGGAGGAGCTCGACACGGTCTTCTATACCGGCGGCGCGATCGATCTGGGCGAGGCTGCCGCCGAAACGCTCGCGCTCGCGCTCGATCCCTTCCCGCGCAGCCCGGAGGCCGCGGCGGTGCTCCGGGCGGCGGGGGTGATCGGCGAGGATGAGGTGGTGCGCTCGAGCCCGTTCGCGGCGCTCAAGGACAAATTCCCGAAATAGGCTCAGGACGGATCGGCATTCAACTCACCCTCCCCCGCCAGGGGGAGGTGGCACGCGTAGCGTGACGGAGGGGGAGGGCGGCGGCCACGTTTGTTTCGTGTCCTCCCCCTCCGACGCCTTCGGCGCCACCTCCCCCGCCAGGGGGAGGATCAACCTTGCTCGCTGAATGTCGATACTAGTCGTTCGCGGGCTCGCGCTCGATCGGCAGCGCCCAGCGGATCTGGTCGCGCAGCAGCTTTTCGAGATCCTCGGCGCCGACATTATGCGCCGCTGCGCGCTTGCGCAGCAGCGTGGCGAGCAGGCTCGCGCGGCTCGGCGGCGGCGCCGGTTCGGCGCGGCCCCGGGCGAGCGCGCGCGAGAGCTGGAGCGAGAGCTTGGTCATGCGTCCGCGCATGCCGTGGCCGACCTTATCAACTTCTTTCAGGGGCTGGTTAACGCGGCCGCGTCCAGAGATTCCCGGGCCTTTCCTGTGGATAAAGCCGCTTGCGGTTCCAGGCCGGGCCCAGGCTCCGCGCGATCCAGCCGAGTTTCCCGACGATGCCGGTCGAGACGCGTTTGTCCCATGCCGCCTCTCCCCGCTCGGTCACCTTGCACGCGATATCGCCATAGATCCCCGCCGCCGCCAGTACCGCCCAGGCCGAGCGGAACCCCAGTGCCGCGGTCCCCCCGCGCCCGCTTGCCGCATAGGCCGCCGCCCGCTCCGCCAGCTTCGCCGCCGCTGCCACACGGCCCTCGGCCAGCCATTCGGGCGGCAGGTAGCAGCGTCCGGCCGCCTCATCCTCGGCAATGTCGCGCGCGATATTGGCGAGCTGGAAGCCGATGCCGAGATCGCAGGCCCGATCGAGCACCGCCGCGTCCGTCACCCCCATCGCCACCGCCATCAGGCAGCCCACCGCCCCCGCGACATGGTAGCAATAACGGTAGAGATCGTCCTCGCTCGCCGGCCGCCACCCCTGGGCATCGAGCGCGAACCCCGCGACGACATCGCGCACCAGCCCTTCCGGCGCCCCGGTCTCGGCCAGGAAGATGCGCAGCCCGTCGAACCCTGCGTCGCCGATCCATTCGCCCGCGAGCGCCGCCTCGGTCCGCAGCCTGATCGCTTCGATCCGCGCCTCGGGATCGGCGACGGCATGGGCCCCATGCCCATGATCCTGCCCATCGGCGATATCGTCGGCGCGGCGGCACCAGGCATAGAGCAGCCACGCCCGCTCGCGCGTCCGCCGGTCGAACAGCCGGCTCGCCGCCGCGAAGCTCCGCGACCCGCGCGCGATCGATTCCCCCGCGGTCGCGACGATCGCAGCGCGGCCAGGCCGGGTCGACATTCAGCGAGCCAGGTTGATCCTCCCCCGCCAGGGGGAGGTGGCGCCGAAGGCGACGGAGGGGGCGGACACGGAACAGACGTGGCCGCCGCCCTCCCCCTCCGTCAGGCTATGCCTGCCACCTCCCCCTTGCGGGGAAGGATCAGCTGAATGACCGTTCGGCCTGGTTCTCACAGATCCTCGCGCTTCATATGGATGATGGGAACGGCGGCTTCGGCATTGGCCATCCTGTCGAGCAGCCCGTCGAGCGTGTCGTCGACCAGCAACAGCCCCTGATGCTGCGGCCGCACGAAGCCGACCGCGCCCATATGCTCCCAGAATTCGACGAGCTTGTCATAATAGCCCGCGATATTGAGCAGCCCGATCGGATCGCTGTGATAGCCGAGCTGCGCCCAGCTCAGCGCCTCCCACAGCTCGTCCATCGTCCCCGTGCCGCCCGGCAGGTTGATGAACCCGTCCGAGAGATCGACGAAGCGCGCCTTGCGCTCGTGCATCGTCTCGACGACCTCGAGGCGGGTCAGCCCGCGATGCGCCACCTCGGCATTGACGAGCGCGGTCGGGATGATCCCGATCACCTCGCCCCCGGCCGCCAGTGCGCTGTCCGCCACCGCGCCCATCAGCCCCAATTTGCCGCCACCATAGACGACACCGATCCCGCGCTTGGCGAGCCCATGCCCCACCATCCGCGCCGCCTCGATATAGACGGGGTCTGCGGGGGTCGCCGATCCGCAATAGACTGCGATACGCTTCACTTATGTTCTCCGATCATCAGCGCCGCCGTTGCCCGGGCGCTGCCCAGCACGCCCGGGATTCCGGCGCCCGGATGCGTCCCCGCGCCGACGAAGTACAGGTTCGATATGTCGTCGTCGCGATTATGCGTGCGGAACCACGCGCTCTGGCTCAGCAGCGGTTCGAGGCTGAACCCGCTCCCCAGATGCGCGTTGAGATCGGCCGCGAAATCGGGCGGGGCATAGCTGAATTGGGTGACGATCCGCGCGTCGAGATCGGGGATCAGCCGCCGCTTCACCTCGGCCAGCATCCGCGCTTCGAGCACCGGCCCCACCTCGCCCCAGTCCGCCGGGAACTTGCCCAGATGCGGCACCGGCGCGAGCGCGTAGAAGGTCGAATGCCCTTCCGGCGCCATGCGTGGATCGGTCGCGCTGGGATGATGGAGATAGAGCGAGAAATCCTCGGGCAACACGCCATGCGTGTAGATATCGTCGAGCAGCCCGCGATAGCGCGGCCCGAACAGGATATTGTGGTGCGGGATTTCGGGGAAGCTCCCCTTCACCCCGAAATGCACGAGGAACAGCGAGGGCGAGAAGCGCTTGCGCACCAGCCGCGCCGCGGTCCGCTGTGCGCTGCGCGAGCCCTTGAGCAGGTCGCGATAGCTATGGACCACATCGGCATTGCTCGCGACCATCTCCGCCGCCAGCTCGGCCCCGCTGCGGGTGCGCACCCCCGTCGCCCGGTCGCCCAGCGTATCGATCGCGGCGACCGGATCGCCGAGCCGCATCACTCCGCCCAGCCGCTCGAACAGGGCGACCATGCCCGCGACGAGCCGGTTGGTCCCGCCCTCGGCCCACCAGACGCCGCCATCGCGCTCGAGCTTGTGGATCAGCGCATAGATGGCGCTGGCGGTCATCGGATTGCCCCCGACGAGCAGGGTGTGGAAGCTCAAAGCCTGGCGCAGCTTCTCGTTCTTCACATAGTCGCTGACGATCGAATAGACCGACCGCCACGCCTGATGCTTCACCAGCGACGGCGCCGCGCGCACCATCGACATGAAGTCGAGAAACGCGACATGGCCGAGCCTCAGATACCCCGCCTCATAGACCCCCGCCGAATAGGCGAGGAAGCGCCGATAGCCCTCGATATCCTCCGGGCTGAGCCGCGCCAGCTCGGCGCGCAGCTGCCGGTCGTCGTTGGAATAGTCGAACCGCGTCCCATCGGGCCAGCTCAGCCGGTAGAAAGGCGAGACGGGGACGAGCTTCACATCCTCGCTGATATCGCGGCCCGAAAGCCGCCACAGCTCGCGCAGGGCATCGGGCGCAGTGATCACGGTGGGGCCCGCGTCGAAGGTGAAGGTGCCGGCTTCGGTTGGCTTCTCCCAGAAATAAGCCCGCCCGCCCGGGCGGTCGCGCGCCTCCACGACGGTGGTGTCCACCCCCGCCGATTGCAGCCGGATCGCGAGCGCCAGCCCGCCAATCCCTGCGCCAATGACGACCGCGCGCCTCATCTCTTCTTTCCCATGACCGCCGACATCGCGCGCTTGACCGGCACCGGCGGCTTGCCGGCGAGGATGCGCGCGCGATCGACCATAGACGATTGCCCCGCATAGAAGCGCGCGATCAGCCCCGCGTCCAGCCGGTAGAAGCGTTCGAGGATGCGATAGCGCTCGCCCGGCTCGGCCGCGCGGAACAGCATTGCCGCGAGCATCCGGTAATAGCCGCGCCGCTTCCACTGCTTGCGCGCGAAGCCGTGGAGCAGCTCGTGCAGCGCCGCCCCGCCCAGATCGCTCGCCCGGGCCACCAGCGCCGCCGCCTTGACCGCATCGGGCAGCGCATAGCTGGTCAGCGGGTGGAACATGCCCGCCCGCGCGCCCGCCTTGGCGACCTTGCTGCCCCCCGACACCCAATAGCCCTCGAAATCGCCCCCCATCACCACCGGCAGCGATCCACCCTCCTCGCGCGTCACCCGCTCGACCTGCCAGCCGCGCGCCGCGACCCATGCGTCGATCCGCGCCGCCGAGGCGTCGATGTCGAAATCGGGCGTGTCGCTGTAATAGGTATCCTCGACGAAGGCCCGCGTCGCCGCGAAGGGCAGGGCATAGAGGAACCGGTACCCGTCGATCTGCTCGACCGTCGCGTCCATGATCATCGGATTGGCCAGGTCGTGCGCATCGCCCAGCGCCATCTCGCGGCCATAGAATTTCTGCCAGCCCAGATCGAGCAGCCCCAGCTCGCCCGGTCCCCGGCAATCGATCACGCCCTTGGCCTCGATCCGGTCGCCATCCGCGAGCACCACCGCGGTGCTGCTCGCCGCCAGGACCTTGCGCCGCATCATGAGCGCATCCTCGGCCAACGTCTCGCGCACCACCCGGCCGAACCGCTCGGATTCGATCGTGTAATAGGGCAGCCGGATCGTTCGCCGGTGGGCCGGGAAGGCGACGTCGTAGCGGCTCCAGCCGTACGAGATGAGCGGCGCCACCAGCCAGCGGTCGGCGGCGGCGACATCGGTCGCGAAGAAGGACCAGAGATGGTTCCCCCCGATCCGCTTGCTGCCCTCGATCAGCCTTACCGCGCATCCGGGCCGCTTCTTCGCCAGCGCCAGCGCGATCAGCCCGCCCGCAAGTCCCCCGCCTACGATTGCGACGTCGCAGTGGTGGGTGGTCGGCATGGCTTCGCCTAGCGCACGCCGCGCGCCTTGTGAATCCCACCACGCCAGTCCTCCCCCGGAGGGGGAGGGGGACCATCCGCAGGATGGTGGAGGGGTAGTCGCCACGAACGGTATCGCCTGCGGACAATACCCCTCCGTCAGCTACGCTGCCACCTCCCCCTCCGGGGGAGGATTTACCGTCAGAAAAAATGCCCGCCCTCGCCGGAGCGAGAGCGGGCAGTGGATGGGAGCCGCCGTGATGCGAGCGAGCTCCGGAGATCAGGCCGCCTGGAGCAGCGGATATTCCTCGGCCATCGCCCGCGCGATCGAGGGCCGCGCGCGCAGCCGGGCGCGATAGGCCTTGAGCACCGGCCAGTCGGCCAGCGCGATCCCGGCATGTTCGCACCAGTTGAGGATGACGAGCAGATAGGCGTCGGCCACGGTGAAGCCGCCCTCGAGATAGTCGCGGGTCGCGAGATGGCTCGACAGATGATCGAACGGCTTGCCCACCCGCGCCGTCGCCGCCGCGCGCTCCTCGGGTCCGGCGCTGCGCCCCAAAAGCGGCGTGAACACGCCCTTGTGCAGCTCGGTCGAGACGAAGTTCAGCCACGCCAGCATCCGGTAATGCGCATCCGAAAAGGCCGGCGGGGCGAGCACGCCTTCGGGCGCCAGCTCGGCGATATAGCTGAGCACAGCGGGCCCCTCGCTCAGCACGAAGCCGCCGCGCGTCTCGATCGCGGGAACATAGCCCATCGGGCTCACCGCGGTGAAATCGCGCCCGTCGGGCAGCGGCCGCCCGGGCTCGACCCGGACATAATCCGCGTCCAATTCACCCTCCTCGATCGCGATCCGCGCCGCCAGCGAGCAGGCAAAGGGCCGGAAATAGAGCTTCATCACGGCGCCTCCTTCTTCTGGCCCTTGATTTCTATACCATCTCGCATACAAATAGGGCAGTCAAGGATTTAAATGCAAACCGGTACAGAAATAGCACGACCGAGAGGACGCCCGCCCGGCTTCGACCGCGACGTGGTCCTGCGCGCCGCGCTCCAGCGCTTCCGCACCTATGGCTTCGCCGCCACCTCGCTCGACGAACTCGCCGACGCGACCGGGCTCGCCCGCCCCAGCCTCTATGCCGCGTTCGGCGACAAGCGCTCGCTCTACCTCGCCGCGCTCGCCCGCACCCATGACTGGCTGACCGAAAGCTTCCGCCAGCTGCGCGAGGCCGACCGGCCGATGCCCAGGATGCTCCGCGCGGTCTTCCGCGCCGGGATCGATACCTATCTCACCGGCGAGGTCGGCCCCTCGGGCTGCATCGCGGTCAACACCGCCGCGACCGAGGCGGTGACCGATCCCGATATCCGCGCCGCGCTCGCCCGCATCCTCGAGCTCGAGGACCGCGAGATCGAGGCCGCGCTGCGCCAGGCCGGCAGCCCCACCCCGCGCGCCCACGCCAATGTCGTGACCGCCGTCCTCCACTCGCTCAGCGTGCGGGCGCGCGCCGGCGAATCCCGCGAAGCCCTTGAACGCATCGCCCAGGACTGCACCGACCTGATCGTCGCCGCCTCCGCAGTCGACAGCCCGCCGCCACCCGCCTAACCTCTCGCACAGGCGAAGAGGGAGGATGCAGGTGAAAAGACGCACATTGCTCAAGGGGATGTCCGCGCTCGCCGCCGCCCCGCTCGCCGGACCCGCCTTCGCCGCCGCCAAGCCCCGCGCCCCGATCGACGAATGCGCGCATGGCGACGTCACCCTGCTCGACGGCCTCGCCCGCACCCAGGCCGACCGGACCCTCGCCGCCCTGATCGCGATGGACGAGGACATGCTGCTCCGCCCCTTCCGCGAGGCGGCGGGCATGCCCGTCGGCCCCGCCCATTTCGGCGGCTGGTACGATCGCGCGGCGGAGTTCGACCCGCCGCGCAACATGACCGGCTTCATCCCCGGCCACAGCTTCGGCCAATATGTCTCGGCGCTCGCGCGCGGCTATGCCGTCTCGGGCAACGCCGAGGCAAAGGCGAAGATCGACCGCCTCCTCGCCGGCTTCGCCCCCACCATCACCCCCGATTTCTACAAGGGCTATCCGCTCCCCGCCTATACCTATGACAAGCATGTCGTCGGCCTGATCGATGCCCACACCTATGCCGGCAACCGCCAGGCCAGGGCGTTGCTCGCCCGCGCCACCGATGCCGTCCTCCCCTGGCTCCCTGGCCGCGCGATCGACCGCAGGGTCGCCGAGAAGGGCCACTATGCCAATGCCGCGTTCGGCTGGGACGAGACCTACACGCTCCCCGAAAACCTCTATCTCGCCGCCGAGCGCATGGGCGGTGACCGCTACGCCAAAATGGCGCGCGCCTATCTGCTCGACGGCACCTATTTCGCCCTGCTCGCGGCTGGAAAGAACGACCTGCCGCACCGTCACGCCTATAGCCATGTCAACGCGCTCGCCTCGGCGGCAAAGGCCTGGCTGGCCGATGGCAATCCGATGCACCGCGACGCCGCGCGCAACGGGCTCGGCTTCGTCATCGACCAGAGCTATGCGACCGGCGGCTGGGGCCCCAATGAAGGCTTTGTCGAGCCCGGCACCGGCGCGCTTGGCGAGCTGCTGGCAAAGGGCCAGGCCAGCTTCGAGGCGCCCTGCGGCACCTATGGTCACTTCAAGGTCGCGCGCTATCTGATGCGCATCACCGGCGACAGCCGCTGGGGCGACTCGATGGAGCGGCTCTTCTACAATTCGGCGCTCGGCCTGCTTCCGCTCCAGAGCGATGGCCGCGCCTTCTACTATGCCGAATATGCCGATGGCAGGACCAAGGATTATTATCCCGCGCGCTGCCCCTGCTGCTCGGGCACGATCGGTCAATTGACCGCCGATTACGGGATCAACGCCTATCTGCGCGACGAAACCGGCCTCTACGTCAATCTCTACACCAATTCGCGCGCGGTCTGGCGCCGCCGGGGCGAACCCGTGCTGACGCTCGATCAGCGCCCCGATTATCCGCTGACCGGCGATATCGCGATGGCGGTCAGTGCACCGAGGCCGGTCAGGATGGCGCTCCGCCTCCGCATCCCCGCCTGGGCCGGGCCTGCAACGCGAGTCGCGGTCAATGGCGGCCCGCCCCAGCCGGTGACGCCCGGCCGCTTCGCCACGATCGACCGCGTCTGGAAGGATGGCGACGGCATCGCCCTCTTCATCGATCGCCCGCTCCGCCTCGAACCCGTCGATGCCCAGCATCCGAACCGTGTCGCCTTGGTCCACGGGCCCCTCGCGCTGTTCGCGATCGGCAGCGACATCCCCTCCTTCACCCGCGCGGAATTGCTCTCGACTCGCCAGGCGCCCAACCCCGCCGACCTCGTCTGGACCCTCGAAACCGGCGGCCGCCGCCAGACCTTTCTCCCGTGGTTCGGCATCCAGGACGAGAAGACGCGGCTCTATCAGGCGGTGGTGTGACGCGTCGGTATCGGCCCGTCTATTCCTCCCTCGCTGCGCAGACAGCGGGGGAGGTGGCACGCGAAGCGTGACGGAGGGGGCTTCACACATATCAGCACGCTATGACGCGAGCGGTGAAACCCCCTCCACCACCGCTTCGCGGCGGTCCCCCTCCCCCGCAGGTGCCCTGCGAGGGAGGAATTGAGCGCCCTCCTCCTCTCCGCCCTCGCGATGATTCTCATCGTCGCCATCCGCTACCTCGTCACCGGCGGCGCCTTCGCCCTCGCCACCCGCCTCCGCCACCCCGGCCTCTACGCCGGCCTCACCCCGCAGATCCGCCGCGAGATCGGCTGGAGCCTCGCCTCCGCCGCCATCTACGGCATCCCCGCGGGGCTGGTCGCCTGGGGATGGGCGAACCATGGCTGGACCCAAATCTACACCGATCCCGCCGCGTACCCCCTCTGGTATCTCCCCCTCTCGGTCCTCCTCTATTTCCTCGCGCACGATGCCTGGTTCTACTGGACCCACCGCCTCCTCCACCGCCCGGCGCTGTTCCGCCTCGCCCATGCCGTCCACCATGCCAGCCGCCCGCCCACCGTCTGGGCGGCGATGAGCTTTCACCCGCTCGAAGCCGTCACCGGCGCGATCGTCATCCCCGGCCTCGTCTTCCTGATCCCGATCCACCCCGCCGCACTGGGCATCGTCCTCGCGGTCATGACGCTGATGGGCGTCACCAACCATATGGGCTGGGAGCTCTTCCCCCGCGCGCTGGCCCAGGGCCGCTGGCTGATCACCGCCAGCCACCACCAGCGCCACCACGAGCGCTACGCCTGCAATTACGGCCTCTATTTCCGCTTCTGGGACCGGCTCTGCGGCACCGATGGCGGCGCCGCCGACCTGCGCCGCTGAGGCTTGCCGCTCGAATCGGGAGCGAATAACGCCAAGGAGCGTTTCGAATACGCAATGTCCGGAGCTTGCCTGTGCCGCGTATTCTGTTCCTGCTGCCCCTGCTGATCGCCAGTCCCGCCCTCGCGCAGGAAGCGGATGCCCCCGCGCCCGCGCCCCAGATCGATCCGGCCAGGCTCGACGGCGATTCGCTCTCGATCGGCGCCGCGATCGGCTTCACCCCCAGCTATGAGGGGTCGGACGACCGCGTCCTCGCCATCGTCCCCGGCGTTCGCGGCCGCCTTTCGCGGATCAACTTCACCCTGAGGGGCAACCGCTTCTGGGCCGATATCGTCCCCACCAAGGGCGGCCCCGGCTGGGACGTCCAGCTCGGCCCCGTGGTCAGCGTCAACTTCAACCGCTCCGCCGCGATCGTCGACGCCCAGGTCCGCGCGCTTCCCCACCGCCGGACCGCGGTCGAGGTCGGCGGCTTTGCCGGGATCGGCAGGCAGGGCGTGATCACCAGCGATTACGACAAGCTCAGCCTCAGCGTCGCCGGCACCTATGACATCGCCGGCTCGCACAAAAGCTATGTCATCACCCCGTCGCTCGATTACGGCACGCCGCTCAGCACCAAGGCCTATATCGGGATCAACGTCTCGGGCGATTATATGGGCGAGGGCTATGCCGGCACCTATTTCAGCATCGACACGGCGGGCAGCACCGCGAGCGGCCTCCCCGTCTTCACCGCGCATCGCGGCTGGAAGGACTGGACCGTCAGCACCGTCGGCGTGGTCTCGCTGACCGGCGACCTGACCGGCGGCCTCGCGCTGATGAGCGGCGTCTCGTACCGCCGGATGCTGGGCGACGCGGCGGATTCGCCCGTCACCCGCATCGCCGGCTCCCCCGATCAATGGACCGGCCTGCTGGGGCTCGCCTACACCTTCTGATCCCCGCTTGATCGCGGTCGCTGCCCGGCTACCATGGCGCGGGGGCAGGAATGGCGAAGCGCGGCGCGGAACCCGAAGGCATTGGCGGCTGGCTGGCGGCCCTGCTCGTCGCGATCGGCGTGATCGGGCCGGTCTTCTACCTCTATCTCATCTACGGCGCGCTCACGGCGCAGGCCAAGCTCGTTGAATATGGCGCGGATAGCCTGGCGATATACCGGGTCCAGACCGCCCTCTGGACGCTCAGCCTGGTCAAGCTGGTGCTCGCCTGGAGCATCGTCGGCGCGATGCTGCGCTTCCGCACCCGCGCCGCGCTGCGCTTCGCGATCGCGGGCATCTGGATATTGGGGGTCGGCATGGTCCCGGTCGATTGGGCCGCGATTGCGCTGGCCGGCGCCGCGCTGCGCGGCGAAGAACCCTTCCAGGTGCCGCTCTGGACGGCGGCGATCTGGATCAGCGAGGGGCTGATGCTCGTCATCCCCGCCACCGCCTATCTCCTCCGCTCGAAGCGCGTCGCGAACACCTATCTGCGCGCCGGCGCGAAAAGCCTCGAAGAGACGTTCGAATAGCGCTTCCCCCCGCCAGCCCCCGCGCCTACAACCGCCCCATCCCCGGGGGACCGCTGACGCGCGGTTGAGAGGGAGGCAGCAGCCTCCGACCCGCTGAACCTGATCCGGCTGACACCGGCGTAGGGAGTGGGCGGCTTCACCGGAAGCCCGTTTTCTCCCGCGATGATTGGAGAAGACGCATGGCCGACATCCCCGCCCAGACCGAGCTCAAGGTCACCACCGGCCCGATCCGCGGATCGAAGAAGATCCATGTGGGCCCGCTCGGCGTCGCGATGCGCGAAATCCATCTCGAACCCAGCTCGGGCGAGCCCCCCCTGCGCGTCTATGACTGCTCGGGCCCCTATACCGACCCGCAAGCCCGCATCGACATCATGGCCGGCCTCCCCGAACTCCGCTCGGCCTGGATCCGCGCCCGCGGCGATGTCGAGGAGGTCGCCCAGCGCGAGGTCCGCCCCGAGGATAACGGCCAGCTCGGCCCCGACCGGTCCGGCGGCGTCCAGCCCTTCCCCAATGTCCGCAAGCGCGTGCTGCGCGCAAAGCCCGGCGCCAATGTCAGCCAGATGCACTATGCGCGCCGCGGCATCATCACCCCCGAGATGGAATATGTCGCCGTCCGCGAAAATCTCGGACGCGAGCAAATGGCGCACCTGCGCGACGGCCAGGATTTCGGCGCGTCGATCCCCGATTATGTCACCCCCGAATTCGTCCGCGACGAGGTCGCCAGGGGCCGCGCGATCATCCCCAACAACATCAACCATCCCGAATCCGAGCCGATGGCGATCGGCCGCAACTTCCTCGTCAAGATCAACGCCAATATCGGCAACTCAGCCGTCGCCTCGGACGTCGCCGCCGAAGTCGACAAGATGGTCTGGTCGATCCGCTGGGGCGCCGACACCGTGATGGACCTCTCGACCGGCCGCAACATCCACGACACCCGCGAATGGATCCTGCGCAACTCCCCCGTGCCCATCGGCACCGTCCCCATCTACCAGGCGCTCGAAAAGGTCGGCGGCGTCGCCGAGGAGCTGAGCTGGGAAATCTATCGCGACACGCTGATCGAGCAGGCCGAACAGGGCGTCGATTATTTCACCATCCATGCCGGCGTCCGCCTGCCCTATATCCCGATGACCGCGAAGCGCGTCACCGGCATCGTCAGCCGCGGCGGATCGATCATGGCCAAATGGTGCCTCAGCCACCACAAGGAGAGCTTCCTCTACACCCGCTTCGAGGAGATCTGCGAGATCATGAAGGCGTACGACATCGCCTTCAGCCTCGGCGACGGCCTGCGCCCCGGCTCGATCGCCGACGCCAATGACGAAGCCCAGTTCAGCGAGCTCGCCACCCTGGGCGAACTCACCCAGATCGCCTGGAAGCACGACGTCCAGGTGATGATCGAGGGCCCCGGTCATGTGCCGATGCACAAGATCAAGGCGAACATGGACAAGCAGCTCGAAGCCTGCGGCGAGGCCCCCTTCTACACGCTCGGGCCCCTCACCACCGATATCGCCCCCGGCTACGACCATATCACCAGCGCGATCGGCGCCGCGATGATCGGCTGGTTCGGCACCGCGATGCTCTGCTACGTGACGCCGAAGGAGCATCTCGGCCTCCCCGACCGCGACGACGTCAAGGTCGGCGTCGTCACCTACAAGCTGGCCGCCCACGCCGCCGACCTGGCAAAGGGCCACCCCGCCGCCAAGCTCCGCGACGACGCGCTGAGCCGCGCCAGGTTCGAATTCCGCTGGCGCGACCAGTTCAACCTCTCCTTGGACCCCGACACCGCCGAGCAATATCACGATCAGACCCTGCCGGCGGAGGGCGCCAAGACCGCCCATTTCTGCTCGATGTGCGGGCCGAAGTTCTGCTCGATGAAGATCACCGCGGAAGTGCGCGAATTCGCCGCGAAGCAGAACCAGAGCGCCGAGGTGTTCATCGCGGCGGGCGAGGCGGACTTGTCAGCCGAAGCCTTGGCGCAGGCTGAAGAAGGCATGGCCGCGATGAGCAAGGTGTTCAAGGAAACCGGGAGCGAGTTGTATATGGGCGCCGGCGGGCGCGAGCGTGATTGAACAAGGAGACTCTGGCGGGGCTCCGTCTCCAAGCAGACTTTAGGTCGTTAAGCGAGCTTGTTGGCCGGTAAGTACGCCTCACCGGTCTCGTCCGCGTGCCGCCAAAGCGTTGCAAGCAGCTCAGGCAATGTTTCACCGCCGGAGAGCACACGCATAAGATGCGTGCCATCGATGCATATAAACTTCAGCGATCCTTTGCCATTCAGCGCTTTAAGTGCATCAGGCGAGTAGCCATTAATGGAAATATAGACCCCTCTAGTATCAGCGGTTTTCCCATCGATTTTGAAAATGAACGCGCCAAATTCTAAACCGGCGATAGGCTTCTTTACCCACTTCGCTTCCACAAGATTGGTCCGTGAGCGCCATGAAAACGACCCGTCGATTTGTTCTCCGATCAGTCGGAACGACTTTCTCGGATCGAGATTCTCAAACTCAAACAAGTCATTGAGGAAGGATTCGAGAAGATACCCGCGGGCTTGAGCATTGCCCTCTGTCGAGAGATTCATAAACCGCTCTCGTAGCGCATCTCGTTCGGACTGCGATTTTGCGAGAGCCGCTGATCGACGGCGATCCTGTTCAGATCGTTGATGGGTGCGTCGGTCCTCTTCCTCCTGTCTTGCGCGCTGGCGGGTTTCGGCGTCGGATTCCCGCTTCGCTTTCAAAGGTAGTGTCTCAGTTTCAAATTAGGGCCGAGGGCTAACCCTTCAATCCGAGCCTTGGCCTTCCTTCACGCGTGGGCTTCTCTTCCGTTGGAAGGGGCGTAGCGGGCGGCATGGGATCAGTAGCAGGCATCCCGTCCATCGGAAGCGCCTGTTGTGCCACAGGGATGATGCTCGGATCGAAGGTGCTTAGCGAGGCGATCCAGTCGCGCGTATCGGGGCAAACCCACCCCGCCACCTCCAAGATGGTTTCGTGATCCCGGACGAGGTCACGGTGGATAATTCGGCAATGATGCGCGACCCGATTGCGCAAACGGCGGATCGAGTTGAGGGCGCCTTGGACTGCCTTGCGCTCTGTGCCCTTTGGCCGATGCGGGAAGGCGCGCCAAAGGCACTTTCTCCAAATCTCAGTCTCGTTTTTCGGGCCTAGGACGCCAACCCAAAAACCGAACCGAAGGTTCGCGATCACGTCACCATGGGTGTAGTCGCGGGGCTGCCCATCTTCCTCAGACACATCGCTCAGTGCGTTATAAACATCCTGGCACTGCGCATGCTGCAGTTTGATAGTCTTCAGGTCGGTCCACTCTTGACCAAAAGTAGTCCTAAATTGCTCATCAATGGAATTACGCACCGTAACTTCTAAGCCCTGAAGTGGTCCATAGAAGTCGGCGCAAAGTCTCGTATTGACTTCGTACAATCTTATAGCTGTTTCAACATTCCCTTCCGCCATGGCGAGATAGGGCCCCAACCTGTCGTCGGTGACAGTGCGTCGAATAGCGGCAAGCTTGTCGGGAGCGTAGCTGAAATTCACTTGATTTTTACGCTTTCGAGCCTACATAGGCGCCATATGCCCCGGACTCGCCTCTCAACGATGCGGCCGGGGCCACCCCCTCAGACTGACTGTTTCGAGCGCGCCTTGTAAGGCCCGCGCAGCTTGGGCGCTGGCGCCATTGCGTCCATCTTAGCGACAATATCGTCAAACCCCCACAGCGTATCCGTAATCCCAGCCGCCATAGCGGGTGTGACCTTCAGTGTTTTGTGAATACGACAAAAGTTGTAAAACACAAAATACAGCGCCAGCGCGTGAATATGGTTGTCGAGCTTCTTTGAGAATGCGTTCGTCAGACGAGTAAAGCGGCGCATCGACATACGCATAGTGAGGTTTTGGCGCTCGACATAGCTGGTAGAGACGTGGGCAATATCCGGGTTGCCCTCGCGGCGGACCTTCTTGGCCCCGATGCACTCAGCGGGGCTGTAGCGGCCCGGCGCGGCAATCGTGGGGCCGTAGAGTTTCACAAGCTGCGCGTAGTCCACGTCGGCGCCGAACGCGCCCTCAACGGCTTCAAGATAGGCGCGGTGTCCGTCAGTGGTGAGTTGCACGCGATTGGCGAGACGGGCACGCAGATCGTCCATAAGCACCATCGCGCTTTCGCCCGAACGGTCGCCGACATAGTAGCTCACGATCAGCTTGGTATCGGCATCAATCGCGGTCCAAGTCCAAACGTCGCCAGCGCCGTCAGGGGCCGCTTTCGCGGTCGCGACATTCTTTTGCTTGGCATGGCAGAACGACCAGATTTCGTCGCACTGGATGCGGCTCGCCTTCACGTTGCGGACCGTGTCGTCATGCAGGATCAGTGCCGCCTCTCCGGCCTCCACAAGCAGCTTGCTCACCGTGTTGATGCTCACGTCCGTAATGCGGCTGATCGAACGCATGGAGCTACCCTCGCACAGCATGGCGAGGATTTGAGTGCGCTTGGCGAGAGGGAGCTTGTTCATACCCATTGAATATGAACTTTTATGCTTAGTGTCAAGCATTCACTGTTTGGCTCTTTACCCAATCTTAACTTGACATCCGGCATAAAACTATCATAGTGATAGGTAATGGCCAATCCTGATTCGGGCAAGGTAGTTGTCCAATTCCGTCCCCTGCCGTCACAACTTCTGGCAATGGTCCAGTCGGCGGCGGCGGAATCGAGAAACGTGAGCTTCGGCTCACACGCCTTGGATCGGATGGAGGAGCGAGGCATCACAACGTTGGATGCGCTTCGCGTTCTTCGGTCGGGAGAAATCAAAGGAGGTATTGAGGCAGGACAGAATGCCGGAGAGTGGAAATGCAAAATTATCAAACAGATCAAGGGGACACGAGAGGTCGGCGTAATCACAATAGTGATGAAAACAGGCCGCCTTTTTGTAAAGACAGTGGAGTGGGAAGATATATGAACCGCGAAGACTTCTACCTATCAGGTGAAGACGTCCGCGAGCCGATCCGTTACCGCGCCTGCGGACTGGACGGGATTTACCTTCACAATGGCTACCGCGTTGAAGAGCATGACGGAGAAGAGCATATTGCCGTGACCGACGTGGATGGGTTGCATAACGCCATTGGCAGGCACCTTGTCATTCACAGAAAAGGCCTCTCTCCAAAGGAGGTCCGATTTCTCAGAAATACGATGAACCTCACGCAAGCCGAAATGGCCGAACGCCTTGGCAACAATGCTCAGTCTGTTGCGCGATGGGAGAAAGGCGAGACGGAAATGCCTGGGACGGCCGAAAAGCTGTTGCGGGCTGTGTTTCTGGCGTCGCTGATGAGCGATAGCGAGTTGGTTCAATTGCGAGATTTCTTGGTGAGCCGTCTTAACGAGTTGGACCAGATCGACGAATCTGCCGACACTCCAGCAGAGTTCCAATTCTGCGAACATTGGAGCGAGCGCGAGAAGATTGCAGCATAACGTAGCGGCGGCGCGACGAACCGTGCCGCCGCTATTTGCTCCACCGCTTAGCTGCTGCGGCCTTCGCAATCTCACTCCTACGTTCCGGGGTCATGCCCTCGGCACGCGCCTTTCCGCCCTTGCGACCCATCTCAGCCGCCGCACTGGACAGCCTTTCGTCCCGCTCGTCCTCGATCTCGCCGGTAGCGATGCGACCGATCATCACGGCTAGGCCAATGGCGTCGGCGGGGCGCTTCTCGCCATTAGGACCCTTGGGCATTCAGCACCTTTAGAGCTGCATTCACGGCACGCGCAGAGTTGTCCACGTCAGCGCGCAAATAGTCGATCAGTGCCCTATTGCCGGTCGCCGACGCCGCGTCGTGCCGGCTCTTTGCGCGCTCATAGCTGTCGAACGCCCTTATCCAATCTTGGATCGGACCAACGTCTAGGATCATCGTTGCCTCCATGCTTTCCGCTAAGCATATAGGAGAGCGGCCCGGCTGGCGACAGGGATCAGCGGCTAATTTGAAACTGAGACACTACCCTTTCAAACCATCGATTGCGTCCTTTGCTGCTAGCGTCGCGTCTGAAAAGTTTCCGCCGATAAGCGCCGTCACAATCGCAGCGACGGCGCGATCACCGCCCTCCCCTGCTGCGCTGAGGTCAGCGAGAATCTCTTGCACAACGAAGCGCTTTGGAGCGCGGCTGTATTCGCGATGGATCGCAGCAGACGCCTTATCATCCGCGCGCTTGCGTGCGCTGTCCAACGTCGTGCGCGCGACACCAGATCGAAGCAAAAAGGCGTCGAGTGCGTTATGATACTTAAAGCACTCACTGAGCGCGTCCTCGACATATCCTAGTATGGCGGCGTCGAATGGCATTCAGAATTATCCCCTTTTTGCCAATCTGGGGACCGTCGTCCCAATACTCAATATTTGTCGCCCTAGTGACGGTGAGTGACGGTGACAGGTGCAATAACCCCTAGTCCCATCCGCATCGCCGCCGTCGCCAGCAAGGCCGCCGCACCAAGTCAGCGCGATATAACTTCAGTGCACGATTTCGCGTAACGGAGTTGCCGTGGTAATCACCTCAGATGGACGGGGACGGCGATGATGGGGCGGTGGCAACGCTCCAAGCGCAGATTGAAGAACTGTACGCGCTTGTCGCTCCGCAGATGGGAGCCGCGAGAGAGCGCCTTAGATCTGGAGAAACACGCTTAGTCCACTACACGACGGCTTCGAACGTCTTGAACATTCTGCAAAGCGGCGAGATTTGGCTTCGCAACGTGCGTTGCATGAATGACTATTCCGAAGTCGGGCACGGCGTCGATGCGGTAATCCAAGCCATTGGCGGAGAGAGCAACGAAAGGCGAGACCGTCTTCTGACGGCTTTTAACCGTCTGGCGCCGGGAGAAGCGCTCGGTGGTATACAAGCGATCGAGCCGTGGCTTCAGACTCTTAGGACCCATACATTTATTGGCTGTTTCTCGGAGCACGATCCAGAAGAAGATCATCTCGGTCGCCTGTCACTATGGCGCGCCTATGGCCGGGGCACCTCGGGTATAGCGCTCGTTCTAAATTCCGCTCCATTCATGGCAGAGACGGACGAACTCAAGGCTTATTCGACACCGGCTATATACCTGCATCCCGAAGACATAAGTAAGAGCTTCGATGATTCTATCGACAGGCTTAACGAACTTGAAACATGGAGATTTGACCTTCCACAAGGGACAATAGCCAATTTCGTTTTCTTCTGGTTACTTACATTATTTACAAGTCTAAAGCATCCTGGCTTCCGCGAAGAACGTGAGTGGAGGATCGTGTATTCACCTCGACTACGAAGCTCTACAACGATAAAGAAACAGTTGGTGTCAGTGAACTCGATTCCTCAGGAAATACATAAGATCCCCCTGATAAATGATCCGACAAATGGCTTATTTGGTGCCGACCCGGACTCACTCATACATCGCGTTATTATTGGGCCCACTGAATATCCAATAGCCATCGTCGACGCCATTATTGAGGCGTTGCATGACGCGGGGGTCTCCGAGCCAGAGGCGAGAATTGTTATTTCTGATATACCGTTGAGAGGTTAGTTTTAGGCCGCTGCTCCCAACGCCCCTCCTCCAACGCCCAAATCTGCGCGTCCGATGCCGCTTTCGCCGCGTCGTACTCGAGACATCGCCGCGCCAAGTCTTCCCCCAAAAAACCCCTTTCCTATTTGGATTCCCCCTGCTCCAAGCTCGTAGATGAGCAAGCGATCAGACCCCGCAGCCTTCGCGCGCGCCGCTGGTGCCGCCGAGCCCGCCACCCTCGCCGAGCCGGCGCCCGCGCCCGATCCCGCGCCGCCCGAAAGCGTCAATGCGCTCACCGTGCAGGAAGACCCCGCCCCGCCCCCCGAACCCTATGACCCCGCCGACTATCGCTGGGTCCCCGTCCGCCGCAGGCCGCGGCTCGATGGCTGGACCGAGGAGAAGCAGCGCCGCTTCATCGAGACGCTCGCCGATACCGGGCTCGTCAATGTCGCGGCGCGGGCGGTCGGGATGACGCGGGAGGGCGCCTATGCGCTGGATTACGGTGACAGTTTACTAAATGCACCAAACCTAAGCACCCCTCACCGATAAACCTCCCGCCGATGCGCCACGCGCACCACCAGGATCAGCACGCGCTCATCCTCGATCCGCGCCACCACCCGGTAGTCCCCGATCCGCCAGCGCCAATATCCCGCATGCTCCCCAACCAGCGCGCTGCCCAGCGTGCGCGGGTCGTCGAGCACCGCGATCCGCTCCTCCAGCGTCCTGATGATCCGCGCCGTCACCGCTCGGTCGAGCTTCTTCAGTTCCTTCGCCGCCTCGGGCAGGAACTCAATCCTCCAGGCCAAGCTCGGCCTTCAGATCGGCAAGCGGGATCGCGTCGCCGTCGCGGAAATCGCGCAGCCGCTCCTCGGCGAGGTAAAAATCCTCGAGATCGTCGAGATGCGCCACGATCGCTTCGCGCGCATAGAAGGTCTTGGTTCGCCCCGTCCGCGCCGCCAGCGCCTCCAGCCGCGCCTCGGTTTCCACATCGAGCCTGACCGCGAGCATCGCATATCTCCTTCGCTATACATGTATAGCAACGGCATCGTTGGCGCAAGCATATGGAAGGCAAAAAAACCTTTCCTATTTGGATTTCGCCTGCTCCAAGCTCGTCAATGAGCAAGCGATCAGACCCCGCAGCCATCGCGCGCGCCGCTGGTGCCGCCGATCCCGTCACCTTCGTCGGACCGGTGCCCGAGCCGCTCCCCGAAAGCACCGGCACGCTCCTCCCGGCGGCGTCCAGCGCCACGCTCCCCGCCCCCGCTCTCGACGCCAACGGCTTCGATCCCGACGAATTCGAATGGCGCCCGGTTCCCCGCCGCCCGCGCGCCGATGGCTGGACGCCCGAGGTCCAGCGCGCCTTTGTCGAGGCGCTCGCCGATACCGGCATGGTCGAATCCGCCGCGCAGGCGGTGAACATGTCGGTCCAGAGCGCCTATCGCCTGCGCCACGCGCCCGGCGGGGAGGGTCTCGCCCGCGCCTGGGACGCCGCGCTCGCTTATGCCGCCAATCGGCTTGCCGATATCGCCTTTCAGCGCGCGATCGAGGGGGTCGATATCCCCGTCTTCGATCGCGACGGATGCCGCATCGGCTCGAAGCGCAGCTATAATGACCGCCTGCTGATGTTCCTGCTGCGCGCCTATCGCCCGGATCGCTTTCGCCTCGCCCATCTCGACACGCGCGCTGCCGACGAGCCGGCCCCGCCGCCCGCACCTGAACTCGCCACGGCGCTGGCCGCGCTGATGCCCGTCACGCCCGCCGATCCGCACTTGCTGATGCCGCCCGAACGGCTCGAAGCGCTGGCCGACGGCGCCCGGGCCCGGGCCGAGGCTTATGACATCTATCCCGATCTGGACCGCGAGACCTATCAGCGCCGCATGATCGAGGAGGATCATCCCGTCGCGCATACGCGCCGCCGCCTGCGCCATGCCCGTGCGCGTGATCGCAATGAGGCCGATCGCGCCCTGCTGGCCGAGCTCGACGGTGAAACCCAGGGTGACGCATGACGCCGCACTGGCCTAACTTTTGCCTAACCTTCCGCGATCCCTCTCGCCGCTCAATCTGCTACACCCTCACCCCATGCGCTCCCGCAACCCCCTCTACGTCATGGCCAAGCCCCCGCCTGAGGCGCAGGCGGCGATCGCCGCCCTCCCCCGCAACGATCCCTCGCGCGGTCCCGAGCTCCTCCACGTCACCCTGCTCACCTTGTTCGATCTCCACCACGCCCCACCCGAATGGCTGCCCCAGGTCATCGCCGCGCTCGACACGCTCGACGCTCCGGCCTTCCCCCTCGCCTTCGACCGGATCGAGAACCGCAAATGCGTCACGCTGCGCACCCGCGATCCGCTCGCCCAGGCCCGCGCCTTCCAGGCCGCGCTGGTCCGCCACCTGCTCGAGCGCAAGGCCCCGATGATGCTCGGCACCACGCCCGAGCCGCACCTCACGATCAACTATCGCGGCGATCGGCTGCGCGCCCAGAAGATCGCGCCGATCGGCTGGACGGTGACGGAAATCCTGCTGATGGAAAGCGTGGTGGGCAAGACCACCCATGTCGAACATGGCCGATGGCGCCTCCGCGCGGCCTAGAGCGTATCGACATTCAACCTTCTTTCCTCCCTCGCTCGCAGAGCGGGGGAGGTGGCAGCGAAGCTGACGGAGGGGGCTCACCCCTATCGTCGCGCCCAGGGTGGGTGGTGAAGCCCCCTCCACCACCCACCTTCGCTCCGCTACGGCGGGCGGTCCCCCTCCCCCGCGGGTGCCCTGCGGGGGAGGAATCAACGTCGAATGTCGATACGGCCTAGGCCCCGGCGCGTCCGATTTATCTCCCGCCGACAACATGATAGAATGGCCACGCGGCCCCGGCAGCCCTCGCCCCGGCCCGCCGCGCAAGGGAGAGCCCCCATGCCCCGCCTGCTCCGCCACCTCCTCCTCGCCGCCGCCCTCCTCGCCCCCGCCGCGGCGCACGCGCAGGACGCGCCGGCCGCCGACGGCCAGATCGTCGTCACCGGTGTGCGCCCGGACAAGGCGGCGATCCAGAGCTTCGTCGATGCGACGGTCCCGCGCCTGCCCGGCCAGGACCAGCTCGCGCGCTTCCACTGGGCGATCTGCCCGGTCGCGGCGGGCATGCTCCCCGAACAGGCCGCCGCGGTCGCGAAGCGCATCCGCTCGGTCGCGCGCGCGGCGCATATCGATGTCGCGGACGAGGGCTGCGCCCCCAATCTCTTCGTCATCGTCACCTCGGACAAGCCGGGCTTCCTCGCCGCGCTCGCGAAAAGCCGCCCCGAATATTTCGGGGGCCTGTCGCGCGAGCAGCGCCGCGCGCTCGCCGATCCCGCCAACCCCGTCGCCGCCTGGCATCTGGCCGGCGCGCCGCTCGACGCCGCCGGCCAGCCGCTCGACTATGACGCGGACGGGGGCTTCTACGTCAACCGCACCACGCGCCCGCCCAGCCGCATCGCCTTCGCGGCCCGCCCGCAATTCGCCGCCGCGATCGTGGTGATCGATGCGCGCGCGCTCGACGGCCTCACCACGATCCAGCTCGCCGATTATGCCGCGATGCGCACCCTGGTCGCGAGCGATCCCGCCAGACTCGGCGATACTCCCGCGCCCACCATCCTGCGCATCATCGGCGCCCCGATGGGCAGCGAAATCCCGCTCACCCTCACCAGCTGGGATCTGGGCGTGCTCAAATCCTTCTATGCGAGCGATCCGAAAGTATCGGCCGCCTCGCAGCGCTCCGACGTCCGGCGGCGGCTGGCATCCGAGCTGGGCGGCGAAGGCGCGCGGAACTAACCTATCGATCGTCATCCCGGCGAAAGCCGGGACCCAGAGCCAAGCAGTGCATCGCTTGTGACCCTGGGTCCCGGCCTTCGCCGGGATGACGGTGCCACAGCTTGACTTGACCGGAACAAATATAGAACATGCCGCGCGAGCCAGTCGCCGGAGCCCCGCCATGTCCGATCATTGCCCCGATTTCGATTTCCAGCAGGGAAGCTGGCGCGTGAGGCATCGCCGGCTCCGGGCGCGGCTGGCGGGCTGCACCGATTGGGATGAATTCGACGGCACCTGCGAGCAGCGGCCCGTGCTCGGCGGCAACGGCAATATCGAGGATAATCTGCTGCACCTGCCCGGCGGCAGCTATCGCGCGGTGGCGCTGCGCGCGTTCGATCCGGCCAGCCGCCGCTGGGCGATCTGGTGGCTCGATGACCGCGCGCCGCACGCGCTCGAAATCCCCGTGACCGGCGGGTTCGAGGGGGGTGTCGGCACCTTCCTCGCCGATGACGTGCTCGATGGCCGTCCGATCCGCATCCGCTTGCTCTGGCTCGCCACCGATACCGATACGCCGCGCTGGGAACAGGCCTTCTCGGCGGATGGCGGCCAGAGCTGGGAGACCAACTGGACGATGGACTTCATGCGCGCCTGAGTGCGGGGTGCGACGCGCTGCCCTGGCGACAACTTCCCCAACTTCCGCTGGACCGCTAGCAT
The DNA here is from genome assembly GCF_026013415.1 of Sphingomonas caeni. Lineage (GTDB taxonomy): Bacteria > Pseudomonadota > Alphaproteobacteria > Sphingomonadales > Sphingomonadaceae > Sphingomonas > Sphingomonas caeni. Next base: position 56,535 of record NZ_JAPDOK010000002.1, read on the forward strand.
CTGCCCATGCCCCAATCCCTCGCCCATATCGCCCTGGTCGTCCGCGATTATGACGAGGCCATCGCCTTCTATGTCGGCACGCTCGGCTTCACGCTGGTGGCGGACGAATATCAGCCCGAGCAGGACAAGCGCTGGGTGCTGATCCGCCCGCCGGGCGCACCCGAAAGCGCGACGACGATCCTCCTCGCCCGCGCCGCCACGCCCGAACAGGAGCGCTTCATCGGCGATCAGGCGGGCGGCCGCGTCTTCCTCTTCCTGCGCACCGACGATTTCGACCGCGATTACGCCGCCTATGCCAGGGCCGGGATCGAATTCGTCCGCCCGCCGGCCGTGGCGCCCTATGGCAAGGTCGCGGTCTTTCTCGACCTGTACGGCAATCGCTGGGACCTGATCGAGTTCAGCGACGGCCGGGAATGACCAGGATGGATCCGTCCTAGAACAGCCCCGGCACCTCGCGCTGCGCGGTGCTCGGCCGTTCGGGGGCGAGCAGCTCGAGCGGCGCGGCCTCGCGCAGCGCCAGCGTGCCCTGCCCGCCGCCGCTGCTGATCGCGGTGCAGGCGCGGCCTGCAAGGAAGTCGAGCGCGGCGCGGGTCGAGGCTTCGAGCGGGTCGCCCATCGGGTGGGCGAGGTCGTCGCTCGCGCGGCAGCTCGCCTCGACGGTCCCGGACAGGCCGTTGAAATAGGCGCCCTGGTGGCTGGCATTCTCGGTCGCGAAGGCGATCACGCGCAGCCGGTCGTCGCACGCCGCCCGGTCGATCGCGATCTGGCCGACCGGCTTGCCATAGGTATTGGTGCCGATCAGGCCGGCATTGGCGTGGAGATAGGGGATCTGGGCGTTGATCGTCAGCTCGCTCGCCGAGGCCGTCCCGCCGGTGCCGATAAAGGCGATGCGGGTGGGGGCCACCGATTGCGCCTGGGGCGAGAAGTAGCGCGTCTCGTTATACGCCGATTTGGAGGCGCGGAAGGTGGTGAAGTCGAGCACCTGCGAGGTCGTCCGGCTGCGCCCGAGCAGGTCGCCGATCAGCTCGGAGATCGAGACGAGCCCGCCGCCATTGTAGCGCAGGTCGATGACGATGTCGGTCACGCCCGCGTTGCGGAAGCTCAGGAACGCCGCGCGCAGCTCGGGGTCGGCGGGGGTGATGAAGGTGCGCAGGTTGACATAGCCATATTGATGTCCGCCCTCGGTGATGATCTTGGCGCCGTAGCGGCTCGAGACCGGATCGAGCGAATAATCGGCCTTGCTCACCGTCAGGTTGCGCGTGCCGCCCGCATCGGTGACACGCAGCACGCGGGTCGTGCCCGCGGTGCTCGGCCCCAGCGCGTCGCTGACCGCCTGGGCGCCGCCCGAGGTCATCAGCGCGTCCACCGTCTGCAGGTTGGAGGCATTGGTACCGATCGCGAGGATCTCGGTCCCGCGGTCGATCCCCGCGGCCAGCGCCGGGGCGCCCTCGAACGCCTCGGCCACGAACACCCGGCGCGCGCCGGTATCGTAGGAGAGGCGGATGCCGAAGCCGGCGCTCGATCCGGAGGAATAATAGGCATTCTCCTCGGCGATCGAGGTGAGGTAGGTGAAGAAACGGTCGCGGCCCTGGCTGCGCGCGGTCGCGGTCAGCGCGTCGATATAGGCTTCGACGCTCGTATAGGGTGCGGGATTGAGGCTCGCGGGCAGGGTCTCGGGGAAGAGATACCATTCGTTGAGCTGCGCGAACGCCCAGTTCTGCCGTTCGGTCAGCGAGCAGCCGTTCGCGGTCGGCGTCGGGCTGCCCCCGCCGCCGCCGCTACCGCCGCCGATGCTGCCGCTTCCGCCGCCGCTGCATGCCGAAAGCATCGCGGCCAGGCTGACCATCGCTCCGAAACGCCGAAACTTCACGCTCACTTCTCCTGTTTCCTCAAGCGCTTATCCGCGCATTACGGCAATAGTCAGGCGGGTTCATATCCATCCCGGCGCATGGACGAGTTCGAGCTTCATCCCGTCCGGATCCTCGAAGAATACAGCATAATAGTCCCCCGAATATTCGGGATAATGCGCCGGCGCGTCCAGCACCGGGATCCCCCGCTCGACCAGCAGCGCGTGGAGCCGGTCGACATCCTCGCGGCTGTCGGCGCGCCATGCCAGATGGTGGAGCCCGGGGGCGTAGCGATGGTGGCGATGCCCGGCCTCGGCTGGATCGCAGGCCCGCAAGCCCAGCGATGCCCCGCGCCCGTCGCCGGGTCCGCGCAGGTCCCACTCGTAACCGCCGCTATCCTTGACCTGGGTGTAGCCGAGAAATTCGAGCACCGGGCCGTAGACCGCCTTCGACGCCTCGAGGTCGGTTACGTTCAGGTCGATATGATGCACGCCGCCGCGGATGATTCCGGTCATGTCGCCTCTCCTGAAGCGGTTATGCCGCAGCGCGTGGCGACAAGTCCATTGCGCGCTCGTTCCAATGGCGTAACAGTGGCGGCGCCGCGCACAGGGGAGAGTGCGAATGAGCCGGACCCAGGCCAATGCCGATCGCGTTCGTCATGCCTATGCCCAGTGGCACGAGACGCGGGGCGGCAGCCCCGAGCTGTTTCTCGAGATGATGGCGCAGGATGTGCGGATGAACACCGTGCTCGATCCGCCCGAACTTCATCCGCTGGCGCACGAGCGCGTCGGGATCGAGAATGCCCGCGACTATCTCGTCTCGCTCGTCCTCAATCTCGAGATGATCGAATTCCCGACCGAGGAGGTGGTGGCGCAGGGCGACACCGTCGTCTGGATCGGCAGCTGCCGCTGGCGCGACCGCAAGACCGGCGCCGAAACGGGCACCGCCAAGGTCGATATCTGGCGGTTCGAGGACGGCAAGGCGGTCAGCGTGATGGAGATGTTCGACACGCTCGGCTTCGCGCGGCTCAACGGGCTGATCTGAGCGGGCAGGCGCGCCGTCTCTCAGCGCTTGCGCACGAACTCGGCGCGCAGCACCAGCCCCCTGATGCCCTCATAGCGGCAGTCGATCTCCTGCGGGTCGCCGGTCAACCGGATCGACTTGATCAGCGTGCCGCGCTTGAGCGTTTGCCCGGCGCCCTTGACGGTCAGATCCTTGATCAGCGTCACCTGATCGCCATCGGCAAGCAGATTGCCCACCGCGTCGCGGACCTCCACCGCATCGGCGGACCCGGCCTTGGCCGCGGCCTCGGCGGCGCTGATCCATTCGCCGCTCGCCTCGTCATAGACGAACGCGTCTTCGTCGCCGGCCATCCGGGGTCAGGCCTTGATCGTCACGATGCCGACCGGCTTGTCCTTGGTCGAGGAGTTGGCGGCGATCGTCTTGACCTTTTCCGCCTTGGGCTTGCGCGCTTCGCGGTTCGATTTCTTCTGGCTCTTGGCCATGATGTTTCCTTCACGGGCGGGGCGCCCGTCACCCCCTTACGCCAGAAGCGGTTTCGCGTCGCGCGCAAACCTGCCATGCCGCCCGGTGATGCTCCCGTCGCTGATCATCGTCGATGATTTCCTGAGCGATCCGCACGGCTTTCGCCGCCGGGCGCTGGCGCTCGATTATGATCCGCGGGCCAAGAAGGGCAATTATCCCGGCCTGATGTCGGGCGGGCCGCTGGAGATCGCCGGGCTCGACGCGGCGGTCTCGGCGCGCGCCGGGGTCAAGCTTCAGCCGGCGGCGGGAACGATGCACCAATATTGCCGGCTGACGCTCAAGGGCGATGCCGGGCGCAGCGGGGTGCATATCGACCCGGCCTATTATTCGGGCATCCTCTATCTCAACCTGCCCGACCAGTGCCGCGGCGGCACCGATTTCTTCCGTCACAAGCCGACCGGGCTCGACGGCGTGCCCACCACCGATATCGCGCTCGCCGCGACCGGCTATTCGGATCCGAACCGCCTGATCGAGGAGGTCGTCAACGCCGACACGCTCAAGCCCGCGCGCTGGGAAAAGACGATGACGGTGCCGATGCGCTTCAACCGGCTGATCCTGTTCAGCCCCTGGCTGTTCCACAATGCCGCCCCGGGCTTTGGCGATCGTCCCGAGACCGGGCGGCTCGTGCACCTGATGTTCTTCGCGGCGGCAACGGTCTGAGGCTTGGCGCCGCTTCTGCGTGAATGGCGATTTCAATTGGCTCGACGGGGAATAGCGATTAGGCCCAAAGCTCCGGATGCAGGCAAGAAACCTGCAAGAAGGCGATAGTATCGGCGGCGAGGAGAGAGCGCTTCGTGACCGGGGAAGGTCGGAATCCCGCGTTGCTGTTCAGGGTCCGGACCCGGCTGTGCGCCTTGCCGATCGCTAATATCTTCGAAACGATGCGCCCGCTTCCTGTCGAACGCGTCGCCGCCGCCCCCGATTTCGTGCTGGGCGTGGCGCTGATCCGGGGCCTGCCCACCCCGGTGGTCGATGCCGGCGCGCTGATCGGGGCGAGCGAGCCCGCCGACTTCAACCGCTATGTGACGCTGCGTTCGGGCGAGTCCGGCGTGGCGCTAGCGGTCGAAGAAGTGCTGGGCGTGCGCGATCTGCCGCCCGCCTCGCTGCGCAAGCTGCCGCCGCTGCTGCGCGAGGCGAGCGTCGAGATTCTGTCGGCGCTGGGCGCGCTCGATGCCGAGCTGCTGACGATGCTCAAGCTCGCACGGACGCTCACCGACCGCGTCGCGCAGGGGCTGGCGGGAGGCGCCGCATGAACGCCGCGCTCGATATCGGCGAGGTCGATCGCTTCCGGGAATCGGTGCTGCGCTGGCTCGGGCTCGATTTCGACGATAGCAAGCGCAGCTTCCTGCTCGAGGTGCTCGGGCGCCGCGTCCATGCCAATGGCCGCGATGCCGGCGCCTATCTCGCCGCGCTCGAGGGACCCGAGGGTCCGCGCGACGAACTGCGCACGCTCGCCCAGGAACTGACCGTCACCGAGACCAGCTTCTTCCGCAACGCCGATCAGATCCGCGCGCTCAACGAAGTCGCCCTGCCCGACCGGATGGCGGCGCGCGCCGATACGCGCCAGCTCAGCTTGCTTTCGGCCGGGTGCGCCTCGGGGGAGGAGGCCTATACGCTCGCGGCGTGCACGCGCGACATGCCCGGCATCCGCGACTGGAGCGTCGCGATCCGCGCGGTCGATATCAACACCGCGATGCTCCGCAAGGCGGCGGCGGCGCGTTATTCGGAATGGTCGCTGCGCTCGACGACGCCCGCGCTCATACGCAGCCTGTTCCACCTCGAGGGCCGCGACCATGTCCTCGACGAGAGCGTCCGGCGGATGGTCAAGTTCGAGGAGCGCAACCTTACGGTCGAGGACGAGGGCTTCTGGTCTCCCGGGCGCTTCGACATCATATTCTGCCGCAACGTGATCATGTATTTCACGCCCGAGATCGCGAGAAGCGTGCTCGCCAGGATTGCGCGCAGCCTCGCGCCCGGCGGCTATCTCTTCCTCGGGCATGCCGAGTCCCTTCGCGGCATGTCGACCGCCTTCCATCTTCGGCACACCCACGACACTTTCTATTATCAGCGCCGCGACGGCGCCGATGCCGAGCAGGACAGCGTGCCGCCGCCCCTCCCGGCCGCCGCGATTCCCGCGCCGATCGATCCCGACGAAAGCTGGGTCGACACGATCCGCAACGCCTCGCAGCGCATCCGCGCGCTCACCGATGCGTCCAAGCCCGGGCGCAAGCGCGCCGCGGTACCGGCCACGCCCGCCGCCGATGTCCGCACCGCGCTCGATCTGCTCGGCCGCGAACATTATGCCGAGGCGCAGAAGATCCTCGACGCGCTCCCGCCCGAACGCGCCCGCGACCCCGAGGTGCTGCTGCTGAGCGCCGTCCTCCAGACGCATGGCGGCAAGCTGATCGCCGCCGAAGCGGTGTGCGAGGAACTGCTCCGGCTCGACGAGATGAATGCGGGCGCACACTATCTGATGGCGCTGTGCCGCGAGAGCGCGGGCGATTTCGCGCGCGCCGCCGATCACGACCAGATCGCCGCCTATCTCGACCCCAGCTTCGCGATGCCGCGCCTCCATCTCGGGCTCCTCGCGCGCCGTGCCGGGGATCGCGAGGGCGCCGCGCGCGAACTGCGCCAGGCACTGCTGCTGCTCCAGCGCGAGGATAGCGCGCGCCTGCTGGTGTTCGGGGGCGGCTTCGGGCGCGACGCGTTGATGACGCTGTGCCGCGCCGAACTCACCTTGTGCGGAGAGGCGGCATGAAGCGGAACAAGGCCAGCGACCTGCGCACGGCGTTCGACCGCAGCTTCGCCGAGCCGCCGCCGGGCGAGGCCGAACCGACCCAAGCCTATCTGGGCATCCGCGTCGGCGGCAAAGCCTATGCCGTCGCGCTCGCCGAGATCGGCGCGGTGGTCGCCGACAAGAAGATCGCGCCGCTGCCGAGCAAGGCGAGCGAGCTGCTCGGCGTCGCGGGCGTGCGCGGCGATACCGTGCCGGTGTTCAGCCTCGCCGCGTTGCTCGGCGTACGGGGAGGCGAAGAGCGGCCGCGCTGGCTGTTGCTCGCTACGGGAGGCCGGGCGGGCTTTGCCTTCGATGCGCTCGACGGGCATCTCGACGTGCCGCTGGCCCAGGTCACGCCGCTGGCGGCGCCCAGGGGCTTTATCCATGCGAACGCCGTGCTCGGCGGCGGCGCGCGCGGAATCGTGAATATCGCATCCCTGATGGATCATCTCGAACGGCGCGCCGGGTCCGGCACGCCCAAGGAGCAATGACGATGGTGAAGAACTGGACCTTCGGACGCATCCTCGCGATCGGCTATGCGCTGGCCGGGCTCGTGCTCCTCGTGGTGGCCGCAGTTGGTTACTGGACCACCCTGGACCTGATCGACAATAACAAAGAGGTTGCGCACACGCACGAAGTGCGGCGCGAGCTGGCGTTGATGCTGACTCAACTCGTCAACGTCGAAACCGGCGTGCGCGGCTTCGCGATCACCGGAAAGGAGGAATATCTCGAACCGTTCGAAGCGGGCGTCGAGGGGAGCAAAGCGGCGTTCGACAATGTGCGCCGGCTCACGAGCGACAATCCCACCCAGCAGCAGCGCCTCCAGTCTCTCGCACCCTTGATCGATGCCCGGATCAACCGGTCCAGGGAGAATATCAACACACGCCGTGCGGAGGGCCTTCAGGGCGCCGTGACGGCCGTCTCGACCGGTGCGGGCAAGGAGATAATGGACCGGATTCGAGTCATCGTCGGGGATATGGACCGCGCCGAATCGGACCTGCTTGATCAGCGTTCAGCCGCCGCCGAGACAAGTGCACGGCTCGCGGAGTGGATCATCCTGTGGGGCGGGATCGCAGGCGTGATTCTTGTGGCGCTGATCGGCTGGTTCACGACGATCTCGCTCACACGCAGGATCGGGACCGCAGTCGGGCTCGTCCAGAGCAGCTCCGCCGAACTCCAGGCCGCCGCCAACCAGCAGGCGACCAGCGCCAAGGAACAGTCGAGCGCGATGAACGAGATCGCGACCACGATCCGCGAGCTGATCGCCACCTCGCGCCAGATCGCCGAGAGCGCGCAGCGCGTCGCGGTGGTCGCGGGCGACACCGACAAATCGGCGCGCCTGGGCGACGATACGGTCGAAAAGGCCAACGGTTCGATCGCCGCCATTCGCCGCCAGACCGACCTGATCGTCAGCCATATGCTCGATCTCGGCAAGAAATCGCAGCAGATCGGATCGGTGCTCGACATCGTCTCCGAGCTGGCCGAGCAGACCAACATCCTCGCGATCAATGCGACGATCGAGGCGGCGGGCGCGGGCGAGGCCGGCAAGCGCTTCACCATCGTCGCCGACGAGATCCGCAAGCTTTCCGATCGCGTCGGTGGATCGACCAAGGAGATCAGGGGGCTGATCGACGATGTCCGCGCCGCGGTGAACACCACGGTGATGGCGACCGAGAGCGGCTCCAAGGCGGTTGACAGCGGCGCGCGGCATTTCGAGGAGGTCGCCTCCTCGTTCCGCCAGATCACCGACATGGTCTCGACGACGACCGAGGCCGCCAAGGAGATCGAGCTGTCGACCAAGCAGCAGACCAGCGCGGTCGAGCAGGTCAATGTCGCTACCGCCAATGTCGCGCAGACCACCAAGGAGACCGAGGCGAGCTCGGGCCAGATCCTCCAGACCGCCTCCGAGCTGACCGGGCTGGCGCGCGACCTTGCCAGGCTGATCCGTCCCGAGGGCCGTGCGTGAGCGGCCCCAAGGACCCGCTGCGATACTTCCGCGTCGAGGCGCGGGAGATCTCCGAAGAGCTGGGGCGCGGCGCGCTCCAGCTCGAGAAGGAGGTGTCGCCCGAACTGGTCCAGCGGCTGATGCGGCTCGCGCACACGCTCAAGGGCGCGGCGAGCGTGGTCAAGCAGCGCGGCATCGCCGAGCGCACGCACGCGCTCGAGGATGCGCTCGCCCCGCTGCGCGACGGGGCGCCGGCCGCGGGCGCGATCGAGACGATCATCGCCCATAGCGACGCGATCGCGGCGCAGGTCGCCGCGCTCGACGCGCCCGCCGATGCGGCACCGCGCGCGGCGGGGATCGACGAGCCTTTCTCGATGCTCCGCGCCGACATCGCCGAGATGGACGGGCTGCTGGACGGAATTTCGGAGGCGAGCGTCCAGGTGCGTTCGGTGCGGCGGACGATCGGGATGGCGGAGCAGGCGCGGCAGCTGGCCGAACTGATCGCCGACCGGGTCGCGCCGGGCGGGCGCCAGGGCGTGGCCGATGTCGCCGCCGCCGAGAAGACGCGGGCCTTCGCCGAGGATCTGCGCGGGATCGCGGCGCGGCTCGAGCAGGAACTCAAATCGGGGATCGACCAGAGCGAACGCGAACTCGAGGCGGCGCGGACGGCGGCGGAGCGGCTGCGGCTGCTGCCCTGCAGCGCGGCGTTCGCCGGACTCGAGCGCGCGGTGCGCGACGCGGCGCAGGCGCTGGGCAAGCAGGCGGTGCTGGATTTGGCCGGCGGCGAGGTGCGGCTCGATGCGCAAGTGCTCGGGCTGGTCCAGCGTGCCCTGGTCCAGCTGCTGCGCAATGCCGTGGCGCACGGGATCGAGACCCCGGCGCAGCGGCGCGCAGCGGGGAAGCCCGAGACGGGGCAGGTGGCGATCGAGGTCGTGCAGCGCGGCAACCGCGTCGCCTTTATCTGTGCCGACGATGGCGCGGGGGTTGATCTCGGCGCGGTGCGGCGCGCGTCGGGCGCCTCGGCGGCGGCGAGCGATACCGATATCGTCGACCTGCTGCTCAAGGGCGGGCTTTCGACTTCGGGTACGGTCACCGAGGCGGCAGGGCGCGGCGTCGGGCTCGATGTCGTCCGCGAGATTGCGGCGCGGCTCGATGGCGAGGTCACCGCGCGGACCGAGAAAGACCGGGGAACGCGCATCGAGCTGACCGTCCCGGTCTCGCTCGCCTCGCTCGATGCGCTGCTGGTGGAGACCGGCGACACCGTTTCGGCCATCCCGCTCGCGGCGGTGCGCCACACCGCGCGTCTGGTGGCGGGCGAGGTGACGCGGGGGCCCGAAGGCGAGAGCATCGTCCATGACGGCAAGGTGATCGGCTTCGCCCCCCTCGCCCGCGCGATGGGTGGGAGCGGGCGCGCCGCGGGACCGGGGTCGGCGGTGGTGATCGGCGGCGGCGGCTCGGCGCTGGCGGCGATCGGGGTCGAGCGGCTGCAGGGCGTGGCGAACGTCATCGTCCGCCCCGTCCCCGCGCTCGCCTTTGCCGGTCCGGTGATCGCCGGCCTCTATCTGGACGCGCGCGGGATGCCCCAGCCGGTGCTCGACGCCGAGGCGCTGGTGCGCATGCTCGACGGCGCCGCGCCCGCGCCCGAGGCCGAGCCCGAAGCCGCATTGCCGATCCTCGTCATCGACGATTCGCTCACCACGCGCGTGCTCGAACAGAGCATCCTCGAATCCGCCGGCTATGACGTCGATCTGGCGATCCATGCCGAGGAAGGGATCGAGAAAGCGCGGCAGCGGCGCTACGGCCTGTTCCTGGTCGATGTCGAAATGCCGGGGATGGATGGCTTCACCTTTGTCGAGCGCACCCGTGCCGATCCCGAGCTGAGCAAGACCCCGGCGATCCTCGTCACCTCGCGCAACGCCCCCGAAGACCGCCAGCGCGGGATCGATGCGGGCGCTCGCGGGTATATCGTCAAGAGCGAGTTCGATCAGCGCGAGGTGCTGGACTTGATACGCGGATTGGTAGGCGGCGCATGAACCCGATCCGCGTCCTCGTGGTCGAGGATTCGCTGACCGTGCTGCGCCGCCTCGTCGAGGTGCTGGGCGCCGATCCCGGCATCGAAGTGGTGGGCGAGGCGAGCGACGGCAAGCGCGCGATCGAGCTGGCCAAGAAGCTCAAGCCCGACGTCATCACGCTCGACATGATGCTGCCGGTGATGACCGGCGTGGCGGTCACCGAATATATCATGGCGCATTTCCCGACGCCGATCCTGATCGTCTCCGCCTCGATGAACCGCGGCGAGCTGTTCCGCACCTATGATGCGCTTGCGGCGGGGGCGGTCGATGTGCTCGAAAAGCCCAGGGGCGACGAACCCGATGGCGAGTGGGAGGCGAAGCTGCTCGCAGCGGTCAAGCTCGTCGCGCGGATCAGGGTGATCACCCATCCACGGATGCGGATGGGTGCGCTCGGCCGCGTCGCCGACCCGCTGGCCCCCTTGCCGGCTGCCGCCTCCGCGCGTTCGGACAGGTGCGAGGTGGTCGCGATCGGCGCCTCGACCGGGGGCCCCGCCGCGGTGATCGACATATTGCGCGCGCTGCCGGTCCATTTTCCGCTGCCGATCCTGCTCGTGCTCCATATCGGCGAGCCGTTCGGCGCCGGGTTCGCCGACTGGCTCGACGGCCAGACCCACCACCGCGTCCGCTATGCGCGCGACGGCGAGGCGCTGGGGACAAGGGGCCGGGTGATCATGGCGCCGGTCGAGCGGCATATGGTGGTCGAGAATGGCGTCGTGCGGCTCCATGGCGGGCCCGAACGCTTCTCGTGTCGGCCTTCGGTCGATGTGCTGTTCGAATCGGTTGCGCGCGAGTTCGGCAATTGCGCGGCCGCAGCGCTGCTCACCGGCATGGGGCGCGACGGCGCGTCGGGATTGCTCGATATCCGCCGCGCGGGCGGGCTGACCTTCGCGCAGGATGAGGCGAGCAGCGTCGTCTATGGCATGCCGCGCGAGGCGGCGATCCTCGGCGCGGCGGAGAAGATCCTGCCGCTGAGCGAGATCGGCCCGGCCCTGGCCTCGCTTGCCGCGACTCCGAGGAGGCGGACCCGATGAGCGCGCGCGTCCTGATCGTCGATGACAGCCTCACCGTGCGGATGAGCCTGATGGAGGCGCTGTTCGAAGCGGGCTTCGCGGTCACCACCGTGCCGACCGTCGCCGAGGCACGCGAGGCGCTGGCGCTGGAGCCGTTCGAACTGATCATCCTCGACGTCCGCCTGCCCGATGGCGACGGGATCGACCTGCTCGGCGAGATCCGCGCGGGCAAGGGTTCGAGCGGCGCGGCGGTGATGCTGCTCTCAACCGAAGCCGAGGTGCGCGACCGGGTGCGCGGTCTTTCGACCGGCGCCGACGAATATGTCGGCAAGCCCTATGACCTGAACTACGTCATCCAGCGCGCCGCCGAGCTGGTCCGCAGCGCCCCCGCGCCGGGATCGCGCGAGACCGTGCTGATCATCGAGGACAGCGTCACCTATCGGGAGCAGCTCAAGGAGGCGCTCGAGGCCGCGGGCTATGCGGTGATCGGCGCGAGCACCGGCGAGGAAGGGCTGCGGCTCGCGGCCTCGGCGCGGCCGGCGGCGGTGATCGTCGATGGGCAGCTGCCCGGGATCGACGGCGGGGCGGTCACGCGGCGCATCCGGATGGACGCGGCGCTGCGTCATCTGCCTTGCATCCTGCTCACCGGATCGGAGGAGCGCGAGGCCGAGGTGCGCGCGCTCGATGCCGGGGCCGACGCGTTCGTGCGCAAGGGCGAGGAGATCGACGTGCTGCTCGCTCGCCTTGCCGCGGTGCTGCGCAGCGTCGACGGGCCGCGCGTCGGCGAAGCGTCGAGCCTGGTGGGGCCGCGCAAGATCCTCGCGGTCGACGACAGCGAGACCTATCTCCAGCAGGTCGCGCAGGAGCTGCGCGCCGAGGGCTATGACGTGGCGCTCGCACGATCGGGCGAGGAAGCGCTCGAACTGCTCACCGCGCAGCCGGTCGATTGCATCCTGCTCGACCTGATGATGCCGGGGATCGGCGGGCACGAGACGTGCCGGCGGATCAAGGGCACGCCGATCCTGCGCGGCATCCCGGTAATCATGCTGACCGCGCTCGAAAACCGCGAGGCGATGATCCAGGGGCTCGACGCGGGGGCAGACGACTATATCTCCAAATCCTCCGATTTCGAGGTGCTGCGATCGCGGGTGCTGGCACAGATAAGGCGCAAGCAGTTCGAGGATGAGAACCGGCTGATCCGCGAGCATCTGGCCCAAAAGGAACTCGAGGCGGTCGAGGCACGCGCCACCCGCGAGCTGGAGGCGCTCGAAGCGGTGCTAAACGAGCGCAAGCGCAACGAGGTGGAGATGAACAAGCTCCAGGCCGAGCTGGCGCATGTCTCGCGCTGGAATGCGATGGGGATGATGGCGGCGACCTTGGCGCACGAGCTCAATCAGCCGCTGACCGCGGTCAGCAACTTCCTCGAGGCGGCGCGGCACATGTCGAAGAATCTGGAGGGGCAGCAAGCCGGCAACATCTCCGAAATGATCGAGAATGCGATGAAGCAGACCGCGCGGACCGGGGCGATCATCCGCAATCTGCGCGAGTTCATCGAGAAACGCGAGACGAGCCGGAGCCTCGAAAATCTCAACAGGGTGGTCGAGGAGGCGATCGCGCTGGGGACCGCGGGTGCCCTGTACAACGATACACGGGTCGAGGTGGACCTCGACGCGCGTCTGCCCCCGGTGATGGTCAACAAGGTCCAGATCCAGCAGGTGCTGGTCAATCTGTGCCGCAACGCCTTCGAGGCGATGAAGAGCGCGCGGCGGCGCGTGCTGACGGTGGGGACGCGGCTGGAGACGCCCGAGACGGTGATGATCACCGTCTCCGATACCGGCCCCGGCATCGATCCCGACGTGATGACCCGGCTGTTCCAGCCCTTCACCACCACCAAGTCCGAGGGGATGGGGATCGGTCTCAAGATCTGCCAATCGATCGTCGAGGCGCATGGCGGCGAAATCTGGATCACCCCCAATGAGGATGAGGGAGTGACCTTCCGGGTGAGGCTGCCGATCGACGAGGATGAGGATGCCTAGCGCGGCAGCGCGAGGCTTCCCGTCGTCGAGAATCCGCTCGCCACCCCGGGTGCGCCGGTGCCGGGCTGGCCGCCCCCGACCCAGAGCCGGTGCGCACCGGGTTCGATCCGCATCACGCCCTGATCGTCCGCGAGCGCGAGATCGCGTGGGGTGAGGCGGAAGGTGAGGGTTCGGCTCTCGCCGGGTTTCAGATGGACGCGCTGGAAACCCTTCAAGGAGCGGATCGGGGCGCCTTCGCGGCCCGGGCTGGAGAGGTAGAGCTGCGCCACCTCATCACCTTCGCGCTTGCCCGCGTTGCGGACGCGGACCTGGACGGTGAGCGGCTTGCCCGCGGCGACGCCGGGGGCGAGCTTGAGGTCCGAATAGGCATAGCTTGTGTAGCTGAGCCCATGGCCAAAGGCATATTCCACCGCGCCGGGGAAGTAGCGATAGGTGCGCCCGGCCATGCTATAGTCGCCGAAGGGGGGCAGGTCCGCGGCCGATTTGTAGAAGGTGACGGGGAGGCGGCCGGAGGGATTGACCGCGCCGCTGAGGATTTCGGCGATCGCGGTGCCGCCCGCCTCGCCGGGATACCAGGCCTCGATCACCCCCGCGGCCTTTTCGCCGAGCGCGCCGAGCGAGACTGCCGAGCCGCTCTGGAGGACGATGATCACCGGCTTGCCAGTCGCCTGCAGCGCGGCGATCAGATCGGCTTGGGCCTCGGGAAGCGCGATGTCGGTGCGGTCGCCGCCGTCGAAGCCGGGGACCTTGAGCGGCATCTCCTCGCCTTCGAGCCAGGCGCTGAGGCCGGCGAACACAACGATGACGTCGGCGTTCGCGGCGGTCCGCAACGCTTCGTCGCGCAATGCCGCGACAGGGGCCTTCCACGAGATCGAGAAGGCCGGGCCGAAGCGCGGGGACTTGTGGACGTATTCGAGCGTGAAGGCGCGCGGGCGCGTGTCGTCGAAATGGACCTTGAAGCTCTTCGCCGCGTCGCCCGAATCCTGGCCGGCAACGGCGGGACCGACCGCGCCGCTGCGCGCCTCGCCCGCGCCCTCGATCCGCATCACAAAGCCGTCGCTGCTGTTGCGCGCGCCGCGCACGTCGAGGCGGAACTCGTAATCGCCGGGAGCAGGCGGGGTGATGGCGCCCGTCCAGCGCGCCGAGAATTCGCCCGGATCGACGCCGGGGGCGGGCGCAATCGCGTTCCAGTTATTCTCGATCTCGCGCTCGGTGCGGGTGGCGATTGCAGGCCCCTTGAATTCGGTGCCGGCGAAGAATTCGAGCTTGAGGCCCGAGCCGAACGCGGTGCGCGGGATGGGGACCGCCAGCTCCTCGACGAAGGGCGAGCCTTGCGCGAAGGTCACGTTCCCCGCGCCGAATTGGGCGGCCATCCCGTCGAACGGCAGCACCGCGCCAACGGGAGCGCCATTGTAATTGCCTTCGAGCCCGATCAGCGAGGTCGCGCTGGGGCCGATCACGGCGATCCTGCGGCCCTTGGCGAGCGGCAGGATGCCATTATTCTTGAGCAGCACGATCGAGCTGCGCGCGGCGCGCAGCGCCAGCGCGCGGTGGGCGGGGCTGTGATTCTCGGTGATCGGGATACTGCTGAACGGCACCATTTCGGGCGGATCGAACATGCCCAACCGCATCCGCGCGGTGAAGAGCCGCTTCAGGGCGATATCGATCTCGGCCTCGCTGACCAGCCCCTTGGCGACGGCGTCGGGCAGGTCGAGATATTCGTTGCGGAAGTTGCAGCCGGTGTCGGTCCCCGCCTTGATCGAGAGCGCGGCGCCCTCGGCATTGGTCGCGATGAATTTGTGGCCGGTAGTGATGTCGATGATCGCGCCGCAGTCCGAGGTGACGAAGCCGGTGAAGCCCCAATCCTTGCGCAGCACCTCCTGAAGCAGGAAGCCGCTGGCGCAGGCGGGTTTTCCGTCGATGGCGTTGTAGGCGCACATCAGGGAATAGGCGTGCCCTTCGGTGATGCTCTGGCGGAAGGCGGGGAGATAGGTTTCCCAGAGATCCCGGCGGCTGGGATTAACGTTGAAGCCGTGGCGCAGCGGCTCGGGGCCCGAATGGACCGCGAAATGCTTGGGGGTGGCGATGGCGGCAAAGTATTTCGGGTTGTCGCCCTGGATGCCGCGGATGAAGGGGACCGCGAGCGTGCCGGTCAAATAGGGGTCCTCGCCCAAAGTCTCCTGCCCGCGGCCCCAGCGCGGATCGCGGAAGATGTTGATGTTGGGCGACCAGAAGGTGAGGCCGAAATAGCGGGCATAATTGCCTTCGCGCTGCGCCTGGTTGAAGCGCGCGCGGCCCTCGAGCGCGATCACCTGGCCTTCCTTCAGGAACAGATCCCTGTCCCAGGTCGCAGCCATGCCGATCGCCTGGGGGAAGACGGTCGCCTCGCCAGCGCGCGCGACGCCATGGAGCGCCTCGTTCCACCAGTCATAGGGGAGCACGCCGAGCCGCTCGATCCCGGGCGCGGCGTTCTGGAGCTGGCGGACCTTCTCATCGAGCGTCATCCGGCCAACCAGATCGTCGACGCGCATGGCGATAGGGGCGTGCGGATCGCGATAGAGCTGCGCCGAGGCGGGCAGCGCCACGGCCAGCAGCGAACCGGCAAGCAGAAGCGAACGGAAGCGCAGCCCCATGATCCTCATCCCTTTGGCTATTTGTCGGACAAGTGGTTCGGGGAAGGCGTGTCTGTCAATCGCTAGAGCGCCCGGAACGCGAAGTTGCGGAACCGCGCCTTGCCGGTGCCCGCCGAATAGAGGCCGGGGCGCAGCATCAGGAAACCGCCGCGGACATTGTGGTGATAGCCCGACACCTCC
Source organism: Sphingomonas caeni (assembly GCF_026013415.1). Taxonomy (GTDB): domain Bacteria; phylum Pseudomonadota; class Alphaproteobacteria; order Sphingomonadales; family Sphingomonadaceae; genus Sphingomonas; species Sphingomonas caeni. The sequence goes on from NZ_JAPDOK010000002.1 coordinate 72,579, forward strand.
ATGCCGCGATCGAAGCGCTTCCAGGTCTTCCCGCCATCACCACTGGTGTCATAGGTGACGATGTGGCGGTCGTTGGTGACGCGCATCCTCAAGCTGCGGCCGTACGGGTTGGCGGGGCGGCCGCGCTCGATGCCATATTGGTGGGTGACGAAGCGCTTCTCGTCGAAGCCGAGCCCGCAATAGAGCGCGCGGTCATAGAAGAGGACGAGGCCCGCGACGCCGCCCGCCTCGAGCTCGATATCGCATTCGAAGCGATAGGCCTGATCGCCCGCGACGAGCAGGAGGGGCGAGGAATCGCTGGGGGCCTTGCCGCGGGCTTCGAGGATCAGGGTGTTGCCCTCGATCCTGGCGCGCGAGGCTTCGTCGGCTTCGGGGCGGAAGAAGTTCCATTTGCGCCCGAGCGCGAGGGTCGAGAAATCGTCGCTGAGCGGCTGGCCGTGGGGGAGCGCGGTGCCGCCTCTGGGCTTGGCGATCGGCCTGGACAGGTCGCCGCCCTTCATCCGGAACCAGCCGTCCTTGGTCCACTCCACGGGGTCGAGCAGGGTCTGGCGGCCGAGGGTCCAATAGCCATTCTCGAAGCCGTGATAGACCGACCACCAGCTGCCGTCGGGCGCATCGACCAAGGTCGCGTGGCCGCGCGACCACCACTTCTCGTCCAGATGGGTGGTGCGGACGATCGGGTTGTGCGGGCAATGCTCCCACGGCCCGTGGATCGATTTCGAGCGCGCGGCGATGACCATATGCCCGGTGGGCGGACCCGCAGTGCCGCCGACCGCGGTGATCAGGTAGAAATAGTCACCGTGGCGGGTAATCTTGGGGCCTTCGGGCGAGAAGCCCTCGACCACCCAATCCTCCGGGTAATGCCAGGGGTCATAGACATGCTCGGGCTCGCCGATCCGCGACAGGCCGTCGTCGGAGAGGCGGACACGGTCGCCGCCCGAGAGGAACAGCCAGCGCGACCCGTCCTCGCCCACGGCGTGGCCGGGATCGATATGATTGGGCAAATGAAGGTCTATGGGATCGCTCCACGGCCCCTCGATCCGGTCGGCCCAGATGACGTAGCTGGTGTTGGGGCTGGCCTTGACGGGGATGTAGAGGAAATAGCGGCCATTATGCTTCGCCAGATCGGGAGCCCAGACCGAGCCGATATTCTTGTTGAGCGCCGCGGTGACCGGCTGCCAGTTCACCAGATCGCGCGAATGCCAGATGACCAGCCCCGGATAGGAATCGAAGGTCGAGAAGGTCATGTAATAGTCCGACCCGTCCTTGAGGATCGTCGGATCGGGATGGTCGCCCGCCATCAGCGGGTTGAGATAGGTGCCGTTGCCGAGATCGGCGATCCGCTGATTGTCGAAGCCGCGCTTCCAGGGCGAGCGGGCAGCGGCCGGGGCCGCCTCGGCCGTTCCGCTCCCCAGCGCGGCCGCGCCCGGGAGCGCCAGCCCCGCCACGATTGCATCGCGCCGCGTCAACTCTACCATGTGCCTCTCCTGTCATGGCCGAGCATGGCCTTATGACACCGGTTTCTCAAGCGCCAAAATGGAGCGAATGATGGAGTTTGACCGCCGATCGCTGCTCGGCATGGCCGCCGGCGCCGCGATCCTTTCGACGCGCGAGGCGCGCGCGGGGAATGAGCCGGAGAGGATCCTGCTCTGGCCCGGAACGCCCTCCGGCGCGCCGGAGATCCTGCCGGTCGAGGAGATCAAGGAATGGGGATCCGATCCCGCCAACCCCGACCGATCGCGGCGGGGAATCGCCCGGCCCTGGATCGAAGTCTTCCGCCCGGCCCGGCCCAATGGCGCGGCGATGATGGTGATCCCCGGCGGCGGCTATGCGTGGGTATGGATGGAGAAGGAGGGCTATGACGTCGCCCGCTGGCTCGCCGGGCAGGGCTATACCGCGTTCGTGCTCACCTATCGGCTGCCGGGCGAGGGCTGGGCGGACCGTGCCAATGTGCCGCTTGCCGACGCGCAGCGTGGCGTCCGGCTGATCCGCTCGCAGGCGAAGGCCTATGGAATCGATCCCGAGCGCGTCGGGGTGATGGGCTTTTCCGCGGGAGGGCATCTGGCCGCCGATCTGCTCGCGCGGTTCGCGGCGAAGACCTATGCGCCGGTCGACGATGCCGATGCCTTGCCGGCGCGGCCCTTTCTTGCCGCCCCCATCTATCCGGTGATCAGCATGTCGGCGCCCTATGCCCATCCCGGTTCGCGCGACGCGCTGCTGGGCCCGAACCCGAGCGCGGCGCTGGAGGCCGAGCATTCGCCCGACCGCAACGTGCCCGCCGATGCGCCGCCCTGCTTCATCGTCCATGCCGATGAGGATTTCGTGCCGACCGAGAACAGCCTGCTGCTCCACGCAGCGATGCGCGCGCGCAAGCGGCCGGTGGAGCTGCATATCTTCGGCGAGGGCGGGCATGGCTTTGCGCTCAGGAACATCGCGGGCAAGCCGGTGAGCGCCTGGCCCGATCTGTTCCTGCGCTGGGCGAAGGCGATGGGGCTACCGCGCTAGAGCGGGACGGCTCCAAAGTGGATCGTCATCCCGGCGAAAGCCGGGACCCAGGGTCGCAGGCGATTCGCTGTTTGGCTCTGGGTCCCGGCTTTCGCCGGGATGACGGAAAGGGTTCAACCTGATCCTGTCCCGTTCTAGAGTGGCGCATCCTGCGTGACTGGCGAGTCGGATGGAGCACCATCGGGGAGCGCGGGAATGAAACGCCGCATCGCCTGGGCATCTTCGCAACAAGGAGAATCCCCATGGCTGAACTGTCGCCGATCCATATCGCCTTCCTCCTTTATCCCAATGTCACCCAGCTCGACCTGACCGGTCCTGCGCAGGTGCTGTCGCGGCTGGGCAACGCCAGGGTCGATCTGGTGGCGAAGACGCTGGGGCCGGTATCGACCGATGCCCAGTTCGAGCTGCTGCCGACGGCGAGCTTCGACGATGTGACGCGCACCGATATCCTGTGCGTGCCCGGCGGCTTCGGCACGGTCGCGGCGATGGAGGACCGCGCGACGCTCGACTGGCTCAGGCAGGTGGGAGGGAGCGCGTCCTGGGTGACGAGCGTGTGCACGGGCTCGCTGCTGCTGGCGGCGGCGGGGCTGCTCGAAGGCTATCGCGCGACCTCGCACTGGGCATCGCGCGATCAGCTTGCCTGGTTCGGGGTCGAGCCCGTCGCCGAGCGGGTGGTGTTCGACCGCAACCGGGTGACCGGCGGGGGCGTGACCGCGGGGATCGACTTCGCGCTGGCGCTGACCGCCGCGATCCGGGGCGAGGAACATGCACGCTTCGTCCAGCTCAGCCTCGAATACGATCCTGCGCCTCCCTTCGATTCGGGATCGCCCGACACCGCGAGCGCCGAGACGCTGGCGCGCTACCGGGCGATGGTCGACCGGTTCGCGCCGGGGCGGGCGGAGAAGGTGCGCGGTATCGCGGAGGCGCTGCGTGGCTGAGCGCTTCGTCCCCGTCCATCCGCCGCGCACCGCCCGCCCGGCGGCGGCGTGGAAGGGGCTGGTCAACGAGCATTCGCGCAATTCGGTCGCGGGATGGTCCGATGCGGCGTTCACCGAATGGCATGTCCGGCGCAATATCCTCGGAATCATCGTCCATATCCCGCGCCACCCCGACGCGATCGAGCGGGTACTGCTGACCAACGCGGCCAATTACGAAAAGCCGCGGCTGGTGAAGAAGGTGATCGCGCCGCTGATCGGGCGCGGGCTGGTGAGCTCGGACGGCGAGCTGTGGCGGACCCAGCGCAAGATCGTCGCGCCCAGCTTCGCGCCGGGGGCGGTGGCGAAGCTGACCGGGCTGATCGCCAAGGCCGCCGAGCGGAGCGTTGCGGGCTGGCCGGCGAGCGGGCGGATCGATGTCGCGCGGACGGCGACCGACACGACGATGCGGATCATCGCCGAGGCGCTCTTTTCGGGCGATCCCCGGCTGACGACCAGCCAAGCCGCCGATCATATCGAGGCGGCGCTGATCGCGGCGGGGCAGGTGCGGCTGTTCGCGGTGCTGGGGCTGACCTGGCTCAAGCTCGGGCATGTGGCGCGCGCGGGCGAGCGCGGGCGGCGCTTCCTGCGCGCGACGCTGACGACAATCGTCCGCGAGCGCGGGACCGAGGGCGGGGACGACTTTATCGGCGGGGTGATCCGCAACCTCCACACGCGCTTCCCGGCCGAGGAGGCGACGATGCTGGCGGTCGACAATGCCGCGACCTTCTATGTCGCGGGGCACGAGACCACGGCGAACGCGCTGGCGTGGAGCGCCTATCTGATGGCGGGCGCGCCTCAAGTGCAGGAGCGCGCGCGGGCCGAGGCGGTGGCGGCGCTTTCGGGCGATCCCGAGACTTTGCCCGAGCGATTGCCCTATCTTCGGCAGATCCTCGACGAGGCGCTGCGCCTCTATCCGCCCGCGCCGCGCTTCGAGCGCGAGGCGATGGCCGATGACGAACTGCATGGCGTGCCGATCCGGAAGGGCGAGCTGATCTCGGTCTGGCCCTGGCTGCTCCACCGGCATCGGGGGCTGTGGGAGGATGCCGATGCCTTCGATCCCGACCGATTCGCAGCCGGCCGCGAGGGCGAGCGGCACCGGTTCCAATATATTCCGTTCGGCGGAGGGCCGCGCGTCTGCGTGGGCGCGCGGTTCGCGACGGTGGAGGCGCTGGTGATCCTGGCGCACTGGCTCGCCAGCCGGCGCTTCGCCTTGGCCGAGGGGTTCGCGGTCGAGCCGCTGGGAAGCGTGACGCTGAGGCCCAAGGATGGGCTGATGCTCGACGTTTCGCCGCTGTGATCGCTGCCGATGCCGAGCGGCTGACAATCCTGACCGATACCGGCGCGGCCGGAGCGGGGGGATTCATTGCCTTCAGAGGATGCGGCTCGCGATTGACCGTCGATCATCCGCTGCTGCACGACAAGCCGCTCGCGCACATCGAACTCGAGCTGGTTTGGCAAGATTTTCCAGGGACGCGCGGCGGGCTGGGCAAATATTATCGAGGCTATCGGCTCGATCCGCCGATCCGGAATGGCAGCTTCGTGGTGCGCGTCACCGCGCCGCTGGCCGGCTGGACCGATAGCGGGCGCTCCCTGAAGCTGCTCGGCGCAGGCGGGCGGACCTGGTTCGAACTGACGGCACGGGGTGCGAAGCGGGTCGGCGCGATGCCGCTGACGCTCGAACTGGTCGCGCCGGTTCAGGGCTTTGGCGACGACGCCTATCCGGCCGCGATCGCCGACGCATCGCTGCGCGCGGCGCAGGGCGAGCGGGTGGTGCTGCCCAATCCGCCCTGGCGGGCGATGGTCTCGCGGATCGGGCTGCGCGTGGCGCCGGCCTAGCCGAGCAAAGCCCTGGCGCCCCTCAGGTCGGCGACGAAGGCGGTATATTCGGCATCGGCGCGCTCGGCTTCGGGGATGCGGAGCAGGAAGCTGGGGTGGATCGTCACCCAGCCGAGGCCTCCCTCCGCCAGTTCGATCGCCTTGCCCCGCGTCGCGGCGATCGTCACGACCTTGCCGAGCATCTGCCGCGCCGCGGTGGCGCCGAGCGCGACGGTGACCTTGGGGCGGAGGAGCTGGCGTTCCTGTTCGTACCACCAGCGGCAGGCCTTGATTTCACCCGCGTCGGGGCGTTCGTGGATGCGGCGCTTGCCGCGCTGGACGAATTTGAAATGCTTGACCGCGTTGGTGACGTAGACCGCGTCGCGGTCGATCCTCGCCTGGCGAAGCGCGCGGTCGAAAATCTGGCCGGCCGGGCCGACAAAGGGGTGCCCCGTGATATCCTCCCGGTCGCCGGGCTGCTCGCCAACGAACATCATCTCGGCATCAGGGGGGCCCTCGCCGAACACGGTCTGGGTGGCGTGGCGGTAAAGATCGCAGCGCGTACAATTCTCCGCGTCGTAGCGGACGATGTCCCACAGCTTCGGCATCGGGAGGCCTAACGCACGGCCGAGCCTTTCGGCTGCGTATCGATCCATTTCCGAAGCAGTGCCACGCCCTCGGCATGGACGGTGGCGCGGCCCAGTTCGGGCATGGCGATGCCGGGATCGGTGCTTTCCATGCGGAAGATCAGGATCGAGGCGTCGGCATCGCCGGGGACGATATCGAACGCGCGCGCACCGCTGCCGCGGCCGGCGGCGACGGGACGCTTGAGGAAGCCGGGGCTGGGCTGGCGCCAGTCGAGATAGAGGCCCGAATTGGAGGCGGCGCCTTGCGGATTGTGGCAGTGCGCGCAGTTGGCCTCGAGATAAGCGCGGGCGCGGGATTCGAGGGGCGCCTTGGGGTCGTCCCAGCGGGCAAGGCGCGGGGCGTCGCGGGGCGCGCGGTCGAGCAGGCCGGCGGCGGCGAGGCGCTGGAGCAGGCCGTCATGGTTGAGCTGGCGCGCGAGCGGGCCGATCGGGGTGATGGCGCCTGCGCGGGCGTGGCAATCCTTGCATTGGTTCTGGTTGGGAACGGCGTAGCTGATGCTTTGCGATTGGCCCGAGGGATCGGTAAAGGTCACGGGGATGCGGGTACCCGCACGCTTGAGATCGGCATCGGTGCCTTGGGCGTTCCAGACATAGGGGATGGCCACCCAGCCACCCGCGCGGTGGAGGAGGAGGCGGGTTTCGAGCGGTCGGAACCTGCCGTTCTGCCGGTAGCCGAACGTCTTGATCAGCGCGGTGCCGACAGGGAAGTCAAAGATATTCTCGGCGTCGTAGCGGGCCCTCGTGCCCTGGGGGACGTAGAGGTAGCGGTGCTTCTCGGCATAGTCCGAGAAGAGCGGGGTGTTGAGCGTGTAGGGCTCGACGCGCGCCGCCGGAGTGGCCGCCTCGAGATCGGTGAAGAAGCGATAGTCGGAGAGGTGAGCGGGATAGCCTTCGGCGGCGATCGCGGCGTCGTTGACGCCTGTTGCAGGCTTCGCGATCAGCGCCGTGCAGAGCAGAAGCAACGCGGCGGCAAGGGCTTTCACTTGGCCGCGGCCTCCATCGACTCGGGGAGGACCACCGGTTGAGGCTTGGGCGATTCGGGCGCGCTCAGCGTCGCGAGCGCGGGCTTGGCGCTCTCGACCGGGGCGGCGAGCGCGAGGTTGAGGCTGAGCACCGGCACCTTGTCATCGACATGCAGCCCGAGCTCGGGGCCGCCGGTGCCGTCCCACAGGATCGGCGGGATGCTGCCGCCGAACGCCGCGGCGAGCTGGTCGCCCGCGGGGAATTGGGGCGCGAAGCCGGCGCGGCCATGGGTGTTGCCCGAAATGACGATGCGGCGCGGATAGGGGTTGTAGCGCGGATCGGTGAAGGCCTGGCGGTACGAGATCACCATGATGTTGCTGGTCGCGTTGCCCGACAGCGTGTTGCCGAAGACGTGGACGCCGTCATTGGCCATGATCAGCACGCCCGTCCCCTTGCGCACGCTCGCGACGATATTGCCGGGGGGCGCGAAATTGGCGGTGTCGTTGTCGATCACGCTGTTGCCGAACACGCGAACCTGGCCGCCGCCCATCACCGGCAGGCTGGGCAGATCGAAGACGAGAATGCCGCCGGTATTGTGGGTGGCGGTGTTGCCATAGACATCGGCGTGGCGGCTATTTTCGATCTCGATCCCCGCGACATTGCCCTGGGCCACCGAATTGCGGACGACGATCTGTTCGGACTGGCCGACATAGATGCCCGCATCCGACGCGCCGATCACGGTGACGCCGTCGATCAGGATGAACTTGCTCTCGACCGGATAGACGCCATACGCGCCGTTGGTCGGCTTGGGCCCGCCGGTCCATTCGACGCGGATATCCTTGTAGACGATGCGGTCGGCGCCCTTGGACTTGATCCCGTCGCCGCGGCTGTCCTCGACCGCGAAGCTGCGCAACACGACATCGTCGGAGGTGACGAGCAGGCCTTCGCCCGCGCCGAGCTGGCCCTTGAAGCTGAGAATGGTTTTGGCCGGCCCCGCGCCGCGCACCGTCACCCGGTCGACATCGAGGCTGAGCCCATCGGTCAGATCGAAACGGCCCGCGCCGATCTCGACCACATCGCCCGGCACCGCCTCGATCAACGCCGCCTGGAGCCGCTCCTGCGCGTTGGGGCCAGCCTCGACATGGATCGTTCTGGCGGCGGCAGGCAGGGCGAGAAACAGCGCGGCGAGCGCCGCCCAAGGAACAATGGCGCGGAACATAACCTCTCCCATTTTGGGGGTATCCTAATCGCTCGGGCGTGAATTGACAGAGGTGTCAGTACAGACTTTGCTTCGCTTCGGCGGAGAAAGCGGTCAGAGAAGCGACGATCTGTTCGGACGAAGTCGAGGGGTGGCGATGCGGCTTGGGTGGGACCCGCAAGTGAAGCGGCTGATGCTGGTGCTCGCGCTCACCTGCGCGATGGGCTGGCTGTTCAAGACGCATTGCGCGCCCGGCGGCTGGACCCAGAGCGAGCAATATACCACCGGCTGCTACAGCGACGCGGTGCCCTTCTGGACCGGGCGCGGCGTGGCCGCGGGCGAAATGCCGTATCTTCAGGCGCGGATGGAATATCCGGTGCTGACCGGCGCGCTGATCTGGGCCGAGGGCGGGATCACGCGCGGCCTGTTCGGGGCCCAGGCGAACGCGATGCATTTCCTCGCCGTCGTCACGCTGGTGAACGCGCTGCTGGCGGGGCTGATCCTGTGGCTGATGTGGCGTGCCGGGATGGACGAGCGGCGGCTATGGGGCTGGGCCGCGGCGCCGCCCCTGCTGCTCTATGTCGGGCACAATTGGGATTTGCTGGCGATCGGTTTCGCGGTGGCGGCGTTGCTGTGGGCGCGCGCACAGCAGCCGGTGCGCGGGGGCGCGGCGGCGGGGCTGGGGATGGCGGCGAAGCTGTTTCCGGTGCTGATGCTGCCGCTGCTCGGGCTCGGCGCGCTGTTCGGATCGCGCGAGGCGTGGGTGAAGCGGATGGTGCTGGCGGCGATGATCGGTGCCGCGGCGGCGGCGGCCTGGGCGGCGGTCAATCTGCCGGTGGCGCTCGCGGCGTTCGAGAATTGGAGCGAATTCTACCGTTTCTCGAGCGAGCGCAGCGGAACGGCGGCGTCCTTCTGGGAGATATTGGGGCAATCGGGGATCTGGCCGACCGCGACGCCGGACCGGAACCTCTACGCCGGGTTGCTCTTCCTTGGCGGTGCCGCGGCGATCATCGGCCTGGGCTGGCGCCGGCACAGCGCTCGGCTGTGGCTGTTGTTCACGCCGTTGCTCGGCTGGTTCCTGCTCACCAACAAGGTCTATTCGCCCCAGTTCGACCTGTGGCTCTATCCCTTCCTGCTGATGACCGCGCCACGGCTGCGGCCGGTGGCGCTGTTCGTGATTGGCGACGTGGCCGCCTATTTCGCCGAATTCTGGTGGTTCGCCTCGCTCGAACAAGCCTGGCCGTACATCGTCACCCCCGGCTGGATCGCGTTGGCCGCGGCGATCCGCGCGGCGGCGATCCTGTGGCTGATCGTCGATGCCGTCCGGCGCGATCCTCCGGCGTGGCTCAGCCGAACAGCCAATGCCCCAGTAGGCGATCGAACTGGAAGGTGAAGAAGCCCGCGATCAGCAGCGCGCCGGTCACCTGACCCTTGACCAGCCGGCGGTGAAGCGCGACGCGGTGCGTCTTCGCTGCCCACCAGAGGAACGGCACCAGCACCAGCGTTATCACGGAGAGCAGGTGGATCGGGCTGAGCCCGCCATGATTGAGTTCGCGGATGTTGAACGAGAAAGCCGCGGTGGCGATCATCGCAAGCACCCAGACCGTACCGAGCAGCCGGTGCGGGCTGTCCCCGCGACGGCGCAGCAGCTGGATCGGCGTGAGCCCGGCCGCGAGCAGGATGGTGAGGAGATGCGGCCAGACCTCCCAAGGGACCTGGTGCCATTGCGGATAGCCCTTCACCAGCGCGGCAGCGACCGCAACGAGCAGCAGCAGCGCGCCGATCGCGAGCAGCCGCTCATAACCATCGGGCGCGAACGGATCGCGCGCATCTGCCATCGTCGCCATCAATCCCCCCGGTCAGCCGCTGAGCACACGCCCTAGGGCAGCGGCAGATTTTCCTGCTCTTCCTTGCGCTTGCGGTTCTCGGCGCGCGACTGGTTCGCCTGTTGCGTGAAGCAGCCGGTGCCGCCGCCCGGGCCCACCGTCGAGCAGCTGCCGATGCCGGTGCCGCCGGTGTTGAGCGCGTCCTTCTGGCGCACCGCCCAGCTTTCCTGCTGGGGCTTCACCTCGGCATCGCGCAGGTCCTGCGGGATGCGATAGCGCTCGGCCTCGTCGAGACGGCGGCAGACCACGATCTCCTCGCCATTCTCGTTGGTCGGGCACTTGTCCTTGCCATAGATGATCAGCACGCCGGGCGCGGCGGACTGCGCCAAGGCGGGCGCGGCCCAGAGGCACGGGACCGCCACAAGGGCCGCAAACATGACTTTCTTCGGCATCGCCCGATCTCCTGGCTTCAACGCGGCATTACCGCCTGCAAGCTGAACGCAATATTCTCAAATCCGTTTCGACAGCGCAATCGCAGCACGGCAGCCGGCACGGATCAATCCGGACAAGACCGGATAGACGGGAGCCTGTTCGGCGCCCGAGGCCAACGCGGTATCGAGATGCTCGAGTTCCTCGGCGCGGAAGCGCGCGACCGCGTCGCTCAGTTCCTGATCGCTGTCGCCCAATTCGTCGAGCTGCTGGCGATAGTGGCGGTCGATCTCGGTCTCGACGGCGGCGGTGCACGCCATCGCCGCTTCGGGGCCGATAGCGGCGGTCACCGCACCAAGCGCAAAACCCGCGACGCTCCACAAGGGTTGCAGCGCGGTCGGGCGTACGCCGCGCCGGGCGATCATCGCGTCGAAAAAGGCGCGGTGGCGCTCCTCCTGCGCGGCCATGCCCGCGACGAGGCGGGCGGCGGGCGAACGGTCGCCCATCACCGCGAGCTGGCCGGCATAGATGCGCGTCGCGCCATATTCGCCCGCCTGATCGACCCGGATCATGCTGTGCGTGGCGTCGGCGCGCCGGTCGCCGGGCTTCCAGTTCACGCGCGCGCGCGCCGGAAGAGAAGCAGCGCGAAGATCGCCACGGCGCTGCCGAGCGAGATGATCGCGTTGAAGCCGGCGAGCGAGATGCCGAACAGGCTCCATTGTGGCAGATCGCAGCGGATCATCGGGCCGTGCTGGATCCGGTCGATAATATCCAGCCCGCTCTCGCCGGGCTTGAGCGTCGCGGTGCAGGGGGTGATTCCCGGCCACCAATGATATTCGACGCCCGCGTGGAACACGCCGATCGCGCCGCTGGTGGCGATCAGCAGCGCCGCGACCGCGACCAGCGCTGTGGTCAGCCGCCGGTCGGGCACCACGAAGGCGAGCGCGGCGATGCCGATCGCCGCATAATGCGGCCAGCGCTGCCAATGGCACATCTCGCACGGAATCAGCCCGCCGATGAATTGCGAACCGAGCGCCCCGCCCATCAGCGCGAGCGGCACGAGCAAGGCGAGCCAGCGCGCCTGGGTCAGACCATCGCGGGGCATGGCTTACTTCGTCGGCCGCGAAGCGACGCCGCGGGGGCTCGGGCCGAGCCGGGCGATCGTATCGAGCGCATATTGGAGCTGGAAGTCGGTCACGCCCTTTGCCTTGAGCTGCTCGGGGGTCGCCGAGAAGCGCGGATCGTCCTTGGTGTCTTCCTCGAGCACCTTGTCATCGACATTGGCGGTGTTGATGAGGTGACGGCGCAGATCGGCCTCGCGCAGCACCGGCCGCGACTTGTAATCGGGATCGGACAGCTGGGGCACGGCGAGATCGGGGCGGATGCCGCCTTCCTGCACCGAATGGCCCGACGGCGTGTAGTAGCGCGCGGTGGTGAGGCGCAGCGCCGCGCGCGGCCCCATCGGCAGGATCGACTGGACCGAGCCCTTGCCGAAGCTGCGCTCGCCCATGACGATCGCGCGGTGATGATCCTGGAGCGCGCCGGCGACGATCTCCGAGGCCGAGGCGGTGCCCGAATCGACCAGCACGATCACAGGCAGCCCGCGCGCCATGTCGCCCGGCACCATCGATTCGGCATAATAACGCTCGATATCGTTCTTCTCGCGCCCGCGCTGCGAGACGATCTCGCCATGGCTGAGGAAGACGTCGGACACGCCGATCGCTTCGCTGAGCAGCCCGCCGCCATTCTGGCGAAGATCGATGACATAGCCGAGCGGCGGATGGCCGAGCTGCTTCTCGATCGCCTCGATCGCCTTGCGCGTATCGGCGGTAGTGGTCGCGGTGAAGGTGTTGATGTTGATATAGCCGACCTGGCCGCGGACTTCCCACTTGACCGGCTTCTGGGTGATCGTCTCGCGCACCAAAGTGAAGGTCAGCGGCTTGTCGGCACCGGGGCGGACCACGGTCAGCGTGATCGAGGTGCCGGGCTTGCCGCGCATCTGCTCGATCGCTTCGTCGAGCGTGCCGCCGACGATGAACTTGCCGTCGAGATGGGTGATGAAATCGCCCGATTTGAGACCCGCGCGCGCCGCCGGGGTATCCTCGGTGGGCGCGACGACCTGCACCGCGCCGTCCTTCATCGTCACGACGAGGCCGAGCCCGCCATAATTGCCGTCGGTCTGGATCTTGAGATTGTCGTAGTCGAGCCCGTCCTCATAGCTCGAATGCGGGTCGAGCGCCGAGAGCATCCCCTGGATCGCGCCCTTGACCAGCGTCTGGTCGTCGACCTTGTCGACATAGTCGGACTTCACCCGGGTGAAGACCTCCATGAACACCTCGAGCTCGCGGTACGAGGAGGTGTCGACGCTCGCCATCGCGCCGGTGGCGACGGGAACGAGCGCAAGCGCGCCGACGGCGGCGGTGACCTGAAGAACGGAACGCAGGAGCATCGATGGTCTTTCCGATAGATACGCTGAAACTGTGTTGGTCGAGGATAGCGGCTTTTGCGGGGCGGGGCAAAGGCCGTGACGAAGGGTGTCGCGCACTGGGACGGGGCGGTGCTGCGTTAATCCAACAGCGTCGTCAAATCCATCGGGCGGCCGCGGCGGCGCAGTTCGACGGTGACGCGGGGGAGCACCGCGCCGGCATGGCCGACGGGCTGGCCCTGGCTCACCGCCTCGCCCTTGCGGACATTCACCTCGGCCAGCCCGGTGACGAGCGTGGTCCAGCCATTGCCGTGATCGATGATGACGATCCCGCCATAATCGCGGAACGCCTGGGCATAGAGGATCTTGCCCGGTGCGGGGGCATTGGCGGCCGCGCCCGGCGGGGTGGCGAAGGTGAGCCCGCGCGCGCGCACCCCGGTCGGGGAGAGTTCACCCAGGCCGGTCACGACCGGACCCTGGACCGGGAGGATATAGGCGGGTCCCAGCCCCGACGGCCGCGCGGTGGCGGGAGTGTCGCCGGGCTGGGGCGGGCGGGGGAGCGGACCGGGGAGCGCGGCAAGGTCGGTCTGAACCTCGGCGGCTTCGCCCATCGTCTCCATCTGGTCGACAATGTCGCGCGCCTGCTCGCCCATCGCGAGCGCCTTGTCCGATTCGACCAGGGCGCTCCTGTCGAGTTCGGCCGAGCGCATGCGGTGCTCGGCCTCGAGCTGGACGAGGCCGATCCGCTCCTGCTCGAGCCGGCGGCGGCCCTCGCGCAAGGCATCGACCGCGGCTTCGGCGTCGGCACGCAGGCGGCGGATGCGGTTGAGTTCGCCGCGGACATCGGCGGTGCGCGCCTCGACCACGGGCATGACGGTGCCGAGCACCGCGCGGACATGGACCATGTCTTCGGTCGAACCGGGCTGGACGAGCCCGAGCGCGGCGGGGCGGCGCGCCATCGACTGGAGCGCGGCGATCAGGCGCATGATGGGCCCTTGGCGCTCGGCGACGCGGGTGCGCTGGGCGGCGAGCTGGCGGTCGACGATGCCGATGCGGGCGCGGGCGGCCTGGATATCGGCCTCGGCGGCCTTGATCCGCTCGGCGGCAGCTTCTTCCTGCTGGCGGGCCTGCGCGGCCTGATCGCGCTCGGAGGCGGCCTGGCGTTCGAGCTGGGCGCTGCGGGCCTTGGCGGTTTCCGAAGCGCTGGTCGCGTCCTTGAGGCGGGTCTGCTGCTCCTCGAGCGTCGGCACCTGCGCGCCGGCAAGGCTGCCCAGTGCGAGCATCCCGATCAGCGCGCTTGCCAGCGTGAGGCCGCGAACAGGTTCCATCGCCCTATCCTTCGCGATGATAGGGGTGGTTGGCAAGGATCGAAGCGGCGCGCCAGAGCTGCTCGGCGAGCATCGCGCGCGCCATCAGATGCGGCCAAGTCGCGCGGCCGAAGGAGAGGAGGAGATGCGCGTCGGCACGCTCGGCATCGCTGAAGCCGTCCGCGGCGCCGATCATGAAGCGCGCCTCGCGCACGCCGTCGTCACGCCACGCGTCGAGGCGTTCGGCAAGGACGCGCGAGGGGAGGTTCTCGCCGGTTTCGTCGAGCAGGATGAGGCGGGTGTTGCCCTCGACGGCCGGGGGCTTGCCGCCGGTATCGGGCAGTTCGGTGACGCGCGTCGGCCACGTCACGCGCTTCAGATAGCGGTCGACCAGCTCCGCCTCGGGACTGCGCCCGATGCGGCCCCGCGCAACGATATGGAGCAACATCGCCTAGTCGCTTGCCCCCGCGCGGCTGCTGCCACGCGCCTGACGGACAATGTCCCAGACGAAATGAATGAGGATCAGGGCCCAGAAATAGGGCTCCATCCAGTGCGGCATTCCCCAATCGGAGAAAAAGCCGAGGCACAACCAGAGCAGCAGGACCAACAAGAGGCCGGAGCTCCACCTGGTCAGCGAATTGCGGGCGTCGCTGCTCATCCCGCTACCGCGCGCTCAAGCCGTGCCGGCGTCCCCGAACGCCCACATGCGCTCGAGATTGTAGAAGCTGCGCACCTCGGGCCGGAAGAGGTGGACGATCACGTCGCCCGCATCGATCAGCACCCAGTCGGCGGTCGGCAGCCCCTCGATCCGCGCCGAGCGGCCGAACTCGGCCTTGATCTTCTCGGCGAGCTTGTTCGCCATCGACGCGACCTGACGCGTCGAGCGGCCGCTCGCCACGACCATATAATCGGCGATGCTGCTCTTGCCCGCGAGCGGGATCGAGACGGTCTCGACCGCCTGATCATCGTCGAGCGAGGTGAGCACGAGTTGATGCAGCGCCTCGACGCTTTCGGCACCGGGCGAACGCAGCACATGGGGTTGAGTGGCCAAAATAGCTCCTAGGAAGTCCGGTTTGTGCGGTGTGGTTCTGGAGGCGACGCAAAACGCCGGTGCCAGGCAGGGTCGGCAGCCCGAAGGCGCGTTGCCGAGGTCGGATCGGGGCGGAAGCGCAACAGCACGAGTGCCGGCAATCTCCATCGCGTCCAGTTTTTTGCCTGGCCTGCGGGCCGCACAAGGCGCCGCAGCCAACTCATCGCAGGACTTGCGTGAGCAGGTGCATCATAGCCCGGACGCGCAATCACCGCAATCGGAACCTGCCGCGCGATATCGCGCCAGCGGTGCCATTTGTGGAATTGCGCCAGATTGTCCGCCCCCATCAGCCAGATGAAGCGGTGGCGCGGGAAGAGGCGGGGGAGTTTGGCGAGGGTATCGACCGTGTAGCGGGTGCGCAGGCGTTGCTCGATCGCGGTGACGCGAATCGGCGCGTGGCGCGCGGCGGCGCGGGCGGAGGCGATGCGTGCCTCGAACGGGGCCATGCCCTTGACGGGTTTGAGCGGATTGCCCGGCGAGACCAGCCACCACACCTCATCGAGCCCCAGCGCGCGGATCGCATGGACCGAGAGCGCGCGATGGCCCGAATGCGCCGGGTTGAACGAGCCGCCGAGGAGGCCGATGCGTTTCATGGCTCGTATGCCTTGCGCCAATTCTCGCGGCCATGGTGCATTCGCAGGATCTCGACGCCAATCGGGGTCGGGCGATAGACCAGAACATAGTCGAACGACCTGATCCGCCATTTTCGAACCGGGCCGTCGACCGGCGAGCCGGCGCGTGGATTCTCGGCGAGAAAGCGGGAGGCGCGAAGAGCCTCCCGGCCTAGGCGATCGGCGAAATCCGGACTCAGTTCGAAATAGAAATCGTCAATACGCGCGAGATCGGCCTGAGCGGGAAGCGTCCATTCGGCGCGCTTCATTCCGCCGCCGCTCGATGCCTGCGATTCTCAAACCAGGCTTCCATGTCTTCCTGGCTGACCAGTTCCCCGCGGTCCGCCGCGTCGATTCCGACCTGGATGAAGGCGAGATATTCGAGTTCTTCCTCGACATAGCGCTTGATCGCCTGCTCGACGACCCAAGCGCGCGACCGGCCCAGCCGCGCGGCGAGCCTGTCCAGCTGGTCCGCAACTTCCTGGCTGACGCGGGTCGTGATGACGGCGGTCTTGCTCATGGTGCAAATGTATACAAATGATACGCGGCCTTCAAGGCCGTACCTGCCCCGTCCCGCGCACGACCCATTTGTAGGTCGTCAGCCCCTCGAGCGCGACGGGGCCGCGGGCATGGAGGCGGCCGGTGGAGATACCGATCTCGGCGCCGAGGCCGAACTCGCCGCCGTCTGCGAACTGGGTCGAGGCGTTCCAGAGGACGATGGCGCTGTCGACCTCCGCCAGGAAGCGCTCGGCGGCTGCCGCGTCCTCGGTGACGATCGCATCGGTATGGTGCGATCCGTGCGCGGCGATATGGGCCATCGCGGCCTCGAGCCCATCGACGCGCTTCACCGCGAGGATTGCGTCGAGATATTCGGTGTCCCAATCCTCGCAGGTGGCCGGAAGGGTGCGGGGTTCAATCCCGCGGATATCCTCGCCGCCGCGGAGCTCGCAGCCCGAGTCGGCGAGCGCCTTCAGGATCGGTGCGGGGTCGGCGAAAGCACTGTCGATCAGCAACGTCTCCGCCGCGCCGCAGATGCCGGTGCGGCGCATCTTGGCGTTGAGCGCGATCGAGCGCGCCATATCCGGATCGGCGGCGGCGTGGATGAAGACATGGTTGATCCCGTCGAGATGCGCGAGGACGGGGACACGCGCCTCGGCCTGGACGCGCGCGACGAGGCTCTTGCCGCCGCGCGGCACGATCATGTCGATCGCACCCTCGGCCCGGAGCATCGCGCCGACCGCGGCGCGATCGGTCACCTGGACGAGCTGGATCGCATCGGCGAGATCGCCCAGGCCCCGGGCGAGCGCGGCATGGATGGCGCGATTGGAGCGGATTGCCTCGCTTCCGCCGCGCAGGATCGCGGCATTGCCCGACATGAAGCAGAGCGCGCCGGCATCGGCGGTAACGTTGGGGCGGCTTTCATAGACGATGCCGATCACCCCGATCGGGATACGGACGCGGGTGAGGATCAGCCCGTTCGGGCGATCGACGCGCTCGATCACGGTGCCGACGGGGTCGGCGAGCCTCGCCACCGCCACGACCCCGGCCGCCATCGCCTCGATGCGCCCGGCATCGAGGCGGAGGCGGTCGAGCAGCGCGGCGGACAGGCCGTTCGCCTCGCCCGCCGCCATATCCTCGGCGTTGGCGGCGGCGATCGAATCGCTGTCCGCACGGATCGCTTGCGCCCCGGCAATCAGCGCCTGCGACTTGGCGGCGCCGGTCATCCCGGCGAGCCGCGCCGACGCCGCCCGCGCACGCACGGCCAGCTCTGCGATCAGCGATTGGGCTTCGATCCCGGACATGGCTGCCCGCTAGCACGCATGCATCGAAGCTGGTAGCGAAAGCGCCATGGGGGAATTGGAGGCAGCAGGGGAACTCGTAACCGGCGCGTTGCTGGGCCGCGCGATGGAGCCGCGCGCGGGCGAAAGTGGCGAGCATGGCGACACGATCTGCCTCAATTGCGGCACCGCGCTGATCGGGCCGCATTGCCACCGGTGCGGGCAGAGCGGCCATGTCCATCGTACGCTGAGCGGCATGGGGCATGACATCCTCCACGGCGTGTTCCATTTCGACGGCAAGCTCTGGCACACCTTGCCCTTGCTCGCTTGGCGGCCCGGCGAGCTGACGCGGCGCTATATCGAGGGCGAGCGGGCGC
Organism: Sphingomonas caeni; assembly: GCF_026013415.1. GTDB lineage: Bacteria > Pseudomonadota > Alphaproteobacteria > Sphingomonadales > Sphingomonadaceae > Sphingomonas > Sphingomonas caeni. The sequence goes on from NZ_JAPDOK010000002.1 coordinate 90,527, forward strand.
GGTTCGTGTCGCCGGTGGCGCTGTTCCTCTTCTCGATCTTCGCGATGTTCGCGGTCTTCTCATGGGCGGGGATCTCGGCGCCGACCGACCTCGAGGCGAACCTCAACACCCCCGCCGCAGTCCAGCAGGCGATCAAGACCGCACAGGAAGACCGCGCGGAGCTGATCGAGACTCGCGACGCGCGCGCGAAGGACGATTCCCGGCGCCGGCGCGACGATCAGCGGATCCTCCAGATCGACCAGCGGCTCAAGGCGCTCGACGCGTTGTCGAAGCAGACCGGCCCGAGGATCGGTGTCAGCACGCAGAAGACCATGACCGGATGGGCCGTGCTCGATCACGGGATCGAGAAATGGCAGAAGAACCCGTCGCTGATGCTCTACAAGCTCCAGTCGAGCATCTATAAATTCTCCTGGCTGCTGATCCCGCTTTCGCTGCCGTTCGTGTGGCTGCTGTTCTTCTGGAAGCGGCAATACCGGCTCTACGACCACGCGATCTTCATCACCTATTCGATCGCCTTCATGTCGCTGCTGTTCATCGCGATCACGATCGCCGGGACGCTGGGCGCGCCCGAATGGACGATCGTGCTCGCCTCGCTCGGGATTCCGGTCGTGCATCTGTTCCGACAGATGAAGCAGGCCTATCAGCTCCGCTGGTTCTCGGCGTTGCTGCGCACGATCGTGCTGATGGTCTTCATTGCGATCATCGTGACGATCTTCCTGATCCTGCTGGTGGTGATGGGGATGTTCTGAACGCGACAGGGGGCGAATCATGTCGAGAATAATCGCGGCGCTGGGATTGCTACTTCTGCTTTCGGGTTGCTGGCTCAGCGCTTTTTCCGACGTCGGCTGCGACAATCTGATCGGCACCTGGAGCGCGGGCAGCGAGCGCCTCGAGGTCCGCCGCGAGGGAGCGACTTTCATCGTCGCGAGGCGCAGCGGGGGGACGGTCCGAAGCTATGGCTGTTCGTGCAGCGGCGGCATGGTTGCCGACAAGGTCAGGACCATCGAAATCCGGTCCCGGCCCGACCGGAATAGCATTTCGCTGAACGGCGTCACCTACACCCGGGTCCGCTAAAGGCTCCAGCGGTGACGCAGGAGGGCCGCTCAGGCGCCTTGCGGAGTCGGATTTCCGAACGGCTTGGGGCGGCGGATCTTGGGGATCGAGGTGCCGCCCGCGGGGAGCGGCTTGTGAATACCCGCCGGATCCTCCCGGCCGATATCGCCGGTGGCGATCAGCCGCTTGATCTCCTCGCCGGTCAGCGTCTCATATTCGAGCAGCGCATTGGCGAGCAGATGGAGCTTGTCCACATGCTCGGTCAGCACGTCGCGCGCGCGCTTGAGGCCGCTTTCGACCAGGCCCTTGATCTCGGCATCGATCAGCTTCGACGTGTCGTTGGACATCGGCGCGTTGCGCAAGCCCCCCTGACCCAGATAGCTGTCATCTGCATAGGTATGCTCGATCGGGCCGACCTTGTCGGACATGCCCCACATCGTCACCATCGCCCGGGCGAGGCGCGTAGCCTGCTGGATGTCGCCCGACGCCCCGCTCGAAACCTTGTCGTACCCGAAGATCAGCTCCTCGGCGACGCGGCCACCCATCGAGACCGCAAGGTTCGCGTGCATCTTGTCGCGGTGATAGCTGTACGAATCGCGCTCGGGCAGCGGCTGGACCATGCCCAAGGCGCGGCCGCGCGGGATGATCGTCGCCTTGTGGATCGGATCCGAGGCAGGCTCGTGCATGAAGACGAGCGCGTGACCGGCCTCGTGATAGGCGGTCATCCGCTTCTCGTCCTCGTTCATCACCATCGAGCGGCGCTCGGGGCCCATCAGCACCTTGTCGCGCGCCTCGTCGAACTCGCTCGCGGCGACCAGGCGCTTGCCGCGCCGGGCGGCGAGCAGGGCGGCCTCGTTGACGAGATTGGCGAGATCGGCGCCCGAAAAGCCCGGCGTACCGCGCGCGATAACGCGCGGATCGACGTCGGGCGCCAGGGGCACCTTGCGCATATGGACCTGGAGGATCTTGACGCGGCCCTCGATATCCGGGGTCGGCACCACGACCTGGCGGTCGAAGCGGCCCGGGCGCAGCAGCGCGGGATCGAGCACGTCGGGACGGTTGGTCGCGGCGATGATGATGATGCCTTCGTTCGCCTCGAACCCGTCCATCTCGACGAGCAGCTGGTTGAGCGTCTGCTCGCGCTCGTCATTCTGGTTGCCGATGCCGCCGCCGCGCGAACGGCCGACCGCGTCGATTTCGTCGATGAAGACGATGCACGGGGCCGATTTCTTGGCCTGTTCGAACATGTCGCGGACGCGGCTGGCGCCGACGCCGACGAACATCTCGACGAAATCCGAGCCCGAGATGGTGAAGAAGGGCACGCCCGCCTCGCCCGCGATCGCGCGGGCGAGCAGGGTCTTGCCGGTGCCGGGCGAGCCGACGAGCAGGGCGCCTTTGGGAATCTTGCCGCCGAGCCGGGCGAACTTGGTCGGGTCCTTGAGGAACTCGACGATCTCCTGCAGCTCCTCGCGCGCCTCGTCGATGCCCGCGACATCGTCGAAGGTGACCTTGCCTTCCTTCTGAGTGAGGAGGCGAGCGCGGCTCTTGCCGAAGCCCATCGCGCCCGAGCCGCTATTCTTCTGCATCTGCCTGAGCACGAAGAAGGCGATGCCGAGGAAGAGCAGGAAGGGCAGCGAATTGTAGAGCATGATCAGCCAGATCGACGGCGACTCTTCGGCGCGGACGTTGATCGTCACGCCCTTCTTGCGCAGCGCGGTCTCGACCGTCTGGGTGAGGGCGGGCATGTTGACCCGAAACTTGGTGTTGTCGGTAAAGGTGCCGGTGGCGAGGCCGGGGGAGAGGTTGACCTCCTTGACCTCGCCCGCATCGATCTTGTCGAGGAAGGTCGAATAGGCGACCGACCCGGTCGCGGGCGTCGCGGTGCGCCCGTCGAAGAGCGTCACGAACAGCGCGAGCGCCGCCAGGATTCCCACCCAGATCAGCAGGCTCTTCATCCAGGGATTATTGCCCCCGTTGTCGCCGCCATTCTGCTTGTCACCGTCGTTCATCGAGTTCTCGTACCTTTCGCGAGCCCACAAGATAGGCGCGCACGGGTTAATGGCAATGGAACGTGTGTTGTTTGGGTCGATCAGTGCGCTCGGCGGGGCGGAGCGGGGCGAAAGGTCCACACCGCGCCGCGCGCCGCCGCCATCACCCCGGCCTGGGTCGCCCCGCCGCCCGCTTCGAGCGAATCGAGCAGGGCTTCGATATTCGCGGCGTCGCTGACCGAGGGATCCTGGGCGCGGATCGCGCGGCGGACGAGGCGGCGGCGCAGCTCGCGTGGCAGATCCGCGACATTCAGGGTGATCACGCCCTCGCTCTCCTGCGCGCGATCGCGCCAATAGCTGTCGGTGAAGTCGTTCATGACGGTCTCGGTCTCCGCGAGATGGCCCGCCGACGCGGCAATCGCGCACGGATCGAGCCAGGGATTGGCTTCGAGCAGCCGCCGGAAACGCGTGCGGTCATGCGCGTCGTCGCGGTTGCTGGGATCATCGACAAAGGGGGCACCGGCATTCTCCGCCACCACGCGAAGCTCGGCACGCCGCCAGGTGAGCAGCGGGCGGAGCAGCGCCACGCCGCCAAGATCGCGCCGCGCGCGGATTCCCGCCAGTCCGGAGATTCCCGAACCGCGCGCGGCGCGCATCAGCAGCGTCTCGGCCTGATCGTCGGCATGGTGCGCAGTGAGCAGGGCGGCGCTGCCCCGTGCCCATTCCCCGAGCAGGCGATAGCGGGCGGCGCGCGCGCGGGCCTGGATGCTCGCCCCGGCGATGGGTGTCTCGGGGACGAGGATGGTGTGCGCCACGCCGAGCGCCGCGCAATATCGCGCGACCATCGCGGCCTCGTCAGCCCCCTCGGGGCGGAGGCGATGATCGACGGTCGCGACGGCCACCTGGCCTCCATAGGCGGCGTGCGCGAGCGCCAGCATCGCCATGCTGTCGGGCCCGCCCGAAACCGCGAGCGCGATTGGGGCATCGGTGGGAAGGGGGCCGCCATGAACGGCCTCCAGACAGCCAAGAAACCGTGCCGCCGCTACTTGCACTTATTGCGCATGCGGCCCTCGGCGACCCCGGCCTTCATCTCCTCCGAGATACGGTCGCCGTAAAGCTGGGTCAGCTCCGCATAGACCTTGCAGATCTCGGCAGGAGGCTTCTTCAACTGGGTCAGCGCCTGGGCGAGATAATAGAGGCTGTCGGGCGCGCGCTCGCCCGAGGGGTTGGTCTTGTAATTCTGGTAGAAGGCGACCGCGGCGAGGCTGGGCGCCCCGGCGTCGAGATAGGCGCGGCCGAGCAGGTTTTGCGCGAAGCTGGCGCGGCGATGCTTGGGATATTTGGCAACGACTTCCTCGAGTGCCTTGCGCGCCTCGGGATAGAGCTGGGCCTGCCACAGGCGATAGCCATAGACATAGCCGTCCTCGGCCGGATCGCTGGTGCTCGGCCGCTGGATCGCCGCGAGCCGCGCCGCGCGCGTGCCCGTGGCGGCGGGCGGCGTGGTGGCTGCGGGAGTCGTCGCGGCAGGGGTCGTCGTCGCGGTGGCGGGGGGAGTTGCGGGGCGGGTCGTGGGGCGCGGGGTCGGGGTCACCACCGTGTCGGTCTCGGTTGCCGCGGTGCTGCCCGGCGCCGGGGTGACCGCGGTGGCGGCATCCTCGAGCGCCTTGAGGCGCGCATCGGTGGTGCGCTTGTACGCGGCGAACGCGTCCTCGAGCTGGCGCTGGCGGTACTGGAGCTGCTCGACCTGGCCGGTGAGCGTCGCAACCTGTGCCTCGAGCGAGGCGACGCGCTGGGTGAGGTCCGCAACCGGGCTCGACGAGCCGCCGGCGGCATCGTCCACGGTGGCGGGGGTGATCTCCGGCTCCACCGTGGCGCCCGCGCCGCCCGGGAAGACCTTGCGCTGGACCGCGCGCATCTCGCGCTCGAGCCGGTCGATCCGCGCCTCGAGCGCGCTCTGGCCGGGCGCGACCTGCGCCTGGGCGGTGCCGGTGAAGCCGATCGTCGCGATCAGGGCCGCTACTGCCAGTGTGATACGCATCATGACACCCCCCGGTGCAATTGGGTCGAAACAAGGGCCCCATATAGCGGACCCGCTTTGCCTGCCGCCAGTCCTATGGCGTGCCGGTGCTGTTCGTCACCGCCGGAGCGGCAGGCGGGGGCGTAGCAGCGCTGGGCTGCGGCGCGGGCGTCTGGCGTTCGCGGCGGCGCGGCTCGTCCGGCCTGACCAGCGGCGCCGCCGCCGTGCTGGGCGTCGCACCCGCGCCGGGCTGGCCGCGCGCGGCGATCGCGTCGGCGCTGACCTCGACCTCGACGGTCTGCGCGCCTTCGCCGAGCGGGGCGACGTTCGATCCGTTGAGCGTCACCTGGATCAGGTCGGGCCGCGGAACCCGCGCGCGCGGATGATCGGCGCCGGCGGGAACGTCATAGCGCTCGCCCGCCTGCATCTCCTTTTCGTAGAGGATCTTGCCGGTGCCGTCGGTGACGCGCAGCCACACGGTGCCGAGCGCGGTCAGCGAGACCTGGCCGGTGGCGGCGGCGATCGCCTCGTTACCCGGATCGGGGGTCGGGCTCTCCTCGGGCGGGATCACCAGCCCCTCGGCCGCGGGAGCCGACCCGCGGATCAGATCGGTGCCGTAATAGATGGCGACCCCGGCGACGAGCAGCAGCGCGACGATGACGCTGATCCACACGATCCCGCCGGGCGCGCTGCGGCGCGGCCCATCCATCTCATAGACCGGCGAAGGGACGGGACGGGGCTCATAGGTGGTCGAAAGCTCGCCGCGCAGATCGCGCGCGATCGCCACTTCATCGACATCGACCGCGCGGGCATAGGCCTTGGCGAAGCCCAGGGCATAGGTGATCGAGGGCAAGGACGCGTAATTCGACTTCTCGATCGCCTCGAGATGGCGCTGCGGGATTCGGGTGTTCGCGGCAATATCGGCGAGCGACACGCCTTGCGCCTCACGCGCCGCGCGCAGCTTCTCTCCCACCGTGGTGGGAAACAGCGTCGCTTCCGGCTCGGGCTCGCCTTCCATCATCGTCTCCGGCGGTGGGGGTTACGACAGGGTCCCGCCTTGCCCGCGGTGTCACTCAGGGTGACGTCACTGTCAACGCCGCCTCCGACAATAACTTGCTCGGTCCGGCGCCGCTTCAGGCCAGTTCGACCCCATGATCGCCCGCCCAGGCGCTCAGCGTCTCGCGCAGCGCCCGCGGCGGCGTGGTCAACGCGTCGTTCATATGCGCGATCAGCGCGCCGCGATCGAGCGAGCGGACCATCGCCTTGACCGGGCCGACCGCCGCCGGGGTGATCGAGAGCCGGTCGATACCGAGGCCGATCAGCGCCATCGCTTCGAGCGGCCGCCCGCCCATCTCGCCGCACACCGCGACCTGCACCCCCGCCGCCTGCGCCTGGGCCGTCACGCGCTTGAGGAAGCGCAGGATCGAGGGGCTCAGCCAGTCGTAGCGCAGCGCCAGCTTGGGATGGGCGCGATCGGCGGCGAACAGGAACTGCGTCAGGTCGTTGGTGCCGATCGACAGGAAATCGATCTTGGGCAGCAGGACATCGAGCTGCTCGGCGAGCGCGGGCACTTCGAGCATCGCGCCATAGCGGATCTCGGCGGGCAGCTTCTTGCCGCGCGCGGCGAGCCAGGTGCGCTGCGCCTCGAAGATTGCCTGCGCCTCGTCGAACTCCCAGGGCTCGCTGACCATCGGGAACATGATGCTGAGCGTGCGCCCCGCCCCCGCCTCGAGCAGCGCGCGCGCCTGGATCTTCATCAGCCCGTCGCGTTCGAGCGCGAGCCGGAGCGCGCGCCAGCCCATCGCCGGATTCTCTTCCTCGCCGGTCTCGTCATGGTTGAGATAGGGCAGCGCCTTGTCGCCGCCGATATCGACCGTGCGGAAGGTGACCGGCCGGTCGCCCGCGGCATCGAGCACCGCCTTGTACAGCTTCTGCTGCTCGGCGGGACGCGGCAGCGTCGCCGAAACGAGGAACTGGAATTCGGTGCGGAACAGGCCGATGCCGTCGGCGCCGGTCAGGTCCATCGCCGCGAGATCGTCACGCAGCCCGGCATTGACCATCACCGTGACGCGATGCCCGTCCTTGGTGACCGGCAGCTCACCCTTGAGCCTGGCGAAGGCGGCCCGGCGCTTCTGGCTGAGCGTCAGCTTGGCCTCGAACGCCTCCTCCATCGCGGTGGTGGGGCGGACGAACAGGCTTTCCTCGGCGACGTCGAGCAGCAGCATGTCACCCTCGGCGATCAGCTGGCGGACATCCTTGACCCTGCCGAGCACCGGCACCCCCATCGCCCGCGCGACGATGATGACATGCGCGGTGAGCGAGCCCTCTTCGAGCACCACGCCCTTCAAGCGCCGGCGGTCATATTCGAGCAGTTCGGCGGGGCCGAGATTCTTGGCGATCAGGATCGAATCATGGCGGAGGCCCATTTGTGCCGCGGTACCGAGCTTGCCCGAGACGATTCGGATCAGCCGGTTGGAGAGGTCCTCCAGATCGTGCATCCGGTCGCGGAGCAGCGGATCGTCGATTTCGCGCATCCGCATCCGGGTGCGCTGCTGGACGCGTTCGATCGCCGCTTCGGCGGTGAGGCCGGAGTCGATCGCCTCGTTGATCCGGCGGCTCCAGCCCTCGTCGTAGGCGAACATCTTGTACATCGCGAGCACCTCGTCATGCTCGCCGCCCACGCCGAACTCGGCCTGGCTCGCCATCCGGTCGATCTGCTCGCGCATCTTGTCGAACGCGGCATAGACGCGGTGGCGCTCGGCCTCGACATCCTCGGCGACGGTATGCTCGATGGTGATGCGCGGCTGGTGGAACACCGCGACGCCCGCTGCCATGCCCTCGACCAGCTTGAACCCCGAGACGCGCACCGCCGCGGTCGACTGGACGCGGGTCGAGGCGCCGGCGGCCGCGTCGATCAGATCGGCATTGGCGATCAGTTCGCTGAGCACCATGGCGACGGTCTGGAGCGCTTCGATTTCGACATCGGCATATTTTCGCGCAGCCGCATGCTGCACCGCAAGCACGCCCACCGCACGTTCGCGCCGGATGATCGGAACTCCGGCGAAGCTGTGGAACGCCTCTTCGCCGGTTTCGGGGCGATAGGCGAAGTCGGGATGGCTGGTCGCCTCGTCGAGGTTCAGCGTCTCGACATTGGCCGCGATCGTCCCGACCAGACCTTCGCCCAGCGCAAGCTTGGTGACATGGACCGCGGCCTGCGCCAGCCCGCGCGTCGCATAGAGTTCGAGCAGCCCCTCGCGCAGCAGATAGATCGAGCAGACCTCGCTATCGAGCACCGTGCCGATGATCTCGACCACCGAATTGAGCTTCGACTGGGCGGGCAGCCGCTTCGCCATCACGTCGTGGAGGCGCGTGAGGATCTCGCGGGCGGAGGCGGCTGCAGTGAGGGCCATGGGCGCGCGCTAACAGATTGCGCCAGCGCGCGCCAACCCTGCTGACAGCGCTTTCCGTTACGGAAGCGGTGCGCTCGCCGAAGCCACCGTACCATAGCGCCCCTGCCGCCACGCCGCATCGGCGGTGCGCCAGGCCTCATAGTCGGTGTAGAAGTCGGTGAACGGCGCCTCGAGCAGGGGCAGGGCCCATGCCGCGAACGCCTCATATTCCCCCGGCTCCAGCATCAGCGATTCCCCCAGCACGCCGCGCGCGGCGGCGCAGAAGCCGGGCTGGGCGGGCGGCTGGGCGAAGAAATTATAGAGCCGCGTCATGTCCCGGTCATACGGTTCCTGCCAGCCGGCGCCGTAGCGCTTGCGATACTGCGCCTTGACCGAGGCATCGGCGGCGGCGAGCGGGCCGCGCTCAGCCGCGATCAGCCGGTTGTACTGCGGCACCAGTTCGCCATCGCCGGCGCCGCGGCAGCCGAGTGCCGCGACGTTGAGCGCGGCGCGGACGTGCCAGCTGGTCTCCGCCGGGGTGAGCCCCTGGTTGATCGTCTGGTAGTGCCCGAAAGCGTCGCGCTGCGGGATTTGCAGATTGGGCGCCGCCCCCGCGGGCGGCCGTGGCGGCGCGTCCCAGCCTTGGGCGAGCGCCGGAGAAGCCGACAGCGCGCACGCCATCGGCAGCAGAAACTGCACGAGTTGCTTCATGTTGATGTCCCCCATCCCCGAGAGACGCTCAGGATCGCGCACCGGAATGAAGCGAAGCTCACCGAATATGCGGAATCCGCCGGTAAGCATTGTTTGATTTCAGATACTTAAGCGTAACGATCGCTGCTCCACGCAAAGCGGATATCGCCTGCATCACCGCTGCACACACCTCGGCCAGAGCGTGCGCAAGGAGGCGCGCGATGCGAGTGAAATTCATCCTGCCGGCACTAACCGAGGCGAAGAGCCCGTTCTGGCGGCCGATCAAATATTCGCTGTTTCCGCCGCTCGGGCTGGCTACCCTGGCCTCGCATCTGTCCGATGAGGACGAGGCCGAACTGATCGACGATCATGTCGAGGCGCTGTGCACCGACGATGCGCCCGATCTGGTGGTGATCCAGGTCTATATCACCAACGCCTATCGCGCTTATGCCCTCGCCGATCTCTATCGCGCGCGGGGCTGCTACGTCGCGCTGGGCGGGCTCCACGTCACCTCGCTGCCCGAGGAAGCGGCGCCGCACGCCGATACGATCTTCCTCGGGCCGGGCGACCAGACCTTCCCGGAGTTCCTCCGCGATCTGCGCGCGGGCATGCCGAAGCCCCGCTATGTCTCGACTGCGGGGAGGACGATCGAGGGCATCCCGGCGGTCCGCCGCGACCTGATCAAGCGCGATCGCTATCTCGTCCCCAATTCGATCGTGGTGACGCGCGGCTGCCCCCAGCATTGCGATTTCTGCTACAAGGACGCCTTTTTCGAAGGCGGGCGCGGCTTCTATACCCAGCGCGTCGACGAGGCGCTCGCCGAGATCGAGCGGCTGCCCGGACGCCATCTCTATTTTCTCGATGATCACCTGCTCGGCAACCGCCGCTTCGCCGAGGCGCTGTTCGAGGGGATGCGCGGCATGGGCCGCCTATTCCAAGGCGCGGCGACCGTCGATTCGGTACTGCGCGGCGACCTGATCGAAAGGGCGGCGGGGGCGGGGCTGCGCAGCCTGTTCGTCGGGTTCGAGACCTTCAGCCCCGCCAATCTGCGTGGCTGCAACAAGAAGCAGAACCTTGCCCAGGATTATGAAGCGGTGGCGCGGCGGCTGAGCGGGCTGGGGATCATGATCAACGGCTCGTTCGTGTTCGGGATGGACGATGACGGACCCGATGTGTTCGGCCGCACCGTCGATTGGGCGGTGAGGAATGGCATCACCACCGCGACCTTCCATATCCAGACGCCCTATCCGGGGACGCGCCTCTATGCCGAGATGGCGGCGGCCGGCCGGCTGACCTGCCATGACTGGGACCGCTACGACACGCGCCATGTCGTCTATCGCCCGGTGGGGATGAGCCCCGAGCTGCTCAAGGCCGGCTATGACCGCGCCTATCGGGACTTTTATGGCTGGGGGAATATCGCCCGGGGGGCGCGTTCGCACGAGACGGCCAAGCACCGTGCCAAGCATTTCTTCTACGCCGCCGGTTGGAAGAAGTTCGAGCCGCTGTGGGACATGGCGATCAAGATGCGACGACTCGGGAGCCTGACGCCGCTGCTCGAGGGTGTGCTGTCGCGCGTCACGCGCGCCGAACCCAGGCCGGAAACGCCCGCCAACCCCCTGGAAATCCTCGCTTCCTCTCCCTGAGCACATATACCTTGCATCGCACAGTACTATGTGACATACAGTGTGTGTCATACACGATGCGAGGCAAGGTAACGTGCCGACTGACGACGACATTTACGAAAAGCTCCGCATCGAGCTCCGGCGCGGGTCGCTGGTGCTCGCGGTGCTCGGCGCGCTGCGCGAGGAGCGGTACGGCTATACGCTGCGCCAGAGCCTCGAGGATGCCGGGCTGCCGATCGACGAAGGCGCGCTCTACCCGCTGCTGCGGCGGCTCGAGACGCAGGGCCTGCTCACCAGCGAATGGCGCGAAGAGGCGCGGCGCAACAAGCGCTTCTACCGCCTCTCCGCCGATGGCGAGGAACTCCTCGCGCAACTCCTCAGCGAATGGAACGCGATCTCCGAATCGATCCTCCGGCTGACCGAAAGGGAAAAGTGATGGACCTTATCGACCGCTATCTGCACGCCGTCCGGCGCAACCTTCCCCAGGGCGCCAAAGGAAATGGGGCCGACGACATCGTCGCCGAGCTTCGCGACGACCTGATGAGCCGCAAGGAGGACCGCGAGGAACGGCTGGGCCGCGACCTCACCAAGGACGAGACCAGCGCCTTGCTCAAGGAGTTCGGCCACCCGCTCGTGGTCGCTTCGCGCTTTCGCAGGCATCAGTATTTAATCGGGCCCGAGGTGTTCCCCTTCTATCTCTCGGTCATGCGGGTCGTGCTGATGATCGTGGTCGCGGTCGTCATCGCGGTGAGCGTCGGCAAGGCGCTGACAGGTGGGGGCAACCCCTTCCTGACCTGGGTCGAATCGATGTCGGGGATCTTCGACACGGTGCTGCTCAACGCCGCGATCATCACGATCATCTTCGTGGTGATGGAGCGGATCGGCTTCCCGGCCGAGCATCTCGTCACCTGGGTGCCCGACAATCTGCCCGACGTGATCGACAAGCAGCAGGGGCCGTGGGAGGCGGCGATCGAGGTAGGGCTGGGCATCGCCTTCATCCTGTGGTGGACCGGCACGATCCATATTCCGTGGCGCACCGGCGGCCCCGACTTCCATATCGAACCGAGCCCGGTCTTCATGGAGCTCTACTGGCCGATCCTGATCCTCGCCTCGGCGCGGCTGGTGCACAACCTGATCCAGTGGCTGCGGCCGCGCTGGAAGGCGCTGCTCGCGCTGACCAACGCCGCGACCGGTCTGGGCGGGCTGGCGATCCTGTTCCTCGTCTATCAGTCGGGGCATTGGGTGACGGTTGTCGCGACCGGCATGCCGCTCGACGAGGCGGCGAAGCTGCAGGAGAGCCTCGACCTCGCGCTCCGCATCGCCTTTGTCGTGGTGGCGATCGTCTGGACCTTCGGCACGGTCAGCGGGCTGTGGCGGATGGCGCGGCGGCGCATCCCGGCCTGAACCCCGAGCTTCCCCGGGAACGGCGGTGCTTCGCGCGAAGCGCCGCCGTTTCGCGTTCAGCGGCGGCGATTGTTGAAATCGACCGGAATCTCGATGCGTCGCGCCTCGTCGGGCTCCCCGTCGATCGTCGGCGGATTGAAGCGGAAGGTACGCGAGGCCTGGAGCGCGGCGGCGCCGAAGCCATAGCCGCGCGGACGCTCGGAGCGGATGCGGCAATCCGCCAGGGTGCGGTTGCGCAACACGCGGCACGCCAGCACGACCTGCCCGCTGACTTGCTCGACCTGCGCCTGTTGCGGGTTGAAGGGTTGCAGTTCGGCCGGGCTGGGCCTGTTGATCCAGCTCGCTCCGGCAAGGACCGGGCCGCTCACCGGCGCTCCTCCCGCGCCGTCTCCGGTTCCGCCGGTCCCGCTGCCTCCGGTGCCCGCCCCCGGCGTCGTCCCGGCGCCGGTCCCGGCCGTATCGGCGGCGGGCGGGGGCGGAAGCGGCTGGGGCACAATCGGCGCGCTCGGGCCGATCAGCGTCGCGGGGCGCGGCGGTTCGGGCGCGGGCGCGGCGGCATGTTCGGCGGGCCTGGCGCGCTCCGGGCGCGTCTGTTCGGGCGGTGGTGGTGGCGGGACCGGGATCAGCTCGACCGACAGCGCACGCTCGCGGATCGCCTGTAGGGTCTGGATCGACAGGCCGAGGATGAGCAGGAACAATGGCACCCCGGTCGCCAGTGCCGCCAGCACCAGCGAGGAGGCGCGGATCGAAAACGAAGGCGCGCCGGACTTTCGGGCCGCAACCGCATTCATTGCGCAAGGATAACGCTTGGCAGCTTCGCCGCCAAGCTGAGTCGTTTGCGCCGCTCGCGCGGCGGTCGCGACACCAGCCCGCTCCCCTCCCGACCTCCCTTACGATAGCAGGCTATGGGAGGTCGGGAGGGGGAGCGGGCTGGTGCCGCTCATCGGCGAGAGCCGATCAAACTAAGCCGCGCGCTTCTCCAGCGCGTGCGCAGCCTCGGCCATCAGCGTGGCGATGATCTCGGCGACCGGCTCTTCCCTGGTCACCATGCCGACCGACTGGCCCGCCATCAGCGAGCCATTGTCGACATCGCCGTCGATCACGCCCTTGCGGAGCGCGCCGGCCCAATAATGCTCGATCTGGAGCTGCGCCTCCATCATCTCGACCTTGCCCTCGTCGAGCAGCTGGGCGACCTCGCGCTGCTTGGCGGTGAAGCTCTCGGTCGAGGCGTTCTTGAGCGCGCGGACCGGGATCACCGGCAGCCGCGGATCAATCTGGACGCTGGCGACCGCGTCTCGCGCCGACGCACGGATGAACGCCTTCTTGAAATTGGGATGCGCGATGCTCTCGGTCGCGCAGACGAAGCGCGTGCCGAGCTGGACCCCCGCCGCGCCCTGATCGAGATAGCCCGCGATCGCCTCGCCGCGCCCGATTCCGCCCGCGACGAAGACCGGGACCTGCTCCGAGACTTCCGGGAGGATTTCCTGCGCGAGCACCGAGGTCGAGACGGGGCCGATATGCCCGCCGGCTTCCATGCCCTCGACCACCAGAGCATCGACGCCCGAGCGGATCAGCTTCTTGGCGAGGCTCAATGCGGGGGCGAAGCAGATCAGCTTGGCGCCGTTCGCCTTGATCGCGTCGAGCGAGCCCGCCGGGGGCAAGCCGCCCGCGAGCACGACATGGCTGACCTGGTGCTTCGCGCACACCGCGATCAGGTCCATCAGCATCGGGTGCATCGTGATCAGGTTGACGCCGAACGGCTTGTTGGTGAGCGTCTTGGTCCCCGCGATCTCGGCGTCGAGCAGCTCGGGGGTCATCGCCCCGCACGCGATCAGCCCGAAGCCGCCCGCGTTCGACATGGCGGCGACGAGGTTGCGCTCGCTCACCCACGACATCGCGCCGCACATGATCGCGACCTCGCTGCCGAGGAATTCGACGCCGCGCGCCATCCGGCGCTTCAGTCTTTCTTGGCCAATGCTCATGGGGCCGCCTAGCCGCTGGGGGTGCGAACGCGCAAGCCTTGCGGCGTTACTGGCCCGGCGCCCTGCGGACATGCTCGCCGCGCCACACCGCGATATTGTCGAACAGCGCATGGACGGTCGCGTAGCTGCCGTCGCTGTTCTTCGGCGCCCAGCTCGGGTCGTTACCGCCATGGAAGGTCTCGAACATGAAGCGGCTGATCAGCGTGTCGTCGCTCGTTGCCCCACGCAGCCGGATCCCCTGCTGCTGCTCGGTGAGCACGCCATCGACATAGAGGCGGACGAAACCGTCCGCCTTGTCGGGGGCGCTGTTGACGCGGACATGGATCGAGACGGCGTACCAGCGCCCTGTGACGAACGAGAGCGGGCGGACGACCACGCCATGATCGCCATATTTGCCCGCCTGGTCCTGGTGATAGGTGTAGAGTTCGACATGCCCGCCGGTGCGCCACATCACCCGCGCGCTCCAGCCGTCGGGGCGGATCGGGTCGCCGCCGGTGACCGGCCTGTCGGGCCCCAGCCCGAGCAGCTTGCCGCCCAGCACGAACTGGAAATCGCGTTCGAACTGGACATCGTAGTCGAGCGTATATTCGGGCCCGCGCTCGCCGAGATCGATGCTGCGGGTCAGCCGCTCGCTGCCCACGGGTCCGCCGATATAGCTGGCCCTGAGCGCTCTGCCGCCGCCGACCCCCGCGCCATCGGCCAGCGTCAGCCTGGGGTCGCGGAGCAATGCCTGCGCGACCGCGCCATTGCCTTCGAACCCCTCGGCGATCACCGGACGCGCGCCCTGGCGCGCACCCGCACCGGCGCCCGTCAGGGCCATCGCCAGTATTGCTATCGCCCAGCCGCGCATGGCCCAGCATGGCACGCGCACCGGGCGCTCCGCAACAACGGGGCGGGGCCGGGCCCGATTTCGGCATGGACGCGGCCGATTTTTGTAATAGTCACAAGGGGCCATGCAGATCACGAACGATGAGGCGATGAGCCTGGTGCGACGGGGCGCCGAGGCTTTGCAGCAGGGCCGG
Source organism: Sphingomonas caeni (assembly GCF_026013415.1). Taxonomy (GTDB): domain Bacteria; phylum Pseudomonadota; class Alphaproteobacteria; order Sphingomonadales; family Sphingomonadaceae; genus Sphingomonas; species Sphingomonas caeni. The sequence continues at coordinate 105,694 of NZ_JAPDOK010000002.1, forward strand.
GCGGCCGAGGCGCGCGGGCACCTGCAGCGCGTGACCGCGACGGGGCGCGCCAATGCCCAGATCTGGCTGCTGCTCGCCACCGCCTGCCGCGCCGACAATGATCCCGTGGGCGAGGAGGCCGCGATCGACGGCCTGCGCGGGCTCGACGAGCGCGACGTGCGCGCGAACATCATGAAGGGCGATTGCCGCGCCCGCGCGGGCGACCATCGCGGTTCGCTCGGCTTTTACGAGGCGGCGCTGCTCGTCGCGCAAAGCCAGCCGGTTCCCGACAGCCTCGTCCCCGAGGTCCGGCGGGCGGAGGCCGCGGTGGCGGAGTGGCGCGAGCGGCTCGATGCCGAGCGCGAAGCGGCGCTGATCGCGCGGGGCTTTCCGGTGGCCGGCCGCAGTCCGCGCTTTCAGCAGGCGCTCGACATATTGGCGGGCCGCAAGCGGATCTATGTGCAGGAGCCGACCGGCTATTATTTCCCGGGGCTGCCGAACATCCAGTATTTCGACACCGCCCAGTTCGACTGGGCGCCCGGCATCGAGGCCGCGACCGGCGCGATCCTCGAGGAGCTGAACGGGCTGCTGGCGGGCATGCGCGGCGACTTCCGGCCCTATCTCAAGGCCGATCCCAACCATGCCCGCATCGACCAGAACCATCTGCTCGACAGCCCCGACTGGAGCGTGCTGTTTTTGTGCGAGAATGGCAGGAACGAGGAGGCGGTGATTGCGCGCTGCCCGCGGACCTGGGCGGCGGTGCAGACCGCGCCGATGCCGCAATTCGCCAACTCACCGACCGCCATGTTCTCGCTGCTGCGCGCCGGCGCGCGGATCCCGCCGCATACCGGCATGTTCAACACGCGCCTCGTTTGCCACCTGCCGCTTATCGTGCCGCCCGGATGCAGGTTCCGCGTCGGCAACGAGGTGCGCGAATGGGAGGTGGGCAAGCTGCTCGTCTTCGACGACACGATCGAGCACGAAGCCTGGAACGACAGCGGCGAGGACCGCGTCGTGCTGATCTTCGACATCTGGCGCCCCGAGCTGAGCGAGCAGGAACGGCTGGAATTCGCCGCCCTGGCGAGCGGGCCGCTGCTCGAGTAGCGGGCCTCAGGCCGCCGCTTCCTCCGCGTCGAGACCATAAGCGGTGTGCAGCAGCCGCACCGCCAGCTCGGTCTCGTCCTCATGGATCAGGACCGAGACCTTGATCTCCGAGGTGGCGATGGCGAGGATATTGATGCCGCGCTCGCCAAGCGTCTTGAACATCGTCGCCGCGACGCCCGCATGGCTGCGCATCCCCACGCCGACGATCGAGATTTTCGAGACGCGGCTGTCATGCACCAGCTTGTTGTAGCCGATCGAGACCTGGGCCTTTTGCAGCACGTCGAGCGCGCGGGTGAGCTCGGCGCCGGGGACGGTGAAGGTCACGTCGGTCGAGCCGGTGGCATGGGCGACGTTCTGGACGATCACGTCGACATTGATGTTGGCCTCCGCGAGCGGACCGAAGATCGCCGCGACCGCGCCGGGGCGGTCGGGCACCTCGACCAGGGTGATCTTGGCCTCGTTCTTGTCGTGCGCGATGCCGGTGATGAGCTGGCGTTCCACGTCTTCAATCTCCTCTTCGCCGACGATCATCGTGCCCGGCAACGTGTCGGCGGCGGGGCCGTCGACGAACGAAGAGAGCACCTGGACGCGGACGCCTTCCTTCATCGCGAGCCCCACCGAGCGCGTCTGGAGCACCTTGGCCCCCACGCTCGCGAGCTCGAGCATTTCTTCGTACGTCACGCGCTTGAGCTTGCGCGCGCGCGGCACGATGCGCGGATCGGTGGTATAGACCCCGTCGACATCGGTGTAGATGTCGCAGCGGTCGGCCTTCATCGCCGCCGCGACCGCCACCGCCGACGTGTCCGATCCGCCGCGGCCCAGGGTGGTCACGCGGCCGCTGTCGGCCACGCCCTGGAAGCCCGGGATCACCGCGACCTCGCCCTGCGCGAGCGAGGCATCGAGCGCTTGCGTGTCGATCCCCTCGATCCGCGCCGAGGCATGCGCGTCGCTGGTGTGCACCGGGAGCTGCCAGCCGAGCCAGCTGCGCGCGGGCACGCCGATCGCCTGCAGCGCAATGGCGAGAAGGCCCGAAGTGACCTGTTCGCCCGCGGAGACGACGACGTCATATTCCCTGGGATCGTAGAGCGACGAGGCCTCGCGGCAGAAGCCGACCAGCCGGTCGGTCTCGCCCGCCATCGCCGAGACGACCACCGCGACCTGATTGCCCGCCTGCCATTCACGCTTCACCCGCGCGGCGACGCTGCGGATGCGCTCGATTCCGGCCATCGAGGTGCCGCCGAACTTCATCACGATGCGTGCCATGGATGGGGTCTTGTCTTCCGGGCCTTGGGGTGGGGACGCCGGGCTGATAGGAGGCGGCCATGGCAAAGGCAATAATAGCTACCGTTGACCCCCGCGAAGCTGAGCATTTCGGCAAGCTCGCCGCCGACTGGTGGAATCCCAAGGGCAGCTCGGCGATGCTCCATCGGCTCAACCCGGCGCGGCTGGCCTATCTGCGCGAGCGCATAGACCGGCATTGGGGGCGCGAATCCTCGGATTTCGCGCCGCTCAGGGGCAAGACGGCGCTCGATGTGGGGTGCGGCGCAGGCCTGCTGACCGAGCCGCTGGCGCGGTTGGGGGCGAAGGCGACGGGACTGGATGCCGCGCCCGAGAATATCGGCGCGGCGCGGGCGCACGCCGCAGCGGTGGGGCTCGAGATCGACTATCTCGCCGGCGGGATCGAGGCGGTCGCCGGGCGGCGCTTCGATCTGGTCGTATCGATGGAGGTGATCGAGCATGTCGCCGACACCGCGGCCTTTGCACGCGGGTTGGCCGATGCGCTGGCGCCGGGCGGATTGATGATACTATCGACGCCGAACCGCACCGCGCTCTCGAAGCTCGCGATGATCACCATCGGCGAGGGAAGCGGCGCCATCCCGAGGGGCACGCACGACTGGAACCAGTTCCTCACCCCCGACGAGCTGACCGTTTTGCTCGCCGGGGCTGGGCTTGAGGTGACCCACCTCCAGGGCCTGGGCTTCTCGCCCGCACGCGGCTTCGTGCTGAGCGAGGATGTCAGCCTCGACTATCTGGTGACGGTCATCCGCGCCTGATCATTTCTTGTCGGTATCGAGCACCGCGACCAGCCCGAGCGCCACGGTCTGCTTGCCGGTGTTGACATGGAAGGTCGCGCCGATCGTGCCCTTGGCATAATCCTTGTCGGCGACGCCCGCGACCTGGAACAGCTTCCATTCGGGGGTGATCTCGAACGGCTTGGCGAAGATCGTGGTGTAGGGCGCGCTGGAAAGCTGGACCTGTGCGTTGATCGTGGCGGTGGTCACGCCGGGCTCTGCCTTGACGAGCTTGGCATAGAACATCAGCACCAGATGATCGCCCGCCTTGATGTCCTGGAGGATCGGCGAACCGATCCCGACCGCATAGGGCGTGCCGCTGCCGGTCACCGAGACGGCCAGCGAGCGGCCGCCCTGCACGGTGTCGTCCCGCTTCGATTTGGGCGTGGGGTTCACGCCATAAATGGTGAAGGTCGAAGGATCGGGATTGTTGACGATCTGCCGGGCGGCGGCATCGTCGCTTTGCTGCTGCGGCAGCGCGGCGATGGCGGCCACCGGAGCAGCCAGCAGACCCAGAGCGAGCGCGATACGAAGCGACATGATTTCCTCCCCGATATTTGTTTCTGAAAATCGTTTTCATGAAACATAAATCCGCGCCGGGCGCCGATCAATGGCTTTAGAAGAGGCGCCCGCCGTTCGGAACCGGGACGCCGGGGTGGAACAGCACGACCTTGCCGTCCGCGTCGGGGAAACCGAGCGTCAGCACCTCGGACATCATCGGCCCGATCTGGCGCGGCGGGAAATTGACCACCGCGGCGACCTGAAGCCCGGGCAACTGATCGAGCGTGTAATGCTCGGTGATCTGCGCCGAGGAGCGCTTGACCCCGATCGCGGGGCCGAAATCGATCGCGAGCCGATAGGCAGGCTTGCGCGCCTCGGGGAAAGGCAGCGCCTCGACGATCGTACCGACGCGGATATCGACCGCGAGGAACTGGTCGAAACCGATGACCGGTGCGGCCACCGCGCCGCTATCGTGATGAACATGCACCCTTTTTGCTCCGGACTGGTTGATGCGCCATCTTGTAAGGAGTTCGCATCATGCCTGCAAAATCCGCTGCCCAGCAAAAGGCCGCCGGCGCGGCGCTTTCCGCCAAGCGGGGCGATACGCCCAAATCCAAGCTCAAGGGCGCCTCCAGGCAAATGGCGGAATCGATGACCCAGAAGCAGCTCGAGGAATTCGCGCATACCAAGCGCAAGGGCAAGCCCGAGCACGTCTGAACGCTTGCGGTTGTTCCGTGTTTGTTCCATTATTGCCGGATGCAACCGAGCTTCGGCTTCAATGGGCATGACGATATCCTGCGCTGGCGCGGGGCGTTGCGGGCATCCGGGCCGCCGCGCTTGTGGACGCGGCGCAAGCCGGTCGGGCAGCTCGTCAAATCGATGATCAGCGGGCGCACCCGCGATGCTGTGTCGCTCGCAGCCTATGACCGGCTGGTCGCACGCTACCGCTCGCCCCGGCGGGTCGCACGGGCGCCGCGGCGCGAGATTGCGCGGTGCATCCGCGACGTGACCTTTGCGGGGGACAAGGCGGGGTATCTCGTCCAGACGCTGCGCGGGATCGAGGCCGAGCGCGGCGGCTTCGCGCTCGATTTTCTTGGGGAGGCCCCGCTCGCCGAGGCGCTGGCCTGGCTCGAGCGCTTCCCCGGCGTCGGCCGCAAGGTCGCGGCGGCGACGCTCAACGCCAGCACGCTCAACCGCCCGGTGTTCATCGTCGACAGCCATGTGTTGCGCATCTTCCGGCGCCTCGGCTTTGCCGGCGCGCATGCAGAGGCGGCGGCGGTCAGCGAGGCAGTGACCGGTGCGATGTCCGAATGGTCGGGGGATGAGTTTCTGGACTTCCATGTCCTGATGAAGCGGCTTGGCCAGACGCGCTGCCGGCCCGACCGGGCCGATTGCGCAGGCTGTCCGCTCGCAGGCGATTGCAGGGCCGGTTGACGGGATAGCCGCGCCTGCCGCATTTCCGGAGGCCATGGGCGACGTCAAACTGCACCCGAGCTGGCTCGAACCGCTGCGGCCGGAATTCGAGAGCCCCTATATGGCGGCGCTGCGCGAATATCTGGTGGCGGAAAAGGCGGCGGGCAAGCGCATCTTCCCGGCGGGCGGCGAGTGGTTCCGCGCGCTCGACCTGACCCCGCTCGAGCAGGTTCGCGTGGTGATCCTCGGGCAGGATCCCTATCATGGCCCCGGCCAGGCGCATGGGCTGTGTTTTTCGGTCAGGCCCGATATCCGCGTGCCGCCGAGCCTGGTCAACATCTACAAGGAGCTGCAGAGCGATCTCGGCATCCCGCCCGCGCGGCACGGCTTTCTGGAGCATTGGGCCGAGCAGGGCGTGCTGCTGCTCAACGCTGTGCTGACGGTGCAGATGGGGATCGCCGCCTCGCATCAGGGGCGCGGCTGGGAACGGTTCACCGACGCGGTGATCCGGCTGGTCAATGCCAAGCCCGAGCCGGTGGTGTTCATGCTCTGGGGCAGCCATGCGCAGAAAAAGGCGGCGTTCGTCGATTCGATCGATCGCGGCGGGCGGCACCTCGTCCTCAAGTCGGTCCACCCCTCGCCGCTCTCGGCGCATGGCGGCTTTTTCGGCTCGAAGCCCTTTTCCAAGGCCAATGCTTTTCTGGAGAGTCAGGGCATGAAGCCGATCGACTGGAAGCTGCCGGAGCGCATCGGCTAAGGCGTGCGAGGAAATCCTCCGCACCCCCGGCCCCCTAGCGACCCATGCACATGAACCGCCCCTCCCCTTCTTCCGCACCCGTGGCGCCCGATCCCGGGCCGGTCGCGATGATCGTCCGGTTCGCGCTGGCCTTCGCGCGCTTCTCGGGTCCGCGGCGCACCGGGCTGGCGCTCGCGGCGATGCTGGCCGGCGCGGGTCTCGAAGGCGTCGGACTGGTGCTGTTGGTGCCGATGCTTTCGGTGACGATCGGCACGGGTGCTTCGGCGACCCGGCTCGCCGAGCTGCTCGGCTGGGTGTTCCACCTGTTCCATCTCGACCGCCGCACCTCGCGCCTGATCTTCCTGTTCGCGGTGTTCGCGGCGGTGATGATCCTGCGCATCCTGGTCGCGGCGGTGCGCGACGTGCTGCTGGCGCGGCAGCGGATCGAGTTTGTCGAGGGGCGCAGCAGTGCGGTGCTGCGGCGGCTCGCGGGCACGCGCTGGGAAGTGGTCGCGCGGATGCAGCAGGCGCGGGTGGCGCATGCGCTCAACACCGATATCCTTCAGATCAAGGCGGCGGCGCATCTGCTCCAGCAGGTGGCGGTCGCGCTGGTGCTGCTGGCGGGCCAGTGCGCCGCGGCGCTGGTGCTCGCCCCCGGGCTCGCGCTGATCTGCTTCGTCTTTCTCGGCGCGGGCGCGCTGCTGCTGGCGACGACGATGCGGCGCGCGCAGCGCCTGGGCGAGCAGACCGGCTCGGCGAACGTCGCGCTGATGGACAATATCATGCAATATTTCGGCGGGCTGAAGCTCGCCGTGAGCCAGGACCTGCAGCATCCCTATATCGCCGAGATGGAAGGCGTGCTCCACGGCATCGCCGACCGCCAGATGGCGCATGCCCGCTTCCAGGCGCGCAGCCAGCTTCTGTTCGGGATCGCCGCGGGGTTCATCGGGCTGGTGATCTGCGTGGTCGGGCTGGCGGTGATGCACATCCATCCGGCGACCCTGGTCGGCCTGCTGGTGATCCTGGTGCGGATGGCGGGACCCGCGGTCACCTTCCGCCAGGCGGCGCAGCAGTTGGCGCAGCTCGTGCCGCACCACGCGTCGCTCGACGGGCTGGAGGCGGAGCTCGCCGTGTCGGCCGAACCCCATATCGGCGCCCCCGCGCATCCCGGCCAGCGCCTCACGGGCGCGGTCAGTTTCAGCGGCGTGAGTTTCGTGCATGCCGGCAGCGAGCGGGACGCCGGGCTTCGCGATTTCTCGATCAGCCTCCCCGAAGGGCAGTTTCTCGGCGTGACCGGCGCTTCGGGCGCGGGCAAGACCAGCTTCGCCGACCTGCTCGTCGGGCTGCACCGGCCACAGGCGGGCGAGGTCCGGGTGGGCGGCGAGCTGCTCGACGGCGCGGCCCTGCCGGCGTGGCGCGCGCAGATCGGCTATGTCGCGCAGGACCCCTATCTTTTCCACGACAGCGTGCGGCGGAACCTGCTCTGGGCCGACCCGCAGGCTGACGAGGCGGCCTTGTGGGAGGCACTCGAACGCGCGGGGGCGGCGGCGCTGGTGCGGGGGATGCCCAAGGGTCTGGACACCGCATTGGGCGAGCGCGGCACCCTGCTTTCAGGCGGCGAGCGCCAGCGGCTCGCGGTCGCGCGCGCGCTGATCCGCAAGCCGCGGCTGCTGATCCTCGACGAGGCCACCAACGCGATCGACCTGCCCGGCGAGCGGCGGCTGATCGGCGATCTGCGCGCGATCGATCCGCGCCCGACCATGGTGATGATCGCGCACCGGCCCGAAAGCCTCGAACAATGCGACCGGGTGATCGTCATCGAGGAGGGGCGGCTGGTCTCCGACAAGACCGGCGGCGGCGCGCGGCGATGAGCCCGCGGGTCAGCGTGGTGATGCCCGTCCATGACGGGGGGCGCCACCTTGCCCGGAGCATCGGCAGCATTCTCGCGCAGAGCCTCGGCGATCTCGAGCTGATCGTGGTCGACGACGGATCGAGCGACGGCATCGCGGAGGTGCTGGCCGGGGTCCGGGACCCGCGGCTCGTGGTGCTGCGGCAGGAGCATCGCGGCATCGTCGCGGCGCTCAACCGCGGTTGCGCGGCGGCGCGGGCCAGCTTGATCGCGCGGATGGATGCCGACGATATCGCGCGGCCCGATCGGCTCACGCTTCAGGCGGCGTTTCTCGACCGGCATCCCGGGGTCGCCGCGGTCGGCTCTGCGGTGACCTATATCGATGCCGCAGGGCGCGAGACCGGGCGGCACGCCTATCCGTGCGGCGCGGAGCGGGTCGCGCGGGCGCTGCGGCGCGGCGAGAATGCGCTGGCGCATCCGGCGGTGACGATGCGCAAGGCGGCATTCGATGCGGTCGGCGGCTATCGCGAGCGCTTCCGCCATGCCGAGGATTTCGACCTGTGGCTGCGCATGGCCGGGCGGTTCGCGCTCGATAATCTGCCCGAGCGGCTGCTCGATTATCGCCGGCATGCGGAGAGCAGCGGCTCGCGCAATCGGCCCGCGCAGATCGTCGCCTCGCGGATCGCGGTGGCGGCGAACCGGCTGGGCCGGGCAGATCCGCTGGCGGACCGGGAGCGGCTGGTCGCGGGCGATCTGGCGTCGATGCCCTTCACCGCCGAGGAACGCTTCGAACTCAAGATGGACATCGGCGAACTCGCGCTCGGCCGGATGCGCAATGGCGGCGCATCGGACGCGGCGCTGACCGACCTCGCGCGTGCCGTGCTGCCCGGCCTCGACTCCGCCGAACTGCCCGCGATCGCCGCCGCTGCCTTTGCCGGCGCAGCGGAGGACCGGCGCGACGCCCGCCTCGCCCGGCGGATGGCGGCGCTGGGGCGCGGCCTGATCGCGCGGGGTCAGCGTGGCGAGGGGCTGGCCTGGCTGTGGCGTGCCGCGACGCTCGCGCTTCGGCGCGGGATGGGGCAAAAGGCCGGCGCATGAGCTTCCCCGCCGTTCCGCCCATCCGCCGCGACCCTTTCCCTCATGCCGTCGCCGAGGATTTCCTCGATGCGGACCTCTATCGCAGCCTGCGCGATAGTTTTCCCGAATGCCCGCCCAATAGCGGCCCGACCGGCTATTCGCTGTTCAAGGACGATGCCGCCTATGCCGCGCTGCTCGAGGCGCAGCCCGCCTGGCGGCAGCTGTTCGACTGGACGCAGAGCCAGGCGTTCGTCGACTATATGCTCGGCGCCTTTCGCGACGATCTGGCGCGCGAGGCGCGGGTCGATCTCTCGAACGCGCGCTTCGTGGCGCATGTCGAGGACCGGGTGGAGAAGGAAGCACGTCACCTTGCCCCAACCGGCCTCGCGCCCGACGCGCTGTTCGTCCGCACCGATATCCTGCAGGGCAATGCCGGCTATGACCGCCGCCCGCATGTCGATCATCGCCGCCGCGCCGCGACGATGCTCATCTATTGCTGCGACGGCGACGAGGCGGCGATGGACGGGGGCGACCTGGTGCTCCACGACGCGGCCGGCGCGCCCGTCGAGACAATCCGCCCGCGGCACAACCGCATGGTGATGTTCCCCTGCGTCAACGCCTCGGTCCATTCGGTCTCGCCGATCCGTGCACAGGCCTCTCCCCGCAACTTCATCCAGATCACCGTGTCGAGCTCGGCCGATCTGTGGGACCCGCTCCCCGAGGCGCCGCGGCCCGGGCTGCTGGCGCGCGCGCTGCGGCGGATCAGGCGGTGAGCAAAGGCGAGGCCCGGACCCGCGCGATCAGCGCCTCGCGGAACGGCAGATAGCGATCCGGATTGGGCGGCGGCGCGGCGAAATCGAAGCCGTGGCGCCCGGCGATGAAGTCCTTGGCCGAGCAGGCGAGCGCCAGCCGCATCGCGGGCTCGAGCCGGTAATGACCGGGCCATTGCGTGACGAACAGCACCGGCGTGCCGAGCGCGAGGCAGGGCAAGGCGCAATGGATGCGGCTGGTCACCACCGCCTTGGCCCGCGCATAGAGATCGAGCAAAGCGGCCGCCTTTTCGAGCCGTTGATGCGGATCGCGGGTGGCGCGGTCGATATGGGTGGTGACGACCGGCGCGGAGGTCACCGTCCGCAGCGCCGCCAGTTCGGCGGGCCCGAGATCGCACGCGATCACCGCATCGCCGCGAGCAACCTCGGGTCGCGGCAAGGTGAGCGTCAGGCAGCCCGAATGATAGGCGTCGATCCCCGCACGCTGGAGCAGATCGAGCGTCGAAGGGTCGCGCGCGCCGACGGGTCCGTGGCGTTCGAGCCAGGCGCGCCCCTCGCCCCGCAGCATCCGTTCGGCAGCCGTACGGTTCCAGAAGGCACGAGGTCCACCGGGCCGGTCGCGGCTCAGGTGCAACGAGGTGACCAGCGGCGCGAACCTCGGATGCGGCGGCCAGTGGCGCGGCCGGTGCATGAACCAGCCGTTGAGGATCATCGCGACCTCGGCGCCCGGATCGCGATCGAGCGCCTCACGGCTCACCAGCCGGTCGACGCGCGGCAGCCAGGTCCGCGCGGCGATGCTCTGGATTTCGTCGCCGAGATTGTGCGACAGGGGATAGCAGAGCATCGCGAAGCAGCTATCGGCCATGGCACCCCCTCCCTCGCCCGAACGGGACGGCGACCCTAGCCGAGGCGAGCCCGGCCCGCAGCCCCTGTTCATCGGCGGGCCGCACCGATCGGGCACGGGCATGGTGCGCGCAATCCTGGGGTCGAACAGCCAGTTGGCGCTGCCGCCCAAGGAATATCAATTCTTCGATACCCCGCCGGTGCGCGGCAATGACGATTGGGCGCGCGCGCCAGAGACGGTGCTCGCGGCGATCCTGGACTGGCCCAAACTGCGCGAATGGGGCCTGGCGCCGGGCAGCGCCGAGGCGATGCTGGCGGCGAGCGACCGGTCGCCGGGCGCCATCTATGCCGCGCCCTTGCGCGCCTATGCCGCGGCGGCGGGCAAGCCGCGCTTCGGGGAGAAGACCCCCTATCTCGAGCGCCGGTTCGAGACCCTGCTCGCCTGGTTCGGACCGGGCCTGCGCTTCGTCCAGCTGATCCGCGATCCGATCCCCACCTATGTCTCGCTCTGCCATCAGGGCGGCGCGCGGCAGGTGATCGACCCGCTGCGCTTCGCCCGGAGCTGGCGGTCGAGCGCGCTGCGCGGGCTCGATCATGCGCGGCGCTTTCCGGCGCAGTTCATGCTCGTCCCCTATGAGGAATTCACCCAGGCGCCTGCGGCCTGGACGCGGCGGTTGTGCGATTTCGCCGGGCTGCCGCACGAGATCGAGGCGATGCTCGCGATGAAGGATTTCGCGCGCAAGCGGAATTCGAGCTTCGGCGAGGATGCGCCCGGGGGCACGAACCATGTCGGCGAGCCCGCTGGACATCCCGCGCCGTCGCGGCTCGACGCGTGGATCATCGCGCACGAACTGGGGCCGCTGCGGGACGGCATCGGCGGCTTGGCGGACGAGGAGTTGCCGCTCGACCTGATCGGCGCGGAGGAGCGGGGCAAATCCTCCGTCGCGGCACGCGCGAGCGTGCTGACCACCCGCGCCTGGACCCGCCTCATTCAACGCGCATAGCGCTCGATCGCGGCGAGATAGGCGTCGATCTGCCCCTCGGCGAAGCTGCGCGCGCGTTCGATGAGTTGCGCAGGCGGCGTCGGGCGATCGAGCATCGCCGCCATCGCCTGGGCCATTGCGTGCGCATCGCCCACCGGCACCAGCGCGCCGTGGCGGCCCTGCTCGAGCACGAACGCGTTGCCGCCGGGGGCATCGGTCGCGACCACCGGACAGCCGACCGCCATCGCTTCGACCAGCGCGTTCGAGAAACCCTCGGTCCGCGACGAGAGCAGGAAGAGCTGGGCGCGGCGGACATGGTGCCAGGGCTTGAGCCGGCGCCCGAGGAAATGCACGTCAGCGGCGATCCCCAGTTCCCGAGCCATCGCCTCGAGTGCGCCGCGCTCGGGCCCGTCGCCGAGGATGACCAGCCGGAGCGGCCGCTGTACGCGGACCAGCGCGACTGCCCGCAACAAGGTCGCGACATCCTTGTTGTCGTCGAGCCGGTTGACCGCGATCGCCACCGGCGCATCGCCCTCGGGCCAGTCGCTCACCATATCCGCTTCGGCATCGTCGAACACTGCGCAGGCCGAGGGATTGGGGATGAACTCGAGCCGCTCCGCGGGCAGTTTCGCGTGGCCGATCAGCTCCGCCGCGATCGGCGCGGCGTTGACGAAGATCCGCGCGGCGCGGCGATAGATCAGCGCGATCTGCGCCCGGAGTGCCTGGTAGCGCAGCCACGAAACCGCGCGGATCGCGGTGAGGTTCATGCCGCCCTCGACGATCACGATGGGCGTATTCGTGCCGCTACCAAGCCGCGCGACGATGCCGAACACCGCGGCATGATGCATCACACAGACCAGGATGCGCGGGCGCGCCGCGCGCAGATAGCGCCGCACCGGCACGAAGAAATAGCGCGACCGGCGCAGCTTGAGTTCGACGATGCGGACCGCGGGATGCACTTCGCCGCGCAGCAGCCCGTCGGCATCGATGGCGACGAGCAGATCGACCGCGCGGCCGCGCCTGGCGAAACCATTGGCGAGCACCACCGTCTTGCGCTCGGCGCCGCCCGGCTCAAGTGTCGGAATGAAGAAGCAAATCGGACGGCGATCGGTCATTGGCCCGCGGCTTTGACATGATCGGCCGCCTCGTGAAAGGGTTCGGCGGTGTGCGCGATCGCCGGCTTTCTCCAGCTCCACGCGCCGGCCGTCGCTGACGCCGGCGCCGTGATCGCGCGCATGGCCGAGGTGCAGCGGCACCGTGGCCCCGACGATGGCGGGACCTGGCTCGACCCCGAGAGCGGCATCGCGCTGGGGCATCGCCGGCTGAGCGTGGTCGACCTGTCGCCCGAGGGCGCGCAGCCCATGGCGTCGCGCACCGGACGCTATGCGATCGTGTTCAACGGCGAGATCTACAACCACCGCACGCTTCGTGCCGAGCTCGACGGGCTCGAACCGGCAAGACCCTGGCGCGGCCATTCGGATACCGAGACGCTGCTCGCCGCGATCGAGCGCTGGGGTGTCGCGGGCGCGATCGAGCGTTCGGTGGGGATGTTCGCAATCGGGATCTGGGACAAGCAGGAGCGGGTGCTGACCCTCGCCCGCGACCGGATGGGCGAGAAGCCGATTTATTACGGCCACGTGGGCGGCGCCTTCGTCTTCGCCTCCGAACTCAAGGCGTTCGATCGCTTTCCGGGGTTCGAAGCCGCCATAGATGACGAGGCGCTGGGGCTCTATTGCTGGTTCAACCAGGTCCCCGCGCCGCGCTCGATCTTCCGCGGTGTGCGCAAGCTGCGCCCGGGGACGATGCTGACGCTCGACCCGCAGGGCCACGAGACCGAGCGGACCTATTGGACGCTCGAAACCTCGCTCGCCGCACCGCGTTTTGCGGGTTCGGCGGAGGAGGCGGCGGAGCAGGTCGAACGGCTGCTGACAGAGGCGGTGCGGCTCCAGGCGGTCGCCGATGTGCCGGTGGGAGCTTTCCTCTCGGGCGGGATCGATTCGAGCGCGGTCGTCGCGCTGATGCGCGAGAACTCCTCCCGGGTGAAGACCTTCTCGCTCGGTTTCGACGACCCCGCATGCGACGAGCGCCACCACGCCCGCGCGGTGGCGGCGCATCTCGGCACCGATCACAGCGAACTCGAGGTGACCGCCGCCGACGCGCTCGCGCTGATCCCCTCGCTCCCGCAAATCTGGGACGAGCCCTTCGCCGATTCGTCGCAGATCCCGGTCGCCCTGGTCTCGCGGCTGGCGCGCGAGCAGGTGACGGTGAGCCTGAGCGGCGATGGCGGCGACGAGCTGTTCTGCGGCTATCCGAGCCATGTCGCCTCGGCATCGATCGAGAAGCTGCCGGGCAAGGCGGCGCTCGCCGCGGCGCTGCGCAGGCTCCCGCCTGACGCGGTGGCAAAGGTCTATGACCGCCTCCCGTTCGCGCCAGGCAAGCCGATGACCGCCGCGCGCGTGACGAGCATCGTCCACCGCCTCGGGCTGAGCGGCCCGGCCGAGCGCTTCATCGCGGCGACGGCGGATTGGCGCGGCGAGGCGGGGCTGCTTGCGCAAGGCGCAGTCTCGCCGCTGGCCCTGGGCCGCTTCACGCGTCCGCCGGGCGTCGATCTCCCGACCTTTTTCGCTTCGCTCGACGCGCGCACCTATCTGCCCGACGATCTGCTGGCGAAGGTCGATCGCGGCGCGATGGCGGTGAGCCTCGAGACGCGGATGCCGATGCTCGATCACCGGCTGGTCGATTTCGCTTTCACCCTGCCAGCGTCGATCGGGCTCCATCGGGGCGAGAGCAAATGGCCGCTGCGCCGCCTGCTCGAAAAGCGCGTGCCGCGCGCGCTGAACGACCGGCCCAAACAGGGGTTCAGCGTGCCCCTCGCCACCTGGCTGCGCGGCCCGCTCCGCGACTGGGCGGACGATCTGCTTGCTCCGTCCGCGCTCACACGCTTCGACGCAACGGCGGTGCAGGCGCTATGGCGCGATCATCGCGCCGGGCTCGCCGACAACAGCCGCCGGCTCTGGGCGGTACTGATGTTCCAGGCCTGGGCGGCGCGGCGTTAGGATGCGTGGAGGGCGAGCGACTGGGCGGCGATCGCGACCTGGGTGCGGTTGCGCACGTTGAGCTTGCGCATCAGCGCGGTCATGTGCGCCTTCACCGTCGCTTCGGCGATCCCGAGCTCATAGGCGATCTGCTTGTTGAGCTGGCCCGAATGGACACCGCGCAACACCTTGATCTGGGTGGGCGTGAGCCGAACATCGGCGATCGCGCCCGCTGCTGCCGGCATCGCCTTCACCGTCTGGTTCGCTTCCTGGACGGTCCCCGTCATGTTTCCCTCTCCCTCGCCGCACGGGCTTGATCGATTGTCCCGGCCTTCCCGGTTGATCCAGAATCGGTTGGACAGATTTCACTATGTTCCGCCCGGTTTGACGGAAGCAAGCGCTTTTTTGCTGTCGAAAGCCGAAAACCTGTCTTACAGATCAGGCCGAATCGCAAAAAGTCGAGGACTTCCGCGCAGGACAACGATGTCAGGAAAAATGCGCGGCGAAGGACCATAAGGGGCCGGACTCGCCATGGTGGCGGGGCTCGGCTACATCGATCGGACAGCGGAAATATCCGCGCACGGGCTTGGAGGGGATCTGCCGTGCAAGAGGGCAGGCTGGCGGATCGCGCCTATACCGCGATCGTCGGGATCATCAACGAGGACGATCTGGCGCCGGGCGACCGGCTGCCGTCCGAGGCGCGGCTGGCGGAAACGTTCGGCATGTCGCGGACGATCGTGCGCGAGGCGCTGGTGCGGCTCGCCGCCGACGGGATCACCGAGGCGCGGCGCGGCGCGGGCTCCTATGTCAAGCGCCGCCCGTCCGCGCGGCTGGGCTCGCACGTGCCGATGGACGGGTTGGCCGGGACGCTCGGCACCTATGAGGTCCGCTTCGTCCTGGAGGCCGAAGCCGCGCGGCTGGCCGCGCAGCGGCGCTCGCATCAGCAAATGGAAGCGATCGAAACCGCGCTCGAGGCGCTGCGCACCGCCCTGCTCTCGAGCGCGCCGGCGCATGACGAGGATTGGCTGCTCCACCGCGCGATCGCCGAGGCGACCGGCAACAGCGCGTTCGTCGATATCTTCGATAATCTCGAGACCGAGGTGAGCAAGATCCTGCGCGCCGGGGTCGAGATTTCGCGCTCGCGCCCGCCCGAGGTGATCGGCGCGATGATGGACGAGCATGACGCCATCGTCGATGCGATCCGCGCGCAGGATGGCGACGGCGCGGCGCTCGCGATGCGCTGGCATTTGTCGCAGGGCCGCAAGCGGCTGATGCCCTGATCAGGAATAGCTTTCCACGGTGATCGCGGCCTGCGCCCAGTCGAGCACGTCGCCGCGCAGCTCGTCGACCGGGCGATAGCAATGCAGCGCCAGCGCGCGCTCATCGGCCGCGGGCCGTTCGAGCGCGGCGAACTGGCTGTCGAGCAGGCTGGCCGGCATATAATGCCGTGCGCGGGCGGCGAGGCGCTCGGCGATCTCCTCGCGCTCGCCATCGAGCAGCACGAACAGCAACGGCACCCCCGCGGCGCGCTCGAGCCGCTCGCGATAGCTGCGCTTGAGCGCCGAGCAGGCGGCGATGGCGAGCCCGCCTTCGCGCACCGCATCGCCGATCGCGGCGCCCAGCCGGTCGAGCCAGGGCCAGCGGTCGGCGTCCTGGAGCGGCTTGCCCGCACGCATCTTGGCGATGCTGGCGGGCGCGTGGAAATCATCGCCCTCGAAGGCGGGGCAGGCGAGGTGCAGCGCGAGATGCCCGATCAGCGTCGATTTGCCGCAACCGCTCACCCCCATCGCGACGATCGCACAGGGCGGCAATCCGGTCATGATCGGCTGTGCTTGCACCCTGTTTCCCCGGTTCCGGCAATAAGCGCGCCAACGTCGCCGCATGTCCCCTATAGCGTTAGATGTTCGCACCCGCGCCATTTGACCATTGCGACCTTTGTCGCGGTCGCGGGGGCAGCGGGCAATGGTATCCAGCAATATCGCGCGCGGAAGAGGGTGAGCGGCATGACGGGCAGGGCGGCACTCGCGATCATCCTTTGTCTCCCTGCCGCTTCGCTACCGGCGGCCATCGCCGAGGCGCGGCCGGTATCTGCCTTCGTCACCGCGCCCGCGGATCCCCGCGCGGTGACGGTCAAGGCGGTGGGCAACGGAATCGCCGACGACAGCGCCGCGATCCAGGCGGCGATCGATGCGGCGGGCAAGCCAGGGGGCGGGATCGCGTTCCTGCCTTCGGGCCGCTACCGCATCACCCGCACGATTTTCATCTGGCCGGGCGTGCGGCTGTTCGGGGTCGGCAAGACGCGCCCGGTCTTCCTGCTCGCGCCCGACACGCCCGGTTTCCAGAGCGGCGTCGGCAGCATGATCTTCTTCGCCGGCAACAATCCGCGAAACCCCGCCCCGGGGCCGGGCGGGGTGCCGATGCGCGGCAGGGTGCCGGTGCCGCCGCCGACCAGCGTGCCGTTCAACGCGAACATCGCCGATGCCAATTCGGGGACTTTCTATTCGGCGATGTCCAATGTCGATTTCGAGATCGGCGCGGGCAATCCGGCGGCGACCGCGGTGCGCGCGCATACCGCGCAGCACAGCTATCTCAGCCATATCGACTTCCGGCTGGGATCGGCGCTGGCGGGGATCTATCAGGTCGGCAATCTCGGTATGGACCTGCATTTCCAGGGCGGGCGCTATGGCATCCTCGCCGAAAAGACCTCGCCCGCATGGCAATATACGCTGCTCGATTCGACCTTCGAGGGGCAGCGCGATGCCGCGATCCGCGAGCATGAGGCGGGGCTGACGCTCGTCAACACGCTCATCCGCGACACCCCCGTCGGAATCGAGATCGACCGTGGCTATGGCGACTGGCTCTGGGGCGAGCAGGTCCGGTTCGAGAATGTCTCGAAGGCGGGCGTGGTCATCGGCAACGAGGGCAATGTCTATACCCAGATCGGGTTCGAGGATTCGGTCGCGAACCGCACCCCGGTCTTCGCGCGCTTCCGCGACAGCGGCCGGGCGGTGGGGGGCGCGGGCGCCAGCTACCGGATCAAGGAATTCACCTATGGCCTGACGCTGGCGGGGCTCGGCCGGATGGGCGATTACCAGACGCGCATGGATGCCGCGGTACTCAAGTCGCTCCCGCCCCGGCGCGATCCCGCAATCCGGTCGCTCCCCGCCACGTCCAGCTGGACCAATGTCCGCGATCTCGGCGTGAAGGGCGACAACAGCACCGACGACACCGCGGCGCTCCAGCGCGCGATCGATACGCACCGGGTGCTCTATTTCCCCAGCGGCTTCTACCGGGTGAGCGATACGCTCAAGCTCAGGCCCGATAGCGTGCTGATTGGACTGCATCCCAGCCTCACCCAGATCCTGCTCGCCGACGACACCCCCGCGTTTCGCGGCCTCGGCCCGGCCAAGGCGCTGATCCAAAGCGCCAAAGGCGGCGACGCGATCGTCACGGGGCTCGGGCTGCATACGGGCGGCATCAATCCGCGCGCGACCGCGCTGCTGTGGCGCGCGGGTGCGGCGTCGCTGGTCGATGACGTCAAATTCCAGGGCGGGGGGCACGGCACCAATCTCGCCGATGGCAGCCGCTTCGATCCGTACAACGCCAATCACACCGCCGATTCCGATCCCAAAAGGCGCTGGGACGGGCAATATCCCAGCCTGTGGGTCACCGATGGCGGGGGCGGCACCTTCAACGGGCTGTGGACGCCCAATAGCTATGCGACCACCGGGCTCCATGTGTCCGACACGAGCACGCCGGGCCATGTCTATGAGCTGTCGGCCGAGCATCACGTTCGCGCCGAGATCGTGCTCGACCGCGTGCGCAACTGGGAGTTCCTCGCGCCGCAGACCGAGGAGGAAGCGGGCGAGAGCCGCGCCGCCGTCGCGATCGAGGTGCGCAATTCGCGCGACATATTGTTCGCCAATTTCCACGGCTATCGCGTGACGCGCTCGCTCCAGCCGGCGCCGGCGGCGGTGATGCTCTATGGCTCGACCGGCATCCGGTTCCGCAACCTCCATGTCAACGCCGAGAGCGGCTTCGCGACCTGCGACGCCAATGGCTGCGGCACCTATCTGCGCGCGAGCAAATATCCCTATTCGAACGCGATCATCGACGTGACGCGCGGCGCCCAGATGCGCGAGCGCGAGTTCGCGGTGCTCGACGTGACCGATGCGCCCGTCGCCGATGCCGCCCCGTCGCTCGTGCCCGTCAAGCAGCTCGCCAGCGGCTTCCAGGCGCTGGGCGGCGGCGCGGCGGGGAGTGACGGCCAGCTCTATTTCATCGATCGGATCACGCACCGCATCCATGGCTGGAGCGACAAGCAAGGCCTTTCGGTCCTCACCGATGCGCCGCTCGATCCGGTCAATCTGGCGGTCGATGGTTCGGGCATGCTGATGATATTGTCGTCGGACGGGCCCGAGGCGACCGTCTATACGATCGATCCGGCGGCGCCCCAATCGGTCCGCCCGATCGCGCCGACGCCGGTAACTGGGCACGCCGCCGCGCGCGTGGCGCTGCCCGGCAGCTTCTGGAACAATGGCGAGTTTCGCGACCAGTTCGACCCCGCCACGGGCCGGTTCACCACGCTCGGCGAGATGTTCGCGCGCGACGCCGCAGCCGCCAAACCGCGCGAATATGTCTCGGCGGATGGCAGCCTGGTGCTGCCCGCCTTCCGCGTCTGGCAGCAGGGCCCGCCCAACCATCTCGGCTGGCGCTTCTCCGATACGCTCGACACCTATGGCTGGGTGACCGGCAAGCCGGGCGAGCGCGTCTATGTCGCCAACGGATCGGAGAACCGCACCTATAGCGGCCTGCTCGGCGCGGGCGGCGCGCTGACCGACCTCAGGCCCTTCGCGCCGCGCGGCGGCGAAAGCGTCGCGGCGGGACCGGACGGGCGCGTCTATGTCGCCAACGGGCAGGTGTTCGTCTATGACGCGCAGGGCCGCGAGCTGGGCCGGATCGACGTGCCCGATCGGCCGCTGCAATTGCTGTTCGGCGGGCCCGATGGCGCGACCCTCTTCATCCTCACGCACCACGCGCTTTACGCCGCGCGGCCCTGAGCCGAGCCCGCCCGCGCGGCTGTTGCGACTATGGTCGTAGATGCTCGCACGCGTGTGAAGCTTTAAGATGCAGGCCTGACGGCGTTGCGTCCCCCCAAGGGCCCGTGCGCCTGAACGCACGACAATGGGGAGGATGACAATGAAGGGTTTCTCGATGGACCGCCGCATGCGCGGCACCGCCACCAGCCTGATCGCGCTCGCCGCGACGCTGACCGCGATGCCCGCGCTCGCGCAGACCACGCCGGCGCCCACTGCCGCGGCGCAATCCGGCGGCCAGGACGCCGAGGATAATGGCGTCATCACCGTCACCGGCACGCGCATCATGTCGAGCGGCTTCACCGCGCCGACGCCGACGACCGTGATCGGCGAAGACCAGATCGCGAACAACGCGCAGCCCAACCTGTTCAACACGATCCAGCAACTGCCGTCGCTCCAGGGCTCGACCGGCGCCGCCACCGGCACCTTCAGCACATCGAGCGGCATGCAGGGCCTCAGCTCCTTCTCGCTGCGCGGCCTCCAGCCGATCCGCACGCTGACGCTGCTCGACGGCCAGCGCGTCGTCGGCGCCAACGTGACCGGCGTGCCCGACATCAGCATGTTCCCGCAGCTGCTGGTCAAGCGCGTCGATATCGTCAACGGCGGCGCCTCGGCCTCGTACGGCTCGGACGCGGTGGGCGGCGTGGTCAACTTCATCACCGACACGCATTTCGTCGGCTTCAAGGCCAATGTGCAGGGCGGCATCACCACCTATGGCGACGACCAGCAGGCGATGGTCCAGGCGGCATGGGGCACCGCGCTCGCCGGGGACCGGCTGCACATCGTCGTCAGCGGCGAATATGATCATGAGGACGGCGTCGGCGCGGGCGATTTCGGCACCGATCTCGCGGGCAGCCGCAACTGGTATCGCGCGACCACGCTGGTCAATACCGGCCAGGCCAATAACGGCTCGCCGCAGTTCCGCTACCGCGACTTCGCCCAGCCCTATCAATATGCGCGCTACGGCCTGATCAACAACGGCCCGCTCCAGGGCACCGCGTTCGACGTCAACGGCGCGCCGGTTCCCTTCATCTATGGTTCGGGCGGCGTGCCGAACGGCAGCGGCGGCGTGACGGGCTGCTTCCCCGGCAACAGCTTCTGCGTCGGCGGCGACCTGTCGGGTGCGCCGGGTTCGGGCGCCTCGCTCAAGTCGTCGCTCGAGCGCGTCACCGGCTATGGCCGGATCGGCTTCGAATTCGCCGGCAACAACGAGTTCTACATCACCGTCAATGCCGCGCAGGTGAAGACCAGCAACCAGCCGAGCCCCGGCTATAACCGCGCCAGCCTGACGGTGCAGTGCGCCAACGCCTTCCTGCCGCAGATCATCAAGGACCGCTGCACCCAGGCGAACATCACCTCGTTCGGCTTCGGCTCCAGCAACGGCGCCTTCCCCGATCCGATCGTGTTCACCGACCGCAAGCAATATCGCTTCGTCGCGGGCGTGAAGGGCGAGTTCGCGCTGGGCGAGTCGAATTGGACCTATGACGCCTATTTCGAGCATGGCATCACCATCTCGGACATCGATGTCGACGGCATCGTCATCCAGAACCGCTATGTCGCCGCGACCAACGCGATCGTCCAGGGCGGCCAGATCGTCTGCGCCGATGCCAATGCGCGCGCGCTGGGATGCCAGCCGATCAACATCTTCGGCGGCTTCGCACCGTCGCAGGCGGCACTCGACTATATCACCCCCAAGAACGGGCCGTTCCAGCACACCAAGCTGACCCAGGACGTTGCCAGCATCAACTTCTCGGGCGAGCCGCTCAACCTGTGGGCGGGCCCGCTCTCGGTGGCGTTCGGCGGCGAATATCGCCGCGAATATTACCGGGTGAATGCCGATCCCTATGGCGCGGGCGTCTCCGCACTGAGCCCGAACAGCGCGCTCTACCCCGTGGACCCGCTCCTCAACTCGGCCCAGGGCAGCAACTATGCCGCGGGCAACTACAAGAACGGCCATGGCCAATATGACGTGGTCGAAGGTTTCCTCGAGCTCAACCTGCCGCTGTTCAAGGACGATGCGATCGGCACGCTGAACCTGAACGGCGCCGGCCGCGTGACGCATTACAGCACCTCGGGCACGGTCTGGGCCTGGAAGGTCGGCGGCACCTGGGAGACCCCGATCGACGGCGTCCGCATCCGCGCGGTGACCTCGCGCGACGTGCGCGCACCGAACCTGTCGGAGCTGTTCGCGGCGCCGACCGTCACCACCCTGCCGAGCTTCAACGATCCGTTCCACAATGTCGCGGTGCAGGCGTTCCAGAACACCGTCGGCAATCCCGCGCTCAAGCCCGAGATCGCGCGCAATACCGAGATCGGCATCGTCCTCTCGCGGCCGTCATGGGCGCCGGGGCTGAGCCTGTCGGTCGATTATTACAGCATCAACCTGAAGGGCGTCATTTCGAGCCTGTCGGCGCAGCAGATCGTCCAGTTCTGCTTCGAGGGCAAACAGCAATTCTGCGGCGGCTTCGTGCTCGACAGCGCGCAGCAGGGCGGCAATTTCATCAACGTCCAGCCGTTCAACCTCGCCTCTTGGAAGACCAGCGGGATCGACTTCGAGATGAGCTATCAGTGGCAGCGGCCGCTGGGCCTGCCGGGCAGCTTCACACTGCGCGGCCTCGCCACGCATGTCCGCGAGTTCAAGGTCAATGCGGGGATCGCCGGGGTCGATGTCGTCGAGCAGGCGGGCAACAATGCCGGTGCCACGCCGCACTGGAAGGGGCTGACCGTCCAGACCTATGCCAATGACGATTTCAGCCTGTTCGTCCAGGAACGCTGGTTCAGCGCGGGCACCTTCGGCAACCAATATGTCGTCTGCTCGAGCGGCTGCCCGGCCTCGACCGGCAACCATCCGACGGTCGACTACAACCATATGGACGGCGCCCTCTATGTCGATGTCGGCGGATCGGTGAATATCGGCGAGAATATCACCACCTTCTTCAAGGTGGACAATCTGCTCGACCATGATCCGGACGCGTCGCCGCAGACCAATACCGGTCTCGACGTCAATCCGGCACTCTACGACACGCTGGGCCGCACCTATCGCGTGGGCGTGCGCGTCCGCTTCTGAGGACTGGCCATCTCCCCTGGGTTGGCGTGGTCAAAGGGTTCTTATCGGGCCGCAGCAATGCGGCCCGGCCTCCCCGATCCTTTGCCTCGCCAACCAATTTTTGGCCGTCCCAGCATGTGAAAGTTGACACTGGCTTCACACTATCGCGCATGTCTTGCGCCGCGCGGTTTCCGGGGGAAACACGTCGTTCGCCAAGTGCGGATCGATGGGGTCAAAGAGCGACCGGCTCCGTGAGCCAAGCAGACAAAATCCTGCAGTTTCAAGGATTTATGTAGATAACTCAGCGAACCACGCCCAAAGCCCAAACGCCAATCGAGCACGGACCCTAGGCGCCGCGCACGCGGATTGCCTCGGACGGCGCGAGCGCGATTTCGTCGAGATTGTCGCCCGGCCCGGCGCGATCGACGACGAGGAAATCGCTCTCCGCCTCCAGCGTGAGGAGGAAATGGTGCCAGGTGCCCTTGCGATAGTGCACGCCCTGATGCGCTCCGGCGCGGAACACCCGGACCGACGCCGCGTCGAAATCGCCCGCGGGCGCCACCGCGACGAGATAGGGCCCGCCCCCCAGCGGCATGAAGCTCTGGCTGCCGAGCGGATGGCGTTCGAACAGTTTCAGCACCGGCGAGTCGAGCGGCGTGGCGCGAAACAGGCTGATCACGCCGGTGCCGCCGCGATCGGCCACATCGACATCGGCAAGCCGATCGTACCGCACCGCATGGCCCTGATTGATCGTCACCTGCACGGCGCTTTCGGAGGCTTCGATCACGCTGCCGAACGGCGCGAACGCCTCGGCGGTCAGCGGCTCGGGGGCGATGTCGCGCATCAGTCTTCCTTCGCTCCGGCCTTGATCCAGGCGCCGAGCCGGGCGCGTTCCGCTTCGGTCATGCCGGTCTCGTTGCCGAGCGGCATGCTGTGGGTCGTCACCGCGCGGTCGTAGATCGCGTGGGCGTGGCGGCGCAGATCGTCCTCGGTATCGAAGGTGACGCCGCCCGGCGCCACCGCGATACCCCGATGGCTCGGCGCCCTGGCGTGGCACATGATGCAATGGCGATCCACCAGCCGGCGTATCTCCTGATAGGTCGGGACGGGCCCCGAAACCGCTGCGGGCCGCCGGACATGCTCGTTGAGCAGCGCGACCGCGACAAAGGCGATCGCGGCCATGACGAGGACGCCGGGGCGGACCAGGCCCGCATTCTTCAAGTTGAAGAAATGTCGGACCGCCGCGCCGATCACGCCCAAAGCGATCAGCCAGAGCCAGTTGAGCGGCGCGCCGAAGATCATCGGATAGTGATTGCTGATCATGATGAACAGCACCGGCAGGGTCATGTAATTATTGTGGACCGAGCGCTGCTTGGACTGTTTGCCGAGTTCGGCGTCGGGCGTTTCGCCCGCGCGCACCTGCGCCACCATCTTCTTCTGATTGGGGATGATGATGAAGAAGACATTGGCCGCCATCACCGTGCCGATGATCGCGCCCATATGCATGAATGCGCCCAGATCCGCGAAGATCTGGGTCAGCGCAAAGGCGATCCAGGCCAGGACGATCAGCCAGACGATCGCGAAGACCGCGAGGTTCTTCCCCAGGACCGAGCGGCAGAGCCCCTGATAGGCGAGCCATCCGCCGACGATCGCGGCGAGGCCGATCAGGATCGCCTGCCACGGCTGCAGATCGAGCTTGGCGCGATCGACGAGATTGGTCTCCGCGCCGAGATAGAAGATCAGCGCGAGCAGCACGACGCCGCTGACCCAGGTCGAATAGGCTTCCCATTTGAACCAATGGAGCTGCTCGGGCATCTCCGCGGGCGCGACCGCGAACTTGTGCTGCTGGTAGAAACCGCCGCTATGCACGCTCCACAGCTCGCCCGAAACGCCGTCGCGCGGCGGAACGGGCGGGCGCAAATGGCTGTCGAGCCACATGAAATAGAAGGACGAGCCGATCCAGGCGATCCCCGCGATCACATGGATCCAACGGACCGCGAGTTCCGCCCAATTCCCCCAGTCCAGACCCATGCCCCGGGTGCCTCCGTGATTATGCCGCCATCCGGCCGAACACCGCATTTGGCGGGTTGTGCACGGCCGCGCTCCGTTTCATCCTTGCATCCTTGATAGGCGGTGGATTTGAGTCAGGATAGCTACCCACGCGATCTAATCGGATACGGCCGCACGCCACCGCACGCCGCATGGCCCGGCGGCGCGCGCATCGCCGTGCAATGCGTGCTGAACTATGAGGAAGGCGCCGAGGCCAATATCCTGGACGGGGACCAGGGCGCGGAGGTCTTCCTCTCCGATATCGCCAATGCCGCCCCGGTGCAGGGCGCGCGGCACATGAGCATGGAGCAGATCTACGAATATGGGTCGCGCGCCGGGGTGTGGCGGCTGTTGCGGCTGTTCGCGCGCTACGATGTGCCGCTGACCATATTCGGCGTCGCGCTGGCGATGCAGCGCAATCCCGCGGTGGTCGAGGCCTTTCTGGAGGCGGGCCACGAGATCGCGTCGCACGGATGGCGCTGGATCAACTATCAATATGTGTCCGAAGCCGAGGAGCGCGCCGACCTCGCCCGCGCGATCGCGGTGCACACGCAGCTGACCGGCGAACGGCCGCTCGGCTGGTACACCGGCCGGACCAGCCCCAATACGCGTCGGATCGTCGCCGAGGAGGGCGGCTTTCTCTACGACGCGGACGATTATTCGGACGATCTGCCCTTCTGGACGCGCGTGGCGGAGAAGCGCCAGCTGATCGTGCCCTATTCGCTGGAGACCAACGACATGCGGTTCGCCAGCGCGAACATGCACACCGGCGACGAGTTCTTCGCCTATCTGCGCGATACGTTCGACACGCTCTATGCCGAGGGCGAGGAGCGGCCGCGGATGATGTCGGTCGGGCTCCATTGCCGCCTCGCCGGCCGGCCGGGCAAGATCGCCGGGCTCGAGCGGTTCCTGCGCCACGCGCTCGCGCACAGGCATGTCTGGTTCTGCCGCCGCATCGACATCGCCCGCCATTGGCGCGCCACGCATCCCCATGCCGGCTGACGCGCTGACCCGCGACGCTTTCGTCGCCCGTTTCGGCCCGGTCTATGAGGCCTCGCCCTGGGTGGCGGAGGCGGTGTGGCCCGCCGCCGCGCGCGGCGAACTCGACGATCCGGCGGCGCTGGCGCAGGCGATGCGCGATGCCGTGGATGCCGCGCCCCACGACCGCAAGCTCGCGCTGATCCGCGCGCATCCGCAGCTCGCCGTCGCGGGCCGCATGGCAGAGGCGTCGGTGCAGGAGCAGCGCGGCGCGGGGCTCGATCAATGCACGCCCGAGGAACTCGAAGCGTTCCGCAGCCTCAATGCGGCCTATCTCGCGCGGTTCGGCCATCCCTTCATCATCGCCGTCAAGGGCCTGTCGCGCGGCGAGATCCTGGCGGCCTTCGCGGCGCGGATGGAACATGATCCCGAGACCGAATTCGCCACCGCCATCGCGCAGATTAACCGCATTGCGGGCTTCCGCATCGCCGCATTTTCGGGTTTGGAATGAGCATGTTCGACACGCTGCGCCGCCAATATGTCAATCTCGCCCAGCCCCGGCTCGGCGCCGAGGTGACCTATGCCACCGACGATTTCTTCGCCGACAAGGCGCGGCTGATCGACCCCGCCGAACCCGTGTTCATCCCGGGCAAATATGACGCGAACGGCAAGTGGATGGACGGCTGGGAGAGCCGCCGCAAGCGCGTTCCCGGTCACGACTGGTGCGTGGTGCGGCTCGGCGTCGAGGGGCTGATCGCGGGCTTCGAGATCGACACACGGCATTTCACCGGCAACTATCCCCCGGGCGCCGAGATCGAGGTCTGCCGGAGCGATCAGGCGGTTCCGGGCGAAGATGCGGGCTGGGTCAAGCTGACCCCGCGCCTCGCGCTCAACGGCGACGACCGCGCCTATGTCCCGGTCGCGCATGCCGAACCGGTGACGCATGTGCGGCTTCACATCTTCCCCGATGGCGGCGTCGCGCGGCTGCGCGTCTGGGGCCGGGTCGCCAAGGATTGGTCTAAGGTCGGCGCCGACGCGCGCATCGATCTGCTGGCGATGGAGAATGGCGGGCGCGGCATCATCGCCAATGACGAGCATTATGGCTGCGTCGAGAACCTCACGGCGCCGGGGCGCGGGGTCAATATGGGCGATGGCTGGGAGACGCGGCGGCGCCGCGAGCCCGGCCACGACTGGGCGGTGCTCGAACTGGGCGCGCCCGGGCGCATCGAGGAAATCACCATCGATACCGCCCATTTCAAAGGCAATTATCCCGACCGCTGCTTCATCCAGGCCGCGCCGGACGCAACCGGATCGCCCGACGCGATCGCCGCGGCTTCGGAGAACTGGCCGCTGCTGCTGCCCGAGACCAAGCTGGAGGCGGACCATGTCCATGTCTTTCGCGAAGGGATCGCCGATCTCGGCGCGATCCGCTTCGTGCGGCTGAACATCCTTCCCGATGGCGGAGTCAGCCGGATGCGGCTGGTCGGCCGGTTGGTGCTATAGGCGCGGCATGACCAGCCTCAGCACCCATATCCTCGATACCGCGCACGGCCGGCCCGCCGAAGGCGTCCGCGTGCGATTGTCGGCCGGCGGCACCCCGCTGTTCGAGGGCCGAACCAATGAGGACGGCCGCTGCCCCGAGCTGATCGGCGACCGGCAACTGACCCCGGGCAATTACGCGCTCGAATTCGCGATCGGCGACTATTTCCGCGCGCGCGGCGTCGAACTGCCCGATCCGCCCTTCCTCGACCTGGTGACGATCGCGTTCGGCATCGCCGAGGGGGACGGCCATTATCACGTGCCGCTGCTGGTCTCGCCGTTCGGCTATTCGACCTATCGGGGAAGCTGAGGTGACCGATTCGCCGATCCATTTCGTGCTCGACGGCGACACTTCGGTCCAGGCTGACGGCTCGGACCCGACCCGCACCGCGCTCGACCTGTTGCGCGAACATCTCGGGCGCACGGGCGTGAAGGAAGGCTGCGCCGAGGGCGATTGCGGGGCCTGCACGATCCTGCTCGGCGAGCTCGACGGCGAGCGCGTGGCGTGGCGCGCGGTCAATAGCTGCATCCTGTTCGCGCCGATGCTCGACGGCAAGGCGGTGCTGACGGTCGAGAGCCTCGCGGAAGGCGGCACGCTCCATCCCGTCCAGCGCGCGCTCGCCGATGGACATGGCTCGCAGTGCGGCTTCTGCACGCCCGGATTCGCGATGTCGCTCTATGGCCGGAGCATCGGGGCCGAGGGGACAAGGGACACACCGGTCGCGGATGTGATCGCCGGCAATCTCTGCCGCTGCACCGGCTATGGGCCGATCCTCGAGGCGGGCGAGCGCAATCCGCCCGCCGGCTGCGACGACCGCAAGACCGCCGCGCTGCTGCGCGATCTTCCCCGCGCGGCATCGGGCCGCGGCTGGTTCGCGCCGCAGACCGCCGATGCGCTCGCCGCCCTCTATGCCGCGCATCCCGACGCACGGATCGTCGCGGGCGCGACCGATGTCGGCCTGTGGGTCACCAAGGCGATGCGCGACCTGGGGACCGTGATCTTCATCGGCGACATCGCCGATCTCAAGGGGATCGAGGAAAGTGCCGAGGGCCTTCGCCTCGGCGCAGGCGTGCGCTACACCGAGGCGAAGGAGGCGCTCGCGCGGCTCCACCCCGATCTCGGCGAGCTGGTGCGGCGGATCGGCGGGCTGCAGGTGCGCAACAGCGGCACGATCGGCGGCAATATCGCCAATGGCTCGCCGATCGGCGACATGCCGCCCGCGCTGATCGCGCTCGGCGCGGCACTGACGCTTCGCCAGGGCGATGCGCGGCGGACGATCCCGCTCGAGGCCTGGTTCAAATCCTATGGCGTTCAGGACCGCCGGCCCGGCGAGTTCGTCGAGAGCGTGTGGATTCCCCGCCCCGCCCCCGACGCGCTGATCCGCATCGCCAAGCTCTCCAAGCGCTTCGATAGCGACATATCGGCGCTGTGCGGCGCCTTCGCGCTGCGGATCGCGGACGGCCGCGTCGCGGCGGCGCGCGTCGCCTTCGGGGGCATGGCGGGCATCCCGGCGCGCGCGCCGGCATGCGAGGCGGCGCTGACCGGCCAGCCATGGAGTGCGGCGACGGTCGAGGCAGCGGCGGCGGCACTGGCGCGCGACTATCAGCCGCTCAGCGATTTGCGCGGATCGGCCGAATACCGGCTGGCCGCCGCCGCCAATCTGCTCCGCCGCCTGTGGCACGAAGCGCAGGGCGAGCGCGTGAGCGTGCTCGACATGGCGCTCGATGGCTGACGCCGCGCCTTCGCCGCCGGACGCGGTCCACGCACCGCTGCGCCACGACAGTGCCGAGGGCCATGTCGCGGGGACGGCGGTCTATATCGACGACTTCCCCGAGCCGCCGCGCACGGTGCATCTCGCCTTCGGCCTCGCCGCCGAGGGCCATGCCCGGCTGGTCAAGCTCGATCTGAGCAAGGTTCGCGCCTCGCGCCATGTGTGGGGTGTCTTCACCGCCGCCGACATTCCCGGCGTCAACGACGTCAGCCCGGTCGCGGGCGACGACAAGCTCTTCGCCGAGAACGAGATTCTCTATCCCGGCCAGCCCCTGTTCGTGGTCGCGGCGATCGACCGCGAGTCGGCGCGCCGCGCCGCGCGGCTGGCGCTGGTCGAGGCCGAGCCTCTGCCGGCGCTGGTGACGATCGCCCAGGCGCGCGCCGCGGAATCGGTGATCGAGCCCGCGCAACGCATGGCCCGCGGCGACGCCGATGCCGCGCTCGCCGCCGCACCGCACCGGCTCCAGGGCAGTATCGCGGTCGGCGGACAGGAGCATTTCTACCTCGAGGGCCAGGTCGCGCTCGCGATTCCCGGCGAGAATGGCCAGATCCATGTGCTGAGCTCGACCCAGCATCCGAGCGAGGTCCAGCATCTGATCGCGAAGGTGCTCGGCCTCAGCCATGCCGATGTCACGGTCGAGGTCCGCCGCATGGGCGGTGCGTTCGGGGGCAAGGAGACGCAGGCCGCGGCGATCGCCGTCGCCTGCGCGCTGGTGGCGCACAGATACAAGGTTCCCGCCAAGCTCCGGCTCGACCGCGACGACGACATGGTCCTCACCGGCAAGCGCCACGATTTCGAGATCGGCTATGATGTGGGGTTCGACGGCGAGGGCCGGATCGCGGGCATCCGCCTCGATCTCGCCTCGCGCTGCGGCGCGACCGCCGATCTGAGCCCCGCGATCAACGACCGGGCGATGTTCCATTCGGATAATTGCTATTTCCTCCCCGCGGTCGAGATCGTCAGCCACCGGCTCAGGACGCACACCGTCTCGAACACCGCGTTCCGCGGCTTTGGCGGGCCGCAGGGGATGATGGGGATCGAGCGGGTGATCGACGCAGTCGCCGCGCATCTCGGCCGCGATCCGCTGGCGGTTCGCCAGGCCAATCTCTACGGGCCCGGCCGCAACGTCACCCCCTATCACATGACCGTCGAGGACAATGTCGCGCCCGAACTCATCGCCGAGCTCGCGGCGAACGCCGGCTACGCGGCGCGGCGCGAGGCGGTGGCGGCGTTCAACGCCGACCATTCGGTTCTCAAGAAAGGCCTGGGGCTGACGCCGGTCAAATTCG
This sequence comes from Sphingomonas caeni, assembly GCF_026013415.1. Lineage (GTDB taxonomy): Bacteria > Pseudomonadota > Alphaproteobacteria > Sphingomonadales > Sphingomonadaceae > Sphingomonas > Sphingomonas caeni. The sequence continues at coordinate 135,825 of NZ_JAPDOK010000002.1, forward strand.
GCATCTCGTTCACCACCACGCATCTCAACCAGGCCGGGGCGCTGCTCCATCTCTATTCCGACGGCTCGATCCATCTGAACCATGGCGGCACCGAAATGGGCCAAGGGCTGATGATCAAGGTGGCGCAGGTGGTCGCCGACGTGTTCGCGGTGCCGGTCGAACAGGTCCGCGTTTCCGCCACGCGCACCGACAAGGTCCCCAACACCTCCGCCACCGCCGCCTCGGCGGGCGCGGACCTCAATGGCATGGCCGCGTTCAACGCGGCCGAGACGCTCCGCGGGCGCCTCGCCGGTTTCGCCGCCGAGCGCTTCGGCGTGGCGACGGACGCGGTGCGCTTCACGCGTGACGGCGTGATCGCGGGCGAGGAGCGCCTTCCCTTGAGTCAGCTCTGCCGCCTCGCGCATTTCGCCCGCGTGTCACTGTCCGCCACCGGCTTCTACGCGACGCCCAAGATCCATTACGACCGCGCGACCCATCGTGGCCGGCCGTTTCTCTATTTCGCCTATGGCGCGGCGATCAGCGAGGTGGTGATCGACACGCTGACCGGCGAGCATCGCGTGCTCGCGGTCGATATCCTCCACGATGTGGGGCGCTCGCTCAATCCGGCGATCGACCTGGGCCAGATCGAGGGCGGTTTCGTCCAGGGCATGGGCTGGCTCACCACCGAGGAATTGGTGTTCGACGATCGCGGGCGGCTGCTCACCCATGCGCCGTCGACCTACAAGATCCCCACCGCGAGCGACCGGCCACGGCGGATGACGATCGGCTTGTGGGAGCGCGGCCGCAATGCCGAGCCGACGATCCACCGCTCCAAGGCCGTCGGCGAGCCGCCGCTGATGCTCGCCATCTCGGCCTTTTCAGCACTCACCCAAGCCGTCGCCGCCACGGCACCGGGCAAGGGCCTGCCAAGCCTCGACGCACCCGCCACCCCCGAGCGCATCCTCGCCGCGATCGCGGAGCTTCGGGCTCAGAATGGCTGACTGGACCGAGGCTGCGCGCGCGGCGCTCGACCGGGGACCCGCCGCGCTGATCACCATCCTCGCGACCGAAGGATCCGCCCCGCGCGGGCCCGGTGCGCGGATGGTGGTGACCAGCGACGCGCTCAGTGGCACGATCGGCGGCGGCGCGCTCGAGCATCAAGCGGTGGAGCAGGCGCGTGCGATCCTCAGCCATCCGCCGGGGAGCTGGCGCGTGCAGGACTATCCGTTGGGGCCGTTGCTGGGTCAGTGCTGCGGCGGACGCGTACGGCTGATGGTCGAGCGGCTGGATGGCGTGCCTTCCGGGCAAGGTCCGTACAGGGTCGCCCTCACCGATCACGTCGTTCGCAACCCGTTCCCCGGCGAAGGCCGGGGCCCAGCCGGAAACGGCCCGATACTGGGCTCCGGCCTTCGCCGGGGAACCATGGCGCCGAGAGGACCGCTCCCGACATCTGGAGCGCAGTTCGTGGAACCGATCGAAGCCGACTCGCTACCCCTCCTGATGTTCGGCGCAGGCCATGTCGGCCGCGCCATCGCCGCGCATGCGGCCGCCCTCCCGATCCACCTCGCCTGGTTCGACACCCGCCCCGCCGAAGCCGAGACCCCCGGCGTGATGCTCGCCAACGCCGATGCGATGACCGCCTGCGCCGCCCGTGCGCCGGCCGGCACCGCAGTCGTGATCCTCACCCATGACCACGCGCTCGACTATCGCCTCACCGCCGCCGCGCTCGCGGGCGACGCCGCGTTCGTCGGCCTGATCGGCTCGCAGACCAAGCGCGCCCGCTTCCTCAGCCGCCTCGAAAAGGACGGCATCGACTCAACCCGCCTCACCTGCCCGATCGGCATTGCCGGCGTGATCGGCAAGGAGCCCGAGGTGATCGCGGTCGCGACGCTTGCCCAATTGCTGATGCTGAGGACCGCCGCATGACGCGCCGCGCCTTCCGCGCCGAGATCCTCTCCGTGCCGCACGATCCGGCGCGGGCCGGCCCCGACGCGGTCCGTCATCACGCGGACGGGATGCTGGTCGTCGAGGACGGGCTGGTCGTCGCCCGCGGCGCCTGGTCCGAGCTGCACGCGCGGTTCGCCGGCGTGCCCGTCGAGACCTTCGCCGGCGGGCTGATCGTGCCGGGCTTTGTCGACGCCCATGTCCATTATCCGCAAACCGAGCGCATCGCATCGCATGGCGAGCAGCTGCTGCACTGGCTCGAGCGCCACATCTTCCCCGCCGAGGCGGGTTTCGCCGACCGGGCCCATGCCGATGCGGTTGCGGCCTTTTTCCTCGACGAGCTGCTGCGCAACGGCACCACCTCCGCGCTGGTGTTCGCGACGGTCCATGCCGCTTCGGTCGATGCGCTGTTCGAGGCCGCGCTCGCGCGCAACATGCGCATCGTCTCGGGCAAGGTGCTGATGGACCTGGGCCCCGAGACGCTGCGCGACACCCCCGCGAGCGGGCGCGCCGACACCGAGGCGCTGATCGCGCGGTGGCGGGGGCGCGGCCGGCTGGGCTATGCCGTTACCCCGCGCTTCGCGCTGACCTCGACCGACGCGCAGCTCGCCGATGCCGGGCGGCTGCTGGCCGAGCATCCCGAGGTGCTGATGCACACGCACCTGGCCGAGAATCCCGGCGAAATCGCTGCGGTCGGCGCGCGTTTCGCGGACGCGCGCGACTATCTCGACGTCTATGACCGTTTCGGGCTGGTCGGCCCGCGCTCGGTGTTCGCGCACTGCGTGCACATGAGCGACGCCGCGCTTGCCCGCATGGCGCAGGCCGGCGCGGGGATCGCGCTGTGCCCCACCAGCAACCTGTTCCTCGGATCGGGCCTGTTCGATCTCGCCGCGATCGACTGCCACGGCATCGGCATCGGCATCGGCACCGATATCGGCGCGGGCACCAGCTTCTCGGTGCTGCACACGCTCGGCGAGGCCTATAAGATCGGCCAGCTGCGAGGGCACAGCCTCGATCCCTTCCGCGCGCTGCACCTGGCGACGGCGGGGGGCGCGCGCATCATGGGAATCGGCGACCGCGTCGGGGCGCTCGAGCCGGGCCAGGAAGCCGATTTCGCGGTGCTCGATTGCGCGGCCACCCCGCTGCTCGCGCGCCGCACCGCAGGCGCGCCGCTGTTCGACCGGCTGTTCGCGTTGCAGATCCTGGGCGACGACCGGGCGATCGCCGCCACTTATGTCGCCGGCCGGCGCGCCTATGCCCGTTCCGGAAGCTGAGGCATCAGCCGCGCATCCCGAAGAAATGCGTCAGAACCAGCCCATAAAGGCCGTGATAGGTCACCGCGCCGTGATGCGCGGCGACATAGAGGGTCGGAATGAGCAGATTGGCCGAGGCCAACGCCATCCGGGTGCGCGGCGACAGCGGTTTCAGCGCAACGGGCAGGGCGACGAGCATCGCGAAACCGCCAAAGGCCGCCATGCGGGTATAATCGGTGGCGATCGCGGTCAGCGCGAGCCCGCCGCCCAGCGCCAGCGCGATGAGCAAGGCGAGACGTGGTCGCCCCGTTTTGGCGAGGCTCGCCATCGCTGCCACCGCCGCCACGAGCGTGAGCTTATAGGCCGCGAACAGGCTGAACAGCACCAGCGGCAGCGTCCGGGTGAATTGATCGAAATTGCTGGTGCCCCCGGTCAGCTGGGCGGCGGTGGCGCTGCCTTGATCGAAGCCGAAGCTCGCCAGCCAGATCAGCAGATAGAGCGCGAGCAGGCCGAGGAAATGGGGCAGGAAGCGGCGGTCGAAATAGGTGAGCGCGAGCGTGCCGAACGCGAGCACCGCGGCGGATTCATGCGTCAGCAGCGCGAGCGCGAAGCAGACGGGCTGGACGATCCCGCTGCTGCCCGCGCGATCATGGTCGAGCATGGCGAGCAGGGTCAGCCAGAACACCAGGATTTCGCCATGGCCCGGCAGGCCGAGCGCGGTCGCTAAGATGCCGGTGGTATAGAGCGACGCCAGTTCGAGCCGCGAGAGCAGCAGCCCCTTGCGCGCGAGATAGAGGCTGGCCAGCGCGAACGCCGACAGCGCGACGATCCAGTGGAACACGCCGTAGAGCACGCCATCGAGGTGCAGCTCGTGCGCGAGTACGGGCATCAGGATGCGGCGATGGAAGAAACCCTGGTGCTGGAGGAAGGGCTCGACCGAATTATAGGCGTAGATCCGTCCCATCCCGGTCGGCACGATCTCGAACAGGAAGATGCTCGCGATCGCCACCCCAATCAGCAGGTCGACCCAGAGCTTGCGGCGGCACAAAGCTGGCCAGATCTCGAGCGCCGCGCGGCGCAGCAGGAACGCGAACACCAGCAGGCCGGCAAAAAAGGCCGCGCCCTTGATCGAGCCGAGCAGATATTCGTCGTACCGGTCGGCCGCCGCATAGGGAAGCACGCGCCCCGCCGCCGATGGCCAGTCCGGGCCCAAATGCGCATAGCTGCGGACGAGGCCGAGGATGATATCGTTGGTGAAGCAGCTGATCGCGACGCAGATCGCGAACGCCGCGTAGAGGAGCAGGGTCGCCACCCGCCGAGCCTCGAAGGGCGTTGCGGTACCGCCGGCCGATGGCGGCGCTGCCGAAGCGTCCGAGTTCAAAAGCCTCCCCCTATCCATCGCGCCCGGCTTCGGGCTAGCAGTCTTGGTGGCGATGGGGAACATAGGCGTGATTGAGGAAGGCGTTTCGTGACCAGTCCGGCGGCCCGTCCGCGGCCTCAGGGGAGGATCGCGCTACCGGGACTCGCAGCCGAACCGCGCTTCGTTTTCGCCGCCGCCCGGATGGTGGGGGAAGGCGGCGACCCCGCCCAGCTGCGCGAGGCCGCCGGCGGGGTTCGCGACTGGGACATCGCGCTGCGCGGGCTCCGGCGGCACGGCCTGATCGCGCTCGCCGCGCCCCTGCTGAAGCGCGAGCGGGTGATCCCAGGCGATTTCCTGGCCGTGCTCGAAGCGCAACAGGGCGACCATGCGGTCGCGGCGCTGATGCGCATCCGCGAGGCCTCCCGGATCGTCCGCGCGCTCGAGGCGGCGGGCATCCGCTATCTCGTCATCAAGGGGCTGGCACTCTCGATCCAGCTCTATGGCGACCCCGCGCTGCGTGGCGGCCGCGATATCGACATCTGGATCGAACCTGGTCGGATGGCCGATGCCGAGACGATCCTCGGGCAGCTCGGCTATGTGCTGCCGGTCAACGCGCTGCCCAAGGGGCCGGAGGGGCTGGCGCCGCCCAAGGAAAGCGGCTGGGTGCATGCCGAGAGCCGGATGCTCGTCGAACTCCACGACCGGCTCACCGACAACCCCGCCCTGCTGCCCTGGGCGTTCGAGGAAATCTGGGAAGAGCGCGAGACCGTCACGATCGCAGGGCATGCCGTGCCGACGATGCCGCGCAGGCGCCTGCCCCTCTATCTGGCAGTACATGGCGTGCGGCACGGATGGCAGCGGCTGATGTGGCTCGAGGACCTTGCGGCGGTGCTGGACGCGCGCGACGGGTTCGACCGGGCTATGGCCGATGCCGCGAAGCAGGGCCTCGAGGGCATGATGCTTCATGTCTGCTGGGCGCTGCATCATTGGCTGGCCCGCCCGGTCCCCGGCGATCTGCTCGCCCGCGCCGCGTGGCGGATCGACACGCGCCTGATCAACCTGTTCGCCGCGCGCTTTCATGGCGGACGCTATTGGTACGAGGATGCACCCCGCCATTCGCTCAGCCGCTTCCTCGCCGGCAGCCTGTGGAGCCGGGGGATCACCTATGCGATGCGGCCATCGGCGCGCTTCTGGCGCCGCCAGCTCGCATGGGACCTCGATTCGCCGCATGACCGCGCGCTGTTTGGACTGTCCCCGCGCGCCGCATGGCTGTACCCGCTGCTGCGGCCGGCCGGCTGGATCATCCGGCGCTTGCGCCGCTAGCATGGGACTCCTCCGCTTGGCCGGTAACAGGTGACGCACGATTACAGCTTCGGCGGACTTCGGATCCGGTCCGACATCGCGCTGCCGGGCCTGGCCGAGGCCGGTTGGGGGCAGGGCGCGGCGCCGGAGCTGCGTCTCACCGCCGAAATCGGCGCGCCGCCGCCGTTCGACCGGGTCTGGTATCAATGGCATCAGGGCTATCGCCTCCAGCTCGGCGAGCGGGACGGGCGCTGGCTGATCCGCTCGCGCTTCGACGGCAGCTTCCTGATCGATCGCGACGGCAGCGCGCTCCACCTCATGGCGCACACCCTGCCCCCGGCGCCCGAAGTGATCGAGGTGCTGCTGCGGCGCGTGCTCACCCGCGTGCCGGTGATGCATGGCGCGACGGCGATCCATGCCGCGTCGCTGGCCTGTGACGGCGGGAGCGCGCTCCTGATCGGCCGTTCGGGCGCGGGCAAATCGACCCTGTGCGCGTCGCTGGCGCTCCATGGCGGCTGGCAGATTCTGGGCGACGACACCGCGCTCCTCTGGACTCCGCAGGCCCCGATGCTCGGCGCGGGCGCGCGCAGCGTCTGCCTGTGGCCCGAATCGCATGACGGGCTGGGCGTGCCTTCGGCGCGAAGCGAGCCGCTGGCGAGCGCCACCGGCAAGACACGCTCGCCGATCGAGCAAAAGGATCCGCCGCCGCGCGTGCCGCTCAGCGCAGTCTTCTTTCTCGACCGGTCGGCCGATGCGCCGGCCCCGCGGCTCGAACGGCTGAGCGTGGCCGATGCGGTGAGCCTCGCGGTGCCGCAGATCATCCACTTCAATCCGCATGGCGAGAGCGCGCAGGAGCGGATCGATGCCGTGCTGGGGATCACTCAGGCGCTGCGCATCCGCCCCGCGTGGCGGCTCATTTATCCGAATTCCTACGCGGCGCTTCCGCAGGTCGAGGCCTTGCTGCGTCCGTTGCTCGCTTGCGCCGCGCCGCCGGCCTGATATCGAACGCATATGTCGGACCGGGCCGCACTCCTCGAAGTGATGCTGCAGCAAGTGGCGGAGGAACCGCGCGCGATGATCGCGATCGCGCGCCAGATGCTAGCCGTGGGGGACCGGGTGCGCGCGCTCGATCTGGCCGAGCGGGTCTTCGCGATGACCGGCGGCGCGGGCGAGGCCGGGGTCACCGCCGCCGAAATCCTGAGCGACGGCGTCTATTCCTGGCACTTCCTGATCCCGCGCGACCGGGCGCGCAACGACGCCTATGAAATGGCGCTGCTCCGCGCGATCCGGCCGGGCTGCAAGGTGCTGGAGATCGGGGCCGGCACGGGATTGCTGGCGATGATGGCCGCCCGCGCCGGCGCCGAAGTCGTGACCTGCGAGGCCGATCCCGCGATCGCCTCTGCCGCGCGCGATGTCGTCGCCACCAATGGCTATGCGGACCGCGTCCGCGTGCTCGGCATGCATTCGACCGCGATCGATCCCGAGCGCGACATGGGCGGCCCGGCGGATATCCTGGTTTCGGAGATCGTCAGCAACGACTTGCTGAGCGAGGGCGTGCTGGCCGCGCATGAGGATGCGATGCCGCGGCTGATCAAGCCCGGCGCCGCGATCATCCCCGCGCGCGGCGCGATCCGGGTGGCGCTGGCGGCGGACACGAAGCGTTCTCCGCGGCTGGACAACGCAAGCGGCTTCGACCTCAGCGCCTTCAATCGCCTCGCCTCGCCCAATGAGATGACGCGAGTCGGCATGGGGCAGATCGCCCTGCGGAGCGATTCGACCGACCTGTTCGCCTTCGATTTCGCGTCGGGCGGCCCCTGGAAAGCCGAGCGCGCCGAGCATCGCTTCGCTTCGCATGGCGGCAGGATCGACGGAATCGTCCAGTGGATCGCGCTCGAAATGGACGAGACCGGCCGCTACGAAAATCGCCCCATGGAGGGCGCAGCCTCTTGTTGGGGCCCGCTTTTCTGGCGTTTCCCCCGGTCCCTGGAAACCGAACCCGGCGACCCCGTCGATATCGGCGGCGCGCATGAGCGGGACCGAGTGCGTCTTTGGTGCAACTTATTGTCTACCTTTTGAGTTGATGGTACCGGGAATCGGTCAAATAGGGGACATAGTATGGAAAAACTTCCGGAGAATCGGGAGCCCGATACGACGATCGCTGGCAATGACGACACGTGGGTGAAGCCCGAGCTTGTGTCGTTCCTGCCCGCCAAGGCCGCGGAGGGCATCTCGTATCGGCCGACCGACGGCATCAGCAATCTGACTCCCTGACACGTGCGGGGAGGGACGGGTAACGGGTGGACGGCGGCGACGCCGTCCATGTGCTGTGCCGTACGTCCCTTCGATGAACCTTCGTGAGCGATTCCGATCCGGCCGGGCCAGCGGCCCGGCCCTATGACCTGACGACGGCAGCGCATGACTATCCCGCCCGGGATGACGCGCCCACGCGGACAATCCTGCTCTGCACGCATCCGAGATCGGGCAGCACGCTCCTCGGCGAAGCGCTCTATTTTGCGGGCGGGCTCGGCTGCCCGCTCGAATATTTCCATGCGGGTTTCAGGCCGTCCTTCGCCCGGCGCTGGGACGCGCCCGATATCGGGCGGCTGAGCGCCGCGGTCCGCCGCCACCGCACCGAACCCAACGGCACCATGGCGGTGAAGCTGTTCTGGCGCGATATCGAGGAGATTGCGCGCGAGAGCGATCCCGCGCTGGCGGACCTGGCCAATGTGCCGCCCGGCGATGCGCCCGCCGACTATTACCGCGCGCTGGCGGAGCATGTCGAGCGCCTGTTCCCCAACCCGGTCTTCGTCCATCTCTGGCGCGAAGACCGGCTGCGCCAGGCCATTTCGGCGGTGGTGGCGGTCGATACCGGCCGCTGGCGCCTGATCCCCGGCGTGGAGGGGCAGGCTCCGATCGGCATGCCCGAATTCGATGTCGAGCGCATCGAGCGCATCATGAGCTATTCGGATTATTGCCACGGCCATTTCCGCAACCTGTTCGCGGCGATGGGCGTGACCCCGTATCCGATCAGCTACGAGGCGCTGACGACGGACTATACCGCGAGCGTCGCGGGCGTGCTCGCCTGGCTGGGCAGTACGGCCGAGCCCATGGCGCCGCGGATGCAGCGCCAGGCCGATCTGGAGAGCGAGGCGCTGGTCCTGCGTTATCTGCGCGAGCACGCTCTGTCTGCCGGCGGACCGGCGCGGTGACCGAAACGCCCCCGCCGGTGATGCTCCCCTATCTGCGGATCGCGGGGTTCCTCGACGCGGGCGAGCACGCCGCGCTGCTCGAATGGACGCTTGCCAATGAGGCGCGCTTCGCCCCGGCGCAGCTCGCCGGCGGGCTTGTCGAACCCAAGGCGCGCATTGCCCTGGCGCTGCGCGATCTCGGGCCGTCGGCCCCGATCCTGACCGAGCGGCTGCGCGCCGCCGCCTCCGAATGGAGCGCGGCGCTGCGCACCACGCCGTTCGAGACGAGCGAGGTCGAACTCGAGCTCGCCGCGCACAATGACGGTGCGCATTTCACGCTGCATGCGGACACTTATGCGAGTTCGCAGCCCGCGCGCGGCGACCGCATGCTGAGCGCGGTCTATTATTTCCACCGCCAGCCCCGCGGATTCGAGGGCGGGAGCCTGCGCCTGCACCGGCTCGGCGCGGCACCGGGCGACCCGGGGCTGGACATCGCCCCGGACGACAACAGCCTGGTCGTGTTCCCGTCCTGGGGCCCGCACGAAGTGCTGCGGGTCAGCTGCCCCTCGCGCGCCTTTGCCGATTCACGCTTTGCCGTGAATGGCTGGATCTATCGCGCGCGGATTTAGACGGGTTCGATCTCGAGCACGCCGCGTTCGAGAAGGTCCGCCACGAATTCGGTGACGTCGCTGCGGCACGTCTCGGGATCGACGCGAAAGCCGTTGGCCATGTGATCGCACACCGCGCCGAGGCTCTGGGGCTCCGCGACGAGCGCCCAGATCTTCGCGCCGGTCCGGTTCAGCTGAAAGAAATAGCCGCTGTCGATGTCGAGCAGGATGGCGTCGTCCGCGACATCGGCTGCGACCAGCCCGGGCTTGCGCCGAAGCCGCGTCGTCGCGTCGATCGTGGGAACGTCTTTCATGTCGATGGTGCCTCGGCCGAACGGATCAGAGCCCGAAGGCATGCTCCAGCCACATATCGGTTGCAAGCGCGAACCAGACCGGACCCCAGGCGCTTGCCGGGATATCCCCGGTCGATCCGTTGCGGCGCCACGCCGCGAAGGGAGCGTTCAGCGCCTCGATACGCTCGGGATCGATCCAGCCGAGCTTCGCGCAGAGCAGATCCTTGGCGGGCCGCTGACGGAGCAATTCGGTGATCGCATCGACCTGATGCGACACGAAATAGGATTTGGTGCGCCGCTGGCGGATCTTTTCGGGCAGCGTCCCGCGCATCGCCTCGCGCAGCAGATATTTGCGGGTGTTGAACTTGCGCAGATGCTCGCCCGAAGCGCCCATGAAGAACCGCGTCAGGTTCAGATCGTGGAACGGGTGGCGGATCTCGACGCCGTGATATTCGGTGAAGGCGAGCACCGTATCGACCATCGTGTAGCGCCGCCCGAGCGAATAGACGCAGTAGCGCGATTTCTGATCCATGCCCTTCAGGCCCTTGCGGGCGATCTGCTGACGCCAGCGCTCCTCGAGCCCGATCCGCTCCATCCAGTCGGCCCGGATCCAGTCGGGCTTGTCGAGGCGGAAATCGAGATGCGGCCGCAGCTGCGCCTCGCGGTGCCGCGGGCTGATCAGCGGCATCCCGGCGGTGTAGAGCGTGCGCCGCGCCTGCACATACCAGGGGGAATTGGGCCATTGCTCGGCGCCATGGCGGAACATGGCGCGCCACTGGCCGCGCAGGAGCTGATCGGACCAATGCGCGTAATAGCCGTTGAGCCAGTCGTCACCGCCTTCGCCGGTCAGGAGCACGCGCCGCCCGTCGCCCTGAAGCGCGGCACACACGCCCCCCATCGTGTCGAGGACATTGGGGCGCACCGGCAGCTGATAGGAATCGGCGCACCATTGCCGCGACCAATCGGGATCGAAGGGTTTCGAGCCGACCGCCTCGGCGGTAATGCCGAGATGATGCTCGACCTCGCTGCTCCACTCGGTTTCGTCGTGCGGCTCGCCGGGAAAGCGCGCCGTGATCGCGCCGATCTGACGGTCGAGCTTGCCGGCGCGGAACAACTGCGTCGCGCGGCACACCACCGACGAGGAATCGAGCCCGCCCGACAATTGCGCGGTCACCGGACCGGCGCTGCGGGTGGTGGCGGCCAGCGATTGATCGAACAGATGGTTGAACCGCTCGATATGATAGTCGAGCGACCGGCTGGAGAGATCCTCGAACGGCCCGCCATGCCAGGCCCAGCTGGAGACGCGTCCGTCCTCGAAGCGGATCGATCCGCCCTGGGGCACGCGTTCGATTCCGCCCCAGATCGTGTCGGTCTCCGACACGAACCGCGCCGAAAGAAACTCGCCGATCGCGCCTTCGTTGAGCTTGCGCTCGAACCCCAGGCCCAGGATCAGCGCACGCGGCTCGGTCGCGAAGCCGAAGGTGCGCCCGTCGAACGCCCAGAGCAGGGGCCGCCACCCCATCGGCGAGCGGAACAGCTCGAGCCGGCGCGCACGGGGCTGCCACACCGCGATGGCATAGTCGCCGGTCAGCTGATGGACGAAGTCCCTGCCCTCGCGCTCGAACAGCGCCAGCGCGATCACGCCGTCGGGAGCGCCGGCCAGCTTCTTCCCGGCGGGCCCCAGCCGGTCGAGCAAATAGCCGCGATTGTCGAGCCGCCCGTCGAGCAGCAAGGCAATCCCCGATTCGCCGCCGATAAAGGGCTGGGTCTCGCCGCGCGCTTCGGGCGTCGTCGCATGCGCGAAACGCACCAGCCCGGCGGCATCGTCATGCCAGTGCGACACGCCGTCAAAGCCGCGCCGCATGGTCGAGCCCGCCACGCGGTCGAGCACCTCGGCGGACATGGCGCGCCCGTCGGCGAACAACGCGCCCGCGATCCCGCTCATCGCGGCCCCTCCGTCTGCGCGCGCCGGGCTTCAGCCATCCACGAGCAGCCCCATGTCGAGCGCCCCGGCGATGAACGCATCGACATCGCGCCTGACCTTGTCGAGCGGCGCCCGGTTCGTCTCGGCGAGCTCGGCGGCGATTTCCGCCGCACCCTTTCCGGCGGCGATCCGACGCCAGATTTCGGCGGCCGAAAGGTTGAGCACATGATATCGCCCGTCGCGGCTATCATAGACGGCGAGTTCGCCCGCGACGGGCGGCCAGGAAAGCTGGGGGGCGATCGCAATCATCGCTTTGCGCTGACATGATTTGCGGGCTCCGCGCAAGAGGCCGGGCCGGGCGCTTCGGGTAGACAGCGGCGGCATGAGCGTGCGAGTGAGGATAACTCGTCAACCGGAGGTGGCTAGCGTGGCGACGGCCGGCGGTTTCGCGACCGATATCTGCCTGTTTCTGCCGCCCTTCGCGCCGGTGGATTTTCCCCAGCTCGGCACCGCGGTCCTCAAGACGGCATGCCAGCGGCGCGGCCTTTCGACGCGGCTCGTCTATGGCAATCTGATGCTGGCGGGCCGCATCGGGCTCGACCTTTATCAGGCGGTGGACGGGCGCATGATGCGAAACATGGTCGCCGAGCTGCTCTTTCGCGACCATGCCTATCCGGCCGAGATCGCCGCGATACTCTCCGAACCGGAGCGGATCGATCATGATTTCGACGCGGAATATGCCGCGGTCGCGGCCGAGATCGCGCCGGCGATCGAGGCGATGGTCGATGAAATCCTGGCGCTCAGGCCGCGCATCCTCGGCCTGTCCTCGACCTTCCAGCAGAACATGGCCTGCTCCGCGATCGCGCTCAGGGTGAAGGCGCGCGCGCCCGACATCTGCATCGTCATGGGGGGCGCCAACGCCGCCTGGCCGATCTGCCTCGGGCTGGCGCGCAGCTTTCCCTGGGTCGATCATTTCTTCGCCGGGGAATCCGACATCGATTTCCCTGACTTTTGCGAACGGCTGATCCGGGGCGGCGAAGGGCCACGGGAGCGGGTCATCAGGAGCGCGCCGATCAACGACATGCGCATCGTCGCCCCGCCCGATTTCAGCGATTATTTCGCCACGCTGCGCCCGCTCCAGGCCGCGGGCGCGCTGCCCGAATGGCTGCCGCGCTATCTCACCGCGGAGAGCTCGCGCGGGTGCTGGTGGGGGGCGAAGAGCCATTGCACCTTTTGCGGGCTCAACGGCGACGACGGCATGGCCTTTCGCCATAAGCCCGCCGAGCGGGTCTGCGAGGAATTCGACGCGCTGGCGGCATGGGGCGTCCCGCCCATCTACATGACCGACAACATCATGCCGCGCCAATATCTGACCGATTTGCTCCCCCGCCTCGCGGAGGCGGGCAAACGCTTCCAGATCTTCTACGAAGTGAAGTCGAACATGTCGCAGTCCGAGGTGGACATCATGGCGCGCGGCGGCGTCAGGATGATCCAGCCGGGGATCGAATCGCTGGCGTCGGGGCCGCTCAGGCTGATGCGCAAGGGCGTCTCGGCGCATCAGAACATCGCGCTGCTGCGCGATTGCGGCGGGGTAGGGATCATGGTGGCGTGGGGGATCATCTACGGATTCCCGGGCGAAGCCGCGCGCGACTATGCGGCGATGGCCGACCTGATGCCGCTGCTCGCGCATCTCCAGCCGCCCAATGCGATGCACCGGATCGTCATCGACCGGTTCAGCCCGCTCTATCGCGACAATATCGCCAGCGGCATCGGCGCGCTTTCGACCTTCGAGAATTATCGCGCCCTCTATCCGCCCTGGATCGATCCGAAGGACGTCGCCTATCACTTCACCGGCGACTATTCGACCGAGCTGACCGGTGACCCGGCGCTGCTCGCGCGGCTCGAGGGACGGATCGCCGAATGGCGCGCCGGCTGGGCAAGCAAGCCGGTGCCCGTCCTGCAACGCTTCGATCGCGAGGGCGGCGCGATCATCCTCGACACGCGGCCATGCGCGCGCCGGCCGATGACGCGGCTGTCCCAGGCGCAGAATGACGCGCTCGCGGCGCTCGAACGCCCGCGGTCATGGGGCACGATCGATCCGGCGACGCATGCCGATGTCGAATGGCTGGTCGAGCAGGGGTTCGCGATCGATTATGAGGACAAGCTCGTCAGCATCGTCGTGCAGCCGCGCAGCGTGACCGCAGCAGCGGGCGACGCGCCCGATTTCGCCGTCCAACCCCAAATGGTCTGATCTTGCGCTTCAGCCGGGACTGCGCCGGCGCAACACACGGCCCAGAAGCGCGCGCGGGCGTGCCCCCACGGCTTCCACCCAGGCCACGATCGGCCGCTTTCGGAGCAGGAACGGCCGCTCGACAAAGTGGCAGGAACAGGCCGCAGCCACCAGCGTCAGCGGAAGCGCGGTCAGGATATTCGCATACCAGGGGCGCAGCGGGGGCCAGCTCCACAGCAGCTGCTGGATCGGATAGGCGAGCACATACACGCCGTAGGAATAGTCATAGCGGCCGGCGAGCCATGTCGCGCGCGGATTGTACAGGCCCAGCCAGACGGTGAAATAGGCGATCGGCACCATCGCCAGCGCGCGCGTGTGCGGGTAGATATAGAGCAACGCGGTCGCGATGAACGACACCACGCCCCAGCGCGAACTCCAGGGCAGCCGGTAGCGGTACAGGTACACGACCACCCCGGCGAGACAGGCGTTCAGCAACGACCATGCGTAGAGCCACGGCCCGCGCGGCGCGGGCGTCAGCAAGCCACCGACCCAGATGGCCAGCGTAAAGCCGATCAGGAACAGGAGCCCCATCCATCGGCGGCGCATCAGCCCCAGCCCGCCGAGCAATGCCAGCGCGCCGTAGCACCAGAGCTCGTAGGGGATTGTCCACAGCTGCCCGTTCACCTCGGGGCGGGGGTGATCGAGAAAGACGCCCGGCAGCAAATATTGCGGATCGCCGAGCAGGTTGAGGAAATAGCGCCAGAATAGCGGGTCCGAAAAATACGCGCGCAGCGGCACCACGGTCACGAGCGGCCCCATCAGCAACGCCGACAGGAATATCTCCGCCGCCAGCGCCGGCATCAGGCGGACGGCCCGGAGCGTCAAAAACCCCTCGGCCGTGCGCGACCGGGCCAGGCTGCCGGCGACGAGAAACCCCGAAACGCCGAAGAACATCGGCAGGATCGCAAGCTTGAACGGCGCGAACGGGCTCGTCGTGGTCCAATGCTTGGCCGCGAGCGCATCGGAGAGATCGAAGCTGTGCGAAATGAGGACGCAGATCGAAAGCCCGATACGCATATAGTCGAACCCGCGCGGGTTCGGGATCGTCTCCAACCGCAATCCGATGCTCGCCACCGCACACTCCCCTTGCGCGCGGGAGAATGGCCGGTCGGCGTTCGGACATCAAACAGATTGTCTCGAAATCTGCTTCCTTTGAAGCTGGCCCGGCCGCCGGATCTGGTGCACAAATCACGGAGAATGGGGGCAGTTATTGCGTGTTATGGGTGAGCGTTCTCCGGGGGTAACGGAGCAGGATGGTGCGCGGTTGGGCCATCATCTCGACTTTCTGGTTCCCGACGACTGCGAGGTGCTGATCGACGCGAAGGCGCGGGTGCGCCTTGCCGCCGCGGCGATGACGATGCCCGCCATCCCGCGGGTCGCGGTCGAAATCCGGCTGGCGGCCGGCCAATCGCAGGTCGATCTCCAGCAATGTTTCCTGCGCAGCGCGGGCGATTTTCCGCGGCTGGCTGCCTATTGCCAGGCCAAGGCGGCCGAACGGCCCGACTGGGTGCCGGTAGCGCACTATTGCCGCGATCTGGCCGATCCCGGGCAGGCGTTTGGCGAGAGCGTCACCGAACTCTATCTCGAACACGACCTGCTCGAGACGGGCGAGACGCCATCCGCGCCGGCGCTGTTCGTGGACCTGCCGGGCGATCCCGCATCGGCGCGCGCGCTTGCTCTGGAAACGGCGCGACGGTTGCAGGGCGCGGCGTTGCCCGGAACCGGCACCGCGATCGGCCGGATCTTCGATGCCTGCCGCGGCGACGCCTTTGTCTCGCATATCGGCTGCATGACCGGCCGGACCGTCCCCGGTGTGCGGATCAACGTGAAGGGCATTCGCCCCGCAGCGCTCGAGCCTTTCCTCAAGGAGTGCGGCTGGCCCGGCGATAGCCGCCGCGGCTCTGCCCTGTTCGATTTTGCTGTCGGGGGATGCGACCGGGTCACCCTCGCCTTCGATATCGTCGGCGCGCTGCTGCCCAATTTCGGCGTCGAGTGCTTCTTCGACCACCAGCCGGCCGAGGATCCGGCCTGGCGCCGCATGTTGAGGCTGCTCACCGCCGATGGCCTGTGCGCGGCGGACAAGGGCGATGCCTTTCAGACAATTCCGGCGACGATCACCCCCGCAGGATGGACCGGAGCCTGGCCCACGGACATGGCGGTCGGCGCGATGCTGGGCAGCGACCGCGAATTCACCAGCTATGCCCGGCGCGCGGTGCATCTCAAGATCGTCGACGGCATGGGCGGCAGCCGGAGCGCCAAGGCCTATTATGGCGCGGGCTACCTCACCATCGCGCCGCTGACCGATCCCGAGCACCGCCGCTGGCGCCCCACATTGGCCGCCCCCGCACCACGCCGCTCGGTCCGCGCCGACCATGTGGCGCTGGCCGATCCCGCCGACCGGGCGATCGCGCACGGCGTCGAGTATCTGCTCCAGACCCAGCGCCAATCCGGCCTGTGGCGCGAATTCCCGGTGCCTTCGGGGATCAGCGACAATTGGGTGAGCGGCTTCATCGGGACCCAGCTCGTCGCAACCGGCGACCCGCGCGGCCGCGCCGCCGCCGAGGAAGCGCTCGACCGCTTGCTGACGCGCCAGCGGCCCGATTCGGGATGGGCCTATAATGAGGACCATCCGACCGACAGCGACAGCACCGCCTGGATATTGCGGCTGATGCGCAGCCTGGGGCGGCTTGAAGAACCCGCCGCCCGGCGCGCCATCGCGTTCGTGCGGGCGCATGTCCAACCCTCGGGAGGGATCGTCTCGTTCCGCGAGCGCCAGCCGGTGGCGGACGTCGCGAAGCTTCCCGACGAGTCCTCGCTCGCGGGATGGATGGCGGTGCATGACTGCGTGACCGCAGGCGCGGCGCCGTTCGGGGGGCCGGCCGTGGCGGACTATCTGCTGGCCAATGAGGCGGATGGCGCATGGCGCGCCTATTGGTGGGTGCATGACGCCTTCGCCTCCGCGCTCGCGGTCGAGGCGCTGCTGGCGTCGGACCATGCGGCCAAGCCCGAATGGCGCGCGCGGGTGCAGCGGCGCGCGACAGGCTGGATCGAGGAGGCGCTGGCGAGCGAGCGATGCGAATATTTCGACCTCGCCTTCGCGGTCCGTGCGCTGATCGGCACCGATCCCGAGGCGGCGAAAGACGCGCTGGTCGCCGCCGCCGCCGCGCGCATGCTCGCCGATCAGGCCGAGGACGGCAGCTGGCGCCCGAGCGCACGGATGCGGGTTCCCTGGCATGCGGCGATGCCGGACAGCATGACGGTGGAAACCGTCGCCTATGATCGCCAGGCCGGTTTCACCACCGCGGCGGTGATCGCGACACTGGCGATGCTGCGCGACGGGCGAATGCCATGACGGTCGCCGCCGCATTGACCTTTATCCGGCGGGCCCGGGCCGATCCGGCGATTCGCGCGGCGCTCGAATGTGCATCGGAAGCCGCGGCGACGGGCGCGATCTGCGCGATCGGCGCCGATCATGGCCTCGCCTTTTCCGAATCCGATTTCGACCGCGCCTTTGCGATCGAATGGACGGCGCGATGGGCGCATTTCGGCAATCCGGACACGACAATCGACAAGGGAGGGAAGGGCAAGTGAGTGAGGGTGTTGCGAACGGGGCGGGCGACGAGCGGCTGAGCGCCAGCGAGCAGGTGATGGCGATCAAGGTCGAGGAGGAGGTGATCGCCTTCCACATGGATCATGGCCGCTATTTCGGGCTGCGCGGCGCGGCGGGCCTGGTGTGGGAGCGGATCCAGGCCGGCACCGACCGCGAAAGCGCGATCGCGGCGGAGATCCTCGCCAGCCATCGCGGCGATCCCGATCATATCCGCGCCGATGTGGCAAAGGCGATCGCCGAGATGAAGCGGCTGGGCATCCTGATCGGCGGCTAGCGCATGACCGTCTTCGCCTTTGCGCTGGCGCTCGAGCCCGGGAGGCCGCTCGACCGGTTCGACACGCATCCGCTGCGGCCCGGGCTGGCCGAGCCCGGCACGCTCCATATGCGCAGCGGCCTGGGCTGGCACGCGGCCTGGCGCAATGCGCCAACGGGGCTGCAGACCGACTTCGCGGCGGAGGCCGACGATCTGGTCGCGATCACGGCCGGACGGTTCGAGCGGCGCGGTGCGCTGTGCCTTGACCTCGGCGTGGCGCCGGGCGCGCGCGATGCGGTGCTGCTGATCGCCGCCTATCGCCGCTGGGGCGAGGCGATGCTCGATCGGCTGCGCGGCGACTTCGCGTTCCTGCTCTGGGACGCACGCCAGCGCCGGCTGATCGCCGCGCGCGACCAGCTCGGCTGCTCGCCTCTCTTCTACCGCGAGCATGACGGCGTGCTGCTGGTGGGCACCGCATTGGACGCACTCCGCGATCACGATCGCGCCGGATTGAGCCTCGACGAGAACTTCATCGGCGATCTGCTGCTGCAGGGCATGCCGGCCCAGCATGAGACCAGCGTCTATGCCGAGATCCGGCGCGTGCCGCCCGCGCGTGCCCTGCGCTTTGCCGGCGGACAGGTGGAGACGCGGCGCTACTGGTCGTTTCCCGCTTATGGCGATCCGCTGATCCTGACGTCGCGCGCGGACTATGCCGAGCGTTTCCATGCGGGGCTGCGCGACGCCGTTGCCGAGCGGCTGCCCGAGACCGGGCCGGTCGTGATCCTGATGAGCGGCGGGCTCGATTCGACCGCGGTCGCCGCGGTTGCCGCCGAGATATTGGGGCCCGAGGGAGCGCGGGCGCGGATCAAGGCCTATACCACCGTGTTTCCCGGCTTTCCCGAACAGGAAGGGCATTATGCTGCGCTCGCGGCCCAGCATCTGGGCATCGAGCATCATCTGGTGGAAGCCGGCGACTATCTGGGGGCGCCGCTTCCCGATCACGACGCCTGGCTTCGCCCCGAGCCCGGCGCGATCGCCGGATTGCTCGCCGAATCGCGCGCCGCCGAGGCTGCCGCGGCGGGAGGCGGCGTATTGCTCAACGGGCTCGGCGCCGATGTCTATCTCCACCCGCCCGGTGCCAGCTTCTGGCATATCGCGGCGCGCGGCGCCCGCGCGCTACCCGATACGACGCGGCATGTTCGGCTGTTCGGCCGCATGCCGGACCTGCGCGTGCGGGCGTCGCTCGGCCGGTTGCGGCGCCGGCTGGCCGCGAAGCCCGCGCCTAAGCTCCCGGCCTGGATCGATGCCGGGTTCGCGGCGCACTCGGGACTGATCGCGCGCACCGCCGCACGTTATGCCGAAAATCGCGAGGCCGGGGCCGCCCGGCTGACCTCACCCTATTGGGCGGCGCTGCTGACCATGGGGCATCCAGCGACGACCGGACGTTCGCTGCATCCCGCCCACCCGCTGGCCAGCCTGCCGCTGATCGAGCTTGCGATGCGCCTGCCGCGGGCTGCGGTGACCGACAAGGCGATCCTGCGCTGGGCGATGCGCGGGCGCCTGCCCGACGCGATCGTCGATCGCGCCAAGACGCCGCTGGGGAGCATCGGTACCGACCTGATCGAGCGCGACCCGCGCATCGCCGCGCGCACGCGATCCCTGATCGAGGGACAGGCGGGCGCGCTCTCGCGCTTCGTCGATCCCGCGCTGGCGATCGATGCGCTCGGCCATGCGCAGGGAAGGGACCGGGTGGCGCTGATGAACCTCGAACTCCTGGCGGCGTGGTTCGCGAGCGGCGCTGTCCAGTCCTGAACCAATACCGTTCGCCGGAAGGGATTGTGCTGCTTGAGAAATTTTTTTACCAAAATGGCGGTTTCATCAAGGGGAGGGGCCACCAATGCGCGACGAGCAGATGATTTCGTTCGAGATGCCGGAATATAAAGACGCCGAGATCGTGGATTATGGCAGCGCGAACGATATCGTGCGCACGTCTCCGGACGATCATGGCCTGGGGACCGACGGCGCTTCCTGCTGCAGCTGGTACCTTTCCTGATCCGATCGCGGCGCTTCGCTAGCGGCCGGTCATCACAAAACCGATCGCGCCGATCAGCGCGAAGATCGCCATTCCGGCGATCGCGAACACGAATGTGCCGCGCCTCGTCAGGATCGCATCCGGGCGGCGGAAGGGCATTTCGATATAGCGCCACGAGAGGATGCCGGCCGCGACCGCGACCGCGAACAGGATGACGCGCAGCCAGATTGGGAAGTCCTGTCCCCATAGCCGCTGCGCGACGATGATGATCGGCCAATGCCACAGATAGACCGAATAGCTGGCGATTCCCGCAAAGCGCCATGGCTGGCGGCTGAGCAGCCTGCCCGACCAGGTCTGCGACCCTTCGTTCGCCAGCAGCAGCAGCGCGGTTCCCAGGCAGATCGGGATGACGTTGACGGCATGAAAGCTGGTGATGATCGGCAGCCTGAGCGAGGTCAGCACGATCGCGGCGCATCCGATCGCGCCGAGCAATTCGCGCACCGGCCGCGTGAAGCTGAGCCGTCCGCCATGGAGCGCGAGCGCGCAGCCGAGGAAAATCTCCCAGACGCGGGAGGTGGTGAGGAAATAGGCGCTGACCGAGCGGGTGCTGGTGAGCATCGAGACCGCGAGCAGCAGCGCGGTGAATCCCAGCATCCCCCAGAAGGACGGGCCGCGGCCGCGCGCGAGCAAGGCGACCAGCAGCGGCGGATAGAGGAGATAATATTGCTCCTCGACACCCAGCGACCAGGTGTGCGGCAGGGGTGTTTGCGCGAATTCGCCGATCGGATGCAGCCCGATCAGCAGATTGTTGGCGTAGAGCGCGGTCGCGGCGAGCGAAGCGGCGGAGGCGTGCCGGGCACTTTCGGGAATCACCCAGAAGCCGAGCACCGCCGATACCGCGAGCAGCGCGAACAGCGCGGGGAAGAGCCGGCGGATCCGCCGCTCATAATAGCGCGCATAACTGAACTTGCCCGCGGCACGGTCGCTCAGGATCACATGGGTGATCAGATAGCCCGAGACGACGAAGAACAGGTCGAGCGCGGCGGCAGCGCCGGGAAAGATATCGAGCCAGCCAAGATGCGCGGCGAGCACCACCAGCGCCATCACGCCGCGCAGCCCGTCGAGATCGGGGCGGTATTCGAGCGTGCGCCCGCTGTCCGCGAGCGGATCGCGCGGTGCGGCCGGTGATGCAAAAAGGTCTGCCAATGTCTGGGGCGTATCGAATGCGGCCGGAGGAAGCGCCGATTTCAAGCAAGTTGGAAGCGGCATTGCAAGCGGCGCTCGCCGCGGGCGAGATCGCCTATGACCGGGAAGCAGATGGCTGGCGGGTTACCGGCTTTCGCATCGCGCGCGCGATCCTGGGCGATGATGCTTTCCGCAAGCCCGATTTCGCGCCGCTCGCACTCGACGCGCTGCCGCCGGCGCTTGCCGCCGCGGTGCGCCGGGGCGAGACGCTGCAGCGGCTCTGGACGGTGCCGCCCCCCGAAGCCGCCTGGCCGGTGCGCCGCACCTTCGCCGCGGCCTTCGCGCCGCGCCGGATCGGCTATCTGCGCGAGGCGATGGGCGCCGAGGCCGAGCGGCTGCTCGCCGGCGCGGAAGGCGACGGCTTCGATCTCGACCGCGATTTCGCGCAGCCCCTCACCGAATGGGCGATCGCGCGGCTCTATGGCATCGATCCCGCGGAGATCGGCCGCGTCGCGCAGATGAGCGGCCCGCTCGCCACCGCCTTTTCATTCGGCGTGCGCGACCGGATCGGCGCAGCGATGGCGATGGCGACGATCGAGCCGGTCCTGACCGCGCTGCTGCGCGCACCCTCGCGCGGCGGCGCGGCGGCACTGGAGACGGTCCAGGCGGCGATGGCGTCGGGCGAGATCAGCGCGGACGAAGCGCTTTCCTGGATGGCGCTGTCGCTGCTCGGCGGGCTGCAGACCAACCGGCGCTTCCTGGTCCAGTGGCTTTCCCGGCCCGCGCCGCCGGAGGGCGAAACCGGAAATAGCGACGCCAGCTGGCTCCAGACCGCCGCCGAGCTTGCGCGGCGCAACGTCGTCGTCGACAGCATCGCGCGCCAGAGCCGCTGCCCGCTGGCGCTCGACGCGGCGGCGATCCCGGCGGGCGCGACCTTCTTGCTCGATCTCGAGCGGATCAATCACGATCCGGCGCGCGCGGAGGGCAGCCATCTCTCGTTCGGGCACGGCGCGCATATGTGCATCGGCCGGCATTTGGCGATGATGCAGATCGAAAGCGCGGGCCGCGTGGTTGCGGGCTGGCCGGCGGCACGGCGCGCGTCGCTCGCGCTGGCCGCCGGTCCGATGAGCGGAGCGGCACCCCATTGATGCTGCGCCAGCTCGACGGATTGACGATCGCACGCGCGGAGGGCCGCTGGCCCGACGAGGCGGCCGCGGACATCCACTGGAAGCACAGCATTGTCGATGCGCTGCCGGGCGCCGACGGGTCGCATGCGGCCAGCGAAGACCGGGCCGACGGCCGCTGGACGGTCCATGTTTATGCCGAGGCCGGGTGCACGCATCAGCGCTTCGCGATCTCGCCGGACGGCGCCTGCGTCGAATCGCAGGGTATCGCGCGCACCCGGGACGACGAGCTGTGGGGACTGATGTCCGAGCCGGTGATGCGCACCCTCTTCCGGCTGCGCGGCATCCCTTCCTTTCACGCCGCCTCGCTCAGCCGCGGCGGACGCACCATCCTGATCGCGGCCGAGAAGGGCGGGGGCAAATCGACACTGTCGGCGGCGCTGGTGCGCGGCGGCTGGACCCTGCTGAGCGACGATCTCACCCGGGTCGAGCGGATCGGCGGGGAATGGCGCGCCCATGCGGGCTATAACCAGCTCAAGCTGCACGCGGATTCGAAGGCGGCGCTGGGCATCGGCGCTGCGGAGCTCGGCTGGCGCTGGCACGACGCCGATCCTCGCCTGCCGGGGAACAAGCTGGTGTGGAAGCTGCCCGAGGCGCCGGACCTCGCACCGCGGCGCATCGACGAAATCTTCGTGCTCCAACGCCGCGATCCCCTGCTGACCGCGCCGCGCCAGCATCGCGTGCCCGCGGTCCACGCGATGCTGGCGCTCCAGCCGCATCTCAGCTGCGATCCCTTCCTGGCCGAGACCGCACCCCGCCGCGGGGATATGGCGGCGCTGCTGTCGCTCTCGGCAGGCGTGGCGTGCACCGCGCTGACGATGCCGGACGATCTGCAGCGCCTCGCCGAATTCGCCGGCGCGATCTGAGGGGCGGCCTCGGCCCAAGCGAGGCTCCCCCTTGCTAGACCGATTCTTCCGAGGGGACCGTTTTCGAGGCGCAGGCATGGCGAAGCGACGCGCGAAGCTGCTCGTCGCAGAAGGGCTTGGCCAGGATCGGAACGTCGGGTGCCGGCGGGATGGCCGCGTCGGGCTCGGCATAGCCCGTGATGATGAGCGCGGGCAGGCCTGGACGCAGCTGCCGCATCTGCCGGATGAGATCGGCGCCGGAAACGCGCGGCATCGCATAGTCGGTCAGCACCATGTCGAAGGATTCGGGAGATGCGCGCAGCAGCTCGAGCGCGCTGGCGCCGTCCCCCACATCGACCACGCGGTGCCCGAGGTCGGCCAGCATCGCCATGGTGGTCGCCCGGACCCCCTCATGATCGTCGACCAGGAGAATGTTCAATGCCGGGCACTCGCCGGGCGGAAATTCGGAAGGCTGCCGCTCGGCGATCGCGCCCGCCTCATGCTCGGGCGCCGAAGGGAGCCAGAGCTCCACTGCCGTTCCCTTGCCGACTTCGCTCTCCACGCGAATGGCGCCGCCGGACTGTTTGACGAAGCCATAGACCATGCTGAGCCCCAGCCCCGTCCCCTTGCCGATCGCCTTGGTGGTGAAGAACGGCTCCATCACCTGTTCGAGCAGCTCGGGCGCGATCCCGCATCCCGTGTCGATGACCTCGAACACGACATAGGCGCCCGCCGCCGCATCGAGGCCGGCGATGGGATCGGTCACCTCGCGGTTCGAGGCGCGCACCGTCACCACGCCGCCCTCGGGCATCGCGTCGCGGGCGTTGATGATCAGGTTCATCAGCGCCAGCTCGAGCTGGGCAGCATCCGCATAGGGTGCGTCGAGCGCCTCGTCCCACGCCCAGCTGACCTCGACCATCCCGCCCAGCATGTGGTTCATCAATTCGCTCAGCGAGCCGGCGAGCCGCGCAACATCGACCCGGCCGGGCTCGAGCTTCTGCCGGCGCGAAAAGGCCAGCAGGTGCTTGACCAGCCCGGCGCCCTGTTCGGCTGCGTGGCGCGTCATGCCCAGCACGCGCTGCTCCTCGGCTTCGAGCGGGACGCGCCGCTCGATCATGCCGAGCCCGCCCAGGATCGCCGCGAGCAGATTGTTGAAGTCATGCGCGATCCCGCCGGTGAGCTGGCCGATCGCGTCCATCTTGCGCACCTGCGTCAGCTGGCTCTCCAGCTCCTTGCGCTCGGTCACGTCGATGATCGTGCCGGCATATTCCAGCGGTTCGCCGCGCGCGTCGCGGAGCACGACCGCCTGATCGTGGAGATGCCGATAGCTGCCGTTGGCGGCGCGCCAGCGATATTCGACATTGAGACGCCCCGTTTCCTGGCGCCGGGCAAGCGCCGCGAGCACGCGTTCACGATCCTCGTCGTGGATTCGTTCGGCCCAGAGATCGGGATTTGCCTTCACGTCCTCGATCGTGAAGCCGGTCACCGCCTCGAAATTGCCGCCGACATATTCGGGTAGGCGCCGCTCCTGCTGGAGCGGTTCGAGGAACAGGATGATCGGCAGCGATTCGATGATCGCCGCCTGGCGCTGCTCGGCGAGCCGCAGCTGCCGCTCGGCATCCAGCCGCTCGGCATTGGCGCGCAGCATCGCGTCGAGCAATTGCTGCTCCTGCAGCGCCTTGCGCTGGATTTCGCGCGTCATCTGGAACAGATCGACGAACACCGCGACCTTGGACTTGAGCACCAGCGGATCGACCGGCTTGAACACATAGTCCACCGCGCCCATCGAATAGCCGCGCAGCAGGTGCTCGATCTCCTTGTTGACCGCGGACAGGAAGACGATCGGCACCCGCTTGGTCTGCTCGCGCGCCCGGACAAGCGCCGCCGTCTCATAGCCGTCGAGGCCGGGCATATAGACATCGAGCAGGATCACCGCGAAATCATGGCGAAGCAGTTGGCGCAGCGCCTCCTCGCCCGATCCGGCCACCACCACCTCGGCGATATCCTCGAGCACGTTGGTGATCGCGAGCAGGTTGCGCTCGTCATCGTCGACGACGAGCACCCGGGCGCGCTCGACCGCCTGGACCGCCGGTAGCGGCTCCGCCGGCGGCACGCTCTTCAGCGGGTTGGCGGGCTTGGTCATCGATTCACCCGCGCTCGGCCACGATCAGGTCGCCGACGCGCTGGACTTCGCGCGAGCGGGCGATCCACACGCGGATCAGCGCGAGCAGCAGATCGATGTCGACGGGCTTGGCGATATAATCCGATGCGCCGGCGTCGAGGCATTTCTGGCGGTCGCCCTTCATCGCCTTGGCGGTGACCGCGACCAGCGGCAGATCGGTCAGCGCCGGCCGCTGACGGATCTGCTGCATCGTTTCGTAGCCGTCCATTTCGGGCATCATGATGTCGATCAGCGCGATATCGATGCCGGGCGTCTGTTCGAGGATCAGGATGCCGTCCTTGCCGCGTTCGGCGTGGAGCACCTCGACACCGTAGCTTTCGAGCACGCTGGTGAGCGAATAGATGTTGCGGATGTCGTCATCGACGATGAGGATGCGCGTGCCTTCGAGCTCGGGAACGCGCGGCGCCGACGCGCTCGCCTCGTCGAGATTTGCGGGTTTCAGCTCGACGACCTTGGCCGAGCTGGTCATGCGCTCCGCCAGCGTATCGAACACCTGGCGCAGCGCATCCGCCTGGACGGGCTTCTCGGTCACCGCGACCGCGCCGAAATCGAGCGCCTGGTCGAGCTTGTCCGCGCCCGAAATGACATGGACCGGGATGTGGCGCGTCTGGGGATCATGGTTGAGCAGATCGAGCAGGACGAAGCCGTCGATATCCGACAGGCCCAGATCGAGCGTGATCGCGTGCGGCTGGAGCTTGCGCGCCATCGCCAGCGAACCCGCACCGGCAACCGAGACGACGCCCTTGAGTCCCGCGTCGTGCGCGATGTCGAGCAGGATCGAGGCGAAGGACGGATCGTCCTCGATGATCAGCACGAACGGATCGCCATCCAGCGCGTCGCGATCGTCGCTGAGATCGAAGGCGCTCGGCAGCGCGGTCGGCACCATCGCGCCGCTATTGTCGTAGCGCGCGGGCGTGCCCTCGATCGCGGGCAGCGCCGGCGCGGCGGCGTTGAACGGAGCGAACAGCGTGAAGGTCGAGCCCTCGCCGGGCACCGAGCGCACCTGCAGCTCGCCGCCCAGCAGGCGGGCGATCTCGCGGCTGATCGAGAGGCCGAGACCGGTACCGCCATATTTGCGGCTGGTGGTGCCGTCCGCCTGCTGGAAGGCTTCGAAGATCAGCTTCTGCTTGTCCTTGGGAATGCCGATGCCGGTATCGGTGACCGAGATCTCGATCGCGCGGTCGACCCCGCGCAGCGCCGGATGGCTGGTGCTCCACCCGCTCGTCGCGGCGCGGACGGCGAGCGTGACCGACCCCGCCGAGGTGAATTTGAACGCATTCGAAAGCAGATTGAGCACCACCTGCTGGAGCCGCTTTTCGTCGGTGCGGATCGTCGCGGGCAGCTCGGGATCGAACGCGACGATGAAATCGAGATTCTTGTCGGCCGCGAGCTGGCGGAAGGTGCGCTCCATATGCTGCTTGAGGCCCGCCATCGGCATTTCGCCGATCTCGATCGAGACGGTGCCCGATTCGATCTTCGACAGGTCGAGGATGTCGTTGATCAGGTTGAGCAGATCCGAGCCCGCCGAGTTGATCGTCCGCGCGAACTCGACCTGCTTGTCGTTGAGATTGCCCTGCTGGTTGTCCGACAGCAGCTTCGACAGGATCAGCAGCGAGTTGAGCGGGGTCCGCAGCTCGTGGCTCATATTGGCGAGGAACTCGGACTTGTACTTGGAGGTGAGCGCCAGCTGCTCGGCCTTCTCCTCGATCGCGCGCCGCGCCATGTCGATCTCGATATTCTTGGCTTCGACCTGCTTCTTTTCATTCTCGAGCAGCTGCGCCTTCTCCTGCAGCTCCTCGTTGGTGTTGTGGAGCTCCTCCTGCTTGGTGGTGAGTTCGGTCTGGCGCGCCTGCAGCTCCTGCGTCAGCAGCTGCGACTGTTCGAGCAGGCTCTCGGTGCGCATCGTCGCGGCGATGGTGTTGAGCACGATGCCGACCGATTCCATCAGCTGATCGAGGAAATTGTGGTGCGTTTCGTTGAACTGGCTGAACGAGGCGAGCTCGATCACGGCCTGGACCTCGTCCTCGAACAGCGCGGGCAGGATCGCCACATTGGCCGGCGCGGCATGGCCGAGCCCCGAGGCGACACGCAGGAACTTCGGCGGAACCTTCTCGAGAAGGATCGGGCGTTTGTCCGCCGCAGCCTGGCCGACCAGGCCTTCGCGCAGCGCGAAACGCGATTTCAGCGCGTCGCGGCTTTCGGCGCCGTAGCTCGCGGCGAGTTCGAGCACGGTCTCGTCGCCGTCGCGCGAAGTCACGTAGAACACGCCATATTGCGCGTTCACCAGCGGTGCGAGTTCGGACATGATCAGGTTCGACACCGTCGAAAGGTCGCGCTCGCCCTGCAACATGCGTGAGAAGCGCGCGAGGTTGGTCTTCAGCCAGTCCTGCTCGGCGTTCTTGAGCGTCTGATCCTTGAGATTACCGATCATCTCGTTGATGTTGTCCTTGAGCGCGGCCATCTCGCCCGACGCTTCCACCGCGATCGAGCGGGTAAGATCGCCCTTGGTGACCGCGGTGGCCACCTCGGCGATCGAGCGGACCTGATTGGTCAGGTTCGCGGCCAGCTCGTTGACGTTGTCGGTGAGGTCGCGCCACAGGCCCGCGGCGCCCGGCACGCGCGCCTGGCCGCCGAGCTTGCCCTCGATGCCCACCTCGCGGGCCATGTTGGTCACCTGGTCGCCGAACGCCGAAAGCGTGTCGATCATGAAGTTGATCGTTTCGGCCAGCGCGGCGATCTCGCCCTTGGCGTCCACGGTCAGCTTGCGCTTGAGATTGCCCTGCGCCACCGCGGTCACCACGTCGGCGATGCCGCGCACCTGGTTGGTCAGGTTGGTCGCCATCAGGTTGACGTTGTCGGTCAGATCCTTCCACGTGCCGCCGACGCCGGGCACCTGCGCCTGCCCGCCCAATTTGCCCTCGGTGCCCACCTCGCGCGCGACGCGCGTCACTTCCGAGGCGAAGCCGTTGAGCTGATCGACCATCGTGTTGATGGTGTTCTTGAGTTCGAGGATCTCGCCCTTCACGTCGACGGTGATCTTCTTGGACAGGTCGCCCTTGGCCACCGCGGTGGTCACGTCGGCAATGTTGCGGACCTGGCCGGTGAGGTTCGCTGCCATCAGGTTCACATTGTCGGTCAAGTCGGCCCAGGTGCCCGCGACGCCGCGCACCTGCGCCTGCCCGCCGAGGTTGCCCTCGGTGCCCACTTCGCGCGCCACGCGCGTCACTTCGCTGGCGAAGGAATTGAGCTGATCGACCATCGTGTTGATCGTGTTCTTGAGCTCGAGAATCTCGCCCTTCACGTCGACGGTGATCTTCTTCGAAAGATCGCCGAGCGCAACGGCGGTGGTCACCTCGGCGATGTTGCGCACCTGGCCGGTGAGGTTCGCCGCCATCGCGTTCACATTGTCGGTCAGGTCCTTCCAGGTGCCGCCGACGCCCTCGACCTGCGCCTGTCCGCCCAGCTTGCCGTCCGAACCCACTTCGCGCGCCACGCGAGTGACCTCGGAAGCGAAGGAGTTGAGCTGATCGACCATCGTGTTGATGGTGTTCTTGAGCTCGAGGATCTCGCCCTTCACATCGACCGTGATCTTCTTGGACAGGTCGCCCTTCGCCACCGCGGTGGTCACGTCGGCGATGTTGCGCACCTGGCCGGTGAGGTTGCCCGCCATCAGGTTGACGTTGTCGGTCAGGTCCTTCCAGGTGCCGCCGACGCCCTCGACCTGCGCCTGTCCGCCCAGCTTGCCGTCCGAACCCACTTCGCGCGCCACGCGGGTGACCTCGGACGCGAAGGAGTTGAGCTGATCGACCATCGTGTTGATGGTGTTCTTGAGCTCGAGAATCTCGCCCTTCACGTCGACCGTGATCTTCTTCGACAGGTCGCCCTTCGCCACCGCGGTGGTCACATCGGCGATGTTGCGGACCTGGCCGGTGAGATTGTCGGCCATCAGATTGACGTTGTCGGTCAGATCCTTCCACGTGCCCGCAACGCCGGGCACCTGCGCCTGACCGCCCAATTTGCCCTCGGTACCGACCTCACGCGCGACGCGCGTCACTTCCGAGGCAAAGCCGTTGAGCTGATCGACCATGACGTTGATCGTGTTCTTGAGCTCGAGGATCTCGCCCTTCACGTCGACCGTGATCTTCTTCGAAAGATCGCCCAGCGCCACCGCCGTCGTGACCTCGGCAATGTTGCGCACCTGGCCGGTGAGATTGTCGGCCATCAGATTGACGTTGTCGGTCAGATCCTTCCAGGTGCCGGCCACGCCCGGCACCTGCGCCTGCCCGCCGAGCTTGCCCTCGGTACCGACCTCGCGCGCCACGCGCGTCACTTCCGAGGCGAATCCGTTGAGCTGATCGACCATCACGTTGATCGTGTTCTTGAGCTCGAGGATCTCGCCCTTCACGTCGACCGTGATCTTCTTCGAGAGGTCGCCCGAGGCCACCGCGGTGGTCACTTCGGCGATGTTGCGCACCTGGCCGGTGAGGTTGTCGGCCATCAGGTTGACGTTGTCGGTCAGGTCCTTCCAGGTGCCGGCAACGCCTTCTACCCGCGCCTGCCCGCCGAGCTTGCCCTCGGTGCCCACCTCACGCGCCACGCGCGTCACTTCGCTGGCGAAGGAATTGAGCTGGTCCACCATCACGTTGATGGTGTTCTTGAGTTCGAGGATCTCGCCCTTCACCTCGACGGTGATCTTCTTCGAGAGATCGCCCGAGGCCACCGCCGTCGTGACCTCGGCGATGTTGCGCACCTGGCCGGTGAGATTGTCGGCCATCAGGTTGACGTTGTCGGTCAAATCCTTCCACGTACCGGCCACGCCCTTCACCTTGGCCTGACCGCCCAATTTGCCTTCGGTGCCGACCTCGCGCGCGACGCGCGTCACTTCGGACGCGAAGGAGGCGAGCTGCTCGACCATCGTGTTCACGACCTTGCCGATGCGCAGGAATTCGCCGCGCAAGGGGCGGCCGTCGATCTCGACGGTCATCGATTGCGACAGGTCGCCCTTGGCGACCGCGCCGATCACGCGGCTGACCTCGGCGGTCGGCTGGACCATGTCCTCGATCAAGTCGTTGACCGCGCGCAGCTTGGTCTCCCAGCCGCCGGTGGCGCCGCGGACATGGCCGCGCTGGGTGATCTTGCCTTCCTTGCCGACGACGCGCGACAGCCGCTCGAACTCGTTGGTCATCTGCTCTTCGAGGCTGACGACCTCGTTGAACAGCAGGGCGATCTCGCCGTCAGGGCCGGCCAGATCCTCGGGCAGGCGCACCGAGAAATCGCCGCGGCGGAAGCTGCGGAGGGCGGATACGAGTTGGCGGTGGTCGAGGGTTTCGGGGGCGGATTCGGCGTGCACCAATCACTCCTGCATCTTCCCCCCCGGGAAAAACGCATTCACGACCCCCCGGCCGTGAGGCGAGACATATCAGAAGTTTCGTAGCGCGCGCGTTAAAAAATGCGGCCGGCCTGTCCCGCCATGAAAGGCCTGCCCGGAAACAATCCTGCGCTACCAATCGGATAGAGAAGGGCGCGTCCCTGATGGGAGCGGATTCGGTCCGATCATAACCGGCGGGATCGGAGGCTGGCGGAGCGGGAGGGATTCGAACCCTCGATACGGTTGTGCCGTATACTCACTTTCCAGGCGAGCGCCTTCGACCACTCGGCCACCGCTCCGCATGCTCTGGAAGGCGGTGCCCTAAAGGCTCCGCGGGACCTAGGCAAGCGGCGCGGGGCGTGTCAGTTTCCACTCCATGCTCAAGCCTCTGATCGCGCTCATCGCGCTCGCCGCTCCGCTGGCCTTCACCGTGCCGGCCCATGCCCAGTCCAACCCCTGGGACGCCGCCCCCGAGGACTGGAAGCCGATCCCCGACAACGAGATTCTGGTGATCACGCTGCGCACGGGCAACCAGGTCTTCATCCGGCTCGCGCCGCGCTATGCGCCCGCGCATGTCGTCAATATCCGCAAGCTGGCCGAGGCGCATTGGTGGGACGGCACCGCGATCGTGCGGGTGCAGGACAATTACGTCACCCAGTGGGGCAGCGAGAAACCGCTGCCGCCCCTGGTGATCGAGAACCCGCCCGCGGAGTTCGAATATCGCGGCTATGACGGGGTGACGACGCTGGCGCGGACCGATCCCTATTCGGTCAAGTCGGGCCACAGCGCCGATGGCTGGAGCCTGGCGACCGACGGCAAGACCAGCTGGCTGCCGCATTGCTATGGCGCGGTGGGCGTCGCGCGCGATGTCGCGCCGAGCACCGGGAGCGGCGGCGAACTCTATACGGTGATCGGCAGTCCGCCGCGCCATCTCGACCGCAACATGGCGATGGTCGGCCGGGTGATCGAGGGGATGCAGTGGCTGTCGAGCCTGCCCCGCGGCACCGGGCCGCTGGGCCGCTACCAGACCGACGAGGAGAAGATGCCGATCCTGTCGGTGCGGCTCGCCACCCAATTCCCCGAGGACGAGCGCCCGCACTTCCAGTATCGCGCCACCGACAATGTGCGCTTCGCCGCCTGGATCAACTATCGCGAGAACCGGCCCGAGGCGTTTTTCGGGGTGAAGGCCGGCGGCGCGGATATCTGCAACATGGAAGCGCCGATCCGCCGGACGCCGGGCTGACCTGAAAAGGTCCCGTAAAACGCGCCCATTGGTGACCTTTGCCCGAGGGGAAACGCGCATCCTGATGGATTTGCGGGGCGCCACGGCGCGAAGCTCGACGAGTCAAAGAGCGGCCGTTTCCGGCGCGGTCAATCGAGCAGGCGAAATCCTACATAGCAAGCGTCTCAATCCTCCCCCGCCAGGGGGAGGTGGCGCCGAAGGCGACGGAGGGGGAGGACTCCCCAACGATCGTTCTGGAATCCGCCCCCTCCGTCAGCTGCGCTGACACCTCCCCCCGCCAGGGGGAGGATCCACGATCCACGTTACGGCCCGACCCAGTCGGCCACCTCCGACGCGACCTGGTTGGCAGCCTGGTTGAGCGCGGCGCCCACCGGCGCGGCCTCGATCGGGCTCACCGGCACGCGCGCCTCGAAACGGCGTTTCTCGAACACCGCCTCCTTGCCGCGCATCAGCACCGCGTCATAGACCACCACCGCTTCGCCGCGATCGGCATCGACGCCGAACATGCGGAGTTCTCCGGTGAGCTGGGCGCCCGGATCGATCTGCGACTGGCGGGTGCTGAGCACCACGCGCCCGGTACGCACCGTCACGGTATCGGCGAGAAGGCGGGCGAACAGGCGCGGCGGGGCTTCGACCCACACGGCTTCCTTCACATAGGCGATCGCGATGCCGCCCTGATGGACGGGGATGCGCGGCGCGGCGAGCTCCTGCGGCACTACGGGCACGCCGATGGTGATCGTCGCGGCGCTGGCCGAGCTCGCCGTCTCGCCGACGGGCATCGTCACCGCGGGCGAGAGGGTGAGATAGGCGGCGGGCGGCTTGCCGCCGCCGAACGAGACGCAGGCCGATAGCGGCAGCGCGAGCGCCAGCAGGCAGAGGGTACGGACCGTCATCGGCGGGGGGCTCCCTTCGGGTCATAATCGGGCAGCTTGGGCGGGCCGAGCAGCCCGGTCGCGCCGCCCTGATCGAGTTTTTCGGCGACCGAGGTGAGCGCGGCGGACATCTGGCGCAGATCCTGGACGAGCTGGCCGACCTCGGGGATCGTCTTTTGCGAAAAGGCCTGGAGGCCCGGGCGCGCATCACCGATCGTCGCGTCCAGGGTTTCCATGCTGTGCTGCGCCGAGGCGATGGCGCGGTTGAGATTCTGGACCGCGGGCTTGATGTCCTCCGCGAGCACGCCGTTGGTGGTCGCGGCGAGCTGGCCGATCTGTTCGGCGGCGAGGCCGGCCTTCTGGATCGTCACCCGTGTCTCGGCGAGGGTCGCGGCGATCTCCGGCCCGCGATCGGCGAGCGCTCGGGTCAGCCGGTTGGTGTTTTCGAGGATGCCGGCGATCGACGCCTGGTTCTTGTCGCCGATCAGCTCGGTCAGCCGCTCGGTGAGGGTCGAGAGGCGCTCGAGCAGCTTCGGCGCCGAGTTGAGCAGCGCGCCCAGCCCCGCGGTCTTGGCGGGGATGACGGGGACGCCGAGCGGGCAGGCGGATTTGGGGTTTTCGCGCGGGCAGGCGATCGGCGGCGCGCCCTTGACCGCGCCATCGAGCTGGACGGTCGAGGGGCCGGTGAAGCTGCCCTGGATCGCGGCGGTGGTCCCCTGGAGGATCGGCACGTCGCTCTTCACGGTGATGCGGACGCGAACGAACTGCGGATCGGTCCAGAAGGCGATTTCCTTGACCTGGCCGGAAGGCACCCCCGAGAAGGTGACCTGGGAGCCCGGGCTCAAGCCATCGACCGACTGCTTGAAGAAGATGTCATACTCGCGGTCGGAGCCGGTACTGACGCGCGCCAGCCATACGGTGAACAGCGCGAGCACCGCGAGCAGGATCAGCACGACGGCGCCGACAAGGACGTGGTTCGATCTGGTCTCCATCAGTCCCTCTTTCCCCACGTCATTTCTTGCGGCTCCGCGTGCGCCCGCGTTCGCGCGGCGGATCAGCGGCCTGGACCGCGTTGCGGCCGCGCGGCCCGTTGAAATACTCCTGGATCCAGGGATGGTCCAACGCGAGCAGCTCGGGGATGGTCCCCACCGCGATCACGCGCTGGTCCGCGAGCACCGCCACCCGGTCGCAGATGGCGTAGAGCGTGTCCAGATCATGGGTGATCAGGAAGACGGTGAGTTCGAGCGTCTTCTGGAGCGAGGCGGTGAGCTCGTCGAACGCGGCGGCGCCGATCGGATCGAGACCGGCGGTGGGCTCGTCGAGGAAGAG
This sequence comes from Sphingomonas caeni, assembly GCF_026013415.1. Lineage (GTDB taxonomy): Bacteria > Pseudomonadota > Alphaproteobacteria > Sphingomonadales > Sphingomonadaceae > Sphingomonas > Sphingomonas caeni. Next base: position 170,069 of record NZ_JAPDOK010000002.1, read on the forward strand.
CAATTCGGGATCGAGCGCGAGCGCGCGGGCCAGGCCGGCGCGCTTCTTCATGCCGCCCGACAGTTCGGCGGGATATTTGGGACCGGCATCGGCGGGGAGGCCGCTCATCACCACCTTGTAGGCGGAGATCTCGTCGAGCAGCTGCTGGTCGAGCGCGGGGTAGAATTCCTTGAGCGGGACCTGGACGTTTTCCGCCACCGTGAGCGTCGAGAAGAGCGCGCCGCCCTGGAAGAGGATGCCCCAGCGCTTGCGGATATCGACCGCCTCGGTCTCCTCGCGGCCGATCGTATTCTCGCCGAACACCTCGATATCGCCGGCATCGGGGGTCTGGAGCCCGATGATCGAGCGCATCAGCACCGATTTGCCGGTGCCCGAGCCGCCGACCACGCCGAGAATCTCGCCCCGGCGCACGTCGAGATCGAGATCGTTGTGGACCACCGCGTCGCCGAAGGTGTTGCGGAGACCCCGCACCCGGATGATCGGCTCATCCTTCGAGGCGGGCCGGTTCAGATCCATCCGATCTGCTCGAAAAAGACCGCGAAAAAGGCGTCGAGGACGATGACGAGGAAGATCGCCTGGACGACCGCGGTGGTGGTGCGGTGGCCGACCTGCTCGGCGTCGCTTTCGACGAGCATGCCCTGATAGCAGCCGGTGATCGCGATGATCACGCCGAAGACGGGCGCCTTGATCAGCCCGACCCAGAGATCGGCGAGCGGCACGACCTCGCGGATATTCTGGATGAAGGTCACCGGCGGAATACCGAGCGAGACCCAGCAGAACAGACCGCCGCCGATGATCCCGATCAGCGCCGAATAGAAGCCGAGCAGGGGCATCATCAGCACCACCGAAATCGTGCGCGGCACCACCAGCGCTTCCATCGGCGACACGCCGATCGTGCGCATCGCGTCGATCTCTTCGGTGAGCTTCATCGTGCCGATCTGCGCGGCGAACGCGGAACCGGAACGCCCCGCGACCATGATCGCGGTCATCAGCACGCCGAGCTCGCGCAAGGTGATGCGGCCGACCAGATTGATCGTGAAGATCTCCGCGCCGAACTGGCGCAGCTGGACCGCGCCCTGCTGGGCGATGACGATGCCGATCAGGAAGTTCATTAGCGCGAGGATGCCGAGCGCCGAAACGCCGACCACTTCGAAGCGGTGGACGGTCGCGTTGAAGCGGAAGCGGCGGGGGTGGAGCGCGATGTTGACGAAGGCGATGATCGTCGCGCCGAGAAAGCCGAGCAGGCCGTAGAGCGTGTGCCCGGCCTGGACGACCGCATCGCCGACCTCGCCGAGCACGCGCTTGAACGGGTCCATCTGGGGCGGGGCGACCGCGACCGGCTGCTGCGCGGCGGCGACCTGGTCGAACAGATATTGCGCGTCCTTGTCGAGCCCGGTGACGGTCGCGCCGCGCGCCTGGGCGAAGCGATGGATCACCCAGGCGCCGACCGTGTCGATCCGGTCGATCTTGCTGAGATCGACCTTGACCACGGTATCGGGAAGCGCATCGAGCCGCGCGGGCAAGTTGCCCAGCCGCGCCAGCGACAGATCGCCGGTGAAGCGGAGCGTTCCGCCGCTCTCGGCCCCGCTGAAATCGGCATAAGCGCTCATCGCGCACACCTTGCCGCGTTTTGGGGTGGAACGGCAAGCGCCTGGCGACTTACATGGGTCAATGCCCACACCTTCGCCGCTTCTCGCCATCTACGACATGGACAAGACGATCACCCGCGCGGCCACCTGGACGCCGTTCTTGATCCATGCCGCAAGGGCGCGCGCGCCGTGGCGGCTGGCGCTGCTGCCCGCGGCGGGACTGGCCGGGCTGGGTTATATGCTGAAACTGGTGAGCCGGGCGCGGCTCAAGGAGATCAGCCAGCGGCTGATGCTCGGCCGGGCGCTTTCGGAAGACGACATGCGCGCGGTGGCGGAGGCGTTCGCCGATCAGGTCGCGGCGACGGGGGTGCTCGAGGGCGCGCGGGCGCGGATCGCTTCGGACCGGGCCGAGGGCTACCGGATCGTGATGGCGACCGCCTCGCACGGCTATTATGCCGCCGCGATCGCCGCGCGGCTGGGGATTGGCGATGTGATCGCGACAGGTGCGAAGCGCGATGCGCAGGGGCGTGTCCTTGCCAAGCTCGAAGGGGACAACTGTTACGGAGGCGCAAAGCTCCGCATGGTCGAGGCCTGGCTGGCGCGCGAAGGGATCGTACGGGGCGGGTGCCATGTGCGGGCCTATTCGGATCATGTCTCCGACGCGCCGCTGCTGGCCTGGGCGGATGAGGCGTTTGCGGTGAACGCGCATGGGCCGCTGGCGGCGCTGGCCAAGGCGAAGGGATGGGTGGCGCTGGATTGGCTTTAACCCCTCCGTCATCCCGGCGAAAGCCGGGACCCAGAGCCGCAAGCGACACGGCTGAGCTACCCTGGGTCCCGGCTTTCGCCGGGATGACGACAATGGGAGTCAGAGCAGCGTATCCACCGCATGGATGGCCACGCCGACCAGCCCGCCGACCAGCGTCCCGTTGATCCGGATATATTGCAGGTCCCGGCCCACGGCGTTCTCCAGCCGCCCGGTCACCGTGCGCGCGTCCCAGCCCTTGATCGTGTCCGACACCAGCCGGACGATGCCGTCGCCATAATCCGCCGCCGCCCCCACCGCGGCGCGGCGGACGAAGCGGTTGATCGTGTCGGCGAGGCGGCGGTCATTCTGAAGGGTCGCGCCGAACTGGAGCATCGCATCGCCCATCTTGCCCGCCATCGCGCTGCCGGGATCGCGCGCGATCGCCAGCAGGCCGGCCCGGCTCGCTTCCCACAGCCCCTCGATCCATTGCTGGAGCGCGGGGTTGGCGAGCATCTCGATCTTGAACGCCTCGACCTTGGCGCGGAGCTCGGGCTTGTGCTGGAGATCGTGCGCGAGCCCCGCGAGCCCCTCCTCGGCCTTGGCGCGCAAGGGGTGGCCGGGGTCGGACGCCATCTCGTCGATCAGCTTGTGGAGGCCGTCGATGATCTTGTTGGCGAGCGTCTCGTCGAGCCCGGTCCAGCGCATGATTCCGCCGGCGCGGGCATGGACCATGTCGCGGATCAGATGCTCGTTGTGGAGCAGGATGCGCGAGGCCCAGCGGATCATCCCGTCGAGCATCGGCACATGGCGGTCGCTGGCGATCGCGGCCTCGAGCGCCTTGCCGAACAGCGGCGCGGTCTCGAGGCCCCGCAGCCGCACCGCGATCGCGCTCTTGACCATCCCGCCCAGCCGCTCCTGATCGAGCGATTCGAGCAGATCGGCGGCAAGGCGGCTGGCGCCGGTGCCGAGGCGGCCGCCACCCTTTTCCGGGCGCTGGAGCCAGCGCCCGAGCGCGCCCGCGGCATCAACGCGGCGCATGCGGCGCGCAACGACGCCGGGGATCAGGAAATTGTCGCGCAGAAAGGCGGCGAGGGTGGCGCCGATCCGGTCCTTGTTGCGCGGGATGATCGCGGTGTGCGGGATCGGCAGGCCGAGCGGGTGGCGGAACAAGGCGGTGACCGCGAACCAGTCGGCCAGGCCGCCCACCATCGCCGCCTCGGCGAAGGCGCGGATATAGCCGACGACCGGGTGGACGGGCCCGACCCAGCGCGCGGCGAGGAAGACCGCCGCCATCGCCACCAGCAACAGGCTTGCGATCCAGCGCATCCGGCGCAGCTCCGGCGAGACCGGATCGGCCGGACGGGGGGAGCGCGCGAACAGGTTCATGCGCTCCCCAATCGTTCAGACCGGCCTAAGTTCACTCAGGCGCTCACTCCGCCGGGTGGGGATCGTCGGGATAATGGTCGATATGCTCGCCCTTTTTCAGGTCGATCACACGGCTGCCCGCTTCGTCACCCGGATTATAGGTGAGCAAGGTCTTGCGCAGCTTCGGCCCGAGCCATTGCTCGACCCCGGTGGCGAGGCTGAAGCTCGCGGGCACGATCACCAGCGTCAGCACGGTCGACAGGATCAGGCCGCCGATCACGGTGATGCCCATCGGCGCGCGCCACGAGGCGTCGCCGCTGAGCGAGACGGCGGTGGGGATCATGCCTGCGACCATCGCGATCGTGGTCATCACGATCGGCTGGGCGCGCTTGTGCCCGGCGTCGAGGATCGCGGTGAACTTGTCGACGCCCTTCTCCATCTCCTCGATCGCGAAATCGATCAGCAGGATCGAGTTCTTCGCGACGATGCCGAACAGCATCAGGATGCCGATGAACACCGGGAGCGAGAGCGGCTGGCCGGTGGCGAGCAGCGCGAGCAGCCCGCCGAGCGGCGCAAGCAGCAGCGAGCCCATGTTCACCAGCGGCGACATGAAGCGGCGATAGAGCAGCACCAGCACCGCGAAGACGAGGAAGATGCCTGCCCCCAGCGCGATGAAGAAGTTGGTGAGCATCTCCGCCTGCCACTTGGCCTGGCCGACGGTCAGTTCGCCGATGCCCGGGGGCAGATGCTTCATCACATCCAGCTCGTGGATCTGCTTCATCACCTCGCTGTTGACCCAGGGCTTGCCGGTCGCCGGGTTGATGGCGAGGTCGGCACCGACGACGATGCGGCGCTGCAGGTTGAGCCGTTCGACCTTGGTCGGGCCCGCGCCGAAGCTGATGTCCGCGATCACGCGCAGCGGCACCGATCCGCCCGACTGGGTCTGGACAGGCATGTTCTGCAGCGTCGAGAGGCGCGTGCGCGCATCCTCGTTCATCGCCACCTTGATCGGGATCTGGCGGTCGGACAGCGAATATTTGGCGCTGTTCTGGTCGATATCGCCGAGCGTCGCGGTGCGGATCGCCTGGCTGAGCGCCGCGGTGGTGACACCCATATTGGCCGCCAGATCGAGCCGCGGCTTGATCAGGATTTCGGGCCGCTGAAGGTCGCCCGAGATACGCGGCGCGGTGAGGCTCTTCATGCCGCGCATCGCCTCGACCAGCTTGAGCGCGGTATCGTTGAGCAGCTGGGGATCCTCGCCGCCCAGCGTGACGGTGATGTCGCGGCCGCTGGAGCCCCAGCCCTGCTGCGAGCGGAAGCCGACACGGGCATCGGCGATCTTGAGCAGCGTCGGCGCCATGCGGCGCTGGAAGGCGTTGCTCTGCTCGGGGCGCTTGTCGCGCAGGATCGCGACGACGCGGCCATTGCCGACGCCCGAGCGCGAATAGACATGCTCGACCGTGCCGCTTTCCTTCCTGAGGATCGCGGCGACCTGATCGACGACGCGCTCGGTCTGTTCGAGCGTGGTGCCGGGTACCATCTCGATCGTCGCGGTGATCGCGTCCTCGTCCTGCTCGGGCTGGAAGGTCATCGGCAGGATGAAGAAGCAGGCGATCGTCATGGCGAAGGCGACGAAGCCCGCGAGCACCGCCGACCAGCGATGCCTGAGCGTCCAGCGCAGCATCGCCAGATAGGCGTTCATCACCGGGCCTTCGCCGTGCGGCTTGTGGCCCTTGGCCTTGAGGAAATAGGCCGAGATCATCGGCGTGATGAGGCGCGCGACGGCGAGCGACATCAGCACCGCGGCGACCACGGTCATGCCGAAATTCTTGAAGAACTGGCCCGAAATGCCAGGCATCAGGCCCACCGGCAGGAACACCGCGACGATCGACATGGTGGTCGCGACCACCGCGACGCCGATCTCGTCGGCGGCGTCGATCGAGGCCTGATAGGCCGATTTGCCCATGCGCATGTGTCTGACGATATTCTCGATCTCCACGATCGCATCATCGACCAGGACACCGGCCACCAGGCTGAGCGCGAGCAGGGTCATCTGGTTGAGCGTGAAGCCCATCAGATCCATGAAGAAGAAGCTGGGAATCGCCGACAAGGGAATCGCGAGCGCCGAGATGAAGGTCGCGCGCCAATCGCGCAGGAACAGCAGCACGACGATGACGGCGAGCACGGCGCCCTCGATCATCGCCTCCATCGCCGAGTGATATTGCTGCTCGGCATATTTGGACGAGTTGAACAGCAGCTCGAACCGGACCTTGCCGCCATTGGTCTCCTCGAGCTTCTTCAGCTTGGCGTCGGCATCGTGGAACACGGTGACGTCGGAGGCGCCCTTGGCGCGGTTGATGTCGAACGCGATCACCTGATGCCCGTCGAACTTGGCGCGGCTGCGCTGTTCGGCGAACGAATCCTCGACCTTGGCGATATCGGCGAGGCGCACGGTGCGCCCGCCGCCCAGCGAAATCTGGGTCTGGCCGAGCGCATAGGCGCTCTTGGCATTGCCGAGCACGCGGACCGACTGTTCATAGCCCGAGATTTCGGTGCGGCCGCCGGGCGCGTTGAGGTTCACCTGGCGCAGCTGCTGGTTCACCTGGCTCGCGGTGAGGCCATAGGATTGCAGCTTGAAGGGATCGAGGTTGATCCGGATCTGACGATCGACGCCGCCCGAACGGCTGACCGCCGACATGCCGGGAACCGCGAGCAGCTCCTTCGACACGGTGTTGTCGATGTACCAGCTCAGCTGCTCGACGGTCATGTCGGGCGCGATCGCGGTGAAGCTGGCGATTTCGTTGCTGGTGGTGTCGGCGCGGCCGACCTGCGGCTCGAGGATGCCGTCCGGCAGGTCCGAGCGGATCTGCTGGATCGCCGAGCGCACATCCTCGACCGCGCGGTCGATCGGGGTGCCGATCGCCAGCTGGACGATCGTCTGCGAATTGCCTTCCTGGACGGTCGAGTTGATCTCGTCGATGCCCTGAAGGCTCCGGACCGCCGACTCCACCTTTTGCGTGACCTGCGTCTCGAGCTCGGCCGGCGCGGCGCCGGGCTGCGAGATCGCGATCCAGACGATCGGGAACTCGATGTCGGGATCGTTGTTCACGTCCATCCGCGCGAAGCTGAAAAAGCCCGCGATGGTGAGCGCGATGAACAGGACGAGCGAGGGAACCGGGTTACGGATCGCCCAGGCGGAGATGTTCCGGAAGTTCATGGCTTATTTGGTCCCTTGCTTGACCGGAATGACCTTCTGGTTGGGGGTGAGGAACGCACCGGCGGTGAGAACGACCATTTCGCTGCCGTCGAGGCCGGCCGGGATCGCCACGCCCTGCTCGCTCACGTCGCCGGTGGTGACCGGCTTGCGCTGCGCCGAACACTGGGTGAGCTCACCCTTCTTGTTCTTCTGGCAGTCGATGAGGATGTACACGAAATTCTTGCCCTCTTCGTCGGTCTGCACCGCCGACTGGGGCAGGATCACCGCCTGCTGGCCGCCCGCGACGATCCGCGCCGAGGCGAAGCCACCGGGACGGAGCGCCGGATTGTAGCTGAGCTGGATGCGGGCGATGCCCTGGCGGTTCTGCGGATCGATCACCGGCGAGACCTGCCACACCGTGCCGTTGAATACCTGGGCGCCGCCGACCGGCGTGACCTGGGCGCCGACCCCGGAATGAACGCGCTGGAGATCGGCCTCGCTCAGCTGGGCGCGGAGCTCCATCTGGCCGCCCGCGGCGATACGGAACAGTACGCCCGAGCCCGCACTGATGATCTGGCCCGGCTCGACCGCGCGGGTGAGCACCAGCCCGGCGGCGGGCGCGCGGATATCGAGGCGGCGGTTGCGCGCGCGCGTCTCGTTGAGCTGCGACTCGGCGACGCGAACGCGCGCCACCGCCGCATCGCGGGTCGCGGTCTTGCGGTCGATATCGGCCTTGGAGACGAAGCCGCGGCCCACGAGCGACTGGGCGCGCTTGAGATCGGCCTCGGCGAGCGTGGCGTCGGCGCGGGCGACGCGCACCTGCGCGGCCTGCGATTCGGCGGTGTTCGACTGGACCGAGCGGTCGACCGTGGCGAGCACCTGGCCGGCCTGGACCCAGCTGCCCGGCTCGACGAGCACGCGGGTGACCTGGCCGCCTTCGCCGGCGACGCCGACGGGCATTTCGCGCTTGGCGGCGAGCGTGCCGGTGCCGGTGACCACGATCTCGACATTGGTGATGCCGGGCGTCGCATAGGTGACGGTCGGCATCTGATCGTTGCCGCCCTTCTTCTGCCCCGCGGCAGCGGCGCCCGGCGCGCCCTTGGCGGCGCCCTTGGCCGCGGGCTGGGGCGCGCGCATCATCACGAAGGCGACCGCGAGAATCGCCACGACCAGCAGGATACCGACGATCCAGGGCCAGCGCCGCTTGCGCCCGTAATCACCCTCCAGTGCCAGCTGATCCCCGTTTCTACCGAACATGCCTGCCTCATAATTCATGTGCGCATCCTCGAAACCGGCCGCTGGCCGGGCCCAAGAAGCGCTGTATTAGATGAATAAGGCACCGACCACAAGCCGCGGTTTCGTCCCCCGGCGCGCCAATGCCCGTTTTCGCAATATTCTGCAAGGGTGGCAGGGGATTGGACCGGGCCGAAACGGTGCAGGGTTAAGAAAGCGGTTGCAATGGCGCCCGCGCGGCGCGACTCTCCGGTCCAGGCTCGCGCGAACGGGCCGCTTACAGGAGGAAACACCATGCCTACCGGTATTCTCGGCTGGCTTCTGATCGGCCTCGTCGCGGGCGTGCTCGGCAAAATCATCATGCCGGGGAAGGACCCGGGTGGCGTCATCGTCACCATCCTGCTCGGCATCGCGGGGGCGCTGCTCGCTTTCTATCTGACCCCGATGATGGGCTATGACCTGACCCACGCGATCTGGTGGCAGCAATATCTGGCGGCGACCGGCGGCGCGATCCTGCTGCTCGCAGTCTACCGGCTGGTGATGGCGAAGCGGACGTAGGTTTATCGCGGTGCCGGCCCGCTCCCCCACCCGGCCTCCCTTGCTTTAGTATCCTGTGGGAGGCCGGGTGGGGGAGCGGGCCGGCACCGCAATCGCCGCGTGAGCGGTGAAAGCCGTTCAGATTGCATTAGTCCCGCGTACGGCAGCCCCGTGCGCGGGACTTTTTTCCGGGAGATTGAGATGAGAGCGTTGATTCTGGGTCTGGCGGCAGCGGCCGCCGTTGCGAGCCTGCCTGCTCAGGCGCAGGTGACGCCTGTGCCGCAGATGATCGACGGCACCGTGCTCGAGGTTTCGGCCGAGGGCCGCACCACGCGCGTGCCCGATCTCGCGATCGTCCAGGCCGGGGTGACGACACAGGCGCCGACCGCGGGCGAGGCCTATGCCCAGGCCAATGCCAAGATGGCGCGGGTGATCGCCGCGCTGCGGGCGGCGGGGGTCGCCGAGCGCGACATCCAGACCTCGAATATTTCGCTCTCGCCGCAATATCGCGACCGCGACAACCAGCCGCCGGTGATCTTCGCCTATCAGGCTTCGAACAGCGTGACCGTCCGATTCCGGGACATTTCGAAGGCGGGCACGATCCTCGATACGCTCGTCCGCGAGGGCGCGAACACGATTTCGGGGCCAAATCTGACTCTCGCCCAGCCCGACGCGGCGATGGACGAGGCGCGGGTGGACGCGATCGGCAAGGCGCGCGCGCGGGCCGAACTCTACGCCAAGGCGGCGGGGCTGCGGGTCGACCGGATCCTGACGATTTCGGAGGGCGGCGCGAGCCCCATGCCGATTGCAGGGATACGGATGGGTTTCGCCGACAAGGCCGAGGTCATGCCCGGCGAGCAGGAGGTCAATGTGACCGTGACCGTGCGCTTCCTGCTGAAATGACGTGAAAAGGGCCGCGGGTCATCCCCGCGGCCCTTTTTTCCCTCCGCTTCTTGTGGCTCAGCGCACCGCGCCGCGGCGGATGAGATTGACCACCGCGAGCAGGATGATCGCGCCGACCAGCGAGACCAGGAATGCCGTCGGGTTGGTGGGCGCCTCGTTGATGGTGCCGCCGCCGAACAGCACCCCGCCCAGAAACGCGCCGACGATGCCGACGACGATGTTGAGGAAGAGTCCTTGCTGCGCGTCGGTGCGCATCACCATGCTGGCGAGCCAGCCCACGACGCCGCCGATCACGAGCCAAACCAGAAGTCCGACCATTTCAAACCCTCCGTTTACGCCCGGCCATCCGGGCATGCGGGAGAAAAAGCCGTAACGGCCTCAGTTGGTTCCCGATTCCTTAGTTGCGCTGCGCTGAGCTGCGGCACCGGCCCACTCCCCCACCCGGCCTCCCTTACTTTAGTAGCCTATGGGATTGTGAGGTCGGTCATGCCCCCGGCATGACCTGAACAGCGCGGGGCGCTGTTCACCTCACACTGGGTGGCGGAGTGGGCCGGTGCCGCTCCGTCGCCGTGAGGCGACCACCGGAAACGAAACCGGCCCGCTCCCCTTTCGGGAAGCGGGCCGCCATCTTGCCCGGCGTAACCGGGATCAGTATTTCTGCTGGCGCTCGTAGAGCGAGCGGTAATGCTGGATGCGCGTCACGCGCAGCCCCGGCATGCCCGAGCGATCGATCGCGCGCTGCCAGCCGGCGAATTCCTCGACGGTGAGGTTGTAGCGTGCGCAGACCTCGTCGACGCTGAGCAGCCCGCCATTGACGGCAGCCACCACCTCGGCCTTGCGGCGCACGACCCAGCGGGTCGTTTCGGGCGGCGGCAGCGAATCCAGCGTCAGCGGTTCGCCGAGCGGGCCGATTACCTTGGCGGGGCGAATCTTCTGGTTCTCAATCATCTACTGACCTCATCGGGGCGGGGGCCCCATTCACTCACAACGTTAAAACGACCGATATCCACCTGACTTGAACATCGGATAAAACGGCACGGTAAACGGCCGCTTCAATTCTGTTGCCGAGGCGTTAGCGCCGGCGCGATCAGGCGATAGCGCGTCAGCGCCAGCGCGGTGATCCGGTGGAAGGCGCCGTGCACGGGGGCGAGCAGCACCTCCATCGGAGTCGTGACCATCAACTGCGCCTGGGCCCGGGCGGTCGGACTCGCCGCCTGCCGCGCGGCGACGCCGACCAGCAGCACCGCCAGCTCGATCGGCATAGCCGTGACCGCGACGTCGCGATCCAACCTGGCGAAGCTCAAATCCACAAATACCCATCCGCATGAAATCTCGTTCGGATGGCCATGAGTACCCAAGAAGGTTGAAGGGGCCGTAAAGCCCATGAAAACTGGCGCTTAACCCTTCGTCCCGTTATGGGGCGGGCGCATGACTTCCGGAGATTTTCAATTGGACGGGCCGCTGAATGCGCGGCGGATCGTCGTCGCCATGTCGGGCGGTGTCGATTCCTCGGTGGTGGCCGCGCTGGCCGCGCGGACCGGTGCCGAAACGATCGGCGTGACGCTTCAGCTTTACGATCATGGCGAGGCGGTGGGGCGCGCGGGAAGCTGCTGCGCGGGGCGCGATATCCGCGACGCGCGCGCGGTGTGCGACGGCCTCGGGATCGCGCATTATGTGTTCGATCACGAATCGCGCTTTCGCGAACAGGTGATCGACGATTTCGCCGACGAATATCTGGCCGGGCGCACCCCGATACCGTGCGTGAAGTGCAATATGGGGCCGAAATTCACTGATCTGTTCAAGCTGGCGCGCGATCTGGGGGCGGATTGCCTGGCGACCGGCCATTATGTGCGGCGGATCATGGGCGCGCATGGGCCCGAGCTGCACCGCGCGGTCGATCCGGCGCGCGACCAGAGCTATTTCCTGTTCGCGACGACCTCCGCCCAGCTCGATTTCCTGCGCTTTCCGTTGGGCGGGCTGCCCAAGGCGCGGGTGCGCGAGCTGGCGGCCGAGTTCGGGCTGGGGGTTTCGGCCAAGCCCGACAGCCAGGACATCTGCTTCGTCCCCGACGGCGACTATGCGCGGCTGGTCAAGAAATTGCGGCCCGAGGCGGGGGTGGGCGGCGAGATCGTCGATGAGGCGGGCCGGGTGCTGGGCCGCCATGCCGGGCTGATCCATTTCACCGTCGGGCAGCGCAAGGGGCTCGAGATCGGCGGGCTGGCCGAGCCGCTCTATGTGCTGCGGCTCGAACCCGAGACCAGGCGCGTGGTGGTGGGCCCCAAGGCGGCGCTGGCGGTACGCGCGGCGCGGATCGAGGGGGTGAACTGGATCGGCGACGGCTTCGAGGGCCCGGTCACCGCAAAGGTGCGCAGCCTCGCCAAGCCGGTGCCGGCGGGGATCGAGGGCGACCGGGTGGTGTTCGATTCCCCCGAATATGGCGTCGCGCCGGGGCAGGCGGCGGTGCTCTATGCCGGCGACCGGGTGCTCGGCGGCGGCTGGATCGCCGAGACCGAGCGGGCGGAGATGGTTACAGCGTAAACTCGCCCTCGATCACCGTCACGCAGGTGCCGCGCAGGATCGCGCGGTCCCCGCTCAACGTGCAGCCGACATGGCCGCCGCGCTTGCTCGCCTGGAAAGCGGTGAAGCTGTCGCGCCCGAGGCGCTTTGCCCAATAGGGCGTCAGCACCGAATGCGCCGAGCCGGTCACCGGGTCCTCGTCGATCCCGGCGGCGGGGGCGAAGACACGGCTGATGACGTCGGTGTCGGCGCCCGGGGCGGTGACGATGTTGAGCGTGTCGCCGATCGCGGCGAGCGCACGGAAATCGGGGGTGAGGGCGAGCACCGCATCGGCGCTGTCGAGCACGGTGAGGTCGTAGCCGCCGGGGTGGCGGAGCGTTTCGGCCGAGGCAATGCCCAAGGCCTCGAGCAGGCCGGGGATGGCCATGGGCTCGGGCGGGTAAGCGGGGAGCGCCATGGCATAGGCGTCGCCGTCTCGTGCCACCTCCAATATCCCGGCCTTGCGGGTGCGGAAGGTCACCCTCTCGCGGTCGGGGAATTTGCCGAGGATGTAGTGCCCGCTCGCCATCGTGGCGTGGCCGCACAACGCGACCTCGACCGCCGGGGTGAACCAGCGCAGCTCATAATCCGCCGCGCCGCTCGCATCGGGGATGATGAAGGCGGTTTCGGCGACGTTATTCTCCTCGGCGATCGCCTGGAGGACCGCATCGTCGAGCCAGGCCTCGAGCGGCATCACCGCGGCCTGGTTGCCGGTGAAGGGCTTGTCCGCAAAGGCGTCGATCTGGGCGAAGGGGAGTTTCATCGATCAGGTATCCTTGAGGAGATCGGCTTCGGCGAGTGCGTTGCCGGGCTCGTCAACCTGCCCTTCCGGATCGATATGGATCAAGATTTCGGTGCCGGGAAATTCTTGGGCGAGGCGAAGCTCGACTGTCTCGACCACGTCATGCGCCTCGCGGATGGTGAGATCAGGGTCCATCCAGATGTGGAACTGGGCAAAATCGCGGTTGCCGCTGGTGCGGGTGCGCAGGTCGTGCAGCCCCTTGAGCTCGGGATGGCGGCCGGCGATCTCGACAAAGGCGCGGCGCTTCGCCTCAGGCCATTCCTTGTCCATCAGCTGATCGATCGCCGCGACCGACGCGCGCCACGCGCCGAACAGCAGCCAGAAGCCGATGGCGACTCCGAACAGCGCATCGGCGCCGCCGATGTGCGCGTAATTCTCGAGCAGCAGCGCCGCGATCACCGCGCCGTTGAGCATCAGGTCCGACTGGTAATGAATATTGTCGGTGCCGATCGCGATCGATCCGGTGCGGCGGATCACCGAGCGCTGATAGGCGGTGAGCGCGAGCGTGACCGCGATCGCGATCAGCGAGACCGAGATGCCATATTCGGGATCGCTGCTCGTCGCGCCGGCGATCAGCCGGTCGACCGCGCGCCACAGGATCGCCGCGGCGGAGAGCGCGATGATCGCGACCTGGAACAGCGCCGCCAGCGCCTCCGCCTTGCCATGGCCGAAGCGATGGTCGCTGTCGGCGGGCTGGGAGGCCCAGTGGACGCCGCCCAGCGTCACCAGCGAGGCGACGAAATCGAGCAGGCTGTCGCCGAGCGAGGCGAGCACCGCGACCGATCCGGTCTTCCACGCCGCCCAGGCCTTGAGGCTGCCGAGGAAGAGCGCGGCGGCGACGCTGGCGAGCGCGGCACGGCGGGCGAGGTTGGTCACAGCCGAAGTTTCACGGGTAGAGCAGGCCTTCGGTCCAGCCGCTTTCGGTGCGGGTGAAGAGGCGGCGTTCGTGGAGACGGTGGGCGCGGTCCTGCCAGAATTCGATTCGGGCAGGCGTGACGCGGTAGCCGCCCCAATGCGGGGGGCGGGGGACGGCACCGCCTTCGAAGCGCGCCTTGATTGCCTCGAACCGGGCCTCGAAGGTTTCGCGCGAGTCCAGCGGGCGCGACTGGTCCGAGGCCCAGGCGCCGAGCTGCGAATCGCGGCTTCGCGAGGCGAAATAGGCGTCGCTTTCGGCGTCGGTGGCGAAGCTGACCGCGCCCTCGATGCGGATCTGGCGGCGCAGCGATTTCCAGTGGAACAGCAACGCCGCCTTGCTGCCGGGCCCCAGCTCGCCCGCCTTGCGGCTCTCGCGGTTGGTATAGAAGACGAAGCCGTCGGTGCCATGCCCCTTGAGCAGCACCATCCGCACCGAAGGCTGCCCGTCCGCGCCGACCGTCGCCAGCGCCATCGCGTTGGAGTCGTTGGGTTCGCTCGCACGCGCTTCCGCGTACCAGGCGTCGAACAGGGCGAAGGGATCGTCGGCCATGGCGGCGCATTAGCCGGAACGAGTCCGAGCGTCATGCTTTGAATCGGCCTCGCAACACGGAGGCAGGCATGGCCGCGCGGGCCTATTGGCAAGGGCAGATCCGGCTGGCGTTGGTCTCCATTCCCGTGGAGATCTACACCGCCACCAAATCGGGCGCGCAGATCGCCTTTCACCAGATCCACGAGCCGAGCGGCAAGCGGATCAAATATGAGAAGGTCGCGCCGGGGGTTGGGCCGGTCGATGTCGACGAGATCGTCAAGGGCTTCGAGATCGAGAAGGGCGAATATGTCCTGCTCGAGCAGGACGAGATCGATGCGGTGAAGCTCGAATCGAAGAAGACGCTCGAGCTGACCCAGTTCGTCGACGCGGATGAGATCGACGTGCTCTATTATGAAAAGCCCTATTTCGTGGTGCCCGCGGACGATCTCGCCGAGGAGGCGTTCATCGTGCTGCGCGAGGCGCTCAAACGCAGCCGCAAGGTCGGGCTGGGTCAGCTGGCGATGCGCGGGCGCGAATATGTGGTGAGCCTGAAGCCGTGCGGGCGGGGGATGGTGCTGGAGACGCTGCGTTATGCCGATGAGGTCAACAAGGCGCAGGGCTATTTCCGCGACATTCCCGATTCGGAGCCCGATCCCGAATTGCTCGGGCTGGCGGAGTCGCTGATCGAGAAAAAGGCGGGGAAGTTCGATCCCAAGATCTTCCACGACCGCTATGTCGATGCGCTGAAGGGGCTGATCGAGCGCAAGCGCAAGGCCAAGGGCAGGAAGATCATCGAGGAGGCCGATGAGGGTCCGGCGAGCCGCGGGTCGAACGTGGTCGATCTGATGGCGGCGCTCAAGAAATCGCTCGAGAAGCCGGGGGCGAGATCGAGCCCGGCGGTCAAGACCAAGCCGGTGAAGGCGCCCGCGAAGAAGCGGGCGTGATGGCCGATCCGCTCGCCCGATATAACGCCAAGCGCGACTTCGCGAAGACGGCGGAGCCCGCGGGCAAGGCGGCCAAGGGCACCAGCAAGCATGGGAGCCATCGCTTCATCGTCCAGAAGCATGATGCGACGCGGCTGCACTGGGATTTCCGGCTGGAAGCGGACGGCGTGCTCAAGAGCTGGGCGGTGACGCGCGGGCCGAGCCTCGATCCGGAGGAAAAGCGCCTGGCGGTGCGGACCGAGGATCATCCATTGTCCTATGCCGATTTCGAGGGGACGATCCCCCAGGGCGAATATGGCGGGGGCACGGTGATGCTGTGGGACAGCGGCAGCTGGGCGCCGGTTCCGGGCAAGAGTGCGAAGGATCTGGAGAAGGGGCACCTCCACTTCACGCTCGATGGCGAGCGGATGAAGGGGGAGTGGCTGCTGATCCGGCTCAAGCCGCGCGGCAAGGAGCGCCACGAGAATTGGCTGCTCCGCAAGCTCGACGATGACGAAGCGGGCGCGACCGATGCCCTGGTCGAGACGGGGCTGACCAGCGTCAAGACCGGGCGGACGATGCAGGAGATTGCCGAGGGCGCCAAACCGCATCCGTCATCCCGGCGGAAGCCGGGACCCAGGGCGGCGAACGAAGCGCCCGCGACCCTGGGTCCCGGCCTTCGCCGGGATGACGGAAAGAAAAAGCCGTCGCCCAAATTCCAGCCGCCGCAGCTGGCGACGCTGGTCGATAGCGTCCCCGCCGGCGCCCAGTGGCTCCACGAGGTCAAATATGACGGCTATCGCGCGCTGCTGAGCATCGGCGCGGGCGGGCCGAAGGTCTTCACGCGGACCGGGCTCGACTGGACGGGCAAGTTTCCGGGGATCGCCGAGGCGGCCGAGTCGATCCCGGGCGCGGCGCTGATCGACGGCGAGATCGTCGCGTACAGGGAGGGGAAGCCCGATTTCTCGACGCTGCAGGAGGCGATCTCGAACGGAGGCGAGGGTCTGACCCTGTTCGCGTTCGACCTGCTCTCGCAGGACGGCGAGGATCTGGCCAAACTCCCGCAGATCCAGCGCAAGGAACGGTTGCGCGCGCTGGTGGCGGGGGCGGACGCCAAGGTTGATGGGCGCATCCAGTTCTCCGAGCATGTGCTGGGCAGCGGCGAGCAATTGTTCACGGCAATGTGCCGCGAGGGCTATGAAGGCGTCGTCTCCAAAAAGGCCGACGCCCCCTATCGCGGGGCGCGGACCAAGGCCTGGCTGAAGGTGAAATGCACGCGGCGGCAGGAATTCGTGGTCATCGGCTGGTCGCCGAGCAGCGCCAAGGGGCGCGGGTTCCGGTCATTGCTGCTGGCGGTAAACGGCCCGCAGGGGCTGGTCTATGCGGGCAAGGTGGGGACGGGGTTCAGCACCGCGACGCTCCACGCGCTGCGCGAGAAGTTCGACCGGATCGCGGTCGAGAAGCCGCCGGCCCCGGTGCCGCGGGCCGAGGCGCGCGGGGTCCATTGGGTAAAGCCCCAGCTTGTCGCCGAGATCGCCTTCGCCGAATTTACCGCCGAAAAGGTCGTCCGTCATGCAAGCTTCCTGGGGCTGCGCGAGGACAAGCAGGCGAGCGACGTGGTCGCCGAGGAGGCCGTACCCGTGCCCGAACTGCCCGAATCGACCGTGAAGATCAGCAGCCGGGACCGCGTCATCTATCCCGAATCGAGGATCACCAAGGGCGAGCTCGCCGATTACTACGCGCAGGTGGCGCCGATCCTGCTGCCCTGGCTCGCCAGCCGGCCGATCAGCCTGGTGCGGTGCCCGCAGGGGCGCGCCAAGGCCTGCTTCTTCCAGAAGCACGATGCCGGATCGTTCGGCGACCATGTCCATCATGTCGATGTCCGCGAGAAGGATGGGTCGGTCGAACCCTATCTCTATGTCGATGACGCCGACGGGGTGATGGCCTGCGTCCAGATGGGGACGATCGAATTCCATGGCTGGGGCAGCCTCGTCGCCGATATCGAGAAGCCCGACCGGCTGGTGTTCGATCTCGATCCCGATGAGGGGCTGGATTTCGGGGCGGTCAAGAAGGCGGCGGAAGATTTGAAGGAGCATCTTGCCGATATCGGGCTGACGAGCTGGCCGATGCTGTCGGGCGGCAAGGGGGTGCATGTGGTGGTGCCGCTGATCCCCGCCGCCGAATGGCCGGCAGTGAAGAGCTTCGCCGAGCGGTTCGCGCGGGCGCTGGCGCAGGCCGAGCCCGATCGCTTCACCGCCAATCTCAAAAAGGCCGAGCGCAAGGGCAGGATCTTCATCGACTATCTGCGCAACCAGCGCGGGAGCACCGCGGTGCTGCCCTATGTCGCGCGGGCCCGCGAAGGCGCTCCGGTCGCGGCGCCGGTGACGTGGAGCGAGCTGCGCGACATCGAAAGCCCCAAGGCCTTCTCGATCCGGGACGGCGCCACGCTGATCGATCGGGCGAATTCGCGCGCGCTCTGGGGCTGGGGTACCGCCGACCAATCCTTGCCCGACCTCTGATCGCTTGTTGCATGGCAGCATGACTTGCCCCATTCGGTAGGGCGATTGGGGTAGGAGTGCATGTGGCCAGCCGCGCCGCCACGACATTGTTCGACGCCGGCGTGATCGCCGAGCGCTGGATCGCGGACTATTGCGCGCATGGCCGCAAGGGCGACGTGCTGTGCGACCGCGTGGACGGCGATGCCAGCTGGAGCGCGGTGTTCGAGGAGCTGGCGACGCTGTCGGGCGAGGCGCTCGATCATGCCCGCGAGCGCGCGCAGCGCCATGCCGAGGATATCGGCACCGGCTTCCGCATCGCGGGCGAGGGCGAGGAACGGCCCTGGCCGCTCTCGCCGGTGCCGCTGCTGATCGCCAGCGAAGAATGGCGGGGGATTGCGGAAGGCGTCGCCGAGCGCGCCGACCTGATGGAGCGGGTGCTCGCCGATCTCTATGGCGAGGGCGCGCTGGTCCGCGATGGGCACGTCCCCGCCGCGCTGGTGACCGGCAGCCCCTTCTTCCTGCGTCCGCTGGCCAATCTCGAGCCCCCCGGCGGCTATCACCTCCAGTTCGTCGCCGCCGATCTGGGGCGCGGACCGAACGGCGAATGGCGCGTGCTCGCCGATCATATCCGCGCGCCCGCCGGGGCGGGCTATGCGCTCGAGAACCGGCTGGCGATGGCGCGGACGCTGGGGGGCTTGCAGGGGCGGCTCAATATCGAGCGGCAGGCGCCCTTTTTCGGGGCGTTTCGCGACGGGCTCGCGGCGCTGTGCCGCCGGGTCGATCCGCGAATCGGGCTGCTCACGCCCGGGCAGCTCAATCCCAGCTATGCCGAGCAGGCGCATCTGGCGCGCTATCTGGGCTTCCTGCTGGTCGAGGGCGCGGATCTGGCGGTGCTCGACGACAAGCTCTACGTCCGCACCATCGCCGGGCTGAAGCGCGTCGACGCGCTGTGGCGGCGGATCGATCCGCGGCTGCTCGATCCGCTGGCGCTCGACTCGCACTCCGCGATCGGCGTGCCAGGACTGATCGACGCGATGGCGGCGGGCAATGTCGTGCTCGCCAATGCGCCGGGCAGCGCGATGCTCGAAGCGCCCGCCTTCGCCGCCTTCCTGCCGCGGCTGGCGCGGCATCTGCTTGGGCGTCCGCTCAAGCTGCCCAATATCGCGACCTGGTGGTGCGGGCAGGATGCCGAGCGGGCGAAGGTCGAGGCCGGGCTCGATACGCTGCTGATCGCCCCTGCCTTCGGGCCCAATCCGCTGGGGCTGCCCGAGGGACCGGCGCTGGGATCGGCGATCACCGGCGAGGCGCGCGCGGCACTGCTCGCCGACATGGCACGCCGGCCTCAGGACTATGTCGGGCAGGAGCTGGCGCGGCTTTCGACCATGCCGGTGGTGACCGGCGACAGCCTCGAGCCGCGGCCATTCACGCTGCGCGTCTTCGCGGCGCGCGGGGCCGACGGGCAATGGACCGTGCTCCCCGGCGGCTTTGCCCGGATCGGCGAGAATCCCGATCCGCGGGCGGCGGTGATGGGCGAAGGCGTGTGGTCGGCGGATGTCTGCATCCATGGACCCGAGCCGGTGGCGCCGGTTTCGCTGCTGCCCTCGGGCGATTCGACCCAGCTCCGGCGCAATCCGGGCACCCTCCCCAGCCGCGCCGCGGACAATCTCTTCTGGCTCGGCCGCTATCTGGAGCGCGGCGAGGCGCAGCTTGCGCTGCTGCGCGTGCTGCTCGGCCATTCGATCAGCGCGGATACGGGCGCGGCGCTGCCGCCCGAGACGGTGCAGCGGCTCGTCAATCTGATCGTCGCGGCGGGATCGGCGCCCGCGCCCAGGACGCTGCGGCGCGCGGACCTGACCCAGTTCGCGCGGACGGCGCTGGAGGATGAGGAGGGCGGATACAGCGTGCGGCTCGTCAACCGCCAGGCGCGCAAGATCGGCGAAGTGTCGCGCGAGCGGCTCTCGGCGGACATGATCCATCTGCTCGACGCGCCCTTCCCCACCAAGGGTTCGCTGCTCGACCGCGCGGGTTCGCTCCAGCGGCGCTATTCGGCGCTAGCCGGCCTGTCCGCCGAGCATATGGCGCGGACCGATGCGTGGCGCTTCCACGATCTCGGCCGCCGGATCGAGCGCGCGGCGACGACGGTGCGCTTCGTGCGGACGTTCGGCGGGGCGGCGGCGAGCGCCGACGATCTTTCGACGCTGCTCGATCTTGCCGACAGCCAGATCAGCTATCGCCAGCGTTACCTGACCGGGATCGCGCGCGTGCCGGTGCTCGATCTGGTGAGCCTCGATCCGGGCAATCCGCGGTCGATCGCATTCCAGGTCGCGGCGCTCGCGGCGCATCTCAACACGCTGCCGGTGCTCTCGGACGATGGGCTCGCCGAGCCCCAGCAGGAGCAGGCGCGCGAGCTGGCGGCGATCCTGGTGACCGCCAATGCGCTGCGGATCGATGACGGCGTGTTCGCCGATCTGGAGACGCGGCTCTCGCGGCTCTCGGACGCGGTGGCACGGCGCTATTTCCTGCAGGGGGCGGAGCCGCTGCGCGCGGCGGGCATGACGTTGGCGTGAGCATGGACGCCTGATGCTGTACGATATCCGCCATGTGACGCGCTTCGACTATGCGCGGCCGGTCGCGTTCGCTCGGTGCAATTTGCGGCTCAAGCCGATCCTGTGGTCGGGGCAGGAACTGCTCGACTATGCGCTGACGATCGAGCCAGGCGGACGGACCGCCCCGGCGCGGGCCGAGGCGGGGCTGGCCAATGTCGTGCGGCTGGTGGTCGACACGCCGGTGCGCACGCTCACCATCACCAGCAGCGCGCGGATCCGGGTCGACCGGACGATCCCCTTCCCCTCGCCCGGCGACCCGACCCTTGCCGAGATCGCGGCGCTGGCGCGGGCGAGCCGCGACATGTCGCCCGCGAGCCCCGCCGCCTATCTCTTCCCCTCGCCGCTGATCCCGCTCGATCCCGTGATCGCTTCGTGGTGCGCGGCGGACCTCGATCCGGAGCGCGGGGTGCTCGAGGCGGCGTTCGCGCTGTCGAGCCGGATCCAGCGCGACTTCGCGTTCGACAACAAGGCGACCCTGGTCGATACGCCGCCGCGCGAGGCGTTCGAGAAGAAGCGCGGCGTCTGCCAGGATTTCGCGCAGATCATGATCTCGGGGCTGCGCGCCGCGGGGCTGCCCGCCGCCTATGCCTCGGGATATCTGCGCACGCTTCCGCCGCCGGGCAAGCCGCGGCTGGTGGGGGCGGACGCGACCCATGCCTGGGTGCTGGTCTGGGCGGGGCCGAAGCTCGGCTGGGTGGGGATCGATCCGACCAACGGCATCTGGATGGCGAGCGACCATGTCGTCGTCGCGATCGGCCGCGACTATGCCGATATCGCGCCGGTCGACGGGCTGGTGCTCGGTTCGGGCGCGCAGAAGATGGCGGTGTCGGTCGATGTCGAGCCGCTGGAGGGCTAGCGAAAGTTACGAAAGTTAGGGGGTGCGCCCCTTTTCGGGCCGTGGGACACCGCATCCAATTCCAACATTTCCAACACGCCGGTCCTAGCCGTTGACGATCGTCCCGCCGTTGGGATGGAGCACCTGGCCGGACATGTAGCTCGCATCCTCACAGGCGAGGAACAGGAAGGCGGGGGCGACCTCGTTGGGCTGGCCCGGGCGGCCCATCGGGGTGTGCTTGCCGAACGCCTTCAGCTTCTCGTCGCTGGCGCCGCCGCACGGATTGAGCGGGGTCCAGATCGGGCCCGGCGCGACCGCGTTCACGCGGATGCCCTTTTCGACGAGATTCTCGGAGAGCGAGCGGGTGAAGGCGGTGATCGCGCCCTTGGTGCTGCTATAGTCGAGCAGCTCCTTCGAACCCTGGTAGCTGGTGACCGAGGTGCAATTGACGATCGCCGCGCCCTTGCCGAGGTGGGGAAGTGCTGCCTGGGTCATGTAGAACATGCCGAAGATGTTGGTCTGGAAGGTGCGGAGCAGCTGCTCCTCGGTGATGTCGCGGATGTCCGTGTCGGGATGCTGCTCGCCGGCGTTGTTGACCAATATGTCCAACCGTCCGAATTCGGACACTAACTGTTCGATTGCGCGCTCGCACAACTTCCTCGAGCCGATATCGGCCTTGATCCCGATCGCGCGGCGGCCCTCGGCCTCGACGATGCGCCGGGTCTCGGCGGCGTCATCATCCTCGAGCAGATAGAGGATGCCGATATCGGCGCCCTCGCGCGCGAACAGCGCGGCAACGGCGCGGCCGATGCCGCTGTCGGCGCCGGTGATCATCGCGACCTTGCCGGCGAGACGGCCGGAGCCGGGATAGCGGGGTTCCCATTCGGGCTTGGGCTCGAGCGCGCTCTCATGTCCGGGCAGCGCGTCTTCATGGATCATTTCTGCGGTGTCGGTCACGGCACTGGCTCCTTGGGGAGGGGTGCCGGATGAACCTGCGCGGAAGGCCGGAAGTTCCGCTTTATGAGTGGCTTACCAGGCCAACTGGAGCCGCCGCAGCGGCGGCCGGATTCAGGCGAAGAACGCCGAACCCTGCACGCTGCTGCTGACGACGATGAGGAAGGCGGTGATCGCGAACGATGCGGCGCCGACGGTGATCTGACGAACCATTTTCTGTCTCCTTGGGGTCTGGGCTTCGAGAACCGGGCCGATCAGGCGATCGGCACCAGCGGGGTCGAAGCGAACAGGCAGGCGGCGGTGAACATCACGGCGCCGAGGACCGAAACGGTGCGGGCGAACGAGTCGAAACGAGCGGTCATCATGGTAACTCCCTGACTTGGTCGAGCGGTCCGGACCATCCGTCCGCCGATGCCCGACATGTGTGCAGGGAGCGTGCCAGTTTCGCTAAGTCATTGATTCTGCGTGAGGCGCGCCTAGGGGTTTTGCGGAGGCGGGAATTTACCCTATTTCGTGTGGTGAAATTTCCCAGATTGCGGCGCGAAATACCGGGAAAATCAACTAATCGGCGCGGACCTGGTTCCGGCCGCCCTCTTTCGCCGCATAGAGCAGCCGGTCGGCGCGCTGGAAGGCGGTAGCGCACATCTCGTCGACGCTCGCCACGGTGAGGCCCGCCGAGAAGGTGATCTCGCCGAGCGGCGTGTCGCCCTCGCGCACGCGATAGTTGCGGGTGGCGACCTTGGCGCGGGCGGTTTCGAGCGTGGCACGCGCGGCAGTCTTGTCGACGCCGGTGAAGAGCACCGCGAATTCCTCGCCGCCATAGCGGGCGACGAGATGGCCGGCACAGGCCTCGCCGAGCGCCGCGGCGATCGCCTTGAGCACGCGGTCGCCCACGGCATGGCCGAACCGGTCGTTGACCGACTTGAAGTGATCGACGTCGCACACCGCGAGGCACATGGTCGCGCCCGACGCGGCCTGGGCGGAGAAGGCCTCCTCGAAGGCGCGGCGATTGGGCAGATCGGTCAGCGGATCGCGGCGGGCATTGTCGCGCGCCTCCTCGAGCTTCGAGCGCAGCTCGGTCGCCTCGCGGGTCGCGGCGTCGAGCCGGCTCTCGGCGGTACGGACGCGCTCGAGCATTTCGGTGGTCAGGCGCGCGACTTCGGGGATGCCGCCCGGGAGATCGCCGATCGCCTTGGCGCTGGCGGCGAGATCGCGGCCGAAATCCTCGGTCTCGGCGCGCATCGCCGCGACCATGTCGTGGAAGCCCTCGACCTGCATCTGGGTCTGCGCGACGAGTCCGTCGGCCTGTTCCTTGGCGGCGGCGCCGCTCGCGACGGGCTTCACGTCGCAATCGAGCGAGTCGATGTCGCGCTGGGTGAGGCGGACGCCGCCATCGGTGAGCGCGCGCACCGCCTTGGCGAGCGCGCCCTCGGGATCGGCGAGCAGATGATAGGCGAACGCGAAATTGGCCGGATCGGGCTCCAGCCGCTGTTCGAACAGGAATTCGCCGATATGGTCGTAGAGGCGGCGCGCGGGGTTCCCCCCACTAGCTACCCGAACGGCCTTGGCACCGGACATAGACCCCAAATCCCCATAGCGCGCGCGGCCGCGGAATAGCGGCCGGGCGGCTCATGGAATCGTGGGTATAGCGGAACTGCTAATATCCGGTTTTCGAAACCTTCACTTCCGTGAAAGGTGCAAATCGGAGGAACTAGCGCCGTTTCGGATGATCCGTGCGCCATGCCCGGACCGCCGCGAGCGTGCTCGCGACATGGCCGGCCGCGTTCATCTCGCTGTGCACGAAGATGATCTTGCCGTTCGGCGCGATCACGTACGAGGTGCGGTTGGTGATATTGGTATCGGTGCCGTCGGCCTTTTTCAGGCGCACGTCATAGCCCGAAATGATCTCGGGCGTCGCGGCGAGGACCGGGAATTTGCCCGCGCAATATTCGCTCGAGAATTTGGCGAGCTGATCGACATTGCCCGCGGTCAGGCCGACCACGGTCGCGCCCGCCGCGGTGAAATCGGGCATCGCCTCGGCAAAGGCATGGGCTTCGGCATTGCAGCCGCCGGTAAAGGCCGCGGGGAAGAAATAGACCACGACCGGGCCCTTTTTGAGCTGCGTCGCGAGGGTGAAGGTGATCGGCTTGCCGGCAACCGCGCCCTTGCCGACGAACATCGGCGCCTTGGCCCCGGTGGCGAGATTGGCGGCGGCGGGGACGGCGAGCGCCGCGACGGCGGCGATCGTGGCGAGCAGATAGGTCGGGCGCATGCGAGTCTCTCCCTTTGGGCGTTTGTCCGAGTTTAGTGGGGCAGCGCGGGCCTGTCACGCCACCGGATGGTCGTATCCCTCTACCCCATCCGCGCGTCATTTGGTTGCGCGCACCCGCTGCCGCGTCAGCGCGATTGGTTGCGCACCCGCTACCGCGTCAGCGAGATCCCCAGACGCACATGGGTGTCGTTCTTGTTCCAGTCGTCGAGCGCTTCGCCCGGGCCGGTAAAGGCCTGGCCGAACAGATAGAAGCCCAGCCCGCCGATCCGGGTCAGCGGATAGGAGACGAACATCTCGGCCGATCCGCGCCGCGTCTCGAAATTGCCGCGCCCGGTGACCGAGAGCTTGATCCCGTCAGCCTTCTGGATCGAGGCGGTGAGCGAGGTGTAGCCCCAGCTGTCGCTGATGTTGGGCGCCACCCCGGCATGGCCGACATAGAGCCAGGCCTGGGGCGCGAGATCGAGCCGCCAGTCATTGCCGAGATCGAAGGATTTGGTGGCGCGCACGAAGATCCGGTTGACGTCGATCGAGGCGGCGGGGCCGCGCCCGTTGCTGTCATGGCGATAGCCGAGCGAGAAGACCGTCGTCTCGTCGACGGGAATATCGGCATAGACTTCGGGGCTGTAATTGGTCGAACGGAAGGGCCCAGAGGGTTTGTCGAGCGCCCAGAACATCGTCTGGGTATAGGCGAAGCGCAGATTGCCGAGCTTGAGCGGGGCGTTTTCGGCGAAGGGGCGGAAGGCGAAGCTGACCTGCAGCTTGGCGCCCGAATCGTTCATGCCGGCGACGCCGTAGATCGGCTCGTGCGGCTCGAACCGGTCGAAGAAGGCCGAGGACGCGCCGGTCGAGCTGGCGACGGTGGTTTCGCCCGGGGGCGGCATCTCGGCGGGAGGATGTTCCTGGCCGGGCGGGAGCGCGGTGCCGGCGATGCCGATCGGCACGTAGCGCGCCTTGGCAAAGGCGCCGGGGGCGACGGTCTCGCGGGGGCCGGGCACGCGCTGGAGGATGAGGCGGGTGCCGTCGGCCGCGGTCAGCTCGATCTCGCGAGGACCCTCGGCGGGGAGCGGCGCGTCGGTCTCGTTGATCAGGAACACCTCGACCCCGCGCAGCGCCTCGCGCTCGGAGGCGACCTGTGCGGGCACCGCGCGCAGCTGCGCCGCCGCGGGGGTCGCGGCGATGAGGCAGGCAAGCATGATCAGCAAGCGGCGCATGGCCGCGGGAATTGGCAGGGCATTGTGACCTTGGCGAGTCAAAACTGGGCGGCTAGGGGCGGAGGATGCCCATCTCCGAGACAGACATCGCCCTGGCCCACCGTCTCGCCGATGCGGCGGGCGCGGCGATCCGGCCGCGGTTTCGCGCCGAGTTCGGGCTCCAGACCAAGGGCGATCTTTCGCCCGTGACGCTCGCCGACCGCGAGGCCGAGGAGGCGATGCGCAAGCTGATCATCGCCGAGCGCCCGATGGATGGGATTTTCGGGGAGGAATATGGCGAGCGCGCGGGGACCAGCGGGCGCGTCTGGGTGCTCGATCCGATCGACGGGACGCGCAGCTTCGTTGCGGGCCGCGCGATCTTCGGAACGCTGATCGCGCTGGTCGAGGATGGCTGGCCGGTGCTCGGGGTGATCGACCAGCCGGTGCAGCGCGAGCGCTGGATCGGCGCGGTGGGGCGGCAGACCCTGTTCAACGGCGCTCCCGTGCGGACGCGCGCCTGCCGGGAGCTCAAGGGGGCGCAGCTCGCCACCACCAGCCCGCATCTGTTCGGCGCGCATGAAGGCGAGCATTATCTCGCGCTGGCGGCGGCGGTGGGCAGCCCGCTCTATGGCGGCGACTGCTATAATTACGCGCTGCTCGCGTCGGGCCATATCGATATCGTGGTCGAGATGGAGCTCAAGCTCTATGATTTTGCGGCGTTGGTGCCGGTGGTCGAGGGCGCGGGCGGGCGGATGTGCGACTGGGCGGGCGACCCGCTCCATGCCGGGAGCGCGGGCGATGTGATCGCGGCGGGCGATCCGGCGCGGATCGACGATATCCTCGAAGCCCTGGCCTGCGGGCATTGAGGTTCCGGCGCGGCTACGCGCTGGCGGCCATGGCCCTGTTCGCGGTCGAGGTGTTGATCGCGCTGTTCGTGCGGGACCGGTTCGTGCGGCCCTATCTGGGCGACGTGCTGGCGGTGATCCTCGTCTATCTGGGGCTGCGCGCGGTGCTGCGGATCGAGGTGATGCCCGCGCTGGTGGTCGCTTTGGCGATCGCCTTCGCGGTCGAGTTCGGGCAGCTGATCGGGATCCTCGATATGCTCGGGCTGCGGTCCAACGCCGTTGCGCGGATCGTGCTGGGGTCGGGGTTCGAGGTGAAGGACCTGCTCGCCTATCTGGCGGGTGCGGCGATCGTGCTGGCGGCGGAGCGGCTGCGCTAGAAAATCCCGAGGAAGCGTTTGCGCTGCTTGCGCTTCTCCTGGCTGGATTGACGCCCGCTCTCCGACTTGGCGGTGGTGCCGCGGCCGACATCGGTGCGCGGGCGGCCCTTGGTGTCGCGCTGGCGCAGCGCCGAGGCGCCGGCAAGGACCGGACCGCAATCGGCGGCCTTGGCATCGCCGACATCGACGAACGCGATGATCGCGGCGAACGGGCTCACCAGCGTGCCCAGCCCCAGCCCGGCCCCGGCGCGCGCGACCAGCTCGCCGCTGATCGGATCGATCGTGGGCGCGGCGAACCAACCGCCCACCCCCACCGGCGACTGGCCCGAGAAGAGGCTGAATTTCTTGGCATCGGCCTCGATCGCGAGATCGATCCGTTCGTTCCTGAAGCTGAACCCGCCGCGCCCCGCGATCACATTGCCCGCGGTATCGATCAGGATCGGATCGGCCGCGCCGATGCCTTCATGCACGGTGAAGGCGACCAGCCCGCAATTGATCCGGACGGGCTCCTTCAATTTCTTCTCGAACATCTTCTGGATGAACACGCCGATATCGAGCTCGGAAAGCTGGACGTTGCGCGTCCACAGCGTCCCCTTGGGGATGATGAAGGCGATGCGGCCGTTCGAATTGCTCAGCGAATCATGGACGGTGTCGCCCACGCCCCTGAGCTTGGCGCGCGCCTTGATCGTGCCGCTGGTCCCCGCCTCCAGCACGCCGAAGCCGGCGAGCAAGGTCCCCATCGGGGTGGGCGAGAGGCGGATGTCATAGTCGGTGACGACACGCGGATCGCGCGCGTTGATGGTCACGTCCGAACTGACCACGCCGCGCGACAAAGCGAAGTTGAGCGGCGACAGCGTCAACAGCCGGTCGTCGAGGGTGAGACCGAGCATGATGTTCGAGATCGACGGCAGCCCGGGCGCGCGCACTGCGCGGACGTGCCAATCGACCCGGGCGTCGAAATTCTCGAGCGCCTTGGCGCGCAGCGGCGCATCGGGGAGCACGCGCGGGGCGCCGTCCACGGTGGTGACCGCGCCCTGCGCTTCGAGGCGGTCGGGATTGTAGCCGATGAAAGGCCCGGCATCGACGATATCGAGAATGCTGGTCGAGAGGCTGGCATTGATCATCAGCCGGGGTTCGCGGTTGATGATCGTGAACTTGCCCGCCAGATCGCTCTCGCCGAACCGGCCCTTCACGCCCGTGAAACGCCATTCGTTGCGATATTTGGTCAGCGCCGAACGCAGGCGATAGCTGCGCGTATCGGGCACCGCGACACCCATGACCGAGAAGAGATCGGCAAGGTTCCTGCCGCGGACATCAACATGCAGGTCCGCCCCCTCGATCTCGGTCGCGCCGGGGAGGGTACCGGTCACATCGGCGGTGGTGGCGGCGCCGCGGATATGGAGTTCGAGGCGGTTCTGGCCCCCTTCGACGGTGGCGTTGGGGGTGAGCAGCGCGCCGCCGACCGTGAACGGCGTGCCGCGCGCGATGCCCTTGCCGTCGAAGCGGATCGCGGTGGCGAATTGCGTGTCGCGCGCCTCGACCGTCTGGAGCCCCAGATCGGCGAGCAGCGCCATTGCGGGGTCGCGATAGTGGATCGCCGTCCCCGCGGCGCGCGCGGCGCGGATCAGCGGGAGGTCGAGCGGCTCGCCCTTCCGGTTGGGGTCGCCGAGCGTCCAGCTGTTGCGCTTGTGCGCAGCGTCCCATTGCAGGTCGAGATGCGCATCGTCGAGCGCGAGCCAGTTGATCCGGTGATTGCCGGTGATCAGCGACCAGGTGGAGATGACCGAATCGACTTTCCTGGCTTCGAACAAATTGCCCGTGGCCCAGGGCGGATTGGCGATCGTCATCCCCTCGGCGAGGAATTTGACGTTCCAGGGATTGAGATAGAGCTGGAAATCGCCCGTGACCTTCACCTGGCGCATCGTCTGGCTGGAGACGATCCGCTCGAACGGGTGCTTGAGGAAGCGGCCCTTGGTGACGAAGAGGATCGCCCAGGCGAGGACGAGCAGACCGAGCAGGGTGGCGAGGACCGAGGCGGTCGCGGCAAGCGGGGTACCGAGCGCAGGCCGAGAAGGCGCCGGGGCGGTTTCGTCTGCCATGCGGGTCTAAAGCATGGGTCCGCCTTGCGGTTCCGAATCGGTTGCATTGCAGCAGGCCTTCGGCTAAGCGCCCGCCTTTCCTCGAGCCCAAGGAACACGCCCGGCCATCAAGGGCTGCCGCGGCTGTTCGCACGTTCGAGTTTGCAAGGAGACCAAAATGCCCAAGCTCAAGACGAAGAGCGGCGTCAAGAAGCGCTTCAAGTTCACCGCCACTGGCAAGGTGAAGCATGGAGTCGCCGGCAAGCGCCACCGGCTGATCAGCCACAACGCGAAATATATCCGGACCAACCGCGGTACTTCGGTGCTGTCGGACGCCGATGTCGGTCACGTGCGCCTCTGGGCGCCGTACGGCCTGAAGTAAGGGAGGTCTGAGACATGGCACGCGTCAAACGGGGTGTTACCACCCGCGCCAAGCACAAGAATATCCTGGAACAGGCGAAGGGCTATCGCGGCCGTCGCAAGAACACGATTCGCGTTGCGCGCCAGGCCGTCGAAAAGGCCGGGCAATACGCCTATCGCGACCGCAAGGTTAAGAAGCGGAGCTTCCGCGGCCTGTGGATCCAGCGCATCAACGCCGGCGTCCGCGCCGAGGGGCTGACCTATTCGCAGTTCATGCACGGGCTGAAGCTCGCGGGCATCGAGCTCGACCGGAAGGTTCTGGCCGATATCGCCATGCACGAAGGCGAGGCGTTTACCGCCATCGTCGCGCAGGCGAAGGCGGCTCTGCCCCAGGCCGCCTGAGGCGACCTGCAGCGACTGCGCCAAAAGGGGCGCCGGTGGAGACACCGGCGCCCTTCTTGCGTCTGGGCCCGTTGCATCTGGATTACCATACGCGCGCCATGCCGCCCGCGGGGACCGACAAGCCGTGTCGCAAGGATATCAGGCGTGCCGGCGCTTCGAGGCTCCGCCTCCTAAAACTTGTCCGCGCGGGCATACAAGCAAAGGGCCATTGGTCTTGGGACTTGCGGCCCTTCTTCTTGCGTCTATCAATGCGGCTGGTTCCGGGGGGAAGCGATGATCGTCGGTATTGATCTGGGAACGACCAACAGTGCGGTCACAATCTTCCGGGATGGCGCGCCCGTGCTGGTCCCCAACAGCTTGGGTGACGTGCTGACCCCATCGGCGGTGAGCGTCACCGACAAGGGCGCATTGCTGGTCGGCATGGCCGCGCGCGAACGCCAATCGACGCATCCCACGATGACTGCGACCGCCTTCAAGCGGCTGATGGGCACGCAAAAGAAGCTCGCGCTAGGCCGCCGCGCCTTTTCAGCGGAAGAGCTGTCGGCGCTGGTCCTGGGCAGCCTCAAGGCCGATGCCGAGGCATGGGCCGGCGAGCCGGTGACCGGCGCGGTTATCACCGTTCCCGCCTATTTCAACGATCACCAGCGCAAGGCGACGCGGCGGGCCGGCGAGCTGGCGGGGCTGAAGGTCGAGCGGCTGGTGAATGAGCCGACCGCAGCGGCGCTGGGCTACGGCATTCACGAGCGCGGTGACCGCGAGCCGTTCCTGGTCTTCGATCTGGGAGGGGGCACCTTTGACGTGTCGATCGTCGAGGTGTTCGAAGGCGTGGTCGAAGTGCGCGCCTCGGCCGGTGACAACCGGTTGGGCGGCGAGGATTTCAACGACATCCTGACGGCGGTCGCGCGCGAGGCGATCGATCCGGCAGGCGCGCTGGCGCGCGGGGCCAAGGCCAGCATGCTCGCCGAAGTGATGCGCGCCGCAGCCGAGCGGACCCGGCGCAAGCTGACCGATGCCGACGAGGCCGAGTTGAGCTTCGTGTGGGAGGGCAAGCCCTATTCCGCGACGATCACCGCCGACGCCTTCGAAAAGGCGGCCGAGCCGTTGCTCCAGCGATTGCGCGATCCCGTGCTGCGATCGCTGCGCGACAGCAATATCCGCGTCGACAATCTGAGCGAGATCGTGCTGGTCGGCGGCGCGACGCGCATGCCCATCGTGCGGCGGGCGGTGACGCGCATGTTCGGCCGCTTTCCCAACACCGCGCTCCATGCCGATCATGCGGTGGCGTTGGGCGCGGCGGTGCAGGCCGGGCTGAAGCAGCGCGACGCGGCGCTTCAGGAAATCCGCCTGACCGATGTCTGCCCGTTCACGCTAGGCGTCGAGACCGGTCGGCGCGACACCAAGGGCGGAATCCAGATGGGGATCTTTTCGCCGATCATCGAGCGCAACACCGTCGTGCCCGCCAGCCGCGTCCATTATTTCGGGACGTTGGAAGACAATCAGCGGATCGTGCGCTTCAACGTCTATCAGGGCGAGGCCCGCAATGTTGCCGAGAATATCCATCTCGACCAGCTCGAAGTACCGGTGCCGCCAAAGCCGCGCGGCGAGATCGTGGTCGAGGTGCGCTTCAGCTATGATCCGAGCGGGTTGCTCGAAGTCGATATCGCGGTCCCCGCGACAGGCCTGCGCCAGCAATGGATCGTCAGCAGCGGCGAGGGGGACGGGTCGCCGGAGGATCTCGAACGGCGCCGCGCCGCGCTGGCGGCGCTGAAAGTCCATCCGCGCGACGACGCGGTCAACGCCGCTACATTGGCTCGCGCCGAGCGCTGCTACGAGGGATTTCTGGGCGACCACCGCCAGTATATCGGCGAGATCATCACCGCCTTTCATGAAGTGCTCGATCGGCAGGAATCGCATGCGATCACCGAGATGCGGGCACAGGTCGAAAGCGCGCTCGACCAGCTCGAAGGCGAGCGCTTTCTATGAGCGGATCGCCCTGGACGCGGCTGGGCATTGCACCGACCGACGACCAGGCGGCGATCAAGCGTGCCTATGCCGCGCAGCTCAAAGCAATCGACGTCGATGCCGACCCGAATGCCTTCATCGCACTGCGCGAGGCGTTCGACCGGGCGCGGACGATGAAGCTGCGCCGGCAGCAATCCTATTCGGCGGGCGAACTCGTCCTCGCGCCTCTGCCGGAACAACCGGCCAGCCCGGCACCGCAGCCCGAACCCGAGCCGGAGGCCGAGCCCCGGCCGAAATGGATCGAGCATTTCGAGGCGATCCAGACGCTGGTTTACGGCGATCGATCGCGCGAGGACATCTACGACGAGATCTGCGCGCGCATGGCGCGGCTTCTTGCGAGCCCGGAAATGGAGCAGATCGACCACGCCATTGCGATCGAAACCTGGGCGGCCGACCTGATCCTCGCTGGAATTCCGCGCACCAATGCGGTCATGGCCTCGGCGATCAACGGTTTCGGCTGGTTTGCGCGCGCAGAAAAATGGGATTGCCCGCCCGCCATCATCGCGGTGGTCAATCGCAACGCCGATTGCGAGTTCCTCCGTGCGATCCAGCGGAGCACCGGTCCGACCCACCAGGCTTGCCGGCTGCTGATGGATCCGGACCGGCGGCCGTCCAACCATTATGCCGATTCGGTCGCACAGTTGCTGAAGGTCGTCCACACCCAGCATCCGACCTTGATCGCCGAATTTCCGCGGGAATCGGTGGCGGCCTGGGAAGCGTTGATCGAGCGCCGCCACGCCTCGGCACCCGCTCGAATCGGTCGCGGCTTCGAACGGCTCAACGCGCGGATCGGCTATTGGTGGCGCAGGCTGTATTTCAACGAGATCTTCAAGATATTGGGGCTGTTCCTGGGCGGCCTGCTGGTTATCAGCCTTGTTGGCGCCACTTCGGGCATTGCGCTCTTCTGGATTGTGCCCGCGCTCCTTCGGCGGGGTGGCAGAAGCGGCGGCTACTAGGCGGCGCGGCTGCTTCGCCAGACGGGTTGGCGCGCTCCTTATCCCCGGCTAAGCGCTTCGGATCATCCAGAAGAGAAATATCGTGCACGACCTTGATCAACTGAAGACCGACCTGCTGGGCAGCATCGACGCCGCGGCGGGGCTCGACGCGCTCGAGGTGCTGCGCGTTCATGCGCTGGGCAAGGCCGGGGCGATCACCGGGCTGCTCAAGACGCTGGGGGGCATGAGCCCCGAGGAGCGCCAGACCGAAGGGCCGCGCATCCATGCGCTGCGCGAGGCGGTGACCGAGGCGCTTGCCCGTCGCAAGGCGGTGCTCGAGCGCAAGGCGATGGACGCGAAGCTCGCGAGCGAGACGCTCGACATGACGTTGCCCGCCGACGGCATCGCGCCGGGGAGCGTGCATCCGGTGAGCCAGGTGATGGACGAGCTCGCCGAGATCTTCGCCGATCTGGGTTTCGCGGTGGCGACCGGGCCCGAGATCGAGACCCAATGGTATAATTTCTCGGCGCTCAACATGCCCGAGACCCACCCCGCGCGCGCGATGCACGATACTTTCTATCTGCAGGCTGCCGAGGGCGAAGAGGCGCATGTGCTGCGCACCCACACCAGCCCGGTGCAGATCCGCGCGATGCATGCGGCGGGCGGGCAGCAGCCGGTGCGGATCATCGCGCCGGGACGGACCTATCGCAGCGACAGCGACGCGACCCACACGCCGATGTTCCATCAGGTCGAGGGGCTGGTGATCGACAAGGGGATCACGCTCGGCCACCTCAAATGGACGCTCGAGACCTTCCTCAAGGCCTTTTTCGAGCGCGACGACATCGTGCTGCGGCTGCGCCCGAGCTATTTTCCCTTCACCGAGCCTTCGGCGGAAGTCGATGTCGGCTACAGCCTCGTGAACGGCAAGCGCGTGATCGGCGGCAGCGAGGGCTGGATGGAAGTGCTCGGCAGCGGCATGGTCCATCGCACCGTGATCGAGGCGGGCGGATACGATCCCAATGAGTGGCAGGGCTTCGCGTTCGGCTGCGGGATCGATCGGCTCGCGATGCTCAAATACGGGATGGACGACCTGCGCGCCTTTTTCGACGGCGATGTGCGCTGGCTGCGGCACTATGGCTTCTCGGCGCTCGACGTGCCCACGCTCAGCGGGGGAGTAGGCGCATGAAGTTCACGTTGGGCTGGCTCAAGGAGCATCTGGAGACCGAAGCGAGCCTCGACACGATCGTCGAGGCGCTGACTCGCGTCGGGCTCGAGGTCGAGGGCGTCGAGGATCCGGGCGCCAAGCTCGCGGCGTTCCGTGTCGCCAGGGTGCTGACCGCGGCGCCGCATCCCAATGCGGACAAGCTGCAGCTGCTGACCGTCGATGCGGGCGAAGGGCCGGTTCAGGTCGTGTGCGGCGCCCCCAATGCGCGCGCGGGACTGGTCGGCGTGTTCGGGCCGCCGGGCGCCTATGTGCCGGGGTCGGCCATGACCCTGGTGGTGCGCGATGTGCGCGGCGTGACCTCGAACGGCATGATGTGTTCGACGCGCGAGCTCGAGCTGGGCGACGATCATGACGGGATCATCGAGCTGCCCGCCGACGCGCCGGTCGGCACCGCCTACCCGGACTATGCGGGGCTGAGCGATCCGGTGATCGACGTGTCGGTCACCCCCAACCGGCAGGACTGCATGGGCGTGCGCGGGATCGCGCGCGATCTGGCGGCGGCGGGGCTGGGGACGCTCAAGCCGCTGGCCGAGGTCTATCGGATGGAAACGCTCGCGCCGGTCGCGGGCGAGGGCCCCGGGCCGGACGTCGCGACCCGGGACCCCGAGGGCTGTCCGGCCTTCTACGGCCAGGAAGTGCGCGGCGTGACCAATGGCGAAGCGCCGGCGTGGATGCGCCAGATGCTCACCGCGATCGGGCAGAAGCCGATTTCGGTGCTGGTCGACATCACCAATTTCGTCTCGATCGACCTGGGGCGGCCGCTGCACGTCTATGACAAGGCCAAGCTCAAGGGCGGGCTCGTCGCGCGGCGGGCGGCCGATGGCGAGCACGTGCTCGCGCTCAATGGCAAGACCTATACGCTCGACGCCAGCATGACGGTGATCGCCGATGACGTGGCGGTCCACGATATCGGCGGGATCATGGGCGGCGAGCATTCGGGCGTGTCGGAGGCGACCACCGACGTGATCATCGAATGCGCCTATTTCGATCCCGATCATATCGCGCGGACGGGGCAGAAGCTGGGGCTGACCAGCGATGCGCGGCAGCGTTTCGAGCGCGGAGTCGATCCGGCGTTCCTCGATGACGGCCTTGCGATCGCGACGACTCTGGTGCTCGGCCATTGCGGCGGGACCGCGAGCGGGGTGACCCGCGCGGGCGCGGCGCCGGCCGAGGCGAAGACGGTCGCCTATGACCCCGCGCGCGCCGGGACGCTCGGCGGGCTGGCGGTGCCCGAGGCCGAACAGAAGGCGATCCTCGAACGGCTCGGCTTTACCGTGGCGGCGGACTGGACCGTGACGGTGCCGAGCTGGCGCCGCGATATCGACGGCCCCGCCGATCTGGTCGAGGAGGTGATTCGCATCACGGGCATCGACAATGTCCCCTCGACCCCGCTGCCGCGTGCCCCCGGCGTGGCGCGGCCGACCGCGACGGCGGAGCAGAAGCTCGAACGCCGCGTCCGCCGGACGGCGGCCGCGCGCGGGCTGGGCGAGGCGGTGACGTGGAGCTTCATTTCCGAGAGCGAGGCCGCGCCGTTCGGCGGCGGCGCGTGGCGCCTCGCCAATCCGATCAGCGAGGATCTGAAGGTGATGCGGCCCTCGCTGCTGCCCGGGCTGCTCGCCGCGGCCGAGCGCAACCTCAAGCGCGGCGCGCCAGGCGTGCGCCTGTTTGAGATCGGCCGGCGCTACCTCGCCGACGCCACCAAGAATCTCGATGAACGGCCGACGCTGGGGATCGTGCTCGCGGGCGACCGCGCCCCGCGCGGGTGGCAGTCGGGCAAGGCGCAGGGCTTCGGGGCGTTCGACGCCAAGGCCGAGGCGGTGGCGCTGCTCGAAGCCGCGGGCGCGCCGGTCGGCAACCTGCAGGTGATGGGCGAGGCGGGCGAGGTCTATCATCCCGGCCAGTCGGGCACGCTGCGGCTCGGCCCCAAGACGGTGCTCGCGGCGTTCGGGATGGTGCATCCGAGCGTGCTCAAGGCGTTCGATCTCGACGGCGATGTGGCGGCAGTCGAGCTCTATCTCGATGCGCTGCCCGCGAAGCGCGGCGGCACCGGGTTCATGCGCGCGCCCTATACCCCGCCCGCGCTCCAGCCGGTGACGCGCGACTTCGCCTTCCTGGTGCCCGCGGCGCTGGCGGCGGGCGATCTCGTCCGTGCGGTCAAGGGCGCCGACAAGGCGGCGATCCTCGAGGCGCGGCTGTTCGACGTCTTCACCGGCGCCGGCGTGCCCGACGGCCGGAAGAGCCTCGCGATCGAGGTCACCCTCCAGCCCGGCGAGAAGAGCTTCACCGACGAGGAGCTCAAGGCCGTGGCCGACAGGGTGGTCGCCGCGGCGGCGAAGCTGGGGGCGGTGCTGAGGGGATGAAGATCGACCGGTTCCTCGAAGGGTTTACTGCGCTTCACGAGGAGCCGGGCGACATCTACACCCCGATCCTGTTGCCGGGCGATTTCGATCCGTTCGAGCGGCACAAGCGCTTCACGCTGCATATCGATGCCGAACTCCGGATGACCGGCCTGGGCAGCGCCGGCGGCGGCAGCTCGATCAGCGCGCGCGATGTGGATGAGGATGACGAGGACGAGGGTGACGGCTGGGAAGTCATCTACTCGATCATCGATGCCGATGTGACCGACCTCGATGCCGGCCGCGCGCTGATCCGCCTGCATCTCGCCGAGCTTGGCTGTCCCCCGGGGACGCTGGTGCAGTTCGGCGAGCACGAGGACCGGTGGGACGGCGAATGCTGGCATCTCGCCGAAGACCGGTCGATCAACGAAGACGATCTCGACTGCAGAAAGTGAAGATCGGGCGCAAGCTTCGGGAGGCGCGGCGCATGGCTGCTGCTATGGCGCGTCGCGGGAGGCGATCATGACGAGCGAATATGAGGCGATGACGCGGGCGGCGGCGGCGGCGATCGCCTATCGGCGCGGCGTGGCCGAGGCCGAGACCAACCCGGTCGCCGATTATGCCGCGATGATCGCCGCCTTCGACGCGCCGGTGCCCGAGGGGCCGGGCGACGCGCAAGCGATCATCGCCGAGCTGATCGACAAGGCGACGCCGGGCATCCGCGCCTGCGCGGCGCCGCGCTTCTTCGGCTGGGTGATCGGCAATTCGCATCCCACCGGGGTCGCGGCGGACTGGCTGGCCTCGGCCTGGGGTCAGAATGTCGGCAACCTCATCTCGGCGCCCGCCGCATCGGCGATCGAGAAGGTTTCGGCGGATTGGCTGCTCGATCTGCTCGGACTTCCTCGCGAATCCTCGATGGGGTTCGTGACCGGGGCGACGGTCGCCAATTTCGTCTGTCTTGCCGCGGCGCGCAGCGAGGTGCTGCGGCGTGCGGGCTGGGACGTCGAGGCCTTGGGGCTGTTCGGAGCGCCGCCGGTCGAAGTGGTGATCGGGGCGGATGCCCATGCCACCGTCTATTCGGGGCTCAAATATCTGGGGCTCGGCGCCAAGCGGGTGAAGATCGTCGGGAGCGATGCCTCGGGGCGGATGCTCGCGGGGGATTTCGAGCGGGTGATCAAGGGGTGCAGCGGGCCGGTGATCGCGATCTCGCAGGCCGGGCAGATCAACACGGGGGCGTGCGATCCCTTTGCCGAGATCGCGCCGATTGCGAAGGATGCCGGGGCCTGGCTGCATGTCGATGGCGCGTTCGGGCTGTGGGCGCAGGTGGCGCCGGATCGCGCGCATCTGACGCGGGGGGTCGAGGCGGCGGACAGCTGGGCGACCGACGGGCATAAATGGCTGCAGACGCCCTATGATTGCGGGTTCGCGATCGTCCGCGACGCCGAGGCGCACCGGCGGGCGATGGCGATCTCGGCCAGCTACCTCCCGCTCGGCGCCGAGACCGAGCGCGAGCCCTCGGCCTATGTGCCCGAACTGTCGCGGCGCGCGCGGGGCTTCGCGACCTGGGCGATGCTCAAGCAACTGGGCCGCGCGGGACTGGCCGAGATGGTCGAGCGGCATTGCCAGATCGCGCGGCACATGGGCGAGCGGCTGGCGGACGAGCCTGGTATCGCACTGGTGGCACCCGTCGAGCTCAACCAGTTCATGGTCCGCTTCGGCGGGAGCGGAGCCGAAGGTGATCGGGCGACGCTCGCGACGGTCAAGCGGGTGCAGGAGGATGCGATCGCGTTCATCGGCGGTGCCTTGTGGCGCGACGACTGGGTGATGCGCGTCTCGGTCAGCTCGATCGCGACGACGATGGCCGAGGCGGACGTGGCGGTGGATGCGGTGCTCGACGCCTGGCGCAAGGTTCGCGGATGATCGAGATCGGTTCGGAGGCGCTGACCGCGGCGATCAACCCGTTCGGGGCGGAACTGACCAGCCTGCGCGACGCCGAGGGGCGCGAGCTGATGACCGATGCCGATCCGGCCTATTGGAGCGGGCATGCGCCGTTGCTCTTCCCGATCGTCGGGCGGCTGATGGAGGACAGATACCGGCTGGACGGGAAGGAATATTCGCTGCCCCAGCACGGCTTTGCGCGGCGGCAGATGTTCGCGCTGGTCGAGCAGACGGAGAGGCGTGCGCTATTCCGGCTGACCGACAATGACGAGACGCGCGCCGTCTATCCCTTCGCCTTCAGGCTCGATGTGGAATTCAGCCTCAGGCCTCTGCATCCGACGTTCATTACCAAGGTGACCGTGACCAACACCGGCGATCGGGACATGCCGGCAAGCTTCGGATTCCATCCCGCCTTTGCCTGGCCCTTGCCCTATGGCGCTGCGAAGGAGGACCACCGGATCAGCTTCACACAGGACGAGCCGGGACGATTGGCGGCAATCGTCAAGGGCGGGTGGATCGATGCGGAGGGCCGGGACAGTCCGATCGATCACTATGCGCTGCATCTGACGGATGAACTGTTCGAACGCGACGCGCTGATCTGGAATCCGGTACGCAGCCAATGGGTCTTGTACGGCCCGGAGCATGGGCCGCAGCTGCTGGTCGATTTTCCCGATACGCCCGCGCTCGGCATCTGGACCAGACCGGGCGCCCGGTTTGTCTGCATCGAGCCCTGGCACGGCATCGCCGACCCCTGGGGCTTCGCTGGGGAAATCTGGGACAAGCCGCTGATGCAGCGCTATGCGCCGGGCGAATCACGATGCTTCACGATGGGCGTGACGCTGGAGGCGTGACCCGCTAGGGGGCCGCATGGCTTCCAACGACAGACGTACCTTCGCGATCATCTCGCATCCCGACGCCGGCAAGACCACGCTCACCGAAAAGCTGCTGCTGTTCGGCGGCGCGATCCATCTCGCCGGCGAGGTCAAGGCGCGCGGCGCCGCAAGGCGGGCGCGGTCGGACTGGATGAAGATCGAGCAGCAGCGCGGGATTTCGGTGACGTCGAGCGTGATGACCTTCGAGCGGGAGGGGATCACCTTCAACCTGCTCGATACGCCGGGGCACGAGGATTTCTCGGAAGACACCTACCGCACGCTGACCGCCGTGGACTCGGCGGTGATGGTGATCGACGCCGCCAAGGGCATCGAGCCGCAGACGCGCAAATTGTTCGAGGTGTGCCGGCTGCGCAGCGTGCCGATCATCACCTTCGTCAACAAGGTCGACCGCGAGGGGCGCGAGGTGTTCGCGACGCTCGACGAGATCGCCGACATGCTCGCGCTCGACGTGGTGCCGATGACCTGGCCGGTGGGCATGGGCGGGCAGTTCGAGGGCATTTACGACCTGGTCGATCACCGGCTGCTGCTCCCCGAGGGCGATAGCCGCGAGTTTCAGGGGAAGGTCGAGCAAACTTCGGGCCTCGACGATCCGAAGCTCGACACGATCCTGAGCGCGCAGGGCGTGGCCAGGCTGCGCGAGGAAGTCGAGCTGGCGGGGGTCGGCTATCCGGCCTTCGATGCCGAGGCCTATCGCAACGGCGACCTGACGCCGGTCTATTTCGGATCGGCGCTCAAGGAATTCGGGGTCGATTCGCTGATCGACGCGATCGCGCGCTACGCGCCGCCGCCGCATGCGCTGCCCGCCGAGCCCGCGCCGGTCTCGCCCGACGAGCCGCAGGTCACCGGCTTCGTGTTCAAGGTCCAGGCCAATATGGACCCCAATCACCGCGACCGGATCGCGTTCATGCGGCTCGTCTCGGGGACGTTCAAGCGCGGCATGAAACTGACCCCGACCGGGCATGGCAAGCCGATCGCGATCCATTCGCCGATCCTGTTCTTCGCGCGCGAACGCGAGCTGGCCGACGAGGCGTTTCCGGGCGACATTATCGGCATCCCCAATCACGGGGTGCTGCGCGTCGGCGATACGCTGAGCGAGCGGGCGGATGTGCGCTTCACCGGGCTGCCGAACTTCGCGCCCGAGATCCTGCGCCGCGTGGTGCTCAAGGATCCGACCAAGACCAAGCAGCTTCGCAAGGCGCTCGACGACATGGCCGAGGAGGGGGTGACGCAGGTCTTCTATCCCGACATCGGCTCGAACTGGGTGATCGGCGTGGTCGGCCAGCTCCAGCTCGACGTGCTGCTCAGCCGGCTCGAGGCGGAGTATAAGGTCGCGGCGGGGCTCGAGATGGCGCCGTTCGAGACCGCGCGCTGGATTTCGTCGGAGGATCCGGCGGGCCTCAAGAGCTTCGCCGAACTCAACCGCGGCGGCATGGCCAAGGACCGCGACGGCAATCCGGTATTCATGGCCAAATCGGCGTGGGAGGTCGGTTACCTCACCGAGCGCTATCCGGCGGTGAAGTTCGCGGCGACGCGCGAACGCTAGAGAAAACGGGCCGGACGGTAGCGAGGGATTAGCGCGCGTCCGGCCCGCAAACTCCCGAAAGGCAAGACCCTCGGAGGCACGCCGCCATAATGGGCGAAACGGGGCGCGCTGGGCAGTCAGGGAAACGCCGGAGTCGCTTCGTTACTTCGCGCTAATCTACCCATTCGTCGCGCAGCGGCTTGGCCGCGAGCCACATCAGCAGCGCGGCGACCAGATAGCAGACAAGACTGAACAGCATCGCGTAGCGCAGCGATTCGGTGCCGAACACAGGCGCCAGTGCGTCGGCCAGGCCGCCGAGGATATAGATGCCCGCGCCCAGCCCGATCAGGTTGTTGATCAGCAGGAAGCTCGCCGAGGCGGTCGCGCGCATCGGCGCGGGGACGAGGTGCTGGACCGCGGCGATCACCGGAGCGAGCCAGATATAGGCGAGCGCCTGCGGCACGACGAAGAAGCAGAAGGCCGCGGTGACGGTACCCGACATCACCCCGCCCGCGAACAGGGGCACCGCGAGGACGAAAGCAATGGCGGGCAGGCGCGCATAGGCCGCCTTGTCGCGCCCGCCCAGCCGGTCGCCGATGAACCCGCCCGCGAGCACCCCGGCGACCCCGCCGATCAAAAGGATCGCGCCGTAGAAATTGCCGGTCTGTGCGGGATCGAGCCCGAAGCTCTCCTTCATCAGCGTCGGCAGCCAGAAGGCGAGGCCATAGCCGAGCATCGAGCTGGCCGAGGCGCCGAAGGCGAGCAGCCAGAAGCTCCGCTTGCGCGCGAGGATCGCGAAGACCTGGGCGAAGGAGGTGCCGCCGGCGGCGCTTCGCTCGCGCGGGGCCTCGCGGACGACGAGGCGGAAGAGCGGGGCGATCAGCAGGCCGAGCCCGCCCACGACGAGGAAGGCCGCGCGCCAGTCGACCGATTTCGCGATATGCCCGCCGAGCATCACCCCCGCCGCCGAACCGAGCGGGATGCCGAGCGAATAGATGGCGAGCGCGCGGGCGCGGCTGCCCGCGGGGAAATAGTCGGCGATCACCGCATAGGAAGGCGCGACCCCGCCCGCCTCGCCGACGCCGACGCCGAGGCGGCAGAGGAAGAGCTGGGTGAAACCGCTCGCCATCCCGCACAAGCCGGTGAAGCCGCTCCACACCGCGAGGCTGCCGGTAATCACCCAGGTCCGGCTGGTGCGGTCGGCGAGCCAGGAGAGGGGGATCGCCAGCGTCGAATAGACGCTCGCAAAGGCGATCCCGCCGAGCAGCCCGAGCTGGCTCTTGGTCAGATGCAGCTCGGCCATGATGCCGGGCGCGAGGATCGACAGGATCTGCCGGTCGATGAAGTTGAAGGTGTAGACGAGCAGCAGCATCGCCAGCACGGCACCGCGATAGGCGGGGGTAGCGGGGGCAGCGTCGGCCATGGGCGATTCCTCAAAAGAAACGGGCCGGGAGTCGTGTGACGCCCGGCCCGGAAGGTTGGTGCGAGGAGCTCGCCTTAGAACTTGACCGAACCGGTCACGAAAATCTGGCGCGGATTGCCGTAATAGGCGGTCAGCACGCCCTCATTGCCGAGCGTCGGGATATAGGCGCCGCCCGCGGTCTTGTTGAAATTGCCGGTATCCGGGTTCTGGCTGAGGAAGTTGTAGCCGGAAACGATGTAATGCTTGTCGGTCAGGTTGCGGCCGTGCAGCCCGACCGAGAAGTGATCGTCGATGTCCCAGACGATGTTGGCATCGAACAGGGTGTAGGCCGGCTGGTCGAGCATCGGCGTGCGCAGCTCGAACTGCTGCGAGGCGCCGCGGTACGAGGCGGTGCCGCTGACCGTCAGCTCGCCGCCGCCGATCGGCACCGCATAGGTGAGCGTGCTGCTCGCGGTCCAATCGGGCGTGTTCTGGATCGCGCGGCGATCGGCGACATCCAGGCCCCGCGAGTCGATGTAGTGGAGATATTTGGCGTCGAGATAGCCGAGGCTCCACGAATAGGTCAGCTTGCCGCTGTCGCCGCGCATCAGCACGGCATTGCCCTCGAACTCGACGCCGCGGATGCGCGCCTTGGCGGCGTTGGTGGTGATGCCGATAAAGGTCTGCTGGCCATTGACGGTCGTGCCGATCGAGCCCGGGACCTGGACGTCGGTATATTCGGAATCGAACACCGCGACTGCCCAGTTGAGCCGGTGCTCCCACATCGTCGCCTTCCAGCCGATCTCATAGGTATCGACCGTCTCGGGATCGAACGCCATGAAGGCATAGACTTCCTGCGGGGTGCAGGCGCCGCCCGCCGAACTGCGGCAGGCGCTGGTCTGGCCGCGCGGATCGAAGCCGCCGCCCTTGAAGCCCTGCGACCAGCTTGCATAGATGGTGTGGTCGGCGCTGGGGCGGAACGTCAGCGAGACGCGCGGGGTGAACTTGCCGAAATCGGCGTCGCCGTTGAAGTCCGACGTGGTGGCGAACAGGGTGCCGGTGCCGCCGAAGAGCGGCGAGCCGCCGCCCAGATAGGTGCGGCGCAGCACCGTCGCCTTGCGGTTGTCCCAGGTATAGCGCCCGCCGGCCGAGACGCTGAACATGTCGTTCAGATCATAGGAGAAGTCGCCGAAGATCGAGGTCGTCTTGGTCTTCACGTCGCCAAAGGTCTGCGCGGTCACGCCGCCGGGGAGGCGCACGTCGAACACCGTGTGCGCCTTGGCGTTGAGATAA
The DNA here is from genome assembly GCF_026013415.1 of Sphingomonas caeni. Taxonomy (GTDB): domain Bacteria; phylum Pseudomonadota; class Alphaproteobacteria; order Sphingomonadales; family Sphingomonadaceae; genus Sphingomonas; species Sphingomonas caeni. The sequence continues at coordinate 213,345 of NZ_JAPDOK010000002.1, forward strand.
TAGACGCCGATGAGCCCGTGGAACTTGCCGCTGTCGATCAGGAACTGGCCTTCCTGGCTGAACTGCTCGTTATTGTAGAAGGCGGGCACATCGACGTTCACCGACGCCAGCGCGTCGAAATCGATCGGGGTGGCGCTGTCGTCCTTGCGATAGCCGGTGATCGAGCGGAAGGTCAGCCAGTCATAGGGCTTGTAGTCGATATAGAGCGATCCGCCGTATGATTTGACATCCTGCTTCGGGTCGAGCAGCCCGCCTTGCGAATCATAGACATTGGCGAGCACCGGCGTGCCGGTCGCGATGCCGGGGATCAGCCGGTGACCGCCCCGGGTGTTGCTCGTGTCATGGGTATAGTCGCCCGACAGGCGCACGAAGATCAGGCCGCCCTCCGGCGCAAGCTCGATCGTGCCGCGCGCCGCCCAGATATTCTTGTTGTAATTGTCCTGGCCGGTGGTGAGGTTCGTGCCGAAGCCCTCATGCCCGAGCCGCGCGATCGCGGCACCGACCTTGAGCCCATCGACGACGGGCGTGCTGCCGCTCACGACGAAATCGGCCTGCTTGTAGCTGCCAAAGGCGCCGCGCAGGCTGATGTGCGGGTCGTTGTCGAGCCGGCGCGTGACATATTTGACCGCGCCGCCCACGGTGTTGCGGCCGTAGAGCGTGCCCTGGGGCCCGCGCAGCACCTCGATCCGCTCGACGTCATAGATGTCGAGGACGGCGGCCTGGGGGCGGTTCAGATAGACATCGTCGATATAGATGCCGACGCCCGCCTCGAACCCGGCGACCGGATCCTGCTGGCCGACGCCGCGGATGAAGGCCGAGAGGGTCGAATTGGTGCCGCGCGACACTTCGAGGGTCACGTTGGGGGTGGTGGCGGCGACATCGGTGATGTCGAGCGCGCCGTTCTGCTCGAGCGCCGCGCCGCTGAACGCGGTGACGGCGATCGGCACGTCCTGGAGCGATTCCTCGCGACGCCGCGCGGTGACGACGATCTCGCCGTCATAACCTTCGCTCGCCTGGGTATCGGCGGGCGGCGTGTCCTGCGCAAGCGCGGGAACGGCGGTCAGCGCGGCGAATGCGGCGCCGGCGAAGAGAATGGTACGGGCTGACGGAAACAGTCGCGACATCAGGTCTTTCCTCCCCATGATGGACCCGCTCTATTGGACGGGTTGAATGTGGTTGCCGGACGCTATACTGAAACCTGAACCAGGTTTCAACTTGGGATCGAGGGAGGGCCGGAAAATGGCAAGCGGGAGTGGCATTGCGGCCACAGCTGAGGAGGAAGCGACCGGAATCGGCCCGGGATCGAGCCTTGATCCGAGCCCGTCCTCGAGCAAGGAGCCGAGGACCGCGCGCGGGCGCCGGACGCTGCGCGCGATCCTCGATGCCGCGGCGGTCGAGTTCGGCGAGAAGGGGTTTCACGAGGGCTCTATCAGCGGGATCACGCGGCGCGCGGGCGTCGCGCTCGGCAGCTTCTACACCTATTTCGATTCGAAGGATGAGGTGTTCCGCGCGCTGGTGCGCGACATGAGCGAGCAGGTGCGCGAGCATGTCGGCCCGGCGATCCGCTCTGCGCCCGATCAGATCGCGGCGGAGCGCGCGGGCCTGCTCCACTTCATCAGGTTCGCGCGCGAGCACAAGGAGATCTACCGGATCATCGACGAGGCCGAGTTCGTCGATCCCGAAAGCTTCCACATGCATTATGCGACCACCGCCGAACGCATCGGCGCGCGCCTGAAGGCGGCGGCCGAACGCGGCGAGCTGCGCGACGATATCTCGGAGATCCACGCCTGGGCGATCATGGGGATGAACGTGTTCCTGGGGCTGCGCTACTCGGTGTGGGACGATGCGATGGACCCCGAGACGATCGCCGATACGGTCGCCTCGATGCTCGCGCGGGGGATCGGCAAGGCGGCCGATTGACGGCAGCCGAAGCCGGGTCTCTGCTGTTCGCGGACAGGGGAGACGAGTCGATGATCACCGGCGCGCATGTGATGCTCTATTCCACCGATGCCGATGCGGACCGCGCCTTTCTGCGCGACGTGCTGGAGCTGCCCAATGTCGATGTCGGCGGGGGCTGGCTGATCTTCCGGCTGCCGCCCTCGGAGATGGCGGTGCATCCCTCGGAGGGGAGCAGCCATGAGCTCTATCTCATGTGCGAGTCGATCGATGCGACTGTCGCGCATATCCGCGCGAAGGGCTTCGAATGCAGCGAGCCGTTCCAAGCCTCATGGGGCCGCGCGACGGGGGTGACGATGCCGGGCGGGAGCAAGCTCGGCATCTATGAGTCGCGGCACGCGCGGCCTTAGGCGGCGCCCGCGACGACCAGCCCGGCGGCGAAGGGCGTGACGACCGCGACGATCTGCATCCAGAGCGGCTGGGGCACGAACAGCGCGCCGACCACGCCGGCGAACGCCATCAGCACCGCCACCATCCACCCCGCGGTCGACCAGCCTGCCGCGCGGACGGCGATCAGCCCGCCCACCAGCGTGGCGATCGCCCAGCTGCCCGCGACCAGCGCGTGCGCGGCCAGCGGCGCTGCCGCGAGCGCGGTGCCCCAGGCCTGGGGGCTCTGCCAGTCGAAGGCCGGCCAGGGGAAGAGATAGAGGTTGAGCTTCGCCAGCCCGGCGACGACCGCAAGGCCGATCGCGGTGCCGATCAGCACGCCCAGCAGCTTTCGCATGCCCCTAACCCCCAAGATTCGCCCCGGGGGAATGGTTATCCTCAATCGCTGAGGGTTGCCAACCTGGGTTAGGAGCGCGGACCGACCGGCATCGGGACACGATCGGCGAAGCGCCGGGCGTCGCGCCGGCAGGCGGCGGCGACCACCGGATAATCGAGATCGGTGTTGCGGCCGAGCGCGGCGGGCATTGCCGCCTCGCACTGGGCGGCCGATTCGTAACGGATGGGCTCGACGCGTTCCTGCCGGCAAGCGGTGCCCGCATCGTCGCAGCCCATGATCGCCATCACGAAGAAGACCGGTTCCATCGCGCGTTCCTTTCGGGGATTCAACCAACGGGGACCCACGCTGTTCCGGCCAAGCGTTGCATCGGCGCGGCGGGCGCCCCAAATCGGGGGCGATGACGCCGCAAGATCCCGCCCCCGCGCCCGAGCGCCCGATGCTCGGCACGCTGCGGCGCTTCCTCCCTTATCTCTGGCCCGCCGACGCGCCGGCGCTGCGGGCGCGGATCGTGATCGCGATGCTGCTGGTGGTCGCGTCGAAGATCGTCCAGGTCTATGGCGTTTCCTATTCGCTGAAATATGCGTTCGACGCGATGTCAGCCGGGCGGCGCGACGCACTATGGCTGGTAATGGCGCTGGTCGGCGGCTACGCGGCGGCGCGTTTTTCGACCACCATGTTCGACAATCTGCGCAACGTCGTGTTCGAGCGCGTCGGGCAGGAGGCGACGCGGCGGCTGGCGGCGAACGTGTTCCGCCACCTCCACAATCTCTCGCTGCGTTTCCACCTCGAGCGGCGGACCGGCGCGGTCACGAAGGTGGTCGAGCGTGGGACCAAGAGCATCGACACGATGCTCTATTTCCTGCTCTTCAACATCGCTCCGACCCTGCTCGAGCTCTGCATGGTGGTGCAGATCTTCTCCTCCAGCTTCGACTGGCGGTTGACCGCGGCAACGCTGGCGATGGTGGTGATCTATATCGGCTTTACGCGCTGGGTGACCGACTGGCGATCGAAGCTGCGCGCGCAGATGAACGACCTCGATACCGGCGCGGTCGCGCACGCGGTCGATTCGCTGCTCAACTTCGAGACGGTCAAATATTTCAACGCCGAGGAGCGCGAGGCGCGGCGCTACGACAATGCCGTCGCGGCCTATGCCCGCGCGGCGACGGTGAGCGAGAATTCGCTCGCCTGGCTCAATATCGGCCAGGGGCTGATCACCGGCACGATGCTGGGCGGGGGCATGGCGGCGATCGTCTATGGTTGGGCGACGGGGCGATTGACCACGGGCGACGTCGCGCTGGTCCAGACCCTGCTGAGCCAGCTGTTCCGCCCGCTCGACCTGCTCGGCATGGTCTATCGCACCGTCAGGCAGGGCGTGATCGACATGGGGGCGATGTTCGACCTGATCGATACGCCTTCCGAAGTGGTCGATGCCCCGGGCGCGACGGCGCTCGACGTGAGCAAGGGCCATGTCCGCTTCGAGGGCGTGCAGTTCGCCTATGATCCCGAACGGGAAATCCTGAAGGGCATCGATCTCGACGTGCCGGCGGGGACGACGCTGGCGGTGGTGGGGCCTTCGGGCGCGGGCAAATCGACCCTCGCGCGGATCCTCTACCGTTTCTACGACCTGACCGGCGGGCGCGTGACGATCGACGGGCAGGATATCGCGCAGGTGACCCAGGCGAGCCTGCGCGCGGCGATCGGGATCGTCCCCCAGGACACGGTGCTGTTCAACGACACGATCGGCTACAATATCGCCTATGGCCGCGAGGGCGCCGGCGCGGACGAGATCGCCGATGCCGCGCGCGGGGCGGCGATCGCGGGGTTCATCCAGTCGCTTCCGCAAGGGTTCGAGACGCGTGTGGGCGAGCGCGGGCTCAAGCTTTCCGGCGGCGAGAAGCAGCGCGTCGCGATCGCGCGCACCTTGGTCAAGAACCCGCCGATCCTGATCCTCGACGAGGCGACCAGCGCGCTCGACAGCCGGACCGAGGCCGATATCCAGGCGACGCTCGAAGCCATCGGCCGGGGCCGCACGACGATCGTCATCGCGCATCGGCTCTCGACCGTGGTCCATGCCGACCAGATCGTCGTACTCGAAAGCGGGCGCGTGGCGGAGCGGGGCACGCATGCCCAATTGCTCAGGAAGAAAGGCCCTTATGCCGAAATGTGGGCGCGGCAGGCGCAGGAGCGCGAGGCCGAGGCGGCGGAGTAGCGCCCGCCGCCATTCCATGCTTTGTTCGAGGCGATAGCCGGGGAGAGTGCGATGCGGGGTTGGGGTTTGGCGATGGCGGCGGCCGCGCTGGTAGCGGCGGCGCCCGCCGCGGCGCAGGCGATCGCTCTCAAGCCGGGCGAGGCGGTGACGATCCACGTCACCGGCAAAGACAGCTTCGAGATCGTCAATCGCGGCCCGGCGGTCCTCAATGACTACGACAAGGCGGTGATCCGCGAGATCGGCAAGGGCAGCTATGCCGACGCGCCGACCGATACCACCAGCCCGGCCACGGTGAGCGACGAGATGCCCGATCCGCCCGAGATCCGCCAGGGCGTGGTCAAGCTGAGCCTGGTCGCGATCCCGAACAACCAGTTCATGCTGATCGTCGAGAATGGCTATCCCCAGGCGCTCAAATATCGCGCGCGGCTGCTGATCGGCGACCGCACGGGGTTCGCCAATGTCTGCCTCGTCAAGCCGGTGCGCGGCACCTATGAGCATTGGCCGTTCAAGGTCGATTCGACCGAGATTGTCGGGATCGAGCTGCGCGAATGGCAGCAGGGCGACGCCCAGCCGTGCGAGGAATAACAGCATGACCGGCTTGCTCATCGCGCTGGGTGCGCTCGCGGCGATCGGCGCCGTGCTGGCGGCCTGGACCTTCATCATCGTCCGCAAGATCGACGCCGCATTGCCCGCACAGGGGCAATGGGTCGAGGTGAGCGGGGGCCGCATCCATTATGTGGCAATGGGCCCCGAGGACGCCGCCGGCCCGCCTTTGGTGATGATCCACGGTATCCTCGCCCAGTTGCGCCATTTCTCCTATGCGCTAGCCGAGCGGATGGCCGCGGACCACCGCGTCATCCTGATCGACCGGCCCGGCTGGGGCCATTCGGCGATCAGCGGCAAAAAGCCCGGCATCGCCGCGCAGGCCGACATGATCGCCGAGGCGCTGGGCAGGCTGGGCATCGAGAAGCCGGTGCTGGTCGGCCATTCGATGGGCGGGGCGGTGAGCCTCGCGCTGGCGCTGCGCCATCCCGAACTGCCGCGCGCGCTCGCGCTGATCGCCCCCTTCACCCAGCCGGTGCCGGTGGTGGTCGATACGTTCCGCGGGCTGGTGGTGCCGCAGCGGATCGCGCCGATCATCGCCTGGACATTGAGCGTGCCGATCGCGGTCAAATCGGGGGGGGACAAGGCCGCGCAGGCCTTTTCCCCCGATCCGGTGCCCGCCGATTTCGGGATCAGGGGCGGCGGCCTGCTCGCGATCAAGCCGGCCAGCTTCCAGATGGGCGTGTTCGAACTCGCCACCGCCAATCCCGAGATGGAGAAGCTTGCCTCCCGCTATGGCGAACTCAGCCTGCCGGTGGCGATCCTCTATGGCCGGGGCGACTATCTGCTCGATCCCGAGCTGCACGGCGTCAAGACCGCCGCGGCGATCCCGGGCGCAACGCTCGCGCTGATTGAGGGCGGGCATATGCTCCAGGTGATCTGGCCCGACGAAACCGAGGCGTGGCTGCGCGGCGTGCTGAAATAAAACGCGTCGCGTTTCGAGTCGCGGCGGTGCGAAAAAGGCGCTGAAAGCCCGTACCCGTTCAGCGGCAGCTGAGCGTCACCCGCCTGGCGCGCTTGTCGAACAGGATCGACGAGCAGCGATCGAGATAGTCGCGCCCGATCAGCAGCCGCTGCTCGCCCTTGCGCTTCTTCGCGCCCACCACGACGATCTCGTCGGGATCGCCCGCATCGGCCTCGCCTTCGGGGATGCTCGCGGCGCTGCCGAAATCGCCGGTGCGGACCATCACGCCGGCGATCGACAGCGGCCCGACGCTGAGCGGGGTGGCGAGCGCCATGTGGCGAACCGGGCGCTCGACCCCGAGATGGATCTTCATGCGCGCAGGCTCGGAATCGAACCGCCCGCCATTCGACGCCGCGATGCTCGCCCCGGCGCTGGCGGTGGCGAAGCTGCGCGGGCGATCAAGATTGAACATCACCGCGATCCGCTCGCCCCCAACGTCCAGATAGATGCCCATGCCCGAACGGCCGAAATCGGCGAGCGGGAGCGAGACGCTGCGCTCGCCGGGCATGGCGGGGCCGAGCACGAAGCGCACGCGGTCCGCCGCGAGCGCGCCGGGACCGGCCGCCCCGTCGGCGCCCTCGACATAGGGGGCAGTGAACCAGCCGACGCGGCGCTTGAACTCGCCATCGCCGAAATCGAGGCGGATCACCGCGGTCTGGCCGCCGACCTTGACTGGGCCCACGCGCGCCTGGAACCCGATCCAGCCGGCGCGGAACCCCGCGCGCGCGGCAAAATCGGGGTTGAAGATCGGCGAGGTGGGGGCGCCCGGATCGATGCGCAGCCGCGCGGGGACCCCGCCGGCGGTGATCGCGAGGGTCCGGTCGCCGGTGATCATCCGCTCGCCGGAATCGGCCGCGCCGGCCAGCAGCAGCGCCGCGGCGGCGAACGCATATCCTGTCGTCATTGTCCCTCCAGCTTCGCCCCCTGGCGAGGCTGGCGGCAAAGCATGGCCGAAACGGGGCTGCGATAGGGCTTTCGAAGTGCCGCCGGCTGTGCTCTCCTGCATGTCGAGGGAGAGGGCGATGCGGAACTGGATGATCCCGTTGATGGCGGCCGCCGCGGCGGCGATGGCGCCTGCCAACGCGGCGGCGCAGATCGCGATCGCAGTCAATGAGAGCCTGACGCTGCGGGTCGACGATTCGGGCAAGGCCGAAGTGGTCAAGCGCGAGCGGGCCCAGCCCTCGGCCTATGACCAGGCGGTGATCAAGGGCTTCTTCGCGGGAGCCTATGACGAAGGCGTGGGTGACAAATCGGTGCCGGTCGATTCCGCGGGTCCGCTGCCCCCCGCTCCGCCGGTCGCGCCCGGCCAGATCCGCATCAGCTTTGTCGGAATCGCCGACAGGAACGAGGCGGTGCTGATCGTCGAGAACGGCTATGGCGAAGCGCTACGCTACCACATCACCGTCAAGGGCGGCTCGCAGACCTATTATCCCGATGTGTGCATGGTCGCCCCCGGGCGCCGCGGCTATGAGCGGTTCCCGGTGCAGCTCGACGGCGGCACGCTGACGGGGCTCGAACGGGTGACCTGGTCGCGCGGCGATCCGCTGCCCTGCCTGAAATGAGGAGCGGAACGATGCGCGGACTGATCTTCTTCGCGGCCTTGGCAATGGCGGTGCCGGCAAGCGCCCAGGTGACGCTGACGCCCGGGCAGGGCGTGACCGTGGCGGTGAGCGCCGGGGGCAAGGTGAGCGCCGAACGCGTGCATCCGGCCGCGCTGGCGCCCGACGATCTGGAGGCGGTGGGCATGCTTCGCGACTCCTATCCGGCCATCCAGAAATCCCAATCGGATCCGAAGGGCGTGTTGCCGGCCATCCCGATGCGGAACAGCCGGGTACCCGCCGGACCGATCAAGCCCGACCGTATCGAAATCGTCTTCGAGGTGATCGACGGCAAGGATTCGGTGCTCGCGATCCGTAACGGCTATGGCCAGGGCCTCACCTATCGCGCGCAGATCACCGCGCGCGGGCGGACCGCGCCGACCGATGTCTGCCTCGTGATGCCCGGCAAGCGCGGCTATGAGCATTGGCCCTATGCGATCGACCGGATCGAGCTGACCGAGCTCACCCTGGCCGATTGGACGCCCGATCAGGGAATCCCCTGCCGCTAGGGTCCAGCTCAATCAGCGCGCCAGGCCGGGTCGTCCCAGCATGTGAAAGTTGACACTAGCTTCACACTATCGCGCATGTTTCCGCCGCGCAGTTCGCGGGAGGGAAACGCCTGGTTCGCCAGGTGCGGATCGACAGGGTCGAAGAGCGGCCGGGGCGACCGGTTGGGCGAACCAAGCAGGCGAAATCCTACATTGCAAGGCCTTGGGAAGCGATGCGTTGAAGCCAAAGCGAATGAACACCGACGTCGACTGCGCCAAGGCCGACCTGATCGAATATGCGGCTTATCCCGACGCGCTGCGTGGCTTTCTGAGCGGGCTGGGCTATCTGCGCGGAGTGAACGCGCCGCTCGACATCCTCCATTCGACCTTCGGCTTTCCCGCCTTTCGCGGCGTCCAGGAGCGCGTGATCGATCGGGTGATGGCGGGCGCGAACACGCTGGCGGTGATGCCGACGGGCGCGGGCAAGTCGCTCTGCTACCAGATTCCGGCGCTGGCGCTGGAGGGGACGTGCATCGTCCTGTCGCCGCTGATCGCGCTGATGCACGATCAGCTGCGCGCCGCCGAGGCGGTGGGCATCCGCGCGGCGACGCTCACCAGCGCCGACGCGAATCGCGAGGAGACGGTCGAGCGGTTCCGGGCCGGCGAGCTCGACCTGCTCTATGCCGCGCCCGAGCGCGCATCGGGGGAGGGGTTCCGCATCCTGCTGCGCAGCACGAAGATCGCCCTGTTCGCGATCGACGAGGCGCATTGCGTCTCCGAATGGGGGCATGATTTCCGGCCCGATTATCGCCTGCTCAGGCCGCTGCTCGACAGCTTTCCGGAGGTGCCGCGGCTCGCGCTGACCGCGACCGCCGACGCGCATACCCGCGCCGATATCCTCGAGCAGCTCGGCATCCCGCAGGACGGGCTGATCATCGCGGGGTTCGACCGGCCCAATATCCGCTACGTCATCTCGCCGCGCGAAAACACCAGCGCGCAGGTCGCCGATCTGGTCGCCGCGGAGCCCGGGCCGGGGATCGTCTATGCGCAGACGCGGACCGCAGTGGACAAGCTCGCGGAAAAGCTGGGAAGCGGCGGACGGCCGGTGCTGCCCTATCATGCCGGGCTCGATCCCGCGGTCCGCAGGCGCAACCAGGCGGCGTTCGTGGCGTCGGAAGAGATGGTGATCGTCGCGACGGTGGCGTTCGGGATGGGGATCGACAAGCCGGATGTCCGCTTCGTCGCGCATGCCGGACTGCCGAAATCGATCGAGGCCTATTATCAGGAGACCGGCCGCGCGGGGCGCGATGGCGATCCGGCGGTAGCGCATCTCTTCTGGGGGGCGGAGGATTTCGCCAGGGCGCGGCAGCGGATCGGCGAGGTCGAACCCGCCAGGCAGGCTGGCGAGCGAACGCGGCTCAACGCGCTGGGGGCGCTGGTCGAGACCTCGGGGTGCCGGCGGCGGATATTATTGCGGCATTTCGGGGAGGAATCGCCCGAAAACTGCGGCAATTGCGACAATTGCCTCAACCCCCCGAGCGCGATCGATGCGACCTTGGTCGCGCAGAAATTCCTCTCCGGCGTGTTCCGCACGGGGCAGATGTTCGGCGTCGGCTATGTCGAGAGCATCCTGCTGGGGGCATCGACCGAGCGGAGCCTGATGAACGGGCATGAGCGGCTGTCGGTCTTCGGGATCGTCGAGGGCGAGGAAGCCGCGCTGATCAAGCCGGTGGCGCGTGCGCTGCTGCTCAAGGATGCGCTGAGGGCCAATCCGCATGGCGGGCTCGAATTCGGGCCCGGCGCGCGGGCGATCCTGAAGGGCGAGGCCGGGCTGTCGCTGGTGTTGCCGCCCAAGCGCGAGCGGCGGCGCAAGGGGCCGGGTTCGAGAGGGGCCGGGGGCGCTGCCAACCCGGTCGGCGATCCGCTGTTCGAGGCGCTCAGGGCAAAGCGGCGCGAACTCGCGCTCGCGGCGCAGGTGCCGCCCTATGTGATCTTCCACGATTCGGTGCTGCGCGACATGGCGGCGGCGCGGCCCGCGAGCCTCGACGCGCTCGGCACCATCTCCGGCGTTGGCGCGCGCAAGCTGGAGGCTTATGGAGAAGCCTTTCTGGCGGTGATCGGCGAGCATGGAGGGGATCGATGAGGTGGGTTGCGAGCGCGCTGCTGCTGGCCTGTACGGGCTGCATGCCCGGCGCGCCGGAGAATGCGGCGAATGCCTCGGCGAACATCGTCGAGAATGTCACCGTCATCGAAGACACGGACGAGGCGCCGCCGCCCGCCGTCAATGAGGCCGAGACGGTCAATGCGGCGACGACCGAGGCCGCGGCGGGGGCGAACGGGCTGCCGGCCGAGGTCCAGACGTTCATCGAGCGGCGCGAGGGCTGCGAGCATTGGGCGGGCGAGCCCGATTTCGACGAAGCGCGGCGCAAGCAGATCGAGGACGCGGTGAAGGAGCTTTGCCCGGGGATCGACACCCAGCTCGAAGCGCTACGCAAGCGCTACTCCAAGGATCCCGAGGTCGTCGCCGCGCTCAAGGATTTCGAACCGCTGGGAATGGAGCCCTGATGACCGACATTCGCCGTATCGACGACCGCATCTCGGTGGCTCCACAGATCAGCCCCGAGGACGTGGCCGAAATCGCCGCGCGGGGCTTTGCCGTCATCGTCAACAACCGGCCCGATGGCGAGGAAACGGGCCAGCCCGACAGCGACGCGATCGGCGCCGCGGCGCGGGCGGCCGGGCTGGCCTATTACACGATCCCCGTGGTGCCGGCAGGCTTCCATCAATCGAATGTCGAGTCGATGGCCGGGGTGATGGCCGAGGCCAAGGGACCGGTGCTCGCCTATTGCCGCTCGGGAACGCGCTCGTGCAACCTGTGGGCGCTGGCCGAGGCGAGCAAGGGCGGCGACCCCGAGACGCTGGTGCAGAAGGGCGCCGGCGCCGGCTATGACCTGAGCGCGATGCGCCCGGTGCTCGAAACGCTTTCGCAGCGGGCATGAACCCGTTCGTCGTCACCGGCGCCTCGATCGTTGCGATCCTGGTGCTTGCCGCAATCGCCTGGGGCCTGAAGCTCGGCGGCGGCGAGATCGCCGACGAGGCGCAGGCGATGCGCGAGGCCGAGGCGATCCTGTCGGGTTTCGACGCCGAGCGCGCGGTGGTCGCGTCGGACGGCCAGGCGGCGCTGGTCCATGGCCGCGACGGCAGCGTGGCGCTGCTCAAGCAGCACGGCGTCCATGTCGCGGGGCGGCGGCTGACGTTGCCGCTCGACACGACAGCGAGCCCCGAGGGACTGATCGTGGCGAGCGGCGAGGCGCGCTTCGGCAGCGTGCTGCTGCGCGGGGTGAGCGGGGTCTAGCCTCTTGTTCCCCGCTCATGCCGAAGGAGCGCGTTCCTCCACATGCGTGAGCAAGTCGAAATAGTGGCGCAGCGCCGCGATGCCGCGGTCGAAATAGGCGACGTCGCGGTGCGTGCGCGCCTGCATCACCCCGCCCTCCATCGTCGTCAGCACCAGCTCGGCGAGCGCCTTGCGGTCGAGATCGGGGGGGAGGCGATCGGCGGCGTCGGCGAGGCAGGCTTCGATCGCCCCGGTCCAGCCGGTGAAGTTGACCGCAAGCAGATCGCGCACCACCGGATCGGCCTCGTGCAGCTCGAGCGCGAGGCTGCCGATCGGGCAGCCATAGGCGCAATCGGTCTCGACGATCGCGCGGCGATAAAAGGCGAGCAACGCGAAGATGCGCTCGACCGGGTCCTCGACCCCCTCCCAGGCCGGGGTGACGAGCATCGGATAAAGGCCCTCGCGATACGCCTCGAGCACCGCGATCAATATGTCCTGCTTGCCCGGAAAGGCGTGATAGAGGCTGCCCGAATTGAGCTGGGTGCGGCTGAGGATGTCGGCGATAGAGGTGGAATTATACCCCTTGGACCAGAACAGATCCATCGCGGCCTCGACGATCCTGTCGCGCGACGTCCGGGCTTGGGGGGGCATGACGGCTCCTTCGATTCAATTTGATTGAACACTCAACCAAGCACCATGTCAACCCGTGCCCCCGGGCCGTGACAGGCTGCTGACACTGAGGTAAGCAAGGGCGATGCCGCCCGTTCTGCCCAAGCCCGTCGATCTCGCGGTTCCCGCCTTCGTGCTGCTGGTGCTTGCCGAAATGCTGGTCGCCTGGGCCAAGGACCGGAAACGCTATTGCCCGAAGGATACGCTGACTTCGCTCGCGCTGGGGACGGGCAGTTCGGTCGCGGGGATCATCACCGGCGGCGCGGTCTATGCGCTGGCGCTGTGGCTCTATCAGTATCGCATCTTCACGATCGGCTGGGCCTGGTACTGGTTCGTGATCTGCTTCGTCGTGGACGACCTGGCCTATTACGTCTTCCATCGCAGCGCGCACCGCGTGCGCTGGTTCTGGGCGAGCCATGTCATCCATCATTCGAGCCAGCATTATAACCTGTCGACCGCGCTCAGGCAGACCTGGACGGGCTTCATCAGCATCGCCTTCATTTTCCGCATTCCGCTGTTCCTGATCGGCTTTCCGCCCGAAATGGTGATCTTCGTCGGCGGGCTGAACCTGATCTACCAGTTCTGGATCCATACCGAGATGATCGGGCGGATGCCGCGCTGGTTCGAGGCGGTGATGAACACGCCGTCGCACCACCGCGTCCACCACGCGACCAATGCCCGCTATCTCGACAAGAATTATGCCGGGGTGTTCATCGTCTGGGACCGCTGGTTCGGCACTTTTGTCGAGGAGCGCGACGACGACCGGCCGCGCTATGGCATCGTCAAGGACCTGGGCAGCTTCAACCTGCTCTGGGCGGCGTTCCATGAGTGGATCGGGATCGCCAAGGACGTTTGGCAGGCGCCGACGCTCAGCGCCAAATGGAATTATATGGCCAAGCCGCCAGGCTGGAGCCATGACGGCAGCCGCGACACCAGCGAGATCATCAAGGCGCGCTGGGAAGCGAAGCAGCAAGTCGCGGCACCCGCCGAATGAGCGAGCCCGAGCGGACCCATGGCGCGGGCGAGGATATTCCGGGCACACCGGGTCCGTTTCCGTTCGGGCTGATTGCGTTCGCCTTTGCCGGAGTGTCCGCGATGCTTGCGGCCATGCTGTTCTTTGCCGGCGGCGCTGCCCCGGTCTGGCCGCTGTGCGTCTTCGCCGCCATTGGCTGGGCTGTGTTCGGCGTCACCGCGCTGTTCCACGGACAATGGAAGGGGCCGCTGCTCGGTCTGCCGGTGATGATCGCGCCGTGGATCGCGATGTACGTCTTGATCATGCGCGCGTTCGCGCCAGAGTAGGCCGCCGGAGCCAAGGGGGAAGCGAGCGTGGAAGAAGCCGATATCGTCGTCATCGGGTGCGGTTCGGGCGGAAGCGCGGCGGCGGGGCGGCTGAGCGAGGACGGGAAATACAGCGTCGCCGTGCTCGAGGCGGGCGGGCGCAACACCAGCCTCAAGACGATCATGCCCGGCATGATGCCCTTCCAGACCGACAAGACCAACTGGCGCTTCGAGACGGTGCCGCAGCGCGGGCTCGACGGGCGGCGCGGCTATCAGCCGCGCGGGCGCGGCATGGGCGGCTCCTCGGCGATCAATGCGATGCTCTATATCCGCGGCCATCCCCAGGATTATGACGAGTGGCGCGATCTGGGCTGCCCAGGCTGGGGCTGGGACGATGTGCTGCCCGTCTTCAAGCGCGCCGAGCATAATGTGCGCGGGGGCGATGATTTCCACGGCGCCGACGGCCCGCTCTGGGTGAGCGACCAGCGCGACGCGCATCCGGGCAGCCATGCCTTCGTCCAGGCGGGCGCGGCGCTGCAAATCCCGGTCAACGAGGATTTCAACGGGGCGCGGCAAGACGGGGTGGGCATCTATCAGGTGACCCAGAAGAATGGCGAGCGCTGGACCGCGGCGCGCGCCTATCTGGGCGAGGCGGGCAAGCGTGAGAATCTGACGATCCTGACCGACTCGCTGGTCGAGCGCGTGCTGTTCGAGGACGGGCGCGTCTGGGGCGTGGCCTATCAGCAGGATGGGCAGCCCCGGGTGATCCGGGCAAAGCGCGCGGTGATCATGGCGGGCGGCGCCTTCCAGACGCCGCAGCTGCTGATGCTATCCGGCATCGGGCCCGCCGAGCATCTCAAGGAGATGGGGATCGCGGTGAAGGTCGACCGGGCGGCGGTGGGCGCAGACCTGCAGGACCATATCGACTATGTCGCGGCGTTCGAGACCAAGGGGAGCTTCTTCCTCGGCCATTCCCCGATCGGCACGCTCAAGGGAATGGGATCGATGATCCAGTGGCTCGCGACGCGGCGGGGCACGATGACCTCGCCCTTTGCCGAGGCCGGGGGGTTCATCGCGACCGATCCGAATTCGGACGTGCCCGATATCCAGTTCCACTTCCTGATCGCGATCGTCGAGGATCATGGGCGCACGCAGGTGAAGGGGCATGGCTTCAGCTGCCATGCCTGCGTGCTCAGGCCCGAGAGCCGGGGGAGGGTGCGGCTGCAATCGCTCGATCCTGCCGCGCCGCCGCTGATCGACCCCGATTTCCTGGGCGATCCGCGCGATGTCGAGACATTGAAACGCGGCGTACGCGCGATGTACCGCATCCTCGAGACCCCGCCGCTCAGCGATTACAAGGGTCGCGACCGCTATCCGATCGACCTGAACGACGATGTCGCGCTCGAGCGGCTGATCCGGGCGCGGGCGGACACCGTCTATCACCCGGTCGGCACCGCGCGGATGGGATCGGACGCCGACGCGGTGTGCGATCCCCGGCTGCGCGTGCGCGGGGTGGAGGGGCTCTACATCGCCGACGCCTCGATCATGCCGCGGCTGGTGGGCGGCAACACCAACGCGCCGAGCATCATGATCGGCGAGCGCTGCGCCGATTTCGTGCGGGCCGATTTGGGCTAGCGCATGACGATGGGCGCGATGGTCGGCGTGGCTTCGGGGACATTCAACGTCGGCGGCGAATCGGCTTCGCGTTTCAGCCAGAAGCTGCCTGGAGCGTCCACCCGGATTCCGCACAACATACGGCCCCGGACCCACCCCTGATAGTGGATCATGGGCGCATCACGAGTCGCCGGCAACTCGATCTCGATCGTCTCGCCGGCGATCGTCCATGTGCCGATGAGCGACCCGATGCGGACCTCGTGATTTTCGTACAAATCCCAGTGGCTTGACCCGCCACCACTTGCCTTCCCGGCCCAGCGTCCGATCGGATGCGGCGGACCGTCAACCTTCGTGCCTTTGCAAGCCCATGCCACCGTGCCTCTGGCTGGCTTGGCCGGCTGCGGGGGTATAGGCGAGGATCCTGCCGGCGGAACGATCTTCGGCGGCGTGAAGACCCACACCACGAAGTTGCGTATCGGACCGTCGATCGCGGTAACGACCGCCGCGCCGCCGCCCAGCAAGGTCCCTACGGCGGCGATCGCGCGCCAGCGACTGGTGTGATTATCGCCTTCCACCTTCCTCCCCCCTCGAAGATTTCGGCAGTGTTATCTTCGTAAAGGAGCAATCCTCGCACGCCTTGTCCAGCGGCAATTCGATATTCCACCAGTCCCGCGCTACAAAAAAGGACCGGTGGGAATGCCACCGGTCCAGTGTGTCCGCAGGAGGAACCTCGGTTGGGCGCCGCACCATTCGGAGAGGTGCGGTGCGGCGCCCGATCTTGTCAGTAGTTGTAGGCGCGCTCGCCGTGCGCGTTGATGTCGAGACCTTCCATCTCGACTTCGACGCTCGGGCGGATGCCCACGGTGAAGCGAAGCAGCAGGAACAGGATCAGCGAGACGCCGCCCGACCAGGCCAGCGTGATGCCGACCGCCTGGGCCTGGACCCAGAGCTGGCTGGTGATGCTGTACGCCTCGGGCGTGATCGCGACCGCAGGGAACTTGGTGTAGTCGAAATAGCCCTGCCCATCGAGCTTCGGATCGGCGACGATCGCCGTCGCCATCGCACCGACGATGCCGCCGATGCAGTGCACGCCGAACACGTCGAGCGAGTCGTCATATTTGAGCAGGTTCTTCACGGTGGTGCAGAAGAAGAAGCAGACCGGCGAGACCGCGAGGCCGAGCAGGATCGAGGTCCACGGCGCCGCGAAGCCCGAGGCCGGGGTGATCGCGACAAGGCCCGCGACCGCGCCGGTCACCGCGCCGAGCAGCGAGGGCTTGCGGTGCACGATCTGCTCGATCAGCGCCCAGCTGACCGCCGCCGCCGCGGTGGCGACGAAGGTGTTGATGAAGGCCACCGCCGTCACGCCGTTCGATTCGAGGTTCGAACCGGCATTGAAGCCGAACCAGCCCACCCACAGCAAGGAGGCGCCGATCATCGTCATGGTCAGCGAGTGCGGCGGCATCGGCTCCGTCTTGTAGCCGGTGCGCTTGCCGATCACGATGCAGCCCACCAACCCGGCGATGCCGGCGTTGATGTGGACCACCGTGCCGCCCGCGAAATCGAGCGCGCCCTTGCCCCACAGATAGCCGTAATCGGTCGGCGTATCCGGCAGGAAGTCCGGACCCGCCCAGTACCAGACCATGTGCGCGACCGGGAAATAGACGATCGTCATCCAGGCGACCATGAAGATCATCAGCGGGATGAACTTCACCCGCTCCGCGAACGCACCGACGATCAGCGCCGGCGTGATGCAGGCGAAGGTCATCTGGAAGACGACGAAGGCGAATTCGGGGATATAGACATTGTTCGAAAAGGTGGCGGCGTAGGTGGCGCCGGATACGCCGTGGAGGCCTGCCTTGCCGAGCCCGCCGAAAAATTGCGGGAACGGGCTGCCCCCCGAAGTGAAGGCCATGGTATAGCCCCAGCCCACCCAGACCAGCGAGGCGATGCAGACGATCATGAAGACCTGCATCAGCACCGAGAGCATGTTCTTGGTGCGGACCAGGCCGCCATAGAAGAGCGCGAGCGCGGGGACCGACATCATCAGCACCAGCGCCGACGAGGTCAGCATCCAGGCGGTGTCGCCCTTGTTGACCATGCCGGCCTGCGCCACGACATCGGGCGCCTTGACCAGATCCGCCGCCCAGGCGGGCATCGCCGCGAAGACCGCGGCAGCGCCGAGCGCGAGCCCGGCGGTTTTCAATCCTTGCTTCATGATACTCCCCCTGCTCACAGCGCGGTTTCGTTGGTCTCGCCGGTGCGGATGCGCACGGCTTGCCCCACATCGAGAACGAAGATCTTGCCATCGCCGATCGCGCCGGTGCTGGCGGCGGCCTGGATCGCCTCGACCGCGGGATCGACCAGATCGGCCCCGCAAGCGATCTCCAGCTTGATCTTGGGCACCATGTTGGTGCTGTATTCGGCGCCGCGATAGATTTCGGTCTGGCCCTTTTGGCGGCCAAACCCCTTCACCTCGGTCACGGTCATGCCGGTGATCCCGACCCCCGTCAGCGCTTCCCGGACATCGTCGAGCTTGAATGGCTTGATGATGGCGATGATCAGTTTCATGTCGCCCCCTCGTTGCGAGTTAACCCGCAGGGCACAGCAGCAAAGGCCGTGCCAGAGGCAAGAATCCCACGATTCCGTGGGGTTGGGGCGCAATCAAATGTTACGCAAAGGTAAAATTTTGTGCAGTTGCGAAAGATTGCTCAAAAAATGGGCAGCGCCCGTGGATCACGCCTTGCCCTGGAACCTCGAGCCCACACGCTCGTTTCAATGCCACGGGCGGGGGCTATCCCATCGCATTCGCTCGGCATTTACCCGTAACAAGACCCTCAGGGGCTTTGGCGGGGTACACATGGCGGCGCGGCTTCTCACCTCCCCCCGGAGAATTTGTCGCGCCGTCGTGTGTCTTGCCCCGATGCCGGACTTCATCTCATGCCGCGCCTGAAGCGCCCCCCATGCTAGATGCGCTGTCGCGTCTCGATCGCGACAAAGGGACGCAATGTGATGATATCGATTTCGGCCGGACTCATCACCGCGTGGCCGAAGGTGAGCGCCTCACACAATGCTTCACGCTTAGTATCGCACCACGTGCCGACCAGAACTTTGGTGAACCATCTGAATTGTGACATGGCAGCTATCTCCCGAGTTTCTTTCAGGCGGGAGCGCAAGCATTTGTCTCTCAGGCACCAGATACCAGGAATAGGCTGGCGATACTTGTCTCTACGGCCAGTTGCGATGAAGGTTGCATGAACGGGCAGGTTATTGCTGCCGCGCGTCCCGGATTTCGCCAGCCGCGGCAAGGTCCGCATCATCGACCATCACGCGGACCGGGATGATGCTAAAGGCGCCTTCGGCGAGGTTCATGCCGGTGTCGAAGGCGAAGGCCATGATGCCTTCGGCCTCGAGCGCGCCGATGAGGAAATGGGCCTCGGGCGCGGGGAAGCGGCCGAGCTCGACGAGTGCCATTACAGGGGGGCCATCAGGCGGGGACCACGGTAGGGTTGCGCACCGGCAGGCCGTCGATGCTCGTCGTCCGCACCGCATATTTGCCGAAGCGGACCTCGTCGCCGTGCTTCAGGTGATATTTGCTGAGCGTCTCGCGCTCGCGTTCGAAGCTCATGTGCGGGACGCCCCAGCCGCACGAGGTCTGCACCTGATCGATCGCGACGACGAAGATCTGGCGGGTGCCGGGGAGCAGGGTGAAGTGCGGCGCGAGTTCGGCCCAGCGTTCGTCCTGCGGGAGCAAGGGAACGCCGCGGCCATAGATGCGGAAGATCAGCGCCGGGCTTTCGAACGCGCAGAACATCAAGGTGATGCGCCCGTCGGCGAGCAGATGCGCGTTGGTCTCGTTGCCCGAGCCCGCGACGTCGAGATAGGCGACCGTCCTGTCGTCGAGCACGCGGAAGCAATCCATCCCCTTGGGGCTGAGATTGATCCGCGCGCCCGCCGCGGCGGTGGCGACGAAGAAGACCGGCTGGCGCGCGACAAAGGCGCGGTGGTCTTCGGTGAGCGATTCGAAGAATTCGGCCATGCTGTCTCCGCACGATTGACGCGCATTTTCCATGCGCATAACCTCTGCGCATGAAGCATGACTCTATCGGCTCCGGCAAGCGCAAGCCAGTCAATCTCTCGCTCGATACCGGGGTGGTCGAGGCGGCGCGGGCGCTGGGCATCAACCTTTCCCAGACCTGCGAGAGCGCATTGCGCGCCGCAACCGCGGCGGAGCGCAGCCGGAAGTGGCAGGAGGAGCATCGCGAGGCGATCGAGGCGAACAATGCCTGGGTAGAGAAGCACGGCCTGCCGCTCGCCAAATACCGCATGTTCTGATGGCGAAGTTCGACGTCTACCGGACGAGCGACGGGACGATGCTGCTCGATTGCCAGAGCGACGTGCTGACACACCTCAATACGCGCTTCGTCGTCCCGCTGGCCTCTCCCGACGATGCTGTGCAGATCGACCGGCGACTGAACCCCCTGCTCGATGTCGCGGGACGGGAAATGCTGATGCTCACCCATTTCGCGGCCGCCGTTCCGGTGAGCGGGCTGGGCCGGCAGGCGGGATCAGCGGCCGATCAGATGTTCGTCATTTCGAACGCGCTCGACATGCTGATCAGCGGCTACTGAACCACGCGCGGCCTGCGCGGAACACCGGGCGCGCATTCGAGCGCGGCGCGGTCCCATTTGCCCAGATCGGCGGCGGCTTCGTAGGTCGATTGGAGGAAGCCGGTCAGCATCGCCTCGGGGTCGGGCGCGGTGCGGACCTCGTCATAATCGAGCAGCCATTCACCGAGATCGGGGGAAAAATAGGCCGGCGCCGGGATCGCCGCCTCGGCATAGCCCGGCGGGGCCGGATAGCCATAGGCGTAGAAGACGGGCTTCGGGAAGGCGTCGCTGCCCGGCCAGAAGCCGGCGCTCGCTTCCTCATGGCTATAGGCCTCGCAGGTGACATCGTCGGGCAGCCCGGGCACGCCGCCGGGATGGCGCGGCGCGGCGCGGCCCGAGAAGCGCGTGACGGCGAGATCGAAGCTGCCCCAAAAGAAATGCACCGGGCTCGCCTTGCCGAGGAAACCGGTGCGGAATTGCTGGAGCATTCGGTCAGCAGAGAGCAACGCGCGGTGGAAGCGGCGGACGGCGTCGGCATCCCAGGGGCGTTCGCGTGTGTCCCCGGGGAAGGGCACCGGATCGGGGAGTTCGCTCGGCAGCTCGGTGATGTGGATCGGGGTGCCGAGCGTCGCCAGCGCCGCGGTGAGCTGGGCGCGGAAGCCGGCGATGCTCCCCGGCCCCAGCGTGATTGTGGCTTCGCGGCCGGTGTCGCTGGTAAGCAGCAACCGGCCGTCCAGCAGATCGAGATCGAGCTGGATCGTCGCGCCCCCGGCTGGGATCGGGCCGGTGGTGAGCCCCCAGGCGGTGGGATAGAGGGCGATATGCCAGCTATGGTTGAGCCACGGCGTGCACGCGAGCCGCGCCTTGCCCATCATCTGCGTGATCAGATGAAGGTGCTGCGCGGTCTCGCGCCATTGCATCCAGTCGAGCTCGGGCCAGGCCTGTCGCATCGCCGGACTTTAGCCGAACGGGCCGCCGAACAACAGCTTCCACCCCGCGACCACCAGCCAGTGGACCGCGACGCCCGGCCAGATGCTGCCGGTGACACGATAGAGACGCACCAGCGCCGCGCCGAGCAGCGCGGTTGCGGCGACAAACCAGGGATCGAGGAACAGCGCCGACCAGGGCGGGCCGAAGGTATAGGCCTGAAACGGGTGCCAGACGACGAAGGCAGTGACGGTCAGCACCGCCTGCCATACTGGAAAGGGCTTGTCCGGCCGCGGCACCAGCAACGCGCGGAAGAGCAGCTCCTCGGCGAGCGCGGGCACCAGCATCACGAGGAAGAAAATGCGCACCCATTTCACGCCGAACGGCAGCGGATCGAGATGCGCGAACCCGCCGAGCCCGCCTATCAGGCCGAGCAAGGGCAGGCACCAGAGCAGCGTGACGCCCGTGGCGATCCAGCCGCGCCGATCGGGCCAGCTGCGCAGCGCCGCTTCGATGCGACGCCACGCCAGCGTCATGCGGCGGTTCCGCCGACGGTCAGGCCCTCGATCAGCAGCGTCGGCTGGCCGACGCCCGCGGGGACGCTCTGGCCACCCTTGCCGCACATGCCGATGCCTTCGTCGAGCGCGAAGTCGTTGCCGATGCCGGCGACCTTGGTCAGCACGGTCGGGCCGTCGCCGATCAATGTCGCGCCCTTGATCGGGTGGCCGAGCTTGCCATTCTCGATCGTGTACGCCTCGGTGCACGAGAAGACGAACTTGCCCGAGACGATATCGACCTGGCCGCCGCCGAACGACTTGGCGAAGACGCCTTTCTTCACCCGCGACAGCAGCTCGGCGGGGTCGTCCTTCCCGCCCTTCATGAAGGTGTTGGTCATGCGCGGCATCGGCGCGTGCTGGAAGGATTCGCGGCGGCCATTGCCGGTGGGGGCGACCCCCATCAGCCGGGCGTTCAAGCGGTCCTGGATATAGCCTTTGAGGATGCCGTCCTCGATCAGGATCGTCTCCTGGGTCGGCGTGCCCTCATCGTCGATCGACAGCGAACCGCGGCGCTCGCCCAGGGACCCGTCGTCGACCACCGTCACGCCGGGCGCCGCGACGCGCTCGCCGACGCGGCCCGAAAAGGCGCTGGTGCCCTTGCGGTTGAAATCGCCCTCGAGCCCGTGGCCGACCGCCTCGTGGAGCAGCACCCCGGGCCAGCCAGGGCCGCACAGCACGGTCATCTCGCCGGCCGGCGCATCCTCGGCGTCGAGATTGACCAGGGCCTGGGCCAGCGCCTCGTCGATCGCGCGGTTCCAGGTGGCGGGTTCGAACAGCCGATCGTAGAGCGCGCGGCCGCCGGTGCCGAACGTGCCGGTCTCGCGGCGGCCCGCCTGCTCCACCACGATCGAGACGTTGAGGCGCACGAGCGGGCGGACATCGGTGGCAATGAAGCCGTCGGGGCGGACGATCTCGACCACGCTCCACTGGCCGGTGAGGCTGACGCTCACCTGCACCACGCGCGGATCGCGGGCACGCGCGGCGGCGTCGATCGTCTGGCAGAGATTCACCTTGTCGGCGAAGGGGACCAGATCGAGCGGATCGGCGTCGGTGTAGAGATGTCGGTTGTTCTTGCGCGGGGGCGCGGGGCGAGTGCCGGCATAGGGGTCGATCAGCGCCATCGTCTCGGCGGCGCGGCGGATCGCCTCAGGGCTGATCTCATTGGCGTGCGCGAAGGCGGTGGTCTCGCCCGAGACCGCGCGCAGGCCGAAGCCGGACTGGGTGTCGTAGCTCGCGGTCTTCAAGCGCCCGTCGTCGAAGCCGAACGCCTCGGTCTTGCGGTATTGGAGATAGAGTTCGCCATCCTCGGCACGGCCGAGCGCTTCCGCGGTGAGTTTCTGCGCGGTGTCGGGGTCGAGGCTGTCGCGGTAGATGAAACCGCGCGGATCGGTGAACTGGCTCATGACTCCGATATAGGTTCTGTACAGCCATCGTCGAGTGGGGCAGCGTCGTGGGAACCGAAGGGAGAATGCCATGCTCCGGCTTCTGTTCGCCTTGCTGCTCGTCGCCGCGCCCGCCCATGCCCAGATCCGCACGCTCGATTCGGTCCCCGAAGCGCAGCTGATTCGCGTCGAGCTGAGTCCCGCCGGCGGACTGGTCGGAGCGATCTTCCACCCGCCCGGCGGCGCGTTGCGGCCCGGGCTACTGGTGCTCGGCGGATCGGAGGGCGGGCTCGACGGCGCGGCGGGGCTCGCCAGGCCGCTCGCGGCGCAGGGCTATGTCACGCTGGCGCTTGCCTATTTCGGCACCGCGGGGGTGCCCGCGACGCTCGAGGAAATCCCGCTCGAATATTTCGACCGCGCGATCGAGCGGCTGCGGCACGAGCCGGGGGTCGATCCGGACCGTATCGCCGTGATCGGCGGATCGAAGGGCGCCGAGGCGGCCCTGCTGATCGCCACGCGGCGGCACGACCTGGCCGCGGTGGTCGCGGTCGCGCCGAGCGACTCGGTATGGCAGGGGATCAACCGCAAGGCCCCGGTGCCGCGCTCGTCCTGGACCAGCGAGGGCCGGCCGCTGCCGTTCCTCGCATTCGACCGGTCGCGCCCCTTCGTCAGCCTGCTCGATCTCTATGCGCGCAGCCGGCCCGAAGCCGGGCCCGGCGCGGCGGCGATCCCGGTCGAGCGGATCAGCGCGCCGCTGCTGCTGCTGGCGGGCGAGCAGGATGCGTTGTGGCCCTCGGCAATGATGGTGCGCGCGATGGGCGGCAGGCTGGGCGAGGCACATTTCGCCCTCGAATTCCGCCACGCCGAGTTCGCCGATGCGGGACATGCGATCCTCGGGGCGCCGGTGACCGCCGACCGCGCGGCGATGCTCGTCGAGGATGGCGGCACCGCGGAGGGCAATCTGCGCGCGCGGCAGGTGAGCTGGTGGATCATCCAGCGCTTCCTCTACCGCAACCTTGCCGAGAAGGCGGCGCGCTGAGCGGCTATTGGGGGCTGGCGCCCGACGCGATATCGGGCAGCGTTGCCGGATCCACCCCGTCCGCCGGGCCCCCGATCAGCACGAAGCGGCGGTCGCAATAGCCGCAATCGACATAGCCATGCTCGTCGATCTGCAGGAACACGCGCGGATGGCCGAGCGCGGCGCCGCCGGGAATGTCCGACGCGCCGTCACAGGCGACGCGGGGCTGGGAGACGCGGGTGATTTCGGGCGGCGCGATCATGGGCGTTTCCGTAGCAATGGCCGATCAGGCGGACAATCTCTAGCTTGCGCTCGCGCCCACCGCGCCACTGAGCACGCGCATCTGCTCGACGCAATCGAGCCCGACCTCGCGATACTGATCCTTGGGAAGCGCCTCGCCCGCATCGTTGATCGCGCCTTCCATCTGATTGGGAGCGAGGCGGGCGGACATGCGGCCGAGGAAGAAGAACATGATGCCGTTGAGTGCGTTCTTCGCCTCGGGGTCGTCGATCTGGTCGCTCATTCCCTGCATCGCGACGACGCAACGGGCGTCCTTTTCGAGCGCCGGGTCCTGCGCGGCGGGCGCGGAAAGAGTCAGCGCTAGCGCGAGCGTGAAGGCGACCATGATCGAATCTCCGAGGGAATTTGCGCCGCGACGATGGCCGCGCGCCCGGGCCAAGGCAAGCCAGTCCGGTGGGGATTCGCTTGCCAATGTGCGCGATCGGCCTAATTCCCGGCGCATGACCAATGCGGCAATCGCGATCGAAGGCCTGTGCAAGACCTATCAGGGCGGCAAGCGCGCGCTCGATGGCGTCAGTTTCGAGGTGCCGCAAGGATCGGTGTTCGGGTTGCTCGGCCCCAATGGCGCGGGCAAGTCGACGCTGATCAATATCCTTGCGGGGCTGGTCAACAAGACCGAGGGCCGCGCGAGCGTGTGGGGCTTCGATATCGACGCACATCCGCGCAACGCCAAGGCGAGCATCGGCATCGTCAATCAGGAAATCCTGTTCGACCCCTTCTTCACCCCCAGGGAAACGCTGGAGATCCAGGCGGGGCTCTATGGCGTGCGCAAGGAGCGGTTCGACGCGATGGCGCTGCTGCGCGCCGTCCATCTGGAGGACAAGGCCAACGCCTATTCGCGCACGCTTTCGGGGGGCATGAAGCGACGGCTGATGGTCGCCAAGGCGATGGTGCATTCGCCCCCGGTGCTGGTGCTGGACGAGCCGACCGCGGGGGTCGATGTCGAGCTTCGCCAGCAGCTCTGGGCCTATGTGCGCGAGTTGAACCAGCGCGGCGTGACGGTGGTGCTCACCACCCATTATCTCGAGGAGGCCGAGCAGCTCTGCGACCGGATCGCGATCATCAATCACGGCAGACTGATCGCCAACGAGCCGACCCGCGCGCTGGTCGGCATGGCGCAGGAGAAGGTGGTCGAGGTC
Source organism: Sphingomonas caeni (assembly GCF_026013415.1). Taxonomy (GTDB): domain Bacteria; phylum Pseudomonadota; class Alphaproteobacteria; order Sphingomonadales; family Sphingomonadaceae; genus Sphingomonas; species Sphingomonas caeni. The sequence continues at coordinate 238,712 of NZ_JAPDOK010000002.1, forward strand.
ACCGTCGACCGCGACATCCCCGCCGCGCCCGTGCACGACTGTTTCCAGAAGATCGAGCTCAAGGGCGAGCGCACCCTCGTCATCACCTATCGTAAGGACCAGGCGAATGCGGGCCAGGTGCTCGATGCGGTGCAGAAGGACGGCTACGGCATCGTCGACGTCTCCACCCGCGAGGCCGATCTGGAGGATGTGTTCCTGAACCTCACCCGGGCGGCCAGCGCATGACCGAGGCCGAGCAGCCCGAGGGGGTCGCGAACGGCGAACCCGAAAAGAAATCGAAGCGCTCGGTCCGTGATCGCGCCGATGCGATCGCACCATTCCGCTGCAAGAATCTGATCGCCGTGATCGAGAATCCGAGCGATATCAAGAATATCGGCACGATCATCCGCAACGTGAACGCGCTGGGCGTCGAGAAGGTCTATGTCGTAGATCCGGACCGCGCGCTGACCGACGACTGGCAGGAGATGCGCGAGCACAAGGGTATCTCGAAGACGTCGGTATCGGCGGTCAAATGGACCTTCTTGCGGCGGTTCGACAGCACCGGCGATTGTTTCGACCATCTCGAGAGGAAGGGCTTCCGATCGGTCGTGACGTCGCCGCACGTCAAGGGAAAGGCCAGCGTCTATCTCCACGAAGGCGACTTCACCGCGTTCACCAAGCTCGCGGTCTGGTTCGGCAGCGAGGCGGTGGGGATCAGTGACCTTGCCGTGGCGCGGAGCGAGATGTGCGTCAGCATTCCGATGTTCGGGATGGTCGAGAGCCTGAACCTCGGCACCAGTTCGGGCATCGTTCTGTACGAAGTCACGCGGCAGCGGCGCGACTATCAGAGCAAGTTCCGGCTTCGCGGCCGGCGGGGCGAGCGCGAGACGCCGCTGCCGACGGTGATGCCTGTGCGCGACCTGCGCCAGCGCCAGGGCTGATCAAGGGGAGCGCCGATTGGCCGAGGCACAGCAAAGCGACATCCTCATCATCGGCTCCGGCGCTGCCGGGCTGACCGCGGCGCTCAACCTGGCGAGCCGGTTCAAGGTGACCGTCCTCGCCAAGGGCCGGCTCGACGAGGGGTCGACCGCCTGGGCGCAGGGGGGGATCGCAGCGGTGCTCGAGCCCGGCGACAGCTTCGAGAACCATATCGAGGACACGATGATCGCCGGCGCGGGGCTCAACGACCGCGCCACGGTGGAAATGGTGGTCGAGCGCGCGCCGGCGGCGATCGCCCGGCTCGAAGAACTCGGCGTGCCGTTCAACCATGACGGCGACACGCTGCACCTGACGCGCGAGGGCGGGCACAGCCATCGCCGCATCGTCCATGTCGACGACGCGACCGGATGGGCGGTGCAGGAGGCGCTGCTGCGCGCGGCGGCGGCCAATCCGAACATCACGTTGGTGCCCGACATGGTGGTGATCGATCTCGCCACCAGCCGCCACGAGGCGCGTTACTCGGGGGCGGGGAATGTCCGGGGGGTCTACGCCTTCAGCCGCAAGACCAACCGGGTCGAGCTGTTCACGGCACGCGCGACCATCCTCGCCACCGGGGGGGCGGGGCGCACCTATCTCTTCTCGACCGCGCCGCGCGGCGCGACCGGCGACGGGATCGCGATGGCGTGGCGCGCGGGGTGCCGCATCTCGAACATGGAGTTCATGCAGTTCCACCCGACCTGCCTCTACAATCTGGAGGTCAAGAACTTCCTGATCACCGAGGCGGTGCGCGGCGAGGGCGGGCAGCTCAAGATCCCGGGGACCGGGCACCGCTTCATGCCCGAGTTCGACCCGCGCGAGGAGCTGGCCCCGCGCGATATCGTCGCCCGTGCGATCGACCATGAGATCAAGCGGCTGGGCCTCGACTATGTCCATCTCGACATCAGTCACATGGGGCCGGATTTCGTGAAGCAGCACTTCCCGACAATCTATGCGCGCCTGCTCGACCTCGATATCGACATGACCAGGGACCCGATCCCGGTGGTGCCGGCGCAGCACTACACCTGCGGCGGGATCGTGATCGACCGTGACGGCCGCACCGATCTGCCCGGGCTCTATGCCGCGGGCGAATGCACTCAATCGGGGCTGCACGGGGCCAACCGCCTCGCCTCCAACTCGCTGCTCGAATGTTTCGTGTTCGGCGAGGCCGCGGCGAACCATATCGCGGCATGCTGGGACGACCTCCCGCCTCCGCCCGCGATCCGGCCCTGGGACGAGAGCCGCGTCGCCGATTCGGACGAAGAGGTGGTGATCAAGCAGAACTGGACCGAGATCCGCCGCTTCATGTGGAACTATGTCGGCATCGTCCGCTCGACCAAGCGGCTCGAGCGCGCGGCGCACCGGATCCAGATGCTGCGGGGCGAGGTCGCCGACTATTACGGCCATTTCCGCGTGACGCCCGACCTGATCGAGCTGCGCAACCTGCTCGAGAGCGCCGACCTGATCGTCCGCTCGGCGCTCCACCGCAAGGAGAGCCGGGGGCTCCACTATACGATCGACTATCCCGATACCGCGCTGGTGGCGGTCGATACGGTGCTGGTCCCCTAGGACAGGTAGATCGCGCGCAGCGATCCGCTTTCGGAGCCGGTGATGTCGAACACCCGCCAGCCCGCCCTGGTCCAGACCAAGCTGTAGTTGAGCGCGATCCGGCTGTCGAACAGCCCGAAGCGCACCGTCACCGTGGCGCGGTCGCCCTTGATCGTCACGGGGCCATAGGCGGGCGCAATCGCGTCGAAATCCTGACAGGCGCAAAAGGGATCGGCGTCCATCTTGCCCTGGTCGCCCACCGCCGCGGCCGCGGCGGCATCCTTGCGGATCGCGCGGGCGAGCACGGGCTCGAAATAAAGCTCGGGCTGGCCCAGCCGCGCGCCGCGGCCGCCCTTGCGATAGCCGGCATAGATGGATTGCAGAAAGACGCGAACCGAGGCCGCGTCATGTGCGGCGGGCGCGGCGATCGCGGGCGGGACGGCGAGGAGGGCGGCCAGAAACGGGACGGGCATTAACGCAATCTCCTGCTGGATTGGGCGCAGCGATTTCCATAGCCTTCACGCTTCGTCGCTACAAAGCCTGTGTTCGTCGCAACTGCGCCAATTACGGGCTTTTGTGCGTTGGGGGATCGCCGCATGGTTCGGGCGGGGCAAGGGGCAGTATTGTGACGATATTTCAGCGGCTAGTGCCGCTTGGACAATCGAACGGCTGGCAGACCAGGATCGCCGCGCTGAAGCAGTCGGCGGCGACATGGCGCGCCTCCGCCGCCCCGCTTCGTGATTCCTCTATCGAGTGGCTTTCGACGATTCGTACTTTCACCACGGCGCAGCGCGCCCTGACCGTTGCGGGCCTGGGTCCCGCCTTCCTGCTCGGCTGCGCGGTGCATGACGATGCGCGCACCTCGATGCTCGTCCCGCCCGCGCTCGCGACGACGCTCGAATTCCCCGCGCCGGTCAAGGCGCCGGTGCACCGCCCCGTGGCGCCCGCCCCGCAGGCCCTGGTCAACCAGATCGACACGCTGACCGCGCAGTTCGGCGGTGTGGTGGGCGTCGGCATCACCAGCATCGACGACAATTGGGCACTCTCGTCCAATGGCGAGCGCAAGATGCCGCAGCAGAGCGTGAGCAAGCTGTGGGTCGCGATGACCGTGCTCGCCGCGCGCGATGCCGGGCGGCTGACGCTCGACGACCAGATCACGATCAACGAGAGCGACTTCACCGTCTTCCACCAGCCGGTGGCTGCGCTGGTGAAGGACGGGGTCGGCTATACCGCGAGCATCGGCGAGATCCTGCGCCGTGCGATGACGATGAGCGACAATACCTGCAACGACAAGCTGCTGCGCCTCGTCGGCGGGCCCGAGGCGGTGCGCGCGTTCATCGCGGCGCGGGGCCTGGGCGAGATCCGCTTCGGACCGGGTGAGAAATTGCTGCAGGCGGGGACCGCGGGGCTCGAATGGAAGCCCGAATTCTCGCGCGGCAACGCCTTTGCGCTGGCGCGCGCGCGCCTCGCCCCGGCGGTGCGGCTGGCGGCGTTCGAATCCTATGTCTCGGATCCGCCCGACGGCGCGGCGCCCTCGGCGATCGCGAATGCGCTCGCGCGGCTCCAGCGGGGCGAGCTGCTCTCGCCGAGTTCGACCGCTTGGCTGATCACGACGATGCAGAGCTCGCACACCGGCAAGCAGCGCCTGCGCGGCGCGGTGCCCCCGGGCTGGCAGTTCGGGCACAAGACCGGAACCGGCCAGGATCTGGGCGGGCGCACCGCGGGCTATAACGATGTCGGCATCCTCGTCGCCCCCGACGGCCGCGCCTATGCGCTGGCGGTGATGATCGGCGACACCAGGCGGCCGATCAAGGAGCGCCAGGCGCTGATGCAGGCGATCGTCGCGGCGATCGTGGCGCAGCACGGCTGATGCGCCGCCGCACGCTGTTGGGCGCGATCGGCTCGGCGGCGTTGCTCCCGTCGGCGGCCCGCGGCGGAGCCGTCGAACCACAGGTGATCGAGCTTCGCCAATACACGCTGTTCGGCGGCCGGCGCGATACGCTGATCGACCTGTTCGAGCGTCATTTCATCGAATCGCAGGCGGCGGTGGGTGCGCCGGTGCTGGGCACCTTCCGCGACCTCGACGATCCCGACCGTTTCGTGTGGCTGCGCGGATTCGCGGACATGGGCGCGCGCAAGACCGCGCTCGAGACCTTCTATGGCGGGCCGATATGGAAGGCCAATAGCAAGGCGGCCAACGCAACGATGCTCGATTCGGGCAATGTCCTGCTGCTGCGCCCGCGCCCCGCGCCCTGGCGTGCGCCGCCGGGTTCGGCCGGGCTATACACCGCAACGATCCACGATCTTGGCGGGGCCGATCCCGAAGCTTTTGCGGGGTTTTTCGAGGCCGTGATGCGGCCCCGGCTCGAGGCGCTGGGCGCGCGGCCCTTCGGGAGCTGCGTGAGTGAGACCGCGCCCAATGATTTTCCCCGGCTGCCGGTTCGCGGCGATTCGGTCTTCGTCTGGTTCGCGCGCTGGAAGGGCAAGGCCGAGGAGGCCGGGTTCGCCGATCGCTGGCGCGCGGAAACCGGCTGGCGCGATCATGCCGGCGAGGCGCTGCTCCCCGCGCTGATGCGCAAGCCCGAGCGATTGCGGCTGGCACCGACCGCGCGATCACCGCTTCGCTAGGGTTAGAACGCAAGCGGCGGCCTGCTATCGAGCCGCATGAACCGACGACGCCTCGTGCTGACGATTCTCGCGCTGGTCCTGCTCGCGGGCGATATCCTGCTGGCTGGATGGTACTATAATTGCCGCGCCGGCACTCGGGCGACGGTCATTCATGTCGGCCTCGATTCCTACGGGATGATCGTCCCGGAAAATCAGCCCATGGCGAAGCTGATCGACGGAAAGTGGCAGCCCGATCCGGCAGCGGACCCCAGCGTGAGTTTGCGAGACGGGCCAGAACGGCTTGCAATGGTGAGCCTGGCGCCGGATCCCGGCTATGGGCACTTCCTCCAGGTCATTCGCGACTTGCGGGCCCGCGGGCTCTGCAATGTGGCGATCCTTGAGGGCGGGACGCCGCACAGGATGAGCGTTCCCCTTCCCGGGGGATCGCGCGACGCCATTGAGATTCAGGCGATCCTGTTGTGTGGACACACGCTCGGCGACAGTGGTTTCACCGGCCAGTTGCCGCCGGACAGCGAGATTCGCCTCTAACGGCCGGTCGCCGCCTGGAATTCGAACGCAAGCCGCGGGGTGCACGCGTTCCGGCTCCGGGCCAATCGGCGCGCATGGACCTTTCAGATCAGGACTGGGACGGCGTCGTCGAGGCGCTCGACACGCAAGGCTGGGCAGTGCTGCCCGGTCTGCTCGATGCAGCGGAATGCGAGGCAGCCGCCGCGCTCTATGACGAGGATGCGCGGTTCCGCAGCACGGTGGCGATGGCGCGCCACGGGTTCGGGCGGGGCGAGTATCGCTACTTCGCCTATCCGCTCCCGCCGCTGGTGGCGCAATTGCGGACCGCGCTCTATCCGAAGCTGGCGCCCATCGCGAACCGCTGGCACGAACGAATGGGGCTGGAACGCCGCTTTCCCGACATTCACGGGCGTTATATCGCACAATGCCATGGCGCAGTGCAGACACGCCCGACGCCCTTGCTGCTCCGCTATGGGCCTGGCGACTATAATTGCCTCCATCAGGACCTTTATGGCGAGCATGTCTTCCCGCTCCAGGCGGCGATCCTGCTGTCGAAGGATTTCGAAGGTGGCGAGTTCGTGCTGACCGAGCAGCGTCCGCGGATGCAGTCGCGCGTCTCGGTGGTGCCGCTCGCCCAGGGCGACGCGGTGGTATTCGCGGTCAGCCAGCGGCCGGTGGCGGGGACGCGCGGCGACTATCGCGTGACGATGCGCCATGGTGTGAGCCCCGTCCGTGCCGGGCGGCGCCACACGCTGGGGATCATCTTCCACGACGCCATGTAAGGCTTTGAAGCGCCGCGCGGCTCGGCTATCCCCCGGCTATGCCCCATCTCTACCTGGTCGACGGCTCGAGCTTTATCTTTCGCGCCTATCACGTGCTGCCGAAGCTGACGAACAAGCATGGCGAGCCGGTGGGCGCCGTCTATGGCTATGTGACCATGCTGTGGAAGCTCGCCGAGGAGCTGCACAAGGCCGAGGGGCCGACCCACCTGGCGGTGATTCTCGACAAGAGCGAGCACACGTTCCGCAACGAGATGTACGACCAGTACAAGGCGCACCGACCACCCGCGCCCGAGGATCTGGTGCCCCAGTTCCCGATGATCCGTGACGCGACCCGCGCCTTTTCGCTGCCGTGCATCGAAGAGCTGGGCTGGGAGGCTGACGACCTGATCGCCAGCTATGCCAAGGCCGCCTTGGCGCAGGGCTGGCAGGTGACCATCGTCAGCTCCGACAAGGATTTGATGCAGCTGCTGACGGAGCCGGGCATCGATATGCTCGACACGATGAAGGACCGGCGGATGGGGCCGGAGGCAGTGGTCGAGAAATTCGGTGTGGGGCCGGACAAGCTGGGCGAAGTGCTGGCGCTGATGGGCGACAGTGTCGATAATGTGCCCGGCGTGCCTGGCGTCGGGCCCAAGACGGCCGCAAAGCTCGTGCTGGAGCATGGCGACGTCGAAAGCGTACTGGCCGCTGCACCCGCGATGAAGCCGGGCAAACTGCGCGATAATCTGATCGAACATGCCGAGATGGCCCGGCTGAGCCGCAAGCTGGTCGAATTGGCGAGTGACGTTCCGCTGCCCGATCCGCTCGACTCGATGGAATTGAACGGCATTCCGGATGCGCCGCTTCGCGCTTTCCTGGAGCATCACGGCTTCAAGACCCTGCTCACGCGGCTCGCGAACACATCGACATCGGTGGCCGAGGCGCCGGTCGAGAGCCCGATGCCGGTGCCGCTCGAGGAAGATCCGCCGTGCAATCACGACGGATACGAGACCGTCACCGACGAGACCGCGCTCGACCGCTGGATCACCATCGCCAGGCATCAGGGCTGGGTGGCGATCGATACCGAGACCACCGGGGTCGATGCGACGCGCGCCGAGCTGGTGGGGGTGAGCATGGCGCTCCACCCCAACCTCGCCTGCTATATCCCGCTCGGCCATGGCGGCACCGACATGTTCGCCGAGAAGCCAGCGCAGGTCGACCGCAAGGTTGCGCTCGCCAAGCTCAAGACCCTGTTCGAGGACCCGGCGGTGCTCAAGATCGGGCACAACCTCAAATACGACATGATCGTGCTGAGCCGCTGCGGCCTCGATGTCGCGCCGTACGACGATACCATTGTCATGAGCTTCGATCTCGATGCAGGCCTGCACGGGCACGGGATGGACGAGCTCGCCGCCACCCACCTGTCGCACAGCTGCATCGCGTTCAAGGATGTGGTGGGGACGGGCAAGAACCAGCTCGGCTTCCACGAGGTCGATCTCAAGACCGCGACCCGCTACGCCGCCGAGGATGCCGATGTGACGCTGCGGCTGTGGCGGCGCTTCAAGCCGCGGCTGCCCTATGAGGGGGCGACGCGCGTCTATGAGATGGTCGACCGGGCGCTGGTCCGCGTGGTGGCGGACATGGAGCTGGCGGGGGTGAAGGTCGATGCCGGGGCGCTCGCAAGGCTTTCGGAGGAATTCTCGCACCAGATCGCGGCGCTCGAGGCGGAAATCCACGCCATTGCCGGGTTCAAGTTCACCATCGGCAGCCCCAAGCAGCTGGGCGACGTGCTGTTCGAAGGCATGGGGATCAAGGGCGGGCGCAAGGGCAAGTCGGGCGTCTATTCGACCGACGTCAACGAACTCGAGCGGATCGCCGCGGACAAGGATTCGCCGGGGCGGGTGATGGCGTCGAAAGTGCTCGACTGGCGCCAGCTGTCGAAGCTCAAATCGACCTATACCGACGCGCTCCAGGCGCAGATCAACCCGGCGACGGGGCGCGTGCATACCAGCTATTCGCTGACCGGCGCGCAGACCGGGCGGCTGAGTTCGACCGATCCGAACCTGCAGAACATCCCGGTGCGCACCGAAGTGGGGCGCCAGATCCGCGACGCCTTTGTCGCCGAGCCGGGCAATGTCATCCTATCCGCCGACTATTCGCAGATCGAGCTGCGGCTGGCGGCGCATATCGCCGACGTGCCCCAGCTGCGCGAGGCGTTCGCCGCCGGCCAGGACATCCACAACATGACCGCGCAGGAGCTGTTCGGCGAGGTCAACCGCGATACGCGCGGGCGCGCCAAGACGATCAACTTCGCGATCCTCTACGGCATCTCGCGCTGGGGACTTGCCGGACGGCTCGACGTCACCGCCGACGAAGCGCAGGCGATGATCGACCGCTATTTCGAGCGCTTCCCCGGCATCAACCGCTACATCGCCGACACGATCACCAGCGCCAAGGAGAAGGGCTATACCGAGACTTTGTTCGGCCGGAAGACGCACTTCGCCCGGCTGAAATCGGCGATCCAGCACGAGCGCCAGGGCGCCGAGCGCGCCGCGATCAACGCGCCGATCCAGGGCACCAGCGCCGACATCATCAAGCGCGCCATGGCGCGGATGGGCCCGGCGCTGCAGGGTGCGGGGCTGCCGAACGTGCGGATGCTGATGCAGGTGCATGACGAACTCGTGTTCGAGCTGCCCGAGGGCGATGTCGACGCCGCGAAGCCGGTGATCGAGCGGGTGATGGCGACCGCGGCCGAGCCCGCGGTCAAGCTGTCCGTGCCGCTGGGGGTGGAAATCGGCGTTGGGCCGAGCTGGGGCGCGGCGCATTGAGGCTGGGTTGCGTGCGCATGCTTGTGGAAAGCCGCGACATCCCCTCTAGTGCCGAACGGGCGCCGGGGCATGGCGCCGAACCGGGAGAGGCTCCTGCCATGGCGATCGCCAGCGCATGACCGGGCAGTCCGACGACATCAATGCGCTCGCCAAGGGCGGGCGCACGAACATCATGGGATTCGTGATCCGGCTGGCGGGCCGCGTGCCCTTCCTGTTCATCGCCGGGCGCTGGTACGGGCCCGAAATCGTCGGGCGGTTCGCATTGGCGGTGCTGGTGATCGAGATCGCGGCGCTGCTGGCGACGCTGGGCCTCAAGCGCGGGCTCGCGCAGGCGCTGTCCACCACCAGCCGGCCGCACAGCCATGTCGTCGCCGATGCGCTGATGGTGGCGCTCGCCGCGTCGCTGTGCGCCACCGGCGTGCTCGTCATCTTTCCGGAGATCATGTTCCCGAACAGCCCGGTAAAGGGTCTCGAAGGGCTGTTGCCGCTGATCGTGTTCGCGCTTGCCTGGTGCGACGTGGCGTTCTCGGCGCTCGCCTATCGCCACAATGTCGGCGCTTCGGTGACGGCGCGCGCGATCGTCGAGCCCTGGACGATCAGCGGCGCGGCGTTCGCGCTCGCATGGATATCCTCGCGCGACGGGCTGATCATCGCCTATGTGCTGGCCGAGCTGGCGATGCTGATCGCGGCGATGGTGCCGCTGGTCCGCATGTATGGCATGCCGCATGGCTGGCGGCCGCACCCGGCCAAGCTGTGGCACATGGCGCGCGCCAATGCGCCGCTCGCCGGGGCCGACGCGCTCGAATGGGGCACGCGCAACATCGACCGCTTCATCCTGGGCCTGCTGTTCCCGCCCGCGTTCGTCGGCATCTATTATATGGCGCAGCAATTCGCGTCGCTCGCGCAAAGGCTCAAGACGACCTTCGATCCGATCCTGGGTCCGGTCATCACCCGCAGCCTGGCGGCGGGGGACAAGGAAGCGGTGGCCAAGCAGGTGCGGCAGGTCGCCTTCTGGGTCACCGCGGTGCAGGCGGCGATCGCCATCTCGATCGGCATCACCTCGGATGGCGTGATGGGCCTGCTCGGCCCCAAATTCGTCGCGGGATCGGCGGCGCTCTGCATCCTGCTCGCCGCCGAAGTGCTCGCGGCACCGGGGGCGATCGCCGAGGGCGGGCTTGTCTATGTCGCGCGGCACCGCAATCTGATGATCTCCGCGACCCTGCTCGGTTTCCAGGCGGTGCTGAGCTTCGTGCTGGTCTTCGCGGCGCGCGAGATGGGCTATCCGCCCGCCTATCAGGCGGTGGGGCCGGCGCTGGCGCTGGCGGGGTCGCTCGCGCTGGGATCGGTGATCAAGGCGTGGCTGCTCTCGCATCTGCTCGGCAAGTCAGTCTCGGGGCTGCGCTGGGGATTGTTCGCGGCGATGATCGCCTGCGCGGGCACCGGCGTCGCGATCAGCAAATTGCCCGAATGGCTCCAGCTGACCGTCGGCACCCCGCTGATGCTCGCCGTCTATTTCTTCGTGCTGCTCAAGCTTGCCTTCGGCCCCGAGGATCGGGCGCTGTTCAGGAAGATGCCCAAGGAGCAGGAGCCGGTGATCGACGAGATCACGAATTGACGGGCGGGGCGCCGCAGCGCCGCATCGAGTCCATCAAGCGAAACTGGTCATCTCGCAGGACGAGCAGGAAGCCGAAGCGCTCTACCAGGATCTGCGCGAGCTTACCGCTCAGTCTTGGCGGATGCGGGGCGAGCCCGGTGCGACGAACCACAACGCCGGCGAGATAGGATCGGAGGCGCGCCGGGTTCTGACGCGGGCGGGCAGGGTCGCGCTCTTGCAGACAGGCTTCGGCCAGCGCCCCGGGCGCGCGGAGCTGGTCGCGCGTCCGAAGCGAGATCGACAGCCAGAAGACCGCCCTCCCGGCGGCCAGCGCAACCGCGCCGATGGCGAGGCGGGCGCGGGCTCGCGTCAGTGCCGGAAATGCCGCATTCCGGTGAAGACCATCGCCAGCCCCGCTTCGTCGGCTGCGGCGATCACCTCGTCGTCACGGATCGAGCCGCCGGGCTGGATCACCGCGGTGGCGCCCGCTTCTACCGCCGCCAATAGCCCGTCGGCGAAGGGGAAGAAGGCGTCCGAGGCCACCGCTGAGCCGATCGTGCGCGGCTGGGGCCAGCCGGCCTTTTCGGCGGCGTCCCTGGCCTTCCATGCGGCGATGCGGGCCGATTCGAGGCGGTTCATCTGGCCCGCGCCGATGCCCGCGGTCGCGCCGTCCCTGGCATAGACGATCGCGTTCGACTTGACGTGCTTGGCAACGGTCCAGGCGAAGCGGCAGTCGGCGAGTTCCCGTTCGGTCGGCTGGCGCCGCGTCACGACCTTGAGGTCGTCCGGCGCGATCGCGCCATTGTCGCGCGACTGGATCAGGAAGCCGCCGGCGATCGACTTCATCGCGCGGCCGCGCCGCGCCGGATCGGGCAGCTCGCCGGTGAGCAGCAGGCGGAGATTCTTCTTGCGCGCGAACACCTCCCGGGCCGCGTCATCGGCATCGGGCGCCGCGACCACTTCGGTGAAGATGCCCGATATCGCCTCGGCGGTCGGGCCGTCGAGCGGGCGGTTGACGGCGATGATCCCGCCAAAGGCCGAAACCGTATCGCAGGCAAAGGCCGCCCGATACGCCTCGATCAGCGTCTCGCCGGTCGCGACGCCGCACGGATTGGCGTGCTTGACGATCACCACGGTCGGCGGGCCATCGCGGAATTCGCTGACCAGCTCGAGCGCGGCATCGGCATCGTTGAGGTTGTTGTAGCTGAGTTCCTTGCCCTGCACCTGGCGCGCCTGGCCGATGCCGTTCACCCCGCCAGCAGCCTGGGTGTAGAGTGCGGCGATCTGGTGCGGGTTCTCGCCGTAGCGGAGCTCGGCCTGCTTGATCATCGGCAGCGCGACCCGATCGGGGAAGCGCTGGCCCTGATCGACATGCGCGAACCAGCCCGCGATCGCCGAATCATAGGCTGCGGTCGCCTGATAGGCCTTCATCGCCAGCCGCTTGCGGTCGTCGAGCGTCGTGCTGCCGCCCGCGACCAGCGCATAGTCGGCGGGATCGGTGACGATGGCGACATAGGCGTGGTTCTTCGCCGCCGAGCGGACCATAGAGGGGCCGCCGATATCGATATTCTCGATGATCTCGTCGCGGCCCGCACCCTTCGCGACGGTCGCCTCGAAGGGATAGAGATTGACGACGACGAGATCGATCATGCCGATTTCATGGTCGCGCGCCGACGCCATGTGCCCGGCATCGTCGCGCACCGCGAGCAGCCCGCCATGGACCCTGGGGTGGAGGGTCTTGACCCGGCCGTCCATCATTTCGGGGAAGCCGGTCAGATCCGAAATGTCGCGCACGGCCAGCCCCGCATCGCGCAGCGCCGCGGCGGTACCGCCGGTCGAGACCAGCTCCACGCCATGGCCGGCGAGCGCCTGGCCGAGTTCGACGATGCCACTCTTGTCCGAGACCGAGAGCAGTGCGCGGCGGATCCTGATGCTTTCCATGAGCCCGCCCCTCTAGGGATCGCGGCGGGACGGGCAAGCCCTATTTGGCGCGGTGGAACGCCCAGCCGACATTGGCGCCGCCGGGCGGCGATTCGGAGGTAACGACGAGCTGCTCCGCGGAGACCGGGCGGCCCTTGCCGTCAATCCAGACGCTATCCTCGATCGCAAGGCTGCCGCCCCGCGCGCGGAACTGCCATACCGCGCCGCCCGGGGTACGCAGAAATGCCGCCATGCCGTCAGCCGTCGGCGCGATCTCGATCTCGGGGGCGAGGTGGAAGCGGATCGCGAAGGGGGTCATGCCCTTCTTGCGGCGGCGGTCGGCGGGGAGGAGCATGTCCTCGCCGCGCAGATCGCGGCCGTCGGCGGAGAGCGCGAGCTGGCGCCGGTGGAGGAAGCCGAAGCGGCGGACATAGCCGTCGTGGCTCGCCTCGATCCGGCTCGAATTGTCGGTTTCGTGGCGCGACAGCTCGACCTCGCCGACGCCGCGGCCGAAGCTGCCGTCCGAATGGATCGCGGTCGAATTGCTGTCGCCGACGATCAGGGTCGAATGCGCCGCGGTGGTGCGCAGCCCTTCGCTGAGCGCACCCGGGAGCGACAGGTTCGCCGCACGCGCGCCGCCGCAATTGACGACGATGCGATGGGGGCCGTCGGACAGCTCGAAGGCGAGCGTCGATGCGCAGCCACCCTCGATCAGCCGCGCCAGCGGCGGCGGGGCGGCGTCCATGATGAGGATGGTGCCCTGCGCGGTGAGGCGCTGATAGCCCCATTCGCGGGCCTGTTTGAGCGCGCGGGTGCGGATGCCTGTCGCCTCGATCGCCTGGCTGACGACATCGCCGGGGACGGGGATGCCGCCCTGCCAGCTCGCCAGCCCCTTGTCGCCGTGGCAGACGCCGAGCAACGCCGTGACCATCCGCCCCAGCGCCGACTGGACGAAGACCGGGGCCTCGAGCCGGCGCGCGGCATAGCTTTCGCGCAGCATCGTCAGCAGCATCACCGCGTCGAGCTGGCCCATGGGCGAGCGGCCGACCGTGCCGCCGTCGCCGGACAGCGAAGCATCGAGCGCACGCTTCAGACCCGCCTCACCAAAGGCGCGGCGCGGATCCCCGCCCGGGATCATCAGCCCCGCGACGAGCACACCGCACCAGGCGGCAATGCGCGGGGTGCCGATCTGGACGCGGTCGGCGGCACGATCGAGATGGCGCGCGCCGCGTGCGAGCGCATGGAGGACGGTCGATTTATAGACCAGGTCGTTGCCCGAAAGCAGCAGCGGCGCATGCGCGGTCCAGAACAAAGTGCGGCGGCCGACACTATCCGCGCGCCAGGCGGGATCGGAGACCTTGTCGGCATGGGCCTCCAGCCAGAGCCGCATGATCGCCTCGGCGATCGGAGCGCCGTGCGCACGGGTGGCGACGGTCGAGAGGTCGCGCAGCCAGGCAAAGCTGTGGACATAGTCGGCAAAGGGCTTCGAGAAAGCCGGCTTGGCGAAATCGAGCGTGAGGATCGAATGCGCCTCGCCGCGGAACATCAGATTGCCGTCGAGCAGCGCCTTGCCGCGCGCGACATCGCCGAGGAACGGGTCGTCGGCGACCGCGATCAACTTCAAGGGGTGCCGGCCACGCAGCCGCATCGTGTGGATCGGCGTGCGCCAGGTGAGGCGCTGGAAACGCTCGGCGATGCGGTCGGCGAGGCTGAGGCCGCGATCGCCCCCGACGCGGATCAGCCGCTTGCCTTCCTCGACTCCGTCGGTGCCGGAGCCGGGAAGGGAGTCGCTCATCCGTCCCTCAGCGCCGCGATATTGGCCGCATACTGGTTCGGGCCGCCCTCGAAGCTGGCGGTGCCGGCGACCAGCGCATCGGCGCCGGCGGCGATCACACGCGCTGCGTTGCCGCGATCCACCCCGCCATCGACCTCGAGATCGATCGCGCGGCCCGAGGCCTCGATGCGGCGGCGCAGTTCGGTGATCTTGGGGAGCTGGCTCTCGATAAACTTCTGTCCGCCAAAGCCGGGATTGACGCTCATCACCAGGATCAGATCGACCATGTCCATGACGTGGTCGATCGCGTCCACGGGGGTGGCGGGATTGAGGACGACACCGGCGCGCTTGCCCAGGGCCTTGATCGTCTGGAGCGTGCGATGGAGGTGCGGGCCGCTTTCGGGGTGCACCGAGATGCAGTCCGCCCCGGCATCGGCAAAGGCCTGGAGGAACGGATCGACCGGGGCGATCATCAGATGGACGTCGAACGGCTTGGCGGTATGGGGGCGCAGCGCCTTGATCACCGCGGGGCCGATGGTGAGGTTGGGCACGAAATGCCCATCCGTGACATCGACATGGATCCAGTCGGCCCCCGCCGCGTCGATCGCGCGGATTTCCTCGCCCAATTTCGCGAAATCGGCTGAGAGGATCGAAGGGGCGATGCGGACAGCGGGCATGGCGGCAGCCTTAGCATGGCGCGACTCGGGCGCAACTAGGGTGAAAGGCGCGTGAGTCTCGCGATGAAGAAGCCGTCGAGCCCGCCTCGATCCGCGAGCATCCCCGGCCGGGTGCGCAGCGTGCCGTCGGGGAGGGGGGTGACGGTTTCGGGAAGCTCGTCCGCGCGGATCGCGTCGATCACGAAGCCGGTGTTGCGCGCGAGGAAAGCGGCGAGCTGCGCCTCGCCCTCGGCGGATTCGAGCGAACAGGTGGCGTAGACCAAAGTGCCGCCCGGTCTCACCCAGCTCGCGGCCCGCGCCAGCAGCTTCGCCTGCAGCGCGGCCATCTCGGCGATCAGCGAGGGACGGACACGGTGGAGCACGTCGGGATGGCGGCGGAAGATGCCGGTGGCGCTGCATGGTGCGTCGAGCAGGATGGCGTCAGCCTGTTCGCCGGGCTGCCACTGGAGCAGGTCGGCGGCGATCGCCTTGGCCTTGAGGCCGGTGCGGTCGAGATTCTCGTTTAGTCGCGCGAGACGACTTTCGGAGATGTCCACGGCGGTGACCTCCCAGCCCGCGGCGGCAAGCTGGAGCGTCTTGCCTCCGGGCGCCGCGCAGAGATCGAACGCGCTGCCCCTGCCGGGTCCCAGAAGCCGTGCCGGGAGCGAGGCGGCGAGATCCTGGACCCACCAGCCGCCCTCGGCAAAGCCTTCGAGCCCGGTGATCGGCGCGCGCGCGTCGAGGCGGAGATGGCCGGGGAGGAGGCTGATGCCTTCGAGATCGGGAGCGGCGGCGGGATCGCGCAGCGTCAGGTCGATCGGAGGCGGCGAGGCGACGGCGCGCTCGGCATCGGCGATGAAATCGTCGCCCCAGGCGGCGTGCCATCGGATCGCGACCGGATCGGGGAGGGTGGGCTGGTCGGGCAGCCCCTTGTTCGCGCGCATCAGCGTGCCGAACACGCCGTGGACGAGCTTGCGCGGGCCGCCATCGACGAGCGGAAGCACGGTCGAGATCGCGGCGTGCGGCGGGGTGCCGAGGCCGAGCGCCTGGACCAGCGCGATGCGCAGCGCGAACCGCGCCTTGGCGTCATCGGGGAGACGCTGGCGGGTGGCGCTGTCGATCAGCGCGTCGAGATCGGGGAGACGGCGCAGCGCCTCGGCGGCAATGGCATGGGCGAGGCCGCGGTCGTTCGGGGCAAGGCCAGCGCCTGCGCTTTCCAATGCCGATTCGAGCGCCTGGCCGCGGCGGAGCACCGCGTCGAGCAGCCGCAGCGCAGCGCGGCGCGCGGGGACGCCGGGAGGATCGGCCTTGACCTGATTGTTCGGACGCACGATCTGCGGCTCACCTGTTCAACAAGGCAACGCCCATGGGCCAGCGCCCGCCACATGTGAAGCCGCCCGCGCATCTTTCGAAGAGCCCGCCGGTACCGGAGCCCGACCCCAAGCCTGTGGAAGGCGCCGGCGAGGACCCGCTCGGGCTCGATCCCACGCGCTATGGCGACTGGACGTTGAAGGGCATCGCGGTCGATTTCTAATGCGGCTGCTTGCCGATCAGCCCCGAATCCTCGAGCCAGTCGGTCAACCGGTTGGGCCAGTATTTGAGCCCCGGCCGTTCGGTGCGCCCCACGCCCATGTTGAAGGCATGCCCGCCGCGCGCGAAGAGATGGACCTCGTTGGGGATGCCCGCCAGCCGCAGCCTGGAGACGAGATCGAGCACCGGCGCCGAACAGCATTCATCGTCGCTCGCCGCAACCAGAAAGGCCTGGGGCGCGGTCTTGGGGACCATGGCGGGGATGCCGAGCGGTCCCGGATAGACTAGGATCTGGAAATCGGGTCGAGCGCTGACGCGTTCGATCGGGTCGGCGGCGGCGGGATTGCCCGCGAGCAGCGCCGGATCGCCGTCGGCGACCATCGAGACCAGTTCGCCGCCCGCCGAAAAGCCCATCAGCCCGATCTTGTCGGGGTCGATGCCGAATTCCTTCGCCCGCGCACGGACGAGGCGCATCGCGCGGAGCGTGTCGCCGCGGGCGGTCCCTTCGATCGTGTAGGTCGAGCCGTCCTGCCGGGCGAGGCGATAGCGGAGCACGAAGGCGGTGACGCCCAGCGAATTGAAATATTTCGCGGTGTCGTTGCCCTCGGCATTGATCACCAGCAGCCGGTGCCCGCCGCCCGGCGCGATAACCACCGCGGTGCCGTTGGGATGCTCGGGACGGAAGACGGTGACCGAGGGGTCGTGGATATTGTTGACCCAATAATCCTGCGCGACTTCCTTCTCGCCGCGATGCGCCTCGGAACCGGGGGCGCCATTCGACCAGAGCGGGATGCGCTGCGGGCCGCCGGGTGCGGCGAACGCGAGCAGGAGCGCGGCGATCCAGAGTTTCATGGCAATCCCCTCCGACAAGGTTGTCAGAGCATGTCTGCCAGCTTTTGCACGGTATTCCAATTGCGGCCCGTGCCGCTGGGCAGGAGCTTGAGCTTCGCCATGGTGCGGTCGAGCGTCGACTCCGCCTGGCCGAGGGGGAAATCGATATAGAGTTCGTGCCCGGCGGCCGCGAGGCGTTCGGGGCCGTCATGCGCGGCGGCGATCTTTTCCGCGGCGCCATGGGGCACGGGTTCGCGGTAGAAGGTGACGATCAACCGGCTTGGCCGGTCGCGCGCGGCGTCGGGGAAGGGATTGGCGGCGATCACGCGCACGAGCTGGGCGTGGTTGCGGACGAACACGTCGGACTTGATGCCGGTCGCGCTGGCCACGGCCTCGTGGAGATCGCGCTCGATCGCGGCGGCGGCGCGGTCCCCCGCTTCGAAGACGAGATTGCCCGAGGCGAGCAGGGTGCGCGCCTCGGTGAAGCCCGCGGCCTCGGCGGCGGCGAGCAGGTCGGCTTTGACCAAAGTGCGCTTGCCGAGATTGATCCCGCGCAGCATCGCAGCCCATTTCATCGGCCTTCCTCCCGCAAGGGCCGGCTGAGCAGCGCTTCGACCACCGCACCCACCGGCTTGCCGTCGAGCAAGGCGCAGACCGCGTCGCACACCGGCATGTCGACGCCCGCATCCTTCGCCGCCTGCTGGAGCACGGGGGCGGTGAAGGCGCCTTCGGCCACGGTCTTGCGATCGGCCATCAGCTCCCTGGCGCTCTTGCCCTGGCCGAGCCCGACGCCGAGCGAGAAGTTGCGCGAATTGGTCGAGGAGCAGGTGAGGACGAGATCGCCCAGCCCCGAAAGCCCGGTGAGCGTCTCCGCCTGCGCGCCGCGCGCGAGGCCGAAGCGCGTCATCTCGGCAAAACCACGCGCGATGAGGGCGGCGCGGGCGTTGAGGCCGAGCCCCGCGCCCTCGACCACGCCGCAGGCGATGGCGAGGACATTCTTGACCGCCCCGCCGATCTCCGCGCCGACCACGTCCGTCGAGCCATAGGTGCGGAAGGCCGGGCCGCTCATCCGCGCGGCCAGCGCCGCGCGCAGGCCCTCGTCCTCGCAGGCCAGCGTGACGGCGGTGGGGAGGCCCTTTGCCACCTCATGCGCGAAGGTGGGGCCCGAGAGGACGGCGATGGGAGCGTCGGGCTGAACCGCGCGCGCTACCTCGCCGACCAGAAGCTTCGACGTCGCCTCGATCCCCTTGGCGCAGAGGATCAGCGGGGTGGCGCCGATGGTCATGCCCGACAGGACCGCGCGGACATGCTGGGCGGGGGCGACGACCAGCAGGGCCTCCATCGCCGCAAGCTCGGCCAGGTCGCCGGTGGCGCGGATCGAGTCGGCGAGCGGGATGCCGGGCAGGAACT
The DNA here is from genome assembly GCF_026013415.1 of Sphingomonas caeni. GTDB lineage: Bacteria > Pseudomonadota > Alphaproteobacteria > Sphingomonadales > Sphingomonadaceae > Sphingomonas > Sphingomonas caeni. Next base: position 257,653 of record NZ_JAPDOK010000002.1, read on the forward strand.
GTGCGTTCTGGTGCCCGGCGTTGATGCTTTCGACCACCTCGCTCTCGCGCGCCCAGAGCAGCACGGGCTCGCCGCCCCGCGCCGCGACCTGCGCCAATGCGGTCCCCCACGCGCCGCCGCCAATGACTCCCAGTCTCATGCCTTCACTCCTGCCCCCCGCACCTTCTCCGCATCCGGATCGAGCGGCCAGCGCGGGCGCGCGGGGACGTCGAGCGGATCGGTGAGCCCGGCGGCAAAGCGCTCGGCGCCGGCCCAGGCGATCATCGCGGCATTGTCGGTGCACAGCCAGAGCGGCGGCGCGACGAAGCGCATGCTATGCTCGGCGGCAAGCGCCTCGAGCGCGCCGCGGACCGCCTGGTTCGCGGCGACTCCGCCCGCGACGACCAAGGCGCTCGCCTCGACGGCATGGATCGCCCTGTGCGTGCGGTCGATCAGGCAATCGACCACCGCCTGCTGGAAGGAGGCCGCGAGATCCTCGGGGCGATGATCCCTTGCGGCGCGGGCGACGGCGCTCTTCAACCCAGCGAAGCTGAAATGGGGCTCCGGACTGCCCAGCAATGGCCGGGGGAGGCTGACCGCCTTGGCGTCGCCTTTCGCCGCCGCTTGCTCGACCGCGGGGCCGCCGGGAAAGCCGAGCCCGAGCAACTTGGCGGTCTTGTCGAATGCCTCGCCCGCGGCATCGTCGATGGTGGTGGCGAGGCGGCGGTAATCGCCGACGCCCTTCACCAGCAGCAGCTGGCAATGACCGCCCGAGACGAGGAGGAGGAGATAGGGGAAATCGAGATCGGGATCGGTGAGACGCGGCGACAGCGCATGGCCTTCGAGATGATTGACCGCGATCAGCGGCTTGTTCGCGGCGAGCGCGAGCGCCTTGCCGGTAACGAGGCCGACCATCACCCCACCGATCAGGCCGGGACCCGCGGTGGCGGCGACGGCATCGACCTGGCCGAGCGCGATCCCCGCATCCGCCAATACGCCTTCGACCAAGGGGCCCAGCATCTCGACATGCGCGCGCGCCGCGATCTCGGGCACCACCCCGCCATAGGGCCGGTGCGCCTCCTCCTGCCGCGCGATCCGCTGGGCGCGCACCTCGCGCTCGCTCGTCACCAGCGCGGCGGCGGTCTCGTCACAACTGGATTCAAGGCCGAGGATCAGGGGCACGGCCTTTCATCTAGGCCGATGGCTCGCTAGCACAAGCCATGCCTCCCTTCCGTCTCGGTACCCGCGGCTCGCCGCTCGCCCTCGTCCAGGCCCATATGGTGCGCGACGCGCTGATCGCGGCGCATGGCTGGGAACCCGGCCGCGTCGAGATCGTGACGATCCGCACCACCGGCGACGCGGTGCAGGATCGCCCGCTTGCCGAGATCGGCGGCAAGGCGCTGTGGACCAAGGAGATCGACCGGGCGCTGCTCGCGAACGAAATCGATGCGTCGGTCCATTCGATGAAGGATGTCGAGACCTTCCGGCCGGCAAGCATCGCCATCGCCGCAATGCTGCCGCGCGCCGATGTGCGCGACAGGCTGATCGGGGCCGATTCGGTTGCGGCACTGAAGCAGGGCGCGGTGGTGGGGACCAGCTCGCCGCGCCGCGCGGCGCAACTTCGAAAGCTCCGGCCCGATCTGAACATCGTGATGTTCCGCGGGAATGTCGACACGCGGCTGGGCAAGGTGGCGGCGGGCGAGGCCGATGCGACGCTGCTTGCCGCCGCGGGACTCGAGCGGCTGGGACGCGACATGGGTACGGCAATCCCCGCGGACACGATGCTGCCCGCTCCGGCACAGGGCGCGGTGGGGATCGAAGCGCGCGCGGGCGACCATGACGCGCGGCGCTGGCTCGCCGCGATCGATCATGGCGAGACCCATGCCTGCGTGACCGCCGAGCGCGCACTCCTCGCCGCGCTGAAAGCGGATTGCCATTCGCCGGTCGGGGCGCTCGCCACGATCGAGGGCGCGATCCTGACCCTGCGCGCGGAGTTGCTGTCCGAGGACGGCGCACAGTCGGTGCACGCACAGGAAGCGGGCGCGCCGGGCGATGTCGAACTGCCCCGCGCGGTGGCGCGCGACCTGCTCGAACGCGCCCCGCCCGAGGTGAGGCAATTGTTCGATGGCTAGGCGGTCGATCGCGGTGCTGCGGCCCGAGCCCGGCAACCGCGTCACCGCCGCCGCGGTCGAGGCGCGCGGGCGCGTGGCGATCCGGCTGCCCTTGTTCGAGGTTCAGGCCCTGGCCTGGACCGCGCCGCCGGCGGCGATGTTCGACGCCTTGCTGGTTACCAGCGCCAATACGATTCGCCACGGCGGCCACGAACTCGACACGCTGTTGCGGCTGCCTGTCTATGCGGTTGGCGATGCGAGTGCGCAGGCGGCGGAGCGTGCCGGCTTCCGGATCGTCTTTACCGGTACCGGCGATGCGCGGCATCTGATCGCGGCGGTGGAGGCGCAGGGCGTGCGGCAGGCAATCCATCTTGGCGCCCGCGAGCGCGAGCGGTTCGGCCCTCCGGTCGCCGCCTCGATCGACGTCTATGCAAGCGATCCCGTGCCGATCTCCCCCGAAGAGGCTGCGCAACTCAAGGATTCGGTGGCGATGGTGCATTCGCCCCGTGCGGGCGCCCGGCTGAGCGGACTGGTCGATGCGGCGGGGCTCGACCGTGCATCGATTGCCATCGCAGCGATTTCACAGGCGGCCGTGGAGGGTGCGGGCGAAGGCTGGCGCGCGGTGACGATCGCCGCGCTCCCGCGCGGCGCCGCGCTGATCGACGCCGCGGTCGCGCTCGCCGATTGACCGCCCGCCCAGCAGGCCGGATAAGGGCGGCATGAGCCCCGACGAGCCACTCGCGCTGGAGCCGGCCCGCGGGCTATCCCCGCTGGCGACCAATTTGCTGATCGGCGCGGTCGCCTTTGGCGGCGGGATCGCCGGGACCTGGGCGGTGCTGCAATGGAGCGGCAAGACCGCCCCGCCGCCCCCCGCGGTGCAGACGGCCCAGCCCCAACCCACACCCCAGCCCGCCGCTTTGCCGCCAGGCACCGATCTTTCAACCCTTGCCGCGCGCGAGGCGATGCTGGCGAGCCGGCTCGACGCGCTCGACAGCCGCCTCAGGGATATCGACGGCAGCGCCCGCGCCGCGTCGAGTTTCGCGACCCAGGCCGAGCGGCTGATGATCGCCTTTGCCGCGCGGCGCGCGATCGAGCGCGGGCTGCCGCTGGGGCCGCTCGAGGGTCAGTTGCGCGCGCGTTTCGGCGAAACCCATGGCGAGGCGGTGAGCACGCTGATCGCCGCCGCCGGACAGCCGGTGACGCTCGAGGATCTGCGCCTCGCCCTCGATACGCTTAGCCCCCGGCTGACCAGCGCGGCGAATGAGGGGATGTGGGCCCGTATGCGGCGGCTGCTGGGCGACCTGGTCGTGCTGCGCCAGGATGGGGCGGCCAGCCCGCGCGCCGCCGATCGGCTGCGCCGCGCCCGGCGCGCGATCGACGAGGGCAATGTCGAGGCGGCGCTCGCCGAAGTTGCGCGCATGCCCGGGGCCGCCGATGCGCAAAGCTGGACAAGTGCTGCGAAGCGTTACATCGCCGCCCGCAATGCACTGCGCGAGATCGAGCTGGCGGCGATGGAGACCTCGCCGGTGCCGGCGCCGACCGCCACACGTTAAGAGGGGCCGATAATGGCAGAGATGGGCCGGTTCGACTGGCAGGATCCGTTCGCGCTCGATGCGCAGCTGACCGACGAAGAGCGCATGGTGCGCGATGCCGCGCGCGATTATGCGCAAGGCGAATTGCAGCCGCGCGTGACGAGCGCCTTCCTCGAGGAGCGCTTCGACCGCGAGATCATGAGCGAGATGGGCGCGCTGGGGCTGCTCGGCGCGACGATTCCCGAAACCTATGGCGGGGCGGGCCTCGGCTATGTCTCGTACGGGCTGGTCGCGCGCGAGGTGGAGCGGGTCGATTCGGGCTATCGCTCGGCCATGTCGGTGCAGTCCAGCCTGGTGATGCACCCGATCCATGCGTACGGGACCGAGGAGCAGCGGCGGAAATATCTGCCCAGGCTCGCGACCGGCGAGTGGGTCGGCTGTTTCGGGCTGACCGAGCCCGATGCAGGATCGGACCCGGGTTCGATGCGCACCCGCGCGGAGAAGATCGACGGCGGTTATCGCCTCACCGGCACCAAGATGTGGATCACCAATTCGCCGATCGCCGACGTCATGGTCGTGTGGGCAAAGAGCGATGCGCATGGCGGCGGGATCAAGGGCTTCGTGCTCGAACGCGGCATGGCGGGGCTTTCGACCCCCAAGATCGAAGGCAAATTGAGCCTGCGCGCCTCGATCACCGGCGAGATCGTGATGGACGGGGTCGAGGTGGGCGAGGACGCGCTGCTGCCCGAGGTTCAGGGGCTCAAGGGCCCCTTCGGCTGCCTCAACCGCGCGCGCTACGGCATCGCCTGGGGGAGCATGGGCGCGGCGGAGGCCTGCATGCACGCGGCGCGGCAATATACGCTCGACCGCGCGCAATTCGGCAAGCCGCTCGCCGCCAACCAGCTGGTGCAGCTCAAGCTCGCCAACATGCAGACCGAGATCGGGCTGGGCCTCCAGGCTGCGCTGCAGGCGGGGCGGATGTTCGACGCGGGCACGCTCGCGCCCGAGACGATCAGCATCATCAAGCGCAACAACTGCGGCAAGGCGCTCGATATCGCCCGCGTCGCGCGCGACATGCATGGCGGCAACGGCATTTCGGCCGAATATCATGTGCTGCGCCACGCGGTGAACCTCGAAACGGTCAACACCTATGAGGGCACGCACGATGTGCATGCGCTGATCCTCGGCCGGGCGATCACGGGAATCGCGGCATTCTGATCGCCACCTCCTGATGGATCGCCAACCCGTGCTGATCGGCGATCTGGTCGAGATTCGCCCGACCCTTCCCGAGGATTGGGACGGGCTGTTCGCGGTCGCGAGCGATCCGCTGATCTGGGAAGTCCATCCGGCGCATGACCGCTGGCAGGAGCCGGTGTTCCGCCGCTACTTCGCCGATGCCTTGGCGTCAGGCGGCGGCGTGACGATCCGCGACAAGGCGACGGGCACGATCATCGGGGCGAGCCGCTACGATGGCTGGCTGCCCGACAAGAGCGAGATCGAGATCGGCTGGACCTTCATCGCGCGTGCCTATTGGGGCGGGACGTACAACCGCGAGATCAAGCGGCTGATGCTGGATCACATCCACCGCTTCGCCGAAACCGCGACCTTCATGGTCGGCGAGAACAATATCCGCTCACGCAGGGCGATGGAGAAGATCGGCGGGGTGCTGCGCGACGGCGTAGACGAGCGCGAGATGGCGGGGCGGACGGTACGGCATGTGATTTACGAGATCAGGCGGTGAGCCTGCGCGCCCGCTTCGCGCCGCGGATGGAGATCCGCATGTTCGAAAACCGGGTGCGCGTCACTAATTTGGAGACGCATCAGGCTATCGACCGCGAGGCCGGCACGCCCTTTTCCTCCGATACGATGCTTGTCGCGGATGCGGCGGCACTGGCTGAGCTGTTGCGCGCGGTCATCATCGATCTTGAAGGGAGCCGGCGCTGGTTCGTCGTACCGAGCGCGGTGATTCACCCCGTGGCTGGACGCAGTCTCGGCCCCGGCGAGCGCCTGGCGCTTGCCGAGATGGCGAAGGCGCTGGGATTCAGGCAGGTCGCGATCGGCGTCACGCCAGCCGCCTGATCAATTCCTGTGCCGCCGCAGGCGCGCGGACCTTGCCGCCATGGATGAAGAAGACGAAGGTCTCGCGGTCCCGCTTCGCGGGCGCGTCTTCGGTGACATAGGGCAGGCCATCGGGCCGTCCGCCGCGTGCCCATTCCTTCGCCACCCCGGCCCATTTCCCGATATCGGCTTCGGGATAGCAGAGCGGGTTCTCGTCCTCGCCGCTTTCCAGCCGAGCATAGACGAAATCGCCGGTCACATCGGCGATCGCGGGATAGGTGGGCGAGTCGGCGAAGACGATCGCGGCACCGGCCTTTCGGCACATCGTGATGAATTCCGGCACGCGGAAGCTCTCGTGGCGGACCTGGATCGCGTGGCGGAGCTTCACGCCTTCATGGCTCTCGGGGAGCAGCTTGAGGAACGCGCCGAAATCCTCGGGGTCGAACTTCTTGGTCGCCATGAACTGCCACAGGATGGGCCCGAGCTTGTCGCCCAGTTCGACAATGCCCTGATTCACGAATTTGGCGATCGATTCGCCGCCCTCGGCCAGCACCTTGCGATTGGTGCAGAAGCGCGAGGCCTTTACCGCATAGACGAATCCCTCGGGCGCAGTATCGCGCCAGCCCGCGAAGGTCGCGGGCTTGAAGCCCGAATAATAGGTGCCGTTGATCTCGATCGCGGTCAGCGCGCGCGATGCGAACTCAAGCTCCTTTTTCTGGCTGAGGCCCTCCGGATAGAAGGTCCCCCGCCACGGCTCGAAGGTCCAGCCGCCAATCCCGACTCGTATGGGTGCGCTCATCGGGCTAGCTTCTAGACAGCAAGCCGGGGACGCGATAGCGTGTCTTTAACTCGGACAAATGAGCAAAATCGTCCGCGAATCGGGAGAGTGAGATGCGTATCACCCGCAGGGACATCGCCGTCGCCACCATCGCCGCGGGCGCCGCCTGGTCCGCCGCCGCGCTGGCGCAAGGGACGCCGGACATCCTCGGACCCGCGGTGTGGGACTGGGAAAAGCTCGAGGTGAAGAACACCGATGTCGGTCAGCTGCGCAGCGTGATCCGCCAGCCCACCGCGACGCTTTCCGAGCTGGAGATCCATGTGACCACGCTCAATCCCGGCATCGCCAGCCATCCGCCGCACCATCATCCCAATGAGGAAATCGTGATCGTCCGCACCGGTACGGTCGAGGCGCTGAGCGGGGGCGTGTGGAAGCGGCTGGGGCCCGGCTCGATCATCTTCAACGCGTCCAATTCCGAACATGCGCTCAGGAATGTCGGGGCCACGCCCGCGACCTATGACGTCATCAACTGGAAAACGCCCGCCACCCCGGCGAATTGAGGAGCTTTCCCATGGATTCGGTCGACCGCCGCACGATGCTGACGCTGGCGAGCCTCGCCGCGACCGTGCCCGCCGCCGCCTTCGCGCAATCGGTGACGCAGGGGAATGCACCCAGCGCCGAAATGGCCCCCACCGGTCCCGAGCCCATGGCGAAGCACAGCTGCAACTTCGCGGTGATCGGGCTCGATCACGCGCATATCTATGGCATGACCGACGCAATGATCCGCGGCGGGGGCAAGCTCGTCGCCTTCTTCGCCCAGGATCCTGCGCAAATCGCGACCTTCCAGAAGCGCTATGGCGGCGTGAAGCTGGCGCGCAGCGAAGCCGAGATCATGGACGACAAGTCGATCGCATTGATCGCGGGCGCGCCGATCCCCGACCTCCGCGCGCCGCTCGGCATCAGGGCGATGCGCGCGGGCAAGGACTATCTGGGCGACAAGCCCGCCATCACCACGCTCAGGCAGCTGGCGGATGTCCGCCGCGCCGTGAAGGAGACCGGCCGCAAGTTCGCGATCATGTATTCCGAGCGGCTCGAGGTGCGCTCGGCGATCCAGGCGGGCTATCTGGTCGAGCAGGGCGCGATCGGGAAGGTCGTCCAGACGGTCAACCTCGCCCCGCACCGCGTCAATGCGCCGAGCCGGCCCGATTGGTTCTGGGAGAAGGCGCGCTATGGCGGCATCCTGACCGATATCGGCAGCCACCAGGCCGAGCAGTTCCTCTATTACACCAAGTCCACCCGCGCGCAGGTCGTCGCTTCGCAGACCGGCAATATCGCGTGGAAGGACAAGCCCAATTTCGAGGATTTCGGCGACATGGTCTGCGCCGGCAATGGCGGCACCGGCTATGTCCGGGTCGACTGGTACACGCCGGACGGCTTGCCGACCTGGGGCGACGGGCGGCTCTTCCTGCTCGGGACCGAAGGGTACATCGAGCTGCGCAAATATGTCGATATCGCCGGGCGCCCGGGGGGCAACCACCTGCTGATCGCCGACAAGAAGGGCGTCCGCTACATGGACTGCAGCCAGGTCCACCTGCCCTTCGGCCCGCAATTCATCACCGACGTGGTCGAACGCAGCAACATCGCACAGGATCAGGAGCAGGCGCTGCTCGCCGCCGAGCTGGTGCTCAAGGCCCAGAGACAAGCCACGCGGCCGGTTTTGGCCTGAAGGAAAGAGGGACCCTCATGACCGACATTTCACGCCGCGGCCTGATCAAGGCGGGCGCCACCACCGCCGCCGCCTTCCCCGCGATCGTCCCCGCCAGCGTATTCGGGCAGAATGCGCCCTCGAACCGCACCACCATCGCCGCGATCGGCACCGGCCGGATCAGCCGCATCCACGACATGAAGGAGATCCACAAGCACGCCGACGCCCAGATCGTCGCGGTGTGCGATCTCGATACCAAGCGGCTGGGCGCCGCGATGCAGCTCGTCGACAGCCGCTACTCCGAAGGGCGCGAGAAGCCGTACACGGGCACCCGCGGCTATACCGACTATCTCGAGGTGCTCGCCGCCAGCGATATCGACGCGGTGATCGTCTCGACCCCCGACCACCAGCACGCGCCGATCGCGATCCGCGCGGTACGCGCGGGCAAGCATGTCTATCTCCAAAAGCCTGCCTCGCTGACCATTGCGGAGGGGCGCAAGATGGCCGATGCCGTCAAGGCGTCGGGCCGTATCCTCCAGATCGGCTCGCAGCAGCGCGGGCAAGAGCCCTGGCCGCAATTCCACCGCGCCTGCGAGCTGGTACGCAACGGGCGCATCGGCAAGCTCAAGCATCTCGAGGTCGGCCTGCCCGGCGATCCCTCGGGCCCCGCGGCGGCGGCGATGCCGATCCCGCGCAACCTCGATTACGACGCATGGCTCGGGACCACGCCCGAGATTCCCTATACCGAGATCGGCGTCCACCCACAGGACAGCTTCGAGAACCGCCCCGGCTGGCTGCGCATCGAACAGTTCGGTGCCGGGATGATCACCGGCTGGGGCGCGCACCATGTCGATACCGCGCATTGGGGGATGGACACCGAATATACCGGCCCGGTCGAGGTGTGGGGCACCGCCGAATTCCCCAAGAGCGGCCTGTGGAACGTCCATGGCCCGTTCGAGAGCCATGCGCGCTACGCCAATGGCGTCACCATGACGATCTCGGGCGCGCTGCCCAACGGGATCAAGTTCATCGGCGAGAAGGGCGCGTGGATCTTCGTGACCCGCAGCGGCCCGGTGACGCCGAGCGATCCCGCGGGCCCGCAGGTCGTCCCGCTCCAGGCGAGCGACCCCAGGGTCCTCGATTCGGTGATCGGCCCGAACGAGATCCACCTCTACAAGGCGCCCGAGCAGCACCGGAACTGGCTCGACGCGATCCGCACCGGCGTGCCGGTCAGCGCACCCGCCGAGCTCGGCCATCGCGGCTGCTCGACCTGCCTCGTCCACTGGATCGCGATGAAGACCGGGCGGAAGCTCAAATGGGATCCCAAGGCGGAGCGGTTCATCGGAGACGATGAGGCCAATGCGATGCTGAGCCGCCCGCAGCGCGACAAATACGCGATCTGAGCGGCGGCGAGGCCGGGCGAAGCGCCGGTCCCGCCTCCGGCGCGCCAAACACCCCGTTGATGTCCTCATCGGCGGTGCCTAGACTCGCGCGCAATAAAGCGCGTGGCGATCGCCAGGGAGTCAGGGTGGCGATTACGAAACCATTCGAAGAACGGCTATTGAAGAGCGACGGCGACGGCGACGATTTTCAACGCTTCGTCTGGGAAATATTGTCCGCGGGCCATTTTTCCGAGTTTCGCGGCCAACGCTATCTTCGCCCCCATTTTCGCCGCGGCAAGGATGGCGCGATCGATCATGCCGCGCGCGGCACCGATGATTGCATCGTCGTCGAATCCAAATTCTGTGCGCAGACCCGCACCGACGGGCCCAAGCGCGAATGGCGCAAGGTCGCGAGCATCCTGCGCGACAATTGGCGCAAGCTGACCTCGGCGCCCGAGCGGGAGATCCCCGACATCTACGCCCCCTGGTTCGACACGGATTGCCCCGTGATCGGCTATTGGTTCTGCACCAGCGGGGAATTCGTCCATGAAGGCGACCAGGAGTCGCTCCGGCGCGAGATCGAACAATTTTTTCGCGACATGGCCAAGCTGCCCGGACTGGCGCACCTCGCCAAGGTGAAGGCGCGCGTCCTGGGCTGGAACGACTTTTCCGGCGCGCTGGCGGTGCTGCCCGCGCTCAAATTCTCCTGGTTCGGCAGCATTCCGGGAATCATGCCCCTCGCCGACGAAAGCGACGAAGGCACGGCGCGCTTCCAGGCCTTTCTGCAAGGCAACCGGCTCCCCTATTTTTCGCGGACCCAGTTCCTCGAGGACAGCGAAACCCCATCCGAATCGATTCGCGACGAAGCCGGGATGCTGCGCCTGTTGTTCGAAGGGGCGGGGCAGAACATCATCATCACCGGCGCCGGCGGCGTGGGCAAGACGCGGCTCGCGCTCGAACTGGGCAAGCGCGCGCAGGAGCTGGACTGGGCGGTGTGGCGCATCGCCCCGACCGCCAGCCCCTCGGTCGTCCACGAGCTGGCGCGCGAATTCAAGTCCGAAGGCCGGGCGGTGCTGGTGATCGACTATTCGGAACGCGTCGCGCAGCTCGCGAGCTTCGCGGCGGCCTGCAACGAAGTCGCGCTCTACGGTCACAAGATCCGCATCGTCGCCACCTGCCGCTCGGGCGCGCTCCCGATCATCCAGGAGGCCTTTGCCGACGCGCCGCTCACCGTCATCCCGCTCTCCGACGCGAACAACGTCCGATATGCGCGCTGGGTGGTTCGCCGCATCCTCGATCATGGCGAGGTGCCCAATCCGGACCTGATGGCGCGGATCTGCGGCAATGTGCCCGTCCTTGCGGCCTTCGCCTTCTATCTCTGGCGCAATTTCCCGAACGATTTCGACAGCCAGTTCTCGATGCTGTTGAACACTGACGATTTCGCGCGCTGGATCGACAAGCGCGTTCGCGCGGCGGTCAAGATGCAGAGACTGGATCAGGCTCGCGCCGATGCGCGGCTGGCCGAGATCGCGGCGCAACTGCCGTTGCCCCGTTCGCAGTTCGAAACGATGCGGGGCCGCGACGCCGAGACCCGGCAGTTGCTCGATCTGCTGCTCAAGGATCACTGGATCGAGCCCGACGAAGACATGATCGCGGCCGCGCACGATATCTTCGCCGACGCATTGCTCGCCCGCTACGTGCTCGAATCGCCCGAAACGGCGACCTTCCGGGCGGGCGACGTCCTGATTTCCGCCGGTGCCGAAGGTGCTGTCGGCACCGCGATCACCGCGTTCGACCGGCTGTCGAACCAGGGGCATTTCCGCGCGATCGACGGTCCCGCCCTCGTCGCGCGGCTCGCCAATGAGCATCCCGAAGCGCTGGCGCAGGGCGCGGTCGCGCTGCTGCGGAGCCGCCTCCTCGACGATCGCAGCAAGATCGAATCGCTGCGGCGGGTCGCGAATCTGGCCGCCGAGGCACGCGACAATCCGGATTGCGACGTGCCGATCTCGCAGCTCGCGATCGGGGTGGTCAAATCCAAGGACGAGGACTGGAAGCGGGAAGCCGGCGAAACGCTCGAACCCTTCCTCGACGGGGTATTGGCGCGCAACGATCATGGGTGGATCTTCGGCCGCCTGCTCCGGCTGTTCCCCGCGAAATATCGCGACCGGGCGCTGCGCTGGCTGGAGCGCGAGGGCTATTCGCCGACCTATCATTATCTGCTCGTCGCCTGGCTGCTCGCCAAACTCCCGCCGGAGGAAATCAGCGACTATGTGAAGAACTGGCTTGCGGCCGGCGGTGCCGATACGCCCGCCGCTTCCACCGTGCTGCCGGCATGGATCGACGCTGTGGGTCCCGAAGAGTGGATCCTTCCCTATGTGCGCATCTGGCTCGCCACGTTCGCCGGCACCGCAGAGGCGTCGTTTCTCTACAGCGCCTGGCTGGGCTCGAATGGCCCGATCGGCGCGATCGACACCTATCTCCTTCCCTGGATCGTCGCCCGCAGCGAGGAGAGCGAGACGCGCTATCTCCTCACCGCCTGGCTGCGCAGCAAGGGTTCGCCAGCGGCCGTCGAGAATTCGATCGATATCTGGCTCGGCGCGCACGGCCTTTCCGCCGAGGCGGACCGGCTGCTGCGCTCCTGGCTGAAAGCGACCGAAAACCGCGAACGTTTCAGCGACCGGATCCTGGCATGGCTGCGACATCATGAGGGCGAGGCGGACGACTCGCAGTTGATGACCGCCTGGCTCCGTCTGGAAGGCGACCTGGCCGCAATCGAGCCGCAGGTCTCGGCCTGGCTCGAAACGCATTGGGCCGATTTCAACGCCCATCATCTGCTGCAACGATGGCTGAGGCGGAAGGGCGATCCCCAATTGGTCAGCAAGGCGGTGGAGCGATGGCTCGGCGTCCATTCGGATAGCGAGCCCGCCGCCTATGTGCTGCAGGCATGGCTGCGGGCGGGCGGCGATCCCCAACTGGTCCTGCCCCGGATACCGACCGGGCTGGCCGAGGACGGGGCCCAATCGCCGGCCGGCCGGCTGGCGGAAGACGGGCTGGCGAATGGCGAGGTTCCACCAGGCGAGAGTCAGGCGCTGCTGGCCTGGCTCGAAACCCACGGACTGGAGATCGGAGCACACAATATGCTGCAGGCCTGGCTGCGCACCGGCGGCGACGTGGCCGTGGTCGGCGGCGCGGTGACGCAGTGGCTCGCGCTGCACGGCACGCTGCCCGTCGCCCGGTATCTCATCGAAGCCTGGCTGGGCGCGGGCGGATCGCCGGCGCTGGTGCAGGGCCCGGTCGGCATCTGGTTCGGCGTTCACGGCACCGACCCGCAGGCGCGCTATCTGATCGACGGCTGGCTTTCGGCCGACGGCGATTCGCGCGCGATCAGCGATACGGTCTCAACCTGGCTCGGCGCCGAGGGGCAGACCGCGGTGCATTCGGTTCTCCAATCCTGGCTGCGTGCCAAGGGCGACCCTGCATTGGTCCGCGATGCCCTGATCGCATGGTTGGTCGATCATGCCGAAGATCATCATGCGGGCTATGTCATTCGCTTCTGGACTCGCGCGGGTGGCGATTGGCCGGCCGTGCAGGAGGCGTTTCTAAGATGGTTCGGCGCGAATCCGGGGCACGGCGTCGCGGGAAGCCTGTTGCGGCACTGGATCAGGACGGCGGTGGATCCTGAGGAGTGGCGCACCCATCTGCTCGCCTGGTTCGAAAACCATGCCATCGCTCCCGATGCCGGGGGCATCCTGCTCGTCTGGATACGCGATGTCGGCGAGCCGCAGCCGATCGAGGGCGCGATGGCCAGGTGGCTGGATGCCAATCCGTCGATCGAGGATGCGGCGCTGTTGCGCAAATGGCTCGAAGCCAATGGCAGGCCGGAGATTGTCGGAAAGCAGGTATCGGCATGGCTGCGCGATGTTGGCGGCGATAATGCCGAATCCTCCTATGTCATGCAGGCTTGGCTAACCTCGGGGGGTGAGGCCGAACATATCCGTCCCTATGTCGAACGCTATCTCGCGGATAACCGGGGCGAATTCCGCAGCCACTATCTGCTCAAGAAATGGCTGCTCGCCGGCGGCGACAGGGCCGTCGTGCGCGACGCCGTGGCGGCCTGGCTCGAGACGAACAATCAAGGCCCGGCGTACCAGACGCTGATCCAGACCTGGCTGGCGCACGGCGGCGAGCCGGAATTGGTCGCGCCCTTCATGCACGCAGAGGGCGACCAGCCGGGGATTTAGTATCGCTGGGTTCCGGCACGGCAAAGCCGCGCCGTCGGTCGCCACACGTGGCGCCGGCCGAGCTTCGCTGATACTCGCGATTTAGCTGCGCTAAATCACGCAGCGAAGCTGGAGCGGGCGAAGGGATTCGAACCACGCCCGTAGCGCGGCAGCGCGAAGGGCCAACAAGGGAATCGAGGGTTCGTGCGCGGCACCCGAGGGCGAAGGATCACGTCGCAAAACGGAAAGACTGGAGCGGGCGAAGGGATTCGAACCCTCGACTTCAACCTTGGCAAGGTTGCGCTCTACCCCTGAGCTACGCCCGCTCTGGCGTTGCCCCGAGCCAAGATGCTCCGGGCGGGTGAGGCGCGGCCACTAGCATCGGTCCCATGGCGGGGCAAGCCCCCAAGAATCATCAGCGCATCGCGAGGCGGACCCACACGGGAAAAGGCTTGGCCTTCGCCCCGCAAGCCCCCACATAGGCCCGCAAATTCACGCCCATGAGAATCGGGCCAACGAACCGGGAGCTTCCCTTGGCCAGTGCCGCACTCACCCCCGCCGAACGCGAAGCCGTCGACGCCTTCCGCCGCGACGTCGTCGAGCCTTCGATGACCAAGCTCGTCATCGTCGATTTCTGGGCCGACTGGTGCGGGCCGTGCAAACAGCTCGCGCCCGTGCTCGAAAAGGTCGCCGAGGATTATGCGTCCAAGGGCGTCGCCCTTGCCAAGGTCGATGTCGATGCGAACCCGTTCATCGCCGCGCAATTTCAGGTGCGCTCGATCCCCACCGTCTATGCGATGTTCCAGGGCCAGCTGGTCGCCGACCTGAGCCAGGCGCGCACCGAGACCCAGCTGCGCACCACGCTCGACCAGATTTTGCGCCAGCTCCCCGTGGGCAGCGAGGAAGCGCAGCTCGAAGCCGAGATCGAGCCGCTGCTCGCGATGGCCGAACAGGTGCTGGCGGACGGCGATGCCGAGCGCGCGCTGTCGATCTTCGATCAGATCGGCGAGATGGCGCCGGGGCATGCCGGCGTCACCGCGGGCCGCGCCCGCGCGCTGCTGGCGCTGGGCCGGATCGACGAGGCGCAGACCGCGCTCTCCGACCTGCCCGAGGAACTCGCCAAATCGCCCGAGGTCGAGCGCGCCCAGGCCGCGGTGACGCTCGCCAGGGAATCGGTGCCGGTCGAGGACATGTCCGGCCTCGCCGCGCATGCCGCCGCCAACCCCGAGGACATGGAAGCGCGGCTCGAACTCGCGGGCGGGCAGATGGCCGCGGGCGACCGCGACGGCGCCGCGAACACGCTGCTCGCGATGATCGCCGACGACAAGGAGTGGAACGAGGGCGCCGCGCGCCAGCGGCTGCTCAAGCTGTTCGAGGCGGTCGGGCTCGAGGATCCCTGGGTCTCGGCGCAGCGGCGGCGGCTCTCGGCGATCCTGTTCGGATGATCCCCGGGACATGACGGTCACGCGGCTTTCGATTTTCCCATTGGCGGGGGCGCTGCTCTTCCCCCGGATGCATCTGCCGCTCCACATCTTCGAGCCGCGCTACCGCGCGATGGTGACCGACAGCCTCGCGCGCGACCGGCGGATCGGAATGATCCAGCCGCGCGGCCCCGGAGAACCCGCGCCGCTCTTCGATATCGGCTGTGTCGGGCGGATCGCCGAGGTCCAGGCGCTCGATGACGGGCGGTTCGATATCGTGCTGGAGGGGCTGGCGCGTTTCACCATCCTGCGCGAACTCGATGTCACGACGTCGTTCCGCCAGATCGAGGCCGAGCTGGAGGTGAGCCAGGAAGGCGAGATCCTGGGCATGGCCGAACGCGCCTCGCTGGAGATCGAATCGCGCCGCTTCGCCGACGCCCAGGGCTATGCGGTCGATTGGGAGGCTGTGAGCCGATTGGACGACGAATCGCTCGTCAACGGCATCGCCCAGATCGCGCCGTTCGACGTCGCCTCCAAACAGGCGCTGCTCGAGGCCGGCCGGCTATCCGACCGCGCCGAGCTGATCGTCCAGCTGATGCAATTCTATGGCCGGCACGGCGACGAAGGGGTTTCGACGCTGCAATGATTTAAGATTCTAGTGTTTTTCCGGTGCTTCGACCGGACATTCCCAGCCGTCATAGTTACCGCCGAGTTCAACGGCCCGCTCGTGGAGCGGTAGGGTTACCTCATCGATATCCGTCGGTGCATCGATACGAATCAGCCGTACCTTGTATTGGTCTTCATGTGGCTCGCACTCAGAGACAACGAACCCCTGCGCTTCTGCCCATTGAGCGAATCGCATCGCACGACCGCGATCCGGCATGAAAATCCAATGATCGATTTCGCGCGGCAGATCGCTCCGGTCGCCGTGATCCCGCAACGCTTCCAACACATCCCGGTTCAGCATGCGTTGGCGGTCGGCGGCCGAAGGGTAGAGAAAGTCGCGATAGACCAGCCATTCGGGGTCGTCCCGATGCCCCACTTCGAATTCGTAGCCCGAATAGGCTCGCATCGCCTGCACGACACTGCCTTCGAACATCGGGATTTTGGCAGGATAGAAATAGTAGGTGCGCGCACCGTCAGAAGTGGTGCGCCCAGCGTAATGGCCGCCACATGTGCTTGTTACATTGGCGACAAGGGCGTCGTCGATGGCCGATAGTGTCTCGAATTCCTGACTGCTTGAGAGGCCATCGGGGCGCGGCTGGTTCATATATAGGCGAATGTAGGCGAAGGCAGATAGGCTGCGGATCGGCGCCCGCTCGATCAAGGCGAGGTCCAAATAGATCGACGCAGGCTGGTCTTCGATGAGGCAGAAATAGAAGTCCCATTTTCCAGCCATCTGCGCGCCCTTTTAGACCGTCAGCCCTTGCAGCAGCTTCGGCACCTCGCCGCTCTCGCCGCGCGCTTCGGCCATGAAGGCGCGCTTGAGCGGGGGGAGCTTCTGCACCGCCGAGAGGCCGAAGCGGCGGACCGCGCTGGCGGTCCTGCCGGGGACGCCGAACAGGCGGGTGAGGCCGTCGGTCGCCGCCGCCACCATCAGCGTGTCGAGCCCGCGCCAACGCTGGTAGCGCGCGAGCAATTGCGGGTCGCCGAGGTCGAGCCCCAGGCGCTTGCCCTCGACCAGCACCTCGACCAACGTCGCCACGTCGCGGAAGCCGACATTCACCCCCTGGCCCGCGATCGGATGGATGCCGTGCGCGGCGTCGCCGACCAGCGCGAGCCGGTCGGCAGTGATCCAGGCGGCGTGGTGAAAGCCGAGCGGATGGCTGAAGCGCTGCGTCAGGTGGCTGAGCTTGCCGAGGAAGCCCCCCATCCTTTTCTCGGTCTCGTGGAGAAAGGCGCGTTCGGACAGGGCAAGCATGCCGGGCGCGTGATCGCGCCGCACCGACCAGACGATCGCCGAGCGGTGACCCTCGGCATCGTCGACCAACGGCAGGATCGCGAACGGCCCCTCGGGATAGAAGATCTCGAAGGCGATATTTTCGTGAGAACGCTCATGATGGAGCGATACCACCAGCGCCGCATGATCATAGGTCCAGCGCGCGACCTTGAGCCCCGCCGCCTCGCGCGTCGGCGAATTGCGGCCTTCGGCGGCGATCAGCAGCCGGGCGCGGACGGTCTTGCCCGAATCGAGCCGGGCGGTGACTCCGTGCGGGCCGCGCTCGACCGCGACGGCGCGGGTCTTCATCCGGACATCGGCGTGCGGAGCGGCCTGGGCGGCCCCCAGCAGGGCGGTGCGCAGATCGCGATTCTCGAACATGTAGCCGAGCGCGCCAGTATCGGGATCGGGCTCGAAGTCGAGCGCGCCCGGGGCAAGGCCGTCCGAAACGCGGATGCCCGCGATGGGGCAGCCCTTGCCCGTCAGCCGCTCGGCGACGCCGATCGCCTCGAACATGCGATAGGGGGCGCTGGCGATCGCCGAGGCGCGGCCGTCGAACGATGCGGCGAGGATCGTCGCGGGATCGGCGGGATCGACCACGATCGCGCTGATCCCGTGCCGGTCGAGCGCGACCGCAAGCGCGCTGCCGACCAGCCCGCCGCCCAGGATGAGAATGTCCGCGGAATCCATGATCACGCCCTAAGACCTCTTCCCCTCAAAACAAAGCGTCATCCCGGCGAAAGCCGGGATGACGGAAATGGCGAGTACAAAACAAGTCCGTCTTGACGCGGGACTCGCCGTACGCGATGATTCCGCCGCACCCCCTGAAAATCCGGAGGCTGGGCCGTTGGCGACCCGGGCAAAGGCGCCGGTTTGGCGCGACACGATGAAGGCTGGCGCCCGGCGGAGCGGCGCGTTGATCGGCGGCATCCTGCTGTTTCTCGGCGTGCTGCTGCTCGCGCTCGCGCTCGCAAGCTATCATGCGCAGGATCCCTCGCTGAACACCGCGTCCGGCGGGCCTGCCCGAAATCTGCTGGGGCCGTTCGGGGCGTGGCTTTCCGACATGCTCTTCTCGATCTTCGGCGTGTCGATCTATCTGCTCGCGCCCGTGCCGCTGATCGCCGCCAACCGGCTGTGGCGCGACCGGCCGGTGGGCGATTGGGGACGGATGCTGCGCGGCGCCTGGCTCGGCACCGCGCTGATCGCGACCGCCTTCGCCTTCATCCCCTTCGATTCGACCCTGCCCGCACAGCGCGCCGGGCTGACCGGGCTGGTGTTCGCCGGTGCGATCCGCTGGGCGCTGAGCCTGATCGGCGACGCCACGGCGTCACTCTGGATCGGGCGCGCCCTCGCGGTGCTGATCGCGGCTTTGGGCTTCTGGATCTGGTGGCGCGCGCTCGATTTCAGCCTGCCCGAGCGCAACTGGAGCCTGCCCAAGCTGCCCTTCAAGGCCGAGAATGACGATGACGGCCCGCCGAAATTGCTCGACGCGCCGAACCCCAAGCCCCAGCCGCGCAAGGTGGCGATGCCCGATGCGCGCCCCGGCCCGGTGATCGCCGACCGCAACCTCCAGCCCTCCCCGGCGCGCGCCAGGGCGCCGACCCAGACCAGCCTCGATTTCCGCGACACCTACAAGCTGCCGCCGCTCGACCTGCTCAAGGCGGTGCCGCCGAACACCAACGCCGCGGTCGACAAGGCCGCGCTCGAACGCAATGCGCGGCTGCTCGAGAGCGTGCTCGACGATTTCCATGTGAAGGGCCAGATCGTCGAGGTCCGCCCCGGCCCGGTCGTGACGATGTACGAACTCGAGCCCGCGAGCGGCATCAAGGCGAGCCGGGTGATCCAGCTCGCCGACGATATCGCGCGCAACATGTCCGCCATTTCGGCGCGCGTCGCGACCATCCCGGGCCGCAGCGTGATCGGCATCGAGCTGCCCAACGCCAAGCGCGAGCCGGTCAATCTCCACGAGCTGATCGGCAGCCAGAGCTTCGAGGATCAGGGCGCCAGCCTGCCGCTCGTGCTCGGCAAGAATATCGGCGGCGATCCCGTCATCGCCGATCTCGCGCCGATGCCGCATTTGCTCGTCGCGGGCACCACCGGCTCGGGCAAGTCGGTCGGGCTCAACTGCATGATCCTCTCGCTGCTCTACCGGCTGACGCCCGACCAGTGCCGGATGATCATGATCGATCCCAAGATGCTCGAACTGAGCATGTACAAGGGCATCCCGCATCTGCTCGCCGAGGTCGTCACCGATCCGCCCAAGGCGGTGCGCGCGCTCAAATGGGCGGTCGAACAGATGGAGGATCGCTACCGGATGATGGCCTCGGTCAATGTCCGCAGCCTCGCCAGCTTCAACGACAAGGTCCGGCAGGCCAAGGCCAAGAACCAGAAGCTCGGGCGCAAGGTCCAGTGCGGCTATGACGAGAATGGCCGCCCGCTCTACGAAGAGGAGACGCTCGACCTGGTGCCGCTGCCGCAGATCGTGGTGGTGGTCGACGAGCTCGCCGATTTGATGATGACCGCGGGCAAGGAGGTCGAGTTCCTGATCCAGCGGCTCGCGCAAAAGGCGCGCGCGGCGGGCATCCACCTGATCATGGCGACCCAGCGCCCCTCGGTCGACGTCATCACCGGCGTGATCAAGGCGAACCTGCCGACGCGGATCAGCTTCCACGTCACCTCGAAGATCGATTCGCGCACGATCCTGGGCGAGCAGGGCGCCGAGCAGCTGCTCGGCAAGGGCGACATGCTCTACATGCCCGGCGGCAAGCAGATCACCCGCGTCCACGGCCCCTTCGTCAGCGACGAGGAGGTGATGGCGGTCGCCGATTTCTGGCGCGGCCAGGGCGAGCCCGACTATATCTCCGCGGTCACCGAGGAGCCCGAGGATGGCGGCTTTGCGCTCGAAGGCGGCCCCGATGGCGACGATTCGCCCGAGCAGCAGCTCTATCGCCGCGCGGTCCAGCTGGTCGCCGAAAGCCAGAAGGCCTCGACCTCGTGGCTCCAGCGCCAGCTCCGCGTCGGCTACAACTCCGCCGCCCGCCTCATCGAGCAGATGGAGCGCGACGGGCTGGTCTCGAAGCCCGATCATGTCGGGCGGCGCGAGGTGCTGATGGATACCGACGGGCGGCCGCTGTGACGCGCGGCCCCCTCCCTTGCGGGGAGGGGAGCAAGACCGCCAGGGTGTGTACTCCATACCCGCAATGGCCGTGACGGAGCGCATTTTGGCGCACAGGTAGGAGCAAGGAGGGAGCGATGGATTTCCATCGTGACCGACGCGCGACGCCGCTGTGCGCCAAAATGCGCCCGCCCCGAAGGGGTCGCCCTGTGAGCGGCGCTGGACGGCGTCACGCCGCTTGCGCGTAGCACCGCTACGCGACTGCGCGACCTTCCTTGCCAGCGCCGCTCACAGGGCGATCACGACCGTTGCGGGTATGGAGTACACACCCTAGGGCAGGCGCATGAGCTTCAACTTCGCCGCCATCTTCACGCCCTCGGGGCTCGCAAGCCTGGGCCAGATCATCCTGGGCGACCTCACCATGGCCGGCGACAATGTCGTGGTGATGGGCTCGCTCGCCTCCGGCCTGCCCGAGAAGCAGCGGCGCCAGGTGCTGATGCTCGGCGTCGCCATGGCGCTGGTCTTCCTGATCGGCTTCTCGCTGATCGCGGTGCAATTGCTCCACATCACCGGGCTGGTGCTCGCGGGCGGGCTGCTGCTGCTCTGGGTCGCGTACAATATGTGGCACGAGATCCGCCACGCCGCGCGCCATCACACCGCCCATACGCTCGAGGAGATCGAAGCCGAGGCCGCGCTAGCCAAGCCCGCCAAGACCTTCCTCGCCGCGGCGATCCAGATCACCATCGCCGATCTCTCGATGAGCCTCGACAATGTGCTGCTCGTCGCCTCGATCGCACGCGAGAATCCGGCCCTGCTGTTCATCGGGCTCAGCTTCTCGGTCCTGCTGATGGGGCTGCTCGCCAATGTCGTCGCCCGGCTGATCCAGCGCTATCACTGGATCGCCTATATCGGCCTCGTCGTGATCCTGTGGGTTGCCGTCCGGATGATCTATGAGGGCATTGTCGACAACAAGATCGGCATTCTCCATCTGATCTTCTGAGGCCCGCGGGCGCGCCGGAGCGTTCCTGCCCCATGACGATGGACCTGAATTCGCTTTTCTCGCTCTCCCCCGACGCGTGGCAGGCGCTGGGCGAGGTGATCGTGATCGATCTGGTGCTCGCGGGCGACAATGCCGTGGTGGTCGGCGCCCTTGCCGCGGGATTGCCCCACAGGCAGCAGCGCCAGGTGATCCTGGTCGGCATCGGCGCCGCCCTGGTGATGCGGGTCGGCTTCGCGCTGATCGCGACGCAGTTGCTCCAGGTGATCGGCCTGCTTTTCGCGGGCGGACTGCTGCTGCTCTGGGTCGCCTGGCGGATGTGGCGCGAGCTGCGCGCGGGCAGCCCGCATCAGGAGGTCCCCACCAGGCCTCCCAAAAGCTTCGCCGCCGCCGCCTGGTCGGTCGCGCTTGCCGATGTCTCGATGAGCCTCGACAATGTCCTGGGCGTCGCGGGCGCCGCGCGCGAGCATCCCGCGATCCTGATTTTCGGCCTGCTCTTCTCGGTCGCGATGATGGGCCTCGCCGCCAATTTCATCGCCCGCGTGATCGAGCGCAACCGCTGGATCGGGTTCGTCGGGCTGGCGGTGATCGTCTGGGTCGCGATCCGGATGGTCTATGAAGGCATCGTCCATCACGAGACCGGGCTGGTGACGTTGGTCTAGGTTGGGGACTCAATCATTCTCCACTCACCCCGGCCTTGAGCCGGGGTCCCGCTTCTTCTTTCGTAGCGCGAGATAGCGGGATCCCGGCTCAAGGCCGGGGTGACGACATAAATTCAGCTACTTGGTTGGGTTCTCAACCTGGGGGCTGCGCTCAATTGGCGTTGCAGGGCGTGGTTCGTTGAGTCCACTTCCCAAGCCCTTGAAATGTAGGATTTCGCCTGCTTGGCTCGCGCAGCCGGTCGCTCCGGCCGCTCTTTGACCCTGTCGATCCGCACCTGGCGAACCAGGCCTTTTCCCCAGAAACCGCGCGGCGCAAGACAGGCGCGGCAGTGTTACCCTAGTGTCACCTTTCACATGCCGGGACGCCCCAGCCTGGTGCGCTACTGAGTCCAGACTCTAGCCCAGATTCTCCGCGAAAAACGCCGAGGTCCGCGAATCCGCCAGATCGGCCGAGACCGCCGAGCGCCTTTTGCCCATCTCGGTCGCGAAGCCGTGATCCTCGCCCGGATAGTCGAAGAGCGTCACCCTGGGATGATCGTCGAGGCCGGCATGGATCGCCGCCTGCGCATCCTTGTCGACGAAATGATCCTCCTGCGGGATGTGGAGCAGCAGCGGATGCGCGATGCCGTGCTTCTCGCCGAGCAGCCCGTCGAGCCCGACGCCATAATAGCCCACGCTCGCATCCACATCGGTGCGTGCCGCGGTCATGTACGCCAGCCGCCCGCCCAGGCAGTAGCCGACCACGCCCACCTTGCCGCCGCTGCCCAGCCGCCCCCGCGCCCAGCGGATCGTCGCCTCGATATCGCGGATGCCCGCATCCTGGTTGAACTTGCCCATCCAGCCGAGCGCCTCCTTGAACTGCTCGGGCATATCGGGGTCGAGTTCGATGCCCGGCTGGAGCCGCCAGAAGAGATCAGGCGCGACCGCCAGATAGCCCTCGGTGGCCAGCCGGTCGCACTTCTGCCTAATCCCTTGATTCACACCGAAAATCTCCTGGATCACGACGATCGCGGCGCGCGGCGTGCCCACGGGCTCGGCGCAATAAGCCTGGAAGCTGGCATCGCCATCAAGTGTCTGAATCGAAATCATTTCTTCTCTCCATGACGCCGCTCATGCGCCAGCAACCGATGGTTGGGACGATCCCGCCCCGCCCGAATCGTGGCCGGGCCCGTCGCTCCCCACAATACGGTGGCAGGGGACGATGGGCGTTGTCACCACGCCCCAGTCGCGCGCATAGGTCATGTTTCGCACGATAGCCGCGACGCGGGAGAGCGCCAATGAAGATCAACGTCGAAATCGATTGCACCCCCGAAGAGGCGCGCCGCGCGGTCGGGCTGCCCGATCTCACCCCGCTGCACGACAAATATATCGCGATGATGACCGAGACGATGGAGAAGGGCGCGTCGCCCGAACTCTTCGAATCGATGACCCGCGCCTGGGCCCCGATGGGCGAGGCGGGAATGTCGATGTGGCGCGGCATGTTCGACGCGGCGACCAAGACCGGCAAGTAATGGAGACGATCTACGCGGTCTCGAGCGGCGCGCCGCCCGCCGCGATCGCGGTGCTGCGGCTGAGCGGGGAGGGCGCCTTCGCCACGGTCCGCGCGCTGGCCGGCGATCTCCCCGAACCGCGCCGGGCCGCGCTCCGGGCATTGCGTCATGACGGCAATCTGCTCGACCGCGCGCTCGTGCTGATCTTCCCCGGCCCCGACAGCGCGACCGGCGAGGATATCGCCGAACTCCATCTCCATGGCGGACGCGCCGTCGTCCGCGCGGTCGAGGCGGCGCTGGCGAGCCTGCCGGGCCTCCGCGCCGCCGAGCCGGGCGAGTTCACGCGCCGCGCGCTCATGAATAGCCGCATCGACCTGAGCGAGGCCGAAGGACTGGGCGACCTGCTCGCCGCCGAGACCGAAGCCCAGCGCCGCATCGCGATCCGCTCGGCAGAGGGTGCGGTGCGCCGCGAGATCGAGGGATGGGCCATGCGCCTGTTGGGCGTCTCAGCGCTGGTCGAGGCGATCCTCGATCATTCGGACGAGGACGACGTCGCCGCCGATCCCGCGCCGATCCGCGCCGCCGCCACGGCGCTGGCGGCCGACATCGAGTCGGTCGTCGCGCGCCCGCCGGTCGAGCGGCTGCGCGACGGCATCCGCATCGTCCTTGCCGGCCCACCCAATGCGGGCAAGTCCAGCTTGCTCAACGCACTCGCCGAGCGCGACGCCGCGATCGTCTCGCCGATCGCGGGCACCACGCGGGACAAGATCGAAGTCCCCATCGTCCGCGACGGCCTTGCCTATCTGCTCATCGACACCGCCGGGCTCGCCGAATCGACCAAGGATGTCATCGAGGCCATCGGCATCGCGCGCGCCCAGGCGGCGCTAGCGGAGGCGGACCTGATCCTCTGGCTGGGAGACGAGGCGGCACCGAAGGATGCCATCGCCCTCCACGCTCGCGCCGATATCCGCGAAGCCGGGCCCGAGGGACGGATCGCGATATCCGCGCGGACCGGCGAGGGAATCGACGCGCTCTGGTCCCGCATCGCCGCCGCCGCGCGCGATCTTCTCCCGCCGCCCGATCTGGTTGCCCTCAACCAGCGCCAACGGACCCTGTGCGCCACCGCCGCGGCGTCGATCCGCGCGGCGATCGGCGAGCACGACCTTCTCCTCGTCGCCGAGCATCTCCGCTCCGCCCGCCGCGCCTTCGATGCCGTCACCGGACGCGCCGATGTCGAGGCGATGCTCGACGCCCTGTTCGCGCGCTTCTGTATCGGCAAATGATGTTCCACGTGGAACGCTGATGCGCTAAGGGCGCGTCCATCATGCAATTCGATGTGATCGTGATCGGCGGCGGCCATGCCGGGACCGAGGCTGCGGCGGCTTCCGCCCGCCGCGGCGCGCGCACTGCGCTCTTGAGTTTCGACCTGACCAAGCTCGGCGCCATGTCGTGCAATCCGGCGATCGGCGGGCTCGGCAAGGGGCATCTGGTCCGCGAGGTCGATGCGTTCGACGGGCTGATCGCCCGCGCCGCGGACGCCGCCGCGATCCATTATCGCATGCTCAACCGCAGCAAGGGAACCGCGGTCCAGGGTCCGCGCGTCCAGGCCGACCGCACCCGCTATGCCGCCGCGATCCAGGCGATGCTCAAGGCGCAGCATGGGCTCACCTTGGTCGAAGGGGAGGCGGCCGAGCTGCTTCTCGCCGCCGGCGCGGTGTCGGGCGTCCGCCTCGCCGACGGTATTGCGCTTTCCGCGCCGGCTGTCGTCCTCGCCACCGGCACCTTTCTCGGCGGCCGTATCTTCCGGGGCGAGGAGCGGCTCGACGGCGGGCGTATCGGCGAGTCCGCCGCGTATCGCATCGCCGCCCAACTCCGCGAACTCGCGCTGCCGATGGCCCGCCTCAAGACCGGCACCCCGCCGCGCCTCGACGGCCGCTCCATCGATTGGACGCGCGTGACCGAGCAACCCTCGGACGGCGATCCCTGGACGATGTCGCCGATGACCTGCGCGCGGCTGCTTCCGCAGCTCTATTGTGGCGTCACCCGCACCAACGAGGCCACGCACGAGGCGATCCGCGCCGGGCTCGACCGCTCGCCGCTCTTCACTGGCGCGATCGACGCGCAAGGGCCGCGCTACTGCCCGTCGATCGAGGACAAGATCCACCGCTTCGGCGACCGCGACGGGCATCAGATCTTCCTCGAGCCGGAGGGCCTGGATACCCCGCTCGTCTATCCCAACGGCATGTCGACGTCGCTGCCCGTCGATATCCAGGCGGCGATGGTTGCGTCGATCCCGGGTCTCGAGCGCGCCAGGATCGTCACGCCGGGCTATGCGGTCGAGTATGATCATATCGACCCGCGCGCGCTCGATGCGACGCTGGGCCTGCCCGCAATCCCCGGCATCTTCTGCGCCGGCCAGATCAACGGCACCACGGGCTATGAGGAAGCCGCCGGGCAGGGGCTCGCCGCGGGCGCCAACGCCGCGGCGCAGGCGCTGGGTATCACCCCCCTGATCCTCGATCGCGCGACCTCCTATCTTGGCGTCATGATCGACGATCTGGTGCTGCAGGGCGTGACCGAACCCTATCGGATGCTCACCGCCCGCGCCGAATATCGCCTGCGCCTTCGCGCCGACAATGCCGAGACGCGCCTCGGGCCCATCGCGGAAACGCTCGGCCTGCTGGGCGAGGAACGCGCTACGCGCCTCTCCGATCGAAGGGCCAGGCGCGGGGCGCTGGACACCGCCTTTGGCCATGAGATTACCGCCAGCGCCCTCCGCGCCGC
Source organism: Sphingomonas caeni (assembly GCF_026013415.1). Taxonomy (GTDB): domain Bacteria; phylum Pseudomonadota; class Alphaproteobacteria; order Sphingomonadales; family Sphingomonadaceae; genus Sphingomonas; species Sphingomonas caeni. The sequence goes on from NZ_JAPDOK010000002.1 coordinate 283,826, forward strand.
TGGCGCCCCGGTGGCGCAGGACGGCGCGCGCCGACCGGCGCGTGAGTGGCTGCGTTTTCAGGGCGTGGAGGTGGCGCACCTCGCCCCAAGCCTCGAAGCCGACGCACAGCTCCTTGCCGAATATGTCGAGGATCAGCGTTACGCCCCCTATCTGGAGCGGCAGGAGAGCGACGTGGCGCAGCTCCGCTCGAACGACGCCGTCCGGCTCGGCGCGCTCGATTTCGCCCTGATTCCCGGTCTCTCGAACGAGATGGTCGAGCGCCTGTCGCTTGCCCGGCCGGAGACGCTGGGTGCGGCCGCGCGCATTCGGGGCATCACCCCGGCAGCGCTTTCCGCCATTCTCCTCCACGCCAGGCGCGCCGCATGACCGAAGACGAAGCCCGTAGCTGGGTCCGCGCCCGGTTCGGTGTTCCACGTGAAACAGTGCTGGCGCGCTACGCCGGCATCCTCCGCGATGAATCGGCACGTCAAAACCTGATAGCCGCCTCCACGCTCGACGAGATCTGGAACCGCCATCTGGCCGATTCGGCGCAGCTGATTCCGCTCGCGGATGTCGACGGCCCGTGGATCGATATCGGCGCCGGGGCGGGGCTCCCCGGCCTCGTCATCTCGATCCTGACCGATCGTGACGTGACGCTGGTCGAACCCCGAACCAAGCGCGCCGAGTTCCTCCGCACGACCGCCGCGGCGCTCGGCCTCGACAACGTCACCGTCGCCGCCAGCCGCATTGAGACCCACAAACCCGCCAGGCCCGCGGCCGTCATCTCCGCCCGTGCGGTCGCGCCGCTCTACGAGCTCTTCGCCGGCGCGCGGCATTGCACAGATTCGTCCACAATCTGGTTGCTGCCAAAGGGCCGAAACGCCGAATCGGAGGTGGAAGCCACGCGCGGCGCATGGCAGGGTGTGTTTCACGTGGAACCGAGCATCACCTCCCCGGATTCGGGGATCGTGATCGCACGAGGGGTACGCCCGAGATGATCTGTATCGCCATTGCCAATCAGAAGGGCGGGGTGGGGAAAACCACCACGGCGATCAATGTCGGCACCGCGCTGGCCGCGATCGGCAAGCGCGTGCTGCTGATCGACCTCGATCCGCAGGGCAATTGCTCGACCGGCCTCGGCATCACCCGGGCCCAGCGCGAGCATTCGAGTTATGAGCTGCTGGTCAGCGAGACCACGCTCGAAGAAGTGGCGATGCCCACGCGCGTGCCCGGCCTCGACATCGTTCCCGCGACACAGGACCTGTCGGGCGCGGAGATCGAGCTGATCGAATTCGAGGCGCGGACCCATCGGCTGGAGGCTGCGCTCCGCCGCGATTCGGGCAATCGCTGGGACGTGATCCTGATCGACTGCCCACCCTCGCTCGGGCTGCTCACGATCAACGCGATGGTCGCCGCCAATTCGCTGCTCGTGCCGCTCCAGTGCGAGTTCTTCGCGCTCGAGGGGCTCAGCCAGTTGCTCAACACGGTCGAGCGCATCCGCAGCCGCTTCAATCCGGGCCTCGGCATCCTGGGGGTGGTGCTCACCATGTACGATCGCCGCAACCGCCTGACCGACCAGGTCTCGGACGATGTCCGCGCGGTGCTCGGCAATGTCGTGTTCAACACGGTGATCCCGCGCAATGTCCGCCTGTCCGAGGCGCCCAGCCACGGGCTGCCCGCGCTGATCTACGATTATAAATGCCCCGGATCGGAGGCCTATATCGCGCTCGCCCGCGAGGTGATCGAGCGCCTGCCCAAGCACAAGAAGGCCGCATGACCGAAGAACCGAATAGGGATGAGGTTCCCGCTTCGCCGCTGGCGCAACGCAAGCCCCGCCCGGGTCTCGGCCGCGGGCTCAGTTCGCTGCTTGGCGACAATGTCCGCGAGGAGCCGGTCACCGGCTCGCCCGAATCGACCGCGGGGGGCATCCGGATGTTGCCCGTCAGCTCGCTCACCCCGCACCCCGATCAGCCGCGCCGCCATTTCGACGAGGAGGCGCTCGAGGAGCTCGCCAAGTCGATCGCGGCACGCGGCATGATCCAGCCGATCTTCGCGCGTCCGCACGGCAAGGACTATCAGATCGTCGCGGGCGAGCGCCGCTGGCGCGCAGCCCAACGCGCGCGGCTTCACGAGGTCCCCGTCATCATCCGCGAGCTGAGCGACGCCGAGACGCTCGAAATCGCGCTGATCGAGAATATCCAGCGCCAGGACCTCAACGCGATCGAGGAGGCCGAGGGTTATGCCCGGCTGATCCGGGAGTTCGGCCATACCCAGGAAGTGCTCGGCAAGATCGTCCACAAGTCGCGCAGCCATGTCGCGAACCTGCTCCGCCTGCTCGATCTGCCCGAGGGTGTGCGCCAGCTGCTCGTCGAGGGCGCGATCGAGATGGGCCATGCCCGCGCGCTGATCGGCACCCCCGATGCGGAGAAGCTCGCCCGCCTGATCGCCGACAAGGGGCTGTCGGTGCGCGAGGCCGAAAAGCTCGCGCGCCAGGCCAAGCCGTCGAAGCGCAAGGAAGGCAATGGCCGCGACACCGATATCCAGGCGCTCGAGCGGCATCTGGGGGATGTGCTCGGGCTCAACGTCCGGATCGCGCACGGGCCCAAGGGCGGCAGCCTCACCCTCGCCTATTCGACGCTCGATCAGCTCGACATGCTTTGCCAGCGGCTGAGTGGCGAGAAGATCTAGAAGGCTGTGCTCCCGCGAAAGCGGGAGCCCTTAGGATCGGGACTCGATAGCGCTCCCAGCATGTGAAAGTTGACTCTAGCTTCACACTATCGCGCATGTTCTGCGCCGCGGCAGCTCAGGGGAAATGCGTTTCGTGCACCTTGGGCAGATCGACAGGGTCAAAGAGCGGCCGGAGCAACCGGCTCCGCGAGCAAAGCAGCCGAAATCCTACATTTCAAGGGCTTGGGGACCGGACTCAACGAACCACCCCCGCAAAGCCCGGAAGCTGATCGAGGACAGGAGAGCCTAGCGCCCCTGGCGCGCCGCTGCCCGCGCAACCATCACGCACTCGGCCTCGCCGATCACCTCGCCCGCGCTGGAGGAGCGCATCATCCCGCGCTCGGCTTCGCGCACCCGGTCGATCGCGCGGGTCAGCTGGCCCGACGTCCAGCGCCGCAGCGCACGCTGGGTCGCGGCCTTTTCCTTGAAGAAAATACGATGTTTTTCAACGACTTCGTCGATGCCAGCGCCGGCATCGACCTCGGAACGCAGCTCGGCCAGCGTCAGCAGCCGCCGCGCAAGCTGGCGGAGCAGGGGGATCGCCATCCCGTCGCCGATCCCGGCAAGCTCGCTCCCCAGATCGGCCGCGCGCCCGTCGATCACCGCCTCGATCGCGCCGAACATCTCCGTCTCACCCAGGTCCGCACCGATCGCATCCAGGGCCCGTCCGTCCGCCTCGCCCGGGCGGTCCGGGGCAGCATCGAGGTACAAGGCCAGCTTCTCGAGCTCGCGGGTCAGGATCGCGCGGTCGCCCCCGCACGCCGCCGCCATCCGCTGCGGCACGTCGCCCGACAGGCGCAGCCCATGCTCGCGCGCGATCGTCTGGACGAGCCGCTGTGCGTCGAGCCCCTCGGGCACATAGCAGGCATGCGCCATCGCGTTCGGCGCGGCGATCGCCATCTTGACCAGCTTGCCCGTCGATTTGAGCCCGGGCCCGATCGCCACCACCGGATTGCCCGCCGCCTCGGCCGCGAGCAGCAGCGCCACCGCTTCGGCGCCGAATTCGTCGATCCCGCTCACCCGGATCAGCCGCTTGCCGCCGAACAGCGAGAGCGAAGCCGCCTCGTCCGCGAGCCGACCGGGAGAGCTCCGCAACTCCTTGGATTCGATATCGATTCTCTCGACATCGGGCCCGATCGCGCGCGCCAGCCGCGCCGCCAGCTCGTTCGCGCCGGCCTCGTCGGGCCCGTGGAGCAGATAGAGGCGGGTGTCGGGCTTGGGATTGTCGATCGCGGCGCGAATCTGCGTCGCGTTGGCCTTCATCGCGCCGCCTGCGACTGTGCGAAGCGGGCGATGCGCGCGACGATCTGGTCGGCGACGATCTCGGTGAGGCGTTCGAGCGCGCTGCGCTCGGCCGCGATCGTCGCATATTCGCTGCCGACCACATCGATGCCCGCGTCCGAACCCGCGGTCGCGTCGAGCACCACCGTGCCGGTCGAGATTTCGACGAGCTGGTAGCGTGCGCGCAGCGTCCGCCGCTCGCGCGTCACCGAATCGTCGCGCTTGACGCCGAGGCCCGCGATCCGGTCGTCGAGGCGGACCTCGAGCCGGTAGCGCGGCGCGGTGCCCTGTCCGGTCTCGAGGCGATCGCGCAGCGCATTGCCCACCAGCCAGCCGGCCTGGCCCTCGATCGGCGCGACCTGCACCGCGGCGAGGGTCGATTGCACCGGCCCGTTGACCCCGCCGCCGTACAGCGGCTGGAGCTGACACCCGGAGAGCGCCGCGAGGCAGAGCAGGGCGGCCGCGCCAAGAGCGGTGGGTTTCATGCGACGATGTTCACCAGACGGTCGGGCACCACGATCACCTTCTTGGGTAGCGCGCCCGACAAGATGCGCTGAACCTGCGCATTGGCAAGCGCAATCGCTTCGAGCGCGTCCCTGGGCGTGCCCTTGGCCACCGTCAGCGTATCGCGGAGCTTTCCATTTACCTGCACGGCGATCGTCACCTCGTCATCGACCAGCATCGCCGGATCAACCTCGGGCCAGGGCGCGTCGGCGATGAGCCCAGCATTCCCCATCTTCGCCCAGACCTCCTCGGCCAGATGCGGAACCATCGGCGCGGCGATTCGTGCCAGGGTGCGGATCGCATTCGAGCGCGAGGCCGATGGCGGCGCCTTCTCGATCGCGCCGACCAGCTCATAGAGCTTGGCGACCGACTTGTTGAAGGTCAGCGCCTCGATATCCTTGGCGACCCCCGCGATCGTCCGGTGCAGCTTCTTGTCGAGCGCCGAATCCTGGCCCTCCGCTTCCGCCAAACCGTCGAACAGCCGCCACAGCCGCTGGACGAAGCGCCAAGCGCCCTCGATCCCGCTCTCGCTCCACTCCAGATCGCGCTCGGGCGGCGAATCGGAGAGCATGAACCAGCGCACCGCGTCCGCGCCATATTGGTCGACGATTCCGGTGGGATCGACGGTGTTCTTCTTCGATTTGGACATTTTCTCGATGCGGCCGACCGCCACCGGCTGGCCATCGTCCTTCGAAAAGGCCCCGCCGTCGCGGAAATCGAGATCCTCGGGATTGTACCAGACCAGATCGGTGCCCTCGCCGCGATAATAGCTGGCGTGCGTCACCATCCCCTGGGTGAACAGCCCCGCGAACGGCTCGGCGACGTCGAGCATGCCCATATGATTGAGCGCCCGCGTCCAGAAGCGCGCATAGAGCAGGTGGAGGATCGCATGCTCGACCCCACCGATATACTGCGCGACCGGCAGCCATTGCTCCGCGACCGCCTTGTCGAACGGCTTGTCCGCAGGCTGGCTGGCGAAGCGGATGAAATACCAGCTCGAATCGACAAAGGTATCGAGCGTGTCGGTCTCGCGCCGTGCGGAGGCGCCGCATTTGGGGCAATCGACATGCTTCCACGTCGGATGCCGGTCGAGCGGATTGCCCGCAATCTCGAAGCTCACATCCTCGGGCAGCACGATCGGCAGCGACTCGCGCGGCGCGGGGACGACCCCGCATTCCTCGCAATGGATGATCGGGATCGGCGTGCCCCAGTAGCGCTGGCGGCTGACGCCCCAGTCGCGCAGCCGCCACACGGTGGTGCCCTTGCCCCAGCCGCCATCCTCCGCACGCACGATCACCGCGCGCTTGGCGTCGGCGACGTCCATCCCGTCGAGGAAGTGCGAATTCACCAGGGTGCCGGGGCCGCCATACGCCTCGGAGTCGGTGAAATCGGGCGCGGTCTTGTCGCCGTCCGAGACGACGCGGCGGATCGGCAGGCCGTATTTGCGCGCGAACTCGAAATCGCGCTGGTCGTGCGCCGGCACGCCGAACACCGCGCCGGTGCCATAGTCCATCAGCACGAAATTGGCGATATAGACCGGCAATTCCCAAGCAGGATCAAAGGGATGAACCGCGCGCAGCCCGGTGTCGAAGCCGAGCTTCTCCTGCGTCTCGAGCTCGGCCGCGGTGGTTCCGCCCTGCTTGCACTGCTCGATAAAGTCGGCGACCTGGTTGCTGCCCGCCGCCAACGCTTGCGCGATCGGATGGTCCGCCGCGATCGCGACGAAGCTCGACCCGAAGATCGTGTCGGGGCGGGTGGTGAAGACCTCGACCTCGCCGGCGCCGGAGTCATTCGGGCTGAGCGCGAACCTGAACTGCAGCCCTTCGGACTTGCCGATCCAGTTCTCCTGCATCAGTTTCACCTTGTCGGGCCAATGCTCGAGCGCCTTCACGCCCGCCAGCAATTCGTCGGCGAACTGGGTGATGCGCAGGAACCACTGGCTCAGCTTGCGCCGCTCGATCTGCGCGCCCGAACGCCAGCCCTTGCCGTCGATCACCTGCTCGTTGGCGAGCACGGTCATGTCGACCGGGTCCCAGTTGACCGAGGATTCCTTGCGATAGACGAGGCCCGCATCGAGCAGATCGAGGAACAGCGCCTGCTCGTGCCCGTAATAATCGGGCTCGCACGTCGCCAGCTCGCGCGTCCAGTCGAGCGCGAAGCCCAGCCGCTTGAGCTGCGCCTTCATCGTGGCGATATTCTCGCGGGTCCAGCCGCCGGGATGGACCTTCTTCTCCATCGCGGCATTTTCGGCGGGCATGCCGAACGCGTCCCAGCCCATCGGGTGGAGCACTTCCATGCCCTGCATCCGGCGGAAGCGCGCGAGCACATCGCCCATCGTATAGTTGCGGACATGCCCCATATGGATGCGCCCCGAGGGATAGGGAAACATCTCGAGCACATAGGTCTTGGGCTTGGGGCTCGAATCGTCGGCGGCGAAGGTGCGGCGTTCATCCCACACCTTCTGCCACGCGGCATCGGCCTTCAGCGCGTTGAAGCGCGATACGGGTTTTTCGTCTCTGTCAGTCACAACCGGCCCCTAAGGTAGCGTGCGGGGGTCGATCAACCCCCGGGGACCGGGTGGAAGACCGGGTTCTAGTTGCTCGGGGCCGCCGCGCGGCGAAGGTCCCGAGCGCGGGTAAGGATGATGTCCTCGAGCTTCTGGACGGTCGCGGCCTGGACAGGCGCCGCGACCCACTGGCCCCCGCGCAGCACTTCGCGCGACGCGGCGACGCGCAGCGCATCGGCGCGAAGGTCCTGATCGAGGATGCTGACGGTCAGCTTCATCCGCTCGGTCGGCGAATTGGGATTCACATACCAGTCGGTGACGATCACGCCGCCGTTCGAATCGGTCTGGAGCAAAGGCATGAAGCTCAGCGTGTCGAGCGTCGCGCGCCACAGATAGGCATTGACGCCGATCGTGGTGGTCTTCGAAGCCGCGATATCGGCGCGGGCGCGATCGCCACCGCCACCGCAGGCGGCGAGCGGCAGGACGAGCGACCCCAGAATCACGGTGCGCAACAGGCGGTTCATCGACAGATTCCTAAGGCAGTAGAAAGCAAGGTCCGGCATCTATAGAGGCTGATGTGGCGGGAGCAAGGCGGCAGGCGGGGGCCCGAAAGCAGGCCTTCTGTGGGTAAGGAGCAACACTATATAGGAAAATTGTGCCGGATGTGGAACTTGGCTTCCGAATCATGGTAGTTTTCGGCATCTGTAAGGAATGAAAATGCGACTCGCGCGCTGGACTGCAGGAATCGGACTGGGGACGCTCGCCGTCGCCGGCCTTTTGCTTGCGCCCGCGCTGCAGGCGCAGGAGAGCCGGCAGCGGATTTCGCCGCGCCATGCCAGCATGCCCTATCGCGGTGTCGGCATCTTCACGCCGGCCGCCGCCGATCCTCAGGTTGCCGCGGTGCTCGCGCGCAGCGGCCTGCCGCAGAGCGGCTTCCGCTTCACCCCGTCCGATTCGCGCCGCGCGGTCAGCAACCGGGTCACCGTCGCGGTCCGCGCCCAATCGACGCGCGCCGTGCGCGTGCCGGTCGAGCGCAACGCCGCCCAGCCCGCCACGGTCAGCCTCGCGCCGGTCGCCTATGATCTGGGCGTCTCGGTCGGCTGGAAGCGCTTCTCGGTGTCGGGCGATGTCACCCGCGTCGACCTGGTCACCCAGCCGGGCGGCCGCGAACGCGCCGATGTCGGCGTGACCTATACCGGCAAGCGCGCCTCGGGCCGCGTCCAGGCGATCGCCGATCGTCCGCTGCCGAACTCGCCGGCGCTGATCAGCGACAAGCCGAGCTATTCGATCGATGTCGGCGGCAGCTATTCGCTGACGCGCAACTTCGATGTGACCGCGGGCGTGCGCTACAAGACCGAGACCGAACGCGAGCGCCTGCCGCGCCTCACCGACAACCGCCGTGACAGCCAGGCGGTCTATGTCGGCACCGCCTTCCGCTTCTGAACTTGCATCGATATTCAGCCCATGACGGGCTGCAAATGGCGCTTTCCTGCGCTTCCGGTGCTCACGTGCCGAAGCACGCTGCGCTCCGGGTCGCAGCAAATCACCATTTTCGCCGCGCCCTGAACTGAATCTCGACGCAAGCTAGAGCCAGGCGTCGATCCCCGCCCAGCCATAGGCCGATCGTGGCAGCGATCTTGCGCGTCTGGCATCCATCCCGCCCAGCGCGATCACCGGTGCGTCCAGCCCCCGGCTGATCAACCCGAACTTCACCCGCCCGAGCGCCCTTCCACCCGGATGCGAGCGCGTCGCGAAGACGGGTGACAGGAACACCGCGTCCGCACCCCGCCGAACCGCCGAAACCGCCTCGCGCCGCCCATGCGCCGACGCCGTCAGCAGGCCGTCGCGCCAACTCCGGCGTCCATTGTGAACATGTGCGCGCCCGCGCCCGCCGGCAACCACCAGAATCAGCCCCCGCCTCCGCGCCACCTTCGCGACCTTCCGGATCAACGTATCGCGGTCCTCGATGCCATAGTGGCGCACCACCACCCCGGCGCCGCGCGGCAACCGCTCGAGCGCCGCCCACAGCGCCTCGCCCATGCGCGGGTCGGTCATCAGCCAGATCCGGGGAATCGGGGGGTGGCGGGGTCGCATCGCCCTCCCTATAGCCGCCCCCATGCTCCCCGACGATGCCAGGATGAGGATCGATGCGGTCCGCGAATCGATCGCCCGCGCCGCCCGGATCGCGCGCCGCGATCCGGCCGGGGTCACCTTGGTCGCCGTCTCCAAGACCCATGACGCCGAGGCGATCCGTCCGTTGATCGCCGCCGGCCAGCGCGTGTTCGGCGAAAACCGCGTGCAGGAGGCCGCCGCCAAATGGCCCGCCCTCCGCGCCGAAACGCCGGGAATCGAACTCCACCTCGTCGGCCAGCTCCAGTCGAACAAGGCCGAGGAGGCGGTGGCGCTGTTCGACGCGATCCATTCGCTCGACCGGCCTTCGCTCGCCGATGCGCTGGCCAGGGCGATGGAGAGACAGGGCCGGCGGCCCGCGCTCTTCGTCCAGGTCAATATCGGCGAGGAGGAGCAGAAGGGCGGCTGCGCGATCGGCGATCTTCCCGCGCTGCTCTCCCATGCCCGCGCTACGGGGCTGGCAGTGGCGGGGCTGATGTGCGTGCCCCCGCTCGATCTCGAACCCGCGCCCTGGTTCGCGCTGCTTGCCAAGCTGGCGCGCGATCACGGCCTTGCCGGGCTCAGCATGGGCATGTCGGGCGACTATGAGACCGCCGTCACGCTGGGCGCGACCCATGTCCGGGTCGGCACCGCGCTGTTCGGCCAAAGAAGCTGAGCGCGCGGATGCCTCTGCTGCCGGTCCGGTTCGATGCCATCCTCTTCGATTTCGACGGGGTGCTGCTCGAGAGCGAATATGCCGGCAACAAGCAGATCGCCGACTATCTGACGGGCATCGGCCACCCGACCTCGCCCGAGGATTCGATGGCCAATTTCATGGGGCTGGCCGGCGCCGACTTCCTGACGGCGATCGAGCGCTGGATCGGCCGGGCGATCCCCGACGATTTCCACACCGCGCGCGCCGCGGAAGATGCCCGGGTGATCGCCGAAGGGATCGATCCGGTCGCCGGCGCGATCGCCTTTATCCGCGGCCTCTCCCCGGCGCTTCCCAAGGCGATCGCCTCGTCGAGCTCGACGCGCTGGATCGCCAGCCATCTCGCGCATCTGGGGCTGAGCGACGTGTTCGAGGGCCGGATCTTCAGCGGCGCCGAGCATGTGACGCGCGGCAAGCCCGAGCCCGATCTCTATCTCCACGCCGCCAGCGCGCTCGGGGTCGATATCGCGCGCGCCGTGATCCTCGAGGATTCGCCGGTCGGAGTGACCGGCGCGGTCGCCTCGGGCGCGACCGTCATCGGGCTCTGCGCGGGCAGCCATTGCGGGCTCGGCCATGCCGACCGCCTGCGCGCACTCGGCGTCCACGCGATCGCGCATGATTTCGACGAGGTCGCGCGGCTGATCGCATGAGCGCCGCGCCGGGCAACCCCGTCCCGCGCTATCGGCCCTCCGCCTCGCGTTCGAGCAGGAAATCGCGAAGCGCCACTGCATCGTGATAGGCATTGTGCGGCACCGCGCTCATCGCCGAATCGAAACCGAAGGCGTCGCACAGCTCGAACCCGACCCGGTCGAGCGTCACGCGCCGGCCGGGCGCCACGATCATCGCCCGCGCGGCATGGGCGATATCCTCGGGCCAGTCGGCGATCAGCACAGGCCAGGGATCGTCCCCCAGATATTCCTGCAGGCGGTGCGACAATTCGCGCGGGTTTATCGGCACGGCGGCCAGCACGGGCAGGACATGCTCGGCCACCCAGGGGGTCGGATCGTCACAGGCCAGCGCTTCGTAGAATGGCGGTGCTTCGGAGTCCTCGGGGACCAGCGCCAGCGAAATCAGCGCCCCGCCGAAGCCGTTGAACTCGGTATCGAGGAAGTAGCGCATCGCTAGAATTGGTGCCCGGTGCGATCGCGCTTGGTCGCCAGATAGCGTTCGTTGTGCGGATTGGGCGGCAGGCTGTGCGGCACCCGCTCGGCGACCTGAACCCCGTGCGCCTCGAGCGCGGCGACCTTCTCGGGATTGTTGGTCAGCAGCCGCACCCTGTCCTGCCCCAGCAGCGCCAGCATCCGCGCCGCGACCGCGAAGTTGCGCGAATCGACCGCGAAGCCGAGCCGCGTATTGGCGTCGACCGTGTCAAAGCCCTGATCCTGCAGCGCATAGGCGCGCAGCTTGTTGATCAGGCCGATCCCGCGCCCTTCCTGCCGGAGGTAGAGCAGGATGCCCCAGCCGCTCGTCTCGATCGCCGCGATCGCGGCATGGAGCTGCGGCCCGCAATCGCATTTGAGGCTGCCCAGCACATCGCCGGTCAGGCATTCGCTGTGCAGCCGGACCAGCGGCGGGTTGCCGTCGGGGGCGCCGATCAGGAGGGCGACATGCTCGCCGGGCATCTCGTCGGTGCGGAAAGCGACGATTTCGGCCTCTTCCGCGCCCGCCACCGGCAGCCGCGCGCGCGCGACGATGCGCAGGCGATCGGCATCCTCATGCGCATCGATATCGGCGGGGGTGATGGCGTCGCCCGCATTCGGCAGCACGAAGAAGGCGGGGAGCACGCCCGCGATCCGCGCGAGTCGCAGGGCGGCAGCGGCCGATTCGGGCTCGGTCACCGGAATCGCGCGGAACGGGCCCTTCATCGGCGTGGCGAGATCGAACTGCGGGTCGGCGAGCGCGGTGGCGGTGTCGAAATCGAGCCAGGCGACGCGCTCGACCAGCACCGGCGCGTCGGGCACCGCGGCTTCGCGCTGATTCGCCAGCTTGAGCGTCAGCGCGCGGCCCGCGGAGATGAGCAACGGCGCGGCGCCTTCGGGATCGAATGCCTCGAGCCGCTCGCGATCCGCAGTCTCGACCGCCAGCAGCGACAGCCCGCCGATCGCGACCGGCCATCCGCGCCTGAGCGCGTCAATGGCGCGGGCGACAGATCGCGGATCGCTCAAAAATCGAACTCGGTGACGATAGGGACATGATCCGACGGCTTAAGCCAGCTCCGGCACGGCTCGCAGACCTTGTGCGTCACCGCCTTGTCCGCGACCTCGGGGCTCGCCCACATATGATCGAGCCGCCGCCCGCGGTCCGACGCCTCCCAGTCCTTGGCGCGATAGCTCCACCAGGTATAGCAGCGCTCGGGCGCGGGGATGAAGCGCCGCCCCAGATCGACCCAGCCATGCGCCGCCTGCAGCCGCGCCAGCGCCTCGACCTCGATCGGCGTATGGCTGACCACGTCGAGCAATTGCTTGTGGCTCCACACATCGCATTCGAGCGGGGCGATGTTGAAATCGCCGGTCAGGATGGTCGGGACGTCGAGCTGTGCGGACCATAGGGTCATCCGCTGGACGAAATCGAGTTTCTGCCCGAACTTGGGATTCAGCTCGCGGTCCGGGATATCGCCGCCCGCGGGCACATAGACATTTTCGAGCCGCACCCCGTTGGGGAGCCGCACCCCGACATGCCGCGCCTCGCCATTCGCCTGCCAGTCGAGCCGGTCGTCCTCGACCACCGGCACCCGCGCGACGATCGCGACGCCGTGGTGCATCTTCTGGCCGTGGATGATGACGTGATCATAGCCGAGCTTGCGAAAAGGGCCGGCGGGGAAATCGCCGTCGATCACCTTGGTTTCCTGCAGGCAGAGGATGTCGGGCGCTTCCTCCTTGAGGAATTGCTCGACGATATCGATCCGGAAGCGGACGGAATTGATGTTCCACGAAGCGATCTTCATGGGCGCGATGTAGCGTTTTTGTGAGGCGGTGCCAGCCCAGTCGCCCATCCGGGCACCTCGGTAAACTCTGGGTGGACGGGTGGGGGAGTGGGCTGGCACCGCCTCATCGGCGAGAGCCGATCAAACCAAAAGGAAAGGCCCTCGCTCCGGGGGCATTGGAGCGAGGGCCGACCTGGCGTTCGTCACGCAGGCGGGAAGTGGGTCGTTCCGGGCAACAGGGGGAAAATCCCGGAGCCGCTCCACATCCGCAATCACTGTTCTAGTGGGGTAAAGCTGTCCGCCACATGAACGAAATTAACGTTTGGACCAGAGTCTGTTTCAGCGGAGCTGAAACGGTTGCGGTGCCGGCCCGCTCCCCCTCCCGGCCACCCTTATTCTAGTAGCCTATGGGTGGCCGGGAGGGGGAGCGGGCTGGCACCGATTCAGCAAAGCTGAAACGACTTTAACGCTTCGAGCCGCCATTCCTCCGCGGGTCGTTCCAGCGGAACGTCCCGTCGGCGACGGGGGCGTTGAAGCGCTGGTTCGACAGCCGGATCGAGGTGCGGTTGTTCTGCGAATCGAGCGCGACCCAACCCTCGAGCATCAGCCCGCCGGGCGCCGAGGCATTCTTCTGGAAGATCATCGTGATCCGGCCATATTCGGGATGCTTGGGATCGTGGACCTCGACCGAGATGACATCGGCGCTGCGCGACGGCATCAGCCGGGCGAACTGGGTGATGTCGCGCTTGGGGTTGAGCAGCACCGCGAGCGGCGAATTGCCGATCGGCCAGCGCTCGACTTGGCGGACCTGATAATCGATGAAATAGAGCGAGCTGCCATCGGCGACGATCAGCTGGGGAACACCCTTTTCATATTGGAAGCGGATCTTGCCAGGGCGCTTGAGCGTCATCGTGCCCGTCAGCGTGCGGCCGTTACGGTCGGTCTGGGCGAAAGTCGCGGTCATGGTCGATACCGACTGGAGGTGGGTCTGCACCTGCGCCAGCTCGGCCACCGGGGCGGCCGAGACCAGCATCGGGGCGGCAAGGGCAACGGCGAACGGCGTGGCCAATCGAAACACAGCAATCTCCAAACTAGTCGAAACCCCCGCTAGCCCCCGCGGCTTGAATGCCCCGTGAACCCCTGGCGCGGGGCTTCGATCCTTCGCGTCGGGGTCCGATTACTGGTTCATCGAGTCGAAGAAGTCCTCGTTGGTCTTCGAATCCTTCATCTTGTCGAGCAGGAATTCCATCGCGTCGATGGTGCCCATCTGCATCAGGATGCGGCGCAGGACCCACATCTTGGAGAGCTTGGCCTTGTCGACCAGCAGCTCTTCCTTGCGCGTGCCCGACTTGCCGACGTCGAGCGCCGGGAAGATGCGCTTGTCGGCCACCTTGCGGTCGAGGACGATTTCCGAGTTACCGGTGCCCTTGAACTCTTCGAAGATGACCTCGTCCATGCGGCTGCCGGTATCGATCAGCGCGGTGGCGATGATCGAGAGCGAGCCGCCTTCCTCGATATTGCGCGCGGCGCCGAAGAAGCGCTTCGGGCGCTGGAGTGCGTTGGCGTCGACACCGCCGGTCAGCACCTTGCCTGAGCTCGGGACAACGGTGTTGTAGGCGCGGCCGAGGCGGGTGATGGAATCGAGCAGGATGACGACATCCTTCTTGTGCTCGACGAGGCGCTTGGCCTTTTCGATCACCATCTCGGCGACCTGGACGTGGCGCGTCGCGGGCTCGTCGAAGGTCGAGGACACGACCTCGCCCTTCACGCTGCGCTGCATGTCGGTGACTTCCTCGGGGCGCTCGTCGATGAGCAGCACCAGCAGGAACACCTCGGGGTGATTGTCGGTGATCGCCTTGGCGATGTTCTGGAGCATCACCGTCTTGCCGACGCGCGGCGGCGCGACGATCAACGTGCGCTGGCCCTTGCCCTGCGGACTGATGATGTCGATCACGCGTGCCGACTTGTCCTTGACGGTCGGGTCGGCGGGATCGAGCGTCAGCTTGCTCTCGGGATAGAGCGGGGTGAGGTTGTCGAAATTGACGCGGTGGCGGACCGCGTCGGGATCGTCGAAATTGACCGAGACCAGCCGGGTCAGCGCGAAATAGCGCTCGCCGTCCTTGGGTCCACGGATCTCGCCCTCGACCGTATCGCCGGTGCGCAGGCCGAATTTCCGGACCTGGTTGGGCGAGATATAGATGTCGTCGGGGCCGGCGAGATAATTGGCCTGGGCGCTGCGCAGGAAGCCGAAGCCGTCCTGGAGCACTTCGATCGTACCCTCGCCCATGATCTGCTCGCCATTCTCGGCCTGGGCCTTGAGGATGGCGAAGAGCAGGTCCTGCTTGCGGAGGGTCGATGCCCCCTCGACGCCGAGCTCCTCGGCCATTTCGACCAGCTCCGCGGGGGGTGTCTTCTTCAAGTCTTTGAGATGCATGGAGACTCTCGATACGAAAAATCTTGGGGGGAGCGTCGGTCGGCGAAATGCGCGGACATGCGATGCTAAAAGGAGGGATGCGCCCGGAAGCCGGGGCACAAGGCGGAATTAGGTGGGGGGGAACCCCAAGTCAACCGGCTTAGAAGGGTTTGACCACCACCAGCACGACAATCAGGATCACCGCGAGCGCGGGGACTTCGCCCAGCATCCGCAGCGTGCGCGTGGGGATCAGGGTTTCGCCCTTCGCCAGCTTCTTCGCATAGCCGAGCGCCCAGCCATGATAGCCCGACAGCGCGAACACGAGCGCCAGCTTGGCGTGGAGCCAGCCGAGCCCGGGCGCGCCGTCGATCAGCCCGGCATTGACCGCCAGCGCCAGCCCCAGCAGCCAGACGATGCCGATCGAGGGGCCGAGGATCATCTGCTTGAGCTTGGCCTCGCGTTCCTGCCATTTGACGGCCTCGGCGGTGCCGAGCGCTTCCTGGTGGTGGACGAGATAGCGCGGGAGCAGGAACAGCCCCGCCATCCAGAAGATCACGAAGATGATATGGGCCGCCTTGACCCACAGATAGGCGCCGCCGAGCCAGCCGATCATGACGGAACCCCTTCTTTTTGGCCCCTGACGCGCGCCAGTAACTGCTCGACATGGGCAATCGGCGTATCCTGCTGGATGCCATGGCCGAGATTGAAGATATGGGGGCGATCGGCGAAGGCGGCAAGGATGCGGTCGATCGCGGCATCGAGCGCCGCGCCGCCCGCGATCAGGGCGAGCGGATCGAGATTGCCCTGGACGGGCAGGCCCTTGGGGAGCGCGGCATCGGCCCAGACGGGATCCACGCTCTCGTCGAGGCCGATCGCGTTCACCCCGGTTTCGCGCGCATAGGCGGCCAGCTTGCCGCCGGCGCCCTTGGGGAAGCCGATCACCGGGGTATCGGGCGCGCGCTCCCGCAGCGCCGACACGATTCGGGCGGTGGGCGCGATCACCCATTGCTCGAACTGCGCGGGCGACAGGCTGCCCGACCAGCTGTCGAACAGCTGGACCGCTTCGACACCCGCTTCGATCTGGCCCGCCAGATAATCGACCGTGCAATCGGCGATACGCGCGATGAGTTCGCTCATCAGCGCCGGATCGGCATAGGCAAGGCGGCGCGCCTCGGCCTGTTCGCGGCTGCCCTGGCCCGCGATCATATAGGTCGCGACGGTCCAGGGGCTGCCCGCAAAGCCCAGGAAGGCCGTCGATGGGGGCAGCATGCCGGCGACCCGGCGAACCGTGCCGTAGACCGGCTCCAGGGCGCTCAGATTTGATTTCAGACCGTCGAGGACCGCGCGGCTCTGCACGACGGGGGCGAGGCGCGGGCCCTCGCCGGTCTCGAACCACAAATCCTGGCCGAGCGCCATCGGCACCATCAGGATATCCGAGAAGAGGATCGCCCCGTCCATCCCGAAGCGGCGGATCGGCTGGAGGGTGATCTCGGCCGCGGCGTCGCTGTCGTTCACCAGCTCGAGGAATCCGCCCTTCTCGGCCCTGAGCGCGCGATACTCGGGCAAATACCGCCCCGCCTGGCGCATCAGCCAGATCGGAGGAACGGCCTGCTTCTCGCCACGCAGAGTCGCCAGCAAGGGTTTGGGAACGGAACGGGTCAGCGCGCGCTTCCTAATACTATAAGAGAAGAATCTAAGGAGGTTGTTGGAGGTAGTAGGGGCGTTGATGCCGGGGCTTATGCTTTCGTTCGCACCTTGCCAACAGCTTGACTCGGATGCGCCTACGCAACTCCACGGAGTCGCTCGAGGGATTCCCGAATTCCACAGCCTGTGGATCGAAACCGGGGGCTGGGGACCCAGCTGTGGATTGTCATAGACGGATTCGGCGGAATCACGCGCTTGGCCGCCGCCCGGGGTTGCGCTAGCGCCTGTCCGTCATGTTACCCACAGGCTTGTCCCTTCGCTGATGCGGCTGCACCTCCATCTTCTCTCGGATTCAACCGGCGAGACGCTGGAGAATATCGCGAAGGCGGCGCTGGCCCAGTATGACGATGTCGAGACGTTGCGCCACTTCTGGCCGATGGTGCGCAGCGAGGCGCATCTCGAGCGGATCCTCCAGGAGATCGCGCTCAATCCGGGTCTGGTGATCTTCACGCTGGTGAATTCGGAGATCCGGCGGACACTCGAAAGCCGCTGCCGCGCAATGGGGTTGCCCGCGATCGCGCCGCTCGATCCGGTCAATCACGCATTGTCGCAATTGCTGGGGCAGGAGGCCAAGGCGCGGCCCGGGCGCCAGCATATGCTCGATGCCGCCTATTTCGCGCGCGTGGAGGCGATCCAATGGACCATCGCGCATGACGACGGGATCGGCGCGGAGGATTGGGAGGAGGCCGATATCGTGCTGGCGGGGGTCTCGCGCTCGTCCAAGACGCCGACCTCGATCTATCTCGCCAACCGCGGTTACAAGACCGCGAACATCCCGATCGTCGTCGAATCGCCGCCGCCGGCCGAGCTCTATTCGCTCAGGCATCCGCTGGTGGTGGGGCTGACCACCAGTGCCGACCGGCTGGTGGCGATACGGCGCAACCGGTTGCTGTCACTCAACCAGCAGCCCGAGACATCCTATGTCGATCAGGATTCGGTCGCGCGCGAGATTGCGTTCGCGCGCCGCATGTTCGCCGATCATGGCTGGCCAGTGATCGACGTGACGCGCCGCTCGATCGAGGAGACCGCGGCGGCGATCATCACCATGGTCAATGAGCGGACCCTGGGCGAAGGCTCGGAGGAGGCGCCGTGAGACTGGTGCTGGCGTCGCAGAGCGCGTCGCGGCGGGCGATGCTCGATGCGGCAGGGGTGCCGTATGAGGCGGTCTCTCCGCAGGTCGATGAGGAATCGGCCAAGGCCAGCTTGCTCGCGGCAAAAGTCGCGCCGCGCGACCTTGCCGATGCGCTGGCCGAACTGAAGGCGCTCAAGCTTTCAGGGCTCGATCCGACGGCCCTGGTGCTGGGCGGGGACTCGGTGGTGGCGCTCGCGGATGGGCGGCTGCTCGACAAGCCGCTGAGCCGGGAGGATGCCGCCGAGCATCTGCGGGCGATGTCGGGGGGCACGCATGATATCTTCAGCGCCGCGGTGATCGCCGAGGGCGGGCGGCCGGTGTGGCGGCATGTCGACCGCGCGCGGCTGACGGTCCGGCCGCTCTCGGATGCGTTCATAGATCAGTATCTGGATGCCGAATGGCCGGCGATTTCGGGGTGCGTCGGCTGCTTCCGGATCGAGGGGATGGGGGTGCAGCTCTTTTCCGGACTGCAGGGAAGTCAGTTCACGATCCTGGGGATGCCGTTGATCAATATCCTCGATTATCTGCGGGTTAGGGGAGTGCTGACGTCATGACACGGCCTTACGCCGAGGTGATCGGCGACCCGATTTCGCACTCCAAATCGCCCGCGATTCACCGCTTCTGGCTCGAGCAGCTCGGGATCGAGGCCGAGTATCGCGCCCAGCATGTGACGCCCGAGGGCCTAGCAGCCTATTTCGAATCGCGGCGTGACGATCCCGATTGGCGCGGGTGCAATATCACCATCCCGCACAAGCAGGCGGCGCTCGATCTGGTCGGCGATCCCGGCGGCATCCGCGCGACGATCGGCGCGATCAACACGGTGATCCGGGGCGAGGATGGCGGCCTGATCGGCACGAACACCGACGCCGGCGGATTCTATGCGCCGATCGCGGGGCTCGATCTGGCGGGCAGGCATGCGCTGGTGATCGGCGCGGGCGGCGCGGCGCGCGCGATCCTGTTCGCGCTGTCGAAGCTCGGGATCGGCCGCGTGACCATCCAGAACCGCAATGTGCTCAAGGCGGCGGCGTTGCTCTCCAGCTTCGGGCTCAAGGGCGATGCGGTGCCGCTCGGATCGCCGGTGCCCCCGGTCGATCTGCTGGTCAATTCGAGCGCGCTGGGGATGAAGGGCCAGCCGGCGCTCGAGATCGACCTGGCGTCCTTGCCCGATGACGCGGTGGTCTATGACATCGTCTATGCCCCGCTCGAGACCGATCTGCTCGCTCAGGCGCATGCGCGCGAACTGGCGACCGTGGACGGGCTCGACATGCTGATCGGCCAGGCGGCGCTGGCGTTCGAGCTGTTCTTCGGCGCCGAACCGCCGCGCGACCGCGACGACGAGCTGCGCGAATTGCTGACCCCGGATCGGGGTCCGGGGCAGGCTTCATGATCGTGCTCGGCCTCACCGGTTCGATCGGCATGGGCAAATCCACGGTGGCCGCAATGTTCGCCGATGCCGGCGTGCCGGTGTTCGATGCCGATGCGGTGGTGCGCGAGCTTCAGGGGCCGGGCGGGCGGTTGCTGCCGGCGATCGAGGCGATGTTTCCCGGCACTACCGGCGAGTCGGGGCTCGACCGCGAGAAGCTCGGCAAGGCGGTGTTCGGCGATCGCCAGGCGCTCCAGCGGCTCGAGGGGCTGGTACATCCCGCGGTGGGCGAAGCGCGCGAGGCATTCTTCGCGGCGAACCGGGATGCTCCGCTGGTAGTGCTCGACATCCCCTTGCTGTTCGAAACCGGGGGCGACTCGCGCGTCGACAAGGTCGCAGTGGTTTCCGCGCCCGCCGACCAGCAGCGCGAGCGCGTGCTGCGGCGGCCGGGAATGACCGAGGAACGCTTCGAGTCGATCCTCGCGCTCCAGATGCCTGATGCCGAAAAGCGCGTTTGGGCGGATTTTGTCATCGATACCGGCGGCCCGCTCTCCGAGACGCGGGACAGGGTGAATGCGCTGATCGCTTGCCTCCGGCGCGAGGCAGGAGGATAAGCCGACTCATGCGTGAAATCGTGTTCGACACCGAAACGACGGGGCTCAGCTTCTCCGGCGGCGACCGGCTGGTCGAGATCGGATGCGTCGAGCTGGTCAACCGGGTGATGACCGGCCGGACCTTCCACGCCTATCTCAATCCCGAACGGCCGATGCCGGTCGAGGCGTTCCGCATCCACGGGCTGAGCGACGTGTTCCTCTCGGACAAGCCGCTGTTTCATGAGCGGGTCGAGGATCTGCTCGACTTCATCGGCGACAGCCCGATGGTGGCGCACAACGCCAATTTCGATTTCGGCTTCATCAATGGCGAGCTGGGCCGCTGCGGGCGGCCGATCGTGTCGCTCGACCGGATGGTCGATACGCTGGTGATCGCGCGGACCCGGCATCCCGGCGCCAAGCACACGCTCGACGCGCTCTGTTCGCGCTACGGCATCGATCTCAGCGCGCGCACGCTGCATGGCGCGCTGCTCGACGCACAGCTGCTCGCGCAGGTCTATGTCGAGCTGACCGGCGGGCGGCAGATCACCATGGGGCTGGCGGTCGATGCGCCGGTGCTGCGCGAGACCCCGCAAGAGGCGCGAACTCACGTCCATGTGCGCCCGGCGCGGCATTTCGCGGCATCGGACGCGGAACTTGAGCGCCACGGAAACTTTCTCAAGGCAATGGAGGAGCCACTCTGGGGCACGGTCTCGTCAGGTTGACGGTCAAGGACCGCGTGCCTAGGTGCACGCCCTCGTTTTAGTAGGAGACAGTCATGGATATCCGAGTATCGGGCCATCAGGTCGACACGGGCGAAGCGCTCAAGTCGCACGTCACCGATCGGCTCCAGGGTATCGCTGACAAATATTTCTCGCGCGCCATCTCGGCCACCACTACCTTCGGTAAGGGGCCGCACGACAACGGCTTCACCTGCGACATCGTCGCGCATGTCCGCCAGGGGCTGGTGCTCAAGGCCTCGAACAAGGGGATGGAGGCGCATTTCGCGTTCGATGGCGCCGCCGACCGGATCGAGACCCAGCTGCGCCGCTATACCCGCCGGCTGAAGGATCATCATGGCGGGCCCAACGGGGTTTCCGACGAAGCCGATCAAGACAATGCCGGCTATACGCTGTTCCAGGAGGCCGCCGTCGAGGACGAGCCGTCGGACGCGCCGCTGATCATCGCCGAAACCCGGGTCGATGTGCCCGAAGCAACCGTTTCGGATGCGGTGATGATGCTCGATCTGCGCAATACCAACGCGCTTCTTTTCCGCAATTCGGGTACGGGCGCGTTCAACATGGTCTATCGCCGTGGCGACGGGACGATCGGCTGGGTCGAGCCCAACCGCGCATCCTGATCGGCACGGATTTCGTATTTACGGTGCCCCCGGGGGCGCCCTCACGGATGTTGCATGACTGATCTCAGCGATTTGCTAGTGCCGGACGCGGTGGTTTCCACGCTGGCGGTATCGAACAAGAAGGCGCTCTTCCAGCAATTGGGGGGCATCGCCGCGCGCGCCTATGGGCTCGACGCCAAGCTGGTGACCGAGCGGCTGGCCGAGCGCGAGAAGCTCGGCTCGACCGGGTTCGGCGGCGCGGTGGCGATCCCGCATGCCAAGCTGGAGGAGCTGCGCCACGTCACCGGCATCTTCGCGGCACTCGAAAAGCCGGTCGATTTCGCCGCGGTCGATGAGGTGCCGGTCGATCTGGTGTTCGTCCTGCTCTCGCCGGTGAGCGCAGGGGCCGAGCATCTCAAGGCGCTCGCGCGGGTCTCGCGGCGGCTGCGCGATCGCGGCTTCGCGGCCAAGTTGCGCGGGGCGGGGTCACCCGACGCGCTCTATGCACTGCTCACCGGCGTCGAGGCGCGTGACGCTGCCTGATACCGGGCCTGAATCCGTCCAGAGCGGCGAGGCGGCGCATTTCCGCGCGCTCGAATCGCTCTATGCCGCGGCGCCGATCAACCAATGGTTCGATTCGACGCTCGAAATCCCCTCGCCCGGCGTGGCGCGGATCCGCTTCACCGTCGATCGGCGCTATCACCATGCAGCGGGCGCGGCGCACGGCACCGCCTATTTCAAGATGCTCGACGATGCCGCCTTCTACGCGGCGAACAGCCTGGTAACCGACCGGTTCCTGCTCACCACGGCGTTCAACCTGCTCTTCACCAAGCCGATCCGGGAAGGGCCGGTGATCGCGGAAGGGCGCTGGGTGAGCGGGCAGCGCCGCGTGTTCGTTGCCGAGGCGCGGCTGATCGATGCGACCGGCGAAGAGACCGGCCGCGGCACCGGCACCTTCATGCGCTCGCGCATCCCGCTCGCGGGCCTTCCCGGATACCGGGCGGGCTGATGGCGCGCGTCACCAGCGCGGTGATGGTCAGCGCGCTGGTCCGCCGTGTCCATCAGGAGGGCGGATCGGCGATGGTCCTCGCGCGGGGCGACGAAACATCGGGCGGCATCCTGTTGTTAACCATGGAAAAGGGCGCGAATCCGCGCTTCCTTGAACGCGGCATCGGGCCGGACGGCGAACCTGCCTTGCTGCCCTCGGGGCCGGCAGCGCTCGCGGATGATAACGCTACCAGCGATTATTGGCGGCGGCGGCGCGAACGCGATTCCGATCTGTGGGTGATTGAACTGGACATCGTACAGGCGGAACGGTTCGCCGCTGAAACGATGGGCTTTCATTGACTTTTAACCACGGGACCCCGACAGGCCCGGCATTGATAATAGCGTTGTGCCGCGCGAGGTGAGAGATCGAGCGGTGACGCAGTCGGGGGGAAGCCCGGCGGCCCGAATTTGAAAAGGGGGCCGTGCCGCGCACCAACCGCATAGTAACGACGGATAATGAAGTTCATTGCACGCGCCGCGATCTTCGCGGCTGTGACTTTTGGCGCAGGCGCGCTTGCGAACGCCGCCACGCTCGATCTGGGAAGTGCCCCTGCGGACCTTCTCTTTCAACAGCTTAACGAGCCGAGCCCGCTTGGGGTTCCCGCTCAGGGCCAGCCCGCGATGGCAAAGCCGGCGGAGATCGTCCAGCCGCTGCCGGTCAAGGCCGAGCCCGCCGCCTACACCACGCTTTCCGCCGCGGTCGATGCCCAGGACATGCCCGAGGGAGTCGATAGCGAGCTCAACTGCCTCGCGGTCGGCGTCTATTATGAATCGAAGGGCGAGCCGCTTGCGGGCCAGCTCGCGGTCGCCGAGGTGATCCTCAACCGTGCCGCGTCGGGCCGTTTCGCGCACTCGGTGTGCGGCGTGATCAAGCAGCCCGGCCAATTCTCCTTCGTGCGCCGCGGCGTCCTGCCGACCCCGCCCAACAATGCGCAGTGGCGCCGGGCGATGGCGGTGGCGCAGGTTGCGCGCAAGGATTTGTGGGATTCGCCGGCCGAGGACGCGCTCTATTTCCATGCGCGCTACGTCTCGCCGCGCTGGAAGCGCTCGCGCGTCGGCGTGATAGGAAATCACATTTTCTACCGCTGAGTGATTCGGGAGGGGCCTAACCCTTCCAATCGTTCCCGCAATGTTCTAAATGCGGGGGATGGCTTCGCTGTCCCCCGTCGATTCTCCCATGATCGCCGCCGATGTCGTGCGCGGCGTCTGCCGGATGCTGCTGCGCCATGATTGCGTCGCGATCGCCGAGGTGCCGCTGAGCGACGGCCGCCGCGCCGACCTGATGGCGCTCGATGCGCATGGCAACATCGTCATCGTCGAGATCAAGGTCTCGCGCGCCGATCTGCTCGGCGATTGCAAGTGGAACGACTATCTCGCGCATTGCGACCGCTTCTTCTGGGCGGTGCCCGAAGGGTTCGATCTGCGCCCGTTCGAGCAGGACTGTTTCCTGCCCGATCGCGCCGGGCTGATCGTCGCGGACCGCTACGACGCGGCGGTGCTGCGCGAGGCGAACACGGTGCCGCTCGCCGCGGCGACGCGGAAGAAGTGCACGCTGGCGTTCGCAAGGCGCGCCGCGCGCCGGGTGATCCACATGATGGACCCCGACGCGGAAGCGATTTGAGTCGTTTTTAGCTTCGCTGGGAGCGGGCTGGTGCCGCCATCGCCGTGAGGCGATCAAAAACTAGAGCTTCGGGCCCGAAACCGCCGAACGGTTCACCTTGGGCGCGTCGGCGAGCAGCTTGGTGATCGAGGGGGGCATGCGCCGGTCGATCCGCGCATAGTCGCGCGCCGACTGGCCCGAAATATGGTCGGGCCGGTCCGGATCGGCGCCGCCCTCGAGCAGGGTGCGCACCATTTCGAGCTTGCGCAGCTGCACCGCGCGGATCAGCGGGGTCTCGCCGCTCGAATTGGGAAGGTTCACGTTGGCGCCATAGCGGATCAGGATCTGCACGCCTTCGACAAAGCCGGTCTCGACCGCGAGCATCATCGGCGTGTTGCCGCGGCCGTCCTGGATGTTGGGGTTGGCGCCCTTCTGGATCAGATAGCGCAGCCAGGTCGAATCGGCCTGGCGGACGACGATATGGAGCGCGCCCTCGCCGGTCGAGCGGTCCTTGGTGTCGATGATGCTGCCATTGGTATCGGTGATGATCTGCATCACCTTGCCGCCATCCTGCTTCCGGATCGCCTCGAGGAACTGATAGCTGTCCGAGAAATGCTGGGCGTGCGCCGGGGCCGCCACAAGCAGCAGACCGAATGCCGCGAGGGCGGCATGGAGAAATTTCGACGGCATCATACGCTGGAACCCTTCGCTCTTGCCCGCCAGTCCCCCGAGGAACCTTGCAAGCGCCGCCCTATCAGATCAAGGCTGGCGTCGCCATGAACAGCAAGAATTTCCGCATTGCAACGGCGCTCGTCCCCATGATGCTTGGCGCGCTCGTCCTCACGTCCTGCGGCCGGGCGGCGCCGAGGGGCGATCCGCCGCTCGCCGGCGCGCGCATCGGCGGGCCGTTCGCGCTCACAGATCAGAACGGCAAGACCGTTCGCGATTCGGATTTCGCGGGCAAATACCGGCTCGTCTATTTCGGCTACACCTTCTGTCCCGATGTCTGCCCCACCGACATGGCGAAGGTCAGCGCGGTGATGCGCGCGCTCGACAAGAGCGATCCGGCGATCGCGGTCAGGCTGGTGCCGATCTTCATCACCGTCGATCCCGCGCGCGATACGCCCGCCGCGCTCAAGGCGTTTGCCGGCAATTTCGACCGGCGGCTGGTCGCGCTGACCGGCAGTCCCGATGCGATTGCGGCCACGGCCAAGGCGTATGCGGTGCCGTTCCAGGTGCAGAAGCCCGACAACGACTCGGGCGCCTATCTGGTCGATCACGGCACCGTCACCTATCTGATGGGGCCGAAGGGCGAGCCGATCGCGGCGCTGACCCACGACATGAAGCCCGAAGAGATGATCGCCGAGATCAAGAAATGGGTGCGGTGACGGGCAAATTCTGGGAAGACATCCCGCTCCACCAGCTCGACCGCGCGCAGTGGGAGGCGCTGTGCGACGGGTGCGGCAAATGCTGCCTCCACAAGCTCGAGGATGCCGATACCGGCGATCTCCACGCCACCAATGTCGCGTGCCGGCTGCTCGATAGCGCGACCGCGCAGTGCAAGGATTACCGCAACCGCCGCGCCTATGTGCCCGATTGCGTGCGGCTGACCTCGGCCAATGTCGATTCGATCGCCTGGCTGCCGAAGACCTGCGCCTATCGGCTGCGCGCGGCGGGCGAGCCGCTGCCCGGCTGGCACTATCTGGTGTGCGGCGACCGCGAGGCGGTCCACCGCGCGGGCGAATCGGTGCGCGGCTGGACGGTATCGGAGGATCTGGCCGGCGATCTCGAACATCATCTGGTGGACCGCGAGCTTTGAGCCTCGAGCTGGACGTTGTCCGCAACGCGCGGTCCCGGGCGATGCGGCTGTCGGTGGACCCGCGAAGCGGGCGGGTGCGGCTGACGATCCCGCCGCGCGCGTCGCTGCGCAAGGCGCTCGCCTGGGCCGAGGAACAGCGCGGCTGGATCGAGACGCAGCAGGCGAAATTGCCCGAGGGGCGGCCGTTCGCGCCCGGCGCGCTGGTGCCGCTCGAGGATGACGAGATCGAGATCGTCTGGCCGTCCCCGGGGGCCAGGCGGACGCCGCGGCTGGAGGGCGACAGGCTGCTCTGCGGCGGGCCGCGCGAGGGGCTGGAAAAGCGCGTCGAGCGCTGGTTCCGCGCCGAGGCGCTGCGCATCCTGAGCGAGGAGACCGCCGAATATGCCGATCGCGCGGGGGTGCGGGTGACGGCCGTGTCGATCGGCGATCCGCGCGGGCGCTGGGGGAGCTGCGCGGCGTCGGGGTCGATCCGCTACAGCTGGCGGCTGATCCTCGCGCCGAGCTTCGTTCGCCGCGCGACGGTGGCGCACGAGGTGGCGCACCGGGTGCACATGAACCACGGGGCGGCGTTCCACCGGTTCGTGGAGACGCTGTTCGAGGCCGATCCGGCGCCGGCGCGGACATGGCTGCGCCGGCATGGGGCGGCGCTACACTGGATCGGGAAGGGCTAGGGTTCCGGCTCAATTGGCGCTCCAGGCCCGGCCGTCCCAACATGTGAAAGGTGACACTAGGGCAACACTGATCGGCATGTTTTCCGCCGCGCGGTTTCCCGGGGGAAACGCCTGGTTCGCCAGGTGCGGATCGACAGGGTCAAAGAGCGGCCGGAGCGGTCGGCTGCGCGAGCCAAGCAGCCGAAATCCTACATTGCAAGGGCCTGGGGCCCGATGCGTCGAAGCCAAAGCGAATGGCGTACGGATCCAGCTGCTCCTGCGCTCGAAGGAGCACTGGTAGCTATTCGGGATTCCCCGGCCGCCGCGCCGGGTCCGCAAGCTCGCGATTGTCGCGGTCGCGCTGATCCTGCCGCTGAGGGGTGGGTTGGGTGCCGGGCGGGCGCGGAATCTCGCGGGGCTGTTGCGGGGCCTTGTCCTCGCCCGGGGCGGGATCGCGCGTCGTCCGGTCGATGAAATCCTGGTCGATCTTGGGATCGGGCTCGCCATCGACCGCGGGATCGCGCGCGCCGGGATCGATCGCCTGGCCGTCGGGATCGACGAACACGCTGTTGTCGGGCCCGCCATAGAGATCGGTCTCATTGTCGATCGAGAATTCGGGGAGCGTCACCTGGGTGTCGAACTGTTCGACCGGGCGGCCGGCCACCGCGCGCGTCATATACATGCCGAAGGTGCGCGCCGGGGCGTGGCCGCCCTGGAGGCCAGGGACCGGCTTGTTGTCGTCGCGGCCCATCCACACGCCGGTGGTCAGCCCCGAGGAGAAGCCGATGAACCAGCCATCCTGGTTCGAGGTGGTCGTACCGGTCTTGCCCGCGACCGGGCGCCCGATCTGCGCGGCCTTGCCGGTGCCGGTATTGACCGCGGTCTGGAGCAGATCGGTCATCTGCTTGGCGACATCCTCGGAGACGAGGACGCGGCTGGTATCGACTTCGTGCTGGTAGATCACCGCGCCGTTCGCGGTGACGCGCGTGATGCCATAGGGCGTGACCGCAACCCCGTGCTGCCCCACCGAGGCGAAGGCGCGGGTCATGTCGATCAGGCGGACGTTCGACGTGCCAAGCACCATCGAGGGATAGGTGTTGATCGGCGTGGTGATGCCCATCCGCCGCGCCATGTCCGCGACGGTGCCGAAACCGACCTCGTCGCCCAGCTTGGCCGCGATCGTATTGATCGAGAAGGCGAAGGCGTTGCGCAGCGTCATCTCGCCGTTGAAGCGGCGCGAATTGTTGCGCGGTGTCCAGCCACGGATCGTCACCGGCTCGTCGACGACCAGGTCCTCGGGGCGGTGCCCGGCTTCGAGCGCGGCCAAATAGACGAACAGCTTGAACGACGATCCTGGCTGGCGGACCGCCTGGGTCGCGCGGTTGTAGATCGAGGCGACATAGTCCTTGCCCCCCACCATCGCTCGAACCGCGCCGTCGCGGTCGAGCGTGACCAGGGCGCCCTGTGCGCCCGCGGGGGCATTGGCGCGGATCGATTCGTCTGCGGCGCGCTGCATTCCGAGATCGAGCGTGGTCCACACTTCGAGCGGGGCATCGGTCTCATCGATCAGCACTTCGAGCTGGGGCAGCGCCCAGTCGGTGAAATAGCGCACGCTGTTCTGCTTGGGCTCGGGCGCCATCTTGACCATCTTCGGGTCGGCCGCGGCGCGCTGGGCGGGGGTGATCTTGCCCTGATCCTCCATCACATCGAGCACCACGCTCGCGCGGCCGACCGCGGCCTCGGCATCGGCGGTGGGCGAATAGTGCGAGGGCGCCTTGACCAGGCCGGCGATCACCGCGGCCTCGCTCAGCGTCAGCTTGGTGGCGGGATGACCGAAGAAGCGGCGCGAGGCGGCGTCGATGCCGTAGGCGCCGCCGCCGAAATAGACCTTGTTGAGATAGAGTTCGAGGATCTGGCTCTTGGTGAATTTGCGCTCCATCGCGAGCGCGAGCACGCCCTCGCGCATCTTTCGGCCGACATCATATTTGTTCGACAGGAAGATGGTGCGCGCGACCTGCTGGGTGATCGTCGAAGCGCCCTGGAGCCTCTTGTCCTGCCCCGAATTGGCGATGCCGACGCGGACCGCGCGGAGCATGCCCCAGGCATCGACGCCCCAATGCGACTCGAAGCGCTTGTCCTCGATCGCAATGATCGCGTCCTTCATCACCTGCGGGATCTGATCGTACTCGATCCACTCGCCGTAGCTCGGGCCCATCGACACCAGCACGGTGCCATCGGCGGCGTGGACGCGAATCATCTGTCCGTTGGGCGAGGATTTGAGCTCCCCGTACGAGGGGAGCGAGGCCTTGGTCGAATAGACCGCGACCAGCAGGATGATGAAGCCGAGCAGCCCCAGCGCGCCGAGCCCGCCGCCGCCCCAGATCAGATAGCGCTTCCATTCGGGCCAGGTCGGCCAGCGCTTCGGCAGATAGTCTTTGAAATTGGCCATGCGTGGGGTGAGTTACGCCGTGATCCGCCGGCTCACAAGGAATTCACGAGCCCGAAGCATCGCCCGCACTAGCGCTAGGCCCGTTAGCGCCGCGTGAACGGAAGTCGAGACTCACCGAATTGATGCAATAGCGCAGCCCCGTCGGCGGCGGTCCATCGGGGAAGACATGCCCCAGGTGCCCGTCGCAGCGCGCGCAGCGCACCTCGACGCGGGTCATGCCATGGGTCGAATCGTGATGCTCGACGACATGGGTCCCGTCGACCGGCTGGGTGAAGCTCGGCCAGCCCGAACCCGAATCATATTTGTCGGCGCTGTCGAACAGATCGAGCGCGCAACCGGCGCAGCGATAGATGCCGTCGGCCTTGTTGTTGTCGTACTTGCCGGCAAAGGGACGCTCGGTCCCGGCCTCGCGCAACACATGATATTGCTCGGGCGTCAGCTTCTTGCGCCACTCGGACTCGGGCAGGTTGATTTGCTCCATGCCAGTTTCTCTGTTCCGACGGGGCGGGCGCGTCAATTACCTACGTCGCGCTAACGCTGAATCCTTGAAGCCGTTGCTTGCGCGCTACTCCTTCCACGCCCACCAGAGCTGGGCGGGGGGAACGTTCCACCATTCCATCGCGTGATCGATCTTCGGCAAATAGGGCGCGAAGAAGTTCCGGACCCGGGGGCGGAACTGATAGACGAGGAAGGCGCCGCCGGGGCGGAGTGCCGCGGCGGTCTCGCGCGCGATCAGGTCGCCCACGCCCGCGGGGAGGGTGGTGAAGGGAAGGCCCGACAGGATGTAATCGGCATGGTCATAGCCGCGATCCTTGAGGATCTGGCGGACATCCTCGGCCGAGCCCTGGATCAGGGTGAAGCGCGAATCGCGAATCTTGTGGCGCAGATGCTCGACAAAGTCGGGGTTGGGATCGATCGCGATATATTCGGCGTCGGGCGCCAGCCGGTCGAGCACCGCCTGGCAGAAGGTGCCGACGCCCGGCCCATATTCGACAAAGACCTTGCAATCCGCCCAATCGACCCGATCGAGCATGTGCCGGATCAGCCGGCCCGAGGATGGGACGATCGAGGCGACCATGGCCGGATGCTTGATGAAGCCGCGCACGAACAGCCCCCAATCGGAAGCGGGTTTGTCCGTGTGGCGACTTGCGCGCGGCAGCGATCGGGTGGAAGGCATAGGGCTCCAGAGAACGGATGAACGCGCCCGCGGTTGCGCGGACAGCCCTAGCGACTAGTCGGAGTCGGCATGTCACACAACAGTCATGGATTGCGCGCCGGGGAGATCGCGGTGATCTTCGTCTCGCAGGAAACGGGCGAAGACCCCGAAGGCTATGGCGCGGCGGCCGCGGCGATGGTGGCGCTGGCCGAGCAGCAGCCGGGCTATCGCGGGATCGACAGCACCCGCGACGCGAGCGGCTTCGGGATCACGGTAAGCTATTGGGCTGACGAGGAAAGCGCGGTCGCCTGGCGTCAAAATCCCGAGCATGCCGCGATCCGCGACCAAGGCCGCGAGCGCTGGTATCAACGCTATGAGCTGTTCGTGAGCGAGGTCCGCCGCGGTTACAGCTGGGAGCGCTGATGGAGCCCATCCGGCCCCGTCTCAAGGTCGACAAGACCTTCGCCCTGCTCTTCACCGTGATGCTCGCCATCGCGGCGGGGAACACCGCGCTGCAATCGGTGCTGCCCGCGCTCGGCCGGTCGCTGGGCGCGGCGGACAGCGCGGTGGCGGCGGTGTTTTCGGTATCGGCTTTGCTTTGGGTCATCGCCGCGCCCTTCTGGGCGAACCGGTCGGACCGGCATGGACGGCGGCTGATGGTGCTGATCGGCGTGGGCGGCTTCACCGTCTCGCTGTTCCTGTGCGGGCTGTTCCTGATGCTCGGGATCAACGGCGTGCTGGGGCCGGTCACCACCTTCGTCGCCTTCATCATCGGGCGCGTGATCTACGGCACCTTCGGGTCAGCGGCGCCGCCTGCGGTGCAGGCGATCGTCGCGGGGCGGACGAGCCGGCGGCGGCGGACCAGGGCGCTGACCCTGCTCGCCTCGGCCTTCGGACTCGGCACGATCACGGGACCGGCGATCGCGCCCTATCTGGTGATGGGGAGCCTCTGGCAGGGCGGGCCGGTGGTCGGTTTGGCCGGGCCGGCCTTTGCCGCGAGCGCGGTGGGCCTGGCGATCTGGATCGCGGTGCTTCGCCTGTTGCCCCGGGAGGAGGCCAAGGCGCATGGCGCGGCGGTCGCCTATCCCTCGATCGGCGGGCAGACATCGGGCGCGAGCGTGACCGCGGCGGTCTCCGAACGGACGAGCAGCAATATCGGCTATTTCGATGCGCGGGTGCGCGGCTGGATGATCACCGGGCTGGTGATGGGCCACGCCCAGGCGATGACCGGGCAGGCGATCGGCTTCCTGGTGATCGACCGGCTCCACGTCACCCCGGTCGAGGCGCTCCAGCCGACCGGCCTGGTGCTGATGATGGGCGCGGGATCGGCGTTGCTCGCGCAATGGGGGCTGATCCCGATGCTCGACCTCAAGCCGCGCGCTTTGGTGCTGGTCGGGCTCGCGGTGGCGGCGCTGGGCTGCGCGGCGACGGGGACCGCGACGTCGATCTCGGGAATCGGCATGGGATATGCGCTGGCGTCGCTCGGCTTCGGCTTCGCGCGGCCGGGATTCACCGCGGGCTCCTCGCTCGCGGTCGGCCCCGAGTCGCAGGGATCGGTCGCGGGCAAGGTGACCTCGATCAACGGCGCCGCCTTCGTGCTCGGACCTTCGATCGGCGTCGGGCTCTACGAGCTGTGGCGGCCTTTGCCCTATCTCACCGCCGCCGGCTGGCTGCTGGCGGCGGTGGTGTATGCGTTTTTGTCGCTTAACAGCGACAAGCGGCACCGGCCCGCTCCCCCTCCCGGTCACCCATAGCCTGCTATCGTAAGGGTGGCCGGGAGGGGGAGCGGGCCGGTGCCGCCTATCGGCGTGAGCCGATCAAAGATCGCCCTTCGGACCGTGCCCTCGGAGCATCCCCGGCGCGATGAAGCCGATCGGCTGGATCGAGACCGCGTCCTGCTTCAGCCGCGACGACATCGCCTCATATTCGGCCTCCATCTCGGGCGTGACCGTGGCGCGCGAATCGGCGAGCGCCGCTTCGAAATGCGCCTGGGTCACCGCCTTGGTGGAGAGCGATTCGCGCAGCGCGACGAGGCCCGCGCGGCGGACGATATCCTCGAGATCGGCCCCGGTATAGCGCTCCGCCCGGGCGGCGATGGCGTCGAGATCGACATCCTTGGCGAGCGGCATCTTCGCGGTCTGGATCTTGAGGATGCGCGCGCGGCCCGCCTGATCGGGAACGCCGACATAGACGAGCTCGTCGAACCGCCCCGGACGCAGCAGCGCCGGATCGATCAGATTGGGGCGATTCGTGGCGCCGATCACCACCACCGATTGCAGCTCCTCGAGGCCGTCCATCTCGGCGAGGATGGTGTTGACCACCCGCTCGGTTGCCTGCGGCTCGCCCAGCCCGCCGCCGCGCGCGGGGACGAGCGAATCGAGCTCGTCGATGAAGATCACGCACGGCGCGACCTGGCGGGCCCGGGCGAACAGCTTGGCGATCTGCTGCTCGCTCTCGCCATACCATTTGGAGAGCAGGTCGGAGGATTTGGTGGCGATGAAATTCGCCTCCGCCTCGCGCGCCACCGCTTTCGCCAGCAGCGTCTTGCCGGTGCCCGGAGGACCGTAGAGCAGGAAGCCCTTGGCCGGGCGGATCCCGAGGCGGCGGAATGCGCCGGGATCCTTGAGCGGGAGCTCGACGCCTTCCTTCAGGCGCATCTGCGCATCGTCGAGCCCGCCGACATCCTCCCAGCGCACGGTCGGCGCCTGGACCATCACCTCCCGCATTGCGGAGGGCTGGACGCGCTTCATCGCCTCGAGGAAATCCTCGCGGGTAACCGAGAGCGTGTCGAGAATCTCCGGCGGGATGCTGTGGTCCTCGAGATTGAGCTTGGGCATCAGCCGCCGGATCGCCTCGATCGCCGCCTCGCGCGTGAGCGCGGCGAGATCGGCGCCGACGAACCCGTAGGTGGTGCGGGCGAGCTCGGCGAGATCGACATCCTCGCTGAGCGGCATGCCGCGCGTATGGATGCCCAATATCTCGCGGCGCCCGCGATCGTCGGGTACGCCGACCACGATCTCGCGGTCGAACCGGCCCGGCCGGCGCAGCGCCTCGTCGATCGCCTCGGGGCGATTGGTCGCGGCGATGACGACGACGTTCGCGCGCGCCTCCAGCCCGTCCATCAGCGTGAGCAATTGCGCGACGAGGCGCTTCTCCGCCTCGCCCGAGACCTGGCCGCGCTTGGGGGCGATCGAATCGATCTCGTCGATGAAGACGATCGAGGGCGCGTCCTTGTTGGCCGCCTCGAACACCTCGCGAAGCCGCTTCTCCGATTCGCCATAGGCCGAGCCCATGATCTCGGGGCCGTTGATCAGGTGGAAATTGGCGTCCGATTCGTTGGCCACCGCGCGCGCGAGCCGCGTCTTGCCGGTGCCGGGCGGACCATGGAGCAGCACTCCCTTGGGCGGATCGACGCCGAGCCGCTGGAATAGCTCGGGATAGCGCAGCGGCAGCTCGACCATCTCGCGCAGCTGGTCGATCGTCGGGCCCATCCCGCCGATATCGTCATAGGTGACGTCGGCGCGGCGGCTGTCGCCCGCCACCTCATATTCGGGACGCAGCTCGACCTCGGTATTCTCGTCGACATGGACGATGCCCTTGGGACTGGCCGAAATCACCGCGAGGCGGATCTCCTGCAGCGCATAGGCGGGCGCGCGCAGATGCTGGGCGATCTCGGGGGGCACGTTGCCGACGCGCTGCTGCCCCGCGGTCGCGACGATATCGCCCTGGCAGAGCGGCCGCCCGAAAAAGGTGCGCTTGAGCGCCATGCCCGATCCCTGGAGGCGCAGATTTTCCTGCGCGGGAGCGAAGACGATGCGGGTGGCGGGCTTCGATTCGGCCTTGCGCACCGCGACGAAATCGCCCGAACCGACCCCGGCATTGGCGCGCTGGAGCCCGTCGATGCGCAGCAGCTCGAGCCCCTCGTCCTCGGGATAGGGGAAGACCGCGCGCGCAGGGGTGGTGCGCTTGCCGACGATCTCGATCACGTCGCCCTCGGCGAGCTGAAGCGCCGCCATCAGCGCGCGCGGCAGATGCGCAAGGCCGCGGCCGCTATCCTCGGGCCGGGCATTGGCCACCTGCAGCTTGCGCGCACCCTTTTCGTCGTCGGCCATGCCTGTCGCTCTCCTGCGAGGGAAGCGGCTAACATAGGCGGGGCGCCGGGCAAAAAAAGAGCCGGGCGTTGCCGCCCGGCTTTTGGAAAGTTTTAGGAGAGGATGCCTGAAAGGCTCGATCTTTGTGCACTGCGGCGAAAACTTCCGCAAGTGCGAAATGATGCGAGCATGGTTGCGGTACTTGCAATCGTGTCAGCACGGCACGATAGTGAGGCAGCAAGGCGTTTTGAGGT
Organism: Sphingomonas caeni; assembly: GCF_026013415.1. Classification (GTDB taxonomy): domain Bacteria; phylum Pseudomonadota; class Alphaproteobacteria; order Sphingomonadales; family Sphingomonadaceae; genus Sphingomonas; species Sphingomonas caeni. Next base: position 318,175 of record NZ_JAPDOK010000002.1, read on the forward strand.
GCTGATGGCGGCGCGATAGGGCTCTGACGCAGCGCACAAAGTTTGGTCATGCAAGGGAGAGCGATGCGACGGTTGCCGCCCCTCACTGCGATCGAGGCGTTCGTCCAGGTCGCCCGGCTCGGCTCGATCAAGGCCGCGGCCGAGGAGCTTGCGCTGTCCTCGCCCGCGCTCAGCCGCCGCGTCCAGGCGCTCGAACGCTTCATCGGCAAGCCGTTGTTCGAGCGGCGGCACCAGGCGCTCAAGCTCAATGACGAGGGCGAACGGCTGCTCGGGCTGATCGCCCCCGCGCTCGATGCGATGACCGATGCGGTCGAGACGATGACCAGCGGCACCGAGTTGCTGCGGCTGCGCCTCGGCGTGCTCCCGCTGTTCGCGACCCAGCGGCTGATGCAGCATCTCCCCGATCTCAAGCGCAAGCATCCCGAGCTGCACCTCGATGTCGATACCGCGGGGCATGGCGTGGCGCGGCTCGGCGACGGGCTCGACGCGGCGATCGTGATCGCGCGCGATGTCGATCCGGGGCTCTATGCGCGCCGGCTCGACCGCAATCGGGTCCATGTGATCGGCGCGCGATCGCTGATCGAGGGGCCCGATCCGATCACCCGGCCCGAACAGCTCGTGGGCCTGACCGCCCTGGTCCATCGCGACATGGCGGACACCTTCACCGGCTGGCGCGCGGCGGCGGGCCTGCCCGATCTCGAGCCGCTGGCGATCGATCATTTCGATTCGGGCACGCTGATGCTCGAGGCGGCGGCGCAGGGACTGGGGGTCGCCTTCATGCTCGAAACCCATTTCGAGGCCGCGCGCGACCCGCGGCTCGTCCAGCTCTTCGATCTGACGGTGGAGAGCCATTACAGCTACTGGTTCGTGTGCCGCCCCCGTGCGCTCACCACGCGCCCGGTGCGCATCTTCCACGACTGGCTGATCGGGGCGCTGGGCGCGGCGGAGTAACAAAAAGCCCCGCCGGTGAGGGCGGGGCTCTTCGTTCTCGCGATCAGGCGGCGCTTATTCGGCGCGGGCCTTGACGATCTTGCCCGGATTGCGCGGCGGCTCGCCCTTGGGGAGCGCGTCGACATTCTCCATGCCGTCGGTCACTTCGCCCCAGACGGTATATTGCCCGTCGAGGAAGGTCGCGTCGTCGAGGCAGATGAAGAATTGCGAATTCGCGCTGTTCGGGTCCATCGTCCGCGCCATCGAGGCGACGCCGCGCACATGCGGCTCGCGGCTGAATTCGGCGGGGAGGTTGGGCTCCTTCGAACCGCCCGAGCCGGTCCCGCTCGGATCGCCGCCCTGCGCCATGAACCCGTCGATCACGCGGTGGAAGACGACGCCGTCATAGAAGCCGCGATTGGCAAGCGTCGCGATCCGCTCGACATGCTTGGGAGCAAGGTCGGGACGCAGCTTGATCGTCACATCGCCCGTATCGAGCGTCAGGACGAGGGTATTGAACTCGGACATCGGATACTCCTGGAAACCAGCGAGTGCAGCTAGTCGCGCTTGGCCCGACTTGCAAATCCTTCTCCCGGGAGTAAGCCCCGCCCAGCCGGACCAAAGGGAGGTCGAACGATGAGCGAGACCGAACTCGAACCCCAGGTCGTAGCGCAAGAGAGCGAGCTCGACGAGGACGACCGGCTCAAGCCCGAATTCGTCCGCGCGGTGCTCGATGCGGTCGAGGCGGGCCACGACGAGGACGCGCGCGCGCTGGTCGAGCCGCTCCACCCCGCCGACATCGCCGACCTGTTCGAGCTGACCTCGCACGAGGACCGCCCCGCGCTCGCCCGCGCGCTCGCCGACCTGCTCGACGCCGATGTGTTCGCCGAGATGAACGATTATGTCCGCGAGGACCTGATCGACGCGCTCGAGCCGCACGAGGTGGCGGACATCGCCGCCGAACTCGATACCGACGATGCCGTCGCGATCATCGAGGACATGGAGCCCGAGGACCAGCGCGAGGTGCTCCGCGCGATGGAGCCCGACGATCGCGCCGCGATCGAGGAAGCGCTCTCCTACCCCGAGGAATCCGCCGGCCGCCTGATGCAGCGCGAGCTGATCGCGGTGCCCGAGCATTGGACCGTCGGCGACGTGCTCGACTACATGCGCAAGAACGACGATCTCACCACCGATTTCTGGGAGATCTTCGTCGTCGATCCCGCGCACAAGCCGATCGGCACGTGCGCGCTCTCCTGGGTGCTTCGCACGCCGCGCGCGATCTCGATCAGTGACGTCATGAAGCGCGAGCAGATGCTGATCCCGGTCGATATGGACCAGGAGGAGGTGGCGCTGCGCTTCCAGAAATATGCGCTGATCTCGGCGGCGGTGGTCGATCCGAGCGGGCGGCTGGTGGGCATGATCACGGTCGACGATGTCGTCCACATCATCTCCGAAGAGGCGGGCGAGGATATCCTCCGCCTGTCGGGCGCCGGCGAAGGCGACATCAACGAGCCGATCTTCGACAGCTATAAGGGCCGGGTGCGCTGGCTGATCACCAATCTCGCCACCGCATTGCTGCCCGCCTCGATCGTGATGACCTTCGAGGCGACGATCGCGCAAAAGGCGGTGCTGGCGGCGCTGATGCCGATCGTCGCGGGCGTCGGCGGCAATGCGGGGACGCAGACGCTGGCGGTGACGGTGCGCGCGCTCGCGACCAACCAGCTGACCCAGTCGAACACGATGCGCGCGATCCAGCGCGAGATCATGATCGCGCTGATGAACGGTGCCACCGTCGCCGTCGCGATCGGCATGGCGGTGACGCTGGCCGGGCTCGTGCTCCCGTCGCTGGGCGGCGGGCTGATGCTGGGCGGGGTGATCGCCGCCGCGATGCTCACCAACATCCTGATCGCCGGGCTTGCGGGCGTGCTGGTGCCGGTCACGCTCGAGCGGTTCGAACAGGATCCCGCGGTCGCCTCGTCGATCTTCGTGACGATGGTGACCGATTCGATGGGGTTCCTGGCCTTTCTCGGGCTTGCGACGATGAGCGGGATGGTGGGTTGATCGGCGGCGCGCCGGTCCCCAGATCGCGTGCATGCCGCTTCATCTCACCAAGGTCGCGTTCGGTTGCACGCAGGTCGAAACGCTGCGCGAGCGGATCGAGTGGCGCGCCGCGCAGGGCCCCGAGTTCCCCGTGACCACGCGCTATCTCCCCAAGCGCTTCGCCGAGCTTGAAGATGGCGGGTCGCTCTACTGGATCATCAGGCACCAGCTGGTCGCGCGCTCGCCGATCCTCGGCTTCGCCGAAGCCGAGGGCGGGCGCACCGCGATCCGGCTCGCGGCCGAGCTGATCCTCGTCCAGCCGCGCCCCAAGCGCGCGCATCAGGGCTGGCGCTATCTCGAGGACGCGGATGCGCCGGTCGATCTGGGCGAAGGCGACGCCGCCGATCTGCCGGCCGAGCTGGCGGGCAAGCTCGCCGGGATGGGGCTGCTCTAGTTACTTCGCCAGCTGCGGGAAGGTCGCGCGGAACGCGGCGACCTTGGGCTTGTCGAACCGGACGATGTAGGGGTGGTCCGGGTTCCTCCGGAAGAAATCCTGATGATAGCTCTCGGCCGGATAGAAGGTCCCGGTCTCGAGCCGCGTGACGATCGGGCGCGGATACACCTTCGCCCCGCCCAGCTGGGCGATATAGGCGGAGGCGACGCTGCGCTGTGCCGGGCTCTGCGGAAAGATCGCCGAGCGGTAGCTGGGGCCGTGATCGGGGCCCTGATAGTTGAGCTGGGTCGGATCGTGCGCGACCGAGAAATAGACGCGCAGCAGCGTGCCATAGCTGACGATGTTCGGATCATAGACGATGCGCACCGCCTCGGCATGGCCGGTCCGCTCGGTCGAGACCTGCTCATAGGTGGCGTCGCCCTTCTCGCCCCCGGCATAGCCGCTGGTGACCGACTTGACGCCCTTCACCTGCTCGAACACCGCCTCCATCCCCCAGAAGCATCCGCCCGCGAGCACCGCGACCTGCTGGCCCTTCACGCCGGTCACGTCGGTGCGCGGCGCGGGGATGGCGACCGCGCCCTCGGCGGCGACACCGCTGGGCTGGGCGACGGCGAACAGGAAAAGTCCCGCCGCGGCGAGCGCGGGGATGGTCAGCTTGAGCATGATTGCGGTCCTGAGCATGGGGCTATCCAACTATACGTCGGAAATCCCGCGCGGGATGCAAGTCCGTCGAACTTAGCGAAGCGCGGCGCAGGCCGTCTGGATGCGCTCGCACGCCTCGCGGAGCAGATCCTCCGAGGTCGCATAGCTGATCCGCATCGCCGGCGAGAGGCCGAATGCCGCGCCATGCACCGCCGCGACCCGCGCCTCGTCGAGGAAATAGCCGATCATCGCCTCGTCGGTGTCGATCCGCTGGCCCTTGGGCGTGGACTTGCCGATCAGCCCGGAGAATTCGGGATAGACGTAGAAGGCGCCTTCGGGGCGCGGGCAGGTCATGCCGTTGATCTGGTTGAGCATCGACACGACCAGGTCGCGCCGGCCCTGGAAGGCGGCGTTGCGTGCCTGCAGGAAGCCCTGGTCGCCATTGAGCGCCGCGGTCGCCGCTGCCTGGGCGATCGAGCAGGGGTTCGACGTGGACTGCGACTGGAGCTTGGCCATCGCCTTGATCAGCCAGGGCGCCCCGCCCGCGAAGCCGATCCGCCAGCCGGTCATCGAATAGGCCTTGGAACAGCCGTTCACGGTCAGCACCCGCTCGTAGAGCGCGGGGCAGACCTGCGCGATCGTCGCGAATTCGAAGCCGTCATAGACGATATGCTCGTACATATCGTCGGCCATCACCCAGACATGCGGGTGCCGCTCGATCACCTCGCCCAGCGCCTTGAGTTCGGCGGCCGAGTAAGCGGCGCCGGTGGGGTTCGAGGGCGAGTTGAGGATCAGCCACTTGGTCCTGGGCGTGATCGCGGCCTCGAGCTGCGCCGGGGTGATCTTGTAGTTCTGGTCGGCGCCCGCCGCGATGAACACCGGGGTGCCGCCCGCGAACTGGACGATATCGGGATAGCTCACCCAATAGGGCGCAGGGACGATCACCTCGTCGCCCGCCTGGACGGTCGCGACCAGCGCGTTGAAGAGCGTGTGCTTGCCGCCGACATTCACGCTGATCTGGTTGATCGCATAGTCGAGCCCGTTGTCGCGCTTGAACTTGGCGCGGATCGCCTCCTTGAGCGCATTGGTGCCATCGACATTGGTATAGCGCGTCTGGCCCCCGCGGATCGCGGCGATGGCGGCTTCCTGGACATATTCCGGCGTGTCGAAATCGGGTTCGCCCGCGCCAAGACCGATCACGTCCACGCCCTGCGCCTTGAGCTCGTTGACCCGCGTGGTCATGGCGAGCGTGGCGGAGGGCTGGATGCGGTCGAGCGCTGCTGAGGTCTTCATGCGCGCGCCTTTACGGCGCTGCGTGCGCTCGCGCAAATGTAACGGCTGAAACCAGTCCCCGCAGCGCGTTGCCGATGAAGAAGCCCGATTCGAGGTCCGCGGGGGTGAGATCGCCCTCCACCGCGCGGCCGGTCTCGATGAGCTCGGCGCGCAGCACTCCGGGGAGGAGGCCCCGGCTGAGCGGCGGGGTGATCAGCGTGCCGTTCCGCTCGACGAAGATCGAGGTGAAGCTGCCTTCGGTGAGGAAGCCCTCGGCATCGACATAGAGCGTCTCGAAGGCATCGGGGTCGCGCGTATAGAAGCCGCGGCGGCTGGTCTTGTGCGCGAGGCGAAAGTCGTCTGGCGCAACTGGCTGGGGCAGGATCGCGGCCTTGACCGGGCCCTCGGGGAGCGCGGGCATCGGCGCGATACCGATCGCGATCGCCCCCGATCTGGCCAGCAGCAGCCGGATGCGGCTGGGCTCGCGCAGCCGGAAGGTCGCGGCCTGGAGCTCGTTCCTGACGCCATGCCGGTCGAACGCGAAGCCGAACAGCTGGGCGCTGGCCCGCATCCGCGCGAGATGGCGCTCGAGCAGGGGAATGCTGCGCTCGGGATCGAAGGCCATGGTTTCGATCAGGTCGAACGCCGTCTCGCCCGCGGTCACGAAAGCGCCCTTGGCGAGGCACTCGGCCCATTCCTCGTCCAGCTGCGAATCGGCGACGATGCCGGAGCCCAGCCCCAGCACCGCGGCGTCGCTGGTCGGATCGAGCATCAAGGTGCGGATCGCGACGTTGAACATCGCGTCGCCATTGGCGTCGAGCCGCCCGATCGAGCCGGTATAGATGTTGCGCGCGGCGCCCTCGACCTCGCCGATGATCTGCATCGCGCGCACCTTGGGCGCGCCGGTGACCGAGCCGCAGGGAAACAGCGATGTGAGCGCGTCGATTGCACCCAGTCCATCCTCCAGCGTGGCGGTGACCGTCGACACCATCTGATGGACGGTCGGATAGCGCTCCACATGGAACAGCTGCGGCACTTCTACCGATCCGGGGCGGGCGACGCGACTAAGGTCATTCCGCATCAGATCGACGATCATGAGGTTCTCGGCGCGCTGCTTGGGGTCGCTGGCGAGCGCTTCGGCAAGCGCCTCGTCCTCTTCGGGCGAGCCGCCCCGAATGGCAGTGCCCTTCATCGGGCGGGCGGTGAGCCTGCCCTGCTCGACCGTGAAGAACAGCTCGGGCGAAAAGGACAGGAGATATTGCTCGCCCGTGGCGACCAGCGCGCCATAGCCGGCGGCGGCGCGGGCGCGGAGCAGCGCGTAGAGCGCGCCCGGGGGGCCCGCGCGGCGAACCCAGGCGCGGAAGGTCAGGTTGGCCTGATAGATGTCGCCCGCGGCGATCAGTTCCTCAACCTGCGCGAACTGCTCGCCATATTGGTCGCTGGTGATCCAGGGCTGGGGCTTGCCCGCCCAGGCGCCCGCGGGATCGGGGAGCAGGGCAGGGACGTCGTCGATCTCGGCGTATGAATCGAACAGGCCGAACCAGAGCCGCGGCACTTCTCCTCCGGCGGGCCGCGGCCAGGCGCTGGGCTCCAATTCCTCGCTCGCCTCATAGGTGAGGAATCCCGCGGCATGGAGGCCGCGCCCCCGCGCCGCCTTGAGCCGGTCGAGCGCGGGGCCGACCTCGCCCTCGCCGCTCGCTTCGACGATCTCGACCGGACCGGCATAGAGCCGCGCCGGCGCGGCGCCGGGCCGGGCATCGTCGAGCAGCACGAAGGGAGGAGCAGGCAGCATTCAACCGCCCGAATGGCGTGCGGGAGCCCCTGCGGCAAGTGCAGTTTCCGGCGGATGTTGCCCGGGAACGGCGCGGCCCCTATCTCGCGGGGCATGTCGACTCCCCCGCCCAGCCCTCCTTTGCGCGCCGCGATCATCCCCGTCACGCCGCTCGAGCAGAATTGCTCGCTGATCTGGTGCACGCAGACGATGAAGGGCGCGTTCGTCGATCCAGGCGGCGATCTGCCCAAGCTGCGCGCGGCGGCAGCACAGCATGGCGTCACCATCGAGAAGATCCTGCTGACGCACGGTCATATCGACCATTGCGGCGCGGCGGGCGAGTTCGCCAAGGAGCTGGGGGTCGAGATCGAGGGCCCGCACGAGGCCGACCGCTTCTGGATCAGCCGATTGGAGGATGACGGCAAGCGTTATGGCGTGCGCGGAACGCCGTTCGAGCCCGCGCGCTGGCTGGTCGATGGCGACCAGGTGACGGTCGGCAACCTCACCCTCGACGTGATCCACTGCCCCGGCCACACGCCAGGCCATGTCGTCTTCCACCATCCCGAATCGAAGCTGGCGATGGTGGGCGACGTGCTGTTCCAGGGATCGATCGGGCGGACCGATTTCCCGATGGGCAACCATCAGGATTTGCTCGATTCGATTACGCTCAAGCTTTGGCCGCTGGGGGACGACACGGTGTTCATCCCCGGGCACAATGCCGTGAGCACCTTCGCCCATGAACGGAAATCCAATCCGTTCGTGGCCGATTCGGTGATGGCGCGCGCGCGTTCTTGACGGGCTGGTGCCGCAGCTCTGCGCAGCGCCAACAAAATCAGCCGATATGAAACATCGCGAGATACTGGATCGAGGCGGCATATAGCCCCAGCCCCACCGTCGTCAGCGCGGTGGTGGCCATGCCGAAGGTCCGCGCGAATCGCGATCCGTCCATGCCGATCGGATGCGCCACCCGGCCAAGGATGAAGAGCAGGGCGACGATCCACAGCCACAGATGCGTGCCCCTGGCCAGCTCGATCAGCGCGATCAGGATCAGCACCAGCGGCACATATTCGGCGAAATTCAGATGCGCGCGCATCCGCGCGATCAGGCGCGGATTGCCGCCGTCGCCGATCGAGATCTTCTCCGCGGTGCGCACCTGCCCGATTCGCCAGGCGAGCCAGAAGTTGACGAGCGCGGCGGCGCCGGCAGTGGTGAGCGCGATGGGCAGCATCATGAGCGTAGGTCCCCTCCTGAAAGGCGACTGAGTGGCACGGCGCTCTCCGGCTTGCAACGCGGGGCAAAATCGCTATAGGCGCTCGCTCGCTTCGTGACCTGTCCGCTGGTCCGGCGAGCGCCGGACTTCCGTCGCTTGCCCGAAAGACCCTGCGGGCGTATCGCGGCCCATCGATTGAAGACGCAAGAAGGTTAGCCGGAAATGGCCGTTCCCAAGAGAAAGACCTCGCCCTCGCGGCGTGGCATGCGCCGGGCGCACGATGCGCTCACCGTTGCGGCATTCCAGGAATGCCCCAATTGCGGCGAACTCAAGCGCCCGCACGTGCTGTGCGGCGCCTGCGGCCATTATAACGGCCGCGCGGTCACGGCCGAAGACTAAGCACGAATCAAGCTGAACCACGGGGCGGAAACGGGGGCGTGGCATCATGACGAACTCCTCTCGAATCGCCGTCGATGCGATGGGCGGTGACGAGGGGATTGCGGTCATGCTCGCCGGCGTCGCCGCGGCCCGCCGCCGTTACGAGGGGATGCAATTCCTGCTCGTCGGCGACGAGGCGAAGATTCGCGCCGGGCTCGAAGCCCATCCCAACCTCACCGCCGCTTCGGAGATCGTCCACGCGCCCGACGTGATCGGCGGCGACGACAAGCCCAGCCAGGCGATTCGCCGCGCCAAGACCACCTCGATGGGAATCGCCATCGATCTGGTGAAGCGCGGCGAGGCCGGGGCCATGGTCTCCTGCGGCAATACCGGCGCGCTGATGGCGATGTCCAAGCTCGCGCTGCGCACCATGCCCGGGATCGACCGGCCCGCGCTCGCCGCCCTGCTCCCCAGCCTTGGCGAGAACGATACGGTGATGCTCGATCTGGGCGCCAACACCGAAGTCGATGCGCGCAACCTCGTCCAGTTCGCGGTGATGGGCGCCGCCTATGCGCGCACCGCGCTCGATCTCGAGCGGCCGCGCGTCGCCCTGCTCAATATCGGCACCGAGGAGATGAAGGGAACCGACGAGATTCGCGAGGCCGCCGCCCAGCTGCGCGCCGCCGACCATCTCCGCCTCGAATTCAAGGGCTTTATCGAGGGCAACAGCCTATCGCGCGGGCATGTCGACGTGATCGTGTGCGACGGTTTCTCGGGCAATATCGCACTCAAGACGATCGAGGGCACCGCGCGCTTCGTCGCGGACCTGCTCAAGCGCGCGTTCAGCAGCTCGACCCGCTCGAAGATCGGCTTCCTGATCTCGCGCCCCGCGACCGAGCTGCTGCGCCATCATCTCGATCCCAACACGCATAACGGCGCGGTCTTCCTGGGGCTCAACGGGCTGATCGTGAAGAGCCATGGCAGCGCCAACGAGACCGGCGTCGCCACCGCGATCGGCTTTGCCGCGAAGATGTTGCGCGACGATCTGATGCGGCGCATTGCCGAGGATCTCGGGAACTTCGAAGCTAAGGCGGCGTAAGACAGTCACGATGACCCTCCGTTCCGTCATCATCGGCACCGGCGCCGCGCTGCCGCCGCATCGCGTCTCGAACGCCGAACTCGCCGAGCGCGTCGATACCAGCGACGAATGGATCGTCGAGCGCACCGGCATCCGCTTCCGCCACATCGCCGGGCCCGACGAGACGACGAGCACGCTCGCGACCCGCGCCTGCCGGGCCGCGCTCGAGGCCGCGGGGATCGAGGCGACGAGCATCGACCTGATCGTGCTCGCGACCGCGACCCCCGACCAGACCTTTCCGGCCAGCGCCACCCGCGTCCAGACCGCGCTCGGCATCGACGATTGCGTCGCGTTCGACGTGGCGGCGGTCTGCTCGGGCTTCCTCTATGCGCTCCAGGTCTGCGATTCGATGATCCGCAGCGGCGCTGCGAAGCGCGCTTTGGTGATCGGCTCCGAGACATTCAGCCGCATCCTCGATTGGGAGGACCGCGCGACCTGCGTGCTGTTCGGCGACGGCGCCGGCGCGGTGGTGCTCGAGGGGCAGGAGAGCGACGAGGCCACGGGCCGCGGCATCCTGGCCACCAGGCTCCACGCCGATGGGCGGCACAACGATCTCCTCTATGTCGATGGCGGGCCCTCGACCACGGGCACGGTCGGCAAGGTGCGGATGAAGGGGCGCGAGGTGTTCCGCCATGCGGTGGTCAATCTGGCGGCAGTGATGGACGAATCGCTCGCCGCCGCCGGGCTCACCTCCGCCGATGTCGATTGGGTGGTGCCGCACCAGGCCAACGCCCGCATCCTCGATGCCACCGCGCGCAAGCTCGGGCTCGATCCGGCCAAGGTGATCGTGACGGTGGACCAGCACGCCAATACCAGCGCCGCCTCGGTGCCGCTGGCGCTCGATACCGCGGTCAAGGATGGCCGCATCAAGCAGGGCGACCTGATCGTGCTCGAGGCGATGGGTGGCGGCTTCACCTGGGGGGCGGCCGTCGCAAGGTTCTGATACCTTCAGGCTCTTGCAATAATTGTTACCGTTCCGTGATGTTCCTAATTGCGGCCCCGGACCAATCTGTTAGAGCATGACATTGGTAACGGGGGAGAAAGCCGACCATGGCCGCTGCAGGGACGTTGACCAGGGCCGATCTGGCCGAATCGCTGCATCATGAAGTGGGGCTCTCCCGCGCCGATGCCGCGCGCCTGGTCGAGCAGGTTCTGACGCATATGTGCGAAGCGCTGGCGAAGGGCGAGAACGTCAAGATTTCGGGCTTCGGCAGCTTCATCCTGCGCGACAAGGGCGAGCGCGTGGGCCGCAATCCCAAGACCGGGGTCGAAGTGCCGATCGCGCCGCGCCGCGTGCTCACCTTCCGCGCCAGCCAGATGATGCGCGACCGCATCGTCTCGGCCGGCTGACGGGAACGGGAATGCCGGCGCCCGAGAAGGCCGCTGGCGCGCTCCGCACCATCGGAGAGCTTGCCCAGGAGATCGGGCGGCCTCAGCATATCCTGCGCTATTGGGAAACGCGCTTCCCCCAGCTTCGCCCGCTGACGCGCGCGGGGCAGCGGCGCTATTACCGCCCCGACGATGTCGCGCTGGTGCGGCGGATCCATCATCTGCTGAGCAACGAGGGCTACACGATCCGCGGGGTGCAGAAGCTGCTCGCGGCGGAGAAGGGCGGCAAGGCCCCGGCGGCGGCGCCTTCGGGCGGGAGCGAAAGCCTTCGGGCGATCCGCGATTCGCTGGCCGACGCGCTGGAGGCCGACGGGGTCTAGCTCCCGTCGGGCCCGAGGCTCGGATCGAGGTCGCGCGGGCGGATGAAGCGGACCAGCGCGCCATCGCCCGGCTCGACATCCTCCCAGCGATCGGCCTCGAATTCGATCTCGGCGAGCGCGGCGGTGGGGAATTTGAGCGCGACATTGTGGCGCAGCGCCCCATCGGGAACGAGCGCGAGCACCAGCTCCTCCAGTCCCGGATTATGCCCCGCGATCAGCACCGTCCCGGCGGCCTCGGGCATCTCATGCACAAGATCGAGCAAGGTCGCGGCGGAGGCGAGATAGACGCGCTGGTCCCAGACCGGCGCGAGATCGCTGCCATAGCCGGTGGCGAGATGCTCGAGCGTCTCGGTGACGCGCGCCGCGGGGGAGGCGACCACCCGGTCGAATTCCAGTCCGATCGTGCGCAAATGCCTGCCCATCGTCACCGCCGCGCGCTGGCCGCGGGGATTGAGCGGGCGATCGAAATCGCGCGCTACCGGGTCGTCCCATCCCGATTTGGCGTGGCGCAGAAGGATCAGCGTCTTCATCGGGTTCCACTCGCGGACAGGCCCGCCTCATGCCGCAAGCGTGTTGCCAAGGAAAGACGAACCCGCTCGACCGCCTCGTCGAGCGTGACGCGCGCGACCGGGGTGCCATCGGGAAAGGCGGTGAGAAGCCGGCTCGGCATCGCGGCGGAGAGCAGCACGAAGCTGCCCGAATCGTCGGCGCGGCGGATCAGCCGCCCGAACGCCTGCGCCAGCCGCGCGCGGACGATGCGGTCGTCATAGGCGGTGCCGCCGCCGGCGAGGCGCCGCGCCGCGTGGAGCACCGTGGGCTTGGGCCAGGGCACGCCCTCCATCACCACGAGCCGCAGCGAATGGCCGGGGACATCGACGCCGTCGCGCAGGGCATCGGTGCCGATCAGCGAGGCGCGCGGATCGTCGCGGAAGATGTCCACCAGCGTGCCGGTGTCGATCGGATCGACATGCTGCGCCATCAGCGGCAGCCCCTCGCGCGCCAGCCGGTCGGCGATGCGGGCATGGACCGCGCGCAGCCGCCGGATCGCGGTGAACAGGCCGAGCGTGCCGCCTTCGGCGGCGACGATCAGCCGGGCATAGGCATTGGCGAGCGCCGGCAGATCGCCGCGCTTGACGTCGGTGACGATCAGCACCTGCGACTGGCGGGCATAGTCGAACGGGCTCGGCGCTTCGAAGCGGCCCGCCGGGCGGAGCAGGTGGGTGGCGCCGCTGCGCGCCTCGGCCAGATCCCAGTCGCCACCGGCCTTGAGCGTCGCCGAGGTGATGACCGCCCCGTGCGCGGGTTCGAGCACGGTCTTGGCGAAGGGCCGCGAGGGATCGAGCCAGTGGCGATGGAGCCCGACATCATATTCGCGCCCCTCGACGCGATCGACCGCGAGCCAGTCGACATGTTCGGGATCGGCGGGCCCGCCGATCCGCGCGATCAGCGCGAGCCAGGCGCCGACCGTGTCGGTGCGCCAGCCGAGCGAGGCGATCGCGCCCTCGATCCGTGCGCGCGCCGCGCCGTCCATCCAGTCGGGCGCGTCGGCGAGCACCGCCTCCAGCCGCCGCCCGAGTGCTACCAGCGGGCGGAGGAGCGAATCGAGCGCCTCGCCCGCCGGGCCCGCGGCTTCGACCAATGCCGGATCGGGCTCGGCGAGTTCGGTTTCGAGGCCGTACCCCGTTTCCCCGCCGTCATCGCGCGCGAAGACCAGTCCGCGCACCGCCGCGAGCAGCCGCTCCACGGGGCCGAAGGGCTGGCCCTCGGCGAGCCGCTGGAGCCAGCCATCGCCCGGCAGCGCCTGCGCCGCGATCACCGCGGCGGCGATCGCCTCGCCGCCTTCAGCGTCATAGCTCGCGACGTCGCTCAGCCGCGCCCCGAGGCCCCGCCGCCGCCCGCGCGCGCCCGATTCGGGCCCGGTGACCCAACGGCGCAGCTCAATCGCCTCCTGGCCCGTCAGCGCCGCCGAGAACATCGCGTCGGCGGCGTCGAACAGATGATGGCCTTCGTCGAACACATAGCGGGTGGGGCGGGTCGCCGATTCGCGGCCGCGCGCGGCGTTGACCATCACCAGTGCGTGGTTGGCGATGACGATATCGGCGTCGGCGCTGGCACGCGCGGCGCGCTCGATGAAGCATTTCCGGTAATGCGGGCAGCCGGCATAGATGCATTCGCCGCGCCGGTCGGTCAGCGCGGTCGAGCCGTTGCGCCGGAACAGGGTGGGCAGCCAGCCGGGCAAGTCGCCGCCGATCATGTCGCCATCGGCGCTGTATGCCGCCCAGCGCGCGACCAGCTGCGCGAGGATCGCCGCGCGGCCGAGGAACCCGCCCTGGAGCGCATCCTCGAGATTGAGCAGGCAGACATAATTCTCGCGGCCCTTGCGCGTGACGATGCGCGCCTTGCGGACCGTTTCGTCGCGGAAGAGCCGCTCGCTCTCATGGCCGAGCTGGCGTTGCAGCGCCTTGGTGAAGGTCGAGACCCATACCGCGCCGCCCGCCTGTTCGGCCCAGAGCGATGCGGGGGCGAGATAGCCGAGCGTCTTGCCGATCCCCGTCCCCGCCTCGGCGAGCACGAGATTGGGCGAATCGCGCATCTCGCGCGGGGCAAAGGCGCGCGCGGCGGCCGCGGCATAGTCGCGCTGGCCCTGGCGTTTCTCGGCGCCGTCGCCGGTAAGGGTGGCGAGGCGTCGGGCGACATCCTCGTCATGGAGGGTGATCGTGCGGGGCGCCGCGCGGGGCGGCTGCTCGCTCCATTCGGGCAGCTTCGAGAAGAGCCAGCGCTCGGCCTTTTCGGGCTTGGCGAGCCGCGCCGAAACCGGCCCCGCCCAGGGCCAGCGCAACCGGGCGAGCGACTGCGCGGCGTTCCAGGCGCCCTCGCGCTCGGGCCAGTCGCCCTCGGTGAGCGCGAGCAAGGCTGCGGCGGCGTCGCGGAGGAACGGCGCGACTTCGGCGTCGCTGACGGGCGGCTCGATCCGCGCCGCCCGCGCGAGCCCCTTGGGCGTCGGCACCATGAACCGCGCGGGGCGCAGGAAGGCGAAGAGTTCGAGCAGATCGAGCCCGTTGAGTTCGGGGTGCCCCAGCCGCTGCCCGATCAGCGGCGCGTTGAGCAGGATCACCGGCGTATCCGCCGCAACCCGGATCGCCTCGCCCCGCCCGATCGCGCGCGTCTCGCTCTCGGTCGCGATCCAGATGCCGCCATGGCTGGCGTGGAGCGCGGGATAGGGGAGGGGCGGCAGGGACATCGTCTCGTACAAAAGCAGAACGGACCCGCGATTGAAAGCGGGCATTGCCGGTCGCGGCGCGACGCGACACGATGTGCGCCGGAGGGACGATCATGCTCGCACTTGCCCTGACGCTCGCCGCCGCGGCGCCCGCTGACCAGCCTGCGCTCTCCGCGGCGGTGGCCGATCTGTGCCCCCGCGGCGTCGCGATGCTCGGGGAGGGTGCCAACCATGGCGATGGGAGGGCCGATGCCTTTCGCGTGGCGCTGGTGCGCCGCCTGGTCGACGAATGCGGCTATGGCGCGATCCTGTTCGAGGCGGGCTATTATGATTTTTACGGCTTTTCGCGCGAATTCGGGCGGGGAAATGCCGACCCGAAGCTGTTGGGCTCGGCGATCGGGGGATTGTGGAACCGCAGCGGCGATTTCCAGCCGCTGATCCCCTTCCTGCTCGATCGGATGCAGGCCGGGCGGCTGACCTATATCAGCGGGATCGACGACAATCTGGGCAGCGCGGGCGCCTTCTACTCGCTCGACGCCATGCCGAAGGAACTCGCGGCCTATCTGCCCGTAGGTCGCCGCGCCGAATGCGAGATGCGGATGCGGCGGCGAATCCGGTGGGAATATCCCGCAAGCCAGCCCTATGACCGCGCCGAACGGCTGCGGGTCACGCGCTGCCTCGTCGAAATCCGTCACCGCCTCCCCAGCGATGAAATCGCGGTGCGCCATCTGGTCGATAATTTCCGCCGCTTCGCGGCGCGCGACTTTCTGGACGATGCCGCGGCGGGCGGGGCGCGCGACGCCACGATGTACTGGAATTTCCGCTGGATCGCGCGCCGGCTGCCAAAAGGCACGAAGGTCATCGTCTGGGCTGCGACCGTGCATCTCGCGAAGGACGCCCGCGCCGATCCGGCTTTTCCCGAGGGCGGCAATTTCGGGTCTTTGCTCCACCGCGACTATGGCGAGCGTGCCTTCGTGCTGGGCTTTTCGGCGCTGACGGGGTCGGTGCGGCAGGGAAGGCGCGAGATCGCGGTTCCCCCGGCGCCGCCCGGATCGATCGAAACGCTAGCGCTGAACGGGCCGGGCGAGGCCGCCTATATGGGGCCTAGGGCGCTCGCGGCGATCGGGCCGGTGCCTGGCGCAATCTTCCGCCACCACTATGTCACAGCGCGCTGGGCGGATGCGGTCGATGGGCTGGTGGTGTTCCGCGAAGAGCGTCCGCCGCTTCCTTCGTCCTGATTCGACATTTGCGATTCGCCGCGCGACGCGCCAGATGCGGCGCACCATGACCGATCCGCAAATGCTTCGCGCCGCCGCACTCGAATCCAAGGCTTGGCCTTACGAAGAGGCGCGCAAGCTGATCAAACGCTATCCCGAAGGCAAGCCCGGCGGCGAGGCGATGCTGTTCGAGACGGGCTACGGCCCCTCGGGGCTGCCGCATATCGGCACCTTCCAGGAAGTGCTGCGCACCACGATGGTGCGGCACGCCTATGAGGAGATGACCGGGCTGCCGACGCGGCTGGTGGCGTTCAGCGACGACATGGACGGGCTGCGCAAGGTGCCCGACAATGTGCCGAACAAGGAGATGCTTGGCCTCCATCTGGGCAAGCCGCTGACGCGTATTCCCGATCCGTTCGGCTGCCATGAGAGCTTCGCGCATCACAACAATGCGATGCTGCGCCAGTTTCTCGACCAGTTCGGCTTCCTGTACGAGTTCGTGTCCTCGACCGACTATTACGCCTCGGGCCGCTTCGACGGGAAATTGCGCGAGGTGCTGCGCAATTACGACGCGATCATGGGGGTGATGCTGCCGACGCTGCGCGCCGAGCGCCAGGCGACCTATTCGCCGGTTCTGCCCGTCAGCCCGAAAAGCGGTGTGGTGCTCCAGGTCCCGGTCGAGGTGCTCGATGCCGAGGCGGGGCTGATCGCGTTCGAGGATGAGGGCGAGCGGATCACCCAGTCGATCTTCGGCGGGCAGGCCAAGCTGCAATGGAAGCCCGATTGGGGGATGCGCTGGGCCGCGCTCGGCGTCGATTACGAGATGTACGGCAAGGATCTGATCGATTCGGGCGTCCTGGGCGGCAAGATCGCGGCGATCCTCGGCGGCCGGAAGCCGGAGGGGCTGATCTACGAGCTGTTCCTCGACGCGAAGGGCGAGAAGATTTCCAAGTCCAAGGGCAATGGCCTCTCGATCGAGGAGTGGCTGCGCTATGGCCCCGACGAGAGTCTTGCCTTCTACATCTATCGCGAGCCCAAAAAGGCCAAGTCGCTCCATCTGGGGCTGATCCCGCGCGCGATTGACGATTATTGGCAGTTCCGCGGCAATTATGCCGGGCAGGAGGTCGCGCAGCGCCTCGGAAACCCGGTCCATCATATCCATAACGGTCCGCCGCCCGCGGAGACGCTGCCGGTGACCTTCGGGCTGCTGCTCAACCTGGTCGGGGTGATGCGCGAAGCATCGAAGGAGCAGGTCTGGGGCTATCTCGCCAATTACGTGCCCGGCGCCACGCCCGAGACCTGGCCCGCGCTCGATGCGCTGATCGGCTATGCGATCGCCTATGTCCGCGATGTGGCGGAGAAGCCGGTGCGGCGCGCGCCGGAGGGTGTCGAGGTGGCGGCGCTCAAGCGGCTCGATGCCGAGTTGGCCGGCCTGGGCGAGGATGCGAGCGCCGAGGATATCCAGAATATCGTCTATGAGATCGGCAAGGCGCAGTTTGGTGATCTTGGCGGCTTCGCCGAGCTGCGCGACTGGTTCAAGGCGTTGTACGAGACGCTGCTGGGCACCAGCCAGGGGCCGCGCATGGGGAGCTTCATCGCGCTCTATGGCATCGAGAATAGCCGCAAGCTGATCGCCGAGGCTCTGGCGAAGGCCTGATGCGCCGCGCCGCCCCCGCGATGCGCGAGTTCATCGCGAGCGAGGCGGCGGGCGGAATCGTGCTGATGGCGGCTTCCGCGCTGGCGCTGGCCGTCGCCAATTCGCCGCTGGCCCCCGCCTATTTCGAGGTGCTCGACGTCAAGGCGGGGCCGCTCAGCCTTCATCACTGGATCAATGACGGGCTGATGGCGGTGTTCTTCCTCGTCGTCGGGCTCGAGATCCGCAGCGAGTTTGCGGGCGGTGCGCTGGCGAGCTGGTCGCAGCGGCGGCTCCCGGTGATCGCGGCGGCGGCGGGGATGGCGGCGCCGGCGTTCGTCTATCTCGCGGTCGCGCCCGGCTTAGCGCGCGGCTGGGCGATCCCCGCGGCAACCGATATCGCCTTTGCCTGCGGGGTGCTCGCGATCCTGGGGCGGCGTGCGCCGGCGCAGCTCAAGACGCTGCTCACGACCATCGCCGTGGTCGACGATCTGGGCGCGGTGGCGATCATCGCCTTGGTCTATACCGCGACGCTCTCGCTCCCCGCGCTCGCCGTGGCGGCGGCGATCATGGCGGCGATGCGCGGGCTCGACGCGCTCAAGGTCCGGGCCTTGTGGCTGCACCTGCTGCTCGCCGCCGCTTTGTGGCTGGCGGTGGCGCATTCGGGGGTGCACGCGACGGTGGCGGGGGTGCTCGCGGCGATGCTGATCCCCAAGGCGCATGTCCACCGGCTCGAAAGCGCACTCAACCCATGGGTGGCGTTCGGCGTGGTGCCGCTGTTCGGCTTCGCCAATGCCGGGGTGACGCTCGGCGGGGCCGATCCGTTCGCCCCGCTGCCGCTCGGCATCGTGCTCGGGCTTGTGCTCGGCAAGCAGCTCGGCATTTTCGGCAGCATCTGGATCGCGGTGAAGGCGGGAATCGCCGCCCGCCCGGCGCCCTGGATACAGCTTTGGGGGATGGCGCTGCTTGCCGGGATCGGCTTCACGATGAGCCTGTTCATCGGCGGCCTTGCCTTTCCCCACCAGCCCGAATTGGCCGATTCGGTCAAGATCGGGGTGCTGGCGGGCTCGCTCCTGTCGGCGATTGCGGGCTATGCGGTCCTCCGTACCGCCAGGGCCTCCGAATGATGCGCGGCTTTTTCGACCCGCGTCAGCTCAAGCACGCCCCCAGGCAGGAGCTGCACAATGGCGCCTTCGTCGCGCACGCCGACGTGCCGCTCCGTGCCGAATCGGTGGCGGCCGCGCTGCCGGGGCTCGAGCCTCCCGGCGATCACGGGGAAGCGCCGATACTTGGCGTTCACGACGCCGGTTATGTCGATTTCCTCAAGAACGGCGCGCGGCTCTGGGCCGAGGCGGGGCGGCCAGGTGAGGCGATCGGCTATGTCTTCCCGGTGGTGGGGCGCCGCCCGATCGCGCTGAGCCGGATCGATGCGCTGGTTGGGCGGTACAGCTATGATGCCGGCACGCCGCTCACTCCCGATGCGTGGGAAGCCAGCTATTGGAGCGCCCAGTGCGCGCTTTCCGCGCTCGATGCGGTGCTCGCCGGAGACCGCAACGCCTTCGCGCTCGCCCGCCCGCCGGGGCATCATGCCGGGCGCGACTATATGGGAGGCTATTGCTACCTCAACTATGCCGCGGTGACGGCACAGGCCGCGCGCGATGCAGGCGTCGAGCGGGTCGCGATCCTCGATATCGATTATCATCACGGCAACGGCACCCAGCATATCTTCTGGGAGCGCGGCGACGTCTTCTACGCCTCGATCCACGCCGATCCCGCGACCGACTATCCCTTTTACTGGGGCCATGCCGACGAGGCGGGCGAGGGCGAAGGCGCGGGGAAGACGCTCAACCTGCCGCTGGCGCAGGGGGCGGATCTGGGCGTGTACCGCGCGGCGCAGACGCGGGCGCTCGATGCCATTGCGGGCTTCGATCCGGGGCTGATCGTGGTGAGCTTCGGCGCGGACACGTTCGTCGACGATCCGATCTCGCGCTTCCGGCTCGAGACGCCCGACTATGCCGTGCTGGGCACCGACATCGCCGCGCGCGGCTGGCCCGGGGTGATCGTGATGGAAGGCGGCTATGCCGGCGAGGCGCTGGGGCGCAACGTCGCGTCCTTCCTGTCGGGCTTCGCTTGACAGGAGCGTAAGTAAAAACTAACCGTCAGCCATGGCTAACGCAAATCAGGCGATCTCGGCGCTTTCGGATGCGACGCGGCGCGCGATCTTCGATCAGATCGCCGAAGGGCCCAAATCGGTCGGCGAGATTGCCGAGCGGCTCCCCGTCACCCGCCCCGCGGTCTCGCAGCATCTCAAGATCCTCAAGGAAGCCGAGCTGGTCGCCGACGAGGCGGTGGGGACGCGGCGCGTCTACCGCATCGATCCGGCGGGGCTCGGGCAGATCAGGCGCTGGCTCGACGAGAAATGGGAGCGCGCGCTCGGCGACTTCAAGGCCGCGGTGGAGGAAGGCGAATGACCGATACACAGCGCATCCAGCCCGCGCCGATCCGCAAGACGATGCGGGTCAAGGCAAGCCGCGAGCGCGCGTTCGAGGTGTTCGTGTCGCGGATGGGCAGCTGGTGGTACAAGGACCATTCGATCCTCAGGATGCGCGAGCAAATCCCCCAGGCCGATGTCGTGGTCGAGCCGCGCGAGGGCGGGCGCTGGTACGAGCGCGGCGAGGACGGCAGCGAATATGACTGGGGCCGCGTGCTCGCCTGGGACCCGCCCGGGCGGCTGGCACTGGCATGGCAGCTGACCGGCGACTGGGAATATGATCCCGATTTCGAGACCACCGTCGAGGTGAGCTTCACCGAGGATGGCGAGTATACCGAGGTGGTGTTCGAGCATCGCGACCTCGAACGCTATGGCGAGGCGATCTCGCAGCTCGCGGGGATGGATGCGGGCTGGGGCGCGATCCTGGCGGGCTATGAGAAGGCGCTGGCGGGCTAGGGCCCCTAGCGCCGAAGGGGCCAGGCGAGCTGCCGCAACAGCCTGTCGGCATCGGCGTCCGCGGCGTCGCCCAGCCCCAGCCGGGCCGGCGCGCAGGGCGGCGAATAGCTGCCGAAAACGCGGTCCCAAAGGGTGAAGGCATCCCCGTAATTGCTGTCGCATTCGCCCCGCTCGGCCGAATGATGGACGAGATGGACCCCGGGCGTGACCAGGAGCAGCGCCATTGGCTGTCCGATCGCCGCCGGCAGCCGCAGATTGGCGTGCGCCCAGAGCGCGATGACGGCCAGAACCGTCTCCCCCGCGGTGGCGATCCACACCGGCGCACCCACCGCGAGCGCGCACCCCGCGCCCACCAGCGCGGCCAGCAGCACCTCGGCTGGATGGTTCCTGAGCGCCGTCGACAGGTCGATTTCGGGATCGGCATGATGGATGCGGTGCAGCCGCCATAGCGGCGCGAAACGGTGCGATGCTCGGTGCAGCACATAGCTGCCCAGGCTGCGCACGAGCAGGAACAGCGCGAACAAGGCGGGCGCCGACTCCAGCCAATGTCCGACTCCGATCCCCTGCGCCTGCGCCCAGGCGGATGCCGCCACCCCGCTCACCGGCACCATCGAAACGATCATCAGGTTGGCGGCGGCGAGCGCGAAATTGGTCGCCAGCCGCCGGTCGCCCCCGGCCAGCGGCGGCCGCGCGCGCCAGAGCAGCTCGGCGAAGGCCAGCGCGACGAAGCAGCCCAGGAACAGCGTCAGCGCGATCATCGCCCCTACCACTACACGCTTTACATCCCGCGGCACACTTGCGACACCGTGCAAGGCTCCACGTCAGGGGAATTTGCATGCGCTTCATCGATCGTATCGAACTGCCGGCCGTCGCAGTGACCTTGCTTCTTGCCGCCACGCCTGCGCTTGCCGGCACCCCGATCACCCCGGCGCCGGTCGCAGGGGCGGGCATCGGCGCGCTGGTCGCCGTCGCCGCCGGCTATCGCTATCTGCGGTCGCGCCTCCGCAAATAATCTTCCCCGCTCGGGCCCGGGTGCGCCTGGCACTGCCCTTTCCTGCGCTCGATGACCGGGCGCAGCTCTTCGCGTTTTGCGCGCCGATCGCGGCGATCAATGCCATGGCGGTGCTGATCGGCCAGGCGATCGACGAGCAGGGCACGGTCAACGCGGTCTTCTCGCTCGCCGGGATCAGCGCGGTCTTCTGGTTTGCGCTCTATGCGGTGATCGCGATCGCGCGCGAGGAAGGTTCGGCGCCGCTGCGGCCGCGCGACCGCATGGTGGCGCTGCTCACGCTCGGCGGCGCGCTGCTTCCCTATCCGATCGCCGGGTCGCTCGCGGTGCTGGCGAGCGGCACCTGGCTGGCGCTGACCGGCGCGCCCGGCTCGCGCGAACGGCGGATCGCGGTGATCCTGCTCGCATTGACCGGCACCCTGCTCTGGGGGCGAATCCTGCTTCAGCTGTTCGCGCCGCTGATGCTCGGGCTCGATGCGCAGATGGTCGGCTGGCTGGCGGGCACGCGCGTGGTGGGGAATACCGTCACCTTTGTGGGAAGCAGCGAGCAGTTCACGATCGCGCATCTCTGTTCCTCGTTCCACAATATCTCGCTCGCGATCATCCTGTGGGCCGCGGCGACGCAGCTTCTGGGGCTTCGCATCGACGCGAAGCTCTGCCTGATCTGCCTCGCAGGCGTAGTGGCGATGGCGTCGGTCAATTGCCTGCGGCTGGCGACGCTGGCCTGGCACCCGCGCGATTTCGACTATTGGCATGTCGGCGCGGGGGCGGGCTGGTTCGGCTGGGCGAGCCTCGCCGCGGGCGCGCTGGTCATCGGAGGGGGCCTGCTTGTCGCGCGCGGCACGCGTCACTAGCGCCTGGTTCGCCGCGCTGCTGCTCGTGTCGCTGGGCGCGAAGATCGCGTTGACGCGCGTGCGCCAGCCCGACGATTCGCGGCTGGCGGCCGCGCTCGCCCAGGCCTTTGCCGAGCAGGGCTTCACGGTGCGGGTCGAGCACCGCCAGATGGGCGACGTCATCCATGCGGCGCGCGGGGCCTGCCGGATGATGGCGCGCAGCGGCGAGGAAGCGGGCTCGCGCCTCCCTGCCTTCGTCGCCAGCGCCCGCGGCTATGGGCCGCTGCGCTTCGCCTATCGCGGCGCGGTGCGCGAGGCCCCGGCGCGGCTGCGC
Source organism: Sphingomonas caeni (assembly GCF_026013415.1). Lineage (GTDB taxonomy): Bacteria > Pseudomonadota > Alphaproteobacteria > Sphingomonadales > Sphingomonadaceae > Sphingomonas > Sphingomonas caeni. The sequence continues at coordinate 340,912 of NZ_JAPDOK010000002.1, forward strand.
CAGACGATCGAGGCCTATCTCCAGCGCCAGCTCGCGGTGATCCGCATCGAAACCGTGCGGCCCGCGCACATCGCCTTCGCCCAGACGCCCGAATGCGCCGGGCTGGCGCCGGACCTGGGGCATTTCGAGGTGGTGCTGGCGCCCTAGAGGCCGAGCCAGTCGAGCGGCGCCGGGAGCGAATCGGCGGAATAGTCGATCTGGATGACGCGCCGATGCTGCGGTTCGGCCGCCGCTGCCGAGGCGTGAAGGATCGGGGTAGCGTAGAGCCAGATGTCGCCGCGCCCGGCCAGGCAGGCGGTGGTGCCGCAGCGGGCGACGGTCGCCTCGATCTCGGGTTCGGGGATGCGGCCCAGCCGGTGCGAGCCGGGGGCGATCAGCAGCGGGGCATTGCCGGCGGGGACGGCATCGAAATGGATTCGGATCGTACGCATCCGTTCGATCAGCACGAAGGGCGGTTCGACATGGACACGGCCTGCCTTGACCGACCAGGGGCCATAGCCCGGGAGATCGGCCCGGGCCTTCACCGCAATGGTTCGGTCCTGATGCCAGCCGAGTGCCCAGTTGGCGGCGCCGCTTTTGTCGAACAGGATAGCGCGCACCGGGTGCCGACCGCCAAGTTGCGCCGTGCGACTTCCGATCTCGTCGAGAATTTCGGCCAACCCCGCGATGCCATGCAAGCGGATGCCGGCCTGGTCGGCGGGAAGGCCGGCCAACATCTTTTCCAGCGCCTCAAGAAAAGGGGCGGCAGCACCGGGAAGGTGCGCCGCCCCATGTTCCTCGAGGTTCAAGCGAGCCTCAGAGCTTGCCTGTCAGCTCCGGCACCACCTTGAACAGGTCCCCGACCAGGCCGATGTCCGCGACCTGGAAGATCGGGGCATCCTCGTCCTTGTTGATCGCGATGATCGTCTTGCTGTCCTTCATGCCCGCGAGATGCTGGATCGCGCCCGAGATGCCGATCGCGATATAGACTTCGGGGGCGACGATCTTGCCGGTCTGGCCGACCTGATAGTCGTTGGGGACATAGCCCGCATCCACCGCCGCGCGGCTGGCACCCACGGCCGCGCCGAGCTTGTCGGCGAGGGGCTCGATGAGGCTGTGGAAATTCTCGCTGTTCTGGAGCGCGCGGCCGCCCGAGACGATCACCTTGGCGCTGGTCAGCTCGGGGCGCTCGGACTTGGCGATCTCCGCGCTCACGAACTTCGAAACGCCCGCATCCGCCGCCCCCGAAACCGCCTCGACCGTACCGCTGCCACCCGAGGTCGCCGCCTTGGCGAAGGCGGTGCCGCGCACGGTGATGACCAGCTTCTTGTCGCTGGTCCTGACCGTGGCGATCGCGTTGCCGGCATAGATGGGCCGGGTGAAGGTATCGGCGCCCTCGACCGAGAGGATGTCGCTGATCTGCATCACGTCGAGCAGGGCGGCCACGCGCGGGGCGATGTTCTTGCCGTTGCTGGTCGCCGGGAACAGCACCGCGTCGTGATCGGCCATCAGGCCGACGATCAGCGGCGCGACATTCTCCGCGAGTGCGTGGCTCAGCGACGCATCGTCGGCGAGATGGACCTTGCCCACGCCTTCGATCTTCGCGGCCTGATCGGCGACGGCCTTGCAGCCGCTGCCGGCGACGAGGAGATGGACTTCACCGAGTTGGCTGGCGGCGGTGACGACGGCGAGGGTGGCGTCCTTGACGGCCGCGTTGTCGTGTTCGACCCAGACGAGCGTCTTCATTTCGCAACTCCCAGCGCCTTGAGCTTGCCGACCAGCTCATCCACGTCCGCGACCTTCACGCCTGCGGTCCGCTTGGCGGGCTCGACCACCTTGAGCGTGGCGAGGCGCGGGGCGATATCGACCGCGTAATCCGCCGGGGTCTTCTTCGCGAGCGGCTTGGACTTGGCCTTCATGATGTTGGGTAGCGTTGCGTAACGCGGCTCGTTGAGGCGAAGATCGGTGGTGACGATCGCGGGGGCCTTGAGGTCCACCGTCTCGAGCCCGCCATCGACCTCGCGGGTAACGACTACGCGGTCGCCGCTCACTTCGACCTTCGACGCGAAGGTGCCCTGCGGCCAGCCGAGCAACGCCGCGAGCATCTGGCCGGTCTGGTTGCTGTCGTCGTCGATCGCCTGCTTGCCGAGGATCACCAGCCCGGGCGCCTCCTCGTCGCACACGGCTTTCAGCAGTTTGGCGACGCCCAGCGGCTCGACCTCGTCGTCGGTCGCGATCAGGATCGCGCGGTCGGCGCCCATCGCGCGCGCGGTCAGCAGCACGTCCGATTCGGCCTTGGCCACGCCGATCGTGACGACCACCACTTCGGTCGCCGCGCCCTTTTCCTTCAGGCGCACGGCTTCCTCGATCGCGATCTCGTCGAACGGGTTCATGCTCATCTTGACGTTGGCGAGGTCGACCCCCGTCCCATCCGCCTTGACGCGCGGCTTCACATTATAATCAAGCACCCGCTTGACCGGCACCAGCACCTTCATGCCACTCTCTCCTCTTGGTTCGCCTCATCCTGGGGAGGAGGGGTGAACCTCAAATCGTCATCCCGGCGAAAGCCGGGACCCAGAGCAACGGGCGGTGTACTTGTCGCCCTGGGCCCCGGCTTTCGCCGGGGTGACGGGTTATTCAGGCGGCCTTTTTCACTTCGGCCACGATCTTCTTCGCCGCGTCGCCCAGATCGTTGGCCGGCACGATTGCCAGTCCCGAATTGGCGAGGATATCCTTGCCCTGCTGGACATTGGTGCCCTCGAGCCGGACGACCAACGGCACGCTCAGATTCACTTCCTTCGCCGCGGCGACGATGCCCTCGGCGATGATGTCGCACTTCATGATGCCGCCGAAAATGTTGACCAGGATGCCCTTCACGTTCGGATCGGCGAGGATGATCTTGAACGCCGCGGTCACCTTCTCCTTGGAAGCGCCGCCGCCGACATCGAGGAAGTTGGCGGGGAACATGCCATTGAGCTTGATGATGTCCATCGTCGCCATCGCGAGGCCGGCGCCGTTGACCATGCAGCCGATATCGCCGTCGAGCTTGATGTAAGCGAGGTCGTATTTGGAGGCTTCGAGCTCGGCCGGGTCTTCCTCGGTAGTGTCGCGCAACTCCATCAGGTCCTTGTGGCGGAACATCGCATTGCCATCGAAGCCGACCTTGGCGTCGAGAACCAGAAGGTTGCCCTGCTTGGTCAGCGCGAGCGGGTTGATCTCGATCTGCTCGGCGTCGGTATCGAGGAAGGCGGCGTAGAGCGACGAGGCGACCTTGGCCGCCTGCTTGGCGAGATCGCCCTTGAGGCCCAGCGCCGCGGCGACCGAGCGGCCATGGTGAGGCTGGAAGCCGGTGGCCGGATCGACCGCGAAGCTGTGGATCTTCTCGGGCGTCGAATGCGCGACTTCCTCGATGTCCATGCCGCCTTCGGTCGAGACGACAAAGGCGATCCGGCTGGTCGTGCGGTCAACGAGCAGGGCGAGGTAGAATTCCTTGTCGATATCGGCGCCGTCGGTGATGTAGAGCCGGTTGACCTGCTTGCCGGCCTCGCCGGTCTGGATCGTCACCAGCGTGTTGCCCAGCATGTCGGTTGCGTGGGCGCGGACCTCGTCGAGCGAGAAGGCGAGGCGGACGCCGCCCTTGGCGTCGGGGCCCAATTCCTTGAACTTGCCCTTGCCGCGGCCGCCGGCATGGATCTGCGACTTGACGACATAAAGCGGCCCGGGGAGCTGCCGGGCGGCCTCGACGGCCTCTTCCACGGTGAAGGCGGCATGGCCCGCGGCGATCGGGGCGCCGTACTTGGCGAGCAATTCCTTGGCCTGATATTCGTGGATGTTCATGGGAGAGGCGCCGTCCTTTTTCGAAGATCGGGAATGTGCGCCGCCTTAAGCACAGTGGCAAACGCGAATCCACCCCTTCGCGCTCGCGGGTGCAGCATAGCTGAGCTATAGGCCCCGGGATGCACTGGCTGACCGCCTCATTGCTGTTCGTTGCAACCATCGCCGCGATGGAAGGGGTGGCCTATGCCGCGCATCGCTGGGTGATGCACGGGCCCGGCTGGTTCCTCCATGCGAGCCATCACCGGCCGCGTGAGGGGCGGTGGGAACTCAACGATCTCTACGCGGCGATCTTCGCCATCCCCTCGATCCTGCTGCTCTATGGCGGGGTGCAGGCAGGGTGGTGGCCGGGCTTTGCCTGGATCGGCGCGGGGATCGCCGCCTATGGCGCGATCTATTTCGGCTTTCATGACGTCATCGTTCATCAGCGCGTGCCGCACCGCCATGTGCCGCGCTCCTCCTATATGAAGCGGATCGTGCAGGCGCACCGGATGCACCATGCGGTGGCGGAGAAGCACGGCGCGGTGAGCTTCGGCTTCCTCTGGGCGCCGCCCGCCGCGCGGCTCAAGGCGCAGTTGAAACGAAATTGATCACCGATCCGACCTTCTATGCCGTGGCGATCCCGGCCGTGGCCCTGATCGGCCTCGCCAAGGGCGGCTTCTCGGGCATGGGCGCGCTGTCGTTGCCCGCGATGGCGTTCGTGATCAACCCGGTCCAGGCCGCGGCGATCCTGTTGCCGCTGCTGATCGTGCAGGATGTGGTCGGCGTCTGGGCGTTCCGCCGGACGGTCGAGTGGCGCGTGCTCGGCTGGATGCTGCCCGGCGCGGCGGCGGGGGTGGCGCTGGGCTATGGCTTTGCCGCGAGCGTGACGCCCGAGGCGGTGATGGCGGCGGTGGGAGTGATCTCTGCGCTGTTCGGCGCCTACCGGCTCTGGCTCGCCAGCCACGCCATCCCGCGCGAGACGGCGAAACTGCCTGAATGGGCCGGATCGCTGTTCGGAGTCGCATCGGGCTTCACCAGCCAGATCGCGCATGCCGGCCAGCCGCCCTTCCAGCTCTGGGTGCTCCCGCGCAAGCTCGACCCCCAGCTGCTGGTCGGGACGACCGCGGTGTTCTTCGCCGCGGTCAACTGGATCAAGGTCCCCGCCTATCTGGCACTCGGCCAGTTCACGCGGGAGAATCTGCTGACCGCGGGCGCGCTGATCCCCGTCGCAGTGGGATCGACGCTCGCCGGCGTATGGCTGGTACGGCGCATCTCGCCCGAGCGCTTCTACACCGCGATCTACTGGCTGATGATCGGCGTCGGCGTGGCGCTGGTGTGGGAAGCGGCGTTCTAGCTTCCTGTGCTCCGGCCTGCGCCGGAGCACAGCTTAGTCGAACAGCGACGACACCGAGCTCTCATCCGCGATCCGCTTGATCGCCTCGGCAAGCAGCGGGGCGATCGTCAGGTGGCGAACCTTCTTGCTCTCGGCGATCACCGCGTGATTGCCGATCGAATCGGTGATCACCAGTTCGGTCAGCTCGCTCGCCTCGACGCGCGCGACCGCGCCGCCCGAGAGCACGCCATGGGTGCAGTATGCGACCACGCCTTCCGCCCCCGCCGCCTTGAGCGCGCCCGCGGCGTTGCAGAGCGTCCCCGCCGAATCGACGATATCGTCGATCAGGATGCAGAAACGCCCCTCGACATCGCCGATGATGTTCATCACTTCCGATTCGCCGGCGCGCTCGCGGCGCTTGTCGACGATCGCCAGCGGGGCATTGTCGAGCCGCTTCGCCAGCGCGCGCGCGCGGACCACGCCGCCGACATCGGGCGAGACCACCATCAGATTCTTGCCCGAAAAGCGCGCCTTGATGTCGTCTGACATCACCGGCGCGCCATAGAGATTGTCGGTCGGAATATCGAAGAAGCCCTGGATCTGCCCGGCATGGAGATCGACCGAGAGGACGCGGTTCGCCCCCGCGACGGTGATCAGATTGGCGACCAGCTTGGCCGAGATCGGGGTGCGCGGCCCGGGTTTGCGGTCCTGCCGGGCATAGCCGAAATAGGGGATGACCGCGGTGATCCGCTTGGCCGATGCGCGCTTGAGCGCATCGATCATGATCAGCAGCTCCATCAGATTGTCGTTGGCCGGGAAAGCGGTCGACTGGAGCACGAACACATCCTCGCCGCGGACATTTTCGAGGATCTCGACGAAAATCTCCTCGTCGGCGAAGCGGCGGACATTGGCCTGGGTCAGCGGGATTTCGAGATAGTCGGCGATCGCCTTGGCGAGCGGCGGGTTCGAATTGCCCGACATCAGTTTCATGTGGTGCGGTCCCGCGCTGCCCAGTGTTGCAGTTCCCTTACTGCGCGTTCCGGGTGGCGCAAGGAGGCATTCGCCCCTAGGTGGCGCGAATGACCGTGATTACCCGTTTCGCTCCCAGCCCGACCGGCAAGCTCCATGTCGGAAACCTGCGCGCGGCGATCCATAACTGGCTGTTCGCGCGTGCCAATGGCGGCAAATTCCTGCTGCGGATCGACGATACCGACCGCGAGCGCAGCGACGAGGCGTTCGTCGAGTCGATCCGCGCCGATCTCGCCTGGCTGGGGCTGGTGCCCGATGGCGAGGCGCGGCAGTCGGCGCGGTTCGATCTCTACGAGGCGCGGTTCGCGGCGCTGAAGGCTGCCGGGCGGGTCTATCCGGCGTACGAAAGCGCGCAGGAGCTCGATCTCAAGCGCAAGGTGCTGCTCGGGCGCGGGCTGCCGCCAGTCTATGACCGCGCCGCGCTTGCCCTGACCGATGCCGAGCGCGCAGCGTATGAGGCGGAGGGGCGGACGCCGCATTGGCGCTTCAAGCTCGATCATTCGGCCCCGATCGAATGGGACGATCTCGTCCGCGGGCACCAGAAGTTCGATCCTTCGCTGATGAGCGATCCGGTGGTGCGCCGCGCCGACGGGTCGTGGCTCTACCTGCTCCCGTCGGTGATCGACGATATCGATCTGTCGGTCAGCCATGTCGTGCGCGGCGAGGATCACGTCTCGAACACCGCGGCGCAGATCCAGATGTTCGAGGCGCTCGGCAGCGCGATCCCGAAATTCGCGCACACCGCGCTGCTGACCGGGGCCGAGGGCAAGCTCTCGAAGCGGCTCGGCTCGCTCGGGGTCGAGCATTTCCGCGAGGCGGGCATCGAACCCCAGGCGATCGTCGCGCTGATCGCACGGCTGGGGACGAGCTTGCCCATCGAGCCCTTCGCCGATCCCGCCCCGCTGATCGAAAGCTTCGATTTCGCGCGCTTCGGGCGCGCGCCGGCGCGGTTCGACGAGGGCGAGCTGGCGCAGCTCAATGCCCGGATCGTGCACCAGCTCGCCTTCGATTCGGTTGCCGACCGCCTGCCCGCCGGAATGGGCGAGGCGGCATGGGAGGCAATCCGGCCGAATCTCGCCACCGTCGCCGAGGCGGCGGATTGGTGGCGGGTGATCGAGGGGCCGGTCGAGTCGGCGATCGCCGAGGAGGATCGCGCGTTTCTGACCGAGGCCGCGGCGCTCGCGGGCGGGATCGACTGGGAAGCCGACCCCTGGCACGCGCTCACCGGCGCGCTCAAGGAAGCGACCGGCCGCAAGGGCAAGCCGCTCTTCCTGCCGCTGCGCCAGGCGCTCACCGGGCTCGATCACGGCCCCGACATGGCCGCCCTGCTCCCGCTGATCGGCCGCGACCGCGCGATCGCGCGGCTTTTGGGCTAGGGTCCGGGCTCGATTGGCGCAGTCGGCCGGGCGGCCCCGGCATGTGAAAGTTGACACTGGCTTCACACTATCGCGCCTGGTTTGCGCCGCTCAGTCTCCCAGGCGAATATTGCCCATAGGGACATCCGATCCCAGCGCTCCTGCTTTCGCAGGAGCGCTGGGATCGGGGTTCGCCATGTCAAGGAGCGGCCGGAACGACCGGCTGCGCGAGCCAAGCAGGCGAAATCCTACATTGCAAGGGGCCGGGTAACGGCAAGCGCCCTCCGGGACCAAATGATACATAGTCTCTTTACCTCTGGTATGTAACGTTGTATCATCACAACTCGCCGGCACCCGACCGGCCGTGGAGAAGGAGGTCTGACATGTACACCAACCGCTCTTCGCTACCCTTCGGCATCAAGCCGGTCGGCTTTGGCGCGGCGATGATCGTCAACGGCGCGCTGATCGCCGGGCTCTATTTCTTCATCGCGCCGACGATCGGCCCGATGATCAGGGATACGATCCTCGATACCAGAAATATCCCGATCCCGCCGCCCCCGCCGCCGGTCCAAAAGCCCAAGCCCACCACTGAAGCGGTGCGCGAGCCCCAGATTTACACGCCGCCGGTTGCGAACCCGCTGCCGACCGACCTGCCCCCGATCAAGACGACCGCCGACCCGCCGATCACCCCGCAGACCCCCGATCTCGGCAAGCCCGAGGGCACGGCCGTCTCCAAGCCGGTCGATCCGCCCCCGCCGCCGCTGATCATCGCCCAGATCGATCCGCGCTATGCCGGTCAGTTCCAGCCCGATTATCCAGCCTCGGAGATTGCCCGCGAGCGCGACGGCAAGGTCGCGGTCCGCGTGCTGATCGGCGTCGACGGGCGGGTGAAGGCGGTCGAGCAGCTCAGCGCGACCAGCCCCGCCTTCTTCGATGCCACGCGCCGCCAGGCGCTGTCGAAATGGCGCTTCAAGCCTGCGACCCGCGGCGGCACGCCCGAGGAAAGCTGGAAGGTGATGAACGTGCGGTTCGAAATGAAGAACCTCTAATACGCCCAAGCGCGGGAGCCTCTAGCTCCCAGGCTCCCGCGCCCCTATCTGTGCCGCCGATGGACTTCTTCAAACGCCTCGCCCCCGGCCCCGCGTTGAGCGACCTGCGCAGCTTCCTGCGCACCCGCAAGCGCCACCAGATCCTGATGCTGCTCCCCGCTTTGCTGGCGGTGCTCGCGATCATCTATGGCTTCGTCAAGGATTCGCGCTTCTTCCCCGAGTACAAGCCCAACATCACCTATTTCCAGAGCTGGCCGCTCAACCGGAGCGATGAGGAAATCGCGAAGGACAGGGAGATCGACAAGGTCAAGCGCGCCAAGGCGCGCGCCGAACTGGAGAAGAAGCAGAAGGCGCGGCAGGCGGAATTCCAGGAGCTCGACAATACGCTCAAGGGATGGGGCCTCTGAACGCCGACTCGCGCTGGATGGCGGCTGCGCTGGCGCTGTCGGAGCGCAGCCGCGGGCGGACGGCGCCCAATCCCAATGTCGGCTGCGTGATCGTGAAGCAGGGGCGTGTCGTGGGGCGCGGCTGGACCCAGCCCGGCGGCCGCCCCCATGCCGAGGCGATGGCGCTGGCGGAGGCGGGCGAGGCGGCGCGCGGCGCAACCGTCTACACCACGCTCGAACCCTGCGCGCATGTCTCGCCGCGCGGGCCGGCCTGTTCGGACCTGCTGGTCGCGGCCGGGGTGGCGCGCGTGGTGGCCGCACTCGGCGATCCCGATGCGCGGACCAACGGCCAAGGCGCCGAACGGCTGCGCGCGGCGGGGATCGATGTCGCCGAAGGCGTGGCCGAGGCGGGTGCGCGGGCGGCAATGGCGGGGTTCCTGACGCGGCAGGCCAAGGGGCGGCCCTTCGTCACGCTCAAGCTGGCGACCTCGCTCGACGGACGGATCGCCATGGCCTCGGGCGAGAGCCGCTGGATCACCGGCCCCGAGGCGCGCGCGCACGCGCATGTCGAGCGGGCGCGGCACGAAGCGATCCTGGTGGGGCGCGCGACGTTCGAGGCGGATGCGCCCGGGCTGGATGTCCGGTTGCCGGGGCTCGAAGATCGATCGCCCCGCCGCCTGCTCCTCACCCGCGGTAAAGGCGAAACGGGATGGGAGGTCCTGGCGTCACCCTCCGCCATCGCCAATCTCGAAACCGTCGACCACCTCCTCGTCGAAGGCGGTGCCGAGACCGCCTCCTCATTCCTTCGCGCCGGGCTGGTCGACCGCCTCCTCCTCTACCGCGCCCCGATCCTGATCGGTGCGGGCCGCGATGCGCTGGGCGATATCGGCCTCGCCGATCTCGCCAGCGCGCATGGCCGTTGGAAGCTCAACGACACGCGCACGCTTGGCAGCGACCGGCTTGAGGTCTACGCGGCCTCCTGATGTTTACGGGGATCGTCACCGATATCGGCACCATCGCCGCCGTCGAGCGCAAGGGCGACCTGCGCGTGCGCGTCTCTTGCAGCTACGACACCGCCACGATCGACCTCGGCGCTTCGATCGCCTGCTCGGGCGTCTGCCTCACCGTCGTCGACAAGGCCCCCGGTGAGGTCATGTTCGACGTCTCGGGCGAAACCCTTTCGCGCACCGCCTCCGGCATGTGGGCCGAGGGCCGCATGCTCAATCTCGAACGCGCGCTTCGGCTCGGCGACGAGCTCGGCGGGCACATCGTCACCGGCCATGTCGATGGGATCGGCACGGTCGGCACGGTCGAGGAGGTCGGCGGCTCGCACCATGTCGTGATCGCGGCGGGCCACGAGCTAGCCCCCTTCATCGCCCCCAAGGGCTCGATCACCGTCGACGGCGTCTCGCTGACGGTCAATGCGGTGGACGACACGCCTCAGGGCGTCGAATTCCACCTCAACATCATCCCGCATACCGCCGAAGTCACCACCTTCGGCGCGCTGGCAAAGGGCCAGGCGGTCAACCTCGAAATCGACGTGCTCGCACGCTATCTTCAGCGCATGGAGGCGCTCCGTGGCAAAAGCTGAACTCGCAAGGCTGAAACATGCCTTCCTCTCCTCCCCCGAGGAGATCATCGACGAGGCGCGCAACGGCCGCATGTTCATCCTCGTCGACGACGAGGACCGCGAGAATGAAGGCGACCTCATCATCCCCGCGCAGATGGCGACCCCCGACGCGATCAACTTCATGGCCAAGTTCGGCCGCGGGCTGATCTGCCTCGCGATGACGCGCGAACGGGTCGAGACGCTCGGCCTCGAGCTGATGAGCCGCGCCAACGGGACGCGGCACGAGACCGCTTTCACCGTCTCGATCGAGGCGAAGGAGGGCGTCACCACCGGCATCTCCGCCGCCGACCGCGCGCGCACCGTCTCGGTCGCGATCGACGCGTCGAAGGGCGCCGACCAGATCGTCACCCCCGGTCATGTCTTCCCGCTGGTCGCGCGCGACGGCGGCGTGCTGGTCCGCGCCGGGCATACCGAGGCCGCGGTCGATGTCGCGCGCCTCGCCGGGCTCAATCCCTCGGGCGTGATCTGCGAGATCATGAACGAGGACGGGACGATGGCGCGGATGGACGATCTCGTCTCGTTCGCGCAGTTCCACAATCTCAAGATCGGCACGATCCGCGACCTGATCGCCTATCGCCGCCGCCACGACCATCTCGTCGAGAAGCGCGCCGAGGCCAGGTTCGCGAGCGACTGGGGCGGCGACTGGACCGCGCTCACCTTCTGGAACAAGGCGACCGGCAGCGAGCAGGTCGCGCTCGTCAAGGGCAAGGTCGATCCGTCGAAGCCGACCTTGGTCCGCATGCACGCCCTCTCCCCCTTCGCCGACATCTTCGGCGAGGGCGGCAAGCGCGGCGGGCTGCTGCGCCGCTCGATGGAGATCATCGCCGAGGAAGGCGCAGGGGTGGTGGTGGTGATCAACCGCTCGCGGCCCGACAATTTCACCGTCGCGCTCCAGGCGCGCGCGGGCACGCTCGAGCCCAAGGATATGGACGAGCTGCGCGATTACGGCGTCGGCGCGACGATCCTGACCGAGCTGGGCGTCAAGGACATGATCCTGCTCACCAACACGCATCATACCCTGGTGGGCCTCGACGGTTACGGCCTGTCGATCGTCGGCGAACGCGCCATTTCGGAAAGTGACGCCTGATGGCCAAGGTCCTGATCGTCGAGGCGCGGTTCTACGATCACCTCGCCAACATGCTGCTCGCCGGCGCGCGCACCGCGCTGCAGGAGGCAGGCCATGACTATGAGGTGGTCACTGTCCCCGGCGCGCTCGAAATCCCTGCCGCGGTCTCGATGGCGGCCGAGACCGGCGATTACGATGCCTATGTCGCATTGGGCGTGGTGATCCGCGGCGAGACCTATCATTTCGAGGTGGTCTCGAACGAAAGCGCGCGCGCGATCATGGCGCTGTCGCTCGACGGGCTCCCCATCGGCAACGGTATCCTGACTGTCGAGGACGAAGCCCAGGCCATCGTCCGCGCCGATGCCGAGCAGCTCGACAAGGGCGGCGGCGCGGCCCGCGCGGCCTGCACGATGCTCGCGCTCAAACAGCGCTTCGGCTGACAGCCATGGACATGCCCCCCTCGCGCTACAAGGTGGTCGAGGAGGGGCGCCGGCTCGTGGTGATCGACCGGATGACCGGCGAGCGCGTGCACCGGCAAATGCCCGGACCCTCGCGACCCGGATCGTCGCCGCCCCAGGCCGCCAACCGCGCGCCGCTCCCTGAGCCGGCGCCGCGCGCGGCTCAGCCGGGCGAGACGGTCCTGACCACCCAGCGCTGGTTCGACGACAAGGGACCTCGCACGATCGCGCTGCGCGGCGACGCGAGCATGACGATCGTCGTCGCGGCGCTGGTCGTGCTGGTCGTGCTCGGGATCGTCTTCGCCTGGGCCGGCTTTTTCGGCCTGTTCGTGATCGCCTTCCTGGCATTCAACAAGGGCACGCTCCCAGCGCTGCGCAAGGGCGTGACCGTCTGGCTCGACAGCCTCGAAAAGGTTTAGGCCGCCACCTCCCCCAGCGCCGGATAGTCGACATAGCCTTCGGGCCCATTGGTGTAGAAGGTCGCGACATCGGGCTTGTTGAGCGGCGCGCCGATCCGCAGCCGTTCGACCAGATCGGGATTGGCGAGGAAGGGGCGGCCAAAGGCGATCCCGTCGGCGACGCCCGAATCCAGATCGGCCTGCGCGCTTTCCAGCCGGTACGCCTCGTTGAGGATCAGCGGGCCGGCGTACACCTTGCGGATCTCGGGCGAGAGCGGCGGCACGTCGCTCGGGCGGAAGGTCGAGGCCGGCTTGGATTCGCGCAGCTCGAGAAAGGCGATGCCCTGCTCGCCCAGCCATTTCGCCGCGGGCACGAACACGCTCTCGGGATCGCTGTCGTCGCAGCCCTGCACCTCGCCATTGGGCGAGAGGCGCACCGCGGTGCGGTCGGCGCCCGCCTCGGCGATCAGCCGCAGCGTCGCTTCGCGCAGCAGCCGGGTGCGGTTCTCGGGCGCCCCGCCATAATCGTCGTCGCGGAAGTTCGAATTGTCGCGCAGGAACTGGTCGATCAGATAGCCATTGGCGGCGTGAAGCTGGACCCCGTCGAACCCGGCGGCGAGCGCATTGCGGGTGGCGCTGGTATAATCGTCGAGCACCCGGGCGATATCGTCCCGCGTCGCGGGCCGCGCCTCGGCATAGGGGTTGGGGCCGACATGGCCCGGTCGCGGCGGCGCGGTGGTCGCCGAGCTGGAGAGCGGCTGCATGCCGATCACGTCGGGGCGCGACAGCCGGCCCATATGCCAGAGCTGCGCGACGATCCGCCCGCCGGCGCGGTGGATCTTCTCGACCACCGGCTTCCACGCCTCGACCTGTTCGGCGGTCCACAGCCCCGGGGCATTGGGCCAGCCCAGCCCTTCGCGGCTGATCCCCGTCGCCTCGGAGATGATCAGCCCGGCCGCGGCGCGCTGGGCGTAATAATCGCCCATGATCGGCGTGGGGACATGAGCCGCGGTCGCACGGCCGCGGGTGAGCGGGGCCATCAGGACGCGGTTGGGCGCATGGATCGCACCGAGCTGGATGGGATCGAACAGGCTGGGCATGCGGATTTGGCTCCGGGACTATGGTCTGCGTCAGATAGGGCGCTACAGGGCGGCATGCACGAAAATGGGTCCCCAAGAAAAACTGAGTCCGCGCAAACCGGAAATGCCCTCCCGGTTGCGGCCTTGCTCGGGGGCAATGTCGCGCTGGCGTTCGGCCCCTGGTTCGTGCGGCTCGCCGATGTCGGGCCGGTCGCGGCGGCCTTTTGGCGGATCGCGCTCGCGCTGCCGTTGCTGGTCGCGCTTTGCTATGCCGGCAAGAGGCGCCCCTTCGCGGGCGCGGCTGCGCTCTGGGCGACGCTGCTGATCGGCGGGATCGCCTTCGCCGCCGATCTGGCGAGCTGGCATCTCGGCATCCTGCGCACCACGCTCGCCAACGCCACCCTGTTCGGCAATTCGGCGACGCTCATGTTCCCGATCTATGGCTTCCTGGTCGCACGCGCCTGGCCGACGCGGATGCAGGGCGCCGCCTTGCTGCTCGCGGCGCTCGGCGCGGCGCTGCTGCTCGGCCGCTCCTACGAGCTCTCGCCCAAGCATCTCGCCGGCGACCTGCTCTGCCTGCTCGCGGGGACGCTCTACACCGTCTATTTCGTGCTGATGGCGCGCGCGCGCGCGACGATGGCGCCGATCCCCGCGCTCGCCCTCTCCAGCCTCGCCAGCGCGCTTCCGCTGCTGCTGTTCGCCACGCTCCTCGGCGAGACGGTGATGCCGCACCATTGGGGAATATTGATCGGCCTCGCGCTGGCGAGCCAGGTGGTGGGTCAGGGGCTGATGATCTACGCGATCGGCCATCTCTCGCCGCTCGTCGTCGGCATCGCGCTGCTCACCCAGCCGATCGTCGCGGCGACCGTCGGCTGGCTGGCCTATGGCGAGCGGCTCGGCTGGCCCGATCTGCTCGGCGCGGTGATGGTCGCGGTTGCATTGGTGCTGGTGCGGCTTGCGCCCGACGGCGGGAGCATTAGATCGAAAGCCGAAGGAGCCGCCTGATGCTGCCGCCCGATCCGACGCTCGACGAAATCCGCTTGGGCCTTGCGCCGCTGGTCGCCGATAACGCGGCCTTCGACGGATGGAGCGCGCGCGCGGCCGAGGCGGCGGCGCGGGCATTGGGGATCGAGCCGAGCATCGCCGCCATCGCCTTTCCGGGCGGCCCGGTGGAGATGATCGACGCCTGGTTCGCGAGCATCGATGCCGCGATGGCTGCGCGCTTCACCCCCGATCAGCTCGGCAACATGAAGGTGCGCGAACGGATCACGAGGCTGGTCGAGACCCGCCTCGAGTTGGTCGCCCCCCACCGCGAGGCGCTCCGCCGCGCGGTCGCGATCCTCGCCATGCCGCAGAACCTTGGCGCTGCCGCCAGGCTCGGCTGGCGCTCGGCGGATGTGATGTGGCGCCTCGCCGGCGACACCGCGACCGACTATAACCACTATACCAAGCGCGCGATCCTCGGCTCGGTCTATGCCGCGACCGTCACCGTCTTCCTGAACGACGAGAGCGAAGGCTGGGCAGAGACGCGCGCCTTCCTCGCCCGGCGCATCGAGGGGATCATGGCGTTCGAAAAGGCCAAGGCCAAATGGCTGGGCCGCGACAGCCATCGGTTGAGCCTCAGCCGTTTCATCGGGCGGCTGCGTTATCCGGCGGTGTAATTCGCAATATTCCTATCTGGCGCCGCCCGCCTGTTATTGATAATCACTCGCATCATGAACCTCGCCACCGCGATTCCCCTGACCACCGCGCTCGCCCGGCTGACCCCGCTCAGGCCCGGCACGGTCGCGAGCGTCGACTGGAAATCGCTCACCGCCCCCGAGGCGCGGCGCCTTCGCGAGCTGGGCCTCGACGAGGGGGTCGAGGTCGAACTGATCAAGGGCTCGGGCATCCTCGGCGGCCCGGTCGCGTGCCGGATCGGACGGATGACCGTCGCGCTTCGCCGCCACGTCGCGGGTGCCATCCACGTGTCTCCGCTGGCCTAGCCTCATGAACCCCGTCCCGCTGATCGCGCTGGTCGGCAATCCCAATGCCGGCAAGAGCGCTCTGTTCAACGCGCTGACCGGTGCGCGCCAGAAGGTCGGCAATTATCCCGGCGTCACCGTCGAGCGCCATGCCGGCCGGATGGCGCTGCCCGATGGCCGCCCGGTCGAGCTGCTCGACCTGCCCGGCGCCTATAGTCTCGATCCGTCGAGCCCCGACGAGGCGGTGACGCGCGACGTGCTGATCGGCAAGCAGGAGGGCGAGCGCCTGCCCGACGCCATTATCGTCGTGGTCGACGCCTCGAACCTCGACAATCACCTGCGCTTCACGCTCCAGCTGATCGCGCTGGGGCTGCCGATCGTGGTCGCGCTCAACATGATCGATTTGGCTGAACGCGACGGGCTCAAGCTCGATTACCTAGCGCTCGAGGGCGAGCTCGGCGTGCCGGTGGTCCCCACCGTCGCTGTGCGCAAGCGCGGGCTCGACCAACTGCGCGAACGCCTGGGCGAGGTGGTGCGCGAAGGCGCGACCCGGATCGAGAAGGGCGCGGGCGTCCAGCACGATATCGTCGTGCTCCAGCGCCGCGCGCGCCAGATCGCGCTCGCCGCGACGGTTTCGGAAACCGCCGGCCGCCGCTGGACCCACCGGATCGACGCGGTCGCGCTCCATCCGGTCGCGGGGCCGGTGCTGCTGCTCACCCTGCTCTTCGTCATGTTCCAGGCCGTGTTCGCCTGGTCCGAGGCGCCGATCGGCTGGATCGAGACGCTGATGGGCTGGCTGTCCGGCGCGGTGGGCGGGGCGCTTCCGCAAGGCTTTATCCGCTCCTTCCTCGTCGACGGGCTGATCGCGGGCGTCGGCGCGGTAGTGGTGTTCCTGCCGCAGATCCTGATCCTGTTCACCTTCATCCTCGTGCTCGAGGCGTCGGGCTATATGGTCCGCGCCGCCTTCCTGATGGACCGGCTGATGGCGAGCGTCGGCCTGTCGGGCCGCGCCTTCATTCCGCTGCTGTCGAGCTTCGCCTGCGCCGTCCCCGGCATCATGGCGACGCGGACGATCAGCGACGAGAAGGAAAGGCTGACGACGATCCTGATCGCGCCGCTGACGACCTGCTCGGCGCGGTTGCCGGTCTATACCATCGTGATCGGCGCGGTGATTCCCAACGCCAGCGTGCTGCCGGGGGTGGGGATGCAGGGCCTCGTGCTGTTCGGCCTCTATGTCCTCGGCGTGATCGGCGCCTTCCTCGCGGCGCTGCTGCTGCGGCGCACCGTGACCAAGGGCGCGACCAGCGGCTTCATGATGGAGATGCCGAAGTACCAGGCCCCGCGGCTGCGCGACGTGGCGCTCGGCCTGCTCCAGCGCGCCGAGATTTTCCTGAAGCGCGCGGGCACCACCATCGCGCTCACCGTCGCGATCCTCTGGGTGCTCGCCTCCTATCCGGTCGCGGGTCCGGGGCAGAAGCAGAGCGAGGTCTCGATCGCCGGGCATATCGCGAGCGGGATCGAGGTCGTGGTCAAGCCGATCGGCTTCAACCATGATATCGCGTTGGCGCTGCTCCCCGCCATGGCCGCGCGCGAGGCGGCGGTGGCGGCGATCGGCACCGTCTATGCGGTCGACGACCCCGATGGCGACCGCGGCCAGGACAGGATCCGCTCGCAGATCGGCGCGCGCTGGAGCCTGCCGACCGCGCTCGCCTTCCTGATGTGGTTCGTCTTCGCCCCCCAATGCATCTCGACCATCGCCGTGACGCGGCGCGAGACCAATGGCTGGAAATGGCCGGCCTTCATGATCGGATACCTGTTCGCGCTGGCGTACGTGGCGGCGGGGCTCACCTTCTGGACGGCGACGGCGATGGGGCTTTAGGCTGCGATGACGGGCATCGGTTTCGATTGGGACATGGTCGATGGCGAAACCGTCACGGCGATCCTTGGCGTGGGCGAGCGGCGCATGAACGACGGTACGCTCTCCTGGGAAGCGCTTGCCTTCGCGGTCGGCGAGGCGGCGGTGGTGCTGACGGTCAATCGCGATACCGACGAAGTCGAAGTCGCGCACGGCGACGCCCCTGATGGCGCCGAATGGGCGCCGGTGGTCCCGCTCGCTGAGTTCCTCGGCAAGCCGCTCGGCTGGTCATGGGTGGGCACCAACAATCGCGGCTATCAGGACGTCTTCATGATGGCGTTCGGCAGCGTGGTCCCGCATGCACTCGATCCGCGGCTGATGTTCATCGCCGCGGGCTCCGAGCTTTCCTGCTCCGACATCACCGCGCGCTAGGGCTCCAGCTTCGAATCGTCGAGCAGCTTCGTCCGGCGATAGGCTTCTTCCGCCTCGGCCTGTTTCTGCGCCTTGGTGCGGCCGAACTTCGCGCGATTGACCTCGGCCTGCGCCGCCTTATCCACAGCCGCCTTGGCCTTGCGCATTTTGTTGAGGTTGATGATCTCGGCCATGGCGAGTAGCCCTTTCGGTCAAACCATTATCGGATTGAGGACGAAATTTCCATGGCAGGCTCGGTCAACAAGGTGATCCTGGTCGGCAATCTCGGGCGCGATCCCGAGAGCCGCAGCTTCCAGAATGGCGGCAAGGTGGTAAATCTGCGCATCGCCACCTCGGAGAATTGGAAGGACCGCAACACCGGCGAGAAGCGCGAGAAGACCGAATGGCATTCGGTCGCGATCTTCAGCGAGGGCCTCGCCAACGTCGCCGAGCGCTATCTGCGCAAGGGCTCGAAAGTCTATCTCGAGGGCCAGCTCCAGACGCGCAAATGGCAGGATCAGTCGGGCAACGACAAATATTCGACCGAGGTGGTGCTCCAGGGCTTCGACGCCAAGCTGGTGATGCTCGACGGCCCCGGCGAGCGCACCGGCGGCGGTGCCGGCACGCGCGGCGACGATTGGGGCGGCGGCGATGATTTCGCGGGCCAGTCGTCGAGCCGCGGCGGCGGTGCCGGCGGCACGTTCAACAGCGGCGGCGGGCGCTCGGGCGGCGGCGATTTCGGCGGCGGTTCGACGGGTGGCGGTTTCGGCGACGATCTGGACGACGACGTTCCGTTCTGAACGGGAGAGCGACGATGATGCGTGTGACGATCGCGGTGGGATTGGCGGCTCTGCTCGCGGGCTGCGGTGGCGGCGGCACGGCCGCGCAGGGCGGCAATGCCAGCGCAGCCCCCTCGCTCGCTTCGGCGGCCGCGGTCGCCGGCGGGGTGGAGGGCAGCAACGATTGCGCCAAGAAGCCCGATTTCGCGCCCATCTATGCCGGCGGGGTGATCAAGGTGTGCAGCTCGGCGCATTTCGACGCGCCCGCCAAGACCGCGGGGACGGTGAGCTACACCACGCCCGCCGCCCCGGCCGCGGTGCTCGCCTGGTCGAGGGAACAGGCCGGCAAGGCCGGGCTCGGCGAACGGCTCGCCACCGACAAGATGTTCTCGGCAGGCGAAGGCACCAAGCGCACGCTGATGGTGATGGCGCTGCCCGACGGATCGGGGAGCCGCGTGACGGTCAATTGGGGCAAGGCGGACTGACCGCCTAGGCCTCGACGATCTCCGCGACGCCGAACCTGCCCGCCTGATAATCCAGATAGGCTTGCCGGATCTCGTCCGCGCTGTTCATCACGAACGGCCCGTGCGCGACGATGGGCTCGTCGATCGGATCGGCATGGCCGAACAGGAACAGCGCCTGCTCCTTCGCCTCGATCGCGACGCTGTCGCCCGCGCCCAGCTCGGCGAGGTGCCATTCGGGGAGGGTCTTGCCGCCGACCCCGATCGCACCGCGCGCGGCGTAGAGGAAGACGTCGCGTCCTTCGAGCCCGTCGAACACGGCGCTTTGCCCCGGCTGAAGCGCGACGAAGCTCATGAACACGCCGGTGAGCGAATCGATCGGCCCCGTCGCGCCGCCATAGCCGCCCGAGACCAGGCGCACGCCTCCGATCAACGGAATCGCCCCCGCCTGCACCCCGGTGTATCGCGGCGCGGTCATCTTGAGCCGCGCGGGCAGGTTCACCCAGAGCTGGAGGATCTCCATCGGCCCGCCATCGCGCTTGAACGCGGCGGGCGAGACCTCGGCATGGACAATCCCGCTTCCCGCGGTCATCCATTGCACCCCGCCCGCGCGGATCACGCTCTCATGCCCCGCCGAATCGGTATGCGCGAGTTCGCCCTCGAGGATGAAGGTCACCGTCTCGAACCCGCGATGCGGATGCGGGCCGAAGGGCAGGCCGCGATTGCCGGGCGGATAGGTTTGCGGCCCGTGATGGTTGAGGAACAGAAAGGCGCCGACATGCGGACAAGCCGGCCCCGGCAGCGGGCGGCGCGTCACCAGATCGCCGATATCGTCGCGGTGCGCCGGATGGACGCGGAGCAGCTGCCGCGCGCTCACCGGTCTTTCCGCAGCAGGAAGACGGCATGCTCGGCCCACAGGTTCGCCATCACCGCCCCGGTCAATTTGTCGCCCGAGAGGAACCAGCAGCCCTCGACCACGAACCCGCGCTCCTTCACCAGCGCGCGGAAATCGTCGACCGTGACATGGTGGATGTTGGGCGTCGCATACCATTTGAGCGGCAGCAGCCGCGTCACCGGCATCCGCCCGCCCCAGAGCAGGCTCGCGCGCACCCGCCAATGCGCGAAATTGGGGAAGGAGACGAAGGCTTGGCTGCCGATCCGCAGCAACTGGTCGAGCACCCAATCGGGCCGCCGCGTCGTCTGCAGCGTCTGGCTGAGGATCGCATAGTCGAAGCTGGTATCGGGATAGTCGGCAAGATCGGTATCGGCATCGCCCTGGATCACCGACAGCCCGCGCGCCACCGCCGCGGCGACATCGCCCGCATCGAGTTCGAGCCCGCGCGCATCGCATTGCCGCTCGTCGCGCAGCGCCGCCATCAGCCCCCCGTCGCCGCAGCCGACATCGAGCACGCGGCTGCCCGGCGCCACATTGGCGGCGATGATCGCAAGGTCGGGGCGCAGGCTCATCGCTGATAGATATCCGGATCGTCGCGGACCATCAGCCGCTCGGGGTGTGGATAGGGCGTCCAGCCCAGCTTCGCATAGACGGGCTGCATGTCGCGCGTGAACAGCGCCCAGCGGCGCAGTCCCTGCAGTTCGGGATGGTCGTGCAGCGCAGTCAGCATCGCCCGCGCCACGCCTTGCCCGCGATGCGCCGGCAGCACGAACACATCGGCCAGATAGGCGAAGGTCGCCTTGTCCGTGATCACCCGCGCAAAGCCGATCTGCTCGTCCTTGCCGCCCTCGTCGGGCGCATAGGCCCCGACGCACAGCGACCCCGTAATCGCTCGCTCGACGGTGTGGCGCGGAATCCCCGCCGCCCAATAGCTGCCCGAGAGAAAGGCATGGATCAGGTCGAGATCGAGCTCGTGCGTGTCGAACGAGATGCGCGTCATTCACCCGCCCTCAGGAACCCGTCGACCACCCGGTTGAGCTCGGGCGAATCGAGCAGGAAGGCGTCGTGCCCGAAGGGCGAGGTCAGCTCGACGAAGCTCGCCGGCGCCCCCGCGGCGTTGAGCGCGTGGACGATCGTCCGCGATTCGCGCGTCGGATAGAGCCAGTCGGTGTCGAAGCTCACCAGGCAGAAGCGCGTGCACGATCCCCTGAAGGCGTTGGCGAGCACCCCGCCATGTTCCTCCGCCAGATCGAAGTAATCCAATGCTCGCGTAATGTAGAGATAGGAGTTCGCGTCGAACCGCTCGACGAAGCTGATCCCCTGGTGGCGCAGATAGGACTCGACCTGGAAATCGGCGTCGAATCCGAAGGTCTTCGCCTCACGGCTCTGCAGCTTGCGACCGAACTTGGCCGTGAGCCCGGCTTCGGAAAGATAGGTGATATGCGCCGCCATCCGCGCGACCGACAGTCCGGCCGCGGGCGGATCGCCGCGTTCGTAATAATCGCCGCCGCGCCAATTGGGATCGGCCATGATCGCCTGGCGGCCGACCTCGTGAAAGGCGATATTCTGCGCCGAATGCCGCGCGGCGCTGGCGATGACGACCGCGGCGCGGACCCGCTCGGGGAAGGTCGCGGCCCAGCTGAGCGCCTGCATCCCGCCCATCGATCCGCCGATCACCGCCGCGAGCCGGTCGATCCCGAGATGGTCGAGCAGCATCGCCTGCGCGCGCACCATGTCGCGGATGGTGATCACCGGAAACCGCATGCCCCAAGGCTTGGCGGTCGCCGGATTGACCGTCGCGGGGCCGGAGGAGCCGAGGCAGCTGCCCAGCACATTGGCACAGATGATGAAGTGCCGCTCTGGATCGACCGGCTTGCCCGGCCCCACCATCTTGGTCCACCAGCCGGGCTTCCCCGTCACCGGATGGGTCGAGGCGACATGCTGGTCGCCGGTGAGCGCGTGGCAGACCAGGATCGCGTTGCTCGCGTCGGCGTTGAGCGCGCCATAGGTCTCGTATGCGATGTCGACGGGCGACAGCAGCGCCCCGCCGTCGAGCCTGAGCGGCCCCGGCAGCGTCACCGTGCG
Source organism: Sphingomonas caeni (assembly GCF_026013415.1). GTDB lineage: Bacteria > Pseudomonadota > Alphaproteobacteria > Sphingomonadales > Sphingomonadaceae > Sphingomonas > Sphingomonas caeni. Next base: position 362,940 of record NZ_JAPDOK010000002.1, read on the forward strand.
GGCAAGACCGAAGCGCTGGTCGTCGGACATGCGCGTTGGTTAGGGGCTGAGCCGGATTCCCGCAATGCTCCCTCTCCCGTTGGGAGAGGGAAGGGGCCCGCGCCGAAGGCGTGGGAAGGGTGAGGGCGACGAAAGAAGCGCAAGGTCACCCTCACCCTTCCGCGCCTGTCGGCGCTCCCTCCCTTTCCCAATGGGAGAGGGAATCTAGGCGGCCTTGGCGAGGAGCGCCTTGCCCAGGATCGCCTCGGCAGCCATCCGCCCGGTCTGCGCCCCGCCATTCATGAAGCCCGGGAAGGCGTCCGAGACATGCTCGCCCGCGAAGATGACATTGTCCGCGCGCGCGACGCGGTGCTCGGCGGGATCCTCGGATTCGACCGAGAGCAGATGCCCGAAGCGGGTGAGCTGCCCCGGCGCCCAGCAGCTATACGCCCCCATGGTGAAGGGATCGCGGTGCCAGCCGGTGCGGCGGCACGGACCCTGCCGGGTCGCGCCCGAGAGCCCCGGGATCGCCGGATCGGTGGCGAGTGCGAAGCCATGCGCCTGCGCCTCGGGGCTCGTCGCGATATCGTCGGTCTGCTTGCCGCCCAGATACCAGGTCCAGACCGGATCCACCGCCTGTCCGGGCAGATGGACGCTGCCGTCCCAGCCCAGCGCATAGCCCTTTTCGTCGGTCTGCCACAGCTCGCCGCCCCGGCCCATCGGCTCGCGCCACACCGCTTCAGCGGCAAGCGCCTGGACCTTCTCGTTCCGGCCCATCGTGATCTCGTCGATAAAGGCGCGCCACACGCGCGGCAGCGGCACGCGGAAATCGATCTGGCGCATGATCGGCGCGGGCACCGCGACGATCACCGTATCGGCATGCGCGGTGGTGCCGTCGAGAAAGGCGAGTCGCAATCCGGGCCGGATCCCCAACAGCCTTTTGCCGGTGCTGATCCGGCTGGCATAGTTGGCGGTCATCGCCTGGGCGAGCGCGCCGCTGCCGCCCTCCATCACGAATTTCTCGTCCGATCCGCCGAGCACCTCGGCGCGCTGGCCATGGACGGTGGGCAGGTTGAAGATTAGCTGGATGCCCGAGCTTTCCTCGGGCTCGACCCCGAATTCGGTGCGGCAGCTCATCTCGAGCAGGCGGCGCACCCAGGGCTCGCTGATCAGCGCGGCATGCTTGTCGAGATAGTCCTTGAACGAAATGCGATCGAGCTCGCGCGAGACCCCCGCATAGTCCTTGTCGAGCCGGTCGGCGTCCTTGCCGATCTGCCCCGCAATCCCGCGCAGCGCGTTGGCGAGCTCGGCGTCCTCGACCAGCCGGCCATCGGCGAGGATCAGCGTGTCGTGCGGCTCGGCCTTGCGGTCGATCAGCTTGATCCCGAACCGGCTGATCAGCGCGTGCATGTCGAGATGGTCGGTGTTGACCAGCTGGCCGCCGACCTCGAACGCCGGGCCTGTCGCCGGGACATGGGTGTACATCCGCCCGCCGGTCCGCTCGCGGCCCTCATAGAGATGCGCGTCGATCCCCGCTTCGGTCAGATAATGGAGCGCGGTGAGCCCCGCGATCCCGCCGCCTATGATCGCGACCTTGCCCGGGCGCGCGGCGCGCGCGGGGCGCGGCAGCGCCGCAACCACGCCCGCCGCCGCGAGCGCCTGGAGCATCGCGCGGCGCGACATGCCCTCGCCGCCCGGCACCGGCGGCGCCTCGCCCGCCTCCGCCAGATTGCGCCGCCGCGCCGTTTCCAGTGCGCGCCAAAGCGTGCTGCTCCCCCGCATCCTCGTCTCCGACCCCTTTTGTCAGCCCCTGCCATAGACGCGACCTCCTTGCTATTGCGTAACCGTTCCGCCAATCCGCGCCGCATGACCGGACCCACGCCCAAACCCTGGATCATGGAGATCGCGCCGTACGTCCCGGGGCGCTCGACCACCGATGACGGCCGCAAGGTCGCCAAGCTTTCGTCGAACGAGAATCCGCTGGGGACCAGCCCCCACGCGCGCGCCGCGTTCGAGAGCGCGGCCGGGCGGCTCGAGCGCTATCCCGATGCGAGCGGAACCGAGCTGCGCGAGGTGCTCGCGGCGAAATACGGGCTCGATCCGGCGCGGATCATCTATGGCAATGGCTCGGACGAGGTGCTGCACCTGGCGGCGGGCGCGTTCGCCGGGCCGGGCGACGAGGTGATCTTCGTCCATTACGGCTTCGCGGTGTACGAGATTGCGGCGCGTCGCGTCGGCGCGACCGTGGTGGTCGCGCCCGAAAAGGACTATGCGACCGATGTCGACGCGATCCTGGCGTGCGTGACCGAGCGGACCCGCATCGTCTATATCGCCAACCCCAACAATCCGACCGGCACCTATGCCAGCCGCGAGGAGATCGCCCGGCTCCATGCTGGCCTGCGCAGCGATATCCTGCTCGTGCTCGATCACGCCTATGCGGAATATATCGAAGGCGACGCCGGGGATGGCGGGATGGCGCTCGCCGAAACCGCGCCCAACGTGCTGGTCACGCGCACCTTCTCAAAGATGTACGGCCTTGCCGCCGAGCGGATCGGCTGGGGCTATGCCGCCGCACCCATCATCGAGGCGATGCACCGCATCCGCCTGCCCTTCAGCATCACCATCGCGGGCACCGCGGCGGCGATCGCGGCGCTCGGCGATACCGGGTTCGTCGAGCATACCAAGGCGCATAATGCGCAGTGGCGGCGCTGGTTCTCGGACGAGATCGCCAAGCTCGGCAATGCCGGGCTGCGCGCGGTGCCCAGCCAGGCGAACTTCGTGCTGGTGCTGTTCGAGGGCGAGCTGAGCGCCGAGGCGGCGTATAAGGGCCTGATGGACGCGGGCTATATCGTCCGCTGGCTCCCCGGCCAGGGCCTGCCCCATGGCCTGCGCATCACCATCGGCACCGAGGACGAGACGCGCGGCGTCGCTGCTGCCCTGCGCAAGCTGGCGGGCGCGGATTGATGCTCCCCTTCGCCCGCGTCACCGTGATCGGCCTGGGCCTGCTCGGCTCGTCGATCGCGCATGCGGTGCGCGCGCACATGCCGACGGTACGCGTCACCGGCCATGACGCCGATCCCGAGGTGCGCGACGTGGCGGTGCGGATCGGGCTTTGCGACGATATCGCCGACACGCCCGGCGCGTCGGTGATCGACGCTGATTTCGTAGTTTTCTGCGTCCCCGTCGGCGCGATGGGCGCGGCGGCGGCGGCGATTGCCGACGATCTTCCGGCCGATGCGATCGTCAGCGATGTCGGCTCGTGCAAGGAAAGCGTCGCGGAAGCGCTCACCGCCGCGCTGCCCGGCGTCACCGTCATCCCCGCGCACCCGGTCGCGGGTACCGAGCGCAGCGGCCCCGAGGCGGGGTTCGCGACCTTGTTCCACAATCGCTGGTGCATCGTCACCCCGCCCGAAGGCGCGCCGGCGCTCGCGGTCGAGCGGGTGAGCGAATTCTGGCGCCAGCTCGGCGCGCAGGTCGAGACGATGACCCCCAACCATCACGACCGCGTCCTCGCCGTCACCAGCCATTTGCCGCATCTGATCGCCTATACGATCGTCGGCACCGCCTCGGACCTCGAAGAGGTGACCGCCTCCGAGGTGATCAAATATTCGGCGGGCGGCTTCCGCGACTTCACCCGCATCGCCGCGTCGGACCCGACCATGTGGCGCGATGTCTTCCTCGCCAATCGCGAGGCGGTGCTCGACATGCTCCAGCGCTTCTCGGAGGATCTCACCGCGCTCCAGCGCGCGATCCGCTGGGGCAAGGGCGACGAATTGTTCGACCTCTTCACCAAGACGCGCGCGATCCGCCGCAGCGTGATCGAGCAGGGCCAGGACGATTCGCGCGAGGATTTCGGGCGCTCGCACGATTGAGCCGGCCAGACTTGCAATGTTGGATTTCGCCTGCTTGACTCGCGCTGCCGGTCGTTCCGGCCGCTCTTTGAACCCGCCCATCCTCGCCAAGCGACCGCCCGGCGAAAACCATGCGCGATAGTGTGAAGCTAGTGTCAACTTTCACATGCTGGGACGACGCCTTCGAGCGCGTATTGGCCTAACCTTTGGCTAACTTTCCGCGGCCCCGTCCCGCACCAGCGCGTTGATCGCCGCGTGCACCTTCGCCTCGATCTCGGCGCGCGGCAGGCCCGGCGGGATCGGCTCGCCGAACACGAAATCGACCACTCCCGGATGCTTCGCCCCATGCCGCGAAAAGGCATGGCCGCTGCGCACCGCGACCGGCACCACCGGCAATGCCAGCGCGCGGTAAAGCCCGGCGAACCCCGATTGCAGCGGCGGGCGCGTGTCGAGCGGGGCGCGGGTGCCTTCGGGGAAGATCAGCACCGGCCGGCCCGCTTCGCGCGCCTCCTTCGCGTTCGCCATCATGCCGCGCAGCGCCTTGGCCGATCCGGCGCGGTCGATCACGATCACGCCATATTGGCGGGTGCACCAGCCCCAGACCGGGATATCCGCCAGCTCGCGCTTCATCACCGTGGCGGGCGCGCCCAGCATCCGCGTCAGCTCGATCGCCTCGTAGAGCGATTCGTGCTTGGCGGCGAACAGCACCGGCCCGGCGGGGATCGTGCCGCTCACGCGCGGCCGGATGCCGAGAAAGACCCGCGCGCAGCCGGTCATCATCCCCGCCCACAGGTTGCAATAGCCGCGCATCACGCGCTTGCCGAACAAGGCGGCGATCGGCGCGGCGAGCACGATCGGGACCGAGAGACCGTAGAAGACGATCGAAAACGCGACCGTACGCACCCAATCGAACATTATCCCGCGCCCAGCATAAGCGCGAGCGAACGCACCAGATATTTGTGATACTCGCCGAACAGCGTCAGGAAGCGCGGGTTGCTCGGCACCGGATCGCCGACCAGCTCGATCCCCGGCCCCAGCAGATGTGCGAGTTCGAGCCGCGCGCGGGGCATGTGCCAGTCGGACGTGACGAGCCGCACCGTCTTGTACCTATGGTCGCGCACCCATTCGGCGGTTTCCTCGGCGTTCGATCTGGTATCGACCGCCTGCCAGCCCAGATCGACGCAGCAGCGGAACAGCTTGGCCTCGCGATACTGGATCGCCAGCTCGTGCGGGCGAACGTCGCGGTCGACCCCGCTGACCAGCATCCGCTTCGCCGCGTTGGCGTGCATCAGCGTGAGGCCCCGGTCGATCCGCCCCGGCGCGCCGGTCAGCACGACGATCCCGTCAGTCTTGCGCGCCGGATCGAGCGGCTTGCCGAGCGTCAGCCAGAACAGCGCGAAGCCCGCTATCCAGGCGCCGAAAACGACCATGGCGATCCGCCAGATCACAAGGTCGCTCCCAGCTTGCGCAGCACCGCGATCCGCGCCGCGAAGGTCGCGAGCAAGGCGAAGCTGAGCGGGAGCAGGACGAGGATGAACCAGTCGCGCTGCTCGAGCGCGACCCCGCTCAATATTTCCGAACCCAATGCGCCAAAGCGCGATTGCAGGAACCAGACCAGCCCCAGGGCCGCCGCGGTGCCCGCCGCGCCGCCGATCAGCGTGTCGAAGGCGATGCGCCGCTGGAACAGGCGCGCCACCTGGAGATCGGTCGAACCCAGCATGTGCAGCACTTCGATCGTGTCGCGGTGCGTGTCCAGTCCCGCCCGCGCCGCGAGCAGCACCACCGCGCCGGTCGCGCTCGCCATGAGGAGGACGAGGCCCGCCGCGAGCCAGGTCAGCGTCGACATGAAATTGCGCACCGGCGAGAGCCATTGGGCGTGCCGGTCGATCCGCGCGCCCGGCACGATCCGCTTCGCCGCCGCCTCGGCCGCCGCGACACCTGCGTCGCCGCGCACATCGACATCGATCATCGCGGGCATCGGCAGATCGGGATCGAGCCCCGCATCGCCGAGCCACGGCTTGAGCAGCTCGGCCAGCCGCGCGCGATCGGCCTCCTCGGCGCGGACCACCCCGGGGACGGCGCGGAGCGAGGCGACCATCGCCTTGGCCTGCTGGTCGCGCAATTCGGCATTGGGTTCGATGATCTGGACCGTCAGCCGCCCGGCGAGCTGGCGGTCGAGCTGGTTGGTCGCGCCGAGCATCCCCAGCCCCAACGCGCCCGAAAGCACGGTGAGGAACAGCATGATCGCCATGATCCACGTCATTGCGCGCGTCCGCTTGCCCTCGTCGAGCAGTCGCCGGTCGGGCGCGTTGGGATTCAGGCTGAACTTCATGACGAGCCCGGCGGATGCTTGAGCGCGCCCGTGGGATCGTTGAGCCGGCCCTTTTCGAGCCGCATCATCCGCGCGTTCGGAATGCGGTTGAGCAGATGGAAATCATGCGTCGCGACGACGACGGTGGTGCCGAGCCGGTTGAGGCTGTCGAACAGATGGAGCAGCCGTTCCGCCATGTCGGGATCGACATTGCCGGTCGGCTCGTCCGCGACCAGCACTTCGGGCCGCCCGATCACCGCGCGGGCGATGGCGATGCGCTGCTGCTCGCCGCCCGAAAGCGTCGGCGGCTTGGCCTTGCCGCGGTCGGTGAGGCCGACCCAGGCGAGCATCTCGCGCACCGGCGCCTCGATATCGCCCTCGGGCATCCCCGCGACGCGCAGCGGGAGTGCGATGTTGTCGTAAGCCGAGAGATGCGGCACCAGCCGGAAGTCCTGGAACACCACCCCGATCCGGCGGCGAAAGCCCGGCAGCCGCTGGCGGGGCAGCGCCCCCGCATCCTCGCCGAACAGGCGGATCACCCCGCGGCTGGGGCGCTGGGCGAGGTAGAGCAATTTGAGTAGCGAGGTCTTGCCGGCGCCGGAGGGGCCGGTGAGGAAATAGAAGCTGCCCGAGGTCAGCGTGAAGCTGATGTCCGACAGCGTCTCCGCCCCGGTGCCGTAGCGCAGGCCGACATTCTCGAACTGGACGATATTGGCCATTCGTACCCGCGACGCTCTCAACGCCCGATGCCATCGCATAGGGGCGCGCCGCGCTCAAGCAATCCTGGGCATTTCCCGGCCTTGCGGCGCGAGTCGCGAAGTGCTTAGAGTCTGACGCCATGATCCTAGAATGCAGCCAGTGCCGGACCCGGTATCTCGTCCCCGACAGTGCGATCGGCGCGGAGGGGCGCACCGTACGCTGCGCGAGCTGCAAGCATAGCTGGTTCCAGGCGCCCGAAGTGCTCGACCTCGCGACGCGCGCCTCGCCGGGCGACGGCGCCGCGCCGCAGCCGCGCCGCAGCGTTCCCAACTATCCCGCCGCCGCCGCGCCCGCCCCGGCGCGTGTCTATTCGGACGACGCCTCGGTCTCGCCGGCGCCCGATCCGGGCTTCGATCCCTTCGCGCCCCAGCCGCCGTTCAAGCCGCGCCGCAATCCGGCCAGGCGCTGGACCGCGGCGGCGTTCGTCGCGGGCTTTTCGATGCTGCTGGGTGCCGGGGCGATCCTTTATTCGGGCGCGCCGGGCATCGCCTCGCAGCTCGGCTTCGCCTTCGGCGACGCCCAGACCGAACTCCGCTTCGCCGACAAGGGCGTGAAGCGCCGCCCCGTTCCCGGCGGCGGCGATCTGTTCGCGGTCTCGGGCAAGGTGGTGAACCCGACGGGCGAGAAGCAGCACGTCCCCGATATCCGCATCGAGCTGCGCGACGGCGCAGGCGCGCTGGTCGATAGCTGGCGGGTCACTCCCGAGGTGCGCACGCTCGACGCCAATGCCTCGATCGACTTCAACAGCGCCAAGCTCAACCCGCCGGGCAATGTGCGGATCGTCGAGTTCAGCTTCGCGAGCGAAATCGGCCGTTGACCACCAGCAGCCGCCCGCCATGCAGGGCGGCGGCGGCGAGCATTCCCAGTCCCGAGGCCCAGACCAAAGCGAACGGCCCCATGCCGATATGGACGAGCCACAGGCCCAGTCCGCCGGTGATGATGAAATAGGCCAGGATCGAATTGACCCCCGCCGCGACCTGGTCGCCGAGCGACCGCAGCGCATAGACCAGCACGACCTGGACCCCGTCGAACAGGATGAAGGGCGCCCAGGGGATCAGCATCGCCGCGGCGAGTGCATGGACGGGCCCGGTCGCGGGGAAGAGGCCGACCACGGGTCCGGGCACGGCCAGCAGGATCAGCGAGAGCGCGCCGATGCCGAGCGCCGAGATCGCGGCGGCGATGCCGGTGCGCCACGCCGCCTGCTCCGGAACGCCCTCGCCCACCGCATTGCCCGCGCGCACCCCGGCGGCCGAGCCGAGCCCGAGCGACACCGCGAAGGTGAGGTTGTGGATCGAGAAGACGATCTGGAAGGCGTGCGTCGTCACCTCGCCGAGCTGGGTCGAGAGTGCGATCAGGATCGAGAAACCGGCGAGCTCGAGGCCGGAGGCGATGGCGGGGACGAGACCGAACCTGGCGAGGCTCACCGCGCCCATCAGCGTCTCGTGGCTCCCCAGTGCCTTGAGGTCGTGGACGCCGCGCGCCCCGGCCCGGGGCAGGGTCCAGGCCGCGCCGAGCATCCCCGCCGCGCCCATCGCCGAGGCGATCGCGGTCGCCAGCGCCGCGCCTGCCGCGCCCATCGCCGGCAGGCCGAGATGCCCGCCCGACAGCGCCCAGGCGAGCAGCGCGTTGACCGGCAAGATCGACAGATTGACCACCGCGACGCGCCGCGGGCGGCTGACGCCCTCGAGGAAGAAGCTCGCGGTGACGATCAGCATCTGGAAGGGATAGGCAAAGGCCATCACCTCGACGACGCGCGCCGCGCCCGGTGCGATCTCGCGCGCGACGCCGAGGCCGAGCAGCATCGGCGTGGCGAGGAAATAGAGCAGGCTCGCGCTGACCGCGCCGAGCGCCACGCCCAGCACCAACCCCTCGTGGAACACGCGCCCGGTGCCGCGCAGATCCCCGGCTCCGTCATGGCGCGCGACATGGACGAGCACGCCGGAGAGCGCCCCGATCGCCATGACGATGCCGATAAAGGTGAGCGTCCGGCTCGCGCCCAGCGCCGCGACCTCGCCGGTGCCGGTCAGCCCGACCACCACCACGTCGGTGACGTGGAGGATCGTCCAGTTGAGCGAGGTCAGCACCACCGGCCAGGCCAGAGCGAGGATGCGGCGCGTCTCGGCGGAAAGGTCGGCGCGCGTACGCATGGGGCGCTCGCCTTAGGGGCTCGGGTGTGCGGTGGAAAGCGCGGGTATCGCGCTTGCATGGCGCTTGGGGCTTTGCTAGGGGCCCCGCTCTTACCAGCCTCCGGCGCTTGTCCGGCAGGGTTTCACGTGCGGTCGTGGCGGAACTGGTAGACGCGCAACGTTGAGGTCGTTGTGGGCGAAAGCCCGTGGAAGTTCGAGTCTTCTCGACCGCACCATTTGAAACAAATCGCTGCAAGGGCAGAGGCATTCCGGGAACCGGAATTCCCCTACCTTTGCCGCGCGTCTTTGCTAGAGCGGCGCGGGGAGGAACCGGCGTGGCATCACCGTTCGACATTGCGATCATCGGGTTCGGCAAGATCGCGCGCGATCAGCATGTGCCGGCGATTCTGGGGAGCGAACGCTTCGCGCTTGCGGCGACCGTGGACAGCCACGGGCCCGGCCTCGACGGCGTACCGCACTTCCGGTCGCTCCAGGCGCTGCTCGAATCCGGCGTGAAGGCCGATGCGGTGGCGGTGTGCACCCCGCCGCAGGTGCGGGGGCAAATCGCGCGTCAGGCGATCGCGGCGGGGCTGGCGGTGCTGCTCGAAAAGCCGCCCGCCGAGACGCCGGGCGGGTTCGCCGCGCTGAAGGCGCTGGCCGGACGCGCGGGGGTGCCGCTGTTCACCGCCTGGCATTCGCGCTTTGCGGCGATGGTGGGTGAGGCGAAGGCGTGGCTGGCGGGCAAGACCGTCATCGCCGGCCGGATCAGCTGGCGCGAAAGCGCGCGCAAATGGCATCCGGGGCAGCGCTGGCTGTGGGAGGCCGGGGGCCTGGGCGTGTTCGATCCGGGGATCAACGCGCTGTCGATCCTGACCGAGTTGCTGCCCGATCCGGTGGTCGTCACGTCTTCTGCGTTCGAGGTGCCGAGCAACTGCGCCACCCCGATCGCGGCGACGATGACGCTGGAGAGCGGCGATGCCGTCATTGCCGTTGACCTCAACTTTCTCGAGGAACATGGCGAGGTGTGGGAGCTCGAGCTGACCACCGATGGCGGCACGCTGCTGCTGTCGCGCGGCGGCGCGGCGCTCTCGATCGACGGCGCGCCGGCGAAGACCGCCCTCGATACCGAATATGCCACGCTCTACGCGCATTTCGCCGACTTGCTCGATCGCGGCGAGAGCGACGCCGACCCGGCGCCGCTCGGTCTCGTCGCCGACGCGTTCCTGATCGCCGAGATCAGCCCGGCCGAACCCTATCACGATTGATCGGGCGGCCACCAAAAGGTCCCGCAACTTCGCACCATTGGTGACCTTTGGCAGAGGGGAAATTGCGCATTTCGGGAGCGGTGCAGGTGCACGGCCCCATCCCGGAAGCTGCCAGCCTTGTCAAAGAGCGGCCCCTAGGGGCCGCCCAACGCAAGCAGGCGAAATCCTACATTTCAAGCCGAAAGGCCTGCCTCACCACCAGGTCGCGTAGAGCGCGACCAGGATCAGGATGACGCCCGCCCCCGCCACGTTGAACACGGTGGGCGTCCTGAAGCTGACGCCCTCCATCGAGACGATATTCTTCTCCTTGCGGGCGGGCGCGGCCAGCGAGACCAGTACCGCGAGCGCGAGGCTGACGAGGAAGACGAACAGCATCCGGTTCATGAAGGCGGCGAGGAAATCGTTGAGCCAGCCGGGCAACCAGGGCGCGGGGACCGCCTTTTTGAGCAAGGTCGAGAGGCCGACCGACGTGAAGGCGGCGACGATCGCCCCCGCTTCGGTCGCCTTTTTCCAGAACAGGCCGAGCAGGAAGATCACGGTGATGCCGGGCGTGAAGAAGCCCGAGAATTCCTGGATGAACTTGAACGCCTGGTCCGACTGACCGATCAGCGGGCGCGCCGCGACGATCGCGATCAGGATCGCCATGGTCGCGACGATGCGGCCGACCAGCACGAGGTGCTTTTCCTGGCCGACGCTGCCCGTATCGTCCTCCGCCCGCGTCGCGATGCTGCGCGCCTTGGCGTAGAGATCGAGCGTGAAGATCGTCGCGATCGAATTGATCTTGGAGGCGGTCGAGGCGACGATCGCCGCGACCAAAGCCGCGAAGACGAGCCCGAGCAGTCCCGAGGGCAGCAGCGCCATCATCGTGGGGTAAGCCTCGTCCTTGCTCGGCAGCCCGGGCGCGAGCACCACCGCGGCGATGCCCGGCAGCACGATGATCACCGGCATCAGCAGCTTGAGATAGGCCGCGAACACCACGCCCTTCTGCGCCTCGCCGATATTCTTCGCGGCGAGCGCGCGCTGGATGATATACTGGTTGAACCCCCAATAGCTGAGGTTCGCGATCCACATGCCGCCGACCAGCACGGCGATGCCCGGCAGATCGTTGTAGAAGGGATTGTCCGGGGTCAGGATCATGTCGAAATGATCGGGGACCTTGGCAGTCAGCGCCTGGAAGCCCGCGATCACGCCAGCGCCGCCGCCGATCTGGTTTAGCGTGAGATAGGAGACGACGAGGCCGCCGAGCACCAGCAGCGTCACCTGGACGATGTCGGTCAGCGCCACCGCCTTGAGCCCGCCATAGGCCTGGTAGAGCAAGGCGAACAGGCCGAGCGCGATCAGCGCATAATCCTGGTTGACCCCCGCCACCTTGTGGACCGCGATCGAGCCGAGCCAGATGATCGAGGTGAGGTTCACGAACACATAGAGCGCGAGCCAGAACACCGCCATCAGCACCGGCAGCACCTTGCCGTAACGCTGCTCGAGGAATTGCGGCATGGTGTAGATCTTGTTGGCGAGGAAGATCGGCAGGAAATATTTGCCGACGATCAGCAGCGTCAGCGCCGCCATCCACTCGTACGAGGCGATCGCCAGCCCCAGCGCATAACCCGAGCCCGACATGCCGACGATCTGTTCCGCGGAGATGTTCGCCGCGATCAGCGAGGCGCCGATCGCCCACCAGGGCAGCGACTTGGAGGCGAGGAAATAGTCGCTCGAATTCTTTTCGTGGCCGGCCTTTTCGCGGCTCACCCATTGGGCGAGGCCGAAAATGCCGATCGCATAGACGATGAGCACGATCAGATCGATGGTAGCGAGCGTCATGATTCCCCTCCCAGGAGCCGCCCAGATTTTCTCTGGTGCAACTCTGTTTCACGTCAATCGCCGTCTTTGTCGAGCGATTTGACAACGCTGGCGGATTCGCCCGAATGATGCGGCGCTGCAATTTTTCCGCAAACTGGCGTAATTATGCGACAAGTTCCGGCCAGTACCGCCGGGATCCGGCAGGGCAGGGCCTTCGCGCCGTGGCGTTGGGAGTTTGGGACGGCGATGACGAAGACGGGGCTCAGGCTTGGCTGCGCGCTCGGGGTGCTGGGGATCGGATTGACACCGGTGGCGGCGTTCGCGCAGGCGCAGGCGGCTCCCGCACCCAGTCCGGCCCCCACGCCCAAACCGACGCCTACGCCCAGGCCTTCGGCCGATGAGAATGACGAGGACATCATCGTCACCGGCGAGATTCGCGGCGCGGTGCCGGGTGATATCAAGCCCGAGGTGACGCTCAATTCGGCGGACGTGCGCGCCTATGGCGTCAGCAGCATCGCCGATCTGGTGACCGAGCTCGGACCCCAGACGCGCAGCTCGCGCGGACGCGACGGCGGCGGGCCGGTGATCCTGCTCAACGGGCGTCGCATCTCGAGCTTCGCCGAGCTGCGCGACCTGCCGGTCGAGGCGATCGAGCGCACCGACATCCTGCCCGAGGAGGCGGCGCTCAAGCTCGGCTATCGTGCCGATCAGCGCGTGGTGAACATCGTGCTGCGCCCGCGCTTCCGCGCGATCACCGTCGAGGCGGGGGGCGGCATGCCGACCGCGGGGGGCAATTCGAACGTCCGCGCGCAGATCGACATCCTCAAGATCAACCGGCGGGGGCGGATCAACCTCGACGTCACCTATAACGGCAATTCGGGCCTGCTCGAGAGCGAGCGCGACGTGGTGCCGACTACCACGTCCCTGTTCGATTTCCGCGGCAATGTGACCGCGCCCGGCGGCAGCGGCGAAATCGATCCGGCGCTGAGCGGGCTGGCAGGCACGCCGATGACGATCGCCGGGGTGCCCGGTTCGGCCGCCACGGGGGCGCCGACGCTCGCAAGTTTCGCGAACAGCCCGCGCAACACCAGCGACGTCTCCTCCTATCGCACCCTGGTCGCGCCCAGCCAGCAGCTCTCGATCGGCGGCACATGGAGCCCGACCATCTCGCCCAAGGTCAGCGCCTCGTTCAACGTGCGGCTCGACGCCAATGACCGCCAGGCGCTGCTCGGGGCGCCGGGGGTGACGCTCCAGCTCCCGAACGGCAATCCCTATTCGCCCTTCACGCGGGGCGTGCAGCTCTCGCGCTATGCCGACGGCCAGCTGCCGCTCCAGCGGACGAGCAACAACCGCACCGCGCATCTGGGCTTTACCGTCAATGGCGACGCGCTGCCGTGGCGCTGGTCGGTCACCGGCAATTACGACCGCGTGACTTCGCGCTCGCTGACCGATACGGGCATCGACCCGACGCTGATGCAGGCGCGGCTGACCGCGAACGATCCGGGCTTCAATCCGTTCGGGCCGATCCCGCTCGGCTTGCTTGGGACCCGGCCGCCGGACCTGTCCCGCTCGGCCTCGAGCGTCGGATCGGTCGATGCGCTGGTCAACGGCCCCATCGCCAAGCTGCCCGGCGGCGACATCTCGATCGCGCTCAGGGTGAGCGGGCGGACCACCGATTTCGACAGCGCGTCGCTGCGCGCCGGCGTCTCGCGCCAGGGCAGCGTCTCGCGCGATATCGGCAGCAGCCAGCTCAATATCGATATCCCGATCTCGAACCGCCAGCGCGGCGGGCCGACCGCGATCGGCAATTTCTCCTTGAACGCCAATATCGAGGTCGAGCAGCTTTCGGACTTCGGGACGCTGCTCACCACCGGCTATGGCGCGGTGTGGAGCCCGGTGCCCGCGGTCAGGATCATCGCCTCGGTCACCGACGAGGATGGCGCGCCCAGCCCCAACCAGCTCGGCGATCCGGCGGTCCTCACGCCGTTCACGCGCGTGTTCGACTATGTTCGCGGCGAGACCGCCGAGATCACCTCGATCAGCGGCGGCAATCCCAACCTGACCGGGGACAGCCGCCACGTGATGAAGATCGGCGTCAACATCTCGCCGATCAAGGATTCGCCGCTCAACATCAGCGCCGACTATGTGAAGAGCACCACCCGCAACCAGATTTCGGGCTTTCCGAGCCCGAGCGCGGAGATCGAGGCGGCCTTCCCCCAGCGCTTCGTGCGCGATGGCGGCGGGCGGCTGGTGAGCGTCGATTATCGCCCGATCAATTTCCAGCGCGCCGATCATGAGGAGCTGCGCTGGGGGATCAACTGGTCGGCGCCGCTCGGATCGTCGATCGAGAAACAATTCCAGCGCCGGCGCGAGCAATATGAGGCCGAGCGCGAAAAGGCCGCGCGCGAGGGGCGCCCGCCGCCCCCCAATCCGTTCGTGCGGCCGGGGCAGCAGGGCCGCCAGGGTCAGGGCGGGCAGGGTGGCCAGCAGCCCCCGCCCCAGCAACGCCAGGGCTTTTTCGGCAACGGCGGCGGCGGTGGCGGCGGTGGCGGTGGCTTCCGCGGGGGCGGCGGCGGCGGAGGTCGTGGCGGATTCCAGCTCGGCGGGCCCAACGGCCTGCTCGCCGGGCGCATCCAGCTCAGCCTCTACCACACCATCCATTTCCGCGAGAGCGTGGTGATCGGGCCCGGCCTGCCGGTGCTCGACCTGCTCAACGGTTCGGCGACGGGCAGCCGCGGCGGCCAGCCGCGGCACGAGGTCGAGGCACAGGCCGGCATCTCGAAGGACGGCTATGGTGTTCGCCTGATCGGCAAATGGCAGAGCGGGACCGAGGTGCGCTCGGGCACGCTCGGCAGCGGCAACACGCTCGATTTCTCGCCGCTCGGCACGCTCAATCTGCGCGCATTCATCGATCTCAGTCAGCAGATCCGGCTGGTGCGCAAGCATCGCTGGCTGCTGGGCACGCGGGTGACGCTGTCGGTCGACAACATCTTCGACGCGCGGCTGCGCGTGACCGATCAGAATGGCGTGGTGCCGCTCAGCTATCAGCCCGACCTGCTCGATCCGCAGGGCCGGGTAATCCGGATCAGCGTGCGGAAGCTGTTCTTCTAGCGTCGGGCGGCAGCGCCGGCTGGCGCATGCCGAGCCCCGGGCGTGACGGCGTGTTGAAGCCGTTGCCCGCCTTGCGATAGAGCAGGGTGATCGAGACGCGGCGGTTGCGCGGATCGGCCGGGTTGGCCTCGATCATCGGCTCGCGGTCGGCGACGCCTTCGATCCGCTCGAAGCGCACCTCGGGAACGCCCGCCGCGAACAGCCGGCGCCGGGTCGCCTCGGCGCGGCCGCTCGAGAGCATCCAGTTGTTCATATTGTTCGGGTCGCCATAGCCGAGCGAATCGGTGTGGCCGCGGATCATGATCGGGTTTTCCATGCCGCTGATCGATTCGCCGATCAGCCCGATCAGCGTGTTCGCCTCGGGGACGAGCGCGGTCGTGCCGAGATCGAACATCGAATAATTGGCGTCGTCGATCAGGTCGATTCGCATCCCGTCGCGCGTCGGCACGAAGCGGACATGCTTGGCGAGCTTGGCGAGCGACGGCGTCTGCGCCATGCGCTGCTGCACGCGCTTGCTCATCTCGCTGAAATTCTTCTGGTCCATCGCGGTCAGCGCACGCTGGTCCTTGAGCGTGCCCTTCTCGCCGGTGCCGACATCCTTGCCGCCCTCGCCGCCGACGGGGACGGTGAGCGACTTGGTGCCGGTCTGCGAGGCCTTGCTCGGATAATTGTCCTGGCTGTTGATCGCGTCGCCGCCCAGGATGCCGTTCGAACCCGCGCTGTTCTGCTTGAGCTCGACCAGGGTCGGCGCGAAATAGTCGGCGAGCGCCTTGCGCTGCTTCTCGTTGGTCGCGCCCAGCAGCCACATCAGCAGGAAAAAGGCCATCATCGCGGTCACGAAATCGGCATAGGCGACCTTCCAGGCGCCGCCATGGTGGCCGCCATGCCCCTCGATATAGACCTTCTTGTAGATGATCCGCGGGGGCTGGTTCGAGCCGTGCGGTGCACGCCCGGCCATCTTACCTGCCCCTCAGGCCGTCGAACACCTCGCCGAAATTCGGCTGGTTGCTATGGGCGATGCCCGAGCGCGCCGCCTCGATCACCAGCGGCTGCGGGTGACCGTGGAGCGAGGCGATGATGATCTGCTTGACGACATGATAGATGGCGCCGTCGGCCTCGATCACCTGCTTGAGGCGGCTCGCGAGCGGGCCGATCAGGCCATAGGCGAGCAGCACGCCCAGGAAGGTACCGACCAGCGCCGAGCCGATCATCGCGCCCAGGATCGCGGGCGGCTTGTCGATCGAGCCCATCGTCTTCACGACGCCGAGCACCGCCGCGACGATGCCGAGCGCGGGG
Organism: Sphingomonas caeni; assembly: GCF_026013415.1. Lineage (GTDB taxonomy): Bacteria > Pseudomonadota > Alphaproteobacteria > Sphingomonadales > Sphingomonadaceae > Sphingomonas > Sphingomonas caeni. The sequence goes on from NZ_JAPDOK010000002.1 coordinate 379,438, forward strand.
AGCGCGTCCGCAAGGCTCTGGAGCGTGTGCTGCGGCCCTTCCACCTCGTGGTGATGGGTCTTGATCATATTGTCCATCACCTCCTCGACCGCGTGCACGTCGAGCGTGCCCGACGAGACGACGACGAGGCGGAGCGTATCGGCGATCAGGTTAACCAGGGTAAGATCGGCGAGCAGGCGCGGATATTCGGCGAAGATCGCGGAGGATTTCGGATCCTCGACATGCGGCTCGAGCGCGATCGGCCCCTCGGTCCGCAGCATCTTCATCAGCTTCGAGACGAGGAAGATCGTGTCGAGATAATCCTGCTTCTTGTATTTGGCGCCCTTGAGCACCTTCACGAAGCCGCCGCCGAGCGCCTTCAACTCCTTCATCGAGTTGCCGATGATCAGCGAGCCGAGCGCGGCGCCGCCGATGATCAGCATCTCGTGCGGAATCGCTTCCATCACGGGTCCAAGCGCGCCGCCGGTGATCGTGAAACCACCGAAGACCATCACCAGAAGGACAACGAGACCGATTATCGGAAACATGGCGCTTGCGAATTCCCCCGAAGCCCTGATCGGCCCCCGCTATTGAACGACCGTTTCGCCCGAACTTTCAGCCAAAACCCGTCGCGATATGATTAACGGCGCGCCCTTCAGCGCAGATAATCGAACAGCGACATGCCGGAGAGCTTGGTAAAGCTCGCCTGGGTCGCCTGAAGCACGGTGAGCGTCTTCTGCAGCTCGGCCACCGCGCTTGGAATATCGGTATCCTCGATTGCGGTGCGGCTCTCCTCGCGGGCGATCGCAGCGTCGGTGAGCCGGTCGGCCTCGAGATCGAGCCGCGCGCCGCGCGCGCCGACCGAGGCGCGGGCCGCGGCCACGTCCGCCAGATTGTCCTTGAGCCCGTCGAGCGCGCCGCCCACCGCCGCGCGGATGTCGCCGCCGGTATTGAGCGCATCGGTCAGCGACTTGAGCGTCGCGAACATGTCGCCGAACGCGCGGTCGCCGGTGATCGTCGCCTGGACGCTGCTATGGTTGTTGATCGGGATCTCCGACGGCGTACCGGCGCCGACAAAGCTGATCGTGCCGTCGCTGGCGCGGTCATAGGCGGTGTCGCCGGTGCTGCTGCCGAACAAGGGCTGGCCGCGCACGTCCTTGGTGTTGGCGAGCGCATAGAGATCGTCGGTAATCGCCGACAGCGACTGCGCGATCGCGACGCGATTGTCGTCGCTCAGCGTGCCGTTGGCGGCCTCGACGGTCAGCTCGTTCACGCGCTGGAGCTGGGTCTCGATGCTCGCGAGGGTCGTATCGGTTTGCCCCAGCAGCCCCTGCGCCAGCTTGACATTGGCGGCGTTGGTCAGGTCGTCGGCCTTGCCGCGCTTGAGCCCGTCGAGCCGCAGATAGGCGGCCGGGTCGCTCGAGGGCGCGGTGAACTTGTTGCCCGTCGCGATCGAGGTCTGGATCGCGTCGGCCTTCTCGGTCAGCGTCGCCATCAGCGAGGTCGGCCGCGCGAACATCTGGGACGTGGCGATGCGCATTATTTGATATCCAACATGGTCTGCAGCGTCTCGCGCGCGATCTGGATGACGCGCGCGGAGGCCTGATAGGCTTGCTGGAAGCGGAGCAGGTCGACCGCCTCCTCGTCGATATTGACGCCCGAAGCCGAATCGCGCGCGGCGACGGCGCTGTCGTGGATCGCGGTCTGCGCCTCGGCGACCGAACGCCGCGCCGACAGCGCCGAGGCGTTGGCGGTGACGAGATCGGTGACCTGGCTCTCGAACCCGCCATCGCGGCGCAGCGTCACGAAATTGGCGAGGTTGCGATTGTCGCGTGGCCCGCCGCCCACCGCCGCCGCAGCGACGCCGCGCGGATCGGAAAGGGCGAGCGAGACCTGGGTGGGATCGCTGCCCGCGGCGAAGATCGGCTCGCCGGGATTGCCGTTGAGATCGCGGCCATTGGCCTGGACGGCGTTGACGCCCTGAACGAAGCTTTCGGCGAGCGCGCCGAGCTGGACGCGCGCCGCGGCGATGCGCGTCGCGCCCTCGGTCATGCCCGCGAGCGCACCGGCATTGGGAGCGAGCACCGAGGCCTGGCCGTCGCGATAGAGCGAGTAGGAGGCCGCGCCCTCGTCGTTATGGACATAGGTGACGGTGCCGGCGAGATCGCCCTGGACCATCACCGGGCCGGACGAGCCGCCGACGCGGACGGTCGCGCGGCCGGCGCTGTCGAGACTGGCCGAGACGTCGGTGATCGCGCTCATCGCCTCGAGCAATTGGTCGCGCTGGTCGCTGAGCGCCGCGGCGCCCGCGGTGCCCGGCGCGGTGCGGCCGAGCCCGGCATTGACCTTGGCGAGGCCCGCGGCGAGCGAATTGAGCTGCGAAACCGCGGCATCGGCGCTCTGATCGAGATCGGCGGCGGCGGCGGCGAGCGCGTTGCCGGTGCCGGTAAAGGCCGAGGCGACGCTGGTGGCGGCCTCGAGCATCGCCGCGCGCGGCGCGATCGCCGAAGGATCGGCGGCGACGGTGTTGGCCGAATTGAAGAAGGCGGTCAGCCGGTCGCCGAGCTTGTCGCCGGTCAGCGCCCCCTCGATCCGGTCGAGCCAGGTTGCGGCGGTCTCGGTCTTGCCCAGATCGGAGGCGGCGGCGCGGACCTCGCCCGAGCGATAGACGTCGCCCGCGCGGTTGATCCCCGTGACCACGACACCCATGCCGTTCTGGCCCGAATCGATCCCCGGCGCCGCGACTTCGTTGAGCGCGGCGGTGCGGCGGACATAGCCGGCGGTGCCGGCATTCGCGATATTCTCCGAAACCGTGGTCAGCGCGGTCTGATAGGCGCGCAGGCCCGAGGCGGCGATCGAGAGCAGGTCGCTCATGCGCCACTCCCCTCGGCGGGCGGCGCGGCTTCGACGGGAACGGCGCGCTTCAGGAAGTCGGTCATCGCCTTGCCGATGCCGATCGGCGCGTGCGCGGCCATGCTCTCGGCAAGCTGCTGGTCCTGCATGTCGCGGAACTGCTGCTGCGCCTTCGAATCGAACAGGCCGTCGCTCAGCTTCGCCGTGCGCATCGACTTGAGCATCATGTTGACGAAGATCGCCTCGAACCGCTTGCCCGCGGCATCGAGATTCTGGCCATTGGCGAGGCGCGACGTATCCGCCGAGACCCCGCCATTGCCGGCGATCGGACCGAGGTTGCTCACAGGATGATCAACTCCGCATTGAGCGCGCCCGCTTCCTTGAGCGCTTCGAGGATGGCGACCAGGTCGGCCGGCGAGGCGCCGATCGCGTTGACCGCCTTGACGACGTCGGAGAGCTTGGGGCCGGGCTCGAGCAGGAACATCGGGCGGCGCTCTTCCTCGACGCCGACGGTGCTGCTCTGCTCGGTGCGCGTCTCGCCCTTGCTGAAGGCGTTGGGCTGGCTGACGCGCTGCTGCTCCTCGATCCGCACGGTGAGCTTGCCATGGGTCACCGCGGCGGGGCTGACGCGCACCGCCGAGTTGATCACGACCGTGCCGGTGCGCGCGTTGACGATCACCCGCGCGCGCGCCTCGGCGACTTCGATCGGGAGATTCTCGATCTCGCTCATCAGGCTGGCGCGGACATCGGCGCCCGGGGGCGCGGTGACCGCGATCGACACGCCGTCGATCGCGCGGGCACGGCCCTGGCCGAGGCGGGTGTTGATCGCATCGGCGACGCGCTGCGCGGTGGTGAAGTCCGAGCGCGAGAGGTTGAAGGTCAGGAAGGGCGTGGTGTCGAAGCCGGTGTCGACGCTGCGCTCGACGGTCGCACCCTCGGGGATGCGGCCCGACGAAGGGATGTTGACCACCACCGACGAGCCGTCGGCGCCCTCGGCGCCCAGGCCCGAAACGGCGAGGTTGCCCTGCGCCATCGCATAGATCTGGCCGTCGGCGCCCATCAGCGGGGTCATGATCAGCGTGCCGCCGCGAAGCGACTTGGCCTTGCCCATCGACGAGACGGTGATGTCGAGCTTCTGCCCCGGCTTGGCGAAGGCGGGCAGTTCGGCGGTGATCATCACCACCGCGGCGTTCTTGAGCCCCGGATTGACGCCCGCGGGCAGCTGGAAGCCGAAGCGCGACGCGACGCCGCGCATCGACTGGACGGTATATTCGAGATTGTCGTCGCCGGTGCCGGGCAGGCCCACCACCACGCCGTAACCGGTCAGCTGGTTGGTGCGGATGCCCTGGAAGGCGCCCAGATCCTTGACGCGCTGCGCCGCCGCCGGAGAGACCAGCAGCGTCGCCGCGAGCAGTGCCAGGAAGAAACGGATCATGTGCTGCGCTCCGTTCAGAAGGGGCTGATGACGCTGAAGAAGCGGCTGAGCCACCCCTGGCGGGCGGCGCGGGCGACATCGCCCTTGCCGGTATAGGAGATGCGGGCGTCGCCGACGCGGGTCGAGGGGACGCGGTTGTTCGCGTCGATATCGGCGATTCGGACGATGCCCTTGATCTGGATGAACTCGTCGCCGCGGTTGAGCGTGACGCGCTTCTGCCCCTGCACCAGCATCGTGCCGTTCGGATAGACCGCGGCGACGGTGACGGTGATCTCGCCCGACAGCGCGTTCGACTGATCGGCCGCGCCCTGTCCTGCGAAGTTGCGGGCGCCGCTGAGCTTGGCTGCGCCCGGATCGAACGACAGCGGGCCCGCGGTCGGCGGGGTGATCGAGAAGCCGCCGCCCGAATCGAGCTTGGTGCCTGCGGACTTGGAGGCCGTGGTGCGCTCGACCAGCACGATCGTCAGCGGATCGCCGACGCGGCGCGCGCGATTGCCCTCATAGAGCGCGGCATAGCCGTCGCCCGGCTGGAAGATGCTGCCGTTCGCCGGGCGCGCGGCGACGGGCTCGGCGGCCGGCATCGTCGCGGAGAAATCCTCGCGCGGCTTGCGATGGCCGAAGAGCTGCGCCTGCGCCGGGCTGGCGGTGCCGATCGCGAAGGCGACGAACGTGCCCGCGGCGATGAACTTGGTGAGCGTCATGCCGGTCCGCCTCAGATGTTCTGGTTGACGTATTTGAGCATCTCGTCGGTGGCCGAGATCATCTTCGAATTGACCTCATAGGCGCGCTGGGTCTCGATCATATCGACCAGCTCCTCGACGACGTTGACGTTCGAGCCCTCGAGCATGCCCTGGCGGATCATGCCGCGGCCCTGCTCGCCGGGGTTGCCGAGGCTCGCCGCGCCGCTCGCCGCGGTCTCGATCAGGAAGTTGTTGCCCTTGGCCTGGAGGCCCGCCGAATTGGGGAAGGTCGCCACCTGGATCTGGCCGAGCTGGCTGGCCTCGGTCTGGCCCTGCAGCGTCGCCGAGACGGTGCCGTCGCTGCCGACGGTGATCGAGGTCGCGCCTTCGGGCACGGTGATGCCGGGCATCACCTGATAGCCCTCGGACGTGATCAGCTGGCCCTGGGGCGAGCGCGAGAAATTGCCCGCGCGGGTGTAGCCCAGCGTGCCGTCGGGCATCTGGATCTGGAAATAGCCGTCGCCGTCCAGCGCCATGTCGAGCGAATTGCCCGTGGTCTGGAGCGAGCCCTGCGTCTCGATCCGGGTGGTCCCCTGGATGCGCACGCCGGTGCCCAGATTGATGCCGGTCGCATATTGCGTCTGCGCGGTGCTCGCGGCACCCGGCGCGGTCACGACCTGGTACGCCAGCGTCTGGAACGAGGCGCGGTCGCGCTTGAACCCCGTGGTGTTGACGTTGGCGAGGTTGTTCGAAACCACGCGCATGCGCATGTCCTGAGCATCGAGCCCAGTTCGCGCGATATGCATTGCCGAGGAACCCATTCTCTAAACTCCCTTAAGAAGGCAGGCGCATCAGCGATGCGGTGCTCTCGTCCATCTGCTTGGCTTCCTTGAGAAGGTTCGCCTGCACTTCGTAGCTGCGCTGGTTCTCGATCATGTCGATCAAGGCCTGCGTCAGGTTTACATTCGATTGCTCGAGGGTTCCGTTTTGCACCGTAGCGTCGAGGTCGGCCGGCAGGATGCCGCCGCCGCGAACGTGGAGGTTATTGTCGAGACCCTTGACCGTGTTCGAGCCCTTGGGGCTCACCAGCTTGATGCGGTCGATCACCTGCGGCTGGCCGGGGTCGCCCCCGGGGGGGACGATCGAGACGGTGCCGTCATTGGCAACGCTGATCGACTGATGGGGCGGCACGGTGATGGGGCCCCCCGACCCCATCACCGGGAAACCGTCGCCGGTTTCCAAGACGCCCGAGGGCGCGACGTTCAGGTCGCCGCGTCTCGTATAGGCTTCGGTGCCGTCCGTGGCCTGCACCGATATCCAGGCATCGCCGTTCACCGCCACGTCGAGCGGGCGGCCGGTCTGGATCATCGTTCCCGCCGTCCGGTCGGCGTCGGTCGTTTCCTCCGCCGCGAGGGTGCGCGTGTCGAGCGGCGAACCGCTCAGCACCATCCGGTCGAAGGTGACGCGGTCCGAGCGGTAGCCGACGGTCGAGGCGTTCGCGATATTGTTCGCGATCGACGCCTGCGCCTGCATGTTGCTCCGAAGCCCCGACAGCGCCGTGTAAACGAGACGATCCATCTAACTCTCCTCCTCAGCCGTTTCGATCAGCTGCGGATGTTGAAAATGGTCTGCGAGATCTGGCTCGCGGTATCGAGCGCCTTGGCGTTCGCCTGGAAGCTGCGCTGCGCGGCGATCAGGCCGACCAGCTCCTCCGTGATGTCGACGTTCGAGCGCTCGATCGCGCCCGACATCAACGACCCGAAGCCGTTCTGGCCCGGCTCGCCGAGGCGCGGTTCGCCCGAAATGCCGGTCGCCGACCAGGTCGAGTTGCCGAGCTGGCGCAGCCCCGAGGGATTGGCGAAGTTGGCGAGTGCCACCTTGCCCAGCGCCTGGCTGTCGCCGTTCGAGAAGCTCGCGCGGACGATGCCGTCCTCGCCGAAGGTCACGCCCTCGAGCTGGCCGACCGCGCGCCCGTCCTGGGTGCGGCTGTTGACGCTGAAGGGGCCCGCGATCTGGGTGGTGTTGGTGCCGAAATCGAGCCCGATCGACTGCTCCACCGTGCTGCCGCTCGGCGTGAAGGGCGCGAACTGGGTCTCGGCGGTCGGCGCGGTGAGGCGGCCGGCGGCGTCGAAGGTCAGCGTGATCGGCTGCGGAGCGGTGGCGTCGACGCCCAGCTGCTGATCGCCGACAAAGCTGTAGACCTTCCAGTTGCTGGTCGGCGAACCCGAGGTCGCGACGCTCTCGCGGACGAAATAGTTGGTCAGCGTCAGCGCGTTGCCGGCCGCGTCATAGATCGTCGTCTGGGTCGACTGGTTGTAGGTGCCCGGATCGAACCGGTCGAAGGCATAGGGCGTGGTGTCGAAGCGCGAGGCATCGGCGGGGATCGCCGAGCTGCCCGACAGGTTGATGCCCAGCGTGACGTTCTTGGTCGCTTCGGGAACGCCGCTCACCAGCGGCAGGCGCAGGCTCTGCGTCGCGTCGAGTCCGGTCGCGACCACCGCGCCCGATCCGTCGACCGGATAGACCTGGAGATGCCCGCCCTGCGGATCGACGACATAGCGCTCGCTATCGACCAGGAAGGCGCCGTTGCGGGTGAATTCGACCTTGGCGTCCTCGAGGCTCGGCTTGACCGCGAAGAAGCCGTCGCCCGCGATCGCGATGTCGAGTGACGAGGCCGACTGGATCATGCCGCCCTGGCCGAACTCCTGGCGGATCGCCTTCACGACCGTGCCCGAACCGATCATCTGGGTGGGGCTCAGCGACACGCTCGACGCGATCACGTCGGCGAATTCGGTGCGGCTCTTCTTGAAGCCGTTGGTCGAGACGTTCGCAAGGTTGTGCGAGATCGTCGCCATTTCGGTCTGGGCCGACTGGAGGCCGCTGAGCGAGGTGTAGAAGGACATGGGAATACGCTCCTTAGGTAAGACTCAGCCGATCTTGCGGACGGCGGTGATGGGGACCTGGCCGACACCGGGCAGGGTGAGGATGGGCTTGCCGTCCGAGCCGAGCGCGACCGAGGTCACGGGCGCCCAGACGAGATTGCGGGCGCCGACCACGCCGCCTTCGGCGTTGCGCGCGGAAACCTTGACCGTGAACGGACCCGCGCCCGCGGCTTCGCCGCTGTCGGTGGTGCCGTCCCAGTCGTAATTGATCGTGCCCTTGGGCTGCGCGCCCAGATCGACGGTGCGCAGCGTCTCGCCATTCGCGCCCTGGATCGTCACGGTGACGCCGGCGGCCGCGCCGTCGAGCTCGATCCCGCCTTCGATCCCGCCGCCGGTGCGCGGATAGGCGGTCGCGCCCTCCGTCAGCACGGTGCGGCCGATCCAGTTGAGCGCGGCATTCGGATCCGAGGTGTTGAGGCGATCCTGGATCGACTTGAGCGTGGTGTTCATCTCGCTGATGCCGGCCAGGCTCGAGAATTGTGCCATCTGCGCGACCATCTGGGTGTTGTCGACCGGATCGAACGGATCCTGGTTCTTCATCTGCGCGGTCATCAGACGCAGGAAATCGCCCTGGTCCATCGACTGGGCGGCAGCCTGGGTGGTCGGCGCGGGCGCGGCGGCGGCACTGCCGTAGCGGTTGATGCCGAGACCGGCGAGGGTGGAATCGAAGCTCATGGTCAGCGGCCCAGCTTGAGGGTGTCGACGATGAGCTGCTTGGCAGTCTGCATCACTTCGACATTGTTTTGATAGGAACGGGCGGTCTCGAGCATGTCGACCAGCTCCTGCGTCTCGTTGACCGCGCTCTCCCAGACATTGCCGTCCTTGTCGGCCATGGGATTGCCGGGGTCGTAGCGCTTGGTCGGCTCGGGGCCGGCGGTGACGATCTGCTCGACATCGACGGTCGACATGCCGCTCGCGTCATCGAAATGGGTGCGGAACACCGGCTTCATCGTGCGATAGGCGGCCTGGCTGCTCGACGCGACGGTGCCGGCGTTCGCCAGGTTCGACGCGGTCGTGTTCATCCGCACGAGCTGTGCGGACATGGCACGGCCCGAAACCTGGAAGATGCTCAAGGGACGGTCGCCCATGCTTATTCTCCCTTCAGTGCGCGTGTGATCTGGCCGATCCGGCCGTTCAGGAACGCGAGCGTGGTCTGATAGGCGACCGCATTCTCGGCGAAGGCGGTCTGCTCGGTGGTGAGCTCGACGGTGTTGCCGTCCTGGCTGGGCTGGAGCGGCACGCGGTACATGGTCGCGTCGTCGATCGCGGAATCGAGATTGCCGCCGTTGCGCTGCGCATTCTGCAGCGCCGCGTCGAAATCGATGTCGCGCGCCTTGTAGCCCGGCGTCGAAGCGTTCGCGATGTTCGACGCGAGCATCCCCATGCGCTGCGAGCGCACGGAGAGGGCCGTGCCATGCACCCCGAAAAGACCTTCATTCGCCATCTGCACGTCCTCCGCACAAAAGTTCGTGCGTGTTACCTGCAATGGCCGTGCCAGTTTGGCGGGGGAGGGGCGGTTGCCGCTCCGGGCCCCTGAGAGCGGCATGCGGCGGCAAGATGTTGCCGGTCGGGCGGCAATGGGCTGCCGAGGGTTGTCCACTTCGTCATCCCGGCGAAAGCCGGGACCCAGAGCCAAGCGGGACGATCCTTGTGACCCCGGGGTCCCGGCTTTTGCCGGGATGACGATATGAGATCAGGCAAATCGCGTGCCGGAAAGCGCAGGCGCCAAACTGGCCCGTCCCTTGCACATGCGAGCGCATGGACGTGTCACAATTTCCGGGCCTGGGCCCGCTTATCGATCCCGTCGCACTCGCCATTGTCGGCGGGGGCACGCTCGCTGCCGTCGTGCTGCGGACCCCGCTGCGCGACCTTGGCCGGGGCGTTTCGGCGCTCCGCGTGCTGGGCCGCCGCCGCTTCGACGCGCAGCCCTTGGTCGACCAGATCGCCGCGCTCGGCCGCATCTCGAAGCGCCACGGGCTGCTCGCGCTCGACCGCAGCGTGATCGCCGATCCCGACATCGCCGCCGCGGTCCAGGCCGCGGTCGATGGCGCGACCCCCGCCGAGGTCCGTTCGCTGGCCGAACACCGCTTCACCGCGCGGCTCGACCGGCACCGCGCCGCCTGGGAGCTCTGGTCGGGCGCTGCGGAAGCGGCCCCGGCGATGGGGATGATCGGCACGCTCGTCGGGCTGATCCAGATGTTCACGGCGATGCGCGATCCCGCCACGATCGGCGGCGCGATGGCGGTCGCCCTGCTCTCGACGCTCTACGGCGCGGCGCTCGCCAATCTGATCGCGGCGCCGATCGCGGCACGGCTCAAACGCGCGGCGCGGGCCGAGTGGAACGAGCGCGCCCGGCTGGCCGACCCGCTGGTGACGCTCGCCACCGTCGATCCCGCGGTGCCGCGCCAGATTCGCGAGCACGCCGCGTGACACCTAATGATCTTCTTGGCGACGCGATCTTCGACGAGGCTCCCGGCCGCCCGATCTGGCTGATCACGCTCGCCGACCTGGCGTTGCTGCTGGTCGGCTTCTTCGTGTTTCTGCAGGCCAATCAACAGCTTGGGCCGCGTGAACTCGCCGCGGCCTTCCGCGCCGGCTTCACCAGCGAGCCGCCTGCGATGCCCGTCGATCTCGCGGTGGTAAAGGGCTTCGAGCCCGGCGCCGCCGAGCCGTTCGACGTCAGCGCCGCGCTCGCCTGGGCGCGGGGCGCCGCGCGCGATCCGCGCACCCAGCTCAAGATCACCGGCGAGGTCGACGGCAGCGCCGGCGACGTCGATCCGGCCACCGGCAGCGGCGCGATCCTCGCCGCCGATCGCGCCCGCGCGGTCGCCGCCCAACTCGTTCGCTCGGGCGCGGTATCGCCCGATCGCATCACCATCGCCACCGCGATCGGCCAACAGCGCCGCGCGGTACTGACCCTCGGCTATGACGGGGGCCGGCAATGACTTGCCGCCCGGCAACGCGCGCTTGCCGCGCCAGGAGAAGCAACATGAAACTCCCCTTCCTCGCGCTCGCTCTGGTCGCGACGCCCGCGCTTGCGCAGGATTTCCAGTCGACCCAGCTGCTCGACACGATCGTCGCCCAGTTCACCGGGCATAATATCGGTCAGATGGGCGGCGCGATCGCGCCCGTGGACGTGCGGCTCAAGCTCGCCGCCTGCGCCGCGCCCCAGCTCGAATGGCATACCGACGCGCACCAGGCGGTGGTGGTGCGGTGCATGGCGCCCGAGTGGAAGATCTTCGTGCCGGTGCTCGCGCCGCCGCCGCCCAAGCCCGCGCCGGCCGTGGCCGCGCCGGTCCGGCCCGCGGCCGCGCAGGCCCCCGCGCCGGTGCCGGCGAAGCCCGAAATCGTGATCAAGCGCGGCGACACCGTGACGCTCGAGGCCGGCGGCCCCGGCTTTTCGATCACCCGCGAGGGGGTGGCGATGAGCGACGCTCCCGCGGGCGGGCGGGTGATGATCCGCGTCGATGACAAAAAGCCGCCGATTCAAGCGATTGCGATCGAGGCGGGTCTCGCCAAATTGCCCGGTTCGGGCGAGTGAATATTTTTATTTAAGGTTGGGCGTAAGCTGTCGTTTCACCCGATGTCGGGGTTGTGTGTAAGGACGACGAACATGGTGGATCCCATCGGCATCAAGACTGGAGCGGTCGCTAGTCAGCGAACCGTGTCGGTTGTCGCCACCCAGGCGGCTGCCGCGCCCAAGGCCGTGCAGACCAGCACCGACGATGCCAAGCCCGTTGAAACCGAAGCCGCCGAGCTGGCGGGGGCGATGGCCTCCGAGGCTCCGGTCGATGCCGAGCGCGTCTCGCGGATCAAGAAGGCGATCGAGGACGGCCGTTTCCCGACCGTTCCCTCGACGATCGCCGACCGGCTGCTTGCACTCAAGATGCAGTGGAACCCCAATGACCCGGCGTGACGCCCTCATCACCGTGATCGAAGCGCTCCATGCCGAGATCGATGCGCTCAAATCTAACGACGTGGGCGCGCTCGAAGCTGCGACGCGTGCGAAGCTTGCGGGCATCGACGCCGCGGCGGCGCACGAGGGCGAGCCGATGACCGGCGAGATCCGCGAGCTGGCCGGCGAGGCGCACCGCCTCAACGAGACCTGCCGCATCTATGTCAATCTGATGGCGGCAAATGTCCGCCGCCGCCTGCAAAATCTGACCGGCAGCGGCACCACGCCGTACCGCCCCGGAGCGATGGCGTTCGCGTGAGATAGCGGGGGAGGGGCTGGTCCTCTCCTGCCATTCGCCCCGAGCTTGTCGAAGGGCAGCCCTTCCTCGGAAGAAAGAACGGGGCTTCGACAGGCTCAGCCCGAACGGGTTAGGGGTTTCCCCTAATCTCCAGCTTTCCCTTCTTTGGCACGATCCTTGCTGATTACGCCCCCAACTAGGGCAATCGGATTCAGGATCCATGGGCGTTTCTTCGGTCGCCAATACCGGCAACATCCATAGCGCGATCGCGGTCGCGAGCCAGCGCACCGGCGTCGACTTCAACTATCTGCTCGGCCAGGCGCAGGTGGAGAGCGGGATGCGCACCGATGCGCGCGCGACCACCTCCTCCGCCACGGGCCTGTTCCAGTTCGTCGATCAGAGCTGGCTCGGCGTGGTCAAGCAGCACGGCGCCGAGCATGGCATGGGCTGGGCCGCCGATGCGATCACCCAGACCCCGGGCGGCCGCTATGTCGTCCGCGATCCCGCGATGCGCCGCCAGATCCTCGATCTGCGCAAGGATCCGACCGCCGCTTCGCTGATGGCCGCCGAGCATGCCTCGGACAATAAGGACGCGCTCGAGAACAGCCTCGGCCGCCCCGCCAACGGCACCGACCTCTATATGGCGCACTTCCTCGGCTTGGGTGGCGCGCGCACCTTCCTCAGCCGGATGGCGAGCAATCCGAACCAGAGCGGCGCCGCGCTATTCCCGGCCGCCGCGCGCGCCAACCACAACATCTTCTACAACGCGAACGGCCAGCCGCGCTCGCTCTCGGAAATCTATGGCCGCTTCGGCGACAAGCTCGATCAGGGCGCTGCCGCGAACGGCGCGACCGGGCTGGCGTCGCTCGGCGGCACCTATCCTGCGAGTTCGACCGATTTCGGCGCGGCCGATCCGTTCAACCCGGCGCGCGCCACGATGCAGCTCGAAAATGGCGGCGAGGTCATTCTCGGCAATTGCGCCCAGAATGGCGACGCGCCCTGGATCAACTCGACGCTCGCCAACCTCACCACCCTCAGGGAACCGATGAACCCGATGCGCCCCACGCCCGAAAACGCCAAGCTCGCTTACATGCTGCTCGCGAGCCTGGGGGCGTAGGCAATGAATGGCTTGACGCTGTCCCCCTCGTCGGTCCTGCCCGCGCTCCGGAGCTTCGCGCTGCCGGGCGCGATCCTGTTGCTGGTCGCGCTGATGGTCGTGCCGATCCCGGCCTTCATGCTCGACATGTTCTTCGTCATGAACATCATGATCAGCCTGGCTGTTCTGATGGTGGCGTTGAACGCGCAGAAGCCGCTCGACTTCTCGGCCTTCCCGACCGTCCTGCTGTTCGCGACTTTGTTCCGCCTCGGCCTCAACGTCGCGTCGACGCGGGTCGTGCTGGTTCATGGCCATGAGGGCGAAGCCGCAGCGGGCCATGTGATCGAGGCGTTCGGCACTTTCCTGATCGGCGGTGACTATGTCGTCGGCATCTTCGTCTTCGCGATCCTGATCATCATCAACATGATCGTGGTGACCAAGGGCGCGGGCCGCGTGTCCGAGGTTTCGGCGCGCTTCACCCTCGATGCCCTGCCGGGCAAGCAGATGGCGATCGACGCCGATCTGAACGCCGGGCTGATCACCCCCGACGAAGCGCGCGCGCGCCGCGTCGAGGTGGCGACCGAGGCCGATTTCTACGGTGCGATGGACGGTTCGTCCAAGTTCGTGAAGGGCGACGCGATCGCCGGCCTGCTGATCCTCGCGATCAACATCATCGGCGGGCTGATCCTCGGCGTGGTCAGCCACAAGATGGCCGTCGGAGACGCGGCCCAGACCTATATCCTGCTCGCGATCGGCGACGCGCTGGTCGCGCAGCTGCCCTCGCTGATGCTCTCGATCGCCGCCGCCGCGATCGTCACCCGCGTCGCCTCGAAGCTCGATCTCGCCGGCCAGATCGGCAGCCAGTTCGGCAGCCACAAGACCTGGACCCCGGTCGCGGTGATCCTGGCGCTGCTCGGCGTGCTGCCCGGCATGCCGCATTTCGTGATCCTGCCGGCCGCTGCGGTCGCGGGCTTCGCCGCCTGGAAGCTGCGCCAGATCGCCAACCGTCCGCCGCCTGCCGAGCCCGCGCCCGAGCCCGCCGACCTGTCGAAGATCGGCTGGGAGGAAGTCACCGACAATATGCAGGTGATGCTCGACATAGGCTACGGCCTCGTGCCGCTGGTCGACGAGCGCCGCGGCGGGCCGCTGATGGGCCGCATCACCGGCGTGCGCCGCCAGCTCTCGAAGGAGCTCGGCTTCGTCGTGCCGCAGGTGCGCGTGCGCGACGATATCAACCTGGCGCCCTTCACCTATCGCATCATGGTCGGCGGCGTCGTCGTCGGCGAGGACGCTGTGTCGCCCGATGAGGTGCTCGCGCTCGATACCGGCCAGGCCTCGGGCTATCTCTCGGGCAAGAAGGTCAAGGACCCGACCTTCGGGCTCGACGCCGTCTGGATCCATTCGGGCGACGCCGATGCCGCGACCGGCATGGGCTATCTGGTGGTCGATCCGGGCACCGTCGTCGCGACGCATCTCAACCAGGCGCTGATCCAGAACGCCGCCGACTTGCTCGGCCCCGACGAGGTCCAGTCGCTGCTCGAAGGCTTGAAGGAACGCGCGGCTCAGCTCGTCGCGGCGCTCTCGCCCAACCCGGTGCCGCTGACCGTGCTGACCCAGGTCCTGCGCGGACTGCTGGCCGAGAATATCTCGCTCAAGGAATTCCGCCGGATCGCCGCCGCGATCGCCAATGCGGCGCAGCGCACGCTCGATCCCGAGGAGATCCTCGAGCTTATCCGTCCGGACCTTGGGCCTTTGATCATCCAGAAGCTGTGCGGGGTTCGCGAGCCGCTGCGCGTGATGACGCTCGAAGGCCAGCTCGAGGCGCTGCTCGGCCAGGCGGTCCGCTCGGACCCGGCCAAGCGCCACACGATCGAGCCCGAGCTCGGCCGCCGCATCGCCGAGGCGCTCCAGCGCGCCGCGGGCCCGCTCGTCGCCGAGGCCAAGCCGTTCGCGCTCGTCGTCCAGCCCACGATCCGCATCGCGATCCGCAAGCTGGTCAAGACGGTGCTCCCCGATACGCCCGTGATGAGCTTCTTCGAGGTTCCCGAAGACAAGGCCGTCGAGGTCGTCGCCGTGATCGGCGCCCCGGAGGCGCTCGCCGCATGAGTTTCAACCCCCAGAGGAAGCTGCACGCCATGGCCGCAGTCGCCCAGTCCCCGCTTACCTATGCCCCTACGCCCAGCCGGCGCGACGCCGAGACGGTGGTGCGAAAGCATCTGCCGCTCGTCCGAAAGATCGCCTGGCATATCCATGGCAGCATGAGTTCGATCGTCGAGGTCGAGGATCTGATCCAGATCGGCATGGTTGCCCTGATCGAGGCGGTGAACGGGTTCGAGGACCGGGGGCAGGTGACCTTCGAGCAATATCTGGTCACGCGGCTGCGCGGCGCGATGATCGACGAGCTGCGGCGCCAGGCGACGCTCACCCGCGGCGCGATGAAGCGGCGAAAGAGCTACCACGAGACGGTGGGCACGCTCACCACGGCGCTGGGCCGCAAGCCCACCGACGCCGAAGTGGCGGAAAAGCTCGGGGTCACGCCCGAAAAGCTGCGGGCCGAATATGCCAATGCCGAGGCGGTGCGCTTCGATTCGATCGACGACATGTATTCGGACGAGAGTCCCTGGTTCATGTCCGACGAGCCCAACGCCTTCGATCAGCTCGCGGACAGCGACCAGCGCGAGGCGCTGATCGCCGCGATCACCGAGCTGCCCGAGCGCGAGGCGCAGGTGATCCAGCTCTATTATGTCGAGGAATTGAACCTCGAGGAAATCGGCCAGGTGATCGGGGTGGGCGCGGCGCGCGTCTGCCAGATCAAGGCCAGTGCGCATGCGCATCTGAAGAAGGCGCTGGCGCGGCGTCTCAATTAGGGTCCGGGCCAATGGCCCACCGGGTGGCGCCGTCCCAGCATGTGAAAGTTGACACGAACTTGACACTGGTCCGCATGTTTTTCGGCGCGCAGTCGCCGGCCAGATCGACGGATTCAAAGAGCGGCCGGAGCGGTCGGCCACACGAGTCAAGCAGGTGAAATCCAACATTGCAAGGGCGTGATCCAAATAGGGGACTGTCCCCATTTTAGAGCTTAGGGCCGCGCTTCCGGGGGATGCGCGGCCCTAAACCTGTGGGGCTTGGGTGCGGTCGTTGAGGCCGTAGTCGCGCACCACTTCGGCGATCCGCAGCCGGTAGCCGGCGAACAGGCCTGCGCGCCCCGCGGCTTGCGCGGCCTGATGGCGCGGACGGTTGCGCCATTCGGCCACCGCCGCCTCGTCACGGAAGAAGGAGAGCGAGAGCAGCTTCCCCGGCTCGGCTATGCTGCGGAAGCGCTCGACTGAGACGAAGCCGTCGATCGTCTCCAATTCGTCGCGCAGGGCCGCGGCGCGGGCGAGATAGGCGGGCTCGCTTCCCTCCGCCGGTTCGACCTCGAAGATCACCGCGATCATCGCGACGCCAGCCGCAGGAAGATCCGGTCCTCGTGCCGGATGAAGCGCTCTTTACGCGCGAATTCGAAATTCTCGCGGCCGAGCGGATCGTCCTTGAGGCGGGCGCGATAGGCTTCGTAGGCGGCGAGATCGGCGATCGAATAGACGCCATAGGCAGTGGTCGCCGAGCCCTCGTGCGGGGCGAAATAGCCAATCAGATCGGCGCCGCAGCGGGGGATCGCCTCGCCCCAGTTGCGGGCATAGTGGTCGAACGCGTCGATACGGTAGGGGTCGATCTCGTAGCGGATGAAGCAGGTGATCATGGGCGGGCTCCTTTGCGGAAGCGGCCTAGCCGATTGCCGCGCGTCAATGCTTCGGCTATGGCCGAACTATGAAGGACGGCCCCTCGATCTCGCATGTCGCCGCGCTGATCGGCGATCCGGCGCGGGCGAACATGCTCGTTGCCCTGATGGACGGGCGCGCGCTGACGGTGAGCGAACTCGCCGAATGCGCGGGCGTGGCGCTGCCCACCGCCTCGGGGCACCTCGCGCGGCTCGGCGATGCCGGGCTGGTGACCCCCGCAAAGCAGGGCCGCCATCGCTATTTCCGCCTTGCCGATGGCGATGTCGCCGCCGCGATCGAGCTGTTGATGGGGATCGCCGAGCGCACCGGCGCCCGCCCGGCCCGCACCGGCCCGCGCGACGCGGCGATGCGCGCCGCACGGGTCTGCTACGATCACCTCGCGGGGGAACGGGCGGTGCGGCTGGCCGAGCGGCTGGTGGAGGATGGCTGTATCGGCGAAGGCGAAACGCCCGACCTGACCGATGCGGGCCGAACCCTGCTTGCCGGGCTCGGCATCGCCATTCCCACTCAGGGCCGCCGCCCGCTGTGCCGAACCTGTCTCGACTGGAGCGAGCGGCGCAATCATCTGGCGGGCGCGCTGGGCGCCGCGATCCTCGGCCATGTGCTGGCGCAGGGCTGGGCGGCGCGCGGGCCCGGCCGGGTGGTGCGCTTCACCCCTGCGGGAGCCGCCGCGTTCGATCGCGCGTTCGGGCTCTAGGATGCGCCGCCACTTCTACCTCGCCACGGGATTCATCTGCATCGGGCTGGCGATCATCGGCGCGATCCTGCCGCTGATGCCGACCACGATCTTTGTGATCCTCGCGGCCTATTGCTTCGCGCGAAGCAGCCCGGAGCTGGAGGCGCGGCTGCTCGAACATCCGCGCTTCGGCAAGCACATCCTCCTGTGGCGCGAGAAGGGCGCGATCAGCCGCACCGGCAAGCACGCCGCGGCCGCCGCCTTCGCGGTCAGCATCGCGGCATCGCTGATCTTCGTGCGGCTGCCCTGGTCGCTCCTTCCCGTCGCCGCCGCCTTGATCATCGGCGGCTGGATCTGGACGCGGCCCGAGGCCTGATCACTTCGGCAGCGTTGCGCTCCCGGACAGGTTGAGCTCGAGGCTGGTCCCCGCGGTCTTGCCGACCGGCTGGCCGCCGCCGACCCAGAGCTGCACCTTGCCCGGCACGATCCGCCGCACGCCCGCCGTGTCGACGATGCTGAGACGCCGGTCGTCGAGCGCGAAACTCACCGTCCGGGTCTCGCCGCGCTTCAGGGTCACGCGCTGGAAGCCCTGGAGCGCGCGGACCGGGGCGCCCGCGACGCCGGGATGCGTCACATAGAGCTGGACCACCTCGTCGCCGTCCATCGCGCCGGTATTGGTGACATCGACCGAGACGCTCGCCCGGGTCGCCTTGGCATTGGCATAGCCGAAATGCGTGTAGCTGAGGCCGTAGCCGAACGGGTACAGGACATCGCCCTTGAAGTAGCGATAGGTGCGGTTGCCCATCGCATAATCGCCGAACGCCGGAAGCTGATCGGCCGACTTGTAGAAGGTGATCGGCAGGCGCCCGCCGGGCGAGAAATCGCCTGCGATCAGCGATGCGACCGCAGCACCCCCCTGGCCGCCGGGGTACCAGGCTTCGACGATCGCCGGCAGGTTCGCGTCCGCCCAGTTCACGCTGAGCGCGCTGCCGTTCATCAGCACCAGCACCACCGGCTTGCCGGTCGCATGGAGCCGCTCGAGCAGCGCCTGTTGCGGCCCGGGCAGATCGAGGCTGGTCCGGTCGCCGCCCGCGAAGCCGGGGACCTTGAGCTTCATCTCCTCGCCCTCGATCCGCGCCGAAAGCCCGCCGACGAAGATCACGACATCGGCCTGCCTGGCCGCCGCGACCGCATCGTCGCCCTTCTCGCTCGGGCGGCTCCACACCAGCCGCTGTTGGCCCTTCGCGCCGCGCTGAAAGGCCTCGACCTTGATCGGATAGGTCTTGCCCGCCTCGAGCGTGATCGCGCCGGAGAGGATCGAGGGGCTGTCGCCCACGCCCCATTCGTCGACGACCAGCGTGTCGTTCACCCAGACGCGGTAGCCATTCTCGCTGGCGAAGCGGAAGCGATACTCGCCGCTCTCGGGCGCCTTGAGATAGCCCGTCCAGCGCGCGCTATCCTCCTTGTCGCCGGTCCAGCCGATCCGGGCGTTGCGCTCGACGCGCGATTCGGTCGCCGCGCCCTGGAGGTTGGCGCCCTTGAAATATTCGACCTTGAGGCCGGGCGTCGCGCACGCGGCATCGGCGCACAGGGCCTCGTCCGGCACCGGCGGTTCGGCGGGGCCGACCAGCCCGGTCCCTTCGGCGTAGATGATCTTCGAGCCCGGGAAGCGGGCGCGCAGTCCGGCGAGCACGGTCACCGGCTGCGAGGGCGTGCCGTAATAATTGCCGACCAGCGCGTCCATCGAGTCCGCATTGGGACCGATCACCGCGATCGTCTTCGGCGCGGTCTTGAGCGGCAGGATGCCGTCATTCTTGAGCAGCACCATCGATGCGCGCGCCATCCGCTCGGAAAGCGCGCGATGCTCGGGCGTGTCGTAATCCCTGGCGGTGATTTCGCCGAAGGGGCGGGTAGGCTCGAACAGCCCCAGCCGGATGCGCGCGGAGAAGAGCCGCACCAGCGCACGGTCGACCACCGCGATCGGCAGCCTGCCCTGTTTGACCGCGCGCACGATCGTATCGGTGTCGGTGGTCATATGGTTGCGGTAGTCGCCGCAGATCACGTCCATCCCGGCCTTGAAGCCGACCGCGACGCCCTCTTCGGGGGTCTTGGTGTAGTGGAGCGCGTCGGGGCGGTAGATGTTCGCGGCCGCGCCGCAGTCCGACACGACATAGCCCTTGAAGCCCCAGCTGTCGCGCAGATAGCCCTGCATCAGCCGGTCATTGGCGCAGCCGGGCACGCCGTCGATGGCGTTGTAGACGCACATCAGCGACTCGACCTTGCCCTCGGTCACCGTCGCTCGGAAGGCGGGGAGATAGGTGTCCTCGAGATCGTGGAGCGTGGGGTGGACATCCTCCTGGTGCCGGTTGGTCTCGGGCCCCGAATGGACCGCGAAATGCTTCGAGGTCGCGATCACCTTCAGGAAGCGCGGATCATTGCCCTGCAGCCCGGTGATATAGGCGATGCCGATCCGGCCGGTGAGATAGGGGTCCTCGCCATAGGTTTCCTGGCCCCGGCCCCAGCGCGGATCGCGGAAGATGTTGATGTTGGGCGACCAGACGGTGAGCCCGCGATAGAAGTCGCTGCCGCCATCGGGATGGACGCGCTCGAGGAACTTGGCGCGGAATTCGGTGCTGACCGTGTCGCCGACCTGGTGCATCAGCGGCGTGTCCCATGAGGCGGCCATGCCGATCGCCTGGGGGAAGACGGTGGCGATGCCGGCGCGGGCGACGCCGTGGAGGCCCTCGTTCCACCAATTATAGGCGGGGACGCCGAGCCGCGGGATCGCCGGCGCGGTATGGCCGAGCTGCGCTGCTTTTTCCTCGAGCGTCATCCGCGAGACGAGATCGGCGGCGCGGACCTCGGGGCTGAGCGCGGGATTGTTGAACGGCGTGGCCGGGGCAGAGGCGGTCTGCGCGCCACCGGCGGCGCTCCAGAACGCGACCGACGCCAACACTCCGAACGCGATCATTGCCTTGCGCTTCACGGGCCACCTCTCCTGCTATTTGGGAGAGGCCTAACGCATTAATGGTAGCGCTACCAGAGGGCTCTCGCGCGTACGCGTATATATAGAGTGGGTCCGAGGCGATGGCGCGCACTTCTCAATCCTCCCCCGCCAGGGGGAGGTGGCGCCGAAGGCGACGGAGGGGGAGGACACGAAACAGATGTGGCCGCTTACCTCCCCCTCCGTCAGCTACGCTGACACCTCCCCCTGGCAGGGGAGGATTGGAAGGCGAGTGCCGTAAACACGGGAAAAGCCCCGGTGATCCGAAGACCACCGGGGCTCCCCATGCGCCCTCCCCCGAGCAGGAGAGGTGACCGGCCGTGGTGCCTGTCAGGGGGGTGACACCCCGACCGGCCCACGCTTAACGAAGCAGCGTCAGAACCGTCTGCTGGCTCTGGTTCGCCTGGGCGAGCATCGCGGTCGATGCCTGGCTCAGGATCTGCGCCTTGGCGAGCGCCGCGGTCTCGGACGAGAAGTCCGCGTCCTCGATGCGGCTGCGCGCGTCGGTCAGGTTGGTGACGTTCGAGGTCAGGTTGTTGACCACCGACTCCAGGCGGCTCTGCGAGGCGCCGAGCGTCGCACGGGCCGTGTTGACCGTGGTCAGCGCGTCGTCGAGCGTCTCGAGCGCGTCCGAAGCGTCGTCCTGGTCCGAGATGTCGATATCGACGGCGTCGTCGAGATCGACTTCGGCAAGGCTCAGCGTCACGGTGTCGTCCGCGGTCGAACCGGTCTGGATCGTCACGTCACCCGAGTCACCCGCCGAACCGTCGAACAGCACATTGCCGTTGAACTTGGTGTTCGCCAGGATGTCCGAGATCTGACCGGTCAGCTCGGTGACTTCCGCCTGAAGGTTCGTGCGGTCGTCATCGCTGTAGGTGCCCGAAGCCGACTGGACGGCCAGCTCGCGGATACGGTGCAGCATGTTGGTCACTTCGCCCAGCGCGCCTTCAGCGGTCTGAGCCATCGAAATACCGTCGTTGGCATTGCGGATCGCCTGGTTCATGCCACGGATCGAGCCGGTCATGGTCGAGGCGATGGCGAGGCCGGCGGCGTCGTCCTTGGCGCTGTTGATGCGCTTGCCGGTCGACAGGCGCTCCATCGCGGTGCCCAGCATCTTCGAAGCGACGTTCGAAGCGTTGCCGGCGCGCAGCGCAGCAGTGTTGGTGCCGATAACAGTCATGGTCTTTACTCCATTCAAGCTTGGCGCTTCCCGCGCACCCCCCAGACGGGAGCTTCCGAGCCGCCAAGCCAAGGAACGGCAGGCCGTCCGGCAGATTTAGCGAAAAACTTTCGGCCCTCCGGTGCTTCCACGTGTGGGCGCACGCGCGCGCACGGACCGCGCGCCCGGATCGGGGGGAGCGTAGGTAGTCGTACGGACCCCCGTAATTTTACTCAGTGTTAACCAACAATACCGCATTGAAGCACAGTCACAGGGGGGTTCCCGAATGCGATCGATTGTTCCGTCTGCAGCGGTGCTGCGGCAGAAATACGCGCTGGTTTCGGCGCTTCGTGCTCAAGGTTTCGCGATCGGATCGTGCGAGGACGGGCGTCCCCAGCCGAACGACCTCTATCTGGTGACCGATGGCGAAGTGCCGCCGGCGCCGGCCCGCACGCTGATCATCGGCGAAGGCGCCCCGCTCGCCATTCCCTTCAGCGACGGCAACCCTGCCCGTCTTTCCTATGACAGCACTGACTCGGCGATCGGCGCCGGTTTCGCCAGCGCGATGGCGCGCGGCCCCCATGCCCCCGTCGCCGCCGATCCCGAAAGCCTCGCGCTGCTGGCGCTCAGCGAGCGCGTCGCCGCCTCCGACATCACCGTGCTGATCAACGGCCCCACCGGCACCGGCAAGGAAGTGCTGGCCAAGGCGATCCATGCCGCCTCGTCGCGCAAGGACGGACCGTTCATCGCGATCAACTGCGCCGCCTTGCCCGAGACGATGCTCGAGGCGATGCTGTTCGGCCACCACAAGGGCGCCTTCACCGGCGCTTCCTCGGGCGGCCAGGGCTTTTTCCGCGCCGCCAATGGCGGCACGCTGCTGCTCGACGAAATCGCCGAGATGCCGATCAACCTCCAGGCCAAATTGCTCCGCGCGCTCCAGGAGCGCGAGGTGGTGCCGATCGGCGGGACCATCCCCGAAAAGATCGATGTCCGCGTGATCGCCTGCGCCAACCGCGACCTGCACGGCGAAGTCGAGGCCGGCCGGTTCCGGGCCGACCTCTACTACCGCCTCTCGGTCTTCCCGCTTTCGACCAAGGCGCTGTGCGAACGCCCCGGCGACATCCCCGCGCTCGCCGCGGCGATGGTGCTGCGCCACGCCGGCAATCGCGCGACGCTTCCCTGGATCTCGGCCGATGCGGTCGAGGTGCTGATGGATCATCAATGGCCGGGCAATGTCCGCGAGCTCGAGAACGTCATCCAGCGCGCGCTGCTGATGGCGCCGGGCGACACGATCGACGCCGAGCATCTGATCTTCGACCGGTCCACCCCGCGCGCGGTCAATGACGGGCCGGCGACGCTGAGCAACATCGTCCAGATCCATGAATTCCAGGCGATCCGCGAGACGCTGGCCGAATGCAACGGCAGCCGTATCGAGACCGCCCGTCGGCTCGGCATTTCCGAGCGCACGCTGCGTTACCGGCTCGCCAAGGCGCGCGAACAGGGTGACGAGCTGATCCAGAGGGTGTCGGCATGAGCGGTATCGGTGGCGTCGGCGGCGGCGGGGGTGCCATGGGCATCGATCGCGTGCTGCAGCTGCGGCAGCAGATCCTCGAGCGCAACGATGCGCTCCAGCGCGCCAATACGGTCGCGCCCGCGAGCGGCACCGGCGCGAGCCAGCCGACCAGCTTCGCCGCGACGCTCGAAAACGCGCTCAAGGACGTCAACGCCTCGCAGAACAAGGCGGGCGAGCTTTCGGCCGCGTACGAGCGCGGCGAGACGGTCGACATCGCCAAGGTGATGCTCGCGCGCCAGGAGGCCTCGGTCGGCTTCGAAGCGACGCTGCAGGTCCGAAACAAGCTGCTGTCCGCGTACCAGAACATCATGAACATGCCGGTGTGAGATAGATGAGCAACGCCCTTACCGAGACCGTTCCCGGTCCCCTCGCCAACCCGCTCAGGCAGGTCGGCGGTTTGCTCGGTCAGCCCGCCGTCCGGCGGGCGATGCCGTTTCTGTTCCTGATCGGCCTGATCGCGGCCGGCTGGCTCGCCTGGTCGATGATCGCGGTGGGCCCGCAGCGCATCCTGTTCGCGAACCTCAACGATGCCGACAAGTCGGCGGTCACCGCCGCGCTCGACGGTGCGGGCATCCAGAGCAGCCTCGACAGTTCGGGCTCGCTCACCGTCAACGAGGATGATTTCCACAAGGCGCGGATGCTGCTCGCCAGCCAGGACCTGCCCAAGGCGCAGCCCGGCGGCTATCAGATCCTCGATCAGATGCCGATGGGCGTCAGCCGCGCGGTCGAGGGCGAACGCCTCCGCCAGGCGCGCGAGACCGAACTGGCGCGCTCGATCCAGGAGATCGACGCGGTCGCCGAGGCGCGCGTCCATCTCGCGACGCCGGAAGCCAGCGCATTCGTGCGCGATCATGCCCAGCCCTCGGCGAGCGTGATCGTCAAGCTCCAGCCGGGCCGCGCGCTCGGGGACGCGCAGATCCGCGCGATCGTCAATCTGGTCGCTTCGTCGGTGCCGGGCCTCACGCCGGAGAGCGTTACCGTCGTCGATCAGGGCGGCGCCTTGCTCAGCAAGTCGGGCGGCGCCGGCGGCGCTTCGGCAGGCGACGAGCGGATCGACTTCCAGCGCCGCGTCGAGGACAAATATCGCCAGCAGCTCGGCCAGATGCTTACGCCGCTCGTCGGCGCGGGCAATTTCTCGGCCGAGATCCAGGCCGATGTCGACCTCAACGAGAGCCAGGCGACACGCGAAAGCTATGACAAGGACAATAGCGTCGTCCGCGCCGAGCAGGGCAATTGGCAGGGGAGCGGCCCGAACCAGAACGGCTCGGCCCCGGGCGGCATTCCCGGCGCGCTGTCGAACACGCCGCCGCCCGCGAGCACGCTGACCGCGCCCAATGCGCAGCCGACGCCGGGCGCGACGCCCGCCCCGGCGGCGACCCCGGCCGCGGGCGCTACGCCCGCCGCCGCGCCGATCCAGAAGCAGAGCGACCAGTTCGCGCGCACCTATGACATGGGCAAGGAAATCTCGGTCACCCGCGCGGTCCCCGGCGGGGTCAAGCGCCTGTCGGTCGCGATCCTGCTCCGCGAGGAGCCGGGCAAGCCGCGCGGCAAGGTCGAGATCGATCAGATCACCCAGCTCGTCCGCGCCGCGGTCGGTTTCGATCCCAATCGCGGCGACAATGTCACCGTGATCAGCCGCAAGTTCAATGCCGCCTCCACAGAAGCTGCTGCCGGGCCCGCCTGGTATGATGCCGGCTGGGTGCCGCTGGTGACGCGCAACGTGACGGCGTTGGTCATCGCGCTGCTGGTGCTGATCATGGGGGTCCGTCCGCTCACCAAGGCGCTGCTCAAGCGCCGCGACGATGCTTCCGCCACGCGCCCCGCGCTGGCGATGGGTGCTTACAATCAGCAAGGGCAGCAGGGGCCGGGCGGTCAGCCCTCGGGCCCGCCGGTGAGCGTCGACATGCTCCAGAGCGGCCAGGCCAAGAGCTATGACGAGCGCGTCGGCCTTGTCCGCGGCTTCACCCGCGACAATCCCGCACGCGCCGCGCTCGCGGTCCGCGACATGATCAAGGCGGACGGCCAGTGAGCATGCTCCGCAGCTTCAATGGCGTCGAACGCGCCGCCGTGCTGATGATGCTCGTCGACGAGGAAGAGGCCGCGTCGATCCTGCAGAAGCTCGACCCCGAGGAAGTGCGCCAGCTCGGCAAGGCGATGTACGACGTCGCGGATGTGAGCGAAGCCGAGGTCGAGCAGGTGCTCGACGATTTCACCTGGAAGGCGCGCAGCCGCAACGGGGTGAGCTTCGATCCGGGCCCCAAGATCGAGGGCATGATGAACAAGGCGCTCGGCCCCGAGCGCGCCGAGAGCGTGCTCGCGCGAATCATGCCGGCCTCGGCCGCGGTCAATATCGAGCTGCTCGAATGGTTCGAGCCCGCCGAGATCGCCAACATGATCGAGGAGGAGCACCCGCAGATCGCCGCGGTGCTGCTCGCCAATCTCGATCCCGATATCGCCGCCAAGGTGTTCGAGCATCTGCCCGAGGCGATGCAGCCGCAGATCCTGCGCCGCGTCGCCAAGCTGGGCCCGGTGCCCCCCGAGGCGATCGAGACGTTGAAGGTCATGCTCCAGAGCCGCGCCGGCGCTGCCAAGAAGCCAAGTGCCGGCCTCCAGATGGGCGGCACGCGCGAGGCGGCGAAGATCCTTTCCGGCGCGCGCAAGTCGACCGAGGCGCGGGTGATGCCCAAGCTCGCCAAGATCGACCGCGAGGTCGCCAAGGCGATCGAGGAGGCGATGTTCGTCTTCGATAACCTGCTCGAGCTCGACGACAAGAATCTGGCTACGATGATCCGCTCGATCGACGGCGACGTGCTGGCGCGTGCGCTGAAGGGCGTCGAAGAGGATGTCCGCGAGCGCTTCCTGGGCTGCATGTCGAGCCGCGCCGCGGACGGCATCCGCGACGAGATGGAGGCACGCGGCCAGATGAAGCTCGCCGAGGTGCTCGAGGCGCAGAAGGTGATGGTCACCATCGCGCGCAGCCTGATCAAGGACGGCACGATCGTGATGCCGGGCGGCGGCGAGGACGATTATGTCTGATTTCCAGCCCGGTTTCGCTGGGCGGCACCGTGCCGCAGCGCACGTCCTCCAGCGCGCTTTCTCAGAACCCGTGGGGTTCGCCGCGTCGCAGGTCGAGCAGATCGGCCGCCGCGTGGTCGAAGAGCTCGCGCCCCGGCATTTCAGCCCCGCCGATCCGGGCGCCAACCCGACCGAGGGCTGGAATCCGTTCGATGCCGAGCTTCCCAAGCCGCACAACAGCGGCGCGTTCAGCGACCCGATCGCCGCCGCGCATGCCGCCGGCGTTGCCGAGGGCCGCGCCGCGGCGCTCGCGGAGATCGACGACGCGCATGCCCGCGAAACCGCCTTGCTCGACCAGGTCTCGACCGCGCTCGCCGCGGGCGCGCATTTCGATCGCGAGCGGATGGCGGGGCATTTGCGCCAGACCGTGCTCCATCTCGTTTCCAAACTGGTCGGCGAAGTCGGCATCGCGCCCGATGTGCTCGCCGCGCGGATCACCGCCGCGGTCGATCTGCTCGCCGACAGCGCCGAATCGGCGCTGCTGCGGCTCCATCCCGACGATGTGCCGCTGGTCGAGGGCAAGCTGCCCCCAACGATGTTCCCCGTCGGCGATCCGCATCTCGCGCGCGGCGCCTTCGTGATCGAGAGCGCTTCGACGATCGTCGAGGACGGCCCCGATCTCTGGCTCGAACAGCTTGCCCAGGCGATCGACCGCGTGCCGATTCCGCCGGCGATCTGACATGCTGGACGGCTTCACCGACCATTATATCGACGGGCTCGGCTGTGGCGATTTCACGCCCGCGCCCAAGGTCTCCGGGCGCCTCGCCTCGTTCGACGGGCTGCTGATGGAGGCGGTGGGCCTCACGCTTCCCGTGGGCACGGTCTGCGCGATCGGCACCGGCGCCAGCCGGGTCGAGGCCGAGGTGATCGGCTTCCGCGCCGGGCGCACGCTGATGATGAACCTGGGCGGTCCCGCTGCCCTGCTCCCCAACGCGCCGGTGCGGCCGATCGGGCCTCCGGGCGAGGCCGAGGTCGGCGCCGCCCTGCTCGGCCGCGTGGTCGATGGCGCGGGCAAGCCGATCGACGGGCTCGGACCGATCCGGGGTCCCGGCAAATGGCCGCTCGCGGGCAAGCTCCAGTCGCCGCTCGATCGCGGCCGGGTGCGCGAGCCGATGGATGTCGGGGTGCGCGCGATCAACGGGCTCCTCACCATCGGCCAGGGCCAGCGCGTCGGCATCATGGCCGGTTCGGGCGTCGGAAAATCGGTGCTGCTCGGCATGATCGTCCGCGCCGCCCAGGCCGATGTCGTCGTGGTCGGGCTGATCGGCGAGCGTTCGCGCGAGGTCGCCGATTTCATGGAGACCAAGATGTTCGGCGACGCGCGCAAGCGCTCGGTCGTCGTCGCGGTCCCCGCCAATCATTCGCCGGTGCTCCGTATCCGCGGCGCCTTGCGTGCCACCGCGATCGCCGAGGCCTTCCGCAACGAAGGCAAGAAGGTGCTGCTGATCATGGATTCGCTCACCCGCGTCGCGCACGCGGGCCGCGAGATCGGCCTTGCGCTGGGCGAACCCGCCTCGGCGCGGGGCTATCCGCCCTCGGCCATCGCGATGCTGCCGAGCCTGATCGAGCGCGCGGGCACCGATGTCATGACCGGCGGGTCGATCACCGCCATCTATACCGTGCTCGCCGATGGCGACGACGGCAACGATCCGGTCGTGGACAGCGCCCGCTCGATCCTCGACGGCCATATCGTGCTCAGCCGCCAGCTCGCGGAGCGGGGCATCTATCCCGCGATCGACCTGGGGCCCTCGGTCAGCCGCGTGATGACCGATATCGTGCCCAAGGAGCATATCCATGCCGCGCGCGCGCTCCGCCGCTATCTCGCGACCTATGAGGAAAATCGCGATCTGGTGCTGATGGGCGCCTATCGCGCCGGCGCCGATCCCGAGATCGACGCCGCGATCGCCGCGCATCCCGCGGTGATGGAATATATCAAGCAGGATGCGAACGAGGTCGTGTCGCTGGGCGACGCCGTCGCCGAGCTGACCGGCGTCTTCGGCGATGGCTGATTTGTTGAACGAGGCGGCACCAGCCCGCTCCCCCACCCGGCCTCCCATAGGCTACTATGGTAAGGGAGGCCGGGTGGGGGAGCGGGCTGGTGCCGTGACCCTATGAGAAGCGCCAAGCGCTTCGACCGGCTGCTCCGGGTGCGCACCCTCCAGCTCGGCCAGGTCCGCAGCCAGGAAGTCGCCGCGCGCGCCAAGGTCGCGCAGGAAGAGGCGCTGCGCGCGCGCATCGCCCAGCTCTCCGCCAATGTCGCCCCGGCCGAACAGCAGGGCATGGCGACCCAGCTGATCGCCGCCGCCCATTATCGCGAGCGGCTCCACCAATCGGCCCTGGTCGCCGCGCAGCGTGTCGATGTCGCCGAGCAGCAGCTCAGCCGCGCCGAGAACGCCACGCGCGAGGCCAAGCGCGATCAGACCGCGATCGAGAAGCTGATCGCGCGCGGCGAGGCCGAGGCCGCGATCAAGGCGCTGCGTGCGCTCGAGACGTTGCCCTCGACCGGCAGGAATCGGCACGATCTTTGCTGATTGACCGGTGAGTTTATCGCCGGAGGCCCAGTTTGACCCAGGTTTCGCCTGCACCTTCGATTTCAGGATCCGTCGGGATCCGCCAGAATCCCTCGGGAAATGGCGGGCAAGGCGGGTTTTCGCTCGCGCTCGACCGCCCGGCGGTGCCCAGCCCCTCGCCTCGGCCCGAGGTCCCCGAAGAGGGTGAGCACGACCCGGCGACGCGGCACGCGGTTGCCGGAGGCGGCAAGAATTTGCCGGGCCAGGACGATTCCGCCGGCACCGATGACGACCGCAGCGAGGTCGATGCGCCCTTCGCCTGGTTCGGCATCACGCTGCCGCCCCCGCCCGAGGGTGCGCCCGCGATCGTCGCGGTCGGCCAGCCCGTCGCCGCGATCGAACTGCCCGAGGGTGACGCCGCGCTGCTGCCCGGCATCGCGCTTCCCGAGGCCGCGCTTCCTGCAGCAGCGCTTCCTGCAGCAGCGCTTCCCGCAGCGGCGCTTCCTGAAGCGCCGACCGAGGGCGCGCCCGCACCCGCGCTCCCCGCCGGCGAGAAGACCGAGGCCAGCCCGGCCTTCGCGCTGCCACAGCAATCGCCCGCGCCCGCGCTGCCGCGCCAGATCCAGGGCATCGAGCTGTCGCGCGTCCGCGCCGATCTGCCCGCCCGCATCGAGCTTCCGGCGAAGATCGAGCTTCCCGCCGATTCGCCGATCCTCCAGACCATCGCCGCGCTCCAGCCGCGCGCCGAGGCGCAGCCCCTCGCCGCCACGCTCGCGGCCGCGACGGGGATCGAGTTGCCCGATCCGTTCCGCCGCCCCGCCCCGCGCGATACGCTGCTCAATACCGTCGCGCCCACCAGCGCGACCGAGATCCTGCGCCCGCATGTCGTCCAGGCCGTCGCCGACGCGCAGCAGGCCGCGATCGACACGCGCCGCAGCGAATGGATGAGCCAGACGATCGACCGGATCGAGGCGCTACGCGATTCTCCGAACTCGCGCGAAACCTCGATTCGTCTATCCCCGGACGCGCTCGGCACCGTCGACGTGTCGATCCGTCACGAGGGCGACCGCGTCCATGTCCGCTTCACCGCGGAAAATGCGCAGGCGCGGACCCTGCTGACCGAGGCGCAATCGCGCCTCACCGAAATCGCCGAGGCGCGCGGGCTCAAGCTCGGCCAGACCTCGGTGGACTCTGGCGTGAGCGGGGGCACCGCCGGCCAGGGTCAGCGGCACGATGCCGCGCCCAAGACTGCGACCGCTTCCGCCCCGCCCGGCGTGCCGGGCAGCGAAACCGAACGCGCCACCGATGACCGCATCGCCTGAGATCCACGGAGACCGACATGAGTGACACCGACGAAACCACGCCGCCCAAGAAGAAAAAGAAGAAGGGCAAGCTGATGCTCTTCGTCGTCCTGCCCGTGCTGCTCGCCGGGCTGGGCGGGGGCGGCTTCTATGCCTGGCAGTCGGGCATGCTCAACGCCGCCTCGGGCGGTACGGCGGCCGCCGCCGAGACGCATGGGCCCCGCCTGGTCCCGAAGGACGAAGAGAAGCGCGCGTCGCTCGGCGGCGAAGGCGAGCATGAGGGCAGCGGCCATACCGGCGAGCGCCCCAAGGGCGTGGGCGGCGACAAATACGCCTCGACCTATTATCCGTTCGAGAAGGAATTCACCTCGAACCTGGCCGACAGCGTCCATTTCATCCAGGTCGGGATCGCGATTTCGACGCCGTACGACGATTCGGTGATCGAGAGCATCAAGACGCATGAGATCGCGATCCGCTCGGCGATCCTCCTCACGCTGGGCGAGACCAGCGAGGAAGAGGTGTTCACGGCCGAGGGCAAGAGCCACATCCAGAAGCGGCTCGCCGACGCGATCAACGCCGTTCTCAAGCAAAAAGAGGGCTACAGCGGCGTTAGTAACGTCTACTTTACCAATTTCATTGTTCAGTGAAGAACGATGGTTAACAGCCCTTCAGAGACTGACGCGTCCGAGCGGCGCGAGCGCCCCAGGGCCAGCGCGGATCACGCGCCGGCGCTGGGCGCCTCGGCGCTCAATCCGTTCGGCGATCTCATCACCATGCAGCATCTGTCTGCACGGCTGTCGAAATCGCTGAAGGCCGTCTTCGAAGGGCTGCTCCGCAAGGAATTGCGCGCCTGGGCCGAGCCGCTCTCGGTCCAGCGCTATGCCGATTACAAGACCGAGCGCGGCCCCGGCCTCTCCACCTGGGCATCGCTGGCGATGACCCCGGGCAAGGGCCGCGCGCTGATCGTCATGGACGGCAAGTTCGTGCTCGAGATGCTCGACTGCTTCTTCGGCGGCGACGGCGAGGCCCCGCATCCGCTGCCCGAGGAGTTCTCGCCCGCCGCGGAAGCCCTGGTCGCCCGCGTCAGCGGCATGCTCGCCGGGCCGCTCGAATCGGCGTGGGAGCCGCTCACCAGGATCGGCTTCAAGCCGGTCGGCAGCATGAGCCAGGCCGCGCCCGATCTGGGCGGCGACGATCCAGTCGTGGTCACCCGCTTCGGCCTCGCCGAGGGCGAGCACAAGCCGGTGTTCATCGACATTCTCTATCCCGTGGCGGCGCTCAAGCCGCACACCGTCGCGCTCAACGCCAAGGTCCATGACAAGCCGATCGAGGTCGAGCCGCAATGGCGCTCGGGGCTCACGCGCGCGGTGATGGGCGTGCCGCTCCAGGTCCGCTCGGTGCTCGCCGAGCCGGTGGTGCCGCTCGCGCAGCTGCTCGAACTCAAGGCCGGCGACGTCATCCCCATCGATTTCGGCCCCGAGGTTCCGGTGATGGTCGCCTCGCGGCGGCTCGGCACCGGCCTTGTCGGCACTTCCAACGGCCGCGCGGCGGTCCGCCTCACCAGTTTCGAACCGATCAGTGCAGAGGATTTCCGATGAACGACATGACGGGCAGCTTCGCGGCCGATGCCGCGGTGGGCGCCAATTTCCACCTGCTCCAGGGCGTCGACGTCAAGCTCACGGTCGAGATTGGTTCGACCCAGCTGACGCTGCGCGAACTGCTTGCGCTCGGCGAATCCTCGGTGATCGAACTCGACCGCGAGGCCAATGAGCTGCTCGACGTCTTCGTCAACGGCACGCTGATCGGCCGCGGCGAGGTGGTCACGGTGGGCGACAAGTTCGGGGTGCGCATGACCGAGCTGGTCAGCCCCGAAAAGCGGGCCGCCAAATAACATGATGTGGGCCTATATCCTCAAGCTGGTCATCCTGCTCCCGCTCGTCTGCGGGCTGCTGATCGGCTGCCTCTATGCCTGGCGCAAGCTCGAGGCGCGGCTCCCCAAGAACCAGGGCGAGCGCATGGTGCAGATCAAGGAGACGATGATGCTCTCCCCCGGCCTGCGCCTCGCGGTGATCGAGTTCGAGGGCAAGAAGCTGCTCGTCTCGGTCAGCCGCAGCGGCGTGACCCTGGTCGACAAGGCCGAGGGCGGCGCGCCTTCGAGCTTCAAGCCCGGTTTCGACCGGCTGGCTGGAAGCCAGTGATGCGCGCGCTGATGCCCATGCCCCGCAAGCTGCCCACCCGTGCGGTGGTGGTGATCGGCCTGCTGTGCTTCGCGATCCTGTTCGCCTTCCCGGCCTTCGCGCAAGGGGCTCCGGCGCCCGCGCCGACCCCGGGCATGGGCGATGCGGTCGATCGCGCGCTCGGCGATCTGGGCGGCGGCAATGCCCCGCTCAGCCTGTCGCTCCAGGTCCTCATCATCATGGGCCTGCTCACGGTGCTGCCGGGCATCCTGCTCATGATGACCAGCTTCACGCGGATCATCATCGTGCTCGCGATCCTGCGCCAGGCGCTGGGGCTCCAGCAGACCCCGCCCAATCAGGTGCTGGTCGGTCTGTCGATGTTCCTGACCTTCTTCATCATGGCGCCGGTGATCAACCAGGCGAACACGACGTCGATCCAGCCCTATGCCGAGGGCAAGATCAGCGCGAGCCAGATGATCCAGGGCACCGGCAAGGCGCTCCACGGCTTCATGATCAAGCAGACGCGCAACCGCGACGTGAAGATGTTCTCGGACATGGCCAAGCAGGGTCCCTATGCGAAGCCCGAGGACGTGCCCTTCTCGGTGCTGCTCCCGGCCTTCGTGACCAGCGAGCTCAAGACCGCGTTCCAGATCGGCTTCCTGATCTTCCTGCCCTTTATCGTTATCGATCTGGTGGTCGCCACCGTCCTCATGTCCCTGGGCATGATGATGATGTCGCCGACGATCATCTCGCTCCCATTCAAATTGCTGCTCTTCGTCCTGGTGGACGGATGGGCGCTGACGATGGGTTCCCTCGCTTCCTCTTTCGTGACCTGAGGCCATGGACGCAGATTATTTCATGACCGTCGCGCGCGAGGCGATCTGGGTGCTGGCGCTAGCCAGCGCGCCGATCCTGATCCCCGCTTTGCTTTCCGGCCTCATCCTCGGCATGGTCCAGGCGGCGACCTCGATCCAGGAACAGACGCTCACCTTCGTGCCCAAGCTGATCGTGGTGGCGATCAGCCTGATGATCTTCGGGGGCATGATCCTGGGGCTGCTCGGCGATTTCACGACGAGCATCTTCGAGCGCATTCCGGATCTGGTGAAATGAAGACCGCGCCCGCCTTCGTGCTGATCGCGGCACTGCTGCGCGTTCCGCCGCCCGCCCGTCCGATTCGGCCTACGCTTCACTGATGATGGGCTTCGGGCTCTCGATCGAGCCTCAGCTCTGGGCGCTCCTGTTCGCGATGGTGCGGGTGGGGGCGGCCTTCATCGCGGCCCCGGTGTTCAGCGCGGTCTCGATACCCTTGCCCGCGCGCATCGCGCTGTCGGGGGCGATCGGGCTGCTGGTGATCAACGTCGCGCACATCACCCCGCCCGCTATGATCTTCTCGCTCGGCACGATCGTCATGGTCGCGTCGGAGGCGCTGATCGGGCTGGCGATGGGCTTCATCCTCCAGATCGCCTTTTCGGCGCCTTTGATCGCGAGCGAGGTGATCGGCATGGGGATGGGGCTCGGCTTCGCCAATGCGATCGACCCGGCGAGCGGCCACCCGACCCCTGCGGTCGGCCAGTTCCTGTCGATGCTGCTGACGCTGCTCTTCCTCGCGGTCGACGGGCATCTGATCCTCGTCGATCTGGTGGTGCGCAGCTATGAGGTGATGCCGCCGGGCGCCTGGCTCGCGCCCGAAAAGCTGCTCGGCATCGCGATGTTCGGCGGCTACGCCTTCCTTGCCGGGCTGCTGCTCGCGCTCCCGGTCGGCTTCCTGCTGCTCTGCCTCAACGTAGTCGTCGGCATGCTCAGCCGCTCGGCGCCCGCGCTCAACCTGTTCGCGGTCGGCCTGCCCGCGTCGCTCGCGGTCGGCGTCGTCGCCATCCTGCTCGCGCTGCCCGCGATGGGCGATTACATGCAGATCATCATCCGCGAGGGCCTCGACGCCCTGCCTCAGCTGGTGCTCCGCTGATGGCGGACGAATTCGGCGAAAAGACGGAAGCCCCAACACCCAAGCGCAAGCAAAAGGCGGTTGAGGAAGGCCAGATCCTCCGGTCGCGCGATTTCGCCGCGGCGGTGGTGGTGCTGATCGGCTGCGGCTGGATGGCGCTGCTCGGCCCTTCGCTGATCGCCGCGTGCAAGGGCGTGATGACCGCGAGCTTCCAGTTCGACGTCCATGATGTCGAGGATTTCGAGCCCTGGCGCCCGCTCGCCGAAGCGGGGTGGCGGATCGCGCCGGCGATGGTGGGCCTGCTCGTCACCTCGGTGCTCGCGGCGATCATCAGCCAAGCGGGGCTGGGCGCGCTTGGCTGGAACAACAAGAATTTCGCGCCCAAGGGTTCGCGGATCAATCCCGCCTCGGGGCTCAAGCGCATGTTCGGCCCGACCGGCTGGATCGAGGTGGGCAAGGGGCTCGCCAAGGTCGTCTTGCTCGGCTCGATCGGCTATTGGATGCTCTCCGGCCTCGCCCGGCCCTCGATGGTGCTGGTCTCCTCCGCCGACATCAATTCGGCGGTCGGGATGATGGGCGGGCGCTTCATCGGCCTGCTCTTCGCCATGGCCGGCGGGCTGCTGCTGATCGCCGGCATCGACGTTCCGATCCAGCTGATCCGCCACCTGAACCAGCTCCGCATGTCGAAGCAGGAGATCAAGGACGAGCATAAGGAGACCGAGGGCTCGCCCGAGGTGAAGGGCCAGCTGCGCCAGCGCCAGCGCGAGATCCTCAAGGGCGGCTTCCGCAAGACGGTCGCCACCGCCCATGTCGTGCTCACCAATCCGACGCACTTCTCGGTCGCGCTGCGCTACGATCAGGGCCGCGACCAGGTCCCAGTGGTGGTCGCCAAGGGCCGCGGCGCGACCGCGCTCGCGATCCGCGAGCTCGCCGGCGAGTTCGACGTGCCGATCCTCGAATATCCGGCGCTCGCCCGCGCCGTCTATTACACCAGCCGCGAAGGGCAGGAGGTTCGCGACGATCTCTATCTCGCCATCGCGGCGGTGCTCGCCTTCGTTTTCGGGGTCAACAGCCAGGCCGGGGGCAGCCAGCCGCCGGTCACCGTCCCCGACACCGCATTGTTCGACGAAAACGGCAAGAAACTGGCGCGCGCGACCTAAAAAACGGTGCCGCGCAGCCGTTTATCGGATCAGGGGAAGACCATGGCCATCGAGTCGATTGCAAAGACACTGGGAAGCGGATCGGGCATCGACATCACGGCGCTCGTGAACGGTCTCGTCGACGCCCAGTTCGCCGCCAAACAGGCCGCGCTCACCAAGAAGGACGATACGCTCAAGGCGCAGATTTCGGCCGCGGGCGAGCTCAAGAGCGGCATCACCGGCTTCGACACCGCGCTCAAGACGCTGATCAAGACGGGCAGCCTCGCGACCGCCCCGGTCAGCGGCAACACCGGCATCGTGAAGGTCAGCGCGCTGACCACCAGCAGCATCTCGGGGCTCCCCGCGCAGGTCGAGGTCCGCCAGCTCGCCCAGGCCCAGGTCGCCAGCACCACGCCGATCGCCGACAAGAGCGCCGCGATCGGCACCGGCAAGCTCACTTTGACCTTCGGCACTGCCACGGTCGATTCGGGTGGCGCCATGACGGCGTTCACCGCCGGGGCCGCCGCCTCGGTCGATATCGACATCACCGCGTCGAACAACAGCCTCACCGGCATCGCCGCGGCGATCAACGCCAAGAAGGCCGGGGTCACCGCGTCGATCATGAGCGATTCGGGCGGCTCGCGGCTGGTGCTCAAGAGTTCGACGGGCGCGAGCCAGGCCTTCACGCTCGCCGCGACCGAGGATGTCGGCGCCGAAGGGCTCGCCGCATTGAATGTCGGCGTCGGCGCCACCGGCACCACCATCGGCAGCGCCGCCCAGTCGGCGATCGTCGCGGTCGATGGCGTCGCGCTCCAGCGTTCGAGCAATTCGATCATGGACATGATCCCGGGCGTGAAGCTCGACCTCGTCTCGGCCTCGGTCGGGACCAAGGTGACGATCGACGCGCAGGCGCCCACGGCGGCGCTCGGCCAGGCCGTCCAGGACCTGGTCGATACCTATAATGAGCTGCTCGCCACGCTGAAGACCGCGACCGATCCGATCACCGGCCCGCTCAAGAGCGACGCCGCCGCCAAGACCCTGCTCAATTCGCTCCGCAATCTGAGCACCAAGGAACTGATCGAGGATCCGGACAGCAATCTGGTCTCGACCCTTTCCGAACTCGGCGTCGCCACCAACCGCGACGGCACGCTGCGCGTCGATTCGACGCGGCTCGCAACGGCGATCGCCAATGACGGCACCAGCGCCGAGGCGATCTTCAAGAGCGGCAAGGGCCTTTCCGCCGAACTGACCAAGATCGCCACCGCCGCGACGAGCATGACCTATGGCCTCGGCTACAGCGTCGTGCGCTACAAGGAAGCCCAGTCGAGCCTTGCCGCGGATCAGGAAAAGGCGACGACCCAGGCCGAATCGATGCGCACCCGCATGACCCGCCAGTTTGCGGGCATGGATTCGGTGGTCTCGGCCTATAAATCGACCCAGAGCTTCCTCGAGAACCAGGTCGCGGCCTGGAACAAGCAGAACTGATGCCCCGCTACGCCACCGCGCTCGCCGGGGATCCGGCCCGCACCTATCGCCAGATCGATCTCGCCGGCCGCACCGGCGCGCACGATTCGCATGCGCTGGTCGGGATGCTCTACGAAGAGGGCATGGCCGCGCTGCGCGCCGCCGCCTGGGCCGCCGAGAACCGCAAGTACAGCGTCAAGAGCGAGCGCGTCGCGCGCGCCACCGCAGTGCTATTCGCGCTCGAGGCGGGGCTCGATTTCGAAAAGGGCGGTGACGTCTCGAAAGCGCTCGCGACCTTCTATCACGGCATCCGCAAGCAGGTGATCCACGCCAGCCTCGGCAGCGACCCCGCGCCGTTCCGCGAGGCGGCCGCGAGCCTCGAGGAAATCGCCGCCGCCTGGTCGACCGTCCGGGGGGCGAGCTAGGGGTCTGGGATCAATCC
The DNA here is from genome assembly GCF_026013415.1 of Sphingomonas caeni. GTDB lineage: Bacteria > Pseudomonadota > Alphaproteobacteria > Sphingomonadales > Sphingomonadaceae > Sphingomonas > Sphingomonas caeni. The sequence goes on from NZ_JAPDOK010000002.1 coordinate 416,857, forward strand.
ATCCCCGTTCTCAGCCCCAACGGGCTGTGTGGGTAGGCATACTCCCAAAAGGACCTAGACCCAGCGCTCCAATACCTGCTCGACCGTCTCGGTTTCCGCCGGATGCGCCTCGGCGGGCGATACCGAGAAGCGCGGCGCCGGCATCGGCTGGATCACCCCCGCCGGCGCCGCGAAGGTACCGCGCGCCTGGTTGTGCGGATGATGCGGCGCCTCGGCGAGCGAGAGCACCGGCGTCACGCACGCATCCTTGCCCTCGAACGCCTCATCCCAATCGTCGCGCGCGCGCGTCGCGAATGCCTCGGCGAACGCCTCGCCCATCTCGATCCAGCTCGCGCGGTCATATTGCTCGAAGCGCTCGGCATCGATCCCCAGCCCCTCGCACAAGGCCGCGAAGCTCGGCGGCTCGAGCGCGCCGACCGCGACATGGCGGCCATCGGCGCAGGCATAGCAGCGATAGAAGGGCGATCCCCCGTCGATCAGGTTCGAAGCGCGCATATCCGCCCAGCGCCCGGCACCGTGGAGCGCGTAATAGAGCGTCATCAGCGCGGCGACCCCGTCGGTTTGCGCCACGTCGATCACCTGCCCGCGCCCGATCGCCTGCGCGCCGAGGATGCCAGCGACCAGCCCCAATGCCGCGAACATCGCCCCGCCCGCATATTCGCCGACCAGGTTGAGCGGCACCGTGGGGCTCGCCGGCGCGCCGATCGCATGGAGCGCCCCGGTCAGCGCCAGATGGTTGATGTCGTTGCCCGCCGCCCCGGCAAGCGGCCCGTCCTGCCCCCAGCCGCTGACCTTGGCATAGACGAGGCGCGGATTGGCGGCGAGGCAGCGCGGCCCGTCGAGCCCGAGCTGCTCGGCAACGCCGTGGCGGAAGCCCTCGATCACCCCGTCCGCCTGGGAGACCAGCATCAGCGCCTTTTCGCGGTCCGCGACCAGGGTCAGGTCGAGGGTGACTTCGCTGCGCCCGCGATAAAGCAGGGGCGCGATCGCGCTTCCGTCGGTCCCCGCGCGGCGGATGCGCACCACGTCGCAGCCCATGTCGGCGAGCAGCATCCCCGCGAGCGGCAGCGGGCCCGCGGTATCGAATTCGACGATCCTAACCCCGGCGAGCGGGCCATGAACGGCATCAACCACGCATCTTCCCCAACCCTTTGCCCCAAGCTGGCATCACAGCGCGCTTTCCGCTAGCGAAACCCGCATGGCAGCCCCGCATATCGTCGCCCTCGGTGGAACCCTTCGCGCCGAATCGGCCACCGGCCGTCTGCTCGCGGCAGCGCTGGCGATGGCCGAGGAGCGCGGCGCGCGGACGACCTTGCTCACCGGATCGGACATCGCTTTCCCGCATTACGAGCCCGGCGCGGCCGAGGGCGATCCCCGGCTGATCCGCTATCTCGAGGCGCTGCGCAGCGCCGACGGGGTGATCGTCGGCTCGCCCGGCTATCACGGCACGCTCTCGGGGCTGGTCAAGACCGCGCTCGATTATTGCGAGCAGCTCAGCAAGGATCAGCGCCCCTATCTCGACGGGCTGCCGGTCGGGCTGATCGCCACCGCCGCGGGCTGGCAGGCGGCGGTCTCGACGCTTCAGGCGCTCCGGACCATCACCCATTCGCTACGCGGCTGGCCGACCCCGATGGGGCTCGCGATCAACACGGTCGAATCGAAGGACTGTATCGGCGATTCGAAGGTCCCGATGGGGATCATGATCGACCAGATCCTCGCCTTCGCGGCGCGCCGGTAGACGAGGCGCCCGATCCGGCGCATATTCTGCGCATGAGCGATGATCCCTTCGAGACAGTCGCGATCGCCTATAGCCAGGCGCAGGCCGACGTGATCCTGTCGATGTTCGCCTGGTATGATATCCCGGCCTATGCCAAGAATATCGCGCACGCCCGCGCCGATCCGATGCTGACGCTGGCGCTCGGCGGGTTCCCCATCCGCGTCCACCGCGACGTTGCGGAGGAGGCACGCGCGCTGCTCGAGGAAGCGGCCGATCGCGAGCACGAAGCCCCGCCCGTCCAGCCGCTGCACGAGCGGATCGCCAAGGTCGCGTTCCTGGGCGTGATCGGCATGACGCCCCAGCCCAGGCTCAGCGCGACGATCGTCCGCTAGCGGCAGCTTCCTGGATCGGCGGTGGGCGCCATTGCGCCAACATTGGTGGGGACAAAGGTCATGTCGATCGTGTCGCCGACCTTGCACCGCCCGATCGTCGCATAGGGCATCGTCACCGAGCTGCGCCTTCCGTTCGGCAATTCGACCTCGATCAGCGTCAAGGGGGGATCATATTTCGACTCCCGAACCCCCATCATCCTGACGATCCGGGCGGCGATCTGCGTCTGCGCCCCGGCTGCGGGCAGGCCGGCCCATGCCAGCAATGCCACAACGCCCAAGACGAACGCGACCCCGAGGACCGCGCCCACTTCGCGCCACGGGATCGGCGCCCGGCCCAGCCGCGCAGCCATTACTCCGCCGCCACCGCCTCGATGCTGTCGTCGAGCGGGTGGGGGAGGCGGGTCAGCATTTCCTTCGGCACTACCTGCCAGAAATCGCCCGCGGTCCGCTCCCATTCGTCGAGCAGGCCCTTGGCATAGGCGCTGTCGGTCGTCTCGACATGGGCGGCGACCAGGTCGCGCAGCACGCCTTCCCAATGCGCCGAGGATAGCCGCTGCCAGACGATGCTGTCGGGATTGGCGCGGCGCGCGAAGCTCGCGTCGGGATCGTAGACGAACGCCATGCCCCCGGTCATGCCCGCGCCGAAATTCATGCCAACCGCGCCCAGCACCACCGCGACGCCGCCGGTCATATATTCGCAGCCATTGGCGCCGCAGCCCTCGACCACCACCTGCGCGCCCGAATTGCGCACCGCGAAACGCTCGCCCGCCTGCCCCGCTGCGAACAGCTTGCCGCTGGTCGCGCCGTACAGGACGGTGTTGCCGATGATCGTGTTCTTCCACGATTCGATCGGCGAACTCACCATCGGCCGCACCACGATGATGCCCCCCGACAGCCCCTTGCCGACATAATCGTTGGAGTCGCCGAACACTTCGAGGGTGATGCCCTTGCACAGGAAGGCGCCGAGCGACTGGCCCGCGCTGCCGCGCAGCCGGACATGGACATGCCCGTCATTGAGCGCCGACATGCCGAAGGTGCGCGTGACCTCGCTCGAAAGGCGCGTGCCCACCGCGCGGTGCGTGTTGCGCACCGTATAGGTCAGCTGCATGCGTTCCCCGCGCGAGAAGACTGCGGCGCCATCCTTGATCATCTGCGCGTCGAGGCTGTCGGGAACCTCGTTGCGCCACGTGTCGAGGCTGAAGCGGCGATTATCCTCGTCGGCATCGACCTTGGCGAGGATCGGGTTGAGATCGAGATCGTCGAGATGCTCGGCGCCGCGGCTCACCTGCTTGAGCAATTCGGTCCGCCCGATCACCTCGTCGAGGCTGCGGAAGCCCAGCCGTGCGAGGATCTCGCGCACTTCCTCGGCGATGAAGGTCATCAGGTTGATGACCTTTTCGGGGGTGCCGGTGAACTTGTCGCGCAGCCGCTGGTCCTGCGTGCAGATGCCGACGGGGCAGGTGTTCGAATGGCATTGCCGCACCATGATGCAGCCCATCGCGACCAGGCTCAGCGTGCCGATCCCGAATTCCTCGGCGCCGAGGATCGCGGCGATGACGATGTCGCGCCCGGTCTTGAGGCCCCCGTCGGTACGCAGCTTCACCCGGCCGCGCAGCCCGTTGAGCGTGAGCGTCTGGTTGACCTCGCTGAGGCCCATCTCCCACGGCGTGCCGGCATACTTCACTGACGTGACCGGCGACGCGCCCGTCCCGCCGACATGCCCGGCGATCAGGATCACGTCGGCATGCGCCTTGGCGACCCCCGCCGCGACCGTGCCAATCCCCGCCGAGCTGACCAGCTTGACGCACACCCGCGCGCGCGGATTGATCATCTTCAGGTCATAGATGAGCTGCGCGAGGTCCTCGATCGAATAGATGTCGTGGTGCGGCGGCGGGCTGATCAGCGTCACCCCCGGCGTCGCATGGCGCAGCTTGGCGATGAACTCGGTCACCTTGAAGCCGGGCAGCTGCCCGCCCTCGCCGGGCTTGGCGCCCTGGGCCACCTTGATCTCGATCTCGTCGCAGGCGTTCAGATATTCCGCCGTCACGCCGAACCGGCCGCTCGCGATCTGCTTGATCACCGAATTGGCGTTGTCGCCATTGTCGTACGGCGTGTAGCGCGACGAATCCTCGCCGCCCTCGCCCGAGACCGCCTTGGCGCCGATCCGGTTCATTGCGATCGCCAGCGTCTCGTGCGCCTCTGGGCTCAGCGCGCCCAGCGACATGCCCGGCGTGACGAAGCGCTTGCGGATCTCGGTGATCGCCTCGACCTTGTCGACGGGAACGCCCTCGGCCGGGAAGTTGAATTCGAGCAGATCGCGCAGATAGACCGGCGGCATGTCGCGCACGCCGCGCGAGAATTGCAGATAGGTCGAATAGCTGTCGGTCGCGACCGCGCTCTGCAGCAAATGCATCAGCTGCGCCGAATAGGCATGCGTCTCGCCGCCGTGCCGGTGGCGGTAGAAGCCGCCGATCGGCAGCGTTGCGACCGCCGCATCGAACGCCGCCTCGTGCCGCATCGTCGCGTTCAAGTGGAGCGAGGCATAGCCCTCGCCCGAAATCTTGGCGGGCATGCCCGGGAAGAGATCGTGGACCAGCGCGCGGCTGAGGCCCACCGCCTCGAAATTATAGCCGCCGCGGTACGAGGAGATCACCGCGATCCCCATCTTGGAGAGGATCTTGAGCAGCCCCTCATCGATCGCCTTGCGGTGGCGCGCCAGGCACTCTTCCAGGCTCAGCTTGCCGAACAGCCCGCGCGCCTGGCGGTCGGCGATCGCCGCCTCCGCCAGATAGGCGTTCACCGTGGTCGCGCCGACGCCGATCAGCACCGCGTAATAATGGGTGTCGAGACACTCCGCCGAGCGGACATTGACGCTGGCATAGGAGCGCAAGCCCCGACGCACGAGATGCGTATGCACCGCCGCCACCGCGAGCACGCTGGCGATCGCGACGCGGCTCTCGGAGATATGCTCGTCGGTCAGGAACAATTCGGTGCAGCCGGCGCGCACCGCCTGTTCGGCCTCGAACCGGATGCGCTTGATCGCCGCGCGCAGCGTTTCCGCATCGCCCCCCGCGTCGAAGCTGCAGTCGATCTCGGCGCACTGGTCGCCGAAATGGCCGCGCAGCCGCTCCCAGTCGTCGCTGGTCAGCACCGGCGATTCGAGCACCAGCACCTTGCCCGGCGCGCCCTCGGTATCGAGGATGTTGGCGAGGTTCCCGAAGCGCGTGCGCAGGGTCATCACCTGGCGTTCGCGCAAGCTGTCGATCGGCGGGTTGGTGACCTGGCTGAAATTCTGGCGGAAGAACTGGCTGATCAGCCGCGGCTTGTCCGAAATGACCGCGAGCGGCGTATCGTCGCCCATCGATCCCACGGCCTCCTTCGCCGTCTCGACCATCGGCGAGAGCACCAGCTCCATATCCTCGAGCGTCTGCCCCGCCGCGACCTGGCGCCGGGTCAGCTCGGCGCGCTCGAAGCGCAGCGGCGCGGCCTTGGGCGCGGGCAGCGCGTCGATGGTGATGAACTCGCCGATCTTGGCGTCATAGTCCGCCTCGCCCGAGATGCGGTCCTTGATCGCGAGATCGTCGAACAGCGCGCCCGCCTCGAGGTCGACCGCGATCATCTGCCCCGGGCCCATCCGGCCCTTGGCCACGACGCTGGTCTCCGGAATCTGGACCATGCCGGTCTCCGAACCGACGATCAGCAGATTGTCCGAGGTGCGGACATAGCGCAGCGGCCTGAGCGCGTTGCGGTCGACCCCCGCCACCGCCCAGCGCCCGTCGGTCATCGCCAGCGCGGCGGGGCCGTCCCACGGCTCCATCACGCTCGCGAGATATTTGTACATGTCGAGATGATTCTGCGGCGTATCCTCGTCGGACCAGGCCTCGGGAACGAGCATGAGCTTGGCGGTCGGCGCGTCGCGGCCCGAGCGGCAGATCGCCTCGAACACCGCGTCGAGCGCGGCGGTGTCGCTCGCGCCCGCCGGGATCACCGGCTTGATGTCCTCGCTATGCTCGCCGAAGGCGAGGCTGGCCATGCGGATCTCGTGGCTCAGCATCCAGTTCTTGTTGCCGCGGATCGTGTTGATCTCGCCATTGTGCGCGAGGCAGCGGAAGGGCTGGGCCAGCCACCATTGCGGGAAGGTGTTGGTCGAATAACGCTGGTGGAAGATCGCGACGCGGCTCTCGAACCGCGCATCGCGCAGGTCGGGATAGAAGTCCGACAGCGATTCCGCGAGGAACAGCCCCTTGTAGATGATCGAGCGGCAGCTGAGCGAGCAGATATAGAAGCCCTGCACCTGCGCCGCGATGATCCGCTTCTCGATCCGTCGGCGGATCAGATAGAGATTCTTCTCGAACTCGGCGGCATCGGCCTCGTCGGGCATCGGGCCGGCGATCATGATCTGCTCGATCTCGGGGCGCGTCTCCTGCGCCTTGCGGCCTATCACCGAGACATCGACCGGCACCTGGCGCCAGCCATGGATGCGGTATCCCGCCCCGATGATCTCGCTCTCGACGATGGTGCGGCACGCCTCCTGCGCGCCCAGATCGGTGCGCGGCAGGAACACCATGCCGACCGCGAGCCGGTTGGGGAGCAATTGGTGCCCCGAGGCCTGGATCGCATCGTCGAAGAAGCGTACCGGCAGATCGACATGCAGCCCGGCGCCGTCGCCGGTCTTGCCGTCGGCATCCACTGCGCCGCGATGCCACACCGCCTTGAGCGCATCGATCGCCGACTGGACGACGCGGCGGCTGGGCACGCCATCGGTCGCGGCGACCAGCCCCACGCCGCAGGCGTCGCCCTCGAATTCGGGACGGTACATGCCCTCGCGGGCGAGGCGGAGGCGTTCGGATTCGGGGGGGAGGGTCATTTCAGCTTCATTCCCGTGAATCGTTCCATGACGGGGATCACAGCAGCCTCGATCTCTGCGTCCATTTCAGGCGAAGGCGCATTCGACCAGTCGGCGATGATCTGCATCATCCGGGGGCGCAGCGCGAGGACGCGCTGTCCCGACGGCGACCGCCCGAAGCGGTCCGCATCCTGAAGCTGCGCAGGCGTCAATTGGCCGACGACGGCGACCGCCGCGCTTCTGGCCGTGGCCGACAGATTTTGTTCGGTCACGACATAGCCGTCGGACGCCATCGTTCCGATCATGGGTCCCAGGTCGAGGCCCTCGGCCATCAATTCGATCATGCGGGTGCCCGTAGGGCTGCCGTAAAAGGCAATGGCGGCGCGCAGATCCTCTTCGCTCAATTCGGCGGCGAAGAAGGTCCCGAGCCGGTCCCACATGGACGGCAGTGCCTGGCGGAGATGGCGGATCAGGATCGGCTTCATCGCCTCGACCATCGCCTTCAATATCCCGGGATAGCGCTCCTCCATCGCTTTCATGTCGGGATCGGCGAGCATCGCCTGGGCCGTTCGGTCGCCGAGCATCCGATCCAGCACGGCCATCGTCAGCGCTTCCGGGTTCAGCAGCTTCGCCAACTGAAGGCCAAGAGTCTGGCGCGCCGGATCGGCCGCCATCGGCGCCGCGGTCTGCGCAACCGCCGGCAGCGGCGCGATCGCGCCAGCGGCAATCAGCAGTGCGGCGGCGCGGATCATTGCCCGCCCGCCGAGTGCTGGCGCTTGTAGTCAGTGACCGCCTTCAGCGCGATCGTGCGGATGCCGGGGCCGATTTCGGCCACCAGCCGGTCGGCCCAGGCGGTGCTCACCGCGTTGATCTGCGGCGAGATGCGCTGCATCTTCTGCGCCCCGCTGCTCTGGCCGAATTCGGCCAGCGGGCCATAATCCTCGGGCGTCAGGCTCGCCATCACCTTGTCGAACGCGGCGCGCTGCATCGCCTCCTCGCCCTTGGCGATGTTCTCGCCCATCGACTGGAGCGTGATCGCATAGACTTTCTGACCGGTCGGGCTGGCGAAGAAGCGATAGAGTTCACCGGCCTCCTGGGGGGTCAATTCGCCCGCGAGGATCTTGCGGATATCGGCGCGCAGCGCGGGCAGTCCGGCAAGCACGGCGCGGCTCAGCTCGGGCCGGATCTGCGCGACCATATAGTCGCGCATGCCGGGGTAGCGCGCGAATTCGGCGCCGCCGACTTCCTGGTCGAGGCCCTGGTTCAGCCCGGCAAAGACGAGATCGAGCATCGCCCGATCGGGGATCATCAGGCCGACGAGCCTGTCGAGATCGTCGGTGGGCGCCGGGACGGGCGCGACCGTAGCTGCCGCGGGCGGGGTCATCGTCAGCGGCGCAGTCAGCGCCAGCGCTGCGAACAGGAATTTCATCGGCCTCATCCTCTTCAGGCCGCGCGTGCCGACTGGGCGGCGCGTGCGCGCATCCAGGCATGCATATGCGCCGCGACATCGCGGCCGTCGCGAATCGCCCAGACGACGAGACTCGCGCCGCGGACAATGTCGCCCGCCGCGAACACGCCGTCCATGCTCGTCATCATCGTTTTGCCGTCGGTGCGCAGCGTCCCCCAGCGGGTGACGCCGAGCTCGGGCGCGCCGAACAATCTCGGCAATTCCTCGGGATCGAAGCCCAGCGCCTTGATCACCAGATCGGCGGGGACGCCATAGCTGTTGCCCGGATCGGGTTCGGGCGCGCGGCGGCCGCTGGCATCGGGCGCGCCGAGCCGCATCTTGCCGACCTTGACGCCGCTCACCGTCTTGCCGCCCTCGAACCCCTCGGGCGCCGAGAGCCAGACGAACTCGACGCCTTCCTCCTCGGCATTGGCCACCTCGCGCTGCGAGCCCGGCATATTGGCGCGGTCGCGGCGATAGAGGCACTTCACCGAGGCCGCGCCCTGGCGGACCGCGGTGCGGACGCAGTCCATCGCGGTGTCGCCGCCGCCGATCACGACGACATGCTTGCCCTGCGCGTCGAGGGTGCCGTCGTCGAAGGCGGGGACCGTATCGCCAAAGCCCTTGCGGTTCGACGCGATCAGATAGTCGAGCGCCTCGACCACCCCCTCGGCGTCGACGCCCTTCGCCTTGATCGCGCGCGGCTTGTAGACGCCGGTGGCGATCAGCAGGCTGTCATGCCGGGCGCGGAGTTCGTCGAGCGTGGCGTCGCGGCCGATCTCGAAGCCGAGATGGAAGACGATCCCGCCCGCTTCGAGCCGCTCGACGCGGCGCATCACGACAGGCTTCTCCAGCTTGAAGCCCGGAATGCCATAGGTGAGCAGCCCGCCCGCGCGGTCGTGCCGGTCATAGACATGGACGTCATAGCCCGCGACGCGCAGATATTCGGCGGCCGAGAGCCCGGCCGGCCCCGCGCCGATCACGCCGACCGATTGGCCGCGCGGGGCTCCGGCAACGAGCGGCTCGACCCAGCCCTCTTCCCAGGCGGTATCGGTGATGAACTTCTCGACCGATCCGATCGTGACCGCGCCATGGCCCGAAAATTCGATCACGCAATTGCCCTCGCACAGCCGGTCCTGCGGGCAGATGCGGCCGCAAATCTCGGGCATGGTCGAGGTCGAATTGCTCAGCTCATACGCCTCGCGCAGCCGCCCCTCGGCGGTCAGCCGCAGCCAGTCGGGGATATGGTTGTGCAGCGGGCAATGCACCGAGCAATAGGGCACGCCGCATTGCGAGCAGCGCGAGGACTGCTCCTCGGCCTTCTCGATCGCATAGCGGTCGGCGATCTCGCGGAAATCCTCCGCGCGCAGCTCGGCCGCGCGCTTGGCCGGAAAGGCCTGCCCCGCTTCCACGAATTTGAGCATCGGATCGTTCGCCATGCCGCGCCCCTATCTCAGGGGAGCCGACAATAAAAGGCAGTACTACTTACCTATTTATCGAATCATGGCGACGAAGTTGCGTTCCGGCGCATTCCGAACGCGTTTTTAATCCCGATGCGGACCTATCTTAGCGCCAGCCACGCCAGGGCCACCGCTCCGGCGCCGATTCGGTACCAGGCAAAGGGCGCAAAGCCATGCTTGCTGACGATGCCGACAAACCATTTGATCACCAGCAGCGCCACCACGAACGACACCGCGAACCCCACCGCGATCTCGCTCCAGCCGACCTTGCCGTGCAGGTCGACCCCCTTCTTGGCGAGCTCGAGCACAGTCGCGCCGAGCATCGTCGGGATGGCGAGGAAGAAGCTGAACTCGGCCGCGGTGCGCCGCTCGACGCCCAGCGTCAGCGCCCCCATGATCGTCGCGCCCGAGCGGCTGACGCCGGGGATCATCGCGAGGCACTGGATCACCCCGATCCCGATCGCGCGCACCACTGGAATCTCGGCGACGCCGTGCACCGTCCCCGCCTTGACCGCGCGCTCGATCGCCAGGATCGCCACGCCGCCGGCGATCAGTGCCCAGGCCACGATCGTCGGCGATCCCAGCATCGCCTCGATCTCGTCGTGCAGCAGATAGCCCAGGATCGCCGCGGGGATGAAGGCGATGATCAGGTTGCGCACGAAGCGCAGCGAGACCGGATCGAGCTTGAGCAATCCCATCGCCACCGCCCAGAAGGTCCGCCAATAGAGCACCACCACCGCCAGGATCGCGCCGAGCTGGATGATGACGTTGAACATCGCCCACTCTGCGGCGTCATAGCCCATCAGCTCGGAGGCGAGGATCAGATGCCCGGTCGAGGAGACCGGCAGGAATTCGGTGATGCCTTCGACAATGCCCAGCAGCACGGCAACAAGCAGTTCGATCATGCGGAAATACGCCCCCGGTTACGCACCCTAGTCTGCATGCGGAAAGATTAAGGCTTTCAGGCGGCGAGCTTCGCGAAGCGGCCATGGCGGCGATACTGCACCAGCCAGCCCGGCGCGACGCTCGCCAGCGGGGTCGGATCGATGCCGAGCGCGGCGAAGCCCCTGGCCCCCGGCGCGACCAGATTGTCGCGCCCCAGCATCCGCCACTGGTCGCCGGTGATCGGCGATCCCGGCAGCATCGGCACCAGCGCGCCGATCGGATCGGGCAGCTCGATAAAGGCGGGGTCGCGCCCGATCTCGTGCGCGATCCAGCGGAACAGCTCGGCCATGCTCAGCACATCGGGCCCGCCCAGCTCATAGGTCTGGCGGCCATGCGCGAGCGTATCGGCCAGCGCCACCGCCACCGCCTCGGCCGCATCGGCGACCCAGGCGGGCTGGAAGCGCGCCTTGCCGCGCAGCACCGGCACGACCTTCTTGCCGCCGATCAGGCCGGCGAAGCGGTTCACGAACCGGTCCTCGCGCCCGAACAGGATCGAGGGGCGCAGGATCGTCGCGGTCCGGAACGCGCCGAGCACTGCGCGCTCGCCATCGGCCTTGGAACGGCCATAGGCTGAGGCCGATTCGGGATCCGCGCCGATCGCCGAGATCTGGACGAAGCCGCTCGCTCCCGCACGGCTTGCGGCGATCGCGGCATTCTGGGCGCCTTTCACATGCACGGCGTGGAATTCGTCGGCCTTGAAGGTGCCGACCAGATTGACCACCGCGTCCGATCCCGCGACCGCCTCGGCGATCGTCTCGGGCAGGGTGATGTCGGCCGCGACGAACTGGGTCTGGCCGAGCCCGCCCAGCGGCTTCAGGAACCAGGCGTCGCGCGGCCGCCGCTGCGCGATCCGCACCCGGGCGCCGCGCGCCAGCAGGGCCTGAGCGACATAGCGGCCCAGAAATCCGCCGCCGCCGATGAGGGTGACCAGCTTGTCCTTCACGCGCGCCTCCTTGAACAGAGTCGCCCCATGCCGCGTGCGTGCGCGATGGGCAAGCGCGTCGCGCCGCCGCCCGCGCGTCGTGGTCCGGCTCACCCATGTTGATAATAGTGCGAAACGCTATATTATGAACGCATGCCCGGCGATGCCCGCCCCGTGCGTATCCTGCTGCTGCGTCCCGATGCCGACGCCGATGCGATCGCGCAGGCGCTCGCCGCCCATCCCGATGCCGAACTGATCGGTGCCGTCTCGAGCGCGGCCGAGGCCGAACGGCTGATCGCGGCGCTCCCGCGGGGCGCCGAATTCTGGGCGCGCTCGCAGGGACGCTACACGCGCGTCTGCGAGGCCGAGCTCGACTGGGTCGAGGCCGAGCGCGACTATGTCCGCCTCCATACCGCCGGCGCTTCCTTCCTCCACCACGAGCCGCTAGGCGCCGTGGCCGCCCGGCTCGACCGCCACGCCTTTCGCCGCGTCCATCGCTCGGCGATCGTCCGCTGGGACCGCGCCCGCGAGATTCGCCGCCGCCCCGACGGGCTCACCGTGGTCACCGGCCTCGGCGCCCAGGTCCGTATCGGGCGCAGCTACGCCCCCGCCTTGCTCGCCGCCCTCGGCTGAATCGCGCGCAGGAATGTGACAAAGCTGCCACAGCCGGGCGGCATAGTGATTATTGCGTTTCGCAATATGATCATTTCACGCCAGCCGCGCTCGAATCGCGAAAGCCGCCATTCGCCGCCCGCTCCACCATGGTCCCACGCAAACCAACAAGGGGCCAACCATGCGTATCACCCACAAGCTGCTTTCGGCGACCGCGCTCGCCACCGCCATCCTGATCCCCGGCGTCGCCAGCGCACAGGACGATCCCGCGCCCGCCGACGCCGAAACCGCGCAGAGCGACGCGCCGATCGTCGTCACCGGATCGCGCATCGCCCGTCCGGGCCTCACCTCGGTGGTTCCGGTGACCACGATGCAGGCGAGCGAGCTGCTCGATACCGGCAATATCTCGCTCGGCGACGCGCTCAATCAGCTGCCGGCGATGCACCAGACCTTCAGCCAGGCCAATTCGGGCGGCTTTATCGGCACCGCGGGGCTCAACCTGCTCGACCTGCGCGGGCTCGGCACCGCGCGCACGCTGGTGCTGGTCAATGGCCGCCGCCACGTCACCGCCCAGCCGGGCACGCCCACCAGCGTCGACGTCAACACCATCCCTGTCGACCTGCTCGAGCGCGTCGATGTCGTCACTGGCGGCGATTCGGCGGTCTATGGGTCGGACGCGGTCGCGGGCGTGGTCAATTTCGTCCTCAAGCGCGACTATGAGGGCTTCCAGATGCGCGCCCAGGGCGGCGCCACCGGCCGCGGTGACCGCGGCACCTATCTGATCACCGCGACCGCGGGCAAGAATTTCGCCGAAGGCCGCGGCAATGTCGCGCTCAGCCTCGAATATGCCTTTGCCGACGACGTCTATTACACCGACCGCGACGATCTCTACGGCGCCTATTCGGGCCGCCCGCAGTTCAACATCGTCCAGAACACGCTGACCGAGACCGCGGCGGGCGACGGCATTCCCGACAACGTCTTCCTGCGGGGCATCCGCAACAACAATATCTCCGAGGGCGGCACCTATGCCTCGACCTGCCCCGCGGCGGTCGCGGCGGGATCGCCGACCTTTGCCGCGGTCCAGGCGCGCCGCGCGCTCAACTGCACCGGCGAGCGTTCGAACACCGGCGCCGAGCTCGGCTACAGCTTCATGTTCGACGCCAACGGCAATCTCGCGCCCAACAACTGCACGCGCGACCTGCGTCCCTTCGGGTCGAACAATTGCGTCGGCGGCCGCGGCTCGACGCTGCGCCTGACCGGCCAGCTGCTCCCCCAGCTCGAGCGCAAGTCGGCGAACGCGCTGGCCAGCTTCGAATTCAGCCCGGCCTTCCGCGTCTTCCTCGAGGGCAAGTTCATCCGCATCAACGGCAACCAGGAGGGCCAGCCGACCAGCATCGCCAATCTCCAGGGCACCTACAGCATCAACAATCCCTTCCTGACGCCCCAGGCGCGCGACGTGCTGGTGCGCAGCCTTGCGCCGGGCGCCACGACCTTCAACATTCAGCGCTTCAACGTTGATTTCGGCGGCCGCGGCGAAGTCTATCAGCGCGACACCTTCCGCATCGTCGGCGGGGTCGAGGGGACATTCAACGAGGATTGGCGCTACGAGGTCGCGGTCAATTACGGCCAGACCGACACCCATTTCGACGCGACGAACCGCATCCTGCTGCCCCAGTTCCGCAACGCCGCCGACGCGGTGCTTTCGGGCGGGCAGATCGTCTGCGGGATCAATGCCGATGCCGATCAGACCAATAACGATCCCAATTGCGTGCCGATCAACGTGTTCGGCTACGGCAAGCCCTCGGCGGCGGCGCTTCGCTACGTCAGCGCCGATGTGTTCCGCGATCAGCGCGCCTCGCTGCTCACCGTCAGCGGCTTCGTCTCGGGCGATTTTTCGCAGCTCTTCACCCTGCCCGGCGGCCCGGTCTATTTCGCGCTCGGCGGCGAATATCGGCGTGAGACGGCGCGGTCGGACTATGATCCGATCACGACGAGCGGCCTCACCGATTTCAACGTCATCCTCCCGTTCCACGCGCCCGTGCTGGAGGTGAAGGAGGCCTATGGCGAACTCCGCGTGCCGTTGCTCGCGGGAACCCCCTTCTTCGAGGAGCTGACGCTCGAGGGCGCGGGCCGCGTCTCCGACTATAATTCGGGTGCGGGCACCACGGGGACGGTGTGGACGTATAATGTCGGCGGCATCTGGTCGCCGGTGCGCGGGCTTCGCGTCCGCGCCGGCTATGCCAAGTCGGTGCGCGCGCCGACGCTCGGCAATCTCTACACCCCGCCGTCGCAGACCTTCCTCAACGGCCTGATCGATCCGTGCAGCCAGGCCAATATCAACAACGGCACCGCCAATCGCGCCGCCAATTGCGCCGCGGCGGGCGTGCCCACCACCGAGATCGTCAACGGCCTCAGCACGCCCTGGACCAACCTGCCCGCCTCGGGCATCCGCGGCCTACAGGGCAGCAACCCCAATCTGAACGAAGAACGCGGCACCAGCCTCACCATCGGCGCGGTGCTCCAGCCCGCGGCGCTGCCGGGCTTCTCGCTGACGGTCGATTATTACGACATCACGGTCGACAATGTCATCCTGGCGCTGGCGCCGCAGACGATTATCGATCTCTGCTACGACAGCACCAGCGGCATCAATAACCAATATTGCGCCGCGATTTCGCGCCGCCCGGACGGCACCTTCATGGGCCAGTCGAACCGCAATGTCGGCGGCACCACCGTCCAGTATACGGTCGGGCCGAACGACAGCTCGTTCCTCGCCGGCCCCTTCAACTTCGCCAAGCTCAAGACCTCGGGCGTCGATTTCGACGCGGCGTGGAACGGCAATATCGGCGGGGTGAAGGTCGGCCTGCGCGGCGTGGTGAGCTGGCTGATTGCCCGTGACAATTTCACCAACGTCAACGATCCGACCTTCCGGGATCGCGCCAAGAGCGAGCTCAACGAGCCCGAATTCGCGGGCAGCCTCGAGGCCAATTTCGACTTCGGCCAGATCGATCTCGGCTATAATCTGCGCTGGATCGGCCGCCAGACGATCGATTTCTACGAAACCACCCACAGCCTCGACGGTCGCCCGCCGACGGATCTCGACAAGTTCCCGGTCGTGTGGACGCCCGACATTTTCTACCATTCGGTCCGCATCGGCTTCGAGCCGACCAAGACCTACCGCTTCTATTTCGGCGTCGACAATCTCTTCGATCAGAACCCGCCCTTCGGCTTCGACGGCACCTGCGGCACGGGCGGCGTCTTCGCCTGCGGCGCGGGCGGCACGGGCACCGCGATCTACGAGAATATCGGCCGCTTCTTCTACGCAGGCGCCGTGCTCAAATTCTGATCGCCGCCCCGCGATCATGGGCACGGCCAGGGGGCCGGCGATGCCAGTCGCCGGCCCTTTTCTATTGAGGGCTGTTCTTTCTTCGTCACCCCGGACTTGTTCGGGGTGACGAAGAAGGCTGTTTGATCCAGCCATTCGGCCCAACGCTCGTCGCCCCACGCCGCCCTTCGTCGAAACCCCGATAGCCGCCCCCTCTCGCCACCCCCACACTCACCCGCGATGGCCAGCCATGCCCAGCCCCTCGGTGCGTCCCAATGCGCGCCGATCCGCCGGTTCTCCCCCGGGCCGGGCAAGGTGCTGCGCTGGCCGGGCGGGGAGGCGGTGTTGTGCCGGGCGGATGCGTTCGCCGCGCTCCCCGCCTTTCCATCCGGCAGCTTCACCATTCTGTTCAGCGCCAGGGATCGCGGCCGCTGGGAACTGGCCGCGCCCGAGCGGCGCGTGATCGATGCCGGCGCCCGGCCCTTAACGGCGGCGGGGTTCGCGGC
The DNA here is from genome assembly GCF_026013415.1 of Sphingomonas caeni. Lineage (GTDB taxonomy): Bacteria > Pseudomonadota > Alphaproteobacteria > Sphingomonadales > Sphingomonadaceae > Sphingomonas > Sphingomonas caeni. Next base: position 433,026 of record NZ_JAPDOK010000002.1, read on the forward strand.
TTCGGCGCAATTGCTCGCGGTCGCGCTCAGCCCCGCCTTTCTGCTCGATGCCGCGGGGCTCGCCTGGCACCCCAATCTCGCCTTCCGGTCCGCACGCGACGGCGGCGACGACATCGCCTGGCTGATGGGCGTGGCGCTGCGGCAGGAATGCCGCGACGGCGGGCGCCACGGCCCCGACTACGCCGCGCGGATTGCCGGCGTGCTCGCCGCGCGCCTCGCCGAGCGCCATGTCCGCCTCGACACGGTGCGCCCCCTACAGGGGGGACTTACCGGCCACCGCCTCCGCGCCTGTCTCGATCATATCGAGCGCAACCTCCACCGCGACCTCGCGCTGGCCGAACTCGCCGAGCTGGCCAATCTCAGCACGCCCCATTTCGCCCGCGCCTTTCGCCGCTCATTGGGCGAGCCGCCCTATCGCTATTTCCGCCGGCAGCGGATCGAGCGCGCCAAGAGGTTGCTCGCCGAAACCGACCAGGGAATCGCCGAGGTCGCGCTTGAATGCGGTTATGCCGCGCAATCGCATTTCAGCTCGGCGTTCAAGCTGCTGACGATGAAGACCCCGGCGGCCTACAGGCGCGCCGAACGCGAGTTGCGCGGGAGCCAGGCCGTGTTGGAAATGTTGGATTCGGCCGCCGCGGCCGGAAGCGAACGGTGCCGAACCCCCTAACTTTTGTAACTTTCGTTGGATTCAGAGCGCCGCGATCGTCCGTTCGCTCTCGACCTGCGCGACCGGGAAGCCCTGCGCGATCCAGGCCGCGAAGCCGCCATTGACCAGCTTCACCGCATAGCCGAGCTCGGCCAGCGCATGCGCGGTGCGCACCGCGTCGAGCCGCAGCGCGTCGCTGCCATAGACGGCGATGAAGGGCGCGCGGGGCAGCGCCGCGGCGCTTGCCTCGGTCACCTCTCCCGCGGGCAGGTTGATGCTGCCGGCGATATGCGCGGTCGCGTGCGCGCGCGGCAGCCGGGCGTCGATCAGCGGCGGCGCGATCTCGCGCAGCTGCGCGTCGAACAGCTCGCACACGTCGATCTCGAATTCGATGCGGTGGGCGAGCAAGGCCGCCATCACCCGCGCGGGCAGCGGCGCGGCGTCGATCCGGTCGGCCAGGTCGGCGGTGCGGAGCGCGGTCAGGTCTTCGGGCGCGATGCCGCCGCGCGCGAAATCCGCCAAATCTCCCGGTCCGATCTCCATTGCACGCGCCTCCATACGAGCAAATGGAGCAGAACCCGGGCGGCGCCCATGCTCAAGTATGAAGTGATCAGTGGGAGATAGCCGGGGACGAGTGGGGGGAAAGCGAAACGAATCAGGCGGCGCACGGGCGCTGCTGGGTCACCGGCGAGGTCAGCGCCAGGCTGCGCTGCAATTCGCCGGCGGTCTCGAGGATCTGCTCCTCGGCGCGCACCGGATCGGCCTCGGCCAGCTCGGCCGCGGTGCGCAGATGCCCCGCAAGCCCGCGCGGATCATAATGGACCCGCGCCGCGTGCAGGTCCGCCGCCAGCGCCTCGCTCTCCAATCGCGCCGCCTCGGCCGCCGCCTCCTGCGCGTCGCGCGCGAGCAGCCGTGCGGTGACGATGCCGACGACCAGCCAGTAGAAGAGCGAATAATAGAAGCTGCGCCCCTGCAATTCGTAGAGATAGGCGCTGCTGAGCGCCATCGGCTTCATCCCGTCAAAGCCGTAGAGCGTGAAGAGCCAGGTGATCACCGAGATCGGCACCGACCAGATCGCCGTCGCCAGCGTCCCGACCACGCCATGGATCAGGATCGCGGGCTGGGGGCGGCCGCGGCGGAACATCGGGAAGCGGCGCGCGAGCCAGACGATGCCCGGCGTCAGCAGCGCCCAGACGGTCCAGTCGATCAGCCCGTCGAGCATCACCAGCCCGGCGCTGTCGAGCGTCATCTTGGGGTTGATGATCCATTGCTGGAGCACGATCAGCGCGGAAATGATGACGATGCCCGCGATCGCGATCAATATGATACGCATCCGCGGATGGTTCGCCCACCAGTTCGCTTGCACCTGCATCCCCAAGGACATACTACGATTAGCAATGCTGATGCTACCCCCTAACTTCCGCCCTGGATACTCCGGTGTCGCCTGACCCGCGCACGCTCGAACCGGCGCCGTACAAGATCGTCCTCGTGGCGCTCGCGGTCGGCACCTTCGCGGCCGGGCTCTACATGTCGAACGCGCTGGTCGCGGTGTGGCGGTACGAGGTGAAGCACCCGGCGATCGAGATCGTCACGCGGCTGCTGCTGCTGTTCTGGCTCTGGGCGCCGCTCGCGCCCTTCGTCTGGTGGGCGGCGCGGCGCTGGCCGATCGCGGGGCCGCATCTGGTGCGCCGGCTTGGCGTGCATCTGGGGCTCGCGCTCGGCACCTGGATCGCGCACGCCTTGCTCTTCTGGGCGGCGCTCGCGCTGCGGACCTGGGCGGGTATCGCCTCGCTCACGCTCGGGGTGCGCTGGCCGCCCTTCCATTACACCCAGCTGATCGTGCTGATCGACACCGATCTGGTGATCTATGCCGGGATCGTCGCCGCTTCGTCGATCTGGCGCAACCATGCGCGCGCGGTCGCCTCGCGCACCTGGCGCGATCGGGTCGAGGGACGCCGCTCGACCGCGTTGCTCGAGGCGCTCCGGCGCCAACTCCGCCCCCATTTCGTGCTCAACGCGCTCAACATGGCGCTGAGCGAGCTGGTCACCCGTCCCGGCCGCGCGCGCTCGGTGCTGGCCGATCTCGCCGCGCTGCTCGAAAGCACCGAGCGGCTCGACGGCCATCTCGTCGATCTCGACGCCGAACTCGAGCTCGTCCGCGCCCATGCCGCGATCGAGCAGGCGCGCTTCAGCGACCGGCTCGACGTACGCTGGGACCTGAGCGTCCCCCCGGGCACGGTCCAGGTCCCGCCCTTCGCGGTGCAGACTTTGTTCGAAAATGCGGTGCGTCACGGGCTCGAACGCAGCGCCGGGCCGTTCTCGATCTTCATCGAGGCGCATGTCTTCTCGTCCAGCGCGGTGCGGATCCGGGTGCGTGACAGCGGCGGATCGATCGCCGACAGCGATTCGCGCGGCGCGGGGATCGCGCTCGACAATCTGCGCGCGCGCCTTGCCCTGCTGTTCGGCGACGGCACCACGCTTACGCTCCGCGTCGAGGGCGGCTGGACCGTTGCCGAACTGACGCTGCCGATGGCGCAGGCGGCAAAGGCGCCGTCATGACGCTGCCCGCGCGCGTCATCATCGTCGACGACGAGCCGCCCGCGCGCGAACGGCTGGCGCGGATGCTCGCCGAGGTCGGGGGCCTGACCATCGTCGGCGAGGCGGGGGACGGCGCCGGCGCGCTCGAGCTGCTCAAGACCGAACGGCCAGCGATCGCGTTCGTCGACATCAACATGCCCGGCATCACCGGGCTCGACATGCTCCGTGCTGCTCCCGCCGAAATGCGCCCCGCGGTGGTGCTCGTCACCGCGCATCTCGATTTCGCGGTCGAGGCGCTCGATCTCGACGTCGCCGACTATGTCGTGAAGCCCTATACGCTCGAGCGCCTCCGCCAGGCCTGCCGCCGCGCGCAATTGCTCGGGCGTGCCCCCTCGACCGCGATGAGCTGGGTCGCGGCGCGCGACGCGGGCGATCTGGTGACGCTGTTGCCCGAGGATATCCAGGCGGTGCTGGCCGAGGGCAATTATGTCCGGCTGCTCACCCAGAATGCGGGCTATATGGTCCGCTCGACGCTCAAGCAGATGCAGGAGCGGCTGGCGAATCACGGCTTCGTCGCGATCGGCCGCTCCGCCATCGCCAGCGTGCGCTGGATCGAGCGGCTGAGCCGCGACCGGCATGGCGACGGCATCCTCACGCTGCGTTCCGGCGAGACGCTGCGCGTGTCGCGCGCCTTCCGCCGCGGAGTCGAAGCCGCCATTCAAGGTCAGTAATCGTGCGAATTGCATTATGGAAACGGGCGGGTTAGCAAGAGCCATGGCCACCGTGACCCTCGACCAGACGGCGACCGCGCCCGAAGCGGAATCCAGCCCTGCGCTGACCGAACTCGAAGCGCATGTCCTCGCGCAGATCGCGGTGCACCAGCCCGTCTCGGCCTATGACGTGATGAAGGCGCTCGCCCGCTCGCCGGTCAGCTCGCTGTCGGGCAGCACCGGGGCGATCTACCCGATCGTCAAGCGGCTGCGCGAGCGCGGTCTTGTCGATGCCGCCCCGATCAAGGGATCGCCGCGGCGCACCGAGGCCCTGTCGTGCACCCCCGAGGGCCGCGCCGCCGCCGCGCGCTGGGTCGGCGCCGTGTCGGAGGCCGATCTGCTCCCGCACGATCCGCTTCGCTCGAAGATCCTGTTCTTCAGCCTGCTCACCAAACAGGAGCAGATGCGCTTCCTGCTCGAGGCGAGCCGCGCGCTGGAGAGCAAGCTCGACCAGATCGAGGCCTATGCCCGCACGCTCGACGGCGCCAATGCCGAGCTGGCGATCGCGGGGGCGGTGGCGAGCACCAAGATGCGCCGCCGCTGGCTGCAGGACGTGCTGCTCGAAATCTCGCAGTCCTAGGATCTGCCCTCCATTCGCTTTGGCTTGGCGCATCGGGGTCAAGCCCCTGCAATGTAGGATTTCGCCTGCTTGGCTCGCGCAGCCGGTCGATCCGCACAAAGCGGACGGAGCATTTTTCTCCGGGAACTGCGCGGCGGAAAACATGCGCGGCAGTGTCACCCTAGTTTTACCTTTCGCATGCCGGGTCCCGCCAGCCGCCTGCGCCAATCGAGTCCGGACCCTAAACCCTCCACTTCGTCACACCGCCGCACCACTTCGCTCCAAACCCGCCCTTGAGCGCTTCTCGTATAGTACGAATCGCAATATCAACCTGCCCGAGGGAGACGGGCATGTATCTGTGCGATCAGGTGGCGCAATCGCGGCGCGAGACGCTTGTCGAGGATGGCGGGGGCCGCGTCCACTCTGTGCCCGGCCCGGCCGATCTCGCTGCCGATGTCCGCGCCTGCAGCACCCGCTATGTGCTCGACGCGACGGTGCGCGACACCTGTCTCGAGCTGCTGTGCAACCGCGCCGAGGTGATCCGGCTCGAGGATCGCTGTTACCGCATTCCGCATGAGGCCTTGTGGATCGAATGGACCGATCCCGCGGGCGCGGGCAAGCGCGCGGGCGTGATGGTGCTCGCCGACGACGAGACCGGGCGGCGCGGCATCATGCACAGCTTCAGCCAGGACGCGGCGAGCAGGCCCTGGGCGGCGCAGATCGTCTTCGCCTTCGATTTCGACAATGAGCTGTCCGACCAAAGGGCCTTGTGCGGCCTGGGCTTCGGCGAGGTGCGCGATCCGCAAGCGGTCGAACGCATGTTCCGCCACGGCATGGGGCGGATCGACCATCGCTGGCTCGCCTATTTCCGCGCTTCAGGAGGATTACCCCCCGATGCGCTCCAGCAGATGCTGCGCTCGGTCGCGCCCGATTTCGGGATGCTCTGCGCCTTCCTGCTGTTGCTCAGCCTCGAATGCGCGGTGGCGCAGCCGCGCGCCGGGCTCGACAAGATCAACCGTGCCCGAGCGCGCACCGGCAAATCGCTGCTGCTCGACCATGTCGAGGTGAGCCTCCGGCTCGCGGCGGTGGGCGAGCACGGGTTCGGCGTCGGTTCGAGCCGTTCGGCGGCGCGGCTGCATCAGGTGCGCGGCCATCTGGTCCGCCGCGCGGGCAAGACCTTCTGGCGTAACTACCATCTGCGCGGCGATGCTGCCATGGGGGTGATCGCCAGCCGCACCGTGCGCGTCTCCGGCAATGGCGCAGCGCTCAGGGCGGGGCTGGGCTAAGGGCGCTTTCGCTCGCCTGACGGCGAGTTGCGGCACCGGCCCGCTCCCCCACCCAACCTCCCTTACTTTAGTGGCCTATGGGAGGCCGGGTGGGGGAGCGGGCCGGTGCCGCCCTCACACAAAAGCCCCGATCTCGGTCATGCCCCCGCTCAGCGGATAGCCGGTCACTTCGACCCCCGCCGCGTCGAGCCATGCATGCGCGTCGATCGGCTTCTCGTCGGACTTTTTCGCGCCGAAATGCATCACGCTCTCGATCCCGCGCCGCCGCAGCATCGCGTGCGCCGCCATCGCCTGGGGCAGGCAGACCGCGTCGAACGGAACATGCTCGGCCGCGCGCGTGACCGCCCAGCCCACCTCGCGCGCGATCTTCGCCTTTGCCTCGGGCCCGGGCAGCTTCGCTTCGGCGATGCGCGGATCGGTGGCGGGAACAAAGGTCCCGAGCTTCTTCGCGATCTCGCGAAACGGCAGGTTGGCGATCTTCATCCGCGCCGCGATCAGGCGCACCACCGCCTCGGCCAGCAAGGCGCGCTCGCGCCAATCCACCTGGATCAGCCGCGTTGCCTTCGATTTCCAGCTTCGCCTTCGCGCCATGCCCTATCGCCGCCGTCTATCGCTTTCGGGGCCGAAATTGAGCCGCCGGGTTACATTGTAGTCGAGCACCGCCATGACGAAATAGGCGATCAGCTGCTTGAAGCGCGTCCAGGGCCCTGTCCGCGCCTTGTGGACTGCCGCGGTGATCGGCTCCGAATCGGCGATCTCGCCACCGACATAGGCGCGGACATGCGCGGCGAAGGCCTGGTCGTCGATCCGCAGCATCAGCTCGAGGTTCAGGAACATCGACCGGATGTCGAAATTGGCCGATCCGACATGGACGACATCGTCGATGACATAGAGTTTGGTGTGGAGCTTGGCCGGCAGATATTCGAAGATCTGGACGCGTTTGCGCAGCAGCCCCGCATAGGTGAAGCGCGCCGCCCACAGCGCCGCGCCATGATCGACCCTGGACGGCAGCACGAGCCGCACCCGCCCGTGCCCCGCGGTCTTGTCGAGCCGCCGCAGCATCGCCGGATTGGGCGTGAAATAGGAGGTGATCAGATCGAAGCGCCGTGCCGCCTCCATGTCGCGCTTGACCACGCGGGCCCAGGGCGAAAGGCGCCGCATCGGACCGCCGAGCAGCCAGCGCGTCGGCCCTTCGGGCTCGCTCCAGCTGCTCAGCGTCTGGGCGAGCTTGCGCAGCGACGCACGCGGCCGCTTCGCCCAGCGCGACAGCGCGTCGAAATAGCCGACCAGCCGTCCGGCCGCGGGGCCCTCGACCAGCAGCCCCAGATCGCGCCAGGCATCCTGTTCGGCGGTGCCGAAATAGCTGGCCTGGATGTTGAACCCGCCGATGATCACGCGCGCCTCATCGGCCAGCGCGAGCTTCTGGTGGTTGCGCAACAAATAGCGCCGCCCCCAGCGTGGCACGAAGCGGCACACATCGATCCCCGCCTCGCGCAGCGGATCGAAGAAGCGGCGTTGCGCCGCATGCTCGCTGCCGAGCCCATCGACGATCAGCGACACCTGCACGCCGCGCTGCGCCGCTGCGATGAGCGCCTCGCGCAACGCTTCCCCCACCGCGTCATCGACATAGATATAGTAGAGCACGCGCAGCGACCGTTCGGCCGAACCGATCAGGTCGAGCAACGCCGCCAGCCGCTCGGGCCCTTCGGTGAGCATTGTCAGCCGGTTGCCGTCGACGGTGAAGCTGGGCTGGGCGGGCGGATCGGCCATCACGGCCTGATGGCGGGCGGCACGGCAAAGGGCAAGCGGGCCGCATTTTCTTGACTCTGGCCCCCTCGCTCCCTAAGTCGCCGCCTTTCCCGGAACACCCGTAAATCAAGGATAGCGTAGATGGCGCGCGTCACCGTCGAGGATTGCGTCGACAAGGTTTCCAACCGGTTCGATCTGGTGCTGTTCGCGGCCCAGCGCGCCCGCCAGATTTCGGGTGGCGCCGAGCTGACGATCGATCGCGACCGCGACAAGAACCCGGTCGTGGCGCTGCGCGAGATCGCCGAAGAGACGGTCCGCCCGGGCCATCTCGAGGAAGCGGTGGTCTCGAGCCTCCAGCGCGTCCAGATCGACGACGAGGAAGCCCCCGACGAGGTCGGCTCGCTCTCGGCCTCGGCCGAGGCGCTGCGCCTGACGGCGGCTGCTCCCCCGCGTAACCAGAATCTGGGCGGCGACTACGACGGCTGAGCGCGAGGCCCGAGGCTAACGAAGTTGGTCGAGGACCAGCCGAGCGCCGGCCGGCGGGCAACGCCCGACCGACGACGCGGCTTTGCCGCGGCGCTGCTCTCAGGAAAAAGGCCCCGGAGCGATCCGGGGCCTTTTTCGTTCAGGCCGGGATCAATTCCCCTGCCGCATCTGCATCATGCGCTGGCGAACGGCTTCCTTCTCGGTCGCGTCGATCTTGCCGTCATGATTGGCGTCGATGCGGTCGAAGCGCATGCCGGCCGCGGCGGCCATCTCGTCCCTGGTGACGAAGCCGTCGCCATCCGCGTCGGCGCGCGCGAGCATCCGCCCGCCCGGTCCCGCGCTCTGCTCGGCCTGGCTCAACTTGCCGTCCTTGTCGGTATCGAGCTGGTCGAAGCGCGCGGCGCTCCCCTGCAGCATCTCCTCCTTGCTCGTGACGCCGTCGCCATTGGGATCGGGGAACAGCGCCGCCATCATCGCGCTGCCATCCTGCGCGAACGCCTGGCCGGGCAGCAGCACCATCGCGCCGGCCGCGATCGCGGCGGCCAGTATCACCTTCTTCATCTCAAACTCCTTGGTACGCCCTCGAAGCCCGCTATGGCGGATGGCTGTCGCAAAATTATGTCAGCTCTCGGGCTCGGGCCTGCCTTTGAAGCCTTGGGCCACCACGAACCATTCGACCGACCCCTTGCGGCTCGACGGCGGCTTGGCGTGCTTCACCGTGGCGAAGTTGCGCTTCATCTCCGCGACCAAAGCCGAATCGGCGCCGCCGGCGAAGACCTTGCTGACAAAGGTCCCGCCCGGCTCGAGCATCTGGACCGCGAAATCGAGCGCGGCCTCGACCAGCCCCAGCGTCCGCAGCGCGTCGGTCTGCGGATGGCCGACGGTGTTCGCCGCCATGTCCGACATCACCAGGTCGGGCCGCCCGCCCAGCGCCTCGATCAGCGCTTGCGGAGCCGAATCGGCCATGAAGTCCATCTGGAGGATCGCGACCCCGTCGATCGGATCGACCGGGAGCAGGTCGATCCCGGCCACCGCCGCCTTGGGGATGGTCCGCCGCACCACCTGGCTCCAGCCGCCGGGCGCCAGCCCCAGGTCGATCACCCGCTTCGATCCCTTGAGGAAGGAAAAGCGCTCGTCGAGTTCGATGAGCTTATAGGCCGCGCGGCTGCGATAGCCCTCGGCCTTGGCGCGCTTGACGTACGGGTCGTTGAGCTGGCGCTCGAGCCAGCGCGTCGATTGCGCGGTCCGCCCGCGCGTCGTCTTCACCCGCGTATGTCCGCGGCCCCCGCCTCTACTCATAGGGTCTTCCCGTTCATCAGCCGGCGCAGGATGCCCTCGCGGATGCCGCGATCGGCGATGCCCAACCGTTCGGCGGGCCAAAGGTCGAGGATCGTCTCGAGGATCGCGCAGCCCGCCACCACCAGATCGGCGCGCTCGGTGCCGATGCAGTTCACCTTGGCGCGATCGGCAAGGCTCAGATGCGCGAGCCGCTGGCTCACCTCGCGCATCGACCCTGCGGGGACGATCAGCCCGTCGACGACGCTGCGGTCATAGCTTTCAAGGCCGAGATGGACGCTGGCGAGCGTGGTCACCGTGCCGCTGGTCCCGAGCAGGCGGCGCGTGCCCGGCGGCGGGTCGAGCCGCGCGACGAACGGTGCGAAGGCTTCGCTCACCTTCGCGCGCATCGCGGCATAGACCGCGGCGCGGCCTTCGGCCCCCTCGCCATGTCCGGCCGCCTCGGTCAGCGACACCACCCCCCAGGGCGCGCTGTGCCAGTCGAGGATGCGCGGGATCGGCTGGCCCGAATCGACCAGCACCAGCTCGGTGGAACCCCCGCCGATATCGAAGACGAGCGCGGGCCCGTCGCCCGGCTCGAGCAGCGCGTGGCACCCCAGCACCGCGAGCTTCGCCTCTTCCTCGGCGGTGATGATGTCGAGCGCGATCCCGGTCTCCTCATAGGCGCGCGCGATGAATTCAGGGCCGTTGGCGGCACGCCGGCAGGCCTCGGTCGCGACCGAGCGCGCGAGTGCCACCCGGCGCCGCCTGAGCTTGTCGGCACAGATGCGCAGCGCGGCGAGGGTGCGGTCGATCGCCGCATCGGAAAGGCGGCCGCTGGTGGCAAGCCCCTCGCCAAGCCGCACGATCCGCGAAAAGGCATCGACCACCGCGAACCCGGACCCTTGCGGGCGGGCGATCAGCAACCGGCAATTATTGGTGCCGAGATCGAGCGCGGCATAGTGGCGCGCCTCGCCCCAGCGCGGACGGGCGGGCCCGGAGGCGCCAGTGCCCGGCATCGAAGCCATCTCGACCGGGACGGGACCCGGTTCGTGGGGCGGTATGGCGGAGCCATCCCCCATGATCATGTCACCCGCATTATGTTCTTTCCGTCTCGGCACTTGCCTGCCGTCCGGTGCTTGAAGGGGAGGTTAGCGCGCGCAGGCGCAGGGGGCAAGGGAGCGGCCTTGCCGGTGTTGACTCGGGGGGTGGCGCTGGCTAGGTGCCCGCGCTCGCGGTGCCCCGTCGTCTAACGGTAAGACTACGGACTCTGACTCCGTCTATTGAGGTTCGAATCCTCACGGGGCATCCAGCTTCCCTAATCGTGGATCACGCAAATCTCGGCGTTCTGGTGGTCCAGCGCGTTGGCAAGGCGTTTGTTTTCCGGGCGGCTCCAGGCGGGATCGGGGGACCTGATCGTGATCGTGCCGCCATTCACCCCCTGCCGGATCAGGTAATCGCGCACATGTTGCGCACGCGCGGTCGCCAGCGCCTGCGCGCCACCGGGGAAGCGCGTGGCGCCGCTGTTGCCGGTGATCGCCACCGGAGCACCGCCATTGTCTTCGACATCGCTCACGACACGATCGAGGATCGGCCAGGCCGAGCGCGGGATTTCGGCCGAATCGGGGTCGAAGAAAATCGAAGTGCAGAACGCCGCCGCCGGTACAGGTGCGGCGGGTGGAACGAAGAACAGTTCGGCGAGCAATAGCGACAGCATCGGGCCCTCGATCGAAAGCGCGGATCAGCCAGAGTTACGCGGCGGCGATCGCTCCGGATATGCCATAATCATTGCACTGACGGGGCGCGCCAGCGCGGCGGTGCGACGTCGAAGGCCACGGTCAGCCGTTCGCCCGCCGCGAAGGGCAGGGTGCCGTGCCACATTGTCGAGGGGAACAGCACCAGCCGGCCCGGCCGCGGCTCGATCGTGCGCGCGGGGGGCAGGTCGAGCCCGAGCACCGCCGGCGGCTGGCCCAGCGCCAGCCGGCCGGCATCGCCCTCGCCGCCCTCCGGCAACGACACATAGAGCGCCGAGCTGAACCAGCCCGCCGGGTGGACATGATTGATATGGTGGCCTCCGCCCTCGAGCCGCACCGACCAGCTTCCCGAAAAGCGCACCGGCCGGTCGCGCCGCTGGCTCAGCGTCGGGTGGCTCGGGTCGGGCGGTGGCAGCTGTGCGATATGTGCCTCGACCGCCTCGACAATCGCCGCCCTCAGGGCGCGGATCTCGGGATCGATGCGCGTGAACAACAGGCCGTCGGTCTGGGTGCCGCCGCGCACCGACTGGTCGAGCGGCGCACCCCGGGCAAGGTGCAGCGAGCGCAGCAGTTCGCCCAGCCGATCGAGCGAAGGCAGGCGGTCGGCGAGATCGATCACCGAAACCAGCCGCGAATCGCCTTCCAGCCATTCGCGGCGCGGGTCGCCGGTCAGGGTCCAGGCGGCCGCCGCATAGGACCACATCAGCGGGATCTGCCCGGGCACGGCCAGCCAGCGATCGATCAGCGGCAGCGCCTGCGCCACCCGGCCGGTTCGCAGCAGATGCCGCACCTGCATCACGCCGAAACCCACCTCGGCGACCGCATCGCCGACCTTTGCGAACATCGCGTCGGCCTTGCCGGCCTCGCCCAGTTCGGAAAGCGCGACGGCCTCATTGGCATCGAAGAAGACCGAGTTGCCCATCGCGGCGCGGCCGCGGCGGACGGTGTCGAGCATCTCCTCATGGCGTTCGGCCTGGCCGAGCATATGGATCAGCGCGTGCCATAACGGGAACTCGCGGGGATGGGCGGCGAGCGCGCGATCGAGCGAGGCCCGGGCGCCTGCGCGGTCGCCCATCATGTAGCGCAGCCGCGCCAATCCCTGATGCCCGGCGATCCAGCCGGGGTTTTCGGTCAGCACGGCTTCGAGATCGGCGGCACCCCGTGTGTCTTCGCCCAGCGCGAAGCGGGACGACGCGATTCCAAGAATCACATCGCTGCTATGCGAGTCGATGCGCGCCGCAGCTTCGAACAGCGGCAGCGCGTCGCCCCCGGCTTCGGACTGGGTCAGCGCGCGGCCAAAGGCGATCGAGAGGTCGCGCGGGGCCAGCGCGGCGGCGTGCGCATAGGCCTCCAGCGCCTCCGCATGCCGATCGAGCGCGCGATGGAGCACGGCGGTCCATTGCCACAATATGGCGTTGCTCTGCGCCCGCGCCGCGGCCGCCGCGAGCACCGGCGCCGCCTGCTCTTCGTCGCCCGTTTCGATCGACTGCCGGGCGAGCTGCGCCAGTGCGGCAGGGTCGAGCCCGGTCACGCGCCGCTATTTCGCCTCGGCGATCAGCTCGCGCGCGGTCTGGCCGGTCCAGTCCATACCGCCGCGCATCCGCCAGACTTCCTTGCCGTTCGAATCATAGAGGATGGTGACCGGCAGGCCCTCGCCCATCGACAGGCTGAAGGCGCTGTCGCTATCGATATAGGGCTGGAGCCGCTTGAAGCCGGCCTTCTGGAAGAAGCTGTCGACCACGGCCGGCACGTCCTTGCTGTCCTGCGAAAGCGCCAGCACGGTCACCGAATCGCCAAGCGATTCCGCCAGGGTGTCGAGCGTGGGCATTTCCTTGACGCAAGGGATGCACCAGGTCGCCCAGAGGTTGAGGAGCACCGGCTTGCCCCGGAAATCGGCAAGGCTCGTCTTGGCGCCCGCGGGGTTCTGGAACGCGATGGTGGGGGCGGTTTCGCCCGCATGCTTGCGGTCGAGCGTGCCGATCACTTCCTCGACCACCGTCTCGTTGCCCGCGCTTTCCGCGTCGGCAGTGGAGGCGTTGATAGTTTCGTTTGCTTGGCTTTGGGGCTGCGATTGCCTATCGCAGCCGCCGATCGCGAGAGCCGCCAGCAGGAGAAGAGGGATCACCGGGCGCAAGGACAGCTCCAACAGCATGTGGGGCGGCAGGTTTGCCGAAGGCCCCTCCGCGGTGATGCGCGAGATAAACGCCTCCATCCCCTTCGACAAGCGGCTGTGGCGGCAGGATCTGCGCGGGAGCCAGGCGCACGCGGCGATGCTGGGCGCGCAGGGAATCATCACGCTGGAGGATGCGGCGGCGATCGGCACCGGGCTGGAACTGGTCGCGGCGGATTTCCGCGCGGACGGCGTGCCCGTCGATCTGGCGCTCGAGGACATCCACATGCTCGCCGAAAGCCGGCTGGGCGAGAAGATCGGCGCTGCGTCGGGGCGGCTCCACACCGCGCGCTCGCGCAACGATCAGGTCGCGACCGATTTCCGCCTCTGGGTGCGCGATTCGATCGACGAGGCGAACCGCGCGCTGGGGCTGTTGCAGGACGCGCTGCTTGCCCGCGCCGAGCAACATGCCGACAGCGTGATGCCGGGCTTCACGCATCTGCAGGTCGCGCAGCCGGTGACGCTGGGCCACCATCTGATGGCCTATTACGAGATGATCGCGCGCGATCGTTCGCGGTTCGCCGATGCGCGGGCGCGGCTCAATCTCTGCCCGCTGGGGAGCGCGGCGCTCGCGGGCACCGGCTTTCCGATCGACCGCGATTCGACCGCGTCGGCGCTGGGCTTCGACGGCCCCACCCGCAACTCGCTCGACAGCGTCTCGGACCGCGACTTCGCGATCGAATATCTGACCTGCGCCACCCAGTGCAGCCTCCATCTCAGCCGCCTTGCCGAGGAGTTCGTGATCTGGGCGAGCCAGCCCTTCGGCTTCGTGTCGCTCTCGGACCAATGGTCCACCGGCAGCTCGATCATGCCGCAGAAGCGCAACCCTGACGCCGCCGAGCTGGTGCGCGGGCATTCGGGGCGGATCGCGGGCAGCCTGGTCAGCCTGATGATGACGATGAAGGGGCTCCCGCTCGCCTATTCCAAGGACATGCAGGACGATAAGCCGCCCGTCTTCGAGGCGCACGACCTGCTGGGCCTCAGCATCGCCGCGATGACCGGGATGGTCGAAAGCGCGGTCTTCCGCACCGATCGCATGCATGAAGCGGCGAGCGCGGGTTTCTCGACCGCGACCGATCTCGCCGACTGGCTGGTGCGCGAGGGCGGGGTGCCGTTCCGCGAGGCGCATCACATCACCGGACGTGCGGTCGCCCGCGCCGAGGCCGATGGCGTCCGTCTCGATCAGCTCCCGCTCGACGCGCTCAAGGAAATCGACGACAGGATCGATGACCGGGTGTACGGCGTTCTGAGCGTCGAGGCGTCGGTGGCGAGCCGCACCAGCTTCGGCGGGACGGCGCCGGCGCGGGTGCGCGCGGCGGTCGCGGCGGCCCGGGCGGCGCGCGAGGAGGAAGGGCGATGAAGCGGCGATTGCTGGCGATGCTGGCCTTGTCCCTGCCAATGGCGTTGGGCGGCTGCGGCGCGCGTGAGGCGCTGGTGCAGCCCAAAGGCAAACCGATGCCGGTCGCCGCCTATGCCGCGCAGAAACCGCCCAGTGCGGAAGATCTGCTGGCAGCCCCCATGCAGACCCGCCCCGCGCGCAGCGACGATCTGATCGAGAGCTCCGAAGAACGCCGCAGCGACGAATTCGAACTCCCGCCGCCGAATTGAGAAAATGGACCATTTCCAGCTGAAGAACGGCGAACTCTACGCCGAAGACGTTCCGCTCGCCCGCATCGCCGAGGCGGTGGGCACCCCCGTCTATGTCTATTCGACCGCGACGCTCCAGCGCCACGCGCGCGTGTTCAAGGCGGCGGTCGCGCAGGCCGGACGCACGCATGTCGCCTTCGCGATCAAGGCCAATCCGAACCTGGGCGTGCTCCGTGTGCTCGCGAACGAGGGCTTCGGCGCCGATGTCGTCTCGGGCGGCGAGCTCAAGCGCGCGCTCGCCGCGGGGATGGCGGCGAAGGACATCGTCTTCTCGGGCGTAGGCAAGACCCGCGCCGAGCTGGCAATGGGGCTCGACGAGGGGATCGGCCAGTTCAACCTCGAGCTCGAGGAAGAGGGCGTCGTGCTCGCCCAACTCGCGGCCGCCAGGGGCGTGACCGCGCAGGCGACGCTGCGGGTGAACCCCAATGTCGATGCGGGGACGCACGACAAGATCTCGACGGGCAAGGCGGAGAACAAGTTCGGCCTGCCGATCGACGAGGCGGTGGAGATTTTCGACCGGCTCGCGCCACTCGAAGGGCTGAACCTGCGCGGCGTGGCGCTGCATATCGGCAGCCAGCTCCAGAGCCTCGATCCACTCGAGGCCGCCTTCACCCGCATCGGCAAGCTGGTCGAGCAATTGCGCGGGCGCGGGCATGCCATCACCCATGTCGATCTCGGCGGCGGGCTGGGCGTGCCCTATCGCGCCGAGGATAATCCGCCCAGCCCCGACGAATTCGGCGCGATGGTCGCGCGGGTGACGAAGGGTTGGGACGTCGAGCTGATGTTCGAGCCTGGCCGCGTGATCGCCGCCAATGCCGGCGTGCTGCTGACCGAAATACTGTGGGTCAAGCCCGGCGTGATCCAGCCCTGGGTGATCGTCGATGCCGCGATGAACGATCTCGCCCGCGTCGCCATGTACGACGCCTGGCACGATTTCGCGGCGGTGCGGCCCAGCGGCGAGACGATGACCGCCAATGTCGCGGGGCCGGTGTGCGAGAGCAGCGACGTCTTCGCCAAGGCGCGCGTGATCGATGTCGTGAAGTCGGGCGATCTCGCCGTGCTGCGATCCGCGGGGGCCTATGGGGCGACGATGGCGAGCACCTATAACAGCCGTGCGCTGGTCCCCGAGGTGCTCGTCTCCGGCGACAGGTTCGAGGTGGTCGCGGGCCGCATCGCCGCCGAAACGATCATGGCCGCCGAAGGCGTGCCGGAGTGGCTCAAGCAGTGACCATGGCCGCGCTGCCCCTCTTCGTGAAACTGGCGGGGCGGCCGGTGATGTTGCTCGGCGAGGGCGAAGCGGCGGAGGCCAAGCGCCGCCTGCTCGAACGCGCGGGAGCGCGGATCGTCGGCGAGGAGGAAGAGGCGAGCCTCGCCATCGTGGCGCTCCCGGAACCCGAAATGGCGGTCGAACGGCTCCGCGGGCGTGGCGTGCTCGTCAACGTTCCCGACCGACCCGAGCTGTGCGACTTCACCCTGCCCGCGATCATCGACCGCGACCCCGTTCTGATCGCAGTGAGCACCGGCGGCGCTTCGGCCGGCCTCGCCGCGGCGCTGCGCCAACGGATCGAGGCCATTCTCCCCGTCAAGCTCGGCAAGCTCGCCTGGGCGCTCGGCCTCGCGCGGGCCCGCATCCGCGACCGCTGGCCCGATCTCGGCGACCGCCGCCGCGCGATCGGCGAGGCGCTGGCCGAGGGCGGCGCGCTCGATCCGCTCGCCGATCACGATCCCGAGGCGGTCGATCTGTGGCTCGCGGGCGGCGGCGCGGCGCCCGAGACGCGCTTCGTGCGCATCGCGCTGCGCTCGGCCGATCCCGACGATCTGACCTTGCGCGACGCGCGCGCGCTTGCCCAAGCCGATCGCATCTTCCATCGTCCCGATGTGCCGCAATCGATCCTCAACCGCGCCCGCGCCGATGCCGTCCGCCAGCCCTGCGCCGCGGCACCCGTCGATCGCGGCCCCGGCCTTTCCGTCGACCTGGCGATGTCCCGATGAGCGGCTTCGCCTATGCGGTGCAGGGCGGGCAAGTCACCCAGCCCGAGATCAAGGCGGCGCTCGAGGTTCCGGGGACGCTCGTCTGGATCCATCTCACCACCAACAATGATCACGCCAAGTCATGGCTGGGCGATGAGGCGGAACTCTCGCCCTATGTCGTCGAGGCGCTGACTGCCGCCGAGACGCGCCCGCGCTGCGACGCGGTGGGCGAGGGCGCGGTGATCAATCTGCGCGGGCTCTCGGCCGATCAGATGGTCGCCTCCGATCCGCTCGCCTCGATCCGCATGTACGCGCATCAGGGCTGCGTCTTCTCGGTGACGCGGCGGCATCTGAACGCGCTCGATCCGGTCCAGCGCCAGGTCGAGGCAGGCAGGATCCTCGATCCGGGCGACCTGATCGCGGCGCTGGCGCAGGAGATCACCGAGGAACTCGATCCGGTCGTCGCCGAACTCGGCGACACGCTCGACGATTGCGAGGAGCGGATCACCGGCCACCACGCCTTCGATCTGCGCCGCCAGGTCAACGAGACCCGCAGCCGCGCGATCGGCTATCGCCGCTTCCTCAATCCCCAGCGCGCCGCGCTCGAAAAGCTGGCACTGCTCCCCGGCGAGTGGCTCCGCGACGACGACCGGCTCCATCTGAGCGCCGCCGCCGACCGCGCCGCGCGCATGGCTGAGGAATTGGAGAGCATCCGCGAGCGCGCCGCGCTGACGCACGAGACGCTCACCGATTTGCGCTCCGAGCAGATCGATCAGCGCTCGCTGATCATTGCGGTGGCGGCGATGGTGTTCCTGCCGCTGACCTTCTTGACCGGGCTGTTCGGGATGAACGTGCCGTTGCCCTTCACCCATTCGCCCGAGGCGTTCTGGTGGATCACCGGGTCATGTGTCGCGATGGCAGCGGCGATCACCGCCTATTTCATCGGAAAGCACTGGTTCCCGAACTGAGGCGTTCCACCTCGTCGTGGAGTGCCTGGATCGATGCGACCAGCCGTGTCCGATCCGCCCGCGTCGTCGCCAGTTCGTTGCGCGCCTCGCCCAGTTCGATCGCGCGCGCGGCGATGCGGGCGTCGAGCGCGAGGTTCGAGCGCTTGAGCGCCTCGATCCGCGATGCCCGTGCCAGCGTCCGCTCGATCCGCGCGGCGAGCACCTCGAAGGCGAAGGGCTTGGCGATATAGTCGTCGGCGCCCGCCGCGAGCGCCTTCACCGCGCCCGCGGGATCGCCCTGCCCGGTCACCATGATCACCGGCAGGTCGATCGTGTCGAGCGAGCCGCGGATCTCGTGGAGCACGTGCATTCCCGAAATCTCGGGCATCGTCATGTCGAGCAGCACCAGGTCGAAGCCGCGCCCGGTCAGCAGGTCGAGCGCCTCGGCCCCGCTGTCGCTCAGCACGACCAGATAGCCGAGATGACCCAGCCGCGTGGCGAGGACGTTCAGATTGGTGCGGCTGTCGTCCACCGCGAGGATAGTGCGCGTCGCGCGGCCCAATCCCGATCCACAGCGTCCGCCTTCGATCCCCAGTTCCATCGCCCTCGAACCCCTGTTTAGGCCGCGCAAGGTTAGAGCAGAGCCGTCACTGTTTGGTTAACCATGTTGGCGCGGCTTTACCCGCGTCAGGATCGGGCTAAAGCGGGGCCCATGTGGCAGCTTTACCAATTCCCGCTCTGCCCCTTCTCGCGCAAGGTCCGGCTCCTGCTCGGCGAGAAGGGCGTGGGCTATGAGCCGGTGCGCGAATCCCCCTGGGCGCGGCGCGACGAGTTCATCGATCTGAACCCGACCGGCCAGACCCCGGTCATGGCCGACACCGATCGCGGCGTGACGCTGATCGATTCGAGCGTGATCTGCGAATTCTTCGAGGAAACGGTGACCAAGGCGCCGATGCTGAGCGGCACCGCGACCGACCGCGCCGAGATCCGCCGCCTGGTGATCTGGTTCGACGAGCATTTCTACCGCGACATCACCGCGCCCCTGCTCCACGAACGCATGCTCAAGCGCATCGTCTACAAGCAATCGCCCGACGGCACCGCGCTGCGCTCGGCGATGAAGGCCGCGGTCCAGCATCTCGACTATATCGATTATCTGCTCGATCACCGCACCTGGCTCGCGGGACCGACGATGAGCCTCGCCGATCTGGCCGCGGCTGCGCAGATCTCGGTTGCCGATTATCTGGGCGGGATCGACTGGAAGAGCCATGAACAGGCGAAACGCTGGTACGTTGGGATGAAGAGCCGGCCGAGCTTCCGGCTCTTGCTCACCGAGCGGATGGACGGCATCTCCCCACCCGCCGATTACGAGAAGCTGGATTTGTAGGGCATGGCCGATCCGTATCAGACCCTTGGCGTGGCACGCGGCGCGGACGAGGCCGAGATCAAGAAGGCCTATCGCAAGCTCGCCAAGGAGCTGCACCCCGATCGCAACAAGGACGATCCGCGAAAGGCGGAGCGCTTCGCCAAGGTGACGCAGGCCTATGACCTGCTGAACGACAAGGACAAGCGCGCCCGCTTCGACCGCGGCGAGATCGACGCCGACGGCAACCCGACCATGCCGCCCGGTTTCGGCGGCGGTGGCTATGGCGGGCAGCAGCACGGCTTTCGCGCCGAGGATTTCGGCGGCGGCGGCGGCTTCGGCGATATCTTCGAGGGGCTGTTCGGCGGCGGCGCGCGGCGCGGCGGCGGCGGTTTCGAGGGCGGCTTCGGGCGGCGCGCGGCACCCAAGGGAGCCAATCTCGCCTATCGGCTCGCGGTCGGCTTCGAGGACGCGGCCCGGCTCGCGCCGCAGCGGATTACGCTGCGCGACGGCAAGACGATCGACCTGAAGCTTCCCGCCGGCGTCGAGAGCGGCACCCAGATGCGGCTCGGCGGCAAGGGCGAAGAGGGGCCGGGCGGCGCGGGCGATGCGATCGTCACGATCGAGATCCAGGCGCACCGTTTCTACACCAGGGCCGGCGACGATATCCGCCTCAACCTGCCGGTGACGCTCTCCGAGGCGGTGCTCGGCGCGTCGGTGAAGGTGCCCACCCCCGACGGGCCGGTGATGCTGACCATCCCCAAGGGCACGACCTCGGGCAAGGTCTTCCGCCTGAAGGGCCGCGGTTTCCACAAGAAGCCGAGCGGGCGCGGGGACATTCTCGTCACGCTGATGGTCGATCTGCCCGAGAATGATGCCGCGCTGACCGAGTTCGTCGAAGGCTGGAAGGATCGCGACGCCGGGAACCCCCGCGCGAAGATGGGCGTCTAGCCCCGCGTGTCGACCGGAGACATCTCGCCTGAATCGCCCGAAGCGCGGCGGCGCGGGCTGGGGACGCATATCCGGACCGGGCTCGGCTGGATCGGCATCGGCGAGCGCTTCTGGGTGGTCACCAAGCGCGTGCTGGTCGGCACCTATACCGACGGTTTCACCTATGCCGGCAACCTCGCCTATCTGAGCCTCGTTACCCTCTTCCCCTTCTTCATCGTCGCCGCCGCGGTCGCGCGGCTGGTCGGGGGGACCAATGAGGGGATCCAGACGCTCGAGGCGTTCCTGCGCACCGTACCCCCCGACGTCGCGACGGTGCTGCGCCAGCCGGTCTATGACGTGCTGGCGGCACGATCGGGCAATCTGCTGTGGCTCGGCGCGCTGGTGGGGTTGTGGACAACCGCGGGCTTCATCGAGACGCTGCGCGGCATCCTGCGCGCGGCCTATGGCGTGCGCACCAGCACGCCCTTCTGGCGCCACCGGCTCGGCGCGATCGGGCTGATCGTCGCCTCGGTGATCCTCGCCATGGCCGCGTTCAGCTTCCAGGTGGTGCTCACCGGCGTCGAACAGTTCATCTACCGCGTCTTCCCGGCGGCTTCGGAGGCGCAGCGGCTGGCGTGGCTGGGCAAGCTCGCCCCCGGCATTGCGCTGTTCGGCGCGCTCTACATGCTCTTCTACTCGCTGACTCCGGGCAAATACCGCAGGGCCAAATGCCCCAAATGGCCGGGACCGCTGTTCGTCGCCTTGTGGTGGACGCTGACGACCGCGCTGCTGCCCCGCATCCTCGCCTCGCTCACCAGCTACGACCTCACCTATGGCAGTCTGGCGGGGGCGATGGTGGCGCTGATCTTCTTCTTCATCATCGGGCTGGGCATGGTGATCGGCGCCGAACTCAACGCCGCTCTGGCGGAAGTGCCCGAGAACGGTCTAGAGGAGCCCAAGAAACAGGAGGTTGAGCCTTGACGGGACTCATGCAGGGCAAGCGCGGGCTGATCATGGGGCTCGCCAATGATCGTTCACTCGCCTGGGGGATCGCCCAGAAGCTGGCCGAGCACGGCGCGGAACTCGCTTTCAGCTATCAGGGCGAGGCGATGGAGAAGCGCGTGCGCCCGCTCGCCGAACAGCTCGGCGTCGCACGGCTGTTCGACTGCGACGTCTCCGACATGACCGCGCTCGACGGCACTTTCGCCGAGCTGGCCAAGGAATGGCCGACGATCGACTTCGTCGTCCATGCGATCGGCTTTTCGGACAAGAACGAGCTGCGCGGCGGCTATGTCGATACCAGCCTCGACAATTTCCTGATGACGATGAACATCAGCGTCTATTCGTTCGTCGCGGTGTGCAAGCGCGCCGCGGCGATGATGCCCAATGGCGGTTCGCTGCTGACGCTCAGCTATTACGGCGCCGAGAAGGTGATCCCGCACTATAATGTCATGGGCGTCGCCAAGGCCGCGCTCGAGACCAGCGTGCAATATCTCGCGGTCGATCTGGGCAAGGAGAATATCCGGGTCAACGCGATCTCGGCGGGGCCGATCAAGACGCTGGCGGCTTCGGGGATCGGCGACTTCCGGCTGATCCTCAAATGGAACGAGCTCAACTCGCCGCTCAAGCGCAACGTGACGATCGAGGATGTCGGCGGCGCGGGGCTGTATCTGCTCAGCGACCTGGCGAGCGGCGTGACCGGCGAGACGCACCATGTCGATGCCGGGTACAATGTCATCGGCATGAAGGCCGAGGACGCGCCCGACATCGCGCTGGTTTGAACAAACTCCCTCTCCCCTCAGGGGAGAGGGCCGGGGAGAGGGGCCTGTCGGGGCGGCTCCATCTTCGCTTTCGCGCAAAGCGACTCCCCCTCTCCCAACCCTCTCCCCGGAGGGGAGAGGGCTTTAATGTCGTTCAACAGCTTCGGCCGCGTCTTCCGCTTCACCACCTGGGGGGAAAGCCATGGCCTCGCGCTGGGCGCGGTGGTCGATGGGTGTCCGCCGGGGCTGGCGCTGAGCGAGGCGGATCTTCAGCCCTTTCTCGACAAGCGCCGGCCGGGCACCTCGCGCTTCACCACGCAGCGGCAGGAGCCCGATCAGGTCCGCATCCTCTCTGGCGTGTTCGAGGGGAAGACCACCGGCACCCCGATCAGCCTGATGATCGAGAATGTCGACCAGCGCTCGAAGGATTATTCCGACGTCGCCAAGGCCTATCGCCCGGGCCATGCCGATTATGCCTATGACGCCAAATACGGCTTTCGCGACTATCGCGGCGGCGGGCGATCGTCGGCGCGCGAGACCGCGGCGCGCGTCGCGGCGGCGGGCGTGGCGCGGCTGGTGATCCCCGAGGTTTCGATCCGCGCCTGGGTCGAGGCGATCGGCGACGACGCCATCGATCCCGAGAATTTCGACGCGCACGAGATCGACCGCAATCCCTTTTTCTGCCCCGATGCGGCGGCGGCGATGCGCTGGGAGGCCTTGGTCGACAAGGCGCGCAAGGCGGGATCGTCGCTGGGCGCGGTGATCGCGTGCGAGGCCACGGGCGTGCCTGCGGGCTGGGGCGCGCCGATCTACGCCAAGCTCGACAGCGAGCTCGCGGCGGCGTGCATGTCGATCAACGCGGTCAAGGGCGTGGAGATCGGCGACGGCTTCGCGGCGGCGCAGCTTTCGGGCGAGGAGAATGCCGATGCGATGCGGCCGGGCACCAACCATCCCGAATTCCTCGCCAACCATGCCGGCGGGATTGCGGGGGGCATCTCGACCGGTCAGCCGGTCAAGGTGCGCGTCGCGTTCAAGCCGACCAGCTCGATCCTGACGCCGGTCGAGACGATCACGCGTGAAGGGGAAGCGACCGAGATCCGGACGGTGGGCCGCCACGACCCCTGCGTCGGGATTCGCGGCGCGCCGGTGGTCGAGGCGATGGTCGCGCTGGTGCTGGCGGACCAGAAATTGCTCCACCGGGCGCAATGCGGTTGATCGCGGGGCGATAAGGTCCCGCACATCGGCGTCATTGGTGACCTTATCCCCAGAGAAATTGCGTCATTTGTTGGAATGGCCGGGCGCCATGCCGCGTTCTGTGCGACGGTTCAAAGCGCGAGCCTCGCGGCCGGGCGGGCTGACCCAAGCAGTTGAAATCCAACATTGCAAGTCGTCCCGAGCGATGCACGGTCCCCGGCGAGGCGGTGGATCGGGGCGATGCGCTGTCCGTCCGGCGCTGGCCTCGGGCGCATGGGCTGGCTAGCCCGTCCTTGCCCCGTTGGGCCGAGGAGTTTGCTTATGCGTACCAAGATCGTTGCCGGACTATTGATCGCGAGCGGTTTCGCCGCCGCCGCTTTCGCCCAGCCGCCGCAGCAGACCGCACCGCTGCCCGAGCCCACGCCGACGCCGACTTCAACCCCGACCCCAGCGCCCGCCCCGGCGCCGCTGCCGAGCCCGACGGGAACGCCGTCGCCCCAGCCTCAATAGGTTCATGACTCAGTAGGTTTCATGACAGGGCGTGGGCCGGTTCATTAGGCCGGAGCGGTCCACGCCCGACCCTCAATCCGCGAACGGATCGCGGACCAGGATCGTGTCCTCGCGCTCGGGGCTGGTCGAGACCAGCGCCACCGGGCACTGGATCAGCTCCTCGATCCGGCGGATATATTTGATCGCCTGCGCGGGAAGCTCGGCCCAGCTGCGCGCGCCCGCGGTCGATTCCTGCCAGCCGGCCATGGTCTCGTAGATCGGCTCGACGCTCTTCTGGTCGCTGGCGTTCGACGGATAATAGTCCAGCACCTGATCGCCCAGCCGGTAGCCGGTGCAGATCGACACTTCGTCGAGCCCGTCGAGCACGTCGATCTTGGTGAGCGCGATGCCGGTGATCCCGCTCACCGCCGCCGACTGGCGCACCAGCACCGAATCGAACCAGCCGCAGCGGCGCTTGCGCCCGGTGACGGTTCCGAATTCATGCCCGCGCGTGCCGAGCCGTTCGCCGATTTCGTTATCCTGCTCGGTCGGGAAGGGGCCCGATCCGACGCGGGTCGTATAGGCCTTGGCGATGCCGAGGACGAAGCCGACCGCGTTGGGCCCCAGCCCCGTGCCCGCGGCGGCGGTGCCCGCCACGGTGTTCGACGAGGTGACGAACGGATAGGTGCCGTGATCGATGTCGAGCAGCACGCCCTGGGCGCCTTCGAACAGGATGCGGCGCCCGCGCGCGCGCGCCTCGTGGAGCATCCGCCATACCGGCTGGGCATAGGGGAGGACGAAGCCCGCAATCTCGCGCAGCTGATCGAGCAGGGCGGCGCGGTCGATCGGCGCGACCCCGAAGCCGGCGCGCAGCGCATCGTGATGCGCGGTCAGCCGGTCGAGCTGGGGGCCGAGATCGTCGAGATGGGCGAGATCGCACACGCGGATCGCGCGGCGGCCGACCTTGTCCTCGTAAGCGGGGCCGATGCCGCGCCGCGTGGTGCCGATCTTGCCGGTGCCGCTCGCATCCTCGCGCAGCCCGTCGAGTTCGCCATGGAGCGGCAGGATCAGCGTGCAGGTATCGGCGATCTTGAGCGTGTCCGGGGTCACATCGACCCCCTGGCCGCGCAGCTTCTCGATCTCGGACTTGAGGTGCCAGGGATCGAGCACCACGCCATTGCCGATCACGCTCGGCGTGCCGCGGACGATGCCCGAGGGGAGCAAGGACAGCTTGTAGACCTTGTCGCCGACGACGAGCGTATGGCCGGCATTGTGCCCGCCCTGGAAGCGCACCACGACATCGGCGCGCTCGGCGAGCCAATCGACGATCTTGCCCTTGCCCTCATCGCCCCATTGGGCGCCGATCACCGCGACATTGGCCATTTGGATGCACGTCCTCGCCTGCCGGGCGAACCCTGGCCGCCCTTCGACAGGACTCGGCGGCCGGGCTTTCTGGACTGCGCCGGGCAAGCACCCGGAGCCGCGGGGCCAATGGCCTTGGGCGACGCGAAGGTCAAGCGGCTTTACGGCCTGTCAAGAATTCTTGACAGCACGCCGACTCGTCTGTAAAGAGCTCTTGACAGGCAGGGGAGTCAGTCTTGGAAAACCGGTTGAAGGCGTTGCGCGAGGCGAAGGGCTGGAGCCAGGGCGAGCTGGCCCGGCGGCTCGGCGTGTCGCGCCAGACGATCAACGCGGTCGAGACCGACAAATATGATCCCAGCCTGCCGCTGGCGCTGCGCATGGCGAAGCTGTTCGCCGTCGCCGTGCCCGAGCTGTTCGTCGACCATTGGGAACCGGAGGAAGAATGATGGCCATCGCGAAGGACATGCCCGGGCCGGCCTGGCGCAATGTCGCGGCGTGGAGCGGCGTGGGGGCCGTCGTCTATTTCCTCATCCTCTGGGCCGGCGCCCTGATCGTGAACGGCGAAGGCGTGGTCGGGATATTCCGCGCGATGCTCGGATCGCAGCGGCTCGCCGCGACGCTGGGCGGCAGCCTGGTCCTGGCGGTGGCGGTGACCGGCTTCAGCAGCCGGAAGCGGCCGCTCAACCTGCGGACGCTCCGCAACTTCATGATCCACAATGTGATGGCGATCACGGCTTTCCTGCTCGCCATCTGGGGTTTCACCCGGTTGAACGGCGCGGGTGCGCTGGGCGCGATGGGCAGTTCGACCTGGGCCGCCTTCGTGACGGGCGTGACGCTGATCGTGATCGCTTGCATGGGCACGCTCGCGCTGGCGAGCGTCCATACGCGCGCCGATCTCGTCGAGGACGAGGCGGTCGCCGAGGAGATGCACGACCGCGGGCGGCTGTTTCTGTGCAGCTTCACCTGGATCGCTGCGTGCGGTCTGTTGCTGATCGTGTTGGGGCTTGCCGGTCCCGGCCGCCTGGTGTCGCCGCAGGCCGCGCTCATGGGGGCGGTGGCCCTGATCGCCATCCTTGCCGTGCTGGGAATCGTCAGCTGGCGGCTGTCGGATGAGCTGGGGCGCACCCTGTCCTATGAGACCGGCAACATGGCCTTCTACCTGATCTGGGTGCTCGGCAGCGGCTGGGCGATCCTGGCGCATCTGGGCTTCGTGGCCGCGCCGGCGCCGCTCGACTGGCTGACCCTGTTCGTCATCCTGCTGTTCGCGGCGAGCTTCATCGTGCTGGGCCGGCGCAGGCTGCTCACGCGCTGAAGGGGCTCAGGCGTCGAGCGCCGCCCGGACGCGGTGCGCGAGCTGGTCTAGCGCGAAGGGCTTGGGGAGGACGTCGCCCGATCCCGCCTCCTCGCGGCTGTATCCGCTGGTGAAGAGGGTGCGCAGGCCGGGAATGAGCACGGCCGCGCGCCGGGCGAGTTCGCGGCCGGTCATTTCGGGCATGACGATATCGGTGAAGAGCAGGTCGACGCGCTGCCCGCCCTCGATCAGCCTGAGCGCCGCTGGACCGTCATGCGCATCGACCACGGTATAGCCGAGCTCGCGCAGCGCCTCGACCGACCAGGCGCGGACGCGGTCTTCGTCCTCGACCACCAGCACCGCCTCGTGCGCGGCCCCGCGCGGCAGCCTGGGGCGCTCGGCCGGGGCCTGCGCCTCGGGCAGCGGGCCTTCATGGACCGGGAGGTAGACGCGCACCGTCGTGCCGTTTCCGACTTCGGATTCGAGCGCGACATGTCCGCCCGACTGGCGGACGAAGCCGAACACCTGGCTGAGCCCGAGGCCGGTCCCCTTGCCCACCCCCTTGGTGGTGAAGAAGGGATCGAAGGCGCGCGCGGCGACGTCGGGCGGCATCCCCTCCCCGGTATCGCGCACCGCGATCTGGACATAATCGCCCGGCGAGATCCCGACCCCGCTCGCCTCATCCTCGTCGAGCGTGACATTGCTCGTCTCGATCGTCAGCACGCCGCCGCCGGGCATCGCGTCGCGCGCGTTGACCGAGAGGTTGAGCAGGACATTTTCGAGCTGCCCCGGATCGGCCAAGGCGAGGCGCAGCTCATCGGGCAGCCGGGTTTCGACGCTGACCTCCTCGCCGATCGTGCGGACGAGCAGCTCGAGCATCCCCATCACGGTGAGGTTGACGTCCACCGGGGCGGGGGCGAGCGGCTGCTGGCGCGAAAAGGCGAGCAGCCGCTGGGTGAGCGCCGCGGCGCGGGTGGCGCCGTCGCGCGCGGCGGTGACATATTTCTCCACATCGGTGCGGCCCTGCGCGATCCGCCGTTCGAGCAGGTCGAGCGCGCCGATCACCACCGCGAGCATATTGTTGAAGTCGTGCGCGATCCCGCCGGTCAGCTGGCCGACCGCCTCCATCTTCTGCGCCTGGCGCAGCTGGGCCTCGGCGGTGCTCAGCTGGCGCGTGCGTTCGAGCACCGCGCGCTCCAGCTCCTCGCGCGACCGGGAAAGCACTTCGCGCGCGTCCATGATTTCCTGGATGTCGGTGCAGGTGCCGAACCAGCGCGTGATCGCGCCGTCGCCGTCGCGCACCGCCTGCGCGCGGCCGAGCACCCAGCGATACGCGCCGTCGCGGCGCCGCAGCCGATATTCGATATGATAGGGCTCGCCGGTTTCGAGGCTGTGCCGCCACACCTCCCAGGCGCGCTCCTGATCCTCGGGATGGAACATGCCGTTCCACGCCTCGCCATCGGTCGATCCGTGCGGCACGCCGGTATATTCGTACCAGCGGTCGTTATAATAATCGTGATAGCCGTCGGGCCGGGTCGACCAGACCATCTGGTCGATCGAATTGGCGATCGCGCGGAATTGCGATTCGCTCTCCTTGAGCGCCACCGCCGTGCCGATGCGCTCGACCGCGTCCCAGGAGAGCTCGGCGACGGCCTCGATGAAGCCGGTCTCTTCGGGGGTCCAGTCGCGCGGGCTCAGCTGGTTGACGTAGAGCGTCGAGACCCAGCTCCCCCCGCGCAGCAGCGGCACGCCGATCGCCGAGGCCGAATGCTCGACGATGCTGCTGTCCTTGAACGCGGGATCCCGAGCGGTGCCGTTGACCACCAGCGTGCGGCCGCTGCGATAATGATCGAGCGCGGTTTCGCCCAGCCGTTCGGCGGGCATCGTCCCGGTGAAGACGGCGAGCCCGTTCGAGGCGTAGCAGGGGCCGAAATGGATGATCCCGCCATCGATCACCCGATAGAAGCCGACCCGGTCCGCGCCGATCCGCCGCGCCAGCGCCGCCGCGGTGAAGCGCATGACCGCCGCGGGCGTTTCGAGCGCGCGCTGGCGCTCGGCAAGCGCGTGGAGAAAGGCCTGCGCCTCGGTCGCGCGGCGCAATTCCTGCGCGGTGGTGCGCGCGGCTTCCTCGGCGGCCTTGCGCTCGGTGATGTCGAAGCTGACGCCGGGGAAGCGCAGCGGCTGCCCCTCGGCGCCATAGATGACGCGGCCCTGGGTCAACACCCAGCGGATCGCGCCATCGGGGCGCACCACGCGGAACTCGGCGGTGAGCGGGGTACGGCCGGTGACCGCGGCGGTGACCGCGTCGCGCAGCACCGCGCGATCGTCGGGATGGAGCAATGCGATCACCTCGTCGAACGCCCCGCCCGCGGCGACGCGCTCGGGATCGATGCCAAACAGTTCGGCGAAGCGCAGGTCGCCCGTCACCCTGCCGGTCTCGGCGCTCCAGTCCCAGCTGCCGATGCCGGTGGCGGCATGGAGCGCGAGTTCGAGCCGTTCCTCGCTCTCGAGCAGCGCCGCCTCGATCTGCGACTGGCGGCTGCGCTCGCGTTCGGCGAGGACGGCGCGGGTGGTCTCATGCCCCTGGTTGAACACGCCGAGGACCGCGCCATTCTCGTCGCGGATCGGGGTGATGCTGTAGCTCCACCAGGTTTCCGCGCCGTCGAGCATGAAGGCCTGATCGACCCGGGCGATGCCGGCGCCGGTGCCGAGCACCTCGTCGAACTGGCCTTTGACCGCGTCCCACGACTCCCCCCAGACCTCCGCGGGCGTGAGGCCCAGCGCGCGCGGGTGGCGGTCCGGATGCACCCCGATCCAGGCGTCGTTGTAGAACAGGCGGAGTTCGGGACCCCAATAGATGGCGGAGGGAAAGGACGAACCGAGCGCCATGCCGAGCGCGAATCGCAACGGCGCGGGCCAATCGGCAGCGGGGCCGAGCGGGTGGTTCGACCAATTGTGCGCGGCGATCGTGCGGCCAGCCTCACCGCCATGATCCAGGAAGGGGAGCCCCTCAGCCATCCGGCCACGGTTAGGGGTGCCGTTCGGGCTGTCAACCGCCTCGACTTGCGCGCGCACCGGGCTATGGAAGGGGCGAGAGGAAGTAACGCATGAAACTGGCCAGCCTGAAGCACGGCCGCGACGGCAAGCTCGTCGTCGTCTCGAACGATCTCGCCTGGTGCGCCGATGCGAGCGCGATCGCGCCGACGCTGCAGGCGGCGCTCGACGACTGGGACTGGGTCGAGGGCGATCTGCGCAACCTCCAGACCGACCTTGAGCATGAGGCGATCCCGATGCTGCGCTTCCACGAGCGCCAGGCCGCGGCGCCGCTGCCGCGCGCCTATCAATGGGCCGATGGCTCCGCGTACGTGAACCATGTCGCGCTCGTGCGGCAGGCGCGGAACGCCGAGATGCCCGAGAGCTTCTGGCACGATCCGCTCATGTATCAGGGCGGATCGGACGGATTCCTGGGTCCCCGCGACGCGATCCCGCTCGCCGACGAGAGCTGGGGCTGCGATCTCGAGGCCGAAGTGGTGGTGGTGACCGGCGACGTGCCGCTGGGTGCGTCGCGCGACGAGGCGCTTGCCAGCGTGCGGCTGGTGGGGCTCACCAACGATGTGTCGCTGCGCAACCTGATCCCGGGCGAGCTCGCCAAGGGGTTCGGCTTCTTCCAGTCCAAGCCGGCGAGCGCCTTTTCGCCGGTGTTCGTCACCCCCGATGCGCTTGGCGATTGGTGGCGGGACGGCAAGCTCCATCGCAAGCTGATGGTCGATCTCAACGGCAAACCCTTCGGCCGCGCCGAGGCGGGCGAGGACATGACCTTCGATTTCGGGGTGCTGATCGCGCATGCGGCGAAGACGCGGAATCTGGGCGCGGGGACGATCATCGGATCGGGCACCGTCTCGAACCGCGATGCGGATGGCGGTCCCGGCAAGCCGATCGCCGAGGGTGGGGTGGGCTATTCGTGCCTGGCCGAGGTCCGCACCGTCGAGACGATCCTGCGCGGGGCAGCGGAAACGCCCTTCCTCAAGGCCGGCGACACGGTGCGCATCTGGGCCGAGGACGACAAGCACCACCCAATCTTCGGGACGATCGAGCAGACGGTGGTGGCGGGCTGATCCGTATGGACAGCCGGTTCGTCTATCTCCTGTGGCATTCGCGGGATCGCGGCGACGGCGAGACCAATGACAAGCTGATCGGGGTCTATGACAGCCCGGAAGCAGCCGAGGCCGCAAGGCAGCGCAAGCTAGGCTTTGAGGGATTTCGCGACCATCCCGACGGCTTTCTCGTCGATCGTTACGAACTCAATCACGATGCCTGGAGCGAAGGCTTCTTCTCCTATTAGGCCTTCTTCAAGTCATTGACCTCGATCCAATAGCCGTCGGGGTCCTGGAAGAAGATCTGCCGCACCCGTCGGTGCGGGTGTTGCCCGCGATCCTGACCGGCGCGGCTCACAAGGCCAATGCGTACTGGCGGACGGCGAGGGCGCGCCGGCCATGCAGGATGTGCCGGCCGAACGCGCTTTCGATCAGCAGGATTTCGTCGATCGTCCATGCGAGCGGCGCGATCGATGCGCGGCGGTCCGATGCGGGGGGATAATCGAGATTGAGATGGAGGCCGAAGCTGTAGTCGGGCAGCGCAAAGCCCGAAATGGCGAAGTGCCGCGCCAGCGCGCGCTGGAAGATGCCGGGGGCGCGCAGCCCCTTGCGCGGCTTGAGCGTGGCGCCCTCGATATGATCGAACACCACATCGAAGGGCTCGCCATGGAAGCCGCCCAGGATAGCGCGGGCCGCCTCGATCTTGCCGGGCATGGCCTCGCCCAGCGGGAGCAAGGTACTGTGCAGCCGGTCGAGCGCGTAGCGGCTTTCGATGCCGAACAAGGCGCGCAGCCGGGCGAGGTCGCGCAGCTTCGCCGCCGGCGGCTTG
This sequence comes from Sphingomonas caeni, assembly GCF_026013415.1. Lineage (GTDB taxonomy): Bacteria > Pseudomonadota > Alphaproteobacteria > Sphingomonadales > Sphingomonadaceae > Sphingomonas > Sphingomonas caeni. The sequence continues at coordinate 464,133 of NZ_JAPDOK010000002.1, forward strand.
GCGAAGAGGTAGAGCGGGGGTTCCCGGCGCGTCGCCATCAGTGGAAGTTCCGCGAGCGGACCGGGATCAGGTCCGGCGCCTTGAGGCTGCGGCGCGGCGGCCAGCTTTCGGGCGCGCGCTGGCGCGGCAGTTCGAGCCGGTCGCGCGGATCGATCTCGCCGCCATGCGTCGCCCCGTCGCCGGGCATCGCCTTGAACGGGAGCTCGAGATTGCCGACGTCGCGCAGCCAGGGGGTCAGATCGGTCACCTGCTCGGCGACGAGATGGATCACGATCCCCTCGCGCTGCACCCGGCCGCGGATCGCGAGCATCGTCGCCGACATGACGATGCGGCGATGCGCCTCGAACCGGTCGGCCCAGAGCACCGCATTGGCGATCCCGGTTTCGTCCTCAAGCGTGACGAACACCACCCCCTTGGCGCTGCCCGGCCGCTGGCGCACGAGGATCAGTCCCGCGACCTCGGCCGGCTGCCTGTCCTTCATGGCGGTCAGGTCGCCGCAGCGCGCGATCCGCCGCGCCGCGAGCCGATCGCGCAGGAAGGCGACCGGATGGTTGCGCAGCGAAAGCTGGGTCGCGCGATAATCCTCGACCACCTCGCGCCCCGCGGTGAGCGGATCGAGCGTAACCTGCGGTTCGGCGCTTTCGGGCGCGATGGCCCCGGCGCGCGCATCGGCGGCGGCGAACAGGGTCAGCGGCCTATCCCCCAGCGCCTTGACCGCCCACAAGGCCTGCCGCCGGTCGAGCCCGAGCGCCTGGAACGCGTCCGCCCGCGCCAGCCGTTCGAGCGCTGCGGGCTTGACCCCGGCCCGGCGCCACACTTGCTCGACCGATGCGAACGGGCCTCCCGCGGCGCGCGCGGCGAGGATCCGCTCCGCATCCTCCTGCGAAAGCCCCTGCACGATCCGCATGCCCAGCCGCAGCGGATGCAGGTTCGCCCAGTCATCATCGGTGCCGCAAAACCCCGCATGCCGCGGACGGGGGGCCGTTCCGGGCAGGATGCGCGTGTCCCAATCGCTGCCGTTGACGCACACCGGATGCGCCTCGACGCCATGCTCGCGCGCGTCGCGGATGATCTGGGCGGGGGCATAGAAGCCCATCGGCTGCGAATTTAGCAACGCCGCGCAGAAGATATCGGGATGGCGGCACTTCATCCAGGACGAGGCGATCGCGATCTTGGCGAAGCTGGCGGCATGGCTTTCGGGAAAGCCGTAATTGCTGAAGCCCTTGATCTGCTCGACCAGCCGCTCGGCGAAGTCGAGCGAGATGCCGCGTTCGAGCATCCCCGAAATCAGCTTGGGGCCGAATTCGCCGATATCGCCGCTCGACTTGAAGGTCGCCATCGCGCGGCGCAGCCTGTCGGCCTCGTTCGCGGTGAAGCCGGCGCCGATGATCGCGACCTGCATAGCCTGTTCCTGGAACAGCGGCACGCCGAGCGTCTTTTCGAGCACCGCCTTCAGCGCGGGCGAGGGATATTCGACCAGCGCCGGATTCTGCCGCCGCTTCAGATAGGGATGCACCATATTGCCCTGGATCGGCCCCGGCCGGACGATCGCGACCTGGATGGTGATGTCGTAGAAATTGACGGGCAGCATCCGCGGCAGCATCGACATCTGCGCCCGGCTCTCGATCTGGAATACGCCGAGCGTGTCGGCCTTCCGGATCATCGCGAAGGTGGGGCCGTCATTCTCCTGCAGCACCGGCGACGACAGGGTGAGGCGCACGCCCTTATGCTCGGCGAGCAGATCGAAACTGCGCCGCATGCAGCCGAGCATGCCGAGGCCGAGAATATCGACCTTCATGAAGCCCAGTTCCTCGATATCGAGCTTCTCCCATTCGACCACGCGGCGATTTTCCATCGCCGCGGGCTCGACGGGGATCAGATGCGCGAGCGTGTCGCGGGTGAGGACGAAGCCGCCGGGATGCTGCGAGCGATGGCGCGGCGTCTTCGCCTCGACCAGTTCGTGCGCGAGCTCGAGCGTCAGCGCGAGCCGCGGATCATCGCGGTCGAGATTGAGCGCATCGGCATGCTTGCCATCGACATCGTTCGACCATCCCCAGACCTGTGAGGAGAGCGCCGCGGTCAGATCCTCGGGCAGTCCCATCGCCTTGCCGACTTCGCGCAGCGCGCTGCGCGCGCGGAAACGGATCACGACCGCGGTCAGCGCGGCATGGGCATGGCCATAGCTTTCATAGATCCACTGGATCACTTCCTCGCGCCGCTCATGCTCGAAATCGACATCGATATCGGGCGGCTCGTGGCGCTCGGTCGAGATGAAGCGCTCGAACAGCAGCTGGTGCTTGATCGGATCGATCGAGGTGATGCCGAGCACGTAGCAGATCACCGAATTCGCCGCCGAGCCGCGGCCCTGGCACAAAATCTCCTGGCTGCGCGCGAACTGGACGATCGAGTTCACGGTGAGGAAATAGGAGGCATAGCCCATCGTCTCGACCAGGCCGAGTTCGTGGGTCAGCAGGTCGCAATAGGCCTGGGGCGGATGCCCCGCGAACTTCTGCTTGAGCCCGCTCCAGGCGAGCGCGTGAAGGGCTTGCTGGGGCGATTTGCCCTGGAACACATCCTCTTCGGGATAGTGGTGCCTGAGCTCGCGCAACGAGAAGGTGCAGCGTTCGGCGATCGCCATGGAGGCGGCCAGCGCCCCCGGGTAATGGCGGAAGCGGCGCGCCATTTCCCCGGGCGATTTGAGGTGGCGGTCGGCATTGCGCTCGCGGCGAAAGCCCAGTTCGTCGATCGTGCATTTCTCGCGGATCGCGGTAACGACATCCTGCAGCATGCGGCGGTCAGGCGTGGCGTACAGCACATCGCCGGTCGCGAGCGGGGCGAGGCCGAAGCGCCGGGCATTTTCGTTCAGCCGGTGGAGCCGCACCGCATCGCCCGGGCGGCGATGCTGGGTGAGGCAGACATGGCCGCGCTCGCCGAAAATATCGGCCATCCAGCGCAAGGCGAGCGGATCGCCGGTATCGGCCAGGCTCGGGACCAGTGCGCCGACCAGGCCGGTGGCGGCTTCGGCCAGATCCTCCCAGTGGAGGAAGCATTGCCCCTTTTCGCCCCTCTGGGCATCGGCGCGCGATTTGCCGAGCGTGAGCAGTTGCGTGAGGCGGCTCCAGCCCGGGTGGTCCTCGGGCCAGACCAGCACCGCGCTGCCGTCGGTCAGGTCGAGCCGGCACCCCGCGATCATCCGTACCGGCGCGCCGAGCGCGGCGAATTGCTCGGCGGCGACCAAGGCGCGCACCACCCCGCCGACCGAATTGCGGTCGGTGATGCCGAGCGCGGGCAGGCCGAGCAGCGCCGCCTGGCGGAACAATTCCTCGGGCGAGGAGGCGCCCCGCAGGAACGAATAATGCGTCGTCACCTGGAGCTCGGCGTAGCTCATCCGAACACCCCGTGGAGATACCAGCTGAGATCGCCGGTCGCGGGCCGCTCGCCATCGCCCGAGCGGAACAGCCAATAGCGGCGCCCCGCCTCATCCTCGACGCGGAAATAGTCGCGCGTACTCGCGCGCTCGGCGTCGCGCTTCCACCATTCGCCATGGATGCGCTCGGGGCCGTCGGCGCGGATCACGCAGTGCGCCTGGCCGCGCCAGGTGAAGCGGCGCGGCGGCTGGTCGGGCAGCTCGGCCAGGACATGGTCGAGCGGCTCGGGGCGCGCGAGCAGCCGGGCGGGGCGCGGCCAATCGGGGTGCCAGGGCGGGATCGGCAGGATACGGTTGAGCTGGCGGATATCGTCGCGGCTGGGGCGGGCGCCGCCGCGTTCGGGCGGATCGAGCACCGGCGCGCGCGCGGCCGCGCGTTCGGGGACGTCGCTCTCGACCGGGCGCATCCGCCACATGCCGCGCTGGCCGATCCGCGTCGCGAGCGTATCGACCAGGGTCGCGATGTCGGGCGCCGCCTCCTCGTCGAGCCGCTCGACCACCGGCTCGGGGCCGAGCGGGGTGGCGCGGCGGACATGGAGTGCGAGGGCGTCGATGCCGAAGCCGGGCTCCATATCGCCGATCCGGCGGGCGAGCAGGCGGAGCAGATGGACGGGGTCGCGATTGGAGCGGGCGAGGCCGATGCTGATGCGTTGCGGCACGCCGTCGACCCGGTCGGCGACCAGTTCGATCGCGCGCGCGCCCAGCCCCTCGGCCTCGAGCGCGGCGGCGAGTTCGGGGACGAGCGCGCCCAGCCAGGCGGCGATGCCCTCGGCGGTGGCGATCGGCTCGGCGAAGCGGCGGGTGACGGCGATGGCGTGCGGCGGGATCACCGGGGCGAGCGGCTCGGGCATGCGGCCGAGCGCCTGGTCGAGCCGCAGCACCGTCCCCGCGCCGAAGCGGCGGACGAGCGGGCCGCGGGGGAGCGCCGCGAGCTGGCCGATCCGCTCGATGCCGAGGCGCTTGAGGAGTTCGATCGCGGGAGGCTCGAGGCGCAGCGCGGCGGTGGGGAGGGGAGCGAGCGCCTGTGCCCCGCCGGCGGGCGGGCAGATCCCGCCCGCGCCATGGTGCACCAACGCCCAGGCCGCGCCCACCGTATCGGCAATCGCGATCCGCGCGGTGAAGCCGGCGCGCGCGAGCAGCCGGACGATCCGCCGCGCCATCGCCACCTCGCCGCCGAACAGGTGCGCGGTGCCGGTCAGGTCGAGAAACAGCGTGTCGGCGCCCTCGACCGCGACGATCGGCGACCAGCGCCGCGCGGCCAGCATCGCGAACTGACCGAGCGCGGCAAGGTCGCCTTGCGTGTCGGCCGGACGGATATCGAGCCCGCGCACCTGCGCGCGCGCCTGGGCGACCGCCATGCCCGGGGCGAGCCCCAGCGCCTGCGCTTGCGGGCAGGCGGCGGCGACCAGGCTGCGATTGCCCTCGCGGATCGAGGTGATCAGCGGCGCGGGACCGCCAAGCGCCTGGCCTCCGCCCAGCGGCGCGACATGGCCGAGCCGGTCCTCGCGCGCCCAGCGCGCGCCGGGCCGCCAGCCGCCGCCGCGCGGGACCGACCCGGCCCGGAGCGGTCCGGCATCGAGAGGCGCGCGCGCGTCAGGCGGCGCGCCGGCGCGTTCCGCCCGCCACAGCCGCTCGATCGGCCAGAGCGGGAGGAAGAGCGCAGCGACCCGTTGCATCGCATGCCTCCACTTCGAGTTCGAACGCTTCGCCCCCCTTTTGCCGGGCCAGCTCGAGCCGCCAGCGCGGTCGTCCGACGCCCTCTACGGGCAACGGGGTCGAGGGGGCGGGCCCGATCCGCCAGCGGGTGACCGCGGCGGACGGTACCCGAAACGGGTCGCCGCCGGCGCGGGGATGGCGGCGGAGCAGCAGCGCGATCGTCCGTCCGCCTTCCGCCGCGAGCTGGAGCCGCCGCGTCGCGGTCATGTCGGCGCGCCTGGCCTCGCCGATCACCGCGCCCAGCCCGCGATGCCTGAGGCCCTCCTCCATCACCGCGAGCAATTCGGCATCGTCGGCCGCCTCGGCATAGATGAGCCGCTTATGATCGAGCCCTGCCTGGGCCAGCCCCGGCGCGAACAGGTCGCGCCGCCGCACCACCCACAGCACCGGCCCCCAGGCGCGTGCGGCGATCCCGGCCATGAACAGGGTCGCGGCGCAATCGTCCGCCATATCCGCGCCCGCGCCCGCCACTTCGTGGAGCGCGTCGAGCCTGAGCCCGCCGTTCGCGAGGCGGCCGTCGAGCGGCTCGATGCCAAAGGGCAAGGCGGGCCTGCGCCGAAACCCGCCGGTCTCGATTCCGGCGAGCGTCTCGCGCAATTGCTTCAGGACGGCGGGATCGGCCACGCGGCGTGCGACTCGGTTGTGGATTATGTTCCTATTCTGTTCTCATTCCAACAAGAGTCAACCACCCACCGCTTGTGCTCCGGCGAAGGCCGGAGCGGTGGCGTTACGGGCGGGTGCCCGCTTTTCTCCAACGCTCCAGCCTTCGCCGGAGCACGGAAGGGCGCGCGGGTCGCCCTATTGCTATTCGGAACATCGCTCTTACGGTGCCTTATCCCCGTGACACGGAGCCGAAATGATGACCCCGTTACTCTCCCGCCGCCAGGCGCTGCTCGCCTCTTCCACCCTGCTCGCCACGCCTCTACTCACCGCCGCCACGCGTTTCGATCCCGCCGACGCCTCGCCCCTGCTCAAGCCGTGGAGCGGCGGGTTCGGCGGGGTGCCGCCCTGGGACCAGATCAAGCCGGCGATGTTCCCCGCGGCGTTCGAGACGGCGATGGCGGAGCTGCGCGCCGAAACGCTGGCGATCCGCGACGCGAAAACCAGGCCGAGCTTCAAGACCGTCGTCCTGCCGATGCAGATGACGGGCGAGACGATGGACCGCGTCCAGTCGGTCTGGGGGGTCTACACCTCGAACCTCGCCACCAAGGAAGTCCAGGCGATCGACCGCGAATGGAGCCCCAGGCTCGCCAAATTCTATGACGAGCTGTTCCTCGATCCCAAGCTCGCGGCGCGGGTGAAGGGCGCATACGATACGCGCAAGTCGCAGAGGCTCGACGCCCAGCAGATGCGGCTGCTCGAGCGCAGCTATCGCGGCTTCGTGCGGCGCGGCGCCTATCTGTCGGACGCCCAGCGCGCCGAAGTGACCACGCTCAACCAGGCGCTCGCCTCGGCCTATTCGGAGTTCAGCCGCAAGGTGCTCGCCGATGAGGAAACCTGGATCCTGCTCGATCAGGAGAGTGATTTCGCCGGGCTGCCCGACAGCTTCAAGGCCTCGCTCAAGGCCGCCGCGGACGAGCGCAAGGTGAGCGGCTGGGCGGTGGTCAACACGCGTTCGTCGGTCGCGCCCTTCCTCGCCAATTCGACCAACCGGGCGCTTCGCGAGAAAGTCTGGCGCGCCTTCATCAAGCGCGGCGACAATGGTGACGCGAACGACACCAAGGCGGTGATCGCGACCATCCTCAAGCTCCGCCAGCAACGCGCGGTGCTGCTCGGCTTCAAGAACCACGCTTACCTCAGGATGGACGACACGATGGCGGAAAATCCCGCCAATGCGATGAAGCTGATGATGTCGGTCTGGCCGGCGGCGCGCGCGCGGGTGGGCGAGGAAGTCGCCGACATGCAGGCGCTCGCCGACAAGGAGGGCGCGGGGATCACGATCGAGCCCTGGGACTATCGCTTCTATGCCGAGAAGGTCCGCAAAGAGCGGTACGACCTCGATGAGGCCGAGGTGAAGCCGTACCTCGAGCTGAGCAATATCCTCGCCGGCGCCTTCTATGCCTGCGGGCGGCTCTACGATCTCGACTTCAAGGAAAATACCGGCGCGATTCCCGTATTCGACCCCAATGTCCGCACCTTCGTCGTGACGCACAAGGTGACCGGGAAAAATGTCGGCATCTTCTATTTCGACGGCTATGCGCGCTCGGGCAAACGCTCGGGCGCCTGGGCAACGCGCTATCGCGGGCAGCAGAAACTGGGCGGGGAGCGCAACACGCTTGCCTCCAACAACAATAATTTCGTCAAGGGCGGGGCGGGCGAGCCGACGCTGATCAGCATCGACGACGCGACCACGCTGTTCCACGAATTCGGCCATGCGATCCACAGCCTGCTCCAGAACATCACCTATCCGGGGCTGGCGGGCACGCCGCGCGATTTCGTCGAATATCCGAGCCAGGTGAACGAGAATTGGCTGCTCACCCGCGACGTGCTCGACAAGTTCGCGAAACACTACAAGACCGGCGAGCCGATGCCCCAGGCGCTGGTCGACAAGATCGAGAAGAGCTCGACCTTCAACCAGGGCTTCGACACGGTCGAATATCTCGCCTGCGCGATCGTCGACATGCAGCTCCATGACCGCGAGACGCCGGTGACCGACATCGCCGCATACGAGACCGAGGCGCTGGCTGCGCTGGGGATGCCGAAGGAGATCGTGCTCCGCCACCGGCTGCCCCAGTTCAACCATCTCTTCTCGTCGGACGCCTATTCGGCGGGATATTATTCGTATCTCTGGTCCGAGACGATGGACGCCGACACCTGGGCGGCGTTCGTCGAGACCGGCAATGTCTGGGACAAGGCGACCGCCGACCGCTTCCGCACCACCCTGCTCTCGACCGGCAACGAGACCGACCGCAAGGCCGCCTATCGCGCGTTTCGCGGGCGCGATCCCGACGTGACGGCCCTGTTCAAGCGGCGCGGATTTCCGGTGACCTGAAGCCATATCGGCCCCGTTGCGGCGGGGCCGGTACAGGTGTAATCTCATCGCCTCCAACGATGGGGGTTCGTCCGATGCGCGCAATCCTGATCACGCTTGGTGTGGCGATCGCGGCCACGGGCTTCACCGCGGCCCCCGCCATGACGGCACAGCGCGCGCCCGCCACCTTCATCCCGCCCAGCGTCGGCGAGGAGCGTTTCCTCGAATCCTGGTTCGGCGCCGAACTGCGCAGCGCGGGCCTTCGTCCGCTCTGGACCGAGCGCGGGCTCGACGGTTATCGCGAGCGCTATCGCCTGCTGTTCGCGGCGGGCAGCACGGGCGTGACGATCGTCACCATCGATGTCGATCCCGACGGCACCGGGGTGGTGACCGCGACGCGCAAGCGCCCGGGCGGGATCGTCGAGCGTGACCAGCGCGCGGTCTATATCCCCGGCCGCGTCGCCTGGAGCGAGCAGTTCGGGGTCAATCGCGGCGCGACCCGGAGCCTGCGCCGGGTGTTCGACGCGCAGCATTTCTTCGCCCGCAGCTTCCGCGCCGAGACACCCCTTCCCGAGGAAGCGGCGGCGACGTGCGGTGACGGGGTCGGCTATCTGATCGAGCTGCGGGACCGCAGCGGCTATCACGCCATCACCCGCGACAATTGCGACGCCGCCGACGCCCGCGCGCTGATCGACGCGGTGCTGAAGCTGAGCGACGGGGCCTGGCCCCGCCGCTAATTCAGGTCAGCACTACTGACCTTGTTGCGCTGCCCGTTGAAATTTTATAACAAGGCTCCAAAGCCGAGTCCCGTGCGTTGGCCCAAGCAATTGCACGTGTCTCATAACGCCCCGGAGAGCCCATGTCGGTCGAGCGCGATCGCTCCAATCTGCCGCCGCTGTCGCTGCACGTGCCCGAGCCGAAGTTCCGGCCCGGCGACACGGCGGACTTCAGCGACTTCGATATTCCCGCAGCGGGCGCCGCGCGGCGACCCGATACCGCCGAGCCCGCGAGCGGGTTTCACGAGCTTTCCTATTCGCTGGTCCGCGTGCTCGACGAGGCGGGCAATGCGGTCGGCCCCTGGGACCCCAAGCTCGATGGCGAGACGCTGCGCAAGATGCTCCGCGCCATGGCGCTCACCCGCGCGTTCGACGAGCGCATGTTCCGCGCGCAACGGCAGGGTAAGACCAGCTTCTACATGAAGTCGACCGGCGAGGAGGCGGTCGCGGTGGCCGCGACGATGGCGCTCGCCTCGGACGATATGTGCTTCCCCAGCTATCGCCAGCAGGGCATCCTCGTCACGCGCGGCTACAGCCTCGTCGACATGATGAACCAGATCTATTCGAACAGCGCCGATCCGCTCCAGGGCCGCCAGCTGCCGATCATGTATTCGTCCAAGGCGACCGGCTTCTTCTCGATCTCGGGCAATCTCGCGACCCAATATCCGCAGGCGGTGGGCTGGGCGATGGCGAGCGCGGCCAAGGGCGACAGCCGGATCGCCGCGGTCTGGTGCGGCGAGGGCTCGACCGCCGAGGGCGATTTCCATTCGGCGATGACCTTCGCGACGGTCTACAAGGCGCCGGTCATCCTCAACGTCGTCAACAATCAATGGGCGATTTCGAGCTTTTCGGGGTTCGCCGGGGCCGAGGCGACCACCTTCGCGGCGCGCGCGGTGGGCTATGGCATCGCGGGTCTCAGGATCGACGGCAATGACGCACTGGCGGTCTATGCCGCGACCCAATGGGCGGCCGAGCGCGCGCGGACCAATCAGGGCCCCACGCTGATCGAGCATTTCACCTATCGCGCCGAAGGCCATTCGACCTCGGACGATCCGGGCCAGTATCGGTCGGCCGACGAGAGCTCGGCCTGGCCGCTCGGCGATCCGATCGCGCGGCTCAAGCAGCACCTCATCCATCTCGGCGAATGGGACGAGGAGCGCCACGCCGCGCAGGACCTCGAACTCGCCGAGCAGGTGAAGGCCGCGCAAAAGGCCGCCGAGAAGAACGGCGTGCTCGGCCACGGCATGCACCAGCCCTTCGAGACGATGTTCGAAGGTGTGTTCGAGGAGATGCCGTGGCACCTCAAGGAACAGTGCCAGCAGATGATCGACGAGCGCAAGGCGGCGGGGATCTGACATGGCACGCATGAACATGATCCAGGCCATCAACTCCGCGATGGAGGTGATGATGGCGCGCGATCCCGACGTAGTCGTGATGGGCGAGGATGTCGGCTATTTCGGCGGCGTCTTCCGCGCGACCGCGGGGCTGCAGGCCAAGTTCGGCAAGACCCGCGTGTTCGACACGCCGATCACCGAATGCGGGATCATCGGCGTGGCGGTGGGCATGGGCGCGTACGGATTGCGCCCGGTGCCCGAGATCCAGTTCGCCGATTACATCTATCCCGCGCTCGACCAGCTGGTGAGCGAGGCGGCGCGGCTGCGCTATCGCTCGGCGGGCGATTTCACCTCGCCGATCACGGTGCGCTCGCCCTTCGGCGGGGGCATCTTCGGCGGCCAGACCCACAGCCAGAGCCCCGAGGGCATCTTCACCCATGTCTCGGGCATCAAGACGGTCATCCCGGCGACCCCCTATGACGCCAAGGGCCTGCTGATCGCCGCGATCGAGGATAATGATCCGACCATCTTCTTCGAGCCCAAGCGCATCTATAACGGGCCCTTCGACGGCCATTACGACCGGCCTTCGAAGAACTGGTCCCAGCATCCCGCGGGCGAGGTGCCCGAGGGCTATTACAAGATCGAGCTCGGCAAGGCCGCGACCGTCCGCTCGGGCGAGGCGGTGACGATCCTGGCCTACGGCACGATGGTTCATGTCGTGCTGAGCACGATCGAGGAGCTGGGCGTCGATGCCGAGATCATCGATCTGCGCACGCTGGTGCCGCTCGATATCGAGGCGATCGAGGCGTCGGTCAAAAAGACCGGGCGCTGCCTGATCGTGCACGAAGCGACGCGCACCGGGGGCTTCGGGGCGGAACTCTCCGCGCTCGTCCAGGAACGCTGCTTCTACCATCTCGAGGCGCCGATCGAGCGCGTCACCGGCTTCGACACGCCCTATCCGCACAGCCTCGAATGGGCCTATTTCCCCGGCCCCGTCCGCATCGGCGAGGCGCTCAAGAAACTCCTGAAGGACTGACCGCGATGGCCCGCTTCACATTCCGTCTTCCGGACATCGGCGAAGGCATCGCCGAGGCCGAGATCGTCGCGTGGCACGTGCGAGTAGGCGAGCGCGTCGAGGAGGACCAGCAGGTCGCCGACATGATGACCGACAAGGCGACCGTCGAGATGGAATCGCCGGTCTCGGGGATCGTGGTCGAGCTGGCGGGCGAGGTCGGCGATCAGGTCGCGATCGGTTCGGCGCTGATGGTGGTCGAGACCGACGGGGATGCGGACGAGGCGCCTGCCGCGATCGAGGAAGCGGTCGAGGCGGAGACACCGGGGGTTGAGGAGATCCAACCTAATCCCGTTCGCGCTGAGCCTGTCGAAGCGCCGTCCTCCACTTCCCCCGCGGTCGAGAAAGAAGAACAGCCCTTCGACAAGCTCAAGGCGAACGGAGAGGGCGTATCACCCGCTTCAGAAGCAACCGCCAAGTCCCATGCCCTCGCTTCCCCCGCCGTCCGCGCGCGCGCCAAGGATCTGGGTGTCGATCTCGCCGCGGTGAAGACCGATGGCGACCGCGTCCGCCACGCCGATCTCGACGCGTATCTCCGCTACCAGTCGGGCCAGGGCTACCACGCCCCTCACGCCAGCCGCGCGCGCGACGACGAGACGATCAAGGTCATCGGCATGCGCCGCAAGATCGCGGAGAATATGGCCGCCGCGAAGCGCAACATCCCGCACTTCACCTATGTCGACGAAATCGACGTCACGTCGCTCGAGGCGATGCGCGCCGATCTCAACGCCAATCGCGGTCAGCGTCCCAAGCTCACCATGCTTCCGCTGATGATCGTCGCGATTTGCCGCAGCCTGCCCCAATTCCCGATGCTCAACGCGCGCTATGACGACGAAGCCGGCGTGGTGACGCGCTCGGGCCGCGTCCATATGGGCATGGCGACGCAGACCGATGCGGGGCTCACCGTGCCCGTGATCCGCGACGCGCAGGACAAGAATGTCTGGCAGCTCGCAGCCGAGATCGGCCGCCTCGCCGAGGCCGCGCGCGCCAACAAGCTCAAGCCCGAGGAAATGGGCGGCGGCACGATCACCATCACATCGCTGGGGCCCTTGGGCGGCATCGCCACCACCCCGGTGATCAACCGCCCCGAGGTCGCGATCATCGGGCCCAACAAGATCGTCGAGCGCCCGGTATTCCAGGGCGACGACATCGTCCGCGCCAAACTCATGAACCTCTCGATCAGCTGCGACCACCGCGTCGTCGATGGCTGGGACGCGGCGAGCTATGTCCAGGCACTCAAGAAGCTGCTCGAGACCCCGGTGCTGCTCTTCGCGGACTGATTCAGCTCCGCTGAATACGACTTCAGGGCAACCAGCTGCTCCGGTTGCGGCGCATCTGGAGCTGGCCTTGGCGCGTGCGGAACCGGGCCTCGTCATTGTGCCGCCGCAGTTCGGCGGCCGCCTGGTTCTGCTTCTGTCCGAAGGCGCTGAAGGCCTCGAGATCGGCATTGTTGTTGAACATGAACACCGGCCCCTGCGGCACCCAGCGGCGCCGCGCGAGCACCCGGCACGCGCCCTCGGCCGCGTCGAACATCCGCTTCTGGATCCCGTCGAGCTCGACGAGGCTGGCATCGGTATCGTTGCTGTTCATCGAGTCCCGGATCTCGCGCTTGTAGATCTCGGGATAATCGGTGTCGTCGAGCGCCTTGACGAAGGCGCGATAGCTGGCGCGGCGGCGCTCGATCAGCGCGTGCGACTTGGCGTTGGTCGTACCGACCGTCGCGCAGTGCGAGAGCAGGCCCGGGCTGGCGTGCAGCGCGCTGGCGTCGGCCATCAGCTGGAGCCCGGCCGCCCGCGCTTCGTCGTCGAGCGCGCGCTGGCCATCGGTCGCCTCGCGGATCAGCGCGACGAACAGCTTCGATATCGGCCCGCGATTTTCGGCGCCGGCGGGGAAGCGCGGATAATTGTCCGGCCCATAGTCCATCTCGGCCAGCGTGCTGAGATCGGCCTTGATGCGCTGTTCGTGCAGCTGGGTCTCCCAATAGCCGACCCCGGCGGCGGTGAGCAGCAGCAGCATGAAGCTCATCAGCTTCCAGTTCGCGGTCGCGCGGCGGATCGTGATCAGATAGCCGATCCCCCACAGGATCAGCGCGATCACCATCGCCGCCGCCATGATCACCGGCAGCGGCGCGGGCGGGAGATAGGGCGCGCCGAACCATCCCCCCGCGATCAGCAGTACGCAGCCGATCAGCGCCGCGGCGAGCGGATGGCCCTCGTTCCACTCGTCGGGATCATATTGGTCTTCATAGTCCATGCCCCGTCTCCCCTACCGGTGAGGATAGCCCGACGGTGCCGGCGCGCAACTGCTCCGTTTCGCGGCGCCGTCACTCGAAATAGGCCGGGGGCAGGTCGAGCGCGTCCTGGACCGGCAGGACCAGTTCGCGCCGCAGCCATGGCTGGGGCGCCGGCAGTCCGTTCACGTACCGCCCATAGGCGCCCATATAGGGCATCATGCAGCTAGTCTGATAGGAAGTGGGGGACCAGCCGTCGGGGGCGAGGAACACGGTAAGCCCGCGCTTCTCGCTGAATGGCGACGCGCCATAGGTCGAGATGTTCCAGACCGTGCGCAGATGCGCGCCATAATCGGTCACGTGCCGGTCCTTGCCCTGAAGCGCATTGTCGATGCTCTGCGCCGGCCAGCCCTCGAGCTGGAAGAAGCTGTTGTAGCCGGCGGATTTGGTGTCGTGCGACGTGCCGGGCCCCGGATAGGCGGTGGTGGTCGCGCCGACCAGCAGCGCCAGCAGCAGCCCGCATGTCGCGAATGCGCCGTTCTTCAGATAGGTGACCGTGCTCGGCGCGGTCTCGCCCTTGATCGCGAGGTAATACCAGCCGCTGACATTCCCCTTCATGCCGCCGCTCGAATAATGCGAATTCAGGGCGTCCGATGCGGTCTTGAGGTCGCTCCTCAGAAAGGCGCGGTAGAATTCCCGGTCGATCGTATAGTCGATTCCGAAGGGGGCGAGATCCTTGCCCGCATGGATCACGACGAAATGCGCGCCGCTGAGCAGCAGCGTCACGAAACGCTCGACCGTGGTGGCGTCCCATTTGCCATCGTTCGTGTGGAAGCCGCATCGTTCATATCCCAGGAGCTGGAACTGGGCGAGAGAGCTCCCGTCCAGATAGTGGGGCTTGGGGATCCACAGGGTGCGCGGCATCGCGCTCGTCGCCGCGGGCGCTCCGATATAGTGTTTGAAGAAGTCGATCAGCGCCTGATCGGGCACCGGGCACGCCCGGCGGTCATTCTTCGTCCAGTAATCCTTGAGCATCTTGATGAGAACCGGCATCTGTCCGCCGGTGAAATCGGCATAGGGCGTGACGCTGTCTTCGACATGCGCATAGTGCGGATAGATGAGGTCCGACGAGCGCATATTGGCGCCGAACATCGAATTGGCGAAATCCTGGAAGAGATAGGGGATCTTCTCGGTGAGCCCCATCGGATTGCTGCCGATCGGAATGGCATAGGCGGGCGGGCGATTGACCAGCAACGCCGGATAGAGCGACAGCGTCGCGTTGATCGGCATCGTGTCGTAGAGTTCGCGGTCGAACCCGTGGAGATAGCCCGGGGAAACGTCGACCAGTGCGAGCAGCGACTTGTCCTTGTTCTCGGGAAGCCAATAGCCGAGCTGATAGAGTACGGCCGAGCCGTCGCTCGCCTTGCCGAGCAGCCGCAGCTGCCCCGTGCAGGCGCCGCTGTTGTTGAGGCTCGAGAAGGTGACCGTCTGTCCGTTCCTGAGGATGGTCGGAATCGGCGCCCAGATCGGGTCCGGGACCGGCACGAGCATCTTGCCCGCCACGGGCAGCGACGTGATGTCGAGATCGACACCGCAATTATTGTGGATCGTGATGGTGAGGTTGCGCGGCTCGCTCATGGTCTTGCCTCATGGTGGGGAGGGGGCACAGCTACGCTGTGCGCTCCATAACCCGCTGCGGCGGTTGCGCAAAACCCCCGGTTCGCTCGGGGGCCGGACCTCGTCGGCGCCCGGTTTGCGCGCCGATAGCCAAGCTTGCTTGCCCCCGGCCGCAGCGGCGGCCATGGGAGCGCGCATGTCTCCTTCCCCGATGCATGACCGCAAGGGGCTGATGCTCGGCATCGGCGCCTATGCCCTGTGGGGCGTGCTGCCCCTCTATATCCATCTGCTGCGCGCCGTCCCCGCGCTGCAATTGCTCGCGCACCGCGTGCTCTGGTCGCTGCTGCTGCTCTTGGGCGTCGTGCTGCTGCTCGGGCGCGGACGGGCGATGCTCGCGGCGGCGCGGGGCAAGACCCTGCTCTATCTGCTCGCCAGCACAGTGATGATCGCGATCAACTGGCTGGTCTATATCTGGGCGGTCCAGAACGATCATGTGATCGAGGCGAGCCTGGGCTATTTCATCAATCCGCTGGTCAATGTGGCACTCGGCATGGTGGTGCTGGGCGAGCGGCTGCGGCGGCTTCAGGGCATCGCGATCGCCATCGCCGCGGCGGGGGTGGCGATCATGGCGGCGAGCGGCGGGGCCTTGTGGATCTCGCTCTCCCTCGCGGTGAGCTTCGGGCTCTACGGTCTGCTCCGCAAGGTCGTCGCGATCGATGCGCTGGGCGGGCTGACGATGGAGACGTTGCTGCTCGCGCCGCTCTGCCTCTTCTGGCTGGTCCAGGCCCAGCGGGCGGGCGACGCGGCCTGGGGCCAGTCGCTCCCGCTCAACCTGATGCTGGTCCTCGCCGGAATCGTCACCGCGACGCCACTGCTGATGTTCGCGGCGGCGGCGCGGCGCATGGCCTATTCGACGATCGGGCTGCTCCAATATATCGCGCCGACGCTCCAGTTCCTGATCGCGGTGCTGGTTCTCGGCGAGCCGCTCCACCTCGCGCATATTATCACCTTCGCGCTGATCTGGAGCGGCTGTGCGCTCTATGCCTGGGACATGCTGCGCGCCTCGCGCGATGCCGGGGCGGGAATTTAAATTCAACCGAATGGTTGACTATCAAGGGCGGCGCGCGTAATTCAATCAAATGGTTGAACGACTCGACGCCACCTTCCACGCCCTCGCCGATCCCACGCGGCGCGGCATGCTTGCAACGCTGGCGCTCGGCGAGCGTTCGATCGGCGAGCTGGCCGAGCCCTATGCGATGAGCTTCGAGGGCGCCTCGAAGCATGTCCGCGTGCTCGAAACCGCCGGGCTGGTCGCGCGGCGCAAGGTCGGGCGGACGCAGATGTGCCGGCTCCAGGCCGAGCCGCTCGGCGAGGCCGATGCCTGGCTCAGGCAATGGGAGCAGTTCTGGAATGTCCGCCTCGACCGGCTGGAGGCGCTGATCGCCGCGGAGAAGCAGAAATGACCAGCGCGACCCCGTTTCTGATGTTCCAGCACGCCAAGGGGCAGGCGGCGATCGACTTTTATGTCGCCACCATCCCCGGCAGCAGCGTCGATTCGATCCAGCTGTTCGGTCCCGAGGGGCCGGGCCCCGAAGGCACGGTGCTGCGCGCTTATGTCACCATCGCCGGGCAGAAGGTGATGGTCCATGACAGCTTCGTCACCCATGGCTTCGATTTCACGCCGAGCTTCTCCTTCTTCGTCGATGTGGCCGACGAGGCCGAGTTCGACCGGCTGTTCGCGGCGCTGTCGGCGGGTGGCGCGGTGCTGATGCCGCCCGCCAACTATGGCTGGAGCCCCAAATTCGGCTGGTGCAGCGACCGGTTCGGCGTCTCGTGGCAGGTCAATCTCGCATGAGCGCCCCCGTCATCACCCTCACCCGCGACTATGCCGCCCCGGCCGAGCGCGTGTTCGATGCCTGGCTCAACCCGGAGGACGCGCGCCGCTTCCTGTTCGCCACGCCCGAGGGCGAGATGCAGACGGTCGAGATCGATCCGCGCGTCGGCGGCCGCGCACTGATCGTCGAGCGGCGTGCCTCGGGCGATGCGCGTCACCGGATGGAGTTCGAGGTCATCGACCGGCCGACGCGGCTCGTCTTCCGCTTCGCCGCCGATCCTTCGGCGGAAGGCGAATGGACCCGCGTCTCGATCGCGATCGAGCCCAAGGGCGGGCGCTGCACGCTGACGCTCACCCACGAAATGGACCCCGAATGGGCCGCTTATGAAGAACAGACGCGCAAGGGCTGGACGATGGTCCTCGCCAGCCTCGCGCGGGCAATCGGAGAATGAATATGGACACCGCGACCGCGACCGACGTCTTCACCGCGCACGAGCTGCGCTTCGAGCGCCTGCTCGAGGCCCCGCCCGAAACCGTGTGGCAATATCTCACCGATCCCGAGCTGCGCACCCGCTGGTTCATGGGCGGCGAGGTCGAGCCGCAGGTCGGCGGCAAGATCCACATGATCTTCGATCACGACAAGATTTCGGACGGCGATGCGCCGATGCCCGAGCGCTACCAGAAGAATCGCGGCAAGGCCTGGTTCGAGACGATCACCGCCTATGATCCGCCGCACCGGCTGGCATACAGCTGGGACAATGGCGATGCCGGGGAGGTCACCTTCATCCTGGAGCCGGCCGGCGAAGGCCGGACGCATCTGACGCTGGTGCATTCGGGGCTGCGCGGGGCGCAGGACGCCAGGAATTTCGGCGGCGGCTGGCACAGCCACCTCACCGCGCTCGAATTGCGGCTCAAGGGCGAGCGGGTCGAGAATTTCTGGGCGATCCACGCCGCCTCGGAGGCCAAGGCCGCGGTGGCGGTGGGGGATTAACGCCCCTTCTGGATCCCGGCGATCATCCGCCGGATCAGCCAGCGCGGAGTGAAGCGGACCGAGCCCGCCATCACCGCGTTGCGCAGGCCGGAGACCTTGACCGCGCGGTTCGCCTTGAGCGCGTTCAGCCCGTCGCGGATCACTGCATCGGGATCGGAGGCGAGGCGGCGCAGGAGGAAATCCTCCCTGGCGCCCGCCACGTCGAAGAATTCGGTCCGGGTCGGCCCGGGGCAGAGCGCGGCGACATGGACGCCGTGGCCGCGCACCTCCTCGTGCAGCGCTTCGGTGAAACTCAGCACGAAGGCCTTGCTGGCGTAATAGACCGCCATGAAGGGGCCGGGCTGGAAGGCGGCGGTCGAGGCGATATTGAGGATGCCGCCCGAACGCATCTGGATCATGCCGGGGACGACGGCGTGGCACAGCTCGACGAGCGAGCGGCAATTGACGTCGATCATTCCGATCAACGTGTCGCGGCTGACTTCCGCGACCGCGCCGTTCGCGCCGAAACCGGCATTGTTGATCAGCGTGTTCACCGCCAGGCCGCGCTTGCCGATCTCGGCGATCAGCCCGGCGGCCCCGCCCGGATCGGCCAGGTCGGCGGCGATGGTGGTGACGGTCACGCCGTGCGCCGCGCGCAGTTCGGCGGCGAGTTCCTCGAGCCGGTCGGTGCGGCGTGCGGTGAGGATCAGGTCATGCCCTTCGGCGGCGAGCGCCCGGGCAAAGCCGGTGCCGAGCCCAGCCGAAGCGCCGGTGACGAGTGCGGTGCCCATAAGTCCCCTCAGACGATCTCGAACAATCCCGCCGCACCCATACCACCCGCGGTGCACATCGACACCACCACGTACCGCACCCCGCGCCTGCGGCCCTCGATCAGCGCATGGCCGGTCAGGCGGCTGCCGGTCATCCCGAACGGATGACCGACCGCGATCGCGCCGCCATTGACGTTGAGCTTCTCCGGATCGATCCCGAGCGTGTCGCGGCAATAGAGCGCCTGGCTGGCAAAGGCCTCGTTGATCTCCCACAGCCCGATATCGGCGACGCTCAGCCCCGCGCGCGCGAGCAATTTGGGGACCGCGAAGACGGGGCCGATCCCCATCTCGTCGGGATCGCAGCCCGCGACCTGGAAGCCGCGATAGATGCCGAGGATCGGCAGGCCCTCGGCCTGCGCTGTCGCGCGGTCCATCACGATCTGTGCGGCGGCGCCGTCGGAGAGTTGGCTGGCATTGCCGGCGGTGACGTTGCGGCCCTCCTTGATCACCAGCCCGTCCTTCCACACGGGTTTGAGCGCGGACAGCGCCTCATAGGTGGTGCCGGCGCGGATGCCCTCGTCCCGGGTGACGGTCACCGTCTCGGTGCCGGTGCGGTTGCCTTCCTTGTCGTAGAGCGCCTTTTCGACCGTGATCGGGACGATCTCCCCGGCAAAGGCGCCGCTTTCGATCCCCGCGGCGGCGCGCTGCTGGCTGGCCGCGGCGAAATGGTCCTGCGCCTCGCGGCTGACCCCATAGCGCTCGGCGACGATCTCGGCGGTCTCGATCATCGCCATATAGGCGGCGGGCTCGCGGTCGGTGACCGATTTGTTCTGGTAGCGCGGGGCGTTCTTCATCGTCAGGCTGATCGATTCCATCCCGCCGGCCAGCGCCACCTCGATATCGCCCGCGATGATCGAGCGCGCGGCGAGCGCGATGGCGTTGAGCCCCGAACCGCACTTCCGGTCGAGGCTGAAGGCCGGGACGCTGTTCGGAATGCCCGCCGCGAACAGCGCCAGCCGCGCCATATTGCCGCCCTGCGTGCCCCATTGATTGCCTATGCCATAAAAGACATCGTCGATCCGGCCCGGGTCGATCCCGGCGCGGGTGATCGCCGCGTTCATCGCGTGTGCCGCCAGCACCGGCGCTTCGGTATCGTTGAAATATCCCCGCCCGGCCTTGCCGATGCCGGTCCGTGCGGTGGAGATGATCGCAGCTTCGCGCATGGGCACTCCCGATTTTCGAGTTTCGGGTATGGCGCTTAGCCGGTCGCGGTCAATCCGTGAAGACCGGCGGGCGCTTCTGCATGTTCGCCATCACCGCCTCGATCTGGTTGGGCGTGCGCAGCAGCGCCTTCTGCTCGACGCTTTCGGCCATCAGGATCGCCGCGGCGTCCCCCTCCAGATTGGCGAGGCGCTTGGCGGCGCGCACCGCCTCGGGGTTGCGTCCCGCGATCGCCTTCGCGAGCGCCATCGCCTCGGCACGGGGATCCTCGGCGATTCGGGTCATGAATCCGAAGCCCACTCCCTCCTCGGCACTGAATTCGCGCGCGGTGTAGATCAGCTCGCGCAGCACATCGTCGCGCACTCGGCCGCGCCACAGCGCATAGCCCGCCATGTCGGGCACGATGCCCCATTTCATCTCCATCGCGGAGAGCCGCGTGCCCGGCGCGACGATTCGGATATCGGCGCCGCTCGCGATCTGAAGCCCGCCGCCGAACGCGATCCCGTGCACCGCGGCGATCACCGGCACCTTGAGCGCGCGCCAGCCCCAGGCGACCTGCTGCACCTGGTTGGCGGGGCCCCAGCTGCGCGTGATGATGTCGAGCCCCGAACCGCCCGTCGCCATGTTCGCCATGTCGAGCCCCGCGCAAAAGGCGCGGCCCTCGCCCGAAAGCACCACTGCGCGCAGCCCCGAGCTTGCCTCCAGCGTTGCGATCGCATCGATGATGCCGTCGAACATTGCCGGATCGAGCGCGTTCATCTTGTCCGGCCGGGCGAGGCGGACATCGGCGATGCCGCCCTCGATCGCGATGCTGACACGTGTCTCGCTCATGTATTTTTCCTGGTAAATTGCACTTTCCCGGCGCCCCGGCCCGGCGCTATGACTAGGCCAAATCCCGAAGACGGGACAGTCGCCAAGGAGAGTGAAATGAAAGCCCTGATCGCAGCCGCAACCGCATTGCTGCTCCCCACCGCCGCACTGGCGCAGACGAGCCCTGCCCCCGCGCCTGCTGCACCCGCCGCTGACAGCGTTGCCAATATCTATGGCACCGCGCTCGGGCCGGGCTGGCAGAGCTGGCCCTGGACGGGTACAACGTCCGAACTCAGCCTTGATCTCAACGGCTCGGCGCGCAAGCCGATCAAGGTCCAGCCGGGCAGTTGGGGCGCGCTCTATCTCCACCATGACCCGTTCGACACGACGCCCTATCGCGGCATCACCTTCCTGATCCAGGTGGTGAGCGCGCCGATGAAGGTGCAGGTGATCGGGCTGGTCGGGGGCAAGCCGGTCCCGGGCAAGTCCAAGGTGATCGAGGTCGCGCCAGGCGGCTGGAAGAAGGTCGAGTTCTCGCTGGCCGATATCGGTGCGGACAAGGTGCAGCTCGACGGGCTGTGGTTCCAGAATTTCAGCGCCGAGCCCGGGCCGGCCTTCTACATCACCGAGATTTCGCTGGTCGAGTAAGGCGTTTTTGTTGACGCTGCGCTGAGCGGCGGCGCCAGCCCGCTCCCCCCTCCCGGCCTCCCTTACTTTGGTATCCTATGGGAGGCCGGGGAGGGGGGGGCGGGCTGGCGCCGTCCGTCGGCGTGAGCCGACCATAAGCGGTATCCCCGGCCCTTCTCGGTGAGGAGAAGCGGCTCGGGGAAGCCGCGGTCCAGCTTGGCGCGCAGCCGCGAGACATGGACTTCGATCACATTGGTGCCCGGATCGAAACGCAGCCCCCAGACCTGCACGAGCAGTTCCGCGCGCCCGACGCAGCGGCCGCGTGCACGGGCGAGGTAGAGCAGCAGCGCATATTCGCGTGGAAGAAGCCTGATCGGCTGCCCCGATCGGGTGACGCGGCGCTCGATCGTGTCGATGCTGAGCGGCCCGATTTCGAGCAAAGCGGGCCTCAGCCGCGCCGCGATCCGCGCGGCGATCTCGCCTGCGCTTGCCGGAAGCAGCACCGCATCGTCCGCCCCGGCATCGAGCGCATGCGCGACGCTCGCGCCGCAACCCTGGCTGAGCACCAGCATCAGCGCGCCGCGCCAGCCCTGGGCGCGGGCATCGGCGATCCGGGCCGCGGGATCGCCCTCCGCCGGGCTCCAGCCGAGCACCGCCGCGGCGGCGTCGGCGCTGGGGCGCGGCATCGGCACGAGGGTGAGGCCGCGCTGCTCCACGGCCGCTGCGAGCAGGGGGATGTCGAGCGCGCATGCGACGATGCAGGTCACCCGCGCAGGCTAGCGCCGCGCGCGCCGAAACGGAGGCAACCCTCTCCATTATGGAGCAGACAGAAGCTGCCTTGCATGACCCGCAACATAGGCGCTGGGGGAATCGGCGGCGGCTTCGAGGATCGCCCGCGCTTCCCCGGGGCAGGCGGAGGCGAGCGCGCCGATCGCGGTGACGCGCATCCGTTCGCAGGAGTGGCGAGCGGCGAAGCCGGCGGCGAGATCGAGGCCGTTGCCGCCCATCTGCGCCGCCAGCGTGAGCAGCGCCTCGGCGGCGGTGGACGTGATCGCGCGCGCGATGCGGTTCGCGGCGATGTCGAACACATATTGGTCGAGCCAGGGCTGGGCGGGGTCCGAGCCGAGGATGTTGAGCGAGACCGAGAAGCTGTCCGGGGGCAGCTGCACATGCACGTCGCGGCGCATCCGGTAGAGCATCAGCTTGCCCGGATCGAGCTTGCTGCGCTCGGCGAAGCGGAGGTTCGCACCTTCGCCGGGGAGCCCGGTCAGCGCCTCGACGTCATAATCGTAATAATCGCTCCAATAGCCGGGGCCGAAATAGCCATAGGTCAGGAACGGGAAATTATGGTCGTGCGGCAGATCGTAGAAAAAGGCCGCGGCGCCGCTGGCGCGGGTGACCGGATCGTCTCGCGCGGGCCAGAAATTGGCGCGGAGCACATAGCGGCCATTGGGTGGCCGGAGCAGGACGACCTGGGGGCTATAGCCATTGGCGGCCGCCTGGCCGGCGCAGCGCGACTTGAGCTCCTCGATCGCGAGGTCGGCGAGGAAATCGGGGTTGCGGCCGAGCCGCGCGAGGAGCGGGCCGAGCGCGGCGAATTCCTCCTCGTCGTGCGGGTCGAAGGGCGTGGCGTCGAGCGCCTCGACCAGTTCGTCGAGGGTGATCGCGCCACCCTCGCCCGGATCGATCAGGCGGGGCATGCGAGCCTGTGGCGGACCGTGGCGAGCGTGGCGGCGGCGGCGGCGCGGACTTCGGGATGCGGGTCGTTCGCCGCCATCTCCTCGAGGCGGGGAAAGGCGCTGCGGGCATCGAGGCCAAGCCATTCGCGCATCGCCGTCCAGCGCGTGTGGAAGGCCCGGTCGCGGGTGGCGGCCTCGAAGCGCGGCGCGGCGTCGATCCGGCCCATGCGGCGGAGATAGCCGAGCAGCATCTCGGTGCGCGAGCCGGCCTCGTCGGCGCTGGCGACGCGGACCAGCGCGCCATCGGCGATGCGATGCTCGCGGATCAGCGGGATCGCGCCGGGACGGATCGTGGCGGTGATCTGGAGGATCGGCCCGCTTGCTTCGCCGAAGAGCTGGGCCCGGGTGCGGCCATCGCAGCGGACGATATCGTCGTCCGCGAGGGCGAGCGGAGGCAACGGCCGGCAGGGCGCGGCTGCGGCGGCGCTGAAATCGGGCGCGAGGGGTTCGGTCTCCCAGCGGCGCAGCGTGGCGCCGCCTGCCTTCAGATAGCGGGTGACGGTGATATAGCCGGGGAAGATCAGCGTGGCGGGGCTCGGCAGCCGGCGCCCGTCGATCAGGCTGGCGCTGATCGACGCCATCGGTGCATCGATCAGCACCGCCCCGGTGCGCACCGCGTCGCGGCTGACGCGCAGGGGTGGCTCGAAAAAGGGGTTCGCCGCGAGCGCTGCGACCAGCGGGGCGAGCAGGCCGGCCCAGTCGGTTTCGGCGAGCACGGCCTCGGCGGCGTCCGCCAGCGCTTCCGGGCAGCCGCCTTCGAACCGCCGCAGGATCGCCCGACAGGCCTCCCCGTCCCGCCAGCGCTGTGCGATCTCGAGCGACGATCGCCTCGCCTCGATCAGCTGCGCGCGATCGGCCTGCGACAGCGCGTGCACGCTCAGCCCCCTGGGATCATCTCGACCACGAGCACGATCACCCCGACGATCAGCTCGAACACATCGTCGACCGACACTTCGCCCAGCCGCACCGCGCCGTGCATCGCCACCTGCGTGCCGAGTTCGGCGATCGCGCTCATTTCGATCTGGATCAAGCCCATGGCCTTCGCTCCTCTTGTTCGCGCACAGGCTATCGGCAGCCCGCCAGGAGGCTAATTAATTCCCTGTAATCTGCCGCCGGACTTGGCAGGGGCCGGGTTTGCGCCCTATCGGCGCGGCATGAGTGCGCTTACCCCCTTCGATCCCGAGCGGCTGTTCGCCGATGGCGCGCGCGGCCATGGCGGGCTGCTGGGAATCGGCTATCGCGATCATGGCGCCGATTGGTGCGAGCTGGCATTGCCCTACAAGGCCGAACTGATCGGCGATCCGGCGTCGGGCGTGCTTGCCTCGGGCCCGATCCTCGCGCTGATGGATATGGCGACGAGCTGCGGCGTGTGGCTCCGGCTGGGCGTGTTCCACGTCCATGCGACGCTCGACCTGCGCATTGACTATCTGCGCCCCGCGACCCCGGGAAAGACCGTGATCGGGCACGGCGAATGCTATCGCATCACCCGCCAGATCGCCTTTGTGCGCGGCCATGCGCATGACGGCGACCCGGACGACCCAATCGCGCATGTCGCGGGCACCTTCATGTCGACCGGCAAGGGCTATCGATGACGCTTCCCCCCTATGCCGAGGCGCTGGGCCTGATCGTCGAGCCGGGCGATGTCGCGCCGACCTATGTCATGCCGTTCGAGCACCGCGTGGTCGGGCGGCCGGGTTTCCTCCATGGCGGGGCGCTGGGTGGGCTGCTCGAAATGGCGGCGATCGGGGCGCTCAAACAGGCGCTGGCGGGAGACGGCGAGGATGGGGGTGAGGCGCGGATCAAGCCGGTCAATGTGACGGTCGATTATATGCGCGGCGGGCGCGACAAGGTCACCCGCGCGCGGGGATCGGTCACGCGGCTCGGCAATCGCATCGCCAATGTCGAGGCGGTCGCCTGGCAGGATGAGCCCGGCCGCCCGATCGCCGCGGCGCGAATGAACTATCTGATCGTGCGATAGGGCCGCGCGGCCCGCGCCTTTCCCGCGCGCGACGCCGCGATCTTCATGAGCCGCCGGAACGAGGGGCATTCGAGCTGGTTCGGCACGGGGCAGCGGACGGCATGTTCGATGCCCTTTTTCAGCGCGCCGAGCTGCCGGATCGTGCGCGAAAGCGCTTCGGCCTTTGTGGCGAGCAGCGCCCGGTCGATCTCCGGGCGCGGGCCGGTCCCGAACATCGCGCCGATCTCGTCGAGCGAGAATCCGGCCATCCGCCCCAGCGCGATCACCGAGAGTTGCTCGAGCACGCCGGGATCGAAGGTGCGCCGCAATCCGCGCCGCCCCAGCGATTCGATCAGCCCCTTCTCCTCGTAGAAGCGCAGCGTCGCGGCGGGCAGGCCCGATTGTTTCGCGACCTCCGAAATATCCATGAGCTTCATGCTTGACCTCAAGTGGACTTGAAGTGGCACGGTGCGCCGGAGAGTCGAAGCGCGCAAGGAGAAAGCCTATGGAGCCCGTCACGAAACCCCGCGGGGCGATCGCCGGCCTGTCGCTGGCGATGCTGATGGCGTCGCTTGCGACGAGCAGCGCCAACGCGGCGCTGCCGGCGCTGGCCCAGGCGTTCGCGGCGTCGTTCCAGGCGGTGCAATGGATCATCCTCGCCTATCTGCTGGCGGTCACCAGCGCGATCGTGGTCGCCGGCCAGCTGGGCGACCGGATCGGACGCCGTCGGCTGCTGCTCGCCGGAATCGCGATATTCACTACGGCCTCCCTGCTCTGCGGGCTCGCACCGGCACTGCCGCTGCTTGTCGCGGCGCGGGGCGTGCAGGGGCTGGGCGCGGCGATCATGATGGCGCTGGCCATCGGGCTTGTCGGCGAAGTCGTCGCGAAGGCGCGGATGGGGCGGGCGATGGGGCTGCTCGGCACCATGTCCGCGATCGGCACGACGCTCGGCCCGTCGCTCAGCGGCGTGCTGATCCCGCTGGCGGGATGGCAGGCGATCTTCCTGATCAATGTGCCGCTGGGCGCGCTGGTGCTCATGCTGGTCGGGCGCCACGTGCTGGCGGATGGCGGGACCGGCCTGTCGGGCCCCCGCATCGACCATGCCGGGATCGCCTTGCTGCTCGCCGCGCTCGCCGCCTATGCGCTGGCGATGACGATCGGCCATGGCCGCTTCGGCCTGGCCAGTGCCGCGCTGCTTCTCGGGGCATTCGGGGCAGGGGGCGCCTTCCTGCTGGTCGAGGCGAGGAGCGCGTCGCCGCTGATCCGGCTTAGCCTGTTCCGCGATCCGGCCTTGCGCACGGGGCTCGCGACGAACGCGCTCGTCTCGACCGTGCTGATGGCGACCCTGGTGGTGGGTCCCTTCTATCTGTCGGGCGCCTTGGGGCTCGATGCGGCGATCGTGGGGATGGTGCTGTCGGCCGGACCGCTCGTCGCGGCGCTTGCCGGCGTACCGGCCGGCCGGTTCGTCGATCGCTTCGGCGCCGGGCGGATGAGCCTCGCCGGCCTCGCCGCGATGACCGCCGCCGCGCTCGCGCTCAGCCTGATCCCGGCGGGCGCGGGGATCGCCGGCTATGTGCTGCCGATCGGGGTGATGACGTGCGGCTATGCGATGTTCCAGGCGGCGAACACGACCGCGATCATGGCGGATGCGCCGCCCGCGCAGCGCGGCCTCGTCTCGGGAATGCTCAATCTCTCGCGCAACCTCGGGCTGCTCACCGGCGCGTCGGCGATGGGCGCGGTGTTCGCGTTCGGCGTGGCGGGCGACATCGCCACCGCACCGCCCGAAGCGATCGCCGCCGGCATGCGGACGACCTTCGCCGTAGCGACCGCGCTGCTCGCCCTGGCGCTGGGCATGGCCGCCCGGCGCGGCGTCCCTCCCGCTATTTCGCCGGCGTCAGCCTGAGCAGCCGCCCCGGCGACCCCCCGCCATCCTCGAGCAGCCAGATCGCCCCGTCGGGCCCTTCCTCGACCTCGCGGATGCGCGCGCCCATCGCCCATTGGTCGCCCTTGGTCGCATTGGTGCCGTCGAGGTGGACGCGGATCAGCGCCTGGCCGGAGAGCGCGGCGACGAAGAGGTCGCCCCTCCACTGCGGCCACATCCGCCCCGAATAGATCATCATGTCGCCGGGCGAGATCGAGGGGTTCCAGAAGACCTTGGGCGGCTCGAAGCCGTCGCCGGGGGCGTGATCGGGGATCGGCGTGTTGTCGTAATTGTCGCCGTTCGAGGCCTTGGGCCAGCCATAGTTGAGCCCGGGCTGGATCAGGTTGATCTCGTCGCCGCCTTTGGGGCCCATCTCGATCTCCCAGAGATTGCCCTTCGCGTCGAAGCTGATGCCCAGCAGGTTGCGATGGCCGTACGACCAGATCGCCGGATCGAAGCCCTTGGCGGCGAGCGGATTGCCCGCCGCGGGCGTCCCGTCGTCGTTGAGACGCAGCACCTTGCCGAGGGTCACTGCGGGATCCTGCGCCGGGGTGAATTTCTGCCGCTCGCCATTGGTGAAGAAGAGATGCCCGTCGGGCGCGAAGGCGATGCGGCCCGAGAAATGGCCATCGCCCTCGACATAGGGGTGGGCGCGGAAGATCACCTGGACGTCCTTGAGCGACGGCGAGTCGCCATCGACCAGCGTACCGCGGGCGAGCGCGACGCCCTTCAGGCCGTCGGCATTCTCTTCGGAGAAGCTGAAATAGACGAGCCGGTTCTGCTTGAACTTGGGGTGGAGGACGACGTCCATCAGCGCGCCCTGCCCCTCGCTCGAGACCGCGGGGGTGCCGCTCACCACTTTCCGCGAGACCCCGTCCTTCGAGACCAGCAGCAGCTGGCCCTGCTTCTCGGTGATCAGCATCCGCCCATCGGGAAGGAAGGTCATCGCCCAGGGCGAATCGAGATCGGCCATCACCTCGACCTTGAACGGCCCCGCCATGCCCGGCTGCGCCGAGGCGCCGGTGCCCGAATTGCAGGCGGCGAGCAGGGCGATCAGGGGCAGCAGGGTGCGGGGCTTGAGCATCGTCGATCCTTCGCGGGATAGTGCGTTGCGCAACGTTTGAGCGCTCCGCCGGGTCCGGTCAACGGCACCGCATCTGCCCGGCGGGCACTTCGCGGAAATCGGTGAGGCGGATCGCGGGGAAACTTTCGGGCCAGCTTTCGAAGGCGACGCGCCCGCCGCCCATCAGCGTGCACACGCTGGTGCGGTTGCCCTTGTGGCCGGGCTTGGTGACGATGAAGGCGGTATAGTCGTACCAGTTGGGCGTGCCGTTGGTGACCGAGAGCATCGTCATCCCACTATGGTCGAGCGTGGCGATCAGTTCGCCGGGCCGGGCGCTGTCGTCGCTGCCCGTCGCCAGCCGCGCGCCGGCGGGCTGGCCATTCTCGACATGGAAGAACCAGGTCTCGCCCATATGAATGAGCAGCCCGGATTCGGATTCCTGAATGACACCAGGTTGACACGGGTGACACCAAGAATGCGAAAAAACCGGGGCTGGCGCGAGTGACAACACGGCCAAGGCGAGCAGCGCGGGAATGGCGGCGATCGTCATGTCGGAATCCTCGCAGCGCCGATGATCGGCATGCGGAGGATTTCACTGCAATTCCAACATTGAAAGCGGAATCTGCAGGAGGCGCGCGCGGGAGGGCGCGTTAGGATTGCGTCAACCATAAAGCGCTAGCCCCGGACGGCGCGAACAGGGGCAGAAGATGCGGCTTATCGTCCATATGGGCTTTCACAAGACGGCCTCGACTCATCTCCAGGATCTGATGAACCGCAACCAGGCCCGGATTGCCGAACGGGGCATCTGGTATCAGCCCGAGCCCGGTTATCCCGCGCACCACGGCGCCGCGAATCCGCTGCTCGTCGGCGATACCGCTCCGTTCGAGGCGATGATCGCCGATGCCCGCGCGGCCGGTTGCCACACCATGATCTTCTCGTCGGAGAATCTCGAGGGCCTGGTCTTCAACGCCTCGATCGCCGCGCTGCTCGAAGAGACCGCGGCGGCGAAGGGCGTGACCGAAATCGAATGGCACGCGGTGATCCGTGAGCCCGGCGCCTATTTCGAAAGCATTCATCCCCAGCTGAGCTGGCACACCTATGCCGACGGGCTGCACATGTTCGCCGAGGTGATGAAGAAGGGCGTCCTCTTCCTGCCCGAGCCGCATCCCGGCGACGATGCCACGCCCTATTGGTTCTTCTGCTTCGATTATCTGCCCTTCCTGTCGGCCTTTGCCGAGGGGCGCGCGCTTTTCGTCCATGATTTCGCCGATCGCAGTCCCTATCCGGGCTGGCGGATGATCGAGCGGCTGGGGCTGCTCGACTCCATGGTCGAACAGGCGCAGGGCGACGGGCTCAATCACCGGCTTCCTCCCGACCGCGTCGCCAAATTCTTCCGCAAGCGGTTGCGCGAAGCCGCGGGCGATCATGCCACCTGGGCGATGGTGCGCGAAGCGGTGCGGGCGCATATGGCCGCCAATCTCGCCACCGTGCCGGTCTATGCCAAGGCCGTGGGAGAGCGGTACGGCGAGAGCTATCGCCAGGCACTCGCGGTGTTCGGCCCCGAGACGTGGGAGCGCCGCGCAGCCGCCTGAGGCGGCGTTATCTCTCGCCCGGCTCCAGATCGCGCGCGACCTTGGGATCGCGGAGCAATTTGTCGATATGGCTGCCCTCGTCGAAGCTCTCGTCCGCGAGGAATTTGAGCTTCGCCGCATATTTGAGGTTCACCCGGCTGGCGACCTCGCGCTGGAGATAGGCGGTGTTGGTCCTGAGCGCCTTGAGCACCGCCTCCTCGTCCTTGCCGAGCAGCGGCTTCACGAACACGGTGGCGTGGCGCAGATCGGGCGACATGCGGACTTCGGTGACCGAGACGAGATGCTTCGCCAGCGTCTCGTCATGGACATCGCCGCGTTGGAGAATGCCGGAGAGGGCATGGCGCACCTGCTCGCCCACCTTGAGCAGGCGGACCGAGCGGTTTTCGGGGGTTTCGGCGTGCTTCATGTCGACCTCAATTCCCTCTCCCCTTGTGGGAGAGGGAGGGAGCAAGCGTAGCTTGCGGAAGGGCGAGGGGGAGCGAGTCTTGAATCCCCCTCATCCTTCCCAAGCCTTCGGCTTGGGCCCCTTCCTTCTCCCACAAGGGGAGAAGGAGTTTAGAACTACAGCGTCCGTTCGCGCAGCTCGACCTCGAAGGTTTCGAGATAGTCGCCCGCCTTGATGTCGGTGAAGTTCTGGCTGAACGTCACGCCGCATTCGAGCCCTGCGCGGACTTCGGGGACATCGTCCTTGAAGCGCCGCAGCGACGCGATCTCACCCTGATAGATGATGACATCCTCGCGGGTGATACGCGCCTTGAGCGCCTTGCGGATGACGCCCTCGGTGACGAGCAGGCCCGCCGCCTTGCCATGCTTGCCCGCGGAGAAGACCTCGCGGATTTCGGCGCGGCCGACGACCGTTTCGAACGCCTCGGGGCCGAGCTGGCCGGCCATGCCCGCGCGGATCTCGTCGGTCAGGTCGTAGATCACGTCGTAATATTTGAGCGCGACCTTGTGCCGGTCGGCGATTTCGCGCGCCTTGGCGTTGGGGCGGACGTTGAAGCCGATGATCGGGGCGCCCGAAGCCGCCGCGACATTGACGTCGCTCTCGGTGATGCCGCCGACGCCCGAATGCAGGATGCGCACGCGGATATCGTCGGTCGAGATCTTGTTGAGCGAGCCGATGATCGCCTCGACGGTGCCCTGCGTGTCCGCCTTGACCACCAGCGGATATTCCATCGCCTGCTTTTCCTTGAGCGCGCTGAACATGCTCTCGAGGCTGGCGGGGGTGTTGGTGGTGCGCTTGTTCTGGATGACGCCGGCGCGATAGGCGGCGACTTCGCGGGCGCGCGCCTCGTTCTCGACGACCTGGAGCGGATCGCCAGCCATCGGCACGCCCGAGAGGCCGAGCACCTCGACCGGCATCGACGGGCCGGCTTCCTTGAGCTGGCGGCCCTTGTCGTCGACCAGCGCACGGACCTTGCCGCTCTCCGCGCCGACGACGAACACGTCGCCGACCTTCAGCGTGCCCCGGGTCACGAGCACGGTCGCGACCGGACCGCGGCCCTTGTCGAGCTTGGCCTCGATCACCGTGCCTTCGGCGGCGCGATCGGGATTGGCCTTGAGCTCGAGGATTTCGGCCTGGAGCTGGATCTTGGCGATCAGCTCGTCGAGCCCGGTCTTCTTGAGCGCCGAAACCTCGACGTCCTGCGTCTCGCCACCCATCGCCTCGACCTGCACGTCATGCTCGAGCAGGCGCTCGCGCACGCGCTGGGCATTGGCTTCGTGCTTGTCGATCTTGTTGATCGCCACGATCATCGGCACCCCGGCCGCCTTGGTATGGTTGATCGCCTCGATCGTCTGCGGCATCAGCCCGTCGTCGGCGGCCACCACCAGCACGACGATGTCGGTGACGTTGGCGCCGCGCGCGCGCATCTCGGTGAACGCCTCATGGCCCGGCGTGTCGAGGAAGGTGATCTTCGACTTGTCCTTCAGCGTGACCTGATAGGCGCCGATATGCTGGGTGATGCCGCCGGCCTCGCCCTTGACGACATCGGTGCCGCGCAGCGCGTCGAGCAGCGAGGTCTTGCCGTGATCGACATGACCCATGATCGTCACCACCGGCGGACGCGGCTGGAGCGCGTCCTCGGCATCCTCGACGGTATCGACCGCGAGATCGATGTCCGAATCGGACACGCGAACGATGTTGTGGCCGAATTCGGTGACGAGCAGTTCGGCGGTGTCCTGGTCGATCGTCTGCGTCATCGTGACGGGCATGCCCATCTTGAACAGCGTCTTGACCAGGTCGGCGCCCTTTTCGGCCATGCGGTTGGCGAGTTCCTGGACGGTGATCGTCTCGGGCACCTGGACGTCGCGGACCTGCTTGGCCTGGGGCTCGCGCGGGCCGCCGAGGCGGCGATGCTCCTTCTCGCGAGCGCGCTTGAGCGCGGCGAGGCTGCGGGCACGGGCGCCGTCATTGTCGCCGAGCGCGCGGTTGACCGTGAGCTTGCCCGACTGGCGGCGATCGTCGCCGCCCTTGCGGTCGCGCGACGGGCGCGCGGGCTCGGGCGGGCGCTTGAGGCCTGCGGGACCGCCGCTCGGGGCGGGACGCGCGGCGGGGCTCGACGCCTCCTCGCGCACCGGCTCGGGGGCCGGCGCGGGCTTGGGCGCGGGGCGCGGGATTTCGGGACGCGCGACCGGCGTGAAGCGGCGCGGCGCGGGGCGGTTCGGATCGAGCTGGAGCTCGACCGGCGCGGGGGCGGGGGGCGCGGGCGCCGGAGCGGGCTCGGGCGCAGGCGCTTCGGCCATGGGCGCGGGAGTCGCCGGCGCATTGGCGGCGGCGGCTTCGGCGCGTGCCTTTTCCTCGGCGCGGCGGACTTCGGCCTCGGCAGCCTCGATGCGCTCGCGCTCCTCGCGGCGGCGCGATTCCTCGGCCTGCTGGAGGCGCTGTTCCTCGGCTTCGCGCAGCATGCGGGTCTGACGCTCCTGCGCGGTCTCGCCGGCAGGCGTGGCGGGGCGCGGCGCCGGCGCGGGGGCAGGCGCGGCTGCGGGCACGGGCTCGGGCGCGGCCTCGACCAGTTCCTCGGTCGCGCGGTCTTGCGGCCCAAGGATACGGCGGCGCTTCACTTCGACCACGACGGTGTTCGACCGGCCATGGCTGAAGCTCTGCTTCACCTTGCCCGTCTCGACCGTGCGCTTGAGGCCCAGCGGCGCGCGCATGCCCAGTTTCGGCTTTTCGTTTTCGGTGTCGCTCATGCGGCTGCTCAAAGTCCTTCGGTCAAAATCGTGTCGGTGTGCGACCCGCCAACAGGCGGGAGCGCGGATGCGCCTTGCGAGACAGTTTCGCAAGGTGCGGGATAGGGTTCGGGTCCGATAAAGTGCAGCCAGCGGTCGAGCGCATCGCTCACCCGCTTCGCCGCCCGGGCGTCGGTAAGTCCGGCATGTACCACATTTTCGCGGCCAAGCGCCAAGGACAATATGGTGCGTGGGATCGGCAGAACCAAGCCCTTGAGCCCGCTGCCTTCGCGATCGGAGCCGACGCGCCACGCCTGGGCGAGCTTGCCCGCGCCGTCGGCGCCCGCGTCGCTCGCGTGGAGCAGCAGGTGCAGCTTGCCCGAGCGCGCGGCCTTGTCGAGCTTCTCGCCGCCGGTGACGACCCCGCCCGCCTTGGCTTCGAGGCCCAGCCGGTCGAGCGCGCCGCGCTGCAGCTGCGCCGCGATCCGCTCGCCGAGATCCTCGGGGATGCGGATGTCGCCGGTCTTGAAGGCGCGCGCGAGCGCGCCCTTGAGCTTGCCCTTGCCCTGGGCGGTTTCCAGCTCGGCGCGCGTCACGCCGATCCACGCGCCACGGCCGGGAGCCTTGGCGCGGATATCGGGAAGCACTTCGCCGTCGGGCGACAGGACGAGGCGCACGAGATGCTCGCGCGCCTCCCTGTCACCCGAAAGTATGCACTTCCGGATGGGCCCGTCTTGGGGGGAGCCTAGGCTATCATTGTTCGGATTCCGCAACAGCGTCCTCCGAACTTGCGGCCGCATCCTCGTCCGCGAACCAGTGCGCACGCGCAGCCATGATGATCTCGTTGCCCTGCTCGTCGCTCAGGCCATATTCGGCAAGCACGCCGCCCTTGTGCTCGGGGCGCTTGGGGGCGTCCTCGTTGCGGCGGCGCGGCTCCTGGCGCTTCTTCTCGACCAGCTCGTCGGTGGCGAGGTCGGCGAGATCGTCGAGCGTCTTGATCCCCGCCTTGCCGAGCGTGACCAGCATCGCTTCGGTGAGATAGGGCATGGTTGCCAGATCGTCCTCGACGCCGAGTTCGCGGCGCAGCTGGCGATTGGCTTCCTCGCGGCGCTCGAGCGCTTCGGTCGCGCGGCTCTGCAGCTCCTGGCCGAGTTCGTCGTCGAAGCCCTCGATCGAGGCGATCTCGTCGAGCTCGACATAGGCGACCTCCTCGAGCGATCCGAAGCCCTCGGCGACCAGCAGCTGGGCCAGCGTCTCGTCGACGTCGAGCTCGTTCTGGAACATCTCGCTGTTCTGGACGAACTCGCGCTGGCGCTTCTCGCTGGCATCGGCCTCGGTCAGGATGTCGATCGCCTTGCCGGTCAGCTGGCTGGCGAGGCGGACATTCTGGCCGCGGCGGCCGATCGCGAGGCTCAGCTGGTCGTCGGGGACGACGACTTCGATGCGGTCATCCTCTTCGTCGATCACGACGCGGCTGACATTCGCCGGCTGGAGCGCGTTGACGACGAAGGTCGCGGTGTCGGGCGACCAGGGGATGATGTCGATCTTCTCGCCCTGCATCTCCTGGACGACCGCCTGGACGCGGCTGCCCTTCATGCCGACGCAGGCGCCGACCGGATCGATGCCGCCGTCATGGCTGATCACGCCGATCTTGGCGCGGCTGCCCGGATCGCGCGCCGCGGCCTTGATCTCGATGATGCCGTCGTAAATCTCGGGCACTTCCTGCGCGAACAGCTTCTTCATGAACTCGGGATGCGCGCGGCTCAGGAATATCTGCGGGCCCCGGTTCTCGCGGCGGACGTTGAGGATGATCGAGCGGACCCGGTCGCCGACGCGGACGATCTCGCGCGGGATCTGCTGGTCGCGGCGGATCACGCCCTCGGCGCGGCCCAGGTCCACGACGATATGGCCGAACTCGACGCGCTTGACGACGCCGGTGATGATCTCGTTCTGGCGGTCCTTGAATTCCTCGAACTGGCGCTCGCGCTCGGCGTCGCGGACCTTCTGGAAGATGATCTGCTTCGAGGCCTGGGCCTGGATGCGGCCGAACTCGATCGGGGGCAGCGGATCGACGATGAAGTCGCCGACCTTGGCGTCCTTCTGGAGTTTCTGCGCGCCCTTGAGATCGACCTGCTTGAAATAGTCGTCCACCGCCTCGACCACCTCGACGACGCGCCACAGGCGGAGGTCGCCGGTATTGGGGTCGAGCTTGGCGCGGATATCGTTCTCGATGCCATAGCGGTTCTTGGCGGCGCGCTGGATCGCGTCCTCCATCGCCTCGATCACGATGGCGCGGTCGATCAGCTTTTCCTTGGCGACCGAATCGGCGATCGCGATCAGCTCGGCCTTGTTGGCGGAAATGGCAGTGGCCATCAGTCTTGTTCCTCTGTCTCGAATTCTTCGGCGCCCTCGCTGGAAAGGGGCGCGGTTGCGGCAATCAAAGCGTCGGTCATCACCAGCTTGGCGTCGGCGATCATCGCGAACGGCACGGTGACGAGCTT
Organism: Sphingomonas caeni; assembly: GCF_026013415.1. Classification (GTDB taxonomy): domain Bacteria; phylum Pseudomonadota; class Alphaproteobacteria; order Sphingomonadales; family Sphingomonadaceae; genus Sphingomonas; species Sphingomonas caeni. The sequence continues at coordinate 499,452 of NZ_JAPDOK010000002.1, forward strand.
GTATTTATGGACATCGACGGTGACGTTATCGCCGCCAATCCCCATCAGGATTCCGGTGAGCTGCTTGCGGCCATCCTCGGTCGGGCCGGTCAGGTTGAGGCGGGCCTCGAACCCCTTCCAGTCGTCATAATCCTGGAGGCGGGTGAGCGGGCGGTCGATCCCCGGCGAGCTGACCTCGAGCCGATAGGCATGATCGATCGGATCCTTGCCCTTGGCTTCCAGTTCGTCGAGCACGTCCGAGATGCGGCGCGAGAGCGCGGCGCAATCCTCGATGGTGAGCTGGCGGGTGTCGGGCCGCTCGGCCATCACCTGCAGCGTCGGATCGCTGGTCCCGCCGAACATCTTGACGCGCACGAGGTCGAGCCCGAGCGCCTTGGCCTCGGGTTCGATCAGCGTCGTCAGTGCGGCGATGTCCGCCATGGGGGTCCTTTGAACGAATATGCGTCTTCGCTACCGGACCCTTGCGGGACCGGCTCGGCATGTTTGACGATGTCGAGAAAGCAGGGGCGATATACGCCCGACCGGCTTATTGGGCAATAGGGGCGATCAGGCCGGGTTGAACCTGTCCAGAAACGCCCCGACCCGCGTCAGGAAATCGGCCTCGTTCTTCGGATCGTCGAGCCCGTGCCCCTCGCCCGGATAGACGACGAATTCGTGCGGGCGGCCCAATTTGGTCAGCGCGTCGTGGAGCTGGACCGACTGGATGACGGGCACATTGTCGTCGTCCGCCCCGTGGGCGATCAGGATCGGGGTGCGCAGCCGCGCGACCTGGGCGAGCGGTGAGATCGATTCGAGTTCGAACCCGCGATTGCCCCGGATCCGCGTCCGCCAGCCCTTGAAGCTGCGTCCGCTCTCGAAGCCGGGCCTGTCGTAGCGGAGCTGCCCGGCAATGTCCGAAATGCCCGCGAAGCTGATCGCGCAGCGATAGAGTTCGGGGTTCCTGACCGCCGCCCACATCGCCGCATAGCCGCCGAACGACGCGCCCATGATGCACACCCGCCCCGGATCGGCGATTCCCTGGCTGGCAAGCCAGCGCACGCCGTCGTCGATATCGTTCTGCATCCCCCGGCCCCATTCGCCGTCGCCCTTTTCGACGAAGCCTCGGCCGAAGCCGGTCGAGCCGCGGAAATTGGGCTGGAGCACCGCATAGCCCTTCGACGCCAGATACTGGACCCAGCTGTCATAGCGCATGTCGTCGCGTGCGAAGGGGCCGCCATGGGGCATCACGATCAGGGGGAGCTTTGCGGGATCGCGGCCGACGGGGAGCGTCAGATAGCCGCCGATCTCCAGCCCGTCGCGCGCGGCGTAGCGGACCGATTTGACCGGGGCGAGGCGCTTGCCGGCGAGCGCGGAGCGCGGGCGGGCGAGCAGCCTGGCCGCGTTCGCGCCGCTGTCGAAGAGATACCAGGCGCCGGGATCATTGGGGGCGCTGCTCCACACGAGCAGGCGGGCGCGGTCGTCGCTCATCGAGGCGATGCGGTTGACCGTGCCGGGCAGCGCGGCATCGACCCGGTCCTGGAGCGCCTTGAGGCCCGGATCGAGCCACAGCGTCTCCTCCTGATCCTCGGTCAGGATCACGCCGAGCAGATTGCCCTTCTGGTCGGTCTGGAACCCGTCGATATCGACGCGCGGATTTTCGTAGATCAGCTCGCCGATCCGGTCGTCCGAGAAATCGTAGCGGTAGAGCGCGTAGCGGCCATCGCCGCCGCCCGCGACGGCATAGCCGCGGTCGCTGCCCTGCACCGGCACGACCTGGTCGATCTCGAGAGTCTCGTCCGCGGCATCGCGGCGGCGGGTCCGCGCGAATTCCTGGCCGTCGTTCGCGCGGTAGAGCAGCCAGCGCTTGTTGCCCTCATAGCCCACGCCCGCGCGGATCACCCCCGCGGTATCGGCATACCAGTTCGACACATGCTCCTGCGGCGCGACGATCCGCACCGTCTCGCCGGTCGCGAGATCGACGCGGTCGACCGCCGGAAGGCCATGCTTCGCGCCGGTCGTGCTCAGCAGCAGGAAGCGGCCGGCGGGATCGATATGGAGAATCTCGTCGCCTTCGCCCTGGCTGCGCTGCGAGAGCGGCGTGAGGCCCGACGTGGCGAGATCGAGCGCGAACAGCCGCGTGCCGCGGCCATCGGCAAGGGTGAGGACGAGCCGGCCCTTGCCCGCCCAGCGGAACGCCTGGACGCTCTGGCCCGCGGGGAGCGCGACCGGCTTGGCGGTGAAATCGGGCGCTGCGGCATCGAGGACCAGCAGGCGCGGCTTGTCCTGATCGAGCGCGCGCACCGCGATGCGGGTGCCGTCGGGCGAGAGCACCGGATCGGCGAGCGTCGGCGGTGCGGCGAAATCGGCGGCCGTGGGCGTATCGACGGCAAGCGGCGGATCGGCGGCGAGCGCCAACCCGGACAGTCCCAATATGCACGCGGCAACAGCCGCGCGAACCCAAGTAAAATTCATGGATGGCCCCCGCCAAACCCAGCTTCGCACAATGCCAGACAAGTGCTCCTACGAAAAGCGCATTTCGCCTGAAATTCCGCGCGCTTGGCCTGCGCCGAAACGATTGCCTCAGGGCGGGTTATGCTTGTCGAGGAACGCGCCGATGCGGGTGTAGAAATCGGTCGCATTGGCCGGATTGTCGAAGCCGTGACCCTCGCCCTTATACTCGACATAGTCGTGCGGCCGGCCGAGCTGGGTCAGCGCGCCATGGAGCCGGCGCGACTGGCTGATCGGAACGGTGTCGTCCTCGGTGCCGTGCGCGATCAGGATCGGCACGGTCATCCGCGCGGCGAGGCGCAGCGGCGAGATCTGGTCGAGATCGAAATCCTTGGTCCCCTGGATGCGCTCGCGCCAGTTGCGGAAATAGCGCGAGGCAATGAACGAGCCGCGGCTGAACCGCAGCTGCGACGCGAGATCGGAGACCCCTGCGAAGCTGATCGCGCACCGGTAGATCTCGGGATTGCGCACCGCCGCCCATTGCGCGGCATAGCCGCCGTACGAGCCGCCCATGATGCACACGCGCTTGGGATCGATCACGCCCTCGCCGGCGAGCCATTTGACCCCGTCGTCGAGATCGTCCTGCATCGCGCGGCCCCATTGGCCGGTGCCCTTTTCGACGAAATTGCGCCCGAATCCGGTCGAGCCGCGGAAATTGGGCTGGAGCACCGCATAGCCGCGGCTCGCCAGATATTGCGCCTGCGGATCGAAGCTCAGTTCGTCGCGGATATAGGGCCCGCCATGCGGCATCACGATCAGCGGCAGGCCCTTGGGGTCGCGGCCCGCGGGCAAGGTCAGATAGCCGCGGATCTCGAGCCCGTCGCGCGCCTTGTAGCGCACCGGTTTCACGGTCGAGAGGCGCTTGTCGGTCAACTGGCTATAGGGCTGGGCGAACAACGCCATCTCGCCGGTCTTGCGGTCGAGCAGCAGATAGTCGCCGGGCCGGTCTGCGGCGCCGCTCCACACCATCATCCGCATCTTGTCCTCGCTGACCGAGACGATGCGGTTGACGAGCCCCGGCAGCGCGCGGTCGATCCGCTCCTGCTGATGCTTGAGCACCGGATCGTACCAGATCGTCTCGGCATGCTCGTCGGTGAGGAAGACGCCCTTCACCGCCCCGGCCTGATCGATGTCGAACGTGTCGATATCGACCGAGGGGTGCTCGTAGACCAGCTCGCCAAGATCGTCCTTGAGGAAATCATAGCGGAACAGTGCGAGCCGCCCGCTCTTGGCGGTGGCGACGGCATAGCCCTGGTCGCTGCCCGCCACGAGGAAGAATTCGGAGACGTTGCTGTCTTCGCCGCGATTGCCGTTGATGCTCACGGTCCGCTTGAACATCTCGCCATCCTTCTGGCGATAGAGCAGCCACCATTCGGCGCCGTCGATCCCCATCCCCGCGCGCACCGCGCCCGTGGAATCGGCATACCAGGCCCAGACATGCTCGCGCGGGGTGACGATGCGCTCGGACTTGCCCGTGGACAGATCGACGCGGAACACCGCGGGATAATCATAGATGGTCGGTTGGGTGCTCAGCAGCAGGAACGCGCCTGCGCGGTCGACGAAGATCACATCGTCGCCGTCCACCCCCTGCTGCGAGGGGCCGACGAAGCGGACCTTGCCACTACCCAGATCGAGCTCGACGAGGCGGGTCATGCGCACCTCGTCGCCCATCAGATCGGCCTTGCGGCTGACGCTGACGAGCAGTCGCTCTGGCCCCGCCCAGCGCATCCATTCGATCTGGTGCCCCTCGGGCAGCGACACCGGATTGACCCGCCGCTGGGGCCCCGAAATATCGACCAGCAGCACCACGGGCTTGCCCTCGATCAGGCCCTCGGCCGCGACGTGCAGCCCGTCGGGGGCGAGCTGCGGCGCGAGCAGCACCGGGCGCGCGCCGAAATCGGCGGCGCTGGGCGACACGAGTTCGGGATCGGCGGCGCGCCCCGGGCCGGCGCAGGCGAGCGCGCACACGGCAAGGCCGAGCCCGAAAAGCTTATGAAGCATGATCTTATCCCCAACCCCAACCCGTCATGAGGATGCGGTCGGCGGGCGAGTCGCGCAAGTCGAAATCAGCGGCTAGGAAAGCGCGATGGCGAAGCTCTATTTCTACTATGCCTCGATGAACGCGGGCAAATCGACGACCCTGCTCCAGGCCGATTTCAACTATCGCGAGCGGGGGATGCGGACGTTGCTCTTCACCGCGGGGATCCATGACCGCGGCGGCAAGGGCGTGATCGATTCGCGCATTGGGCTCAAGATGAGCGCGATCCCCTTCGACGATGCGACCGACCTGCGGCTGATCGCCGAGGAGGAGCATTTCAAGGCGCCGCTCGCCTGCATCCTGGTCGATGAATCGCAATTCCTCTCGGCCACGCAGGTGCGCCAGCTCGCGCATCTGGCCGATGAGGTGGGGATTCCGGTGCTCTGCTATGGCCTGCGCACCGATTTCCAGGGCCGGCTCTTTCCCGGCAGTTCGGAGCTGCTCGCGCTCGCGGACGCGCTGATCGAGATCAAATCGGTGTGCGAATGCGGGCGCAAGGCGACGATGAACCTGCGCGTCGACGATGCGGGCAATGCGATCCGCGAAGGGGCGCAGAAGGAGATCGGCGGCAATGAACGTTACGTCGCCCTTTGCCGCAAACACTTCATGCAGCGTACAGCTTCGGCGGTTTAGAGATTGGGCTGGTGCCGCACCTCGGCGAGAGCCGAGCAAAGGATCCCCGCAAAGAGGGGCAGATGAGGAACCCGTGATGCTCAAGACCCTGACCCTGGCGATCATCGCTGCCGCCGCCATCCCCGCCGCCGCGCAGGCGCAGGGGGTCGGCCCCACGCCCGGCCCGCGCTCGGGCGAGCGCGCCGACATCCTCTTCGCGACCAATAACGGCATCCGCACCTTCACCCCCGAGCGGGAGGGGCGCGGCGTCTGGCTCGAGGATAATCACCGGACCTGGTATTATGCCAGCTTCTACACGCGCTGCCTCGATCTGCCCTATTCGTTCGGCGTCGGCTTCAAGACCTTCGGCGGATCGAGCACGCTCTCGCGCGGCGACACGATCATCGCCGGGCGCGAGACCTGCCGCATCGCCGATATCGTCCGCAGCGGCCCGCCGCCGGAAAAGCCGCGGCGCGTCCGCAAGCCGCGCGCGCGGCACTGATCCCGGCATCATTGCGGGAAGGCGCCCGTGCCCCTAAGTCCGGGGTGCGGGCGGAGGAGTGCGTGTTCTGGGCGGTCTGATCTACGATATTGCCGTTTGGCTGGTGCCGCTCGTCATTGCGATCGTGTTCCATGAGGTGGCGCACGGACTGGTCGCCAACATGCTCGGCGATCCGACCGCGGCCGAGCGCGGGCGGCTTAGCTTCAATCCGATCAAGCATGTCGATCCGGTGGGGACGATCGGGCTGCCGCTGGTGCTCGCGGTGAGCGGCGCGCCGATCTTCGGCTGGGCCAAGCCGGTGCCGGTCGATTTCGCCCGGCTGCGCAATCCGCGCGTGGACATGGTGCTGGTGGCGCTTGCCGGTCCGCTGATGAACGTGTTCCTCGGCGCGCTCGCCGCGGCCGCGATCGGCCTGCTCGCGAGCGTGACGGGCGATGCGGCCTTTACCGGCATGACCCGCTTCCTCGCCGAAAATCTGTTCAACTTCCTGATGATCAACATCTTCCTCGCAGTGTTCAACCTGATCCCGCTGCCGCCGTTCGACGGCGGGCATGTCGTCGCGGGGCTGATGCCGCGTTCGCTGCTGCCCGCCTATGCCCAGGTCGCGCGCTTCGGCATTCCGATCATGTTCCTGGTGGTGCTGGTGCTGCCGATGATCTCGCCGCGGCTCAGCATCGTCCAGAATGTCGTCGCGCCGATCGCGACGGGCATCGTCAAGCTATTCCTTGGGAGCGCGCTGCCGGGCGTCTAAGGACTCGAGCGGTGCATGGCTGGATCATCCTCGACAAGCCCTTGGGGCTGGGCTCGACGCAGGGCGTGAGCGCGGTCAAGCGCGCGCTGCGGGAAGGCGGGTACGGCAAGTACAAGGTCGGCCATGGCGGGACGCTCGATCCGCTGGCGACGGGAGTGTTGCCGATCGCGATCGGCGAGGCGACCAAGCTGGCCGGGCGGATGCTCGACGGCGACAAGGTGTATGACTTCACGGTGAGGTTCGGGGTCGAGACCGACACGCTCGATCTCGAGGGGAAGCCGATCGCGGAGTCGGACGCGCGTCCGACGCCGGCCGAGATCGACGCGGTCCTTCCGCGCTTCGCTGGCCCGATCGAACAGGTGCCGCCCGCCTATTCGGCGATCAAGGTGGATGGCGAGCGGGCCTATGATCTGGCGCGGGCGGGGGAAGCGGTCGAGCTGAAGGGCCGGAGCGTAACCGTTCACTCTCTCTTCCGTCACTCCGGCCTTGAGCCGGGGTCCCGCTATAGCTCCGCGTTGGACAGCGCCACCCCGGCTCAAGGCCGGGGTGGCGGGTTGGAAGAAGTCACCCTCACCGCCCATGTTTCCAAGGGCACCTATATCCGCAGCCTCGCCCGCGATATCGCCCGCGCTCTCGGCACCGTCGGCCATGTCACCATGCTCCGCCGCACCAAGGCAGGTCCCTTCACCCTCGATTCCGCGATTTCGCTGGACAAACTGGCGGATGCCGCTAAGGCGCGCACGCTTGAAGACTGCCTCCTGCCGTTGAGGGCGGGGCTGGACGACATCCCGGCTCTATCCCTCACCCCCGATCAGGCAGGGCTGCTCCGTCAGGGGCGGGTCTTGATCGGGATCGCCGCTGACGATGGCCAACACTTCGCGCTGCTGGGCGATACGCCAGTCGCGCTGGTCGAGGCCGATGCCGGGGAAGTCCGGGTCGTCCGCGGGTTCAATTTATGAAGATGTCGAAGGAAAACACATGACGATCACTGCCGAGCGCAAGGAAGCGCTCATCAAGGAACATGGTCTCGCCGCCGGCGACACCGGCAGCCCCGAAGTCCAGGTCGCGATCCTCACCGAGCGCATCGTCAACCTGACCGAGCACTTCAAGGGCCACGCCAAGGACAATCACTCGCGCCGCGGCCTGCTGACCATGGTCAACAAGCGCCGCAGCCTGCTCGCCTATCTCAAGGCGAAGGACACCGAGCGCTACGAAGCACTCATCGCGAAGCTGGGTCTTCGCAAGTAACACGGGGCGGCCTCCTTCGGGGGGCCGTTTCACTATCGGCAAGGCGCAATCCGGTGCCCTGCCGAGGCGGAAAATTACCGCCACCGGGCCCTACACAGGGCCTCTCTAAAGGAACCGGCACGGCATCTGGCCGCCGGACGAAGGAAATCAAATGTTCGACACGAAGAAAGTAGAAATCCAGTGGGGCGGAAAAACCCTCACGCTGGAAACGGGCAAGGTTGCCCGCCAGGCCGACGGCGCGATCATGGCGACGCTCGGCGAAACCGTGGTGCTGTGCGCGGTCACCGCCGCCAAGTCGGTCAAGGACGGGCAGGACTTCTTCCCGCTGACCGTGCACTATCAGGAGAAGTATAGCGCGGCCGGCCGCATCCCTGGCGGCTTCTTCAAGCGCGAGCGCGGCGCGACCGAGAAGGAGACCCTGGTCTCGCGTCTCATCGACCGCCCGATCCGCCCGCTCTTTCCGGAAGGGTTCTACAACGAGATCAACGCGATCGCGCAGGTCCTGTCCTATGACGGCGAGAATGAGCCCGACATCCTCGCGATGGTTGCGGCCTCGGCGGCGCTCACCATTTCGGGCGTGCCCTTCATGGGCCCGATCGGCGCCGCGCGCGTCGGCTATGTCGATGGCGAATATATCCTCAACCCGACCGACAAGCAGGTCGCCGAGGGCGATCTCGACCTGGTCGTCGCCGCGACCTACGACGCGGTGATGATGGTCGAATCCGAAGCCAATGAGCTGTCGGAAGAGATCATGCTCGGCGCCGTCCTGTTCGCGCACGACGCGTGCAAGGAAGTCGTCAAGGCGATCATCAAGCTCGCTGAGCAGGCTGCCAAGGATCCCTGGGAGATGGCGTCGTCGGACGACAATGCCGGCATCAAGGACAAGCTCAAGAAGCTGATCGGCAAGGATATCGAGGCAGCCTACAAGCTGACCGACAAGTCGGCCCGCTCGAATGCGCTCAACGAAGCCCGCGCCAAGGCGAAGGCCCAGTTCACCGCCGATGGCCTTGCTCCGCAGGAAGTCATGGCCGGCATCAAGCTGACCAAGAAGCTCGAAGCCGACATCGTCCGCGGTGCGATCCTCAAGACCGGCAAGCGCATCGACGGCCGCACCACCACGCAGATCCGCCCGATCGTGGCGGAGACGCACTTCCTGCCGCGCGCGCACGGTTCGGCGCTGTTCACCCGCGGCGAGACCCAGACCATCGCCACCTGCACCCTCGGCACCAAGGACGCCGAGCAGATGATCGATGGGCTCAACGGGCTCAGCTACCAGCACTTCATGCTGCACTATAACTTCCCGCCCTATTCGGTCGGCGAAGTCGGCCGCTTCGGCGCCCCGGGCCGCCGCGAAGTCGGCCATGGCAAGCTGGCGTGGCGCGCGCTGCACCCGGTGCTGCCGACCAAGGAGGAGTTCCCCTACACCGTCCGCCTGACCAGCGACATCACCGAGTCGAACGGCTCGTCGTCGATGGCGTCGGTCTGCGGCGGCAGCCTCGCGATGATGGACGCCGGCGTGCCGATCAAGCGCCCGGTCTCGGGCATCGCGATGGGCCTGATCCTCGAGGGCAAGGAGTTCGCGATCCTGAGCGACATCCTCGGCGACGAGGATCATCTCGGCGACATGGACTTCAAGGTCGCGGGCACGTCCGAGGGCATCACCACGATGCAGATGGACATCAAGATCGCCGGCATCACCCGCGAGATCTTCGAAAAGGCGCTCAATCAGGCCAAGGAAGGCCGCGCGCACATCCTCGGCGAGATGAACAAGGCGCTGGGCGAGACCCGCTCGGAGCTGTCGGCGCACGCGCCGCGCATCGAGACGATGACGATCGACAAGTCGAAGATCCGCGACGTGATCGGCACCGGCGGCAAGGTGATCCGTGAGATCGTCGCCACCACCGGCGCCAAGGTCGATATCGACGATGAGGGCGTGATCAAGGTCTCGTCGAGCGATCATGCGCAGATCGAGGCCGCGATCAACTGGATCAAGGGCATCGTCGAGGAGCCCGAGGTCGGCAAGGTCTATACCGGCAAGGTGGTCAATCTGGTCGATTTCGGCGCGTTCGTGAACTTCATGGGCGGCAAGGACGGCCTCGTCCACGTCTCGGAGATCAAGAACGAGCGCGTCGAGAAGGTCAGCGATGCCCTCTCGGAAGGCCAGGAAGTCAAGGTCAAGGTCCTCGAGATCGACCAGCGCGGCAAGGTCCGCCTGTCGATGCGCGTCGTCGATCAGGAGACCGGCGCCGAGCTCGAAGACACCCGCCCGCCCCGCGAGGAGCGTCCGCGCGGTGATCGCGGCGACCGCGGCCCCCGCGACGGCGACCGCCGCCGCGACGGCGGCCGTGGCGGCGACCGCGACCGTGGCCCGCGCCGCGAGGGTGGCGATCGCGACCGGGGTCCGCGCGGCGAAGGCCGCGGCGATCGGGGCCCGCGCCGCGAGGGCGGCGAGGACAAGGGCGGCGAGGATATCGGCCTCCCGGCGTTCCTCACCGGCGACCGCGACTAAGCCGTTCGCAAACCAGCATGAAGGGGCCCGGGAAACCGGGCCCCTTTTTGTTTGCGCCCGCGCCCGATAGGCTGCCGTCCAACGGGAGGGGCGCCATGAAGAGCTGGACCAATTTGCTGGCCGCGATCGCGGGGGCGGTGCTGCTGGCGCTGTTCGCGACCACCACGCCCCGGCCGGTCGCGGCCGATGCGCCCGCGGCCGACTTCTCCGCCGCGCGCGCCATGGCCGATGTCCGCGAAATCGCCCGCGCACCGCATCCGACCGGGAGCGCCGAGAATGCGCGGGTGCGGGCCTATCTGATGCAGCGGCTGCAATCGCTGGGCATGACAGTGACCGCGAACGCCGCGCCGCTGGGCGCCGAGGCCCAGGCGCGGCTCGACAAATGGGCGGGCAAGCCCTCGCCCGCCCAGGCGGTCAATCTGGTCGCGACTCTGCCGGGGCGCGATCCCGCCAGGCCGGCGCTGCTGCTGATGGCGCATCATGATTCGGCGTGGGGATCGCCCGGCGCGCCCGACGACGGCACGGGCGTCGCAGCGATCCTCGAAGTGGTGCGCGCGATCCGGGCTAGCGGGCAGGCGCCCGAGCGCATGCTGATCGTGCTGTTCACCGATGCCGAGGAACTGGGGCTCGACGGGGCCGAGCATTTCTTCAACCAGGATCCGGCGCACGCGAAGGTCGGCGTGATCGTCAATCTCGAGGCGCGCGGCGGCGGCGGGCGCGCTTCGATGTTCGAGACCGGCACCCAGAATGGCGCGATGATCGACCTGTTCGCCCGCTCGGTGCGTCATCCGGTGGGCACCTCGCTCAGCGTGTTCGTCTATAACAAGCTGCCCAATTACACCGACTATACCGTCGCCAAGAAACAAAGCGTACCGGGGTTCAACTTCGCCTTTATCGGGCGGCCGGGCCTCTATCATTCGCCGCTGGCGACCCCGGACGCGCTCGACCAGGGATCGCTCCAGGACATCGGCCGCCAGACGCTCGATCTCAGCCGCGCCTTGCTCGCCGCGCCCGAACTGCCCGGCAAGGCGCCCGACCGCGTCTTCTACGATCTGTTCGGGCTGGTCTTCCTCGCCTATCCCGGCTGGGCCGGGTGGCTGATCCTCGCGGCCGCGGCGGGCGCCTATGGCTATGCCGCCTGGGGCAGGACGACGCTGCGCGACCTGGGACGCGGCGCCGGGGCGGTGCTGGCGTTGATCCTGGTGGACGGGGTATTGCTGTTCGCCGGCAATCTGGTGTCGGGCGCCGACGGCAAGGTCAATTATTACGACCGGCTCGCGGCGATCCCGCGGCTGGAAATCCAGGCGCTGCTGCTGTGCCTCGCCGCATCGGCCCTGGTCGCGGGGCTTTTGCTCGCTCGCCGCCCGGTCGCGCCGCTGCTGCCCGCGATCGCCGCGCCCTGGCTGCTGCTGGCGCTGGTGGCGCAGGCGCTGGCGCCGACCGCGGCCTTTCCGCTGCAGATCCCGCTGCTGCTCGGCGGGATTGGCGCGGGCGTCGCACGCTGGCGCGGCGGCGCGGCGGGCAATTGGGCGATGACGGTCGCGGGTGCGCTGGGGGTCGGCTATATGCTCACGCTCGCCCACCAGCTGTTCCAGGCGATGGGGCAGGACATGCCCTTCCTGATGGTGGTGCCGCTGGGGCTCGGCGGGCTGCTGCTCCTGCCGCTCTTCCTCCGTATCGAGCGGCCGCGGGCGATGCAGGAGGCGGCGGTGCTCGGCGTGCTCGCGCTGGCGATCGCGCTATGGGTGCGGCTCGATCCGGTCGCGGCGAGCGCGGCGGTCTATAGCGGCTTTCATTGACCGGCTGGGCCGGGCGCCTGGAAGAAACCCCTTTCCTACAGCCCCCGACCCAGCATATTTGCCTTGCCTCGTTTCATGCAAGCACGAGGCACCGCATGTCCCGCAAGTTCAGCACCGCCCGCCGCGAGGCCTTTTTTCGCGCGCTCGCCGAGACCGGCAACCAGACGCTCGCGGCCGAACGGGCCAAGGTCTCGCGGAGCTGGGTGACGCTGCACCGCGCCGCCGATCCCGAATTCCGCGCGCGGATCGCGGCGGCGCGGGCGGAGGCGAAGGCGCGGATCGCGCGGGCCAAGGCCGAGGGCGGCGGGGTGGCACCACCCTCCGGCTGGGGTTCGCTCGACGGCGCGGAGCTGGTGGTGCGCGGGGGCAATGGGCGGTGGACGCAGATCGCGCGGGCGCGGCTGAAGCAATGGTCGCCGCGCGTGGAGGCACGCTTCCTGGGGGTGCTGGCGGCGACCTGCAACGTCAAGGCGGCGTGCACGGCGGTGGGGCTGACCGCCGCATCGGCCTATGCCCATGCCAAGCGCTGGCAAGGCTTTGCCGAGCGGTGGCGAGAGGCGGTCGAGATCGGCTATCTGCGGATCGAGGCGGGGCTGCTCGCCCAAGCCGACGGCAATCCTTTTTCGGACCGCGAGGTCGATCCCGAAGTGGCGATGCCGCCGATGACGGTCGCGCAGGCGCTGCAGCTGCTTCACATGCACAAGCGCGAGGTGCGCGGAATCGGCGGGAGGCCGGGCGTGAGCGGGCCGCCCCCGTCGTTCGAAGCGGTGAAGCCCGGCATCCTGCGCAAGCTCGAGCGGTTTCAGGCGTCGATCGAGGCGCGCGGGCTGGTCGATCCGGAGACGCAGGCGGCGGACGCGCGCGAATGGGCGCGGCGGCGATGACGCGGGCCAAGTGATGGGCTTGTCTTGAAAAATTGCGCGCCGGCGGGCCGGTCTGATTTGAGGCAGGGCCTTTTTTGTTGCGTGTCCGCCCCGGGCGGATGAAGATGCGCGCGCCGCCCGTTGTTCGAAGACCGGCGCATCTGGGGCCGCGATGCGCAGGCCAAAGGCGGCAGAGAGCAGGGGTAAATGGGCGAGGCCCGCGAACGGGAAGGCTGGCACGAGCGGCTGCCGCTGCGCAAGCTGCCGGTCTGGCAGTCGGCGGCGATCATCGTCGGCGTGGTGGGCCTGGCCTTTCTCGCGCGGCTGGCGCTCAAGCCCGCGATCCCGGTCGGCTCGCCCTTCGTCACCTTCTTCCCCGCGGTGCTGCTCGTCGCCTTCCTGCTGGGGGTGCGGCGCGGCGCGGTCGCGGCGGCGCTCAGCACCCTGCTCGGCGTGCTCTTCTTCATGTCGGACCCGATGGCGCCCGGCTATTTCGCGACCGCGGTTCCTTCGGCGGTCGCCTATGCCGTGCTGGTCGGCGTCAACCTGACCCTCTTCCACTGGATGCAGTCGGCCAACGACAAGCTCCGCGCCGAACGCGCGCGATCGGCGGCGCTGGCGAACACGCGCGAATTGCTGTTCCGCGAGCTCCAGCACCGCGTCTCGAACAATCTCCAGGTCGCCGCCGGATTGCTCGCGCTCCAGAAGAAGCATGTCGAGGGCGAGCGCGCCCGCGCCGCGCTCGAGGAGGCATCGCGCCGGATCGGGGTGATCGGGCGGATCAGCCGCCAGCTCTACGAGCATGACGGCGGCACGCGCAGCCTCCACGCGCTGATCGAGCCGATGTGCCACGATGTGCTCGACGCGGCGGGCACGCCGGGCGTGACGCTGAGGGTGAGCGGCGGCGAGAGCCAGGCGCTCCCGGCCGACTCCGCGATCCCGGTCGCGCTGATCGTCGCCGAGGCGGTGGCCAACGCGATCGAGCATGGCTTTGCCGGCCGCGAGAAGGGCGTCATCTCGGTCGACTGCATGAGCGGCGGCAATGGCGGCGGCTTCAAGATCGAGATTCGCGACGACGGGTGCGGTCTGCCCGATGGTTTCGCGATGGAGAACGGCGCGGGGCTGGGCCTTCGCATCGCCGCGACGCTCGCCGAGCAGCTCGGTGGCCAGTTCGAGCTGGTCGCGCGCCGGGCCGAGGGCGGGGGGGCGACCGCGCGGCTGATGGTGCCGGGCTAGAGTCGCTGGATGAAGCGCAGCGTGTTGCCGCTCGGATCGTCGGCATAGAATTCGCGCGTACCCCAGCTCTGGATCAGCGGCGCCTGATGGACGGGGGAGTCCGGCTTGGCCGAGATATCGAGCCCGCGCGCGACGAAGCGCTTGAACAGCCCTTCCACGTCATCGGCAAGCACCGCGACCGCCTGGCCATAGACGCCGTCGCCGCTATGCGATGAGAGATGGAGCTCGTGGCCGTCGCGGGTGACGATCGCGAAGGCGGGGTCGCCGCCCTCCGGCCAGGTCCCCTGATGCTCGAAATCGAGCACGCCGGTGTAGAATTGCACCGCCTCGGCGATATCGCGGCATTTGACGGTGGGGATCAGGGTCATGGCGCGGCCCTCGAATGAAGTGGGGGGCTTCTGTTGCCCGGTGCCCCGCGCTTTTGATTGGGTCCAGGGGATTCTGTTGCCCGGCTCCCCTGGTGGCCGCTGAACTCCACTTCTGTTGCCCGGTGTGGCTCAACCGCGCTTTTGTCTGTCTAACCTAGACCGTGAGGTCTTGGGTTAGGCCGCAATCGCGAGCTCAACGTTATCGTTGGCATCTATGTTTATGGACCGTCACAGTGGCCCATGCTGAGAGATAAGCTGCGCTTTTCAACACACGTCGATCCTGGTTCGGCCCCGTCAGAAACGGTGTCCAGATACACCACCACTTGTGGTGGAGCCGCCGGGTACTGCCCCCGGGTCCGCTGCGCCTATTGCACGCCGCCGTTTATCCCCATAGCCGGGCGAACCCGGCAGTTCCGATATAGGGACATCGTCGGGAATGAAAAGGGCGGCGTTCTCGTGGGTTCAGCTGCGCTGACCCGTGCGGCACATGCCGGGCAAAACGCACTCTTCACAGCGGCGCGAAGAAGTTGCATTGGCTACGGCATGCTGACGCAGCGTTCCCGTTATGCCCTTCGCGCGATGCTGTTCCTCGCGGTGCAGCCCGAGGGCGGCAAGCCGATTCCGATGAACCGGATCGCCGCCGAGGCCAATGTGCCGCGCAAATTCCTCGAGCTGATCCTCGCCGATCTGCGCGAGGCGGGCTTTCTCGACAGCCATCGCGGCAAGATGGGCGGATACCGGCTCGCGCGCCCGACCCATCTGATTTCGCTGGGCGAGATCATCCGGGTGATCGAGGGGCCGCTGGCGCTGGTCCCGTGCGTCAGCCGCACCGCCTATCGCCCGTGCAACGATTGCAAGGACGAGGCCGCCTGCGCGATCCGCGCGGCGATGGCGCGGGTGCGCGACGAGACCGCGCGCATCCTCGACGGGACGAGCCTCGCCGATGCGGTGGCCGAGGATCTGGCGGCCGCCTGACCGTTGCGCCGGCGTACCGGATAGGCCGAAGCGCTCCAAATCGTGGCCGAAACGAAGCCGCGCCGCCGCCGATCGCCCGGACGCCTCTTTTCGCCGCGGGTGACTTCCCCATATAAGACACCGTCCAACAGGGACCGGAGGAATATCCCCATGAAGATTCGTGTCGTTGTCGCGCTGGTGTCGGCGATGCTGCTGTCGGCCTGCGGGCTCAACAGCGTGCCCACCGCCGAGGAGAATGCCAAGGCGAAATGGGCCGATGTCCAGGCCGCCTATCAGCGCCGCGCGGACCTGATCCCCAATCTGGTCGCGACCGTGAAGGGCGCGGCGGGTTCCGAGGGCAAGATCCTGACCGACGTCGTCAATGCGCGCGCGCGGGCAACCTCGATCCAGCTCGCGCCGGGCGATCTGAACGATCCCGCCAAGATGCAGGCCTATCAGGCGGCGCAGCAGCAGCTGGGCGGGTCGCTCAGCCGGCTGATGGTGACGGTCGAGGCCTATCCCCAGCTCCAGAGCCAGGGGACCTTCAAGACGCTGATGGACCAGATCGAAGGCAGCGAGAACCGGATCAACATCGCGATCCGCGACTATAACGGCGCGGTGCAGGCCTATAATACCCGCATCCGCACCTTCCCCGACGCGATCGGCGCGCGCATCTTCTATGGCTCGAAGCCGATGGTGCCCTTCCAGGCCAAGCCCGGGGCGGATACCGCGCCGACGGTCGATTTCGGGAACAGCAACTGAAACACCAGCTGATCCCGCTGCTCGCGCTGGCGCCGCTCGCCGCGTGCGGCGGGGCGCCCGAAGCGAAGGCCCCGGAGACGGCGCAGGTGACTAGCCTCGCGCCGTCTCCGGCCCCGTCTCCGGCCGTGACGCCGGCGGGCCGCATCGCCGATATGGCGGGGCTGCTCTCCGACGCGCAAAAGGCCGAGCTGTCGGCCAAGCTCGGTGCGCTGGAGCGCAGGACAGGGCAGCAGGTGGTGATCGCGACCACCCCCACGCTGAACGGGCGCGATCTGGACGATGCCGCCGAGGAGCTCGGCAACCGGCTGGGGGTGCATGACGGCGTGCTGCTGCTCGTCGCGGTGAAGGAGCGCGAGCTGCGGCTGATGGTCGGGCGCGGCTCGCTCAAGCTGCTCACCAAAAGCGAGGCGGACGCGATCATCCACAAGACCATGTATCCCGATCTCCACGCCAATCATTTCGCCGCCGGCATCCTCAAGGGCGCCGACCGGATCATCGCCGAACTATCGGAGACCCGCGCGTGACTCTGATCCGGACCCTCCTCGCCCTGCTGCTGGTGACGCTGCCCGTCACCGCCCAGGCGCAGAACTTCCCGCCGCTCAGCGGCCGCGTGGTCGATGCCGCGAACCTGCTCAGCCCCGAGCAGGAGGCGCAGCTCACCCAGCTCTCGCAGGAGATCGAAAAGGCCTCGTCGCGCCAGTTCGTGGTGGCGACGATCCCCGATCTCCAGGGCTATCCGATCGAGGATTATGGCGTCGGCCTCGGCCGCGCCTGGAAGATCGGCCAGAAGGACGCCAATAACGGCATCATCCTGATCGTCGCCCCCAACGACCGCAAGGTCCGGATCGAGGTCGGCTACGGGCTCGAACCGATCATGACCGATGCCTATGCGGGGATGATCATCGACAATCTGATCCTGCCCAAATTCCGCAACAAGGATATGGCGGGCGGGATCATGGCGGGGGCGTCGGCAATCGGCGACCAGATGAAGCTGCCGCTCGAAGCCGCCGAGGCCCGCGCCAAGGAACAGCTCGCCAAGCAGCACCAGGCCAAGCGCCGGAATGGCGGCGGGATCGGCATCTTTGTCGGCATATTCGTGCTGTTCATGATCTTCGCGGTGGTGCTGCCGGCGATCTTCGGGCGGCGGCGCGGGCGGCGCTATCGCGGCGTCGGCGGCGATGTCGGCAATATCCTGCTGTGGACCGCGCTCGACGCGGCGATGCGCGGCGGGAGATCGGGCGGCAGCAGCTGGGGTGGCGGCGGTGGCGGCTGGGGCGGCGGCGGTGGCGGAGGCTTTTCCGGCGGCGGCGGATCGTTCGGCGGCGGCGGCGCATCGGGAGGCTGGTGATGGCAGGGTTCAACTTCACGCCCGAACAGCACGCGCTGGTGGGCGCGGCGGTCTCCGAGGCCGAGAAGAACACCGATGGCGAGATCGTCACGATCGTCACCGAGCAATCGGACGCCTATCACGATGTCGCGCTCCATTATGCGGTCGCGGCGATGCTGCTGCTGGTCGCGGGGGCGGCGCTGTGGCCGTGGATCCTCGAGGCCAAGCTCGAATGGCTGCAGGGCGGCTGGGGCGCGGCGGGGCTCAACCTCCACCAGTTGCTGTTCCTGCTGCTGCTGGGCGAGGCGGCGATCTTCCTGATCGTGCGCTATGCGCTCGCCTGGACGCCGCTGCGGATGCTGGCCACGCCCAGCGCGACCAAGGCGCGCCGGGTGCAGCGCCGCGCGATGCAGTTCTTCAAGTCGAGCGCCGAGAAACGCACCGTCGGCCGCGTCGGCATCCTCCTCTATGTCAGCATCGCCGAGCACCGCGCCGAGATCATCGCCGACGAGGCGATCCATTCGAAGGTCGCGCCCGAGCGCTGGGGCGAGGCGATGGCGGCGCTGGTCGGCAAGCTGAAGCGCGGCGATCCGGCGGGCGGGATGGCCGATGCGGTCGGCCAGATGGCGGCGATCCTCAAGGAGCATTTCCCCAAGACCGATGCCGATGTGAACGAGCTGCCGGACCGGCTGATCGAGCTGTGAGCGAGTCCGTCATCGCCTGGCAGGGCAAGTGGATCGCGGTGAAGACCGAAGGGCCGTGGGAATATGTCTCGCGCGCCCGCGGCATCCGGGCGGTGGTGATCGTCGCGATCGACGATGACGGCCATGTCCTGCTGATCGATCAGTATCGCGTGCCGCTGGGCCGCCGCTGCCTCGAGCTGCCCGCCGGGCTGGTCGGCGACGATCGTGCCGACGACACGCCCGAAAGCGCCGCGGTGCGCGAGCTGGAGGAAGAGACCGGCTACACCGCGTCGGACATCGAGGTGCTCGGCGAGTTCTACTCCTCGCCCGGACTGGTGACCGAGGGCTTCACGCTCGTCCGGCTGCGCGGGCTCTCGCGGATCGGCGCGGGCGGCGGGATTGCGGGCGAGGAGGATATCACCGTCCACCATGTGCCGCTCGCCGATGTCCCCGGCTTCGTGGCGGCGAAGCGCGGCGAGGGAATGGCGATCGACGTCAAGCTGTTGTTGCTGCTCTCCGGGAGCTTGCTGGGTTAGCGGAAATTGTCGGCATAGGCCTGCAGCTTGAGCTTGCGCTCGGGCGCCGCGATCACGTGATACGCGATCCCCTCGCGCTCGGCATAGTCGCGCGCGGCCTCCATCGTCGGGAAGCCGAGGCGGAGCTGACCCTGCGTATCGCCCGAACCCGCCCAGCCGGTGAGCGGATCGGGGGTCTGCTTCTCGCCGGGCTCGAAGTCGAGGATCCAGCGATCGGTGCGGGCGCGGCCCGACTGCATGGCGTTCTTGGGGCGCTGATAGATGCGGGCGGTCTTCATGCACGTTTCCTTAGTGCGAGATGGTTCCGGGTTGAACCACCTCCGTCATCCCGGCGAAAGCCGGGACCCAGAGCCACGCACGATATCGCCTGTTACTCTGGGTCCCGGCTTTCGCCGGGATGACGATTCAATTTGGCTCTAGCGCCTGCCCTCCGCCCTTGCATCCGCATTTTTGGTGCGCAGCGTGGCCGATGCGCTGGCGGGATCGTCGGGCCAGGGGTGGCGCGGATAGCGGCCGCGCATCTCCTTGGCGACCGCCGCCCAGCTGCCTGCCCAGAAGCCGGGCAGATCGCGCGTGGTCTGGATCGGGCGGCCCGCGGGGGAGGTGAGGCTGAGGACCAGCGGGGTGCTGCCCACCATCGGATGCGTGGCGAGGCCGAACAGCGCCTGCGGGCGCAGCTCGACCGTGGGGCCGGCTTCGGCGGCATAGTCGATTTCGTGGGTCGATCCGGCGGGGCTGGCGAAGCGCGCGGGGGCGATGCGGTCGAGCGTCTGCTGCCCGTCCCAGCCGAGAATGTTGTTGAGCGCGGTGGTGAGGCCTTCGACGGCGTCGAGGCGGCGCTTTCCGGCGAGGAGCGGGGGGAGCCAGTCGTCGAGACCGGCGATCAGCGCTTCGTCGGAGAGGCTGTCGATCCCGGCATAACGGGCGCGGGTCCGGAGCGCCTGCGCGGTTTCGGACCAGGGGAGGAGGGCCAGGCCGTGGGTCCGGACCGCCTCCAACAGCGCCTTCTCGATCTCTTGCGGGTCGGCATTCGAATCGGGGCCGGAGGAGAGGCGGATGCTGCCCAAACGGCGTTCGCGCAGCGCTTCGATGCGGCCGGTGGCGGGATCGAAGCGGACGGTGCGGCGGGTTTCGATGCGGTGGGCGAACAGGGCCTCGACCGTCGCCGCGCCGATCTCCACGGCGGAGAGGATGCGCGCGCCAGCGGCCATGCCCTGCGTCTCGGCCACCGCGAGCCATTCGGCGCGGGCGAGCGACGAGGTCGGGTCGAGCCTGAAACCGCGCCCGCCCACCGAGGCCCAGGTCTCGCCAGTCGCGTCGCGGCGCCGGGCGATGCGGTCGGGAAAGGCGAGCGCGATGGAGACCGCCACCCCGTTCGTGTCGAGCGAAGTCGAGACACCTTGGCCAGGCACAGGCTTCTCGACTTCGCTCGAAGCGAACGGTGGGGCCAGGCGTGCCCATCGCTCCGCCAGTTTCCGCGCATTCTCCGCCCTCGGCCCACGTTCGGTCTTCCAGCGGCGCAGGCGCAGGTCGAGATCGGCGTCCTGCCCGCCAAGGCCGCGTTCGCCGAGCAGGACGGCGACCTGAGCGGCGGTGTGGGCGAGGCCGATCTCGCCCGCCCGGACGAGCATATGGCCAAGGCGCGGCGGCAGCGGCAGGCGCGCGATGGCCTTGCCGTGATCGGTGGGGCGGCCATTCGCGTCGAGGGCTTCGAGCGCGGTGAGGCGGGTGCGGGCTTCGGCGATGGCGGCATCGGGGGGCGGATCGAGCCAGCGCAGGCTGCGCGGATCGGCAACGCCCCATAGCGCGCAATCGAGGGTGAGCGCCGAGAGATCGGCCTCGAGGATTTCGGGCGGATCGAAGCGCGGCAGGCCCGCGGTCGCGGCGGCTTCCCAGAGCCGGTAAGCAACGCCCGGCCCCTGCCGCGCGGCGCGGCCCGCGCGCTGGGTGACCGACGCCTGGCTGGCGCGCTCGGTGACCAGCCGGGTCATGCCCGCCGCGCGGTCGTAGCGGGGGCGGCGGGCCAGCCCCGAATCGACCACGATGCGGATTCCGTCGAGCGTCAGGCTGGTCTCGGCGATCGAGGTGGCGAGGACGAGCTTGCGGCGCCCCTGCGGATCGGGCGCTATCGCGGCGCGCTGGGCGGCGGGGTCGAGGCTGCCATGGAGCTTGTGGAGGATGATTCCCGGCAGATCCGCGAGGCGATCGGCGGTGCGCTCGATCTCGGCGACACCGGGAAGGAAGGCGAGGACACCGGCTCCCTCGTCCTTGGCGGCTTCCCGCAGTGCGGTCCGCACCGCGGCGGCGACCGACTCCTCGATCCTGGCCTCGGCGGCGCGGCCGAGATGGCGGAGTTCGAGCGGGTGCATCCGGCCCTCGCTCTCGATCACCCGTGCGTCGAGCAGGTCGGCGAAGCGGCCGCCATCGAGCGTGGCGGACATCGCCACCAGCCGCAGATCCGGGCGCAACGCGGCCTGCGCGTCGAGCGCGAGCGCGAGGCCGAAATCGCTGTCGAGGCTGCGCTCATGCACTTCGTCGAACAGCACCGCCGAGACCCCGGCCAATTCGGGATCGGACTGGATTCGCGCGACAAATATGCCCTCGGTGACCACGGTCACCCGCGTCGCCGCCGAGCGCTTGCTGTCCATGCGCGTGGCATAGCCATAGGTCTGGCCCACGCTTTGTCCGGCAAGCGCCGCCATCCGCTCGGCAGCCGCCCGCGCGGCGAGGCGGCGCGGCGAGAGGAGCAGGATCTCGCCCGCGCACCAGGGCTCGCCGAGCAAGACGGGCGCGACCGCCGTCGTCTTGCCCGCGCCCGGCGGCGCGACGAGCACGGCGTTGCTTGCCTCGCGCAGCAGGGCGAGCAGATCGGGCAGAACCGCGTGGATCGGAAGCGCGTCCATTCCGCCCCCATGGCATAGCGGGTGCGTCATCGAAAATAGCTAGGCGTGGCTGCGCCCTTTTCGCGAATCATGCGTTGGCGGGCGCAAAGGAGATCGACCGATGGCACGCACGCTTTCCCAATTCACCATCACCCCCGACGGCAATGGCGATTATGTGCTGAGCCTCGAGGATGATGACGGCGAGACGATCGATTTCACCGCGAGCTTCGACCAGCTCGATCTGATCACCGAGGCGATCGACGACGCGCTCGAAGCGGATGAGGACGATCTGGTCGCCGATGACGAGGACGAGGAAGAACCCGCCGGGGAGTAAAAGGCCACGCTTTGGTCGCACTCTCGCCCGATAGGCCATGCTCAAGAGCGCCGGCGGCGGGGATAGGCCTGTTCGCGGCGTAGGTCCGGGGTTCAGGCCGTTTCCGTGCAGCGTGCGATTATTTCCTTATGGGACTGGGTCCGCGAAACCCCCTCGCGCCGCGCCGCCGGCGTGGTGTTCGCACTGGTGCTCGAAGCGCTGGTGGTGCTGCTGTTCCTGGCGCTGCCCGGGCCCGGCGATCTCCAGAAGAAACAGCCCCGGCTCGACGTGTTCGACGTGCCCGATCCCGGCGCGGGCAAGGCCAAGCCCAAGCCCGATACCGCGGCCAAGGCGCGTCCCCGGGGCGGTCAGGTCGCGCATGCCAGGCTCAACGAGCCCGAGATCGTCCCGCCGCCCCCGCCCCCCGTCGAGCCGCCGCCCAACGCCAACATCCTGTGGCTGACCAAGCCCGAATATGCCGGAAGCGATATCGGTAGGAACCGGCCGCAGGGGCCGCAGAACAACGCCAACCAGTCGGGCGCCGAGAATGGCAGCGGCGACGCTCCGGGCGACAGCCAGCTTGCCGAGGGCCATGGGCCGAACGGCGAGCCGCTCTTTGTCGCCGAATGGTATCGCCGGCCGACCCATGCCGAGCTGAACCCCTATATTCCGGAGCGAGCGCGCGGGCGCGCGGGCTGGGGCCTGATCATCTGCCGCACGATCGCGCAGTACCGCGTCGACGATTGCCGCGAGCTGGGGGATGCGCCGCGCGGGTCGGGCTATGCCGGCGCGGTGCGGCAGGCGGCGTTCCAGTTCCGGGTGCGGCCGCCGCGCAAGGGCGGCAAGTCGCTGGTCGGCGCCTGGGTGGCGATCCGGATCGACTATATCATCACCCGCGAGAAGGACGACGATTAGGACGGATCGCCGATTCGTTTAGGAGCGCCTCAGTAAGCGCGCGCGACCGCGAATTCGACGGCTTCGACCATCGCGTCCTTGGCGCCGCCGGGCGCGAAGCCGCCGAGCGCGTCGATCGCGCGCTGGCCGTAGTGGCGGGCGCGGGCGAGCGTGTCCTCGACCGCGCGGCTGGCCTGGACCAGGCGGACCGCCTCGGCGAAATCCTCGTCGGCGACGCGGCGGCCGGCGACGGCCTCCTTCCAGAAGGCGCGGTCGCCCTCGCTGCCGCGCGCATAGGCGAGGATGACGGGCAGCGTCATCTTGCCCTCGCGGAAATCGTCGCCCGCATCCTTGCCCATCGCCTCGGCGGTCGAGATATAGTCGATTGCGTCATCGACGAGCTGGAAGGCGATGCCGAGGTTGCGGCCATAGGCGTCGAGCGCCGATTCCTCGCGCTCGCCGCGCTCGGCGACCACCGCGGCGATCTTGCACGCCGCCGCGAACAGCGTGGCGGTCTTGGCGTCGATGATGTCGAGATAGCGTTCCTCGCTGAGATCGATCCGGCGCACCGCGGTGAGCTGGTTGACCTCGCCTTCCGCGATCGTCGCGCTGGCGCCCGACAGGATCTTGAGCACCTTGAGGCTGCCATCCTCGACCATCAGCTCGAAGCTGCGCGAGAAGAGGAAGTCGCCGACCAGCACGCTCGCCGGATTGCCCCAGATGATGTTCGCGGTGCGGCGGCCGCGGCGCAGGTCCGACGAATCGACGACATCGTCGTGGAGCAGGGTCGCGGTGTGGATGAACTCGACGGCTGCTGCCAGTTTATGGTGCCGCGTGCCCGAATATTCGAGCAGCCGCGCGCTCGCGAGGGTGAGCATCGGCCGCATCCGCTTGCCGCCGCCGGCGATCAGGTGCCCGGCGAGCTCCGGGATCAGCGGAATGTCCGAGTTCATCCGGTCGAGGATGACTGCATTGACCAGGTTGAGATCGGGGGCGACCAGCGACAGCATCGGTTCGAGCGAAGGCTCACGGCCGCCGATGCGATGGATGGTAGCGCTCATCGTGGCCGCGCTCTGGCGCGTTGGGGCGCTAAAGGCAAGGGGTAGGGCTTGCGCGAGGCCGTCGAGACGGCAAAAGGGGCGATAGGGAGGGCCGCCATGCCGGACGAGACGCTCAAACGCTATCGCCAGAGCATCGACAATATCGATGCGGCTTTGGTCCATATCCTCGCCGAACGCTTCAAGATCACGCAGGCGGTGGGAACCTACAAGGCCGAGCACGGCCTTCCCCCCGCCGATCCCGGCCGCGAGGAAGCCCAGATCGCCCGGCTGCGCGCGCTGGCGAAGGACGCCGATCTCGATCCCGAGTTCAGCGAGGCCTTCCTGCGCTTCATCATCAACGAGGTGATCCGCCACCACGAGCATGCGCGGGGCGGGTGAGGGCGTAGAAGAAGGGAGATTTCGCGCGGAGACGCGAAGAGGGCGTCCTGCGCTGGGAGCCGATGCGCCGCGTTAGCGGCAGGATTTGCTGGACCGTCGAGATTGAGAGCCGCCGGCGCGGCGGGCGGGACATCTCCGCGCCTCCGCGCGAACCTCTTTCCTCCTGCTTACTCCGCCGCCAGCAGCGTCTCCGCCCCGCCCAGATCGACGCTCACCAGCCGGCTCACCCCCTGCTCGACCATCGTCACGCCGAACAGGCGGTGCATGCGGCTCATCGTCGCGGCATTGTGGGTGACGATCAGGTAGCGGGTGGCGGTTTCCTCGGTCATGCGGTCGAGCAGGTCGCAGAAACGCTCGATATTGGCGTCGTCGAGCGGCGCATCGACTTCGTCGAGCACGCAGATCGGGGCGGGATTCGTCAGGAACAGCGCGAAGATCAGCGCGACCGCGGTCAGCGCCTGCTCGCCGCCCGACAGGAGCGTGAGCGACTGGAGCTTCTTGCCGGGCGGCTGGGCCATGATCTCGAGCCCGGCCTCGAGCGGATCGTCCGAATCGATCAGTTCGAGATGCGCCTGGCCGCCGTTGAACAAGGTCGTGAAGAGGCGCCGGAAATGCTGGTCGACCGCCTCGAACGCGGCGAGCAGGCGCTGGCGGCCCTCGCGGTTGAGCGTGCCGATCGAATAGCGCAGGCGATGGACCGCCTGGATCAGCTCGTCGCGCTCCTTCGCGCTGTTCTGCGCCGATTCGGTGAGTTCGGCGAGTTCGCTCTCGGCGACCAGGTTGACCGGACCGATGCGTTCGCGCTCGGCAATGAGCCGGTCGTGCGCCGATGATTCGTCCTGCGGATCGCGGACCGTGTCTTCCTTGAACCCCGCGCGTTCGGGGAGGAGCGGCGGCGGGCATTCGAAGCGCTCGCCCGAAAGGCGGCCCATTTCGATGCGGCGCATCTCCTGATTCTCGGCGCGGGCGAGCGCGCCGGCGCGTTCCTCGCGGGCTTGGCTCAGCGCTTCGTTGGCGGCACGGACATGGTGTTCGGTGTCGCGGACGATGGTCTCGGCCTCGCGCTCGGCGGCCTGGGCGGCGGCAGAAGCGGCGCGGGTCTCTTCGGTCTGGGCTTCGGCCTCGGTAATGCGGGCGTCGAGCTGAGCCGGACGATCCGCGAGCGCCGCGCTTTCCTCGGCAAGCTCGGCGGCGCGCTTGTCCATCTCGGCGCTGCGGCGCGCGGCCTCGCCGGCGCGCGATTTCCAGCTGCGGCTTTCGGCCCCTGCGGCGGCGAGGCGTTCGCGGCTGGAGGCGATCTCGCGTTCGAGCGTGCCGCGTTCGGCGCGGGCCTGGGCGGTGGCGGCGCGGCGGGTTTCGGCTTCGGCCGAGAGTTTGGATACCTGTTCGCGCGTGGCGCTGCCGTCGGGGAGCGCGGCCTTGGCGGCTTCGGCGCGGGCGAGCTCCCCCGCGGCCTCGTCGCTCTCGGCCGAGATGCGGGCGCGGCGCGAGTTGAGATCGGCGCGCTGCGAATCGAGCCGCTCGATCTGGCCGGCGGCGCGGTCCTCGGCGCGCGCGGCGTCGCGGCCGGCATTCTCGCTATGGTCGAGCAGGCGGCGGCAGTCGGCGGCGTTGCGGCGTGCCTCGGCGATCGTCTCGTCGACCCGCGCCAGCTCGGCATCGGCGGCATCGACCGCGCGCACCGCGGCGGGACGCGCCTTTTCGATCGCGCGCAGCCGGTTGACGCGCTCGAGCCGCTCGGCGGCGGCGGCGCCGCCCGACTTGGCGACATAGCCGTCCCAGCGGCGCAGCACGCCCGTGAGCGTGACGAGGCGCTGGCCGACCGCGAGCGGCTGGCCGGTGTCGCTCTCGGCGACCAGCACCTGCGCGAGGCGCCGGGCGAGCGCCTCGGGTGCCTGGACGTGCGATCCGAGCGGGGTGGTGTCCGCCGCGGCCTTGGGATCGCCCGGCTGGCTCTCGGCGCCCGCCCAATAGCGGTCCGCTGAGGTATCGAGCCCCGCTTCAAGGTCATCGCCCAGCGCCGCGGCGAGCGCGCGTTCGTACCCCGCATCGACGCGGAGCTTGTCGAGCAGCCGGTCCTTGTCGCTCGCGCGCGTCGCCTTGGTGAGCGCGGCGGCCTCGCTGTCGAGTTGCGACAGTTCGGCATGGGCAGCGGCGCGAGCGGATTGGGCGCGGTCGCGGCCCTCGATCGCGCCGCGCTCGGCGGCGTCGGCGCGAGCAAGCCCGGTGCGCGCGGTTTCGGCCTGGGCGGCGGCCTTGGCGCGCGCCTCAGCGGCGCGGGCCTTTTCGGCCTTGAGCGGCCCGGGGTCGGCGAGTGCGCGGCCCTCAGCGTCGATCCGGGCGGCATCCCGCGCGGCGCGCTCGACCCGGGTGCGCGCGGCGGCGAGCGCGGCCTCGGCGACGCGTGCATCGGCGGTCTCGGCGGCCTGCGCGGCGAGCGCCTGTGCCAGCGCGACCTCGGCATCGCGCGCGGCGCGCTCGGCTTCGGCGAGCGCGGCATCGAGATGCGGCATGCGCGCGGCCGCGGCGGCGATCCGCTCGTCGAGCGTCTTCGCCTCCTCGTCAAGCCGGGCGAGCGCCTCGGCGGCGTCGCGGGCAAGCGCGCCCTCGCGCCCCTTGTCCTCGGCGAGGCGGAGCTCGGAATCCCTGAGGTCGGCGATCCGGCGCTCGACCGTGGCGCGTTCGCTGCGCAAGGTCGCCAGCCGGTGCATCGCCTCGGTCGCGCGGTCGCGCACGGCCAGCGCATCGGCGCGGACGGTGGCGAGCGCCTCTGCAGCCGCCTGCTGGACGGCGGCGGCCTTGTCGTGCGCCTGGGCGGCCTCGGCGACGCGCGCTTCGGCCGATTGCGCCTCGGCCTTGGCGGCATCGGCGGCGGCAGCGGCATCGCGCCAGCGCGCGAAGATCATCCGCGCCTCGGCCACGCGGATCTTATCCGAAAGCTCGCGATAGCGCTCGGCCTGGCGCGCCTGACGCTTGAGCGCAGCGGCCCGCGTTTCCTGATCGGTGATGACCTCGTCGAGCCGGGTCAGGTTGGCCTCGGTCGCGCGCAGTTTCTGCTCGGCATCCTTGCGGCGGACATGGAGGCCGGCGATCCCGGCGGCCTCTTCGAGCATCGCGCGGCGCTCGGCGGGCTTGGCCGAGATGATCGAGCCGATCCGGCCCTGGCTGACCAATGCCGGCGAATGCGCGCCGGTCGCGGCGTCGGCGAAGACAAGGCTGACATCCTTGGCGCGGACGTCGCGGCCATTGACGCGATAGGCTGAGCCCGCGCCGCGCTCGATCCGGCGGACCACCTCGAGCTCGTCATCCGCGCCGACACCGTCGGCGAGGATCGAGACCTCGGCGAAGTCGCGCTGGGGGCGGGTCGCCGTTCCCGCGAAGATCACATCCTCCATGCCCGCGCCGCGCATCGACTTGGGGCTATTCTCGCCCATCGCCCAGCGCAGCGCCTCGAGCAGATTGGATTTGCCGCAGCCGTTCGGGCCGACAATCCCCGTCAGCCCGGGCTCGATCCGAAGATCGGCCGGGTCGACGAAGCTCTTGAACCCGGTGAGCCGCAGCCGCTTGATCTGCATGGTGCGGCTCCGCGCGCCTTCAGCTCAGTGCGCGCCGGCGGCGCGGAGCGCGGGCTCGAGCTGGGCCCAGCCCACCGCATTCTCCACCTTGCGGTCGTTGATGAAGAAGGTCGGGGTACCGTCGACGCCCTTGGCGACGCCTTCCTCGAGCTGCTTCGAGAGCACGGCGACCGCATTCGTATCGGCGAGGCACGCCTTCACCTTGTCCGCGGGCATGCCGTTCTGCTGCATGAACTGCGGATAGCCGAGCATCTCGGTCAGGGTGAACGCGACCTCGTTGCGGTTCATCTGCGCGAGCTGCGCCTGGATCTCGGGCGAGATATTCTCGGTCTTGGCGTTGAACTCGTTCTGGCGGGCATACATCGCATCGAGCACCGGGAAGAAGGCCTCGGTCGAGACGCACCGGCCGAGCAAGGCGATGCCCAGATCCTGCGGGTGGATCAGGAAGTCGCGGAATTCGTAGCTGACCTGGCCGGTCTTGACGTATTTCTCGCGCATCGGCTCGACCCCAGTCAGCGCGAAGGCGCCGCACACGGGGCAGCTGCGCGAGCCATATTCGACCAGCTTGATCGGCGCGTCGGGATTGCCCTGCTTCACCCAGCCTTCGCCGGTCTTGGTATAGACGTCGGTCCATTGCTTGCCCGCGGGGGGCTTGGCGGTGGCGACGGGCGCGGCGTCGGCGCTGTTGTTGGCTCCGTCGCCGCCACAGGCAGTGAGCGCGAGCGGCGCGGCCAGCAGGGTCAGCCAGACGGCGATGGACTTGATCAGGCGCATTTCAATCGTCTCCATTCGGAATATCGGCGCGGGTTCAGCCGCCCGCGGCTCGTAACAAGGGTTCGAGTTGCGACCACAGCACGGCGTTCGCCTTGCGGCCGTTGATGAAGAAGTTCGGGGTGCCGTCGACGCCCATCTTGACCCCGGCCTGGAGCCGGGCACCGAGCTGCGGGATCGCTTGCGGGTTCGAGAAACAGGCCTTGATCCGCGCCTCGGGCATGCCGGCCTGGCGAACGAGATCGGTATAGCCGAGATCGTCGGACCATGCCCGCGCCGCGTCGAGCGGCTTCATCGCCATGATCTGGTCGACGCGTGAGATGCGCAGCGTATCGGCGCGCTCATTGAACACCGCCTGGTTGGCGTACATCGCATCGAGGACGACGAAGAAGTTGCGGTCGCTCACGCATTTGCCGATCACGCTCGCGCCGATATCCTGCGGATGGATCAGGAATTCGCGAAACTCGTAGCTGACCTTGCCGCTGGCGACATAGGTCTCGCGCAGATGGCCCGCCGATTCGTGCGCAAACCGCCCGCACACCGGGCAGCTGCGCGAGCCATATTCGACCAGCTTCACCTTGGCCGCGGGATTGCCCATGCGGACGCCGCCCTCGGGCGTGCTGGCGATCACCGTCAGCCAGTCGGGCGCGGGTGCCTTGGACAGAGCGGGCGCGGAGGCGCCGAGGATGAAGAGGAGCGCGAGGGCGAGAAACCGCATCAATCGATCCTGCCGATCTTGGGAATGGCGTTGCCCGCGACGCCCGAGGCGAGCGCTTCGAGCACCGCCTTGAGCTCGGGGTCCATGATCCCGCGCAGGCTCTCGCCCATCTCCGCGGTGATCGGCGCCAATTCGGGCAGGGGTGCGGCGGCTTCGCGGCGGTCGATCTGGCCGTGGCGGATCTGGAGCCGGGCGACCGCGGCATAGCCGAAGAAGCGGTTGACCCGCTCGACGATCTCGGGGGCGATATGCTGCATCATCGGCGCGTGGGCGCCCGAGACGACCAGGTGCAGCACGCCCTCGGCGCGCTGGCCCGGCGGGAAGCGGATCGATTCGGGGGCGGAGACCTCGGCATAGCGCTCGCCGACGATCTCGGCCCAGCGGCTGACCACCGAATGCTGGACGAAGCCGAAGCGGCGAAATGCGGCGCGGCCGACATCGGGCAACAGCTCGGAAACCGGGCGCGCGCGCATGCTGCGCTGGGGCTCGGGCCTGGGCTGGCGGGTGGTGGTACGCGGGGACTTCTTCATTGGGGACAGTCCATGCCATAGCCGGGGCGTGCCCGACAACATCGCAGCGAAGCTTCTCCACTGGTATGATGCGAGCGCGCGTGTTTTGCCGTGGCGCGCGCGGCCGGGAGCGAATGCGCCCGAGCCGTACCGTGTGTGGCTGAGCGAGGTGATGCTCCAGCAGACCCAGGTCGCGACCGTGATCCCCTATTTCGAGAAGTTCGTCGGCGCCTGGCCCGATTTCGTTTCGATGGCGGCGGCCGAGGACGCCGATGTGATGAGCGCCTGGGCGGGGCTCGGCTACTACGCCCGGGCGCGGAACATGCTGGCCTGCGCGCGCGAGGTGGCGGCCAACGGCCTGCCGACGGACGAGGCCGGGCTGCGCGCCTTGCCGGGGGTGGGCGGCTATACCGCCGCCGCAATCGCGGCGATCGCGTTCGGGCAGCGTGCGGTGGTGGTCGACGGCAATGTCGAGCGCGTGGTGGCGCGCCTGTTTGCGGTGCGCGATCCGCTGCCGGGGGCCAAGCCGCGGATCAAGGCCCTGGCGGACTCGATCACACCCGAAGTCCGTGCGGGCGATTTCGCCCAAGCGATGATGGATCTGGGCAGCGGCATCTGCACCCCCAGGGCGCCCAAATGCCTGCTCTGCCCGCTGCGCGAGGATTGCGCGGGGTTCGCGGGCGGCGCGCCGGAGGCGTTCCCGGTCAAGGCCAGGAAGCCGGCCTCGCCGCAGCGCTATGGCACGATCTTCTGGGCGGAGCGCGACGGCAAGCTGCTACTGGTGCGCCGGCCGGGCAAGGGATTGCTCGGTGGCATGCGCGCCCTGCCGACCGGCCCCTGGACCGATTCGCCGCCGGGCCTCACGGGCGCGCCGGCCGCGGCGGACTGGCGGATGCTTGATCGCGGTGTCAGCCATGTCTTCACCCATTTCCGGCTCGAATGTGCGCTTGCCGTCGCCACAATCGGAGCGCAGGAAGCGCCGCAGGGCGAATGGTGGCCTCTGGACGAAATCGAGTCGGCGGGACTGCCGACGCTCTTCGCCAAGGCCGTGAGAGCGTTTGGGAGAAGATGATGCGGGTTCGGGTCCTTGTCGGTGCGGTGCTGCTCGCGAGCGCGGGCGTTACGGGTCTGGTGCAGGCGCGGAGCGTGCCGGCCTTGCCGGCGACGCCGGTTGCGGCCCCGGCGACCCAGGCGCTGGTCAACCGCTATGTCGCCGAGAACAAGGTGCCGGGCCTGGTGGTCGGGATCGGGCGCGGCGATGCGCCGACCGAATATTACAAGGCCGGGCGGATCGCGGCGGAGGCCGATGCGCCGCTCGCCGACGAGAACAGCCTGTGGCGCGTCTATTCGATGACCAAGCCGATCACCGGCATCGCCGCGATGATCCTGGTCGAGGAGGGCAAGCTCAAGCTCGACCAGCCGATCAGCGATTTCATCCCCGCCTTCAAGAATATGCGCGTGCTCAACGATCCCGCCGGGCCCGTCACCGCGACCCACCCGGCGGCGCACCCGATCACGGTGCGCATGCTGCTCACTCACACCGCGGGGCTCGGCTATGACCTCGGCCAGAACCCGGTACCGGGGACCTTGCTCGACCAGTATCGCCAGCAGGGCATCAATCCGGCCCAGATCAGCAATCAGCTCGAGCCCAACCAACGCGCGATTCGCCCCGCCTCGCTCGAGGCGTTCGCGAACAAGCTGGCGACCTTCCCGCTGGTCTACGAGCCGGGCACCAAATGGAGCTATTCGATCGGGCTCGACCTGATGGGGCGCGTGATCGAGGTTGCCTCGGGCATGACCTTCGATGCCTTCCTCCAGAAGCGCCTCTTCGATCCGCTCAAGATGAAGTCGACCTTCTTCACCGTGCCGGGCAGCGAGGCCGGGCGGCTCGCGACCAACTATTTCTATGCCGGCGAGAATCGGCTGCCGGTCGATCCGGGGAAGGGCTCGCTGTGGCTCAAGCCGCCGAGCTTCCCCTATGGCGGCGCCGGGCTGGTCTCCTCGGCCCATGATTATGACCGCTTCCTCCACATGCTCCAGAATGGCGGCACGCTCGATGGCGTGCGCGTGCTCAAGCCCGAGACGGCCAGGCTTGCCATGTCGAACCTGCTGCCCGCGGGCGCCGACACGACGCTGCTCGGCACGCTGACCAGCGTCGGCAAGCTCGGCTTCGGCGCGGGCGGATCGGTCTATCTGGCCGATGTGCCGGGCGCCGCGAGCAAGGGCACCTATGGCTGGGGCGGTGCGGCGAGCACGCTTGCCTGGGTCGATCCGGCCAAGAATGTGCGCGGCGTGGTGATGGTCAACTATATGCCGACCGAGAAATGGCCGCTCAGGGCAGATCTCAACCAGGCGCTGGTTGCCGATCTGCTCAAGTGAGGCCGGGCTTCACCGGCGGCACGCTCGACCGGGCCGATCCGCTGCGGACCGATGTGGAGAAGCTCGCGGCGGCGATGGCCGATCCGCGCGCGCGGTTGTTGCGGTTGCGCGAGCTGGTGCCCGAACTGGGCGACGATGGGCGGTTGATCTGGGATTCGATCGCCGAGGCGCCGGTGGGCGGCGAGATCGTGCTGCTGGGGTTCGATCCGGACGGGGTCCCGCACTTCGCGGCCGCCAATCCGGCCGAAACGCCTGTGGCGCGCCCCGCCTTCACCATGTTCCGCCTGCTCGACCAGCTGACCTATGAAGACGCCGCCCATTTCGCCGCGGCGCGGAGCACCGTCGACTGGCATATGCGGCACCGCTTCTGCGCGGTGTGCGGGACCGGCACCGAGCTGTTCCGTGCGGGCTGGGGTCGCAAATGCCCCCATTGCAACGCCGAGCATTTCCCGCGGGTCGATCCGGTGGTGATCATGCTGGCCGAATATGGGGCCAAAGGCGAAAGGCGCGTGCTGCTCGGGCGCGGACCCGGCTGGCCGCCGGGACGCTATTCGGCGCTGGCCGGGTTCGTCGAGCCCGGCGAATCGCTCGAAGAGGCCGTGGCGCGCGAGATTTTCGAGGAGGCGGGCGTGCGCGTCCGCAACGTGCGCTATGTCGCCAGCCAGCCCTGGCCCTTCCCCTCCTCGCTGATGGTCGCGGCGATCGGCGAGGCCGATGACGATCGGCTCACCATCGACACGAACGAGCTCGAGGATGCGATCTGGGTGACCCGCGACGAAGCCCGCGCGGTGATGTCCGGCGGCGAGGGTCCGTTCGTGGCGCCCCCGCACTATGCCCTTGCGCACACGCTGCTCAGCGCCTGGATCGCGGAAGCCTAGTCGTCCTCGTCGGCGGATGCGCCGCTCGTGATGACGAGGCACGGCACCGCCGACAGGAGCACGATAAGGTAGCTGAGCAGCGAGCGCAGCGCGAGCAGCAGCGTCAGCCGCTCCCAATTGCCTGCCATCGCGAGCCCGAGCAGCAGCAATAGGCCCATAACCGCCGCGAAGCTTGCCGCTGCGCAACCCGCCAGCCAGGCGCGCGTCTGGATCATCCGGTCGAACTCGTCGGCGATGCGCGTGCCGCCGAGCCTGAGCGGTCCGATCAGCGGCAGCCAGACTGCGAGCGCAAGACCTCCGGCCACCAGCGCAAAGCCGATCTCCGAAAATTGGGGCCAGCCGATCGCGATCACGATCCCGGCGGTGGCGGGCAGCAGGGCGAGGATGGCGGCCCAGCGAAACAAAATGGGGCTTTGGGCAAATCGGGGCATGGCGGATTCCGGCTGCATCATTCGCCCGGCCCTGCGCGCATCATCGTGCGCGAGACCGGTTCGAAGCGTTGAAAGGAGAAGACGAGTTCGACGGGGACCTCGAACACCAGCGCGATCTTCATCCCCAGCTCGAGGCTGGGGGCATAATCGCCGCGTTCGAGATAGCCGATCGTCTGCGGGTTCACCCCCACCGCCTCGGCCAGCTCGCGCCGACTCATCCCGCGCTCGGCGCGAAACAGGGCGATACGGTTGTGGAGCATGGGCACAGAACGACTCGGCATGGATGACGATATGTTGTGTTTACACAATAGATCGTCGCACCGTCAAGGCGGCTATCGCTGCCAATCTCTGCGGTTGCGCTTTATGAATGCGGCGATAACCTTGCCTCGGAGTCCGTCCGCTCCGGGCGGGCATGTCGAAAGGGGGATCGGCATGTTCTTCATTTCATGGGGTTCGCGCGGGGGCTGGGCAGAGGTGGGCCCGGCGGGGCTGCGGCACTGCGCCTATTGCGACAAGGACAGCTATTTCACGCGGATGGTCGCCTATACGGTGCGGCACATCTACTGGATCTTTCGCTGGGTCACCGGCAAGACGCCCTATCTGGTCTGCGGCAATTGCGGCGCCGAGCATGCCGATGACGCGGCGGATGAAGCGCACAAGGACGTGACCAAGGCGATTCCGGCATGGGACCGCCGCGGCTGGCTGGTCGGGCTGGGCGGGATCGGCGCGCTGGTCGCGACCGGATCGATCGCCGCCGCCGCCGATCGGCAGAGCGATACGGTCTCGCTCGCCGCGCCGCATGTCGGCGACATTTACGAGGCCGATCTCGCCCGGCTCATGACGCATCCCGACGCGCCGGTGATGTACAGCACGCTGCGCGTCACCAAGGTCGAGGGCGCCATGGTCGAACTCGAATTCGGCCGCACATATTATAATGATTGGCGCGGGGTCGATCGCGACGTGAATGCGGGCGAGGCGAATTCCGAAGCCTATTATGGCCCGGAGCGCGAGAAGGTGCCGGTCTCGGCCCTGCAGAAGATGTTCGAGGACGGCACGCTCCACGACGTCCGCCGCTGACGGTCGCGTCGCTCGCTCGGTTGCCGGCGGGTTGCCGAGCGGGCGGACGCGCTGGACAGAAATCGCTTTCCTAATTGGATTTGATCCGCTCCAAGCTGTGCGATGACGCAGTCTTGGGCCACCGGATCACGCGCTCGCATGGCGCCCCGTCTTTCCGACAGGACGCGCATTTTCCCTCGGGCAAAGGTCACCAATGAAGCCGATATGCGGGACCTTATCGCGCCCCGCCGCCGGGGTTCACCCCCGCTCGCGCGCCTGCTTGTAGGTGCCGAGCAGCCGGACGCGCTTCGAATGGTGCGTCAGATCCTCGATCGCATTGTCGAAGTTCGGGTCGCCGGGGCGGCCGACGACATCGGCATAGAATTCGGTCGCGGCGAAGCTGCCGCCTTGCTGATAGCTTTCGAGCTTGGTCATGTTGACGCCGTTGGTGGCGAAGCCGGTGAGCGCCTTGTAGAGCGCTGCGGGCACATTCTTCACCTCGAAGATGAAGGTCGTCATGAACGGCCCTTCGCCCGCGAGCGGCGGTGCCTGCCGCGCCAGGATCACGAAGCGCGTCATGTTATGGTCGGCGTCGGCGATATTCTCGACGAGCAGGTTGAGCCCGTAGAGTTCGGCCGCGCCCGGCGGGGCGAGCGCGGCGATCGCGGGATCGCCCCGCTCGGCGACCAGGGCGGCGGCGCCGGCGGTGTCGGGATAGGAAGCGGGGGTGATGCCGTGCGCCTTGAGCCACAGCCGGCACTGGCCGAGCGCCTGCGGATGGCTGGTCGCTTCCCTGACCTGGTCGAGGCTGCCGGTGCCCATCAGGCCGTAATGGATGGGCAGGAAATGCTCGCCGGTGATCACCAGCCCCGATTCGGGCAGCAGGAAATGGATGTCGGCGACGCGGCCGTGGAGCGAATTCTCGATCGGGATGATCGCGCAGTCCGCGGTCCCGTCGCGCACCGCGTCGATCGCATCCTCGAAGCTGAAGCAGGGGAGCGGCAGGCAATCGGGAAAAGCCTGGAGCGCCGCGACATGCGAATTGGCGCCCGGCGCGCCCTGGAAGGCGACCGCGCGCCTGGGCTCGGCGGCGGCGGCTTCGATCATCCGGGCGACGATGGGACGGGCGGGGGCGGCGAAATTGTCCATAGGCCGGGCGGGCTAGCGGCGTCGCGCCGCGCCCGCAAGCGCGGGTTGCTATGCGGGCCGCAAGCGCCGCTTGCGATGCTCAAAGTGCGGCTCTAGAGGGAGCACGGTTTTAAACAGGGTGTCGAAGATGGACGATCGCACGAATACGATTGCGGGCTGGGCTCTGGCGGGCGGAATCCTGGCCCTCGGCCTGTCGATCGCGACCGGCATGATCTTCCACAGCGAGCATCCGGAAAAGCCCGGCTATCCGGTCGAGGGCGCCGAGGAAGCGGCTACCGGCGCGGCCGAAGTGCCGATCGCGACGCTGCTCGCCACCGCCGATCCGGTCCACGGCGCCGAGCTCTTCAAGAAGTGCGCGAGCTGCCACACCATCACCCAGGGCGGCGCCAACGGCATCGGCCCGAACCTGTGGGGCACGATGGGCGAGGAGATCGGCAAGGGGAAGGGCGGCTTCGCCTTCTCCGCCGCGCTTTCGGGCCATGGCGGCAAGTGGGACTTCGAGACGATGAATGCCTGGCTGACCAAGCCGAGCAAGTTCGCGCCGGGCACGCTGATGACCTTCGCCGGCCTGCCCAACCCCAAGGACCGCGCCGACATCATGGTCTATATCAACCAGCAGGGCAGCCCGATCCCGCTGCCCGCGGCTCCCGCCGCGGCGCCGGCTGCCGCGGGCAACGAGGCCGAGGCGAACGCCGCCGCGCCGGAAAATGGCGCGGTCGAGGGCAATGCCGCGGAGCCCAAGGCGGCGCACTAAGGGCCTCTATTCCGGCGGCTTGAACTCGGCGTCGATCTGCAGCCGCCGCAGGAAGGCCCGGAACCTCGGCACATCGCGGTCGAAACGGTCGAAACGGTCGGGGCGCGTCCCGAGCGTGGCCCGATAGAAATAGGTCAACCCTTTGAGGGTGTCGCCCTCGACCCGCCTGCCCGCTGTGGTGTGGACGGTGACCACCACCCATCCATCCGGCTGGATCTCCTCGCACGCCCGCGAGGGATGGCCGGGAAAGGCCGGGGGCTTGCCGCCGAATCGCTTGAGCAGGGCGGCGCTCAAGGGCCGGCAGTCTCGTGTCGCATCGGCGAGCGACCACTCCATCGCGTTGAACGAGGAACTGATTCCGATGAACGCGCGCGGCGTTCCGGGCTCGGAGCAAGGACGTTCGGTCAGATCATATTCGGCGTAGAAACCCCGTGCCGCATCGCCCGAGCGCGACATGCAGACCCGGTCACCCTTCGGGAACCAGGCGCGGATGGCCATGTCGTCATTCTCGAACGGACGGACGCCGTCCGAGACCACCGGCTTCTGCTTGCCGCAGCTAAGCTGTTCCTCGGGGCAATCGGCGATGGGCAGGGCGATGTTGACCGGTTCCGGCGCTGCGGCGTTGTCCGCTTGGGGCGCGGGCGAGCAGGCGATGAGCGCCAAGGGGCCGATCAGACAGGCCGGCAATCCCCGCATCGCATCGCTCCCGCTCGCGTTATGACCCGTCGCTGCTGCCCATGCCGGCGCGGGGACGGTGGATGCGGGTGTGGTCCTTGCCGCGCCAGAAATCCATGACGATCTCCCAGCCCTCTTCGGCGGTCTCGCAGAAGTGGAACAGGTCGAGGTCGCGCGGGGAAATCACGCCCTCCTCGCACAGCGCCTCGAAATTGACGACGCGGTTCCAGAAGTCCTTGCCGTAGAAGAGCACCGGGATCGGCGCGATCTTGCCGGTCTGGATCAGCGTCAGCAGCTCGAACGATTCGTCGAACGTGCCGAAGCCGCCCGGGAACACCGCCACCGCGCGCGCATGGAGGAGGAAGTGCATCTTCCTCAGCGCGAAATAGTGGAACTGCATGCTGAGGCCGGGCGTGACATAGGGGTTGGGCGCCTGCTCGTGCGGCAGGACGATGTTGAGCCCGATCGTGTCCGCGCCGACATCGCGCGCGCCGCGGTTCGCCGCCTCCATGATCGAGGGGCCGCCGCCCGAGGTGACGACGAAATGCTGGTTGCCCGCCTCGTCGCGCGGGAAATGGCTCGCGAGCTGGGCGAGTTCGCGGGCGACGTCGTAATATTTCGATTTCTCGATCAGCCGCTCGGCGATCAGCCTGGCCTGATCGGTGTCGGCAAGATCGCGCAGCGCCAGCGCCTTGCTCGGCTCGGGGATGCGCGCCGAGCCATAGACGACGAAGGTCGAGGCGATATGCGCCTCGTCGAGCAGCAGCTGGGGCTTGAGCAGCTCGAGCTGGAAGCGGACCGGCCTCAGATCGTCGCGCAACAGGAAATCGAGATCCTGGAAGGCGAGCCGGTAGGCGGGATGCTCGGTCTGGGGCGAGATGCCGTGCTCGGCGGCGGACTCGGCCTCCTGCTTCGCGGGGCGGAAGACCCGGGAGGGGACGCGTGTTTCTTCGGTCATTTGGTCGCGCTTAGCCCATCTGCGGCCTCACGCAAACCTAGGCGCAGAACGGCCCCTTGCCCATGTCGAGATGCAGGTGATTGTGGTGCGCGGCGTTGTAGTCCGGGCTGAGCACCGTGTGGAAGCGCTTGCACGCCGAGGCGTGGATCACCTCGAGAAAGCGGCGCACATCCGGATCGCGCG
The DNA here is from genome assembly GCF_026013415.1 of Sphingomonas caeni. Taxonomy (GTDB): domain Bacteria; phylum Pseudomonadota; class Alphaproteobacteria; order Sphingomonadales; family Sphingomonadaceae; genus Sphingomonas; species Sphingomonas caeni. The sequence goes on from NZ_JAPDOK010000002.1 coordinate 537,691, forward strand.
AGTGCCAGCCTTCCTCCACGGTGATGCGGCGGTCGTCGCGGAGCACGAAGCCGGAGATGTCGACCGCGTTGGCGAGGCCGTGCTCGGAGATTTTCTGCGCCGCCGCCTCGCCATTGCCGACGATGCCGCGGCACGAATAGGTGCCGAAGCTCTCGACCTTGACCAGCTCGCTGCCGAGGATCTGGTACGCCGCCGGCGCGACCGCATTCCGGACCCAGCCGATGAAGGTGCGCGCGAGCCCGCAGCGCATGCCCTTGAGGTTGGTGACCGGCACGCCGATGTCGAGCAATTCGACCGCGCCCTGAACGACGCAGCCGCCGCCATAATCGCGGTCGGGCAGCGGGCTGAAGCGAACATCCTCGCGCTGGAGATCGGTGAAGCATTGCTGGGTCTCGCGCGGCGTGGGGCCGATCAGCGTGACCGGGCCTGAGGCGTTGGGACGAATCGGCCGGGGTGCCGGGCGGTAGCCGTCATCGCCGCCGCCGAAGACGCAGGCGGAAAGCAGCAGCGGGAACAGGGCCAGGACAAGCCGGATACGCATGGCCCCCGGATAGCGCTTCATGGTTAACGTGCGTCTAATCGGGACCGCGCGGCCGCTCCCGGATTGACATGGGCGCCGCCGCCGCTAGGGCCGTCAGCGGGCCACGCGGTCCCAACGCCGCGCGTGCTCTCTGCAAGGAGAGACTGACATGACTGACCTCGTTACGGCGCCCGCCACGGGTGCGCCGACTCTGCCGAACACCAAGCCGGCACGCCCCTTCTTCTCTTCGGGACCCTGCGCCAAGCCCCCGGGCTGGGATGCGTCGAAGCTCGTGACCGAGGTTCTTGGGCGCTCGCACCGCTCGAAGCTGGGCAAGGCCCGCCTCCAATATTGCATCGACCTGATGCGCGAGATGCTTGCGCTGCCCGACACCCACCGGATCGGTATCGTGCCGGGCTCGGACACCGGCGCCTTCGAGATGGCGATGTGGACGATGCTGGGCGCGCGCGGCGTGACGACGCTCGCCTGGGAGAGCTTCGGTGAAGGTTGGGTCACCGATGCGGTCAAGCAGCTCAAGCTCGAACCCACAGTGATCCGCGCCGATTATGGCCAGCTGCCCGATCTGGGCGCGGTCGATTGGTCCGACGATGTGCTGTTCACCTGGAACGGCACCACCTCGGGTGTGCGCGTGCCGAATGGCGACTGGATTCCGGACGACCGCGAGGGGCTGTGCTTCGCCGATTCGACCAGCGCGGTGTTCGCTTACGACCTGCCCTGGGACAAGATCGATGTCGCGACCTTCAGCTGGCAGAAGGTGCTGGGCGGCGAGGGCGGGCACGGTGTGCTGATTCTGGGCCCCCGCGCGGTCGAGCGGCTCGAGAATTACACCCCGGCCTGGCCGCTGCCGAAGGTCTTCCGGCTCGTGTCGAAGGGCGCGCTCGCCGAGGGCGTGTTCAAGGGCGAGACGATCAACACCCCGTCGATGCTCGCTGTCGAGGATGCGATCTTCGCGCTCGAATGGGCGAAGGGGCTGGGCGGGTTGAAGGGCCTGATCGCGCGGTCGGATGCCAATGCGGCGGCGCTCGACAAGATTGTGGCGGAGCGGGACTGGCTCGGCCATCTCGCCGCGGACGAAGCGAACCGTTCGAAGACGTCGGTCTGCCTGACCGTCGAAGGTGCGGACGAGGCGTTCATCAAGAAGTTCGCTTCGCTGCTCGAGAAGGAGGGTGCCGCGTACGACGTCGCCGGATATCGCGATGCCCCGCCGGGCTTGCGCATCTGGTGCGGCGCGACCGTCGATACCGCCGATATCGAGGCGCTCGGGCCCTGGCTCGACTGGGCCTATGCGGCGGCGAAGGCCTCCTGATCGTCATCCCGGCGAAAGCCGGGACCCAGAGCCACATACGACATCGCTTGTAATCCTGGGTCCCGGCTTTCGCCGGGATGACGGGTGGAGGAAACGAAATGCCGAAAGTACTTATTTCCGACAAAATGGACCCCAAGGCCGCCCAGATCTTCCGCGAGCGCGGGGTCGAGGTGGACGAGATCACCGGGAAGACGCCCGACGAGCTCGCCGCGATCATCGGCCAATATGATGGCCTTGCGATCCGCAGCTCGACCAAGGCGACCAAGGCGATCCTCGACGCCGCGACCAACCTCAAGGTGATCGGCCGCGCGGGCATCGGCGTGGACAATGTCGATATCCCCTATGCCTCGTCCAAGGGCGTGGTCGTCATGAACACCCCGTTCGGCAACTCGATCACCACCGCCGAGCATGCCATCGCGTTGATGTTCGCGCTCGCCCGCCAGCTGCCCGAGGCCGACGCCTCGACCCAGCAGGGCAAGTGGGAGAAGAACCGCTTCATGGGGGTCGAGCTGACCAGCAAGACGCTCGGCCTGATCGGCGCGGGCAATATCGGGTCGATCGTCGCTGACCGGGCGTTGGGGCTCAGGATGAAGGTGATCGCCTATGATCCCTTCCTCACCCCCGAGCGCGCGGTGGAGATGGGGGTCGAGAAGGTCGAGCTCGACGGGCTGCTCGCCCGCGCCGATTTCATCACGCTCCACACCCCGCTGACCGACCAGACGCGCAACATCCTGAGCCGCGAGAACCTCGCCAAGACCAAGAAGGGCGTGCGGATCATCAACTGCGCGCGCGGCGGGCTGATCGACGAGGCGGCGCTCAAGGAGGCGCTCGATTCGGGGCATGTCGCGGGCGCGGCGCTCGACGTGTTCGTGACCGAGCCGGCGACCGAATCGCCCCTGTTCGGCACCGCCAACTTCATCTCGACCCCGCATCTCGGCGCGTCGACCAGCGAGGCGCAGGTCAATGTCGCGATCCAGGTGGCCGAGCAGATGGCCGATTTCCTCATCTCGGGCGGGGTGACCAATGCGCTCAACATGCCGAGCCTGAGCGCCGAGGAAGCGCCGCGGCTCAGGCCGTACATGGCGCTGGCCGAGAAGCTCGGCTCGCTGGTCGGGCAGCTGGCGCACGGCGCGCTCGACGGCATTTCGATCGAGACCGAGGGCGCGGCGGCCGAGCTCAACCAGAAGCCGATCACCGGCGCGGTGCTCGCGGGGCTGATGCGGGTCCATTCGGACACGGTCAACATGGTCAACGCGCCGTTCCTCGCCAAGGAGCGGGGGCTCGACGTGCGCGAGGTGCGGCACGAGCGCGAGGGCGTGTACCACACGCTGGTCCGCGTGACGGTGAGCACCCAGGCGGGCGACCGATCGGTGGCGGGGACGCTGTTCGGCGACGCCGCGCCGCGGCTGGTCGAGCTGTTCGGGATCAAGGTCGAGGCCGATCTGGCCGGGCACATGCTCTATATCGTCAACGAGGACGCGCCGGGGTTCATCGGGCGGCTGGGGACGACTTTGGGTACGGCGGGGGTCAATATCGGCACCTTCCATCTCGGCCGCCGCGAGGCCGGGGGCGAGGCGGTGCTGCTGCTCTCGCTCGACGAGCCCGTGACCGCCGAGCTGCTGGCGAACGTCAAGGCGCTTCCGGGCGTCAAGACGGCGATGGCGCTCAAGTTCTAGGCTGTATCGCCATTCCGCCCATGCCGGCCTGCAAATGGCGGTTTCATCCGCTTCCGGTGCTCACGTGCCTTAAGCACGCTGCGCTCCGGGTCGAATAAAACCACCATTTTCGGCTCGGCCTGAACAGAATGGCGACACAGCCTTCCTTCCAAACTAAGAGGCGCGCATGACCGGGCTCCTCCCCGAAGGGTTTCACGACCGTCTTCCTCCGCTCGCCGATGCGGCGGGGCGGCTGGAGGCGTGCGTGCTCGGAGTGGCGCATGGCTATGGCTATGAGCGCGCCGATCCGCCGATGGCCGAGTTCGCCGATGCGCTCAGCTCGCGACTGAAGGCCGGGGGCATGCGCGACGCGGTGCGCTTCGTCGATCCGGTGTCGCAGCGCACGCTGGCGATCCGGCCCGACATGACCGCGCAGATCGGGCGGATTGCCGCCACGCGGATGGCGCATCATCCACGCCCGGTTCGGCTCAGCTATGCCGGACCGGTGATGAAGCTGCGGGCGAGCGAGCTTCGGCCTGAGCGCGCGATGCGGCAGATCGGGTGCGAGCTGATCGGGCTCGATTCGGTCGCGGCGGCGGGCGAGATCGTGCGCGTCGCGGTCGAGGCGCTGCGCGCGGCGGGGGTCGAAGGCCTGGCGGTCGATTTCACCCTCCCCGATCTGGTCGATACGCTGGCGGGGAACAGCGTGGCGGCGGACAAGCTGGACGCCCTTCGCGAACGCCTCGACGCCAAGGATGCGGGCGGGGTCGCGGCGATCGATCCGGCTTATCTGCCGCTGATCGAGGCGGCCGGGCCGTTCGATGCGGCGATGCACCGGCTGAGCGGGATCGACGCGCTCAAGTCGCGGCTCGCCGGGCTGGCGCAGGTGGCGGCGAGCATCGGGCCCGGTGTCGCGCTGACGCTCGATCCGACCGAGCGGCACGGGTTCGAATATCAGAGCTGGCTGGGCTTCTCGATCTTCGCTGCGGGCGTTCGCGGCGAGATCGGGCGCGGGGGCACTTACAGCATCATCCATGAGGATGGGCACGAGGAGGCGGCGGTGGGCTTTTCGCTCTATGCCGATCCGATCCTCGACGCCGGGCTGGGCGGCGGCGAGCGGCGGCGGCTGTTCCTGCCGCTTGGCACCGATCCCGCGCATGGCGCGGCGCTCAGGGCCGATGGCTGGGTGACGGTCGCGGCGCTGGAGGAAGGCGATACGCCCGCGGCGCAGCTGTGCAGCCATGTGCTGGGTACGGGCGGGCCCGAAAAGGTCGCGTAACACCGCTTCATTGGTGACCTTATCCCGAGGGGAAACGGCGCTTTTGTTGGACTTGAGGGGCGCCAGGGCTGCGACGGTTCAAAGAGCGGCCGCCGGGTGACGGCGCGCCCGGTTGAGCAGGCGAAATCCTACATTGCAAGCAGGGAACTCTCCCCCGTTCGCCCTGAGCTTGTCGAAGGGCTGTACCTCTTACGACCGTCGCAAAGAAGAATAGTGCTTCGACAAGCTCAGCACGAACGGGGTTGGTTTAGCGCGTGAGCAACTGGGCAGGCTTCCCCGCATCGAACGCCGCCAGCGCCTTCGCTACCGCATCGCGGAAACGCGGGTCGGCGGCGATGCGCTCGGGGAAGACCTGGCGGATCGCCAGCATTGCATCCACGCTGGATGAGGCGGCGACCAAGGTATCGGCCAGCGGATCGGTGATCGTCTCGCCCGCTTGGGCCTTGCGGCGGATGAAGGCGATCCAGGCGGCCACGGGCACGGCGAGGCGATCGATCGGGCGGCCCGCGTCGAGGGCCTCGCGGACGGTGTCGAGCAGGCGATAGGGAAGCTTTTGCGAACCGTCCCAGGCGATCTGGCTGAGCAGATGCCGGATCGCGGGGTTGCGGAAACGGTCGAGCACCGCGTTCGCATAAGCCTCGGTATCGAGGCCATCGACCGGGGGGAGTGAGGCGCGGATGTCGTGATGGACGAGGCTTGTGACGAAGCCCGCGAGCGCCGGATCGGACATCGCCTCGAACACCGTCTCATGCCCGAGCGCGAGGCCGGTATACGCCAGCGTCGAATGCGCGCCGTTGAGGATGCGCAGCTTGGCCTGTTCGTAGCCGCGCACGTCGCTGGTGAGCGTGACGCCCGCCGTGGCGAGATCGGGGCCGTCCGTCAGGTCGAAGCGCTGGAGCACCCATTGGGTGAAGGCCTCGCGCTGGACGGCGGCGCGATCCTCGACGCCGAGTTCCGCCGCGACCTTGGCGAGGAAGGCCGGATCGCTTGCGGGGGTGATCGAATCGACCATCGAATCGGGGAAGGCGACCTCGCCCTCGATCCAGTCGGCAAGACCGGGGTCGTAGGTGCGGGCGAGTGCAGCGCATGCGGCGCGGAGCTTGGCGCCATTGCCGGTCATATTGTCGCAGCACAGCATCGCGAAGGGCGGCGTGCCCGCGGCGTGGCGGTCGGCAAGGCCGGCGACGATCCAGCCGATCACGCTGGCCGGCTCGGCGGGGCGGGCGAGGTCGTGGACGATGTCGGGATGGCCGATGTCGAGACTGCCGTCGGGGCCGAGGCAATAGCCTTTCTCGGTAACGGTACTGGTCGCGAGGCGGACCTTGGGGTCGGCGAGCAGCGCACGGAGGCGCTTGCCTTCGCCGGGGCCTACGCCCTCGCTATGCGCCGCGATGATGCGGGTCGAGGGTTCGCGGTCGATCACCGCGAGCGTGTAGAGCCCGTCCTGGGCTTTCAGGGCATCGACGGTGCCGGGGGTGCGCAGCGACACCGCGGCGATTCCCCAGCGCGAGTCTGTGTCGAGCACGCGGTCGATGACGTCCGCCTGATGCGCGCGGTGGAAGGCGCCGGGGCCGAAATGGACGATCCCGGTGGTGACCGATGCGATGTCATGGCCGGGGCGCCGGGCGGTGCCGGGGAGGGTGGCGAGGGCGGCGCGGGAGAGCTGGGTCATCATGGGTGCCCAAGCAGGGGCGGGTGAGGAAAGTCAATCGGTCCGTTTTCTTCCCTCTCCCCTTGATAGGGGAGAGGATAGCGAAGCTTACGAGCTTGCTCGTTGGCGCAGCTTGGAGAGGGGTAGGGCGGAGCGCAGCTCCGCGCGGCGGCAAGTGCCGCCGCACCCCCTCACCCAGCTCCGACTAGGGCCCGCTGAAGAAGCGGACCCAAGTCTGCGCAACCCTCTCCCCCTTGCAGGGGGCGAGGGAAGAAAAGGGTGAGGGTGATCTAGGTCAGTGCCGTGAAGGCGCCGGTCCCGCCCCACGCTGCGGAGCGGCCGAGCTGCCCTGCGGTCCTTCCTGCATGTGCCGCGCGCCGCGGGGCATCAGGAAGCGGACCTGGCGGTTGGGGAAATCGATATCGACGCGGCGGAAGCTGCGCAGCGCGTCCATGCCGAGCAGCAGTGCCGGGCGGCGGCTGAGACCGAAGCGCTTGAACGGCACGACCTCGGCAAAGGCGACCGGCAGCGTATCGAAGACGACGTCGCCGATGCGGACCTTGGGCACCAGGGTATAGTCCGCGGTGGTCCTGCCGCCGGTGACGCTGGTCAGCTCGACCGTCTGCATCGGGCCCTTGGTCCGCTGGCCGACGAGGCGGCGCAGCGCTGTATTGCCCATGCTCACCGCCGAGCCGGTGTCGAGCACGACCTGGATCCGGGTGCCGCCGAAAAAGGCATCGGTGACGATCAGCTGGCCGAACTTGCTCTTGGCGGTGACGACGATCTCGTCGCTCGATTCGGGCGTGGCCTTGCGGCGCGGCTCGGAGGGGCGGACGGTCATCACGCCGGTCTCGAAATCGATCGAAACCTGGTGCTTGCTGAGCGTATCGATCCCGAGCAGCCCGGCGGCGCCGAGATTGCGCGCGTCGAGCGAGGGCGCGATGATCGTGTGGCGGATGCCGATCGACTCGATCGAGAGCTCGGGCACGATCACCGTATCGACCATCGAATTCTCGGTCATCGAGGTCATGCTGATCGGCGCGCCGGGGGCGAGCTGGAGCTGGCCGGCCAGCTGGCTCGACACGACGGTGCGCTCGGCGCCGGTATCGATGATGAAATTATAGGGGCCCTTGTTGCCCACCGCGACCTGGACGGTCAGCCGCGAATCGGCGTCCCTCAGATTGAGCATCGTGCCGTCGACCGCGGCATTGACCGCGTCGGGATCCTGATGGGGTGAGGAGGGTCCGTTTGCGACCGCACCAAGCGGCAGCAGGAGGAACATGAGCGGGCGTGCGAGACCGAACATAAGTGTAACAATATACCCTTCCGTGCTGCGCAGCAATGGACGGGAAATATTTGGTTGGGGCGGGATGCGTCGGTGTAATCCTCCCCCGCCAGGGGGAGGTGGCGCCGAAGGCGTCGGAGGGGGAGGACACGAAACAGACGTGACCGCCGCCCTCCCCCTCCGTCGCGCTGCGCGCGCCACCTCCCCCTGGCGGGGGAGGATTGGGGCTAATCCAGCCGCATCGCCTCCGCGGCGATCGCCTCGGCTTCCATCAGCAGCGTGTCCTCGGCCATGCCCTGGGGCAGGCTCTCGCGGCCGATCATGATGAGGACGGGGACGGCGAGCGGGGTGACGCGGGGGAGGTCGATGTGCAGCATCGCGTCCGCGGCGGTGTCGAGCAGGTGCGCGAGGCGGCCGACATCGGTCATGCGCGCGCGGGCATCGGCCCAGGCGGCGCGCAGCAGCAGATGGTCGGGCTCGTATTTGCGCAGCACGTCGTAGATCAGGTCGGTCGAAAACGTCACCTGGCGCCCGGTCTTCTTCTTGCCCGGATGCTGGCGCTCGACCAGCCCGCCGATGATCGCGACCTCGCGAAAGGCGCGCTTGAGCAAGGCCGAGCCCTGGACCCAATCGACGAACTCATGCTCGAGGATGTCGGGCGAAAAGAGCGCGGCGGGATCGGCGATGCGTTCGAGGCCGTAGACGGCGAGGGCATAATCGTTGGCGACGAAGCCGAGCGGCTTGAGGCCCAGCGCCTCCATGCGGCGCGTGATCAGCATGCCGAGCGACTGGTGCGCGTTCCAGCCCTCGAAGCTGTAGGCGACCATATGGTGGCGCCCCTCGTGCGGGAAGGTCTCGACGAGGAGCTGGTCGGGCCTGGGGAGGGCGGAGCGCTGTTGCTGCACCTCGAGCCATTCGCGGACATCGTCGGGGAAGCGCGGCCATTCGCGGCGATCATGGAGGAAGGCGCGGACACGGGTCGCGAGGTTGGCGGTAATGGCGAGGCGGGCGCCCATATAGGACGGGATGCGCGCCTGCTTGGCGGTGGCGCGGACGATCAGATCGGTCGTGTCGATCCGCTCCACTTCGAGCGCGGTGCCGGCGAAGAAGAAGGTGTCGCCCGGCGAGAGCGAGGCGGCGAAAGCTTCCTCGACCTTGCCGAGGCGGCGTCCGTTCTTGAAGCGCACCTCGAGCATCGGGGCTTCGACGATGATACCGGCGTTGAGGCGATGCTGCGCAACAAAGCTGGGATGGCTGACGCGCCACAGGCCGTCCTTGCCCTTGGTCAGGCGTTTGAACTTGTCGTACGCGCGCAGGGCATAGCCGCCGTCGGCGATGAAATCGAGGACGCGCCCGAACGCCTCATCGGTGAGCGCCGAATAGGGGAGGGCCGAGCGGATCTCGTGCAGCATTTCCTTGGGCTCGAAGGGCGCGGCGCAGGCGCAGGCCATGATGTGCTGGGCGAGCACGTCGAGCGCGCCGGGGCGGAAGATGTCGGTATCGAGCTGTCCTTCCTCGACCGCGTCGAGCGCAGCGCGGGCCTCGAGATATTCGAAGCGGTTGCCGGGGACGAGGATCGCCTCGCTCGCCTCGTCGAGCCGATGGTTGGCGCGGCCGATGCGCTGGAGCAGGCGTGAGCTGCCCTTGGGCGCGCCCATCTGGATCACGCAATCGACATCGCCCCAATCGACTCCGAGATCGAGGCTGGCGGTGGCGACGAGCGCGCGCAGCTTGCCGTCGGCCATCGCGGCCTCGGCCTTGCGGCGGGCCTCGAGGCTGAGACTGCCGTGATGGACGCCGATGGGGAGCTTGAGCTCGTTGACCTTCCAGAGTTGCTGGAAGACCAGTTCGGCAAGGCCTCTGGTGTTGCAGAAGACGATGGTGGTGCGGTGGGTCTCGATCTCCGCCATCACCTGTTTGATCGCATAGATGCCCGAGTGTCCTGACCAGGGGACGCGATCCTCGGGGAGCAGGATCGCGATATTGGGATCGGCGCCCTTCTCGCCCTCGACCAGCGTCACCGCGCCGATATCGCCGTGCGGGGCGAGCCAGGCGCGGTAGCCGTCCGGGTCGGCGACGGTGGCCGAGAGTGCGACGCGGCGGAAGCCGGGGGCGAGCGCCTGGAGCCGGGCGAGGGCGAGCGAAAGCAGGTCGCCGCGCTTGCCCGTGGCGAAGGCGTGAACCTCGTCGATCACCACGGTCTTGAGGTCGGCGAAGAGGGTCAGGCTGTCCTCATAGGAGAGGAGCAGGCTGAGCGACTCGGGGGTGGTGAGCAGGATTTCGGGCGGGCGGGCGCGCTGACGGGCCTTGCGGTCGCTGGGCGTGTCGCCGGTGCGGGTCTCGACGCGGATGGGCAGGCCCATCTCCGCGATCGGGGTGAGCAGGTTGCGCTGGACATCGACCGCGAGCGCCTTGAGCGGGGAGATGTAGAGCGTGTGGAGCCGGTCGGTGGGGTGCTCGATCAGCTCGGCGAGGGTGGGCAGGAAGCCTGCGAGCGTCTTGCCCGCCCCGGTGGGAGCGACGAGCAGCGCATGGTTCCCCGCGCGCGCGGCGGCGAGCATCTCGATCTGGTGGCGGCGCGGCGACCAGCCGCGGGCGGCGAACCAGTCGGTCAAAGGCTGGGGGAGCTGGGAACCGCCGGGCATCCGGACCATATAGGCAGGATGGCGACACTCGGCGACTGGATCGATCCGCGGCCCGAAGGCATCTATATCCCCGCGGCCGACGCGTGGGTGGACCCGTCGCGCCCCGTTCCGCGCGCGCTGGTGACGCATGGGCATGCCGATCATGCGCGCGGCGGGCATGGCGCGGTCTGGGCGACGCCGGGGACGCTGGCGATCATGGACGCGCGCTATGGCGAGCAGGCCGCGCATCCGGCCGGCTATGGCGAGACGGTGATGCTGGGCGAGGTCCGCGCGCGGTTCGTGCCGGCGGGGCATGTGCTCGGATCGGCGCAGATCGTGCTGGAGCATCGCGGCGAGCGGATCGTGGTTTCGGGCGACTATAAACGCCGCGAGGATCCGACCTGCGCGCCGTTCGAAGTCACGCCGTGCGACATCTTCATCACCGAGGCGACGTTCGGCCTGCCGGTATTCCGCCATCCCGAGACGCATGACGAGATCGACAAATTGCTGAGCAGCCTGCGCGCCAATCCAGACCGCTGCGTGCTGGTCGGCGCCTATGCGCTCGGCAAGGCGCAGCGGGTGATCGCGGAGCTGCGCGCGATGGGTTTCGACGATCCGATCTACATCCATGGCGCGCTCCAGCGGCTCTGCGATCTCTATGTCGAGCAGGGCGTCGATCTGGGCGAGCTGCGGCCCGCGACCGGGGTGGCGAAGGCCGAGCTGGCGGGGCGGATCATCCTGTGTCCGCCCGGCGCGCTCAACGACCGCTGGTCGCGGCGGCTGCCCGATCCGATCACCGCTATGGCGTCGGGGTGGATGCGCGTCCGGCAGCGCGCGCGGCAGCGCAATGTCGAGCTGCCGCTGATCCTTTCGGATCATGCCGATTGGGACGAGCTGACCCGCACCATCCTGGAAATCGCGCCGAAACAGGTCTGGGTCACCCATGGCCGCGAGGATGCGCTGGTGCATTGGTGCCGCCAGCGCCAGATCAAGGCGCGCGCGCTCGAACTCGCCGGCTACGAAGACGAAGACGACTGAAGTTATTTGCTCGCCTCACGGCGAGGTTGCGGCACCGGCCCGCTCCCCCACCCGGCCTCCCTTACTATAGTAGCCTATGGGAGGCCAGGTGGGGGAGCGGGCCGGTGCCGCCCACAAATGCAGGACCAGTTCTCAATTGCCTGACAGCGTTGGCGCGCCTAATCTCGCCCGCAAATTGGAGGCCTACCGATGAAGCTCATGCTCAAGCTTGCCGCGATCGTCTGCGCGGGGATGCTCGCCACCGGAACCGCCTATGCCCAGGCCGGGCCGCCTTCGGGTGGCGGCGCCCCGGCGGGGCCGGGCTATACGGCCGAAAACTATACGGTGCGCAACGGCGGTGACGAGGCGCAGCGCGATGCCGAGGCGGCGCGCACCAAGGCGATCGAGGAGCAACGCGCCAAGGAGCGTCCGGGCGCCGCGCGTACCGCACGCAGCGGCCCGGCGAGCCCCGACGATATCGTCGCCGGCGCCGAGGTGCGCGATCCCAAGGGCCAGGTGGTCGGCAAGGTCGAATCGGTCAGCATGGCCGCGGCGGTGGTCGTCACCGAAGTCGGCAAGGTCGAGGTGCCGCTCGAAGCGTTCGGGAAGAACAGCAAGGGGCTGCTGATCTCGATGAGCAAGAATGATTTCCTCGACGCCGTCGCCGAGGCGAACAAGCCGAAATAGCGGTTGATTCGTTGCCGGTGCCGCCCTCGCCGTGAGGCGATCAAATTACGCGGCTTCGGCTTCCTCGGCGGGACCGAACAGCCAACTCTCGGCCGACCAGAAATCCTCGAAGATGCGCGCCTGGCGATTGGCGAGTGCGCGGACGACCTGGGTGCGCGCAAGCGTCGGGCTGACGACGAAGGCGAGGCGCCGCGAGCGATAGGCGGGGTCGGCGAGCAGCTCGCGGAACGCATCGACGATTTCCTGCGACTGGATCTTCATGTCGCGGATGTCGTTGATCGTCAGATGCTCGTTGCGGCCGCAGGTCAGTTCGCGGTGCGCGATCCGGCGCACCTCGTAGAATCCCTCGATATCCTCGAGGGTGAAGAACCCTCCCATCCGAATCCGGACGAGATTGCGCTGAGGCTCCACTTCGATCGAATATTCCGCGCTCATGGGGCGATTCGTAGCTGAAACGGCCCTACCAATTTCTAAAAATGCTGCGCGGAAAAATCGCGTCAGCCCACACCCTCGAGCGCCTTTTGCCGGCGGCGCTGGACCGAGCTGCCGATTCCCATCGCCTCGCGATATTTGGCGACGGTGCGCCGCGCGATGTCGAAGCCCTTGGCGTTGAGCATCTCGACGAGCGTATCGTCGGAGAGGATCGCCTTGGGGCTCTCCGTGGCGATCAGTGTCTTGATCGCGTCCTTGACCGCATTGGCCGAGACCGCGTCGCCGCCGTCGGAGGACTGGATCGCGCTGGTGAAGAAATATTTGAGCTCGAACAGGCCGCGCGCGCAGCTGAGATATTTGTTGCTGGTCACGCGGCTGACGGTCGATTCGTGCATCTCGATCGCCTCGGCGACCTGGCGGAGCGTCATCGGCTTCAGCTGCGCGACGCCGTGGAGGAAGAAGGCCTCCTGCTGCTTCACGATCTCCGACGCCACCTTGATGATGGTGCGCTGGCGCTGGTCGAGCGCTTTCACGAGCCAGTTTGCGCTGGCGAGCATGTCCGACAGCCAAGCCTTCGAGGCCTTGTCCTGCGGGCCGGTGCTGATCTCGGCATAATAGGCCCGGTTGACGAGCAGGCGGGGGAGGGTGGCGGCGTTGATCTCGACCGCCCAGCCGGCGCCGCGCTTCGCCACGAAGATGTCGGGCGTCACCGACTGGGTCGCCTCGCCGCCGAAGCGCAGCCCGGGCTTGGGGTCGTATGCGCGCAGCTCGCGGATCATGTCGGCCATGTCCTCGTCGTCGACGTCGCAGATGCGCTTGAGCCGCTGGATCTCGCCGCGCGCGAGCAGATCGAGATTGTCGATCAGCCGCGCCATGCACGGATCGTAGCGGTCGGCCTCCTTGGCCTGCAGCGCGAGGCATTCGGCGAGGCTGCGCGCGCCGACGCCGGTGGGGTCGAAGGTCTGGATCGTCGCGAGCACGCCCTCGACGCGGGCGAGGGGGACATTGAGGCGGTTGGCGATGTCGAGCAAAGCGGCGGTCAGGTACCCCGTCTCGTCGATCTGATCGATCAGGTGCGCGGCGACGAACAGATCGGCGCCGTCGATGCTCGCGCCCGCCTGCGCCATCAGATGATCGGCGAGGCTGAGATCGGGGTTGGCGAAGCTGTCGAAATCGAGGCCGTCGTCGCTCAGCCCGCCGCCGCCCGTACCGCCCATGCCGAGGCTGCCGTCGAGGCCGCCGATCGAATCCGACGCGCTGTCATGATGAAAGGTCTCGGCGGTGAAATCGACGTCGAGCGCGGCCTCGCCATTGGCCTCGCCGCCGCCCGCGAGCAGTTCGCTGGCGTCGGCGGGGCCGTCGCGCGGTTCGAGCGGTTCGGGCAGGTCGCGGTCGGGCGTGTCGTCGCCATCGCCGCCGCCCGCGTCGAGCAGCGGGTTCTTCTCGATCTCCTCGGCGATGAAGGTCTCGATCTCGAGGTTCGAGAGCGCCAGCAGCTTGATCGCCTGCTGGAGCTGCGGCGTCATCACCAGCGACTGTGATTGCCTGAGATCGAGGCGGGGGGCGAGGCTCATGGCCGCCTTCCCCATCCGTCATCCCGGCGAAAGCCGGGACCCAGAGTCACGGGCGATTCGCTTGGGGCCCTGGGTTCCGGCTTTCGCCGGGATGACGAGGAAGGGAGGGCCGCGTTCATGCCTTAAAGCGAGAAACTCTCGCCGAGGTAGAGCCGGCGGACATTCTCGTCCTTGACCAGATCGTCGGGCGAGCCCGCGAAGAGGACGCGGCCGTCATAGATGATGTAGCCGCGATCGACGATGTCGAGCGTCTCGCGGACATTGTGATCGGTGATGAGCACGCCGATGCCGCGTTTCTTGAGCTCGCAGATCAGGTCGCGAATGTCGCTGATCGAGAGCGGGTCGATGCCCGCAAAGGGCTCGTCGAGCAGCATGATCGTGGGATCGGCCGCGAGCGCGCGGGCGATTTCGGCGCGGCGGCGCTCGCCGCCCGAGAGCGCCATGGCGGGCGAGTCGCGCAGCCGGGTGAGGCCGAATTCGTCGAGCAACTTGTCGAGCCGGGCCATGCGCGCGGCCTTGTCCGGCTCGGCGAGCTCGAGCACCGCGAGGATGTTCTTTTCGACCGTGAGGCCGCGGAAGATCGAGGTTTCCTGGGGGAGGTAGCCGAGGCCCAGGATCGCGCGCCGGTACATGGGGAGCGCGGTGATATCCTCGCCGTCGAGCATGATGCGGCCCGAATCGGGCTTCACCAGGCCCATCACCGAATAGAAGCTGGTGGTCTTGCCCGCGCCGTTGGGGCCGAGCAGGCCCACGACCTCGCCGCGCGCGACCGACATCGAGACGTCGGTGAGCACGACGCGCTTGTCGTACGACTTGGCGATCGAGACGACCGCGAGCCCCTTGTCGGGGATCGGCGCGGGGTCCGCGACCGGATGTTCGAGGATGTCGGCGTCGCTCATGCTGCCCCTGATGGCCCTCAGTTGGTTACCGGATTCCTACTCGAATCCGATTTGGCAGGATTCCTGCATGGAAATGGTGGCCAAGGGAAGGCCCGACAAGCCGGAGCGTTGAAGAATCGAGGTGTTTCTCTTCACCGTTCGTCCTGAATAGCCGTCGAGTAGCCCGAAGGGCGTATCGAGACGGCGTATCGAAGGACGGTTGGGAGCGCCGCGTTCCGCCGCGAGCGATGCTTCGATACGAGCCCTCGATACGCCGGGTTGCGGCTACTCGGTCTCTACTCAGCACGAACGGGTGGGGCCGCTTATTGCTTGGGCGTGGCCGCCGGAGCAGGGGTGGTCGCGCGCTGGGGCACCGAGAAGCGCCCGGTGACGCGGCCGCCCTGGGTGGTGGTGCCCGGGGCACCCCCGCTGACGCCCGAACCGTCGATCGTCGCGCGGCCGGTGTCGAGGTTGATCGTCAGGCGCGAACCCTGGATGACATTGGGCCCCTGGCGCAGCGTGACGCCGCCGAGCAGGGTCACGATGCGGGTGTTGAGATCATAGACCGCATATTGCGACGAGGCGCTCTGATCGGGGCGGACGATCGTCACCCCGCCCGAGGCGTCGATGCGGTTGACCTGCGGATTGGTGATCTCGCCGGTATAGGTGAGCGTCATCCGCGCCGAATTGAGCGTCATCTCGGCCTGGGTGATCTTGACCGCGCCGGTCAGCAGCACGCGGTTCGCACGCTCCTGGATCTCGATATGCTCGGCGCCGAAATCGATCGGCGCGCTCGAATCATGACTCTGCTGCGCCGATGCGGGAACCGAGGCGGAGATCGCCAGGGTGAGGCCGAGCGGCAAAAGGGCGAGGGCGCGGAGCATCAGCGCCTATTCGCCCGCTTGGGCCAGATGCGCAAGCGGGCATTGCCGTCGAGGCTGACGATGCGCTTCTCCAGATCGGCGTGCATCCGGTTTCCGCTGAAGACCCCCATGGGCGTGCGGCCCGAGACCGCGCCGGCGCTCTGCATCTGGCGCGTCTTGAGATCGACGGTCGCGTCATGGGTGTCGAGCGTATAGCCGTCCGAGGTCTGGAAGCGAATCGGCCCGTCGACCGAGACGCGCTGGGTGTCGAGTTCGTAGCGCCCGGTATCGGCGCGGAGCGTCGCCGGCCCCTCGGGCAGGCCGATCTCCGCGGAGAGATCATTGAGGCGGACGATCGGCTCGGACGAACTCTTCTGCACCGCCGATCCCGCCTTGAGGCTGAAGGGCTGGCCCTTGGCATCCTCGCCGCGATACTCGGCCGATCGGATGAACAGACGCTCGCTCGCGACATCGACCTGGTTCTTGTCGAGCACGAAGCTGACATCGCCGCCGGTGAAGAGCGGCGCAAGCACCAGCCAGGCGGAGAGGATGCCGATCCCCACGGGGAGGATATAGAGCGCCCAGCGGACCACCCGGTCGTGGCTGCTGCCCGGATGCGCCCAGGCCCGTCTTTGGGACTGAAGGCGATCCGCGATTTCAGACATGCGCGAAGATATCCACCTCGGGCCAGCCTGCCAGATCAAGCTCGGCGCGCCAAGGGAGGAAATCGAAGCACGCCTGCGCGATCGCGGTGCGGCCTTCGCGGGCGAGGCGCTTGTCGAGTTCGGTTCGCATGGCGTGGAGGTAACGCACGTCGGAGGCTGCGTATTCACGCTGGGCGTCGGAAAGTTCGGGACCGCCCCAGTCCGACGATTGCTGCGCCTTGGAAAGCTCCTGCCCGAGCAGCTCGCGGACCAGGTCCTTGAGGCCGTGGCGGTCGGTATAGGTGCGCACCATGCGGCTCGCGATCTTGGTGCAATAGACCGGCGCCGCGGTGACGCCAAGATAATGCTTGATCGCGGCGAGATCGAAGCGCGCGAAATGATAGAGCTTCACCCGGGCGGGATCGGCGAGGATCGCGCGCAGATTGGGCGCGGCATAGTCGCTGTCCGGGCCGAAGCGGACGAGATGCTCGTCGCCCGACCCGTCGGAGAGCTGGACCACGCAGAGGCGGTCGCGCGGGGTGATCAGCCCCATCGTCTCGGTATCGACGGCGATGTCCGTGGCCGGAGCGAATACGCCGGCGGGCAGGTCTTCTTCGTGGAAGTAAACGGTCATGGCCTGCGCCTAGTCCTGTTCAGCGTCGGGCTCAATGGCCGTCGCCGGCCGCCGCCTTCTTCTCCTTGGCCCTGCGCGACCAGATGTTGAGGCATTCGACCGCGGCGGAGAAGCCCATCGCGGTGTAGATATAGCCCTTGGGAATATGCGCGCCGAAGCCTTCGGCGATCAGCACCATGCCGATCATCAGCAGGAAGCCCAATGCGAGCATCACCACCGTGGGGTTGTTGTTGATGAAGTTCGCCAGCGGATCGGAGGCAAGCAGCATCACGCCGACAGCGACGATCACCGCGACATACATGATCTGCACATGCTCGGTCATTCCGACCGCGGTGAGGATCGAATCGATCGAGAAGACGATGTCGAGCAGCAGGATCTGGACGATCGCCGAGGCGAAGGTGAGCTGGACGACCTTCTTCTTGTCGAGCAGCGCATCGGTATCCTCGGCGTGCGAATCGACACTATGGTGGATTTCGGTGGTCGCCTTCCACATCAGGAAGATGCCGCCCGCGATCAGGATCAGGTCGCGCCAGGAGAAGGCGGTCTCGAAGCTGGGCTCGCCGTGCGAGAGCGGGCCGGCGATGCCGAGATCGAACACCGGATGCACCAGCCCGACGATCCAGGCAATCATGGTGAGCAGGGCGAGCCGCATGATCAGCGCCAGGCCGATGCCCAGCCGCCGCGCCTTTTGCCGCGTTTCGGCGGGCAATTTGTTCGACAGGATCGAGATGAAGATGAGGTTGTCGATGCCGAGCACCACCTCCATCACGATCAGCGTGAGCAGGGCGGCCCAGGCGGCGGGGCTGGCGATCAGGGCGAGAATGGCGTCCATGAAGCGCCTCTGCCGCGAGCCTGTTGTTTGGGTCAAGCTGAAGCTTGACAGCGGCACCAGCCCGCTCCCCCACCCGGCCTCCCACAGGCTACTAAAGTAAGGGGGGCCGGGTGGGGGAGCGGGCTGGTGCCGCAATTCTGCGAAAGCAGAATCACATAGGCGCCGTAATCAAGACGAATTTCGTTCGCGCCCTGTCCAGTTTTGGGCTATGCCCCGATTCTAGTGGCGCGCTTTTCTGTGCCCGAGAACCTGCGCTTTTCGCTCGGCGCGCTGGTTTTATTGGATTTCAGGGCGAACCGGGAAGACGAACAGGGCATGAGTTTCGATAGAGGGCGCCGTGGGGATCGCGGCGGGCGCGGCAGAGACAAGCGCGACGGTTTTGGTGGCGACGAAGGCGGTTTCGGCGGCAGCACCTATGGCGGTGGCGGTGATCGCTTCGGCGGTGGCGGCGGCTTTGGCGGCGGCGATCGCTTCGGCGGCGGCGGCGGCGGCGGTGGTGGCGGCTATCGCGGCGGTGGCGGCGGCTTCGGCGGCGGCGGTGGCGGCGGTTTCCGCGGCGGCGGCGGCGGCGGTGGCGGCGGAATGCCCCCGCAGGTTGTTGGCGAAGCCACGGGCGTCGTCAAATTCTTCAACGCGCAAAAGGGCTTCGGCTTCGTCGTCCGCGATGACGGCGGCGAGGATGTGTTCGTTCACATCTCCGCGGTCGAGCAGGCGGGCCTCACCGGCCTCGCGGAAGGCCAGCCGATGGGCTTCACGCTCGTCGATCGCGGCGGCCGGATCTCGGCAACCGAGCTCAAGATCGAGGGCGAGCCGCTTCCGGTCGAGGACCGTGGCCCGCCGCGCGATCGCGACGCGGGTCCGCGTGGAGGCGGCGCCGGTGGCCCGCAGCGCCAGCTGACCGGCGAGAAGGCGACTGGCACGGTCAAGTTCTTCAACGCGATGAAGGGCTTCGGCTTCATTCAGCGCGATGACGGCCAGCCCGACGCATTCGTCCATATCAGCGCCGTCGAGCGCGCCGGAATGCCGACGCTCAACGAAGGCGACCGGCTCGAGTTCGAACTCGAGGTGGACCGTCGCGGCAAGTACGCCGCAGTGAACCTGACGCCGGGCAGCTGATCTTTCGGCTGACACGCCAAGTGAAGGGGCCGGGGGGAAACCTCCGGCCCTTTTCGATTCGGGGCTATTCCCCGGTTCGAGGGAATGGGATCACGCCGTCGTGCTTCAATCGCGCGCAAAGCGCGTCTGCATAGCGGTGCGCGAATCCTTCGCGCTCGGTTTTCGGACGGGCGAAGTATCTTTGGACGAGCGTGACATAGTCGTCGCCGCGCGCGAGGGGCGCTTTCACCTTTTGCAACCAATCGAACCAATGCCCGATCTCGTGCGGCAGGGTTCGATAGAGCAGCGTAACACGCGCCGAATCGAGATTCGGCGTAACGATATGGCGACTGCCCGCCCGCTCGACGCGGTGGCCGTCGGTCCGGAGCCTTTCCAGCTCCTCCGCATCCGCCGGATCGAGCGCGGCGGACCATTTGATCGGTGCGTCGACTTGCATGGCTTCGAGGAAGATCGCCGGCCCGCTGGCGATGATCCGGCCGCGGAATTGCAGATCGGTGAAATACCACAGGCGGCCCCATGCCGGGTTCAGAATCCGGGTCTTTCGGGTGGATTGGCGGAGCACGAAGGTGTTCAGCCCGGCCCAGTCGGATCGCGGAATATGCGACAGAAGATGCTCGATATCGGCGATCGTGCAGGCGTGCACGCAGCCGCCGCTCGTCTTCTCGACGATGAAGGCCACTTGCTTGCCCTGGATATCGCGCGTCTCGATCCTGTGAGTGCCCAGTGGCTCGGCGCCCGAGATTGCCGTGCCTGGAATGGACATGCGGTTGTTCTGGCTGTGCCCCTGCTTCGCCGTGCCGATATTGCGATTGCGGCGGGCCGGATTGAATGGGGCAGGCATCCGGCGACGATGCCCGGCGCCACTGTCGACCGCAACCGTGCTAGCGCGTCAGGATCAGCACTGCCCCCGCGAAAATGCCGAGCACGCTCGCGGCGCGCAGCCGCGTCACGCGCTCGTGCAGGAAGATCGCCGAGATCAGCAGCGCGGTGATCATGCCCGTCTCGCGCAGCGCCGCGAGCGGGGCGGTGGGGCCAAGCGCGAAGGCCTGGAGCGCGAGGCCATAGGTCAGGATCGACAGCGCCCCCGCGACCACGCCCGGACGCCATTGCCCGCGCGCGGCGGCGAAGATCGCGCCCTTCGACAGCAAGCCGAAGCACGTCACCACGCACACGCCCATCACCACGAACAGCCAGGCGATATAGCTTGCAGGTTCGGGCGCGGCGCGGACGCCCTGCGCGTCGATCACCGTATAGGCCGAGATGCTGACCGCCGTGGCGAGCGACCAGCCCAGGCCGCCCCAGCCGATATGCTTGCCCGCAACCATCGCCAGCACCGCGCCGCCGATCAGCGCGATCCCCGCGAGTTCGCGCGCGCTGGCGGGCTCGGCAAAGACCCCGATCGCGAGCGCGGCGGTGAGCAGGGGCGCGGTGCCGCGTAGCACCGGATAGGCGGCGGAAAGGTCGCTCGCCTGTAGAGCCCGGACGAGGGCGTAGAGATAGAAGCAATGGAGCAGCGCGCTCGCGGCCAGCCAGCCCCAGGCGCCTTGCGGCAGCGGCAGGAAGAAGAGGGTGGGGAGCAGGATGACCGCGCTCGACCCGTCGATCACGCTGCGCCCGGCGAGCTTGTCCTTCCCGCCCTTGAGGATCGCGTTGACCACGGCGTGGATCGAGCCCGAGAGGATCATCATCGCCGGGGCGAGCCATTCGGCGGTCATGGGTCAGCCCGGGCGGCGATGGTGGAGATCGACGGCGATGACCCGTGCGAGGGCGCCGACCGCGGCACCCGCCAGGCTGCAGGTGATGAAGATCGAAAGGATGCCGATGCCCAGCGAATAATCGCCCGATTCGGGCCCAAAACCGCCGAGGAAAACCGGCACGAGGATCAGCAGGCTCGCCAGCAGCGCGGCGAGCACCCCGCCGAGCACCCCGCCGAGCAGCCCGGTCGCGGCCCAGTCGCGGTGGCGCAGCCGCGGATCGCGCAGCCGCTTGAGCGCGAGCGGCATGCCGAAGGCCAGTGCGATCGCGACCGACCCGCCGATGCTCGCAGCCATCACGAGCAACGGATCATGTTTCGCCTGATCGAAGGCGCCGAGTTCCTTGAGCACGAGCATTGCCGCGAACGATTCCACCAGCGCCGCAAAGCTGATTCCCGCCGCGATCTTGTTCGACGATAGCCGCCGAAATTCTTCTTCCATGGCGTTGCTCCCCCCGCGGCGATCCTAGGTCGGCTGCGCCACGCCGGGCAAGGGCCGCGGTGTCAGCGCAGGCGGCGGTAGCGATACAGGGTGATCGCCCGGATCGGCAGCGCGGCGATCGCGCCCATCATGCCGAACAGGCCGATTCCGAAGATCCACCGGCCGACCAGATCGGGCGGGAAACCGACGATCATCACCAGGTCCCAGACCATGAGGACGATCATGGCCAATCCGACGATCAGGCCGGTAAGGAAGCCGGTGAAGCCCCATTCGACCGGGCTCGCTTCAGGATCGCGCAGCCACAGCGCGGCGAGGGGGATTCCGGCGAGCAGGGCACCGGCGGCGAGTGCGCCCATGAATTCGGCGCGAAACAGGATCTGCCGCGCGCCATGGACGCTGTCGCCGACGCCCCAGCTGCCGATCAGCGAGACGAAGAAGATGAGGGCGGCGGCGGGGACCGTCACCAGCGCCATCGTCTCGGCGATCAGCTGCAGCGGGACCCGATCGGCTTCGTCATCCATCCCGGCAGCCTAGGCCCGGCCGATGGCCGATCAAGTGGAGAGATTGTGCAGGGTAGCGATCGTGTCCGCCTCGCTCGCAGGCTTGTCGGTGCGGACGCGGGCGATGCGGGGGAAGCGCATCGCGAGGCCCGATTTGTGGCGCTTCGACAGGTGGACCGAATCGAACGCGACTTCGAGGACGAGGCTCTTCTCGACCTCGCGCACCGGGCCGAAACGCGCGATCGTGTGGTTGCGGACGAACCGGTCGAGCCATTTCAGCTCTTCGTCGGTGAAACCGAAATAGGCCTTGCCGACGGGGAGGAGCTCTGCCCCAAGAGCGGGGTCGCCGGTCCAGGCGCCGAAGGTGTAGTCGGAATAGAAGCTGCTGCGTTTGCCCGAGCCGCGCTGGGCATACATCAGCACGCAATCGGCGGTGAGCGGATCGCGCTTCCATTTGTACCACAGGCCCGCGCGGCGGCCCGCGACATAGGGCGAATCGCGGCGCTTGAGCATCACGCCTTCGATCGCGGCATCGCGGGCGCCGGCGCGGATTTCCTCGAGCGCGGCAAAGGTTTCGGCGTCGATGAGAGCGGAGAGATCGAAGCGGCCGGGGTCGAGGCGGGGGACGACGCCTTCGAGCCTTATGCGGCGTTCTTCCCAGGTCAGCGCGCGCAGGTCTTCGAGGCCGTCGAACAATATGTCATAGAGCCGGACGAAGGCGGGATAGTCGGCGAGGGTCTTCGCGCTGACGACCTTGCGGCCCAGCCGCTGCTGGAGCGCGTTGAAGCTGCCCGCGGCACCGCCCTGGGCTTCGCCGCGGACGAGCAACTCGCCGTCGAGCACGCCGGGCTCGCTGAAGGCCGCCGCGACCTCGGGAAAGCTGTGGGTGATGTCGTCGCCCGCGCGGCTGTAGAGCCGCGTCTCCCCCGCGACATGGACGAGCTGGACGCGGATCCCGTCCCATTTCCACTCCGCGGCATAGTCGGCGAGATCGACCGACTCGGCCTCGAGCGGATGCGCGAGCATGAAGGGGCGGAAGACGGGGATATTTTCCGCGGTCGGCTGCGCGCCTCTGCCTTCGGCCCAGTCGAAAAGGGGCGCATAGGGCGGCAGGAGGCCGTGCCAAACCTCCTCGACCGCATCGACATCGAGCCCGAAGGCCTGCGCCAGCGCGGTCTTGGCGAGGCGCGCGGAGACGCCGACGCGCAACGCCCCGGTCGCGAGCTTGAGCAGGGCGAAGCGCTCGTCCGCGTCGAGCCGGTCGAGCATCGACGCGAGCACCGCGGGGGCATCCGAGCGCGAGAGGCGGGAGAGGGTGTCGACGACTTCCGACAATCTCAATTCCCCTCCGAACGGTTGGGTTGGTTCTGGCCAGAGCAGGGCGATCGTCTCGGCCGAATCGCCGACGAAATCGCGGCTCATCGCGAACAGCACCGGATCGACGCGCTCCTCGACCATCGTGCGGATCAGCGCGGGCTTGACCGCGGGCAAATCGAGCCCGCCGGTCAGCGCCGCCATCGCCCAGCCGCGATCGGGATCGGGGGTGGCCTTCAGATAGTCGCCGATCAGCCGCAGCTTGGCGTTGCGCGAGCGCGTGTAGATCAGCCGGTCGAGCAGGTCGGAGAAAGCGCGCATCGCGAGAGCCAACATGGGACGAACGCCGCGGTTCCGCTAGCCGTCGAGATGCAGTGCAGCGGCGGAGGTGTTTCGGTGCAGGCGCGCGTTGCGCATGGCGTGCCCCAAAAGCGCCGGTTAGCGTCACGCCCATGTGGAAGCTGCTGCGATATCTGCTGCGCGCGATCGGCCCGCTCGTCGCGCTGGGGGTGCTGCTGCTGCTCTGGGGCCTGATAGAGGCGCGTTCGGACCCCCGGGTTCGCCGCGCCGAAATCCTGCTTGCCGATTGGCCGCCGGATGCGCCCCCGGTGCGCGTCGTGCTGCTGAGCGACATCCATGCGGGAACCCCGACGGTGACGCCCGCGCGGCTCACGCGAATCGTCGCGCAGGTGAATGCGCTTGCGCCCGACCTCATCCTGATCGCGGGCGATTTCACCCCCGCTTCCGATCCGCTCGAGGCAAGGACGGTGCGCTACGCGCTGGCGCCGCTGGCCGGGCTGCGGGCGCGGCTGGGAGTCGTCGCGGTGCCCGGCAATCACGATCACTGGACGGGAATCGGCGCGCTGAATGCGGCGCTTGCGGCGGCGGGCATCGAGGTGCTCGCCAATCGCGCGGTGGTGCGCGGGCCGCTGGTGATCGGTGGCGTCGATGACGATTATTCGCGTCACGCGGACCTTTCGGGCACGATCGCGCAGATGCGCAGGCTTCGCGGCGCGCGGCTGATCCTGACGCACTCGCCCGACATCGCGCCGGACCTGCCAACGGGGTTCGAGCTGCTGTTCGCGGGGCATACGCATTGCGGCCAGGGCGTGATCCCGGGCTATGGCGGGGTGGTTTCGGTATCGAAGTTCGGCGAGCGCTATCGCTGCGGGGTCATCCGCGAAGGCGCGCGCACGGTCGTGGTGACCGCCGGGATCGGTACGAGCGGGCCGGGCCTGCGCATCAATGCCCCACCCGATCTGTGGCTGATCACGCTGCGCGGAAAAGCTGTGCTGGTTCGATAAAACACGTCTCGTTCCCGCCCAAATTTGCCGCTAGAAGCGGCGCGGGTGGAGCGGGGACTCCACGACTGCCGGTCCGCCGGCCGATACGGAGAGAATTGACATGAAGCTGATCTACGCCGCCGCGGCCGCTGTCGCCTGCCTGGTTCCGGGCGCCGCTTTCGCACAGACCGGGCCCGCCCCCGCAAGCGCTCCGGTCGCCGCCGCGCCCGCCGTCGCCGCCAAGTTCAACCTCGACACGCCGATCGAGACGCTCGCCGCCGACGAGAAGGCCAAGGCGGTACTGACGGCCGACCTGCCCGACCTGCTGCCGCATCCGATGTACGAGCAGTTCAAGGGCATGAGCCTGCGCCAGCTCCAGCCGATGTCGCAGGGCGCGCTGAGCGACGAGCTGATGAAGAAGGTCGAGACGGATCTCGCCGCGATCAAATAAGCCGCGCAGCGCCGAGGCCGATCACCGCCCCGGCGATCAGGAACAATAGGCCTACAGTCACGCGGAATCCCCGAAAGGGGATCCGCAGCCAGCTGAGCTCGCCCAGCACCGCCGCGACGAACGCGACGGCGAACGCGCCCGCGGTGGCGCCCGCTGCGGCGAACCAGGGCTCGCCGCGCACGGCGAAGGCAAGCGTGAAGAACTGCGTCTGCGCGCCGAGCGACAGGCTGAAGGTGCCGAGGAACGCGGTCGCGAGCGAGCCGAGGCCCCAGCTTTCGAGCCGCTCGGGGGTCTTGGCCGGCAGCAGCGCGCTGAAGCCGCCGACGATCAGCGCGACCGCGAGGAACATTGCCTGCGCGTTCGGGGTGAGCGTCGGCGCGATCGCCTGCCCGCCCAGCGCCGCGAGCGCGTTGAGCGCGGCGTGCGCGAGCCCCGCCGCGAAGGCGACCGTCAGCGGACGCCCGTAACGGTCGGCAAGGATCGCGGCGAGGATCGCGGGCCGATCGCTGAGCTGGGTGAGCAACGCGGCGATGAAGGCGGGGACGAGCGCTTCCATGGGGTTCGGACTAGCCGAATCTGGTTAAAGGCGCATGAGGGGTTGAGGCGCTTGACTTTTGCGGCTCTCTGCGCCATCCGCCGCCCCTCACAGCGGTGCGCCTGCGCGCCGCTTTTTCATTTTACCAGATTCAAGGGTTTCGGGTCATGGCTAAGCCGACCACTGTCAAGATCAGGCTCGTCAGCACGGCGGACACCGGCTTCTTCTACGTCACCAAGAAGAATCCGCGGAACCAGACCGAGAAGATGTCCTTCCGCAAGTACGACCCGGTCGTGCGCAAGCATGTCGAGTTCAAGGAAGCGAAGATCAAGTGACGTCGCGCGCGTAAGCGCCACGACGTCACCCTGAACTTGTTTCAGGGCCCAATTCTCCTCCCGCGATGCCGTCGCCCTTGGCGCGGTGGATGCTGAAACAAGTTCAGCATGACGGCGGGAGGCCTATTCGGAGTGTTCAGACTCCGCCGATTCGGGCACCAGTGCCCGCACCTCTTCCATGAAGCGCGCCAGGCTGATCGGCTTGGACACATAGGCGTCGGCGCCCGCCGCGCGGATCCGTTCCTCATCCTCATGGCCGGCATATGCCGTCACCGCCATGATCGGGATGGTGCGCAGCTGGGGATCGAGCTTCATGTGCCGGATCAGCTCCTCGCCGCTGACATGCGGCAGCTGGATGTCGGTCACCACCAGATCGGGCGCGAACGCGCGCGCGCGCGTCACCGCGTCGCGGCCGTCGCGCACCGGCTCGGTCAGATAGCCGTGCGCGCGCAGCAGATCGCAGAACAGCTTCAGATTGAGTTCGTTGTCCTCGACAACGAGCACCCTTTTTGCCACGCGCAAAACCTCGATGAATTTGGCGATCCTCTAGGCCATGGCGGCCACGGAAACAAATCTGGCGTTGGCGCTGGGTGCCCTGGTGTGGACGCTCGGCGAACCCGGGCGCGCCAACCGGCTGCTCGACCTGACCGGGCTCGAGCCCGGCGAGCTGCGCGCCCGCGCGGGCGATCCGGCGCTGCTCGCGGCGACGCTGGGCTTTCTCGAGGCGCATGAACCCGATCTGATCGCCTGTGCCGAGGCACTGGACGTCAAGCCGACCGAATTGACCGCCGCGCGCGCGGCGCTGGAGACCCCATGAAGCCCCTGCTGATCACCGATTGCGACGAAGTGCTGCTCCATATGGTCAAGCATTTCGGCGTCTGGCTGCACGAGTCGCACGATATCGATTTCACCCCCGATGGCGCCGATTTCGCCAATTCGATGAAGCGCCGCGATGGCCGCGCGATCGACCGCGAGGAGATGTGGGCGCTGCTGGGCGGCTTCTTCCCGTCCGAGATGGACCGGCAGACCCTGGTGCCGCACGCGCGCGAGGCGCTCGCCGCGATCGCCGAGGTGGCGGACATCGTCGTGCTCACCAATCTCGGCGATCATTGCCGCGATCACCGCATCGCCCAGCTCGCCAGCCATGGGATCGAACATCGCGTCGAGACCAATCAGGGCGGCAAGGGCGATCCCGTCGCGCGGCTGGTGGCCGAGCTGCAGCCGAGCGTGACGGTGTTCGTCGACGATCTGGCGGTCCATCACGAATCGGTCTCGAAGCATGCGCCGGGGGTGTTCCGGCTGCACATGGTCTCCGAGCCGAGCCTTGCGCCGAGCGTGGTGCCCGCGCCGCACGCGCACGCCCGGATCGACGATTGGCAGGAAGCGCGCGACTGGATCCTCGCGCGCTTTGCCGAAGGCTTGACCGCTCAGGCTGCGGGCGTAGGGACGATCGCATGACCGCAGAAGCCAGACTCGCCGAACTCGGCCTCACCCTTCCCGAAGCCGCCGCGCCCGTGGCGGCCTATGTCGCCGCCGTCGAGGCTGGGGGCTTGCTCCACATTTCGGGTCAGCTGCCGTTCAAGGATGGCGCGCTGATGACCGGGCGCCTCGGCGAGGACCGCGACGAGGCGTACGGGGTCGAGGCGGCGCAGCGCTGCGGGCTGATGCTGATCGCGCAGATGAAGAAGGCGCTGGGCGATCTCGAGCGGGTCGAGCGGGTCGTCAAGCTGGGCGCATTCGTCAATTCGACGGGCGATTTCACCGGCCAGCCCAAGGTGGTCAATGGCGCTTCGGAGCTGATGGTCGCGGTGTTCGGCGATGCCGGGCGCCATGCCCGCAGCGCGGTCGGCGTGCCGGTGCTGCCGCTTGGTGCGGCGGTCGAGATCGACGCGATCGTCGCCATTCGCGACTGATTTTTGATCGCCTCACGGCGATGGCGGCACCGGCCCGCTCCCCCGCCCGGCCTCCCATAGGCTGCTAAAGTAAGGGAGGCCGGGCGGGGGAGCGGGCCGGTGCCGCGGCTCAGCGCAGCGCACAAAGTAGCAACACGGCTGTTGCGCACTCGCAACACTCCGGTGCATTCCTGAATCAAGACAGCAAATTTTGTTGTGCACCGCAACGCGTTCCTGCAATCTTCATGCGCCTTTGAAAGCTGCGCGGCCCCACCGGCCAGACGGACAGCATCATCGGCAGCAGGCGGGGACGAACCGAATTCCATTTGAAGGGGAATCCCGATGCGTTTCTCGATGATCACTCTCGGCGGGCTGATGCTCGCCGCCGCCACGCCCGCGATGGCCCAGGACGAAACCGAGCCGGCGGATGCCGTGACGATCTCGGGATCCGTTACCGCCGTAACCGACTATCGCTTCCGCGGCGTTTCGCAGGGCGACCAGGACCTCGCCATTCAGGGCGGCGTTACGGTCAGCCACGAGTCGGGCCTGTACGCCAGCGTCTGGGCCTCGACGATCAAGGGCAAGGAAGCCCCGGTGGTCGCGGGCTATGGCGAAGTCGAAGTCGATCTCTCGGCGGGCTACACCAAGACTTTCGACAATGGCGTCGGCGTCGACATCGGCCTGCTCTACTATCTCTATCCGGTCGACAAGGTCTCGGGCCTCGATACCGATTTCTTCGAGCCCTATGCCTCGCTCAGCTACACGATCGGGCCGGTGACCACCAAGGTCGGCGCCAACTATGCGTGGAGTGGGCAGGACGGCCTGGTCGGCAATGACAGCCTCTATCTGCGCGGCGACGTGACCGTCGCGGTCCCGAAGACCCCGATCAGCGTGCTCGGCCATCTCGGTCACACCGACGGCCAGCTCGCCTTTTTCGCGCCGAACGAGAAATATTGGGATTGGTCGCTGGGCGCCGAAGTGTCGCACGGCTTCGCCAAGCTCGGCATCCAATATGTCGATACCGACGTGCCCAACGGCACCACCTTCGGCATCCCCAAGTACAGCAAGGTGATCGGCGCCAATCCCGGCTACTTCGCCTATGTGACGCTCAGCTTCTGAGCTGACGCCAGCGGAAAAAGGAGGGGGCTGCTTCGGCGGCCCCCTTTTTTTGATCGCTTCACGGCGATGAGCGGGCTGGTGCCGCCTGTTTCAGCGAAGCTGAAATGACTAGGATGCGCTCACCAGGTCGCGGAGCGCCTGGCTTTGCGGGGCGGCGATGGTCGCCGCGGTATCGCCGGTCTCGACGATTCGGCCCGCGTCCATCACCGCTGTCCGGTGGCATAGCGCGCGCGCGACCGCGAGATCGTGAGTGATTGCGAGGATGGCGAGGCGGCGGCTCGCCTGGAGTTTGCCAAGCAGATCGAGGATGCGGCCGGCGACGAGCACGTCGAGCGCCGAAGTCGCTTCGTCGAGCAGGATCAGCTCGGGATCGGCGACGAGCGCGCGGGCGATCGCGACGCGCTGGGCCTGGCCGCCGGAGAGGGTGGCGGGGCGGCGCTTGGCATAGGCGCTGCCCAGTTCGACCTCGTCGAGCGCCGCGGCGGCGCGCTCGGCCCGGGCTTCGGAGGCGAGATCAGGGAAGAGGTGGCGGAGCGGTTCCTCGACGCTCTGCTGCACGGTCCAGTGCGGATCGAGGCTGGCGGCGGGGTCCTGGAAGACCGGCTGGAGGCAGCGGCGATGCTCGGCGCGCATGCGGGAGCGGGGCGGGAGCGGGTCGCCTCGCCACGTCACCGTGCCCGAATCGCAAGGGCCGAGCCGGGCGACGGCGCGGGCGAGGCTGGACTTGCCCGATCCCGAGCGGCCGACCAAAGCGAGCGCCTCGCCTTCGCGGAGGTCGAACGACGCACCGGAGACCGCGGCGAGCTTGCCGAAGCGGACATTGATTCCGCTGGCGGAAAGCAAGGGCGCGCCGGGTTCGGGAAGTAGGGGCGCGGGCGAATCGAGGCGGGGACTGGCGGCGATCAGCGCCCGGGTGGTGGCGTGCTGCGGGCGTTCGAGCACATCGGCGGCGCGGCCATCCTCGATCACCTTGCCGCCATCGAGCACCACCACGCGATCGGCGTGCTTCGCGACCAGGGGCAGGTCATGGCTGACCAGCAACAGACCCATGCCGCGTTCGCGGAAGCGGTCGAGCAGATCGAGGATCGCGTGGCGCAGGCCCGCGTCGAGCGCGCTGGTGGGTTCGTCGGCGACGAGCAGCGCGGGGTCGTGCGCGGTGGCACAAGCGATCAGCGCACGCTGGCGTTCGCCGCCGGAAAGGCGATGAGGATATTGGTCGAGCTTGGCCTCAGGGAGCCCGCAACGGTCGAGCATCGCGGCGAGGGCGCTGCGGTCGCGCGTACCCGCCGCTTCGGCGAGCTGGCTGCCGATGGTCAGGTGCGGGGTGAGCGCGGTCAGCGGCTGCTGGAAGACGAAACCCGCGCGGGCACGGATCGGGCGGAGCGCCGGTTCGGCGAGGCCGATCATTTCGGCGCCTTCGAGTCGCGCCGAGCCGGTGGGCGTGCCCGGGGCGAGGCCGAACGGGGCGAAGCAGCTCATCGTCTTGCCCGAGCCCGAGGCGCCGACCAAAGCGGTGCAGCCGCCCTTGTCGATCGCGAAGCTGACCCCCTCGAGCAACTGCGCACCGTTCAGCGACAGGCTCAGTCCCTCGACCGCATAGACGCTCATCGCGCCATCCGGGCGCGCAGCCCCTCGCCGAGCCGGTTGAGGCAGACCACGGTCGCGACGAGGACGAAGCCCGGGACGATCAGGGTGAGCGGGGCGATGTCCATATCGTCGGCACCATCATGGACGAGGATGCCGAGCGAGGTGAGCGGTTCCTGCACGCCCAGCCCCAGGAAGGAGAGGAAGCTTTCGACCATCACCACCTGGGGCACGGTGAGCATCAGATAGGCGATCGCGACCGAGGCGATATTGGGGAGGATATGGCCGGTGAGAATCGCGCGCGCGGGTGCTCCCGCAGCCTCGCTGGCGAGGATGAAGGGGCGGTTGCGCAAGGCGAGCACCTGCCCGCGCACCACCCGCGCCATGGTCAGCCACTCGACCGCGCCGATGCCGAGAAAGACGAGCAGCACCGAGCGGCCGAACACCACCATCAGCACGATGACGACGAACATGAAGGGGAGCGCGTAGAGCGCGTCGACCACGCGCATCATGGCCTCGTCGATCCGCCCGCCGAACCATCCGGCGGTCGCGCCCCAGGCGGTGCCGATCACCAGCGCGACGAGCGCGGCGGCGGTGGCGACGGCGAGGGTGACGCGCGTGCCGGCGAGCGTGCGCGCGAGCAGGTCGCGACCGACGCTGTCGGTGCCGAGCAGATGGCCGGGGCTGAAGGCCGGCGCGCGGACCGCGTTCCAGTCGATCGCGGCATAGCCCCAGGGCAGCAGCGGCGGGAGCAGCAGCGCGGCGACGACGATCGCCACCAAGAGTGCGCCTGCGACTTTCATCCGCGCGCTCTTGGATCGAGCAGGCCGTAAAGCAGGTCGGCGATCAGGTTGAAGAGCAGGATCAGCCCCGCGTAGAGAATCACCACGCCGAGCACGAGCGGATAGTCGCGGTTGAGCGCGCCTTGCACGAAATAGCGGCCGAGCCCGGGCAGGCCGAACACCGTCTCGATCACCACCGCGCCCGTCAGCAGCCCCGCCGCCGCCGGGCCGAGATACGAGACGACGGGAATCAGCGCGGGCGGGAGCGCGTGGCGGACCAGCACGGTGAGCGGGGAGAGGCCCCGCGCGCGGGCGGTGCGGACATGGTCCTGCACCATCGCTTCGGCCAGGCCGGTGCGGGTGAGCTTGGCGACCGCGCCGGCCGTCGGGGTCGCAAGCGCGAGGACGGGGAGGATCCAGGCGGCGGCGCTGTCGAGGCCCGAGACGGGGAGCCAGGACAGCCACAGGCCGAAGACGAGCACCAGCAGCGGGCCGGTGACGAAACTCGGCAGCGCCACCGCGACCGCCGATTTGAAGCCGATCCAGCGGTCGAGCCAGCCGCCGGGCCGGAGCGCACCGAGGATCCCGCCCGCGATTCCCAGCGCCGCCGCGAGGATCAGCGCAAGGCCGCCGAGCGTGAGCGACACCGGCAGCCCCTGCGCGATCAGGCCCGAGACGGTGAAATCCTTATAGACCAATGACGGCCCGAAATCCCCTTGCAGGACGTTGCCGAGATAGCGGCCCAGCTGGACGATCAGCGGCTGATCGAGCCCGTACGTCCTGTCCATCGCCGCGCGGGTGGCGGCATCGAGCGGGCGCTCGCTGTCGAACGGGCTGCCGGGGGCCGTGCGCATCAGCACGAAGCTCAGCAGGATGACGGCAAGGAGCGTGGGAAGCGCGGTCGCGAGCCTGCGGAGGAGGATCGCCAGCATTGGGCGAACTCAGCCCGACAGCGTCATCCCGGCGAAAGCCGGGACCCTGGAGTCGCGAACGAAGGCGCGTGTGGCTCCGGGTCCCGGCTTTCGCCGGGATGACGGCTGGATGTGATCAATTACTGCGGCGTCGAGGCGCGCGCGTCCTTGCCGTCGCCTTCGGGGGCGGCGACGATGTCGCGGGTGGTCTGGCCCTTGTCGACGACATTGGTGGTCGGGCTGCCCGCGGTCGAGCGCGCGCCCTGATCGGCGCCGGTGCGGCCGGCGGCGTCGAGCGTCGAATTCTCGCTCGCGCTGCGGATCGCGGTGCCGCCGAACATCGCCTCGAGCGCCTGGTTCTGCGCGGTGCCGTCCTGCGGGCGCGCGGCGCCGGGCTGGGGCGGGACCAGCGCGTAATCGGGCGGGATCACCAAAGGCTGGGCGCGGACCACGGCGAATTCGTCGGGCCGCATGCGGTCCATGCCGTTCTTGGCGCAGGCCGAGAGCGAGGCGGCGACGCCCAGCCCGGCGACGATCATGATAACCTTACGCATTGATATTCTCCACAGGATCCTGGGCCACCGGGGCTTTCTCCCGGAGCAATAGCGCGCGGGCCAACAGGACCAGCACGCCGATGGTAATCGCGGCATCGGCTACATTGAAGACCAAAAAAGGGCGCCATTGGCCAAAGTGCAAATCGGCAAAGTCGACCACGAAGCCCAGACGGCTGCGATCGACGATATTTCCGAGCGCGCCGCCGAGCACCATGCCGAGCGCGGCGATGTCCCACAGCTTGCGTTCGCGCAGCATCCACCAGACCACGCCCGCGGCGATCGCGCCGGTGAGCGCGACCAGCCCCCAGCGCATCGCCTCGCTGTTCGCGCGCATCAGCCCGAGCGACACGCCGATATTCTCGACATAGCGGATGTCGAAGAAGCTGGTGACGGTGAGATAGGCGCCGTCATAGGAGACGCCCAGCGGCCCTGTGACGGCATATTTTGTGCCCTGATCGATCAGGAACACCAGCACCGCCACCAACAGCCCGATCGCACGAGTCACGTTCATCGATTCACCACCCCGTCGCAGCGGTCGCACAGAGCGCCGTCCTGCGCAACTTCGGGAAGATGCCGCCAGCAGCGGCCGCATTTAAGGCGATGGGTGGGCGTCACGGTGACGGCCTCCAAACCCCGTTCAAAAGTGACACTCGATACGATGAACAATTCAGCCAGCAGAGCGGTGTCGATCTCGCGTGTTCCTCGCAGTATTGAGTCGAGGTCGGGCACTTGGATTTCGGCTTCAAGACTCGAGCGGATCTTCTTTTCGCGGCGATAGGGCTCGATCGCCTCGGTCACGGCCTGGCGAAGCGCGCGGACCTGGGCCCAGTCGGCGGTCAGGTCGTCCTTGAGCATGGGCAGTTCGGGCCATTCGAGGAAATGGACCGATCCGTCCTCGCTCGGGAATCGCGACTGCCACACTTCTTCCGCCGTGAAGGCGATGATCGGCGCGGCGTAGCGGACCAGCGCGTGGAACAGGATGTCGAGCACGGTCCGATAGGCGCGGCGCTTCGGCGCGTCCGCCGCCTCGCAATAGAGGCAGTCCTTGCGGATATCGAAGAAGAAGGCCGAGAGGTCCTCGTTCGCGAAATCGGTGAGCGCGCGGGCGTAGCGGTTGAACTCGAAGGCGTTCGCGGCCGATTTCAGCTCGGCGTCGAGGCTGGCGAGCTTGTGGAGGATATAGCGTTCCAGCTCGGGCATCCCGGCGACCGGCAGCTTCTCGGCATCCTCGAACCCGTCGAGCGCGCCGAGCAGGTAGCGGAAGCTGTTGCGCAGCTTGCGATAGGCGTCGCCCACGCCGCCCAGCACTTCCTTGCCGATGCGGACATCCTCGAAATAATCGGTCTGCGCGACCCAGAGACGCAGGATATCGGCGCCGCCGGTGGCGATTTCCTTGAGCGGATCGACGACATTGCCGAGGCTCTTGGACATTTTCTTGCCCTGCCCGTCGAGCGCGAAGCCGTGGGTGAGCACGGCGTCATAGGGCGCGCGGCCGCGGGTGCCGCACGATTCGAGCAAGGACGACTGGAACCAGCCGCGATGCTGGTCCGACCCTTCGAGATAGAGATCGGCGCGGACGCCCTCGCCGAAGCGCTTCTCGATGGTGAAGACATGGGTGCTGCCCGAATCGAACCAGACGTCGAGAATGTCGGTGACGACCTCATAGTCTTCGAGCTTGTAGTCCGCGCCGAGCAAGGCCTGGTGATCGGCTGCGAACCAGGCGTCGGCGCCCCCGGCGCGGAAGGCGTCGAGGATGCGCGCGTTGACTTGCGTGTCGCGCAGATACTCGCCCGATTTGCGGTGGACATAGATCGGGATCGGCACGCCCCAGGCGCGCTGGCGGCTGATCACCCAGTCGGGGCGCCCCTCGACCATCGCGCTGATGCGGTTCTGGCCCTTTTCGGGGACCCAGCGGGTGCGCCCGATCGCATCGAGCGCGAGTTCGCGGAGCGTCGGGCCGTTGCCCTGGGCGTGGCCGGGCGTGTCTTCGCCCTCGGCGGTTTCGACCACCGGGAGCGGCGCATTGCCCGCTTGGGGGCGGTCCATCGGAATGAACCATTGCGGGGTGCAGCGGAAGATGATCTTCGCCTTGGAGCGCCAGCTATGCGGATAGCTGTGCGGGAAATCGTCGCTCGCGGCGAGCAATGCCCCGGCCTCGCGCAGGTCCGAGCAGATCGGGCCTTCGGCGGCATTGAGCTTCTTGTTGATGACGCTTCCCTGGCCGGGGAGCCATTCCCAGTCGGCGCGGTAGAAACCGGCATCATCGACCGCGAAGACGGGATCGATCCCGTGCGCCTTGCACAGCAGGAAATCGTCCTCGCCATGATCGGGCGCCATATGGACGAGGCCGGTGCCCGCGTCGGTGGTGACGAAATCGCCGGGGAGGAAGGGGCGGGGCTTGGCGAAGAAGTCACCACATACCGCCATCGGGTGTCTTGCGAGAGCGCCCGCGAGTTGAGTGCCCTTATATCTTCCGACGATGTCGACCTGAACGCCAGTCACTTTTGCGCCATCGACCTCCCCTGATCTCCGCAGCCTTGCGATGACGGAATCGAGCAGTTGCTCAGCAACGACGATTGGAAAGCCATACTGCGGGGAGGCACTGCCTTCTTCCACATCGAACACGACGAACGCCGAGACGTAATCCACGTCAGGCCCATAAGCCAAAGCCTGGTTGACCGGGATCGTCCACGGCGTGGTCGTCCAGATCACCGCATGCGCGCCGACCAGTTCGGGCGCGTTCGGCGCCTCGACGATCTCGAACGCCACATCGATCTGCGTCGAGACGATGTCCTCATACTCAACCTCGGCCTCGGCCAGCGCGGTCTTCTCCACGGGCGACCACATCACCGGCTTGGCGCCGCGATAGAGCTGGCCGCTCTCGGCGAACTTCAGCAGCTCGCCGGCGATGGTCGCCTCGCTGTCGAAATCCATCGTCAGATAGGGATCGTCCCAATCGCCCATCACGCCCAGCCGCTTGAACTGCTCGCGCTGCACATCGACCCATTTGGCGGCATAGGCACGGCATTCGGCGCGGAACTCCGCGGCCGGGACTTCGTCCTTGTTGAGCTTCTTGTCCTTGTACTGCTTCTCGATCTGCCATTCGATCGGCAGGCCGTGGCAGTCCCAGCCCGGGATATAGGGCGCGTCCTTGCCCATCAGGCTTTGCGAGCGGACGACGATGTCCTTGAGGATCTTGTTCATCGCATGGCCCATGTGAATGTCGCCATTCGCATAGGGAGGGCCGTCATGGAGGATGAAGCGTTCGCGGCCGGCACGGGCCTCGCGCAGCTTGTGGTAGAGGCCAATTCGCGCCCAGCGCTCGAGGATCGCCGGTTCCTTTTGGGCAAGGCCGGCTTTCATCGGGAATTCGGTCTTCGGCAGGAAGACGGTGTCGCGGAAATCTGGGGCGTCGGTCATGGGAATGGGCCGATTAGCGGGTGCGCCGCAACATTCAAAGCGCTTGTTGCTTAACCACGAATCCCCGGAACTGACATTGATGTCAGGAGTAGCGCATCTTCATGGACGAGCAACAACGGCGGGCGGCGGAGATGTGCGAGGAGATTGCGGGGCTGGCGCGGCGGCATCTGGAAGCGCCCGACGGCGTAGGCATCGAGGATATCGACGCGCACATCATGGCTGCGACGCAAGAGGGGCGCTGGGACGATGTCAGCAAATGGCACCGGGTGCGGCTGCGCTATATCCGCTTCCAGCAGGAGCGCGAGCTGGGCGGGCTACGCTCCTAGGATCGCGCGCGCCCTGGCCGCATCCTCGTCCATCTGCACCTTGAGCGCGTCCAGATTGTCGAATTTCGCCTCGGGACGAAGATAGTCGATCAGCGAAACCTCGATCGTCTCGCCGTACAGATCGCCGTCGAAATCGAAGAAATAAGGTTCGAGCAATTCCTGCGGCGGATCGAAGCTGGGGCGGATGCCGAGATTGGCGACGCCGTTCCGGGTTCGCCCGTCGGGGAGTCGCCCGCGCACGGCATAGATGCCGTAGGCGGGGCGCAGATAATTGGCGAGGCTCATATTTGCGGTGGGATAGCCGAGCGTGCGGCCGACCTGGTCGCCGCGGATCACCTGGCCTTCGATCGCCCAGGGGCGGGTGAGCAGCCGCGCCGCGTCGCGCGGGCGGCCTTCGCGCAGATGCTCACGGATGCGGCTCGATGAGACGGTCTCGCCGTCGAGCGTGACGGGGGCGACGGTGTCCGCCGAATAGCCGAGTTCGTCGCCGAGGCTTGCGAGCCTCGCCACGTCCCCCTCGCGGCCCTTGCCGAAGGTGAAGTCGCCGCCGGTGACGACC
This sequence comes from Sphingomonas caeni, assembly GCF_026013415.1. Classification (GTDB taxonomy): domain Bacteria; phylum Pseudomonadota; class Alphaproteobacteria; order Sphingomonadales; family Sphingomonadaceae; genus Sphingomonas; species Sphingomonas caeni. Next base: position 574,469 of record NZ_JAPDOK010000002.1, read on the forward strand.
CCGCCCGCGCCGATCAGATCGACGAGCCGCTCCTGCGCGAACTGGCGGGCCGAGAGCGCGGCCAGCGCGGCGTCGAACGGGAAGATCAGCATCGCGTCGGCGCCCGCTTCGGCGACGAGGCGCTGGCGCTGGTCCATGCTGGTCAACCGGAACCACTCCGAATCGGGGCGGAAGTAACGCTGGGGATGGGGATCGAAGGTGCCGACGATCGCGGGGCGGCCTTCGGCGCGGGCACGCTCGACCGCGCGGCCGACCACGGCCTGATGCCCGAGGTGAAACCCGTCGAAATTCCCCAGCGCGACAATGCCCCCACGCAGATGCGCTGGAACCGCCGCGGCTCCGTCAAGCCGCTCCATGCGGGGGCCTATAGGGGGGAGGGACGGACCCGAAAAGCCCTCTCCCTTTGGGAGAGGGAGGGGACCCGCCGCGAAGCGGTGGGGAGGGTGAGGGTGAATGGCTGAGGCGGTCACCCTCATCCTTCCCACTGCCTTCGGCAGCGGGCCCCTTCCTTCTCCCGATGGGAGAACGAGTTTTTACGCCCTCGGCACCAACCCCGCCCGGATCACGCGCAGGACGTTGCCGCCCATCACCTTGCGGATATCTTCGGGGGTGAAGCCGCGGTCGACCAAGGCCTGGGTGATCACCGAAATCTGCGAGATGTCGAAGCCGGTGGTCACCGCGCCGTCGAAATCCGAGCCGAGCCCGACATGATCGATCCCCACCAGATCGCGGACATAGGCGATCGTCCGGGCGATCTCGCTGGGCGCGGTCGAGCAGATCGCGGCGTCCCAATAGCCGATGCCGATCACCCCGCCGGTCTTCGCGACGCCGCGGATCTCGTCGTCGGTGAGATTGCGGTTCTCCTTGCAGACGGCCTGCACGCCGCCATGGCTGGAGACCACCGGCCGGGTCGCGACGCGCAATATGTCGGCGACCGAGGCGTGGCTCGAATGGGCGATGTCGACGATCATGCCGAGCTGCTCCATCCGCGCGACCGTCTGGAAGCCGAGCGGGGTCAGCCCGCCCTTCTTCTCGCCGTGCATCGATCCGGCCAGCTCATTGTCGAAGAAATGGGCGAGGCCCGCCATGCGGAAGCCGGCATGATAGAGCACATCGATATTGGCGAGCCGGCCCTCCATGTCCTGCAGCCCCTCGATCGAGAGCATGCCGCCCACGACCTTCCGGCCCGCCCCGCGGTCGGCGAGGAGCCGGTCGAGATCGGCGGGGGTGCGGATCACGCGGAGCTGTCCGTTCGAGGCCGCCGCCGCGGCGTCGAGCTTCTGCGCGTGCCAGAGCGAGCGCTGGAGCAGCGACGTCCAGGTGCGCGGCGGCTGGAGCTGGGCGATGGTGAGGAGGGTGATATTGTCGGTCTTGTCGCTGTTCGACGCGTAATTCTGGCCCTTGGGAGTCTTGGTGACCGAGGAGAAGACCTGGAGCGCGACATTGCCCTCGATCAGGCGCGGGAGGTCGATCTGGCCGCGGGTCGCGCGCTTGTCGAGGTTGCGGCTCCACATCAGCGTGTCGCCATGCATGTCGGCGATCTGGAGGCCGGCGTGGAGCTTCGCGGTCTCGGGCGTGACCTGGGGGAGATTGGTCGCGACGACCTTGTTCATGTCCGATTCGACGATACCCGGCGCGAAGCCGAAGAAACCGATCGCGCCGATAATCAGGAGGATCAGCAGCCCCCACAGGATCTTCTTGATCATCGCACCCGCTCCAGCCTGACGAAGCTGTAGGCTGGGCGCCCCGCTTCGCTCGGGAAATCCTCGCGCGCCGTCTCGCGCCATTCAAGTCCAAAGGGCGGGACGGTGGCGTCGCCTTCGATGTCGCCATGGACCTCGGTCAGCTCGATCGCGTCGGCCTGGGGCAGGAAGATCGCAAAGATCTCTGCGCCGCCGATCACCGCGACCTCGCCCTCTCCCGCGAGCGCCAGCGCTTCCTGGGGCGTATGCGCCACCTCGGCGCCCTCGGCCTGCCAGCCGCGGTCGCGCGTCAGCACGATATGGCGGCGGCCGGGGAGCGGAACGGGCAAGCTTTCGAAGGTCTTGCGGCCCATGATCATCGGCTTGCCCATCGTCTGCGCCTTGAAGCGCTTGAGGTCGGCGGGCAGGCGCCAGGGCAGCGCGCCGTCCCGGCCGATGACGCCGTTGGCGGCGCGGGCGAGGTGGAAGGTGATCACGCAATTCCTCCCCGGAACGGGGAGGGGGACCATGCGAAGCACGGTGGAGGGGCCGCGCCGCAGGCGCGGGAGTCGCTTTCCGCGAGGGACACCGCCGTCTGCGCGGCGGCCCCTCCACCACCAGCTTCGCTGGCGGTCCCCCTCCCTGTTCCGGGGAGGAATTTGGCGGCCTCAAACAGCAACGGGTGCCTTGATATGCGCCTGCGCCTCATAGCCATGGAGCGCGAAATCCTCATACTCGTACGCGTCGATGCCCGGCGGCTTGCGCAGGATCTCCAGCCTCGGCAGCGGTCCCGGCTCGCGGCTCAGCTGCTCGCGCGCCTGTTCGAGATGATTCGAATAGAGGTGGCAGTCGCCGCCGGTCCAGATGAAGTCGCCGGGTTCGAGCCCGGTCTGCTGGGCGAGGAGCATCGTCAGCAGCGCATAGCTGGCGATGTTGAAGGGCACGCCGAGGAAGATGTCGGCCGAGCGCTGGTAGAGCTGGAGCGACAGGCGGCCGTTCGCGACATGGGTCTGGAACAGGCAGTGGCAGGGCGCCAGCGCCATGGCGTGGAGGTCGCCGGGATTCCAGGCGGAGACGATCATCCGGCGCGAGCCGGGGTTGGTTTTGATCGTCTCGATCAGCTCGGCGATCTGGTCGATATGGCGGCCGTCCGCAGCCTCCCAGTCGCGCCATTGCTTGCCGTAGACGGGGCCGAGATCGCCATTCTCATCAGCCCATTCATCCCAGATCGAGCATTTGCGCTCCTGCAGCCAGCGCACATTGGTGTCGCCGCGCAGGAACCAGAGCAATTCGACGATGATCGCGCGGGTGAAGAGCTTCTTGGTGGTGAGCAGCGGGAACCCCTTGCCCAGATCGAAGCGCATCTGGTGGCCGAACACGCTGAGCGTGCCGGTGCCGGTGCGGTCCATCGCCTCGGCGCCGCTAGTGAGCGCGCGTTCCATCAGGTCGAGATATTGACGCATGCGGGGAAAGTAGCGGCGCGGGTGCCTCGCGCCAAGCGGGCACACTATCTCCGTTGTGGATGAAAGCGCCTCGGGATCGGAGCTTGTAGCGCTTCGAGGCGGGGCGGCGGGGTGGCAGCAGGGCCGTCATGACGCTGCTCGCGCCGATCCCGCTGCCGGAGCGGCTCGCCGATGCCGAGGCGGCGGAGCGGCTGTTCGCCCCGCTGGCCAAGGAGGCGGTGGAGGTGGTCGTCTTCGTCTATCTCGACGCCGAACGGCGCGTGCTGGGGATGCGCCAGTCGCGCTCGCTTGCGCACGATACGCATGAGGTGCCGGTGCGCGAGGTGGCGATCGATGCGCTGGCCTGGGACGCAGCGGGGGTGGTGATGGCGCACAACCATCCGAGCGGCGACCCGACCCCGAGCCGCGCCGACCGCGACGCGACGCGGCGGATCGTGCGGGCGCTGGAGCCGCTGGGGGTCAGGCTGCTCGACCATTTGATCGTCGCGCGCGGCGGGGCGACGAGTTTCCGGTCGCTGGGGCTGCTCTAGCTGCCCTTGGGCTCGCCGGCCGCCCCGGCGCTCCTGCACGGCTTGATGTTCTGCGGCTCGGGGCGTTCGCCTTCGGCCTTGAAGATTGCGATATAGCCGCCCGCGCTCGGCATCTGCTGGATCGAGACGAGCGTGTAGCCGACCGCGGCGAATTCGCATTTGAGCAGATCGGGCGGGGTGCCGTGGTTCTGGGTCGGGCGGTCGGCATCGACCACGATCACCTGGCCGTCGGGCTTGAGCGAGGGGCGCAGCCGCCAGAGGAACTCGTAGGGGCTCTCGATCTCGTGATACATATGGACCATCAGCACGCGGTCGAAGCTCGCCTCGGGGAGGCGCGGATCGGCGGGGAGGCCGAGGCGGACGCTGACATTGTCGAGCCGCTCGCGGCTGACGCGGGTCGCCAGCTCGTCGCGGGTCTTGGGGACGATATCCTCGGCCAGCACGCGGCCGTCCTTGCCCACGCGGTTGGACAGGCGGATCGTGTAATAGCCCTCGCCCGCGCCGATATCGGCGACGGTCATGCCGCTCCTGATGCCGGCCAGGTCCATGACGCGCTCGGCTTCGTTGAGCCGGTCGCGCGATTCCTCGTTCGACCAGCGCGCCGAGACGATCGTGGCGACGGGGCGGTCGGCGGCGGGGAAGCCGTAATTCTGCGTGGCCGATTTGCGGAAGGGCGTGGGACTGCCATCGCAGCCAGCAAGCAGCATCAGCGCGGCTAGACAGGTCAGCATCGGCACGCTCCCCCGGATCAATCGACATCCTCCACTTCGACCTTCTCGCCGGTCACGCGCTGCGAGAGCGCGGCGGCCATGAAGGCATCGAGATCGCCATCGAGCACGTCCGAGGGCGAAGTGGAAGTGACTCCGGTGCGCAGGTCCTTCACCAGCTGGTAGGGCTGGAGGACATAGGAGCGGATCTGGTGGCCCCAGCCGATCTCGGTCTTGGCCTGGTAATCGGTGTTCGCGGCCTCCTCGCGCTTGCGCAGCTCGGCTTCGTAGAGCCGCGCCTTGAGCATCCCCATCGCGGTCGCGCGGTTCTTGTGCTGCGAACGGTCGTTCTGGCTGGCGACGATGATTCCCGAGGGCACATGGGTGATGCGCACCGCCGAATCGGTGGTGTTGACGTGCTGCCCGCCCGCGCCCGAGGCGCGATAGGTATCGATCTTGAGGTCGGCGGGATTGATGTCGATGTCGATATCGTCGTCGATCACCGGATAGACCCACACCGACGAGAAGCTGGTGTGGCGGCGCGCGGCGCTGTCATAGGGCGAGATGCGGACGAGGCGGTGCACGCCGCTCTCGGTCTTGGCATAGCCATAGGCGTTCTCGCCCTTGACCAGCAACGTCGCGGACTTGATCCCGGCCTGCTCGCCCGCGTGGAAATCGATCAGCTCGACCTTGTAGCCGTGCCGCTCGGCCCAGCGCGTATAGGCGCGCTGGAGCATCCCGGCCCAGTCCTGGCTCTCGGTGCCGCCCGCGCCCGCGTTGATCTCGATATAGGTGTCGTTGGCGTCGGCCTCGCCCGAGAGCAAAGCCTGCACCTTGTCCTCGGCGGCGCGCTTGGCCAGCAGCGCGAGCGCGGTGGTGCCCTCGGCCGCCATTTCCTCGTCGCCCTCGGCCTCGGCGAGTTCGATCAGCTCGACCGTATCGGCCATTTCCTGCTCGATCGCGCGGGTGGCGCCGATCGCCGCGTCGAGCCGGCGGCGCTCGCGCATCACCTCCTGCGCGGCCTTGGCGTCGTTCCACAGGGTCGGATCCTCGACGCGCGCATTGAGCTCGTCGAGCCGGCGCAGCGCGCGGTCCCAATCGAGGAAGCGGCGCAGCAGCGCGAGCGCTTCGTTGATCCTGTCGACATTGGCCTGCGCTTCGGCGCGCATGTTGTTCACTCCAGATACGGTCGGCGGGCACATCGAAGGCCCGTAAAGTTGCGCCGCACTAACAGCAGCATGGGCGGTTAGGAAGAGCGGCAGACTGTCCCAAACCCGTCATCCCGGCGAAGGCCGGGACCCAGAGTCACGAGCGATGTCCTTTGTGACTCTGGATCCCGGCCTTCGCCGGGATGACGCACAGAGAAACTAGTAAATCCCGCCCTCGCGCTCCTGGAATTCCTGGTCGCCCGATTCCTGGCGGTGCTCGACCTTGCGCTCTTCCTGCTTGGGGACCTCTTCCTCGTCTTCCTTGCGGTTGCGGCGCAGGTCGGTCTGGGGCTTGAACGCCTCCCAGATGATCGCCGACTTGGGATCGTTCGACGGCCAGCCGCCGGTGACGCGCTTGCCGGTGACGCGGTCGATGCGGACCATGCGGATGCCCGCGGGAGCGACGAAGGGGAGCTTCTCCATCCCCTCGAAGGCGGGGATGGCGAACTGCTTGAAGATCGGCGCGGCGATCGATCCGCCTTGGGCATAGCCGCCCAGATTGGTGGGCGTATCATAGCCGATATAGAGGCCCGCGATCATCTGGGGGCTGCCGCCGACGAACCACACATCGGTCGGGCCCGAGGTGGTGCCGGTCTTGCCCATGAGGGGGCGGTTCAGGTCGCGCAGGATCGTCGCGGTGCCGCGCTGGATCACGCCCTCGGTGATATGGACGATCTGATAGGCGCTCATCGCCTCGACCACCTGCTTGCCCTTGATCGCCGGGCGCGGCATCGGCTTGCCGTCCCAATCGGGCATGTTGCAGCCGTCGCACGGGCGCCAATTCTCGGGCCAGATCACCTCGCCGCGGCGGTTCTGGACGAAATCGACCAGCGTGGGATTGAGCCCCCGGCCCTGATTCACCAGGATCGAATAGGCGTTGACCATCCGCATCACCGTGGTCTCGCCCGCGCCCAGCGCATAGCTCAGATAGGGCGGGAATTTCTGCTTCGAGACGCCGACGCGCTGGATCAGATCGACGACATTCTCCATGCCGACTTCGTTGGCGGCCTGGACGGTCATCAGGTTGCGCGATTGCTCGATGCCCCAGCGCAGCGTCTTGGGGCCCGCGCCCGCCGAGTTGCCGAAATTGCGGAAGCATTTCTTGCCGAGCGCGGCGCCTTGATAGACGCAGAAGGGCCCGTCGACGATGATCGAGGCGGGGGTGAGCCCCTGCTCCATGGCTGCCGCATAGACGATCGGCTTGATCGTCGATCCCGGCTGACGCTGCGCCTGGGTGGCGCGGTTGAAGCTTTGGATGCGCGAATCGAACCCGCCCTGCATCGCGAGGATGCGCCCGGTGCGCGGATCCTCGACCACCATCCCGCCCGATACCTTGGGGACGCTGCGCAGCGCGAACACGCCGCCTTCGGGGGCGACCGCGATGATGTCGCCCACCTGGATCGCGTTGAACGCGGTGTTGCCGCCGCCGCGCACCGGCATCGACGCGGCATATTGCGGAAGGGCCGAGGTGCGACCGTCCTCGAAGCCGATCTGCCACGACTGGCCACTGCGCGCGATCACGATCGCGGCGCGCCAGTCCTCATAGTCGAGGCCGATATTGGTGTTGAGCAGCGCCTGCTGCCACGCGCTCCCCTTGATCTCGACATGGCCGAGCGCGCCCGACCAGCCGCGCCCGCGCTCGTAGCGCAGCAGGCCGTCGCGCAGCGCCTTTTGCGCATAGGCCTGGAGCTTGGGATCGAGCGAGGTGCGCACCCACAGCCCGCCCGAATAGACGCTATAGGGGCCGGCTTGGTCGTTCTCGCCGAACTTTTCGATCAGCCAGCGGCGGACCTCCTCGACGAAATAGCCGCCGACGCGCTCGAACTTCGGCGTCTGGCGCGGCACGGTGCCGAGCGGCTCGGCGACGGCGCCGTCATGCTGCTGCTGGTTGATGAAGCCCTTGGCGAGCATCTGCCCCAGCACCCAGTTGCGGCGATCGAGCGCGCGCTGGGTGTTGCGGTCGGGATCGTAATTGGCCGGGCCCTTGGGCAGGATGGCGAGATAGGCCATCTGCGCGATGCTCAGCTCCTTCAGATCCTTGCCGAAATAGGCATGGGACGCGGCATCGACGCCGCCCGCGTTGCGGCCGAGCTCGATCGAATTGAGATAGAGCTCGAGGATCTGCTGCTTGGTGAGCGTATCCTCGATGCGATAGGCGAGGATCGCCTCGCGCAGCTTGCGGGTATAGCTTGCCTCGTTGCCGACGAGCAGGTTCTTGGCGACCTGCTGGGTGATGGTCGAGGTGCCGCGCGGGGTGTCGCCGCTGACCAGGCCCTGCAGCGCGGCGCGGATCAGGCCGGGATAATCGAGCCCGTGATGCTCGAAGAAGCTGGCATCCTCGGCGGCGAGATAGGCCTTGACCAGCAGGTCGGGATATTCGGCATAGCTCAGCTGGACGCGGCGCTCGCGGGCATAGCTGTGGATCGGCGACCCGTCGACCGAGCGGACATAGGTGGGCAGCGGCGGCTCATAGGTTCTCAGCGTCTCGACCGAGGGCAGGTTGCGCGCGACGAACAGCCAGATCAGGAACCAGAGAAGGCCGATGAAGAAGGCGAGCCCCGCGACGATGCGGAACCACCAGCGATGGCGCACGCGCTCGAACCAGCCGCGAAGGCCGCCGATCTCGCGCGTGAGGCGCATCTTGATGGTGGAGGGTTCGGTCGCGGCCATTGCGAGCGGGGTTTAGCAAGATTCGGCGGGGAGGGAAGCGGGGGGTTTCAATCCTCCCCCGCCAGGGGGAGGTGGCACGCGTAGCGTGACGGAGGGGGAGGGCAGCGGCCACTCCCGCTTCGTATCCGCCCCCTCCGACGCCCTGCGGGCGCCACCTCCCCCTGGCGGGGGAGGATTGGAATTTCAAAGCCGGGCGATGGAAGGGGGCCGGAAAAGCGCGCGCCGCTTGAATGGAGAAGAAGACGCGGGCCTTTCGAGTTTCCCTCCCATCGCCCGGGACCATTCCCCGGTTCTGGGTCGGGGAACGGCCTTAGCGCGCCGCCACGCGCGTTGCGCCGCGCGTGGCGAAGTGGATCTCGACCGCGCGGCGGACGCTCGCCGCGACCTTGCCCTGGCCGTTCGACGAGGCGAGGAAGCTCGCGTCCGACACGTTCGAGATATAGCCGGTCTCGAACAGCACCGAGGGCATGTCGGGCGCCTTGAGCACCATCAGCGAGGCGAAGCGGTGGAAATTGGGCTTGATCGGGATCAGCGGCGTCGCCTCGCGGCCGAGCAGCCGGGCGAAGTTCGCCGAAGTGTTCATCGTCTCGCGCTGGGTCAGGTCGATCAGGATCGACGAGATGTCCGGATTCTGGCTGCCCAGATCGACGCCCGCGAGGATGTCCGCCTTGTTCTCGCGTGCCGCCAGGCGGGCGGCCTCCTTGTCCGAAGCGGTTTCGGAGAGGGTATAGATGGTCGCGCCCGAGGCGGTGGGGTTGCCCGCGCTGTCGCAATGGACCGAGATGAACAGATCGGCGCCGAGCCGCCGGGCGATGCCGTAGCGTTCCTGGAGGATCAGGAAGGTGTCGGTATCGCGGGTGAGCGCCACGCGCACGCGGCCCGAGGCGAGCAGCGAATCGCGGATCGCGAGCGCGACCTGGAGGGTGATGTCCTTTTCGCGCAGCCGGCCGTCGGGCGAGATCGCGCCGGGATCATGACCGCCATGGCCGGCGTCGATCACCACCAGCGGGCGCGTCGGGTCGTTGCCATAGATTCGCGGGAGCGCGGCGGGCGCGGGGCGCGGGGGAACCGCCATGCGCTCGCTATAGGCATGGCGCGACGAGGCCTGGAAATAGGAAAAGGGCGGAACGAAGCTCAGTTTGCCCTCGGCGGCGGCGCGCGCGAAGCGGCTGTCGTCGACGGTGCGCAGCTGGAGCGTCAGCGTCTTGCCGTCGCGTGCGAAGCTGCCTTCGCTGACGATCGCGGGGCGCGAGAGATCGAGGACGATGCGCGCGCCGGTGCCGTCGCGGACGCCCTGGCGGATGTTCATCACCGGGCCGCCCGCGCGGATCGCCGATCCGGGGGTGGCGCCATCGACGTCGACCGCGATGCGTGAAGGGCCGGCCAGCACGAAGCTGCTCGCCTGGCGCACCGGCTCGTTGAAGCGGATGACGACGCGGTCGCCCGAAACGCGCACGTCCTGCACCACGCCTGCCCAGCTCGGCACGCCGGTCAGCCAGCCGGCGAGTAGGGCGAAGAAGAATAGCACTCGCGCGATATGCCGCGTCGAGCTGTGGGGGGTCCAGCTCAAATGCATGTTACTGTTACTCGGCCTGTTAAGCCCTGACCTGACCGGCTTTAGAGCGAGGCTCTCAAGTCGCGGTGAAGCGATGCGGTTAATGCCACGTCAGCCATGAACTTGGCGTGGATTGGCCTGTCAGTAATTGTACAGGTGCCGTAACAATTTGTCGCAGCGCGGGCCTTGCGGTTGCCGCATGTGTCGCGCGGTGCTAGGGCTCCAAGCGTTCCGGCGTTCAGGCCGGAGACGATCGCGGCATCGCCCGCGGTATTTCAGGTTGACGCTGCATGAGGCAATTTCCCCGCCGTTCGAACCGCTTGGCCCCGGCCATGCGCGCGACGGGCGCGGAGCATCCGGGCATGGCGCCCGGGCGTGCCCAGGCAGCAGAGGCATTTCTTGAACCATGCGCGGCTCAACGCGTGAGCCGCCTCGCACATCGCGCGCCGCCATTCGCCCTTTTGGGGGCCGGCAGGCGCGCCCGGAGAAATATAAATGACCATGCGTATGCTGATCGACGCACGCCACCGGGAGGAAACCCGGGTGGCCGTCGTCAAAGGGAACCGGATCGAGGAGTTTGATTTCGAGTCCGCCGAGCGCAAGCAGCTCAAGGGCAATATCTATCTAGCCAAGGTTACCCGCGTCGAGCCGTCGCTCCAGGCGGCGTTCGTCGATTATGGCGGCAACCGGCACGGCTTCCTCGCCTTCTCGGAAATCCACCCCGATTACTATCAGATCCCCAAGGAGGATCGCGAGGCGCTGCTTCGCGAGGAGGCCGAGCACGCCGCCGAAGAGGCCGCGCTGCGCGCCGAAGAGGATGGCGACGAGGACGGCGATCATGAGGATGGCGACGTCGAGGTGCTCGAGCGCCCCGCCGGCGACGAAGACGATCATGAGCACGACCACGACCACGACGATGAAGGCGAGGGCGATTCGGACGACGAAGGCGCCGAGTCCGAGTCCGAGTCGGAGGGCGGCGATGGCCGCCGCCGCGGGCGGGGCCGCAAGGGCGGGCGCGGGGAGAGCCCCGCCGATGCGCTGCGCAACAAGCGCATGAATCTGCGCCGCCGCTACAAGATCCAGGACGTGATCCGCCGGCGCCAGGTGCTGCTGGTCCAGGTCGTCAAGGAAGAGCGCGGCAACAAGGGCGCGGCGCTGACCACCTATCTCTCGCTCGCCGGCCGTTACTGCGTGCTGATGCCCAACACTGCGCATGGTGGCGGCATCTCGCGCAAGATCTCGTCGGCCGCAGACCGCAAGCGCCTCAAGACGATCATGTCGGACCTCAAGCTGCCGCCGACGATGGGCTGCATCGTCCGCACCGCGGGGCTCCAGCGCACCAAGGTCGAGATCAAGCGCGACTTCGACTATCTCGCGCGGCTGTGGGACGAGATTCGCGAGAAGACGCTGAGTTCGTCCGCCCCGGCGCTCGTCTATGCCGATAGCGACCTGATGAAGCGCGCGATCCGCGATATCTACAACAAGGATATCGACGAGGTGATCGTCGAGGGCGAGGAAGGCTATCGCCAGGCCAAGGACTTCATGAAGCTCCTGATGCCCAGCCACGCCAAGAAGGTGAAGCATTATGCCGACGCCGTGCCGCTGTTCCAGCGCGCGCATGTCGAGGATCAGCTCGCCGCCATGTACCACCCGGTCGTCCAGCTGAAGAGCGGCGGCTATCTGGTGATCAACCCGACCGAGGCGCTCGTCTCGATCGACATCAACTCGGGCCGTTCGACCCGCGAGCACTCGATCGAGCAGACCGCGACCGCGACCAACCTCGAGGCTGCGCACGAGATCGCCCGCCAGCTCCGCCTGCGCGACATGGCCGGCCTCGTCGTCATCGACTTTATCGACATGGATCATGGGTCCAATGTCCGGAAGGTCGAGAAGGCGATGAAGGAGGCGCTCAAGAACGACCGCGCCCGCATCCAGGTCGGCCGCATCTCGGCCTTTGGCCTGATGGAGATGAGCCGCCAGCGGCTGCGCACCGGCGTGCTCGAGGCATCGACGCGCCAGTGCCCGCATTGCGAGGGCACCGGCCTCGTCCGCACCGCTTCGTCGGCCGGCCTCTCCGCGCTTCGCCTGATCGAGGACGAGGCCGCGCGCGGCCGCGGCTCGCAGATCGTGCTGCGCGCGAGCCAGGAAGCCGCCTTCTACGTGCTCAACCGCAAGCGCGGCGAGCTGGCCGAGATCGAGGAGCGCTATGGCGTCCGCGTCGAGGTCGCGCCCGATGGCGAGCTCGAGGGCGCGCGCATGTCGGTCGAGGCCGGTGGCCCGCCGCCGGTCCATGCCCCGCGTATCACCCAGCTCATCGAGGAGCCCGAGGACGATCTCGAGGACGAGATCGACGAGGAGGAGATCGAGGAGGAAGAGGCCGCCGAGGACGAGCGTCCGCGCCGTGGCCGCGACCGCGAGCCGCGGGGCGAAGGCGATGAGGGCGCCGATGAGCATGGGGGCCGCGGCAAGCGCCGCCGCCGCCGCCGTGGCCGCCGCAACCGCCGCGACGACGAAGGTGCGCCGCAGTCCGAATCGGGCTCCGAGGGCGAAGCTTCCGAGGGCGAGGCCCGTGAGGATGGCGACGAGGGCGAGGATAGCGGACCCGCAGAGCGCCGCGAGGGCGAGACCCAGGAAGCCGCGGACGCGCGCGTCGAAGCCGGCCGCAAGCGCCGCCGCCGGGGCCGCCGTGGCGGCCGTCGCGGTGGCCGCGAGGGCGGTGAGCGCGAGGCTGGGGCCGAAAGCGGGACCGAGTCGGTGAGCGAGGCCGAGGCGATCGAAGCCGAAGTCCCGGCCGAGCCCGAAGCCGCGCCGGTCAAGAAGCCGCGCAGCCGCAAGAAGGCAGTCGAGGCGGAAGCTCCGGTGGAAGCGCCGGTGGCCGAGGCATCACCTGAGCCCGAGCCCGAAGCGGCGCCGGTCAAGAAGCCGCGCAGCCGGAAGAAGGCTGTAGAGGCCGAAGCTCCGGTTGAGGAGGCTCCGCCCGAGCCGGAGCCCGAGCCCGAGCCCGTCGCCGAAGCCGCGCCCGCCAAGAAACCGCGCAGCCGTAAAAAGCCTGCCCTGAGCGAAGTCGAAGGGGCCGCCGAGGCCGAGGCCCCGGTCGCGCAGGACCTGGCGGCCGCGGACGAAGCCGAACCCGCCGAGGGCGAAGGCGAGGGCGAACCCGCCGGCCCGCGCCGCGGCGGCTGGTGGCAGCGTACCTTCGGCCAGTGACCGCGCGAGCCTCCCCCGCCATGGCGGGGGAGGCTCCGGTCACCTGAGGTTCATGCGGCCGGCGCGAGACGTCGGGCCGCGAACCGGACGTTGCGGGCAAGGGAGTTTGGGACGATTATGCCGCGCATGAAACGCTTCGCGACCTTCCTCGCCTTGTTCTGCCTCGCCATGTTCGCGGGCACCCCGGCGATGGCGCAGACGATCCTGCGCGACGCCGAAACCGAATCGATGCTCGCCGATATCTCGCGCCCGATCATCCAGGCGGCGGGGCTTTCGCCCAACAATGTCCGCGTCATCCTGATCCAGGACAATTCGATCAACGCCTTCGTCGCGGGCGGGCAGATCGTCTATCTCCATTCGGGCCTCATCGATAAGGCCGACAACGTCAACGAAGTCCAGGGCGTGATCGCGCACGAGCTCGGCCATGTCGTCGGCGGCCATGCGGTGTTCGACCGCGACGGCGGCTATGGCAGCATCTCGATCCTGTCGCTGCTGCTCGGCGCGGCGGCGATCGCGGCGGGTTCGCCCGAGGCCGGCACCGCGATCATGATGGGCGGCCAGCGCGCCGCGATCGGCAAATATCTCGCCTTTTCGCGCGCGCAGGAAAGCTCGGCCGATGCCGCCGGCGTGCGCTTCCTCAACACCGCCGGGATCAGCGGGCGGGGGATGCTCGAATTCTTCAAGAAGCTGCAGAACCTGCAGTTCAGCTACGGCTATTACGCGTCCAACCCCGAGGTCGATCCGTTCGCGCAGACCCACCCCATGTCGGGCGAGCGCATCCAGGCGCTGACCGCCGACCTCCAGGGCTCGCCGGCATGGAACACCCGGACCGATCCCGCGCTCGAGGTGCGGTTCAAGCGCGTCCAGGCCAAATTGCGCGGCTATGTCAACGAGCCCGAGATCACGCTCAAGGCCTATCCGACCACCGATCAGTCGATGTACGCCCATTATGCCCGCGCCTATGCCTATCACCGCAAGGGCTATCCCGATCAGGCCGCGGCCGAATGCGACGCGCTGATCAGGATCGCGCCCGAGGATCCCTATTTCCTCGAGCTGCAGGGCCAGATCATGCTCGAATCGGGCGATCCCCGCGGTGCGCTGGTCCCGCTGCGCAAGGCGACCGTTTCGACCAATTACCAGCCGCTGATCGCCACCACCTTCGGCCATGCGCTGATCGCGACCGAGGATCCGGCCAATCTTGACGAGGCCGAGAAGGTGCTGCGCCAGGCGGTCGCGCGCGACAAGGAGAACCCGTTCGCCTGGTACCAGCTCGGCATGGTCTATGAGCGCAAGGGCGATACCGCGCGCGTCGCGCTCGCCACCGCCGAGCGCGCCAATCTGACGGGCGATGCGCGGACCGCGCTCGCCAGCAGCCGCGCGGCGATGGCGCAATTGCCGCAGGGCTCGCCCGACTGGATTCGCGCGCAGGACATCATGATGGTCTCGCAGACCCAGATGGAGGACGAGCAGCGCGGGCGCCGGCGCCAGCTCTCGGCCGCAGGAGCTCCCCGATGATCGACCGGATCAGCCGCACCCCCTGGATGCTCGTGCTCGCCTTCATCGCCTCCGGCCTGCTCGGCGCGGGGCTGTTCGCGGCGGCGCAGGCGATGGTGCCCGGCGCCAATCCCGACCGCGAGCGGATCGAGGGGATCGTCAAGGCCTATATCCTCGACCATCCCGAAATCCTGCCCGAGGCGATGAACCGGCTCCAGGCCAAGGAGGCCGCCGAGCAGCAGCGCGCCTCGAACACCGCGCTCAAAAGCCATGCCGAGGTGGTCAAGCCCTATGCCGGCGCCTGGGGCGGGAATCCGAACGGGGACGTCACCGTGGTCGCCTTCATGGACTATAATTGCGGCTATTGCCGCGCGAGCCTGCCGACGCTGGCGCGGCTGATCGCCGAGGATCCCGGGGTCCGCATCGTCTACCGCGAATATCCCGTGCTCGGCGACGAGAGCACCGAGGCGGCGCGCTGGGCGCTGGCGGCGGCGGATCAGGGCAAGTTCATGCCCTTCCACGAGGCGCTCTATGCCGGCGCCGGTTTCGATCAGGCCGCAGCCAAGGCGGGGCTCGATGTCGGGGCTGCGCGGGCGGCGCTCCGCTCGCCGCGCATCTCGGGCGAGATCGCCGCCAACCGCAAGACCGGCTACGACCTTCGCCTCACCGGCACGCCGGGCTTCGTGATCGGCAAGCAGGTGTTCCACGGCGCGATGGAGTATGAGGCCTTCGTCAAGGCGGTCGCCGCGGCGCGCGCGGGGAAATAATCCCGGCTCGCTTGTAGGCGGCCTCGCGCAACCCTAGATCACGCGGGCGTTCGTTCCAGGGGCTCCCATGACATCCATCCTGTCGGTCAACCAGGTCTCCAAGACCTACGGGTCGGGGCAGCGCGCGCTCGATCATGTCGATCTCGAGATCAGGCGCGGCGAGATTTTCGCGCTGCTGGGGCCGAACGGCGCGGGCAAGACTACGCTCATCTCGATCATCTGCGGGATCGTGACGCCGAGTTCGGGCACGATCCTGGTCGACGGGCATGACGCGATCCGCAGCCCGCGCGAGGCGCGCTCGAAGATCGGGCTCGTGCCGCAGGAGATATCGGTCGACATGTTCTCGACCGTCGAATCGACGCTGCGCTTCTCGCGCGGCCTGTTCGGCAAGGGGCCGAACGATGCGCATCTCGAGCAGGTCCTCAAGGACCTGTCGCTGTGGGACAAGCGCAAGGCGCAGATCCGCGAGCTTTCGGGCGGCATGAAGCGCCGGGTGCTGATCGCCAAGGCGCTGAGCCACGAGCCCGACATCCTCTTCCTCGACGAGCCCACCGCGGGCGTCGACGTGTCGCTGCGCCGCGACATGTGGAAGATGATCGGCGGTCTGCGCGAGCGCGGCACCACGATCATCCTCACCACCCATTATATCGAGGAGGCCGAGGAAATGGCCGATCGGGTGGGGGTGATCAACAAGGGGCAATTGCTGCTCGTCGAGGACAAGGCCGAGCTGATGAAGAAGCTCGGCAAGCGCGAACTCGACCTCAGCCTCGCCGATCCGCTGGAGGCGATTCCCCCGGGGCTCGACGAATGGCATCTGAGCCTCGAGGATGAGGGGCATCGCCTCCGCTACACCTTCGACGCCCAGGCCGAGCGCACCGGCATCCCCTCGCTGCTGCGCAAGCTTGCCGAGCTGGGGATCGGCTTCAAGGATCTGGATACGTCGAAGTCGAGCCTCGAGGACATCTTCGTCGACCTTGTCGAACGCAAGGATGAGGAGACCGTGGCATGACCGGTGTGAACATCCACGGTATCTGGGCGATCTACAAGTTCGAGATGGCGCGCACGCTGCGCACCCTGTGGCAGAGCATCGTCACGCCCGTCGTCACCACGTCGCTCTATTTCATCGTGTTCGGCATGGGGATGGGCGCACACATCAAGCCGATCCACGATATCGCCTATGGCAGCTTCATCGTCCCCGGGCTGATCATGCTGTCGCTGCTCACCCAGAGCGTCGCCAATGCCTCGATCGGCATCTATTTCCCGAAGTTCACCGGCACGATCTTCGAATTGCTGTCGGCGCCGATCTCGGCGGTCGAGCTGGTGGTCGGCTATGTCGGCGCGGCGGCGACCAAATCGGTCGTGATCGGGCTGATCATCCTCGCCACCTCGGTGCTGTTCGTGCCGCTGCGCGTCGATCACCCGCTGGCGATGATCGCTTTCCTGCTGCTCACCTCGATCGCGTTCAGCATGTTCGGCTTCATCATCGGCATCTGGGCCAAGGGGTTCGAGCAGCTGAACGTGGTGCCCGCCCTGGTGCTGACCCCGCTCACCTTTCTCGGCGGCTCCTTCTATCCGTTGAGCTATCTGCCCCAGCCCTGGCACACGGTCAGCCTGTTCAATCCTGTGGCCTATCTGATCAGCGGCTTTCGCTGGGCCTTTTTCGGCGATGTCGGTGATATCGATGTGCGCTGGAGCCTGGGTTTCACCACCGGCTTCCTGCTGCTGTGCATGGGCGTGATCTGGCTGATCTTCCGCACCGGCTATCGGCTCAAGAGCTGATGGTCACCGCGCTCTTCGCCGCGCTCTGGCTGACCTTGCTGCTCGCGCGCGGCACGCGCATCGGCCGGGCGATGCACCGGTGGATGGTGGAAAAGCCCGCCGCCCTGGGCAGCCGGATCGGCACCGGCGGCTTGCTGATGATCCTGCTGATGGCGGTGGGGACTGCGCTCGTCTGGTACTTCCTCGAACGCGACGGGATCATGCTGCTCTCGATGGGCATGCCCGAGATCCTGCACGTGATCGCGGCGATGGAGCTGACGACCTGGCTGGAGGTGGCGTTCACCGTCGCGGTCACGGCCTCGGCGACGCGGTTCAGCGCGGTCGTGGTGGCGGTACGCTCGCTGTTCGCGGGCAAGCGCGAACGCCGCACTCGGCCGGCGCGGCGCGAACTGCCCGCAGCGAACGACGACGAGGACCGAAGGTTCGCGCTGGCGGCGTGATGGTTCAATCCTCCCCCGGAGGGGGAGGTGGCAGGCGCAGCCTGACGGAGGGGTATTCTCCGCGAGCGACGTCGCCCGTGGCCACTACCCCTCCACCGCTTCGCGGTCCCCCTCCCCCTCCGGGGGAGGATTTCTTACTTCATCACCGGCAGGCTGATCAGGCTCCCCGGGCATACCCGCTGGGTCGCTTTCACGAAATCCTCCGGGTTCGCCTTGTAGATGTTCGGCACGAATTTCTGCGGGTTGCGGTCGATCACCGGGAACCAGCTCGACTGGACCTGGACCATGATCCGGTGGCCGCGCTTGAAGACATGATCGTGGTCGCGCAGCGGGAAATTCCATGCCGTCACCTGATCGGGCACCAGCGGCTCGGCCTTTTCGAAGCTCTTGAGATAGCGGCCGCGGCGGACCTCCATCGCGATCGGCCATTGATAGCCACCCAGCGTCTTCGGATAGTCGCCAAGCGCGCCGCCCGGAGGCGGCCCAAAATCGTCGGGAAGCACATCGATCAGCTTGACCACGAAATCGCTGTCGGTGCCGCTGGTCGAGGCCATCAGCGTCGCGCTGAACGCGCCGGTGACGGTCAGATCGGCCTCCAGCGGCGCGCTGGTATAGCTCAGCACATCGGGGCGGTGATCGACGAAGCGCTGGTCCGCGGCCTCCCACCAGCGCCATTCCTGCGAGGGATAGGTGCGGCTGATCGGGCGCTCGCGGAAAGGGACCGGGTTGGCGGGGTCCGAGACATAGTCGCGGCATTGCTCGCCCGCAGCGGGGGCGTCGAACGACAGCGATCCGTCGGCATGGAGGTACAGGCTGGTCGCGGCCGCGCCCGGCGCGGGCCATTTGGCGTAGCTCTTCCACTCCCATGAGCCGCTTTGCAGCGTCTTCGCCTCGAACCTGGGCTGCGTCCCCTTGCCGTGGAGCCAATAGGCGAAGAAGGGCGCCTCGATATCGCGCATGAACTCGGTGCCGGCATCCTTGCCGATGGGCACATAGCCGATCTTGTCGCCGGTGGTGTGCCAGGTCCCGTGTGCCCAGGGTCCCGCGACGATCATGTTGAGGCCCTTGGGGTCCTTCTCCTCCATCTTCGCGTAGATCTTCCAGGTGCCCAGCGGGTCTTCCTGGTCCCAGAAGCCCGCGACATGGAGTGTCGGCACGGTGGTCACGCCCAATTGCTCGGTCCAGCGCTGACCCTTCCAGAAGCTGTCATAATCGGGATGCTCGATCATCGCGGTGAATTGCGGCACCGATCCCTTGAAGTAGAGCTTGTCGAGATTCTCGACATTGCCGAGCTTGAGGAACCAGTCATAGGTGTCGACAGGCGCCTTGCCGCCATAATCGAAATCGTCCCCCTGATCGTTGTTCTGGAGCGAGAAGAGCCAGTCGGTCGCGTAGGAGAGCCGCGCGGCGCCGTAGCGGTGGAGATCGTCGTTCATCCACCAATCGTTCCACGCCGCCTGCGGGCTCGCCGCCTTGAGCGCGGGGTGCGGCTTCGCGAGCGCGACCGCGGCGGCATAGCCGGGATAGGAAACGCCCCACATGCCGACCTTGCCGTTATTGTCGGCGACGTGCTTCACCAGCCAGTCGATCGTGTCCCAGGCATCGGTGGCTTCGTCGGCGGCCTTGGAGTTTTTGGGGCTCAGCGCCATCGACATGCGGAAATCGCCGTCCGACTTGAACTGGCCGCGCATGTTCTGGAACACCATGACATAGCCGTCGGCCATCAGATATTTCCATTGCCCGGGCACCCCCGCGGGCGCCGCTGCGGGCACGCCATAGGGGGTGCGCTGGAGCAGGATCGGCAGCTTCCCCGCCATGCCGCGCGGGCGCAGGATCACCGTCTGGAGCTTCGCCCCGTCGCGCATCGGGATCATCACCTCCTCGAAGGTGAAGGGGGCCTCGGCGGGCGCGGCCTGCTGGGCGGGCGCGGGCGCGGCGCCGAGCGGAACCAGGAATGCCGCGATCCCGGCAAGCAACAGCGAGCGACGCATCGATACCTCCGTTCATGCCCCCGCGCGTTTGATGGACTCGCGCACGCGCCAAGACAAGCGCGCCGATCCTTGGCCGCAGCCAAGTCGAACAGGCGCGAAGACTGGCGTGGCCACCGCGTTCGTTTTCGGTGCCTGCCAAAATGAATGTAAATGTTGTTGAAGAAATCCGCCATCGCGAGTCGGCCCGATGACAGTTGTGTTCAACTTATAATATTTTTCCTGTTCATCATTCAGCGCGATTGACGGCATTCGTCTCGATATGAGAAAGATAAGACAGTGATTTAATTCATATCCATGGGGGAGAAGGCCATGCAATTGACGCATCAGGGCGACGTGTTGCTGTCGCGTCCGAGCAAATTCATTGAGACCGACGCGCGGGTGGTGCGCTGGATCGCGCAGGCGGCGATCAATGTCGAACTCTTCACCATCCCGCTCTACATGACCTCGCTCTACTCGATCACCGGCATGCATCCGATCACCGGCGCGGGGAACAGCTTCTACAAGGGGCGGATATGGCCTGGCGCCAAGACCAGCGCCTTTCCCGATCCGACGCCCGGCAAGCCCGGCTGGGGCAACAAGCAGGCGTTCAACATCGTCTTCTCGGTCTTCATCCAGGAGATGCTCCACCTCCAGATGGCCGCGAACATCGCCACCGCGATCGGCGCGAAGCCCGATTTCACCGATCCCGCGCTGCAGGACGCCGATAATGGCTGGATCTGCTACGGCCCGGCGCTCACCGCGATCCCGACGATCGTCAACCTGACCGACACCGACACCTATACCAATGTGAAGGTCAATGTCGGCCCGCTCGATGCCGACCGCATCCAGCTTTTCCTCGCGATCGAGCAGCCGTTCGAGGATGCCGAGGAGGATATCGTCCGCAACCGCGACCAATATTTCCCGCAGGTGCCCTTCACCGACGATCCCGACTGGGATCCGGCGACCTTCGACAAGATGTTCGGGTCGATCGGCTATATGTACCAATGCTATCGCGACTATCTGACGATCACCTACGACAATGGCACCACCTTGTGGGACAATGTCTTCGACCCGAACGGGCAGCAGAACGACCTGTTCAACAATTTCAGTTTCCCCGGCCATCCGATGCGCGAGTTTATGGGGTTCGAGACCACGATCGCGCTGACCGACCGCGACATCGCGCTCAAGCAGGCGCTCAACATGATGAACGCGATCACCGATCAGGGCGAGGGTTCGACGCTCAAGGTCCGGCAGAAGCACGCCGCCGAAGCCGGCCTGCTGATGGCGGTGGAGCCGCAATATTGCCCCAGCGACGACGCGCTCAAGTCCGATTATCCGAGCTATTCGGATACCGGCCGGCAAATCCCCTCCTCGGATGCGGTCGCGCGCTTCGATAATGACGATAAGGACCATTATGAGCGCTTCCAGGAAGTGCTCGACCTGATGGAAAAGGGCGGCGTCCTCACCTGGGACCGCGCCGGCAAGACCGGCAACTGGACCGCGGCCGACCTCACCACCGCCGATTACGACCCGAACGACAACCCCTATGGCCTGCCCACCCCCGAGCAGGTCGCCGACGCGCTCAACGCGCTCGCGCATCACGACGCGCGCCAGGTCAATTACGAGACGCTGAGCCAGGCGGTGGTCGGATCGATCAAGGGCGTGACCACCGTGCTCAACGACTATTGGGCGGGCACCGGCTCCTTCCCCTTCCCGTCGATGGCGGGATCGGGCGACCGCATGTCGACCGCCTGGGCGGTGTTCGGGGCGACCCCCGATCTGAGCAAGGGCATCCCCTCGCCCGACACCAACATCCTCAACCATGCCTGCCAGGGGCTCAGCCTCGACGGCACCAGCCCGGGCAGCAACAGCTGCGCGCTGACCGACATCTATCACACCTGCCGCGGATCGAACGATTGCAAGGGCATGGGCGGGTGCGGCTTCGTCCAAGCGAGCACGGGCGGCGGCAGCTGCGGCAGCACGAGCGGCTGCGGCACCGCCAAGGCGGCGCCGCAGCCGGCCATCGCGGCGGGCGTGCCGGGCGCGAACTGCGCGGCGGCCAAGATGCGCATGCTGGGCGGCCTGTGCGGCGGTCCGACCCCGACACCGACGCCCAGCACGACCTATACCGCGCCCAGCGACAATATCTGCAAGGGCTTTGGCGGCTGCGCGGTGCCGATCTCGGCGATGCAGCTCTATCCCAAGGCGGGGACGATGGACGTCTATGCGCTCGCGGTGAAATCGAGCTGCGGGACGCCCACGCCCTCGAAATGCGGCACCCCGGCGCCTTCGGGTTGCGGCACGCCCACCCCGTCGCCTACGCCGTCGGGATGCGGCACCCCGACTCCGACTCCCACCCCGCATGGCTGCGGCGCGCAGGCAGAGGCCGGCACGGGCAAGAATCTGTGCGGCACGCCGCCCCCGCCGCCGCCGTCGAATTGCGGTACGCCGACGCCGTCGAGCTGCAGCACGCCGACCTCGAAGAAGATCGGCACGATCGATTTCGCGGTTGGCGACAAGGTCGAGGATATCGCGTTCAAGGCCTTTTCGATGGTGCTCCAGGCCAAGGGGCAGCCGGTGCCCGCCCAGCAGCAGCCCGACAATCTGCGGCTGGCCTTCCCGCCCTCGACCTGAGGGCGGCATGAGCGTGGCTCCCGGCGCTGCTCTGCCACGTCTCGGCCTGCCCGATCCCGGCGACGGGGTCGGGCTGCGCGAGGAGCATTATCCGCATCTGATGGCGACGCCCCCGGCCGAATGGGGCGTCGACTGGTTCGAGGTGATCACCGAGAATTGTCTCGACAATCAGGGCTATGCGATCCGCGTGCTCGAGCATGTCGCCGCCCATGTGCCGGTCGTGTTTCATGGCGTGTCGCTCTCGATCGGCAGCAGCGCCCCGCTCGACATGGACTATCTCGCCAAGGTCCGCGATCTCGCCGCGCGCTTCCAGCCGCTCTGGGTGTCGGATCATCTCTGCTGGACCGGGATCGGCGGGGTGAACAGCCATGATCTGCTGCCGATGCCGCTCACCCCGGAGAGCCTCGATCATGTCGCGGACCGGGTTGGCCGGGTGCAGGATTTTCTCGGCCGCCCGCTGATCCTCGAAAATCCCAGCACCTATCTCCAGTTCAGCGCGAGCCAGATTCCGGAATGGGAGTTTCTCGGCCGGCTGGCGGAGCGGACCGGGTGCGGGCTGCTGCTCGACGTCAACAATGTCCATGTCAGCTGCTTCAACCACGGGCTCGATGCCAACGCCTATATCGACGGACTGCCCGCCGAGCATATCGTCCAGATGCACCTCGCGGGCCCGAGCGACTGCGGCACGCACCTGATCGACACGCATGATGCGCCGGTGCCCGATGCGGTGTGGCCGCTCTATGCGCGCGCCTGGGACCGGTGCGGGCCGGTCGCGACCCTGCTCGAATGGGACGCGAACATCCCGCCCTTCGCCGATCTGCTGTTCGAGCTCGACCGGGCGCGGGCGGTGCGCGACTGCCTGACCTCCGAGCGCGCGGCCGCGTGATGGCCGGCCTCGCCGCGCTGCAGGATTGGATGCAGGCATCGATCCTCGGCGCGTCCGGCGCCGGCGCGCGCGCGCATGTGCTCGGCGACAATCGGCTGACCGCCGAGGACCGGATCCATATCTATGCGTCGAGCTATCGCCAGCGGCTGCTCGAATGCCTGCGCGGCGAATTCCCGGTACTCGCGGCGCTGGCGGGGGAGACGGCGTTCGATCTGTTCGCGCACGGCTATATCGCCGCGCATCCGTCGCGCAGCTACACGCTCTATGAATTCGGCGCCGGGTTCGCCGGCTATCTCGATGGCGCCCGCCCGCCCGGCGAAGCCGATGCGCCCGCCGCGATTCCCGCGGCGCTCGCCCGGGTCGAGCGCGCCCGCTCCGAAGTGTTCCGCGCCAAGGGCATCGAAGGCGAGCCGCTCCCGCCATCGGACGCCCATGCCGATCCGCTGATCGCGGCGATGTTCGGGCTCGACGGGCGCCGCTACTGGCGGCCCGACAGCGTCCGCCTGCTCGCGCTGCCGTTCGATTTCAGCGCGACGCTCGCCGATCGCGAGAACCCGCCGCTGCCGCTCGCGCGGCCCTCATGGCTGGCGGTCGCGCGGACGCAGTATCGGGTCGAATGCCATGCGATCGAAGCGCGGCAATATGACTGGCTGGCCAGCCTGGCGGAGGATGCCGCAGCAGCCTCGCCGCTGCCGCACGGCGATGCCGGCCTTGCGGCATGGCTGCCGGTTGCGATCTCGCGCGGGCTGGTGGTGCCGGTCGTCTGATGCGTTCCTACCTCGCAGGGCACCTGCGGGAGAGGGGGTTCACCCTCTCGATAGGTGTGTGCCCCCTCCGTCAGCGCTTCGCGCTGCCACCTCCCCCGCTGTCTGCGCGGCGAGGGAGGAATGATTTGGGAACGTTACCTCTGCTCAGTCGAGCCGATGCTCGCCCTTGACCCAGCGCACCGTGCCCGAACTCGCCCGCATCACCACGCTTTCGGTGGTCATCTTGGTCGCGAAGCGCTTGACGCCCTCGAGCAGCGAGCCGTCGGTCACGCCCGTCGCGGCGAAGATGCAGTCGCCCTTGGCGAGCTCGGTCAGGTCGTAGATCTTGTCGAGATCCTCGATCCCCCATTTGCGCGCGCGGGCACGCTCGTCGTCGTTGCGGAAGATCAGTCGGCCCTTGAACTGCCCGCCGACACAGCGCAGCGCCGCGCAGGCGAGCACGCCCTCCGGTGCGCCGCCCGATCCCATATAGATGTCGATCGTCGTGTCGGGATCGGTGGTGGCGATCACGCCCGCGACATCCCCGTCGCCGATCAGCATCACGCCGCAGCCCAGCGCGCGCAGCTCGGCGATCAGCGCCTCGTGGCGGGGCCGGTCGAGCACGCAGGCGATGATCTCGTTCGGCTCGACACCTTTGGCCTTGGCCACCGCCTTGATGTTCTCGGTCGGCGATTTGGCGAGATCGATCACGCCCTCGGGATAGCCCGGGCCGACCGCGATCTTGTCCATATAGACGTCGGGGGCATTGAGCAGCCCGCCTTCCTCCGCCACCGCGAGCACCGCGAGCGCATTGGGCCCCGCCTTGGCGCAGATGGTGGTGCCTTCGAGCGGATCGAGCGCGATGTCGATCTTCGGCCCCTTGCCGATCGCCGCGCCCACCTTCTCGCCGATGAAGAGCATCGGCGCCTCGTCGCGCTCGCCTTCGCCGATCACGACGGTGCCGTCGAGATAGAGCTTGTTGAGCGCGTCGCGCATCGCCTCGACCGCGGCATGGTCGGCGGCCTTTTCGTCGCCGCGGCCGGTGAGCGTGGAGGCGGCGATGGCGGCGGCTTCGGTGACGCGGACCATCTCGAGCACGAGGACGCGATCGAGATGCTGGCTGGCGGTGGTCATGGAATCGGGAGCCCCTGGGAGGTTTGCGGGCGCGATAGGGGAGGCGGACGCAACGGGCAACCATCGGCGTCGGCCAGCGTTGACAGGAACAGATGCGGGGGGCTGAAAACAAAGGGCCGGCCATGCTCTTCTTCATGCTGCTGCTCCAGACCGTTCCGGCCGAGTCCGATCCGGCAGCCGAGCCCGCCTTCCCGCGCATCCTCGACCGCGTGGCGCAGGATTGCGCGGACGGCGCGTGCGAAGCGGGGCGGCGCTACCGGCTGCGGGTGGAGGTCGCGCACCGCGGCGAGGATCCGAAGAACCAGGCGCTGCGCGGCAACTGGCAGCCCTGCGGGACGACCGGCGCAGCGGTCTGCGCGAGCAAGCCGCACCGAATTCTGCGCACCGATCTCGACTGATTTCGCAATTCCGCCACATCCTTGCGGCACATCGCCTGCGGGGGCGGGAGGAGCTGAGGGATGTTGCTGCTTTCGATCATGGCGCTGGTGGCGCAGGACGGCGACGCCGTCGATGCGTCGATGACCAATTACCGCAAGCTGACCCGCGCCGATGTGCGGTGCGAGCGGCCCAGCGGCGATGAGGACACGATCGTCGTCTGCGGCGCGCGTGAGGCGGACAGATATCGCGTGCCGTTCGTCAGCGCGGGGCGGTCACGCGATTCGGTGCCGACGCGGACCAGCTATCTGACCCAGGATTTCGGCAAGGCGCCCTGCGGGGAAGCCGCGTTCCTGAGCGGCTGCGGCGCGGTGGGGATCTCGACCACGATCGGGTTCGACGGCCAGATCATGGTCAAGCGCGAACTGGCGCACTAGGCGCGGGCGCCGCCCGGCTTGCAATGTAGGATTTCGTCTGCTTGGCTCGCGCGGCCGGTCGATCCGGCCGCTCTTTGACCCTGTCGATCCGTACCCGGCGAACCAGGCCTTTTCCCCGGGGACTGCCCAGCGCAAAACATGCGCGATCAGTGTAAAGTTAGTGTCAACTTTCACATGCTGGGACGACCCAGCCTCGTGCGCCAATTGAGCCCGGACCCTAACTTTATTGAACTTCCGCGCCGCTGGGCGATCAGCCGCTGAGGATATGCATCCACATCGGCTCGCCGGCGAGGCTGGGCGAGCCTCGCAGCTTATCGAGCGCCAGGGCGACGCAGCGTTCGGGTCCTTCGTGCGTGACGATCGCGACCAGCACCCGGCCGTCGGGGCTGACGCCGCGCTGCATCAGGCTCTCGATCGAGACGCCCGCATCGCGCATCGCCGCGGCGATCTCGGCGAGAACGCCGACCTTGTCCTCGACCGTGAAGCGCACATAGGCGCGGCCGATCCGCGCGCCGCTGTCCGCCGGGGCGGGGTGGCCGAGCGAGTCGGCGGGCATCGCATAGGGCGGGCCGAATTCGCCGCGGGCGATGTCGATCAGGTCGGCAACCACCGCGCTCGCCGTCGGCCCGTCGCCCGCGCCCGCGCCCTCGAAAAAGAGACGGCCGACGAAATTGCCCTCGGCGACCACCGCGTTGGTCGATCCGGTGACGTGCGCCAGCGGATGGCTTACGGGCACGAGGTGCGGATGGACGCGCTGGAAGAGGCCGGCGGGCCCCGCATCGGCGATGCCGAGCAGGCGGACCTTGAAGCCGAGCGCCGCCGCCTCGGCGATGTCGGCGGCGAGGATATGGCGGATGCCGGTGATCGCGACATCGCCGAACGCGGGCTCGGTGCCGAAGGCGATGCTCGCCAGGATCGAGAGCTTGTGCGCGGCATCGACGCCGTCGATGTCGAAGCTCGGATCGGCCTCGGCAAAGCCCAGCCGCTGCGCTTCGGCGAGGATATCGGCGAAGTCGCGGCCCTCGGCCTCCATCTTCGAGAGGATGAAATTGCAGGTGCCGTTGAGGATGCCATAGACGCGCGCGATCTCGTTCGCCGCCGCGCCCTCGCGCAGCCCCTTGATCACCGGCACCCCGCCCGCGACCGCCGCCTCGAACTTGAGCGCGATGTCGGCGGCTTCGGCGAGCCGCGCGAGTTCGAGCCCGTGATAGGCCATCATCGCCTTGTTCGCGGTGACCAGGCTCTTGCCCGCCTTGAGCGCGGTGCGGGCGAGCGCCAGCGCCGGGCCGTCGGCGCCGCCGACCAGCTCGACGATCACGTCGACGCCCGGATGCTCGACCAGCTCGATCGTGTCATCGATCCAGGCGAAGCGGCCGATATCGACGCCGCGGTCCTTGGACCGGTCGCGCGCCGAGACCGCGACTACCTCGATCGGCCGCCCCGCGCGCCGCGCGATCAGCGCGCCGTTCGCGTCGATCAGCCGGATCACCCCCGCGCCAACGGTGCCGAGGCCGGCGAGTGCGATGCGAAGCGGTTCGGTCACGTAGGCGAGCCCCCAAGGTCCGTCATGCTGAACTTGTTCCAGCATCCATGGCGCGGCAGGCGCCGCACCTTCCGCTCTAGCGGCACGGTGGACCCTGAAACAAGTTCAGGGTGACGGAGGAATTCTTGGGTGCGCCGTCGCGCTACTTCTTCGTCAGCCCGATCTCGGCCAGCCGCTCGGCCAGATAGTCGTGCGCGGTGATCGGGGGCTCGCGCTCGGGATTCTCGGGCGTAACGCATTGCGGCAGCGCCTTGATCAGGAAATCGGGCGCCGGATGCAGGAAGAAGGGCATCGAATAGCGCGCATGGCCGCGGCGCTCGGGCGGCGGATTGACGACGCGGTGCGTGGTCGAGGGCAGGACATGGTTGGTCAGCCGCTGGAGCATGTCGCCGACATTGACGACCATCGCGCCCTCGGGCGGGCTGACCGGCAGCCACTCGCCGGTGCGGTCGAGCAGCTGAAGCCCGGCCTCCTCGGCGCCGAGCAGCAGGGTGATCAGGTTGATGTCCTCATGCGCGCCCGCGCGGACCTCGGGCGCGTCGGCGGGGACGGGGGGATAGTGGAGCAGGCGGAGGACCGAATTGCCGTCCTTGACCGCATGATCGAACCAGTCGGGCGCCAGGCCCAGATAGCGCGCGATCGCCGAAAGCAGCCGGTCGCCGGCATCGTCGAGCGCCTTGAACAGGTTCAGGAAGGTATCGCGGAAGCCCTCGGGCCGGTCGGGCCAGATGTTGGGCGCCATCAATTCCTCGAAGCGGTGCCCCTTGGGCAGCTCGCGGCCGACATGCCAGAATTCCTTGAGGTCAACATGCGTCGCACCCTTGGCGATCTCGGTCTTGAACGGGGTCAGGCCCCGGGCGCCGCCGCCGCCCTCGACGAAATAGCGGCGCTTCTCTTCCTCGGGCAGCGCGAAGAAAGCCTTGGTCGCCGCCCAGGCGCGGTCCACCACGTCCTGTGGCACGCCGTGATCGCTGACCATCGCGAAGCCGAAGCGCTGGAAGGAGCGGCCAAGCTCCTGGGCAAAGCCCTCGGGGTCGGACGCCTGATCCTTCATCGAGATCAGCGGGACTTGGGCAAGAAGGGTATCGGACATGGGGGCTCCGGAAAGAGTCGTTATCCCTCAGAATAGACCCGCCGGTGCCCCCCGGACAAGGAGCGGAGATTCCGTATTGCCTTACGCCCCTATGGTCATCCGCCCCTTGGTCTTGTCGGGCCCGTCGGGCGTCAGTTCGAGCGTGACCGGATCGCCCTCGTCGGTGGTGCCGGCGAAGCCATTGCCCTGCGCCGAGACCTTGAAGTTGCGCTTGGCCATATTGTCGCGGAACCAGGCCTGGACCTTGTCGAGCGAGGCGGGGGCATCGAACGCGATGCTCAAATGGCCCTTGCCCTTGGCGGCGAAGCCCTCGCTGGCGTCGAGCTTGAAGTCCTTCACCGTGGAGCCGGGGTAGAGCTTGACTCCGTTCACGTCGAAATCGGCGGCATCGATATCGATCTTGGGCAGGCTGATCGAGGCATTCACGCCTGGCGCAGCGACCGTGGTGTGCCCCTCGGCATCGGTGACGATGCTGACATTGCCGTCCTCGCCGTTGAGGATAATGGTCGAATTGCCTTCCGGAGCGCAGGCGGCGAGCGCAAGGGGGGCGAGGAGCAAGGCGTGGCGAACCATGGTCTTTGTCCGAGAAGTGTATGAGTTAGGCAATACACTACGCCTGACCTTGATCTGCGTCAAGCGGGGGCGAAAGGGGTGACGCGGGGCGAGGGATCGGCCATGGGGCTCGCCATGGACCAGCCGACCCCATCGCTGACGACCCGTGCCGCCGACCGCGCCCCGCTCGCCTTTGCCGAGTTCGTGGCGCTGGCGGCGAGCATGATGGCGCTGACCGCGTTCGGGATCGATTCGATGCTGCCGGCGCTGCCCGCGATCGGCGAGTCGCTCAACGTCGTGCGCGACAATGACCGCCAATATGTGATCACGGCCTTCCTGGTCGGCTTTGCGTTCGCGCAGCTCATCTACGGCCCCTTGTCGGATCGCTTCGGGCGGCGCCCGGTGCTGATCGTCGCCTTGCTCGCCTATGCACTGACGAGCGTGCTCGCCGCGCTTTCGGGCAGCTTCGCACTGTTGCTGATCGCGCGTGCGGCGATGGGATCGAGCGCGGCGGGCGCGCGCGTGGTCACCGTGGCGCTGGTGCGCGACTGTTTCTCGGGCCGGGCGATGGCGCAGGTGATGAGCCTGGCGATGATCGTGTTCATGGCCGCGCCGGTGATCGCGCCGGCGTTCGGCTGGGCGATCCTGAAGGTCGGATCGTGGCGGCTGATCTTCTGGGGCATCGCCGCGGCGGGGCTGATGGTGCTCGGCTGGTTTTCGCTGCGCATGCCCGAAACGCTGGCGAGCCAAGCGCGCCAGCCGCTCAATATCCGCCGTATCCTCGGCGATTACCGGCTGGTGCTCAGCGACCGCAACTCGGTGGGCTACACGTTGGGATCGACCGCGGTCAGCGGCGCGCTGTTCGGGTTCATCGGATCGGTGCCGCAGATCATGGACGACGTCTTTCATGAGCTCGATCTGCTGACGCTGCTGTTCGCCTGTGTAGCGGGAATGATGGCGATCGGCTCGTTCCTCAATTCGCGCTTCGTGATGCGTTTCGGGATGCGGCTGATCTCGCACAGCGCCCTGACGCTGCTGACGGCGATTGCGGCGCTGCATCTGCTGATCGCGTGGAGCGGGCACGAGAATCTGTGGACTTTCGCCTTGCTGCAGGCGCTGATGATGGGCTGTTTCGGGCTGGTCGGCGCCAATTTCTCGGCGATGGCGATGGAGCGGATGGGGGCGATCGCGGGGACCGCATCGAGCCTGCAGGGCTTTGTCGGCACGCTGGGCGGCGCGCTGATCGGGGCGGCGATCGGGCAGAGCTTCGACGGCTCGACCGTGCCGCTCTATACCGGCTTCGTGGCGATGGGGCTGATCTCGCTCGCCATCGTCGCGATCACCGAGCGCGGGCGGCTGTTCCGGCCCAGTTGAGCGGCCAGAGCCGAGCGGTTCGTCGCATCGACTCGGAACGACTCCATCGCGCCGCCGTTCGATCCTCATGGCAATTGGCAGGAGGTGAGGATGGGCGGTTATCAGGTCGGCGACCAGCGCCCCGGCGACGACGGCTACGACGAAGACGGCTATGACGAGAGCCAGCGCGCCGAGATCCTCGAGGCGACGCGCGACGGGCCGAGCGACGGCACTATCCTGACGGACATGGTGCCGGACCTGGGCGATGATGAGGAAGGCGACGAACTCACCATGCTCGACGAGGAGCTGGGCGAGGAGGATGACGAGGCCGAGCTGACCGCCGAGGCGAGCGGCGAGGACGAGGTCCAGGCCGGGTTCGACGATGAGGATGAGGACGAACTCGACGACGCCGACGAGGACGCGCTGGAACCTTGACGGCGGTGGCCGCGCGGTAGGAGACAGGGGGCTTCGCTGCCGGAGCCGCCATGCTCACCGATCCCCGCGTCGATGCCTATATCGAAAAACAGGCCGATTTCGCCCGGCCGATCCTCGCCACGCTGCGCGCGCAGGTCCATGCCGCCTGCCCCGAAGCGGAGGAGGCGATCAAGTGGAGCATGCCCGCCTTCCTCTATCGCGGCCGGCCGCTCGCCAATATGGCCGCGTTCAAGGCGCATGCGACCTTCGGGGTCTGGTATCGCCATGAGCTGGCGACCGGACAGGAAGGCGAGGCGATGGGGCAATATGGCCGGATCACCTCGGTCGATGCGCTGCCGCCCGCCGAGGAGCTGGCGAAGCATGTCCGCGCCGCGATGACGCTGATCGAAACCGGCGCCACGCCCAAGCGCGAGAAGAAGGCCCCCAAGCCTGAAGCCGAGGTGCCGCCCGAACTCGCCGAGGCGCTGGCGGACGACGACGCCGCGGCCGCGGTGTTCAACGGCTTCCCGCCAGGCTGCCGCCGTGAATATTGCGAATGGATCGCCGAGGCCAAGCGGCGCGAGACCAAGGCCAAGCGCGTCGCGGAGGCGGTGAGCTGGATCCGCGAGGGCAAGCGGCGGAACTGGAAATACGAAGCCTGCTAGGGTGTATCGACATTCAGAGAGCGAGGTTGATCCTCCCCCGCCAGGGGGAGGTGGCGCCGAAGGCGTCGGAGGGGGAGGACACGAGACAGATGTGACCCCCGTCCTCCCCCTCCGTCACGCTACGCGTGCCACCCCCCCTGGCGGGGGAGGATGAATTGAATGTCGATACGCCCTAGTTCCCCGGCGAAGGCCGGGGCCCAGTGTCGGCGCCCTCACCCTTCGACTCCCAACCTCGCAGCCTCCCCAACTGGGTCCCGGCCTTCGCCGGGGAACAAAGCCTCTTCCCATTGCCGCTTCGCGTGATATGTTACAACATCATCAAGAAGGAGCGATGCCATGAAGCGTGCCGTGCCCCTCCGCGAACCCCAGCTCTTTTCCACCATGAACGTCACCCCGTTCATCGATGTGATGCTGGTGCTGCTGGTGATGCTGATCATCACCATTCCGATGCAGACCCATGCGGTGAAGGTCGACATGCCGACCGGCACCGAGCCTACTGCCGGGCTGCCGCACAAGCTGATGATCGATCGCGCGGGCGCGCTCTATTGGGACGGGCGGCGCGTGAGGGACAGCGAGCTCCCCGCGCTGCTGACCGCCACGGTGCAGGAAAAGGCCGATCTCCAGGTGCAGACCGATCCCGAGACACGCTATGAGCGGTTCGATCAGGTGCTGGCGGTCGTCAAGGCGAACGGGGTCACCCAGCTTGGCTTCGTCAACAATGAGCAGATGAAGTTCTAGGGGCGGAACGGCGCGTCCGGCTCCCGCGTTCGGGCTTCGCCCCAACCCGAGGATCCGGATGCGCCTTCCCCTGTTGATTGCCTGCCTTTCGCTCGCCGCCTGCTCCCCCCAATCGGCCGGTGACGCGGCGAATGCGGCGAACGAGACCGCCAATGCCGCCGACAGCTACCAGCCGATGGAGCCGCTCAACCCGCCCGCGCCCGGCACCCCCGGCGGGCTCGCCGACGACGCGGCGCCGGTCAGCGAGGCGCCGTTCACCGCGGAGAGCGCGCAGGGCGCGGCGCAGGTCGTCCAGACCTATTACGCGCATCTGGAGCAGGGCGACTTCCGCAAGGCATGGCTGCTCTGGGGGCAGAATGGCGAGGCTTCGGGGATGAGCGCCGCCGCGTTCGCCGCGAGCTTCGACAGATATTCCGAGTATCACGCCAATATCGGCGCGCCGGGCGAGATCGATGCGGGCGCCGGGCAGCGCTATGTCACCGTGCCGGTCCAGGTCTATGGCCGGCTGAAGGCGGGCAACCGGGCCTTCTACATGCTGGGGACGGTGACGCTGCATCGGACCGTCGCCGATGGCGCGACCCTCGAGCAGAAAAGCTGGCGGATCAGCAGCGCCGACATCAAGCCGCGACCCGCCGGGACCGCGCCCTCGCCCTCGCCCTCGCCGACCGCCGATAACCGCTCGACCGCGCGCTATCGCTGCATCGACGGATCGCGGCTCGTCGCGGCCTTCGATCCCGACCATGGTACGGTCACCGTGTCGCGCGGGGGGCGCCGGCTCGCGGTGCTCACCCAGCAGCGCGCCGCTTCGGGCATCTCCTACGCCGGGGGCCGCTATGAACTGCGCGGCAAGGGCGACGATATGAGCTTCGCCGCGCCGGGCCAGCCGCCGCTCCCTTGCACCGCGATCCGCTGACTGCGACAGGAGCGCCATGGCGCGCTTCACCCTGCAGAAAACCGCGAGCGCCGAGGACATCGACATCCTCGGCCATGTCAACAATGCGGTCTGGGTCGCGTGGATCCAGGACATCGCGGTCGCGCACTGGGCGGCGATGGCGCCCGAGGCGTATCGCGACGCCTATATCTGGGTCGTGACGCGGCACGAGATCGACTATCGCGGCAATGTGTCCGTTGGCGAGACGGTTACGGGCGAGACCTGGGTCGACGAGCCGCCGCGCGGGGCGCGGTTCAACCGCAATGTCCGGTTCGTGGGGAGCGACGGCAAGGTGCGCGTCGAGGCCAGGACGACCTGGGCGATCATCGACCGCGCCAGCGGCCGGATCGCGCGGGTGCCGGGGGAATTGGTCGAGATTTTCCTCGAGCGCGGCGCGGAAGGTTAGGCGAAGGTTAGGCCAAGACGCCGTTTTTCGCGCCGGCGCCGTCCCAGTATGTGAAAGTTGACACAGGCTTCACACTATCGCGCATTCTTTCCGGCGCGCGGTTCCGGAGGATCGACAGGGTCAAAGAGCGGCCGATGGTGAGGTCGGCCGGGCGAGCCAAGCAGGCGAAATCCAACATTTCAAGGCCTAGCCGCTGTTCCTCAGCGCCGTCGCGATCGCGTTGATCGAGAGGAGGATGCCCTCGCCGATGCGGGGATCGGCCTCGCCCGCGCGGTGGCGCTTGATCAGTTCGATCTGGAGCAGGTTGAGCGGCTCGATATAGGGGAGCCGGAGGCGGACCGAGGCCTCCAGCGCGGGGTGCTTTTCGAGCAGCCGCGTCTGGCGGGTGATCTGGAGCAGGCCGTCATGGGTGCTTTGCCAGCCGCTCCGGACACGGCCAAAGATCGCGTCGCGGAGTTCGGCGTCCTCGACCAAGGCGGCATAGCAAGCGGCGACGCCCATGTCGGACTTGGCGAGCACCATCTCCATGTTCGCGAGCGCCGAGGCGAAGAGCGGCCAGCCCTCGGCCATTTCGCGCAAGAGTCCCTTGTCCCCGAAGCCTTCGAGCGCGGCGCCGACGCCGTACCAGCCGGGCAGCATGATCCGCGCCTGCGCCCAGCTGAACACCCAGGGGATCGCGCGCAGATCCTCGATCGCGTCCGATTTCTTGCGGCTCGCCGGGCGCGAGCCGATCTTGAGCCCGGCGATCTCGGCGATCGGGGTGGCCTGGCGGAAGAAGCTGCGGAAGCCCTCGGTCTCGTAGACCAGGCCGCGATAGGCCTTGAAGGCGGTGTCCGAGAGCTGGTCCATCGCCGCGGCGAAGCGCTCGGCATCCGCATGCGCGACCCTGGGGGGTTCGAGGCTGGCGAGGAGCGTGGCCGAGGCCATCGCCTCGAGATTGGTCATCGCGCTTTCGCGCGTGCCATATTTGGCGGCGATCACCTCGCCCTGTTCGGTGATGCGGATGCGGCCCTGGACGGTGCCCGGCGGCTGGGCGAGGATCGCCGAGAAGCTCGACCCGCCGCCGCGCCCGACCGCGCCGCCGCGGCCATGGAAGAGCTGCATCGCAACGCCCGCCTTTTCGAACACCGGCGCGAGCGCGGTCGATCCGCGGCTCAATTGCCAGGTCGAGGTGAGATAGCCGCCATCCTTGTTCGAGTCCGAATAGCCGATCATCACTTCCTGATGCCCGCGCGCCTTGGCGATCGCCGAAACCTCGGGAAGGGCGAGCCATGCTTCCATGATGCCCGGTGCCGATTCGAGATCGCCGATCGTCTCGAACAGCGGGATCGCCATGATGTGCGCCTGGGGCCGCTCGCCGGGGATATAGAGGCCGGCTTCCTTGAGCAGGATATGGACCTCGAGCAGGTCCGACACCGATTGCGCCATCGAGACGATGTAATGGGCGATGCAGCCGCGGCCATATTTGGCGTGGGAAGCGGCGGCCTCGCGGACGATGGCGAGTTCGGAGGCGGTTTCGTCGCTATAGGCCGCATAGGGGCTGGTGAGCGGGCGGGGGCTTTCGAGCTCGCGGCGGAGCAGGGCGACGCGCTCGCCTTCGGAGAGCTTGAGATAATTTTCGGTGACGCCTGCCGCGGACAGCAGCTCGGCGACGACGCGCTCATGGACCGCGCTGTTCTGGCGCATGTCGAGCGTGGCGAGATGGAAGCCGAAGCTCTCGACCGCGCGGATCAGCCGCCCGAGCGCGCCGCCGCTGGAGAGCGGGCCCTGGCTGCCCAGCGCGCGGGCGATGGCGGCGAGTTCCTCGCGGAGTTCGGCGGGGGTCTCGTAGGGCGGTGCGGCGATCGGCGCGGGGCGCGGCGGCGCCTTGCCGGTGAGCTTGAGATGCGTGGCGGAGAGGCGCGCATAGATGCCCGAAAGCGCGCGGCGATAGGGCTCGTCCTGGCGGCTGACGGCGGTGTCGTGGCTGGCCTCGGCGAGCGCCAGCACCGCGGGATCGACATCGCTGTGCTCGGTCGAGATCGACAGCTCGGCGCCGAGCGCATGGACCTGCTGGAGATAATGGACGAGCACCGTTTCCGAGGCGCGGGCGAGCGCGAGGCGCATCGACTGGGCGTCGACGAAGGGATTGCCGTCGCGGTCGCCGCCGATCCAGGACCCCGCGCGCAGGAAGCTGGGGCTCCGCGCCCCGAGCGCCCGGTCCCAGCGGGCGTGCAGCGCGGGGATGACGGGGAGGAACACGTCGCGCAGATAGGAGAGCGCGGTCTCGACCTCGTCGGCGACGCCGAGCTTGTCGCGCCGCAGCACGCGCGTCTGCCACAGCAGGGCGATCTGGCGGAGGATCGCCTCCTCGATGCGGTCGCCGTCGGGGGTTTCCTGAAGACCCATGTCGCGCAGCGCCATCAGC
Source organism: Sphingomonas caeni (assembly GCF_026013415.1). GTDB lineage: Bacteria > Pseudomonadota > Alphaproteobacteria > Sphingomonadales > Sphingomonadaceae > Sphingomonas > Sphingomonas caeni. Next base: position 610,255 of record NZ_JAPDOK010000002.1, read on the forward strand.
TCGGCGATGCGGTTCTTGTGGTCGATCATCGACTTGCGGCGGACTTCGGTCGGGTGCGCGGTGAGGACGGGGACGATGAGCGCATGATCGAGCAGCGCCGTCACCGCATCGTGCCCGATCCCTTCGGCCTCGAGCCGCTCGAGCGCGGAGGTGACATCGGCATGCGGCTCGGCGGCGACGCCCTGGCGGTCCTCGGCGAGGTTTGCGAGCATCGAAAAGAGCATGAAGCCGCGGGTGAAATCGAGCGTCTCGTCGAGGGTGAGGCGTTCGAGTCCGGGGTCGGTCGCGTCGGCGCCGGCGACGCCGCGATGGCGGTCGACCGAGGTGGCGCGGATATATTCGATCCGCTTGTACAGGCCCTCGCCGCCATAGCCGCGGATCACGTCGCCGAGCAGCCGCCCGAGGAAGCGGATGTCGGGATTGTTCGCGATCGGGGGCGCGGCAGCCATGGGTTGTTGCTGCACTGCAATAAAGTCGGGGTCAACCATCGGAGACAGGATTCCCGGACAAGGAATTCTGTTCCCGGCGAAAGGGTGGAATTCAGAGCCCGATCCGCCTCCCCTGAATCGTCATCCCGGCGAAAGCCGGGACCCAGAGCCAAGCAGGATGGCGCCCGTGGCCCTGGGTCCCGGCTTTCGCCGGGATGACGCAGGTGGTTCAGCCTTGCCGGATCAAATTCAGCGCCCCGAGGTCACGCTCGCATCGCCCATCCAGCCCGGGACCTCGGCTTCGGGCTCGAGCACCGCGAGCTGCTCGCGCGGGGCGGAGAAGGCGCCGAGCGAATCGGGGATGACGACCAGGGTCGTCCCCGGGCCGATCACGGTGGCGAGCGCCTGCTGGAACAGGTCGCCCCGCTGCTGGAAACGGTTGCCCCCGTCGGCATCCGGCACCTCCGCCATGGCGGGCTGGCCCGGGAGCGGCACCTTGCGCCAGCGATACTCGCCGCCGACCACGCCCTGCAGCACATAGGCCTGGACGCGATCGACCACGCCGTCGAACTGGACCGGCGCCGAGCCGATCTCGACCCCGTTGCGCAGCACGATCATCCGCCGGTCCGCGGCGCTGACCACGATCGAGACCGGCCCCGTGGGCGAGAGTTCCGGACGCCACATCGTCGGCGCCTGGGAGCCGGGCCGGTAGCCCGCATTCACCGTCTGCGGGGTCGGGGCGAGCCGGAGCTGCGCGGGCTGGTTGAGGACGATCACGGTCATGCCGAGATCGGTCTCGCCGAACAGCAGGGGCGCGAAATCGTGCGGCAGGCGGATGCAGCCATGCGAGGCGGGATAGCCGGGCAGATTGCCGCCATGCATCGCGATGCCCGACCAGGTCAGCCGCTGCATATAGGGCATCGGCGCGTTCGAATATTTGCTCGAACGGTGGTGCACCGCCTTTTGCAGTACGGTGAAGACGCCCTGTGGGGTGCGGTGGCCGGGGCGGCCGGTGGAGACCGTCGAGACGCCGATCGGGACGCCGTTGCGATAGGCGACGAGCCGCTGGGTGGCGATGTTGACGATCACCAGCATCGGGCCCTGGGGCGCGATTTCGGGCACCCAGATATATTGGCCGGGCTGGAGCTTCTCGACCGCCTGCATCACCCCGCCCGAATCGAGCGGCTGGCGCTGGGCGGCGCCCGCGGTGGCGAGCAGGGCTGCGCCGAGGGTCAATCCCAGAGCCCGCACGCGCTTCGATCTCAGCATGGAATCACCCCCGTGACGTCATGCCATCATGCATGAGGGCGGGCGGGGGAGTCGAGGGCGTAACGAGTGGACGGTCAGTCGAACCAGGTCCCGGCTTCGGACTCAAAGGCGAAGCCGCCGATCATCCAGCCGCGATCGAGCTTCATATAGATGAAGCGCCAGCGCATCACGGTGTTCTTGTGCAGGACGATATAGGTATCGCGGCGAACCATCGTTCCCAGGCTCTCGGTCTTGACCCGCTCCCAGCGCACCACTGGTCCGGACTCGGTGATCATCGCCTGGATCTGCCGCCGGATGCCGTCCAGCCGCGCCGCCAGATCGGGGGAGGTGGATGGGGACGCATCCACAATCGCCTTGACCGCGTCTTCGACATTGCCCTGCTTCAGCGGTTCGAAGATGTGGTTCGCGATCGGTTCGGGATCGGCCAGCGCCGCCGGCGCGGTTTGCGCGTGCGCCGTGATCGCCGGAAGCCCGGCGGCCAGCAGCGCCGCCACGATCAATGCCCGCATCATTCCCTCCCGATTCGTCACACGTCCAGATTCGCCACGCTGAGCGCATTCTCCTGGATGAACTCGCGGCGCGGCTCGACGACGTCGCCCATCAGCTGGGTGAAGATCTCGTCGGCGACATCGGCCTGGTCGACCTGGACCACGAGCATCGAGCGGTTCTGCGGATCGAGCGTGGTTTCCCAGAGCTGCTCGGCATTCATCTCGCCGAGACCCTTGTAGCGCTGGATCGCGAGGCCCTTGCGGCCCGCCGCCAGGATCGCTTCGAGCAGCTGGCTGGGGCGCGAGACGAGGCTTTCGCCCTTGCCGGCGACCACGGGCTCGTCATTGTCCTCAGCGGCCTGGGCTTCGGCCGCATCGACCTCCGCCGCGGCCGAGCCCCTGGACGAGACCAGCTTGGACGGGGTGAGGTAGGCCTCGGCCTGTTCGGCGGCGAGCGCGTGGAGCTTGCGCGCCTCGGCCGAGACGAGGAACGCGGCCTCGACGATATGGTGGTCGGTGACGCCGCGCCACAGCCGCTCGAAATGATAGCCGCCATCCTCGGTCACGCGGGCGGACCAGCGCGCGTCGGCGTCGGCGGCGTCGAGGCGGGTCACTACCGTGGTGAGCGACGCCGCGCGCTGCTCGCGCGAGGCGTTGGGATCGAGACCCAACCCAAGCGCCAGCGCCTCGATGATCATCGGATCGTAGCGGCGCGGAACATAGCGGGCGAGGGTGCGCATCCGGCGGGCATGTTCGACCAGGTCGCGCAGATCGTCGCCCATCCGCTGGCCGGCCGAGGTTTCGAGGATCGTGCCCGCGACCCCGGCATCGACCAGATACTGGTCGAGCGCGGCATCGTCCTTGAGATAGACCTCCGAGCGCCCCTTGGTGGCCTTGTAGAGCGGCGGCTGGGCGATGAAGAGGTGCCCGGCATCGATGATCTCGGGCATCTGGCGGTAGAAGAAGGTGAGCAGCAAGGTGCGGATATGCGCGCCGTCGACATCGGCGTCGGTCATGATCACGATCTTGTGGTAGCGCAGTTTCTCTAGGTTGAAGTCGTCGCGGCCGATGCCGGTGCCCATCGCCTGGATCAGCGTGCCGATCTCGCGGCTGCCCAGCATCCGGTCGAAGCGCGCGCGCTCGACGTTGAGGATTTTGCCGCGCAAGGGGAGGATCGCCTGGAAATGCCGGTCGCGGCCCTGCTTGGCCGAGCCGCCGGCCGAATCGCCCTCGACCAGGAACAATTCGGACTTGGCGGGATCGCGCTCCTGGCAGTCGGCGAGCTTGCCGGGGAGCGAGGCGATATCCATCACGCCCTTGCGACGGGTCAGCTCGCGCGCCTTCTTGGCGGCCTCGCGCGCGGCGGCGGCGTCGATCACCTTCTGGATGATCTGGCGCGCGACCGCCGGATTTTCCTCGAGCCATTCGGCCAGCTTGTCCGCCATCAGCGATTCGAGCGGCTGGCGCACCTCGGACGAGACGAGCTTGTCCTTGGTCTGGCTGCTGAACTTGGGATCGGGCAGCTTGACCGAGACGATCGCGGTCAGCCCCTCGCGCATATCGTCGCCGGTGAGGCTGACCTTCTCCTTCTTCAGCGCGCCCGACTTGTCGGCATAGTTATTGATGGTGCGGGTCAGCGCGGCGCGGAACGCCGCCAGGTGGGTGCCGCCGTCGCGCTGGGGGATGTTGTTGGTGAAGCAGAGGACGTTTTCGTAGTAGCTGTCGTTCCACTCGAGCGCGACGTCGATGGTGACGTCGTCGCGCGTCCCCGCGATCGCCACCGGATCGGGCATCAGCGCCTGCTTGTTGCGGTCGAGATACTTCACGAACGCGGCGATGCCGCCCTCGTAATAGAGCTCGACTTCCTTGATATCGGCATGCCGCGCGTCGCGCAGGAACAGGCGGACGCCCGAGTTGAGGAAGGCCAGCTCGCGATAGCGGTGCTCGAGCTTCTCGAAGTCGTACTCGGTGATCTTGAAGGTCGCGGGGCTGGCGAGGAAGGTGACCTTGGTGCCCTTCTTGCCCTCGGGCGCGGGGCCGATCACCTTGAGCGGGGCGACCGCGTCGCCATAGGCGAAGCGCATGTAATGCTCTTCGCCGTCGCGCCAGATGTTGAGATCGAGCCACTCCGACAGCGCGTTGACCACCGAGACGCCGACGCCGTGCAGCCCCCCCGAAACCTTGTAGGCATTGTCGTCCGACGTGTTCTCGAACTTCCCGCCCGCATGGAGCTGGGTCATGATCACCTCGGCGGCGGAGACGCCTTCCTCAGCATGGATGCCCGTGGGGATGCCGCGGCCATTATCCTCGACCGAGACCGAGCCGTCCGGGTTGAGCTGGATGACGATGCGGTCGCAATGCCCGGCAAGCGCCTCGTCGATCGCATTGTCCGAGACCTCGAACACCATATGGTGGAGGCCCGAACCATCGTCGGTGTCGCCGATATACATGCCCGGCCGTTTGCGGACCGCGTCGAGGCCTTTCAGGACCTTGATGCTGTCGGCACCGTAAGCATTCGTGTTGGGGGTGTTTTCGGGAGTCGTATCGTCACTTGCCATGCCCAGCATATAGGGAGCGAAGTCACGAAACGGAAGCAAAATGGGGGCTTCGGGGCAGCGGCCAGCCGGCTGTTTCGCCGGTGCCGTAGTGCTTGCGCGCCTCAGTGACGCTCGCCTAAGCTCGCGGTCGGGGTAAGATGCATGACAGAAGAGCCAAAGTCGCGCCGTCGTCGGCCATGGATCAGAATCGCTGAGCGATGGCTGGGTACCACGAATAGCGTGGCAGGCATCGTGGGCGCAGGAGCGGGCCTCTTAAGTGCAGGAATTGCCTATTATGCGTTGAAGGCGGGAGGCGAGGCCACAGTTTCCGATACCGGAAAGGACGAGCCCCCAGCTCTGACGCGAGAGCAGGAACCATGGCCGTCGCCGACGCCGCTAGCCTCCCAAACTCCTAAGTCGATACCTATACCGGCGGCTCAGCCTTCGACCCCCCAGCCCCAACCCGAAGCGCAACCCTCGCCAACGCCCGAGAGCGAACCGGCCCGCCAGCTCCCTGAGCGCATAGCGGATCGTTCGAAAGGCTGCCCAGCCCGCCAGATCGCCGTTCGGTTCGAACGCCCCGGAAACGTCTCAGGCGCATTCGAAGGCATCACCGAATCGCTGCTGGTCGTCATGTATGATTGCGATCAGGAGAGCGGGGACTTCAGCACCCTATTTTCGCGCGGAACCGGATCGCTGACCGGGACGGGCGGCCGCCTTCAGAGTGGGCGCCTGACCTTCGATTTCGGCCATCATTCGTCATCGATTTACGGCGAAATCCGGTGCTCGGTTTCGGCGCAAAAGGGCGATGATGGTGATTTTCACGGATCAATGTCGTGCGGAGCGACCTATCACGGCTATGTGATGAATATTCCGGAAGGTGTCGAAATCAGGCTGTAGCAGCAGGCGAGCGGTCCCTAGAAATCCAACTTGAAGCTGATCATCGCGCGGGGGCCGTCGGAGAAGGGATTGCTGCCCTCCTCGGCATGCACGCTCACCGATTTATTGGGCGAGAGCCGCCGTGCCGCAGGGCGGAAGACGGGCTCGCTCGGCCATTCGGGAAGCGCTTCGACCCGCTGCGATTCGAGGCCGCTGCCGCACACGAGGATATCGGCATCGGCATCGGGGCGGCACTGGGCCGCGCGCCGGCGGGTGAGCGTGGTGCGCGGCGCGGCGGGCTCGTCGCCGGGCGGTCCGGTCAGGTCCTGGGCCAGCAACAGCAGAACGGTCAGCATGCGCGCCCTCCCTCTCCGGCAGGGCTATCCGCGCATTGTGGCGCGTGCGCGGCGCGAGCGTGACGACACTTCACGCCTGCAGTGAGACGTCAGCCGATCCTGCCGTCCGCCACGCCGTAGCGCGTAGCGTCGGCGGACACCGCCGTGAACAGTTCGGGTTCGGTTCCCGTCATCCACACCTGCCCCCCACCCGCGAGCCGCTCGAACAGGGCGGCGCGGCGGCTGGGGTCGAGATGCGCGGCGACCTCGTCGAGCAGCAGGATCGGTGCGCGGCCGGTGCGCTCGGCGACCAGCTCGGCATGGCCGAGGACGAGGCCGAGCAGCAGCGCCTTCTGCTCGCCGGTCGAGCAGAGATGCGCTGCCTGACCCTTGCCCAGGTGCGTGACGATCAGGTCGGCGCGGTGCGGGCCCGCGAGAGTGCGGCCCGCCGCGGCGTCGCGCCGGCGGCCGTCGGCGAGTTCGCGCTGGAGCGTCCCGGCATCGCCCTCCCAGCCTTCGAGCGCGAGCCCGGCGCGCGCGAACGGGCCTTCCGCCTGCGCCGCCAGCCTTTCGCCGAGCGCCGCGACGGTGGTGCGCCGCGCCGTCTCGATCGCGGCGCCATGCTCGGCCATCCGCGCTTCGAGCGCCGCGAGCCAGCCGGCATCGGGCACGCCCCCATTGCTGTTGGCGTCCGCAAGGATCCGGTTGCGCTGGCGCATCGCCGCTTCGTAGCGCGCCGAATGATGGGCGTGGCCGGGCGCGAGCGCGAGCGCGAGCCGGTCGAGGAAGCGGCGCCGTTCGCCCGGCCCCTCGACGAAGAGCCGGTCCATCGCCGGGGTGAGCCACAGCACCGTCAGCCATTCGGCGAGCGCGGTCGCGGCGGCGGGGGCGCCGTTGATCCGGACGAGGCGGCGTTCGGGGGCGTCCGCCTGGGTGCCGGTGCCGATATCGACGCCCCCAAGCGCGTCAACCAGCGCGGCCGCCACGCCGAACCCGCCACTGCCGCCCTGCCGCGCCATCTCGCCCAGCGCGGCGCGGCGCAGGCCCCGGCCGGGGGCGAGCAGCGACACGGCTTCGAGGATATTGGTCTTGCCCGCGCCATTCTCGCCGGTCAGCACGACGAAGCCGGTGCCCGGGGTCAGCACCGCGTCGTGATGGTTGCGGAAGTCGGTCAGCACGAGGCGGTTAAGGGCCATATCGCGGCTCTAGCGCAGCCCCTTGTCCACGGCCACCGCTTCGCCGATGATCGCGCCCAGGATGCTTTGGGGGGCCGGAGGATTCGCGATGCGTCTTAAGCTGTTGTTCGCCGCGCTGCTGGCGCTGCTGCCCGTCCCGGCGCTTGCCGATGTCACGGCACACTATGTCGCCGGGCCCAAGGACCCGCTGGTGATCGAGGTCGCTGACGGCGGCAATGCCCGCTTCAGCATCGGCGACAAGTTCGCGGTCATCCGCCGCGACGGCGTCGATTATGTGCTGGTGGCCAACGCCACCGGCGGCTTCAGCATCGCGAAGCTGGCCGATGTGCTTGAGCTGATTTCGGGGCAAATGAAGAGCGGGGGTATCGACGTGTCGGTGAAACCGCAGCTCTTCGAGCTCAGCGCGGGCGGCGAGGAGAGCGTCGCGGGCTATTCGGGCATGGTGTGGACGCTCGCGCAGAAGCCCTCGGCACCGGGCAAGGGCCCCGGCGACCCGATCGATGTCGTGATCAGCGCCGACCCCGCGCTGGCGCCGGTCGGCACGGTGTTCCACCATCTGATCGACGTGATGAACCCGATATTCCGACTGGTGGTGGGCGATACCGGCAATCTGGGGAGGTTGCTGGGCGAGCTGACCGCCAAGGGAACGCCGCTGCGCGTCGGGCCGATCCTTGCGCTCGATTCGGTCAGCAATGCCGAAATCGGCGCCGAGCGCTTCGAGCTGCCGGGAACCGTGCTCGAGCCGATGGAGTTCCTCGCGGCGGTCAGCCCCGCGCAAAGCGGCGCCGGGATGCCGCCGCTGCCATGAGGGCGCTCCGCTTCCTGCTGCCGCTGGCGGCGGCCCTGCTCCCCGCACCCGCGCTGGCGGACGTGACCGCACGCTACGGCATCGGCTCGTCGATGCTCACCATCGAGGCCGATGACGGCGGCGACTGGCGGTTCCAGGTCAGTGGAAAGACGCCGATCCTGATCCTGCGCCACGACGGGATCGACTATGTCGTCCTGACCGATTCCACGGACAAGGTGAGCGTGACGCGGCTCGACGCGGTGCTCGCCGTCTTCTTCGGCAAGGTGCCGCCTCCGCCTGAAGGGCAGGCCTTCAAGCTTGAGGCCGGGCCGACCGATCGCGTCGCGGGCTATTCGGGCACGGCTTGGCGCTTCGGGCCCGAGGGCGAGCCGCCGATCGAATTGCTGATGAGCGCCGACCCCGTGCTGACCCCGATCGGCGACGTGTTCCGCCATCTCGCCGGGATGGGCGTGGACGGGCTGGTGCCGTTGCTCAAGGCCGATGCCAATGTCGCCGATCTGATCCGCGCCTTGTTCGCCAAGGGCACCCCGCTTCGGCTCCGGCCCCCGGAGACGGACCGCGACCGCTTCCTCATCGAACTCGCTTCGGTGAGCACCGCCGAAATCGATCCGGCGCGCTTCGTGCTGCCCGGACCGGAAATCTCCGCGGAGCAATTCTTCGACGCGCTCCGGAAAGGCAACGAGTCGAATCCGCCGCCGACGATCACGGTGAACTGAGGCTCAGATGCCCTTGAGCCCCTGCGCCGCGAGCCGCGCCTGCGCCTTGCGGTAAAGCACCGGCTCGCCGAGCCCGAGCCGCTTGCGCGCGGCATCGAGCGGTTCGGTGAGCAGCACCTCATAATCCTCGCCGTGGAGCCAGGCGGCGCGCTTGCCGAGGCGATAGCCCTCGATCACCGCGCGCAGGAACAGCGTCTCGCCGGTGACGCGCAGGCTCTTGAGCGCCGCGCCGAGGCCGATGAACGCCCAGCCATAGCCGCCGGTCTGTGCGAAGGAGAAGGCGACGAGGCAGGCCTCGCCCAGATGCTCGTCGGCCTTGTAGCCGGTGAGCACGTGCCAGATGTCGTGGATGTCGCGCTCGCGCCGGCCCATCCAGGCATAGGGATGCGCGACGTCGGCGCCCTGAAAGGCGCCCTCGGCCATGCTGATCTCGGCAAGCCCGTCCGCCGAATAGCCGGTCGAATCGAGAAAGCCGCGATAGGCGGCACCGACGCTGCCGGGCTCGAAACTGTCGATCCAGTTGCGGTTGGTCAGCCGCTCGGCCAGCTCGACATGCTCATAGGCCAGCCGCCCGCCATCGGGCATGGTCAGCAGCTTGCGATAGCTGCGCTGGGTCACGTCGCCGTTGAGCGCGCGCATGATGCGGAAGACCTGGTGCGTATCGTCGCCGTTCGCGAGCAGCTTGCGCAGCGCCGAAAACGCAATGCCCCACTCCCGCTTCATCGGGATCCCGGGATTGAAGGTCGGGGCGGGTTGGGTGGCCATGAACTCGGTCCGCATTATTGACATCGATGTAAGTAACAGCGACTCCGCTCGGGATCAACCCCAAAAATACGGATCGGTGCCGTCTGCCTACGCCAATCTGTTGAACGACCGGTTGAGAGCTGGGTTGAGGGCTCGATCAGGCGTAGACGCAGATCCAGAAGTCGGTGCCGCGCCAGCAGGCCGTGCTGGTGGTGGCGCGCCTGGCCCGGCCCCAGTTCAGCGTCGTGCCGGTGCGGGTCCGCGAGGTGACGTCGGCGACGCCGGGGCGGACGATCGTGACCAGCACCAGCACATCGTCGTCGATGATCCGCGCATTGCCCGGCCGCGCGACCGAGAAGCTGCCCCTGGCGCCGAGCGTGAAGATGCAGGGGCCCTTATAGGTCTCGCCATTGCTGTTGCCGAGTTCGCAGCGCGCCACGGGGAGCGGAGCGGCCTGCGCGGGCGCGGTCTTCTGGGCAGCCGCTGGACAAAGCTCCGCGATGCCGAGGGTTGCGGCTGCCAGGGCGATCAGGCGGGCCATCAGTAGGCGCAGACGCGGAAGTCCCGGCCCTCCCAACAGGCGCGGTCGCGCCGCGATCGACGCGCCGGGCCCCAGTTGCTCACGTGCCCGTCCGGCCCGGAATCGCTGACCACCGCCACGCCGCGCGCGGTGATCAGGACGAAGATCTCCCCGATCCCAAGGCCGGAGAGATCGCCCGAAGCGTAGGGAAAGGAGAGGCTGAATGAACCGCCGCGCTCCGCCTCGAACTGGCAGGGGCCGTCATATTGGATCGCATTGCGCATCCAGATGCTGCACCGCGCGGCCTTGACCGACTGCGCCGGCACAGGTGCCGATTGCGCGGGAACCGCAGTGCCGAACATGGCAAGGCTCAGGGCGACGAAGCCCCTCACCCTCACACCCGCATCGGCATCAGCACGTAAAGCGCGGGCGATTTGTCATTCTCGCGGATCAGCGTCGGTGCGGCGGCGTCGGCGAGGTGGACCTCGCACGTGTCGCCTTCGATCTGCCCGAGAATGTCCATCAGATAGCGGCTGTTGAAGCCGATTTCGAAGGGCTGGGCGGCGTAGTCGCCCGGGACCTCTTCGGCGGCGGCGCCGTTTTCCGGGCTCGTGACCGAGAGCGTCACCTTGTCGCGGTCGAGCGCCATCTTGACCGCACGGGTCTTCTCGGTCGCGATCGTCGAGACGCGGTCGACACCCTCCATGAAGCTCTTGGGGTCGATCTTGAGGATCTTGTCGTTGCCCGTGGGGATGACGCGCGAATAATCGGGGAAGGTGCCGTCGATCAGCTTCGAGGTGAGGATCGCCTGGCCGAGATCGAAGCGGATCTTCGAATTGGAGAGCGAGACGCCGACCGAGCCATCGACCTCGTCGAGCAGCTTGCGCAGCTCGGCGATGCACTTCCGCGGGATGATCACGTCGGGCATCGATTCGGCGCCGTCGGGGCGGGCGACGGTGACGCGTGCGAGGCGGTGGCCGTCGGTCGCGGCGGCCTTGAGCACCGGCGAGGCCTCGTCAGCGACATGCAGGAAGATGCCGTTGAGATAATAGCGCGTCTCTTCGGTCGAGATCGCGAAGCGCGTCTTGTCGATGATCTGCTTGAGCGTCTCGGCGGGCAGCTCGAACACGGTCGGCAGCTCGCCCTCGGCGATCACCGGGAAATCGTCGCGCGGCAGCGTCGAGAGGGTGAAGCGGGCGCGGCCCGCGGTGATGACGATGCGGCCCTCGGCGGCGCTCAGCTCGACCTGCGATCCTTCGGGCAGCTTGCGGACGATGTCGAACAGGGTGTGCGCGGAGATGGTGGTGGCGCCGGGCTGGTCGACCGCGGCGGCGATCGTCTCGTCGATCTGCAGGTCGAGATCGGTCGCCATCAGGCGGAGCGTGCCCGACGCATTGGCCTCGAGCAGCACGTTGGACAGGATCGGGATCGTATTGCGCCGCTCGACCACGGATTGGACGTGGCTGAGCCCCTTCAAGAGCGTGGCGCGTTCGATCGTCGCTTTCATCATCAACCCCCGAGGCCTTCGGTCCGGCTATTACGCCCGGGCAGAGGCAATTCTCCGTTCATCATTCTCTAGCGCGAAAAAGGGCCGGGGCAAGCGGCCCCGGCCCTTCATTCACAGCATATTTCAGCTGTTTCGACTTTAGAACCTCACGCCGACGCCCGCGACGACCTGATGACGGTCCAGATCGACCGAGGTGTTGTTGGCCTTGGTGTAGTTCGAGTAGCGATACTCGCCCTTCACATAGAGGTTGCGGCCGAGCCCGATCTCGGCGCCCGCGCCGGCGCGCCAGCCGTCGAGGGTCTCCTTGTCGTCGACCGTGGTCGCGCCGTTGATGTAGCGCGTATCGACCTGGGCATTGGTGTAGCCGCCCTTGGCGTAGATCAGCGCGCGCGGACCGACGGTGAAGCCGACGCGGCCGCCGACATAGAGATCGCGGCCCGCCTTCACGCGGAAGCTGTCGCCGGGGACGATCACGCTGGTGGCGCGCTGGCGGGTGGTGGAGCCGGTGGCCTCACCCTCGAAGCCGAGCACGGCATGGCCGACCTGGAAATCATAACCGACCGCGCCGCCATAGACGACGCCGTCGGTCGCATCCACGCCGGGGGTCGAGGCGTCATCGACGCGGTCCCAGCCGCTGATCACCTCGACGCGAGGGCCGGTGAAGCTCGAATCACTGTCCGATTCCTGCGCAAAGGCAGGGGCGGCGAGCGCGGTCGATGCGGCCAGCGCGGCGGTGAAGAGTGCGATACGCATAAAAAACTCCTTGGGTACAACAGGCCCGGTGACTTGGGCCGTCGCTTAACTGGGGAGCGCGAGAGCGGGTTTCATGAACCTCAGATAAACGCGGGAAAGCGTTGCTTTCCCGCCACAGGGACTTGAAAAGGGCCTCATGGATTCCAAGCCAAGTTCGTCGCGCAAGGGCCGCGATTTCATCGCCCGGCACGGCGAGACCGTCTATAATATCGCCGGGCGTATGCAGGGTGATCATCCGCACACCCCGCTGACCCGCGCCGGCTTCCGCCAGGCCGACGAGATGGGGGAGGCGCTGCGCGGGCTGCTGGGGCCGAAGCCCAAATTGACGCTATGGGCGTCCTCGGCGGGCCGCGCGCTGCAGACGCTGGCGGTGATCTGCGAGCATCTCGAGCTCGATTGGCATCAGGCGCGCACCGACGACCGGCTGGTCGAGATCGGCATGGGGGAGTGGAGCGGAAAATATTATTCGGAGCTGGGGCCCGAGCTCGACGCCTTCCTCGACGCGACCCATCGCCTGTACAATCACCCCGCGCCCGGCGGCGAATGGTATGATTCGATCGCGGCGCGCGTTTCGGCCTGGCTGGCGGACACGGATGACGATCCCGGCGACCGGCTGGTGATCATGCACGGCATGTCGAGCCGCATCCTGCGCGGGGTGATGACGGGACAGGAGGCGCTGCCGCAATTCGGCGCCCCCGCCGCGCCCGATCTGCCGCAGGGATCGGTCGCGATGATCGAGGGCGGGGCCGAAACGGTGGTGCATTGGGGATCGGGCACCGGCGGGGAAGCGCCTGCATGAGGGCGCCTGCATGATGTGGCTGATCGCCCTGCTCGCGCTGGCGCCGCCGCAACAGGGCCGCGTGTCGCTCGGCGTGTTCGACAGCTGGGGAGCGTTTCGCGACGCCTCGCCGCGGCGCTGCTATGCGATCGCGCGGCCGGTGGAGAAGCATGAGCAGTCGCAGCCCTTTGCGAGCATCGCCAGCTGGCCCGGCCAGGGGCTGCGCAACCAGCTCCATATCCGGCTGAGCCGCACGCGCGGGGCCAATGCCCGCGTCACCCTGTCGATCGGCGAACGCCGCTTCGAGCTGGTCGCGGGCGAGGCCGATGCCTGGGCGCCCGATGCGCGCACCGACGCCGCGGTCGTCTCGGCGATCCGGGAGGGGCGCAGCATGAGCGTCGAGACCGTGTCGGCGGCCGGCTCGCCCTTCGCCGACACCTATGCGCTGAAGGGCGCCGCCACCGCGATCGATGCGGCGGCGCTGGGCTGCGTGCGCCGCTAGGACGGATCGCCATTCAGCCCATACCGGCCTGCAAATGGCGGTTCCGCGCGCTTCCGGTGCTCACGTGCCTTTAGCACGCTGCGCTCCGGGTCACGCAAAACCACCATTTTCGACTCGGTCTGGACTAAATGTCGATCCATCCTAGGACCAGTTCGAAGGCGCGGGCCGCTGCATCGGCGAGCGGCCGATATAGGCGCTGAGCCCATCCACCAGGGCGATGAAGGTCGCGCGGATGCGCGCCACCCCGCGCTGGTCCTCATGCGCGACGACCCAGGTATCGAGGTCCATGCTGATCGCGTCGGGAAACACCCGCACCAGCGCCGGATCGCGCCGGGCGAGCGGGACCTGGCAGAAACCGATCCCCAGCCCGGCACGGATCGCGGCGAGCTGGGCAAGGTCATTGTCGCTGCGGAAGCTGAAGTCATCGAGCCCGACCGCGAAGCCCTGATCCTGGATCTCGCGCAGCACCGGCGAATGGCTCTCGACGCCGATCAGCGCGTGATCGGTGATCGCATCGATCGTGCCGAGCGGGTGCGCCGCCAGATAGTCGCGATGGGCGTGGAGCCCGAGCGGGATCGACCCCACCCAGCGCGCCACCAGAGCCTCCTGTTTGGGGCGCACCATGCGAACCGCGAGATCGGCCTCGCGGCGGAGCATGTCTTCGTTGCGGTTGGTGGGGGAGAGCGCGATCACCAGCCGGGGATGCTTTTCGCGCAGCGCCGCGAGGATCGGGGGCAGCACCTCGACCGCGATCACGTCGCTCGCGCTGATCCGCACCGTGCCCGCAACCTCTTCGGCCCCCGCCGATGCCGAGCGCATGAAGGCGTCCGCAGCCAGCGCCATCGCCTCGGCATGCTCGCGAAGCGCGAGGCCGCGCTCGGTCGGGATCAGGCCGCCCGGGGAACGGGTGAAGAGCGGGGTGCGCAGATTGGCCTCGAGCTCCTCGATCCGGCGGCGGACGGTCGGCTGGGCGAGGTCAAGCGTGCGCGCCGCGGCGGAGAGGCTGCCGTCGCGCAAAACGGCGAGAAAGGCGCGCTGGCGCTCCCAGTCATCGGCGAGGCTCATAAATTTTGTATAGTCCCCCTGTCATCCCCTGACAATTTTCTACGATCTGCGTTCAGCGCATAGCATCTCCGTAATTCAACGGAGGCGAAGATGAGCAAGACGATCCTGATCCTGGGCGCGACCGGCGGCATTGGCGGCGCGAGCGCGAAGGCGCTGCTGCGGCATGGCTGGACGGTGCGCGCGCTGGCGCGGCGGATTCCGGAGCGGTCGGATAGCGCGATCGAGTGGACGCAGGGCGATGCGATGGACGGCGCCGCGGTGCTGCGCGCGGCGGAGGGTGTCGATGCGATCCTCCATGGCGCGCATCCGGCGGGGTATCGCGACTGGGGCAAGGTGGTGCTGCCGATGCTCGACCACAGCATCGCCGCGGCGCTGGCCAATGGCGCGCGGCTGGCGCTGCCGGGGACGATCTATAATTACGACGCGCGCTGCGTCGCGGTGGCGCACCCCGATACGCCGCAGCTGCCGCACACCCGCAAGGGCGCGATCCGGGCGGAGATGGAGCGGCGGCTGCGCGAGACTCCCGGGCTGCGCGCGATGGTGCTGCGCGCGGGCGATTTCTTCGGGACGGGCGCCAAGAGCAGCTGGTTGTCGCAGGGGATGGTGACGCCGGGCAGACCGGTAGCGAGCATTCTCTATCCCGGGCGGCCGGAGGTGGGCCATGCCTGGGCGTATCTGCCCGATGTCGGCGAGGCTTTTGCCCGGCTGTTCGACCGCGAGAGTGGGATGGACGATTTCGCGTGCCATCATTTCGCGGGGCATTGGCTCGACGGGGCGGGTTTCGTCGCGGCGCTGGGCGAGGCGGCGGGGCGGGCCGATCCGAAGGTGCGGCGGATGCCGTGGCGGCTGCTCCCGCTCGCCGCGCCGTTCAACGAGACGTTTCGCGAGCTGATCGAGATCGAGACCTTCTGGCGCCATCCGCTGCGGCTCGACAATGCGAGCCTGGAGGCGGAGATCGGGCCAGAACCGCGCACGCCGCTGGTGCAGGCGCTGCGGGTGACGCTCGAGGCGATGGGCTGTGCGGACGGGCATCCCGAGGCGAGCGGCGCATTGCTGGCCTGAAGGGCGGTGAGCTGATAGGATCGGCATATGGCCGATATCAACACTCCCCTGATGGTTCTCCTGCTGGGAGTCGCACAGTTTGGACGACTGGTGGGTCACGCTCCCCTCCGTCCGTCGATGAAATGGGCATTGATGGCAGTGAATTTGGCCGTCGTGCTGTTGGCGCTGGCGTATCTCTTCGGGTTCCGGTTGCGCGCGCCGGTTCCCGGGTTCGTGCCGGTGGTGATGGTGTTGGCCGGGTTGGCGATGCTGGGGGCGGCACTCTATCGTCAGGCGCGAACGCCGGCGGCGGGTTCCTGACACGCCAGTAGAAAAACCGCGCGCGATGCCCTATGTGGCGCGCCATGCAATCACCGTCGGCTGCTCCCATGCCCATCCCCGGGCACATCGATCCCGTGCCCGTGCCGCGCGCCTTCGTGCCGCGGCCCGATGGGCGGATCGACCTGCTCGGGCTTTCCAAGGCCGATCTGCGGATGGCGCTCGAGACCTCGCAGCTCGAGCCCAAACAGGCGAAGCTGCGCGCCAAGCAGCTATGGCACTGGATCTATAATCGCGGCGTCACCGATTTCGCGCTGATGACCGATATCTCGAAGGCGATGCAGCCCTGGCTCGAGGCGCGCTTCGTGATCAGCCGGCCGCAGGTGATCGAGCAGCAGGTCTCGACCGACGGGACGCGCAAATGGCTGCTGCGCTCGCCCGATGCGCAGGATTACGAGATGGTGTTCATCCCCGACGCCGATCGGGGGACCTTGTGCGTGTCGAGCCAGGTCGGCTGCACGCTCAACTGCCGCTTCTGCCACACCGGCACGATGCGGCTGGTGCGCAACCTCACCCCGGCCGAGATCGTCGGCCAGGTGATGCTCGCGCGCGACAGCCTTGGCGAATGGCCGAGCCAGCCCGAGGGGCGGATGCTCACCAACATCGTGATGATGGGGATGGGCGAGCCCCTCTATAATTTCGACAATGTCCGCGATGCGCTCAAGCTGGTGATGGACGGCGACGGGCTGGCGCTGTCGAAGCGCCGCATCACCCTTTCCACCTCCGGCGTCGTCCCGATGATGGCGCGCGCGGGCGAGGAGATCGGGGTCAATCTCGCGGTATCGCTCCACGCGGTGACCAAGGAGGTGCGCGACGAGATCGTGCCGCTCAACCGCAAATACGGGATCGAGGAGCTGCTCCAGGCCTGTGCCGACTATCCCGGCGCGAACAATGCGCGGCGGATCACCTTCGAATATGTCATGCTCAAGGACAAGAATGACAGCGACGCCGATGCGCGCGAGCTCGTCCGGCTGATCAAGCAGTATAAATTGCCGGCCAAGGTCAATCTGATCCCGTTCAATCCCTGGCCCGGCGCGCCCTATGAATGCTCCAGCCCCGAGCGGATCAAGCGCTTCAGCGACATCGTGTTCGAGGCGGGCATCTCGGCGCCGACGCGCACGCCGCGGGGGCGCGACATCGATGCCGCCTGCGGGCAGCTCAAGACCGCGGCCGAGAAGAAGAGCCGCGCCGAGCTCGACCGGCTGGCGGAAGAGAAACAGGCCGCGCTCGGCTGAATTTTCCGACGGATTGCTGCGTTCCTCCGCCCGCGATGCTTGCGGCGCGGAACGGTGGCGCTTGACTCATTCATGCAATCATGATCATTCATGAATATATGAATGATCCGGAGATGCGCGATGCAGGACTTGCCTTTCGATATGCAGGCGGGACAGCCGCCTTTCGTGGTGGTGCAGGCCGAGGCCGCCGATGATCGCCCGCTTGCGGTGCTCGTCGATACCGGCAATGGCGCGCCGTACGACGTGCTGCTGAGCCCCGCCGCGGCGGCGCGGATGAAGACGGTGCCGGCCGAGGGATCGGACAAATCGGCCGCGGCGATCGGCGCGGGGCCGGTGACTTTCGCCGCGCAGAGCGTTCCGCGCTTCCGGCTTGGGCCGGTCGAGCTTCGCAATGCGAGCGCCGGCGTGAGCCCGGCGGTCGATGGTGTCGCGAAGCAGGTGGGGCGGCCGATCGATGCGATTATCGGGCACCGCTTCCTCGCCGGGCGGACGATCGCGATCGACTATGCGGCGCACCGTATCGATTTCGCCGCGCGCGTGCCGGGGGGCGAGGCGATCGGCTTCACCCTGGCGCCGGCGCGGCCGCTGACCCTGGTGAGCGTGACGATCAACGGGCACGGGCCGTTCCTGATGGCGCTCGATACGGGTGCGAGCGCGACCCTGGTCTCGCCCGCGGTGGCGCGCGCGGCGGGGCTGGGGGGCGGCCAGCAGGTGAGTCTGGCCGGGGCGGGCGGGCTCGATTCGCGCGGGGCGACGCTGGTGCAGGGGCGGATCGCGCTCGGGCCCTATGCGCGCGACGGGCGCAATATCGGCATCGCCGATGTGATCGCGCCGATCCAAAAGGCGGCGGGCGCGCCGATCGACGGGGTGCTCGGCGCCGACTTCCTGGCTGGCATGCGGATCACGATCGACTATGGCTCTAACCGATTGTGGATCCAGCCCTCCAGCTAGCGACCGATGAGCGAGACCGACGACCTTTTCCTGATCGAGACGCCGCTTCAGCTCAAGGCGCTCTCGGATCCGCTGCGTCAGCGGATGCTCGCCGCCTTTGCCGAGCCGCGCACGGTGAAGGCGGCGGCGGCGCATCTGGGGGAGCCGGTGACCAAGCTCTACCGTCATGTCGACCAGCTCGAGGCGGCGGGGCTGATCGCCTGCGTCGCCGAGACGCGCCGCCGCGCGGTGATCGAGCGGACCTTCCAGGCGGCGGGACGGCGCTTCGCCGTCGGGCGCGGCGCGCTGCCCGATGGGTCGGTCGAGGATGCACGCGCGGCGGTGGTGGCGCGGGCGATGCAGGATGCGCTGGGGCATGCCGGCAAGGCCGATGGCAGCCTGCGGCTCGCCAATCTCTCGGCGCGGCTCTCGCCCGAGAGCGTCGAACGGATCGAGGCCGAGCTGGGGCGGCTGGCGCGCGAGCTGAACGATCCGGCGGCGGCGGAAGTCCGCCTGCTGCTGCTCTCGGCGCGCGGCGAGAGTTAGGTTCGGGTCCGGCTCCCAAGCCCTTGCAATGTAGAATTTCGTCTGTTTGGCTCGCGCAGCCGGTCGCTCCGGTCGCTCCGGCCGCTCTTTGACCCTGTCGATCCGCGCATCGCGAACCCCGCGTTTCCCCGGAAAACTGCGCGGCGCAAAACATGCGCGATAGTGTGAAGCCAGTGTCAACTTTCACATACTGGGACGGCCCAGCCTGGCGCGCTATTGAGTCCAGACCCTAATCCTTTCGCGCGATTGTTGCGTAGCTGGAGCGGGCGCGGCATCCTGCGGCCAGGAGAAGCAGTTTGCCCGAAGCCCCGGAGCCCGTGCCCGACGCGCCACCGCCGCGCATCGTCTATCGCCATCGGCTGGTCACGCGCGTCTGGCACTGGATCAATGCGGTTGCGGTGATCGTGCTGATCGGCAGCGGGCTGACCATCTCGAACGCGCACAAGCGCCTCTATTGGGGCGATTATGGCGCGAATTACGACCATGCCTGGCTCGAGGTGCCGCGCTGGCCGGGGTGGCTGACCATCCCCTCGCTGTACAATCTGGCGGCGGCGCGGAGCTGGCACCTGACCTTTGCGCTGGTGCTTGCGTTCGGGTTGCTGATCTATCTGATCTGGAGCCTGGCGAACCGGCATATCCAGCGCGACCTGCGCGTGCGGAAGGACGAACTGGCGCCGCGCCACCTGCTGGACGATCTGAAGGCGCATCTCGCCTTGCGCTTCCATGATCCCGCCAATCCGGCCGCGTACAATATCTTCCAGAAGCTCAGCTATGCCGGCGTGCTGTTCGTGCTGCTGCCGGTGCTGGTCTTTTCGGGCCTCGCTCTGTCGCCGGGGATGGATGCGGGCTGGCCGTGGCTGATCGATATTTTCGGCGGGCGGCAATCGGCGCGCTCGGTGCACTTCATCGCGATGGCGCTGCTCACCCTGTTCATCGTGGTGCACCTGACCTTGGTCATCCTCGCGGGCGCGCTCAACGAGGTGCGGTCGATGATCACCGGCAAATGGGAGGTGCCCGAATGATCACGCGGCGGAGCCTCCTCATCACCGGCGCGGGCGGACTGCTCGCGGGATGCGACGCGGTGGGGCGCAGCCCGGTGGGGAAATCGATCCTCGGCGGCGGCGAGGATGCGCAGCACTTCCTCCAGCGTTCGATCGTCGGGCGCGATGCGCTGGCGCGCGAGTTTCGCGCCGACCAGATGAGCCCGCGCTTCCGCGTCAACGGCAGCAAGAGCGCCGACACGCCCGACTATCTGGCGCATGCCGCCAACAATTTTGCCGACTGGCGATTGCGGATCGACGGGCTGGTCCGGCGCCCGTTCGGCGTGTCGCTCGCGCAGCTCCGGTCGATGCCCCAGCGCGCGCAGATCACGCGGCACGATTGCGTCGAGGGCTGGAGTGCGATCGGCAAGTGGCAGGGGCCGCAGCTTTCGCAGCTGCTCGACCTGGCGGGGCTCAGGCCCGAGGCGCGGTTCATCGTCTTCCACTGCGCCGATCTCTATCGGGGCACGCCCTATTATGAATCGATCGACCTGATCGACGCCTACCACCCCCAGACGATCCTTGCCTGGGCGATGAACGATGCGCCGCTGACGACCGGCCATGGCGCCCCGCTTCGCCTCAGGGTCGAGCGCCAGCTGGGCTACAAGCACGCCAAGTTCGTGATGCGGATCGAGGCGGTCGCGAGCCTGGCCGGGATCGGCGGGGGCAAGGGCGGCTATTGGGAGGATTCGAACGGCTACCAATGGTACGCCGGAATCTGATTCATCCATTTTGGAACTGGTCGGCGGCTCCTGCGTAGGAGCGCCTAGTATGGCGTTGATCGATCAATTCTTCTCGCGCGCGGTGAAGCGGGGTCCCCTCACCGTGATCCATGCAGACGGCAGCAGGCGAAGCTTCGGCGCGTTCGATCCGGCGCTCAAGCCGCTGACGCTCAGGCTGGGGCCGGGCGCGGCGCGGCGGATCCTGAGCGACCCGGCGCTGGGCGCGGCCGAGGCCTATATGGACGGCAGCCTGATCATCGAGGATGGCGACATCCGCGACCTGATCCTGCTGATGACCGCCAATAATCGCTGGGAGGAAAGCGAGCGCAATCTCCGCCCCGGGGCGATGCGCCGCCTCGCCGAGGGGCTGCTCCACCGCATCGGCCGCTTCAACATGCGCCGCGCCTCGAAGCGCAATGTCGCGCATCATTACGACCTGTCGGCGGGGCTCTACGATCTCTTTCTCGATACCGACCGCCAATATAGCTGCGCCTATTTCACCGATCCGGGGAACAGCCTCGAAAGGGCGCAATCCGACAAGAAGGCGCATATCGCCGCCAAGCTGGCGTGCCGGCCGGGGATGCGCGTGCTCGATATCGGCTGCGGCTGGGGCGGGATGGCGCTCTATCTCCACGCGCAGACGGGCGCCGAAGTGCTTGGCATCACGCTTTCCGAAGAGCAGCTCAAGATCGCGCGCGCGCGCGCCGCGCTGGCGGGGGTGGCGGACAAGGTCCGCTTCGAGCTGATCGACT
The DNA here is from genome assembly GCF_026013415.1 of Sphingomonas caeni. Taxonomy (GTDB): domain Bacteria; phylum Pseudomonadota; class Alphaproteobacteria; order Sphingomonadales; family Sphingomonadaceae; genus Sphingomonas; species Sphingomonas caeni. The sequence goes on from NZ_JAPDOK010000002.1 coordinate 631,385, forward strand.
ATCGCGATGTCGAGGGGCCGTTCGACCGGATCGTGTCGGTCGGCATGTTCGAGCATGTCGGGCCGCCGATGTACCGCACCTTCTTCGCCAAATGCCGGGAGCTGTTGACGCCCGAAGGGGTGATGCTGCTCCACACGATCGGGCGTGCGGGCGGGCCCGGCGTGACCGACCGCTTCACCTCCAAATATATCTTCCCCGGCGGCTATATTCCCGCCCTCTCGGAGATCGCGCGCGGCTATGAGGGGATGCGCTTCTTCCTGACCGATGTGGAGGTGCTGCGCGAACATTACGGCCATACGCTGCGCCACTGGTATGACCGCACCACCGCCGCGCGCGAGCAGATCGTCTCGCTCTATGACGAGCGCTTCTTCCGTATGTGGCAATTCTATCTGGCGGGTTCGATGGCGAGCTTCTTCAACGGCGGGCTGGTGAACTACCAGCTCCAGTTCGCGCGCTCGCGCGATGCCCTGCCCTTCACGCGCGACTACATGCTGGAAGAGGAGGCGGCGCTGCGCGAGGAAGAGCGGCCCTTCATGCTTCAGTCGGGATAGGTCGCGTCCATATAGTCGCGCGACGCGACCGCGAGCTCCTCGAGCACGCCCATATCCACGTCCGCGAGCTTCTTGATGTAGAGGCAGCCCTTGCCGGTCTTGTGCTTGCCGAGCCGCGTCAGCGCCTCATGCTGCTTCGAGACGGTTCCGGTCAGATAGAGCACCAGCTCGCCCTTGCGGGGTGAAAAGCCGAGCCGGCACATCGTGCCCTCGTGCCCACTCTCATATTTATAGTGATAGCTGCCGAAGCCGATGATCGAGGGTCCCCACATCCTGGCGGGATCCCCGGTGACGCGTTCGAGCATGGCACGTACGGCCTTCGCGTCCGCCTGGCGCACGGGATTCTCGATCGCGTCGATGAAGTCGTCGACCTTCACCTCGGTCGCCTTGGTCTTGTTCTCGGCCATCACGTCCCCGCGAGTCGCTCAGGCGATGCTATCGCAACGCACCGTAGTTGCGTAGGGCGCGCGTCATGGCCAGCCTGCCGCTCACCCGCCGTTCGATCTTCGCCCAGGCATGGCCGATCATGCTCGGCCAGACGACGGTGCCGCTTGTCGGGATCGTCGATGTCGCGGTGATCGGGCGGACCGGGGATGCGGCTGCGCTGGCCGGGGTGGCGCTGGGGGCGACCGTCATCAACTTCCTGTTCTGGAGCTTCGGTTTCCTGCGGATGGGGATGACCGGGATGACCGCACAGGCGGAAGGGGCGGGGGACCGCGCCGAGGTCGATGCGATGCTGATGCGCGGGCTGTTCGTCGGGTTCGGCTTCGGGCTGGTATTGCTTGCGCTCCAGCTGGTGCTGATCCCGGTGGCGTTCGCGATCCTGGCGGGCGGGCCCGATGTCGATGCCTCGGCCAAGGCGTTCGTCGGCGCGCGGTTCCTGGGCGCGCCGGCGAGCCTGGCGGTGTTCGCGGTCAATGGCTGGCTGCTCGGATTGGGGCGAAGCCGGTCGGCGCTGGCGCTCCAGATCGTGATGAACCTCGCCAATGCCGGGCTCGATATCCTGTTCGTCTGGCATTTCCATCTCGGCGCGCGCGGGGTGGGGCTGGGGACCGCCGCCGCCGAGTGGATCGCGCTGCTGACCGGGCTGGCGCTGGTGCTGCCGCATCTGGGGTTGCGCCCCGGGCTGTTCCACCGCGCGGCGCTCGCCCGGTTGTTCGCGGTCAATGCCGACATCATGATCCGCACCGTCGCGCTGCTGCTGATGTTCACCTGGTTCGCCAATGCCGGCGCGCGGCTGGGCACCAATGTGCTCGCCGCCAATCAGGTGCTGCTTCAGATCATCGCGCTGGTTGCCTTCGTGCTCGACGGCTTCGCCTTCACCGCCGAATCGCGCGTCGGCCAGGCGATCGGCGCGCGCAGCCGGCCCGATCTGGTGCGGGCGATCCGGTTGACCGGGGAGTTCTCGTTCGGGTTCGCGGCGCTGGCCAGCGTGCTGATCTGGAGCTTGGGCGCGGCGTCGATCGACCTGCTCGTTACCAATGAAGCGGTCCGCGACACGGCGGAGAGGCTGCTCCCCTTCGTCGCGGTGCTGCCGCTGCTCGGCACGCCCGCCTGGCTGCTCGACGGCATCTTCATCGGCGCGACGGGGGGCAAGGCGCTGCGCAATGCCGCGATCCTTTCGACCGGCCTCTATATCGCCACCGATCTGCTGCTGCGGCCCTGGGGTATCTGGGGGCTGTGGACCGCGTTCCTGATCGCCTATGTCTATCGCGCCGCCGCGCTCGGAGCCTATCTGCCCCGGCTGTTGCGCGAGTTTTCCACTGACCCTATTGCGCCCCGTCCCCAAGGAGTCGCCTGAGCCATGTCCGAGAAGATCAATCGTGTCGTCCTCGCCTATTCGGGCGGTCTGGATACGAGCGTGATCCTGAAATGGCTCCAGCAGGAATATCAGTGCGAGGTCGTCACCTTCACCGCCGATCTGGGGCAGGGCGAAGAACTCGAGCCGGCGCGCAAAAAGGCCGAGATGGCGGGCGTGCGCCCCGAGCACATCTTCATCGACGATCTCAAGGAAGAGTTCGTCCGCGACTATATCTTCCCGATGATGCGCTCGAACGCGCTCTATGAGGGGCTGTACCTGCTCGGCACCTCGATCGCCCGGCCGCTGATCGCCAAGCGCCAGATCGAGATTGCGAAGCTGGTGAACGCCGACGCGGTCAGCCATGGCGCGACCGGCAAGGGCAATGACCAAGTCCGCTTCGAGCTGGGTTATTACGCGCTCAACCCCGACATCAAGGTGATCGCCCCCTGGCGCGAATGGAACCTCACCTCGCGCGAGCGGCTGATCGAATTCGCCGAGAAGCACCAGATCCCGATCGCCAAGGACAAGCGCGGCGAGGCGCCCTTTTCGACCGACGCGAACATCCTGCACACCTCGTCCGAGGGCAAGGTGCTCGAGGATCCTTGGCAGGAAGTGCCCGACTATGTCTATTCGCGCACGGTCAATCCCGAGGACGCGCCCGACGCGCCCGAGACGATCACGATCGATTTCGAGCGCGGCGACGGCGTTGCGCTGAACGGTCAGGCGATGTCGCCCGCGACCCTGTTCGCGGCGCTCAACGAGCTCGGCCGCAAGCATGGCATCGGCCGGCTCGATCTGGTCGAGAACCGCTTCGTGGGGATGAAGTCGCGCGGCATGTACGAGACGCCGGGCGGCACCATCTATCACCTCGCGCACCGGGGCATCGAGCAGATCACGCTCGACCGGGGTGCCGCGCATCTGAAGGACGAACTGGCGCCGCGCTATGCCGAGCTGATCTATAACGGCTTCTGGTTCAGCCCCGAGCGCGAGATGCTGCAGGCCGCGATCGATCATTCGCAGGAGAAGGTGACCGGCACCGTCCGGCTCAAGCTCTACAAGGGCAGCGTGATCGTGACCGGGCGCAAGTCGCCCTGGTCGCTCTATTCGGAGAAGGTCGTCACCTTCGAGGATGATCAGGGCGCGTATGACCAGCGCGACGCGGCGGGGTTCATCAAATTGAACGCGCTGCGGCTCCGTTTGTTGGGACGGCGCGATCGTTGATCGCGCCTTGGGGCTGCTGGGGCGGCGCGACCGGTAGGGTTTCCCCGATTCGGTACATTACCGGAATGTCGGCGGACTCGCGGCGCGCTATGCGGTGCGTCGGGAGACCGCGATGTACCAGCAGCCGATCAGCGACGAGAATGCGACCGATGTCGATGGGCCGTCGCCGATGCGCGGGCTGCTGATCGCGGCGCCGATCGCGTTCGGGCTGTGGGTGGCCGTGGCGGAAATCGCGCGCTTCTTCCTCTAACGCGTCACGCCGCGCGCGAAGGCGGCGATATCGGCGAGCACCGGGGCCTGCCCGCGCAGCGGCAGTGCCAGCGCGGTGACGATCGCGGTGTGGCTGAGCTTCGGATAGAGTTTGAGCGTCGCCTTGTCGCCGAGCGCGGCGGCGAGCGCCTTGCTGTGGCGCGGTTTCACCCGCGTGTCGGGTTCGCCGTGGAGCAGCAGCGCGGGCGGCGAATCCGGGCCGGCATGGATTACCGGCTGGGTCGCGGGCAGATCGGGCCAGTCGCCGAACGCGGCGATCGAGGCGGGGTCGTCGAGCGGCAGGAAGTCATAAGGACCCGCCAGGCCCGCGAAACCCCGTACCGCCTCTCGCCCGTCGCCCAGCCATTCGGGATCCAGCGCGAGCATCGCGGCGATATAGGCGCCCGCCGAATGGCCGATCAGCACGATGCGCCCGTCATCGCCGCCATACTCACTTGCATGGGCCATCGCCCGCCGCACCGCCGCGGCGCCATCGCGGACGAAATCGGGATAGCGCACCTCGGGCACCAGCCGGTAGTCGGGCACCGCGACGACGAAGCCCTTTGCCGCCAGCGCGCGCGCCGCGAAGGCATAGCCCTGGCGGTGCCCGCTTTCCCACGCGCCGCCATAGAAGAAGATGATCAATGGATGGGGCCCCCGTGTACGCGGGGCGTAGAGGTCGAGCGTCTGGCGGGGGTGGCCGCCATAGGGGATGTCGCGGGCGATGCGGCGCGAGCCCGGGTCCTTGGGCATCAGCGCGTTGAACAGGGTCAGCAGATCGAGCCCGGACATCGGCCCTCCTTACCGCGCCCGGACGATTTGTCCCCAGATATCGGCGGCGCCCCATCGCTTGGCGCTTGCGCCTCTCGGGCGGGCTCGCGCATTGCCGGGGCAATGACCTTTCAAGTCGATATGGGGCTGGATGGCGGGGGCAAGCCCGTCGCGATCGATCTCGAGGAGCTGCTCGCGACGCGCCTGCTCGTCCAGGGCAATTCGGGATCGGGCAAGTCGCATCTGTTGCGCCGTCTGCTCGAAGGGAGCGCGGGGCAGGTCCAGCAGGTCGTGATCGATCCCGAGGGCGATTTCGTCACGCTTTCGGGCCCGTACGGCCATGTCGCGATCGAGGCGGTGGACTATTCGGCCGGCGAGATCAGCCGCTTCGCCGCGCGCTGCCGCGAGCATCGCACCTCGGTGGTGCTGAGCCTCGAGGGGCTGGAAATGGAAGGCCAGATGCGCTGCGCCGCCGCCTTTCTGATGGGGCTGTTCGATGCGCCGCGCGAGCACTGGTTTCCGGCGCTCGTGGTGGTCGACGAGGCGCAGATCTTCGCGCCTGCCGCCGGCGCCGAGATCAGCGAGGAGGTTCGCCGCGCCTCGCTCGGCGCGATGACCAACCTCATGTCGCGCGGGCGCAAGCGCGGGCTGGCCGGGATCATCGCGACGCAGCGGCTCGCCAAGCTCAGCAAGAATGTCGCGGCCGAAGCGTCGAACTTCCTGATGGGGCGCACCTTCCTCGATATCGACATGGCGCGCGCGGCGGACCTGCTCGGAATGGAGCGGCGCCAGGCCGAAACGATCCGCGACCTGCAGCGCGGGACCTTTCTGGGGCTGGGCCCCGCGATTGCGCGGCGCCCGGCGATGGTGCGGATCGGCGCGGTGGAGACGTCGGCGCGCAGTTCGTCGCCTACGCTGGTGCCGCTGCCCAGCGCGCCTGCGGGCGATATGCGCCAGTTCCTTCTTGCCGGGCTGGAGGAACCCTTGCCCGCAGCCCCTCCACTGCCGCCGCGTCCGGCGCCCGCGATGGTGATGGAGGAATTGGCGGGAGCGCCCGAACCGGCAGCGCCACCGGACGAGAGCTGGCTCGACGCGATCGATGCCGAGACGGTGATGGCACAGGCGCTCCGCGCGATCGTCGAGGATCCCGAGGCGGCCACGCGCGGAGCGGCGGTGCTGTTCCAGGATTTCGGGGTGCGTTGCCGGATGGCCGGGGTGCGCAAGCCGCCGATCGATCTGGCGGGCTTCACCCGGCGGCTGGCGGCGGCGCGCGCGGGGATTTTCGAGGGGCTGGAGGGCGAATGGGCCCCGGCGCTGGAGGCCGCGCACGGGCTGCCCGACGAAATGCTCGGCGCCTTCCTGCTGATCGCCCGGGCGGCGCGCGAAGGCGAGGCATCGCCCAGCGACGCGGCGATCGCGCATATCTATGGCACCAGCTCGATCGGCCGGGCGCGGCGCGTGCTGACCTATATGGAGGAGCGCAATTCGATCGTGCTGCGGGTGGACCTTTCGGGCCGCCGCTCGATCACCATTCCGAGCCTTGGCTGGACGACGGCTGCCGTCGAGGCCTAGGCGAGATCGGTCCAGCGATCGAAGGTCGCGGCCTGGCCGTGGAGTGCGCCCTCGGCGTCGATCAGGTTCCAGACGGTTGCGCCCTCGACGCGGAAGCGGCGGCCATCGGCGGCGATGCGGATGCCGCTATAATCGTCGATGAAGCCGTGGCGCGCGACCCGGTCGAGCAGCGCCTGGCGCTCGTCCCGGTGGAGCGGCTCGGCGGAGAGGCGCGAGGGCATGGCGGTGAAAGCATCGAGGGTCATGCCGAACCGGTCGAGCGCGGCCCGGTTGCCGAATAAGAAGATCGGGTCGGGCTCGGTGCCGTGGGCGAGGATGATGCGCGGGGCGGTCCAGAGCGATTCGACGGGATCGGCGCCGGCCGGGATCAGGTCCCGACCGGTGAGGCGGCGATAGCTGGCGGCGATCAGCGTCAGCCGCGCGCGCATTTCCGGTGCGGTGAAGCGTGGCGGGATCAAGCCGCCTTCCAGCGCAGCGACATGCACGAGAGCCCCGCATCGACCCGCGCGACATGGATCGTGTCGAGCAGGCGCAGCGTGTAGCCCGCGCGGTCGAGCCGCTCGGCGATGCGCGGATGCTGGGCCGAGAGCAGCAGTGTGCCGCCCACGCGCAGCGCGTTGCAGGCCGCATCCTCCGCCGCGTCGGTGACGATGGTGCGGAAGCCCGGGAACAGGGTTTCGCCCGCGCGGGTGGTGAGGATCGTCTCCTCGTCGATCAGCGCGGCGATGGTCTTGAGATGGAGCGCGCCGCGCGGGGGATCGACGACCTCGCCCGCATAACCGAGCCTGGCGAGCGCCGCGATCAGCGCCGCGGCGCCGGTGGGATCGGTGCGCGCGGACAGGCCGATCAGCACCTTGTTCGGCGTGACCATGATGTCGCCGCCATCGGCATGGCCCTCGGCCAGCGCGATGACCTGCGCGAAATGCCGGTCGAGCGCGGGGCGGATCAGCGCCACCTCGCCCTGTCGCGAGGCCGCGCCCGGCTTCATCAGGATCGCGCCCTCCCCGAACACCAGGGCCGGATCTTCGACGAAGACCGAATCGGGGAATTGCTCGAGCGGATCGAGGATTTCGACGGTGAGGCCCAGGTCCCGCAGCGCCTGCGCATAGGCGGTGTGCTCGGCGAGGAGCGCGTCGTAATCCGGGCCGGCGCCGTCATGCGCGCGCAGGCCGTCGACGACCGAGCGGCCGGGGGTGCGGAGGATGGCGTGGGTGAAGTCGAGGCAGGTCAATCCTTGTTCGCCTCGGTTTCGTCGTCTTCCACCACCGCTGCCGGAGCGGGGGCGGCCGCCCCGGCTAGCAGGCCGTTGAGGTTGCCGCCATTCATCCCGAGCTCGGCCATCAGCGCGTCGATCAGCGGTCCGCCGACGCGGTAGCGCATCGCCGCCGCCACTGCCGAATCGGCAAGGTTGGTGACGCCCGCCCCTTCCCCCGCGCCGGCATCACCGTGGAGCCCGCGCGCGTCGAGGATCGAGATTTTGTCGATCTGCTCGATCGGCTTGCTGGCGGCCGCGATGATCGCCGGCAGCGCGTCGAGCATCGCCTTGCGGATCAGCAGCGCGGTCTGGGCCTCGCTGAGCACATTGGTCGCTTCGTTGAGCGCGGTCTGGCCCGCGGCGTCGACCTTGAACGCAGCGGCGCGGCCCTCGGCGCGCGCCTTTTCGGCATCGGCCTCGGCGGTGGCCTCGGTGCGCAGCGCGGCCGCGCGCGCCTCGGCGGCTTCCTTCTCGGCGGTGGCGGCGACGGTGATCTGCACCGCTTCCTCCTGCGCGCGCTGGGTGGCGGCGATCACCGCGACATTCTTTTCGCGATTGGCGATCTCGGTCGCCTTGGCGGTCATCACGCTTTCCTCGGCGCGAACCGCGAGCGCGCGCGCCTCGTTGGCGGCGGCGGTGGCGGTCGATTCCTCTTCGGATTTCTGTGCGGTCTGGACCGCAGTGGTGATGCGTGCGAGCTCGATATTGCGGTCGCGCTCGATCGTCGCGGTCTGGACGGCGCCCTCACGCGCGATGGCGGCGGTCTGGACGACCTTGTCGGCCTCGGTCTGCGCGACCGTCTGCGCCTGCTCGGCGGCGATGCGGGCGAGTTCGGCGAGGCGGGTCTGCTCGGCCTCGGCGGTGGCGATCGCGGTCGCCTGCTCGGCGCGGCGGGCCGCCAACGTCTGCTCCTGGGTCAGCCGCGCCTGCTCGGCCTCCTGCGCGATGGCGAGAGACTGGTTGTTGGCGTCGAGGTTGCGCTGCTCGATCTCGACGCGGTTGGTCGCGACGATGTCGTTGCGGATCTTCTTGCGTTCCTCGATCGTGCGGGTGAGCACGGTCAGCCCCTCGGCGTCGAACGCGTTATTCTCGTTGAAATGCTCGAACGCGGTCTGGTCGAAATGGGTGATCGAGACCGATTCGAGCTGGAAGCCGTTCATGTCCAGATCGGTCATCAGCGCTTCCTGGACCTTCTGGATGAAGTCGGCGCGGTTGGCGTGGAGATGTTCCATCGTCATCGTCGCCGCGACTGAGCGCAGCGCCGAGACGAGCTTGCCGTCGAGCAGCGCCTTCACCGCATCGGGGCTGTTGACCGATTCGCCGAGCGTCTGCGCCGCCGCCGCGATCGACTGGCCATCGGGCTTCACCTTGATGTGGAACAGGCCGACGACATCGACGCGGAGCTTGTCGAGCGTGATCAGCGCGTCCTTGTTGAGGCGGGAGACCTCGAGTTTCACCGTGGTCAGCCGCACCTGCATCAGCTCGTGCAGCACCGGAATCGACATGATGCCGCCGTTGAGCACCACCTTCTCGCCGCCGAAGCCGGTCCGGATCAGCGCGATGTCCTTGGTCGAGCGGCGATAGAGGCGCGTCAGGATGAGGCCGATGACGACCAGCGCCACCAGCGCGACGCCGGCATAGATCAGGATGTTCAGCAGCGGCTCGATCACGAAATCCCTCCCAAAAAATTCGATGCGTCGTTCAGATGGTTTGCAGCAGCGGGTGTGCGTCGGGCACCGCGAAGAAGAGCTGCCCTTCCTTGCGGACCAGCAAAGCGGTCTGGCCCTGGACGATGACGTCCTGGTCGTGGTGCGGCTCGATCATGACGTAATGGGCCTGCCCGAACCGGTCGACCACCTTGGCCCGCGCCGGGCGCCCGCGCGCGGCGGCGCCCTCGAGCACGGTGCCGCGATGCCGCAGCAGATCGTCGGCAAGGATGACGGTCGATTCATAGCCGGGAAAGATGCGCGCCAGCCCCGCGGCGGCGAACATGTTCGCCACGCCGCCGATGACCAGCGCCGCGGCGCTCGCCAGGCTCCAATGGAGCGGTGCACCGGTCGCCGCGGTGGCGATCTGCTGGACCGCGAAGCCCGCCACGGTGAAGCAGCCGAGCAGCGAGGTGAGCCAGACAAGGATCGGCAGTCCGCGCCCGAGCCCAAGCCAGTCGATCAGGCTCGGGCCCGGATGCGCGTCGAGATCGGTATCGAAGTCGAAATGCCCCAGCCCCAGCCCGATCGCTTCGATCAGGCCGATGCCCAGCATCACCACAAACGCGATCGCGAAGGGGGCGTAATCGGGGGAAAGCAAAAGGGTGAGCACATCCCGATCATATCGGGGTCGCGAACGACTCACTAGCGAATCCGGACATGCCCGAGTCCGATTTTCAGCGGCGCGGCTGATCCAGCAGGCCGATGAAGAAGGCGGTGACCACCATCTGGAGCCCCACGCAGCCGAGCAGCATCGAGGGGATGGTGAGGCGCATCAGCGCCGACGGGTTGAGCCCGCCGAACCCGCTTGATGCCCAGATCGCGGTCGCGGTGATCGCGCCGCCGATGCCGAGGGTGAGGAGCGCCCCGCCGAGGATGCAGGCGCGCTCGACCGAGAACCAGTTGCGCACCCGGCGCATCAGGCCGCTCTCGGGCCACATGCCGGCGATGGTGCCGTAGCGCCGCGCCATGACGCTGAGGCCGATCAGCTGCGAGCCCATGAGGACCGCCATCGCGGCGAAGATCATCGTGTGGACGCCGAACTCGATCCCGCCCACGCGGACATCGCCGCCGATCAGGCCGAGCACGCCGAAAAGCCCGACACTTGCCAGCGCGACGCCGGGATAGAGGAAGAGGAATTTGGGCGCGAAGATCAGCAGGAAGCGCAGATGCCGCCAGCCGTCGCGCCAGGTGCGCAGGTGCGGCGGGCGGCTGCGGCCGTCGGGCTGGAGCGTGGTGGGGACCTCGCGGATATCGAGCTTCTCGATCGCCGCCTTGACCACCATTTCGCTGGCGAATTCCATGCCCGGCGTGGTCAGGCCGAGCTCGCGGATCGATTCGCGGTTGAAGGCGCGCAGGCCGCAATGGAAGTCGCCGACCGGGATGCGGAAGAAGATCTGGCCGAGAAAGCTGAGCACCGGATTGCCGAGCCAGCGGTGCAGCGGCGGCATCGCGCCGGGGGCGATCCCGCCCTGGAAGCGATTGCCCATGACGAGGTCGGCGCCCTGGCGGAGCTGCTCGACAAAGGGCATCAGCCCGCCGAAATCATAGCTGTCGTCGGCGTCGCCCATCGCGACGAACTTGCCTTGGGCCGCCTCGATTCCGCCGATCAGCGCCGCGCCGTATCCGCGCGCGGGGACATGGACGATGCGCGCGCCGAGCGCGTTGGCGATCTGCTGCGATCCGTCGGTCGAGCCATTGTCCGCGACGATGACTTCGCCGGCCAGATCATGGTCGGCGAGGAAGGCCTTGGCCTTTTTGATGCAGACAGCGAGCGTCTCGGCCTCGTTGAGGCAGGGCATCACGATCGAGAGTTCGATCTCCCGGGCCTCGGCGGGCGGCTGCGCGAGCGCGCGGCGGGGCGGGGGGCTCTGGAAGGCGGGCGCTGCGGACATGAGGACTCCTGGAGTTGCCCCGATGTGCCCGGACGAGCCCAAAATTTTGGTTAACGGCTGCGGAAAATTTCCTGCGAAAAACTTTCTCGTCCGCGCCGCTGGCCGGATTTCATTAACCATTTCTCCCTAGCGTGCCGCCAAAGCGATGCGCCTCAGGAGGCAAGAAGATGCTCGGTACCGTCCACGGCAAACTGGTGTTCAACCGCCGGATCCAGAAGCTCGCAACCGCGATCGCCGAACGGCTGCCGCAGGGCGCTCGCGTGCTCGATGTCGGCTGCGGCAGCGGCGACCTTGCCGTGCTGGTGATGCAGATGCGCCCCGACGTGAAGATCGAGGGGATCGACGTGCTGGTCCGTCCGGGCACCGCGATCCCGGTGACCGAATATGACGGCTATCACATCCCCTTTGGCGACAATGATTTCGACGCGGCGATGGTGATCGACGTGCTCCACCATACCGACGATCCCCAGGCGGTGCTCGGCGAGATCGCGCGGGTGGCGCCCAAGGTGATCATCAAGGATCATCTGCGCGACGGGATCGCGGCGGGGCCGACGCTGCGCTTCATGGACTGGGTCGGCAACGCCGCGCATGGCGTGCGGCTGCCCTACAACTATCTCTCGCAGCGCGAATGGACCGCGATCTGGGGCAAGCTCCAGCTCGGCACCAGCGCCTTCACCAAGCGGCTGGCGCTCTATCCCAGGCCGTTCAGCTGGTTCTTCGACCGCGGGCTGCATTTCGTCGCGATCCTGTCGCGCTGAACCTCGGGCATGGGGGAGCCCGTTTCCGATAACGCACGTTCGATCCGCCTCGACCTGATCGTCGCGGCGGCGCTGGCGGCGATCCTGACGATCGGCTGGACGCTGACCGACTGGCCGCGGCTCAGCCATATGCTGCTGCCCGATCCCGACGACATGATGCGCCTCGCCCAGGTGCGCGACTGGATAGCGGGCCAGGGGATCAACGACTGGACCCAGTATCGCATGGCGCCGCCCTATGGCTCGCCGATGCACTGGTCGCGGATCAACGATGTGGGGATCGCCGCGCTGATCCTGATCGCCCGGCCCTTGGTCGGGCAGGCGAATGCCGAGATGTTTGCGGTGCTGACCTATCCGGCATTGCTGTTCGCCTGCGCCCTGTTCCTGTCGGCGCGGCTCGCGCGGCGGGTTTGGGGACCCTCGGCGGGGCTGGTGGCGGCGGTGCTGACCGCGCTCGCTTATCCGGGGACGACGGTGTTCATCCCGGGGCGGATCGATCACCATGCGCTGCAGGTGGTGCTGATCCAGCTGCTGGTGCTGATGCTGATGCGCGCGCCGACGATCGGGGCGGGATTGGCGGCGGGTTTGTTCACCGGGCTCAGCCTGGTCGTGGGGCTCGAGACGGTGCCGCAGGTCGCGGCGCTGGTCGGCGTGCTGTCGCTGCTCTGGGCGGTGCGGGGCGGCGAGGAGCGGTTGCGGCTCGGCGGATTCGCGGGCGGGCTGGCGGGGACGACATTGTTCTTCCTGATCTTCCTGCGGCCGACCTTCTGGACCTCGGCCTTGTGCGACGCCTTCACGCCCGCCTCGTCGACCGCGGCCCTGTCGGTCAGCGCGGCGCTGGCGCTGCTGGCGGCGGCAACGCCGCGGCTGGCGACGTGGCAGCTTCGCATCGGCGTCGGCGCGGTGCTCGGCGGCATCGCGCTCGGCGCGACGCTCCATGCCTTTCCGGCGTGCATCAACGGCCCCTATGGCGTGATGGACCCGTTCCTGCGCGAGAATTTCCTGCCCTTTATCGACGAGGCCAATGGCGTCTTCGTCCAGCCGCGGCTGGCGCGGATCATCGCGATCGGCGGCTTGCTCGCGACGGGCTGCGCGGCATCGGTCTGGATGATCGTGCGCGACCGGCCGCGCTGGGCCACGCTGCTGCCGCTCGCGACCGTGGTGCTGGCTTCGGGGCTGGTGATGCTGGTTCAGGTGCGCGGCGCCTATATCGGGGCGCCGCTCGCCGGGCCGGTGCTGGCCGGGCTGGTGCTGGCTGCCCGCGAGCGCACGACATGGCGGCTGCCCGCGGTGGTCGGCGCGTGGCTGGCGGGCGCCGGCATGGTCTATGTCACCATTCCCGACCAGATCGAGATGCGGCTGCGCCACGACACCAGCGTCGTCAATCCGCCGAAGCAGCAGGTGCTGTGCAGCGTGGGCGACACCTGGGGCGCGGTCGACCGCTATCCGCCGGGCGTGGCGATGGCGGGCACCAGCGTCGCCGCCTATCTGATGGGCGCGACGCATCATTCGACGATCGGCGCGGGCTATCACCGCAACGATCGCGGCAATATGGCGATGTACCGCTTCTTCCTGAGCGACCCGGAAAAGGCGCGCGCGATCGGGCGCGAATGGAAGGTCGATTATGTCGCCTTCTGCCCGGGCGATTTCGACGAAGTCCATCCCGGCACGGCATTTCCGGACAGCCTCGCCGCCCAGCTCGCCGCCGGCCGCGCGCCCGCCTGGCTCCAGCCGCTGCCGATCGGAAAGACGCCATTGCGCTTCTATCGCGTCGCGCGTGAAGCGCCGCTTGCGGCCCCCCGCCCCTAAGCCCTAGAAGCGTGCGCGATGGACAGGGGCGAGGCGCTGCAGTGGTGGCAGACACGATGGTTCGTGCTGGGGGCGACCCTGCTCGCGATCGTGCCGTTGCTATGGCCGGATATTCCGCCCCTGGTCGATCTGCCCGGGCATATGGGGCGCTACCGCGTCCAGCTCGATTACGGCAACCATGCCTGGCTCGCCGACTGGTATAATTTCCAGTGGAGCCTGATCGGCAATCTGGGCGTCGACCTGCTCGTCATCCCGCTTTCCAAGATTTTCGGGCTCGAACTCGCGGTCAAGCTGATCGTCATGTCGATCCCCGCGATGACCGTCGCGGGCCTGTTGTGGATCGCGCGCGAGGTGCATGGGCGTATTCCGGCGACCGCGCTGTTCGCACTGCCGCTGGCCTATAGCTTCCCCTTCCATTTCGGCTTCGTCAATTTCGCGCTGTCGATGGCGTTCGCGCTGCTTGCCTTCGGGCTGTGGCTGCGGCTCGCGCGGCTGGGCAGGCTGATGCTGCGGAACATCCTGTTCCTGCCGATCTCGTGCCTGATCTGGGTGACGCATACCTATGGCTGGGGCGTGCTCGGCGTGCTCGCCTTCTCGGCCGAGCTGATCCGCCAGCACGACCTGGCATCGCGCAGCGAGGTTTCGAGGGGCGAAAATCGGGGCCGCACCGGCAGCGCTCGGAGCTTCACTGTCGATTGGGTGGTGCCGTGGTTCCATGCCGGCATCCAGTGCCTCGTCCTCGCCCCGCCGGTGCTGCTGATGGTGATGTGGCGCAGCGGCGGCCATGTCGGCGGCAAGACCTTCGATCTGTTCAACTGGATGGCCAAGATCCGCTGGGTCGTCCAGGTCTTCCGCGACCGCTGGCAGCTGTTCGACATCGCCAGCGTGGGCGTGCTGTTCCTGCTGCTGTTCAAGGCGATCCGCGACCCGAACATCCAATATTCGCGCAACCTCGGCCTTTCCGCGGTCTTCCTGCTCGCGGTCTATATCCTGCTCCCGCGCGTGGTGTTCGGGTCGGCCTATGCGGACATGCGGCTGGTGCCTTTCATGATCGCGATCGCGATCATCGCGATCCGGCCCAAGCCGGGGCTGACGATGGTCGGCGCGGCGACCGTCGCGGTGCTGGGGATGAGCTTCTATACGGTGCGGATCGCCGCCACGACCTGGAGCTTCGCCAAGTATGACGCCGATTACGACCGTGAGCTCAAGGCGCTCGACCATCTGCCGCAGGGCGCGCGGCTGCTCAGCTTCGTCGGCGAGACCTGCTACAACGAATGGACGATGACGCGCCTCCAGCACGTCCCCGCGCTGGCCCTGGAGCGCAAGCTGGCTTTCACCAACGATCAATGGTCGATGGAGGGCGGGCAGCTGCTGACGGTGCGCTACCTCCACGACCGCGACCGGCTCGCGCGCAGCTTCACGCATGATCCGTCCGAGCTGACCACCGACGTCAAATGCCCGCGCGAATATTGGCGGCCGATCGCGCGCAGCCTGGTGCTCTTCCCGCGCGACGCCTTCGACTATGTCTGGGTGATCCGCCCGCCGCATTATGACCGGCGGCTGGAAAAGGGCCTCATTCCGATCTGGCGCGACGGCGACAGCGCCTTGTTCAAGATCGATCCCACCGTCGCTCCGGCCGAGCCCAACGCGCTCGACCTGCCCACCCCCGTCCCCGAGCGGGCGATGGCCAATGACGGCAGTCAGATCACCAATTCGATGGCGCCGCAGTAACGGGCGTTAGCCGCTTCGTTTGAACGGCATCATCTCGCCCAGAAACTCCTGTTCCTGCGACACGGCCGCGCGCTCGCGTTCGAGGAATTCAGCGACCGCGCGGTGGAAGCCGGGGTTGGGGATATAGTGCGCCGACCAGGTGGTGACCGGCTGATAGCCGCGCGCCAGCTTGTGCTCGCCCTGCGCGCCCGCCTCGACCCGCGCCAGCCCGCGGTCGATCGCGGCTTCGATCGCCTGATAATAGCAGAGCTCGAAATGGAGGAAGGGCACCTCGTCGACCGCGCCCCAATAGCGGCCGTAGAGTGCATCCGCGCCGATCAGGTTGAGCGCGCCGGCGATCGGCTCGCCATCGCGCTCGGCGAGGATGAGAAGCAGCTTGTCGCCCATCGCCTCGCCCAGCATCGAGAAGAAGGCGCGCGTCAGATAGGGGTGGCCCCATTTGCGGCTGCCCGTGTCCTGATAGAATTCCCAGAACGCATCCCAATGCACCTCGGTGATCCCGGCGCCGGTCAGGTGGCGGATTGTCAGGCCTTTCACGGCCTCGGCCCGCTCGCGCCGGATCGCCTTGCGCTTGCGGCTGGCGAGGCACCCGAGAAAGTCGTCGAAGCTCCGATAGCCGGGGTTGAGCCAGTGGAACTGCGTCCCGGCGCGCAGCAGCCAGCCTGCCGCCTCGAACAAGGGCAGCTGGCCCTCGTCGAGAAAGGTGACATGCGCGGAGGAGAGCTGGTTCTGGTCGGTCACCGCCTCGATTGCCCCGATCAGCGCAGGGGCGAGCGCCGGATCGCGCAGCAGCAGCCGGGGCCCCGGCACCGGCGTAAACGGTACCGCGACCTGCAACTTGGGATAATAGCGCCCCCCGGCCTGCTCCCAGGCATCGGCCCAGCCATGATCGAAGACATACTCCCCCTGACTATGCGACTTGGCATAGGCCGGGGCGATCGCGGCGGGGGTGCCATCGGGGCCGTCGACGATGATGGGAAGGGGCCGCCAGCCGCTCGCGCTCGTCGCCGAACCCGAGCGCTCGAGGATCGACAGGAAGGCGTGGGAGACGAAGGGATTTCCGGTGCCGGCGCAGGCGTCCCATTCGTCCGAAGGGACGGCGCTGACGTTGCTGGCGATTCGGGCGGTTACGGGAGGAGGCGGCACGCGGCGAATGTAGGGCGCTGCGGCGGCGATGGGGAGAGGCTGTTCCGTTAACGCAAGCTGTGCGACACCAGCGCAACGAGAAGAGCAGGGTCGTAGCTGCGAATGGCGCAAGGGGTTCCGGAAATTGGCGTCGGCGATCTCGGCGCGGAACGGTTCCGCGCCGAGATCGTGCCGGCTGCGCGGCCGGTGCTGATGCGCGGACTGCTGGCGGCGTGGCCGGTGGTGGCCGCGGGCAGGGCCGGTCCGGCGGCGCTGGCCGCCTATCTCAAGCCGCTCGATCGCGGCACGCGCGTCACCGTCAAGCGGCCCGAACAGGGCCGGATCTTCTACCGCGACGATCTGACCTCGTTCAATTTCGAGACCGAGGTGATGACGGTCGGCGCGGCGCTCGATGCGCTCGCGTCGGGGGCGGCGGATGGGCATCTCGCGCTCCAGTCGGTGCCGCTGCCCGCGGTGATGCCGGGGTTCACCGCCGCCAATCCGATGCCGCTGCTGCCCGCCGCCGTCGCCCCCCGGCTATGGCTCGGCAATGCCGTGACCGTCGCCGCGCACTACGACACCGACAACAATCTCGCCGCGGTGGCGGCGGGGCGGCGGCGCTTCACCCTGTTCGCGCCCGATCAGGTCGCCAATCTCTATCCCGGCCCGTTCGAGCTGACCTCGGCGAAGGTGATCGTCAGCATGGTCGATTTCGACGCGCCGGACCGCGAACGCTTTCCCCGCTTCGCCGAGGCCGAAAAGGCGGCGCTGGTCGCGGACCTGGAGCCCGGCGACGCGCTCTTCATCCCGAGCATGTGGTGGCACCATGTCCGCTCGCTCGATCCGGTCAACATGCTGGTCAATTACTGGTGGAAACAGGCCGGGGCGCCGCAGGCGGCGGGGATGCCCGCGCTGATCCACGCGATGCTGGCGATGCGGAACCTGCCCGACGCCGAGCGCGAGGCGTGGCGGATGCTGTTCGACCATTTCGCCTTCGAGCGGGACGGCGCGCCGGGGCTGCACCTGCCGCCCGAGCGGCGCGGCGTCCAGGGCGCCCTCAGCCGCGAGGCGGCCCGCGAGCTGCGCGGACGGATTGCCGACACGCTGGGCCCGCCTCGCGGGCCGACGCTGCGCGAGCGCGCGAAGAAGCTGATCCGGCGCTTCCGCGGCTAGCGCTTGGCCCTGGGTGCCGCACGCTCGACGATCCGCACCTCGCGCTGCGGATAGGGGATCACGATCCCCTCCTCCTTGAACAGCAGCCATAGCCGGTTGAGCACGTCGCTGCGGACATTGCCGACGCCGTCCTCGGGATCGCTGATCCAGACGAGGATCTCATGCTCGACGCCATTGTCGCCGAACGCGGTCAGGCGGACATTGGTCTGGGGGGTGTCGAGCACGCGGGGGCTGTCCTTGGCGGCCTGCGCCATCAGCGCCTGCGCGCGCTTGAGGTCGCAATCATAGGCGACGCGGACGGGGATACGGACGCGGACGTTGCGGTCGGTATAGGACCAGTTCTCCACCTCCTGCGTCATCAGATTCTCGTTCGGAATCAGATGCTCCTTGCCGTCGCGGGTGATGACGCTGACCGCGCGCACGCCGATCCGGTTCACCCAGCCGAAGCTGTCCCCGACCACGATCACGTCGCCCGGCTTGATCGAGCGGTCCATCAGCAGAATGATCCCGGCGATCAGATTGCCGATCGTCTTTTGCAGGCCGAAGCCGATCGCGAGGCCGAACGCGCCGGAGAAGATCGCGAAGGCGGTGAGGTCGATCCCGAGCAGGTCGATCCCGACGAAGAAGGCGATGATGATCACCGCGATGCCGGTGAGCTTCTGGGCGAGCAATTTCTGGGTCGGATCGAAGCTGTTCGTCCCGCCGATCAGATGGCCGCTGGCGCGCGTGACCAGCCGCACCACCGCGAAGATCACCACGACGATGACGCCGGCATTGATGAGCCACAGCATCGTGATCTGATGCGAGCCGATGGCGACGCCCTGATCGAGCCGCGCATGGAGCTGCGCCTGCAGCGCGGCGAGCCTGCCCGCCTTGTTGAGCGCGTTGCTGAACACCGCGAAGAAGGCGACCACGCCCATCGTCCATGCCGTCCAGCGCGGCAGCGCGAGCCCGCGCAGCACCGCCCTGACCAGCAGCGCCACCGCGGCGCCCTCGGCGAAGCCCAGCCCCAGCGCCGCCAGCCGCTGCCAGTCGTAAAGCGCTGCGATCAGCGCGAGCAGCAGCGCGGCGGTGCCGTGGCGGCTGATCGGGCTCATCCGCTGGGCGAGGCCCTCGGTCTGTCCGCCGACATGCCGGGTCCACAGCGCCGAGAGGCGCGTGCCGAACCGGTCGCCCATCATCCAGCCCGCGGCGAGCGCGAGCAGGGCGAGGGCGAGGGCGATGCTCGCCTCCAGCAGCTCGCCGTCGCTGGGGAGGGTGAACCCCAGCGCGGTGAGCCACTGGGTGAAGGCGCTCATCCCTGTGCCGCCCGGAAGCGGGCGAGACCGGCGTCGAGATCGGCGATCAGATCGTCGGGGTCCTCGAGGCCGATCTGGAGGCGAACGACGGGGCCTTCGGCCTCCCACTTCGTCGCGGTGCGATAGCGCTGGGGATCTACGGGCAAGGCGAGGCTTTCGAACCCGCCCCAGCTATAGCCGATGCCGAAATGTTCGAGCCCGTCGATCAGCGCGGCGCGGGCGGCTTCGCCGCCGCCGTTCAGGACGAAGGAGAAGAGCCCGGCCGGGCCCTTGAAGTCTCGGACGAACGCGTCGTGGCCGGGGCATTCGGGGAAGGCGGGGTGGAGGATGCGCGCCACTTCGGACCGGGTCTTGAGCCAATGCGCGATCTTGAGGGCGGCCTCGCCATGCTGCCTGAGCCGCACCGCCATGGTGCGCAGGCCCCGCGCGCCGAGAAAGGCGTCGTCGGGCGAGGCGCATTGGCCGAGCTGGTAGGTGGCGGCGCGGAGGCGCTCATACTGGCCCTGCGCGGCGGTGACCGATCCGAGCATGATGTCCGAATGGCCGCCGATATATTTGGTGCAGGCGAGGATCGAATAATCGACGCCCATTGCGATCGCGGGGAGCAGCAAGGGCGTCGCCCAGGTATTGTCGATCAGCGTGGCGATGCCGCGCGCCCTCGCGACCGCGACGATGGCGGGGACGTCCTGCACCTCGAAGGTCAGGCTGCCGGGGCTTTCCATGAAGATGGCCTTGGTCTGCGGGGTGCAGAGGGCGGCGATATCCGCGCCGATCAGCGGATCGTAGAAGGTCGTGGCGATACCCATGCGCTTGAGCAGGCCATTGGCGAGGCTGCGGGTCGGGTCATAGGCGCTGTCGGGGACCAGCAGATGGTCGCCGGGCGAGAGGATCGCGAGCAAGGCGGTGGCGACCGCCGCGACGCCCGAGGGGTAGAGCAGGGTCGCCTCGGCGCCGGGTTCGAGTTCGGTCAGGGCATCGGCGAGCGACCATTGCGTCGGGGTGCCGCGGCGGCCGTAGAAAAGCGTGTGGTGCGTATCCTTGGCGCCCGTCGCGCGGAGATGGGCGATCGTGTCGTAGAGGATCGTCGAGGCGCGCCACACCGGCGGGTTGACGATGCCCTGGGTCCATTCCTTGCGGCGGCCGGCCTCGACGATCCGGGTCGGGTCCTTCTTGTCGGTCATGCACCCATGCTCTTTGGCGCCTTGGGGGTGGATGGATCGGCACCCCACTCGGCCCAGCTGCCGTCATAGAGCGCGGCCGTGTGGCCCAGCAGATGCGCGGCGAACACGACCACCGCGGCGGTGATGCCGGAGCCGCAGGTGGCGGTGAGCGGATGCTCGATCTCGATCCCTTCGCTTTCGAACACGGCGCGCAGCGTGATGTCGCGCTTCCAGGTGCCGTCGGGATGGAAGAAATCGGCATAGGGGAGGTTGCGCGAACCCGGGATATGGCCGGGAATCACGCCGGGGCGCGGCTCGGGTTCGAGCCCGGCGAAGCGCGAAGGGCCGCGGGCATCGACGATCTGATCCCTGGTCGCTTTCATATCGGCGAGCGTGCGGACCCCCTGGGGCGCCTGGCGCGGGGTGAAGTGGCGCGGGCGGATATCGGGGGTGTGGCGGTCGAGCAGGCGCTTCTCGGCCTTCCATTTGGACAAGCCGCCGTCGAGGATCGCGACGTCGGGGGTACCGTAGGCGGTGAGCATCCACCAGGCGCGCGCGGCGGTGTGAAGCGGGCTGTCGTCATAGATGACGATGCGCAGGCCGTCGCCAAGGCCCAGCATCTGCATCCGGCTCGCCAGTTGCTCGGGCGGCGGGAGCATCGAGGGGAGCGGGCTGCGCGTGTCGGCGAAGGCGTTCAGGTCCATGAACACCGCGCCCGGGATATGCCCCGCGGCATAATCGGCGGCGGCGTCGCGGCCATGTTCGGGGAGGAACCAGCTGGCATCGGCGACGCGCAGGTCGTCGGCGCCGAGTTCGTCCGCCAGCCATGCGGTGCTTACGAGCGAGTCCATCGGCTCTCTCCTAGGAGGATGCATTGCGCTCCGCAAACGCCTACATGGCCGTCATGGAACCCAAGCATCTCGGCCAGCAATCCGCGCTCCCGGCATCGCCCGAGGAAGCGACGCTCGATTACGTCCCAAATCCGCGCGCCGGCTCGCGCTATCTGGTGCGCTTCGCCGCGCCCGAATTCACCTCGCTCTGCCCGATCACCGGCCAGCCCGATTTCGCGCATCTGGTGATCGACTATGTACCCGCGGCGACGATCGTCGAGAGCAAGTCATTGAAGCTGTTCCTGGGGAGCTTTCGCAATCACGGTGCTTACCATGAGGATTGCACGGTCGGGATCGGCGAGCGGCTGTTCGCGGAGATGAAGCCCGAATGGCTCCGGATCGGAGGCTATTGGTATCCGCGCGGCGGCATCCCGATCGACGTGTTCTGGCAGTCGGGCGCGCCGCCCGAGGGCGTGTGGGTGCCCGCGCAGGACGTGCCCGGTTATCGCGGGCGCGGCTGAACCGCAGATTTACAGCGGTTCGTCGCCATGGTAGATGTTGCAATGCAGCATTGTCGCAACCATATCGAAAAACGGGAGTTTGGAGGGGCAGAAGGGCTTAGGCGCCTGGACTAACACGCGTTAGCGAAAGGATTCGAATGACCCCGTTCAACGGCCCCGGTATCCGACATCTGGCCCTGATCGGCAACTTCCTCCCGCGCAAGTGCGGCATCGCGACCTACACCACAGACACTTATGAAGCGCTCAAGGCGCGCTTCCCCGAGCTTCAGGTCGATGTCTATGCGATGGACGACCATCCCGGCCGCTACGCCTATCCTCCGCAGGTAACCCGCGCGATCGCGCAGAATGACCGTTCGGCCTATCTCGATGCCGCGCGGGCGATCGAGGCGAGCGGCGCGCAGGCGCTATGGGTCCAGCATGAATATGGCATCTATGGCGGATCGGCGGGCGAGCTGCTGATCGCGTTGCTCGACCGCATCTCGATTCCCGTGATCGCCACGCTTCACACCGTGCTCGAGACTCCCAATGCCGATGAGCGCCGGGTGATGGAGGCGCTGCTGCGCCGCGCCGCCAAGGTGATCGTGATGGCCGGGAAGGGCCGCGATATCCTGAAGCGGGTCCATGGCCTCGACGAGCGCAAGGTCGTGATGATCCCGCACGGCGTGCCCGACCATCCGCTCGCCGATCCCGCGGTCCACAAGCCGCGTTTCGGCTGGGAGGGGCGCGAGGTCATCCTGACCTTCGGACTGCTCGCGCCCAACAAGGGCATCGAGACGATGATCGCGGCGATGCCCGCGATCGTCGCCAAGCGCCCGCGCGCGCTCTATGTCGTGCTCGGCGCCACCCACCCCAATCTCGTCGCGCACGAGGGCGAGGCCTATCGCGACCGGCTCAAGGCGCTCGCCGAGGAGAAGGGCGTCGGGGCGCAGGTCCAGTTCATCGACGCGTTCGTCGAGCAGGAGGAGCTGATCGACTTTCTCCGCGCCGCCGACATCTATGCGACGCCGTACAACAATCCCGCGCAGATCACCTCGGGCACGCTTTCCTATGCGGTCGGCATCGGCAAGGCGGTGGTTTCGACCCCCTATGTCCATGCCAGCGAGATCCTCGCCGACGATCACGGCGTGTTGGTCGGGTTCGAGGATGTCGAGGGGTTCGCGCGCGAGATCGCGCGGCTGCTGACCGACGGCAGCGCCCGCGCCGAGCTGTCCGCGCGCGCCTATGCGCGAGGCCGGACGATGCTGTGGTCGTGCCTTGCCGAGAAGGCGGTCGCCGAGATCGAGGGCATGTTGGTGCGCAAGCCGCGGCGGATCAGCAAGCCGGCCGCCGAGCTGGCGGTGCTCGCCCCCGATATCGGCGCGGTCGAGCGGATGAGCGACGCCACGGGGATGCTCCAGCATTCGATCTATTCGGTCCCCGACCGGCGCCACGGCTATTGCATCGACGACAATGCCCGCGCGCTAATCCTGATGAGCCAGGTCGAGAATATCGACGCGGTGCTGCGCGACAAATGGACGACCATCTATTCGAGCTTCGTCCAGCATGCCTGGAACCCAGAGGCGCGGCGCTTCCGCAACTTCATGAATTTCGACCGCACATGGTGCGAGGATTTCGGCTCCGAGGATTCGAACGGGCGGACGCTATGGGCACTGGGCGTCACCGCGCGCGATGCCCGGGCGCAAAAGCATCGCGACTGGGCGGTCTCGTTGTTCGACGCGACCGCCTCGATCGCGCTCGAGCTTGGCAGTCCGAGGGCGCACGCCTTTGCGATGCTGGGCGCGGCGGCGATGCTCGCGGCACATCCCGGACACGCGCTGTCACGGACGATCCTGACGCGGTTCGGCGAGGAGCTGATCGCATTGCTCGATGCGGCGCGGCGGCCCGAATGGACCTGGTTCGAGATCGTGCTGGCCTATGACAATGCCCGGCTGCCCGAGGCGCTGATCCGCGCCGGCACGGCGCTGGGGCGGAAGGACTTCACCCGGGTCGGGCTCGATACGCTCGCCTGGATCGTGAGCCGCCAGACCTCGCCCGAGGGCAGGTTCCGCGCGGTCGGGACCGAGAGCTTCGGACGCGCCTATGCCGAGCCGATGCAGTTCGATCAGCAGCCGCTCGAGGCGCAGGCGACAATCGATGCGTGCGTCGCGGCGCATGAGGCGACCGGCGAGGCGCGCTGGACCGAGGAGGCGATGCGCGCGTACCGCTGGTATCTGGGCGCTAACGATCTCGAACTGCCGCTGGCGACCGCGCAGGATGGCGGCTGTTTCGACGGGTTGATGCCCACCGGGCTCAACCGCAACCAGGGTGCGGAGTCGATCCTGGCGCTTCAGCTGGCGAATTGCGCGATTTCCACCCTTTCAAAGGCTGCGGCAAACGTGGCAGGACCGACGCTAGCCGTCGCTTGAAGCCCTGCACATCGCAGGGCGCGCCGGGGGAGCGCGCATGCTCGATCTGTTCACGCACTCGTTGAGGCTCAAGGCCGATCCGTCGCGCGTCGTGGTGCGGCCGTTCCATATCGGTTGGCAGGCGAACGGGAAGGCGGGAAGCCGGACCGAGCGGCTGGTGAAGGAAGTGCTCGACATGTCGCCGGGCGAGGCGCGGGCGCAGCTCGAGATCGTGCTCAAGGATTTCGAGGCGCGGCACTGGCAGACGCGGCGGGTGTTCATGACGCGCTATGACGAGATCGAGGCGCAGTTGGGGCTCGACGGCAGCCAGATCGGCGACGAGAAGCGTCAGCTGATCGGCGCCTATTTCTGCCACGAATACAGCTATGCCGCCGCTGCGCTGATGAACCCGAGCGCGGTGCCGCATTACGACCAGAGCGGCATGCCCAAGGGATCACTGCGCATCCTGATGAGCCTGCGCGCGGTCGGCGAAGGGCATATCTCGTCGGTGGCGTTCCGCGAGGGGATCATCACCGACAAGAACCAGATGAAGCTCGCCCCCGAGCCGCCCTTCGCGACTTCGGCCGATGCGCATGAGGATGAGGAGCATATCCCCGAGGGGCCGGTGACGGTCTATCGGCATCGGGACTCGACGCTCTCCGGCACGGTGATCTTCCCGATCACCGCGGCGCAATCGAACGGGCTCGAGGATCTGCGCATCTGCCATTTCCGGCATGACGACGGGACCGAGGAATGGATCGGGACCTACACCGCCTATAACGGCTCGCGGATCCAGTCCGAGCTGCTGCGGACGCGCGACTGGCGGAGCTTCGACCTGGTGCCGATGACCGGGGCGGCGGCGCGCAACAAGGGCATGGCGCTGTTTCCGCGCAAGATCGGCGGCAAATATATGATGCTCGGGCGGCAGGATGGGGAGAATATCTTCCTCCATACCTCGGACACCGTCACCCATTGGGAGGGGGGCGAGACGCTGCTGACGCCGCTCTATCCGTGGGAGCTCGTCCAGATGGGCAATTGCGGGCCGCCGATCGAGACCGCCAAGGGCTGGCTGGTGTTGACCCATGGCGTGGGGGCGATGCGCAAATATTCGATCGGGGCGGCGTTGCTCGATCTCGACGACCCGTCGAAAGTGATCGGGCGGACCCGGGAGCCGATCCTCGCCGCCGCGGATCAGGACCGCGAGGGCTATGTTCCCAACGTCGTCTACACCTGCGGCGCCATCAAGCACGGGGACAAGCTATTCATTCCCTATGGCGTCGCGGACAGTTCGGTCGCCTTCGCCTTCGTGCCGATCAGCTCGCTGCTGGCACAGATGTGACCAGCGTCTTCGTCCGGCGATAGAGCAGGGCGATCGTTCCGAAGAAGATGAGCGGCGCGAGGATCGTCGCGACGGTCTCGAACCCTTCGCCCACCACCGCGAGCGGAGCGTCGTTGTTGGTCGCGCCGACGATGCCGGCAAAGGCCACGCCGAACAGGCTCTCGCCGACGATCAGGCCGGTCGCGGCGAGCACGCCCATCCGCTCGGCGAATTCGGGGTTGGCGGTGCGCTTCGCCCAGCGATTGTAGAAGGCGCCGATCAGCGCGCCGACGGGGACCAGCAGGGTGAGCGACATGGGGAGGTAGATGCCCATGCCGACGCCGAGCGGGGGCAGGCGCATCTTGCCGAGCCGGCCGAGCGTCTCGTCCACGGCGATCACGACCACGCCGAGCCCGGCGCCGAAGCCGATCAGCTTCCAGTCGATATCGCCGCCGAGCACGCCCTTGGCGAGGCTCGAGATCAGCGCGGCCTGGGGCGCGGCGAGCGCGGTCTCCTTGGCGTTCGGCGCGCCCTGGAAGGTGAAGGCGGTGTTGAGCAGGTCGAGGATCGGCGGGATGACGAGGCTGCCGAAGATGACGCCCAGCACCAGCGCCACCTGCTGCTTCCACGGGGTCGCGCCGACCAGCTGGCCGGTCTTGAGGTCCTGAAGATTGTCGTTCGAGATGGTCGCGACCGAGAAGACGATCGCGGTGGCGAACAGCGCATAGGCGACGAGCGCGCTGGTGTGCGCCGGATCGCGGTCATGGCCGAAGAACAGGACGAGCATCAGCGAGGCGGCGATCACCGCGAGGATGCCGACGCCCGAGACGGGGCTGTTCGAGGCGCCGATCAGGCCGGCCATATAGCCGCAGACGGCGGCGATGATGATGCCGATAACGACGATATAGACGAGCGTGGCGCCGATCACGGGGATCGGCATGTCATGGATCGGGCCGCCCGCCGAGAAGGTCCAGAGCAGCCAGGCGATGGGGACGAGCACGGCGAGGCTGATGCCGAGGACGATGCCGATCGGCAGGTCGCGCTCGGTGATGTCGAGCGCCTCGCCCTGGCCCCGCGCGCGCTGTGCCGCCAGCGCCGAGCGGATGCCGCCGATGATCGGGCCGATGATCTTGAGCAGGCTCCAGATCGCGGCGACGCCGATCGTTCCAGCGCCGATGAAGCGGACCTGGCTGCGGAAGACGGTGTTGACGACGGTGTCGAGCTCGCCCGGGACATTCGCGGTGAGCCAGGGCATGAGGACGGCCCATGAGGTGAGCATGCCGACGAACATCGCCGCGCCGACCGACAGGCCGACGAGATGCCCGACCCCGATCAGCGCCATCGACCAGCTGGTCGACATGCCGGTGGCCGAGGCGCCGATCTTGAAATTCTTCGTCAGCTCGGCGGCGGCGAGCTTCGTCGCGGCGAGGATCTGGAAGCCCGCCGAGACGAGCGAGCCGATCACGATGACCTTGAGGCCGCGGGCATTCTCGATATCGCCTTCCTCCGCGGCGCCGACCTTGAGCACTTCGGCGGCGGCGACGCCTTCGGGATAGGGCAGGTCCGAACCCGTCACGAGCGCGCGGCGGAGCGGGACCGAGAACATGACCCCAAGGATGCCGCCCGCGGCGCACACCGCGACGGTGGTCCAATAGGGGAAGCCCGTCCACCAGCCGACCAGGATCAGCCCCGGCAGCACGAAGATGATCGCCGCGAGCGTGCCCGCGGCACTGGCGATCGTCTGGACGATATTGTTCTCGAGGATGTTTGCGTTGGGCAGGAAGCGCAGGATCGCCATCGAGATCACCGCGGCGGGAATCGAGGTGGCGAAGGTGATGCCGACCTTGAGCCCCAGATAGACGTTGGCGGCAGTGAAGACGATGGTGATCAGGCCGCCGAGGATGATCCCGCGGAGGGTGAGTTCGCGAAGAGGGCGGGCGGCGCTGGCCATGAATTAGGGCTCCGGGGACTCAAAGGTTACACGAAGGTGACACTGGTGCGGCGTTTCCCGGGGCTCCATTTACCCTTAAAGGATAAACGCCGGTTGGAAAGCAAGCGAACGCCGAAACCTGCATCGCGGCATCGTGGCACAGGGAACGCATTGTAGGACAGCGGTTTTTGCTCAGCCTTTGCGCTGCTGCAACCAGCCGCCGAGCCAGCAGGTGGGGAGCGCGCTGATCGCGAGGGCGATCGGGTACCAGCGGGGACCGAGTTCCATGCCCGCGGTCGCGACCACGCCGAGCACGCCGAGCAGGGTGCCGATCACGCCGAGGATGACGACGTGGCGCATCGGATTGCGCGGGGCGAGGCGCGCGGTGAGCCAGCCGCCGCCGACCGCGAAGACGCAGCGATAGAAGAGCGCGAGCGCATTGTGCCACGGGTTCCACATGGGGCCGTCGGGGATGATGCCGGTCGCGTGCATGATCTGATCGGTGAGCGTCGAGAGCAGGACGATGACGATGAAGCCGGCCAGGACCGAGCCGAAGCTGCGCAGAATGAGCATATGGCGTTTCCCCTTGTTGCGGGCATGGTGGCACAGCCCGGGCGGTGCGGGACAGCGGTTTTTAGGGACGAACCGGGGTAGCCGCCGCGCGCCGCGATGATAGTCTTGGCCGACTGGCAGGGAGGGGCATATGGGCATCATTGGCTGGCTCGCGGCGGGGGCAGTGCTTGCCGCGCCGATTCAAGCGGCGGCGCCGGAAGTCCGGCAGGTCGCGCCGGGGCTGCACGTGCTGATCGGCACCAGCGGCAATGTCCTGATCGCGCCGCTGGCGGACGGCGTGCTGATCGTCGACGACGAAAGGCCGACCGACTATGCCGAGATCGTCGCGGCGGTGGCGAAACTCTCGCCGCTCCCGGTCAGGACGGTGATCAACACGCATTGGCATCTCGATCACACCGGCGGCAATGCGAAGTTCCGTGCGGCCGGGGCGACCGTGATCGCGCAGATCAATGTGTGCCTGCGGCGGAGCACCGACCAGTTCATGCCTGCCTATAACCGGACGATCCCCGCCGCACCGGCCGCGGCCCTGCCCAACGGCCTGTTCGACAAGGGGATGATCCTGCGCGAGGGGCGCGAGCGGATCAGGCTGACCTATGCCCCGGCGGCGCATACCGATGGCGATACGATCGTGCGCTTCGAGCGCGCGAACGTGATCCATATGGGCGACATCTATTTCCGCGGCATCTGGCCCTTTATCGACCGCGCGAGCGGCGGGAGCGTGCAGGGGATGATCGCGGCGGTCGACAGCGTGCTCAAGGTGGCGAATACGAAGACGGTGATCGTGCCCGCGCATGGCGAGATCGCGACGCGGGCCGATCTGGTGAAGTATCGGGCGATGCTGGCGGAGGTTGTCGCGGCGGTGCGCGAACGGATCGCGCGCGGCGAGACGCTGGAGCAGGTGGTCGCGGCCAAGCCCGCCGCGCCGTGGCGCACGGGGATGGAAGGGAATGAGGACGGGTTCGTGGGGGCGGTGTTCGACAGCCTGAAGAACCCCGACGCGCCGGGCATCGCGCCGCCCGCGCCATCCTCCGGGTCGGCGGCGATCGCGTGCGTAAGGGGCGACTATTTCTTTCCTCCGCGCCGGTGAAGTCCCGCGCCTGAGCGGCTGGGACCTGTTCAGCGCCCCTTGAACAAGCCCCCCAGCACGCCGCGGACCAGGCCGCCGATCACGCTCGCCCCTACGCCGCTTTTCTTGCCGAACACCGCCTTGGCGACTTCGCCCGCGACCGCGCGGCCCGCCGCCGATGTGGCGCTGCGGGTGGCGCCGGTGATGGCGCGGTTCCAGGGATTGTTGGCGGCTTCGCGCTCGGCGTCGCGCTGGGCCTGACGGTCGAGCCGCGCCTGGCGGTCGGCGTCGCGCTGCTCGGCGAGGCGCTGGCGCTCGGCCTCCTTGGCGAGGCGCGCGTCTTCCTTGGCCTGGGCGGCGGCGGCCTTTTCGGCGGCGTCGGTGGCGGCGGCCTCGGCAGCGGCGGCGCTGGCTTCGGCGGACTTGGCGGCGAGGATCTCCTCGGCGGATTCGCGGTCGGCGAGCATATCGTATTTGGCGCCGATCGCGTCGGTCTGGATCAGGATGCCGCGCTCCTGCGGGGTGACCGGGCCGACGCGCGAGCCGGGGGGCTTGATGAGGGCGCGCTCGACGGGGGCGGGGGCGCCATCGGGCTGGAGGAGCGAGACCAACGCCTCGCCGACCTTGAGCTCGGTGATGACGGTGGCGACATCGACGCCGGGATTGGCGCGGAAGGTCTCGGCGGCGCTCTTCACCGCGGCCTGATCGCGCGGGGTGAAGGCCCTGAGGGCATGCTGGACGCGGTTGCCGAGCTGGCCCGCGACGGTATCGGGCACGTCGATCGGGTTCTGGGTGATGAAATAGACGCCGACGCCCTTCGAGCGGATCAGGCGGACCACTTGTTCGATCTTCTCGAGCAGGGCCTTGGGGGCTTCGTTGAAGAGCAGATGCGCTTCGTCGAAGAAGAAGCAGAGCACGGGCTTGTCGGGGTCGCCGACCTCGGGGAGCGACTCGAACAGCGCCGAGAGCAGCCAGAGCAGGAAGGTGGAATAGAGCTTGGGGCTCGCCATCAATTTGTCGGCGGCGAGGATGTTGACGACGCCGCGGCCCTTGTCGTCGGTCCCGAGGAAATCCTGCATAGACAGCGCGGGTTCGCCGAAGAAATGCTCACCACCCTGGCTGCGGAGCTGGAGGAGCGAGCGCATGATCGTGCCGACGCTCGCCTTGGAGACATTGCCGTAGCTGGTGGCGAGTTCGTCCGCCCTTTCGGCACAATGCGCGAGCATGGCCTGGAGATCGTCGAGGTCGAGCAGCAGCAGCCCGTCCTTGTCGGCGACGGTGAAGGCGATGGTGAGCACGCCTTCCTGGACTTCGTTCAGGTCCATCAGGCGCGACAGGAGCAGCGGACCCATCTCGCTGACGGTGGTGCGGATCGGGTGGCCCTGCTCGCCATAGAGGTCCCAGAACTGGGCCGGCGTGTCGGCATAGGCCCAGGCCGTGTCGCCGATCTCGGCGGCGCGGGCGGCGAAGATCTCGTGCAGCTTGGACATGGGCGATCCGGCCATGGCGAGGCCCGACAGGTCGCCCTTCACGTCCGCCACGAAGCAGGGGACGCCCGCCGCGGAGAGGCTCTCGATCATGCCCTGGATGGTGACGGTCTTGCCGGTGCCGGTGGCGCCCGCGATCAGCCCGTGGCGGTTGGCGCGCTTGAGCGGGAGTTCGAGGCGGTTGCCGCCGCCGGTGCCGATGAAAATGCCCGTTTCGCCTGCCATGACCGAACTCCTTCGAAGGGGTTCAGCGATAGCGGGGCAGGGGGTGGGGTGGCTAGCCATGTTCGTCATCCCGGCGCAAGCCGGGACCCAGGGTCACAAGCGATACGCTGTTTGGCTCTGGGTCCCGGCTTGCGCCGGGATGACGGATGGAATCAGCCCGAGATATCGATCGGGATGTAGCGCGCGACATTGCCGCGCTGGACGTAGAGCAGGACGCGGCCGCGGCCGGCCTTTTTGGAGGCGGCGACGATGTTCGCGATCTCGGTGCCGTTGGCGACGGGAGTGCCGTTGACCGACGAGATCAGATCGCCGGGCTGGAGGCCCTTGCCGGCGGCGTCGCTCGAGGGGTCGAGATTGGCGATCACCACGCCCTTGACGTTGCCCGGCAGGCGGAGCTGCTGGGCGATGTCCGGGGTGAGCGGCACGACGCGGAAGCCGAGCGCGGCGGCATTCTGCGCCTCGGGCGTGGCGCCGGCATCCGCCGAATCCTCGCCGCCGGGGTTGAACCCGCCCTGCGCGGCGGCGGCGAGCTGGTCCTCGGAGGGGCGCTTGCCGACGGTGACGGTCAGGTTGACCGGCTTGCCGTCGCGCACCAGCTCGAACGGCACGCGCGTGCCGGGCTTGAGGCTGGCGACGAGATAGGAGAGCGTCTGATCGGGGGTGACATCCTTGCCGCCGACGCGGGTGATGACGTCGCCCTGGCGGATCCCCGCCTTGTCGGCCGCGCCATTGGGCTCGACCCGCGAGATCAAAGTGCCGCGGCCCTTGGGGATGCCGAGCGCGTCGGCGATGTCGGCATCGACATCCTGCATCGCGACGCCCAGATAGCCGCGCTGGATCGTGCCGCCCTTCATCAGCGTCTCGATGATCGGCTGCGCCTCCTCGGCGGGGATCGCGAAGCCGATGCCGATATTGCCGCCCGAAGGCGACAGGATCTGCGAGTTGATGCCGATCACATTGCCCTGGAGATCGAACATCGGGCCGCCCGAATTGCCGCGGTTGATCGAGGCGTCGGTCTGGATGTAGCGGTCGCTGGCGCCGCCGGTGCCGGTGACGCGGTGCACCGCCGAGATGATCCCCGCGGTCACCGACCCGCCGAGCCCGAACGGATTGCCGATCGCGACGACCCAGTCGCCGACGCGCGCCTTGCTCGAATCGCCGAAGCGGACGAACGGCAGGTTGTTGCCTTCGATCTTGAGCAGCGCGAGGTCCGAATTCTGGTCGCGGCCGACCAAGGTTGCCTTGTATTCGCGCCGGTCCGACAGCGTGACGGTGATCGTCTGGACCACGGCGCCTTGAGCACCTGCCGAGATGACGTGATTGTTGGTGACGACATAGCCGTCGGCCGAGATGATGAAGCCCGAGCCGAGCGACTCGGCGGTGCGGGTGACCGGCTGGCCGCCGCCGAAGCGGCCTTCGAGCGGGGTGCCCGCCATCGGATCGGTGCTGACCGTCACCTTCTGGGTGGTCGAGATATTGACCACCGCGGGCTGGAGCTTGGCGACCATGTCGGCGAAGCTCATCGGCGCGCCGGGCTGGGGCGAGCTGTTCACCTGGATCGCGCCGGGCTCGTTCTGCGCGGTCTGCGCGCCGGCCGGTTGATGGAGGGTCATGGTGGCGGCGGTGCCGGCGAGCAGCAGCGCGGTGGTGAGGGCGTAAGCGTAACGCACGGAATCAGTCCTTATCAAACAGAGGCATCGCGTTCGGGGCGATTTCTCGGCCCGGGAAGCTGAACGGTGATTGAATATGAACGGTTAGCAAGCTTCATCGTTGCCCTTCACTTGGGGTTCCTGAACTGCTGGAGATAGCTGTTCTCCGGCGACAGGATGATCGAGGTCTCGCCCTTGTCCTGCCCCTGGTAGAGGAAGGCGTTCTGGTACGACTTCATGCCGCGGAAGAAATTGTAGAATTCCGGGTCCTTGCCGAAGCTGGCGGCCTGGATCTGCGCGGCCTGGGCCGAGGCGTTGGCACGGATGATCGTCGCTTCCTTCTGGCCCTGGGCGCGGATCGTCGCGGCTTCCTGCTGGCGGGCGGTGCGCATGCGGGCATAGGCCGAATCGAGCGGCGAGCCGCTGGGCAGATCGGCATGCTTGATGCGGACATCGACGATCTCGACGCCGTATTGCGAGGCGAGCTTTTGAAGCGCTGCCTGGATATTATCCATCACCTGCCCACGTTCGGGGCTGAGAAGGGAAGCGAAGGGGCGCTTGCCGAGCTCGTTGCGCAGCGCCGAGGCGAAGAGCGGGGTGAGCTGATCGGTGACGCGCTGCACCGTCCCCGCGCTCTTCACCATCAACAGCGGATCGACGACGCGGAAGCGCGCATAGGCATCGACTTCGAGCCGGAGCTGGTCGGTCGAGAGGACCGGCTGGTTCTGCAGCTCGATATCGAGCACGCGCTTGTCGATGCGCATGACCTGATCGATGAAGGGGATGCGGAACACCACGCCCGCGCCGGTCCGGCCGAACTGCTCGCCCTTTTGATAGCCGTTGATCGTCACCAGCGGCGTTTGCATGCGCAGGATCACCGCCTGCTCGGTTTCGGGAATGACCACGAAGCAGCTGAGCGCAACGATCAGCAGCGCGGCGGCGGAGATGGCCCAGGCGACGGGCCCGCGGAACCAGGTGGCGTTCATCGTGTACCCCCCGGGCGCTTGCCCTGGACTTCGATATCGGGTTCGGGCTCGCGCCGTTTGAGATCGGGCAAGGGCAGATAGGGGGTCACCCCCGGCGTCTCGACGATGACCTTGTTGGTGCGCGAGAGCACATTCTCCATCGTCTCATAATAGATGCGGCGGCGGGTGACCTCGGGCGCGAGCTTGTACTGTTCGTAGATCTTGTCGAACTCGGCCGCCTCGCCCTGCGCCCCGGCGAGCACCTGCTGCGCATAGGCGTTGGCATTGTTGCGCGCGGCCTGCGCGTCCTGCTGGGCGGCGGTGACGTCCTTGAAGGCGTCGTCGACCGCCTGGGGCGCGCTGGCGTTCTTGATCGCGACGCCGAGCACGCGGATGCCCGAATTATATTCGTCGAGCACTTGCTGCATCGCGATCTGGACCTCGGCTTCGATCCGGGTGCGGCCCGAACCGATCGTGTCGTTGAGGCTGGCGCGCGCGACCGCGGCGCGCATCGCCGATTCGGCGACCGCGCGGACCGTCTCCTTGGGTTCCTTGATCTGGAACGCGAAATCGGGCGCGTTGCTGATGTCCCAGCGCACCTGGAAGGCGAGATCGACGATATTCTGATCGCCGGTGATCATCAGATTCTCGCCATTGCCGCTCTCCGGAAAGCTTTCGGTGCGGACATTCTGGACATTGACGATCTCGACCTCGCTGATCGGCGCGGGGAGTGTGAAGCTCCAGCCCGGCTCGAGCGTGCCGGAATAGCGGCCGAGCGTGGTGACGACGCCGCGCTCCTGGGGCTGGATCGAATGGATCGAGGTGAAGCCGACCCAGAGCAGGGCCAGGCCCACGCCGATCAGCAGCCAGACGCGCGGGTTGAGCGGAACGCCGGGCAGGCCGCCGCCGATGCCACCGCCGCCGCCGCCGCCGGCACCCCGGCGCGCGCGCTTGAACAGATCATCGAGCGTGGCGCCGGGTCCGCGGCTGGGGCGCGGGCCGCCGGGTGGGACCGACCAGGGGTTGCGCGGGCCGCCGCCATTGCCCGAACCGCCGCCCGGGCCGCCCTTGCCGCCATCCGGGGAATCGTCGCTCCCCTTCTTGCCGCCGCCGCCCCAGGGGCTTTTCGGGGGCTCGTTCTCCGAGCTGCTGATCCAGATGGGCGAGCGAAAATGGATTGCCATGCGTTTCTTTATAAGTGCGGCGGCGCGGATTTACAGTGGCACGCTGCGATTGTCCTCTTATGTGACGCGGCATGACCGCCAAAGAACCTGATCGCGCCGAACTCCAGGCCATCCTCGCCCCCATCGCCGCCGGCCGCGCCAGCGCGCGGATCGAGGGGGCGCGGGCGAGCATCGTGCTCGATGTGACGGGACTGGCCGAGGGCGCGCGCGCGGAGCTGGAGGCGGATGTGCGCGCGGCGGCGCTGGGGCTGGCGGGGATCGAGGAGGTCCGCGTGCTCCAGACGAGCGAGCGGCGCGCGCGGCGGATCATCGCGGTGGCGAGCGGCAAGGGCGGGGTGGGGAAATCGACCGTCTCGGCGAACCTTGCCATCGCGCTGGCCAGGGCGGGCAGGAAGGTCGGGCTGGTCGATGCCGATATCTATGGGCCCTCGCAGACGCGGCTGATGGGTGTCGATGGGATCCGGCCCAAGCATCGCGAGGAGAAGCTGATCCCGGTCGAGACGCGCTTCGGCGTGCCGCTCCTTTCGATGGGCGGGCTGGTTGCCGAGGGGCAGGCGATCGCGTGGCGCGGACCGATGGCGGGAAGCGCGCTCGGGCAATTGGTCGATGCCGAATGGGGCGAGGCCGAGCTGCTGATCCTCGACCTGCCGCCGGGGACGGGCGATGTGCAGCTGACCATGGTGCAGAAGCACAAGCCCGCGGGCGCGGTGATCGTCTCGACCCCGCAGGATCTCGCGCTGATCGACGCCCGGCGCGCGATCGACCTGTTCCGGCGGATGGACGTGCCGATCCTCGGCCTGATCGAGAATATGGCGGGTTATGCCTGCCCGCATTGCGGCGAGGTCTCGGACCCGTTCGGCAAGGGCGGGGCCGAGGCGGCGGCGGAAGCGCTGGAGATACCGTTCCTGGGGAGGATCCCGCTCGAGCTGTCGATCCGCGAGGCTTCGGATGCGGGCGAGCCGCCGGCGTTCGGGAACGGGCCGCAGGCGGAAGTGTTTGCGAAGCTGGCGGTTGAGGTCTTGGCCCGGCTCTGATCTTTTTCGTCATCCCGGCGAAAGCCGGGACCCAGAGCCAAGCAGGACGTCGCCCGTGACTCTGGGTCCCGGCTTTCGCCGGGATGACGGTTGGAGAAGAGAAGATGCCGCTGACGCGCGACGAGGATATCAAGGCTTTGCTCGAAGGCGTGCGAACGATCGCGATGATCGGCGCGTCGGACCGGCCCGACCGGCCAAGCTATGGCGTGATGGCGTTCCTCCAATCGCGCGGATACCGGGTGATCCCGGTCAATCCGCAGATCACCGGCGAGCATATCCATGGCGAATATGTGTTCCGCGAGTTGAGCCAGATCGGCGAGAAGATCGACCTGGTCGACATCTTCCGGCGGCCCTTGGCGGCGGGCGAGGCGGTCGACGAGGCGATCGCGGCGGGCGTGCCGGCGGTGTGGCTGCAGATCGGGGTGATCAACCATGTGGCTGCGGCGCGGGCGGAGGCGGCCGGGCTCAAGGTGGTGATGGACCGTTGCCCGAAGATCGAGATTCCGCGGCTTGGGGTGGGGCGCGTCGCCTAGCTCTTATAGTCCGGCTTGCTGCCCGTTTCCTTCCAATATTGCGCCAGCCCCACATCGGCGACGAGCTTCTCGAAGCGCGGGTCGGCGCGCATTGCCTGTGTCGACGGGTAGAAGAGGAACTGGGTGCGGTGAAGGTCGCGGCGCTGATAGGTGCGCTGTTCGGGGGCGAAGCGGAATTCGCCGATCTGGAAGCCGCGATTGAAGAAATAGGCGTCGGCGACCATGAAGGCGGTGTCGATCCGGCCGAGCGCCGCGGCGAACTGGATCGTGTTTTCGGCGAAGCCCTTGCCGCGATGCGCGGCTTCCAGATTGAGCTTCATCGCCAGATCGATATCGGCGGGTGCATGGCTGAGCATCGCCTTCGCCACCGCATCGATCATCGGAAAGTTGAATTCGGGGATGCCGGGCGGGCGGCGATCGACATTGGCGCTCATCGCCAGCGATTCCTGCGCGCGGCCCGAGAACATCAGGATATAATAGCGGGTGAACCAGACCGCGAAGTGGCTCGGATAGAGCTGATAGGCGGCTTCCATCGCGCGGTCGGCCTCTTCGGGACGGCCCGCGGCCCAGAGCGCCTGGACGTTCGAATAGACGAGCCCCGGCGTGGGCGGGCTGACCGCGATGGCGCGCGCCAGCACATCCGCGCATTCGCGGCAGCGCCCGACGCTGAGCAGGGTGATCGAGAGCGAGGTCAGCAGGAAGATGTTGGTGGGGTGGCGTTCGAGCGCGGTGCGCAGCGTGCGTTCGCCCGAGGCCCAATGGCGCACCTGCGGCCTGAGCGCATCGGTGGCGACCGAGGCATAGGCATTGTCCGGATCGAGGCTTTCGGCGCGGCGGATCGCAGCCTGGGCGCGGCTGCGCATATCCGCTTCGATGGACGGCGCGCCGCCCAGTGCCGCGCCGGCATAGGCGAGCGCGAGCATCCCCCAGCCATCGGCATAATCGGGCTTGAGCGCGACGACCCGGCGGAGCAGGCCGAGCGCCTGGCTGCCGCCCTCGGCGGTGCCCTGCTGCGCGGCGATGGCGGCCTGCTGCATCAGCGCGGCGACTTCGGGCGGGGGCGGCGTCTCGGCGGGCGGGGCGGCGAAGCGCCGCCAGCCCCACCAGCCCGCCGCGCCGGTCGCCGCCGCGCCCGCGCCGATCAGCATCGCGCGGCGATCGAGCTTGAGCCGGCGGAGTTCGGCGACGGCCCCGGCTTCGGGGCGCGCGGGCGCTTCGGCGGCACCGTCGAGGACGAGGCGGTAGCCGACCTTGGTGACGGTCTCGATCCGGAAACCGCCCTCGCCGATCCCGTCGGCAGCGCGGCGCAAGCGCGAGACGACGCGGTTGATCGCATCGTCGCCGACGACGCGGCCTTCCCAGCAGCTCGAGGTCAGATCGTCGCGGCTGAGGATGGCGCCGGGCGTGCGGGCGAGCGCGACGAGGACCTGCATCACGCGCGGCTCGACCACCTCGTCGGCACCGTCATCGCGGACGAGCTGACGCAGCCCCGGGCGGACCGTCAGCCGGCCCAGCCGGAAGGCTTCCTCATGTGCAAGATCGACCCGTTCCATCGCCGCCATCGAATCGCATTTAGGCTCAAAAACCAAGCGTAACGATCAATATCGGCGAATGATCGGCAGTTCATCGGTCAATCATCACTTCCTCATCCTCTCCGTCGGCGCGGCCTGGTGCGATCCAGTGAGGGTCAAACACGACCCTGGGAACGGAGACCCATCATGCAGAAGATCACCCTCTCGATCGCGGCGCTGGCCACCGTCTTCGCCGCCGTCCCGGCGCTGGCGACCAGGCAGGACGGCAAGACCGCGAGCATCCGGCTCGACGATCTCGACCTGTCGAAGCCGGGCGACGTCCGCCTGCTCGACCGCCGCATCGCCGGCGCGAAGGAGGCGGTGTGCGGCTCCTATGCCGGTGCGCGCGACGGCGTCGAGGACCGGATCACCGAATGCCGCGCGGATATCGACCACCAACTCGCGCCGCGCCTCGCCGCGCTGCGGGCCGAGGGCCGGATGGCCTCGCGCTGAGATAAGGACCCCCCTGTTGGGGGCTTACCCCTGGGCCGGGCGCACGCGCATGGGTGCCCGGCCCTTTTTACGGGGCCGCCTGGCTGGCGGTGAAGACCGCGAGCTGATCGGCGAAGGCGCGCTGGAACGCGGGACGCGCCTCGCCGCGGGCGACATAGGCAGCGACGGTGGGGAATTCGTCGAGCAATCCCGAACTCGCCAGCCGACGCAGCACGTCGATCACCAGCAGGTCGCCGGCGCTGAATTCGCCGTCGAGCCAGTCGGCGTCGCCGAGCCGCTCGGCAAGCTGGCCGAGTCGGGTGCGCGCGCGGTCCTGAAGCACGGGCAGACGATCAGCGTACCAAGGCCTGTCGCGATCGAAGATCAGCGTCGTAGTGAATTCGACGACCACCGGCTCGATCGTGCTGAGCGCGGCGAACATCCACATGATCGCGCGGGCGCGGGCGTCGGGCTCCTCGGGGAAAAGCCCTGGGTGGTGCTCGGCGATGTGGAGGATGATCGCGCCCGATTCGAACAGCGTGAGCCCGTTTTCCTCATAGGTGGGGATCTGGCCGAAGGGGTGGCGGGCCAGATGCGCGGGCTGCTTCATCTCGGCGAAGGTGACGAGGCGGACGTCATAGGGCTGGCCGACCTCTTCGAGCGCCCAGCGGACATGCATGTCGCGCGCAAGGCCGCGGCCGCGATCCGGAGAGGCCTGGAAGGCGGTGATGGTAATGGTCATGGCCGGGCTCCGGGGAGGTGGGCGAGTTCGCCGAGCAGCCGATCGACGTCGCGCGCATCCTGATAGAGGCCGAAGCCGATGCGGAGCACGTCGCCGCGGACATCGGTGACGATGTCCTGGTCTTCGAGTGCGGCCTTCCACCGTGCTGCGAGCGGGTGGCGGAGGGCGAGAAAACGGGCGTTGGCGCCCGCGTCGGGCGGGTTGAGGAGTTCGGCCCGGGCGAGCGGCGTGCCGGGCAGGCCCGCCAGCAGCTGGTCGCGCAGCGCGGCGCAATGCGCGGCGATTGTCGCGGTGGTCAGGCCTTCGCCGGCGAGCATGTCGCGGACCGCGACGAAGCGGTAGATGCCCGAGGGATCGAAGGTGCTGCCGAGGAAGCGGCGCGCGTCCGGGGCGTAGCCGATGCTGCCGGGCGGGAGCGCGAGATCGTCGAACTCGGCATACCAGCCGGTGATTTCGGGGCGCGGGCCGAAGCCGGGGGGTGCGTGGAGGAAGGCGGCGCCTTCGCCGGCCATCGCGTATTTATAGCCGCCGGCGAGATAGAAGATGCGGTCCGCGACGGCCGAGAGATCGGTCGGGGTGGCCATGAAGCCGTGATAGCCGTCGATCACCACCCACGGACCCTCGGGTTTGGCGAGCGCGGCAAGGTCTTCGAGGTTCGTCAGGATCGCGCCGGTTCCGAACTGGACATGACTGGCGAAGATCAGGTCGTGGGTACCCGCACGTGCGGCCTCAGCGATGCGATCGATGGGCACGCGCTCGACGACCGCGCTGCCCGCTTCCTCCCAGCGCGCGGCCTGGCGGCGGAAGCTGTGGAACTCGCCGTCGCTGGTGAGGATGCGAAAGGGGCGCTTCGGCAGGGCCGAGGCGATGCGGAGCAGCAGATCGTGGGTGTTGGGGGCGAACACCACCGTGTCCGGATCGGGCAGGCCGAGTTCGCGCGCGACATGGTGCTGCGCGGCGGGCCAGATCTCGCCCATGACCCGATCCCATTTGAGATCGGCGAGCCGGACGCCGTCCTCCCACGCCGCGAGCTGGCCGACATAGGAGGCGTCGGGCCAGAGATGGTGGCTATGCGCGGCGAAATGGAGCCGGTCGGGCGCGGCGGCGATGGCGCGCTGGAAGAGGCGCTTGTAGCTAATCATGCAATCCTCCCCCGCAAGGGGGAGGTGTCAGCGAAGCTGACGGAGGGGGCGGATTTCCAGAACGCTGATGGCGGGAGTCCTCCCCCTCCGTCGCCTTCGGCGCCACCTCCCCCTGGCGGGGGAGGATAAGATATCCAGCAACTCACAATTGCGTCCTGAGCGACCAGAGTTCGGGGAAGGCGCGCTTGCTGAGGGTCGATTCGAGATAGGGGACGCCCGCGGTGCCGCCGGTGCCGGGCTTCATCCCGATCACGCGGCTGACGGTCAGCACATGCTTGTGCCGCCACGTGGCGAAGGCATCGTCGATATCGACCAGTTTCTCGGCGAGCTGATACAGCTCCCAATGCGCCGCGGTGTCGCGATAGACCTGCGCCCAGGCATCCTCGACGCCTTTGTGGGGCGCATAGGGGCGGGGCCAGTCGCGCCGGAGCGCCTCTTGCGGGATCGCGAAGCCGGCGCGGGCGAGCGCGGCATTGGCCTCGTCCCACAGGCTCGGCTCGGCGGCGGCGGCGATGGTGAGCGGGCCGGGCACGCCGCCGCCGCGCACCCCGAGTGCCGTCTCGACCGCGCGGAACTGGTCCGACTGGAAGCCCGAGCTGGTGCCGAGCACGCCGCGGAAGCGGGTGTAATCGGACGGGGTCATCGTCGCGAGCACGTCCCAGCTGAGCGTCATCACCGCCTGGATGCGGCTGACCCGGGCGAGGTTCTTGTACGCCTCGACCGGCTTGTCCGCGCGGACCAGCCGGATCGCGTCGCGCACCTCGACCAGCATCTGCTTGAGCCACAGCTCCTTGGTCTGGTGGATGATGATGAAGAGCAGCTCGTCGTCGCGGTCCGACAGCGGATGCTGCGCGGTGAGGAGCTGATCGAGCGCGAGATAGCGCCCATAGGTCATGGGTTCGGTCATGCTGCAGCATCCAAATCTAACGGTCTGTCCTAGGCCGCGTTCGCTCGCACCCATTCGATAGCGAGCATCTCGTAGTCGGCGAAAAGTAGTGGCCCATGCCCCAAGCCGGCGTCGGCCAGCAACTTGGGTCGTGCAGCTTGGAACGCATCGTAGCTCGCCACCAAGTTGTTCGCGGTGGGAATTGTCTTTCGCCGCGATGACGTGAAGAGAAAATCGCGCACGCGCCGCACCATCGTTCGTGGGTCATCGCCATGCGCAGCGATATCCATGCCGTTCAGATCGGAGATAAACTGCTGGTAGCGATAGGGTTCGCTCTCGAAGATCAAACAGCGCTTCTCCTTCTGCCCAACGCCACCATATTGTTTAGCGGCAAGGAAAAAGCCTAGTTCCAGGGGCATATTGAAGCGTGGAAGGTTATTTGCAGCATCCAATTCCACACAGGATATATCGTGGATGCCGTACCGGCTTTCCTGGATGATCCGATAAAGCTTGTCGATCCGTGTGCCAGCGGCGTCATCCAGCTCTCTGGCACATCTCACGCGAAAACCGCAGCCGATGACCGCAAACGCCAGCGCCTCGAATTTGCTGTGCCATGCAGGATCAAAGCGACAATTGATGAAGACGTCCTGAGCGTTGGTGGACGCGATGGCCATCCGGCCTCAGGCTTTAGCGGATTGAGCAGAGGCCTTCACGACCTTTGAAACCGCCTTCTTGGCTCGCGTGGGGGTCAGGCTGGATTTTTTAGGAACAGCGCTCAGGCTTGCGACCGCAAGAAACCGTGCACGGTCTGCTGCTTCCTGCTTGGTCGCTGCGTGAGCAATGACCTGACCATTCGCTGACGAGCGCATGACCCAGCCCGTTTGAGTTGCCGGCCGCTTTTTGCCGATCGTCTTGGCCACCGTGCGCTCCTTCATGAGCAAAATCTAAGCCTGACGAGGTGAATTTGCAATCAATCCCGCAGCAGCTCGTTGATCCCCGTCTTCGACCGTGTCTGCGCATCGACCGTCTTGACGATCACCGCGCAGTAGAGGCCGGGCTTGCCGTCGCCGCCGCCGGTGCTGCCCGGGACGACCACGGCATAGGGGGGCACAACCCCGCGGTGCACCTCGCCTGTCGCGCGGTCGATGATCTTGGTCGAGGCGCCGAGATAGACGCCCATCGAGAGCACCGCGCCTTCGCCGACGCGGACGCCCTCGGCGACTTCGGCGCGGGCGCCGATGAACGCGCCGTCGCCGATGATGACGGGATCGGCCTGGAGCGGCTCGAGCACCCCGCCGATGCCGGCGCCGCCCGAGAGATGGACGTTCCGCCCGATCTGCGCGCAGCTGCCGACCGTCGCCCAGGTATCGACCATCGTGCCCTCGCCGACATAAGCGCCGATATTGACGAAGCTCGGCATGAGGACCGCGTTACGGCCGATAAAGGCACCGTGGCGGACCACGCTGCCCGGCACCGCGCGGAAGCCGGCCTCGCGGAAGCGGTTCTCGCCCCAGTCGGCGAATTTGAGCGGGACCTTGTCGAACCAGCCGCCCTGCATGACCTGGTTGTCGTTGAGGCGGAAGGAGAGGAGGACGGCTTTCTTGAGCCACTGATTGACTTTCCAGGCTCCACTACCTTCTGGACCGTCCGGCTCGGCGACGCGCGCCGCGCCGCTGTCGAGCAGCGCCAGCGCCTGGTTCACGGCATCGCGGATCTCGCCCTGGGTGGCTGTGCTCAGCTCGGTGCGGGTTTCCCAGGCGGCGTCGATGGTGGTTTCGAGAGTCACGCTTGGTCCTCCAGGATTTCGAGCAGCCAATGGCCGATGTCTTTGGTCGTATAGTCGATGAAGCTGCGGTCGCTATCGTTCGGCGGCTGTTCGGAGCCGTTATCGACCCAGACGGTGGCCATGCCGATCGCCTTGGCCGGCTTCAGGTTGCGCGCGAGATCCTCGACGAACAGCGAATGCGCCGGATCGAGGCCGTACGCGTCGCACAGGCCCTGATAGGCCTGGGGATCGGGCTTGGGGCGGAATCCGGTGGCGTGGATGTCGTGCACCGCTTCGAAGCTGTCGTGGAGCCCGATCCGTTCGAGGATGCGGCCAGCATAATCGGTGTCGGCATTGGTGAAGATCAGCTTGCGCCCCGGCAGCCGCGCGAGCGCCGCGACCAGCGCCTCGTTCCGCTCGAGCACGTCCATGTCGATGTCGTGGACGTAGTTGAGGAAATGATGCGGATCGACGGCATGTTCGGTCATCAGTCCGGAGAGCGTCGTGCCGTGCGCGAAGAAATAGTCTTTCTGGATCCTATGGGCTTCCACGGCATCGCAGCCGATCAGCTTCATGATATATTCGCCCATTCGGGCGTCTATGAGCGGAAACAGATTGGCGCTCGCGGGGTAGAGGGTGTTGTCGAGATCGAAGATCCAGTTGCGGATATGGTTGAGCTCGGCGCGCATGGTCGGGAGCCGATAGAAGGTGGCGGTCCCCCCGGCAAGGCGGCGCGGCCCTTTCCCGTTAAGCCATGGTAAAGGCATGGAATTTGATATGCGCCGGCGCGCAGATATCGGGGTATCGTCAGGCATGAAATCGGGTCATCGCTCGCGGCTGGGCCAGTCCGCCGCTCTGGGAGCCATGCTGCTGCTCGCCGCGTGCAGCGGCGGTAGTGGCGGCGGGGGCGGGATCAGCCCCGCGCCCGCGCCGGTTCCGACCCCCACGCCGACTCCGGCGCCGACCCCGGTTCCCACCCCCACGCCGACCCCGACGCCGTCCGCGTTCGACACCGCCGAATATCGCTCGACCGTGGGCGCGGTCTCGATGAATGCGCTCACCGCCTATACGCACGGCGGGACCGGCGCGACCATCAAGATCGGGATCATCGACAGCGGCATCGACCTGCAGAGCGAGGAATTCGGCGACTGTTCGGGCGGGGCGGGCACGGGGAGCTGCCGCATCCTCGCCGCGTCGCGCGATACCGCGGGCAATCCGACGATCGACGACGAGGGCGGGCACGGCACTGCGGTCGCCTTCACCATCGCCGGGCGGCGCAACGGCGCGGGGACGCACGGGGTGGCGTTCGACGGCCAGCTGCTGGTGTTCCGCGCCGATACGCCGGGCAGCTGCGCGACCGAGGTGGCGAGCGACCCCGACAGCGGCTGCAAGTTCAACGACGGCGCGATCGCGACCGCGATCAACACTGCGCGGACCACTGGCGGGGTGCG
Source organism: Sphingomonas caeni (assembly GCF_026013415.1). Taxonomy (GTDB): domain Bacteria; phylum Pseudomonadota; class Alphaproteobacteria; order Sphingomonadales; family Sphingomonadaceae; genus Sphingomonas; species Sphingomonas caeni. The sequence goes on from NZ_JAPDOK010000002.1 coordinate 675,145, forward strand.
GGTGATCAACATCTCGCTGGGCGGCGGCGCGCCCAATGCGCAGCTCACCACCGCGATGAGCCAGGCGACCGCGGCGGGGATCATCATCGTCCAGTCGGCGGGCAATGACGGCGACAAGCCCGAGGGCGCCAATCCCGATCCCTTCACCCAGAACGCGCCAAATCTGGCGGTCTCGCACGGGCTGATCATCATCGCCGGGTCGGTGGGCGCCAACGACACGATCTCGACCTTCTCGAACCGGGCCGGGTCGGGGCCGAGCAGGAATTTCTACCTGGCGGCGGTGGGCGAGCAGGTGCGCGCGCCCGACCAGAACAACACGCCCTTTTTCTGGTCCGGCACCAGCTTCTCGGCGCCGCAGATCGTGGGCGCGATCGCGCTGCTCGCCCAGGCCTTTCCGAACCTGACCGGGGACCAGATCGTCGCATTGCTCTATGCCAGCGCGCGCGATGCCGGGGCGCCGGGGATCGACGATGTCTATGGCCGCGGCATTCTCGACCTGAACCGCGCCTTCCAGCCGATCGGATCGATGTCGATCGCCGGGACGACCAGCTTCTCGTCGGTCAACAACGTCAACCTGACGCTCTCCGCGCCGATGGGCGATGCGCGGCAGGGAGCGATGAGCAGCGTGGTGCTCGACGGATTCCAGCGCGCCTTCGTGATGGACCTGGCGCAGACGATCGACCGGCAGGGGCCGCAGCGGCGGCTGCCCGGGCTGATGGCGTCGCGCGAGCGGAGCTTCGCGGTGGGCGTGAAGGGCATGCGGGTCAATGTCTCGCTGCTGCCCGATAGCGAGCCGCTGGCGCTCGAGCGGCTGGGGCTGCGCGGCGAGGATGCACGGCGGGCGCATATCCTGGCGGCGTCGGTGATCGGGCATCTGACCGGCAGGGCGGACTTCGCGATCGGCGCGTCGGAGAGCGGCAATGCGCTGACCGCCTGGCTGGCCGGACGCGACGATCCGGCGTTCCTGGTGGCGCGCGATCCGGTCAATTCGACGGGGTTCGATGTCGATGTCGGCGGGTCGGTCGCGGTGCGGCAGAAGCTGGGGCCCTGGGGTGTGACGCTTGCGGCCGAATATGGCGATGTGCTCGCGCGGCGCGACACCACGCTGACGCTGCTGATGGGGCGGCCCGAGCGGCTGGGCTATGCGCGGACGACCCTGGGGCTCGACCGGCAGGTCGGCGCGGTGCGGATCGGCGCCTCCGCCACGCGGATGCGCGAGACGGATACGGTGCTGGGCGCGCGCTTCCTCGGCGGGTTCGGGTCGGCGCGGGCGGATAGCCTGTTCCTCGATCTGGGCGCGCGGGCGGATTTCGGGAGCGGCTGGACGCTGGGCGGATCGTTGCGGCAGGGCTGGAGCTGGGCGCGGCTTCGCGGGGGCGTGCAGGGTTCGGGGCTGATCCGGACGAGCGGGTTCGCGGGGGATATCGGCAAGGCCGGCCTGTTCGGCGGGGGCGACCGGATCGGCTTGCGCGTGGCGCAGCCGCTTCGGGTTTCGCAGGGCGGGATCGATTATCTGCTGCCGTCCGAATGGGACTATGGGACGCTGAGCGTGACCGCGTGGAATGCGGCGCGGCTCAACCTGGCGCCGCAGGGGCGCGAACTCGACTTCGAGCTGAGCTATATACGGCCCTTCCTGGGCGGCGATATCAGCGGCAATCTGTTCGTGCGGCGCGATCCGGGGAATTTCGCGGTGATCCCGGACGATCGCGGCGGTGCGGTGCGGGTGAGCTTCGGGTTTTAGAAGATTGATTCCGCGAAGACGCAAAGACGCGAAGATGTTGGTTCATGGGGCGCCGCCGTTCCCGCCGCGCAGCGGCAGTCATTGCTTCGAGATTGCCCGCAACCGCTTCGCGGAAGCGAGTTCTCTTCGCGTCTTTGCGTCTTTGCGGAACCTCTAAACTTCTTCTTTCTGGCAGAGGCGCCACCGCCTCCCCATCTCCCGGCGCATGACCGCTTATTCGCTGCTCGATCTCGTCCCCGTCGTTCAGGGTGGGAGCGTTGCCCAAAGTCTGGCCAATGCCGCCGATCTGGCGCGGCATGCCGAAAGCCTCGGCTTCACGCGCTACTGGGTCGCCGAGCATCACGGCATGGCGGGGATTGCCAGCGCGGCGACGTCGGTGGTGATCGCCCATGTCGGGCAGGCGACCTCCACGATCCGGATCGGGGCGGGCGGGATCATGCTGCCCAACCATGCGCCCCTGGTGATCGCCGAGCAGTTCGGGACGCTCGACGCGCTGTTTCCGGGGCGGATCGACCTGGGGCTGGGGCGGGCGCCGGGATCGGACATGAAGGTGGCGCGGGCGATCCGGCGGACGCTGGAGAGCGACGCCAATGAATTCCCGCGCGATGTGATGGAGCTGCAAAGCTATTTCGCCGATGACGGGCAGACCGGCATCCGCGCGGTGCCGGGCGCGGGGGCCAAGGTCGATCTGTGGATATTGGGGTCGAGTCTGTTCGGGGCGCAACTCGCGGCGGCGCTGGGGTTGCCCTACGCCTTCGCCTCGCATTTCGCGCCGGGGCTGCTCGACGAGGCGATCGACGTCTATCGGCGCAACTTCCGGCCCTCGGCGGCGCTGGAAAAGCCTCATGTCATGCTGGGGTTCAACGTGTTCGCGGCGGACACCGATGAGGAGGCCGAATTGCTCGCGAGTTCGCAGCAACAGGCGTTCGTGGCGCTGCGCACCAACCAGCCGATCCAGCTGCCGCCGCCGGTCGCGGGCTATCGCGCGAGCCTGGGGCCGCATGCCGCGATCCTCGATCAGGTGCTGTCGGCGAGCGCGGTGGGATCGCCCGAAACGGTGACGCGGCGGATCGGCGACTTCATCGCGCGGACCGGGGCGGACGAATTGATGATCGCGAGCGCGATGTACGATCACGACGCGCGCAAGCGGAGCCTTGCGATTACCGCGGAGGTGATGCGCGGGCTTGGAAATCCTCCCCCGGAGGGGGAGGTGGCAGGCGCAGCCTGACGGAGGGGTAGTATCAACACGCGATGACGTCGCTTGTGGAGATTACCCCTCCACCGCTTCGCGGTCCCCCTCCCCCTCCGGGGGAGGATTCAAGAGAGAAAAAGGCCGGGCGGAGGGGGCTCCGCCCGGCCTGATGTCCCGCAAGTGCGACCCTCGGGGCGTGGCGCCGCAATGAATCCTTTCGCGATTCGGCGACAGTCGGGAATCGTCCGGAGTCGGGAATTACCTAGGCTTTCTTGATCGCCTCACGGCGCCGTGACAAAATCAGCCTGCTGCCGGCAGCCTGAGCCGCACGAGCAGCCCGCCCAGATCCTCCGATTCCTCGAGGCTGACGGTGCCGTCGTAAATCTCCGCCACGTCGCGGACGATCGCGAGGCCGAGCCCGGTGCCGGGCTTGCCGCTGTCGAGGCGGACGCCGCGATCGAAGATGCGGATGCGGTCGGCCTCGGGGATTCCGCGGCCGTCATCCTCGACCATGAGTTCGACGAACCCGGCCTGGACCGAGGCGGTGATGAACACGCTGCCGCCGCCATATTTGGCGGCATTCTCGACCAGGTTACCGAGGATTTCGTCCAGGTCCTGCCGCTCGATATGCGCGACCAGATCATGGTCGCCGTCAATGTCGATGCGGACGTTCGGGTAGAGCCGGGCGACGGCGCGCTCGACCGCCTGGACCGAGGGCCAGACGGCGGCGCGGCTGTGCGCGCTGCCGCGCCGGCCGACCGCGCGGGCGCGGGCGAGGTGGTGGTCGATCTGGCGGCGCATCGTCCGCGCCTCGCGGATCACGCTGGGGCCGAGATCGGCCTGGCCCGCGGCGGCGGCGTTCATGATGACGCTCAGGGGGGTCTTGAGCGCATGGGCGAGATTGCCGGCGTGGCGGCGCGCCTCCTCGGCCTGGCGATCATTATGCTCGATCAGCGCGTTGAGTTCCTCGACCATCGGGGCGACTTCGGCGGGCATCGCACCCTCGATCCGCGTCGTCTGGCCGGCGCGCAGCCGCGAGAGTTCGGAGCGGACCTTGCGCAGCGGCCTGAGGCCATACCAGGTCTGCAGGCCCGCCATGACGATCAGGCCGAGCGCGAGCAGCAGGAAACTGCGCACGAGCGTGCGGCGGAGTTCGGCGATCTGGGCGTCGAGCAAGGCGCGGTTGCGCGTGACCTGGAACCGCCAGCTGACCTGCGATCCGGGGAGCCTGACGTCGCGCTCGGCAATGCGCAGCCGTTGATCGGGGATCTCGTCGCTGTCGTAATAATGGACGTTGATGTCGTTGTGCCCCGAATGGACCTTGAGCCGCGTGTCCCACAGCGAGCGCGAGCGGAAGGTCTCGTAACCTTCGCCGCTGACCTGCCAATAGCTGCCCGAATTGGGCTCGATATAGCCCTGATCGGCCAGCTCGCTGCGGAAGAACACCTCGCCGCCCGGGCCGAGTTCGGCCGAGAGGACCATCGAATTGATGAGCAGGCTGAGCTGCTCGTCGAAGTTGCGCGTGGTGACCGTCACGATCACGCGGTCGAGCGCATAGCCGCCGCCGATCAGCAGCACCGCGATCCAGGCGGTGGCGATGAACACCATGCGGCGGCTGAGCGAGCCGGTGACCCGGACATAGCCGCGCGACGGGAACGCCTCCTCGCCCTCGGCCAGGGGCGGCGGCGTGGCGGCGCGCGGCCGCCGTTTCCAGAGGCTGGACAAAAAGGCCCCGACCCCCGCGAGCCGCAGCCCGAGGGGGGCGGCCTCAGGCAACGCCGGCGGGCTCTTCGAGGCTGTAGCCCAGGCCGCGGATCGTGGTGATCACATCGGGGCCGAGCTTCTTGCGGATGCGCGTGACGAACACTTCGATCGTGTTCGAATCGCGATCGAAATCCTGATCGTAGATATGCTCGATCAGCTCGGTGCGGCTGACCACCTTGCCCTTGTGATGGAGCAGGTAGGAGAGGAGCTTGTACTCCTGCGCGGTGAGCTTGACCGGCTCGCCGTCCTTGGTGACCTTGCCCGAGCGCGTGTCGAGGCGGATATCGCCCGCGGTCAGCTCGGCCGAAGCATTGCCCGAGGCGCGGCGGATCAGCGCGCGCAGGCGGGCGATCAGCTCCTCGGTCTGGAAGGGCTTGGCGACATAATCGTCGGCGCCGGCATCGAGCCCGGCAACCTTGTCCGACCACGAGTCGCGCGCGGTGAGCACGAGCACGGGCGTGGTCTTGCCCTCGCGGCGCCAGCGGTCGAGCACGGTGAGGCCATCGACCTCGGGCAAGCCGAGATCGAGGATCACCGCGTCATAGGTTTCGGTGGACCCCAGGAAATGCCCCTCCTCGCCATCGGTCGCGAGATCGACGGCATAGCCGGCGCCCTCGAGCGCGTTGCGGAGCTGGTTGCCCAGATTGGGTTCGTCCTCGACGATCAAGAGTCGCATGTTTTTCCCCGCGCTTAGCCGGTTCGGCGGATGATCCGGCCGCTGCGGCCGTCGACGTCCACCCAGATAACCGATCCATTGCGCAGGAATTTGAGCGTGTAAACGCTCGTCTGCGGATCGAACAGAAATCCGAGATATTGCGCGTCGCCCATCATCGGCTTCACGCGGCGCTCGATTTCACGCACCGGGAGCAACTGGTTCTGCTGGCGGCCGCGGCTCGCGGCCTCCTGACCGCCGTCCTGATGGCCGTAGCGATCGGGCATGCGCGCACCCGCCGCCGTCAGCGCAAGCGCCGACAGACACGCAAACAGAACGGGTTTCACGAGCATTCTCATCGGTCTGACATAGGGGTGCCCCATTGAATAGCCCCTGAACATGGTTGTCAGGCGAGTGTCAGGAGAGCGTAGCTTGCGGGCAACAGCGCCGCCCCCTAGGTGGCGCGGCATGGCTGCACCTGTACTCGCTTATGAGGGCCTCGGGCTCGTTCAAGGATCCGGCTGGCTGTTCCGCGGGCTCGACATCTATGTCGGGCAGCGCGACCGGCTGGCGCTGATCGGGCGCAACGGGGCGGGGAAGACGACGCTACTTAAACTCATCGCAGGCGCGATCGACAGCGACGAGGGGCGGCGGACGATCCAGCCGGGGACTCGGGTGGTGCTGCTCGAACAGGACCCTCGGGTCGATGGGTTTGCGACGCTCAGGGACTTCGCGCTCTCGGGCGAGGGCGCGCCTGCCGGTCACGAGGTCGAGGCGATCGCCGATCAGCTGGGCGTCGATCTCTCGACCGAGGCGGCGACCGCGTCCGGGGGCGAGCGGCGCCGCGCGGCGATCGCGCGGGCGCTGGCGATGGACCCCGACGTGCTGCTGATGGACGAGCCGACCAACCATCTCGATATCGCGGCGATCGACTGGCTCGAGGGCTGGCTCGGCAAATATACCGGCGCGTTCGTCGCGATCAGCCATGACCGGACCTTTCTGACCCGGCTGACCAAGCAGACCTTGTGGCTCGACCGGGGGACGATCCGGCGCGCCGAGATCGGCTTTGGCGGGTTCGAGGTGTGGACCGAGACCGTCTATGCCGAGGAGGCGCGCAACGCCGAGCGGCTCGATGCCAAGCTCAAGATCGAGGAGCATTGGCTCCAGCGCGGGGTGACCGGGCGGCGGCGGCGCAACCAGGGGCGGCTCGCCAAGCTGCACGAGATGCGCGCGGCGCGGGCGGCGATGATGGGCCCGCAGGGCGCGGCGGCGCTGGCGATCGGCAGCGACGATGCGCGCACCAAGGTGGTGATCGACGCCAAGCATGTGACCAAGAGGTTCGGGGACCGCACGATCATCAGGGACATGAGCCTGCGCGTGACGCGCGGCGACCGGATCGGGATCGTCGGCGCGAACGGCGCGGGCAAGTCGACCCTGCTCAAGCTGCTGACGGGGGAGCTGGCGCCCGACGAGGGCGAGGTGAGGCTGGCCAAGACGCTCGACGGGGTGGTGATCGACCAGCAGCGCTCGCTGATGGATCCGGCGAAGAGCGTGCGCGACGTGCTGACCCAGGGCGGCGAATGGATCGAGGTGCTGGGCTCGAAAAAGCATATCCACGGCTATCTGAAGGAGTTCCTGTTCGAGCCCAGCCTCGCCGATGCGAAGATCGGGACGCTTTCGGGCGGCGAGCGCTCGCGGCTGCTGCTGGCGCGCGAATTCGCCCGGCCGTCGAACCTGCTGGTGCTCGACGAACCGACCAACGATCTCGATCTCGAGACGCTCGACCTGCTGCAGGAGGTGATCGCGGACTATGAGGGGACGGTGCTGATCGTCAGCCATGACCGCGACTTTCTGGATCGCACGGTGACGGTGACGCTGGGCCTCGACGGGTCGGGCGCGGTGGACATGGTCGCGGGCGGCTATGCCGATTGGGAGGCGAAGCGGAAGCGGCGGGCAGAGCCGAAAAAGGTGGTGGCAAAGGCCGCGCCGGTTGTGGAGGCGCCGAAGAAAGCGACCAAGCTCAGCTACAAGGACCAGCGCGATTACGACCTGCTGCCGCGCCGGATCGAGGAACTCGACGGGGCGATCGCGCGCGACGAGGCGGCGTTGGCGGACGGATCGCTCTATGCGAAGGATCGGGCGAAGTTCGACACGCTGATGAAGGCGGTCGCCGCGGCGCGCGAGGAGAAGGACGCGGCTGAGATGCGCTGGCTGGAGCTGGCGGAGATGGTGGAGGCGCTCGGCTAATCAATTCCTCCCCGGAACGGGGAGGAATTTACAGCGCCTTCCCCTCCCGTCCCGCCAGATCGACGACATATTGCCATGCCACGCGGCCCGAGCGGCTCCCCCTGCGTGTCGCCCAGTTGATGGCTTCCGGGCCGTCGAAAGGCAAAGCGTGCGCTTCGCAATAGGTGCGCACGATCGCGAGATAGGTGTCCTGGTCGATCACGTGGAAGCCGAGGCTTAGGCCGAACCGGTCGGCCAGGGCGAGGCTGTCGTCGACCGAATCGCGCGGATTGATCGCGCTGTTCTGCTCGGCGATGTCGCGCGGGATCAGGTGGCGGCGGTTCGAGGTGACGAGCAGCCGGGCATTGGCGGGGCGGGCCTCGGCGCCGCCTTCGAGCATCGAGCGGAGCGCGCGGGCGTCGCCGGCGGCGTCGAAGCCGAGATCGTCGATGAAGACGGCGAAGGCACGGGAGACCCGGGCGATGGCGGCGAAGAGCTGGGGGAGGGTGTCGAGCTGCGGCGTGACCGCCTCGATCAGCGCGAGGTTTCCGCCTTCGCCCTGGACCTGCGCGACCGCGCTCTTGACCAGCGCCGACTTGCCGGTGCCGCGCGCGCCCCAGAGCAGCACGTCCTGCGCGGCATGGCCCTGGGCGAGGCGGGCGAGGTTTGCGGTGAGCGCGTCGCGCTGGGCGTCGATGCCATGGAGGAGGTCCAGCGGCAGCGGCTCGAAGGCGCGCGCGGCGGTGAGGGCGTGGTCGCGCCAGACATAGGCCGGATGCACGAGCGGGTCCGCGGGCTCGGGCGGCGGGGGCGAGAGGCGTTCCAGGGCTGCGGCGATGCGGTCGATCGGGTCCATGGGGTGGCTATAGCATTCCTCCCCGGAACGGGGAGGGGGACCAGCGAAGCTGGTGGAGGGGGAGTGAGGCAAGGGATTCCAGTGGGGAGAGCCCCCTCCACCACGCCCTTCGGGCGCGGTCCCCCTCCCCGTTCCGGGGAGGAATTTTTCCTAGCCCAGCTTCCCCAGCAGCACCTGCGCCGCACCGCGGTCCGCGAAGAGCGGGTCCGCCAGCGCGGCCTGGAGGTGCGCGCGTGCCTCGTTCGGGCGCTTCATCTCGGCGTAGATCTGCGCGAGGTGCCAGCGCAGGCCCGAGTGGCGCGGGGCGAGAAGCACCGCTTTCTGGAGCAGTTCGAGCGCGCCCTGATCGTCGCCGGACTGGTAGAGCGCCCAGCCATAGGAGTCAGCGGCGGCCGGGTTGCCGGGGGCGAGGGCATAGGCGGCCTCGCCATATTGCCGCGCCGTCTCGGCCTCGCCCGCGCCGGCATAGGCGGTGGCGAGATCGGCGTTGAGCGCGGCGTCGCCGTCGCCGATGCGGTCGTGGAGCCCCTCGAGCGTGACGATCGCGGCGTCGTAGTCGCCGCTCACCAGCTGCCAATGCGCCGAGATGCGCAAGGCCGCGAGGTTGACCGGGTTCTGCGACAGGAACAGCGCGAGCGTCTGCGAGGCCTCGCCGCGGCGGCCGGCGTCACCGAGTGCCTCGACCAGGCGGAGCATGGTCGGCTCGTCGAAGCGAAGGTCGGCGGCCTGCTTGTAGGCGGTAGCGGCGTCGCCGCTGCGGCCCTGCACCATCAGCACGTCGCCGAGCAGCACATAGGCCCCGGGGACGCCGGGATTGTCGCTGACCATTTGCTGGGCGCGGGCGAGCGCGGCACCGCTATTGCCCGCCTCGACCAGCCCGCGGACCAAAGGAATCACCGCCGTCGGATCGTTGGGGCGTTCCTGCGCGGGGGCGCCGAGGATGGCGAGGCTGTCGTCCGCCGAGAAAGCGCCCGAGCCGCCGCGGCCGGGGAAGGCGGCGCGATCGAGGAAGCGCGCGGCGATGTCGCGGTCGCCGATCCGCTCGAAGCCGCGGGCGACGAGGGTGAGGGTGTAGCTGTCGGCATCGCCGCGCAGCGCCACCGGGCGGAGGACGTCGAGCGCGTTGCGCGCGGCGTCGCTGCGCAGGAGCGCGACGGCGAGCAGCTTGCGCGCGGTGATGTTCATCGGTTGCTGGGCGACCAGCGCCTGGAGCTTGCCCAGCGCCTGTTCGGTATCGCCCTCCTGAAGGTCGAGCGTGCCGGTGAGCAGCAGCATGCCGGGGAGCGTATCGATCGTCCCGCCGGTCTTTTCGGCGAGGGTGCGGGCGAGATCGTAATTGCCCGCGCGCGCGGCGAGCACCGCCTGGAGATAAAAGGCCTGCGGGCTGCCCGGCTTGGCTTCGAGCGCCTTGCGCGTGGCGGCGAGCATGTCGTTGGTGCGGCCGGCATCGCCGAGGGTCGCGGCATATTCGATCAGCGTGTCGTGATGCCAGGGATCGCGGGCGAGTGCGCGCTCGAACCAGGGGAGTGCGGCGACCAGGCCGTACTGGGTGCGGACCAGCTCGCCGCGCAGCTCGAGCGCGTCGACATTGTCGCCGTCGAGCTCGACCGCGCGCTGCGAGGCGGCGATCGCGCCCGAAATGTCGCCCACGGTGAAGCGGAAGCGGCCGATATCGGTCCAGACATCGCCGTCCCTGGGGGCGATGCGCGCGGCTTCCTCGAGGCATTCCTTGGCATCGGCATAATTGCCGAGCGCGGTCATCGCGCGGGCGCGGATGCGCAGGCCATAGTTGCGGAATTTGGGATCGGTCTTCTCGACCTCGTCGATCGCCTTCTCATTCTGCCCCTGAAGCTGCAGCGCGTCGCCGAGCAGGTGATGGGTCAGCTTGGGGTCGACCCCGGCATCGTTGGCGCGCTTGATCTCGGCCTCGGCGGCGACGCCCTCGCCGAGCTGGAGCTGGGTGCGCGCGAGCAGGAGATGGGCGTCGGCGGAATTGGGGTCGCTGCGCACCGCGTCGAGCGCGGACTGGCGCGCGGCGCTGGCATTGCCCTGCTTCAGCTGCGCCATCGCCTTCTCGACCGAGGCGTGCGAGGCGGCGGGATCGAGGCGGACCGGCGAGAGGACGAAAAAGGCATAGAGCGCGATCCCGAACGCACCCAGCGCGCCCAGGGCGACCAAGGCACGCCGGATGATCGGCTTGCGGCTGCGGCGCGATTTACGGCTGGAGGTCATAGGCCTTCATCAGATCGTAGAGGGTGGGGCGGCTGATCCCGAGCAGGCGCGCGGTGCCGGAGATGTTGCCCTCGGCGCGGGCGAGCGCGTGGCGGATCGCCTTGCGGTCGGCGGTCTCGCGCGCGGCCTTGAGGTTGATCGGCAGCGCATCCTGCTCGGCCGATTCGAGATCGAGATCGGCGGCGCTGACCGACTTGCCGTCAGCCATGATCACCGCGCGCTTCACCCGGTTCTCGAGCTCGCGGACATTGCCGGGCCAGCCCCAGGCATCGATCGCGGCGAGCGCGTCGGGGGCGAAATTGCGGACGCCCATGTTCATGCTCGTCGCATATTTCTTGAGGAAATGGCGCGCGAGCAGGCCGGCATCGCCCGGGCGCTCGGCGAGCGAGGGGATGCGGACGACGATCTCGGCGAGGCGGTAGTAGAGGTCTTCGCGGAAGCGATTGTCCGCGACCATCGCGTCGATATCCTGATGGGTGGCGCAGACGATGCGGGTATCGACCTCGATGGCCTTGCGGCCGCCGATCCGCTCGATCACGCGCTCCTGGAGGAAGCGGAGGAGCTTGACCTGGAGGGGCAAGGGCACGTCGCCGATCTCGTCGAGGAAGAGCGTACCGCCATGCGCCTGCTCGATCTTGCCCTCGGTGGTCTTCACCGCGCCGGTGAAGGCGCCCTTCTCATGCCCGAACAGCTCGGATTCGAGCAAAGTCTCGGGAATGGCAGCGCAGTTGATCGCGACGAACGCGCCCTTGCGGCGGGGCGAGCTTTCATGGAGGCCGCGGGCGAGCAATTCCTTGCCGGTGCCGCTCGCGCCGAGCAGCATCACCGAGACGTCCGCCGCGGCGACGCGCTCGATGGTGCGGGTGACCTTGAGCATCTCAGGCGACCCGGTGATCATCCCGCCGAGCACCGCGCCGGCCTCGACGCGTTCGGCCAGGCGCCGATTCTCGGCTTCGAGCCGATGGACGTGAAAGGCGCGCGCGACGATCAGGCCGAGCGCGTCGATATCGATCGGCTTCTGGTAGAAATCCCAGGCGCCGAGCGCGATCGCGCGGAGCATCGATTCGTGCGCGCCATGGCCCGAGGCGACGATCACCTTGGTATCGGGACGCAGCGACAGGATCGTCTCGAGCGTGGCGAAGCCTTCGGTGGTACCGTCGGGATCGGGCGGCAGGCCGAGATCGAGCGTGACCACGGGCGGCTCCTCGGCGCGGAGCGCGGCAATGGCTTCCTCGCGGGTCGAGGCGGTGAGGATCTCATAGCCGTCATAGGCCCAGCGCAGCTGGCGCTGGAGCCCGGCATCGTCCTCGATGATGAGGAGCTTGGGAAGCTGGCGGGTGTCGCTCATGCCGCGCGCTCCGTCTGGACGTCGGCGGCGTGCGCGGCCTTGAGGATCAGGCGGAAGCGGCTGCCGCGGCCCTCCTGCGAGCTGACCTCGATCCGGCCCTCCATCGCCGTGGCGAGCGCGCGTGCCTCATAGGCGCCGATGCCGAATCCGCCGGGCTTGGACGAGACGAAAGGCTTGAACAGCCGGTCGCGGATGAAGGCGGCGGACATGCCGCAGCCCTTGTCGATCACCTCGATCGTGACGTCGGGGCCATCGGCGGCGACCGCGAGCGTGACGGGCTCGTGCGGCAGGCTGGCATCGATCGCATTCTGGATGAGATGGCCGAGGACCTGTTCGAGCGCCGCCGGATCGGCGAGCGCGATCGCGTCGCGCGCGCCGGCGGTGGAGAGCGGGTGCTGGCCGCGGCGGGCGACGACGAGGCGCTCGACCAGCGGCACGATCTCGACGGCCCGCAGTCCCTCGGCGCGGCGCGGGCCGGTCTGCGACAGGCGGGCAAGCAGCGCGGTCATCTTGTCGGCCGAATCCCTGAGCGTCTCGACCATGTCGGCGCGGAATTCGGGCTTGTCGGCATGGCGCTCGGCATTGCGCGCGGTCAGGGTCAGCTGGCTCACCAGATTCTTGATGTCGTGGAGGATGAAGGCGAAGCGGCGGTTGAACTCGTCGAAGCGCTGGGCGTCGGCGAGCGCTTCCTGCGCGCGCGTTTCGGCGAGGTACGACGCGGCCTGGCGGCCCGCGACCTTCAACAGGTCGAAATCCTCCCAGTCGAGCGGGCGGCGGACCGGCGGGCGCGCGAGCAGGATCGCGCCCGCGAGCGCATCGAGATGCGGCAGCGGCACGAGCACCCAGGCCTGTTCGTGATCGAGCATCCATTGCGGGACCAGCGCGGCCTCGACGCTTTCCTCGGTGCGCAGCATGTCGAGATCGAGGATGCGGCCGGTGGCGGCGAGGTGCAGCGCGAGCGCGGCATCGGCGGGGCCTGCGGCGTCGCGGTCCCAGTTCCAGGCACTGCCCATGCCGAGCCCATTGCCCTCGGGCACGAGCAGCACGCCCGCGGGCGAATCGGTCAGGTCCGCCATCGCCTTGACGATGCGTTCGTCGAGCGCAGCCGTCCCGCCGGGAGCACCAAGGGTCTCGGTGAAGCGCATCCATTCGGCGCGATAGTCATAGCGGTGGCGGAAGAAATGCTTGGCGAGCTTGACCTTCGCCCAGGCACGCAGCCAGGTCGAGGAGACGAGCGTCAGGATCGCGGCGGTCGAGCCGAACACGAAGGCGGTCTGGAGGACGCGGGCATTCTCGCCGCCGACCGTGGCGATCGCGCTGGAGGCGAGCGCGAGCAACGCGAAATAGGCGCCGACCGCGACCAGGGACATCGACTGATAGGCGACGGTGCGCGAGACCTGGACGTTCCAGTCGTCCTTGCGGTTGAGCGCGCCCGCCATCGCCGCGGCGACGACGATCACCCCGAAGCCGCGCAGCGCGATCAGCTCCTGCGGCCAGCCGGCGGTGAGATAGGCGGCGGTGAGGACGTTGAAGTCGAGGAACCAGAGGCCGCCCAGCGCCAGCACGATCCAGCGCAGGCCGGCGGGCGAGCCCTCGATCGCGGTGTAGAGCGCGCGGACCAGCACCAGCGCCGCGACCGCGACGAGCATGCGCAGCAGCAGCGCGGCGGTGAGAATATCGTCGCTAACCGGCGGTGCCGAGCCGAACAGATGGAGCACGACCGACGCGACCGAGACCAACGCGACCACGCCATAGACGGTGCCGAGCGCGACCGGCGGGCGGACATTGCCGTCGCGCCGGTGGAGCAGGATCATGAAGCCGAGCCAGCTGAGATTGCGCAGCGCTTCGGCGATGCGCGTGCCGGTCTCCGCCCCGCCGATCCCCGCGACCGAGAGCGCCCAGAGCGCGGTCATGCCGAGCGCGAAGGCGAGCGGGCGGCGCGGCACGCCGCCCTCCTTGCGCTGCCACGCCCACAAGGCGAGCGCGCCGAACAGCAAGGCGGCGAGCGCGTGCGTCCAGATCGTCAGCGTCGCGATCACCGCGCACCCTCGGGGAAGAGGACGACGCGCAGCGTCTGCATCAGGATCAATATGTCGAGGAAGGGCGAGTAATTCTTGGCGTAATAGAGGTCGTATTCGAGCTTCTGGCGCGCATCCTCGATCGACGCGCCATAGGGATAGTTGATCTGCGCCCAGCCGGTGATGCCCGGCTTCACCATGTGACGCTCGGCATAGTAATTGAGCTTCTGTTCGAGGTCCTCGACGAATTGGGGACGCTCGGGGCGCGGGCCCACGAAGCTCATCTCGCCCTTGAGCACGCTCCAGCACTGCGGCAGCTCGTCGATGCGCAGCTTGCGGATGATGCGGCCGACCCGGGTGATGCGCGGATCATCCTTCTCGGCCCAGACCGCCTGGCCCGCGACTTCGGCGTCGATCTTCATCGAGCGCAATTTGATGATGTCGAAGCCGGTGCCGTACAGGCCGACGCGGCGCTGGCGGTAGAATGCGGGGCCCTTCGAATCGAGCCTCACGGCGATCGCGCCCAGCACGATGAGCGGGAGGGCGAGGACGAGCAGGAGCAGGCTGGCGGTGATGTCGAACAGCCGCTTGAACATGCTCGACAGCATCCGGCCCGACGAGAAGCCGTCCGAGAAGATCAGCCAGGAGGGGCTGACGCTGTCGAGATCGACGCGGCCGGTCTCGCGCTCGAGAAAGGTCGAGATCTCGTTGACATGGACCCCGGTGGTCTTGATCCGCAGCAGGTCCTTGAGCGGGAGCGCGTTGCGGCGCTCCTCGAGCGCGAGCACGACTTCGCTGGCGTTGAGCACGACGACATGGTCGGCGAGATTGTAGATGGCGTCGCGCGCGATCGCCTCGGGGATGACGCGGTTGGCCTCGCTCATCGAGATATAGCCGACAACGACGAAGGCCGATCCCGGGGTCTTGGAGAGGTCCTTGAGCCGCTGCGCGCGGGTGCCCGCGCCGAGCACGACGATGCGCCGCTTGAACGCCTGGCTGCCCAGCGCCTTGCCGAGCAGGATGCGCAGGAAAACCAGCGAGACGATCGAAATGCCCATCGCGTAGAGCAGGTTCGAGCGCCACAAGGTGAGCTGGGGCACGAGGAAATAGACGGCGCTGAGCAGGATCACGCCGAGCGAGATCGCGACGATCAGCCGCGCGGTGGCATAGCGGAGCGACTGGAGCGCGTCGGCGCCATAGACCCCGACCGAGATCATCGCGGTCTCCAGCACCACCGCGAAGCTGATCAGCTGGGGCAGGCGGGTGTAGATCGCGCCGGGGAGCGAGCCGAGCTGGCTCACGCGCAGCGTCCAGCCGAGCTCGCCCGCGAGGACCAGCAGGACGACGTCCAGCACGCCGAGCAGCAGCACGGCATTGGGGACATAATGCTTGAACAGCCGGATCATGACGCAGCTGGAATAGCGCCGATGTGTAAACAAACCCGACATAGTGGGTGGTGTCGGAATTTTGACGGGAGGGGGCGCAACTCACGCGGTGCCGAGCCGTTTGACGCGCCGGGCAATCACCACCATTGAGGCCGTCAGGAGGGCCCAAGCGCATGCCGGAATCGAAGCCGATCATCCCCGTCATCCTGTCGGGCGGATCGGGGACGCGACTCTGGCCGGTGTCGCGGCCCGAACGGCCCAAGCAATTGCTCGCGCTGACCGCAGAGGAGACGATGCTCCAGCTGACCGCGCGGCGGACCGGCGGGGACGAACGCTTCGCGGCGCCGATCGTGGTGGCCAATGCCGCGCATGCCGATATGGTCGAGGAACAGCTGGGCGAGATCGCGCACGACGCGCAGGCGCTGATCCTCGAGCCCGTGGGGCGCAACACCGCCCCCGCGATCGCGCTCGCCGCGTTGGCGGCGGGGGGCGGGAGCGATCCGCTGCTGGTGATGCCGTCGGACCATGTCATCGCCGATCCCGAGGCCTTCCGCCGCGCGATCCATGCGGCGCTGCCGATGGTCGAGGCGGGGTGGCTGGTGACCTTCGGGATCACGCCCGAAAGCCCCGAGACGGGATATGGCTGGATCAAGGTGGGCGAGAGCGTGGCGCCGGGGGTGAATCGGGTCGCGCGCTTCGTCGAGAAGCCGCCGCTCGAAGCGGCCGAGGCGATGCTGGCCTCGGGCGACCATGCGTGGAACGGGGGAATCTTCCTGTTCCGCGCGGATGTGTTCCTGGAGGCGCTGGGCGAGCACGCGCCGGCGATGCTGGCCGCGGTGCGCGCGGCGATGGCGGGCGCCCGCCGCGAGGGCGCGCGCATCCATCCCGATGCGGAGGCCTTTGCCGCCTCGCCGTCGGATTCGATCGATTATGCGGTGATGGAGAAGGCCGAGAAGGTCGCGGTGGTGCCCGTCGCGATGGGCTGGAGCGATGTCGGCAGCTGGGACGCGCTCCACGCGATCAGCGACTGCGACGCCGCGAGCAATGCCTGCACGGGCGATGTGGTGCTGCTCGAATCGGTCAACAGCCTCGTCCATAGCGGCGCGGGCAAGCGCGTCGCGGTGCTGGGGGTATCAGACCTGATCGTCGTCGCGCATGGCGACGACATCCTGGTGGTGCCGCGCGGGCGCAGCCAGGACGTCAAGAAGCTGATCGATGCCATGAAACGTTGAGCGCCTGAAGCCGGGCGTGAACCGCCGCCATGTGCCGCTCGGCGGCGGCGCGGGTGGCGGGGCCGGCTTCCTCGCGCTTCCTGGCGCTGTCGGGCTTGAAGCCGGTGTCGGGCGCCTTGGCATCGCGGCCCGAGGCGGCGTCGAGCAGGGCGCGCTCCCCGGGCGCCGGGTCGATCCCGAAATGGGGGAGGATGCGGGTGAGCATCGCATCCGGAAGCTCACGATAATCGACCGCCAGCCCGCCGCCCAACTCCCATTGATCGGTCACCGCCGAGCAGGTCCGTGCGAGCACGCGGGCGATGTAATCGACGTCGGGCAGGCTCATCTCCGCCTCGGTGAAGCCGAAGATCTGGGGCGGGAGCACGCCGGGTGCGGTCTGGGTGCCGCGCATCCGCTCCTGCGAGACGAGCACCTCGACCGGCTCGCGGTAGAGGAAAATCCAGGGCACGTCGGGGAAGGCCTGACGGAACAGGGGCAAAGCGAGCGTGTGCCAGCTGTCGAGCTTGATGAAATAGCGTTGCGAGGTGCCGCTGCGGTCGCGGCCGAGCGCGGCGACCACCGCGCGGAGCGCGTCGATATGGAGTTCATTCGAAACGCCCTGCGCCAGCAGCGGCAGCTGGACGATCATGTCGAGCATGTCTGCCTCCGACACGACGATCGTGCCGGGCAGCGCGGCGAGCATCTGCGACACCAGGGTCGAGCCGCAACGCGACATGTGGAAGATGAAGCCGTCGGGCTGGAGCGCGCCCTCGCGATCGGCCTGGATGAAGTCGCCGAACTGGGTGCGGTAACGGAAGAGCTGGTTGAACGGGCGCATGCCGGCGCGGTTGCGCGTGTCGGCGAAGAAGGGCTCGGCGAGCGGCGCGGCGGCATAATGATACCAGTCGATCGCGAACCCCGCCTCGATCGCGCAGCGCGCGGGCAGCCATTGGCGCGGCGGCCATGCGGCGCCCGATTGCGGCGGCGGCGCGAAGCCGTGGATCGCGAGCGGATCGGGCCGCGCGCCGGCGAGATCGGCCGGGGTGAGCGCGATGCCGCGCGCATTGGCCCACTCGATTCCCTTTGCGATAAAGGCTTCCGGGTCGCGCAGCTCGGCGAGCATCTGTTGCGCGGCGGGATCGGCCATCACCGCGGCGCGGAAGACGTCGAGCAGGGGCAAGTCGGTCATCGCCCTCCATCGCCGGGCGGCGCGCGCATTGCAATCGCGGTCGTGGCGGATAGGGTCCGGGGCATGGCGACCCACCCGGAACCTTGCGCCCGATATCCCGATCGCATGCGGCTGCCGCTCGCCTTCGATCCGGCGCGGCTGGCCGGCGACCTGGCGGCGCTCGACGGGACCGATTGGGTCGCGCATTTCGTGAAGGCGAATTACGAGGGCGACTGGAGCGCGCTGCCGCTGCGCGCGCCAGCGGGGGCGACGCATCCGATCCAGATGATCTATTCGCCACCGGGGGCGACCGATTTCGTCGATACCCCGTTCCTCGAACGGACCCCCTATTTCGCCCAGGTGATCGCGGCGTTCCACTGCCCGGTGACGAGCGTGCGGCTGATGCGGCTGACCCCGGGTTCGGTGATCAAGGAACATCGCGACAATGATCTCGCCGCCGAGGATGGCGTCGCGCGGATCCATGTGCCGGTGGTGACCAATGACGGCGTCGCGTTCGAGCTCAACCGCGTGCCCGTGACGATGCTGCCGGGCGAGGCCTGGTATCTCCGCCTCGCCGATCCGCACAGCGTGGCGAACCGCGGCGACGCGGACCGGGTGCATCTGGTGATCGACGTGGTGGTCGACGACTGGATGCGGGGGATGCTGGAGGGTGAGGCTTCCTAATATTCCTCCCTCGCGCAGGGGGGGAGGGGGACCGCCGCGAAGCGGTGGTGGAGGGGGTTTCACCGCGAGCATTGCGCCAGAGGATGGCGTGTTCCCCCTCCGTCAGCTTCGCTGCCACCTCCCCCGCAGGTGCCCTGCGAGGGAGGAACAGAAGACCTCAGCCCAGCAGCGCTTCCGCCTGATCCAGCGTGTCCTTGAAGTTAGCGATCAGCGCTTGGTACGGGGCCGGGGTGGTCATATCGAGGCCCGCGCGCTTGAGGATCTCGACCGGATAGTCCGATCCGCCCGCCTTGAGCACCGAGAGGTAATTGTCGCGCTCCTTGGGCCCGCCCTTGAGGATCGCGCGCGCGAAGAAGCCCGCGGCCGAGATGCAGGTCGCATACTGATAGACGTAGAAGCTGTTGTAGAAGTGCGGGATATACGCCCATTCGTTGCCGTAGGCGTCTTCCATCTTCACGTTCGGGCCGTGGTAGCGCTTGAGCAGGTCGAAATAGACCTCGGTGAACTTCTTGCCCGAAAGCCCCTCGCCCGCCTCGGCCAGATCGTGCGCCTTGAGCTCGAACTCGGCGAACATCGTCTGGCGGAAGAAGGTGCCGCGGATATTCTCCATCTGCATGCCGAGGTAGAAGAGCTTCTCCTCCTTGGTCTTGGCGTTCTTGAGCATATAGGCCGCGAGCAGATCCTCGTTCAGCGTCGAGGCGATCTCGGCGAGGAAGATCGGATAATCGGCCTTTTCATAGACCTGGCTGCTGTTCGCCAGCAGCGAGTGGAGCGCATGGCCCCATTCATGGGCATAGGTGCTCAGCCCGTCATATTTCTCGCTGAGGTTGAGCAGCAGATAGGGGTGCACGTCGTACGCGCCGGGGTTCATGTACGCCCCCGGGCGCTTGCCCTGGCGCGGCCAGGGATCCATCCATTTGGCGGCGGTGGCCTTGGCGATGCGCGCCTGATAGTCGGGGCCGAGCGGCATCACCGCGGCGAGCGTGGTGGTGCGCATCTGATCGAGCGTGAACGGCTTGTCGAGCGCGACCAGCGGCGGATAAATGTCCCAATAGCCGATATCGGGGAGCTTCAGGATCCGCCTGCGCAGCTCGAAATAGCGGTGGAGCTGGGGCAGGCCGGCATTCGCCTCGGCCACCAGCGTGCGATAGACCGCCTCGGGGATGTTGTTGCCCGACAGCGCGCTGGCGAGCGACGAGGGATATTTGCGCGCCTTGGCGTAGAAGATGTCGCCCTGAACCTTGGCATTGTAGGTCGCGCCGAATGAGTTCTGGAACTTGCCGTGCGCGGTCCAGAAGCTGTCGAAGACGAGCTTGCGGTCGTCGCGGTTGGGGGCGTCGCGATTGGCGGTATAGCCCTGCGAATCGAGCCGGACTTCCTTGCCGGTCGAGAGCTTGACCGTCGGCCAGGGGATGTCCGACGAGCGCAGCTGGCCCGAAACGTCGCCCGGCGCCTGGAGCGGATTGCCCGCGAGCGCGAGGACGCGCTCGGCATCGGCATTGAGCGTATGCTCGGCCTCGCGGATGACGTTGGCGAGCGCGAAATCGAAGCGCGTCTTGAGCGTGGCGTTCGCGGCGACGAAGGCGTTGATCTTGTCCGCGCCGAGCGTCAGCAGCTCGGGCGAGAACCAGGCGCTCGCCTCGCCGAACGCGGTGTAGAGGTCGCCGGCCTGCGAGCCCTTTTCCTGATAGGAAGAGACGCGGACATCCTCGTCGCCCTTGAGGCTGGCATAGACATAGACGCGTGCGATCGTCTTGCCGAGATCGGACTGGAGGACGAGCGCCTCGGCGAGGACATCGGCGCTCTCGCCGAGCCGGCCCTTATATTTGGCGATTTCGGGGATGCGGGCGAGCGTCGCCTTGCGCGCCTCGTCCCAAGCGGCGTCGTTGGGGTAGATTTCGGTGAGGTCCCACAGCGCCTTGTCCCTGGCGGCGTCCTGCGCCCAGGCGGGCATCGCCGCGACGAGGCTGGTGAGCGCGGCGGCGGCGAGCGCTTCGCGGCGGGTGAGTTCGGTCATGATGGCTTCCCCGGATGGCGCCGATGGACTCGGCGCGGATTTGGATGGCGCAATCTGAGAGGCTTCGCCCTGAATGGGAAGTGACTTATTGACCTGAGACGCCTCGATTCAGGGACGAGTTGGTGCGCGATCGATACGCTGGCGTCGCGCGGCGCGCTGGGGCATGGTCGGCGGGTCAGGCGGGGAGAGCGGAGATGGGCAGGTTCTGGCTGTTCGCGGTGGCGCTGATCTTCGCGGCGGCGGGGGCGATCGCGGTGCTGCTGTTGCAGAACGTGCAGGTCACGTCGCAGGCGAAGGATTTGTCGATCGGGACGACAATCGCGGTCGATCCCGCCGCAACGATCGCACACCAGAAGGGCGTGGCGAGCGTCGCACGGCTGACCGAGTCAATTTATCTTGGCGACGTGCTCGAGACCGGGACCGACGGGGCGATCCGCATCCAGCTTGCCGATGCCACCTTCTTCAGCCTGGGCGCGAGCGCGAGCGCGCGGGTCGACAGTTTCGTCTATGACCCCGGCCGCAATTCGAGCAGCCTGTCGGTCGCGTTCCAGCGCGGGGCGTTCCGCTTCGTCTCGGGCCGGGCGCTCCATCCCGATCCGCAAAAGCCGGTGGTGAACACGCCGGTGGCGGCGATCGGGATGCGCGGGACCGGGATCAACGGCGTGATCGGGCCCGAGGCGGAGGCGCTGTTCCGGCGGATCGATGCGAGCTTCGTGCCCGATGGCGGCGATGCGACCAGCGCGACGCTGATCCTGCTGACCGACGGGGCGATCGATGTCGATGGATCGGGGCAGCGGATCACGCTCGATGTTCCGGGCCAGGCCCTGTTCTTCCGCCGCAAGGGCGCGCCGCCGATCGGGCCGGTGATGGTGTGGACCGCGCTGCGTACCGAGATTGCCGGGCTGGCCTCGCCGCCGGGGCTGGGCGGCGAGCCGCTGCCGCCGGCGCGGTCGCGGATGATGGTGCCGCCGCCCGAGGCCAGCCCGACGCCGCTCCAGGTGGCGCCGACGCCCACACCTTCGCCCTCGCCGAGCGCGAAGCCGTCGCCCAGGCCGAGCGTGTCGCCGAGCCCGCGGCCGACACCGACGGCAAAGCCCATGCCGACGCCATCGCCCAAGGCGACGCCGCGTCCGACGCCGCGGCCGACCTTGACGCCGCGGCCTATGCCGAGCCCCAGATTCACGCCCAAGCCGACGCCGACGCCAAGTCCGAGGTTCACGCCGCGGCCCACCCCGACGCCGCGCGTAACGCCCCGGCCGACCCCGACGCCGCGGTTCACGCCAAGGCCGACGCCCATACCGCGCTTCACCCCGCGCCCGACGCCGACACCCAGGCCGACCCTGACGCCCCGGCCGACGCGGGTTCCGCTGACCAACGTACCGCGCCCGACTCCCACGCCGGTCAAGCGCTAGACCTGATCGATTGCCGATAAAGAGCCGATGCCGCGGCGATACATGTGACGTTCAGCCGTTGGGGCAAAGCTGATCCCCTTGTGAACGGTGCGGGAAAAATCGGGTTGGAAGGGCAGCGGATCGATCTGGGCGAGGCGGGCGAGCAGCGGCTCGGCGGGGTGCTGGTGCTGCCGTCGCTCCGGACGCTGCGGCGCGCGGACGGGGCCGAGCAGGTGATCGAGCCGCGCATGATGCAGGTGCTGATCGCGCTGGCCGAGGCAGGCGGCGGGGTGGTGACGCGCGACATGCTGACGCGGCGCTGCTGGGAGGGGCGGGTGATCGGCGAGGACGCGATCAACCGCGTCATCTCGCGCCTGCGCCGTACCGCGCAGGAGTTTTGCGGGGGCGGGTTCGAGATCGAGACGGTCACCAAGGTCGGCTATCGGCTGCTGGTCGACGGGGCGCCGCCCGCGCCGCCGGTGGAGGTGGCACCGCCGAGGCTGAACCGGCGCGCGCTGATCGGCGGCGGGGCGGCGCTGGGGATCGCGGCGGCATCGGGGCTGGCCTGGTGGGGCTCGCGCGACCGCCACGCGGTGCCTGCCGAGGTTGCGCCGTTCGTCGACCAGGGGATGGCGGCGATGCGCGAGCAGAATGACCGCAGCTATACCCGCGCGATCAATCTGCTGCGCCATGTCGTCGATGTGCGCCCCGATTATGCCGATGGCTGGGGGATGCTCGCCTGCGCCTATGTCGTCGCGGGCAAGTGGCGCGGGCCGCCCTCGTTCAGGCCGTTCGCAGCGCTTGCCCGCGCCGCGGCGGCGCGGGCGGAGCAGCTCGATCCCGGCAATGCGATGGCGCGCGCCGGGATGACGATGCTGCTGACCCGGCAGGGCAACCAGATCGCGATGGAGCGGGCGCTGAGGGCCGCGGTCGCGGCGTATCCGCATCAGGACCTGATGCTCGGGGCGCTCGCCGGGCTGATGATGAGCGTCGGCCGGTGCCGCGAGGCGGCGCGGCTCTACGACCAGGCGCTGCTCAGCGCGCCGCCCTCGGTGGGAACGCTCTACGAGCGGGTGCAGGCCCTGTGGGCGGCAGACCGGCTTGCCGAGGCCGACCGGGCGATCGAGCAGGTCTACGCGCTCTACCCGACCGATCTCGCGGTATGGTTCACCCGCTTCTACCTGCTGCTCCATACCGGCCGCGCGGACCAGGCGCTGGCGCAGGGGCGCAACCTGGCGGGGCGGCCGCAGGACGTGCCGCGCGAGAATATCGAGATCGTGATGGTCGTCGCCGAGGCGGCGGTGTCGCGCAAGGCGGCGGACATCGACAAGGCGCTCGCGGCCAATGTCGCGGCGGCGCATCGCGGGGCAGGGTTCGCCGAGAATGCGATGCAGTTCGCGGTGACGCTGGGTCGGATCGATACGGCGTTCGAGCTGGCCCAGGCCTATTATTTCGCGCGGGGGTTCCGGACCGGCGAGGCGCGGTTCCCGCCGCTGCAGGGAGGCTTCACGCCGCAGAATGCGCGGCGGACGCACCTGCTGTTCATGCCCTCGACCGCGGCGATGCGGCGTGATGCGCGGTTCGATCCGATCGTCGCGGAGCTGGGGCTCAAGCGTTATTGGGACGAGGCGGGGGTGAAGCCGGATTATCTGGCTTAAATCCCTCTCCCACTGGGAGAGGGAGGGAGCCGACGAAGTCGGCGGAAGGGTGAGGGCGATCTCTCGGCTCTTGCGTCACCCTCACCCTTCCCACGCCTTCGGCGCGGGCCCCTTCCCTCTCCCAATGGGAGAGGGAGAATGAAAAAGGCCGGCGGATTGCTCCGCCGGCCCCTTCCATTGGGTTCGACCGGTGGCCGAGGGTCAGGACTTAAAAGTCCATGCCCCCCATGCCGCCCATGCCGCCGCCGCCCATCGGCATTGCCGGCTTGTCTTCCGGCAGCTCGCTCACGGCCGCTTCGGTCGTGATCAGCAGGCCGGCGACCGAGGCCGCGTTCTGGAGCGCGGTGCGGACGACCTTGGTGGGGTCGATCACGCCGGCGGCGACCAGGTTCTCGTACACGTCGGTCGCGGCGTTGAAGCCGAACGAGGTGTCGCTCTGGTCGAGCAGCTTGCCCGAAACCACCGCGCCGTCATGGCCGGCATTGGCCGCGATCTGGCGGACCAGCGAGGTCAGCGACTTGCGGACGATGTCCACGCCGCGGGTCTGGTCCTCATTGGCGCCCTTCAGGCCGTCGAGCGCCTTGGTCGCATAGAGGAGTGCGGTGCCGCCACCGGGGACGATGCCTTCCTCGACTGCGGCGCGGGTCGCGTGAAGCGCGTCGTCGACGCGGTCCTTGCGCTCCTTGACCTCGATTTCCGAAGCGCCGCCGACTTTGATCACCGCAACGCCGCCGGCGAGCTTGGCGAGGCGCTCCTGGAGCTTCTCGCGGTCGTAATCGCTGGTGGTGTTCTCGATCTGCTGGCGGATCGCGTCGGTGCGGCCCTTGATCGCATCGGCTTCACCCGCACCATCGACGATGGTGGTGTTGTCCTTGTCGATCGAGACGCGCTTGGCGGTGCCGAGCATGCCGAGCGTGACGCTCTCGAGCTTGATGCCGAGATCCTCGGAGATGACTTCGCCCTTGGTGAGGATCGCGATGTCCTCGAGCATCGCCTTGCGGCGGTCGCCGAAGCCCGGCGCCTTGACGGCCGCGACCTTGAGGCCGCCGCGCAGCTTGTTGACGACGAGCGTGGCGAGCGCCTCGCCCTCGATATCCTCGGCGATGATCAGGAGCGGACGGCCCGACTGGACGACGGCTTCCAGGATCGGGAGCATCGCCTGCAGGTTCGACAGCTTCTTCTCATGGATCAGGATGTACGGATCGGCGAGTTCGACCGTCATCTTGTCCGGGTTGGTGATGAAATAGGGCGAGAGGTAGCCGCGGTCGAACTGCATGCCCTCGACGACGTCGAGCTCGAATTCGAGACCCTTCGCCTCTTCGACGGTGATCACGCCTTCCTTGCCGACCTTCTCCATCGCCTCGGCGATCTTCTCGCCGACGACGGTGTCGCCATTGGCCGAGATGATGCCGACCTGGGCGATCTCGTTGGTGCCCGAGACGGGCTTCGAGCGCGACTGGATGTCCTCGACGACCTTGATGACCGCGAGATCGATGCCGCGCTTCAAGTCCATCGGGTTCATGCCGGCCGCGACCGACTTCATGCCCTCACGCACGATCGCCTGGGCGAGCACGGTGGCGGTGGTGGTGCCGTCGCCGGCGACGTCGTTGGTCTTCGAGGCGACCTCGCGGACCATCTGCGCGCCCATATTCTCGAACTTGTCCTTGAGTTCGATTTCCTTGGCGACGGTGACGCCGTCCTTGGTGATGCGGGGCGCACCGAACGACTTGTCGATCACGACGTTGCGGCCCTTGGGGCCCAGCGTGACCTTCACCGCATCGGCGAGGATATCGACGCCGCGCAGGATGCGCTCACGCGCGTCGCGGCTGAATTTTACGTCCTTGGCTGCCATCTTGGCTATTCCTCTTGTCTAGTGCTCCTGCGAAAGCAGGAGCCCAGGTTTCTGGATACTTGGCTCTGGGCTCCTGCTTCCGCAGGAGCACCGAACCGGGGTCAGGCAATCAGCCCACGATCCCCAGAATGTCCGATTCCTTCATGATGAGGAGGTCCTCACCATTCACCTTGACCTCGGTGCCCGACCATTTGCCGAACAGGATGCGGTCGCCGGCCTTGACGTCGAGCGGGGTGACCTTGCCGTCTTCCGACTTGGCGCCGTTGCCGGCGGCGACGACTTCGCCCTCCTGGGGCTTTTCCTTGGCGGTGTCGGGGATGATGATGCCGCCGGCGGTCTTCTCTTCAGCCTCTACGCGGCGAACGAGAACGCGGTCGTGCAACGGACGAAAGTTCATTGCCGGATCCTTCTAAGTGAGTGAGTGGTCCCTTTTAGCACTCATTTGACGTGAGTGCTAACGGGCGCTCATATGCGGTCGCACCCCTGCTTCGTCAACGCCCCCCGGCAAGCATTTTTCGCTGCGCCGCCCCGGTTGCGGGACAGGAGCATCCCGGGGCGGGACCGCTCTGTTTTGCCGGAATAACACACGCCGTTTACTCCGGGGTCATGCTCCCTTACCTAGGGGAGGTTATTGTCGCCGCAAGGAGCGAGCCGTGAATCTGATCAAGGGCGCCTGGAAGATATTGGTCGGGATCAAGGACGCGCTCGTCCTGGTCTTCATGCTGCTGTTCTTCAGCTTCCTGTTCATGGCGATGCAGGCCAAGCCCAACACGGTGATCCGCGAGGGCGCGCTGGTGGTGTCGCTCGACGGCCAGGTGGTCGAGCAGCCCGAAGAGGCCGATCCCTTTGCGGGCATCGGCGGCGGCAGCGAGGTGATGCGCCAGCATCGGCTGCGCGACGTGGTCCGCGCGCTTGACGCCTCGATCAAGGACAGCCGGGTGAAGGTCGTGGTGCTCGATCTCGACCGGTTCGCGGGGGGCTATCCGGCGGTGATCTCCGAAGTCGCGGCGGCGGTCGGCCGGGTCCGCGCGAGCGGCAAGAAGGTGCTCGCCTATGCGACCGCCTATACCGATTCGAGCTATCTGATCGCGGCCAATGCCAGCGAGGTCTGGGTGCATCCGTTCGGCGGCACCCTGTTCGCGGGGCCGGGGGGCAACCGGCTCTATTATCGCGGGCTGATGGACAAGCTCGGGGTCAATGTCCACGTCTACAAGGTCGGCAAGTTCAAGTCGGCGGTCGAGCCCTATACGCGGGCCGACATGTCGCCCGAGGCGCGCGAGGCCAATGAGGCGATGTATGCCGCGATCTTCGGCCAGTGGAAGGAGGCCGTCGTCAAGGCGCGGCCCAAGGCGAGGATCGACGATTATCTGACCAAGCCCGACGAAGTCGTCGCGGCGTCGAAGGGCGACCTGGCCGATGCCAATCTCGCCATGGGACTGGTCGACCGCAAGGGCGACCGGCTGGCCTTCGGCAGCCGCGTGGCGGAACTCGCCGGCAAGCGCGACGAGAAGCGCGCGGGCAGCTTCCGGGCGATCAAGCTCAGCGACTATATCGAGGCCAATCCAAGCCCACGCGGCGGCGATGCGATCGGGGTGATCACGGTCGCCGGCGAGATCGTCGACGGCAAGGCCGGGCCGGGGGTTGCGGCGGGCGAGACGGTGAGCAAGTTGCTGCTCGACGGGCTGGCCAAGCATCGTTTGAAGGCGCTGGTGGTGCGCGTCGATTCGCCGGGCGGTTCGGTGCTCGCGTCGGAGCAGATCCGCCAGGCGATCCTGCAGGCCAAGGAGCAAGGGCTCCCCGTCGTGGTCTCGATGGGCGGGCTTGCCGCGAGCGGCGGCTATTGGGTGTCGACGCCGGGCGACGTGATCTTCGCCGAGCCCAACACGATCACCGGATCGATCGGCATTTTCGGGATGATCCCGACCTTCGAGAAGACGCTCGCCAAGGTGGGCGTGACCACCGACGGGGTGAAGACCACGCCGCTCAGCGGCCAGCCCGATGTGATGGGCGGGACCAACGAGGTGACCGACCGGGTGCTGCAATCGGTGATCGAGCAGGGCTATGCGCGTTTCACCGGGCTGGTCGCGAGCTCGCGCCACAAGACGGTGGCGCAGGTCGACGAGATCGGCCAGGGCCGTGTCTGGATCGGCGGGACCGCGCACCAGCTGGGGCTGGTCGACCGGTTCGGCGGGCTCGACGATGCGATTGCCGAGGCCGCCAAGCGCGCCAAGCTCGACCCGGCCAAGGTGCATCCGGTCTTTTTCGAAAAGGCGCCGAGCGGCTGGAAGAACTTCCTCGGCGCGCTGTTCCGCGACGATGACAATGACGATTGGGCCGACAGCCCGGGCGGGCCCGACGCCTATGCGCGGATCGCCGAGGCGCAACGCGCGACCTTCTTCCAAGCGGTGGGCGATGCACGGCGGATCGCGATGGGCGGATCGGTGCAGGTGCGCTGCCTCGAATGCGCGGGGCTCGCCCCGGCCGCGCCGCGCGCCGAGGATCGCAGCCTGATTCAGCTGCTACTCGCACGCATCCTCGGATGATCGGTAGATGATCGGGATTCGGGCTGCGACGCCGGAAGACGCCGCCGCGATCGCCGCGATCTATGCGCCGCACGTGCTGACCGGCACCGTCTCGTTCGAGACAGAGCCGCCCGATGCGCGGGCGATGCGCACGCGGATGGCGGCGAGCGACGGCCTTTATCCGTGGATCGTCGCAACGACGGGCGAGGGCGATGAGAGCGGGGTGATCGGCTATGCCTATGCCGGCAAGTTCCGCGAGCGGCCGGCCTATCGCTATGCCGTCGAGACCTCGATCTACATCGCCGATACCGCGCAGCGGCAGGGGGCCGGGCGGCTGCTCTACGAGGCGCTGATCGATACGCTGCGCGCCCAGGGCTTCGTCCATGCGATCGGCGGGATCGCGCTGCCCAACGACGCCTCGATCACGCTGCACGAGTCGGTGGGGTTCCGGCGCACCGGCGTGTACCGCGAGGTGGGGTACAAGCATGGCCGCTGGATCGATGTCGGCATCTGGCAATGCGAGCTCAACGAGCCGAGCGTGCCGCCGGTGGAACCGCGTCCGTTCAGCGAGGTGGGCGTCGTTCGGGCGTGACTTCTTTCCGTTCGTCCTGAGGAGCGATTGAGTAGCTCCGCAGGAGCGTATCGAAAGCGCGTATCGAAGGAGCTGAGGCTCACGGTGCTTCGATACGGGCCTTCGACAAGCTCAGTCCCTACTCAGCACGAACGGAAAGACTAATCGACTCGCGTGTAACGCGTGGTGCGGTTGAAATGCGGGTTGGGCGAGGTGTCGCGCGCCTCGTAGCTGTCGGATGCGACGCGGACCCAGCGGGTCGAGAGGGCGATGCGGGTGCCGTCGGTGCCGACCCAGTCACTGGTGCCGAAATCGAGGCCCTGCCCGTCCTGGCGGACGCTGCCCTTCATCACCCCGCCGTCCATGCCGGTATAGGTGAAGCGGAGCTGCCGCGCGGCGCCGTCCCAGGCATAGATGGTCTCGCCGCCATAGACCTGCCTGTCGGCGCGGAAGACCTGGTGGCGGTCGCGGACAGCGCCCTCGGCGCGCTCGAAGCAATGATCGTTGCGGTCGCCATTGGGCAGGGTACCGCGCCAGCAATGGCCGACGAGAAAGTCGAGCGGAGCGGTGCCGAAGCGCGCGGCGAGCAGGTCGAGCGTGTAGCGGTTGCCCTTCTGGAAGAAGCCGAGCAGCGCATCGCCCTCATCGCCTGCGGCATAGCCGGTGCCGGTCAGGCGGACGCGCGTGCCGCCGTCTTCGGGGATCAGCTCGAGAAACTGGGTGACGCGGCCGAACGCCGCGGCGTGGGGGAAGCCGGGCGGGGTCTTGACGTTGCGGAAGACGAGCAGGCGGCCGGGGAGCTGCGCGAGAATGCGCTGCTGGATATTGCCGGGGTCGCCGGGCCTGGCCGCGGCGGCGTAGCTCGTCTCGAGCGTGTCTCCGGTCAGCCAGGCATGGGCGACCGCCCAGCCTTCCCAGCCCCGGGCGGTGCTGACCGATTGCCACACCGAAGCGGGCGCGGCGGGGACCCAGGCCTCGTGGATCAGCGTGCGGGTGCCGTCGGCCTCGGTGAGAATGCGGTCCTCGGCGCGGGCGGGCGCGGCGAAGGCCAGCAGGGCCAGAAGCAACAGGATGACGCGCGGCATGATCGACTCCCCTTGGGTTGCCGCGAGTGTTGATTGAACGATCAATCAAGTCAACCCCGTTCCTCGGGGCAGGCCGGGGAATGGTCAGTTGCGGCGATAGGCGGGAAGCGCGAGCTTCCAGTGGATCGCGGCACCGCGCAGCGCGAAGCCGGCGGTGGCGGCGATCAGGCCCGCGGCGAAGACGGGCAGGCCGGCAAGGGTGAGGCCGACCTGGAGCAGGGCGGCGAGCGCGGCGGCGGTGACGTACAGTTCGCGCCGCATCAGGATCGAGGGCTCGCCGGCGAGCATGTCGCGGATGATCCCGCCCGAGCAGGCGGTGACCACGCCCATCACCATCGCGGGCACCGGCGGCACGCCGAAGCTGAGCGCCTTGGCCGCGCCGAACGCGGCATAGGCAGCGAGCCCGGCGGCATCGAGCCAGTCGAACACGCTCGCGGTCCACCAGCGCTGCGGGGTGAACCACACCGCGAGCGCGACCCCCATGCACAGCGCGGCCACGCTGGTGCCGTGCATCCAGAAGACCGGGGCATCGATCAGCAGATCGCGGATCGTGCCCCCGCCGACGCCGGTGACGAGCGCGAAAAAAGCGAGCGTGACGAAGGTCAGCCCGCGCCGCGCCGCCGCCAGCGCGCCGGTGGCGGCGAAGACGGCAATGCCGAACAGATCGAGCCAGGGCAGGATCGGTCCGATGCGGGCGGCGGCTTCGAGCGGGTCCATGGCGCCGCTGTTTCAGCTTGGCGGCGGGAGGTCAAATCGGGTTACCAATCCTCCCCGGCCAGGGGAGGATTGATTTCAGCGCCGCTTGGCCAGCGTCTGGCGGCCATTCTGGAAGAGCGTCACCGCGTCGATCGCCCCCGAGGCGTCGCGGCGGAAGACGAGCTGGGCGTCGACTTCCTTGAGGAAGAAATGGTCGGGCTTTTCGGCGTGGAGGAGGAGCGGGCCCTGGCCGGTGGCCTGGACGATCAGCCTGCCGCCCTCCACCCGGACGACGAAGCTGAATTCGGGACTGACATCGTAGGTGCCGGCATAGGCGGCGAGCGCCTCGGGCGGCAGCGCGACTTCGACGCGCTCGGCCGCCAGCGTCACCGTGCCGCCGCGCGCGAGCGTCATCAGCGATGCGCCGAGCCGGTTGGGCGCGCGGCCGCTGAGATTGGCGAGCACCACCACGGTGATATGGCGCTCGGGATCATAGCCGAGCCAGGTGTTGAACCCCTCGATCCCGCCGCCGTGGGCATAGAGGGTTCCGCTGGCGTCACGCGTCACGCCGATCCCGAACGCATAGTTGTTCATCACCGGCGTGGTCAGCGCGGCGAGCGATGCGGGCTTGAGCAGCCTGCCGCCATAGAGGCCGGCCTGCCATCTGAGCAGGTCGTGCGTGGTCGAATAGAGCCCGCCCGCGCCCTGGGGGATCGCCATCTCGATATAGTCGGCATTGACCATGCCGTTGGCGCCCGCCGAATAGCCCGAGGCGCGGTGCGCGATGATCGCGGCGTGGCTGTCATAGCCGCTATCGGCCATACCGAGCGGCTTGAAGATATTGTCGGCGAGGAAATCGGCGTAGCGCTGTCCGCTCGCCTTCTCGATGATCGCGGTGAGCAGGATATAGCCCGAATTGGAATAGCTCCACTTGGCGCCCGGCTCGAACTCGAGCGGCTTGTCGCGGAAGCGCGCGACGACCGCTTCGAGCGTTGTCGGGAGCGTCTTGAGCTGCTCATAGTCCGGGAACGCGGTAAGGCTGGGGACCCCCGCGGTGTGGCTGAGCAAGTGGCGGATCGTCACCTTGTCCCACGCTGCGGGAGCATCGGGGAGCCAGGTCTTGATCGGCGCGTCGAGGCTGAGCTTGCCGCGCTCGACGAGCAGCAGGACCGAGACCGCAGTGAACTGCTTGGTCAGCGAACCGAGGCGGAATTTGGTGTCGCCGTCATTGGCGGTCTTCCATTCGAGATTGGCCGAGCCATAGCCGCGGTCGAACAGGATCACGCCGTCGCGGGCGACGAGCACCGCGCCCATGAACTCGCCGCGATCGGCATCGGTGCGGACGATCGCCTCCATCCGCGCGGTGTCCTGCGCGGCGGCGGGCGACGCGACGAGCATGAGAACGAGCAGGCTGAACAAAGCGCCGCGCATGAAGAATCTCCCCGTGGTGTATTATGAGAGTGGCACACCTTGAGATGCCCCGTCAAACTCGCCTCTGGCGGGCGCCGGCGGGAAGTCTAAATAGGGCGCATGCATCGCACCGAACCCCCGCTCGCCGCCGCCGCCATCGCTCTTGCCGCGCTTGCCGGCTTTGTCGACGCCCTCGCCTTCACCAGTCTGGGCGGTTTCTTCGCCTCGTTCATGAGCGGCAATTCGACCCGGCTGGGCGTGAGCC
This sequence comes from Sphingomonas caeni, assembly GCF_026013415.1. Classification (GTDB taxonomy): domain Bacteria; phylum Pseudomonadota; class Alphaproteobacteria; order Sphingomonadales; family Sphingomonadaceae; genus Sphingomonas; species Sphingomonas caeni. The sequence goes on from NZ_JAPDOK010000002.1 coordinate 707,089, forward strand.
TGGGGAGCGCGACCTGGGGCAATGCGCTGACCGCGGGCGCGCTGGTGCTGAGCTTCGTCAGCGGGGTAATCCTGTCGAGCGTGATCGTCCGCGCGGCGCCCCGGCACGACAAGGGAGCTGTGATGGCGGCGGTGACCCTGTTGTTGGTTCTCGCTGCGGTGGCCGCGACCGTTTCGCCGGGGCCGATCGTCCTGCTGTTGCTCGCCGCGGCGATGGGGACCGAGAATGGCGTGTTCACCCGCGACGGCGAGGTGGCGTTCGGGCTGACCTATCTGACCGGGTCTCTGGTCAAGCTGGGGCAGAAGCTCGCGGGCGCGCTGATGGGCGATGCCGAGCGCTGGGCGTGGGTGCCCCATCTCCTGCTCTGGGCGGGGTTCGTCGCGGGAGCGATCCTGGGGACGGGCGCGCAGGCGGCCTGGGGCTGGACCGCCTTGTGGTTCGCGGCGGCGGCCTCGGCGGCGCTGACCGGATTGATGGCGCGGATTGCGCGCGCGGGCGTGGGGGCGGCGGCATGATCGAGGGACGCTGCGCCTGCGGGACCGTCAGCTACAAGCTGACCGCCGAGCCGATGATCGTCCATTGCTGCCATTGCAGCTGGTGCCAGCGCGAGACCGGCAGCGCCTTCGTGCTCAACGCGGTGGTCGAGCGGTCGGCGGTTGAGGTCAGTGGCGAGCCCGAACTGGTGATGACCCCTTCGGCGAGCGGCAAAGGGCAGGAGATTGCGCGCTGCCCGGCATGCCGGGTCGCCTTGTGGAGCCATTATCCGGGGGCGGGGCGCAAGGCGGCGTTCCTGCGGGTAGGCGCGATGGCCGAGCCCGACGCCTGCCCGCCCGACGTGCACATCTTCACCTCGACCAAGCAGAATTGGGTGGCGCTGCCCGAGGGCGCGAAGGCGTTCGCGGAGTTCTACAATCCCGCCGAAGTCTGGCCGGCGGAGATGCGGAGTCGCTGGGCGGCGATGATGGCTGCGGCGTGAAGCTAGTGGTAATGACATTACTATTGATGTTCTAGACATCACCTCTAAGGTTTGATACACGAGCATCGATGATCACCGCGGCTCAGATGCGCGCCGCGCGCGCCTTGCTCGGCATCGACCAGAAGCAGCTGGCCGAGATGTCGGGCGTTTCGCTGCCGACGATCCAGCGGATGGAGGCGAGCGAGGGCAATGTCCGCGGCGTGGTCGACACGCTCACCAAGGTGATCGATGCGTTCGAGCGCGGCGGCGTGGTGCTGATCGGCGATGGCGCGCCGAGCGCCGATGGCGGGCGCGGCGTGCGCTTCAGGGAGCCGAGACCGCGATGACCGCCCGGGCGGCACGGCCCGGTTTCGGCGAGCTGTTCACGCCCAAGCTCGTCACCATCCTGCGCGAACATTATGCGCTGGGCGACTTCAAGGCCGATGCGCTCGCCGGGCTCACCGTGGCGATCGTGGCGCTGCCGCTGTCCATGGCGATCGCGATCGCATCGGGGGTGGGGCCCGAGCGCGGGCTCTATGCGGCGATCGTCGGCGGGTTCGTGGTGTCGCTGCTCGGCGGCAGCCGCTTCCAGATCGGCGGCCCGGCCGGGGCGTTCATCGTGCTGGTTGCGGCGACAGTCGCGCAGCACGGGGTCGATGGGCTGCTGCTCGCGACGCTCCTGTCGGGATTGATCCTGATCGCGATCGGCTTCCTCGGGCTCGGCACCTTCATCAAATATATCCCCTATCCCGTGACGGTCGGCTTCACGGCGGGAATCGCGGTGATCATCCTGGCGAGCCAGCTCAAGGATCTGCTGGGGCTGGCGCTGGCGGGGCCCGAGCCGGGGCCGATCCTGCCCAAGCTGACGGCGTTGGCGGGGGCGTTGCCGAGCGCCAACGGCGCGGCGATGGCGGTCGCCGCGGGGGTGATCGCGATGATCCTGGGGCTTCGCCGGTTGCGGCCCGGCTGGCCGGGAATGCTGATCGCGGTAGCGCTGGCCGCAGCCGCGACCGCGTGGTTGCGCCTGCCCGTCGAGACGATCGGATCGCGGTTCGGCGGCATCCCGGGCGCGCTGCCCGCCCCGCATCTTCCCGCGATCTCGATCGACCGCATCGGCGCGATCCTGCCTTCGGCGCTCTCATTCGCACTGCTCGGCGGAATCGAGAGCCTGTTGTCGGCGGTGGTCGCCGACAGCATGACGGGCCGGCGGCACCGGTCGAACTGCGAGCTGGTCGCGCAGGGCGCGGCCAATATCGCCTCCGCGCTGTTCGGCGGCATCTGTGTGACCGGCACGATCGCGCGGACCGCGACCAATGTCCGCTCGGGCGCGCGCGGGCCGTTGGCGGGGATGCTCCATTCGCTGTTCCTGCTCGGCTTCATGGCGCTGGCGGCGCCGCTCGCGCGCTTCATCCCGCTCTCCGCGCTGGCGGGGGTGCTGGCGGTGGTGGCGTGGAACATGGCCGAAAAGCACGAATTCGCGATGCTGCTGCGCGCGTCGCGCGGCGACGCGGTGGTGCTGCTCACCACCTTCCTGCTGGTGGTGTTCCGCGACCTGACCGAGGGCATATTGATCGGTTTCGGCATCGGGGCGCTGCTGTTCCTCCACCGCATGGCGCAATCGGTGGAGGTCGATGGATCGGGATTGCTGGTCGGCGAGGACCGAAGCGACCGCGACGAGCCGCGGACGCCCTATGACGCGGCGCTTGCCGCCGATCGCGGGGTGATCGTCTATCGCATCTCGGGGGCGTTCTTCTTCGGCGCGGCTGGCGCGGTCGGCGCCGCGCTGGACCGGATCGGCGCGCACCCGCGTGCCTATGTGGTCGATGTCTCGGAGGTCCCCCTTCTGGATTCGAGCGCGGCGGCGAGCCTGGCCGGGTTCGCGCGCCGGGCGCAACGCGCGGGCGCGGCGGTCTTCTTCGCAGGCGCACGGCGGCCTATCCGGCGGCTCTTGCTCGCGCACGGAGTCCGACCGCCGCTCGCGCGCTTTCGCAGCACCGTCGCCGCGGCGGTGACGGAGGCGGGCCGGTCCCCGCCAGCCGGGCAGGATTCCTAGCCGACCCCGCCCTCGGACAGCCGCTCGGCGCCATGTTCGGCGGCGGCCTTGGCGGTCTTGTCATCGACCGTCTCGCTCAGCTTCTTGAGCTGCTCGGCGGCGGCTTGGGCGGTCTTTTCCCAGCCGGCGGAGAGCGCGACCGCGCCGACGTCCTTGAGCTCCTCGATCACCTGGCGCTGGAGCGTCGCGGTTTCGGCGGGCGTCTGGGCGATATTGTTGAGCGCCTGCTCCGCCGACGCCTCGATCACGGTCTGCGCCTCGGGTTTCATCGATCCGGGCGGGTTCTGCGACAACACCGTGCGGAGGTTCCGCGCGGCCTTGACGGTCTCCTCGATCCCGTCGGCCTTGGCGTTGCTCGCGATCTCGGCAATCTCCCGCTGCACATTGTCGGTGCGCTTGCCGACATTGTCGACCGCCGAGGTGAGCACTGCGGGGAAGGCGAGGCCGCACAGCAGCGAGAAGAAGAGCGTCGGCATCGCGGCGTTGGTGTCGGTATGCGCGAGGACATAGATGGTGATGCCGGCCGCGGCGACGCCCAGCAACGGGCTCTGCCAATAGGCGCCGAGCGAGGGGCTTTCGCTGCGCGGATTGAGCTTGGCGACGATGGGCTGGAGCAATCCGCCCAACAGTCCGCCGACAATGACCACGCCCAGATTGGCCTTGGCCGCGGCGTCGAAGAACGCCCCCATGCCCAGAAAGGAGTCCACCGCCGTCTGATTGTCCATGTCATCCCCCTGCATCGACTCGTTGTGCGATAGAAGAGGCTAAATAATGCCGGAGATCAAATGGAATATGGCGGCTGCGATCACCAGTTGAACGCGCGGCGCACCTGCTCGGCTTCGTCGCGCGAGTAGCGCGGGAGCATGGCGCGCGTGGTGAAATTGCCCTGCATCACGCCGCCGCTGTAATAGCCCCAGTCGACAATGTCGGCGTCGCTGACATTCACCTTCTCGCCAAGCTTGAAGCGCGGATCGACCGGGATATTGGCGAGGCGCGCGATGGTGACGCCGGACGAATGCGAGATCACTTCGGCCCAGATGAATTCGGCGCCGCCGGGCTCGGGCAGCAGGTCGAACTTGATCAGGAAGCCATGCTCGCCCGGCGCGGGATTGGCGAGGTGCCGGAAGAAATCGGGGAGGGTGCGGCGTCCTTCGGCGATCGCGGCGTTCATCGCGGGATCGCTTTCGGCGACATAGATGACGCGCTCTTCGCCGTTCGGCGCCTTGCCGTTCTTCTGCGCCTGCGCCGTGGCGGGCGCGAGCAGGGCGGCGAGGGCAGCGAGGGTGAGCGCCAGGCGCATGCAGGTCCTTTCACAGCGGCATGGGCAAAGCCCATGCCGTCGGTCGGCACTGTAGTGCCGCCGTCCGTCCGAGCCTAGTTCGCTCGAAATCAGCTGCGCTAATTTCGTCGCCGGCTCGGATCAAATATGGATCGGCTTGCCCGTTACCGCCATCGCCGCTTCCTTGATCGCCTCGCTGTGCGTCGGGTGGGCGTGGCAGGTGTACGCAATGTCTTCCGAGGTCGCGCCGAACTCCATCGCCTGTGCGGCCTGGGCGATCATCGTGCCGGCGACCGAGGCGATGATCCACACGCCGAGCACGCGGTCGGTCCTGGCGTCGGCGACGATCTTCACGAAGCCGTCGCCTTCGTGATTGGTCTTGGCGCGGCTGTTGGCCATCATCGGGAACTTGCCGACCTTCACTTCGCCGCGCGCCTTGGCCTGCTCTTCGGTCAGGCCGACGCCGGCGATTTCGGGGAAGGTATAGACGACGCTCGGGATCACATCGTGGTTCACGATGCCGGTGAGGCCGGCGATATTCTCGGCGACCGCGATGCCCTCATCCTCCGCCTTGTGCGCGAGCATCGGGCCGGGGATGACGTCGCCGATCGCCCAGATTCCGGGGACGCTCGTCTTGAAGCTGTGATCGGTTTCGATCTGGCCGCGTTGGTTGGTGGCGAGACCGGCCTTGTCGAGCGCGAGGCCGTCGGTGTTCGGACGGCGGCCGATTGAGACGAGGACGGCATCGGCTTCGAGCGTCTCCGGGGCACCGCCCGCGGCAGGCTCGAGCGTGAGTATGGCCTTGTTGCCGCTCACGGCGGCGCCGGTGACCTTGGTCGAGAGTTTGAACTCCAGACCCTGTTTTTTGAAGATCTTGTTGGCTTCCTTGCGGACCTCGGCGTCCATGCCGGGGAGGATCTGGTCGAGAAATTCGACGACCGTCACCTTGGCGCCGAGGCGCTTCCACACCGAGCCCAGCTCGAGCCCGATCACCCCGCCGCCGATCACGACGAGGTGGCCGGGGACCTTGGCGAGTTCGAGCGCGCCGGTCGAATCGACGACGATCTGCTTGTCATTATCGACCTCGACGCCCGGGAGCGGGGTAACCGATGAGCCGGTGGCGATGACGATGTTCTTGGCGCGGACGCTCCGCCCGCCGACCTCGACCGTGTCGGTGCCGGTGAAGGCGGCGCGGCCCTTGAGCCATTCGATCTTGTTCTTCTTGAACAGGAATTCGATGCCACCGGTGAGCCCTTTGACCGCATCCTTGCGCTGGCCGTGCATCGTATCGAGATCGAGCTCGGGGGTGACCTTGATCCCGAGCTTGGCGAAGGCGCCGTTGGCGGCGGCGTCATAATATTCGGACGCATGGAGCATCGCCTTGGACGGGATGCAGCCGACATTGAGGCAGGTGCCCCCCAGCGTCTCGCGGCTCTCGGCACACGCGGTCCTGAGCCCGAGCTGCGCGGCGCGGATTGCCGCCACATAGCCGCCGGGGCCCGCACCGATCACGAGGACGTCGAAGTCGTATTCGTCTGCCATTTCAAACCTTCTTCCGTGCTCCGGCGAAGGCCGGAGCGTTGGCCTCAAGCGCAAATCTCGGCGTAAAGATCACGCCATTCGGGATTGCGCTCCTCGATGAGCCGTAGTTTCCACGCGCGATGCCATTTCTTCATTCGATACTCGCAGGCTCGCGCATCCTGCAGATTGTCGAAATATTCGTACCAGACGAGCAGCTTGCAACCCTTGACCTTAGAATGTCCCTCAACAACGCCGTTGCGATGTTGCCAGGTCCGGTGGCGCAGGTTGCTCGTAACCCCCAGATAGGTCTCTCCGCGGCGATGGTTCGCCATCAGATAGACGCATCCTGATTTCATCGCGCTCCTTCCAGGGCTCCGGCCTTCGCCGGAGCACGGTTCAGCTCCTCAAAGGTCGATCAGCAGCCGCGTCGGATCCTCGATCGCGTTCTTGAGCGCCACAAGGAACGTCACCGCCTCGCGGCCGTCGATCAGGCGGTGGTCGTAGGACAGAGCGAGGTACATCATCGGGCGGATGACGATCTGGCCGTCGCGGACCACGGGGCGGTCCTCGATGCGGTGCAGGCCGAGCACAGCGCTCTGCGGCGGGTTGATGATCGGGGTCGACATCAAAGATCCGAACACGCCGCCATTGGAGATGGTGAAGGTGCCGCCCTTCATCTCCTCCATCTTGAGCGTGCCGTCCTTGGCGCGCTTGCCGAAGTCGCCGATCGTCTTCTCGATGCCGGCGACGGTCAGGTCCTGCGCGTCGCGGATCACGGGAACCACGAGGCCGTTGGGGGCGCTGACCGCGACCGAGATATCGGCATAGTCGTGATAGACGATCTCGTCGCCTTCGATGCTGGCATTGACGCTGGGGATGTCCTTGAGCGCCATCACCGCGGCCTTCACGAAGAAGCCCATGAAGCCGAGCCGGACGCCGTGCTTCTTCTCGAACAGGTCCTTGTATTTGGTGCGGGCCTCCATGACGGCGGTCATGTCGACATCGTTGAAGGTGGTGAGCAAGGCGGCGGTGTTCTGCGCTTCCTTGAGGCGGCTGGCGATCGTCTGTCGCAGGCGCGTCATGCGGACGCGCTCCTCCTTGCGGCCGCCTGCAGATGCGGCGGCTGGCGCGGGAGCCGGTGCGGGCGCGGGGGCCGGTCCCGCGGGTGCGACGGGCTTGGCCGAGGCGGCGGCGACCACATCCTCCTTGGTGATGCGGCCATCCTTGCCGGTGCCCTGCACGGTGGCGGGATCGACATGATGCTCGAGGATCGCGCGGCGCACCGAGGGCGAGAGTGCGGCCGCTTCGCCGGAGGCGGCGGGGGCCGGAGCGGCTTCGGCGGCGGGCGCTGGTGCGGCGGCGGCACCGCCGGCCTCGATCGACGCGATCACCGCGCCGACATTGACGGTATCGCCGACTGCGACGAGCTGCGCGCCCATTACGCCCGCGGCGGGGGCGTTGACCTCGACCGAGACCTTGTCGGTCTCGAGGCTGGCGATCGGCTCATCGAGCGCGACTGGCTCGCCGGGCTTCTTCAGCCATTCGCCGAGCGTGGCCTCAGTGATCGATTCGCCCAGCGTGGGGACTTTGACGTCGGTCATGTGCAGATCAGCCTTTCCGGGTTCTGCGGATTTCGTTGCGGACGCTGTGGCCGAGCGCGTCGGCGACGAGCGCGGCCTGTTCGGTCTGGTGGCGCTTCATCAGGCCCGTGGCGGGCGAGGCGGCGGCGGCGCGGCCGGCATAGCGGGCGCGCTGCGGCTTGACCCTGGCCTCGGCCAGACACTCCTCGATGAAGGGCTCGACGAAGAACCAGTATCCGTTGTTCTTCGGCTCTTCCTGCGCCCACACGACCTCTTCGAGGTTGGTCATCCGCGCGAGGCGCTTGACCAAAGGCTCGCTCGGGAAGGGATAGAGCTGCTCGACCCGGACGATCGCGGTGTTCGTGTCGCCCGCGGCGTCGCGCGCCTCGATCAGGTCGTACGCAACCTTGCCGGTGCAGAGCACGAGGCGCTTCACATCCTTGTCGGCGGGCGCCGAAGGGTCGGAGAGCAGGCGCATGAAATGCGTGTCGCCGGTGAAGTCGCTCGTCTTCGAGACCGCCATCTTGTGCCGCAGCAGCGACTTCGGCGTCATCACCACCAAGGGCTTGCGGAAATTGCGGTGCATCTGGCGGCGGAGCAGGTGGAAATAATTCGCCGGGGTGGTGCAGTTGGCGACCTGCATATTGTCCTGCGCGCAGAGCTGGAGGAAGCGCTCGGGACGCGCCGAGCTATGCTCGGGCCCCTGGCCCTCATACCCATGCGGCAGCAGCATCACGAGGCCGTTGGCGCGCAGCCACTTGGCCTCGCCCGCGGCGATGAACTGGTCGATCATGATCTGCGCGCCATTGGCGAAGTCGCCGAACTGGGCTTCCCAGAGCACCAGCGTCTTGGGGTCGGCGCCGGCATAGCCATATTCGAAGCCGAGCACGCCATACTCGGAGAGCGGCGAATCGAGCACTTCGAAGCGACCGTGCGGAATCTCGCCGAGCGGCACATATTTATGCTCGTCGCTCTGATCGACCCAGACGGCGTGCCGCTGGCTGAACGTGCCGCGGCCCGAATCCTGGCCCGAGAGCCGGACGCCATAGCCCTCCGACAGCAGCGAACCGAAGCCGAGCGCCTCGCCGGTCGCCCAGTCGAAATTCTCGCCCGATTTGAACATCTCGCGCTTGGCGTCGATCACGCGGGCGAGGGTCTTGTGGATTTCGAGGCCGGCGGGAATTTCGGTCAGCGTGCGGCCAAGGCTGTCGAACAGCTTGGGCTCGATCCCGGTCTCGGTATTGCGCCGCGCGCCCTCGGCATCGACCGGCGCGTGGAGGCCCGACCAGCGGCCCGCGAACCAATCGGCCTTGTTGGGCAGGTACGAGGCCCCGGCGGTGAACTCGCCTTCGAGCAGATCGGTGAAGGCCTTGATATGCCCATCGACAAAGCCCGCATCGATCACGCCCTGATCGATCAGACGGCGCGAATAGACTTCGCTAACCGGGGGATGCTGTTTGATCCGCGCATACATCAGCGGCTGGGTGAAGCTCGGCTCGTCGCCTTCGTTATGGCCGAACCGCCGGTAGCACCACATGTCGATCACGACGTCGCGGTGGAATTTCTGGCGGAACTCGATCGCCATCTTGCACGCGAAGGTGACCGCTTCGGGATCGTCGCCATTGACGTGGAAGATCGGTGCCTGAACGCCCTTCGCCACATCGCTCGGATAGGGCGAGGAGCGTGCGAATTGCGGGCTGGTGGTGAAGCCGATCTGGTTGTTGATGATGAAGTGGATGCAGCCGCCGGTATTGTAGCCGCGGATGCCCGAAAAGCCGAGGCACTCCCAGACGATGCCCTGGCCTGCGAACGCCGCGTCGCCATGGAGGAGCACGGGCAGGACCTGCTCATGCTCGGCATCGGCGCGGAAATCCTGCTGCGCGCGGACCTTGCCGAGCACGACCGGATCGACGGCTTCGAGATGCGAGGGGTTGGCGACCAGCGACATATGGACGTTGATGCCGTCGAATTCGCGGTCGGTGCTGGTGCCGAGGTGGTACTTCACATCGCCCGAGCCGCCGATATCGTCGGGATTGGCCGAGCCGCCGGCGAATTCGTGGAAGATCACGCGGAAGGGCTTGGCGAGCACGTTGGCGAGCACGTTCAAGCGGCCGCGATGCGCCATGCCATAGACGATCTCGCGCACGCCGAGCTGGCCGCCATATTTGATGACCGCCTCGAGCGCGGGGATCATCGCCTCGCCGCCGTCGAGCCCGAAACGCTTGGTGCCGACATATTTGCGGCCGAGGAATTTCTCCCACTGCTCGGCCTCGATCACCTTGGAGAGGATCGCCTTCTTGCCGTTCTCGGAGAACTGGATCGCCTTGTCCTTGCCCTCCATCCGCTCCTGGAGGAAGCGGCGCTCCTCGACATCGGCGATGTGCATATATTCGAGGCCGACATTGCCGCAGTAATTGCGGCGCAGGATATCGACGATCTCGCGGATCGTGGCGGTCTGGAAGCCGAGCACGCCGCCCAGATAGATGGGCCGGTCGATTTCGCTGTCGGCGAAGCCGTGATATTCGGTGCGCAAATCCTCGGGCAGTTCCTGCTTGGAAAGGCCGAGGGGATCGAGGTTCGCGGCGAGATGACCGCGCACGCGATAGGTGCGGATCAGCAACATCGCGCGGATCGAATCGCCCGCGGCGCGCGCGATCTCGTCGGCCGACGCGGCGGGAGCGGCTGCGGGCGCGGGGGCCGAAGCCTTGGCGGGCTTGGGCGCGGGCTCCATCTGGGTCGGATCGAGCGCCGCGGTGAGCGCGTCGGTCTCCTTGGGCGGCCAGTTGGGCTGCGCCCAGCTCGGCCCCGAGACGGCGCTTTCGAGACCGTCGAACCAGTTGCGCCAACCCTCCTCCACCGAGGCGGGGTTGCTCTTGTAGTTGCGGTACAATGTCTCGACGAAACCGGGGCTTACGCCGCCCGCGATCTGCTCGAAGTCCAGGCCCTCATAGCCCATGATGGTATCCATCCGATGTTAGCGCTCACATTTCCCCGGATATAGGAGCGCAATCGTTGACTAATTACCCCTTAAGCACTTCGGCCAGCGTCGAGCCGAGCTCGGAGGGGCTGGCGGCGACGCGGATGCCCGCGGCCTCCATCGCCGCGATCTTGCTCTCGGCATCGCCCTTGCCGCCCGAGACGATCGCGCCGGCATGGCCCATGCGGCGCCCCGGCGGCGCGGTGCGGCCGGCGATGAAGCCCGCCATCGGCTTCTTGCGGCCGCGCCTGGCCTCGTCGATCAGGAACTGCGCGGCCTGCTCCTCGGCGTCGCCGCCGATTTCGCCGATCATGATGATCGACTTGGTCGCCTCGTCGGCGAGGAACAGCTCGAGCACGTCGATGAAATTGGTGCCGTTGACCGGATCGCCGCCGATGCCGACCGCGGTGGTCTGGCCGAGGCCAGCATTGGTGGTCTGGAACACTGCCTCATAGGTGAGCGTGCCCGAGCGCGACACGACGCCGACCGAGCCCTTCGAGAAGATGCTGCCGGGCATGATGCCGATCTTGCACTCGCCGGGGGTGAGCACGCCGGGGCAGTTCGGGCCGATCAGCCGCGACTTGCTGCCCGAGAGTGCGCGCTTGACCTTGACCATGTCGAGCACCGGAATGCCCTCCGTGATCGTGACGATCAGCGGCACTTCGGCATCGATCGCCTCGAGGATCGAATCCGCGGCGAAGGGCGGCGGGACGTAGATCACCGAAGCGGTCGCGCCGGTCCTGGCGACGGCCTCTTCGACGGTATCGAACACCGGCAGCCCGATGTGCGTCGTGCCGCCCTTGCCGGGCGTGACGCCGCCGACCATCTGCGTGCCGTACGCCAGCGCCTGCTGGGTGTGGAACGTGCCGGTTTCACCGGTCATGCCCTGGGTGATGACCTTGGTGTTCTTGTCGACGAGGATGCTCATTGGCCCCTGCTTCTCCGCTTCTTGTTCCCCTGCGAAGGCAGGAGCCCAGACCTAAAACAAGGACTCGAACAGATCGTCCCAGTCCGGATTCATCGTTTCAATCACCCGCAGCTTCCACAGCCGCGTTTCACCTTCAAAGCTTGGGCCCCCGCCTTCGCAGGGGCACGAGTTGGATCACGCCAGCGAGCCGTCGATCGCCTTGCAGGCGACCAGCAGTTCCTTGACCGCATCGACCGAGACCTGGAGGTTGGCCTTGGCCTCGTCGCCCAGCTTGATCTCGACCACCTTCTCCGCGCCGCCCGCGCCGATGATCACCGGCACGCCGACATAGAGATTGTCGACGCCGTACTGGCCGGTCAGATGGACCGCGGCGGGGAGAAGGCGCTTCTGGTCGTAGAGATAGGCCTCGGCCATCGCGATCGCCGACGTGGCGGGGGCATAGTAAGCCGAGCCGGTCTTGAGCAGCGCCACGATCTCGCCGCCACCCGAACGCGTGCGCTGGACGATCGCATCGATCCGCTCCTGGGTCGAGAAGCCCATCGCGATGAGATCGGGGATCGGGATGCCGCTGACGGTCGAATATTCGATCACCGGCACCATCGTGTCGCCATGGCCGCCGAGCACGAAGCTGGTCACGTCCTTGACCGAGACCTTGAACTCCTCGGCGAGGAAATGGCTGAAGCGCGACGAATCGAGCACGCCCGCCATGCCGATCACCTTGGCGTGGGGCAGGCCGGAGAATTCGCGCAGCGCCCACACCATCGCGTCGAGCGGGTTGGTGATGCAGATCACGAAGGCGTCGGGGGCGTGGGCGGCGATACCCTCGCCGACCGCCTTCATGACCTTCAAATTGATGCCGAGCAGGTCGTCGCGGCTCATCCCCGGCTTGCGGGCGACACCGGCGGTGACGATGATCACATCGGCGCCTGCGATATCGGCATAATCGTTCGAACCGGTGATCGTCGCGTCGAACCCTTCGACCGGGCTGCACTGGCTGAGATCGAGCGCCTTGCCCTGGGGCACGCCCTCGACCACGTCGAACAGCACGATGTCGCCCAGGCCCTTGAGGGCAGCGAGATGGGCGAGCGTGCCGCCGATATTGCCGGCGCCGATCAGCGCGATCTTCTTGCGGGCCATGGGAACTCCTTCGGATCAATAATGGGCGCGACTAAGGGCGCGGAACCGCGGAAAACGAGGGTCGCTTAGGCGCATTGGCGCAAGGCCGCAACCTCAGAAAGTCGCCAGCTCCGGATTATCTTTGCGACTAATTCGCAATTGCATTAAGAAGGGGTTTCGGCATCCACATAACGCCGCGCGCCGGTGCGCGGATTGAACCAGACGGTGACGGGACGCCCGCTCTCCTCGTCGATGAAGCGCTCGGAGGTCGGCTGCCAGTCGCCGTCGAGTTCAGTGCTGCCGCGATAATGGAAGCGCTCGAACAGGGTCCCCGCGACGAACAGGGCCGCCATCGCCGCCATCGGCCAGGCGCCGGGATCCTGCCCCGCCAGCGTCAGCGCGCAGAGCAGCATGATGCCGGCGGCGATCAGGACGATGCTGCGCAGCATCAGGGCGCCGGATCGAGCACCACCGCGGTGCCGTACGCCACGACTTCGTTCATCGCCTGGGCGATCTCGCCCGAATCGAAGCGCATCATCACCACCGCATTGGCGCCCATCGCATGCGCATTGGCGACGAGACGGTCGATCGCGTGGCGGCGGGTATCCTCGACCAGGCGGGTATATTCGGGAATCTCGCCGCCGACGATCGAACGGAGCGAAGCCGTGATATTCCCCCCGATCCCGCGGCTGCGCACGACGATGCCGAACACCTGCCCGACGACGCGGACGACAGTATGGCCGGGGACGTTTTCGGTGGTGGTGACGATCATCGGCGGTCTCCTTTGGCGTCAGCCTATCAGGCTTAGGGGGAGAAGAAGAGAGTGGTTCACGCAAAGACGCGAAGACGCGAAGAGGTTTCGCCTGCGGCACCGCCTCGCGTCGACGAGGCCTTCATCCTGGCGGCAGCCGAGACTTGGCCGCTTCGCGGAAGGTGGAGAGGTGCCTCTTTATTCTTTGCGTCTTTGCGGGAAATCTCCTTCTACCTCCCATCCCTCCGCCGCGCATATTCGTCGGACAGCACGAAAAAGGCCGCTTTGCGCTGCCCGGTGTTCGACAGCAGGCCCTTGCGGTTCCAGCCCTGCTGGAAGACCGGGTGCTGGCGGCGCGGCGAGCGGAAGTCCTTGAGGATCCAGGGGGCGAGCCCGCGCAGGAACGGCACGCGGCGCGCCATCGCCAGCGTCTGGCGGTAATATTCGGCCTGGAATTCCTCGCTGAACTTGTGCGGGGCGGCGGCATCGTCGTGATAGCCGGCCTGCGCGTCCGCCCCGAATTCGGAGAAGATCAGCGGCTTCCTGACCGGCGAGCGCCATTCGATCGCGGCGACGCTGGCGAGCGGATCCGGCGTGTACCAGCCGTTATAGGTGTTCGCCGCCATCACATCGAGATCGGCGGCGAGCGGATCGTCGATCGTCTGGACATTGCCCTGGCGCCCCGCGAGCAGGGCGGCGGTGACGAGCCGGCTCGGGTCGAGGCTGCGGACATCGCCGATCAGGGTGCGCAGAAAGGCGTTGCGCGCGTCGTTGACCGGGGTCTCGTTGGCGACGCTCCACAGGATGATCGAGGCGCGGTTGCGGTCGCGGGTGATGCTCTCGCGGACCATCGCGCGCGCGGTGGCGAGCGTGTCCGGATTGCTCCAGTTGACGCGCCAATAGACGGGCACTTCGCTCCACACGAGCAGGCCGAGCTCGTCGGCCATGCGCGTCATCACCTCCGAATGCGGATAATGGGCAAGGCGGACGAAATTGCCGTGGAGCCCGTCGCGGACCTCGGTGAGCAGGGCGCGCGCGGCGGCGGGGGTGATCGCGCGGACGGGATTGTCGCCGAGTTCCTCCTCATGGAGGCAGATGCCGCGCAGGAAGATCGACTTGCCGTTGAGGAGGATGTCCTCGCCCTTCACTTCGATCGTGCGGAAGCCGACCCGGTCCTTCATCGTGTCGCCCGCGCCTTCGAAACTGACATCGTAGAGCGTCGGGCTTTCGGGCGACCAGCGGGCGAGCTTCCTCGGCGCGGCAATGCTGCCGGTCCAGCGGCCGTTCGCATCGGTTTTGCCCTCGAGCACAAGACCGAGCGCGGGGATGCGGAGCGCGACGGGGGCGTCGTTCGCGTGCGCGCCATCGAGCCGGATGCCGGCGGTGATCCTGCCGTCGGTACCGAGGCGCACCCAGCCGTCATCGACATAGGTTTCGCTCACGGTGATCAGCAGGACCGAGCGGGTGATTCCGCCATAATTCTCCCAGTCGGTGACGGGGGGCGGGACATCGGCGTCATGGCGTTCGGAATCGACGCCGACGGTGATCTGGTTGGTGCCCGCGCGGAGCAGGCCAGTGACTTCGAGCGCGAAGGGGGTGAAGCCGCCGAGATGCTTGCCCGCCAGCTTGCCGTTCACATAGACGGCGGCCGAATAATCGACCGCGCCGAAACGGAGGAAGCTGCGCTTGCCGGGCTGGAGCGCGGGCACCTCGAAGGTGCGCTGGTACCAGACCAGGCCATTATAATAGCGCATCTCCGCGGAATGGCCGATCCAGGCGCCGGGGAGATAGGCAACCGGCGAGCGCTGCATGTCGAACTCGAACAAGGCGGTCGGATTGTCGCGCGCGACATCGGCCTGGACGATATCGGCATAGCGGTTGCTGCTCGAACCGACCCCGCCACCATGGAAGCCGGAAAGGCCATCGCGATAGGGATCGACCGACCAGTGCCACGCGCCGTCGAGGCTCTGCGAGGTGCGGAGATCGGCGGCGGTGAGCGCGGGGCCGGCGTTCGCGGCGGCGGGGAAGAGAAGGAGGATCAGCAGGATCCGGAGCAGCTTCACCATCGTCTCTCTCCCGTTACGCGCGATGCTCAGACACCGCTGTCGGTTACGGTATAGCCGATCATACGCAGGATGCGAGGTTCACCGCTCGCCATGGCCTTCGGCGAGATAGTCGTCGGAGCGCATCTCCATCAGCCGGCTGACGGTGCGTTCGAATTCGAAGCGGCCGTCGCCGGCTTGGTAGAGCTGGTCGGGCTCGGCATCGGCGGCGGCGAGGAGCTTGACCTTGTGCTCGTAGAGCGCGTCGATCAGCGTCACGAAGCGCGCCGCCTCGTTGCGGTTCTCCGGCCCCAGGCGGGGGATGCCGACGATCATCACCGTGTGGAAGCGCCGTGCGATTGCCAGGTAATCCGCTGCCCCCCGCGCGTCACCGCACAGCCGCCTGAACGAGAAGACGGCGACGCCCTTGAGGCAGCGCGGCACATGGATCTCACGCCCGCCCTGGACGGGCAGATCGCATGAGGGGACGTGTGCGGCGTCCTCGGGCGGGTAATCGGTCAGGCGGAAAAAGGCGGCGGAGAGCGTGCGGGTGGCCTCGGGGCCGTTTGGGACGAGCCAGGTATCGACCTGCCCCAGCCGGTCGAGCCGGTAATCGACCGGGCCATTCAAGGCCATCACGTCCATCCGCTCCTCGATCAGCGCGATGAAGGGGAGGAACAGCTCGCGGTTGAGCCCGTCCTTGTAGAGATCGCGCGGCGGCCGGTTCGAGGTGGCGACCACCGCGACGCCGTGGCCCATCATCCCGGTGAAGAGCCGCGACAGGATCATCGCGTCGGCGGGATTGTTGACCACCATCTCGTCAAAGGCGAGCAGGCGGACATCGTCGGACAGCGCCTGCGCGACGCTCATCACGGGATCGCTGGTGTCGCGCCGGCGCTCGACATTGAGGCGCTCATGTACCTCGAGCATGAATTCGTGAAAATGGACGCGGCGCTTGCGGCGGATGTCGACGGCCTCGAAGAACAGGTCCATCAGCATCGACTTGCCGCGCCCGACCCCGCCCCAGAGATAGACGCCGCGCGGCGGATCGGGGGCGCGGCCGAGCGCGCGCCACAGGATGCTGCCCTTTTTCGGGACCGCTTCGAGCGCGTCGCAAAGCGATTGGAGCCGGGCGGCCGCTTCGGCCTGTCCGGGATCGTCGCGAAGCTCGCCCGCCGCGACCAGCGCCTGATAGCGTTCGAGAAGGTGGCTCACTTGGTCGAAGGCTTCCGGATCGTTCCCGTGAAGCTGACGATGATCGTTTCGTCCTGAACGATCAACCCGCGCATGAACAGCAGGCGTCCGGTCTCGCGCAGCAGCTCGACCCGCGCCTCGACCGCGCCTTCCTCGAGCGGGGCACCGGCGATGAACTGGGTGGTGAGGTCGAGCGTCGCGGCGGTGCCCGCGCTGAGCACGCCGAAGCTGCGCCCCGCGGCGAACATCGCCATGTCGATGAAACCGAGCAGTGCCCCGCCATGGACATGGCCGCGCAGGTTCGAATGGATTTGGGTGGGCGCGAAGCGGACGCGGGCGATGCCGTCTTCGAGCTTGACCGAGAGCGGGCCGAAGATCGAGTTGAACCGGGTGGGGTCGCTGATCGTCCAGCGGCTCCAGCCGGGGAGGTCGGGATCGGGGCCGAAGGTGAAACTCGGGGCCGGCGCGTCGCTCATGCGGCGCAGTACTTGTTGAGCTTTCCGCTGCGGAGCAGTTCGCCATAATAATAGGCGTAGCCGGCGAAATCGGCGACTTCCTTCTCGCTCAGCCAGTGCCGCGCCGCCGCGAGCCAGCCGCCCGCGCAGGTCTCCATCGGCCGCTCGCCCCCGCTGCAGATCAGGAAATCCTCGAAGCCGTTCTTCCACCAGCGGAAATCCTCGTGGGTCATCACCGGGCCGTGACCCGGGACAAGCGTTTCGAAATCGAGCTTGTCGATCGTTGCGAGCGCGTCGGCCCAGCCTTCGGGGCAGGCGGTGTCGAGAAAGGGGGCGGGGAGGGTGACGAGGTCGCCCGCGAGTAGGCGCTTGGAGGCGGGATCGTAGAGCCACAGATCGGCGGCAGTGGCCGCGTGTAGCGACACGCCGAGCATGAAGTTGCGGCCCGCGAGCTTGAGCGTCTGGACGCCGCCGAGCTGGATATCGGGGCGGAGTTCGTTGCCGCGATCGATCGTCAGCAGATCGGCGCGGACATCCTCGGCGATGCTGGGGGAGAGCTTGCCCGAGGCGAGCGCCTGGCGGCCCTGCGCCGCGCTCGTCTTGAGGAAGCCGGTGAGCGCCCCGTCGATCGCGCCGGTGCCATAGACGCGCAGGCCGGGGAAGAGCGGCCTGAGACGCAGGTTGCCGCTGACATGATCGAGGTGCCAATGGCTGTTGACGATCGCGACGATGCGGCGATCGCCCGTCGCGGCAAGGATCGCGTCGCTATGCGTCTTGTGGCGGCCAGTGTCGAACACGACCAGCCCGTCGGGTCCTTCGAGGAGGATGCTGTTGCCGTCGGGCTGCCGGCCGGGGGTGATGCCGCCGGGGACGAGGATGGTGTGATCGTCGAGCCGCTGTGCTTGCGCGGGAGCGGCGAAGGCGAGCGCCGCGGCGATCAGGGCCCCCGCCAGCTGCATCAGGCGACCCGCTCGGCCTCGAGCTTCTTGACCTCCGCGATCGCCTTGGCGGGGCTCAGGCCCTTGGGGCAGACATTCGCGCAGTTCATGATCGTGTGGCAGCGATACAAGGTGAAGGGATCCTCGAGCGCGTCGAGCCGCTCGGTATCCGCCTGGTCGCGGCTGTCGGCGAGCCAGCGATAGGCCTGGAGCAGGATGGCGGGGCCCAGGAACTTGTCCGAATTCCACCAATAGCTGGGGCAGCTGGTCGAGCAGCAGGCGCACAGGATGCACTCGTACAGCCCGTCCAACTCCTCGCGCTGCTTGGGGCTCTGGAGCCGTTCCTTGCCGTCGGCAGGGATATCGCCCGCTTCGAGCCACGGTTTGATCGACGCGTATTGCTGATAGAAATGGGTGAAATCGGGGACGAGGTCCTTGATCACGTCCATGTGCGGCAGGGGCGTGATGCGAATCTCGCCCTTGATGTCCTCGATCGCGGTGGTGCAGGCGAGGCCGTTGCGGCCGTCGAGGTTCATCGAGCAGGAGCCGCAAATCCCCTCGCGGCACGAGCGGCGGAAGGTGAGGCTCGGGTCCTGCTCCGACTTGATCTTGATCAGCGCGTCGAGGACCATCGGGCCGCACGCGTCGAGATCGACCTCGAAATTGTCGTAGCGCGGATTGGCGCCGCTATCGGGATCGTAGCGGTAGATCTTGAACTTCTTGACGCGCTTGCCCCCGGCGGCGGGGAAGGTCTTGCCCGGCTTGACGACGCTGTTCTTGGGCAGGCTGAATTCGGCCATCGTGCTTCCCGTGTGTGGCGGCTTGCAATTGTCTCGCGCGGGCTATGCCTTTCGCACCTGCGGCGCAACCCTATAGGTGACGCGGACGCCGCTGGCGGTGTTCAATCGGTGCGGTTGGCCAGCACTGTGGCGAGCAGGCCCGGGAAGCGCGCCTCAAAGGCGTCGCGGCGCAAATGGCTGATCATCTCGCGGCCCTCGGCGCGGGTTTCGACCAGCCCGGCGGCTCGCAGCACCTTGAAATGGTTCGAGAGCGTGCTCTTCGGGATCGGCTGTTCGGGGCAGGTGGCCGAGCAGTTGAGCGATCCGACCTCGGCCAGCTTCGCGATCATCGCGAGCCGCACCGGATCGGCGAGCGCATGGAGTGCGACCGGAAGGCCGACTTGCTTGAGATCGGGGTGCACGAAGCGCGACATGACTCACATATAGGAAAGCTTCGCCAGTTTAATAGTTCGGGAATATTGAACTATCCAGACGGCACCCCATCTCCCGCTCCGTCCCGGCTGCAGGCGGTCTTGCCGGCGGGGGACCGGAGTATCGAAATGAGCAGGAAACTGGCAGGCAAGCGCGCATTGGTGACCGGCGGGTCGCGCGGCATCGGCGCGGCGATCGCGAAGCGGCTGGCCGAGGACGGGGCGGACGTGATCATCACCTATGCCGGCAACCACGATGCAGCCAAGACGACCGTCGCGGCGATCGAGGCTGCGGGCGGCAAGGGCCGCGCGATCCAGGCCGATGCCGCGGATTCAGCGGCGGTGACCGATGCGGTCGATGCTGCTGCGGCCGAGCTGGGCGGGATCGATATCCTCGTCCACAATGCCGGGGTCAGCCATTTCGGCGGCGTGCATGAGGACAGCATCGAGGATTATCGCCGCGTGCTCGGCGTCAATGTCGATGGCGTGGTTGCTGGAACCCTCGCTGCGGTGCCCTATCTCGCCGACGGTGGACGCGTGCTGATCGTCGGCAGCGTGATGGGCGAGACATCGATGATGCCGGGCGCTGCGGCCTATAGCGCGAGCAAGTTCGCGGTGCAGGGGCTGGCGCGCGGCTGGGCGCGCGACCTGGCGCCGCGCGGCGTGCTGGTCAACGTCATCCAGCCGGGGCCGATCGATACCGACATGAACCCCGCGGACGGCGAACTGGCCGCTCAGCTCAAGTCGATCGTCCCGCTCGGCCGCTATGGCCGTGCCGACGAGGTGGCGGCGCTGGCGTCGTTCCTCGCGAGCGAGGATGCGTCGTACATTACCGGCACGACGATCAATATCGATGGGGGTACGCTGGCTTAGATCACGTCCGCGACGAGGCCGAGGGAGCGGGCTTCCTCGGCGTCGATATACCAGTCGTTGGGCGCGCGCTGGCGGAGTTCCTCGAACGTGACCCTGGAGCCCGCGACCAGATCGCGGAAGCTCTCCTCCTCGACCTTGAGCGCATGCTCGACCTCGCCCAGATGCGAGCGCATCGTCTCGGTCAGCGTGCGTAGCGAGCCGTTGAGACAAAAGCTCATGATCCGCTCATGGATCAGCAGCCGCGAGCCGCGCGTGAGATAGCGGCGGTCGGCGGGGAAGGCGGCCATCAGCACCGCGCCCGCCGAATAGACCGAGACCTTGCCGAGGAAGACCATGTCGCGCCGGTGATAATCGCGCAGCAGCCGGATCTCGTCGCCCATCAGCCGCGCAACCTCGGGATCGCCACCAAGGGTGGAGATCGCCACGACCAGAGGGCCTTCGGGCGGTGCGAGCGCGAGCTGGTGGCTGAAGCTGGCGTACATCGCCTGATCGACCTGACCCGACAGGCTGATGTGCGGGCGGCCGAGCATCGGATAGGCGAGGCCGGTATCGATCGGGACCGGCGCTGCGGCGGCGGGCGCGGCCTGCGGCGCGCGGGCGGCCGACTCGCGCTGCGGCGGCGCGATGGTCCGCGGGGCGGGCCGGGGGGCAAGCGCGCGCTGCTTCGCCTCGCGCGCCTCGAGCATCCGCTTGACCACGAAGGAGAGGCCGAAGGTAACGAGGATCCCCAGTCCCCATTGGATCAGCCGGTTGCGCAGGCCCCCGGGTAGCGCCTTCTGGATCACCGGCATGGCGGCGGGCAACGCGGCGGGAAGCACCGTGCCCGCCAGTTTCGACAGGTCGTTGGGGATGAGCTTTCCCAAGGGATTATCGGGCGAGCTCATCCGTTGCCCTTAGTGCCGGACCCGGTCGAGGATATCGGTCGCGGGACGGCCGGCGGGCTGGGTCGCGACCTTGGGGCTCCGCGCCTCGAGCGGGGTCAGCCAGGTGCCGACGCTCGCGCCGATGCTCACCTGCGGGTTCGAGGGGGTGACGCCGCCCTTGGTCTCCCACTGGGTGATCAGCCCGCGCGCTTCGTCCGACGCGGCCTTGAGCGTCTGCGGCTTGCGCAGCGCGTGATTGATCATCGCGTCGCCGAAAAACGTCCAGTCATTGTCCGACGCGCAGCCGAACGAGGTGCGGCTGTCCGACGCGGCGGTGAAGAGCGCGGTGGTGGGGCTGGCCAGTGCGGGGACGAACACGCCCGAATAGCAGGCCGACAGGATCAGCAGCCGGTTCCTGATGCCGAGATCGCCGAGCACCCCCGCGAGCCGCTTGGGGCTCAGCACGCCGAAGCCTTGGTCTGCGTCGTGATAGACGATCCCCAGCGGCGCGCCGTGGCTGGTTGAATAGAGGATCAGGACATCCTCCTTCGGATCCATCAGCTCGGAGATGCGCGCGAGCGCGAGGGTCAGGTTTGTGATGCTGCCATTGGGAAGCGCGCTGGGGCCGCTGCCGTCGGTGCCCGCGAGCGTGATGGTGCGCCCGGCGCCGCCGTAGCGCCACGAGAGGACCTTCCCCGCCTCGCGCGCCTCGCGCCCGAACACCGGATCGCTGTCGAGCCCGACCGAGACGATATAGACATCGACCACGCCCTTGCGCTGCGGCTGGAGGGCGGCGAGCGCCTTGTCCATGCGCCGGTAGTCGGCGAGCATCCAGCGCGGCGAACGCCCGCGGTCGAGCTCGGGGCCGAGATCGAGGCTCGCCGCCATCTCGCCCTGCGTCTCCCCGCTCGCCATGCCGGGAAAGCCCGAGACATGCTCGGGCGCCTTGTAGGGCACGACCTGCGCCGCGGCGGGCAGCGCCAGCACGCCCGCGAGGAAAGCGATCAGCGCACGCGGAACGAAGAAACGCATTTCGGGACAGCTCCCCGGATGACGAATTAACCATCGCCAGTGTCGCCGGGGCGCGCGCGGAGTCAAGGCGGCAGCGCGCCACTGCATCCGATTGCGGGACGCGGGGCGTAGCTGCGGCGACGGCTTTGGTCACGCCGAAAGCGACGACCGCCGGCAACAGAACAAGACATTGCGGAAAAAAGGAATAATCGATGCTGGGACGCCGCGAGTTTCTGGGAACGACGGGTCTTGCGATGCTTGCATTGCCCGCTTCTCGGCTAGCCGCGGCCTCGATCGTGGTGAGCCCCGCCGGCCTGATTTTCCTGACGATCGAGGCCAATG
Organism: Sphingomonas caeni; assembly: GCF_026013415.1. Classification (GTDB taxonomy): domain Bacteria; phylum Pseudomonadota; class Alphaproteobacteria; order Sphingomonadales; family Sphingomonadaceae; genus Sphingomonas; species Sphingomonas caeni. The sequence continues at coordinate 729,177 of NZ_JAPDOK010000002.1, forward strand.
GCCGCAGCGCCAAGGCGCTGGTGGACACCGGCGCGATCCGCGGACTGCAGCTTGCCGAGGCATTCGCACGGACGCTCGGCCTCGCGCTTGCCGACACGGGGCAGCAGACGCAGCGATACCAGGGCGGCCCGCGAGCCGTGCTCGGTGCCAGCCTCGACACGCTCGCGTTCGGAGGCGCGACGTACCGCGGCGTCGAGGCTTTGGTGAGCCCGGGCGATATCGAGGCGATCGCCGCGCAGATCGGCGAGCCTTTCGACGCGATCCTCGGCTGGCCGATGCTTTCGAAGGCTGGTTTCGTGATCGATTATGCCGCGAAGGACCTGACCGTGCGCGACGGACCGGGGGCGGGGCTCGTCCTTCCGCTCGCGGCCACGCCCTTGCCGGTCACCGCCGGGACGCTCAACGGCGAAGCGGTCACCTTCCTGATCGATACCGGCGCACCTTGGTGCAACGTTGATGCCGCGCTCGCCGGCGGCGCCGCGGCGAACAGCCGACTCGAGCTGCCGTTCGAGATTGGCGGCAAGGCGTTCAGCACGCAGTTTCGCGTCAAGGATCTGACCGCGATGACTCGCGGCATCGGTGCGCGCGCCGTGATCGGGCACCGATTCCTCGAGCGGTTCAAGCTCATGTGGAACCCGGGCGAGCACATGATCCGGCTCGCATAGGGCTGATCGTCGCGGCTGGCAGAGCGGCTCTTCAGTACACCCGCTTCTTCGGCTCGATATACTGGACCTCGTCGGTCAGCGTATATTCGTGCACCGGGCGGTAATCGATCGCCGTCGTGCCGCCCTTGCCGCCCCAGCCCTCGAACGTCGCGATGGTGTGTTTCATCCATTCGTCGTCGTGGCGGTCGGGGAAGTCCTCGTGCATGTGGGCGCCGCGGCTTTCCTTGCGGTTGACCGCCGAACGGATCGTCACCAGCGCCTGCCCGAGCAGATTGTCGAGCTCGAGCGTCTCGACCAGATCGGTGTTCCAGATCAGCGAGCGGTCGGTGACGTTCACGTCCTGGAAGCCGGCATAGACCTGCTCCATATGGGTCACGCCCTCGCGCATCAGCTCGTCGGTGCGGAACACGGCGCAGTGGCGCTGCATCGTCTTCTGCATATCGGCGCGGATCTTCGCGGTCGGCGTGCTGCCATTGGCGTTGCGGAAATGATCGAGGCGGCCGAGCGACAGTTCCTCCGAACCCGCGGGGAGCGGGTTGTGCGGCGTGTTCGGCTTGATCGTCTCGGCGATGCGCATGCCGGTGGCGCGGCCGAACACGACGAGGTCGATCAGCGAGTTGGAGCCGAGACGGTTGGCGCCATGGACCGAGACGCACGCCGCTTCGCCGACCGCGTAGAGGCCGGGCACCACGGCGTCGGGATCGGCCTTCGCCTTGCCCTTGCCCTTCTTCAGATAGACGACCTCGCCGTGATAATTGGTCGGGATGCCGCCCATATTGTAATGGACCGTGGGTGCCACCGGCAGCGGCTGACGGGTCAGGTCGACGCCCGCAAAGACCTTGCCGGTCTCGGTGATGCCCGGGAGCCGCTCGTGCAGGATCTTGGGGTCGATATGGTTGAGGTGAAGGTAGATATGGTCCTTCTCCGCGCCCACGCCGCGGCCCTCGCGGATCTCCATCGCCATCGAGCGTGACACGACGTCGCGCGAGGCGAGATCCTTGGCCGAGGGGGCGTAGCGCTCCATGAAGCGCTCGCCCTCGGAATTGGTGAGGTAGCCGCCCTCGCCGCGCGCGCCCTCGGTGATCAGCACGCCAGGGCCGTAGATGCCGGTCGGGTGGAACTGGACGAATTCCATGTCCTGCAGCGGCAGCCCCGCGCGCAGCACCATCGCATTGCCGTCGCCGGTGCAGGTATGGGCCGAGGTCGCCACCTGATAGACGCGGCCATAGCCGCCGGTCGCGAGCACCACCGCATGGCTGCGGAAGCGGTGGATCGAGCCGTCTTCCATGCACAAGGCGATCACGCCGCGGCACACCGGGCCGCCCGGCGTATCCTCCATGATCAAGTCGAGCGCGAAATATTCGATGTAGAAGTCCGCGTCATACTTCAGGCTCTGCTGGTAGAGCGTGTGGAGCATGGCGTGGCCGGTGCGGTCCGCCGCGGCGCAGGTGCGCTGTGCGGGCGGGCCGGCGCCCATATTCTGCATCATGCCGCCGAAGGGGCGCTGATAGATGCGCCCATCCTCGCGCCGGCTGAACGGCATGCCGGCATGTTCGAGTTCGTAGACCGCCGCAGGCGCCTCGCGCACCAGATATTCGATCGCATCCTGGTCGCCCAGCCAGTCCGACCCCTTGACGGTGTCGTACATGTGCCAGGTCCAGTGATCCGCGCCCATATTGCCGAGCGACGCGGCGATGCCGCCCTGCGCCGCGACCGTGTGGCTGCGGGTCGGGAAGACCTTGGTGATGCACGCGGTCTTCAGGCCCGCGCCGGCAACGCCCATCGTGGCGCGGAGACCGGCGCCGCCGGCCCCCACGATCACGGCATCATAGGTGTGATCGATGATCTTGTACGCGGCGGGCATCCGGCCCTCTCCCTCAGGCTGCGGCGCCGAGCGCCAGCTTCAGGATCGAGAGGACCGCCCAGATCGCGACGGTGAAGGCGAAGAAGTTGAGCACCACCAGCCACACGGCACGGCCGGCGCCCTTGGCATAATCCTCGATCAGCACCTGAAGGCCGAGGCGGAAATGATAGACGGTCGCGCCGACCAGCAGGAGCAGCGGGATCACCACCATGGTCTGCGCGGCCCAGCCGGTCAGCGTCTTGGTGTCGAACCCGGCCTGGGTGCCGAGCAGCAGCATCGACAGGGCGAACCAGAGCAGCAAGAGCAGATTGGCGCCGGCGGTCAGGCGCTGGTGCCACCAATGCTGGGTGGCTTCGGGCGATGCGTCGGCGGGCAGGGCTTTAAACATGAGGTGTCTCCAGGAGCAGGGCCGTCCAGAAGGCCGCGGTTGCGACGATCGCAAATCCGAAGGTCAGCCAGGCGGTGGTCTTGTTGGCGCGGAGCTCGAAATTGTCGCCCGCGTCCATGAACAGGTGGCGCACGCCGCTCGCCATATGCTGGAAGAGCGTGAGGGTGAGCCCCACGCCGACGATCCAGCCGATCACGTTGAGCTTGCCCGATTGATAGGTAAAGACATCGAGGAACGCGGCATAGCCGGCGGGCCCGGAAGCGAGCGCGCCGAGCCACCAGCAGAAGAAGAGCATGCCGATGGTGAGGCCGGTGCCGGTCGCGCGGTGGACGATCGACACCGTCATCGCCGGACCCCATTTCCAGATACCGATATGCGGCGACAATGGTCGCGCTTTGTTCGGGGTCTCTGTCAACGGGCGGGTCCTTAGCGGTGGTGGGGCCTAATGACGCGCGGGCGGCGGGGATGCAAGCCGCAACGAATACGGTACCGCGCGAAGGCCTTGGCTAACCGGGAATTAACTCCTGAGGGAATAGGTCTGGGGACGGCCGAGCGCAGTTTCGCGCAAGGCCTGACCAGGGGATCCCATGTCTGCATCGACCGCGCCCACGGCGAACAACCTGCCCGAACCGGGCGCCATGGCTCGCAAGATCGACGTCCGCGCGCGGCTGCGCGTGTTCGACTTCGACGGTTCGCTGATGAGCTCGAGCCGCGAGGTCTGGGCCGCACTGGAACCGGAAATCACTTCGATCTCAGATGCTTACTGGCAGCAATGGCTGCGCTGCTTCGCTGATGAGCGCAACTGGGCGCTCCACGAATCGGAGAAGATCATCGAGGTCGGCGTCATCTTCCTGCGCAACCGTTTCCTCGATACCGCGGGCAGCGCGTGGATCGAATCGATCGAGCGTTCGGTCGCCGCCGCCTATGCCGCGGACGTGCCGCCGATGGCGCTGCTGTCGATGATCAGCGCGAGCGACCGCGCCGCGCTCGAGGTGCTGATTCGCCGCAGCGGGGTGGACAACGCCAAGCTTCCGATGCTGATCGACACGCTGATGCGGCTTTCCGCGCTCGAAGGCGACATCACCGTCGAGCTCTACAATCTCTATCGCGAATATGCCGCGCAGGCCGGCCGCGACAAGCTCGCCGCCGAATTCCGCGACTCGATCGGCGCGACCGTCGAGCGGGCGTCGCGCGAGGGCGATGCGCTGCGCATCCAGGCGGTGCACACCTCGTCTTCGGCGCGCGGCATGCTGGGCAAGGCCAGCGAAGTCGCCGCCGCGGCCGAACAGTCGGCGGTGGCGATGCGCGAGGCGGCGCAGACCGCTGCGGGCCTGATCCGCGCCATTGAAGACGCCCGCAACGAGGTCGAGGCTGCCGCGGACATCGCGACCAGGGCCTCGGGCCAGGCGGGCGCGGCGGTAGGGATGAGCGAGATGCTCTCCGATCACGCCAAGTCGATCGAATCGATCCTCGGCCTCATCCGCGACATTGCCGGCCAGACCAATTTGCTCGCGCTCAACGCCACCATCGAGGCCGCGCGTGCGGGCGATGCGGGCCGCGGCTTCGCGGTCGTCGCGCAGGAGGTGAAGAGCCTCGCCAACCAGACCGCGCGCGCGACCGACGACATCGCCGCCAAGATCGCCTCGATCCAGTCGGCGACCAAATCGACCGTCGAGACCAACGCCTCGATCCGCGAGACCGTCGCGGAGGTCCAGGAAAGCGCCAACCGCATCCGCGCCGCGATGGAAGTCCAGGCGCAGACCGTCACCGCGATCACCGCGGCGGTCGACGAGACCGCGCTCGCCGCCGATTCGATGTCGGCGACGATCGGCGCGATCCGCGAGGATACCGAAACCGTGGCTTCCGAGATCGACCGGGTCGGGCAGGGCTTTTCCGCGCTCGACGGTCAGCTCGGAAGCCTCAAGAACAGCGCCAGCGAGTTCGTGGCGAAAGTCGCGGCGTAGGAGAGAATGATGACGAAGAAGCGCGATTTGGGCCGGTGGAGCGGCGGCGGCCGTTCAGTTGCCCAGCATCTCGGCGAATATGACTGGGACGGCCAGATCGGGCCGGCCTGCGCAGAGATCCACGCGCTGATCGGTGGCCACTATCGAGAGATCGGCCAATCCTTCTGGGATCACTATTTCACGCTGCCCGAGACGCAGGGCGTCCGCGAATGGTTCGCCGATCCGGTGCGCTTCGAGGAGCAGCTCCGGCAGAGCGCGCACTACACCCAGGTCAAATATAGCAGCCCGCTCGACGAAGAGTGGGTGCAGATGGCGCTGCAGCATGCCGCGAACGTCGATGCCTCCAAGGTTCCGCTCACCGCGACCTTCGCCGCGCTTGCCTATGCACATTCGGTGACGATGCGGGTGATCGCAGAGAAGGTCGGCGACGACACGGCGCGCCTGCTGCGGCTGTGCGACATCGTCCAGCGGCTCTCGATGGTCGAGGCCGATCTGATGGCGACCCATCTCGGCGCGCGCGACGCCGCCGATGCGGGTGAGGAACGCCGCGAGCGCTCGATGCAGTTCCGCGCGAGCATCGCCGAATCGATCGAGGGCGCGACCATGCTTGGCAACCGCATCCGGATGCAGGCGGCGGGGGCCTCGACCTCGGCGCGGGGCATGCTCGGCAAGGCGAGTGAAGTCGCCGCGGCCGCCGAACAATCGGCGGTGGCGATGCGCGAGGCGGCGCAGACCGCCGCGGGGCTGATCCGCGCGATCGAGGATGCGCGCACCGAAGTCGAATCGGCGGCAGATATCGCCACCCGGGCCTCGGGCCAGGCGGGCGCGGCGGTCGGCATGTCCGAGACTTTGTCCGAACATGCCAAGTCGATCGAATCGATTCTCGGCCTGATCCGCGACATTGCCGGGCAGACCAATTTGCTCGCCCTGAACGCGACCATCGAAGCGGCCCGTGCGGGCGATGCGGGCCGTGGCTTCGCGGTCGTCGCGCAGGAAGTGAAATCGCTCGCCAACCAGACCGCGCGCGCGACCGACGACATCGCCTCGAAGATCGCGGCGATCCAGTCGGCCACCAAGAGCACCGTCGAGACCAATGCCTCGATCCGCTCGACCGTCAGCGAAGTCCAGGAATCGGCGCAGCGAATCCGCGCGGCGATGGAGGTCCAGGCGCAGACGGTGACCGCGATCACCGCCGCGGTCGACGAGACGGCGCTCGCCGCCGATTCGATGTCCGCGACGATCGGCGCGATCCGCGAGGACACCAAGACCGTCACCAGCGACATCGACACGCTCCAGCGCGACGTGGCCGAGGTCGACGACCGGCTCCACCAGCTGCGCGACGCGGCGGAGAATTTCTCCTCCTCGGTGGCGGCGTAAACGATCACCCGCTAGGGGAGGCCGATGGCCTCCCCTAATATCCTGCTCACCGGAAGCAGCCGCGGCATCGGCGCCGCGACCTTCGACGCGCTGAACGCGGCGGGTGCCCGCACGATCGGGCACGGCACGCAGAGCGGCATCCCCGCGGACTTCACCGATCCCGCAGCGCCGCGGGCCCTGTGGGACAAGGCGCTCGAGGCGCTCGACGGGCGGATCGATGCGCTCGTCAACAATGCCGGCATCTTCGAAGCCGCGCCGCTCGACCTGGACCATGACGATTGGGTCGCGGCGTGGGAGAAGACGATGCGGGTCAATCTGACCGCCAGCGCCGAGCTGTGCCGCCTCGCCATCCGCCATTGGCAGCAACGCGGTGAGGGCGGCCGGATCGTCAACATCGCCAGCCGCGCTGCCTATCGCGGCGACAGCCCCGCCCACTGGCATTATGCCGCGTCCAAGGCCGGGATGGTCGCCATGACCAAGTCGATCGCACGCGGCTATGCGCGCGAGGGCATCCTCGCCTTCGCGATCTGCCCGGGCTTCACCATGACCGGCATGGCCGAGGATTATCTCGCCAGCCGCGGCGGCGACAAATTGCTCGCCGATATCCCGCTCGGCCGCGTCGCCGGCACCGAAGAGGTCGCGATCCTGGCGAAATTCTGCGCGCTCGAAGCGCCGCCCTCGATGACCGGCGCGGTGCTCGACGTGAACGGCGCGAGCTATGTGCGCTGATGGCTAGCTGGAAGCTCATCTTGCCTTGCACCCGCGACGAGGCCGAGGCGCTCGAGGTCGATGCGACCGGGCTCGATCCCGCGCCGGTGCTGCTCACCAGCGAACTGGTCGAGGACGATCCGATGCAATGGCAGCTCGAAGCCTATTTCAACGGCAAGCCCAACAGCGCGGCGCTGGCTGCTGTGCAGGCGCTGGTGCCGAGTGCGGCGGGGGTGAAGCCGGTCGCGCACAAGATCCGCGACGCGGACTGGGTCACGCTAAGCCAGGCCGGGATCGAGCCGGTCCATGCCGGGCGCTTCTATGTGCATACCGAAACCAACAAGCGCGCGATCCCGCCGGGCGCGGTGGCGTTCCGGATCGACGCCGGACTCGCCTTCGGCACGGGGGCGCACGAGACGACCAGCGGGTGCCTCGAGATGCTCGGGGCGCTCAAGGATCGCGGGCTGGTCGTGCGCAACCTGCTCGATCTGGGGACCGGCACCGGGCTGCTCGCCTTTGCCGCGATGCATCTCTGGCCGCGCGCGCATGCGACCGCATCGGACATCGATCCGCGCTCGATCGACGTGACCGCGGAGAATGCCGCGATCAACCGCGTGCCGCTCGGCGGCGGGCAGGGCGAGCTGGCGCTGGCGGCGGCATCGGGCCTCGAACACCCGCTGCTGATCGGCCGCGCGCCCTATGATCTCATCATCGCGAACATCCTGGCCGGCCCCCTGGTCGAGCTGGCTGCGACCGTCGGTGCGGCGCTGGCCGAGGGCGGGACGCTGATCGTCGCGGGGCTGCTCGAGGGCCAGGCCGAGACGGTCGCGCGCGCCTATCGCCAGCAGGGGCTGCGGCTCACGGGGCGCATCGACAATGGCCATTGGCCGACGCTGCGGCTGGTCAAGCGGGCCCGCCATGGGCGCGAGCGGGTGACGCGGCTGCCCCGCGGCAAGGGCGAGGCGCCTGGGTTCGGGAGCTGGTGAGGGGGACGGGGGTCATGCGGATGGGATTGGCGATCGCGGCGCTGCTGGTGCTGCAGGGGTGCGGCGGCGGCGGCGGCGGCGCGGCGGATGGAAACAGCGCATCGGGCAGCAGCTTCGCGCAGGGCTTCGACGACGGGTTCAAAAAGTCGTTCCGCCAGAAATTCGTCGAGCAATGCGTTTCGACCGCGAGCCAGTCCGGCAAGGCGGTGGACTTCACGCCGATCTGCAGCTGCGTTGCCGACGGGGTGATGAAGGGCAAGACGGTGCGCCAGCTGATGGACGGCCCCAGCGACGCCGAGCAGGAGGCGGTGCTGAAGGCGTGCCAGGCGAAGCACCCGGTCACATAGGAGTCACCCCTTCGACCTCGCATAATCCTGCGTCCCCGCCGTGATCACCTCGTCCCCCGGCAATATCGCCGCGATCGGGATGTCTGGCAGGGCGTGGATCTCGGCGTAGAGCGGCGCGAAGTCGGTCTCGACCGTCGCCTTCAGCAGCGCGTCGAAGCTCGGGATGACGAAATAATTCTGCTGGAAATCGTCGATCCGGTAGTCCGTCCGCATCACCCGCTTCAAATCGAAGCCGATGCGATTGGGGCTCTCGCTCTCGAGCGCGAACACGCTCTCGGCGAAGCTCGAGACGATGCCCGAGCCATAGATGCGCAGATCGCCATCCTCGCGGATCAGTCCGAACTCGACCGTGTACCAGTAGAGCCGGCCGAGATTCTTGAGCGCGCCGAGTTCGAGCGCGCGCTGGCCGCCCCGCCCATAGGCCTCGAGATAATCGGCGAAGATCGGGTCGGCGAGCATCGGGACGTGGCCGAACACGTCGTGGAAGACGTCGGGCTCCTGGATATAATCGAGCTGGTCCGCCCGGCGGATGAAATTGCCCGCGACGAAGCGGCGGTTCGCCATATGATCGAAGAAGACGTCGTCGGGCACGAGGCCGGGGACCGCCACCACCTGCCACCCGGTCAGCTTCATCAGCCGCTCGGACAGTTCCTCGAAATTGGGGATCCCCCCGTTCGAGAGTTTGAGCGCGTCGAGGCCGTTCAGATACGCCTGGCTCGCGCGGCCGGGGAGCAATTTCGCCTGACGGGCGAAGAGGGTGTCCCAGGTGCGATGTTCTTCGGGCGTATAATGCTGCCAGTTCTGCGGTATCGTCCAATCCGCCGAAGCGCCCTCCGGGGGGCGCTCCAGCACATGCGTGTCCTTTGCCATGGCGTTGCCATAGCATGGGGCGGGCGGCCACGAAACGGGAGCGCATATGCGGGGATTGGCGAAGTTCGTGGGGCGGCTGCTGGCGACTTTTGCCGGGATCATCGTCGGATATGCCCTGGCGGCGCTCGCGGGCGGGGCGATTCCGGTCAATTCGGGATGGACCCAGCCCGGGTCTGGCGTGCGCATCTATGTGATCGATAACGGCGTCCACACCGATCTGGTGCTGCCCATGGTGGCGCAAGGGGTGGACTGGCGCGATCTGGTCAAGCCGGGCGATCTCGCCGATCCGAAGCAGGCGGGGCACCCCTATCTCTCATTCGGCTGGGGCGACCGCGATTTCTATCTCAACACGCCGAGCTGGTCGCAGGTGAGCCCGGTGCGCGTCGCGAGCGCGCTGGCCGGGATGGGGCGGACGGTGCTCCATGTCGCGCATCTACCGGCACCCGAGGCCGGCCCCCATATGCGAAGCGTGATCCTGCGCCCCGACGAGTATCGCCGCCTCGCCGCCTATGTCCGCGGCACGTTCGGCGACGGTCCGAGCGTGCACGGCTATGGGAATAACGACGCCTTCTATGAGGCCAAAGGCGGGTACAGCGCGATCCGCACGTGCAACCAATGGACCGGCGGTGCGCTACGCGAGGCGGGCGTGAAGATGGGGTGGTGGACCCCATTCCCCTTCGCGGTGATGATATGGTTGTAGAGCCCCCCGGCAAATTGGCGTTCGCGGCCGAGCTACCGCGCGCTGCGTGGAGCGTGATGTCGCACGCGCTCTACCGCGAGCAACTGCGTGACGCCCCGCGCGGCGACGGGCGGCCGATCATGGTGCTGCCGGGGCTGGTCAATTCGGACCTGTCGAACATGGTGATGCGGCGCTTCCTCAACCGGCTCGGCTATCATGCGGTCGGATGGGGGCTGGGGCGCAATTTCGGCGTGCGCGCGGTCGGGCCCGAGGCCGAACGGCTGATCGCGAAGGTGGAGAAGCTGTACGCCGAGACGGGCGAGAAGGTGACGCTGATCGGCGTCTCGCTCGGCGGGATCATGGCGCGGATCGTCGCGCACCGGCGGCCCGATCTGGTGCGCGAGGTGATCACCGTCAGCGCGCCCTATGCCGGCCCGCCCACCGCGACCAATGTGTGGATGGCGTTCGAGCTGCTCACCGGGGAGAAGATCGGCGACGCGACGGTCAAGGCGAACGCCGCGGAGGCGGCGGCGCCGCCGCTTGTGCCCACCACCGCGATCTGGAGCCGCAGCGACGGGCTGGTCAACGGCTTGATCTGCCATGACGAACATTGCCGCTCGGTCGAGATCCAGAGCAGCCATTTGGGCGTGCAGTTGAAGCCCGCGACGCTGCTGGCAATCGCGGATGTGCTGGCGGGTTAGCGCGGCCGATTGCCGCCCGGCTGGGCGACGAAGCCTTCGTACGGCCCGCAATTGTCGGGATCGCGCCGGCAGCGCTTGTCGTACGCCTTGCGCTCGCGGCCCTCGCGTTCCTCGGCCTCGCGCAAGCGCTTGCCATAGTTGCGGTCGGCCTCCGACTGGCTCGTCGTGGCCCAATCGACCGCCTGCGATCCCGCCTTGACCGGCAGGGTAACGACATCGAACGCCGTCTTGGCGATGCAGCCGCCGGTCAGCAGCGGCAAGGCGGCGACCGCCGTGATCAGAATCTTTCGCATCATCAGCCCCTCAACGCGCGGGCGAGCCCCAGGTCGCACGTGCCTGGGCACCGATATAGGGATAATCCGTGAAGAAACCGTCCACATCAAGCCCAAGAAAATATTCGATTTCTCCTGCCAGATCGCCATGATCGGCGGGATTGGCGCCCTTGCGGAATTGCGGCCAGAGGAAGAAATTCTCGGCCCGGAAGGTCCAGGGATGGACCTTGAGCCCCGCCGCATGCGCATCGGCGACGAGCGTGGTGGGCGTGCCGCCCAGGGGCAGGATCATCGCCTTTTCGGGGCCGATCCCATAGGCATAGGCCGCCACTTTACGCAGCCCCTCGGGCGTGGCCATCGCCTCGTAGCTGGGGAAGGCGCCGTCGGCGGGCGCGGCCTTGGGCTTCATCAGCTGGATCAGCCGGACCGGGGTGATCCTGTGAAGCGCGCGGAGATTGTCGACCTCGAACGATTGGATGAAGACCGGCGCGTCGGCGCGGTTCCAGCCCGCGGCCTTGAGCGCGGCAATCAGCCGGGGCTCGATCGGAAGGCCCAGCGCGGCGAAATAGCCGGGGTGCTTGGTTTCCGGATAGATGCCGATGGTGCGCCCGGTCTCGCGCGATGCCTTCTTGGCCAGCCCGATGATCTCGTCGAGGGTCGGGATCAGCGCCTGGCCGTCATAGGCGGTGTTGCCCGGGCGGAACTGGGGCAGCCGCTCCCTGGCGCGGAGCGTGCGCAGCTCGGCGAGGGTGAAATCCTCGGTGAACCAGCCGGTGACGCTGACGCCGTCGATCGTCTTGGTCGTCTTGCGCGCGGCGAATTCGGGATGTTTGGCGACGTCGGTGGTCTCGGAAATGTCGTTCTCGTGCCGCGCGACGAGCACGCCGTCCTTGGTCGGGACCAGATCGGGCTCGATGAAATCGGCGCCCTGGTCGATCGCGAGCTGGTATGACAGCAGCGTATGTTCGGGCCGCTCGCCGCTGGCGCCGCGATGGGCGATGACGATGACAGGGTGCTTGTTCACCGCGCCGCTGTGCACCGGCGCGCAGCCGGTTGCCAGCAGCAAGACCATCAGGACCAGCGCTCTCGCCATCTGTCTCTCCTCAAGCTAGCAGCTAGCCGATGGATGTGACGGAGGCGAGGCCAGGTGCGTGATGGGGGCGGATAACGACAGCGTGCTCGCCGCCGCGCGCGCATGGACGGGCGCGCGCATGGCGCTGGCGACCGTCGTCTCGACCTGGGGCTCGGCCCCGCGGCCGCGCGGTTCGCACATGATCGTGCATGAGGATGGCCGGTTCGAGGGATCGGTCTCGGGCGGGTGCGTCGAGAGCGACATCCTCGTCACCGCCGCGGAGGTGATCGCCGGGGCGCCCGCGATCCTCAAAGCCTATGGCGTGGCGGATGCGGCGGCGTGGGAGGTCGGGCTGCCATGCGGCGGCCAGGTCGAGGTGCTGGTGCAGCCGGTGTCGCAAGCGGGTTTCCCACCCGAACTTTTCGGCGCGATCGAGGCCGCGCGTGCCGAGGGCAAGGCGTTCGACGTGGCGACCGATCTGGCGACGGGGCGCAGCGGCGAGGGCGCGTTCGTCAACCGCTACGATCCGCCGCGCCGGCTGCTGATTATCGGCGCGGTGCAGATCGCGCAGGTGCTGGCCGGCCTGGCACGCGAGCTCGGCATTTCGTGCACGGTGATCGATCCCAGGGCACGATTCCTGACCGAGGCGCGTTTCCCCGCCACCATGCTCGACGACCACTGGCCCGACGAGGCCGTTACCGCGCTCCGCCCCGATCCCGCCACCGCGGTGGTGACGCTGAGCCATGATCCCAAGATCGATGATCCCGCGCTGATCGCCGCGCTCGCCGCGCCCACCGGCTATGTCGCCGCGCTGGGCTCGCGAAAGAGCCACGCCGCGCGGCTCGAACGGCTCGCGGCGGCGGGTGTCGCGCCTGCCGATCTCGCACGGATCCAGGGGCCCGCCGGACTCGATCTCGGCGCGGTCGGCCCGGCCGAGATCGCGCTCTCGATCGCGGCGGCGATGGTTAAGACGTTTCACGAGATTGGCCATGATCGCGCCTGACAAGGTCGCCCTGGTCCTGCTCGCCGCGGGCCGCTCGCGTCGCTTCGAAGACGGCGATAAGCTCGCCGAGCGCTTCCTCGACAAGCCGCTCGCCTTCCATGTCGTCACCGCGCTCGAAGCGGTCCCGTTCCTCGCCCGCATCGCCGTGGTCTCGCAGACCAGGCTCGATTTCGTCGCGCTCGGCTATGAAGTGGTCGAGAATCCCGATCCCGCGCATGGCCAGGCGCGGTCGCTCGGCTATGGCGTCGAAGCGGCACGGCGCGCCGGCGCGGAGGCGGTGCTGGTCGCGCTCGCCGATATGCCGCGCGTCACCGCGGGCCATGTCTGGCGGCTGTTCGATGCCTTTGACGGCCCGATGGCAATCGTCGCGTCGAGCGACGGCGTCCAGCCGATGCCGCCGGCGCTGTTCGGCAAGGACCGCTTCGCCCAGCTGGTGAGGATCGAGGGCGAGCAGGGCGCGCGCGAGCTGATCAAGGGCGGGCACCATGTCGTCGCGGGCCCGGGCGAGCTGGTCGATATCGACACGCAAGAGGATCTGCGCGCGCTGCGCGAGCTTTACGGGCTGCCGAGCGACGGCGAGCCTATTCGTGACGAAGCGCGTCGATCGGGTTGAGGCTCGCGGCGCGCTGGGCGGGGAAATAGCCGAACACGATCCCGATCAGCGCCGAGATCGCGAAGGCGACCATGTTGATCTGCGGATCGAACAGATAATCGACCTGCATCAGGGGCCCCAGCCCGAGCACCACGCCCTGCGCGACCAATAGCCCGATCAGCCCGCCGAGCATCGACAGCACCACCGCCTCGACGAGGAACTGCATCAGCACCTCGCTCGCCACCGCGCCGATCGCGAGACGGATGCCGATCTCGCGCGTGCGTTCGGTCACCGAGACGAGCATGATGTTCATGATCCCGATGCCCCCGACGACGAGGCTGATACCGGCGACCGCGGTGACGATCGAGGTGAGCAAGGTCGTGACGCCGGTCACCGCCGCGCTGATCTGGGCGGTATCGAAGATGTTGAAATCGTCTGCCTTGCCGCCCTCGATATGCCGCCGCTCGCGCAGCACCTGGGTGATCGAGGCCTGGATCTGCGCGCTCTCATAGGCCGGATCGGTGCCGACCAGCATCAGCCGGATCTCGCGATTGCCGGTGAAGCGGCGCTGGACCTGCTTGATCGGCATGATCACGACATCGTCCTGATCGCCGAACCCGCCCTGGCCGCGCGTCGAGAGCACGCCGATCACGTCGCACGAAATGCCGTTGACGCGCATCCGCGTGCCCACCGGATCGCCGCCGCGATAGAGGTTGGTGCGCACGGTGTTGCCGATGATGCACACCGCCTTGCCCGCCTGCTCCTCGGCGCGCGTCCATTGCCGGCCGAGCACCAGCGGCCAGGGCTGGACCCGGAAGAAGCTGGCGGTGGTGCCGTTGATCGTCGTCGACCAGTTGGCGCCCTGATAGATGACGGTCGCGGTCGATTGCGCCTGCGGGGCGACCGCGGTGACCCCTTCCACCTGGTCGCGGATCGCATCGACATCGGCCTCCTCGAAATCGGGCGGGCGCGGACCCCCGCCGCCGCGGCCGAAGCCCTGGCCCGGGCGGACCTGGAGGATGTTGGTGCCAAGGCTGGCGATCTGTTTCTGCGCCGCCGCGGTGGTGGCCTTGCCGAGCGTCACCATCGCGACGACCGCCGCGACGCCGATGATGATGCCGAGCGTGGTGAGGAACGAGCGCAGCTTGTGCCGCGAGATCGAGCGCACCGCGAGGATGAGGATGGTGCCGAACATCAGGCGGGCACCTTGCGCTTGTCCTCGATCCGCTCGACCAGCCCATCCTTGAAATGCACGATGGTGCGCGCGAAGGCGGCCATGTCCGCCTCGTGGGTGACCATCAGGACGGTGATGCCGCTGGCCTCGTTGAGACCCTTGAGCAATTCCATGATCTCGCGCGAACGCTCCGAATCGAGATTGCCGGTGGGCTCGTCGGCGAGGAGCACATCGGGATTGGTGACGATCGCGCGGGCGATCGCGACGCGCTGCTGCTGGCCGCCGGAGAGTTCGGCGGGGGTATGGTCCCACCATTGCTTGAGCCCGACCTTGTCGAGCGCGGCCATCGCGGTGTCGCGGCGCTGGCCCTTGGGGTCGCCGCGATAGAGCAGGGGCAGCTCGACATTCTCGAGCGCCGAGGTGCGCGCGAGCAGGTTGAAGCCCTGGAACACGAAGCCGAGATATTTGCGGCGGAGCAGCGCGCGCTGGTCGCGGTCGAGCGACTCGACGTGGAAGCCCTTGAAGCGGAACTCGCCGGCCGAAGGCACGTCGAGGCAGCCGAGGATGTTCATCGTCGTCGACTTGCCCGAGCCGGAGGGGCCCATCACCGCGACGAAATCGCCCGCCTGGATGTCGAGATCGATGCCCTTGAGCGCCTGGAACGCGGTCGGGCCCTCGCCATAGGTCTTGGTGACGTTCCTGAGGCGGATCAGGGGATCAGCCGCCGGGTCCACGCTGGCCTCCGCCGCCTTGGCCGCCGCCCTGACGGCGTTGCCCGCCGCCGCTGCCGCGCCGTTCGCTCGTCGATCCGCTCGCCAGCTGGCCGGTGACGACCTTCATGCCGGGCTTGAGGTCGCCCCCGATGATCTCGGTGACGGTGCCGTTGGTCTCGCCGGTCGAGACCTTGACCGGCTGCGGCTTGTTGTCGGCGCCCAGCACATAGACGGTCTGCTGCCCGGTCCGCGCGCCGCCCGCTTCCTTCTCGGCATTGCCGCGCCGGTTGGGCCTGCGCGGCACGAGCGCGCTCGCGATCCCGCCGCTCGGGCTCGCCGCCGTTTCGGGGGTGGCGGGCGTGAAGCGCAGCGCCGCGTTGGGCACCAGCAGCACGTCCGGCTTCGACATGGTCGTGATCTCTGCGGTTGCGGTCATGCCCGGGCGGAGCTTGAGGTCGGGGTTCGCCACGCTCAGCGTCGCCGCATAGGAGACGACGGTATTGGCGGTGCTCGCCGTGCTCGTGGTCGATTGCGCCGACAGGTTCGAGCCCAGATCGACTCGGGTGATGCTCGCGGGGAAGGTGCGCCCCGGAAAGGCATCGACGGTGAAGGTCGCGGCCTGGCCCTGCTGGACCTGCCCGACATCGGCCTCGTCGATCGAGACCTGCAGCTCCATCTGCGACAGATCCTCGGCGATCACGAACAGGGTCGGCGTGTTGAAGCTGGCGGCGACGGTCGCGCCCGGCTCGATTTGGCGCGCGAGCACCACGCCGGTGACCGGCGAGCGGATCACCGCCTTTTGCCGCTGGGTCTGGTTCGAGGAGAGGGCGGCGCGCGCCGAGACAACGTTCGCCTGCGCCGCCCTTGTATTGGCGATCGCGCGGGCGAGCGCGGCCTGCGCCTGCTCCATCTCGACCTTGGCGGGAACGCGCCCGCCCGAAATCCGGTACACTTCCTGCAGCCGCGAAAGCTGCGCTTGCGCCTCGGCCACGGTTGCCTGATTCTGTGCGACGGTCGCCTGCGCGGCATTGAGCGCCGCGGCGCTCTGGGTGATCGTATCGTCGAGCCGCGACGTATCGAGCACGGCGAGCGCCTGCCCCTTCACGACGCGGTCGTTGACATCGACCAGCACCGTCTCGACCAGCCCCGAAAGCTCCGAACCGATCGCCACCTGGTTGGTCGGCGCGAGCTTGCCCGTCGCGGAAACGGTGACGGTCAGGTTGCCGCGCTGCACCTCCTGGGTGGCGTATTGGGTCTCGCCCGCGCCGCCGAACACGCAGCGCGACAGCAGGAACAGGACGAGCAGCAATGCGCCGCCGCCGATGATCCATTTGAGGTAGCGCCGCCAGATGGGGACGGGCTTCTCGCCCAGGAATTCGGCCAGCTTGGGGTCAGTTGCCATTCGTCGCCTCGGGGGTCGTATTGCTGTCCCAGCCGCCGCCCAGCGCCAGATAGAGCGCGATCAGCGCGGTCGCCTGATCGGCTTGCGCCTGCGCCTGGCCGTTGCGGGCGGAGAGCAGGCTGCTCTCGGCCTGGTTGAGCGTGGTGAAATCGGTGAGCCCCGAGCGGTACTGCATCCGCGCGAGGATCGCGCTGTTGTTCGCGGCGTCCCAGGCGATCGCGAACTGGCGAGCGCGCTCCTGCGCGGCGGCGAGCGCGACGATCGCATTCTCGACATCCTCGAGCCCGGTGAGGACGGTCTGCTTGTACGAGAGGAACGCGCCTTCCGCGGCGGCCTCATTGGCGCGGACCTGGCTGCGCGTGCGCCCGCCGTCGAAGATCGTCTGCGCGATATTGGCGAAGAGCCGGCCCGAGATCGTGTCGAACAGCGCGCCGATCGCGCCGCCGCCCGAGCCCAGGCTGCCGCCGATCGAGAGCTGGGGATAGAGCTGCGATTGCGCGACTCCGATCCGCGCGGTGGCGGCGGCGAGGTTGCGCTCGGCCGAGCGGACATCGGGGCGCTGGCGCAGCGTCTCGGCGGGAATGCCCACCGCGACCTTGGCCGGGCCGACCGGGATCGGCCTGGGGGCCTCCATCGCCGCCTTGAGCGCCCCGGGCGCCTGCCCGGTGAGCACGCCGAGACGCGAGACGAAGCCGTTATAATTGGCTTCGATCGAGGGAATCGACGCGACGGTCTGTGCACGCGCCGCGCGCGCCTGTTCGGCGTCGATCGACGAGACGAGCCCGGCCTGCACCCGCCACTCGGCGATCTGGAGGTTGTCGTCCTGGATCGCGAGGCTCGCGCGCGCATAGGCGAGCTGGGTCTGCGCCAGCCGGGCGAGGACATAGTTGCGCGCGATCTCGGCCTGGACCGAGATCAGCACCGCGGCATAGTCGAACCCCGAGGCCTGGTACGCGGCGCCCGCCGCCTCGACCCCGCGCCGGTTTCCGCCGAACAGATCGACCTGGTAGCTGGCGTCGCCGCCGATCGAGAAGCTGTTGCCCGAGCCCCCGGGGCCGCTCACCTGCTGGTTGCGCGACGCGCCCGCCGAGGCGCCGACCGTCGGCAGCAGCGTCGAGCGCGCCTGCACCAGCGATTCGCGTGCCTGGCGCAGCCGCGTCACCGCCTGCGCGACGTCGAGATTGGCGGTGCGCCCCTGCTCGACCAGCTGCACCAGCATCGGATCGTCGAAGTTGGACCACCAGTGCGTCAGGTCCTCGGCGCCCGCCTGATCCGCCGGCACCGAATAGCCCGAAGGCACGCCCAGCTCGGCCGCGGTGCGCGGGCGATAGTCCGGGCCGGCGTTGCACGCGGTCAGCGGCAGCGCGACGCTCAGCAAAAGGGCGATCGGACGTGGGGCCATGGGGTGCTAGATGGTTGCGGCGGGGAAAGTGTTCCATCGAATCTTTGTCGCACTTTGTCGCAAACATTGCTGATGCCGGGGATCGGAGCGGCGACGTAACGGAAATCAGCCGCTTGCGTGTGTCTGCTGGGCTTGCGAAGGAAGCGGCGAAGACCCGCTAGAGAGGATTCCATGAGCGAGAGCGTTTATCCCGTCCCCGAGGAATGGGCGAAGCGCGCGCGCGTCGATGCCGCGGGATATGACAAGCTCTACGGGCGCAGCATCGCGGATCCCGGCAGCTTCTGGCTCGAACAGGCGCGGCGGCTCGACTGGATCAAGCGGCCCGAGCTGGCGGGCGACTGGTCGTTCGACGAGAAGGACTTCCATATCAGCTGGTTCGCCGACGGCAGGCTCAATGTCGCGGCCAATTGCGTCGACCGGCACCTCGCCAAGCGCGGCGATCAGACCGCGATCATCTGGGAACCCGACGCGCCGGACGAGGCGCCGCGCAAGTTCACCTATCGCGAGCTACATGCCGAGGTCTGCCGCTTCGCCAATGTGCTGAAGGCGGAGGGCGTCAGGAAGGGCGACCGCGTCACCGTCTACATGCCGATGATCCCCGAGGCCGCCTTCGCGATCCTGGCGTGCGCGCGGATCGGGGCGATCCATTCGGTGGTGTTCGGCGGCTTTTCGCCGGAAGCCCTGGCGGGCCGTATCACCGATTGCGACAGCGCCTTCTGCATCACCGCCGACGAGGGGCGGCGCGGGGGCAAGAAGGTGCCCTTGAAGGCGAATGTCGATGCCGCCGCGGCCCATGCGCCGGTGCTGGCGAAGGTGATCGTGGTAAAGGCGACGGGCGGCGATGTCGCGATGCAGCCCGGCCGCGACATCTGGTATCACGAGGCCGCGGCGAACGCCCCCGCCGAGTGCCCGCCCGAACCGATGGGGGCCGAGGACCCGCTCTTCATCCTCTACACCTCGGGCTCGACCGGCAAGCCCAAGGGCGTGCTCCATACGAGCGGCGGCTATCTGCTCTGGGCGAGCCTCACCCACGAACTCGTCTTCGACTACCGCCCCGGCCAGATCTACTGGTGCGCGGCGGATATCGGCTGGGTCACCGGGCATTCGTACATCGTCTATGGCCCGCTTTCGAACGGCGCGACCACGCTGATGTACGAAGGCGTCCCCAACTGGCCCGATGCGAGCCGCATCTGGCAGGTCGCCGACCGGCACAAGGTCGAGATCCTCTACACCGCCCCCACGGCGCTGCGCGCGCTGATGCGCGAGGGCGACCAGTATGTCGCCGCCACCTCGCGCAAGTCGATCCGGCTGCTCGGTACCGTCGGCGAGCCGATCAATCCCGAGGCGTGGCGCTGGTATCACGAGGTGGTGGGCGAGGGCCGCTGCCCGATCGTCGATACCTGGTGGCAGACCGAGACCGGCGGCGCGATGATCGCGCCGCTCCCCGGCGCCACCGACCTGAAGCCCGGCTCGGCGACCAAGCCGATGCCCGGGGTCGATCCCCAGATCGTCGATGGCGAAGGCACGGTGCTCCACGGCCCGACCGAGGGCAATCTGTGCATCGCGCGCAGCTGGCCGGGGCAGATGCGCACCGTCTGGGGCGACCATGCGCGCTTCTTCCAGACCTATTTCACCACCTATCCCGGCAAATATTTCACCGGCGACGGCTGCCGCCGCGATGCGGACGGCTATTACTGGATCACCGGGCGGGTGGACGATGTGATCAACGTCAGCGGCCACCGCATGGGCACCGCCGAGGTCGAGTCCGCGCTGGTGCTCCACGGCAAGGTGGCCGAGGCCGCGGTGGTCGGCATGCCGCACGACATCAAGGGGCAGGGCATCTATGCCTATGTGACGCTCAACGCGGGCTGCGAAGCGAGCGACGCGCTCCGCAAGGAACTGCGCGACTGGGTCCGCAAGGAGATCGGGCCGATCGCCACCCCCGACGCGCTCCAGTTCGCGCCCGGCCTGCCCAAGACGCGCTCGGGCAAGATCATGCGCCGCATCCTGCGCAAGATCGCGGAAGGCGATGTCTCCTCGCTCGGCGACACCTCGACGCTCGCCGATCCCGCGGTCGTGGACGATCTCGTCGCGAACCGGGTCAAGTCGAGCTGAGGCTCGCTTCCGAAACGGCGGCAATAAAACATCCGCAAGCGTAACAAATACGCTATATCCGAAGGCCGATCGCCAAGAGGGGAGCGGCCGCCATGTCGAATATGTACGCCAGGATGCGGCGGGATTTCGCCCAGGACCCTGACGGTGCCAGGCAATGCGCGCAGCGGCTGATCGATATCCGCAAGCGCCAGACGCCGCTCAGGACGCGCAAATGTGATTCATCCTTGCTGCTCGCGACCTGGAATCTTCGCGACTTCGATTCGAACAAGTTCGGCTATGGTCCGCGCCGCACCGAGAGCCTCTATTACATCGCCGAGATGCTCTCCTGCTTCGATCTGATTGCGGTGCAGGAAATCAACCGCGATCTCACCGCCTGGGAAAAGGTGATGGCGATCCTCTGCCGCGAATGGGACTATATCGCCACCGACACCACCAAGGGCGCGGGCGGAAACGACGAGCGGATGGTGTTCGTCTACAACACCGAGAAGATCTGGTTCCGCAAGATCGCCGGCGAAATCGTGCTGCCCAAGGACGAGCTGATCAAGGCGGAGAAGGCGTCGAAGAAGAGCGTCACCATTCCGGAGAACGCCACCGGCACGGGGGTGCCGCTCGCCAATGTGTTCGAGGAGGTCCAGTTCGCGCGCTCGCCCTTCATGGTGGCGTTCCAATCGGGCTGGTTCCGCTTCAGCCTGTGCACCGCGCATCTCTATTACGGCGCCGCCTCGGGGCCCAAGCTCCAGCAGCGCATCGCCGAGATCCAGGCGCTGGTGAAATTCTTCGCGGACCGCCAGGATAAGGTCAGCAAGCAGGAGCGCGACCGGCACGGGCAGGTCGAGAATTACATCATCCTCGGCGATTTCAACGTGGTGAAGCCCGATCACGATACGATGCGCGCGCTCAAGTCGAACGGCTTCGTCGTTCCCGACGCGATCGATGGCGACAAGGTTCGCAAGGAAGGCAATCACTATTATGATCAGATCGCGGTGCGCGTGAAGGATCCCCGCTTCAAGGTGCTCGGCGGCGGCATGCTGCAAATGTATGAGGACGTGTTCCGCGACGAGGATTTCGCGCTCTACAAGGATGCGCTCCCCAAGGCCGACCCCGAGGGCGAGGGCGAGTTCAACGCCAAAACGCCCGAGGCGATCTACAAGAAATGGCGGACCTGGCAGATGTCGGACCATCATCCGCTGTGGATCGAGATCGCCACCGATTTCAGCGATCAATATCTGAGCGACGTCGCCGCTGGGAAGCTGTTCGCCGGTTGACGCGCGCCGGGCCGGGCCGGATGGTCCGGCCATGGCCGGAGCCGAACGATCCGATCCCCGCATCCGCGCGATGCAGGCCGATATCACCACCCTGGCGGTCGATGCGATCGTCAACGCCGCCAACTCGTCGCTGCTCGGCGGCGGGGGCGTGGACGGGGCGATCCATCGTGCGGCGGGGCCGGGGCTACTCGAAGAATGCCGCAAGCTCCGCAGCCTGGGCGGCTGCAAGACCGGCGATGCCAAGCTCACCGGCGGCTACAACCTCCCCGCCGCCCATGTGATCCACACCGTCGGGCCGGTCTGGCAGGGCGGCGGCAAGGGCGAAGCCGAGTTGCTCGCCAGCTGCTATCGCCGCTGTTTCGAAATCGCCGATGCACAGGGCTTCACCACGCTCGCCTTTCCGGCGATCAGCACCGGCGTCTATGGCTATCCCTGGGAGCCGGCGGCGGAAATCGCGGTGGCCGAGACGCGCGCGGCGCTCGAACGCCATGCCGGGATCGCATGCGTCACCTTCACCCTGTTCGGCGAGGACATGCTCATAATCTACCGGCGGCTGCTCGGGGAAATCTAGGCCCCCACAAAGCGCTGTCCTACACGCCTCCAATCTGCAAGCGTTCGGCCATGCGCCAGCCGACCGCCACTTCCGAACGCCTGCCGAAGCATCCGGGCACGCCTGTGCCTGCCGGACCAGGCCGCCGCGGAAAGGCCGGTCAGGCGCGCACGCGTAGTGACCGCGACTCTTGTGACTCTTCGGGCTTGCCCGGGCCGTCACGGAAGGCAGATCGCGCGCGTGCGCGTAGAGACCGTGACTCTTGTGACTCTTCGCGCCCAGCCGCTCCAAACCGTCACACCCCCGTAATAATGCGATTCGCAGCTTGCCGACTCGGGGGCTCGGCGATATATCTCGCTAATACAGCTTTATTCGGGGGTGTTTTCACCATGAAAATCAACAAGTTCGCCCGCCTCGCCGTGGGTGTGGCCCTTCTCGCCGTCGCCGCGCCGGCGCTGACCCAGTCGGCGACCCATGCGCCGCGTTACGGGACGTTCGGCGTCGATCTCACCACGATCGACAAGAATGTGAAACCCGGCGACGACTTCTGGACCTATGTCAATGGCGGCTGGGATGCGCGTACCCAGATCGCGGCCGACCGCGCCAGCGCCGGTTACGGCGTCAAGCTGACCGAGGAAGCCGAGGCCAATGTCCGCGCGATCCTCGACGACATGGCGAAGAACCCCGGCCAGTTCGGCGCCAAGGGCAAGCAGATCGGCGACTTCTACTATAGCTGGATGGACGAGGCCGGGATCGAGGCGCGCGGTACCGCGCCGCTCAAGCCCTATCTCGACAAAATCTATGGCGCGAACGACAAGCAGGCGATCCAGGTCCTGTTCGCGAGCACCGGCTACACCGCGCCGGTGGGCGTGGGCATCATCCCCGATCTCGCCGATCCGACGCATTACACCGCGGTCGCGGGCCAGGGCGGCCTCGGCATGCCGCAGGATTATTACCTGCTCGAAGGCGCGAAGTATGACGGCTTCCGCACCGCCTATCGCGCCTATATCGAGCAGATGCTGACGCTCGGCGGCGTCGCCGATGCGGGCGCCAAGGCGCAGGCGATCTACGATCTCGAAGTCTCGCTCGCCAAGGTCCAGTGGACCCCGGTCCAGAGCCGCGACATCGCCAAGCTCAACGATCCGCAGACGCTCGCCGGGCTCGAGGCCAAGGCGCCCGACTGGGATTGGGAGCTGATGCTCAAGACCGCGGGCATCGCCTCGTCGCCGACGGTGCTGATGACCACCAACACCGCGCTGACCGCCGAGGGCAAGATCTTCACCGCGACCCCGGTGGGTGTGTGGCAGGACTATCTCGCCTTCCACTTCATCAGCGACAATGCGCTGTTCCTGCCCAAGCGCTTCGACGAGGCGCGCTTCAACTTCTATTCGAAGACGCTGTCCGGCGTGCAGACCCAGCGCCAGCGCTGGAAGCGCGGCATCCAGATCGTCAACGGCGCGCTCGGCGAGTCGGTCGGCGAAATCTATGTCGCGCGGCATTTCCCGCCCGCGGCCAAGGCGAAGATGACCGAGCTGATCGAGAATCTGCGCGGCGCCTATCAGGAGCGTATCTCGAAGGCGCCGTGGATGGACGAGCCGACCCGCAAGGCCGCGCTCGCCAAGCTCGCGGCGTTCGAACCGCGCATCGGCTATCCCGACAAATATATCGACTATTCGTCGATGATGGTCGATCGCAACGACGTGCTCGGCAATTCGATGCGCGCCGCCGAGTTCGATCACCAACTCGACCTGCAGCGCTTTCCCAAGCCGGTCGACCGCAGCCTGTGGAGCATGACCCCGCAGACGGTGAACGCCTATTACAACCCGCTGGGCAACCAGATCACCTTCCCGGCCGCGATCCTGCAGCCGCCCTATTTCGATCCGAACGCCGATGCGGCGGTCAATTACGGGGCGATCGGCGCGATCATCGGCCATGAAATGGGCCATGGCTTCGACGATCAGGGCAGCCAGTTCGGCCCGACCGGCAAGTTCGAGAATTGGTGGACCCCGGCGGCCAAGGAGGCCTTCAAGGCGCGCACCGCGGCGCTCGGCGCCCAGTATGACGCGTACGAGCCGATCCCCGGCACGCACATCAAGGGCGCGCTGACGATGGGCGAGAATATCGGCGATTTGGGCGGCGTCGAGGCGGCCTATGGCGCGTTCCAGCGCTATCAGGCGGTCCATGGCAAGGCCAAGGTGATCGGTGGCCTGACCGGCGACCAGCGCTTCTTCCTGGCCTATGCGCAGGCATGGCAGGCCAAGGTGCGCGAGGATGCGCAGCGCGCGGCGTTGCTCACCGATCCGCACTCGCCGGCCAAGTTCCGCGTCAACGGCATCGTCCGCAACGTCGATGCCTGGTATGTCGCGTTCAACGTCAAGCCCGGCGACAAGCTGTACCTGCCGCCCGCGCAGCGCGTGCATATCTGGTAAGCTCGCTTGCCGGTGGTTTTGGGAGGGGCGTCGCACGCGGGTGCGGCGCCCTTCTGCTTTCCAGACTATTGACTCATAGGTTAGCCACAACTAACGGTTAGATGGCACTAACCCTTGGAGGCCGTCATGTTCGTGATCCATGGAATTCCCGGAAGCCCCTATGTCCGCTCGCCGCTGCTGGCGCTCGAAGAGAAGGGCGTGCCTTACACGCTCGCGGCGTTCGCGTTCGGCGGACAGCGTTCGCCCGAGCACACTGCGCGGCACCCGTTCCAGAAGATGCCAGCGCTCGAGCATGACGGCTTCGCGCTGTACGAGGCGCAGGCGATCCTGCGCTATATCGACCGGGTGGCGGGCGGACCTTCGCTGACGCCCTCGGACATCCGCCAGACGGCGCGGATGGATCAGCTGCTCAACATTGCCGACCATTATCTGGCGCCCCGGATCACCGGCCCGATGGCGTTCCAGCGGCTGGTCGCGCCGCGCTTCGGGATGCCGGTCGATGAAGCCAGGATCGAAGCGGCGATCCCGGACGGGGCGGTCGCGGTGGGCGAGGTCGCGCGGCTGCTGGACGATCAGCCCTTCATGGCGGGCGACGCGATCAGCCTCGCCGATTGCCACCTGATTTCGCAGCTGAGCTTCCTGCCGCACTTCGACGAGGGCCGCGCGCTGCTGGCCCCGCACGCCAATCTCTCGGCCTGGATCGCGCGGATGGAAGCACGGCCGAGCATGGCCGCGACGAGCTGGGAAAGGCTGATGGAGAAGCAGGGCCAGGCGCTGCCGCCCTTGCCCGAGGTGATGCTGGTCCAGGTCTGAACCGGGAGGGAGAGGGGGAGGGGCACGAACCCCTCCCCGATCCCATCACTTCACGCCGTGCATCCAGTATTTGAGCGGGAAGGACAGCAGGAACAGCACCAGCCCGGCCCCGATCGCGATCAGGCCGATGTTCCAGAACACCGCGACATAGGTCTGGAGCGCGACCGCCGGGTTGGTCACCTGGCCGCCCACCGTTTCGACGCTGGCGAACTGCGCGACCACGCCCGCCACATATTGCGCGCAGCTGATCGACAGGAACCACACGCCCATCATCATGCCGACGATCCGCGCGATCGAGAGCTTGGTGATCATCGAGAGACCGACCGGCGAGATGCACAGCTCGGCGACCGAATGGATCAGGTAGAGCCCCGCGAGCCACCAGATCCCGACCTTGAAGCCCGCGTCGGCGAATTGCGAACCCCAGACCAGGAACAGGAAGCCGAGGCCCACGCCCGCCAGCGCGATCGAGAATTTGACCGGAATGGTCGGCTCGATCCCGTTCTTGGCCATACTGGTCCACAGGATGCTCATCACCGGCGCCAGCGCGACGATGAAGAAGGCGTTGAAGAACTGGGTCTGCCCCGCGGTGATCGTGAACCAGCCGAACACCGAGAGGTCGGTGTTGCGGTCCGCGAACAAGGTCAGCGACGAGCCGGCCTGTTCGAACAGCGTCCAGAAGAAGACGTTGAACACGATCAGCACCATCGCCGCGAGCATCATCTGCAGCTCGGTCTTGGTGCCCACCATCGCCGACCAGATCAGGATCGCCGGGATGCCGATCAGGAAGGTGCCGAACAGCAATTTGCCCATCAGCGGCAGCGCGACGAGATAGGGGATAAAGCCGGCACCCTCGACCGGGGCAGGGGCATTCATCAGATTGTTGAAGAGGAACAGGATCACCGGCACGGCGACGAGCGCGCCGATATAGATGATCATCGACCGGTCGGGCTGGCCCGCCGGGGGCTCGCCATAGCCGTCGAGCCGGCCGCCATCGAACTGGATCAACGCCCAGGAGAAGAGCATGCCCGCCGCGGCCAGCCCGAAGCCAGCCCACCAGCCGACCGCTTCCTGAAGGAAGGGGCAGAGCAGCTGCGAGAAGAGCGAGCCGAGATTGATGCCCATATAGAAGATGGTGAAGCCCGCGTCGCGCCGCCGGTCGCCCTGAGCGTAGAGCGAACCGACCATGGTCGAGATGTTGGGCTTGAAGAAGCCGTTGCCCATGGTGACCATCGACAGGCCGACCAGCAGGATCATCGTGAACAGCGGGTTGCGCTCGCCGTCGAACTCGAGGACGCCCTTGGCCACCGTCTTGGCTATGCTGCCGTCGGCGGCGACGAGCTGGACGGTGCCGTCCTCCTGGCCCTTGATCGCGAGCCTGCTGGCGCCATCGACCAGATATTGCTGCTTGGTCGGGCTCGCCTTGTCGACGACCACCTCATAGCGCGTGCCCTCCATCGTCGCGAAGGGCTTGGCCTCCTGGCCCAGCCCCGCGCCGATCGACAGGGTCAGATAGCCGAGCGACATGATGATCGCGCCGAACTTCACCGATCGCTTCGACCCGAGATAGCGGTCCGCGAGCAAGCCGCCGACCAGCGGGGTGAGGTACACCAAAGCGGTGAAGCCGCCGTACAGGCCGTTGGTGGTGCGATCGCTGAACAGGAAATAATTGGCGAGATAGAGCGTCAGCAGCGCCCGCATTCCGTAATAGCCGAAGCGTTCCCACATCTCGGTGGTGAACAGACGCGCGAGCTGGCGCGGATGGCCGAACCAGGTCTTTTCGGACGCGGGGTTGATGTGGGTGATGTCCGGTTCTGCCGGGGAGTCGGCGGTTGGGGTGTCGACCATGCGGATTTGGTCCCTTTTATCTTTGTTTCCGGGCAGGCCCGGCGGATGGCGGGGGAGACTAAACGGAATGAGCCCGCTGTAAAGCATGGCGGTTGGCGTGCGCGCGGCGGCACCCTAGATGCCTCCCATGTTCAACGACCGCACCACCCCGCTGACGCTGCTGCGCACCCGCCGCTCGGGCAAGCCGCGCGACCTGATCGCGCCCGGGCCCGGCGAGGCCGAGCTGATGGCGATGATCGAGATCGCCGGGCGCACCCCCGATCACGGCAAGCTCTTCCCGTGGCGCTTCGTCGTGGTGCGCCCTGAGGACCGCGCCGCGCTGTCGGTCGCGCTCCAGCGGATCCAGGCGGCGGAGACGGAGGATTGCGGCCCCCGCGACCTCGAGGCGACCGAGCAGTTCGTGATGCAGGCACCCGCTTTGGTGGTCGTCCTGTCGAAGCCGGTGGTGCCGCACAAGATTCCCGTGTGGGAACAGGAACTCTCCGCTGGCGCGGCGTGCATGAACCTGCTCCACGCTGTCCACGCCTCGGGCTATGCCGGGGGCTGGCTCACCGGCTGGGCCGCCTATTCGGATGCGGTGCGCGATCTGTTCGGGGGCGAGGGCGAGAAGATCGCCGGATTCGTCTTCATCGGCACGCCGGGGCGCGCGCTCGAGGAACGGCCCCGGCCCACACTGTCCGAAATCGCACATTTCTGGTCGCCGGGGGCTGGACGCGAGGGCTGATTACTGTATTATAGCAGCATGACAGCGCTCGAGCACGACGACAGCCCCGTATATCTCAAGCTTCGCGCCAGCATCGCCGCGGCGATCCTGCGCGGACAGTATCGTGCGGGCGATCAGCTCCCCTCGGTGCGCGCGCTCGCGGCCGAGCATGGCGCCAACCCGCTGACCGTCGCCAAGGCCTATCAGAGCTTCCAGGACGACGGCTATGTCGAGGTCCGCCGCGGCGTCGGCATGTTCGTGCTCCCGGGCGCGGTCGAGCGGCTGCGCGTCGCCGAGCGCGAGCGTTTCCTGACCGGATACTGGCCGCGCGTGCGCGAGCATATCGCGCTGCTCGGGCTCGACGCACAGGATCTGCTGGACCGTGAACTCGCCTGACATCGACGGCGCGGGCGAGGCTGACGCTACGCCCGAATCCCCGCGCGAGAGCTGGACGCGCACGCTGATCGGTTTCGGCATGCTGATGCTCGGCGTCTTCGCCTTCCAGACCGCCGCGGCCAAGCGTTTCTATATCCCCTCCGATTCGATGATGCCGACCCTGCTCAAGGGCGATCAGCTGGTCGTGAGCAAATATCCCTATGGCTGGTCCTATGCCTCGCTGCCGGTGCACGGCGCCGATGTGGTCGAGGGCCGCTGGTTCGCGCGCCTGCCCGAGCGCGGCGACATCGTCACGGTGGCGCGGCGCGAGGACGGCAACGACCTGATCAAGCGCGTGATCGGCCTGCCCGGCGACACGATCGAGGTCAGCCACGGCGTGGTGATCCTCAACGGCACGCCCGTGAAGCGCGTGCCCCATGGCACCACCGAGATCCCGGTCGACGAGAACACGCCCTGCGACGGCGCGGTGCAGGCGGCCTTCCGCCAGACGGGCGCCGACGGGAAGCTCTATTGCCGCATGCCGCTCTATCGCGAGACGCTGCCGAACGGCGTCAGCTATGACACGATCGATCTGGGCGACGGCGATCTGCCCGGCGGCTATGTGAGCCCCGGCGACAATTTCGGGCCGGTCACCGTGCCCGCGGGTCACCTGTTCCTGATGGGCGACAATCGCGATCAATCCGCCGACAGCCGCTTCGGGCTCGACCGCAAGGGACTGGGCGGGCCGGTCCCTTTCGAGACGATCAGCGGCCGCGCCGAGGTCATCACCCATTCGCTCGACGGATCGGGAAGCTGGATCAATCCGATCAGCTGGTTCACCGCGCTGCGCGGCAATCGCGCGGGCACGAGCCTGCGTCCCGCGAAGAACTGAACGGGTAATGGGGGCCTGGCTGGCGGCGCTGATCGCGCTGGCGATCGTCGCATCGATCCCGTGGCTGGTCCGCTGGGGCAAGCGCAACGCGCGCGGCAGCCTGGGCGGCGCGGCGATGATGCTCGGCCTGGCGTTCGGTCATCTGTTCGACCCCGCGCGCGCCACCGCGACCGAAGCGTTGCTCAAGAAGCGCGAGAGCGGCGTCGAGGAGGATCAGGCCGGCGAGCGGCACCGGCCGGACATGCAGCCATGATCCTCATCGTCGGCACCTTCCGGGTCGATCCGGCCCGGCTCGATGCGGCACGCCCCGCCATGGCCGAGATGATCGAGCAATCGCGCGCCGAGACGGGCTGCATCGCGTATAGCTATGCCGAGGACCTGTTCGATCCCGGCCTGATCCATGTCACCGAACGCTGGCGCGACCGCGAGACGCTCGCCGGGCATTTCTGCGCGCCGCACCTGCTCGAATGGCGCGCCAAATGGCCGGCGCTGGGCCTGGGCGAGCGCGATCTCAAAATCTACCACATCGCACGGATCGAGGATTTCTAGGTCGCGAACGCCCCCGCATCGACCGCATAGAGCGCCGCAGCCTTCGCCATCGCGGCGGCCTTGAGCCCCATCGCCTCGGGGACGATCTGCTCGACATAGAAGCGCGCAGCGGCGTGCTTCATGTCGAGGAAGGGCGATTCGCCCCCGGTCCGCTCGGCGATGCGGCCCTGCAGCTCCATCAGCCAGCCGCACACCGCGACCGACAGCATCGTCAGGAAGGGATAGGAGGCCGCCAGCCGGTCGTCGGTATCGGCGGTGAGCAGGTAGCGCGTCACCTCGTCGCACGCCTCGATCAGCCGGGTCAGCTCGCGGTCCTCGGCATCGCCGCGCATCTCGTCGAGCAGCCCGAGCAAGGTCCCGCCATTGTCCATCGAGAGCTTGCGCCCGACCAGATCGGCGGCCTGGATGCCGTTGGTGCCCTCGTAGATCGGCGTGATGCGCGCGTCGCGGAAATGCTGGGCGGCGCCGGTCTCTTCGATATAGCCCATGCCCCCGTGAACCTGGATGCCGAGCGAGGCGACCTCGTTGCCCAGATCGGTGCCATGCGCCTTGGCGAGCGGCGTGAGCAGCTCGACCCGCGCCTTGGCCGCGGCGTCGCCGGCATGCGCGCGGTCGAGCTGGCCGAAGGCGTAATAGACGAGCGCGCGCGCCGCCTGGGTCTGCGCCTTCATGCGGAGCAGCATGCGGCGGACGTCCGGGTGCTCGATGATCGGCACGCTCTCGCGGCTGGGCGCCCCCGCGCGCGCCGACTGGATGCGCTCGCGGGCATAAGCGACCGCGCGCTGGGTGGCGCGCTCGGCCACCTGCACCCCCTGCAGCCCCACGTTCAGCCGCGCATTGTTCATCATCGTGAACATCGCGACGATTCCGCCCATCTCGTTCCCGATCAGCTCGCCGACGCAATCGTCATGGTCGCCGAAGGAAAGCACGCAGGTGGGCGAGGCATGCAGCCCCATCTTGTGTTCGATCGAGACCACGCGGACATCGTTGAACTCGCCGGGCGTGCCGTCTTCGTTGAGGCGATACTTCGGCACGAGGAACAGCGAGATGCCCTTGGTCCCGGCGGGCGCGCCTGGCGTCCGCGCGAGGACGAGGTGGACGATATTATCGGCCATGTCGTGATCGCCGAACGAAATGAAGATCTTGGTGCCTTTGATCAGGAAGGTCCCGTCGCCGCGCGGGGTGGCGGTGGTGCGCAGCGCGCCCACGTCCGATCCCGCCTGCGGCTCGGTCAGGTTCATCGTGCCGGTCCATTCGCCGGTCGCGAGCTTGGGCAGATACAGGTCCTGCTGTTTCTCGGTACCGTGATGGACGAGCGATTCGATCGCGCCGACGGTCAGGATCGGAGCGAGCGCGAAGCCCATGTTGGCGCTGCCCAGCGTCTCGAGCACCGCGATCGACAGGCTGACCGGCAGGCCCTGCCCGCCATAGGCGACGGGCGATCCGATCGTCCCCCAGCCGCCCTCGACATAGGCCCGGTACGCCGCGCCGAAGCCGGCGGGCATCTTCACGCCATCCTCGGTCCATCGGGGCCCATCGGTATCGCCCAGCCGTTCGAGCGGCGCCCATTCGCCCGCGGCAAAGGCGCCCGCACCCTCGAGCACCGCCTCGACCAGGTCGGGCGTCGCCTCCTCGGAGAGCTCGCCCAGCCGGACGATATGATCGAGAACGAAGCGTTGTTCGGCGGTGGCGGGCGTGAAGCTCATCTTGGTCTCTTGTCGCTATGTGCCGGGCGCTATAGCGCGCAGGGCGTGAGCCCGACAAATCCCCAGATCTTACCTTACGGCGAGGCCGCGATTGCGGATGCGGCGCGCGTGATCGCGGACGGCGGCTGTGTCGCGGTGCCGACCGAGACGGTCTACGGCCTCGCCGCCGACGCGACCGAGTCGCGCGCGGTGGCGGGGATCTACGCGGCCAAGGGACGGCCGAGCTTCAATCCGCTGATCGTGCACGTGCTGGACCTGGCGGCGGCCGAGCGGATCGCGGTGTTCGATGCGGATGCGCGGGCGCTTGCCGGGAGGTTCTGGCCGGGGCCGTTGACCCTGGTGCTGCCCTTGCGCGCCGATGCCGGGATCGCCGCGCTGGTCACAGCCGGCCTCTCGACCATCGCGATCCGCGTCCCCGCGCACCGCGCGATGCGCGCCTTGCTGGCGGCGACGGGCAAGCCGCTCGCCGCGCCCTCCGCCAATGCCAGCGGGGGAATCAGCGCGACGCGGGCGGAACATGTGGTGGCGAGCCTCGGCGACCGCATACCGCTGGTGATCGACGATGGCGCGACGCCCGGCGGGATCGAGTCGACGATCGTGCGGGGGCGGGAGGTGCTGCGTCCCGGGCCGCTGACCGAAGAGGAGCTGTTCCCCGACGAAGGGCGGGGCCCAGTTACGACGTTCTCCGATACCGGACCCCGGCCTTCGCCAGGGATCGTCGAGGCGCCAGGGCAGCTTGCGAGCCACTATGCGCCGTCCAAACCCGTCCGGCTCAATGCGACAATGGCGGGCGAGGAAGAATGGCTGATCGGTTTCGGCGCAGTGGCGGGCGACGAAAGCCTCTCCCTCACCGGCGATCTTACCGAAGCCGCAGCCAACCTCTTCGACGCCCTCCACCGCGCCGATGCAGCGCCCGCCACGGCCATTGCCGTCGCCCCGATCCCCAACACCGGCATCGGCATCGCCATCAACGACCGTCTTGCCCGCGCCGCCCATCCGCGTTGATCTGTCGCCAATCTTTACACGCGCCAGGCGAAGCCTAAGCTCCGCGCCATCCCGGGGGGTCGCGTCATGGGATCAACGGATACGGAGGGGCAATCATGACCAATGCGCAGCGTGGGCTTGCCGAGCTGATCGGCACTTTCTGGCTGGTGTTCGGCGGCTGCGGCAGCGCGGTGCTGGCCGCGGGGATCGCCGATGTGGGGATCGGCTTCGCGGGCGTCAGCCTCGCCTTCGGCCTCACCGTGCTCACCATGGCCTATACGATCGGGCATATTTCGGGGTGCCACCTCAATCCTGCGGTGACCGTCGGGCTCTGGGCCGGCGGACGCTTTCCCGCGAAGGACATCCCGCTCTACGTGGCGGCGCAGGTGATCGGGGCGATCATCGCCGCGGCCCTGCTCTACACTATCGCCAGCGGGGCAGCCGGTTACGATGGCGGGCTCGCGACCAACGGCTTTGGCGAGCTTTCGCCCGGCGGCTATGGGTTCGGCGCGGCGATGACGACCGAGGTGGTGCTCACCTTCATGTTCCTGCTCGTGATTCTCGGGTCGACCGATGCCCGCGCGCCCGCGGGTTTCGCGCCGATCGCGATCGGGCTGTGCCTGACCCTGATCCACCTGATCTCGATCCCCGTCACCAACACCTCGGTGAACCCCGCGCGCAGCACCGGCCCGGCGCTGATCGAGGCGTTGAACGGCAACATGGATGCCTTCTGGCAGCTCGGCTGGTTCTGGGTCGCGCCGGTCGTCGGCGCGCTGATCGCGGGCTATGTCTACAAGGCACTCGGTGCCGATACGGGATCGCGTCCCCCGGTCGAGGGCGAAAAGCTGCCCTGACAGCGCTTGCCAAGCGCGCATCCCCGCCTCAGAATTCGATCGTAACGATTTGGGGAGGGGATGCGTGGGAGCAAAGACTTGGCTTGGCGCACTGGCGCTGTTGACCACCGCGCTCGGCGGAGCGGCGGAGGCCAGGGACCGGTCGATCCGCATCGACCTCGCCGGCCCTTCCAAGCCGCGCGACCGGATGGCGGACCTGTCGATCGGGTCGGACTATCCCGGCACGCTCTACCGGCAGGACAGCCTGGCGCAGCTCGCGACCGTCCAGAAGGAGCTGCGCTTCCGCTACATCCGCTTCCACGCGATCTTCCACGACGTGCTCGGCACCTATACCGAGGTCGATGGCAAGCCGGTCTATGACTGGACCAAGATCGATCTCCTCTATGACGAGCTGCTCAAGCTCGGGCTCAAGCCGTTCGTCGAGCTGGGCTTCACGCCGTGGGCGATGAAGACGTCGGACAATCAGATCTTCTACTGGAAGGGCAATACCTCGCATCCCCAGCCCGAAAAATGGGACGCGCTGGTCGATGCCTTCATCCGCCACGAGATCGAGAAGCGCGGGCTGGACGAGGTCCGCAGCTGGTATTTCGAGGTGTGGAACGAGCCCAATCTCGCGGGCTTCTGGGAAAAGGCGGACAAGGCCGCCTATTTCGATCTCTACGCCCGCACCGCGCGCATCCTCAAGGCGGCCGATCCGCAGCTCCGCGTCGGGGGCCCTGCGACCGCGGGCGCGGCCTGGGTGCCCGATTTCCTCGCCTTCGCGCATGCGAACCAGCTGCCGGTCGATTTCGTCGCGACGCACACTTACGGCGTCAAGGGCGGCTTCCTCGACGCGAACGGCAAGGAGGACAACAAGCTCGATTCCTCGCCCGATTCGATCGTCGGCGACGTCGCGCGCGTCCGCAAGGAGATCGACGCGTCACCCTATCCGGGGATTCCGCTCTATTTCACCGAATGGAGCACGAGCTATTCCCCGCGCGATTCGATCCACGACTCCTATCTGAGCGCGGCCTTCATCCTCGACAAATTGCACCGGACCGAGGGGCTGGCCCAGGGCATGAGCTACTGGACCTTCAGCGACCTGTTCGAGGAGCCCGGCCCGCAGAACGCGCCGTTCGAGGGCGGCTTCGGACTGATGAACCCCCAAAGCGTCCGCAAGCCGGCCTGGTTCGCGTACAAATATCTGAACAGCCTGGGCGACAAGGAATATGCCACCGGCGACGCGCAGAGCATCGCCGCGATCAAGGACGGCAAGGTCCAGCTGCTCGCCTGGCACTATGCCAGCCCGGACCAGAAGGTGAGCAACCGCAGCTATTACACCAAGGTGCTGCCCGCGGCGGACCAGGGCCAGCTGACGATCAGCGTCGCGGGGCTGGAGCCGGGCGAGTACAAGGTGATGATCCGCCGCACCGGTTTCCGCAGCAACGACGCCTATACCGGCTTCATCGAGATGGGTTCGCCCCAGCTGATCCGGACCGACCAGGTCGATTTGCTCAACCAGATGACCGCCGACCGGCCGATCACCAATCCGCTCACCGTAAAGCGCAATGGGCGCGGCGAAGTGACCGTCCAGATGCGCAGCTATGACGTGGTGCTGGTGGAGCTGGTGAAGGTTTGATCCTCTAATCCTCCCCTCCGGGGGAGGATCTAAAACTAAGCCACCGCGCCCTTGGCCTTGTTCGCGAAGCTCTTGCGCAGCTTCTTGATCTTGGGCGGGATCACCGCGAGGCAATAGGGATTCCTTTGGCCCTCGCCGTCCCAATATTGCTGGTGATAATCCTCCGCGGGCCACCACGTCGCCATGGGCTCGATTGTGGTGACGATGGGGCTCGGCCAATCGGGCTGGGCGCGGGCGATCGCGGCCTTGGCCTCGGCTTCCTGTTCGGGTGAATGCGGGAAGATCGCCGAGCGATACTGAGTGCCTACATCGTTGCCCTGCCGATTCAACTGGGTCGGATCGTGCGTCGCGAGGAAAACGTCGAGCATCTCGCCATAGCTGATCTGGTCGGCATCGAACCGGATGCGGATCGCCTCGGCATGCCCGGTATCGCCGCCGCACACCTGCTTGTAGGTCGGGTTGTCGGTATGGCCGCCGATATAGCCGCTCTCGACCTTCTCCACCCCGATCACATCGTTGAACACCGCCTCGGTGCACCAGAAACACCCGCCAGCCAGCGTCGCGGTTTCGATCGCCATTCTTCACTCCTTGCTTATGCCGCCAAGATAGGATTGAGCGCGCGAACCACAATGCGGGGAATGCAATGAGCGACGGTGCGGTTCTGGTCACGGGCGGCGCGGGCTATATCGGGAGCCATGCGGTGCTGGCCTTGCTCGACGCGGGGCACCGCGTGGTGGTGGTCGACAATCTCTCGACGGGCTTCCCCTTCCTCGTCGATCCGCGCGCGACCCTGGTGCAGGGCGAGATCGAGGACGAGGCCCTGGTCCGCGGGGCGATGCGCGACCATGGCGTGATCGCGGTGATGCATTTCGCTGGCTCGATCATCGTGCCTGAGTCGGTCACCGATCCGCTCAAATATTACCGCAACAACACCGTCGCCAGCCGATCGCTGATCGGGAGCGCGGTGGCGTCGGGCGTCAGGCACTTCATCTTCTCCTCGACCGCCGCGACCTATGGCATGCCCGAAATCGTCCCGGTTTCGGAGGACAGCCCCAAGCTGCCGATCAACCCCTACGGCACCTCGAAGCTGATGACCGAGCTGATGCTGCGCGACGTCGCGGCGGCGCACGACTTCAACTATTGCGCGCTGCGCTATTTCAACGTCGCCGGCGCCGATCCGCAGGGCCGCACCGGCCAGTCGACCGCGGGCGCCACCCACCTGATCAAGATCGCGGTCGAGGCGGCGATCGGCAAGCGCGACCATGTGACCGTCTTCGGCACCGACTACGACACCGCCGACGGCACCGGGGTGCGCGACTATATCCATGTCAGCGACCTCGCCGCGGCGCATGTCGACGCGCTCGGCCTGCTGATCGCGCGCCCGGGCGAGAGCCACACGCTCAACTGCGGCTATGGCCGCGGCTATTCGGTCAACGAAGTGCTCGACGCGGTCGACCGGGTGACCAATCTCAAGATCGAACGCCGCTACGCCGAGCGCCGGCTGGGTGATGCGGGCGAGCTGGTCGCGGACAACCGCCGCATCCTCGAAACTTTGCCCTGGCGCCCCAAGCGCGACGATCTCGACGGGATCGTCAAGGATGCGCTCGCCTGGGAACGCAAGCTGGCCGAGATTCGCGGCGAATAGAGACGCCGCGAACCCGCAGGGGTCGCAAGCGAAAATGGTGGGCTCGCCGGGATTCGAACCCGGGACCTACAGATTAAAAGTCCGTTGCTCTACCGACTGAGCTACGAGCCCTCACCAAGGCGGCTGCCCTAGGCGGGGGGCGCTTGCGGGTCAACGCCCCCGCAGCCTCGCGCACAATTGGCGTACGGTTCGGCCGCTGAGCGGATCGCGCCAATCGGGCACGACGCGGACCAGCGGATCAAGCACGAAGCCGCGCCCGCGGAACTGCGGATGCGGAATGGTGAGACCGGGCCCGCTCCACGCCCCTTCGGACCAGAGGAGGATATCGAGATCGAGTACGCGGGCCCCCCAGCGCCGGCCGGGGCGACGGCCAAAGGCGCGCTCGATCCCCTTCAGCCGCGCGAGCAGGGCGGGCGGGTCCTCATCGGTCTCGATGATCGCGACCGCATTGGCATAGCGGCGGATCGAGGGGCCGAGCGGGGGCGTGTCGAGGATCGGCGAGGCGGCGACGGGGGCGAGCTCGGCCAGCGCCGCCATCAGCTCGCGCCGCGGCGGGCCGTGGCGGCCGGGACGGTTCGATCCGAGCGCGATGGCGTAGCTTGTTATTCCCACAGGCAAGCGCCTATCGCCACGCCATGTCCCCGCCAAGTCTCGAACCGCCACGCGACTGCCCGCTCTGCCCGCGGCTGGTCGCGGTGCGCGAGGCGCTCCGGGCCGAACAGCCCGATTGGTGGAACGCGCCGGTCCCCGCGCTCGGCGATCCCGAGGCCTGGCTCGTCGTGATCGGCCTCGCCCCCGGAAGGACCGGCGCCAACCGCACGGGCCGTGCCTTCACCGGCGACGCCTCGGGCGACCTGCTGTTCGCGACGCTCGCCAGGCTCGGTCTGGCGGAAGATGGCGAGCCCAGGGGCGTGCTGATCCTCAACGCTGTGAAATGCCTGCCGCCGGGCAACAAGCCGGTCCCCGCCGAGATCCATAATTGCCGCCCCTTCCTAGCGAACCAGATCGCCGCGCTGCCGAACGCCCGCGTCTTCGTCGCGCTCGGCGAGATCGCGCATCAGTCCGCGGTCAAGGTGCTCGGCGGCAAGCTTCCCAAATGCCGCTTCGCCCATCTCGCCGAACACCGCCCGCCCTCCGGCGCGGTGCTGATCGACAGCTATCACTGCTCGCGGCTCAACCAGAATACCGGGCGGCTCACGCACGAGATGTTCGAGGCGGTGTTCGAACGCGCTATTGCTTTGGGGAAGCCGGAAGCCCGCTGATATCGAGCGCCCAGGGCAGGGCTGAAGCGCACCAGATCTGGCGCTGCGGCGGCAGCTCGGCGCGCTGATCGACGCTGCCGAGACGCAGGCTCACAATCTCCGGATCGGGCGGCGTGAAGGCGTAGAGCGACGAGCCGCAGTCGGGGCAGAAGGCCTGGCCGCGTTTCGTGCCGCTTTCGGCGGTCTTCACATAGACACGGGGCTCGCCGGTCAGCCGGAAATCCGCCGCCCGCGCACGCACGATGGGGCGCCAGGCCGATCCGCTGAACTTCTGGCAATCGCTGCAGTGGCAGATGGCCGAGGTTGCCGGATCGACTTCGGCCTCGTAGCGGATCGCGCCGCACTGGCAGCCGCCCTGGACACGCATCGGCCTAGCGCCGCCGCGCGCGCAGGTCGATGAAATCGGTCATCCGGTTCA
This sequence comes from Sphingomonas caeni, assembly GCF_026013415.1. GTDB lineage: Bacteria > Pseudomonadota > Alphaproteobacteria > Sphingomonadales > Sphingomonadaceae > Sphingomonas > Sphingomonas caeni. The sequence continues at coordinate 767,379 of NZ_JAPDOK010000002.1, forward strand.
TCGAGCGGACCTGGCGAGCGAACAGATCGTGCGCCAGCCGCAGGATCGCGGGGTCGCTGATCCGCTGCCCCATCATCGCCATGATGCGCGGCGGCACCGGATCGGCGATGTCGGTGCGGCGGAACTGGTCATATTCCTGTTGAGTCAGCGTGGCGAAAGCATCGTCGATAATCTGTGTGTCGAGCCCCTTGCTCCGCGCGGCCGCGCGCTCGTCCAGGAACAGTGCGAAATCGTCGCCAATCTCGATCGCGAGCTTGGCTTCCTCGGCGTTCCAGCCATGGCGGGTGGTGCAGGTCTCGATCGCCGCCTTGCGGGCGAGGTGATTGGAATTGGTCTCGCGGACGACGCAGGTCGCCTCGGCATAGCCGGCGGTATAATCCTGTTGCGGCAGCGTTGCGGCCACCAGCGCAAGACCGAGAATCAGCATGCCGTCCCCCCGCCCGATGAATTGGCCCTAGTTTATGAGCGCGCCCGCCGCCGGTCCATTCAATTCGGCGCCGTCCCAGCATGTGAAAGTTGACACGAACTTGACACTGGCCGCGGCCTTTCGCTCGCGGATATTGCGAAACGGAAAGTAACACTAGCGTTACACTGGTCCGCATGTTTTTCGGCGCGCAGTCGCCGGGCGGATGCCCTTTGTTGGCTTCGTGAAGATCGACGGATTCAAAGAGCGGCCGGAGCGACCGGCACGCCGAGTCAAGCAGGCGAAATCCTACATTGCAAGCGCCGGTAAGGCACTGATTTCAAACGTCTTCTACCAATCGACCGTAAAGCTCGGGCCGGCGGTCGCGGAAGAAGCCGAAGCCGGCGCGGTGGCGGCGGGCGCGGCCGAGATCGAGGGTCGCGGTGATCACCCCGGTCTCGTCGCGGCCGAGCTCGGCGACGACATCGCCCCATTCGTCGGCGATGAAGCTGGTGCCGTAGAAACGCTGGTCGCCTTCTCTGCCGATCCGGTTGGCCGCCACGACGGGGACGATATTCGAAACCGCATGGCCGATCATCGCGCGGCGCCACAGCCGTGCCGTGTCGAGGCCCTCGTCATAGGGCTCGGAGCCGATCGCGGTGGGATAGAAGAGGATCTCCGCCCCCATCAGCATCATCGCGCGCGCGGTTTCGGGATACCATTGGTCCCAGCAGATGCCGACGCCCAGCGGCGCGCCGGGCCCATCCCAGACCCTGAAGCCGGTATTGCCGGGCCGGAAATAATATTTCTCTTCATAGCCGGGCCCGTCCGGGATGTGGCTCTTGCGATAGACGCCCGCGACCTTCCCATCCGGTCCGATCATCGCGAGGCTGTTGTAATGGTGCGGCCCGTCGCGCTCGAAGAAGCTGGTCGGGATGGCGATCCCCAGCTCGGCGGCGAGCGCCTGCATCGCCAGCACCGCCTTGTGCTCGCCCACCGGCCTGGCCCTGGCGAACAGGGCCTCATCCTCGACGCGGCAGAAATATTCGCCCTCGAACAGCTCGGGCGGCAGCGCCACCTGCGCGCCCTTGCCCGCCGCCTCCCGGACGAGTTCGGACACGTTCGCGATATTCGCGTCGATATCGTCGGTGAAGGCAAGCTGGAGCGCGGCGACTGTGATCTGGGTCATGCGCGCGCATGTAATGCGGATTGCGTTATCGCGCACCCCTTGGCTTAGTCGCGTGCATGAGCAGTTTCGAATTCGCCTTTTCGCTGTTCGGGCTGCTGCTCGGGCTTTCGGTCGCCGAGATCATGGGCGGGTTCGCGCGGGTGATGCGCGGGCGGACGGCGATCCGGCTCGGCTGGCTGACCCCGCTGCTCGGCATGCTGCTGCTCGTCGATCTGGTGACCTTCTGGTCGAACGCCTGGGACATGCGCGACGCGATCCCGCCCAGCTTCGGGGCGTTGCTCTACGGGACGGTCATCGCGGCGGTCTATTATCTCTCGGCGTCGCTCGTCTTCCCGGTCGCCATCTCCGAATGGCCCGATCTCGACACCTATTTCCTGCGGCACAAGGCGCAGGTGATGATCGGCGTGATCGCCGCCAATCTGCTGGTGATCGTCGCGCGGGTGATCCTGTTCGGCAATATCTTCACCAGCTGGCAGGCGGTGGTCGCGCCGCTCGTGTTCGTGAGCCTGGGGCTGGTGCTGATCCTCACCCGGAACAAGCGCGTCAGCGGCGCGGTGCTCTGCGTCCTGCTGCTGCTCTACGGGGCCTTCCGCTTCCTGTTCTAGGCGGAGGTGGAAAGCAGCTGTGGGGCCGCTTCAGCGTTGCGGCCACTCAAAGCCTTCATGGAAAAGCGAAAGCGGTTCTGTCGCCGGCAGGTGGTACATCTCGGTCACAATGCTGGCCGTGAATCTTACTAGGTCCGCTCGCTCGACGCGGAGATAGGATACGCCGTTCATGGAACGGCTGACGGGCTCGGAGCCACGCGCCCGCGCAAATGCCTTGAATTTCTCCTGGTCCTCAATGTTTCGCGGCCCCAAGAGAACCCAGTCAAATCCCACCTTGCCGTTCTCGACAGTCAGATTGAGGTTCAACGCATCGTCATTGGACGGCCGGTCCGGCGTGCCGAAGGTCAGTGCGGCAAATCGAGTTTTTGATGATCCGCGGGATAGTGCTTCAACGATGGCGGGCAAGTCGTCGAGCCGGACTTCGACAGGCGTCATCACTCGCGGAATTCCGACCTTGTCTCGATCCCAGGCAATTGCGGCGCCGGGCCGACTTGATAAGACAAACACAGCAACAAAGATCGCAACGGCAAGACCCAGGACAATCAGGCCGGTCAAGCGCGCCACCCTCAGGCCGGAATCTGCTGGCTGATGCAGTGGAAGCTGCCGCCGCCGGTCAGGATCGCATCGGCGCGGATGCCCGTCACCTCGCGGCCCGGGAAGAGCGCGGCGATCGCCGCGAGCGCTTCGTCGTCGTTCGCCTGGCCATAGAGCGGCACCACCACCGCGGCATTGCCGATATAGAAGTTCATATAGCTGGCCGGCACCACCTGCTCGTCGCGGTCGAGCACGCGGCCGGGGGAGGGGATGCGGACGACCTCGAGCCCATTTGCCTTGGCCGCGGTCACGGCCTCGACATAGACCAGCCAGTTCGGGTCGTTGTCGGCGGGTTCGGGCACGCACAGCACCCCCGGCGCCACGAAGCGGGCGAGATTGTCGACATGGCCGTCGGTATGATCGTTGACCAGCCCGTTCCCCAGCCACACGATCCGCGTATAGCCGAGATCCTCGTAGAGCCGCTGCTGCACCTCGAAGCGGCTCATCCCCGGATTGCGGTTGCGGTTGAGCAGGCATTGCTCGGTGGTGACGGCGAGCCCCGTGCCGTCGCCGTCGATCGCGCCGCCCTCGAGCACCCAGTCATGCTCCTCGACATGGAAATGCTGGCGGCGGGCGAGGCGGATGCCGGCATCGTCATCGCCCTCATAGTCATATTTCCCGCCCCAGCCGTTGAAGGCGAAGATATTGGCGATGCGGTGGCCGTCCTGCGTCCGGCCGATGATCGCCCCGGTATCGCGCAGCCAGATATCGCCGAACGGCTCGACGACGATCCGCGCCTCGTTCGCATGGAGCAGTTTCTTCGCCGCCGCGGCCGCCTCGTCGTCGGCGCAGACCAGGATCACCTTCTCGCCGCGGCCGTCGCAATGCACCGCGCGCGCGAACGCGGCGACCTCGGCGCGTGCATCGGCCAGATCCTCCCACAGCTCGGGATGGCTCGGAAAGCCGATCCACACCGCTTCGTGCGGTTCCCATTCGGCGCGGGGCGGGGGCGGGATCACCTTGTCCATTCGGCCCTCCCTATAGCCCCTCCCCGGTAAAGGGGAGAGGCGATAGGTTCACTTCCCGGCTCGGCTCTTGTCGCGGATGCCGCGGAACTCGGCGTCCTTGTACCAATTGGGCCACATGTCCCCGTCGGCAAGCTGGCGGCCGAGCAGGAAATAGAGCTGGAGGTCCTCCAGCGCGCCGGACCAATCCCACTTCGGATCATATTGATCCTGCGGCTTGTGGTAGCGGTTGGTGACATAGTCTTCGGACGCCTTGTGGCCGGCTTCCCTGCCACCCGTCACCAGATCCTCGCCGCTCTCGCCGTCGAACATCGGCACGCCCAGCCGCGCGAAGCTGAAATGGTCGGAGCGGTAATAATAGCCCTTCTCCGGGTTCGGCTCGAGCGAGATGGTGCGGCCCTGCGCCGCGACCAGCGGCTTCATCAGGTCCTCGAGTTCGGACTTGCCCGCGCCGATGAACACGAAGTCCTTGGCGCGGCCGACCAGGTTGAGCCCGTCCATATTCACCCCGCCCACGGTCTGGGCGAGCGGATAGACCGGGTTCTCGGCATAATATTTGGAGCCGAGCAGCCCCGATTCCTCGGCGGTGACCGCGAGGAACACCATGCTGCGCTTGGCGGGGCCCTTCTTCGCCTGCGCCTCGGCCAGCGCGATCAGCGCCGCCGAGCCCGAGGCGTTGTCGAGCGCGCCGTTGCAGATATCGTCGCCATTGACCGCGTCGCAGCGGCCCAGATGATCCCAATGCGCCGAATAAAGGACATATTCGTCCTTCTTCTCGCTGCCCGGCAGGATGCCGATGACATTCTTCGAGGCCTGGCGGCGAATGTCGTTATCCCAGGAGACATTGGCCTTCACGCCGAGCTGCACCGCCTTGAAGCCCTTGTGCTTCGCGGCATCGACCAGCTGGATATAGTCCTTGCCCGCATCGGCGAAGATCATCTGCGCCGCCGCCTTCTGCACCCATCCGATCGCCTTGGACTGGTCCATATGGTCGCCCTTGGCGTCGGGCTCGAGCTGCGGCCCGGTCCAGCTCGACTGGACGACGCCCCAGCCATAGGCGGCGGGCTCTTCGTTATGGATGATGAGCGCGGCGGCGGCGCCGTGGCGCGCGGCTTCCTCATATTTGTAGGTCCAGCGGCCATAATAGGTCATCGCCCGGCCGCCGAAATCGCCGGTCAGCTCCTTGGTCTCCCAATCGGGATCGTTGATCAGGATGAGGACGGTCTTCCCCTTGACGTCGACGCCGGCATAGTCGTCCCAGCCCTTTTCGGGCGCGGTGATGCCATAGCCGACGAAGACGATCTCGCTGTCCTTCAGCTCGATCTTGGGGGTCACCTGATAGGTGCCGATCACCATGTCGGTGCGGTAGTTGAGGCTGATCCGGTCCTTGCCGCCGGTGATGTTGAGCGGGGTGACATTCTTCGCGGTCAGCTCGACCAACGGCACATCCTGCACCCAGCTGCCATGATTGCCCGGCTGGAGCCCCGCCGCCTTCATCCGCTCGATCAGATAGGCGACGGTCTTCTCCTCGCCAGGGGTCGCGGGGGCGCGGCCCTCGAATTCGTCGGAGGAGAGCTTCTCGGTCACCTGCTTGAGCGTGTCGACCGAGATGTCGGTCTTCACCGGGCCGGCGGCCGGCCCCTTGCCGCACGCTGCGAGCGGCAGCAGCAGGGCGGCGAACATCAATGCGCGCATGGAAACTCCTTGGGATCGCTGGGCGAATGGCGCGACATTGGCAGCGCACCCGCGCGCCCGCAAGCGGGACCGAATTGGCATTGCGCACGGGCCCGCTCTCAAGCAACATCGCCAAGGGGCAAATCAATCCAGAGGGATGGGGAAATGCTGAGGCAGATTGCGGCGCTTGCCGCGGCGGCGGCGCTCGCGCTGGCTGCGGGGGGAACCGCCTGGGCGCAGAGTGATCTCGCCAAGCGCTTCGGCGAGCGCGAGGGGGTCGAACAGATCAGCCTCTCGCCCGACGGCAACCGGGTGATCTTCCTCGCGCCCGGGCCCGGCCCCAGCACCGTCGCCTATGTCGCCACGGTCGGCGACGAGGGTGCGGTTCCCAAGGAAGTGATCTCGTCCGACGGCAAGCCCGAACGGCTGACCTGGTGCCGCTGGTCGGCGCTCCAGCGCGCGGTGTGCCAGGTCTATATCATCAACGCTTCGCCCGAACTGTCGAGCATCACGCGCCTCATCTCGATCGGCACCGACGGGACCGGCATCAAGATGCTCTCGGCCCCCGAAAGCTCGCGCGCGCTCGGCTTCGCCTATGGCGGCGGCAACATCATCGACTGGCTGCCCGAATCGGATGGCGACATCCTGATGAGCCGCTGGTTCATCCCCGAACGCACGATCGGTAGCCACACCGCCGATGAGCGCCAGGGCTATGGCGTCGACCGCGTCGATACGCGCACGCTCAGGCGGTCGACCGTCGAACAGCCGGTGCTCGAGGCCGGCTATTATCTGACCGACGGCCACGGCACGATCCGCGTCATGGCGAGTATGCGCGAGCGCAATTACTATCTCACCGGCGAGACGCGCTATTTCTACCGCACGCCGGACAGCCGCGAATGGAAGCTGCTGAGCATCGTCAATGAAAAGACCAATACCGGCTTCACGCCGCTCGCGGTCGATCGCGACCTCAACGTCGCCTATGGCCTGGAAAAGGCCGAGGGGCGCTATGCGCTGTTCAAGATCGCGCTCGACGGATCGGGCACCAAGGCGCTCGTCTATCGCCATGACCGGGTCGATGTCGACGGGCTGGTCCGGGTCGGGCGGCACCGGCGCGTGGTCGGCGTCAGCTTCGCGACCGACCGGCGCCAGTCGGTGATCTTCGATCCCGCGTTCAAGGCGATCGCGACCTCGCTCAGCAAGGCGCTCCCCGGGCTGCCTTTGGTCCAGGTCATCGACGCCAGCGCCGACGAGAATAGGCTGCTGCTCTGGGCGGGCAGCGACGTCGATCCGGGCCGCTATTATGTGTTCGACCGCAAGGCGCGCAAGCTGATGGAGATCATGCTGTCGCGCCCGTCGCTCGAGGGGATGACGCTCGCCGAGGTCAAGCCGGTCACCTACAAGGCGGCGGACGGTGCGGAGGTTCCCGCCTATCTGACATTGCCGCCCGGCTCGACGGGCAAGAAGCTGCCCACCATCGTGATGCCGCATGGCGGACCCGGCGCGCGCGACGAATGGGGGTTCGATTGGCTCGCGCAATTCTTCGCCGCGCGCGGTTATGCGGTGCTCCAGCCCAATTTCCGGGGCTCGACGGGCTATGGCGACAGCTGGTTCGTCGAGAATGGCTTCAAATCGTGGCGGCTCGCGATCGGCGACGTCAATGACGGCGGCCGCTGGCTGATCGAGCAGGGCATCGCCGATCCGAACAGGATCGCGATCGTCGGCTGGTCCTATGGCGGCTATGCCGCGCTGCAATCGGCGGTGCTCGATCCGACCCTGTTCAAGGCGGTCGTTGCGATCGCGCCGGTCACCGATCTCGGCCTGCTCAAGAGCGATGCCAGCGACTATGCCGATGCCGGCATCGTCCGCGACTTCATCGGATCGGGGCCGCATGTCCAGGAGGGCTCGCCCGCGCAGAATGCGAAGCGGATCACCGCGCCGGTGCTGATGTTCCAGGGCGATCTCGATCTCAACGTCAACATCAACCAGCCGCGCGCGATGGAGCGCGAGCTGCGCGCCGCGGGCAAGCGCGTCGAGCTGCGCATCTTCCCGGGGCTCGACCACCAGCTCGTCGACGGCAATGTCCGCGCGCAGATGCTCGATCAGAGCGACGTGTTCCTCAGGTCGGCGCTCCATATGTGACGTTGCGCGCCTCCCGTGCCGGTGCCATGATGGTAGCGATAACATGGGAGGCGGGGATGCGGGTTGCGGCTGCTGTATGCGCGGCGATTCTGATGCTTGGCGCGGGGTCCGCGCTGGCGCAGCAGCCCGATTATACCAAGGCCAATGCCGACCGGCAGGCGATGCTCGACCGGCTCGGCATCCCCGCATCGAGCCTGCGCCCCGGCGCCGACGGCTTCAACCGCCAGGCGCCCAACGCCGCCAATTACGACGAAGCCAAGGCCGGCGACGCCGAGCTGCCGGGCCTGCTTTTCGTGGCGACCGGCGACAGGGTCACCAGCCCGCGCATGTGGTGGCGCGTGCGGCGGCCGGAGATTGTCGAGGCGTTCGACCGCGAAATCTATGGCCGCGTTCCCGCGACCGCGCCCGTCATCCGCTGGAAGCTGGTCAAGGAGGAGCGCGCCAGCGAGGCGGGCATGCCCGTGATCAAGCGCTGGTACGAAGGCACTGCCGACAACCGCGCCTGGCCGCAGGCGAAGGCGGTGATCCAGCTGCGCTACACGGTCCCCGCGGGTGCCAGGGGCAAGGTCCCGCTGATCCTCTCCTTCGGCTTCCCGGAGGGCTTCCGCTTCCCGGGACCGCCGCGCCCGCCCGAGCCCGGCCCGGCCGCTCCCGAGCAGCTGCTGGCGGGTGGCTTCGGCTATGGCGTGGTGGTCGCCAATTCGATCCAGGCCGATAATGGCGGAGGGCTCGACGACGGGGTGATCGGCATCTCACTCAGGGGCAAGCTGCGGAGTCCCGAGGATTGGGGCGTGCTGCGCGCTTGGGCCTGGGGTGCCGCGCGCGCGTTCGACGCGCTGGCGAAGGATCCCCGGATCGATGCCCGGCGGATCGGGATCGAGGGCCTGTCGCGCTACGGCAAGGCGGCGCTGGTGACGATGGCCTATGACCAGCGCTTCGCGATCGGCTTTATCGGATCGTCGGGGGCGGGCGGCGCCGCGCTCTATCGCCGCAATTTCGGCGAACGGATGGGCAATTTGTGCGCAGGCGGCGAATATCACTGGTTCGCGGGCAATTTCCTCAAATATTGCGCCAAGCTCAGCGAGGCCGACCTGCCGGTCGATTCGCACCAGCTGATCGCGCTGGTCGCCCCGCGCCCGATCTTCATCGGCGCCGGCACGGTCGAGACCGGGGACGGCTGGGTCGATCCCAAGGGCAGCTTCCTCGCCGCGCGGGCGGCGGCTCCGGTCTGGGAGCTGCTCGGCAAGCCGGGCCTCGGCACCCGCGAATTCCCGCCCGTGCTCACCCCGGTGATCGAGGGGACGATCGGCTTCCGCCAGCATCAGGGCGGGCACAATAATCACGACAATTGGCCGACCTTCATCCGTTTCGCGCGGTCGAAGCTGGGCGTGCGGTAATATCAGCGGGCCAGGCTCGCGTCCGCAGGGCACCGGGAGGGCGAATGAACAAGCTCGGCATGGCTGGCGTCGGCCTGCTCCTGTTCCTGATCAGCTGGCGCCAGGACGCGCTGGCGCTGCTCGCCGTCGCCGCGGTGCTGTTGGTGGGCGCCGCGATCGCGCTCCAGCTGCGGCCGTCGCTCGCCGATATCGTCACCGAGCGGCGCGCGCCGACCGGGCCCGAGTTCGGCGCGGCGCTGGGCGGGCTCCTGCTCGCTTATGTCGCGTTCGGCGCACTCGACGGGCTGCTGATGGCGTATCGTACGGCGAGCCTCCCGCATGTTTCGTGCACCGACACCGCCGCGCGGCGCGCGAACGATCTGGTCTGGATGCTGATCGCGGTCGCCTGGACGCTGATCGCGGTCGCGCCGGGCCTGCGGTCGATGCTTGGGCGCCCGGCGGGAGGGGAGGCGACCTTGTGGCCGATCCCGATCGGGATGCTGGCCTCCGCGCCGATCGCGTTCGGGCTGTACATGCTCTGGTTGCCGGTCAGCGACGCGCTGCGGAACGGCGCGCCGCTGGCGAACATCGTCGCGCTCGCCATGGGCCTGCCGGTGCTGGCGCTGCTGCTCGGGCCGGGCGGGTTCCTGTGGCTCGGGGCCTGGCGCGCGGCGCCGGGCTCGCGCTTCGATCCGGCGGGGGTGCTGGGCGCGACGATCCGGCCGTTCGCGCTCGCCTGGGCGATGACGGGGGCGGTGGGGGTCTATGGCTTCGTGACCGCGCTGGGGGGCGAATGGACCACCGATGCGAAAGCGGTCACCGCGCTGATCCTCGCGGCGATCGCGGCGGCCTGGGTCGCCGGACTGTGGCGGCTGAGGGGCCCCGAACGCTGCGGATGGGCGCGCGCCGGGGCCGGCTGGATCGCGCTCGCGACCGGCAATCTGTTCACCGTCGCGCTCCCCGCGCAGATGATCGGCACCGGCGGCTGGGCCACGCTGATGCTCCTGCTCGGCCTGCCCTTGCTGATCGGCGCGATCCTGATCGCGGCGTTGCTGGTCCCCTGGATCCTGCGCCGCCTGATCCGGGAGGCGACCTAGGGTCCATACGCCATTCGCTTTGGCTTCAGCGCATCGGACCCCAAGCCCTTGCAATGTAGGATTTCGCCTGCTTGGCTCGCGCAGCGCTCCGGCCGCTCTTTGACCCTTTCGATCCGCACCCGGTGAACCAGGCCTTTCCCCCCCGGGAACCGCGCAACGCAAAACATGCGCGATAGTGTGAAGCTAGTGTCAACTTTCACATGCTGGGACGGCACGAGCCCTGTGCGCCGCTAGGGTCCCGGACCCTAGCCGTGCCGCAGCGGCCCAGCATCTCGCCGGCGATGGATCGGGCGTCGATGGGTCTGGCTTCGGCGGTCATGCCGGCGCCATAGCAAAAAGGCGGCCCCGAAGGACCGCCTTTATGTCTCTGCACCGAAAACCCCTGGGATCAGCGCGAATAGAATTCGACAACCAGGTTCGGTTCCATCTTCACCGGATAGGGCACTTCGTCGAGGGTCGGGATCCGCGTGAAGGTGATCTTCGACGCGCCGTCGGGTGCCACATATTCGGGGATGTCGCGCTCGGCGAGGCTCTGCGCCTCCATCACCAGCGCCATTTCCTGCGCCTTGGGGCTCAGCGACACTTCCTCGCCGGGCTTGATGCGGCGCGAACCGATGTTGCACTTGTCGCCATTGACGCGGACATGGCCGTGATTGACCAGCTGGCGCGCGGCGAAGATCGTCGGCGCGAACTTGGCGCGATAAACGATCATGTCGAGGCGCATCTCGAGCAGGCCGATCAGGTTCTGGCCGGTGTCGCCCTTCATCCGCGACGCATCCTCATACGCCTTCTTGAACTGCTTCTCGGTGATGTCGCCGTAATAGCCCTTGAGCTTCTGCTTGGCGCGCAGCTGGATGCCGAAGTCCGACATCTTGCCCTTGCGGCGCTGGCCGTGCTGGCCGGGACCATATTCACGCTTGTTGACCGGGCTCTTCGGGCGACCCCAGATATTCTCGCCCATCCGCCGGTCGAGCTTGTGCTTGGCGCTGCTGCGCTTCGACATTTTGTAATCCTTGCAATTGACTAACGACGTTTGTCTGCCTTCCTGATCCGAAAACCGGTTCCCACTTTTCGGGGAAGGCAGATGTTGTTCCCGGTCATCGCCTGCCGCGCACGCGCGTCAGGGCCACCGCTTCACCGGGGTGCGGGGCCATTGCGAAGGCGCGCGCCTAGACGCCGCGCCGCGGAAAGTCAATTGCGGGTGCCGACGCGCCTGGCGGCTGGCGCGGCTTAACTACCCCGGCCGGACGGATAATAGAGGCTCGGCCGGTCGGGGTCGCGATTGGCGTTGCGATCGCGGCGCAGCGCGGCCCATTCGGCGCGGCTGTGGCAGGTCTGCTCGATAGCGGTGCGCGATCCGGTCTGGACCCGGCTGACGCAGACGACCTCGGCAGGGTCGGGTGCGGGCTTGGCCGGGGCCGCGTCGGGGTCTTGAACGGACGCGGTCAGCAGGATCAGGCTGGTGATCAACATGGATCTGGCTCCTTCGCGATGCGAAAAAGCAATCAAGACCTGTCGGGGTGCGAAGTCAATTGCGGGTGCCGGGCGGGTCGCGGTCCATCCGGTTCTGCTGTTGCTGCCCGCGCTCGACGACGCTGCGATTCTCGCGCTTGAGCAGATCCCATTCTGCCTGGCTGTGGCAGATCTGCTCGAAATTGGTGCGCGATCCGGTCTTGACCCGGTTGACGCAGGTCACCCGGTTGGGATCGCGCACGGGCTTGGCCACGGGGGGCGGTCCGTCCTGGGGCGGGGCGGCGAGGAGCAGCAAGCTGACCGGAAACATGGCGGCGCTCCTATTGGCCGGTTGGGTCCCTCATGCCGCGATTGGCCTGGCCGCGCTCGACGACGCGGCGATTCTCGGTGCGCAGCAGGTCCCACTCCGCCTGGCTGTGGCAGATCTGGACGAAATTGGTGCGCGAGCCCGTCTTGAGCTGGTTGATGCAGCTGATCTTGTTGGGGTCGCGCGCGGGCGCCGCCTTGGGCGCTGGCGCGTCCTGCACCGACAGCATCAATGCGATCATGATCATCATCGCCGCCCCTTCGCCTTGTCGCCGGCGCAGCTTAGCGCGAATATGGATGCAATCAACCGCACGGGCATGGGCGCCGCGGGACGGCATCGCGCGGCGCCCATGCCCGGCTGTCGGAAGCCTCAATGGTCTTCGCGGTGGCGCACCTTGCGCGCGTCGAGATCGTCCCATTCCGCCTGGGTGCGGCAGGCGGTGCGCGACATGCGCGAATTGACGCTCTCCACCTCGCGGCAGATCTTGGGCGCCTTGGCCGGAGCGGGCGCCGGCTTCGCCGCGCCGCCATTCTCCTCGGTCGAGGCCGAAGGCGTGGTCTGCTGCTGAGCGATGGCGGGAGCGGCGCCTGCGGCGAGGGCGAGCGCCAGCGGAAGGAAAAGCATACGCGTCAAAGGAAATCCCCGGAACAGAATCGAATGGCTTCACCATCGCGAGAAGCTTCGCGAACTCAAGCATTTTCTTGCGCCCGTTGCGGGAATCGCGCCTGCGCCCTAGGGCGCCCCCATGGAAGAAACGATCGATCCTCCGGCCTGCGAGACGATGGCCGAAGTCCGTGCCGGGGTGGACGCCGTAGACCGCGCGCTGATCGCGCTGCTGGCGCGCCGCTTCGGCTATATGGAGGCGGCGGCGCGCATCAAGCCCGATCGCGCCCATGTCCGCGACGAGGCCCGCAAGGCGGCGGTGATCGCCAACGCCAGGGCCGCCGCGCGCGCGGCGGGCATCCCTGAGGAACCGATCGGGGCATTGTGGGACCAGCTGGTCGAAGCTTCGATCGCCTACGAATTCGAGGTGTTCGACCGGGTCAGGGTTTAGGCTGTTTCTTGCCTTCGAGCGCGGACAGGATGCCGCGCATCGTGCGCAATTCCTGGCTGGTCCAGCCCGGCTTGGTCAGCATCGTCCGCACGGTCCGCTTGGTCGTGGCGATGCGGTTGACGGGGTAATAATAGCCGTTCGTCTCGAGTAGCCGGTCGAGATGCCCGATCATCGATTCGAGCTCCTCCTGCGGCGCGGGCGGATCGAGGATTTCCTCGGTCGGCTGGACCAGATCGACATGCTTCGACCACTCATAGGCGACCAGGATCACCGCTTGGGCGAGGTTCAATGATCCGAACTCCGGGTTGATCGGCACGGTCACGATGGTGCGGGCGAGCGCCACATCTTCCGATTCGAGCCCCGACCGCTCGGGCCCGAACAGGATCGCCGAGCGGCCGGGCGCGGCGTGGATCTCGCGCGCGGCCGCCTCGGGCGTCGCGACCGGCTTGGTCACACCGCGCTTGCGGACGGTGGTCGCATAGACATTGGCGCAATCGGCAACCGCTTCGGCGACGGTCTCGAACAGGGTCGCCCGCTCCAGCACCACATCCGCCCCGCTCGCCGCGGGACCCGCGCTGGGATTGGGCCAGCCGTCGCGCGGGGACACGAGGCGCAATTCGGTCAGCCCGAAATTGAGCATCGCCCGTGCCGCCTTGCCGATATTCTCGCCCAATTGCGGGCGGACGAGGACGATGACGGGCGTCACTCCCGCGCCGCCTCGCTCACATTGCCTGCGAATTCCTCGAAATCCTTGGCCTCGCGGAAATCCTTATAGACGCTGGCGAAGCGGATATAGGCGACCGGATCGAGGCCCTTGAGCCCCTCCATCACCATCTCGCCGATCCGCTGCGAGGGGATTTCGCTCTCGCCCATCGTCTCGAGCTGGCGCTGGATGCCCGAGACGAGCTTCTCGATCTGGATCGGCGTCACCGGCCGCTTGCGCGCGGCGATCGAGACCGAGCGGACCAGCTTGTCGCGCTCGAACGGCTCACGCCGGTCCTCGCTCTTGAGGACCGTGAGGTCGCGCAGCTGGATGCGTTCGAACGTGGTGAAGCGCGCCGCGCACGCCTCGCACTGGCGCCGCCGCCGGATCGCCGCGCCGTCCTCGGTGGGCCGGCTGTCCTTAACCTGTGAGTCTTCGTTTCCGCAGAAAGGACAGCGCAAAACTCAGTCCTTCGTGAGCGCCGCGACGCCCGCGCCGACCACCGCGCCGGTCACCAGACCGACGCCGGCGAGCGGCAGCGAGACCACCGCGCCGATCGCGGCGCCGGTGAGCATCGTATCGCCGAGCGTCTTGCCGGCGGGGGTGGCGCGCGAGCGGTCGATGGTGGCGCGGGCGGCTGCGATGGCGTCGTCGGTCGAGGACATGTCAGAGCTCCGGATAGATCGGGAAACGCTCACATAGCGCACGAACGCGCTCGCGGACATTGGCTTCGATCTGGCCGTCGCCCTGTTCACCATTTTTCGCGAGGCCATCGAGCACGTCGGCGACCATATGGCCGATCTCGCGGAACTCGGCGGGGCCGAAGCCGCGCGTGGTGCCCGCGGGGCTGCCGACGCGGATGCCGCTGGTCTTGACCGGGGGCAGCGGATCGTTGGGAATGCCGTTCTTGTTGCAGGTGATCGCGGCGCGCTCGAGCGCCTCGTCGGCATCCTTGCCGGTGACGCCCAGCGGGGTCAGGTCGATCAGCGCGAGATGCGTGTCGGTGCCGCCCGAGACGACCGCCGCGCCGCGCTCCTTGAGCGTGGCGGCCAGCACCTTGGCATTCTCGACGATCGCCGCGGCATAGGCGCGGAAATCGGGCTGGAGCGCCTCGCCGAACGCGACCGCCTTGGCGGCGATGACGTGCATCAGCGGGCCGCCCTGAAGCCCGGGGAACACCGCCGAGTTGATCTTCTTGGCGATGCCCTCGTCATTGGTGAACACCGCGCCGCCGCGCGGTCCCCGTAGCGTCTTGTGGGTGGTGGTGGTGACGACATGCGCGTGGCCGAACGGGGTGGGGTGCACCCCGCCCGCGACCAGCCCAGCGAAATGCGCCATGTCGACCATGAAGAAGGCGCCGACCTCGTCCGCGATCGCGCGGAAGCGGGCGAAGTCGATATGGCGCGGATAGGCGCTGCCGCCGGTGATGATGAGTTTGGGCTGATGCTCCTTCGCCAGCCGCTCAACCTCGTCATAGTCGATCAGATGGGTGTCGGGGGTCACGCCATATTGGATCGCGTTGAACCATTTGCCGCTCATCGCGGCCTTGGCGCCGTGGGTGAGGTGCCCGCCCGAATCGAGGCTGAGCCCCATGATCGTATCGCCCGGCCGGGTGAGCGCCAGCATCACCGCGCCGTTCGCCTGCGCGCCCGAATGCGGCTGCACGTTGGCGAAGCCGCAGCCGAACAGCTGCTTCGCGCGGTCGATCGCGAGCTGCTCGACCTCGTCCGACGGGTGGCAGCCCTGATAATAGCGCTTGCCCGGATAGCCCTCGGCATATTTGTTGGTGAAGACCGAGCCCTGCGCCTCGAGCACCGCCTTCGAGACGATATTCTCGGACGCGATCAGCTCGATCTGATGCTGCTCGCGCTTCAGCTCGTGCTGGACGCCGGCGAACACCGCCGGATCGGCATCGGCGAGGCTGCGCGTGAAGAAGCCATCGGGCTGGACCCCGGCCAGCATCGCGGGATGGGTGCTCAAGGCTTGCTCCTCTCGGGGTGGCTGAGCTTGTCGACGCGATTGGCGTGACGCCCGCCGTCGAAGCTCGAATTGATGAAGGTCATCACGCACGCCTTGGCCATCTCGATCCCGATCAGCCGGGCGCCGAGCGCGATGACGTTCGCGTCGTTATGGTTGCGCGCCAGCCGGGCGGAGAAAGGCTCCGACACCAGCGCGCAGCGCGCCAGCGGCACGCGGTTGACCGCGATCGAGATGCCGATCCCCGATCCGCACAGCGCCACGCCGAACTCGGCCTTGGCGCTCGCGACCGCATGGCCGACGAGATAGCCATAATCGGGATAATCGACGCTTTCGGGCCCGCTGGTGCCCAGATCGAACACTTCATTTCCCTGTTCACGCAACCAATCGGCGAGTTCGGCCTTCATGGCGAAGGCGGCGTGATCCGAGGCGATGGCGATGCGGTATGGCATGGCCGCGCTCCTAGCCCCGGAGGGACGCGCTGACCAGTGATTTGGAGACCGATATGCGCAAAGTCACGCTTCTTCTCGCCCTTCCCCTGGTGCTCGGCGCCGCGGCCTGCTCAAGCAAGACCGCGAACGAGCTCGAAAACGCCGCGGACGTCACCACCGACGCGCTCGGCAACCTTGCCGACGAGACCGGCGACACGATCGGCAACGCCGCGGACAGCGCGGGCAACACCCTCTCCAACGCCGCCGACGATGTTGGTAACCGCGCCGAAAAGGTCGGCGACGCGATCGAGAACGCGGTGGATTGACGCCGCACCAAGCGGCGGCGGGCGTTCAGGCCCTGTGGACGTCCGCCGCCTGGTCGCCCTTGGGACCCTGAACGATCTCGAACGTGACGGCCTCGCCCTCTTCGAGCGTCTTATAGCCTTCACCCTGGATCGCGCTGTGGTGGACGAACAGGTCGGTCCCGCCCTCACGCATGATGAAGCCATAGCCTTTTTCGGCGTTGAACCACTTCACGACACCCTCGGTCATCATCGTCCCCTCAACCAGCCCCGGGCGCGAACCTGTGGCAGATGCGTGGCGCTGACCGCCACTTTCGTTCCGTCGCCGAGCAGCAAGTGCCAGCGCCGTCCTTCCCTTACTGCCCCGGCAACCGCGCCTTGCGCAATCCATGCGCCACGATGGACCTGCTGGCCGTCGAACCCGGTCACCTCGGCCAGCGCGTCGCCGAAGCGGTAATGGATCAGCGCGTCGCTGCCGTCGCGGCGGCGGACGCGGCAATAATGATCCTCGGCCTCGATCGCCGCGAGCGTCTCCGCCGCCACCCGCGCGCGCTCAAGCAGCCCCTCGGCGGGCGCCGTACGGGCCTTGCGCCGGCCAAAGCGCAAATGGCCGGTGGCGAACAGCATCAGCAGGATCGCCCCGAACACCACCGCGCCGATCGCCAGCGCCCTGCCCCAGGTTCCGAACGGATCGCCCACCTCGGCCTCGATCCCGACCATCCGCACGAAGAGGCGGATCTCGAGCGGCAGCGGCAGGCACAGGATGATGGCCCCCAGCATCGCCGCCCAGAACCAGTCGCTATGCTTACGCACGGTCGCGGCGAACCAGAGCTGCCACTTGATGCAGCTCCACCCCATCAGCAGCGCCCAGAACAGGCTGCGCTGCCCCAGCGGCATCGCGATCGTGCCAAATCCGCCGGTGACGATCATGATTCCCGCTGCGGTGAGCCCGCCGATCCACAGCATCGGAAAGCCCGGCGCGCGTTTCACGAAGCCGAGTGCGCGCTTCACGAAAGCGCGCTTGCCGGAAGCCGGGGCGCTGGGGCCAAGCGAGGCGCTGCGGGCGGAGGACATGGGGCACAGGCTGCCATCCCCGGCCCCCGAGAGCAATGACCGAGCAATCACCGGGAGATAGACGACATGAAATGGTTCCTGTTCCTCGCCGCCCTGGCGCTGACGGCCCCCGCCGCCCCTGCGTGCGCGCAGGACACCGACCAGGCCTCGATCGCCGAACAGCAACAGGCGATGAAGCGGCTGAGCTGGATGCACGGCGTGTGGCGCGGCCCCGGCGGCGGCTTCAACCGCTCCGGCCCCTACAAGGTCACCCAGACCGAGCGGATCGGCCCCATGCTGGGCGGCACGCTGATCGTGATCGAGGGCAAGGGCTATATGGCCGACGGCTCGGTGGGCTTCAACGCGTTCGGGATCATCTCCTATGACCCGCGCACCAAGCGCTACACGATCCATTCCTACGCGCTGGGCCATGCCGGCGATTTCCCGCTCACGCCGACCGATAATGGCTATATCTGGGAAGTGCAGGCCGGGCCCGATGCGGTGATCCGCTACACCGCCACGCTCAAGGACGGGACCTGGACCGAGGTGGGCGATTATGTCGCGGGTGGGCAGCCGCCGCGGCGCATCTTCGAGATGAATCTCAAGCGCGTCGGCAACAGCGATTGGCCGCTCGCCGGGGGGATTCCCAAGGATTGATTTGCGGGGCCTTCTGTCCCAGAAGCGACACCGAATTGTCACATGAAGTGACTAGGCCACCCGCGCGCCGCATGCTGCGCCGCGCGGGTATCCTCCGGGAGTCAATAATGGGTCCGACAGCCAAGGCGCCGAAGAACGGCGCCGTCCGCGACGCGGTTCACCGCCACGAGCAAATGACCAAACAGGGCCTGCTCGAACGCGCCTTTTCCTTCGCCTTTCGCGGACTGGTCTATGCCCAGATCTGGGAAGATCCCGATGTCGATATGGAGGCGCTGCAGATCACGCCCGACAGCCATGTCGTGACCATCGCTTCGGGCGGGTGCAACGTGCTGTCGTACCTCACCGCGAACCCGAAGAAGATCACCGCGGTCGATCTCAACACCGCGCATATCGCGCTCAACAAGCTCAAGCAGAAGGCGGCGATCCACCTGCCCGATTATGCGAGCTTCCACCGCTTCTTCGCTCGCGCCGACACGCCGGCGAATATCGAGGCATACAAGGTGCATGTCCGCCCGGTGCTCGACGATGTGACCCGCGCCTATTGGGAGGGCCGCGACCTGCTCGGGCGCCGCCGCATCTCGGGCTTCAAGACCGGCTTCTACAAGCAAGGGCTGCTCGGCAATCTGATCGGCTTCGTCCATTTCGTCGCGCGCCTCTATGGCGACGATCCGAGCAAGATCCTCCAGGCGAAGACGATCGAGGAGCAGCGCGAAATCTACGACGCGACCTATGCCAAGTTCTTCGATCGCAAGTTCGTGCGCTGGGCGGTCGAGCAGCCGGCGATGCTGTTCGGCCTCGGCATTCCGCCGGCGCAATATGAGCTGCTCGCGGCGGACGACCGGCAGGGCATCACCGGGGCGCTCAAGAGCCGGCTCGAAAAGCTCGCCTGCGATTTCGAGCTCAAGGACAATTATTTCGCGTGGCAGGCGTTCGGCCGCGGCTATGGCGAAGCGGAGGGCGCGCCGCTTCCCCCCTATCTCAAGCCCGAGAATTACGAGGCGGTGCGCGGGCGCGCCGACCGCGTCGAGATCCGGCATCAGAATATGACGCTCTATCTGGCGTCGATGCCCGATGCCTCGCTCGACCGCTACATCCTGCTCGATGCGCAGGACTGGATGACCGACGAGCAACTGACAGCGCTGTGGACCGAGATCACCCGCACCGCCAAGCCCGGGGCGCGCGTGCTCTACCGCACCGCCGCGGTGCCCGATGTCGTCGCGGGGCATGTTCCCGACGCGGTGCTGGGCAAGTGGGACTATGCGTCCGCCGAGCTGCGCGACGACTGGACGAAGCGCGACCGTTCGGCGGTCTATGGCGCGACGCATCTCTGGACGCTGAAGTAACCGCATGAGTTCGGGCAATGCGGGGGAGATGGACGCGACCTATGCGTTCCATCGCCACATCTATGATGTCACCCGCAAATTCTATCTGCTCGGCCGCGACCGGCTGATCCGCGATCTCGCGCCGCCGCCGGGGGGCAGCGTGCTGGAGGTGGGGTGCGGCACCGCGCGCAACCTGATCGTCGCGGCGAAGCGCTACCCCGATGCCCGCTTCCATGGCTTCGACATCAGCGAGGCGATGCTAGAGACCGCGCGCAAATCGGTGGCGCGGCATGGGCTGGCCGGCCGGATCACGCTGGCGCAGGGCGATGCGGGGGCCTTCGATACCAACGCGTTGTTCGGGCTGGCGCAGCTCGACCGGGTGTTCATGAGCTACACGCTGTCGATGATCCCGCCCTGGCAGGAAGCGATCGAGCGCGGCGCGGCCTGTCTCGCCCCCGGCGGCCAACTCCATATCGTCGATTTCGGCCAGTACGAACGGCTCCCCGCGCTGGCGAAGCGCTTCCACTTCAAGTCGCTCAACGATTTCCACGTCTTCCCGCGCCGCGAGCTCCCCGCGGTGCTCAGGCGCGTCGCGGAGGCCGAGGGGCTGCAGCTCGACTTCACCCCGCTCTATCGCGGCTATGCCTGGGCCGCGACGCTGACCCGCGCCTAGCGGCCCCACCAGCCCTTCTTCGGCGCGGGAGCATCGGCATGGGTGAAGTGGGTGTCGAAGCGGATCGTCCCGCCTTCGATCCACCAGCGGATTCGCGCGGCGGTCCAGAGTGCGCCCTCGCGGCGCATCGCCACGTAGAGCGCATCGATCAGCTTGCGCAGCTCGGGGGTCAGCGTGGCGCGATCGGGATGGCCTTCGTTGCGCAGCGTATAGCTCAGCCGCGCGCCTTCGGAGGTGATCGCCAGCTCGCCGCGTTCCCAGAGCTTTGGCGAACAGGCTTCCATCTCGGAAACGAGCCGCGGAAGCACATCGGAACTGGTATCGAATTTGCCGCCCATGCCGCCGAAATTCTGCATGGCAGGTGTAAACAAGAAGCTTACCGGGTCGCGCTTCAGGCCTGGCTCAGGCGGCGACGCGGGTCGGAAGCACTTCCCGGCGAAGCGCGATGAACTCGGCGGGAGACAGGTCTGCCCGTCCGGTCCGCACCAGCAGGAGATAGGCGCAAAGCGGATGCAGCGTGTCGGGATCGAGCTGCGCAAGCCGGCGCTTGCCGACGCGCGCATCGACGATCGCCAGCGCCTGGAGCAGCATGTCGTCGCTCGCCAGCGCCTGCTCGATCGGGATGGTGTGAACGAAATCCCAAAGCGTGCGATAGAGCTGCTGCCGGCTGCGCTCGCCGTAAACGGTGAGCTGTTTGCGGTACATCGGGTTGTCGGCGGGCGTGAAGATCAGATCCAGATTTCCCTGCGGCAGCACATGGTCCGCGAAATAGTGCGCGCGGGTGCAGAAATTGGCGACCACCGCGCCGTCCAGCGTCAGCCAGGCATGGCCGCAGCTACAATTGCCATAGCGGGTGCTATGGATGTCGAGCCGCCCTTGCAGGGGCGCCGCGAACCGCTCGATGACCAGCGACCGGAGCTTGCTCCAGCGCATTAGGCGGCCAGCCGCAGCTCCAGCCGGCCCCAGATTTCGACGAGCGCGTTGGTGAGGTTGCGCATCATGGTCTCGGTGTGTGCGGGTCCTGGGGTGAAGC